>NZ_LZNS01000010.1 GCF_001984575.1 Streptomyces sp. MP131-18 | reverse complement strand
TGACCGGGACCTGGACGCGTTCATGCTGTTCTCTTCCGGCGCGGGCACCTGGGGCAGTGGCGGGCTGAGCGCTTATGCGGCGGCGAACGCCTACCTCGACGCCCTGTGTGACAGCCGGCGGGGTCGTGGTCTGGTGGCCAGTTCGGTGGCGTGGGGCCTGTGGGCCGGCGTCGGTATGGCCGCCAGCGACGGAGGTGAGCGCCTGGTGGACTTCGGGATGGAGGGCATTGACGCGGAGCGTGGGATGCGTGCTCTGGGTCAGGTGCTGGATGCGGGTGAGGGTTCGATCGCTGTTGCCGGTTTCGACTGGGCGCAGTTCGTGCCGACCTACACCTTGCGCCGTCCCAGCCCGCTGCTGTCCGCCCTGCCCGAAGTCCGCACAATCCTCGCGGCCGAGGCCGAGGCCGATCCCGGTGCCTCCGCCAATGGCTCTGAGCTGGTGGCGCGGCTGTCGGGTATGCCGGTGGGTGAGCAGCGGCAGGTGCTGACGGATCTGGTGCGTAGTAACGCGGCGGCGGTGCTTGGGCACGATGCGGCGGCGGATGTGCTGCCGCAGCGGGCGTTCAAGGATCTGGGCTTCGACTCGTCAAGTGCCGTTGAGTTGCGGAACCGGTTGTCGGCGGCGGCCGGGGTGCGGCTGCCCTCGACGATGGTCTTCGACTACCCGAACGCCGCCGCGCTCGCCGAGTACCTGCGTGGCGAACTCGTGGGTTCGCCCGAGTCCGGGTCCGAGGGTGCGGTGCAGGTGGTGGCTGCGGCCGGCGGTGAGCCGATCGCGATCGTCGGCATGGGCTGCCGTTACCCGGGCGACGTCAACGGACCTGACCAGTTCTGGGACCTGCTGGTTGCGGGCACGGATGCGGTGGGCGGCTTCCCGACGGACCGTGGCTGGGACGCGTTCGAGGAGGAGTTCGGCGGCGAAGCGGTCCCTGCCGGGGAGGCTTACACCCGGCAGGGCGGATTCGTCTACGACGTGGCTGACTTCGACGCGGCTTTCTTCGGGATCAGTCCGCGTGAGGCGATGGCGATGGACCCGCAGCAGCGGCTGCTGCTGGAGACTGCCTGGGAGGCGATCGAGCGGGCGGGTCTGGCGCCGTCTTCGCTGCACGGTTCGGCCACTGGTGTCTTCATCGGCGCCAGCAACTCGGGTTATGACAGCAGCCTGCCGGTGGACGATCAGAGCCTGAACGGTTATCGCATCACCGGTACTGCCTCCGCGGTGGCCTCCGGCCGGATCTCCTACACGCTGGGTCTGACGGGTCCGGCGGTGACGGTGGACACGGCGTGTTCGTCGTCGCTGGTGGCGTTGCACCAGGCGGTGACGGCGTTGCGTGGCGGTGAGTGCACGATGGCGCTGGCCGGCGGTGTCGCGGTCATGGCTCTGCCGGGTGCGTTCATGGACTTTTCCGAGCAGGGCGGTATGGCCTCCAGCGGCCGGTGCAAGGCGTTCTCGGACGAGGCCGACGGCGTTGGCTGGGGCGAGGGCGCGGGCATGGTCATGCTGGAGCGTCTGTCGGATGCGCGGCGTAACGGTCATCAGGTGCTTGCGGTGATCCGTGGCAGTGCGGTGAATCAGGATGGTGCGTCGAACGGTTTGTCGGCGCCGAACGGTCCTTCGCAGCGTCGGGTGATCCGTGCCGCGCTGGCGAACGCGCAGGTCTCCGCAGCGGATGTTGATGTGGTCGAGGCGCACGGCACGGGCACCGCACTGGGTGACCCGATCGAGGCCGGTGCCCTGCTGGCCACCTACGGGCAGGAACGTTCCCAAGGGGACCGTCCGTTGTGGCTGGGTTCGGTGAAGTCCAACATCGGCCACACCCAGCAGGCGGCCGGCGTGGCGGGTGTCATCAAGATGGTGCTGGCGATGCAGAAGGGCGTCCTGCCGAAGACGCTGTATGCGGAGACACCGTCCACACACGTGGAGTGGTCGGCCGGGAAGGTGGAACTGCTTCAGGAGGCGCGGGAGTGGTCGGCGGGTGACCGGCCGCGGCGGGCTGGTGTGTCGGCGTTCGGTATCAGCGGCACGAACGCGCACGTGATCATTGAAGAGGCGCCGCTTGAGGCTGCGGCGGTGGTCGAGGAAGAGCCGGTTGCGGCTCCTGTCGCGGTGTTGTCGTCTGGTGTTCCGGCGTGGGTGGTGTCGGGGCACAGTGCCGCGGCGCTTGCGGGTCAGGCGGGTCGGTTGCGGGAGCATGTGGTCGGGCGGCCGGAGGTCGCCGTGGGTGATGTGGCGTGGTCGTTGGTGGCGGCGCGGTCGGTGTTTGAGCATCGTGCGGTGGTGCTGGGGTCGGAGCGTGAGGTGCTGCTGGCCGGGTTGGCCGCGGTGGCCACGGACCAGCCCGCGGCCGGTGTGATCACC
>NZ_LZNS01000009.1 GCF_001984575.1 Streptomyces sp. MP131-18 | reverse complement strand
CGCCACCACATGCTCCCGCAACCGGCCCGCCTGACCCGCAAGCGCCACCGCACTACGACCCGACACCACCCACGCCGGAACACCAGACGACAACACCGCGACAGGAGCCGCAACCGGCTCCTCCTCAACCACCACCGCAGCCTCAAGCGGCGCCTCTTCAATGATCAGATGCGCGTTCGTGCCGCTGATACCGAACGCCGACACACCCGCCCGCCGCGGCCGGTCACCCGGCTGCCAGCTCCAATCATCCTGGAGCAGCTGCACGTTCCCAGCCGACCAGTCCACGTGCGTGGACGGCTTCTCGACATGGAGGGTTTTCGGCAGAACGCCGTGCTGGAGCGCCAGCACCATCTTGATCACACCCGCGACACCGGCCGCCTGCTGCGCGTGACCGATGTTCGACTTCACCGAACCCAGCCACAACGGACGGTCCCCGGTACGTTCCCGCCCGTAGGTTTCCAGCAGGGCCTGCGCCTCGATCGGGTCACCCAGCTCCGTGCCCGTGCCGTGCGCCTCGACCACATCAACATCCGCCGCCGACAGCTGCGCGTTCGCCAGCGCGGCACGGATCACCCGACGCTGCGAAGGACCATTCGGCGCCGACAAACCGTTCGACGCACCATCCTGATTCACCGCACTGCCCCGGATCACCGCAAGCACCCGGTGACCGTTACGCCGCGCATCCGACAGCCGCTCCAGCATCAGCATGCCGACGCCCTCGGCCATGCCCATCCCGTCCGCACCATCCGCGAACGCCTTGCACCGCCCATCCGAGGACAACGCCCTCAGCCGCGAGAAGCCCACGAACTCGCTCGGATCGGCCATCAGCATCACACCGCCGGCCAGCGCCATCGAGCACTCACCACCACGCAACGCCGTCACCGCCTGATGCAACGCCACCAGCGACGACGAACACGCCGTGTCCACCGACACCGCCGGACCCGTAAGACCCAGCGTGTAGGAGATCCGACCCGACAACACACTCAGCGCGTTGCCCGTCACCAAGTGCGCCTGGGCGTCCGCCTCACCCGACACCGCGGCGATATACCCGGAAGACGCGGCGCCGACGAAGACGCCTGTACTCGACCCCTTCAGCGAAATCGGGTCGATCCCCACCCGTTCGATCGCCTCCCACGAGGTCTCCAGCAACAGCCGCTGCTGCGGGTCCATCGCCAACGCCTCACGCGGACTGATCCCGAAGAACCCGGCATCAAACTCCGCAGCCCCCGACAGGAAACCACCCTCCACCACATACGTCGAACCCTCAGCATCCGGGTCCGGATCAAACAACGCCTCCGCATCCCAACCCCGATCCACCGGGAACCCCGAAATCGCATCCCCACCCGACGCCAGCAGCTCCCACAGCTCCTCAGGACTACGCACCCCACCCGGATAACGGCACGCCATCCCCACAATCGCAATGGGTTCCCGGTTCCGCTCCGTCACCTCACGCAGCCGCGCCCGCGTGGTGCGGAGCTTCGCGGTGGTCTGCTTGAGGAAGTCGAGGAGTTTTTCCTCGTTCTGCATCGTCCTTATACCCTTCGACCTGTTCAGGAGTGCGGTGGAGCCGGCGGGACCGCCGGGTCGGGCAGGGGTCAGTCAAAGTCGGGATCGTCGAGTTCGTCTTCCAGGAGCGCAAACATTTCCTCGGCAGTGGCCCCTTGGAGTTGCCGCTGTTCTGCCTCGTCCGCTGCGGCCTCTGGTTGGAGGGCACGGAACCGCTGGGTCAGCGCTTCCAGGCGGGCGACGATCTCGGCGCGCTCCGCGTCGTCGGACGGTGTGAGCCCGGCGGCCAGACGGTCGAACTCGTCCAGCACCGCGGAGTGACCGACCAGCTCGGCGAGCAGGTAGTCCGCCATGGCCGTCGGGTTCGGGTGGTCGAACACTACGGTGGCCGGCAACCGCACCCCGGCAGCAGCACCCAACCGGTTCCGCAGCTCGACCGCGGTCAGCGAGTCGAAACCGACATCCCGGAACGCCCGCTCGGCCGGCATCTCGGCAATCGACTCATATCCCAGCACGGTGGCGGCATGGGAACGCACCAGCTCGATGACCGTCCGGCGGCGCTCGGCCACCGGCATCCCGGCCAGCCGGGACGCATACTCCCCACGTTCCGCGGCCTGCGACTCCGCCGAGCCCGCCGGGTCGGTCTCCTCGCGTGCCTCCGGAATCGTCTCCAGCAGCGGACGCGGACGGGCCACGCTGAACACCGGCGCGAACTTCCGCCACTCCACATCCGCAACCGCAATGAACGTTTCATCGTCGTTGAGGACTTCGCCCAGCGCGGTCAGTGCCCGGTCCACGTTCAGGAAGTGCATGCCCTGCCGCCGAAGCCGACTCGGGGTCACCCGACCGGCACCCTGATCCAGCACGGCGTCGACCTCGTCCCAGTCCCGGGTGTCCCACACGCCCCAGGCGATGGACGTGGCCGGCAGGCCACGGGCCCGCCGCTCCTCGGCCAGCGCATCCAGGAACGAGTTACCCGCCGCGTAGGCGCCGTGGTCGTTGCTGCCCCACGTCGCCGAAATCGACGAGAACAGCACGAACTCGTCGAGGCCGAGAGCGGCCGTCGCCTCA
>NZ_LZNS01000008.1 GCF_001984575.1 Streptomyces sp. MP131-18 | reverse complement strand
CGCGGCGAGGAGAAGTTGCGCTAACGGTGGCCGTCTCCCGGCCGTTCTGTCGCTCGAACGTCCCTACGCCCACCGGAGTTTCCGGTGGGGCGACGCTGGACCGCCCCTGCCTGTGCCCGCTCGCCCGACACCTGTCCCCCACGCATACCTGCGCAGCAGCGCTGCGCACCAGCGCTGCGCCGAGCCCCACCGGCCGCACGCCGCCAACCGCCCGGGGGCATCCCGGTCCGAAATTTCTTCACTGGCTCAAGAGCGCGCGCCTACCGGCGCGCGGGCGGTCCCAGCCGCCTTCGCGCGGGCTGCGGCCTTCGGCCGGTCCCGCGCGAACGGCTCGGCCGCGCACCACCGCCAGCACCACTGAACAAGCAGCCCGGACCGGCCGATGGCCACACCGCCCCAACGCATCCGCCGCCGCGCCCGCGAACTGATGCCGCAGTGGATCACGGGTCACGGTTGCAGGGGCTTGTGGCCGCCTACTCTTGGGAACATGAGCCTTGGTGCTGATCTCCGTCGGCTGCGCCGCCTTGCGGGACTCACACAGGAGACCTTGGCCGACCGGGCCGGCGTGTCCGTCGATGTTGTCAAGAGGCTGGAACAAGGACGGAAGACGTCAGCCCGCCTGCCAACCCTCCATGCTCTTGCCGCCGGTCTGGGCGTCGAGCTGACCGCGTTGCTGGGCGAGCCGCCCGCAGTAGCCAGTGGATCACTCGTCGACTCTCCTCAGCTCGTGGCATTGCGCCGGGCCATCGCTCCACCGCTGCTGGCGCTCCCGCCGGAACCCAGCACGCCGCGCCCCTCACCGGCGGCCATGAAACAGCGCATCTCGTCGGGCTGGACGCAGTACCACAAGGCGAACTTCCCCGCCCTGATGTCAGCTCTCCCCGGAATCATCGCCGACAGTCGCTTCGCTGCTTCCGTCGGCACCGACGACCAGCGGGCGCGCGGGGCAGCAATACTGGCGAAGTCGCTGCAACTGGGCGGGCATGTGGCGATTCGCCTGGGCAAGACGGACCTGGCGCTCTCCGCCCTTGAGCGAGCGATGCATGCGGCGGAGCAGTCGGCCGATCCGCTTCTGCCCGGCATGATCTCCACCTCCATCGCGTGGTCCTACCAGCGCCAGGCCCGACTGGAAGACGCGCTCCATCTGGCCATCCTCGCTGCCGACCGCGTCGAACAAGGCCGCACGGACACCGCGGAAGGCGTCCGGGTCCGCGGCGGCCTGCTGATGTCCGCCGCCACCTCATACGCCCGCAGCGGCGACTACGAACGCGCCGACGAGATGATGACATCCGCCGAGAACGCCGCGAAGCGGCTCGCACGCCTGCCTCCACCCGAAGACGGGCGGCTGGTGAGCGTCTTCAGCCGATCGTCCGTACGCATCGAGCGCGTCCGGCTCGCCGTCCAGCACAAGCGTCCCCGCGAGGCACTGGACCTGGCGCGCGGCATGCGCCTGAGCAAGGACGTCCCACCGTCCTGGCGCACGTGGCTCCTGCTCGACATCGCGCGGGCGCATACCGATCTGGGCAACGCAGAAAATGCCGTGGCGACTCTGGAACGGCTCCACCGCGTCGCACCCGCGTGGCTCGGCCATCACACACTCGCGGTCGCCATCGTCCGTGACCTCTGGTCACTTCCCCAGCGACCGCCGGGACTTCGCCGTCTGGCAGAACGGCTGGGAGTGTCTGACTAGAGCGCGAAACGGGGACGTTCCGTCCCTGTAGACGTCGCGCCGATCCCGACACGCTGTGTGTCCGACGCAGTACACCGGGAAGGGACACCATGTCATCAACGAGCGTTGTCAGCGCCAGGGATACCGTTCTGCGCGACCTCCGCGACGAACTCCATCTGAAGGGGTTGCTGCCCAGCCGTGTGCAAAGTCGCGACATCGATGGACGGCCTTCCTATTCCATCAGCGACATGCCGCACTCCGTGGCGACGGAGCTTGCCGAAGCACTGCACAGAGACGCGGCGTCCTGGAAGCCGCTGGCCGGAATGGCCGTCTGGTCCGACCATCACCACCGCGTCGGGGAGATCCTGGAGACGCCCGTCGACAGCCGCGTGTGGCTGCGATGCCTGCGCACCGACCACCGGTGGCGAACGACCATCCGCCACGTCCGCCCGGCGCTGCTCAGCGAAATCGACGCCGCCCGGTCCGCCCCCGGGGAGCAGCGTCCGTGACGGGCTGTCTGCACCTCGGCCAGTTGGAGGAGCGCCGGGACGGTACCTACTGCCGGTGCGGGGCGAAGATCTACGAGACCAGCCAGAGGCCGACCCCCAAGCCACCTCCGTCTCCGTCGAAGACCGCGTCATAGCAATCGGCTGGGGCGGCGGCCTCCGAGGCTTGAGACAGCCACCTCGGGGCGAGCCTCGAAGACCGGGGGCCGGATCGGGCCATTGCGGGCAGGCCAGGAGCCCGCCCGATCCGCAGGCGAGCGTACGGCCCCCGGCCTCTCGCCCCAAGGCAGCTCCCGCCCCAAGCCTCTCCACCCGCCCGCACACCAACGTGCAGAGGCCGAGCCCTCAAGGGCACCAGCCGGGTATCCCTCCTGGTCTCTCGTACCGTTGCAGGACACAGACCACCCTTAGCGCCAAAGCTGCGACCAA
>NZ_LZNS01000007.1 GCF_001984575.1 Streptomyces sp. MP131-18 | reverse complement strand
GGCGGCGCGGGGGCGGTTGATGGAGAGGCTGCCGGCGGGTGGGGCGATGCTGGCGGTTGCGGCTTCGGAGGATGAGGTGCGCGCGGTGGTGGAGTCGGTGGGTGGTGTGGTGGGGGTTGCTGCGGTGAACGGGCCGTCGGCGGTGGTGGTGTCCGGGGTGGAGGAGCAGGTGCTGGCCGTGGGTGAGGTGTTCGCGGGGCGTGGTGTGCGGACGCGGCGGCTGCGGGTGAGTCATGCGTTCCACTCGCCGTTGATGGATCCGATGCTGGAGGAGTTTGCTGAGGTGTTGGGTGGGGTGGAGTTCGGTGAGCCGGTGATTCCGGTGGTGTCGAATGTGACGGGTGGTGTGGCCGGGGGAGGTCTGCTGGGGTCGGCGGAGTACTGGGTCCGGCATGTGCGGGAGGCGGTGCGTTTCGGGGATGGGGTTTCGGCGTTGGTGGATGAGGGTGTGGGGGCGTTTTTGGAGCTGGGTCCGGATGGGGTGTTGACGGGGATGGTCGAGGCCTGTCTGGACACGGACACGGACACGGACACGGGTGCGGACGCGGGTGCGGGTGTGGTGGCGGTGGCGGGGTGTCGTCGTGGGCGTGAGGAAGTGGGTGTGTTGTTGGGTGCGTTGGCGGGGGTGTGGGTGGCGGGTGTGGGTGTGGATTGGGGTGGTGTGATCGGCGGGTCGGGGGGTGGGGTGGTGGATCTTCCGACGTATGCGTTTGAGCGGGAGCGTTTCTGGCTGGAGTCGGGCGGGGGTTCGGGGTTGGTTTCTGCTGCGGGTGCGGGTTCGGTTTCGGGTCTGGAGGGGTGGTTCTGGGACGCGGTGGAGCGTGGGGATGTGGATGGGGTGGTCGAGGGTTTGAGTGGGGCGGGTGTGGTGGACCGTGAGGTGTTGGGTGAGGTGCTGCCGGTGCTGTCGTCATGGCGGCTGGGTGTCCGGGAGCGGGCGGTGGTCGATGAGTGGCGGTATCGGGTGGAGTGGCGCGGTGTGAGCGGTGCGGGTGTGGGTGGTGGGTTGTCGGGGGTGTGGGTTGTGGTGGTGCCGGAAGGTGTGGTGGGGGATGAGGTTGTGAGTGGGTGTGTGGCGGGGCTGGAGTCCGCCGGGGCCGGTGGAGTCGTCGTGGTCCGGGCTGATGGTGTGGACATGTCGGGTGTGGTGGAGCGGGCCGGTGCGTTGGACACCGTCTCGGGCGTGGTGTCGCTGTTGGCGTGGGACGGGAGAGCTGTCGATGGTGTGCCGGTGCTGTCCCGGGGGTGGGTGGCGACACGGGCGTTGGTCCTGGAGCTGGCCGCGGCCGGGTTCGGCGGCCGGTTGTGGTGTGTGACGGAAGGTGCGGTGTCGACGGGTCCGGGTGATGTGCCGGCAGGACCGGGGCAGTCGATGGTGTGGGGACTGGGCCGGGTGGCGGGGCTGGAGTTCCCGGATCTGTGGGGCGGGCTGGTGGATGTGCCGGTCAGCGCCGGGGCCGGAATATGGCCGGTGGTTGCCGGTGTGCTGGGCGGCGGAGTGGAAGACCAGGTGGCGGTACGCCCGGGCGGGGCCTTTGCACGCCGTGTGGTGCGCGCCGGCGTGAGCGGGACCCGGGCCCATACGGAGAACTGGCAGCCGTCGGGGACGGTACTGGTGACCGGAGGAACCGGCGGGCTGGGCGCTCGGGTCGCCCGGTGGGCGGTGGCGAATGGTGCGGAGCGGGTGGTGCTCACCAGCCGCCGTGGCCTGGCAGGCGCGGGCGCGGCGGAACTGCGCGACGAACTGGCCTCATCAGGGGCCGACGTAACGGTGGCCGCGTGTGACGTGGCGGACCGCGAAGCACTGGCGGACCTGATCGGGGAGGTGGAGACGAGCGGTCCCCCGGTGCGTGGAGTCGTGCATGCGGCGGGAGTGGCGCAGTTCAGCGGTCTGGCCGAGGCGGATATCGCGGAATGCGGCCGGGTGGTCGAGGGGAAGGTGGCGGGTGCGGTCAATCTGGATGCTGTGTTCGGTGACCGGGATCTGGATGCGTTCGTGCTGTTCTCTTCTATTGCCGGTGTGTGGGGGAGTGGGGGGCAGGGTGCGTACGCGGCGGGGAATGCGTTTTTGGACACGCTTGCGGAGGTGCGTCGTGAGCGGGGTCTGGCGGCGACATCCGTGGCATGGGGGCCGTGGGCCGAGGACGGAATGGCAGTCGAGGAGGGTGCGCAGGAGGCTTTGGCCCGGCGTGGTCTGCGGGTTATGGATCCTGGGTCGGCGGTGGGTGCGTTGGCAGGGGCGGTGGGTCTTGGTGAGGTGACGGTTACGGTCGCGGATGTGGACTGGGAGCGGTTTGCTTTGGGGTTCACTTCGCGGCGGGCGAGTCCGTTGCTGGGTGAGCTGGCCGAGGTTGTTGAGGTGCTGGAGGGCGTGGGTGGTGTTGCTGGTAGTGGTGGTGCTGACGACGCCGGTGGGCTGGCCGGGCGCCTGGCGGAAGTGTCGGCGGGTGAGCGTCGGCGGATGGTGTTGGAACTGGTGCGTGGGCTGGCGGCCGGGGTGCTGGGGCATGCGGATATGGGTGTGGTGGGTGCGGAACGGCCTTTCAGGGACGCGGGTTTTGATTCCCTGACCGCGGTGGAACTACGGAACCGTCTGGTCGAGGAGGCAGGAGTACGGGTATCGGCTACAGCCGTGTTCGATCACCCGACTCCCGCCGCACTCACCGACCACCTCCTCGAACAACT
>NZ_LZNS01000006.1 GCF_001984575.1 Streptomyces sp. MP131-18 | reverse complement strand
TGCTGGATATCGGCGCTCACCCGGTCGAGCGCCACGACCCGGGTCTCACCGGCGCCGTACGCCTTGACGACACAGTCTGCCCGCGCGGCAACCGCGGTACGAGTTTCGGATACAGCCGTTGCCACGGTGGGTCTCCTTCAGCTGAAACGGCCTGTCAGGTACGCGAGCAACAGTGCCGTTCCGCGGGCCCCGGGACGATGGTGCCCATCGCCGTATCCGCCCGGGGGTTTACCCCACCGCCGTGCCCCCGGTCCGCCCCAGCTCGTACATCCGCGCGATCACGTCCTCGATGTCCGGCTCCCGGATCGACAGGTCGACCAGCGGGCAGCTCTCCGCGATCCGCGCCACCAGCGGCGCCGCACTCGCCGAGGCGGGGAACGCCAGCCACTGGCGCGGCCCCTCCACCCGCACCGTGCGCGCCCCGGCCACCTCGATCGGCGGCAGCTCGCGTTCCAGGTCCACCACCAGCGTCCGCTCGCTCTCCCCGATCTCCGTCAGGCCGGCCAGCGCCCCGTCGTACATCAGCCGCCCGTGGTCGATCACCATGACCCGGCGGCACAGCTGCTCGATGTCCGTCAGGTCGTGCGTCGTCAGCAGCACCGTCGTGCCCTGCTCCCGGTTGAGGTCGCGCAGGAAGCCGCGCACCCTCGCCTTGCTGGTCACGTCCAGGCCGATCGTCGGCTCGTCGAGGTACAGCACGTCCGGATCGTGCAGCAGCGCCGCGGCGATGTCCCCGCGCATCCGCTGCCCGAGCGACAGCTGCCGCACCGGAACGTCGAGCAGCGGGCCCAGGCCGAGCAGCTCCACCAGGCGGTCCATGTTCGTGCGGAACCGCGCCTCCTCCACCCGGTACATCCGCCGCGCCAGCCGGTACGAGTCGCGCAGCGGCAGGTCCCACCACAGCGTGGTGCGCTGCCCGAACACCACCCCGATCCGCCGCGTCAGCCGGGTGCGTTCCCGCGCGGGATCGAGACCGGCCACCCGCAGCCGCCCGCCGCTCGGCGTGAGGATGCCGGTCAGCATCTTGATCGTCGTCGACTTGCCCGCCCCGTTCGGGCCGATGTAGCCCACCATCTCCCCGCGCGCGACCTCGAACGAGATCCCGTCGACCGCCCGGACCTCCTCCCGCGTTCTGCGGAAACCCCCGGCCCGCCGCCGCACCTGGAACACCTTCTCCAGCCCGTCCAGTTCGATCAGTGCGTCGTGCATTCCGCTCAACTCCCCGCTCAACTTCCCGTGCTCCGATAGCTCCGCAGCCCCGCCCGCCACACCAGGCCGGCCAGCCCGCACATCACGACGGCCACCGCGGGGGAGAGGAAGTCCACCCAGCCCGGCAGCCCCAGCGGATCGTCCCGGCCGAGCAGCCGCAGCGCGGGCACCCAGTTCACGAACGCCAGCGGCACGACGAACGTCACCCCGCGGACCAGGTCCTTCCCGAAGATCGATGGCGGGTACTGCAACAGCGTGTTCCCGCCGTACGTGAACGAGTTCTGCACCTCCGCCGCGTCGCCCGCCAGAAACTGGAACGCCCCGCCCAGCGCGTACACCGCCCCGTAGATCGCCGCCCCGGCGACGATCATCACGACGAGCAGCAGCACCCGGCCCGCGTGCCACTCCACGTCGAGACCCGTCAGCGCCCAGCCCAGCACCAGCAGCCCCTGCACGATCCGCCCGACGCGGCGCAGCGCGAACCGGTCCGCCGCCACCTGCGCGAACACCGGCGCGGGCCGCACCAGCAGCACGTCGAGCGTGCCGTCCCTGATCCGCGCGCCGATCCGGTCGACGTTCCCCAGCGTCAGATCCGCGAGGCCGAGCGAGGTGCTCGTCGCCCCGTAGAGCAGCGCGACCTCCGCGACCGAGAAACCGCCCAGCGCATCCACGTGCGTGAACATGATCAGGATGGCGGCGAAGTCGAGGAACGCCGTCGTGCCGCTCCCCACGGTCGTCAGCACGAACGACACCCGGTACGTCAGCGTGGACCGCATCCACATCCACACGATCAGCAGGTATGCGCGCAGCCCGTCAGCCACCCTGCACCACCACCTTCCGCGTCGCCAGCGCCTGCACCCCGCGCCCCACCAGCAGCAGCACCGCGGCCCACCCCACCTGGAAGGCCAGCACCCCCGCCACCCCGGCCCCGTCGTACCGGCCGAGCAGCACGTCCGCCGGCACCTGCACCATGCCCGCCCAGGGCAGCCACTCCGCGACGTCGCCGAGCAGGCCGGGGAACACGGTCAGTGGCAGCGTCATCCCGGAGAAGAAGATCCCGGCCAGCGTGCTGATCATGTTCATCCCAGTGCCGTCGAGCAGCCAGAACGTGGAGAGCGCCACCAGATACCTGAGCGTGAAGCTCACGACGATGGCCAGCAGCACGGAGACCACGAAGAGGACCCAGACCGCGGGACTCCGCGGCAGCGCCAGGTCGAACGCCCACGCGCCGATCGCCAGCGGCACGATCCCCCGGCCGAGCAACTGGAAGGCCCCGCGCCCCAGATCGGACGCCAGCCACCACAACTGGAGATCCGCCGGCCGGTACAGGTCGATGGCGACGTCCCCGTTCCTGATGCGCTCCTGGAGCTCCTCCTGGAATCCGCCGCCCATGACGGCCACGGTCGCGTACAGGGCCTGCCCGGCCCAGACGAACGTGAGCGCCTCCGCCTGGTCGTACCCGCCGAGCTGCGGCCGCTCCGACCACAGCGCGACGTAGGTGTAGGCGAGGATGAAGCCGAAGACGGTGTTCGTGAACACCCCGGCCGCCGTGGCGATCCGGTACGTGGCATAGCGCCGGAAACCGCTGGCCGCGACGGCCGGGTACAGCCCCGATGGGCGCATTCGATTTCCTCCCGCCTCTATTCGGAACGGCGATTGCCACAAAGCGGCCGAGCTTAGAGGCCGGACGCGACGGCGTGCCACCGGTTTTGACCGCCACCGGGCGGGCCGCGCGCCGCTGGCCCGCCCGGCAGGCGCACGGCCGTGGGCAGTGGCGGCCGCACACGCCCCAACGGCGCCCGCATCCGGGGGCGGTGGGGCGCCCGGCAGCCTCAACTTGACACCGTAGGGGCCGTTCCGTAAGGTCCTTCGAGCTCGGCCAGGGATATGAAGATGCGTTCCGCCGGACCGATTTGGACCGGCCGGAAGAATCCTCTACTCTGGTGAGCAACTCCTACCGGCCAGGCCGAAGTTCGGGAAATCGGACGACGCGGAAGCATGGTAGGGTCGGAAACA
>NZ_LZNS01000005.1 GCF_001984575.1 Streptomyces sp. MP131-18 | reverse complement strand
GGTGGGTGGGTTAGGTGGTGGTGGTGAGGCCGCGGCGTTTGTTCCAGATGTCGAAGGCGACGGCGAGGAGGAGGACGAGTCCTTTGATGACTTGTTGCCAGTCTTCGCCGATTTTGAGGAGTTGCATGCCGTTGTCGAGGACGCCGAGGACGAGGCCGCCGATGACGGCGCCGAGGACGGTGCCGACGCCGCCGGTCATGGAGGCGCCGCCGATGAAGGCGGCGGCGATGGCTTCGAGTTCGAAGAGGTTGCCGGCGCCGGTGGTGGCGGTGCCGGTGCGGGCGGTGAAGACGCAGCCGGCGAGGGCGGCGAGGGTGCCCATGTTGATGAAGACGGCCATGGTGACGCGTTTGTGTTTGACGCCGGAGAGTTGGGCTGCGGCGCGGTTGCCGCCGAGGGCGTAGATGTGGCGGCCGAGGATGGTGTTGCGCATGGTGAAGCTGAGGAGGACGAGGAGGACGCCGAGGATGAGGAGGACGACGGGGGTGCCGCGGTAGCTGGCGAGGGTGAGGGTGAAGGCGATGATGGCGGTGGTGATGGCGGTGCATTTGAGGAGGAAGAGGCTTTTGGGGAGGGGGGTGAGGTCGTATTGCTGTTGTTGGGTGCGTTTGCGCCATTCCTGCCAGAGGACGGTGGCGCAGACGGCGGCGCCGAGGAGGAGGGTGAGGTTGTGGTAGTTGGTGTGGGGGCCGGTTTCGGGGAGGAAGCCCTGGTTGATGTCCTGGAAGCCTTGGGGGAGTCCTGACCAGGTGCGGCCTTCGAGGAGGATGCGGGTGGCTCCGCGGAAGAGGAGCATGCCGGCGAGGGTGACGATGAAGGAGGGGAGGCCGATGTAGGCGATCCAGAAGCCTTGCCAGGCGCCGATGGCGGCGCCGATGGCGAGGGCGAGGGTGAGGGCGAGGGGCCAGGGCATGTTGTGTTCGAGCATCATGACGGCGGCGGCGGCTCCGGAGAATCCGGCGATGGAGCCGACGGAGAGGTCGATGTGGCCGTTGATGATGACGATCATCATGCCGATGGCGAGGATGAGGATGTAGCCGTTCTGGTTGATGATGTTGCTGACGTTGCGGGGGAGGAGGACGTCTCCGCCGGTCCATATCTGGAAGGTGGTCAGCAGGGCGAGCAGGGCGATGATCATGCCGTACTGGCGCATGTTGGTGCGCAGGGAGGTGAGGACGAGGTGGGCCAGACCGGTGGGGGTGGGGGTGGTCTGGTGGGTGGTGTCCTGTGGCATGTCACCCTTCCTGGCGGTGGTCCGTGGTGGTGGTGTGGTTTTCGGGGGTGGTGGTGTGGTTTTCGGGGGTGTGGGTCATGAGGTGCATGAGTGCTTCTTGGGTGGCCTCGGTGCGGTTGAGGGTGCCGGTGAGGCGGCCGGCGGTCATGGTGGCGATGCGGTCGCAGATGCCGAGGAGTTCGGAGAGTTCGGAGGAGATGAGGATGATGGCTTTGCCCTGGGCGGCGAGTTGGTTGATGACGGTGTAGATCTCGGCTTTGGCGCCGACGTCGATGCCGCGGGTGGGTTCGTCGAGGATGAGGATGTCGGGTTGGGTGTTGATCCAGTTGGAGAGGACGACTTTTTGTTGGTTGCCGCCGGAGAGGCGGCCGGTTTGTTCGAAGACGGTGGGGGTTTTGATGTTCATGGAGGTGCGGAAGCGTTCGGCGGTGGCGGTTTCGGTGTGGGTGTTGACGAGGTGGTGGCGGGTGGTTTTGGGGAGGGCGGCGAGGGAGATGTTGCGGGCGATGGTGTCGATGAGGTTGAGGCCGTAGGTTTTGCGGTCTTCGGTGACGTAGGCGATGCCGGCGTTGATGGCGTCGGGGACGGTGCGGGTGGAGACGGGTTGGTTGTGGATGTGGATGGTGCCGGTTTCGTAGCGGCCCCAGGAGCGGCCGAAGATGTTCATGGCGAGTTCGGTGCGGCCGGCTCCCATGAGGCCGGCGAGGCCGAGGATTTCGCCGTGGGCGACGGTGAGGGAGACGGAGTCGACGACGCGGCGGGTGGTGTCGAGGGGGTGGCGGACGGTCCAGTTGGTGATGGTGAGGGCGGTGTGGCCGGCGTCGGGTCCGGTGTAGGGGGTGCGTTGGGGGTAGTAGTGGGTGAGTTCGCGGCCGACCATGGCGCGGATGATGTGGTCCTGGGAGAGGGTGGGGGGTGCGCCGGTGGTGGGGCGGACGGGGAGGGTTTCCACGGTGTGGCCGTCGCGGAGGATGGTGAGGGTGTCGGCGATCTGGCGGATCTCGTTGAGTTTGTGGGAGATGAGGATGCTGGGGATGCCCTGGTCGCGCAGGCCGGTGATGAGGGTGAGGAGTTTGGTGCTGTCCTCGTCGTTGAGGGCGGCGGTGGGCTCGTCGAGGATGAGGAGTCTGACGCGTTTGGCGAGGGCTTTGGCGATTTCGACGAGTTGTTGTTTGCCGACGCCGAGGCCGGCGACGGGGGTCTGGGGGTGTTCGCTGTCCAGGCCGACGCGGCGCATCAGGGTTTCGGTTTCGCGGAGGGTGTCGGGCCAGGAGATGATGCCGGTGCGTGAGGCGCGTTCGTTGCCCAGGAAGATGTTTTCCGCGATGGAGAGGTGGGGGATGAGGGCGAGTTCCTGGTGGATGATGACGATGCCGCGCCGTTCGCTGGCGCGGATGTCTTTGAAGGTGCAGGGGGTGCCTTCGAAGAGGAATTGTCCTTCGTAGGTGCCGTGGGGGTGGACGCCGCTGAGGATTTTCATGAGGGTGGATTTGCCGGCGCCGTTTTCTCCGCAGACGGCGTGGATCTCGCCGTGGCGTATGCGGAGGTCGACGTTGTCCAGGGCTCGCACGCCGGGGAAGGATTTGCCGATGCCGTGCATTTCCAGGACATGCTCTGCCATCACACATGCTCCCGTGTTTGTGTTTGCGTGCTGGTGCAGCCCCGTCTCTCCCGCGGGGGTCAGGTGAGGTCTTCCTCGCTGTAGTAGCCTTCTTCGATCATGATCTGGTAGTTGTCGGCGTCGATGCTGACGGGTTCGAGGAGGTATGAGGGGATGGTTTTGACGCCGTTGTCGTAGCTTTCGGTGTCGTTTGCTTCGCATTCCTGGCCGCTGAGGAGTGCGTCGCTCATCGCGACGGCCTGCTGTGCCAGTTCGCGGGTGTCTTTGTAGACGGTCTGGGTCTGTTCGCCGGCGATGATGGACTGGACGGATGCGACTTCGGCGTCCTGGCCGGTGATCACGGGGAAGGGCTGTTCGGGGGTGCCGTAGCCGACGCTCTTGACGGCTGCCAGGACGCCCAGGGAGATTCCGTCGTAGGGGGAGAGGACGGCGTCCAGGCGCTGGGTGCGGTAGTCGGCGGTGAGGAGGTCGTCCATGCGTTCCTGGGCTTCCGAGCCGCTCCAGCCCTGGGTGGTGATCTCGTTGAGGTCGGTCTGGCCGCTGCGGACGGTCAGCTGGCCGGATTCGATGAACGGCTGGAGCACGCTCATCGCGCCGTCGTAGAAGTAGCGGGTGTTGTTGTCGTCGGGGGAGCCGGCGAACAGTTCGATGGTGAAGGTGTCGTCACTGTTCTCGGTCAGGCCCAGGGTGTCGGCGATGTACTGGCCCTGGAGGCGGCCGACCTGCTCGTTGTCGAAGGTGGCGTAGCAGTCGACGTGTTCGCTGTCCAGCAGCAGCCGGTCGTAGGAGACGACCGGGATACTCGCGTCCGCTGCCTGCTGGAGCACGTTGCCCAGGGAGGAGCCGTCGATCGCGGCGATCACCAGCAGGTCCACTCCCTGGGCGATCATGTTCTCGACCTGGCTGATCTGGTTTTCGATCTGGTTCTCGCCGTACTGGAGATCGGTGTCGTACCCGGCTTCCTCGAACAGGCGGACCATGTTCTCCCCGTCCGCGATCCACCGTTCCGAGGACCGTGTCGGCATCGCTATCCCGATCGTGCCGCCCTCCTCGTCCGGGTCCCGTTCCTGGCTCCCACCCGAATCCTGGCCACACCCCGCCACACCCAGCCCCAGCACCACGGCCAACGCCGTCACACGGACCACACCCGAGACACG
>NZ_LZNS01000004.1 GCF_001984575.1 Streptomyces sp. MP131-18 | reverse complement strand
AAGCGTCCGTTCCTTGAGAACTCAACAGCGTGCCAAAAGTCAACGCCAATGTTTTGTGGGCCGAGATGGTTTCTTGGTCTTTTGTTTTACAGTTCAGCGAGGGTTTTCTCGTGTGGATTGTTTCTTTGAAGCATTCACGGAGAGTTTGATCCTGGCTCAGGACGAACGCTGGCGGCGTGCTTAACACATGCAAGTCGAACGATGATCCGGTTTCGGCCGGTGATTAGTGGCGAACGGGTGAGTAACACGTGGGTAATCTGCCCTGCACTCTGGGATAAGCCTGGGAAACTGGGTCTAATACCGGATATACACTGGTGGTCGCATGGCCTGCTGGTGGAAAGCTTTTGCGGTGTGGGATGGGCCCGCGGCCTATCAGCTTGTTGGTGGGGTAGTGGCCTACCAAGGCGACGACGGGTAGCCGGCCTGAGAGGGTGACCGGCCACACTGGGACTGAGACACGGCCCAGACTCCTACGGGAGGCAGCAGTGGGGAATATTGCACAATGGGCGGAAGCCTGATGCAGCGACGCCGCGTGAGGGATGACGGCCTTCGGGTTGTAAACCTCTTTCAGCAGGGAAGAAGCTCCTTGGGGTGACGGTACCTGTAGAAGAAGCACCGGCTAACTACGTGCCAGCAGCCGCGGTAATACGTAGGGTGCAAGCGTTGTCCGGAATTATTGGGCGTAAAGAGCTCGTAGGCGGCTTGTCGCGTCGGTTGTGAAAGCCCGGGGCTTAACCCTGGGTCTGCAGTCGATACGGGCAGGCTAGAGTTCGGTAGGGGAGACTGGAATTCCTGGTGTAGCGGTGAAATGCGCAGATATCAGGAGGAACACCGGTGGCGAAGGCGGGTCTCTGGGCCGATACTGACGCTGAGGAGCGAAAGCGTGGGGAGCGAACAGGATTAGATACCCTGGTAGTCCACGCTGTAAACGGTGGGAACTAGGTGTGGGCAGCATTCCACGTTGTCTGTGCCGCAGCTAACGCATTAAGTTCCCCGCCTGGGGAGTACGGCCGCAAGGCTAAAACTCAAAGGAATTGACGGGGGCCCGCACAAGCGGCGGAGCATGTGGCTTAATTCGACGCAACGCGAAGAACCTTACCAAGGCTTGACATATGCCGGACAGCTCTGGAGACAGGGTTTCTCTTTGAGTCGGTGTACAGGTGGTGCATGGCTGTCGTCAGCTCGTGTCGTGAGATGTTGGGTTAAGTCCCGCAACGAGCGCAACCCTTATCCTGTGTTGCCAGCAACATCCTTTGGGGTGGTTGGGGACTCACGGGAGACTGCCGGGGTCAACTCGGAGGAAGGTGGGGACGACGTCAAGTCATCATGCCCCTTATGTCTTGGGCTGCACACGTGCTACAATGGCCGGTACAATGAGCTGCGATGCCGTGAGGTGGAGCGAATCTCAAAAAGCCGGTCTCAGTTCGGATTGGGGTCTGCAACTCGACCCCATGAAGTCGGAGTCGCTAGTAATCGCAGATCAGCATTGCTGCGGTGAATACGTTCCCGGGCCTTGTACACACCGCCCGTCACGTCACGAAAGTCGGTAACACCCGAAGCCGGTGGCCCAACCCCCTTGTGGGGAGGGAGTCGTCGAAGGTGGGACTGGCGATTGGGACGAAGTCGTAACAAGGTAGCCGTACCGGAAGGTGCGGCTGGATCACCTCCTTTCTAAGGAGCATATGGCTGGCCCTGGGCGAGTGTCCTGGGGTGGTTGCTCATGGGTGGAACGTTGACTATTCGGGGCTGGTTGGCCTGGTTGTGTGTCTGAGTACTGCCTGTTGTGGGTGTGGAAAGGGTGTGCGGTGGGTTGGCTGGTTCCGGGCGCGCTGTTGGGTTGTGAGGGCATGGCTGCTTTGCGGTGGTGTGTCTTCGTTTGTTGGTTGAGAATTGCACAGTGGACGCGAGCATCTGTGGCCAAGTTTTTAAGGGCGCACGGTGGATGCCTTGGTACCAGGAACCGATGAAGGACGTGGGAGGCCGCGATAGTCCCCGGGGAGTTGTCAACCGAGCTGTGATCCGGGGGTTTCCGAATGGGGGAACCCGGCAGTCGTTATGGGCTGTCACCTGCCGCTGAATGTATAGGCGGTGTGGAGGGAACGCGGGGAAGTGAAACATCTCAGTACCCGTAGGAAGAGAAAACAACCGTGATTCCGGGAGTAGTGGTGAGCGAAACCGGAGGAGGCTAAACCGTTTGTGTGTGATACCCGGCAGGGGTTGCGCAGGCGGGGTTGTGGGAGTTCCTTGTGATCGTTCTGCCGGACGGTCGGCGAGTGAGAAATCGTGGATGTAGGCGAAGGGCATGCGAAAGGCCTGGCGTAGAGGGTAAGACCCCCGTAGCTGAAATGTCTGCGACTCGTTGAGGGGCCACCCAAGTAGCACGGGGCCCGAGAAATCCTGTGTGAATCTGGCGGGACCACCCGTTAAGCCTAAATATTCCCTGGTGACCGATAGTGGATAGTACCGTGAGGGAATGGTGAAAAGTACCGCGGGAGCGGAGTGAAAGAGTACCTGAAACCGTGTGCCTACAAGCCGTGGGAGCGTCGCATGCCGGGACTTGTCTCGGTGTGTCGTGACTGCGTGCCTTTTGAAGAATGAGCCTGCGAGTTTGCGGTGTGTTGCGAGGTTAACCTGTTGGTGGGGAGCCGTAGCGAAAGCGAGTCCGAAGAGGGCGATTGAGTAGCATGCCCTAGACCCGAAGCGGGGTGATCTAGCCATGGGCAGGGTGAAGCGTGGGTAAGACTGCGTGGAGGCCCGAACCCACCAGAGTTGAAAATCTGGGGGATGACCTGTGGTTAGGGGTGAAAGGCCAATCAGACTCCGTGATAGCTGGTTCTCCCCGAAATGCATTTAGGTGCAGCGTCGTGTGTTGCTTGTCGGAGGTAGAGCACTGGGTAGGTGATGGGCCTTACCGGGTTACTGACCTTAGCCAAACTCCGAATGCCGGCAAGTTGAGCGCGGCAGTGAGACTGTGGGGGATAAGCTCCATGGTCGAGAGGGAAACAGCCCAGAGCATCGACTAAGGCCCCTAAGCGTGTGCTAAGTGGGAAAGGATGTGGAGTCGCAGAGACAGCCAGGAGGTTGGCTTAGAAGCAGCCATCCTTGAAAGAGTGCGTAATAGCTCACTGGTCGAGTGATTCTGCGCCGATAATGTAGCGGGGCTCAAGTACACCGCCGAAGTCGTGTCACTGCACATTGTGTGGTGGGTAGGGGAGCGTCGTGTGCCGGGTGAAGCAGCCGTGGAAGCGTGTTGTGGATGGTTCACGAGTGAGAATGCAGGCATGAGTAGCGATACACACGTGGGAAACGTGTGCGCCGATTGACTAAGGGTTCCTGGGTCAAGTTGATCTGCCCAGGGTAAGTCGGGGCCTAAGGCGAGGCCGACAGGCGTAGTCGATGGATAACCGGTTGATATTCCGGTACCCGCTATGGAGCGCCAGCGCTGAATCTTCTGATGCTAAGCCCGTGAAGCCGCCGGCAGGGGTCTTTGATTCTTGTCGGAGTGGTGGAGCCGGTGACCCGAGGGGGTAGTAGGTGAGTGATGGGGTGACGCAGGAAGGTAGTCCAGCCCGGGCGGTGGTTGTCCCGGGGTAAGGGTGTGGCCCGTCGTGCAGGTAAATCCGTGCGACATGTGGGTGAGACCTGATGCCGAGCCGATTGTGGTGAAGTGGATGATCCTATGCTGTCGAGAAAAGCCTCTAGCGATGTTTCATGGTGGCCCGTACCCTAAACCGACTCAGGTGGTCAGGTAGAGTATACCGAGGCGTTCGGGTGAACTATGGTTAAGGAACTCGGCAAATTGCCCCCGTAACTTCGGGAGAAGGGGGGCCGCTTCTGGTGAAGGACTTTTCGTCTGGAGCTGGGGGTGGCCGCAGAGACCAGCGAGAAGCGACTGTTTACTAAAAACACAGGTCCGTGCGAAGCTGTAAGGCGATGTATACGGACTGACGCCTGCCCGGTGCTGGAACGTTAAGGGGACCGGTTAGCTGCTCTTCGGGGTGGCGAGGCTGGGAACTTAAGCGCCAGTAAACGGCGGTGGTAACTATAACCATCCTAAGGTAGCGAAATTCCTTGTCGGGTAAGTTCCGACCTGCACGAATGGCGTAACGACTTCTCGGCTGTCTCAACCATAGGCCCGGTGAAATTGCATTACGAGTAAAGATGCTCGTTTCGCGCAGCAGGACGGAAAGACCCCGGGACCTTTACTATAGCTTGATATTGGTGTTCGGTTCGGTTTGTGTAGGATAGGTGGGAGACTGTGATGCTCGGGCGCCAGCCTGGGTGGAGTCGTTGTTGAAATACCACTCTGATCGTGCTGGATGTCTAACCTGGGTCCGTGATCCGGATCGGGGACAGTGTCTGGTGGGTAGTTTAACTGGGGCGGTTGCCTCCTAAAGAGTAACGGAGGCGCCCAAAGGTTCCCTCAGCCTGGTTGGTTATCAGGTGGTGAGTGTAAGTGCACAAGGGAGCTTGACTGTGAGACTGGCGGGTCGAGCAGGTGCGAAAGCAGGGACTAGTGATCCGGCGGTGGCTTGTGGGAGCGCCGTCGCTCATCGGATAAAAGGTACCCCGGGGATAACAGGCTGATCTTCCCCAAGAGTCCGTATCGACGGGATGGTTTGGCACCTCGATGTCGGCTCGTCGCATCCTGGGGCTGGAGTTGGTCCCAAGGGTTGGGCTGTTCGCCCATTAAAGCGGTACGCGAGCTGGGTTTAGAACGTCGTGAGACAGTTCGGTCCCTATCCGCTGTGCGCGTTGGAGTCTTGAGAAGGGCTGTCCCTAGTACGAGAGGACCGGGACGGACGAACCTCTGGTGTGCCAGTTGTTCTGCCAAGGGCATGGCTGGTTGGCTACGTTCGGGAGGGATAACCGCTGAAAGCATCTAAGCGGGAAGCCTGCTTCGAGATGAGGACTCCCACCTACTTGATAGGGTAAGGCTCCCTGTAGACGACGGGGTTGATAGGCCGGAGATGGAAGCCTGGTGACGGGTGGAGTTGACCGGTACTAATAGGCCGAGGGCTTGTCCGCAGATGCTCGCGTCCACTGTGAATTCTTAGCC
>NZ_LZNS01000003.1:23562-25825 GCF_001984575.1 Streptomyces sp. MP131-18 | reverse complement strand
CGCGGCCGCCGCCGACCGCGACGACGCCCCGGTCACCATCACCGGCTGGGGCTACCAGGGCGAGCGGGTCCTCATCACCCCGGCCGGTCAGGTCCGGAGCGTCCCCGAGGGCGTGGCCGACCTCGCCATCGGGCTCATGGACCTCCGGGCCGCCACCGACCCGGACCGGCCGCTGGCCGCCTACCGGCACACCGACGACGGCCTCCGGCTCGTCGGCCTGATCCAGGGCTACAGCGGCTACCGGGACGACCCGGTCGCCGCCGCCATCGCCGCCCGCGGCGCCTACTACGCCGCGGCCTGACACCCGCAACCCGATCACCACACCGGAAGGACCACATGATCAGCACCGACATCCCCGCCAGCGGCACCGCCTACGAGGCCATGACCGAGGCCGAGCGCCTGGCGTACTGGCAGCGAGGCCAGGCCAGCCGCTACGCCGAGGCCCTGCGCGAGGGCCTGGAGCGGCTCGACCGCGTCGCCGCAAGCGAGGGCGACGACACCTTCGCGGCCGCCGCCGGCGACATCGCCTCGACCGCGCTGTGGATGCTCGCCGAGGCCCAGACCGACCGCCTCGTCTACAGCCACGCCGACCCGGCATGGCTGGAGGTGGCCGACCAGATCCGCACCCAGGCCGAACAGGCCCGATCCAGCCAGTGAGCACCAGGCGGCCCGGCCGAGATTGCGGCTCGGCCGGGCCGCAGAAACGTCCCGATCAGCGATCACGAGACAGAAAGCAGCGTATACATGACCAGCACGACCACCCCGACCAGCATCACGACCGGCCTGTACGAGGCGTGGACGACCGCCGCGCGCGACCTCCGCCGCCGCTACCGCGACGCGACCGCCAGCCAGTACTACGCCGCCGAGGCCCGCGCCCAGGCGCTGACCAATGGCGCCGTCCACGTCCACGTCGTCGACGACCTCGGCGCCTACCTCGTCGAGCGCATCCAGCGCACCGACGGGTGCGCCCGCGAGGCCTACGCGGCCATGCTCAACGACCTCCGCACCGCCGAGGCCACCGCGGCCGCGGCCGGGGACGACCGTGACCGGTACGCCTACGCCGCCGACGTCCTCGCCACCCGCCGCCACCCCGAGACCGGGGACGCCGAGCTGCTGATGATCCGCCGCGGCCACGAGCCCTACGTGGGCGCCTTGGCGTTCCCCGGCGGGCACGTCGACCCCGGCGAGACCAGCCGCCAGGCCGCTGCCCGTGAGGCCCTGGAGGAGACCCACGTGAGCGTCCCCGTCGACGAACTCCGCTTCGTCGGCCTCTACGACGCCCCCGGTCGCGACCCGCGCGGCCGCGTCATCGGCACCGCCTGGATGGTCCACCTCACCGGCCAGGACGCCCTGGTCGAGCCCGAGGCCGACGACGACGCCGCCGCGGCGGCGTGGGTGAGCATCGCCGCTCTGCTCTCCGGCCAGGCCGGGCTGGTCGCGTTCGACCACGCGCAGGTCATCGCCGACGCCGTCGACCGCTACCCGATCCCCGCCTGACCGCCCCAACCACGCTGCCCCCGCACCACCAGGTGCGGGGGCAGCGCCGTCTCCACCACCGCCCGCCGGGCCCGGCCGGTAAACATCTTGTTTACTCGACCGGCCGTCGCACCGGCGACGCCGTGACCAGCGGCAACACCGCAGGCCGCGCGCCCGTCGCCCGGTCGGTCGGAGTACGGCCGCCCCCACCTGGTCGGATACTCGCGGCTGCGACCGCCCCGGTCGCACCCGCCCACCCCGGCCCTGACCTCCATGTTGTCGTACCGATGCCGAAGGCCGGCCCCGCGCATGATGCGCGGGGCCGGCCTTTCGCCTTGGGGTCAGGCGGCGATGACGACGGCGGTCGCGGCCGCGGTCGCGGCGGCGCCGATCAGACCGATCGCCCACCGCGTCAAGGCGAACTTCCGGCGGGTGATCGCCCGGAGGCGGGCCAGCTCGGCCGAGCGGTCCTCGGCGGCGGCCGCCGGGTCGGCGAGATGCTGCGCCGCGGCGGCGCGCAGGTCGGCGGGCTCGACGGTCGCCTCGCGGCGGAGCCGGGGCCACACGGCCAGGCCCAGCAGGACGAGCGCGGTGACCGCCAGGGCCGCGCCGGTCCAGGCGGGGACCGCCGCGGCGGCCGGAAGACGCGCCCACGCCCCGGCGACGGTCGCGGCCGCGACCGTGGGCACGAGGCCCGCGGCGGCGAGGCCCGCTTTGTGGTCGGCGGCGCGGTGGGCCTCGCGTTCGGCGGCGATCCAGCCGTCGAGCACGTCCAGGACCACCGCCT
>NZ_LZNS01000003.1:14095-18377 GCF_001984575.1 Streptomyces sp. MP131-18 | reverse complement strand
GCGGCCGCCGGGGCAGGGTGGGTGCAGGTGGTGGGGTGGTTGATCTCGATCAGGGCCATCAGGTCCTCCAAACAGGGGGCGGGGTGCGCGATCGCGCACCCCGCCAGGGTGGTCACTCGTCGACGGGCTGGGCGGCGCTGAACGCCGTCCGGTGGTTGGGGCGGCCGCAGTGCCAGCAGCACGTCTCGGCGCAGGCGGTGGGGCGGTGGCGGCACTCGTACTCGGTGCACCAGCCGGACTCCCGGGCGAGGCGGATGCGCTCGGCCTCGGCCTCCTCGGCCGCGGCCAGGCCCTCGGAGGCCATCGCGTCGATCGCGAGCCGCTGCCGCGCCTCGGCCTGGATCAGGGTGTAGGGGACGCCCTGGCCCTCGGCGATGGCCGCGCGCAGGGTCCGCTGGGAGACGTGCCAGACCGCGCGCAGCCGCTCGCGCCCGGCGGGCACCGAGGCGACCGCGCCGTCGATGACGGCCGATCGCAGCTCGGGACTGATCGCGCCCAGCACGATTACCATGTCGGCGGCGTGCTCGGCGGCGATCCGGTGCGCTTCAGGCATCGGCCTCGCCATGTCGGTGATGAACGCCTGGAACTGATCGGTGGTCATGTCGGCAAAGTTCATGGTGGCGGTGCTCCGATCGGAGGGGCGGGGGCCCGGCCGGGCCCCCGGGGGTGGTCAGGACTCGTCGGGCAGGCCGCCGATGGCGGCCGCAGGGATGCGGCCCGTGCGGGCCAGGCCGTAGAACAGGTCGAGGTCGGACGCGAAGTCGCACCAGATGGCGCCCTCGGTCCACAGCTCATCGGTCAAAGCGACGACCGCCTCGGCGAAGGCCTCGCGGGCGGCCTCCGGCGGAGCAAGCTATACGAAAAGTAATACTTTTCGGCTTGATCCACTGCATGTTGCTCGACCTCAGCCGCCAGCTGCGCGACCCCCGAGACTGACCATGAGACGCTGTCTCCAGAGCCTTGCGAAGGACCAAGGTATCGTCACCGATACTCACCCCTCAGCCCGTTCTCCGCACAGCCTCCTCATGGCCACGACGACCTACACGCCCATGCATTATCGAATGTTGAAGGCGCCGCCGCGAGCGAGCCGCCCGGGGCCGGGTGGGGCTCTGTGACCGTGGCCGATCTCCCCGCGCCTCTCCCTGCCGCTGAGGCTGTCGCTCGCCGGGCATCGAGACGCACGGTGACCGGCAGGCCGGTCACACCTGTCACAGCCCAGGCCAGCGCCCAGGCCCCGCCGGTCGACGGCGCGGTCACAACCGGGCCGACAGGTGTACTCCGCACTGAGGGGATTCGCGGCCGTCGGCGGCCGCACCGGACGCTCGCTCGTGGACGACGGAGGATCCTGCTCCGATATGCCCAAGGCCCGGAGGACTGACCGAGGAATTTTGCAATGTATCTCGTTACCGAGGTAACGGTTCGGAAGAGGATCATGGGGCGCGGCGGGCGGCCGGGGGCGGGCTTGGAGCCGTCGTCGACAGCAGGTTCGGAGTGGCTCGGCCGAGCCGCCGAGCAGTCCTCGAGTGCGTTCGCGGGAGGGTGCGCATCCTCCCGCGTTCGTTACGGAGCGTGATATTCGCGGGTGTTGCGCACTCGGGCGCGCCAGTGTCGCGCGCACACCCAGGGCACGGCCCCTATGGGGTCCGCGATTGCGCGCCAAATCTCGGAGGTTTGTACCGCTATAGGCGTATTTTCGGGGGTGGGGCGTGCCAGTGGCGTGCGCGCGTGCCACGGCTGTGACCTGCGGTTTGGCGCGGGTGGCGCGCTCGCGCGCCAACTACGGACAGTGACGGTCGGGCGGGTTCGGGGCATGGAAAAGGCCGCCCCCGAAGGGGCGGCCGTGGCGGTTTGGGTCAGGCCGCGAGGCGGTAGACCGTGGCCGTGGAGGCGCCTTCGCGGACGACCAGGCCGTCGTCGGCTAGGCGGCCCAGGAGCCGCTGGAGGGTCCGCTTGGGCACCTTGGTCTCCTGGGTCAGGGCCGCGATCGACAGGGCTGCTCCGGCCGTGCGGAGAGCGGTGACGACGCGGGCGGCGTGGGGCACCTCGGCCAGGGCGTCGGTGTCGAGGTCGGCCGCCTCGCCTTCGGGGACGTCGGCGAGGTCGACCTCGCCGTACTCCTCGGCTTCGAGGTCTTCAGCGCCCAGGCCCTGCACCGCCGGGGCCTCCTGAGCCGCCTCAGCGGGTTCGACGGCGGCTTCGGCGGCCTGGTCCTGTCCGGCCCGCTGGGGCCAGCCGAGGATGCCCGCCTCGTGCTTGGACAGGGCCGGGCGGGCGGCGGCGTACTCGGCGATCATGGCGTCCCATTCGTCGGCCTGCTTGGTGATGGCGCTGTCGGCGTCGTAGGCGAGGGTCTTGGTCGGGTCGCCGCCATCGGGGTTGCCGACCCAGCACTGGCCGCGGGTGGGCAGGCCCTTCTCGGTGACGTCGACGCTCCAGCCCTGCACGTCGCCGTCGTGGCCCTTCTTGACCTGGTGGCCGATGAAGTTCGAGCCGTATTGGCTGGTGAGCGTGGTCGGGATCTCCATTGCGTTGATCGACTGGGTGATGAACGCGATGGAGATGCCCGCCTGGCGGACGTGCTTGGGCAGCGACTCCAGGAGCCTGGTCAGCCGGTCGGCCTGCGTGGACGTGGCCTGGCTGAGCATGACGGTCAGCTCGTCGATGAGGTAGAGCAGGCCAGGGTGCTCGCGGGTGGGGATCCAGTTGCGCATCCGGTTCCCATCCGGGTCCTTCATGGTGTCGAGCCGCTGGATGCGGTCGTGGGAGAGCACCTCGATGGCCTCCAGGTCGGCGATGACCTCGTCGATGGTCCGGGCGCGGCGGTGCATCGCGGCCGCATGGTATTTGCCCAGGTCGAACTTGACCGGGTCGGCGCCGGCCACGATGAGGTTGCCGCAGGCGATGGCCGACAGCAGCAGCGACGAGCTGGTGTTGGTCTTGCCCGACCCGGAAATGCCGAAGATGCCCAGGCATTTGGCGTCGGGGTCGCTGGTGAAAATCCCTGCGGTCGACTCCCGGTCTTCGACCGAGCTGATCGCGCGCCCGATCGGCAGGCCCTCGAGCACATCGCGCGAGCCCGGCGCCCACGCGGCGCCCTTGGCACGGTTCTCGCGCTCCAGGGCCGGGTGGGGGACGTTGCGCTTCGCCGAGGCGGCCGCGTGCAGGACGATGATCTTCATCCGCCGCGAGTCGCCGGCCGAGACGCGGCGGGCGATGACGCGGGAGGCGTCGACGTGCAGCTGGTGAGCGATGTCGGCATCGCGGAACTTCTCGGGCCGGTCGGCGTCACCGACGAACACCCGGTACTCCACATCCCCCTTCTTGTTGGTGTTGACGCTGGTCACGCGGGTCGCGTCGCACGCGCCGAGGGCGTGCAGGGCCGAGCCCATCTTGCGCGAGCGCCGCTCGGAGGAGCGGTAGCGGGTGAACAGGGAGTCGCCCGACCACCACCAGATGGCCAGGATCATCCCGGCCGCGACCACGACGCCCCAGACCGGCGCCCAGGTCGCGGCGAAGGTGAACGCGACGGCGCAGGCGGTGCCGAACATAAGCTGCGCGGCGGCCGCGGCCTGCACCGACCGGTCCAGATCCCCGATGATCCCGTCGATCCACACCCACACCGTGGCCGCGATGACCAGGACGAACACCCACGCCCACGGGCCCCATATCCACACGGCCAGGTTCGCGGCCGCCGCGGCGAGCCCGGCGAGGGCGATGACGTGGACCGGCAGCAGCGCCCGCCAGTGGCGGACGTTGAACCGCGTCGCCGCATCGGCGCCCTTGGCGGTGGTCTTCACCGCGCGTCCAGTGGTTTTCAGCGCTTTGGCCGTAGAGTTTGCAACGGTCATCAGTGGTCTCCTATGTGTCACTGGGACTGGAAGGCCGGGACGAACTGTCCTTCGTCCCGGCCGAAACGGGTTAGCGGTTGATGGGGATGACCGTGGCGCCGGCGGCCTCGGCCTCGCCCTGCGAGGAGTACAGGCGCATGAACACCTGCTGGGCGCCGTGCAGCATGGTCGCGGCCGCGCGCAGGTTGTCGGCGGCCCGGTGCAGCTCGTCGCAGACCTCGCGGTGGACGTTGTAGCGGCGGCCGAGCCGCCCGGACAGGTCCTCCAGCGCCCGACCCCACAGCGTGAGCGCGAACTTGTTGCCCGCCAGGTGGTTCTGGACGCCGCCGACGACGTCGCCCAGCTCGGGGAACCAGGAGCTGATGTTCAGGCCCACGCGCCCGGCCGCGGCGCGGGTCTCCAGCGGCGCCGAGGCGCCGCCGATGCGCACGGGG
>NZ_LZNS01000003.1:0-11271 GCF_001984575.1 Streptomyces sp. MP131-18 | reverse complement strand
ATCTGGTCGATGTGGTAGCGGTGCATCTGCTCCCCGGCCTTCTTCAGCGAGTCCGAGGCCGCGTCGACCAGGCCCGCGGCGGCGCCCAGGCGGGTGCGGACCCGCTCGTCGATGTTCCCCATCGCGAACGTCAGCCGCAGGTCCTCCAGCCCGGCCTCCACGTAGCTCACGGCGGCCTTGAGGTCGGCGCAGGCGTCGGCGATCGAGGTCGCGGCCATGCCCTGGACGGGCACCCACTGCTCGGTCTGGTCGATCACCGAAGCCCACTGGCGGGCCAGCTCGCTGCGGCCCAGCAGCCGGGCCGTGGCGGACATGTGGATCACCGGGCCTCCTCCGGTCGTGGTCGTCGTCGTGCTGGTCACGGTGCTGCCGCCGGTGACAGCGCCGCCGCCGGACACCGTGGTCACGGTCGTAGTCGAGGTGGTGGTCACCGACGGGGTCGACACCGGCGGGCGGCCGGTGACGGTCACCCGCTGCTTGTACGCCTTCCGGTGGTAGGCGAGCACGCCCTTCTTCGGCAGCGTCCACACCACCGTCGTCGCCCCCCAGGCGAACAGGTTCGAGGTGGGGTGGCGACGCAGCCAACGGCGTGCGCCGCGGCGCACGTCCTTGCGCGTGTCCGACCACGCCTCGGCGAAAATGCTGGTCATCGGGTCTCCATGTGCTGTCGGCGGACGGCCTCGACGGTCAGGTACTCGGCCATGCGGCGGTGCCCCTCGGCGGTCGCGACCGCCGCTTCGACGACGGCGGCGTCGACCTGGGCCTGGCGGGGGTCGGCGCCGACGCCGATGCCGTCCATGTGCTCGCGCGCGAGCGTCAGGTAGTGGGCCGCCGCATCGGCGTACTCGGCGGCGGTCCGCGGGGGCTTGCGTTTCACCATGCGTGCCTCCTTCTCGGCCTGGCATCCTCAGCGGCGGGAGGCCATCCCTCACCGGACCCGCGACGCGGGTTTCGCCAGTAGGCGGTGGGGCCGGCCGAGCAGCAGGCCGGCCCCACCAGGGCAGTGGTCTATTCGGTGGCGCGCGCCTGATCGCGCAGCGCCCTGGCGCGCGCCCGCCCGACACGGAGGGTGCGGCGGATCGACTCGGCCGATTCGGGGTCCATCGCCCGGCCCGTCTGCGGGTCGATCCGGCCCTCGCGCACCGCCTCGGCGAACTCGGCGGCGATCTCGGCCTCGGTCCGCGAGTCCAGGCCCTCACCCTCGCTGACCTGCGACGGTCCAGGCTCGGTCCAGGCCGAGTCCAGGTGGACCGGGCCGGTCTGCGTGCCCGTCCGCAGCGCCGACGCCGGGGCCGCAGGCCGGTCTGCGGCCGGTTCGACCGAGGCCGAGGCGAGCGCCTGACGGACAGTCCGGATGAGCTTGGGCACCAGGTGCGCGCTGATCGCCAGCCCGGCCGGGACGATCGCCCACACCAGCGAGGAGGCGACCGCAGCCGCGTCGAACGTCTCGGCGGCGACGGCGTGCAGGCCGACGTTGAGGACCAGCGCCACGCCCACGAGCGTCCACTCCAGACCCCGGTACGGGTTGGCCTCGCCCTCGCCGATCGCGCCGAGGATCTGCGCGGCCAGGATCGCGATGATCGGCAGCGTCAGCAGCGGCTCGACCATCCAGTTGATCGCCGCAGTGCCCGGCGAGAGGATGTCGAGGCAGACCTTGACGTTGAACGCGCCCAGCACTGCGGCCAGCGCCGCGGGCAGGACCGCGATCCACGGCACCCACCGCTCGGCGGCGGCCAGGCGCACGATCCGCGAGGTCGGGTCCAGGGCCCGGTCGCGCCGCTCCAGAGCGGCGGTGGCGCGGTTCTCGCGGCGGCGGCGGGCATCGGCCAGGCGCGCTTCGTGCTCGGCCTGCTTGCGGGCGCCGGCGGCGGCCAGGTCGGCGCGGAGGCGCGCGACCTTTCCGCCCAGCTCCCGCACGTGGCCGCGCTGGGCGACCGCCTGGTTGATGATCTCGCGGGTCTCAGGCTCGGAGACCGCCTCGGCCAGGACCTCGACATCGGCGGCCGACACCGCCGAAGCGCGCTTCAGGGCCGCCCGCATCGCCTGCGGGTTCGGGCGGGCCAGCTCGGTCGTAGGCCGGTCCTTGTCGTCCAGGACCACCGGCCACAGGTGCGCGTCCGCATCCGGGTCGACCTCGTCCTCGCCCGCGACGTCTTCGGCCACGACGACCGGAGCAGCTGGCGCGGGCGCGGGATGCACCGCCGGGGCCGCCGGGGCCGGGGCGGGCTGCTCGTCGACGGCCACGGCGTCGCCGAACACCTGCTGGTCCAGCAGGGCCCAGTCGACGCCGTCGCCGGGCTCGTCCGGCCCGTTCACGGTGTTCTCGGTGGTGGTGGTCATGACAGCTCCAGGGGCAGCGCAGGTTGGGTCAGGGTGGTGATGAGGCGCGCCTCGTCGTGGGCGCACCAGCCGGGGCCGGCCCCGGCCGCCATCCAGGCGGCCAGGGCCTCGCCCAGCTCATCGGGGGTGCGGTCGGTCTGGCGGGCGGCGGCCACGACCTCGTCGACGGTCGCCCCGTACCGGCACACCAGCCGGTAGAGCGCGTCGACATCCAGCGTCGACACCGCATCGATCAGCAGGTCGTAGCGGTGCGCGGCGGTGCGCGGCCGCGTCACGTACATGCCCGTAGCGCGCAGGATCATGCGATCACCGCCCACACCAGGGCCGCGGCCAAGACCAGCGCCAGGCCCCACCCGATCGCCGCGCCCCAGCGCAGCCACGGCAGCTCCCGCACCAGGGGGTAGAGCTGGCCGTTGAGCTGCCGCACCGACGCCTCCAGGGCCCGACGCTCCACCTCCGCCTCACCGAGCTCACCCCGCAGGCCCTCGATCAGCCGCGCGTCGTCGTTCATGTGCTGCTTGGCGTCGCGGTGCAGCTCCCGCTCGTCGGCCAGGGCCTCCTCGCCGAATTCGACCCGCTCCTCCAGCTCAGCGACGCGTTTGAGCAGCTTGGTCTCGGCGGCGTTCGGGCCGTTCCGGCGCCATCCAACCGCCCACGACCTGGCCCCCTGCCAGGTCCACTCACCGATAACAAGGGTCTCGCCGTTGGTGAGCGTGGTCATGTCCGCATCGGCGGCGGCCATGCATCCGCAGTCGTTGTCGCAGTGCGACCCGTCCTGGTGCAGCGCGAGAGTGAACTGGTTGCAGTTCCAGTACTCAGGGGCCTGTTGGGCACCCGGCAGGACGATCACATCGACGCCGTGGTCCCTGCTGGTAGCGCGCACGATGTACGGGACCGGGATCTTGGTGATCATGCCGCCGCCACCGCCATCCGCACCGCGGCGACCCGCAGCGGGCACGCCAACCGACGCGGCCGCACGACCGCAGCGGGCTGGATGCGCTCGGCGGCCTGCTTGACCAGGTACTCCACCCAGCGGCCAAACGAACGGTACTTCGGAACGAACGCCCAGATCTGCTCGCAGACGTCGACCCACACGTCCTGGGCGGCGTCCTCGATATCGGCGCGGGCCACGCCGCGCAGGCGGGCCGCGACCAGCGCCAGGACCGTCTCCTGGTGGGCGGCGTACAGCTCAGCCAGGGCCACGTTGTCGCCGCGAGCGGCAGCCACCGCCAGCGCATCGGTCTCGACCGAGTACAGGGACGTCGTGGTCTTCGTGGTGGTCTTCATCGCGAGCCACCGCCGATCCGGCGGTCGCAGGTGGAGGCGTAGTGCGAGCCGCCGCAGATCGTGCAGGTCACCAGCTCGAGGCCGCCGACCTTGACCGGCTCGATCTCGGACGCGGGCTCCAGACGGCGGTGCGCCGGCGCCACGCCCCCGCGGATCCACCCCGCGTAGTAGGACGGGAGCCGCTCGGCCAGCGCCAGGCACTCCTGGCGGACCGGGCACGGGGCGCAGAGCCGGTCGGCGATCATGCCGACCCGCTCATCCCAGCGGTGCTGCGGGATGCGCTCGTGCGACTCCGGCGGAGCCAGCCACTGCTCCATCCAGGCGCCCGCCTGGTCGGACGGCATGCCCGCCACGTTCGTGCAGTGCGCGGAGGCCGCGACCTGCACCATCAACTCGTCGGTCTCGATCTCCTCGCACGCCATCTCAGCGGCGACGATGCGGCCGAGCGCCTCGGCCTGTACGGTCTCCATCGGCATGTGGACCTCATCTCCCATGTCACGTCCTGGTCAGGGGTAGGGCCCTGACCAGGGCTTTTTTGTTCACAGAGCAGTTATGATCTACTTGAAATCGCCTTGCTCTACGGACTTACTATACACAAATAGTAGAGCAAGAGGTAGAGTAAAACAAGATAACGTAGAGCAAGGAAGGAGGAAGGGGACATGACCAGGGGTTATGCAGAAATCGCGGAGCATTTCCGCGTGGAGATCCGCAGCGGAAACCTGCGGCCCGGCGACCGGCTGCCGACCGTCAAGAGCGTGATGGAGCAGTTCGACGTCTCGAATAACACCGCCGTTCGCGCCTACAAGGTCCTCAAGAAGGAAGGGCTGACCACGTCCGCCCGAGGGGCTGGCACGGTGGTAGCGCACCACGGCAGCGACAACATCGCGGCACGGGTCCGAACCTTCGCGGCAACGGGCAAGGCTCTGGCAGCCAACGAGACATCCGAAATCATCGAGGTCGGCACGGTCAGTGCTGAAGAGGCTGTGGCGTCGCGACTGGACATTGAGCCTGGTACCCCGGTTCAGGTTCGGCGGCGACTCGTCAGTCGTGACGGAGTGCCGGTGCATCTGTCGTCGTCGTTCTATCCCTCGTACGTCATGGAGGTGGCTCCCGAGCTGGCACAAAAGATCTCTACCGGTGGCTCCCGAGAACTCGCCGCAGAGCGGTTGGGAGCAAAGCAGGGGCATGTCTTGGAGGAAGTGACCGCTCGACTGGCGACTGATCCCGAGAAATCAGCGCTCGGCCTCACTGGGGCCGTGATCGTGACGCAGGTGGCGAGAACCGTGTTCCTGACGGACGGACGCGTCGTCGAGGTCGCGATTAAGGTCGTGAGCGGATCGACAGTCCTGCGCTGGTCAACCTCTCTCACCGAGGACGCATAAGCAGAAGGGGCCCGCGGTTGCAACCGCGGGCCCCTTTACAGAACGTGCAGGGAAGACTGCACGAGTAGCCTCAAACACGAAAAGGGGGTCGGAGTAGCCGCTCCGACCCCATGCTCAGTACGTGTACGTCTGGTATGGCGACCTAACAGATACCAAGCGATCTGCTCGTCTAGTGTATCTGCGGTCGCGGCTCCGGCGTACATGTCGGGAAGGACAATGATGGCCGCCACCGACCGTGGATTCACCGTTCAACTGGGGTCCGACTGGGAAGCCCTGGCGAAGATGCACGTCCGCGTGCCCCGCCCGTGGGCCCGCATGGGCCTCAAGCCAGAGGACCTGGGGTTTCTCACTTGGCTGCTCTCACACAAACCGAACCAGCCGCTCAGCGCCAGATTCGCCGCCCAGGGCCTCTCGTGCAGCCCCGACCGGATCGAGGCCATCTGCAAGCGCCTCGAGGCCCGCGACATCCTCATCCGCCGACGTGAGCGCGACGACGCCGGCCGCCTCCGCGGTGCCATCTGGGAACTGATCCCGCCCCCCGAGTTCCGCGAGCTAGCTCGCGCACTCGCGGCCGCCCAGGGGGAGCCAGAACCGGAATTTCCCGGTTTGGACACTACCAGCGAAAACACCGCCCACGCCGAGACGAAACCGCAGGTCGGAACCTATCCGGAAAAAACCAGATCAGGAAAAACCAGATCAGGTAAATCCGGCACAAAGGAAGTTCAAGGGAAAGGGAATTCAGGGGAAAGGAACACACACCCGGCCACGGTCGGCGACCTCCCGCCCCGTGGAAAGCAGGGTCCGGTGTGTGTGGATGAATTCCGAGACGACGCTGACGCGGCAATCCGAGGTGCGATTGACCAGGAGGCGAACCTCCGGCTCGACCGGCCCGACCGCGAAGTACTCGTCGCGCGGATCACGGTCCTGATGCAGCGGGGGTGGACCAAGGAGATGGTCCAGTCTCGTCTGAGTGGCCGTACGAACAGCGGTACTCGCAGGCCGGACGTCATCCTCGGACGGGCGCTAGACGCCCTGGAGGCCGAGGAGCCGCCTACCGGCCGGGCGGCGAATGCCGATCGGGCCTTCGCTCTTCAGGAGGCCCTGGACCGAGCTGCGGTCCTACTGCGCGACCACGACCAGGAACTAGTCCGGGTCACCAGCTGGCTCAACACCGCCAGGCCCGCCGAGGTGACAGGGTGGATGGACCAGTCCGACGAAGAGATCCTCGCCGCCGTCGACGTCACCCCCACCCATCGCAATCCGGCTCCCGCGCAGCGCACTGAGAGCACCAGGAGCACGGGCACCTCCCAGCTGCGACGGGAGGCCGCCGAACGTGCCGTCGAGCTCGGCGCGCCCACAGAGGCCGCACAGCAGTGGGCCGCCGGGCGGAAATCGTGGGAACTGCTGCGGTGGCTGGAGGCCGAGGAGACCGATCAACGGGAGTCGCTGCCGATCGCAGCCTAGAATCGCGTAACGGCCTCTGTGGGCGCGTAGGACCGATCCTGCGCCCCCCACAAGGCCGTTTCGCGTTTCCGGGCCGTCTACGGCGTTCTGAGGCCGCCGGGAGGCCGTCCCTACCCCAGGCCGGGTAGGGGCTCCTGGCGGCCGGTCGGGTCGATGCCGCGCGACGCCAGGCACCGGGCGCAGGAGACCGGCGCGTCGGTCGGGATGATCCCGGCCACGGGGCCGGAGGCGGTGCCGACGTGGCACAGCGGCCCCGGCGCGGTCACCCCGCCCAGCCAGCGGACCTGACCGACCGCGTGGACACGACCGGTCGGACTCAGCCGCAGGTTTCGGCCGTCGAGCATGGCGGCGGCCTGGGCCGCGGCGCCGGCCAGGATCTCGCCGAGACTCGAAGTGCTCATGTCGGCCATGTCCCTACCCTAGGCGGTGGGCCCAGCTCCCAGCTCTCACACCAGGCTCATACCTGCCTCATCAGCGAGTATGAGGCCAGTAATACCCAAGTCACACGCACATCAGAGACGTGTGGACTCTGGTATGAGACCGCGCCGAGGCCGTAGGCTCAGCCCATGACGATCGTGATTGCGATGACCAATCAGAAGGGCGGCGTCGGCAAGACGACGACCACCATCAACCTTGCCGCCGCACTGGCCCGCATGGACTACTCGGTCGGCATCGTCGACCTCGACCCCCAGCACCACCTGTCCAACACCTGCGGCGTGACGGTGCCGCTCGATATGGAGACCTGCTTCCCCGAAGCCCTGGTGAACGCCCAGCTCCACACGCCCGAGATCATCGGCGGCCTGCCCGTGCCGTGGAAGCCGGGCGTCGAGATCGTCCCCTCCAACCTGCGCATGGTGAACTCCGAGCGGCTCCTCTACGGCGAACGCGGCCGCGAATCCAGACTGAAGTCCCTGGTCAAGCTCTGGGCGGCGACCCGTGCCTGGGAGGTCTGCCTGATCGACTGCCCGCCGAGCCTGGCCCTGCTCTCGGACAACGCCCTGGTCGCGGCCGACCAGATCATCATCCCCGTCGAAGCCGAGGACTCCAGCCTGTTCGCCCTGGAGCTGCTCATGGTGCAGCTCCGCTCCATCCGCGCCGAGCTGAGCATCGACCCCGAGGTCCTGGGCCTGGTCGTCAACGCCTACGACAAGCGCCGCGGCTACGAGGTCACCTCCACCTACGAGGCCCTGAAGGCGTTCCAGTTGCCGATCCTCGCCACGGTCAAGGACCTGGCCGACCTGCGCCGCGCCTGGCGGGCCGGGGACTCGGTGTACGACATCGACCCCGATGGCGCCGCCGCCCAGTCCTACACCCAGCTCGCGAAGACGCTAATCGCTGGCTGAGGCCGGGGTGAGGCCGGTACGAGACGCCTCACCCGCGCCTCCAACTCAGCTCATACTGACCTCATACTCACGTAATACCCATGTCTGACCAGGAGAGAGACCGCACATGACCAAGCGCCAGCGCCTGGCCCCGAAGGGGCTCGAAGCCGCCGAAGGCGCGGCCGCGATCCTCAGCGGCCGCTACGCCGACCGCGAGGACGCCCCCGAGCCCGAACCGCCGGCGCCCGCACCGGAGCCTGCGAAGCGCACGTCGACGGCCGCCGCGCGGCGGCCGCCGCGCGGTGACGCCGAGGGCATGACCCGCCGGACCTACTACCTCCAGGCCGCCGACGCCGACGCCCTCGAAGAGGCCGTCGCCGCCATCCACAACACGTTGCGCGCCCGCGTCCCCAAACACCACATCCTCGGCGCGATCCTCAACGACGGCATCACCCGCCGCGACGCGATCACCCAGCGCCTGAAGGACGAGCTCCGCGCCGAACTCGACTGAGGAACGTGGGCCAGGAGGAGACGACCGGCCCGAAAACCAGCCGGTGACCTGCGGCGGCGCAAACGGCAATCACCGCCTGGCCGTCGACGGCCACCGGCGCCGCTCGGCGAGGCGAGCGGGCGGGGAGTTCGTAGCCTGGGTCCATTTGCAACCGAGCTTTTCTGGAGGCACCATGTCGGCCCACGACCGTGAACTGACCAAGGCTGCGATCACCCACGCTTACGACGAGGCTGTGACCAGGCCGGAGTCTGCTCAGGTCTACACCCAAGTAGCGGTCGCACAGGCGCTGCTCGAAGTCGCCGATGCGATTCGAGACCTCGCCGCGGCCGAGCGTGGCGAGCAGCAGATGCCAGGTTAGTCCTGTTCCCAACGAGACGTCATGGCGTCTAGACGTCAGGCCCGCAGCATCGGTGAGCTGCGGGTCTGACGCATTCTCGGCAGGGTCCGTCTCCTCCTGGACCACGACGCCGAGGCCAGATTCGGGTAGGCCCGGGTGGGCGCAGGGGCGCCCGGCAGCGACGAGGAGACCGCGCGGCCACGGCGCCGAGGACGTGCTCGACGCCGTCGTGCTCGGCGTCGACTCCGGGACCGCCGGGCTCGCGGCCGCCGGAACGGAGTCCAGGACCGCTTGGGCCGGCGGCCGTGGCGGTCGGCGGCATCACCGCCCGAGCCGGTCGGGCTACTCGCCGCCGCGAGCGTCGGCTTCGGCAAGGTCCGGCCGCCATCGCCTATAGCGCTTCCGCGGGGGAATATATGTCGGACCAGGCCACCGGCCCAGGTAACCGGGTCTGGCCTGCGTGGACACCGGGTAGTCGGGCTGTGGGGCGTGCGGGGGGCGGACCGGGGGTGCATGTGCGGGGGCCAGCTTCCGGGGGGCAGCCTCCGGGGCTCGTGTGGACCGGCCCGGCCGAGCGGCGGCCGCCGTCGCGTCCACGGCCGTCTTGTGGGGTCTCGACAGGCCGGCACCCCGGGACCGCTGTGGGATTCCTCCAACCCCTCGGCCGCCGCCGACCCGTCGACCGGGCCGCGCCGCGTCGACCCATCGACCGGGGGCCGGTGACTACCCTCCGGCTACCCTCCCGGCTACCCGACATTTCCGCACACGATCGCACGGATTTTTTCTACCGAGAAGCAGGGTTCCCGCAACAAGGGGCCGGGCGTGTCGGGAAAGGTAAGGGCTCCCCGGTACGAATCAGGGAGCCCTTTGGTCAAGCCGTGTCGCCGTCAACGAACTGCTCGACGCTGTGACCCAGCATACAAGTGGGCCGTGAGCTAGGGGAGGGAGACGTGCGCTGCCGCACTGAGCGTTCGATCGCACGCCTGCGAATCCGTTGCTAGCCGCGCGACGAGTATGACATTCCCGGTAGGGGCGCCGCTGGAACCGTGACCCAGTCGATAACAAAATGACATCATCCGGCGTGTCGACTTGCCCTCGGCTGTCCACCCGTATCGCCGAAGGCAAAACCACTGCCAAATGCTACGCAGAGTGATTTGAAAAACCAAGTTCTGTCACTGGCGTTATTCTCATGGCCTGAGTGGAAGAATTCCGGGCCCCGTCCGGACCCGTCCGGGACCTGTTCGGAATCGTGGTCCGCATAAGGCCATTTACAATCATGGTGGAGCTCTGGCGTACGAATCCGACAGCCACCGCTGTCGGAGCCGGGCTCTCGACGATCACGCCCGTGTCGCCGTCACAACAAGGCTCTCGGCCGACGTCCGCAGGACGTCGGCCTGAGGCCGTTATAGCAGAGGACTGCTATGGAGAACAAGTCTCAATCGCCGGGGCCAGGTCGGCCGAAGAAAGTTTCTGCCACCGCTCTGACCACGGTTTTCGCTCTCATTGCCCTCGCCGCGTTCGCGCTGATGCGGGGGGAGCCGGCCTTCGCGTCGGCGACATTGGTCGGCTCGATAGGAGGAGCCGCAGTTGGCATCCTGAAAGCCGGGTCGGGCCGCGGCCCCGATTCGCCACCGGATAGCGGTGCTCGATGCCGACATCAGGGAGACCTGCCTGAATAGGCGCGATTTTGTGCGCTGAGTGCGATCGCAACGGGGGCGTCCCGGCCGGGACGCCCCCGTTGCGATCGCCGGACCATGGAACAACCGGAATTGCAATTCGCGTGGTCGAAAGAGATTTCATGCCCATATTCGGGCCGCGTTAGTCCAACTCTCCGCAGGAATCGCAGAGCCACCCGTTCAGTGGTGCCGGTGTCGTGCCGCAGCCGATGCACACCGCCTTCCCGCACGAGAAGCACCGCATCGCTGCGCCGTCGCCGAGCTCGCGTCCAGTGGCGAGCTCCTCGGACCGGCACCCGTCGAGGCAGCGCCTGTCATCGCCGGTCGCCATCAGCATCTGGTCTGCCATGCGCCGATCCTATGTTCGCCAGAACACCCGCCAGGGCAGACGCGCCAGCGAAAGGCCAGCCCCGCGTCGAGCGGTGCGAGGTCGGTCTTTCGTGTCGTGATCACGCCCAAAAATTAGTCGGAAATTCGACCGATCGAATACTAGACCGGTCGGGAAAACTGGCGTACTCTCGGAGGCGTGAATCTTTCCGAAGCTCTCCAGTCAGTGAGGACGCAGGCGCTCGCGTTCGAAGAGCAGCGCCGCCTCCTGCTCCACACCGCCGTCGACGCGCACATGGACCACGGCCTCGGCGCCAACACCATCGCGACGAACCTCGGCGCCTACGCCGGCGGACCGGGATGGGGCCGCGACCGCGTCCTGGAGATCCTCCGCGCCGCCCGCACCGCCCGCGCCGCCAACACCGCGCTGGGCAAAGCCGACCTCGCCAACGTCGTCCAGGCCATCCACACCCAGCCCCGCAGCGCCGACGAGATCCCGCTCTCGGTCCCCGACACCATCGCCCGCCTCACCGTCCTGACCGGAGCCCACCTCGGCGTCGGCGGAGCGAGAGCGATCCTCGCCGTGCTGAACACCGCCGGCCTCACCGTCGACGCCGACGACGCC
>NZ_LZNS01000002.1 GCF_001984575.1 Streptomyces sp. MP131-18 | reverse complement strand
GGGGGCGGAGCGGCTGGCGCCGCTATTTGAATTCCTTTCGGAATTCATGCCCACCGGAATTCGCCTTCGGCGAATTCTTGGGGGGTTTATGTCGAGCCCCTTCGGGGCTCTTGGTTGGCGTGTTTTGAATTCCCTGTCGGGAATTCTTGGGTGTTGGGGTGGTGGGGTTTTGCTCTCCTTCGGAGAGCGGGAATTCCCTTTTAGGGAATTCGGGTGGCTGGGTGCGCCGCGCCGTTGGCGGGCGCCAGGGTGTGGTGGGGGTGGGTTGGGTGGTGGGCCCCTTCGGGGCTGAGGGTGTGGGGTGCATCGGTTGATGGTGTCATGTAGGTTTCTGGTTTTCAAGTGGGTGCCTGACCTGGGTGTTTGGGTGCGGGTGGGGTGTCTCGGGGAGGGCCTGGGTGGGAAGTGGGGCGGGCCTTCGGCCCGTGTGGTGGGGCTGTTCGGTGGGGTGGTTTCCGGGGCGCTGGCGAGGGTTATGCGGGTGGATTATCCGGGGTGTCTTGGTGGTCTTGTCGGGGTTTATCAGGTGCGGCTTGGATTCTCGTTCTAGGTGGGACTGACCACTGTATCAGAATGCCCGATGCGACTTTTATGGGGCCGCTTCAAGAATTGCGAGCGGCGCGGCCGGGATTGCTTGCAGCAGCGGTGTGTGGTGGCTCCATCTAGTGCGCGTCAGGAATGCTGACCTGACGTGATTTCAGATATGGCTTTTCCTGGCGGAATAGGCCGGGGAAATTCAGCCGGACCGCCTCCGGCGGACCGCCAGGCGCCGCGGCCAGCGTCGGCGGCGAGGGCCAGGACGACGTCCACGACCGTCCCCGCCGCCGGGACTGCCGCAGGCAGCAGCTCGGGGAGCTCGAGGAAGGAAGGGAAGGGCCAGGCCTGCCGCCCCCCGGCCGGGAAGCGGGGGGCGAGCTGGCGGCCCGCCAGGGCGAGGACGACGCCGACGTCGGGGCCGCCAGCGCGGCCGCGGCGCCGGCAACGAGGACGTCGACGGCGAGCAGGGCCCGGGCCAGCCCGACGAGGGCCAGCGCAGGCAGGTGCGAAGACGGCTTGCAAGCCAAAAACCCCCAGCTCCAAGCCCCACGGCAGCGCCAGACGGGACGGAGCCCCGGCCCAAACACCAGCCGACAGCAACGGCGAGCACAACCCGTTTCCGCGCCATCGACTCGCTAGAGGGGTACCGAGGACGCCGGAGCGGATCACACGCGAAGCAAGATTCATTGCCGGTTCCGGCCCTCTCATCCCGCCAATACACGTGGACGAACCCCACCGACACAAAGGACCGGTCATGCCGACATACCCCGGACACGCCTACGACTTCAGCGACCGCATCACCGCCGTCCTGCGCGGCCTCACCGAGAACGAACAGACCGTCGCCCTCGCCTGGGCCACCACAGGCGACTCCTGGGAGAACGCGGCTATCGACGCCGGACTGCCCGCCACCCACGGCGAACGGGTGCGGCGCAAGCTCAAGCGCCTCGGTACCCGCCACATCTCCCGAGCCACCGCAGCCGCCGACACCACCGGGCGACGCCGGTGAACCTCCTCCTCGCCTCACTGCCCGACTTCCTCGGCGGCCTGGCCGCCCCCCTCACCCTCACAGCCGGCCGCTGGGCCTTAAAAGCCCTCCGCAGGCGCCGCACCGAACCCAGGCCCAGCGACAGCCCGTAAACCAGCCCTATATCCCCACCGCCCGGCTTGCCGCCCTCAGCGCCGCCAGCTCGCATCTGAGTAGGCAGCGCTGTCGCCGGGCAGGTTGGATCCGTCGCCCCCGCGAGAGGAGCCAAGTGTCTGAGCTGCCACCGCTGTTGAGATCAGTCCTTGCCGCGATAACGGAAGCCATGCGGGCAGAGGGCTGTACCAACGAGCAGATAGAGGGCGTCCAACAACGCCTCACGCAGGGCTCAAATAACGGCCCCGTACACCGCGCGGATCGCCTGTACTCACGGGTGCGCAGCACACGTAGCCGCTGGGACCCGTCAGAAACGGTCGCCTTCTTCCGGGAGATCGGCGACAGGATCCATAGCCGGGACGTTCCCCAGATCCACCAGGAACTCATTGACCGCCACCCCGACGTGCAGTACGCAGCTCGGCCCGAGTGGGCTCTGGAAATGACGAGGTAAATCATGACGAACGCCTCGCCTCGCCCCTGATCCACCTCGGCGAGGCGTTCGTCATGCACAGAGTCAGGCACGGTGGCTGAGACCCTTGGCTGGCGAGCCGGGGCAGACTCGAGCCGGACGGGACCAGGAGCACGAACAAGACCAGCCCCCACTAGCACCCGGGCACATCGCCCTCGCCGGGCCGGTCACAGCAACCGCGGATGAACGCCGGCACCTCAGTTGCCGGTCCAGGATGAGGGCTGGTGAACGGCCCTCCAACAGCCTGCTGGAGGGCTGAAGCCTCTCGTCCCCTCACTCGCCGTCTCCGGCTTCGGACGGCGCGGGAAATGGGCCAAGGCCAGCCAGCAGTACGAGCGCGTTACGGAACCCAGCGAACTCACCGCTGGCGCCCTCCGCCCGGACAGAGCCTAGATCGGTGCCCGCCAACAGACACTCGACGTCACCTTGAACGAGGACACCAGCGGTGACCGCACCGATCCGAATGGGAGTGTCGTCCTGCAGTCCCTCCAGTGCGCGCCGCAGCTCGCCGACGGTCAGCGCGGGATGCTGGCCGGGGGAACCCTTGGGGATGTCGAACTCGTAGGAGTGCCGACCCTCATGATCACGCGGCAGGGTGCAGGGTTCTGATTCGACCAGGGCCCGGTCCACGGAATCGGCGGGGCAGGGCAGGTGGGTAACCAGTTCCCGGGCTGTGGAATGCCAGCGCAGCCACCAGGTGCCATCCGCTGTGGTCTGGGCATGGGCCCAGTGCCACGACCCTTCGTGACCGCCCTCCAGTTCGCACCAGGTGAACCTCTCCAGCTCGTCCGTGCCGAACGGCAGCCGAGCCAGGCGGCTGTACTCCCCGACCGTCAGCCCGGTGGCTACCGGACAGCCCGTACGCATCATCACCACAGTCAGCTCATCTCCCCAATCGGCTCAGTGATAGCCATGCCAGTCATCCTGGCGCAGCCAGGCACTCGGATGCGCCGGCTCCCATGAACTGGCCGCGCCCCGCCTTCCATGGTCTTGCGCCCCGCCCGGTGGGTGCCCCACCGTGAACGATGGCTGACAGATCGATGTGGCAGCCACTGCCTCGGAGTGGGGGGATTGTCTTGCCGGGCGGGCGAGTGCGGCTCAGCGGCGGTGCCGCGTGGCAGATCGACTTCCGTCGCCGGACCACTGGCCGGCCGACGCTCACGGCCATGGACATCGCCTCCATCCGCCGCACGCTGAACGGCACGCTCACCGAACTTCAGCGGGCGATCGACAACCACACGGTGGCGGAGGCCGCCAGCTTGTACGAACTCGCCTGGAGCCAGGCCGCGCAGGCACCGCCGAGCAAGACGAAAGAGCAACGCGCCCAGCTGAAGGTCTTCAAGGAGATCCTGGCTTCCCCAGAATGGCGCGAGGAGGAACGACGCCAGGCGCGCAGCGAACGGCCGAAGGCGAGACCGGCTCCCGGACGGCCTGCGGTCCCGAAGGCACGGCCGGCGGCTGACACGGTCCCGGAACGCCGCAAGACGGTCTGGTCCTCGGATGCCGAAGCAGCAACTCCCCGCACGCCCCGACCGGCACCCGCCTTGGGCAGGCCAGCCCGGGCCAAGGCCCCGGCGCTGCTCGCTACGAGCCGGTTGTGGGAGCTCGCGACCGACCTTCGGCCGCTCCTCGAACAGACCGCCCGCGCCCGCGCCACCACCAGCTGGCCCGCGATCCGCAAACACCTGCCCGGGCTCCCCCGCCTGCACCCCGACGACGAAAGTATCCTGCTCTGGCTCGTCGACGAGGAACGCGAAGCCGGCGAACCGCTGCTGTCCGCGCTGGTCACGATCCGCGACAGGCAGATGAACCCGCGATTCCCGCAGATCGCGCAACAGCTCGGCCTTCCCACCGGCAGCACCCGGACCGAGCAGCAAACCGCGTGGAGCTACGAAGTCCTGAAAGCGCACCAGCACTGGCGTCACCGCCGGGCATGACGCTCTTCGGCCGTCACGCCATTGCTTCAGGCCGCGGCTTTTTGAGCTGGGTGAACGTCTTGGCCCGCTCGACACGTGAGCGGTGTGGTCCACCTGGTGTCCTGCACCGCTCGCCATCGCCTTGGCCGCAGTCGGGGCAGGTGACCTCGTACACCCGCCACGGGCGCGTTCTCTTCTGCTGGGCCTTGCGTTCGTCCACGATCAGCTGCAGGCGCTCGTTGTGGGGCACGTTCCGCACTTCGCCGGTGCGGGCCTCGTCGTCGATGACGCAGTTCTCGCCTTTGCCGGCCTGGCAGCGCGGGCAGCTGCTCTTGTACCAGTGGCGTCGTGCCACCTGAGCGTGCAGGGGTCTGCGCTGCGTCCTGCGCCCGGCCGGGGCGCTGGCTGCCGGTGCACGAGCCGAAGTCGGAGTCGGTGTCCCCAGGCCCATACGTGCCGTCCAGGCAGCGATCTGGGACTTCTCATACGTCCCAAGGAGCTCACCCGCCTGGGCGGCCGCCTGGATGATTTCCTGCACCAGCAAGCGGAGTTCCGTGGCCGACATGTCGAAACGGCGGCGGCGGCGGAGGTCTGAGAGCAGAGCCTTCACGCGGTCGGCGGCGGCGGAGGCGACAGCGTCAAGGTAGTCGGCGGCCGTGCCGACGATGTCGTCCTCCTCTTCGGTCCGGTCGTGGCTGGCGGTGGCGTTGACCCGGATCAGCAGCACACGAGCTTCTTTCGTCTGTCCGCCGGCCACCGCGTCGGCGAGGCGGGAGAAGAGGTCACGGCGGACTTCGGCCTGCTGGCCCAACCAGTCCTGCGCGTCAGCCACTGCGGCTGTCAGCTGCTCCTTCAACTCTGCGTCCAGGCCTGTGACTGCGGCGATGTCGCGGCACACCCTGGTCACAACGACGACGGCCTCCACCTTGCGGGCATCGGCCAACTGCCGCAGCAGGAACCGCGCCCGCCCCTGCGGGTCCGGGCCCTTCCGAGGCTTCTTCGCGGGCCAGGCTCGGGCGGGCCGTGTGGTGCGCTCGCGGACGATCCGCTCCACGGCCGGGGTGGACAGGCCGCGGTCGGTCATCTCGCAGTCGTCCAGGGCGAACCACTCGGTGGGCCGTGCGAACGCCTCGGTGCCGATCCGGACCCGTCGGGCGGCCCCTTCGCTGTCCAGCCGGATGCGGTGCACGTACCAGCGGCGGATCAGGGTCTCCGAGTCCACCGGAATGGCCACTCCCAGCACGGGCTCGCTGCCGTCCTGATCCCACACCGGCGGCGTCGCCCGGTCCAGATGCACGCGAAGGACGCCGCGCGGGGAGAGGATGTCCACCACCGAGCCGATCGGCACCCCGTCCTGCCCGGCGAAGCCGATGTCGACCCGCTCCCCCTTGTCCCGGAACCAGCTGGCGGCCGCGGACTTCACATACAGGTGATCCGCGCTGGAGACGCCACGGGCTCGGCGTCCGCACTCGCGTGCCATCCCGTCCGGGCCCGGGTGGTGAGCGAAGTGGCATACCCGGTCGGTGTAGAGCTTCGTCGTCAGCTCACCGCCGCAGCCGCCGAGCAGCAGCCCGCACCAGAACGTGTCGCGCTCGTACCGCCGGCGGAAAGTTTCCAGCTCGATGGCCTCCAGCGGCAGCATCAGCGGCTCCTCGGAGCCCGCACTGCCCAGAACCGCGGTCTGAATCTGCCGCCCGTCACCCCGCACGAACCCCACCTTTCGTCCCAATCCATCATGGCAACCGAGGTGCTGGTTGCGCAGTCGATCGCAGCTTTCACGTCCCGTCGTCACGCGAACCAGGACTGGTGACGCCGATCGCCAGCGCGGACGGATCCGACGCGGTTCCGTCACGCCAGGCTGGGCAACGGGATGCCTCACCGTTCAGACAACCCGGTGAGGTACTCCATCCGAGCGAGCAGCCCTCGACCATGCCCCGGGTGCGGCGACCATCGGCCGCGCCTGCGCCGAGGGAATCATGGCGCTACGTCACTGCGCTGGGAGCTTGCGCGTCAGCTTGGTCATGGCGCCGATGAGCGCATCGATGCCCTGACCGAAGAGGGATGTCCGTGCAGAGTTCTGCTTCAGCGCGGTAGTGAGGGCGAGGGTGGCGTAGGTCTGGGCGAGGGAGGCCGCGATGGCTGGATCGTCCCCGGCGGCCTGGGCTCGTTTCGCCCACGCACCGGCCAACTTCTCGTAGTACTCGATCAGTTCCGTCTGTGTCGCCATGACGACACAGTAGGTCTCCTACCTGCGGCCCGCAGTGCGAACCGAGATGCGCCATGCGCCGGAGACTGCAAACCGCGGCGGTCAGAGGTTGATGAGCTTGACGGCAGTGACCGTGAGCACCGAGGCGCTGACGTAGTACACGACGAGCATGTCCGCGACTACGGCCTGGCGGTAGTCGCGCTCGCCCTTCTTGGGCGCGTTGGAGCCGTGGCCGTAGGGATCGTGGCCAATCGTGCGGCTCATCGCCTCGTCCAGAGCCTGGCGTCGGTCCTTCGGCAGCCGGGTACGGGTGACGTCGGCCAGTCCGACATAGGTGATGCGGTAGGCCACCTATCCCGCCTCTCCTTCGGCCGGCAACGTGGTGGTCACGTGGGAGAAGTCTCCGGCGCGCAGGCGCTCCACCTCGCCGTCGATCTCCTCGATGGCTCCGTGCACGGTCTCCAGCGCCCACATCGCCAGCCGCATGGTCAGGTATTGGCCGGGCGTCGTCTCCATCTCGTGCTCGAACTCTGCGCGCCTCTCGGCCGGTAGAGCGGCCCGGACTTCCGCGATTGTCGAGGGCAGCGTCACCTCTTGGCCGTCGCTGTCGTGCGTCGTCCAGGTAGTGGGATCCACCCGTTCGTCCTCGTGCATGTCTGGCTCCTCGTCGGCAGCTGGTCCGGCGGCCACGGTAGGCAGCGCGGGGGCGCGCTCGCACCGCGCGAAGACGGCTCGTGCGCGCCTGTGCGCCCTTTCTGGGGAAGGTCGTCTGCGTCAGGCTGTGAGGTTCTGTCCACGGGATGCGAGGAGTGGGATATGGCGAGGAGGAAGTCGCGGGCGGCGAGGCGTCGGCGGTTACAGCGTCAGGTGGTCGGCGTCGCGGTCGGTGTGGTGGCGGTGGTGGTCGCCTGGTCGTGGGTGTGGCCGTACCTGCTGGTTCTGGCCGTACTGGCTGGGCTCGGAGGCCTGGGCTGGTGGGGCCTGCGGGTGCATCGAGGTCTGCGTGAGCGGGACCGGCTGTGGCGGGAAGAGGACCGGCTTCTCGAGGTCAACCGGTCCATGTCCCAGATCGACGGGATGGATCCCGACGACTTCGAGCACATGGTCGCCGCGCTGCTGCGCCGGGACGGGTGCACGGAAGTGCAGAAAGTAGGGCGGACGAACGACGGCGGCCGGGACGTAATCGGGTTTCTGCCCGACGGGCGGTCCATGGTGGTCCAGTGCAAGCGGTTCGCTCCTGACCGCACGGTCGGCGACAAGGACATGCGGGACCTGCTGGGCACCAGAACCAACTTCCGCGCCGACGTGGCGGTGCTCGTCACCAACACCCGGTTCTCCAGGAACGCGCTGACGACGGCAGCAAGAAACGCGATCGTCTTGGTGCACCGTGACCTGCTGGACAGCTGGCGCAAGGGCTCCACCTTCGACGCGGTGATCGCTGCCGCGGGCGGCGGTCAGGGCAACCGGCAGCACCTGAAACGCTGGCAGCAGACCTACACACCGCCGCACCGGACACCACGACGCCGCCGCAAGCGGTCCCTCCCCTCCTGACTCCATCTTCAGACCCTCCATCTTCCGGGGCGCGTCGGGCGCGGATACCGGCGGTGCCACGCCTGCTGTGCGTGGCGTGGGCGGCGAGTCTGGCATCCTTGGCACGATCCGAGTACCTGCGGGGAAGCGACGGAGGCTTTCATGTCCCCTGCTCAAACATCCGCCATCGACGTGGCGGCCGGCCCGAAGTTCATCATCGTCATCCAGCAGAAGGGTGGCGCGGGAAAGTCGACCATAACGGTCAACCTCGCCGCCGTCATCGGGCGCAGCAGCATCATGCAGAACGACATCGAGGACGCGGCCGTCGTGGCGGCTGGCGTCGATCCCCAGGGCAGCCTGGAGAGTTGGGCCGACCGCGTACCCGAAGAGGCTCTGCCGTTCGACTACCTGGTCACCCGCGGCGAGGTCGGGGTCCTGTCGAAGTTCAAAGGCGATCCGGCCCGCAAGCGCGTCCTGGTGGACACTCCCGGCTTCATGGAAATCGACCCAGATACGGCCTGGGGTGAGGATCCCCTGGGGGGGAGCCGCGTGGCCGATGCGCTGCGGGAGGTGCTGGACCTCGCTGACTTGGCGATCGTGCCGATCACCCCGGAGTGGCTGTCCTGGGCGCCGGCAGAATTCACGATCGAGCGAATCCTGAAGCCGCGGGGGATTCCGTTCCTCGTGGTAATCAACCTGCATGACCCCCGGGACGGGGACACGGCCCTGGACGCGGTGAAGACCTGGATCGACGAACGGGGGTATCCCCGGATGGCCGATCCGATCCGCAAGTACAAGATCCACGCCCACGCCGCGGAGAACGGTCTGACGGTCGTGGAGTACAAGGAGTCCGGCACGGCCTTGCGGGCCCGGGAGGATTTCATGAACCTCGCCCTGTGCGTCGAACAGGCTCTGTGATGGGGCGCCGAGTGACCGGCCCGAGCGGCGGCCCCCGGAAGCCCGAGACGTCGACTGATGTGGCACGGAAGTTGCCGGCACCGCCGAGGCAGCCGGTCGCTTCCACGCCGGTCCTGGTCAAGGAAGAGGAAGAGGTTCTTCTTCAGTGCGAGGCCGCGATCGAGACGCTGAAGTTCGCGTTCTGGGCCGCGGGCAAGGCGCTGCAGGTGATCCGGCAGGGGCGGCTTTACCGGGCCACACACGAGACGTTCGAGGAGTACTGTCAGGCCCGCTGGGGGATGACGAGGGCTCAGGCGAACAAGCTGATCCGGATGTGGCCGATCGCAGAAGCGCTGTTCGATTCCCAGTCGAACGATTTGGCTCGAGCTCGAGCCAAACTGAGCCAGGCCGCAATCTGGGAACTGGTGCCGGTGGCTGAGCAGTACGACGTCACGGCCGCCGCGCATGTGTACCGCACGGCCGAGGAGGCGGAGGAAACGGTCACCGCCACCATCGCCAAGAAGGCCGTGCAGGCCGTCGCGGCCCTGCCGGAGAGCCCCCGCTTCGACCCCGAGGCAGCCACCACAGCGATCCGCGGCGCGCTACATCCGGCACCCGACGGCGCCCCGGCCACCCCCCGAAAGCGACGTCCCCGGGCGGAGGACCGCTCCTCAGGAACGCCGGACATCGAGACGCTGCTGCCATGGGACTCCCCCGCGGTGCTGAACCAGGTGCTGCGTACCTACATGACCCCTGAGGACCGGCACACCCTGGGCAAACTGCTCATGGAAGAGTGATCCAGTCGCCGTTGAGCCGCCCCCGTCTGTGCTGACGGGGGCGGCTCAACGTTGTGGATCAGGCGTGGTCGTGGTGCATCCAGTCGTAGGCGGCGGCCGCCCCGAGCCAGGTGTCTCGGGCCCGTTCGTAGCCGAGTTGCGCGTGCAGCCGGGCGTAGGTGTCGGGGAATGCCGTCTCCTTGCCGGCGTCTGCTTCGTCGGCGTCCATGCGGCTGGCGAGCTCGTACGGGTTGGTGGTGATGTACGCCTCACTGTGTGGGAGTTCGGCGTCGAAAACCACGGTGGTGATGACGGTGCCGGGGACGTGGGTGGTGTGGTGCAGCTGCTCGCGCAGGCCGGTGGCGATGCGGTCGGCCTCGACTTCTGTGTCGTAGGGGCCGATGCGCAGACTCGGGTGGCCGGGCCGGGTCAGGAGTGCGGCGTGCCGGGTCTCCTCTGTAAGGACCGGCTGCTGCCCGGTGGCGGCGAGCTGCTCGTGCATGTGTGTCTCGGTGGCGGCGGCCAGCAGCGCCCCGAGGACCTCTTGGTGAGCCCGGTCGGATCGGCGGCACAGGAGTGCGCCGTCGGGCAGCTGCGTGAACGCGTACTGCGGGTCCTCGCCGGTCGCGCCCGCGATCGCCTCGTCGGAGGTGTTGTAGTGGTAGGTGCCGAAGTCGCCGCCTTCGTCGTAGGTGTAGCCGCACACGGAGCACACGGCGACGTGGCAGGTGATCTGCCGGGTGGCGGTGACGCCCTGGTGCTCTTCGGTGGTGTACCGCACGCGCTTGCCGAGGAAGTCGGCGTAGGCGATCTCGGAGCGGGTGCTGGCGCCGATGTAGCCGCCGGGGTTGACGACCAGGATCTCATCGGCCATGTCGATCTTCCGGCGGTGGAGGGCGTCCAGGAGCGGCTTGAGCTGCGTGGCCTGGGTGGGGGTGGCCCACAGTTCGTGCGGTTCCTTGAGGTTGCAGCCGGGCGCGAGGACGATGCGGCTGGCGGCTGTCTCGCGCAGGTTCGCCTCGGCCATTTCCGTCCAGAACCGGGTGGAACCGCACAGGCAGACGACGGTCGGGGTCAGTTGCGCGGTGACCGCGTCCAGGACGTGGTCGGGCCTCGGCGCCGGGGTGGGCTGTGCCGACGGAAGGATGTCGGTCATCGTCGTGGTTCTCCTCATTCCGTGTCGGATCGGGTTCGGGGCCCGGGGCGGCCGGTGGTCCTGGCCGGGATGGCGGCCGCCCCGGGGCAAGGTCAGCCGTTGAGGCGGACCGGCATGAGCAGGTACTTCAGGGCGGCCTCGGGGGTGCTGTCGCCGCGCAGCACGGCGGGCTTGGTCGGGCTGGTGAAGCAGAACCGGGCGCGCTCACTCCCGCCCGCTCCGATGGCGGAGAGGCCGTCCAGGAGGAAGCCGGGGTTGAAGGCGATGACCATCTGGTCGCCCTCGAGGTTGGCGCTGACGCGGTCGACCGCCTGCGCGTCGTCGCTGCTGCCGCCCTCGATGGTGACGCCGTCGTGGCTGAAGGTCAGCCGCAGCGGCGTGTTGCGTTCCGCGACCAGGGCCACGCGCTTGGCGGCCGCGACCAGGCCCTTGATGTCGACGACCGCCTGGGCGGCGAACTCGGTGGGGAACAGCGTGCGGTAGCCGGGCAGGTCTCCCCCGAGGATCCGGGTGGTGGTGCGGCGGGTGCCGCCGGCGAACCCGATGATCTCCTGCTTGCCCGGCAGGGCGATGCTGACCTCGGTGTCGCCGGCGAGGGCCTTGGCGGTGTCCAGGAGCGTCTTCGCCGGGACCAGGGCGTGCGCGCCGGCACTGCTGGCGTCCGTCGGGTTCCAGGGCAGGGAGCGCACCGCGAAGCGGTAGCGGTCGGTGGAAGACAGTGTCAGGGAGTCCTCGGTGGCTTCGATTCGGATGCCGGTGAGGACGGGCAGGGTGTCGTCCCGGCCGGCGGCGACGGCCACCTGGGCCACGGCGTGGGCGAGCTCGGCACCGGCCACCGTCCCGGAGGGCCCGGGGGACTCAGGGAGGGTGGGGTACTCCTCCAGCGGCAGGGTGTGCAGCGTGAACCGGGCGCTGCCGGACTCGACAACGAGCCGGACGCCGTCCGAGCTGAGATACACGTCCTGCCGCAGGGCGCGGCTGATGTCGGCGAGCAGGCGGCCGGAGACCAGCACCGAGCCCGGCTCGCCGATGTCGGCGCCGGGCGCGGTGGCGCGGGTGGACGCCTCGTAGTCGTATCCGGCGACGGCCAGGCCGGCAGCGTCAGCGGTCAGCTTCAGGCCGGCCAGGACCGGGACGGGCGGGCGGGCAGGCAGGCCGCGGCTGGCGAAGGCGACGACGTCTGAGAACGTGGTGTGCGAGATGGTGAGCTTCACGGATCTCCCCTTTCACAGGGCGCTGGTGTGCGGGGTCGGGATGCCGATGTCGAGCGAGAGCTGCGCGACGTCGCACAGGGCGGTGACCGGTTCTGCGACCGCCTGCGGCAGGCGTTGCGGTTCGGTGGGGACAGCAAGCGCTGCGACCGCGTCGAACTCGAGCTGGCCCGCGGCCTTCAAGGCGACCGCGCGGGTGAGCGCGGCGGTGACCTGGTGGTGGCCTCGATCGTGATGCAGGTGACAGCCCTGGCACATCGGGACCAGATTCGATTCGCGGCAGTCTTCGGGCTGGTGGTTGAGGTGCGCGGTGGTCAGGACGACCAGCGAGCCGGTGCTGTAGGCGGGTTGACCGTGCGCGTTTGGGCAGCGGCCAGCGTGAGTGCCACGGCCGCACTGGCCGGTGCAGGCGCAGCGCCACCCGGCGGCTTCTTTGGCCGACCGGGAGATCTCCGGCCAATTGGCCGGGTAGCGCTCGCGGTTCTCGGGGCGGATCGGCACGTCGTCACTCCGTCCAGGCCGGGCTGGCCGCAGTGCGCTTGGCGTCGAGCTTGCAGGCGTGGCAGTAGGCAGTGCCGTCGGGCTCATACCGGCCCCACCGGGCCTGGTCGTGGCCGTGGCGGCAGACCGGTGGGCGCTGGCCGCCGCCGGTCAGGTACCGCAGCTGCTCGCGGACGCGGGCCCTGGTCGTCAGGTCCTCGACATGCTCCGGGGCGACGCAGTGCTTGCGGCCGCACCCGGCGACGACGTACCCCTGCGGTTCCCGGCCGTGCGCGATGCGGAACGCGATCTGCGCGGCGGTGTACGGCTTCTCGCGGTACCGCATGATCGGGGTGCCGCTGGTGGACTGCCGCTCACCGAGCCATTCCATGTGTCCGCCGTTGATCTCGCGCACCCGCGCACGCCACTTCTCTTCGAGACTGAGCCGCTGGCGGGGGATGCTGGCAGCGCGGCGGATGTCACCGACCGCGTGCCGGTCACAGCGCAGGCGGCGGGCGATCTCGGTGTTGGAGTGGCCCTGCCGGAGGAGTCCGATGATCTCGGTGTACTTCGGGTGTGTCACGTGGCCGGCCTCCCCTTGACCGGCCTGCCCGCGGTGTCGGCGGTGCCGTGGGCGCGGCGGTAGGCGGCCAGGACTTTGGTGGGGAGCGCGCCGCGGTCGTGCACGGTGTGGCCGTTGGCGCGGGCCCATTGGCGGATCTGTTCGCGCTCGCTCCTGCCGTGGGGCCTGGTGGCGCCCGTGGCGGGCTTGCCCTTGGCCTGGCGCAGCTTGGTCTCGGCGGCGGCGAGTTGCTTCCGCAGCTTGGCGATCTCCGTCTGTGTGGCGGTGACTTCGGCTTCGGTCCGGCGCTGGTGCACCAGGTCGTCCAGGGCGGTGCGGGCGCGGGCGGCGAGGGACCGGATCTTCTTGGAGTCGTGGCGTTCGCCCCACGCGAGAGCGTCCAGGAGGGACCGCGTTGCCTCGCGGGCGTGCTCGCGGGTGAGGCCCGCGTCGTGGGCGATCGCGGCGATTTCGCCGGTGCTCAGGCCGGTGGTGTCGGCGACGGTCTCTACCGGGGCGTGGGCTTTGAGCATGTCGATGACGGCGGCACGGGTGCGGGGGTCGGTCACGTCTGCTGCTCCTTGCTGATCTGGTTGGCGCGGCGGAATTCGGCGCGGAGCTTTTCGCGGCCTCCGCGACTGGTTCCGGCCCAGATGCCGTGTTCGGTCGCGGCGGGGTGGTCCAGGGCGTAGGCGAGGCAGGCCACGCGGGTGGGGCAGCCGTGGCACAGTCGCCGGGCCGTGGCCCGGTCGGCGGCCTGGTCGGAGAACCACAGGTCGGGTTCGTCGTGCTGGCGGCAGGGCTCGGCGCCTGTGAGGGCCGGGTAGGGGGCGCGGCGTGTCACTGGCCGTCTCCTTCGCCGTCGAGGAGAGCGTCGGGCAGGTGCCAGGTCTCCAGCTCGTACAGCTCCAGCACGTCCAGCAGCAGCTCGTCCGTGCAGCTGTCGGGCAGGTCGGGGTCGGCTACGACGATGCGCGCGGGTCCGGTCAGGCGGCCGAGGATCACCAGTCGGCGGGCGGGCGCCTCGTCGGGGTCGATGTCGTCGCGCAGGGTCCAGGTCTGGCCGGGGGCGGCGAGCAGCAGCGGGTCGCCGGCGAGTGCCCGGTCGCAGACGATGCGCAGCGCCCGGTCGGGGTCGATGCGGTCCTGGTGGATGAGGTCGTCGGCGAGCTGCCGCACGACGCGGGCGGCCTGCTGGGGGCCGAGGAGCAAGGCGAGGATCACTGGACTGCCCCCTTCGGGCCGCGGGTGAGCGGGGCGGCGGCGGCGCCTGAGCCGACGATCTTCAGCAGCTGCTGGAGTGCGCCGGCGGGGTGGGAGTGGGTGGTGCTGGCGGGGTGGCCGCAGTTCCAGCAGTCCGCCTCGTCACCGGTCCAGGACACGGCGCAGGGCGAGCAGAGCTGCGAGCGTGCGGGCGGCGGGGCCGCCGTTTCGGGCATCATGGGTTCTCCGTCTCGAGAGTTGGGATGGCGCTCCGGGGCAGCCGCGCGCCGGCCAAGCAGGTGGCTGCCCCGGGAAGTACGCGGGTCTCAGGTCCCTGCGCACACGTTGCAGAGGGTGAACGGGGTGTCGGATTCGAACCAGCCCCGGCAGCGCTGGCACTGGTACTGAGCGGTGAGCACAGCGAATGCGGTTGGAACTTTGCGGAGGAGTGCGATCATTGGGGGGGGCACCTCCGGGTGCGTGGGGCGTGCTCGTGCTGCCAGGCCAGGCACGCCCCGGCTTCCTTCTTGCTGTGGAGACGTCGGCTGACAACTCCCCTCCCTGCCCGGCCGGGCGCCGTCAGGCCGGGCAGGGAGGGCAGCCGTCAGAACGGCGGATCGTCGTACCGGGCGGTTACCTCGGCCAAGACCTTCCACAGCAGCCGGTCGGGGCCGAACAGCGGGTAGGCCAGGGTGACTTGGATGGCGTCGACGACCTGGTCGACGGCTTGGCGGTGGCAGTCGGTCCACAGGAACCGCAGGTCGTCACCACCCAGCGCGCGGCCGTAGGTGGTGTACCGATTGCCGTCTCTGGTGGTGACGGCAATGCCGCCCTGGTCATGCCATTCGTCGTGCGTGGTGTGCAGCTCGATCAGCAACCCGGCCTGCTCGGCGGCGGCGACCAGGCGCTGGAGGAGCTTGTGATTGTCGTGGACGACGAATCCGGTGACGGCGGCCCGCTGTTCCCACAGCGTGCCGCCGGGCTCTTCTCCGGCGTCGCCGGGCTGGGAGTCATCCGTGAGGAATCCGGCCCGGTTGCAGGCGGCCAGCACCGGGATGAGGTCGGTGGTTTCTCCGTCCGGTCCGTAGCGGGGCTGATATCCGGGGCGTGAGGCGATCTGGCCCTCGAGCCAGGCGGCCATCAGCACGCCGAGGTCGGCGACGGTGCGGGCGGAGCGCCAGAGGCGCCGGTCCGAACGGCTCATCCACGGCAGCTTCCACTTCGCCATTGCGGTCCTCTCCACTCTTGTTGGGTGTGGTGGCTATTCACCGGCGGCCCGGGCGCGCCCTGCTGCGGCGCGCAGGGCCTCGTGGACCTGGTCCTCGCGGCGACTGAGGCGGTCATTCCAGCTCGGGACCGACCAGCCACGGACGACGGCCAGGAGGTGCTCGTTGGCGCGCTCAGCGATCTCGCGAGAGCCGACGCCGTCGCCGATCAGGGAGCGCTCGGCTCCGATGACGCACAGACCGCGGCTGTCCTCCAGCCGGAACTGGGTCCAGCCGCGGTCACGGAGGTGCTCGCTGGTCTTGAGCAGGAAGTCACTCGGTCGCATCGGTTGAACGGGGGCGGACTCGAGCTGCGGCTGCGGCGCGGGCTTATTGGTGATCAGCTCCCACACGGCGCTGGTGAGCTCGCGCACCACGATGGCCGTGACGTAGATGCTGCCCTTGACCAGCCACCAGGTGACGCGGCCGGCCACACGAGTCCCGGCCTTGGCGTACTGGATGGTGGGGGAGGGGGTGCGGGGGTCCGGGGGGCAGGGGCCGGCCGCGATGCCGACCTGGTCGACGAGGTCGTTGGTGGGGAGGGTGACGAGCGGGTGCGCGGTCCGGGAGGCCGGGGCCGACAGGAGGGGGCGGTCGGCGATCCCGGCCGCCACGTCCGCCGCAAGAGCGTCGGAGAACACGGCGTCGATCGCCGCTGCGAGTTCCGCATCGTCGATGCCGATGTAGGTGGCCGGGATCGTCATCACGCCTCCCAGTCCACGGACGTGGTGGAACCGGTGCCATTGGCCTGGGCGAGTGTCTCGCGGACCCGGTCGATACGGTCTCCGGCCTCGTCCTCGATCCAGAACACAGCGGGCATCAGCCGGTCGGCGGCCTGGTCGGTGTGCTCCTCGCCGATCTCCGCGAGGCGGGTCCACACGGTGCCCAGGAGCGCGGCCAGGGCGTGGAGGACGCCGGCCTCGCGGTCGTGATGGTCGTGCGTAAGGCGAAGGACGTCGGCGAGGGCCTGGACGTCGTCGACGTCGGCGGCGGCCCGCAGGCGCTTCAGCCCGGTGCGCACGAGATGAGCGGCGTCGTCCATTTCCCGGAGACGGGTCTGATCCGTCACGGGCCTCACTTCAGGCCTCGGTTACGTGTGGCGATCCAGGTGGTGACGGCCGCGGCGCCGACGCCGACGATCCGGTGCAGGGCCGCGTCCAACTCGATCCAGGCACTGCCCGGCCCGTTGATCTCGGCGTGTGCCGCGCCGTCCTTGTCCAGGCGCACCGCCTGGCAGTGCTCGATGTAGCCGCGCTGCCCCATCTTGTCCGCGAGCCACAGCAACAGCGCGCCGCGGTCGAGGGCGGCGTGCGTGGCGCCGTTGATCACGGCGCCAGCCAGGAGCGCGGAGGCCGGGACTCGGTAGCCGAAGGCCCGGGCGAGTCCGACCGCCGCGCCGGTCTGGATGGCGGTGTAGGTGGCGACGTGCAACGCGACGGCGCGGCGGCCCCGTGCGCTGGCCGTCATGGTCGGCTCGCCGCTGCGGTCGGCCGTCTCCTCGCCGACGCGAACGCCGTCTCGGTAGACGTGGTGATCGCCGTACAGGCGCTTGCATCGTGCCGTTTCCGAGTCCTGCGCCCAGTGGTCGCAGAAGGGGTGGATCTCGCCGAAGGCGGCCAGTAGGCAGCCGAACAGTGCGAGTCGCTCGACGGAGCGGTTCATGGGGTCCTCTCTTCCGGTTCGGGTTTTGCGGGTCGGGTGGTGTGGGCCCAGGGCGGCGGCTGGTGGTCCTGGCCGGGATGGCGGCCGCCGGGTCGAGCGGGCTATCGGGTGTTCTTGGCCAGGCGGGCGACGTCGCAGCGGCATTGCCCGCCGTGGGCGATGAGGTGCAGTTCGGGGAGCGTCCAGCCGTGGAACTTCTCCGGAGCGCCGGTGCCGTTGAAGGTGCGCTGGGTCCCGCCAGGGGTGAAGCCGCTGTACGGGCCGGAGGTGTTGTCGAATGCCCAGTCCGAGATGTCGACGATCAAGGCGCCCCGCGAGCTTCGCGTGGTGATGGTGCCGACCTTGATCAGCCGCATTTTGGAGGTGTCCAGGGCGATCTGGGCTGCGGCGCGGGCCGTGTCCCGCTCGCGCTCCCGGCGCCACTTGGCGCGGGTCCGCTCCAACTCAGCCCGGAACTGCTCATCGGCCCGGCGCTCCCGCTGCGGTCCCTGGCACCGCCCGTAGCTGTGGCCGGTCACCTCGTGCCCGGACATCCGCCCGCACCAGGAGCAGGTCCTGGCCGGCCGAATCTTCGCGACCACAACGCGCAGGGCGAGGAGGGTTGCGGCTCCGAGAGCCATCCACCACGTCCAGGCCATCGCTTCGTCCTCTCGTTGTCGGTTCGAATGGGTTCGGGGGCCCGGGGCGGCCGGTGGTCCTGGCCGGGATGGCGGCCGCCCCGGGGTGGAATCAGCTATTCGATGGGGTTGAAATCGCCGTCGGCGAGGGCTTTGAGCTGGCGGCGGACGTACTCGCGGGTGTAGCCGATGGCGTCGCATGCGTCGGTCTGCCGGAGAGTGCGGGCGTCGATCTGGTCGCGTACGGCGGTCCAGAAGACCTGGTCGGCGGCGCGTTTGGCGTTCTCACGCCGGGTCTTGGCGGCTTTCAGCAGGTCCTGGGCGGCTGCCACGGTGTCGTCGGGGTCGGTTTTCTTCGCGGGGGTCATTCCTCTGCTCCTTTCGGATGGGGGAGGATGGGGGTTCCTCCTGCTCCGGTCGGAGCGGGTTCGGGGCCCGGGGCGGCCGGTGGTCCTGGCCGGGATGGCGGCCGCCCCGGGGCGAAATCAGAGGTGCTTTTCGCCGAGCGCGTGCGCGGCGTCGCCGACGGCCTGGGCGGCGGCGTCGATGTCGTCGGCCTCGTCCAGGTCTTCGGCGGCGAACGCGGCGGTGAGCTCGGCGAGCGTGCCGTGCAGAGCGGGCAGCACGCGGCTGGCCTGCAGACCGATCAGGACGTCGTTCTTGTCGGCGCCGGCCCGCAGGTCCTCCCGCAGCTCGGTGAACACATCGGCCGCGGCGAAGAGAGTGTCGCCGTCCCGGGCGTCCGGGTCGATGTGGGTGCTGGCCGACCCGAGCATCTCCTGCAGGAGCGTGGCCAGGCCGTACAGCGCCAGGACGGCCATCGGCGGGATCAGGTCGTGGCTGTGGAACCAGTCCGGCCCGGCGCCGGCGACTGCCGTGGCGAACAGGAGGATGGCGCCGATCCCGGCGGCGGCTTCGGCCCGGTAGGCCGTGGCGCGCAGCAGACGGGTGGTGGTGCGCCGCACGGCGAGGCTACGGCTGGTCTCGGGGGCCGTGTCGGACTGTGCGTAAGTCAACGTGTTCTCCTATTCCGTTTCTGGGTAACGCGGTTCGGTGGCGGGCTACTTGCCGCAGGTGTGGGCGTGGTCGACGACGTCCTTGAGCACGCCGGCCATGCCTGCGTGGTACTGCTCCGTTTCGCAGCCGGAGCACGTGCGGAACAGGTGCCCGGCGACGTCCTGCTCGCCGCGCACGTCGCTTCCCTTGGTCGTCTTCAGGGTTTTGGTGTTGATGAAGCGCTTCATGTACTGCCTCCGGAATTTTTGCTGTTTCGGGGCCCGGGGCGGCCGGTGGTCCTTGGCCGGGATGGCGGCTGCCCCGGGGCTGGTCAGATGAGGGTGGTGAGCAGGGAGATGACCAGGACGGCCATGGCTGCCGCGGCGGTGTCGATGGCGACCCGTAGCGCCTGGTACTTGGCGCGGGCGATGCGGGAGAGCTGGACGATGTGCTCGACGCGGTGGTCGGCGGCGATGTCGGCGGCGACTGCAGCGTCGTTCTCGGCCTCGGCCCAGTTGAGGTAGCCGGTGTTGGTGCCGGTCAGGCGGGGGCGGACGACGAACAGGATGGTGAGCATGGCGGCGACGAGGCCGAGGGCGCCGAGGCCGACGCCGATGGCGGCCGGCGGGTCGATGTCGCGGCCGGGGAGGGCGGCGACCAGTCCGGCGATCGGCAGGCTGAGCCCGGTCAGCAGGGCGGCCGCTTTGGTGTCGGTGCGTGCGATTTCCGCGCTGACGTAGGTGCGGGCTTGCTCCAGCTGTTCCGGGGTGGGTGCCGTGTCCGCCATCGTCTTCTTCCTCCTTGGGCCGTGGGCCTGGTGGCCCAACAACCCCAATCATGCCAACTCTTTGTTGGCCTGTCTAGAGTTGGCCTACTTTTTGTATGCATGTGTTTGTTGTTGCAGCTCAGGATGGGCGCGGCGGTAATCGAGCCGGGCGAGCTTGGGGATCAGGCCCTCATCGCCCAGGTCGTATCCGTTGGCGCGCGCCCATTCCCGGATGCGTGCCCCGTCCGGCAGGGTGGGCTCGACAGCCCTCTGGACGTAGCTGGAGAGGATGAGGCTGCCGGCTTCGTCGAGCAGGACCCACACCTCGTCGAGGGCGGCGCGCATCTGCCTGGCCTGCCGGATCAGCCACTGCACGTCGCTCGTGCCCAGAGGCTGCACGCGGGAGCGGGCTTCGATCCCGGCGAGGCGGTCGGCGTCGGTCACTGGTAGTCCCTTCTTCTGGCCGTCCTGGGCGTTCATGCCGGGCCGCACTCGGTGCACGAGATGTGGGTGCCGGGAATGGTGCGGGTGTCCTCGCACACCAGGCAGGCCGGGCCCTTCTTCGGGGCCGGCGCCCCATAGGCCTTGCGGTACTTCGCCACCGAGGGCACTTTCATGGGCTTGCCGTCCGGCCCAAGCTGGACCCGGCGCCGCCCGCTCTGCGCGGCCAGCTGCTCCTGTTCCTGCTCCTGCCCCTTGCGGCGGCCGCGCAGGGCCCGCGCGGCGGCGGTGAACGGCTGCTTGGCGGCATCTCGGGCCTTGCGCTTGGCGGCGCGGACCGGCCGGCCAGCCGCGCCGCGTACCCGGCTCTTGGCCTTGGCCTTGTACAGGCGGCCCACCGTCTTCGCGACGGCCTTGACCTCCTCCAGGTCGACCGGCGGCGCGGGCTCCTCACCGAACCCCTCGTCGATGATCCACATGCGGTCCGGGTCCGGGTCGGCGTCCCACTGCAGTCGCGAGTAGGTCCGGAAGTGCGCCGGGTCGATGGCCGGGTCGGACCAGGTGTGGCGGCGGGGGCAGTGGACCTGGACGAACACGTCCGTGCGCTCGTCCAGCACGAGCTGCAGGTCGGTGTCGGTCTCACAGACCGGGCATACCACCGGCTCGGCGATCCAGGTGATGCGCAGGCTGTGGGCCGGGTCGCGGCGGATGTAGCGGAACCGGCGCCGGGCGAGGACCCGGTGATAGCCGGAGCCCGGGTCGGCGGGCCGCAGCAACTCACTCGCCATGATCATCTCCATCGGTCGTATCGGGCCGGAACCGGGGCGGAACCGGAGGAACGCGCAGGTCAGGCGGGCGGAACCAGGGTGGAACCGGGGTGCCGGGCGGGAACCGGGTTCCGGTCGCGAGGTGGGGTCCCGGCCCGGTTCCGAGCCGGTTCCACTCCGCTGACCTGCGGTTCCGCCCGGGTTCCGGCCCGGTCAGGAGGCTGACGCCTCGCCGGTGATCGCCTTCAGGTCGCGCAGGCGGTAGCCGCGGGGCTTGCTCTTGCTGTACTTCTCCAGCGCCCAGCTCTGGCCCGTGGGGGCGAGCACCGCGGTGATCGCCTGGCGCAGCGCGTCGACGCGGGCGGCAACCTGCGCGTCCTGGTCGTCGCCGTCGAAGTGGTCCAGGCCCCACCGGACGGGGTCGACCTCGCCGAGCGCGTCGGCCAGGTCCTCCGGGGCCAGCCCGGCGGGGTCCTTGGCGTCGGCAAAGATCTGCCGGATGGTGGCGACCAGCTGCGGCACGCCAGCGTTCCCGGCCGGGGCGCCGTCCTCGGCACAGGCATCCATCAGGTCCTGCAGGGTGATGGCGCTGAGCGCAGCGGACTCCGGGTCGATGTCCACCAGGCCGGCCCGCGCGCGCTCGATGCCGCGGCGAAGGAGTTCATCCTCGGGCGCGAAGCACGCGCGGTAGGGGATGGGCTCGCAGTAGGCGGATCCGGCGATCACGTAGGCGACGGAGGCGTCGTTGAGCTGGTCGCCCATCGCGGGCACGAGCCGGTCCGGCCGCCAGCCCTGGGCCATCGCGCCGCCGCCGAGGACCTGGACGACGTCGTCGGTGTCGCAGGCGGCCAGGACCTGGACCGCCAGCTCGGTCAGCCAGGTGTTGTCCTTCACCTTCTCCCTGGTGATGCCCTGACCGGCGATCAGCATGGTCGCGTCCGACTTCGCGGAGGTGATGGCGAATTCGCCGAGCATGCCGTCCAGGTCCCAGCTGACCTTCTTGCCGGCGGCGTCGATGTATCCCTTCCGGGACTCCCGGACCAGAGCGGGGAACTCGTCGACCACGATCTTGATGCCGGGGCGCTTGGCGGAGGTCTGCCAGTTCATGCCCATGCCGAGCTTGTCGAACAGGGCGGGCCGGCCCTTGCCGATGTCGAGCGCCCACTGCAGGACCATCTGGGCCTGCTCAGGGGTGGTGGCGACGGCGTGCATGGCGCGCCGCAGACCGCCGAACCCGCTGCCCGCACTACCGAGGTCGATGCCGATGACGATCTGGTCCTCGGTCGCGGTGAGGGCGTCGACCTCGGCGCGCAGGATCGTCGACTTGCCCGACCGGGAGGCGCCGACGATGTTCACGTTGGTGCGGCACACCGGCAGCGCGAGGGGCCGGCCGGACATGTCCGCGCCGATCTGCGCGGTGTGGATCTCGGACGTCTTGACCGAGTGCGGCGCCCGGTAGGGGAGTTGAGGCACTGACTTCCACGGGTTCGGGCCGGGCACCCGGATCGTGCACTCGTTGCGGGCGGCGGCGGACTGCTGCAGCAGGATGCTGCCGGTGCGCACGCCGGGCAGGCATGCCTCGAGCAGGTCGAGCTGCGCGGAGATCTTTTCCGGGGTCATCCGCTCCAGCCACAGCTGGATCTCGAAGCCCCACTCCTGCGGGTCGACCCGCAGCGCGGACACCGAGACCTTCAGGTCCTCGGTCAGGGCCTGGCGCAGCATCTGCTCGAACATCCTCGGCGTCATCCCGATGTCGAACTGCTGGGGGATGGCCGCGACCTGCTCCTGGTGCTCGTGCTCGGTGATGTCGTCGCGCCGGCGGCCCAGCCGTGCGGCACCCGCAACGGTCAGCAGGACCGCGGCGGTGAGGCCGCCCACGCCGTAGGCGGCGTACGCGGCCAGCTCGCCGCCGGCGACCGGCCCGTAGACCACTGCGGCCCTCGACCCGACCACCCGCCGCGCGCGCTTCCGGGCGCTCTCCGCGACAGTCACCGCACGGCTGGCCTCCTGCTGCGCGGAGCGGGCCAGCTCCTTGACGGCCTTGCGGTCACGCACCGCGAACCGGGCACGGCGCGCGACCTGGTCGGCGTCGCGGACCAGCTGGCGGGCGAGCGCGAGGTCGGCGCGGGCCTTGGCACCTTCGACGCCGGCGACCCAGGTGCGGACGCGGCGCTCGCCGCGCACGGCGCGGGCCGCCACGCCGTCGGCGCCGCCCTGGCGGATAGCCCACCGGCGGGCCGCGCGGCGGGCCTGGCGCCGCTGCCATGCGAGGCGGGCGGCGCGCCCCTGCTTCGTTCGCAGCCGGGGGTCGATCCAGGGCCGGTCGCCGTCCGGGTCCTCGCGGTGCTCCCAGTCGTCGGCGGTGATCACCCGCCCCTCCAGGGCCTCCGGCTCCTGCTGGTTCTTGTGCAGGTGGATCACCGTGGCGTCCGTGGCCGAGGACTCGCCGTCCGGGCCGGGGGTGTCTGCCGCGGCGGTGTGGATGTCGGTCATGCTGGTCCTGCCTCTCTGGGGTGCGGCGCGGGCGGGGGCCGGGCATCGCTTTGGTCGGTTGAGACCGGTGACCCCGTCCCGCGTCGGTTCTTCAGTTGGCTGGTCAGGCAGCGGCGGCGTAACTGCCGCTGGCGGTGCAGTCGTTGCAGGCGCCCAGTCGTCGGCTGGGCTCGTAGCCGACGTCCCGACGGCAGTCCGGGCAGATCCGGCGGGCCGCGCAGGCCTTCCGGACGGCGGCCCATTTCGCTGGGGTCATCGGCCGCTTCGGCAGGGCCAGCTCGACCGGGTACAGTGCGGCGAAGCGTTCCTCGCCGCCCCGGAGCCATCCGAGCTGGCCGGTCGGGTCCTGTCCGCCGGGGCGCAGGCCCCGGGCCTTCAGCTGGCGTTCGGTGGCCATGTGGTCCGGGGACGGACCGAGCGTCCAGGGCCAGGTCGGCAGGCCGTACCTGGCGCCGGTCGGGTCCCAGAACCGCATGTTCGTCCGCGGCATCAGGCAGCCTTCCCGGCCGCGCGCTTGGCGGCGCCGATCCGGTCGTAGCACCAGGTCTTGCCCGGCATCTCGGCCTTCCGCACGCCGTGAAGTGCGACACGGCGGCGGTGGGTCTCCTGCTCGACGTCACTGCGGGTGACATCGGTGCCGGTCCGCAGCTGGTCCGCGATCCACGCCTCGATGTCCGCGTTCTCTTCCGCGGTGGCCCGTCGCGCGGTCTCCGCTGCGGCCTTCTTCGCGCCCGGCGACAGGGTCCGCACAGTGCTCCGCGCAGTGCGCTTCTTGGTGCCGGTCTGGCCGTCGGAGGAGGTCCGTGCGGGCTGCTTTTTGCGCGTGTCATGCGCGGGCGCAGGCGCGGGTTTAGACGTTCGCGCGGGCGCGGGGACGGACGGGGTGATCTGCGGAGATTGTGTGGAAACCTCCCTCCGCAAAAGGGGCCCTTCCAGGCGTTTCACGAGGGCCGTCGCGGCCTCCTCAACACCCCCGGTAGGGGGGGTAATTGACCCGTTCGCGGACACCGTCCACGCGCTACTGACGGACTCCGCAGCGCTCCCCTCGGGGCTCTCCGGCGGCGCTTTGACGGACACCTTCAGCCGCAGGTCGCGGGCAAGAGACAGGTCCGCCAGCGCCTCCGCCACTCGTGACTCCGCGTCAACCCTCAGCCCGAGCAGATCCGCCGACAGCAGCGTCAGCAACTCCTGCGGCAGGTCCACGCCAGCCGCCTCGCGGACCGACCACGCGGCCAGCCACGCGTCCTCCTCCGACAGGCGCGCCCGCCCCGCGATCGCGCGCAGCTTCTGAGCAACCGCCCACACCTCCGGCAGCTCCTCCTGCCGCTGCTTGCGGGTCAGGTGCTCGTCCTTACGCGCCTGACGCCGCGCCTTGCGCTCCGCGCGCTGCCGCAGGGCGAGCTCACGGTGACGGCCGGCCTGCACGAGCTGCCAGATCAGGATCGGGATGATGCTGGAGGCCGCCAGCACCGCGCCCAGCGCCGTACCGTGCTCGGCCCCGCCGATGTCACGGCCGTGCGTCCAGTTGATCGCCGCCGCCAGGCCCGCGAACCCGTAGATCGCCACCCGGTACAGCCACGGCGACCGACGCGCCTTCAGCGCCTTCGTCTCGCCGGCCGTCGCCGCCCACGCGGCGCACTCCAGCATGACCGGCAGCATCCCGACCATCAGCGGGTTCAGCCCGGTCTCGCCCAGCATGGACGCCTGCGAGATCAGCGCCGGCACGATCGAGCAGCCCATCACCACCAGCGCGGCCGCCAGATCCAGGTGCTCGGCCACCCAGGCCGGCACCGCCACCAGGCGCTTCTGCCACCGCTCCCGCCGCTCCTTCGCGGCCTGCTTCTTCTGCCGGGCGCGCTCCTTCGCGGCAGCAGCCTTCGCCTGCCGCTCCGCCTCCGCCCGGCGCCGCTTCTCCTCCGCGGCAGCCTGCCGGTCCGCCCGGTCCTGCTCCCGCCGCCGGTCGGCCTCCTCCACCGACAGGCGCTTCAGCTCCAGGCGCTCCTGGCGCTGCTGCTCCTCCCGCCGCAGCCGCGCCTCCTCCGCCTGGCGCCGGTCCTCACGCTCCTGCTCCCGGTCCGCGATCCGGTCCTGCCGGCGAGACTCCTGGAACTCCGTCAGACTCACAGCCCACCTCCCGCAGGCTCATTGATCCCGGTCCCGCTGCAGTGCCGGATCGCCAGCTCGGCGAACGCGCCGTCCAGCGGGTCCATCTGGTGGCGCTGTTCCAGCAGGCGCGCCTCGCGCAGCTCCTCCGACGACAGCGCGGCCCAGCGCGGTCCACTCACCCGCTCGAAGCGGCGCAGCTTCTCCGTCTCGCCAGCAGCCATGCGGAGCACCTCGGCGCCGAACGGACGCCGCTCCAACTCGGCAATACGGCCCCGCAGGCGCTCGGCGACGGTCGCCGGATGGTGTTCGGGGCACGGCTCGGACTCCACCGGCTGCCCGCAGTCCGCACAGCACTCGCCGCCCGGCGGCAGCTCGGCATCCCAGTAGGTGCGGGACTCCTCGTAGTAGCGGTTCATCCACCGGGCGCGGTCCGTTGCCAGCCGGTCGGCCTCGGCCTCCAACTCGGCGACCCGCGCCCGCATCTGCTCGACCTCGGCGGCCGGGGTGATCAGGTCAAGCGCGTTCGCCCACGGGTCGTTGTGCGAGGAGTGCTCGCCGATCTCCTCGATCGGAGCGACCGCGGCGGCCATCTCATCGAGCCGGTCGTGGAGCGCATCCCGCTCCGCCAACGCCTCGTCGCTCACCCGCTCCAACTCGGCGTTGCTCGCCCGCAACCGCTCGACCTCAACCAGCCGCTCCGCCGTCATCATCTGCTCGCTCATTGGGCACTTCCTTCCGGCGCAGTAGAAGAGGGGGCCGTGCGGAACAGCGCGACGACTGCGAGGACCACGCCGGCCAGTGCCAGCCGCGTCGACGCCTCCGCGCCGAGCCCTGCCGCCCAGGCTCCGCCCGCGACCGCGAGCGGGGTCTGCACCCAGCCCAGGGCGGTCAGCAGGTGCACGACCGCGACCCGGGCGTCGATCACCGGGCCCGCGCCCCGCAGGTCGGCGGCGATCACCGCCAGCACGGGCACCGCCAGCAGTGCCTGCTGCCACCACGCCGCCGTCAGCCCGGCGGTCCAGGCGACACCCGCGGCGACAAGCGCGGCACACAGCCATGTCGTCGCCGCGACTCGGGCATGCACCCGGCTGGCGTTCATCGTCTCGGCCATGGTCACCAGTCCCCGAACGTGCAGACCGGGCCACACTCGCGGCGGGCGTGCGGGCCGCCGGGCGCGAAGTGCTTCTCGTGCGCGTGCTGCCGGATGGCGTCGTTCCGGGTCTCCTGCTCGCGCTGCCAGCCGCGCGTCCAGCGGACCGGCTCGGCTCCGGCCTCGAGTTCGTCGCAGCGCGGGCAACCCGCCACCCGGCGGCCGAAGTTCGGCCCGTGCGTGTGCTTACCGAAGTCCGCCATCAGGCCACCTCCGCCCGGGCCGTCGGGGTCCAGCGGGTCAGCCCGCCGCCGGGGGAGTGGAGCAGGACGGCCGGGCCGTCGGCTCGGGCCTGCCCGCCCTCGGTGAGGATGCCGGCCGCGTCGCGGCGGACCTCGGCGCCGGTGAGCGTGCCGAGCCCGGCCCACGCCTGCCAGGTGGCCCCGCCGTCGTCGGACAGGTCGGCCTCGTAGTGCGCGGTGAGGTCGATGCCCAGCATGTGGGCCAGCGCGACGAGCGCGGGCTGGCCGGTCGCCTCCGCGGCGGCCGTCAGCCGGTCGACCCGGGCGTCCAGTTCGGCGAGCACCGCCCGTGCGAGGGCGGGCAGGTCCACCGGGCGGGCGACCCCGAGCAGGCGCACCAGGTCGGTACCCCACATGTCGCGGGCGTCAGCGGCACGGTGGCCGCGGGCCAGGCCGCGCAGGTAGAACTCGGCATAGAACCGAATCCGGGTGCGGCGCGCGTCACCGGTGCGGCGGACCGCGCTCACCGCGTGCGCCTCCTGCCGGAGCGCGCGGGACTCGAACATCGTCGTCATCACGCCGCCACCGCCTCACGCGCGGCCGGAACACCACGCCGGGACAGGGCCCGCACCGGCGCCACGCGCAACTGGTCAGCAGGCACCGGGTCGGCGGGCAACGAGTCGAGGACCAGGTCCTCGAACCCGTCCTCCGCCGTGCCGTGCTCCAGCCGAACGCCGCGCAGCCCCACCGGCCGCTCCGGCCCCCGCCTGTCGAGGTAGCGGCGCACCGCGGCACGGGCGATCAGCCGCAGCCAGTCCGCATCGAGCACCCGGCCCTCAACAGGGCCAGCGCTCTCGACGATCAGCAGCCACGCGTCGGCGGCCACGTCCTCGGCGTCCCGGGCCAGCTGCCAGTCCCCGGCAGCCAGATCGGTACGGATGTAGCCGACCAGCATGTCGGCGTGCCGCTCGAACGCCGCGGCCAGCGCATCCGCCGGCGACGGCCGGATGCCGCGCTGCCCAGCCGACGGGCGAGGTGTGAGAATCGGGTTCATCGGAGTCGTTCTCCTCATCGGGACGAACACGCTTCGGTCGCGGCTCCCCGGTGGTCTTGGCAGAACCGGGGAGCCGTTTTTGACATGGAGGTGCCGCATCCACGCAGACACCCTGCGTTAGTGGTACCCCTAATCAGATACTGCCGACCACACCTCAGCCTGTCAATACAGGTACCCTTAACCGCGCAGTCTGCGTCAGGAGAGGAGGGGCCATGCCCGGGTATCGCGAGGTTGCCAACGACCTGCGGAAACGCGTCAACGCAGGGGAGTTCCCCGAGGGGGCGAACCTGCCGCGCCTCACTGAACTCGAACGCGAGTACGGAGCTTCGCGTCTCACATTGCGCCGAGCCGTGGCCATCCTGGCCGACGAAGGGCTCGTGGTGCCGGTACGGAAACGCGGGACAGTGGTGCGCAGCCGCACTCTCGTGCCCCTCCCGCTCAGCCGATACTCGCGTGTGATCGAGCCCGGCGGCACCAAAGGGCCGTGGGAGACCGCCTGTGCCGAACGGGGCTTGGACGGTCGCATGGTGGTTGACTTGGTGGCTCCAGCCGTGAGGATCTCTGAATCCTCGACACGGTTGCTCCAACTTCCCGCGAAGACAGAGGCTGTATACCGCCGCCGACTTGCCATGATCGGCTCTGACGATGTCGTGCAAACCCAGGACGCGTGGTATCCGCCCGACATCGCCAGAGACACCCCGCTGTCCAAGGAGAAGAAGATCGAAGGCGGTGTGTATCGCCAGCTCATCGCCTTGGGCCACCGTCCCGCTGCGGTGAACGAAAGAGTCAAGGCTCGGCTGCCCACCGAGCAGGAGGCAGGTCGGCTGCGAATCGGCGGGCGAGTCCCTGTCTTCGAGGTGACCCGTCTGACGATAAGCGCTGAGCGAAGACCACTTGAGCTGCTGCGGGTAATTGCTCCTGCCGATCGGGTGGAGCTGGTGTACGACGACCTGCCACTTCCCCAGGAAGCAGCGTGATACCGATTGCTAACGCTCATGGATTCAGCGCAACACTCTCGCGCTCCGTATCCAAGGTGCTGCCTGTTGTCTGGGCGCCAGGGCCTGTTGTCAGGCCAGGTCACTGACTCCTGACAACACGTCCCCCCCTCCAACCAGGCTCGTTCGGCGACAGGATGGCGACATGGCCTCATCCGCAGAATTCGCGGAGCTGCTACGTCAGCACCGCAGCGCTGCCCGCCTGAGCTACGGCGCTCTCGCGGATCTCACTCACTACGACCGCGCCCACATCCACCACATCGAGCACGGTCGGCGTGCCGCAACAGCCGACTTCGCGATAGCCGCTGATGAAGCGCTCTCTGCGGCAGGCGCGCTGGTTGCCGCGTTCGAGCGAGAAGAGACTGACCGGCGCACCCAGGCGGCTAACCGCAAGACCCTCGCCGCCGCCCTCGCCGCGTCGCGTGATCTCGCCGCCCTGGCAGACTTGGAACTCGACGACCTTCACAGCGGCGTCGAGGAAACGGCTATCGACTACCTCGCGTCTCCGCCTGGGCCTATGCTGCACCGCGCGCATGCCCTGCGCGGAGATGTTTTCTCCCGCTTGCGAGACCACCGCCACGGTCCGGGCCAGCGCACTGACCTTCTGATCGTCGCCGGGCGGCTTTCCGGCATTCTGGCGTACGCCGCACTCGATCTGGGAGCACCTGACAGCGCACTGGAGCACGCGCAGGCTGCTGCCTCCTGTGCGCAGCTCGCGGGCGATACCGAACTGCTGCTGTGGAGCCGCGGTACCCAATCCCTGATCAGCCGGTTCCAAGGCGACTACGCGGCTGCTATCGACTTCGTAGAAGACGGGCTGGCTCGGGCCCAGCCTGGGGTACCGGGCACCGGCGTGGCTCGGCTCCTGTCCGGCCGTGCGCAATCTCTGGCGAACCTCGGTGACTCCCGTGGTGCGAACTTTGCGTTGGACGAGGCCGAGCGAGTTCACGAGTCTGTCGACCGCCCGGACTCCGTACCGGGCCTCTTCGCGTTCTCCGACACCAAGCGCCGCTACTACGCCGGATCAAGCCTTATTTGGCCTGGCGGCCCAGGTGACGCACAACGCGCCGAACGGGAGGCGCTGTCAGCGATCGCCTCGTGGCAACGGATGTCAGTGGCGGAGCGCTCCCTCGACGATGAGCGTCTGGCCCACATTTACGTGGCTACGGCCCGCGTCCAGCAAAACAACGTCGAGGGCGCCGCCGCAGCCATGGCCCCGATCCTCACGCTCCCGGCAGAGGAACAGATCTCGTGGATCGTCAAGCGGGCGTCGCGGGTCGAAGCGCTGCTCGCCGCCCCTCGGTTCCGCGGATCATCGGCCGCCGTGGATCTGCGACAGGCGATCGCGGCGATCAGAGGCGGCATGCAGTCGCAGGAGTCACCGTGACCAGCCTGGAAGACCGCCTGGCAAGCGCCGTGCCTGACGGCGCGACAGGTCACCGTCTTCGCGGTTCGGGCGTGTCGTGTGGGGTGGGTATGGCATGGTGGTGCGTCCGAGTACCCGATCACGACGGGGAAGCAACGGAGGTGATCCTGATGTCCCGGCCGAGTGTCACGCGTGCGTCGTCCGCCGCGCTCCGGTCTTCTGCAGCCCTCGTGCTTCCCCCGTAAAAAGCTGATGGCCGCCCTGCTGGAACAGGACGGCCTCCTCAGCAACGACTCCCCGCCGGCAAGCTCCGGAGTCGTGGTCAGCGCGGTGACCGCGCTGGGTGCCTGGACCTCCAGGGCCCGTGTGGTCACCTACCCAACAGCATACGGCGCCACCACACGCGATGCCCAGCAGGAGTAGGCATGTGGTGGCCTGGGTCACAGAACCGCTGATCGCGGCTCCCTGAACATCAGGGACCGTACGTGTCAAATCAGCACTACCCGGCAGGCCACCCGCCTGCCGTAACATATTTCCCGGCGAGGACGGTCACACGGATCGCTGCGCGCACACCTCTATGGGGTGTGACGCACCTCTCGCAGAACTCACCGGCACTGGCCGGTCACAAACGCCCCCTGGTGATCCCTTGGTCGGGCGTGACGAACATCTATGTCGCCGGCCAAGCCAGCCTCCCCGACATCGCCCCCATCCATACCCACCGCCGCGCCGCGCGCCACCAGGAGCTGCGGGGGGTGACGTGGTGAACGTGATCACGTCGGACTCCCTGATCCTCAGGCCGGGTCCCGAAGAGCCTCCCGAGTACGCCGTGCTTCCTGCGGAGGTCGTGTCCGACAGGGCGTTGCAGCCCGAGGACCTCGGCATTCTCGCTTGGCTCCTGCTGCGCCCCCCGTACGCTGATGCGACCGCTGGCGAGCTGCTGGCGGACGTGGAAGACGCCGGTTGGCGGGTGGACGGCAAGCGTTTCGCCGAGATCCTCGCGCGGTTGCGAAGGGCCGGCCACCTCGAGGAAATCGAAGACGATGTTTTCGCGGTGCGCCGGACACCATGTGCGGCTCGACAGTCCGCTCACCCCCGCGTTCCCCGGCAGGCCAAGCAGCCGGCTCCCAAGCGCACCTGCTTTGTCTACGCGATTCGGGAAGCAGGCCGCGGCAGGGTAAAGATCGGCCGCAGCGAGAACCCACAGGCCCGCCTGAAGGTGCTGCGCACCGGTTCTCCTGTTGCGCTCGAGCTGCTGTGGTCGACGCGCGGCGGGGTGGAGCTGGAGGCCTTCCTGCACGACCGCTTCGCAGACCGACGCGTCCGGGGCGAGTGGTTCGACTTCTCCAAGGTCGATGCCCTCGCCGCTCTCGGGCAGGCCGCTGAGGAGTTCGGGGGTGCTCAATGAGTGAGCACGCCCTCGAGGACACCGCTGCGATCGTCCGCGGCGCGGAACCGGCGCCCGCGACCACCGTGCTGCGCCACATGGTCTTCGGCTCGGGGCTGACACATTCGCTGGACTACGTGGTGCTCCTGCACATGCTGTTCGCGCTGGAAGAGGATCGGCCGGTCACGGTGAAGGATCTGTGGCTCGGGCTTCAGGCCGAAGGGGTGCGGTCGGCGAAGAACGCGAAGGCGCTCGTGGGGCGAGATGCCGTCTACCAGTCGGTGAACCGGCTCATCACGGCCGGCTTCGTGCGTCGGGTGGAGGACGGCGGGAAGCCCGGTCAGTTCGGTTCGGTCCGGTACGAGGTCTACCGGCAGCCGGCCTACAACCCGGACTTCATGCCCGTTTCGGAGCCGTGGAGGCCCGAAGACGACCCTGCGTCGCCGCTCGCATCGCCGCAGGTCGGACCGCTTCCCGGAACGCCGGAAGCGGAAGACGCCGAGAAGCCGAGAATCGATAAAACCGCAGGTCGGACCGCTTCCCGGAACGCCGGAAGCGGAAACGCCGTATCCGGCGTTCCGGGAAGCGGTGGCAGCCGCATTCCCGCAGGTCGAACCGCTTCCGGCGTTCCGGGAACCGGTGAGGCGTTCCCCCCCACACCCCCCCAGGAGGAGGTGGAAACCTCCTCCCCCTCCAGTCCCCCACGCATCCCTACGGCCCGTACGTCACAGACGGAGGGGGAGGAGGAGATTCGCGCTGCGCAGGACCCTGCCCGGGTGCACGCAGCCGCGGAGTTCCTTGCAGGCCTGCCCGGACGGTGGGCATGCGGACTGAGAACGACGAGGGAACTCGCTCCGCTGCTGGCCGACGTCACCGCCGTCCAGGGCTGGAACTTCACCCTCGCCCTGACCGCCAAGCTGACGGAGAACCCGCCGGAGAAGATCCACAGCCTCAAGGCATTCCTCAAAGGCCGGATCGAGGACCTGCCGCGCCAATCCGCTGGCTCCGCAGCTGCTGGTCCCGCTGCTGACCGCTGCCCGTACCACCCAGGCCGGGACGCCGCGACATGCCCGCCGTGCCGCGCGGGCGACGCACCGACGCCGGATGCCGAACGGAACACCGATCCCGCCGCCGTTGAGGCCGCCAGGGCGAGTGCCCGGCAGGCCGCGCAGCGTCGCGGGAAGGAGCTGGACGATTTCCTCGCGCCCCCCGTCAGGCGCCCGCGCCCCCCTCGGTCCCGCCGCGGCCGCGCGGCCGCGCGGCAGGCCGCGCAGGTCCGTGGTGCTGAGGAGTTCGAGCAGCGCCGCGCCCAGGCCCTCAAGGGTCTCGAAGAGCACTTCCCCGAGGCCGGTGATCAGCCGTGACCGACTCGGGCCGTGAAAGCAGGCGGGCCGCCCCTTCGCGAGAGAGGCGGCCCGCTGATCCCCATCCGATGCGCCGGGCAGGAGACCGATGAACACCACCACCGTACCCACCGAGTACGACAGCCCGGAACGCGCCGCGTTCGAACGGGTTCCCCCGCAGGACCTCGATGCCGAGCAGTCGGTGCTGGGCGGCATGCTGCTGTCGAAGGACGCCATCACCGACGTTGTTGAGGTCCTGGACGCCAGCCACTTCTACAAGCCCGCGCACGAGACCATCTACACCGCGATCCTTGCCCTGTTCAACGAGGGAGAGCCCGCCGACCCGATCACCGTCGCCCAGGCGCTGACCAAGGAGAGCGCGCTCGCCAAGGTCGGCGGCGCCGGATACCTGCACCAGCTGGTCAACGTCGTCCCCACGGCGGCCAACGCTGCGTACTACGCCGAGATCGTGTACGACCAGGCCATGCTTCGCCGCCTGGTCCAGGCCGGCACCCGGATCACCCAGCTCGGATACGCCGGCGTAGGCGACATCGAGGCGATCCAGGACGCGGCCGCCGCCGAGATCAACGCGGCAGTCCTGCAGCGCGCCGACACCGACACCATCCCGATCGGGGCCGACTCCGACGACCTGGTCGACGACATCGAGGCCCTCCAGCGCGGGGAACGGGAGACCGGGATCCCGACCGGCTTCCTCGACTTCGACCGGCTGACCGGCGGCCTGCTGCCCGGCCAGATGGTCATCGTCGCTGGCCGGCCCGGGCTCGGGAAATCGACGCTCGCCCTCGACATCACCCGGCACGCGGCCATCACCGCCGGCCGGACCGTCGCGTTCTTCAGCCTGGAGATGTCCCGCCGCGAGCTCCAGCTGCGCTGCCTGTCCGCGCAGGCCAAGGTGGCGCTGCACCACATCAAGGCCAAGGACGGCATGACCGCCGACGACTGGGAACGCCTGGCGAAGGCGATGGCCTCCTTCCAGGAGGCTCCGCTGCTTCTGGACGACGCCAGCGTGGCCACGGTGACGGGCATCAAGGCCAAGTGCCGCCGGATTCAGCAACGGCAGGGCCTGGACCTGGTCGTCATCGACTATCTCCAGCTCCTGCAGTCGGGGCGGTCCCGGCCGGAGTCGCGGCAGGTTGAGGTCTCCGAGATGAGCCGGTCCATCAAGCTCATGGCCAAGGACCTCGGGGTGCCGGTGGTGGTGCTTGCCCAGCTCAACCGCGGGCCCGAGCAGCGCTCCGACAAGAAGCCGATGCTCTCCGACCTCCGTGAAAGCGGCTCGCTGGAGCAGGATGCCGACATCGTGATCCTGGTCCACCGCGAGGACGCCTACGAGAAGGAACACCCGCGCGCGGGCGAGACCGACCTGATCGTGGCCAAGCACCGAGGCGGGCCCACCGGCACGACCACGGTCGCCGCGCAGCTGCACTACTGCCGGTTCGTCAACATGGAAGGCGGCTTCTGATGGCGATCAACTTCCGCAAGCCCATCACAGCGGGCGGTAAGACGATTCACTCGGTGCACGCGAATGCAGGGTTGGCCTACCCCGAGCAGCGGCGAGACGTGGCCGGATGGGGCGCGATGATCGAAATTCCTGCGGTCGTCCTGCTTCTCGAGTCGATCACCACCGGCGAGATCACCCCGCTCCAGGCCCGGGAGGCGCTCGCCCCGATCCTGGCCGAACTCGCCGTCTACGAGCAGGAAATGGACCAGCACTCGGGGGAGGACTACTGATGGACAGCAAGGCGTACAACGCCACGCTCACCGAGCTGCGCGCCGTCCGGGACGCACTGAAGCCGGTGCAACGGCAGATGGAGAAGCTGGCCGCAGAACGGGACCGTCTGGTCCGGCAGGCCGCCGGTTACGACAAGGCGACGGCGGACCGGCTCGCCCCGGCCGCCGGGCTGTCCATCGCCGATGTCGTCGGTCTGGCCCCGGATCTCGCGCCGGACGCTGCGGCGGCACCGGAGGTGCCGGTCGACGTCCCCGAGCAGCGGCCCGTCCCGGTCCCGGACGTCGAACCCGAAGGCGCGGTTGCGCAGCTGCGCCCCGCCGCCGACGGCCAGGAGCTCCCCGCCGCCGCGGCCGCGCCGCCGTCGACGCCCGCCGCCGCGCCTTCCCCCGAGGGCGCGCAGAAGGTGCTCCCGTCGATCCCGGCCGGTGAGGACGGCGACCGATGGATCGCTGCCACGCCGAACCTCACCTCGACCCGGCCGAATTTCGTCCAGCAGCCGCGGCAGATGGCGTTCCTCGACGCGAGTACTGGCGTTCTGGTCCACCGGGACACCACGGTGCGCCTCGAGCTCGGCAGCGGGTCGGTGGGGGAGATCCTGACCGCTGTCTACGCCACGATCCCCGCCAGCGTGGAGCGGATCTACATCACTGCCGGTGACCCATGGCACCGGGATGCCGAGAGGTACGCGTACCTGCGGGACGCGGTCGCGGCGTGGCTGAACGCCCCGCTGCCGGAGGGCTGGAAGACCGAGTCGACGCGAGGGAAGGACCGGATGGCCGGCCACCTGGTTCACGAGCGCCGTCCGGTGGGGCGGTGGCAGCGCGGTGACCAGCACACCGAGATCCGCTCCGTCGCCGAGTGGGTCGACCCCGAAGGCGCCGACCCGGCCACGGTGCGGGACGCGTTCGTGCTGCTGTGGAAGGAGCTGCACCGTGGCTGGCCCGACGTCGTGCTGATGGGCTCCCCCTCGCAGACCGGCCGCGACCTGTGGTCCCGCACGATCCCGACGAAGCCCGGCTCGAAGTGGACTGAGGGCTATCCGGTGATGTCGGAGGAGATCCGCGGCCTGTTGCACGCGACGGCCGGGCAGGGCCGCACCGAGCTCCTGGTCCCGCCGCGCGTGCCGGAGAAACTGCCGCAGCTGACCGAGCTCGACAGGACGTTCGCCTACGCCAAGCACACCTGGGCCTCGGGTGTCGGTGTTCCTCGCCGTGTCACCGCCGCGGTGTTCGCCGCCATGAGCGAGAAGGAGCAGACGAACGCGCTGTTCGCGCCCTCCCACTGGCAGGTGCGGGTCACGGTCCCCGAAGGCTGGAACCACGTCGGGCTGCTTCCGGCGCCAGGCGAGCGGGCCTGGCACTACCCCGCCGAGCCCGGCCGCACCTTCACCACCTGGGCGGGCGGCGCGGAGATCAACCTCGCCCTGCGCAACCACCTGATGCCGTGGCGGGTGGAGATCCTGGACGGGCTGCTGTGGGAGTCCGGCACCCCGCTGCGCGAGTGGTCCACCCGCCTGAAGGACGCCTGGGCCGCGCTGCGCGCGCTCGCCGAACTCCACGGTGATGAGCAGCAGCGCACTGCCGCCCGCCTCGCCTCACGCGCCGTCAGGTCGATCCTGCTGTTCGGGATCGGCGGGTTCGCCCAGCGGCCCCGCACCACCACCGGCACCGTGCCAGTGGGGCGTGAGGACCAGGTCCCGGCCGGCGCGCAGATCATCGGCGCCGACGGCGAGCACATCACCTGGCAGCGGCAGGCCGGGTTCGCCCGCGACCCCTACGCCCATCCCGAATGGGCCGCCGGCGTGTGGTCGGGCGCCAGGGCGGCGCTGCTGTCCATGCGGATGCGCGAGGACGACGTCCACGTCGGCGCCCTCCACCTCCCGCCCGGCTCGGTCGTGGCGTTCCGCACCGACGCCATCTACACCACCGCCAACCCGGCCTGGCCCTACCACGGGCAGCCCGGCGACTACCTCCTCAAGGGCCACCTGCCCGGCCCGCTCACGCCGCCCACTACGGAGGAGGAGTTCTTCGTCCTGCAGTCCCTCGGGCGCGCCCACCTCGCCGACGAGCAGGCGGGCGGCCGGTGAGCAGCGAGGTGACGTGGGGCGGCCGCTGGGAATGCGACGGATGCGCGGCCGCCGGGACGGAAGAGCTGTGGGACGACGAGGACAGCCCGGGTGCCGGCCATGACTGCGGCGAGGATGGCGACGTCAGCTGGTACGGCGAGTGGTACTGCCACGACTGCGGAACGTCCGGAGACGCGTACTGGGCCGACGGCAGCGAGACCTGGTCGAACCACGACTGCGACCAGGACGAAGATGAGCTCGAGGAGGCCGCGGCGTGAGCCCGCAGGGACAGCCCGGTGAGGCGGCGCGCCTCACCCAGCAGCTGCTGGACGCCGGCTACAGCAGGAAGCAGGTCGGCGAGATCCTCGGGCGCAACAGCTCGCTCGTCTCGCAGTTCTTCACCAAGGGCAAGGGCGCCTCCCTCGTCCCCGCCCTCGACGCCGCGGTGCGCGCCGTGCAGGGCGGCATCCGGGATGTCGATGACCTTCGCGGGATCGCCGCCAGCCACACCACCCGCCGCCGCACCAAGGGCGGCAAGACGGCCCGCGTCCGGGTGAAGGAGCAGATCGAGACCCCCGGGAACTCGCGGCTGGCCCGCGCCGGACGCCAGCACATCGCCTCCGGCGCCTCCCGGCTGCGCCCGGTCATCGACAACACCGCCGCCGTCGACGGGAAGATCGCGTTCACCGTCCGCGCCCGAAAGCGCGACTACGTGCACTCCGCCGGCCGGATGGCCGACTCACCCGGCCTGAAGCGCAACGTCGTCCAGCGCCGGGACGGCACGGAAGAGCGCGCCTACGGCGGCGCGCCCGCCCCCGGCTGGGAAGCGGGCCTGGACGCGCGCGAGTGGCAGCAGCGCGTCCAGGCCGCGGGCGGCGACGTCACGGCCGCGGTGCGCGGCTGGCTGGTGGAGACCGGCCGCATCCATCCCGATGCCAACATCACCAACCTGGAGATCCGCGGCTGGAAGCCCAACTGATCAGCCGCCACCGGAGCCGTTGCCACCCGGAACAGGGGGGTGGCAACGGCTCCGTGCCAACGAGTTGCCACCCCTGCCAACGACGGTTGCCACCCGTTGGCACGGGTGCCAACGACGGGAACGGCCGGACGGACGCTGGCACCTGCGGCCCGGCAACGGGTGATCCCAGTCACGGACATTCCGGGAGGACACAGGATGGTCAACCCACAAATCGGGTGCGGACAAGAGGCTTGACCAAAGTGGTCAAGCCCTGGTCCAGGGGGTGCTGGTCAGCATCGGGGCCGCCGGGCCGAACGTGGGGCTCCGCAGCGGCGAAACAGCCGACCCGGCTTCCCCCGGCTGCGTGGGTCTTCACCGGCGACCCCGCCGGCGTGAGGCCGCCTCTCCTCCGTGGCGGATGTAGCCCGTGTGGTTACTGGCTCCGGCCGAGGTCGAGGAGGACGCGGACGGCTGTCGAGGCGGCGCCATGCAGGATGCCGCGGGTGATCTCCTGCCCGGCAACGGCCGGGCGGGAGCTGATGGGCGGCCGCTGGGTGTTGGGGCGGCGAGGGTGGTGTCGGCGGCGTGTGGGCATGGTGCTCCTTTGCGGGGCGTGGTTGCTGATGCCCGGTGTCGGCCGGGCATGTGAAAGGCCCCCGAGGGCGGGGGCCTTTCCTGGTGTCGGGGGTGATAGCGGGGGACGGTCCGGCATGAATGTTCGTAGGTGGCCTGTTTCTGCCTGCGCGGGAATCGTGCGCGGGCAATGTGCTTGGGGAATTACCAGTGGTGAAGGGCCTGCCGGGTGGCTGTGGCACCCGTCGTGTCACCTGGCAAGGATTGGCGAGGAATCACCGGTGCCGGTAAGGAGTGCATGGCCGGTGAGGGGTGTACCGGCGGGTTGGGCCTTCGTTCCCTGCACGGTGCCTTCGTGACTGCGGTCCGCGGCTGAGCCGATGGCTGAACAGGTCGCTGAGGTGCGCACGGGGCGCGCGTGAGGCAGCAGGCTTCCAACTCCCTGCGTGCTTGCCCGATTTGCCGCACATGAGGCATGGGGTCGAATCCGGTGCCCGCTTGCGCGGGTAAGGTGGTGGGCCACACCCCGATGGAGCTTCGTGGAGGTCTCGGGAGTCCACGAACGTTGGATTCCAGAAGGGTGGTCCCGCATGGCTGAGAAGCCGGAGGGACGCCGCTGCGACACAGTGGACCGGTGGTTCAACCGGGTGCGCTGGGTCGGCCCGTTCTACGCGATCTATCGGATCGCGCGGGAGTTCCTGGGCTGACATGCCAGAGCCCCCGGCCTGAACCGGCCGGGGGCTCTGGTCCGCAGCGGCGCGGGCCTCACCTGTAGCTTGCTGGCAGAGGGTGGGGCCCTTTCTCGTGTCCGGCGTCTTCTTCCGCGGATTTGGAATCGTGCGGCGTGGCTACACTCTCACATTTGCGTTTACGGCAAAAAGGGGCAAGTCGGCCGCAACAGGCCGCCACACTATCACATCCGTAGTGTGAAGTGCGTCACACATTAGTGGTTGACTTGTGCAGCGGCCGGTTCCGCACTAGCGTCCACGCCTTTCGCCCGCAGTGCCCGCCTTCTGTTGCCCGTTCGTTCTCAGGGCTGGTCCTTGACTGCTGCTGCACGCCGCCGACCGCATCCGCACCTGGCGCATCTGATCGGCGCAGCCCCGGAACTCCGGCACCTCCGCGTGCGCTGCCCGGCGCCTCCTGGCGTGGCCGTCCTAGTCCACGCCCTGGCGCCGGGTGCGGGGCCGTCAGCTAGCTCTGGGACACCTTGTGCAAGACCACCTCGTGCCCACCGAGGGGCGCTGCCCCGATCCCCGCGGGAACCCCGCGGCCGACTTCGCTTCCGGCTGCGGCCGGCCGACGGCGGGCCGTTGCCGACTCTCCGCCCGCGGTACTGCTCGCGACGCCCGCCTGGGGGAAGAGCGAGCTCTCGGCAGAATCGGGGGCGGCAGCCGTCCCGCCCACGCGAGTCGAGCCGGTGGTCAACCTTTCGGGAACCCGGCGTCGTCCATACACGTATCCATAGCACCCTCAATATTGTTTCCAATACCGCCATACCTCTCTGCCAACTAAGTGTTTCCCCTGGTCACTCGGCCGGACAAGGGGTCAGCAAAACCCCGACACCCCTATTAGGTGGGGTTGCCCGGGGGAGGAAGTGAGGGAGGCGGCGAGCACCGGGCCGGCGGCCGGGGACGACGGACAGCGACAACGGAGGTGACGGCCGGTGGGATCCAAGCTCTACCCCGGAGGTTCGACATCGCGCCTGCGCGGTGACGTGCTGGCGGCGCTGGGCGTGTGGAAGGTGGCGACGGCCGACCAGCTCTGGCGGCTGACGCGGCCGGGCTGGCGGGACGCCACGGGCCTGCGGAACGCGCTGCGAGACCTGCACAAGCACGGCCTGGTCGTCTCCGACGGCTGGACCCAGGGCCCGCGCCGGAAGCCGCCCAAACGCGGCCAGAAGGCCATCCCGAAGGCCACGGCGGCCAAGAAGGGGCCGGGCAACCGCGAGCCCAGGTCGAAGAAGTTGTGGCGGCTCACCCCGGCCGGGCTGGACGCCGCGGCGCAGGTGCTTCCCGAAGACCGGGACATGGGCAGCACCGGCCGCGGCGCGGGCCGGCATGGTGCGGAGCACCCGATGGCCGTGAACGAGGCGATCCTGGCGTTCATCCAGCCCCGCCCGCAGCCCGAGGACGACGACGACGTCCTCGACGACGGCCAGGAGCACGACGACGTCGACCAGGAGCCGCTGGCCGGCATCCCTCAGCAGGAGGAGCGGCCGCCGGGGATCGGCACAGTCGCGAGCTGGACGACGGAGGTGGTCCTGCCCATCACCGGCTCGGTGTCCTCCCCCTCCAAGGGCAGCCCGCGCGCCGACGCCGTCCTCGTCGCCCCCGAGACGGACCCGCCACTGCCGCTGCTGTGCCTGGAGGTGGACAACGGCAACGAGACCCCGGAGCGGATCGCCGCGAAGTTCGAGCGCTACCGCCGGTTCTTCCGCCGCAAGACCAAAGACTACGGCGGCGAGTTCGGAGAGAAGCAGATCCCGTACTGGCGCACCCTCTACGCCGACGACGACCGCGAGGGCCACCCCCCGGTGGCGATCGTGTTCACCGGCGGCGGCGAGCGCTCCCTGAACAACCGCATGAACAAGGTCCACGACCTCACCCGCGACCACTGGGCCGCCCGCTGGCAGTCCTACAACGGCTGGCGCTCCGAGGCACGCGAGGAAGACGGCTGGCGCGAGTACGCCGACACGATCCCGATCATCGTCACCACCCTCGCGCGGCTGAAGCAGCACGGGCCCTACGGCCCGATCTGGTGGCGCTACGGACACCAGCCCGGCGAGACACTCGCGGCCGCGCTGACCAACCACAACACCCACGACGACTACCTGGAACGGCACGTAGCACTCCGCAAGCAGCGCGAAGCGGAAGAAGCCGAGCGTCGCCGGCAATACGAGGAAGAACGCCAGCAGCGCGAGGACGAAGAAGCCGCCCAGCAGGCCGCCGCAGCGGAGGAAGAAGCCCGCCGTCAGCAGTGCCAGCGCTGCGGCCAGCCCCGCCACGACGACCTCTGGGGCCAGGACCCGACCCTGCAGTACCACCCACCCCCCGACAGCGCCCACTGCGCCGCCTGCCGCCGCGAACTCGCCGGCCCCCGGACCCGCCTGGGCCGGATGGCCCGGCGCGTTCGCGGCGACACCTGATCCGGACCCGCATTCGGTCTAGCCTGACCCCCACCACGTCCATCATCACAGGGCAGAAAGGCACTACTCATGGCTGAGACCGCCGCCGTCCGGTGGGTGCCGTGAGACCGGGGTCCGCGCGACGCTCGATTCCGGGCGGGCGAGGGCGAGCCAGACCCGGCCGGGGTTGCCCGGGGCTGTTTGGGGCGAGACTCGGTAGCGTGGGCGCGGATTCGCCGACCGGAGGGGTGATTGCATGGAGGATTTCTTCGCGCGGGTCGAAAGCCGTAGCCATGCCTGGCCACCCCTTCGGAAAGATCTTCACTGGCTGGTGATCCCCCCTCGGCCGCTCGCCCGTGAGCGCCTGTACGAGCCGTACCGCACGCTGGCCGAGCAGCCCGGCCTGTGCCCGGTGAAGCCGGAGTGGATGCACATCACCGTGTTGCACGCCGGACCGCAGGACAGCGCGAGCGCGGCCGAAGTCGACCAGCTCGCCGCTGAGGTGGCCAGGCGGGCCGCCGACCTTGCCTCGTTCGAGCTCACGCTGTCACGCCCGGACATCGGCACCGTGGCGATCGAAAGCAAGGGCTACCCCGGCCGGTCGCACCGGCAGTTGTGGGAGCTGACCTGGCAGGCGCAGCGCGCGGTGGTCGGCGACCGGTGGCCGCTCATCCCCGCGAGCTCGTACCCCCACCTCTCGCACGCCTATGCCGGCGTGGAGGGGCACCTGGCCAACCGTGGCGCCCTGAAGATGTTGCTGTCCGACTTGCCCGGCGAGCCGGTCACGGTGCAGGTCACGACGCTGTCGCTGGTCGCTGAGTGGCACGACCGCCGCGAGATCCGGTGGGACGTGCTGGCTGAGGTGCCCTTGGGCGGGCGCGGATGATCAGCGCTTGCGCTTCGGCTTCCGCTTGGGCTGGACCCGCTTGCCCACGGTGCGCACCGAGAGCTTCGTCTTCGTCTGAGTGGCGGCGGCAGCCAGCAAGATGGTGAGCAGCTTGTCCTTGAGCTCCCCGCGCTGCTCGGGAGTGGTCGCATCCGCCGGCGTCTCCAGCAGGTGCTCCTTGAGAACGGAGAGCATGTCCCACTCCCACGGGCCGCGCTGCCGCGGGCCGGGAATGAGCCGGGCGTAGTCCTCGTCGTACAGGTCAGCCAGCAGGGCGAGCGCATCCCTATCGCTGACCTGGTTGACCTGTTCGCGCTCCGGGGCCCCGATGGCGGCGCTCTCCGCGCGGCGCACCTGCTCCAGCAGGCGGAGCCGGATCGCCTGCGGCATGGCCATGCGTCCGCCGGCACCGCAGGCCAGCCACGCGGCCGCAGCGGAGGCGACGACGAAGTCGACGGGACCGTCGTCCTCGCCGCCGGAGAGGTCCATCGGCTCCGCGCCGGCCGGGAAGGCGGCCAGCTTCGCCAGGGCGGCCTCGCGGTACTGCCCGGGGGCGTACCGCGCGACAAGCTCTCGCGCACCCTCCACGACGACCTCGTTGGGCAGCGGGGGGCCGGCCTTCTCGACGACGCTGAAGAAGTCGTTGACGATCCGCAGGACTTCCTGGGTGGGGAACCGGTAACGCGGCATCGGGTACGGTACTCGGCCAGGGTCGTCATCCCAGGTACCGATCCGCTCCACCAGGGCGGCGAAGGTATCGGGTGCCCCATCGATCAGCGCGATGACGCCCCGCAGCGCCATACCGCTCATGCGGCCCATCCGCTCCACCATCGGTCGCGGAAGCCCACCCATCAGGTCGTTCACAACGCGCCCCCTCCAATGCGGTGTTGACCGACGCTATCAGCGGGCCAGCACCCCAACGAAGCCGTCCGGCCGGACGGCTTCGTTGGGGTGCTGCGCCGTGTCCGGCGCGTCGGCCGGACCGGGATTAGTACTCCTCGCTGAAGTGCTCTGCCAACTGGGCGAGTTGGCGGCGGCGGCGCTCGCCGTCGATCACGTCCTGCAGGGTGGTGGGCAGGCGGGCCCAGGCGGTCGCCTCGGTTCCGGCGGCGCGCACCGCCGCAGTGGCGGCGGCGCGGACCCGCTCCCAGCGGTAGCGATCGTCGGGGTGGGTGCTGGCTCCGGTGGCGAGCAGTTGCTCGCGCACGGTGCGGGACGGTTCGTCGGCCGGGGATGCCTCCAGCACGGTGTAGGCGCTGCGCTCCAGGGTGTCGAGCAAGCCGTCGGTGCCCAACAGCGTCGTGTCCCAGACGATGTCCAGGTCTCCGTCGAGAAGGCCGCGGCGGGCCAGCTGGTGGTGGATCCCGGCACCGATCAGCAGGACGACGGGCTCTCGCGCGGGCGGGACCTCCTCGCCCGGCGTCTCGCGGTTCCCGATGTCGGCCAGCAGGTTGCCGGCGGTCAGGGACATCTCCCACAAGGTCTGGGCCCGGCGTGTTGTCATGATGGTGACCGTACCGGGCCGCCCTCTGCGCCGCCTGCCGCCGCGAACTCGCTGGCCCCCGGACCCGCCTGGGCCGGATGGTCCGGCGCGTTCGCGGCGACACCTGATCCGGACTGCACCGGTACATGGCGGTGCCCCGGCCCTCACCGGAGAGCCGGGGCACCAGGAAGTCGGCGGGCCTGTGCCCGCCGCGATCAGCCGTCCTCAGCCGCGCCCGCGGCGATGCGGGCCAGGGCGAGCCAGAGCCGGTCGGCGGTGCCGGGCGGCCAGGGCACGAGCAGCTCGCCGGTGTCGGGGCGCAGTTCGCCGCGCCACTGGGCCAGGCAGTCGCGAACCTGCCCGCTCCAGCTCCCGCCTCCCGGCCCGTTCCACGTCACCGGCCTGCGCACCCGCTCCACAGGCTCCAGGGGGTGCCCGAGGGCCGCCAGGCGCGCTGTGACGGTCTCCAGCCCTCCGTCCGTCCACAGCACCGCCCGGCGCCCGGAGAACGCCGCGTCCAGCGCCGCGACGCCCTCGTCGGCCGGGAGGGCGCCCTCGGGCACGCCCGCAGCCCTCGGGCCAGCCAGGCGGACCAGGACGTCGGCCAGGCGTTGCCCAGCCTCGTCGACGACATGGACCCGGGCGGCCAGCGGCGGCCGCCGACGGCCGCCCGGGGTGAGCGGCGCCTCGTGCACGGTCACCCACACGATCGCCAGCCCTCCGGCGTCCAGCAGCTGGCGCGCCCACACAGCGAGTTCGCCGCGGCGCTCGCGCAGCTGCGCCTGGCGCTCCCGGACGCGGGCGATCTTGCCGCACATCAGGCACAGGTGCCGGCCGTCGTCCCGCTCGTGCAGCGGCTGCTGGCACCGCGCCCCGCACTCGCCGCACTCCCGCACCGCGCTGCTGCGCCGTTCCGCGGCCGCCAGCTGCCCGCCGGTCGCGCCGGTGGGCACCGACTCGCTGACCGCGAACAGCGGCAGCCAGTCCTTCTTCCCCCGCCAGTCCGACGTCTTGAGGTAGCCGCGCACCGGCCCGCCCGGCTCTCGGGGCAGATCCGCCTTCGCCAGCTGCGAGCGGCACGCGAGGCTGAACGGCACGTCCGACCACCTGAAGTAGTCCGTCGGCTCCTGCTCGCTGGCGTTCCCGCCCGCCGCGGCGACCGGTTCGCCGGCGCCGCGCACATCTTCCCGCTCGTCCTGGCCGGGCTGAATGCCGGTCAGCTCTCCCACAGTCATTGCATCCCCTCGACACTCCGTCATGACCCAATGACGGTAGCGAGGAATTCCCCCTCACCGCAACAACCCAAATGCCCTCTGACCAGGTCCTTCTTAGCTTGCAATCCGTTATTTGACGGTAGGGACGACGTCCATGAGACCGCGCTTAATTCCGGCCCGCCAGATCTCGCCGGCGGTGGTCACCTGAGCGGCCAGCCGCTGGTACTCATCGAGCGCCTGGTCCTCGCCCCGGCTGCGGAAGGCCCGGGTGGGCAGGGCGTCGGGGTGGCGGTCGCGCCAGTCCCGCAGCTGCGCGATCGGCTCAGCGCTGGTGTGCCAGCACGCAGACCACACCGTGGTGACCAGCCCGGCCGGCAGCCTCAGCGGCACCTTCTCCGGCCAGCCACCATCCCGCGAGCCCGGCCAGCGGCCGGGAAGCAGCGCCTCGGCCGGCAACGGCGGCCAGTCCACATCCCAGCCACGCGAGGCGAGTTCGGCCCGCACCCCGAGTGCCACCAGGACATCCAGCGTGTCTACCAGCTCGCCGCGGTCGCGCAGCCGCGCCCGGTGCTCCAGCCACTCAGCCCGTCGGCCCGCCGCCTCCCGCCCCCGCAGCCCTTCGGTGCTCCATCGCTCCTCACCTCGCATCTCCCGGGCACGCCGCCGTTCGTCGGCGAACACCGGCTTGAGCTCCTGGAGCTGCTCCTTGGTGCCGTGGGCCACGCGGGCGGTGACGGGGATGGTGCCTGCCTCGGTCATGGGCCACATCATGCCGCCAGGCTCGCAAGCCGCTGCGCTGCTGGTCAGCTCGGGATTGACAACTCAGCCCACCGGGGGGCCCGGCGGTGGGCATGATGGTGGACATGGACGCGATCCGGTGGACGGAAGTGACCCTGCACGGCGGCCCGTTGGACGGCATGACCGCGATGGTGGACGCGGATGATCCGGAGCCGGGCGTGGGCATCATCGCCGAAGGGTGCGCGTTCCCGGGCGGCCGGTCCTGGTACGAGCCGGACGCCACCGGCCGGTGGGCACACCGTGGTGACATCCCCTGGGAGGCGATGTAGCCAGCGCCTCGGCTGGCGGTCTGCGTGGGCCTGTGCGGCCGTGTGACGGCCTTTCTCCGGGGGCCTGGGCCTGTCCCGCCGCCGGGCGCCGTCGTGGGCTGTGAGCCGGGGGTTTTTGGCTTGCAAGCCGTCTCTCTGCCCGTGCCCGGGCCGCGTCCACGCCGTCTCGGGCTCGCTCGTGCCCGCCGCCGACGTCGGCGCGGTGGCCGGCAGCTGGCGGTGCGCGCCCGGTCCGGCTCGCGTCGACGTCGTCCTCGGTCCGGTGCCGGGCCCGGCAGGGCCGGCCCTCCTGGGCTTCGTCGGCGGCCGCCAGCCCAGGCCCGGCCCGCCCGGAGACAGGCCCGGCGAATTTCCCCCGCGTATTCCGCCAGCAAATAGCATCTCTGAAATGACGTCAGACAAGCATTCCTGACGCACGGTCGATGGCACCACCACACACCCCCATCAGAACCATTTCTGCGACGCCTCGACACCAACCCAAAAACAGAAATGATAAACCGCCTCGGCGGCACCCTACTAAAGTGTCCAACACCCCTCGAAGGATTGCCGGAACGGGAATCCACCCCAACCCAGAAAAAGCCCAGGCGAACCCGCTACGGCGCCACAGAAAAACCAGCCAGCACACCCTAAGAAACCCCACCCGGAAATCAGCCCGAGCCAACCCAGAACACGGGCCGAAGGCCCGCACCCTCACCCCACCCCGAACACCCCAGCACGACAAACCCCCAGCTCAGGCAGTACACTGAAACCCGGTAACCTACATGGCACGGAGAACTGATGCACCACCACACCAGGGCCCCGAAAGGGCCAAACCCACCACCACCCGCACTCACACAAAGCACGCGCCAACGGCGCGGCCCTATACCACAACCAATTCCCCGAAGGGGAATACCCGCTCCCCGAAGGGGAGCTAACAACCCACAACCCAAGAATTCCCGAAGGGAATTCAAAACACGCCAACCAAGCGCCCCGAAGGGGCGCTGCATAACCCACCGAGAATTCCCCGAAGGGGAATTCAAGTTGGCGCGGAATTCCGTAAGGAATTCCAATAGCGGCGCCAGCCGCTCCGCCCCC
>NZ_LZNS01000001.1:7553060-7861428 GCF_001984575.1 Streptomyces sp. MP131-18 | reverse complement strand
CTGCTCCGCAGGAACGACGCCCGGCCCTACGGGCCGGAACCGAATTCCTCCGGAATTCGGTCCTGAATTCCTCCGGAATTCAGGAGCAATTCCTCCGGAATTGCTGAATATAATTGCTCCGCAATTATATTTCTCATCTGGCGGGTTCGTTTCGTGTGCTGATCAAGCAGTGCTCTTGGGTGCGATGTTCTGGGGGCCGCTTTTGTGTTCCGGGGTTTGGTGTTCTTGTGGCAGTCGATGTTCCAGGCGCAGCATCAGGGCTGCGCCCAGCGCGGCGAGGAGGCCTACGGCGAGCCATGGGAGCAGGCGATTCTGGCTGAAGAGCAGGCCGAATAGGCTGGGTGCGAGGATGTTCGCGCAAGCGAAGGAGTATTGGAACGCCGCCAGGTAGGTGCCTCGCGATCCGGCGGGTGCCGCGTCCGCGGCGAGCGCGTTCGAGGCGGGCCCGTAGATCATCTCCGCCGCGGTGTAGCACACCACCACCGCTACCAGGCATGGCACCAGCGCCTCGGACGGTAGCAGGACGGCCGCCGCCGACGCGGCGCACCACAGCGTCCACAGTCCGCCAGCCCACGCTATGGCGCGGGCGCGGGTGCATCGGCGGCGGAGGAAGCGGGTGAGCGTGACTGTGCAGGTGGCCAACAGCAATGTGTTCAGGGCGAGAAGAGGGCCGGGGACCCATTCGGGTCCGGACAGGCCCTGGACGACGTAGACGGGCAGCGACAGGGCGAGGAACGAGCTGCACAGGGCGAAGATGGTGCATGTCCCGATTAGCGCGAGGTAGGGCCGGTCCCGCAACAACGCTCGGTGGCCGGAGTGGCCCTCGGCCGGTGGCGGGGCGTGCGGGGTGGGTGGCACGGCGAGGACGACCACCAGTGCGGCGACGAGGTATGCCAGGGCGCTGCCGAGAATAAGTCCGTCGTAGACGCGTGCGGAGTCGATGGTGAGCAGGATGCCCGCGAGCAGCGCACCGGCCCCGCCGCCTGTTTCTCGGATCATCCCGGTCCGAGCGAACCAGTGGTCCTTGGCATCGGCTCCCTCGGCGTCCGCCTGGTCGGCGACGAGTGTGAAGACCGAGGACCAGTACACCCGCAGGCCGACTGTTGTCACGAGGACCGCGACTACCAGTGAACTCGGCCCGGAGACCGCCAGGTAGAGCAGAAAGCCGAGCCCTTGTAGTGTTTGGCCGCTGGCGACCACCAGCCGAGGGCCGAGTCGGTCGACGAGCCGTCCGATGATTATTGGTACCGGCAGGGTGAGTGCGGTGGTCACGCTGACGAGTACGCCGATCGTCGCCAGGTCCAGGTCAGTGACTTTGAGGAAGTACAGGAGCGATAGCGGGAGATAGAGGCCCATGCCTAGTGCGTCGACCGCTACCGCTGCCAGGAGCGGCCAGCCCTTGCGGCCGCGCTGCTCTGTGCCGTCGTCCGTCGCTGCTGCCTGTGCCACGCGATCGCCGCCCTCGTTCTGCCTCGACCACCCGATGGCCAGCCCTCGTTGTTAGCACGGGTGTCTGCGGCCTTCAACTCCTTTTCATCGTGCGGGCGGTGGCGCCGGTGCGGCGCCTTGCCTGCTCCTGCGGCGGCGATCGCCAGCGGCGTTGGGGGCGAGTGGGCACTGGCGCCTTCGCCTTTCTCGCCGCTGCGATGCCGTCTGTACGCCCTCTCAGCGGCCTGGGGGGCCGCTACCCGTTTCCGTGAAGTGCGCCCAGAGCCCGATGCAGAAGGGCACCGCCAGTCCGGCGATGAGGCTGTATAGGCCGGCCTTCCAGGTCAGGTCCTCCAGCCAGGTCGATGATGTCTTCTCGTGGCCGTTCTCACGGCCGATCTCCGCGACCAGCCGTTCGACGTCCTGCTGGTTTGCCTTACTCAGTTGCCGTCGGAGGCGAGGGGCTCCGACAGCCCGGTGACCCGGGCGACCTCCTCGGCGGAGAACGCCCCGCTGGCGCGCGCCCGGCCTTCGTTGACAACCGGGGGCAGGATGGTGCAGTACAGGACTTCGCCCGTCTTCTCATCGAGGTTGAGCTCCGAGTCTTCGGAGTCGCCGTCGCTGCCGCACCTCTTGCCGGAGGTGGAGAACACTACTTGGTAGGGCGAGGCGGGTGTCTTGATCGCGAAGTGGGTCACCAGTCCGGCGATGCCGATGAGCATGGCCAGCAGCGGGAGGCCGCAGCCGACGGCGGCGACCAGTTGTCCGCCCCGGCCCGGCCTGGAGCCGGTCTCTCCTGATATGCCCGCCACCCGTTTTCCCCTCGATCGGCCTTGGCCGGCGGGTGGGCCGCCTGCCGCCATTGTCCTCCTGTTCCATTCGCGGGGAAGCGTCGTATGTGGGGTGGGGTGTGTGCTCTCGTCTTGGTCGGGGTTCTGGTCATTGGGAAAGTCGGGCATCGAATCGAGGCCACCGCGCTGCCCGCCGGGCCAGCGGCGGGCTTCAATCGCCTTTCGCCCTGTGGCTGCCGAGGGGCGAAGTGCGGGCAGCGAGTCACGCACGAGGAGAGAAGGCATGCTCGGTTGTCCGAGCGCGCGTTGATGTTGTAGGCCGTGCGGGGCCTGTCATCGCGTGCTGCCTTTGATGCTGCGGCACAGCGAGTCTTCCCTTGCCCGATCCGGTGGCGCCCCTGTTGTGCACCGGATGGTGGGCCTTGTTGTTGGTCATTCGAAGGATTCTCGTGCCGTCGGCGATGCCTCGCTGCGGACGGTGTGTCTCGTCTCCGCCGCCTTCCAGTTTTCCTTCGCGGCCACGGTGACCGTCTACATGCTCTTCCTGCCACGGGAATTGGAGCTGCCGGGATCGGCCATCGGATTGGTGCTTGCGGCGACGGGGCCGGGGGCACTTGTGGGCTCGATAATGGCCGCCCGCCTGCCGAGCCGGTTCGGTTATGGCGTGGTGCTCGTGGCCGCGGCGGCACTCGGCGACGGCGTGATGCTGTGTGTTCCCGCGTTGTAGGGCTTTTCTGCGGTGACGTTTCCCGCGCTCATCGCGGTCAACTTTGGAGCAATGCTCAGGACTTGTGGATCGGTTCCGGGCGGGCACGCAAAGGGCGTACCTTCCCGAATGATCCTGTGATGGTCACCGAGTAGGCCCGCGTTCGCAGCGCGGGTCGGGAAGGCACGCCCGTGCTCAGCGTAGTCACTGACGACAGCTCCACGCAGTCCACCTCCTTGATCGACGAGATCGTGCGGGAGGGCGCCCGCCGGATGCTCGCCGCCGCGCTGGAAGCGGAAGTCAACCAGTACATAGCCGAGTTGGCCGCCGAGACCGACGAGCGCGGTCGGCGACTGGTGGCCCGCAACGGCCACCACCGTCCCCGCACAGTCGTCAGGGCCGCCGGGCCGGTCGAGGTCAAGGCTCCGCGGGTGAACGACCGGCGCGTGGACGAGACCACCGGCGAACGCAAGCGGTTCTCGTCGAAGATCCTGGCGCCGTGGTGCCGCAAGTCGCCGAAGATCTCCGAGGTGCTGCCGCTGCTCTACCTGCACGGGCTGTCATCCGGGGACTTTGTGCCCGCGCTGGAGCAGTTCCTCGGCAGCGCGGCCGGCCTGTCTCCGGCGACGGTGACCAGGCTGATCAGGCAGTGGCAGGACGACCACACCGCCTTCCAGGACCGGGACCTATCGGACCGGGACTTCGTCTACGTGTGGGCGGACGGGGTGCTCCCCAAGGTTCGGCTTGGGCAGGCACACTCGTGCGTGCTGGTCCTGCTCGGCGTCCGTCTGGACGGCACCAAGGAGCTGATCGCGCTGGCCGAGGGCCTGCGTGAGTCCACCGAGTCGTGGGCCGACCTGCTGCGCGACTGCCGCCGACGCGGCATGCGCGGCCCGGAACTGGTCGTCGGCGACGGCGCGATGGGGCTGTGGAAGGCGCTGGCCGAGGTGTTCCCGGCTGCCCGGCATCAGCGGTGCTGGATCCACAAGGCCCGGAATGTCACGAACTGCCTTCCGAAGTCCGCGCAACCTGCCGCCACGAAGGCCATGCGGGAGATCTACAATGCCGAGGACCGCGCCCACGCCGGGCAGGCGATCGAGGCGTTCGCGCGCATCTACGGCGCCAAGTGGCCCAAGGCCGTCGCGAAGATCACCGACGACGCCGAGGAACTGCTGGCATTCTACGACTTCCCGGCCGAGCACTGGATCCACCTGCGGACCACAAACCCCATCGAGTCCACGTTCTCCACCGTCAACCTCCGCACCAAGGTCACTCGCGGCGCCGGCAGCCCGGCCGCGGCCCTCGCGATGGTGTTCAAGCTCGTCGAGTCCGCCCAAGCCCGCTGGAGGACGATCAGCGGCGCCCACCTGGTCCCCCTGATCCGCGCCGGCGCCAGGTTCGAAAACGGCGTCCTCATCGAGCGCCCCAAGCAGGCTGTGGCCTGATCACACGTCAACCTACCCGCACCCCTGGATGACTCCAGCTCGCCGGACTGAATGCCAGTCCAGACAAAGGAATGAGCCTGATGAACCAACTACATGCCTACATCGACGCCTGGCGACGTCACGATATTGCCGGAGTACTGGCCACGTTGACCGACGACTGCGTGATCACCGAGTGCTACGGACCGGTCTACCGTGGTCGGCAACGGGTCGAACAGTGGATGCGTGCGTGGTTCGGTGTCGGTGGTTCGGTCGATGGCTGGGAGATCACCTCGCAGGCGACCGCCGGGGATGGCTTGGTCGCCGAATGGATCTTCTCCTGCACCTGGCAAGGAGAGGCAGCCACCTTCCAGGGCGCAACGATCGCCAGGCTCGAAGGGGAGAAGATCGCCTACCTCCGGGAGTATGCCACCTCAGCGCCGCTCTACGACTGGACGGGCACCTGGCGCGATTGACATCCACAAGTCTTGACGATTGTTCCATGAACAACTTGGTGCATCGGAGCGGCCGATGCGGGGTGGCGACGGCGTTCGTGATGGCAGCATCCGTCCTGTCCTGTGCCCTTCCTGGGTGACCGGGTGACCGCTAGCATTTGCGCACACATGGGAGCGCTCCCACGCGCTCTTGGATCGGGCCGGTCGCCCAGTGGAAAGGACCTCCGGATGCGTGCGTTCCCCCGGCTCTCCCGATGGCGCGCGGCGCTCTGGACGGTGCTGTGCGCGACCGTGCCCGTCGCGGTCGCGCTCGTGGCCCCGCCGGGTGCCGCCTCGGCCGAGCCCGCGACGGTGTCCGAGGAGCCGGTGACGGTGGTCTCCGCCGACTTCGAGGACGGCACTACGCAAGGGTGGGCCGCGCGCGGCGCCGAGACCGTGGCGGCGAGCAGCGAGGTCGCGCACGGCGGCACCGGCAGCCTGGCCGTGACCGGGCGGACGGACACCTGGCAGGGGCCAACCCTGAACGTGGGTGAACTCCTCTCGCTCGGCGCCGAGTACCAGGTCTCGTTGTGGGTGCGGTCGGCCGAGGGCTCGGCCGGGGATACCGTTCGGCTGAGCGCCGAGCGCCGGATTGACGGGCGGTCCACCTATCAGACGCTCGGCAGCGCACAGGTCACCTCGGGTGGCTGGGTGGAGCTGAGCGGGGCGTACACGCCGAGTACGGAGGCGGAGTACTTGGCTTTCTACGTCGAGACCGCGAGCGTCACGGACGGCTTCTTCATCGACGACGCCGTCGTGTCCTACGTGCCCGATCCGCCGATCGAGACGGACATCCCGTCGCTGCGCGACGCGGTCGCCGGTTTCCCGGTCGGTGCTGGGGTGCTGCCCGCGGATCTGTACGGTTCGTCCGGGGACCTGCTGGTGAAGCACTATGAGTCCCTGACCACGGGTAACGCGCTGAAGTGGGATGCCACGGAGCCGGTCGAGGGCGACTTCCGCTTCACCGACGCCGACCCGATCGTGGACTTCGCCACCGAGCACGGCATGGCGGTGCGCGGGCACACGCTGGTGTGGCACAACCAGACTCCGGAGTGGGTGTTCACCGACGCGGCGGGCGGGCCGATGACGCCGACGCCGGAGAACAAGGAGCTGCTGCTCGACCGGCTGGAAGCGCACATCCGGGCGGTGGTGGGGCGTTATGGCGACCGCATCCAGGTGTGGGACGTCGTGAACGAGGTCATCGACGAGTCGCAGCCGGATGGGCTGCGGCGCAGCAGCTGGTATGAGATCGCCGGGCTGGACTACATCCGTACGGCGTTCCGGGTCGCGCACGATGTAGCTCCGGACGCAAGGCTGTTCATCAATGACTACAACACGAACGTGCCGGCGAAGCGGGACGCGCTGTTGGACCTGGTGAGCCAGCTGCGTGCGGAGGGTGTGCCGGTGCACGGCGTCGGTCACCAGATGCACATCAACGTGGAGTGGCCGTCGGTCGCGGAGGCCGAGGCGATGCTACAGACGTTCGTGCCGCTCGGGGTGGAGCAGCAGATCACCGAGATGGACCTTTCGATCTACACGAACGCCGACGAGTCGTTTCCTGCCCCGCCCGAGGAGCGGCTGTTGGCGCAGGCGGAGCAGTACCGTGCGATGTTCCAGTTGTTCGGCCGGTATGCGGACGAGGTCACCTCGGTGACGCTGTGGGGTGTGCAGGACGGAGATACCTGGCTGGACGTGGGCCGCAAGGATGCGCCGCTGCTCTTCGACGCCGAGTTCCGGGCCAAGTCTGCGTTCTGGGCGGTGGTCGATCCCGACTGGCCGAACGGTCCGGAGCCGGCGGGTTGTGTGGTGGAGTACCGGGTGGTCCGCGAGTGGCCGGGCGGCTTCGAGGGCCGGGCCACGGTGACGAACACGTCGGCGGAGCCGGTGGATGGCTGGAGTCTGGCGTGGACCTTCGCCCAGGGGCAGCGGCTGAACCAGTGGTGGAACGGCACCGCGAGCCAGAGCGGTGGCGCCGTCACCGTGGCGAGCGCCGAGTGGAACGGTCGGCTGGCGGCCGGCGGTTCCGCGACGTTCGGCTTCCTCGGCACGTGGGCGGGGGCGAACCCGTCGCCCGTGTCGTTCACTCTCAACGGCTCGTCATGCGCCGCTGGTTGAGTGGCCGGTGCGTCGGCCGGGCGTTACTGGCAGTGGGGTTGGTGCGTTGCGCCGCGTGTGAGGTGTGAGGTGTGAGTGTGGTGACCGTCAGCTCTTTTTGTGCGAGGGCGTGGACTGAGCGGGCCGCGTTCGCTGACCGTGGTGGGTCTTGCGGGGATCAGGCGTTCCAGCCGATGGAGGAGACGTAGGAGTAGGAGTCGTAGTCGGACCCGAGGTCGTGGATCAGGTCGTCCCAGATCGCGTCCAGGGTGCTTTCGTCCTCTTCGAGCCAGGCGTTGACGGCTGCGTCCCAGATACGGGGGCGGACGTTGAGGTGGCGGACTTGGAGGTCGCGGCGGTGTCTGCGTTCGACGCGGGACTGGTCGACGGGGTCGATTTCGATGCGGGTCCCGCCCTGGGACATCAATCGCCGTTTGAGGTCCGCGGCGACGTTGTGCCGCCGGAGGTCCCAGTACGCGTCGTCGAGTTTGGCGCGGTTGGCCGGGGTGGGTGAGCGCTCCTCCGCGAGCCAGGCGTGCAGGGTGCGGCGGGTGACGTTGATCCCGGCGCGTTCCATGGCCTGGTAGCCGGCGTGGGAGGCGGTGAGGTAGCGCAGGCGGGCGGCGATGCCGCGGTCGGTGTCGGCCGGGGAGGCGATGCCGGTGACCATACGCTCGACTCCGGCGGCCAGGGCGTCGCGTCCTGGGACGCCCTCCGCGCGGTACATGCCGAAGTTCATCCAGCGGCCGGCCATCAGCGGCTGCTCCGGGCGACGGTGTAGTGGACGGGGACGCCGTCGCGGTCGGTTTTGACCTTCATCTCGGACAGGCCACGCCCTTCGGTGAACACGGTGTGCCAGTCGCCGGCAAGGTGGAGTTCGTCGGTGCCCATGGCGGAGATGACGGTCAGTCCGGCCTGGTGGGCCTTGAACGCGCGGCCCCACAGATTTGCGAACGCCTGGGCGCGGACGATGTGCATCCAGTCCGGGCGGGTGATGTCGCGGTTGTTGTGGGACTCGCCCATGGTCGAGACGAATTTGGAGTACATGGCCTTGACGTAGTGGGCGGTGACGTCGTCTCCGGATGCGAGGGCGTTCGCGCGTACGGTGGCGAGGATTTGCCGCAGGGCGTCGAGGAAGTTCTCCGTCGCGCTCGATGTCCAGGATTCGTGGATGACCGGGGGGTCGAGCAGCCGGTGCTTCGGCCCGGCCAGGCGCAGCAGGAGCCGCAGGGTGGCTTCGGTGATCCACAGTGGTCCGGCTTCCTCGCGGTCGCCGAGTGGGCTGGGCAGCTCGGGGTGGTGCCATGGGGGTGGGGTGATCAGGTGGACGCCGGAGCGCTTTTTGTCGTGTTCGCCGGTGGCGGAGTGCTCCAGGCGCCCGATCGGCAGCCACGTCTTCATCGCCGAGAGGTAGGCCGCGTTGGCATCGAGCGCGGTCACGTGCAGGTCGCCGTCGGGGTGGCGGCGGTGGCCGGGGTGGCGCCAGGACGGACGGGCCTCCCAGATCAGGTCCGGGGCGTCTTTCCTGGGTTTGCGAAGGATGTCGGGCAGTGCGGGGTAGGCGGTGTACTCGTAGCGGGCGGTTTTGCGGGTGGCGGCGAACAGCCGCATCACGTCCGGGATCGCTCGCTTGGCCAGCTTGTCCATGGCCGACTCGGCGTCGCCGCCGGCTTTTGTCAACTCTTCGTGGACGGCGCCGGTGACCAGCTGCCCCAGCTCCTCACGCGTGTGATCCGCCGATGTGGTGCGGCGCCGCTCCTGATGCCGCTCGTGTCCGGCACGCGCGGCGCGCGCCGCGGGGCTCTCCGCGGGGTGTTGTGGAGCGGCCGGCGGAACGGGCTGGCGGGGCAGGTCGGCTGCGGCCCGGGGGGCGGGCTCGTCGGTCGCGGGTCGCGGCTCTTTTGGTGTGGGGTGGATCTCGGCCAGACCTTCCAGCAGCCGCAGGTACTTTCCGCGGGCCGGCGGCGCCGGCTCGGTCCTTCCGGTCTCCCAGTTCGCGACTGTCTGAGGTTCGACGCCGACGGCCCCGGCCACCTGCGGCCTGCTCAGCCCGGCGGCCTGGCGCAATCGCAGCCGCTCGGCAGGGTCCGGCATCGCGGCCGCCCGCCGGGCCTCGGCCAGCAGTGCTTCCACGCCTTCGAGTTCACCGCCCATGTCGCCACACTACACCTCGATTAGGTGCGGATTTGCTCCTGGCTTGTGTTGCATTGTGGATTCATTGTCTTGAGTCGTGAGGCTTTGGCCGACGGTCCGGCCACGGTTCGGGCCGCTGCCCGGCTGCCGGGGTTCGGGAAGCCGCGCACACGTCAGGAGTATCTGTGGTGCCGGCGCTGTCTCGCCGCTTCTGTCAGGGGTGCAGTACGACTGTCGGTCGGTGACCCGGCGGCGGTTCGGGGAGCGGTGCGGTGCCGTGCGCGGCGCGGGCTGTGCTGCGTCCGTACCCCGGCCCGGGGGCGCGATGGTCTCAACTGCCCTGGGGGCTCGCGCCGTGCAGCCTCATTTGTGGGCGCGCGGCGGGCAGTTCGCGCCCCGGCGCCCTACCTCGCGCGTGCTCGGCCAGGCATCTCGTCCGGGAGGGCGGGGGCATGATCCGCCTGGCACGCCGACAGGCGTCGGAGATTTTCGCTGGAGACGAGGAAATGCGGCTATGGCACGGTCAAGTGAGTTCGCGGACAGTGCGGTCGGTGCGCTGTACGACCGCGCGGCACACCTGCCACTTGAACAATTGGGCTTCAATCTGCATGTCGGGTACTGGGAGGACTCGCAGGACGAGACCCCCTATCGGGAAGCTGCCGAGCGGCTCACTGATCTGGTGACCAAGCGGCTGCGCGTGGGACCGGGCCGGCGGTCGCTTGACGTCGGATGCGGTGCGGGCGGGCCGGCGCTCCGGGTGGCACGGGCCACGGGCAGCGCGGTCGTCGGCGTCAACATCAGCCGCGAGCAACTGGCGTTCGCGTGCGCGCTGGCCGAGCGGGAGGAGATGACAGACCTGCTGTCCTTTCGGCACGCCGACGGCACCGATCTGCCGTTCGATGCCGACAGCTTCGATGCGGTGTGGGCGGTGGAGTCGATGCCGCACATGGACCGGGTCCGGGTGTTGCGGGAGATGAGCAGGGTGGTGCGCCCGGGCGGACGCGTGGTCATCACCGACATGTTCGCGCGCAAACCCGTCGCCGAGGACAGGCAGGAGGTGCTGGAGCGTTTCCGCGAGGCGTGGATGGTCGGCCCGCTGGCCCCGATCGGCGACTACCCGGCGCTGCTGCGCGACGCGGGTCTGCGCCTGCTCGAGCTGGCGGACCTCACCGAGCATGTGCTGGGCCGCTCGCTCCCGTCCCTCGCCGGGCCCGTCGACGGGGCTCAGCACGCCTCCGCAGGCCCGGCCGGTGCCGAGATCGGCGACCAGGCCGCTCTTGCCTACCTGGCCGACCTCGCCGAGGGCGGCGAACTCGGCTACCTGCTGCTCGTCGCCGAGCTCCTGCCCGAACTCACGCCCGTTCCGTAGTGCCGACAGAGCAAGACCCAGGTACGGCCCGAAGGCAAGACCCGAAGGACAGTGATGAAGCGAACGCGACCGACCGCAACGCTGCCGCCCGTTCAACGCCCGCCGGCTGACGGCGTCGCCGTGCTCGGCACCGGACGTCTGGGCGGGGCCATCGCCGAAGCGCTACTGGCGGCCGGCCACCCCACCTGTGTGTGGAATCGCACCGCGGCCAGGACAGGGCCGCAGGCCGAGGCGGGCGCCCGAGTCGCGGACTCCCCCGCCGACGCGGCCGCTGGTGCCGCGCTACTCGTCCTGTGCGTGGGCGACTTCCAGGCGGTGCGGCAGACGCTCTCCGCTGCGGGTGCGAGCCTCGCCGGCCGGACCGTGCTCGTGGTGACCACGCTCACCCCCGACGAGGCGCGGGCCGCCGCCGCGGTGGCGGCCGAGCACGGTGCCTCCTATGCGTCGGTTCCGTTCATGGCGGGCTACCAGGCCATCGGCCGGCCGGAGGCACTGCTGCTGTGCGCGGGGCCCCGCGAGGTTTTCGACCGGCACCAGGAGACGCTGCGCGCGCTGGGCGGGGATGTGCGCCATGTGGGGGACGACCCTGGTCTCGGCGCCTTGTTCGAGGCTGCGGTGGTTGGTTTCCTGCTCGAGTTCTGGGCCGGATACCTGCACACCTTGGCCCTGGTCCGCCGGGAGAACGGCCCCACGGACGCGTTCGCCTCGGTGTTGCAGAGTACGCTCCAGGGCCTCGCTCCGCTGCTGCCCGTCATCGCCGGGCAGACGGTCAGTGGTGACTACGATCCGGAGACCTTCGGCCGCCTCGATTACCTCGCGCCGATGGCGGACGCCATGATCGGTCTGCGGCGCTCCCGCGGAATCGACACGGCCCGGCTGGAGCATCTGAAGGGACTGATCGACCAGCGCCTCGGCCTCGGGTTCGGGGGCGAGGGCCTGGCCAGTCTGATCGAGGTGATCGAGGGCTCCGGCGACGGTGGCGCGGGGAGCGTGGGGTGAGACCCGGCCCGGCGCCGTCCCGCGGCGGCTGCGCGCGTGTGCCGCAGGGCCCGTCTTCGCCCGTGCAGGTGCTGCCGGGTGGCGGCGGGAGCGGGGTGGGAACGGCGCCGGGCCGTGAACGGCGGAGCGTTGCCGCGCGTGTGCCCGTCTCTCCGGCGGGCGGGCTCACTCGGGCGGGGTGCCGGAGCGGGTGGCGACGTAGGCGATGAGCCGTGCCATGTTTGCCGTGTACGAGTCGGTCGTTATTCCCTGCTCGGGCTCGCGCGGTTCGTACGGCGCTTCCGCCGGCGGCGCGGCCGGGTCGTAGGGCGAGGTGTCGTACGTGTCGCCGACGTGCGTGCTCATGAAGGCCGTGCCGTCGTAGGGCGCGACGGGCGGCGGGCCGAGGCAGGGGTTGGTGGTGAAGTCCAGCGGGACCAGCCAGTGGTCGCGGTTGCCGAGACCCGCGACCAGTTCGGCGGCTTCGGTCTCTTCGACCGTGGGGAGCGGCAACGTGGCTCCGCGGAAGAGATGGGTCAACTCGATGTCGGCGACGGTGAAGTAGCGCGGCAGCGGGATGCGTCCGCCGGAGGTGAGGGGCGACGCGGCGCGCCAGTCGGCCAGTTCCGCGTCGTTCATCGTCATGAGCTGGTCGTAGGTCTCCCACAGGCTCGGTATGTTCAGCCGTTTGGCGGCGTGCGAGTGGCCGAGGGTGTTCTTGTGGTCGTAGTCGAAGTAGTAGGCGCCGTTGCGGATGTTGGAACCGAAGCGATGGGTGAAGCGGGCCCGGTTGGTGCCGAGTTCGACGTAGGTCGGATGGGTGCGGTTGGTGAGCAGGGGGTTTTCCGCGATCTGCTCCTCGGTCAGTCGGCAGGTCTCCAGCCACCGGATGGCTTCGGGGACGCGGCGCAGGTGGGAGCGGTCGCCGGTCAGGAGCACGAACGTACAGAGGTGGCGGATCATGTTCTGCGTGATTTCCGGGGCCAGCCCGCGCGGCTCGTACGAACGGGCCCCCGCCGGGGCCCCGGCGGGCCGGCCGTCGCGGGGGACGGAAAGGTGCTGGAGGCCCCAGCCGGGTTGCGGGGCCGGCTGCTGGAGGCGGTGGACCATGGCCATGGCCCGTTCCACGGCGGGCACCAGATCGCGCCGCCCCAGGGTGTTGGCGCACATCAGCAGGAAGGTCAGGTTCCCGATCAGCACACCGTCGTTGAAGGTCAGGTGGCCGGTGTACTCGCCGTCCTCCATGCCGTGCCGGACGTCCGCGGGCAGCCAGGGCGGACGGTGGTCCGGCCACGGCATGTCATCGACGGCGCCCGGAACGCGCGGGTAGCGCTGTGGCCAGCCGCCGTCCGCTGCGCCGCCCTTGAACTGGGCGCTCAGCACGAAGGCGATCGCCCGGTCCAGGGCTGCTTTGATCCGTGGGTGACGCCGTTCCAGGTAGAGCCGCAGCAGCAGCTGGGCGGACAGGGTGGTGCCGGCGTCGTCGAAGGTGGCGTTTCCGTAGTGGTGCTGGAATTCTTCCAGCCGCCAGCCGTTGGCTCCGACGGTCGCGTACCACCGCTTCAGGGCGTTCTCTCCGGCGAAGTCGTGCACGTAGTTCCAGCCGCCGCAGGGCAACTGCACGTTCACGAGGGCTAGTCCGGTGCGTTCGGCCGCGGCATAGAAGGGTTCCTCGCCCGTGGCGTAATAGGCGTCGAGCATGCTGTGGCCGACGGTGGGCGTCCCGGGGGGCTGCACCCAGCACATGGTGCGCCGGGCTTCCATTTCGCCCCAGGTGCGGGAGAGGTCCGGCCGGTAGGCCCAGACGTAGGCGCCGCGGTAGGAGAGGTGCTCGTTCATGAAGCGGCCGGCGCTGCTCATGGCGGTGACGGTCCGGCCGGGCCCGGCGGCTCGGGCCGTTTCGGCGTGCAGCTCGGTGAGCGTACCGAGGAGCGGGGCGGCGGCCGCGAGGCGCGTAAAAGTGCGGCGTTTCATGGCGTCTCCTCCAACGGGCGGTTTTCTCGGATGACTTGGGCGCCACAGATGGATGCCACCAACCGTATAGAGAGCGCTTACTGCGTGGCTACACCCGCGCACCGTCGACCCCGTGGGCTCGCCGATGCCCGCGCCCGCCGGCGCATACGACGTCTTGCGCAAGCATGGAGACCGCTACGACCCGGCCGGGGAGGCCGGCGCGGGGTGTCGTCCCGGGCTGGTCCACCGTGGGCCGAGGCGGCCGGTTACCGTGCGGGCATGGTGATCAACAGGGCTGGGCAGGCGGAGGACTTGACGCGGTCGGGGTACGCCCTGCTGCTGGCCGCGGCACCGGCTCGTGGCGCGCTGGTCGACGTGGACGGCGTACTGCCGGGGCTGGCCGCCGTTCCGCCGGACGTGCTGGCGGGGGCGCAGGTCGGCAGCGTGGTGCAGTTGGCACACCCGTCGAATCCGCACACGGTGCTCGCCGCGCTGCGGACCGCCGCCGCGCACCCGGGACCGCTGCTTTTGGTCGTCGTCGGTCAGTTGCTGCTCGACAAGGGGCTGACTCCGCACGTGGCGCTGGCCAGGAGCACGCCGCGGTCCGTGCGGTACGACGGGGTGCCGTGGCCGTGGGTGGTGGCTGAACTGCGGTCGCGGCCGGCCGAGTCGACGGTGGTACTGGCGGATCTTGTGGCCGATGCCGCGGTCTGGGAGCGGCGCGGCTCTCTGGCGCTGGCGGACGGCGGGCTGCGGGTATTCGGAACGCTCGCCCCACCGCCGCCCCGGCGGCGGACGGCGCGGCCCAGGTACGCGCATGCGCTCGCGGAGGTTCTGCGGTCGGTGGCGAGGCGGCCGCCGCTGGCGGAGCTGCATCAGGCGGTGCTTGAGCAGGCGGAGGTGAGCCGGACGTCCCGCCTGGTGCTCGGCGCCCAGGCGGTGCCGACGGTGCCCGCGGCGCCCGATCCGCACGGGTCGGTCCGTGCGGCTGCCAGGGCAGGCCGTTACGCGGAGGCCGCGGCGCTGGCGGCGGCGCACGAGCAGGCCGCGCTGCGGGCCGGCGGGCCGCGTTCGCGCGAGGCCGTGCACTGGCTGGAGGTGCAGGCGGACATTGCGTGGCTGGCGGGGCAGCCGCAGCGGGCCGCGGCCGGGTGGATACGCGTGGCGGTGTCGCGGCTCGCGGCCGGTGAGGCCGCCGACTCCGCGGAGGTGGTGCTGGCGGTGGACCAGGCGCACCACTGCTGGCTGCGCGTGGTGGAGCCGGTGGCCGCCCGGCTGCTCGGCGAGGAACTGGAGCCGCTGCGCCGCGCGGTCCCCGGTCGGCGGCCGGGCGCCCTGGAGGCGTTCCGTCAGCGGCTCGCCGGGCTGCCGGTCGGGCAGTCGGGCCACGTTTCCGGCTGAGGGCCGGGGGACGGCGGATGGGTGCGCCCGCCGGCCGGCGCGTCTCCCGGGGGGCCGGCCGCTCCGGGCGAGCTGCGCGGGATTGCTGCGTTGTGGTGCCCGGCGGGGCCGCGCCGGGCGATCGGCGGTCAGCCGCAGGAGGTGTTGATCCACCGGTGGGACCGGACCGTGTAGGTGCCCGCGAGGTTGCCGCCGAGGCCCTGCGGGGTGCAGCCGATGCGGTTGGTGTAGTCGGCTCCGGTGTAGTAGGCGACGCCGGTCAGGCTGCCGGAGACGCCCGCGTTGAACACGGACTTGACGGCGGTGCCCTTGGACCAGGAGCAGCGGGCGTCGCCGCCGAGCCAGTCGCGGTCGGCGACGTCCCACTGGCACTTCGAGCCGCTGAAGTTGTGGCCGCTCCAGAAACAGACCCAGCCGCTCGTGCAGGCTGCGGCGGCGCGGGCGAGGTCGGCCTCGCTGATGTCGGGAACGGCCGGTGAGGCGTGGGAGTGGGCGGGGCTCGTCAGTGCCAGGGCGGCGGCGAGGGCGAGGGCGGCGGTCAGCTTGCGGATCATGCGCACGTTCTCCTCGTGGGGTGAGACGTTCGGTGCGTCCTTGGTCTGTGATGCTCCCCGGCGGTAACAGGAGCTGTCGCCTTTATCGGTCGAAGTCGGTCAGGGCGGTGCGGGGTGGGGACTGCGCCGTGGGCAGGGGGCGTTGGTAGCGTCTGAACGTGCCGTGCCGGCCGGTTCGGCATGCCGTTCGAGCGAGGGAACCCGATGGCCCCGACGATCTCCAGGGCAGTGATTCCGGCGGCGGGACTCGGTTCCCGTCTGCTGCCGCTGACGAAGGCCATTCCCAAGGAGATGCTGCCCGTCGGCGACATGCCGGTGATCGAGCACACCGTGCGGGAGCTCGTCGCCTCCGGCATCACGGACATCACCATCGTCATCTCGGGCGGGAAGTCCCTGATCCAGGAGCATTTCCGGCCGAATCCGGCGCTTGTGGAGCGGCTGCGTGCGGACGGGAAGACGGCCTATGCGCAGGCCGTCGAGGAGGTCGCCGAGCTGGCCCGGCAGGGGCACATCACCTACCTCGACCAGCATGGCCCGTACGGGAACGGGACTCCGGTGCTGAACGCCGCGCGGCACTTCCGCGACGAGCCGATGCTCGTGCTGTGGCCGGACGACGTGTTCGTGGCGGCGGTGCCGCGCGCCCAGCAGCTGATCCGCGCGTTCGAGGCGACCCATTGCCCTGTGCTCGCTTTGATGCCGATGGAAGCTGCGGACGCTCCGCGCTACGGCGTGCCGGTGGTGAAGGAGGATCTGGACAACGGGTTGCTGCGCATCACCGGCCTGGTGGAGAAGCCGAAGCCGGCGGACGCGCCGTCGGCGTTCGCTGCCATCGGCGGGTATGTGATCACTCCTGGCATCGTCGACGAATTGCGCGAGCAGACCCGCCGCTGGTACGAGCACCGGCGCGGCGAGATCTATCTGACGGACGCCATCAACGCCTATGCGGCGGGGCGCGCCGTGTACGGGCAGGTGATCTCGGGCCGCTGGTACGACACCGGGAATCCGGCGGATTATCTGGTCGCGCAGATGGCGTCGGCGCTGGCACACCCGGAGTACGGGCCGGTGCTCCGGCGGCTCGCCCGTGACCTTGACGGCGAACTGGCGGGCGGCGTCGGCGGCTGAGCGGCGGTCGGGGGTCACCTGCCGGGCGGGGCGGCCCTTGTCGATGTCCGCGCCGGCTACCGCGTCGGCCCGGGGCGGGCGGCGTGCGCGGGAGTGCTGGGGCGTCGTCGAACGGGCCGGAGCTGTCCGGGGTTTGCGGTGCCGGCGGCTCGTGGTCGGGGAACGCGGTGCGGGCGCGGGCGCGGGCGTGCGTGCGGAGACACGAGGTACCCCTTAGCGGCATTTTTCCCATTTGTGCATATGGTTCTGCTTGCACGGTTTCACTGATCGGCGGCTTCGTACCGGAGGCATGCATGGGCTTCGTGACCACCCGCGACGGCGCGGAGATCTTCTTCAAGGACTGGGGCGGAAACGGGCCGCCGGTCGTCTTCTCCCACGGCTGGCCGCTCAATGCGGATGTCTGGGACGACCAGATGAACCTGGTCGCCGAGAACGGCTACCGCGGCATCGCGCCCGACCGCCGCGGCCACGGCCGTTCCACCCAGACGTGGCACGGCAACAACATGGACACGTACGCCGACGACCTGGCGCAGGTCATGGAAGCGCTCGACCTGCGGGACGCGACCCTCGTGGGCCACTCCACCGGGGGCGGTGAAGTGGCGCGGTACATCGGCCGGCACGGCACGTCCCGGGTCGGGAAGGCCGTGCTGCTCTCCGCCGTTCCCCCGCTGATGCTGAAGACGCCAGCCAACCCCGAGGGCACGCCGATCGACGTCTTCGACGGCATTCGCGAGGGCATCCGCAGGGAACGCTCGCAGTTCTGGCAGGATCTCACCGAGATGTTCTTCGGTGCGAACCGCCCGGACAACAATGTCACGCAGGGCAACAAGGACGCCTTCTGGCTGATGGGCATGCAGCTGGGCATCAAGGGGGCCCTGGACTGCGTCCAGGCGTTCTCGGAGACGGACTTCACCGAGGACCTGAAGCGGTTCGACATTCCGACGCTGGTGCTCCACGGGGACGACGACCAGATCGTCCCGATCGACGCGGCGGGGAAGAAGTCCGCCGAGATCATCCCCGACGCCACGCTGAAGGTCTACCCCGGCGCGCCCCATGGGCTTGCCGGAGTTCCGGGCTTCAAGGAGCAGTTCCACGCGGACCTGCTGGCGTTCCTCAGGAGCTGACCCCCGTCGGGGCACCCCCGTGCGCGGGTGGTTATTCGGTGGCGGGCGGGGGCGCGGGTCGGCACACTCGGCCGAATGGTTTCAACAATTCAGAATGTCGCGATCGACTGTGCGAATGCGTTCGAGCTGGCCCAGTTCTGGAGCGCGGTGACCGGGCATCCGCTGGACCCGGAGGACCGTCCCGGTGATGACGAGGTCCAAGTCTTGCTGCCCGAGGGGCCGTTGCTCCACTTCAACGAGGTGCCGGAGGGGAAGTCGGTGAAGAACCGGCTGCACCTGTGTCTGCGGCCCGACTCCACGTGCCAGGAAGAAGTCGATCGGCTGCTCGCGCTCGGTGCGGCCTTCGTCGCCGATCACCGCAAGCCGGGGGGTTTCGGCTGGGCCGTCCTGGCGGACCCGGAGGGGAACGAGTTCTGCGTGCTGCGCAGCGCGGCGGAACGGGCGGCCGCGGGCGTGCACTGACCGTGCGGTTGCGGCGCGGCCGGCGCGGCCGGCGCGGGCGGCCGGCGTGGGCGGCCGGGCGGATCGGCGGATCGGCGGATCGGCGGATCGGCGGCCGGAACTTTTCCCCGGTGGAGAGGTCTTGACCACTCGTCCGGCCGCTGCTGCCCTTGAGGGCACGACCGTCGCGAGGAGAACCGCATGAGGAGCCGGGACGACAGCAGGGCAAGCCGCCGCGGAACGGGGCCGGTCCGTGCCGGACGCAGAGGGTTTTTGAAGGGCGCGGTGGGTGGCGTGCTGGGCGGGGGGCTTGCCCTGCACGCTCCGGGCGTGGCCGCGGCTGCCGGGGCCGTGGACGGCCCCGGCGTGCTGGCGCCGGACGTGCGGAAGATCGCCGATCTCACCGGGCCGGGGCTCACCACGCGCTTCCGCATGGAGGCGACCGACCTCGGCATACCGGTACGGACGCCCGACGGGCGGCTGCTGTTCGTGTTCGGCGACACGTTCGAGGGGGCCGCGGTCGGCGCGGGCTGGTGGCGTTCGCCGGTCGGCCTCTACTCCACCACGACCGATCTGAACGCCGGTGTCACCTGGTCGGGTGCGGTCGGCGGGGCCGCTGCGGAGCAGTTCTGGTTCTACGAGCACGACAATCCGGTGTTCTCCACCGTGCTGCCGTCGGACGTCATCACGATCGGCGGCACCATCTACCTGCACGTGATGGTGAACCAGGGCCTCGGGAACGTCGTCTGGACGGAGATCTGGCGCTCCGACGACTCCGGGGCGACGTGGGTGCACACCGGTGCAAAGTTCCCCTCCGACCTGCACGGCGGCATGTTCCAGCTGTTCGGCTGGGGCGAGGGGAACGACGGGTTCGTGTACGTGTATTCGACCGGGTTCCAGCGGGACAAGCCGATCATTCTGCACCGGGTGCGCAGCGACCGCCTGACCGACCTCGGCGCCTACGAGCCGTGGGGGTACCGGGACGGAGTCTGGGCGTGGGGCAATCCGCCGACCCCGATCCTCGAGGGGCGGTTCGGCGAGCTGTGCCTGCGTCCGCTGGGCGGGAAGTGGGTCCTGACCTGGTTCAACGAGGGGGATTACCGCATCGACGGCATCATCATGGACACGCCCACGTCGAACCTCTACACGGCGCACCGGCAGACTCTGATCTGGGGCGGTGCCTGGGGGCAGGAGGACGACGCGCACGTCGCCCAGTTGTACGGCGGCTACATCATTCCCGGTTCCACGCTCGGTGACCTGCACCTTTCGGTGAGCCAGTGGAACACCGACGCCGGGTGGCCGTACCGGGTGATGCAGCACCGCGTCCGCGGTTTCGGGTGAGCGGGAGCGGCGCGGCGGCCGGTCACGGGCCACAGCAGCCGTCGCGCCGCAGCAGCCGTCCGGCCTCGCGCCACTGTGCGGCCGCGGTGCCCGAATCCTGCGGCGGCGCGTCGGCGGGGCGGGTCAAGGCCGCCACTAGGTCGTTCCTGTGGAAGGGGTGGCCGCCGCGGAGGACGCTGACCGTGCGCACCAGGGAGCTGAAGTCGGTGAACGGGTCGCCGTCCACGACCGTCAGGTCCGCGAGCTTTCCCGCCGTCAGCGTGCCGAGATCCTCTTCGGCGCCGAACATGCGGGCCGGGATCGACGTGGCGGTGCGCAGGGCCGCGGCGGGTGACAGCCCGGCGCGGTGCAGGGCGCGGAGGCCGAGGTGGAGGTGCAGACCGGCCGGGTTGATGGGCTGGTCGGTGCCGAGGGCGACGAGGCCGCCGGCGGCCAGGATGTGGCGGTAGACGGCCGTTTCGGTGGCGAGCGTGGCCAGTTCGTCCGCGGTCGGCGGCTGTGCGGCGCGGCTGCGGACGAGTTCGGTGTCCCACGGCGGCATCAGTGCGGTGACGCGCGGGTCGTCGGCGAGGCCGGGGTCGGCCCCGAGCAGCGGCATCGCGGTGAACGGGGTGGCGACGAGGTGGAAGTCGGTGGCCGTGTAGATCTCGGTGACGTCCTGGCCGGCGCGGCCGGTGGCGGAGGTACCGGACCCGTATGCGCGGCGGTTGGTGGCCTGGAGGTGGGTGGTCAGATCCTGGCCCGACTGGATGCCCGGGGAGCAGAAGTGGCTGCCGGTGCGCACGCCGAGCCGTTCGTGGGCGAACGCCGCGGCCTCCTCCATGATCCAGTAGGGGGCGCGGACATATGTTTTGACGACGTCCCAGTCGAGGGCGACGCCTCGGGACAGCGAGCGGCGGAGCCCTTCGCGGGTGCGGTGGGCGCGGCCCATGCTGTAGGCGACGCGGGAGCCGTCCAGCAGTTCGCCGGTGGTCAGCAGGCGCGGCCCCGCGAGTTCCCCGGCGGCGATGGCTTCGCGCAGGCGGGCCTGTTCGTGGGCGAAGCCGCCGAAGGAGACGTTGGTGGTGATGCCGTAGGCGAGTTGGAGCGCGGTCTGGCGGCCGCCGTAGGTGGACTGCCAGGGGTGCGCGTGGGTGTCCCAGAGCCCGGGGAGCACTGTCCGGCCGGACGCGTCGAGGTGGCGGTCGGCGCGGCGGCCGGCGCGGTGGGGCTCGACGGCGGCGATGCGTCCTTCGCGCACGATGATGTCCATGTCCCGGTGGACCGTTTCGCCGTTGCCGTCCCACAGGCGCCCGGCACGGATGACGACATCGGCGGCGCGGGGGCGGCGGTGGTGGAGCGCGACGGGCACGGTGACGGGGTCGCCGCCCGTCGCGGCCACGAGGCGGAGGGTCCCGGCCGAAAGGTAGAGCAGGGTGCGGGAGTCGCCGGACCAGGAGGGGTGGTCGGCGGCCTCGGAGGTGAGGCGGCGCGGCGGCCCGTCCGGGCTGCCGTCCGGCCGTACCGGGAGCAGCCAGAGTGCCGCTTCGGAGATCACGGCCATCCAGCGGCCGTCGGGTGACCAGGCGGGGCCGGAGTCGTAGCGGTCGGAGAGTGAGGCGTGCGGTGCGAGGGCGTGCAGTGCCTCGGTGCCGTCCCGGGTGTCGAGGACTCGGATGAGGTGGTGGCCTTCGCGGAAGCGGTTGCCGAGGCGGTTGCGGTCGCACAGGGCGATGCGGTGGCCGTCCGGGGACCAGCTGGGGCGGCCGGGGAGTCCGCCGCCGGTGAGGGGGCGGGCGAGGGTGCGTTCCTCCCCGGTGTGCAGGTCGCGGACGGTCAGGTCGCCGGCCAGGGTCAGGGTCGCCAGGCGGCGGCCGTCCGGGGAGAGTGCAGGGAAGACGCGGCCGCCGGCGGCGAGCACTGTTTCGCGGCCGGAACGCAGGTCGAGGCGCCGGATGGTGTGGGTGCCGTCGCGGTCGTCGGCGTAGAGGAGGCCCCGGCCGTCGGGGGTCCAGGCGGGTGCGAGGACGTAGTGGGTGGGCGCGGCGGTCAGCAGGCGCCGGGGGCGGCCGGTGCCGTCGACGGGCGCGGTCCAGAGGGAGTTGAGGGCGGCGAACGCGACCTGGCTGCCGTCCGGGGACAGCGCCGGCAGGTGCAGGCCGCGGACGGGGTGGCGCCCGCCGTCGTCGAACGCGTACCGCTTGACGCGGTAGTGGGGGCGTTCGACGGGGAGGGTCGCGGTGAAGGGGACGGTTTCGGCGTCGGTGGGAGCGGCCGGGCGCACGATGCGGAACTGGCCGTCGACGGTGAGGAGCAGCGCGTCGTGGGAGACCCAGCGGACGGGCGCGGGGTGCACGTCGCCGGGCACGTCCACGGTGGCGCCGTCGACCACGAGCGTGCAGGAGGCGGCGGGCGCGGGGGTGGTGCGCAGGTAGGCGAGGCGCCCTTCGGGTGAGACGGCGGGCGTCATGATCTGGCCCGCGCCGGTCTCGGTGTGCTCCTCCGTGACCGGTCCCGTTCCTTCGGCGGGGACGGCGGCGACGGTGCGGGCACGGAGTTCGCCGGGGGCGGTGACGTCGGCCCGGACGAAGAGGACGCGCCGCCCGTCCACCGACCAGGTGGGGTCGAAGTCCTCCCAGGCGCCGTCCTGGGCGGCCCCGGGACGGGCGGGGGGCCCGGTGAGCCGGGTGAGGGCGCCGGTGCGGATGTCCACCGTCCAGATGCGGGAGGGCCCGCCGGGGTGGGAGTCGTCGCCGCGGTCGGAGCAGAACGCGATGCGGGTGCCGTCCGGCGACCAGCTCGGCGCGCGGTCGTCCCAGGGGCCCTCGGTGAGCCGGCGCAGTTCTGACCCGTCGGGGCGCAGGGTGAACAGGTGGTAGGTGCCGTCGCGGTAGGCGCTGACGGCGATCCGGCCGCCGTCGGGCGACCAGTGGGGGCGGGTGGGCTCCAGGTCGGGCGGGGTGAGGCGGGTGGCCCGACCGCCGTCGCGGGGCAGGGACCACAGCACACCCTGGATTTCGGCGATCAGGCGGTCGCCGGTCGGGGAGAGCGTGGCCGAGCCGTTGGTCGCGGCGGTGAAGGTGAGCGACGCCGTACGGCTCGCGGCGGCCCGGCCCGTGGCGGCCGCCGGTGGCGAGGTGATCGAGGCGACGGTGACGGTGGCGCCTGCGGTGACAGTGGCGGCGGCCTGGAGGAACGCGCGGCGCGGGAGCCGCGAGGGCTCGGGTTCCGCGCCGGGAGGCGTCGGCTGGGTGGGGATCACGACACCGGACCTTAAGGGGCGTGAACGGCGCGTTCCGGGCGCGTGCGCGACGCGCGGTGTGCCGTTGCCCGGCGAGGCACCCCCGGCCACCCGGAAGGTACCGCGGACCGGGTTGCGCTAGGGCAGGGCGGCGATCTGCTCGGCGAGCACCGGGACCCAGTGGTCGCCGTAGCGTTCCCTGAGCTCCGCGCGCCGCCAGTCCTCGCCGGTGACCACCCCGCGGCACTGGGCCCCGGAGCCGCAGTCGCACGACAGGGTGAACGCGGGCGCGGTCAACGTGGCGTAATCGACGGTGACTTCGGCGCCCGCGGGGATGTCCCGCCGCGCGGCGAAGGTGTAGTCGCCGACCCACCACAGGTTCGGGTCGCAGCTGTGGTTGCCGTAGCCGTTGGGGCGGCGCGGCGGCATGACCAGGTGCCAGTCCCCGGTGACGGTGATGGTGTCGATGTACGGGTGGTCGGGCCGGGCGGCGGCCTCGGCAAAGAGCTCTTGGAGCCTGGGCCAGGAGACCAGGCGGCCGCCGAGCCGGGACACGGGAGTCCCGGCGGGTATCGGCTTCAGGGCGAACAGCCCGGTGCCCTCGATGGGCGAACGGCGCGGCTCGACGTCGGGGTGGAGCCAGCAGTCGGGCTGTGGCGCGGGGGGCTTGGTCATCTGTCCATCATGGGGTGGCGTCGAGGGAAGGGAAAGCGGTTCCGGCCGCCGGGCCCGCGTCGGCCGCCGGGGCGCGAAGAGTGCGGGTGAAGCGCAGCCCCGGGCGGCCGCCGAGCACGGTTTCGCCGGCGGGCACGAATCCGGTGCGGGCCAGGACGGCGCGTGAACCGGCGTTGTCCACTGTCGTGACGGCGCGCAGCGCGGTCAGACCGTAGGCGGTGGCGGCCAGTGTGATGACCTGCCGGACGGCCGAGGTGGCGAGCCCTCGGCGGGCCGCCTTTTCGGCGATCCGGTACCCCAGATCGGCCGATCCGTCCGCCACGTCGATGAGGTTGACCCGGCCCAGCACTTCGCCGCCCATGCCGACCAGCACGTGAAAGCGGTGCAGCCCAGCGGCTTGTTCGGCGAGGATCTCGCTGTGCCGCGCGTCGAAGTGGGTGAAGTAGTCGTCGCCGCGGTCGGGGATCGAGGCGGCGAAGTAGGCCCGGTTCTCCCGCTCGAACGCGAGGAGGGCCGGGGCGTGTTCGTGGCGCAGTGGCTGGAGTTCGGGCATGGGAGGACTCTACGTGCGTCACGCGGCGGGGCGCCGGGGCGGAACCTGACACCTGGAATCGCACTGCGGCGCACGTGTCGGTCCCCGGCGGAGCGGTGGCCGACGTGGCGGCCCGTGACCAAGGCGCCGACGAAGTGGTCCTCGGTTACCCGGAGGGCGGAAGGCCGCCCTCCGCGGTGCACATCGGCCCCGCGCGGGAAGCCCTCGAGGACCAGTCCTGTTACGCCGTCAGGGATTACGCTCCTGCCGTTTGGACGCGTCCGGTCGTCACAGGATGGCGGCGGCGGGTTTGGCCATGCCACGGACGGTCTTGGCGCTGGCGTACTCGCCGATGGCGGTCATGTGCCACTCCCCGGAGAACTGGCGGACCAACTTGCACAGGATGACACCGGTCTGCGGCTCGGAGTGGGTGAGGTCGTAGCGGACCAGCTCCGATTCGCCGGAACGCCCGTCCAGCAGGCGGCAGTACGCCTTCGCAACAGCGGTGAACTTCTGCCCGGTGAAGGAGTTGACGACGAAGACGAGGCCGGTGACCTCCGCCGGGAGGCGGCCGAGGTCGACGGTGATGACCTCGTCGTCGCCCGCGCCGTGGCCGGTGAGGTTGTCGCCCGAGTGCTCAATGGCGCCGTCGAAGATGCGCTTCTTCATGAACCAGCAGGTGGCGAGCTTGCCGCGGCGCGCGTCGAAGGCGATGACGGAGGCGTCGAGATCGATGCTGCGCCCGCCCTGCGCGGGCTCCCAGCCCAGCCCCATCCGCACGGCGGTGAGTGGCGGGCGGCCGGACTTGACGAGGGAGACCGTCTGGTTCTTGGACAGGCTGACCCGGCCCTTGTCGAGGTTGACGACTCCCCCGAAGGCGGGCGCCGGAGCCGGGGGCATGGGCGCGGGGGGAACCGGCGGGCTCATGGAAGCGCTCGGGGGAGGGCTCATCGGCGGGGCAGGGGCGGCGGGCGGCGGCGGAGGCGCCACGGCGGGCGGGGCCGCCGGAGCGGGCGGAGCGGGCTGCGGGTCGTCATCCACGCTGACCCCGAAGTCCGTTGCGATGCCGCCGAGTCCGTCGGCGTACCCCTGCCCGACGGCCCGTACCTTCCAGGCGCCCTGCCGCCGGTACAGCTCGACCACGACCAGGGCCGTCTCCACGGTGAGCGGGGGCGGCGTGAACGTGGCGACCACTCCCCCGCCGCCGGCCTCGCGGACCACGGCGGTCGGCTCCGTTCCGGCGAACGTGGCGCCCGGCTCGCCGATACTCGCGGTCACCACCACTTTGTCGATGTCCGCTGGAACGGCGGCGGTCTCCACCGTGACGCGGTCAGGTCCGGTCGCCGACGCCGGGCGGTAGGAGACGCCGGGGCCGTTCGGCTGGTTGTAGAAGACGAAGTCCGCGTCGGAACGGACTTTCCCCGCCGCGGTGACCAGCAGCGCCGACACATCGAGCGGCCGGGCTGCCGTCACCTCCACGGCCACCGCCGGTGCGCCGGCGGGGAGCGGCAGGTTCGAGCCTTGCGTCATCGTCGTCATGGCCCCACCGTACGACGGCCCCCATGAGGCGGGCGGCACCGGGCGGTTGCCGGTGCGCGGATCGGGGGCAGGGGGCGTGAGCGGAAGGGCGCAAGGGCGGAAAGGGAACGGTAAAGCGTTTGCCCCGGCTGTTCGGGGCTGGCAGGCTCCGCGCGTGACGACATCGCGCGCTGACCTGCTGGTTCGCCAGCTGGACATGATCTGGATGCTGTTCGAGTACCACGCGGAGGAGCTGGACGACGCCGCCTGCCTGTGGGAGCCCTCGCCGAACAGCTGGACCGTCGCTCCGGACGAGGCGGGCCGCTGGGTGGCCGACTGGCAGGTACCGGAGCCGGACCCGGTGCCGACGACCACCATCGGGTGGCTGACCTGGCACGTCGGGTTCTGGTGGACGACCACGCTGCGGCACTGTTTCGGCCCCGGCGCCGCTCCCGCACGTGAGGACATCACCTGGCCGGGGAACGCCGCCGCGGCCACCGAGTGGCTGCGCGGGCTGAAGGGCGAGTGGCGTGCGGCGCTGCTGCCGCTCACCGACGCGGATCTGGACTCCACGGAGCGGACGGCGGGCCTGGCCTGGGGGGAGGGACAGGAGCTGGTGAACGTGGCGGCCTGGGTCAACTTCGAGCTGGCCAAGAACGTTGCGGAGATCGGCTCGGTGCTGCACCTGCGCGCCGCGACGGGCGCGGCCCCGAGGACCTGACCGCTCGCCGTCCGGGGCGGCCGGGCCGCGCATGGCGCTGACGGCATCGGCCATCGGTGCGGACCCGACGATCCAGCCGATCGGGACCGACGCGCTCACCGGCCGCGAACGGGGTGAGAGCCCTCCGCGGCGGGCCGAGGCGGTACGGACGGCTCGCGGATCACCCGCCGCGTGCGGACGTGCCTGCGGGTCAGCCGATGCTGAAGACGTCGACGCCGATGGCTTTGTAACGCCCGGGGAATGTGGTGAACACCGTCCAGCCGGCGGGTACGGCGATGGCGGCGGTGTGGGCCAGCGCGATGTCCTCGATCCGGTGTTCGCGCATCATGGCACCGGCCGCCTCGACCGCGGCCAGGTCGAGGGGCCGGATCACGACGGAAGGGCCGCAGCGGGCCAGGAGCAGCTCGAGGGCGGCGCGGGCCCGGCCGGTCTCGTCCCGCTCGGCGAGGACCAGCTCGGTCTGCGGAACGCTGACGGTGACGGCCTGGCGGCTCCACCGGTCGGAGAGCACTTCGTGCTCGATGCGGTAGGCCGTGGCCATGTCGGTGAGGAACGAGGCATCGACGACGACTCCGGTGACCGCGTCGGGGCTCATGCGACGCTGCGCCGACGGGCGTCGAGGTACTGCTGGAGGGACAGCGACGTGCGCCGGTTGGTGACGTCGTCCGCCCACGCCTGCGTCAGCGCGGCCCGGTCCTCGTCCAGACCGAAGTCGTGGCGCAGCCGCTCGGTGCTCTCACGGTGCCGTCGTTCCCGGTCGATCTGACCCGCGACGCTGCGCGTGACGAAGGCCGAGACGGACTCGATCACCTGGCTGTCGCGCATGCCGCGCAGCTCCTCGGCGAGCTCGCGGGGCACGGTGATGCTGATGCGCTCGTAGTCGGCTTTGTCTCCACCCATGCCACCGGATCATACCCGGTGGCCATCCGGTATTACCCATGGTCCGTGCGCGGCCGTGGCGGCCGGTGCGCGTCCGTGGTCCGCCGTGTCAGGCCACGCAGAACTCGTTCCCCTCGGGATCGTGCAGCACGACGCCGTAGTAGTCCATGCCGGGCTCGTCCATGATCCGCAGCACCGAGGCGCCCGCCGCCGTGAGCTGCTGCACCTTGGCGGAGACCCGCCGGGTGCGCTCGGGGAGCGGAGTGCCGCGACCCCCGCCCACCTTCAGATCCAGATGCGTCCGGTTCTTCACGGTCTTCGGCTCCGGGACCTGCTGGAACCACACCCGGGGCCCGCGGCCGTCCGGATCGACGATCGACTCCGGCGTCTCCCCCGCCCCCTCGGGCAACTCCTCCTCCGGCACGCCGGTGGCCGCCCAGAAGGCGCGCCAGGTGGCGTGCCCGCCCGGCGGGGGCTCGGGCACGTAGCCGAGGGCCCGGGTCCAGAACGCGACCAGGAGGGGCGGGTCGGTGCAGTCGACGGTCAGTTGCAGCTCTGGTTCCATGCCGGGAAGCCTCGCAGACGGGTCTGACACCGGGTGCCGCGAACGGCGGGCGCCCCTTCCGCTTACGGGGGAGACGTGATGGTTCCGTGCGGGGTCGCGCCTTTCCTCAACCGCCTGCGGCAGCCCGCAGTCGTACCGGACGCCCGATCATCCGTTCACGTGTGGTTCACCTGTGAGGCATTGATGCGTCTTCGTCGCAAGGTCACTGTCACCGCGCTGTCCGCCGCCGTCGTCTCGGCGGCGGCGCTCGTCCCCTCCCCCGCCGCCGCGGCGGGCGGCAGCCATCCCGTTGCCGAGATCCGGCCGGGCGGGGATATCGGGGAGGAGGACTGCACGGAGTGGGACTCCGACGGCCTGCTCCTCATCGACCTGGTGGGCATCCCCGATCCGGTCGTTGCGGGCGAGTGGGCCGAGTTCACCTATCGCATCACCAACACCTACGAGGAGCCGGTGGACGAGCTGTACACGTTCGTCGCCCTCGGGGCCTACGACACCAACGACGGCGCGGACATCGAAACGGCCGGTCAGTGGTGGGACGGGGAAGCGTGGGTCGGCACCGAGGGGGACGAGGGGACCGGCGGCTACTTCGGCCACACCGGGCCGCTGCTGCCCGGCCAGTCCGCGGAGGCCCGCATGCGGGTGAGGGTGGACAAGGCCGCGCCCGAACGCGCGCTCGGCACCGCCGGGATGATGGGCACGCACGGCAACGGGGGCGGGCTGTGCCAGAGCACGGTGGACGACCTCGAGTTCGACGTGGCAGCCGCGGACTCCGGCCGGCGCGGGCAGGCGTTGCCTGGCCCCGCGGGAGCGGCGGCTCCGTGATCGCGTGCGGCGCTTAGTCGCCGGCGACGCCCCATCAGAATAATTGCGATGATCTGCTTTTCGGTTCACAGCGGCACACGTGGCCGTTCGGACAGCCGGAAAGCGGCCGCGGAACTTTGCCGGAATCCTGTCGCTCTTTGGGAGCAATATGCATGTCGGGCGACCGGTGCCGCGGGGCGATGGTCCACATTGTCAGAAGTCCTGTTGTTCCGAATGGGAGAGAATGCTATGCGTCTCCGTTCTGCACTGGCCGTCGCCGCGGTCACCGCTTCCCTGTTCAGCGCTGCCGGAATGGCCAGCACTGCCACCGCCGACGTCACGGTCGACTTCGGCTCCTCGTTCAACTCCAACATCCAGTTCCACCCGATCACGGTGTGCGCCTCGAACTTCACGGGCCTCACCAAGCAGATCCCGATCAAGTCCGAGTCGGAGCAGGAGACCCGCGACTGCATCAACGGTCCGGCTATCCACAGCGAGGACTGAGACCTTCCCCACTGGCCCGCTCGGCCCTCAGGCCGGGCGGGCCATAGTCATGCCCGCGGGAATCGAATACGCCTCGTTCCCGTGCCGGACAAGCGATTTCACCGCATCGTTGTTGCATTTACTGCCGCTGCACTCATACGGCATTCGCGCGACCTCCGGCGAGGTGCGGCATTCCTGACTTCCAAAACGGAACGGCAGCGGAGCGGCGGCACTTCCCCCGGAGCGCCGCCGCGCAGCTGCTTTGGACGCGCCCCCTGCCGCATGCGGAAGTCCCAGCCGCCGAGCCCCGCAGCGGTCAGCCGCTGCGGGCCTGGAGCGAGGCGAGGTAGGCGTTGTAATCCGCCAGGTCGCGGTCCCCGTTGCGGTCGGCGACGCGGTCGAGCCGACGCGCCGTGCGCTGCTCGGAGACGTACCACTGGATCACGAGCGCGATCAGGACGATCACGGTCGGGATCTCACTGAACGCCCAGGCCATGCCACCCGCCGCCGACTGGTCCTCCACGGCGTCCACCGCGAGGGACGCGGGCGGGTCGGCGAAGGTATTCACCAGCGGTTCGGAGCCCATCATCAGCGCGATACCGAAGAAGGCGTGGAACGGCATGGTCGCGAACAGCTCCAGCATGCGCATGAGATGGCCGGGGCGGTGCGGACCGGGGTCGACGCCCATGATGGGCCAGAAGAACACCAGCCCCACCGCGAGGAAGTGCACCATCATCGTCACGTGCCCGACGCGGGTCTCCATCAGGAAGTCGAACAGCGGTGTGAAGTACAGCCCGTAAAGGCTGGCGACGAACAGCGTGATGGTGAACAGCGGACTGGTCACCACGCGCACCCAGCGGCTGTGCAGCAGTCGCACCAGCAACTCCCGCGGCCCCGTGCGGCCGCGGCCCGTCGGCGGGAGGGCCCGCAGCAGCAGGGTCACGGGTGCTCCGAGCAGCAGCAGGATCGGGGACACCATGCTGATGATCATGTGCTGCGTCATGTGTGCGCTGAACAGGACCATGCCGTAGTCGTTCAGACCGGTGCACGTGACCGCGAGGATCGACGCGATACCGAGGGTGAACGACACGGTGCGCGGCACGGACCAGGCGTCGCCGCGGCGGCGCAGCCGCACCACGCCCCAGGCGTAGAGCGCGAGCGCGGCCAGGCAGCCGATCAGGAAGACCTCGTCGACGCTGATGTCGAGCGCGCGTCCGACGGTGAACGGCGGCAGGTCCGTGCCCGCGCCGTGGCCGTCGTGTCCCGTTGCCATTGCGTGCTCCCCGGGGTCTCAGGCTGCCTGGGTCGCCGCGGCGATCCGTTCGGCGCGCAGCGCCTCGTACCAGCGGTCGTCGACCGGCGGGAGGGCGTTGACGTCGAGGGTGAGCTTCAGGAGCAGGTCGGCGATCTGCGGGTTGCGGGCGAGCACGGGGCCGTGCATGTAGGTGCCGAACACCGTGCCGGCCCAGGCGCCCTCGGTGCCGTCCCCGGTGCCGTTGCCGTTGCCGAACTGCACGCGGGCGAACGGGCGGACGCCGGGGCCGAGCTGGGTGAGGCCCTGGTGGTTCTCGAAGCCGGTGAGCTGCGGGAGGCGGAGTGTTTCGTCGACGTCGGCGAGCACGTCGCCGACGCACCGCTCGCCGCCGCCGCGGACGCTGATGACGTCGAGCAGCCCGAGGCCGGGCTCGCGCTGGCCGAGGTCGTTGATGAACTCGTGACCCAGGATCTGGTAACCGGCGCAGACGGAGAAGATGATCGCGCCGTTGTCGACGGCGCGCTGGAGTCCGCCGTCGCGGCGCAGCCGCTCGGCCGCGAGGCGCTGGGGCCGGTCCTCGCCGCCGCCGACCAGGTAGATGTCTCCCGAGGTGGGAACGGGCTGGTCGGAACGGACGTCGACACGTTCGACCGTCAGGCCCCGCTGGCGGGCACGGCGCTCGACGACGAGAACGTTGCCCTGGTCGCCGTAGGTGCTCAGCAGGTCGGGGTAGACCCAGACCACGCGCAGGCCGGAGGTGCTCATGGGGCGGTCCTTTACTGGAAGATCCGGTCAGTTGCCGACGGTGCGGCGCAGGTCCTGGAAGGCGGTGTAGTTGGCGATGGCCTCGATGCGGCCGGGGGGCAGCTGGGCAATGGCTTCCTCAAGGGTCTGGCAGACGCGGAAGTCGACGCCTGCGACCTCGAGGCGGACGGCGAGGTCGAGGCGGCGGTCGCCGATGACGGCGATCGGGTGGCCGGCGAGACGGCCGTAGTCGACGTCCCAGAGCCACGAGGTGTCGGTCCCGTCGGCGCTGCGCGCGTTGACGGAGAGGATGACGGGCGTGGGCGGCGGGTCGATCAGTGAGAACGTCTCCAGCCAGCCCGCCGGGTTTTTCGCCAGGAGCAGGCGGATGTCGCGGCCCTGGTGGCTGACGACGTCGTAACGGCCGGCGACGGCGGCGACGGCCTGCATGCGCTGGAGCGCGACCTGCGGATGGATACCGAAGGCGGCTGCGACGGCCGCGGCGGTGGCGGCGTTCGCCTTGTTGGCCCGGCCGGGCAGCTGGAGCTGGATGGGCCAGGGCGTGCCGTGCGGGTCGAGCACGGAGTCGCCGGAGAGGACCCAGCTGGGGGCGGGGCGGCCGAAACCGCACTCGCCGCACTGCCAGGACACGTCGTCGGGCCGGTGCAGGACGCCGCCGCACGAGGGGCAGGACCAGGCGTCGTCCTTCCACTCCTGGCCGACGGCGGCCCAGATGACATTGGGGCTGGAGGACGCAGCCCATACGACGAGGGGGTCGTCGGCGTTCGCGATGATGGTGGCCTTGCTGCCCTGGAGACCTTCGCGCCAGCGCTCGGCGAGCATGCGGGTCTCGGCCGCGCGGTCCAGCTGGTCGCGGGAGAGGTTGAGCAGGGCGATGGCCTTGGGCGACACGTCCCTGGCGACGCCGGCGAGGTATTTCTCGTCGACCTCGATGACGCCGAAGCGTGCCTCGGACCCTGCGGAGAGCGCGGAGGTGATGCCGGCGGGCATGTTGGCCCCCAGCGCGTTGGAGACGACCTCGCCGCCGGCGCGGAGCGCCTCGGCGATCAGCCGGGTGGTGGTGGTCTTCCCGTTGGTGGCGGAGACCAGGACCACGTCCAGATGTCCGGCGAGGCGGGCGAGGAGATCGGGGTCCACCTTGAGGGCCACCCGTCCGCCGATCACCGATCCGCTGCCGCGGCCCGCGGCCCGCGACACCGCCGCCGCCGCTTTGCCCGCCGTCACCGCCAGTCTGGCCCGCGCCGACAGTGGCTGCGCGCTGTCTGCCATCGTCCCTGTTCCTCCTCGCCCTTGGCCGGGGACCAGCCTATCGAGGTCCCGGGCGGGGCCAGAACCGCATCGCCCCTCGCGGCCCTTAGTCCTCCGTGGGCCGCCCCTGGGGTTGGCCGTTTCGCCCATATGCGCTTGTCAGCGTAAAAATTGCCCTTTGCGGGTTTTAGAGTGCTTGCGGGGAATGCCGGTCGACCGCTCATTCGCATCGGGAGTACTCATGATCTTGTCCATCTCGGGGGTCGTCTTCCTCGGCATCATGGTGTGCCTGTTCGCCAGGAAGGACGGGCTGAAGCTCTCGCACGCCGTGGTGTGCGCCCTGTTCGGCTTCTACCTGGCGGGAACGGCGGTCGCGCCGAGCATTCAGGCGGGCGGGGCCAGCCTGGCGAACCTGCTGGGCGGAATCACGCTGTAGGGGGCGCGGTGTTTCCGTTCCTGGTGTTTCCGTTCCTGGTGCTGGGGCGCGGCCTCGGGCGGCTCGCGCGGGCGGTCTGGTGTCGATGGCTCGGGCTGTCCCGGGAACAGCGGGGTCCGGTGCTGCTGCTGGCCACGGCCGTCGGGCTGTTGCTGTGGCTGGTGCCGTACGGGCTGTGGCTCACCGGTGGCGGGGTGCTCGCGGCGGCGGCGTGGTCGGGGTGGGGCGGCGGCCGGACGGCAAGGGAGGTGCGCGCGGCGAGGTCGGCGGCGGACGAGCGCCTCGCGGCGCTGTACGAGGCGCTGGTGCCGCACTTCTCGCTGCCGTCCGATCCGTCGCCGGAGCCGCTGTACGCCCACGGAGGGGTCTGGCAGCGCTGCTTTTCTTCGGTTACACTGAGTGACGAAGGCCGGATCGCGGGGCTGTGTCTGCGGTATCCGGCGTTCTTTCCCGACGGTGATGCGGAGTGCCGGGCACGCGTGGAGCGGCTGCTGGCGGCGAAGGCCGGGCGGGGGCGGGAGTTCCGGTTCCGGTGGGACGAGGAAGGCGGTGAGCTGGAGATGGTGGCGGTGGAGCCGCCGCCGACGGGGATCGGGGCGCAGCGGTTCGTGGCGGCGTCGGGGGAGGTGGTGCTCGGGTTCACGGATGCGGGGGCGGTGGATCGCACGGTGCCGGTGCGGGGTGGCGCGGGGTGTGCGGAGCAGGTGGATGCCTCGCCGGTGGTGTGGCGGGCGGGACCGCGGACGGCGGAGCCGCATCTGCTGGTGGTGGGTGCGCCGGGGGCGGGGGCGACGTCGTTGCTGCGTTCGGTGGCGTTGCAGGCGCTGCTGGAGGGGGACGTGCTGCTGGTGGACGGCGCGGGAGCGGGTGAGTTCGCGTGTTTTGGTGGGCGCTGCGGTGTGGTGTCGGTGGAGTCGACGCCGGCGGGTGGGGTGGCGGCGCTGGAGTGGGCGGCGCGGGAGACGGAGCGGCGGCTGCTGGCTGCTGGCGGTGGGGCGGAGGAGCGGGCGCTGTGGATCGTGGTGGACCGGCCGGCGTTGCTGCGGCATCTGGCGGGGGTTCAGGGGCTGCGTGATCCGCTGGGGTCGCTTCAGGTGCCGCTGCGGTTCGGGCGGGCCGGCCGGGTGACGGTGGTGCTGGCGGAGCAGTTCGAAGGGCTGTCCGGGCTGGGTTGGGCGGCGGCCTCGTGCGCCCGCGCCCGGGTGGTGCTGGGGGCGGTGACGGCGCCTCAGGCGTCGGGGGTGCTGGGTGCGGCGCCGCCGGCGGTGCCGTCGGGGCAGGTGCCGCCGGGGCGGGGGTTCGCAAGGCTGGGTGCGGGTCCGGTGTACCGGTTGCAGGTGCCGGCGACTCCGGACCCGGGGGACGAGTCGGCGGACGAGGGGGCGCGGCGCGCGGTGCTGGCGCTGCTGCCGGGCTGGGTGGGGCGGGAGGGGTCGGTGGCGGGGCGGGGGTAGGCGGGGGGTGCCGCCGCAGTGGTGGTGGTGGTCAGGTGGCGAGGGCGGTGAGGGGGTCGTCCAGGACGGGCTGCCAGGCGAGTTCGGCGGCGCCGACGAGGCTGTTGTGGTCGAGGGTGCAGGGGAGGATGGGGATGCTGCCGCTCCTCCCCCACAGGCTGCGCTCCTCGACCACGGCGCGCAGGCGGGCGGGGTCGGCTTCCAGGAGCCAGCGGTGGAGGCCGCCGAGGATGATGCGGTCCGGGTTGAGGATGTTGACCAGGCCGGCCAGGCCGAGGCCGAGGCGGTCGATGACGGTGGCGGTGGCGGCGCGGGCCACGGGGGTGCGGTCGGTACGCAGCAGGTGGCGCGCCTGGTCGAGGAGGGAGCCGGCGGGATCGGGGGTGCGGCCGGCGGCTTCGAGGAGGGCGAGGGGGTCGGTTTCCACGTCGAGGCAGCCGCGGCTTCCGCAGTGGCAGGGGCGGCCCTGGGGGTCGACGGTGAGGTGGCCGACTTCGAGGGCGAGTCCCGCGCTGCCGCTGTGGAGCCGGCCGTCGAGGACCAGTGCGCCACCGACGCCGCGGTGGCCGGTGGCCACGCACAGCAGGTGCTCGGCGCCGTGGCCGGCGCCGTGCCGGTGTTCGGCGAGGGCGGCGAGGTTGACGTCGTTGCCGCAGAAGCCGGGGACGGCCAGTCCTGCGTCGGTGAGGCAGCGGTTGAAGATGTCACGGACGGGCGCGCCGGCGGGCCAGGCGAGGTGGAGGGGATTGAGGGCGGTGCCCTCGGGCTCCGCGACGGCGGAGGGGACGGCGAGGCCGGCGCCGATGCAGCGGCGTCCGCTGCCACGCAGCAGGGCCGCGCCGGCGGCGACGACTTCGCCGAGCACTTGGGCAGGGTCGGCGTCGACGGTCATGCAGCCGGGCGCGGTGGCGGCGATGCGGCCGCCGAGGCCGACGAGGGCGGCGCGGAAGCCGTCGGCGTGGACTTGGGCGGCGAGGACGACGGGGCCGTCGTCGGCGATGGCGAGCCGGTGGGAGGGCCGGCCCTGGCTGCCGGGCGCCGCGCTGGGCCGGGAGTCGACGGTGATGAGCCCGAGCGTCTGGAGTTCACCGGCGACGGCGCCCGCGGTGGCGCGGGTGACGCCGAGCTCCGTGGTGAGGACGGCGCGGGTGGGGGCGCGGCCCGTGTGCACGAGTTCCAGCGCGGGGCCGAGGGCGTTTCGGCCCCTGTCGAGCCTGGTACGAGTGTGGGTCACGCCCCTATTCTGGCTTTGTGCCTCCCATAAACAAATTGCGGGCGATTCTCGTACCGGGCCAGCGGCGAAGCGGGCCTGGCGGGCAGGCGGCGGATGTCTCGCTGCGGCAACTGCGGGCGGCGCTGACGGTGTTCTTCGCGCTCGACGGATTCGTCTTCGCCGGCTGGGTCGTGCGCATCCCCGACATCAAGGACCAGACGGGGGCGTCGGCGAGCGCACTGGGGGTGGCACTGCTCGGTGTGTCGGCGGGCGGCGTGGTGACGATGATGCTGACGGGGCGGCTGTGCCAGCGGTTCGGCAATCATCCGGTGACGGTGGCCGCGGGCGCGCTGCTCGCGCTGAGCGTGGTGCTGCCCGCGCATGCGCATTCCGCGGTGGTGCTCGGCGCGGTGCTGCTGGTGTTCGGGACCGCGTTCGGCGCGATCAACGTGGCGGGGAACAGCGCGGCGGTGGATCTGGTGGCGGCGCTGGGGCGGCCGGTGATGCCGAGTTTCCACGCGGCGTTCAGCCTCGGGGGCATGCTGGGCGCCGGGCTCGGCGGGCTGGTGGCCGGCCGGTTGAGCGCGGCCTGGCACCTGGGTCTGCTGGCGGGGCTCGGGCTGCTGATCGCCGCTGCGGCCGGGCGCACGCTGCTCGCGCACCCGGCGCCCGCGCCGCCGCGCCCGGCGGCCCGCGCGGCGGGGGGCCCGGGGGACGCAAAGGGCGCGGGCGCGCGTCCGATGCGCGGCCGGGTGCGGCGGCTGGTGCTGGTGCTCGGCTTCATCGCGCTGTGCACGACGTACGGGGAGGGGGCGCTGGCGGACTGGAGCACGCTGCACCTGCGGGAGTCGCTGGAGGCGAGTCCCGGGGTGGCGGCGGCCGGGTACTCGGTATTCGCCCTGGCCATGACGGTGGGCCGGCTCACCGGCTCGGCGATGCTGCAACGGCTCGGGCAGGCACGGGCGTTGACCGTCGGCGGGACGACGGCCGCGGCGGGGATGCTGCTGGCGTCGCTGGCGCCGACGGTGGGGCTGGCCCTGGTGGGCTTCGTGATCACGGGTCTCGGCCTGGCGAACGTCTTCCCCATCACGATCGGCCAGGCCGGGGCGCTGGCCGGTCCGCGGGGGGTGGCCGCGGCCTCGACGCTCGGTTACGGCGGGATGCTGATGGGGCCGGTGGCGATCGGGTTTCTCGCGGACTGGTTCAGCCTGGCCGGGGCGCTGACGACGGTCGCGATGCTGGCGGCGGTGGCGGCGGTCACGGCCTACGCCCTGCGTGGTGCGGTGCAGGCGGGCACCTGACACAATCCCGGGTGTGGAGACCGACGACTTTCTGCGCGTACTGGCCGACGAGGGCGGGGCGTTGGCGGCCGCCGCGGCCCTGGCGGGCCCGGATGCCTCCGTGCCGACCTGCCCCGGCTGGCGGATGCGGGATCTGGTGCTGCACACGGGTGCCGTTCACCGCTGGGCGGCCGGGTACGTGCGCGAACGACACCCGGATCGGCAGCCGTTCCCTTCGCCCGCGGTACCGGACGGGGAGTTGGACGGCTGGTTCCGGGAGGGCCTCGGGGCGCTGCTCGCCCTGCTGGAGGCGGCGCCCGCGGACCTGGCGTGCTGGACGTTCCTGACGGGCTCGCCGACGCCGCGGCACTTCTGGGCCAGGCGGCAGGCGCACGAGACGGCGGTGCACCGGATGGACGCCGAACTGGCGGCGGGCCAGGGCCTTTCCTCCGTCACGGCGGAGTTCGCGGCCGACGGCATCGACGAGTTGCTGGTCGGGTTCCACAGCAGGGACAGGAGCCGCCTGCGCGCCGAGCGGCCGGCGGTGCTGCGGGTGCTGGCCGCGGACCGGCCGGGCGACGACTGGATGGTGCACATCACGGACGGGACCCCGCGGGGCGGCCGTTCCGTGCCGGGAACGCCGGCGGACTGCGAGATCAGCGGGCCGGCGACGGTGCTGTATCCGGTGCTGTGGAACCGGCAGCCGTGGAGCGCGGAGGTGAAGGTGGCGGGGGACGCCGCGGTCGCCGCGCTGTGGCGGTCCTCCGGGGGCGTCTGACCCCAGCAGTTACCCGCGGGTAATGTCCGTGGTAGCTTCGGCCCCATGGCACGGTCGGTGGGGCCCAGAGCGCTGGGCCGTCTCATGCGCTGGTGGCCGCCGTACCGCTTCGCCGGGATCAAGGTCCTGCGCATAGCGGACGACTGGAGCGCGGCCCGGGTGCGGCTGCGGCTCGGCCGGCTGAACCGGAACTGGTTCGGCACGCACTTCGGCGGCTCGCTGTACTCGATGTGCGACCCGTTCTGGGCGCTGCTGGTGCTGCACCGGCTCGGCCGCGGCTATGTGGTGTGGGACAAGGCAGCCGAGATCGAGTACGTCTCGCCGGGCCGCGGCGACGTGTTCGCGGACTTCCGGCTGACCGAGGAGCGGGTCGAGGAGATCAGGCGGGCGGCCGAGGACGGGGCAAAGGTGCTGCCGTGGTTCGACTGCACCGTGGTCGCCGCCGACGGCACCGTGGTGGCCCGGGTCCGCAAACAGCTGTACGTGCGGCGCAAGCCTCAGCCGAGCCAGCCGGGGCGCACCAGGCCCGACTCGTAGGCCAGGACGACGAGCTGGGCGCGGTCCCGGGCGCCGAGCTTGACCATGGCGCGGCTGACGTGGGTCTTTGCGGTCAGCGGCGAGACGACGAGCCTGCGGGCGATCTCTTCGTTGGACAGGCCGATCCCGACCAGGGCCATCACTTCCCGTTCGCGGTCGGTCAGCTCGGCGAGCCCGGCCGCGGCCGCGGGCTCCTTGGAACGGGCGGCGAACTCGGCGATCAGGCGGCGGGTGACCCCCGGCGAGAGCAGAGCGTCGCCCGCGACGACGGCGTGCACGGCGCGGACCAGCTCTTCGGGCTCGGTGTCCTTGACGAGGAAGCCGGAGGCGCCCGACCTGATGGCCTCGAAGACGTACTCGTCCAGTTCGAACGTGGTCAGCATGACGACTTTCACGTCGGCGAGGCCGGGGTCCCCGGTGATGCGGCGGGTGGCGGCGAGCCCGTCGAGCCCGGGCATGCGGATGTCCATGAGGACCAGGTCCGGGCGCCGTTCACGGACCAGCGCGAGCGCCTCCTCGCCGTCGGCGGCCTCGGCCGCGACCTCGATGCCGGGCTGGGCGTCGAGCAGCGCGCGGAAGCCGGCCCGCACCAGCACCTGGTCGTCGGCGAGCAGTACCCGGATCACGTGATCTCCTTGTCGGTCAGGGGCAGGCGGGCGGTGACGCGGAATCCGCCGTCGGGCCGGGCACCGGCCTCCACGGTGCCGCCGAAGGCCGCGGCCCGTTCCCGCATGCCGACCAGGCCGTTGCCGCCGCCCGAGCCGCCGCCGGTGGCGGGGCCGTCGTCGTCGATGCGCAGTTCGACCAGGTCGGGGGCGTAGCGCAGCAGCACGTGCGCGGTTCGGGAGCCGGAGTGGCGGACGATGTTGGTCACCGCCTCCTGCACGATGCGGAACGCGGCCAGGTCGGCGCCCGGGGGCAGTGCCACGGCGGTGCCGCGGGTGTCGACGGTCACCCGCAGACCGGCCTGCCGCGCCTGCTCGGCCAGTTCGGGGAGCCGGTCGAGGCCGGGCGCCGGGGCGCGCGGGGCCGCGCCGCCCGGGGCGCGCAGCGTGTCCAGGACCTGCCTGACCTCGCCCAGGGCCTCCTTGCTGGCGGCCTTGATGGTGGTGAGAGCGCTTCTGGCCTGGTCGGGGTCGGTGTCGAGGAGTGCGAGGCCCATGCCGGCCTGGACGTTGATCACGGAGATGCTGTGGGCGAGGACGTCGTGCAGCTCGCGGGCGATGCGCAGCCGTTCCTCGTCCGCGCGGCGCCGCTCGGCCTCCTCGCGGGCGGCGCGTTCCCGTGCCCGCTGTTCGCGGCGGACGCGCACCAGTTCGGCGACGGCGAGGACGGCGACGGCCCAGGCGGCCGCGGCCGCGTCGCCGCCCCAGTCCCTGGCTCGGTCGTCATCCGGCGGCAGCCAGCGGTGGAGCCAGTGGCCGGTGAGGGCCAGCCCCGTCCACAGCAGGCCGAGCGCGGCCCAGGCGGCCTTGCGGTGGCCGGTGACGACGGCGCCGAACGAGCCGACGACGACGCTGAGGTAGATGGGCCCGTAGGGGTAGCCGGCGCCGAGGTAGGCCAGGAGCACCAGGGCCGTGCCGAGGGCGACCTGCGGCGGATGGCGGTGGCGGGCCAGGAGCAGCAGCGGGCCGAGGACCAGCAGGGCGTGGGCGAAAAGGTCGAGGGACACGCGGTCCTGCTGGTGGTGCGCGGCGAACCGCGAGCCGATGAGCTGGATCAGCAGGACCGCGCCCGAGGACCGCCACGGAAGCCGGGCGGGGCCGCCGGGCAGGCGGTGCCAGGGGCGGCGGCCCGGTTCCGTCGCGGGTGCGGTCATGCGGGCAACGCTAGCCGCGGGCGGACGCGGGTGCGTCCGCCGGCCGTGGTCATCGCGCGTACTCCCGTGGCAGTACCTCGGCGTGCGGCGGGGGCGCGGCGGGGGTGCCGTTCTCGTGCAGGCCGAACCTGGCGTGCAGGCGGCGCAGGGGCCGCGGGGCCCACCAGTTGGCGCGCCCGGCCAGGCGCATGGAGACGGGCAGCAGCACCATGCGGATGAGCGTGGCATCGGCCAGGATGACCAGGGCGGTGCCCACGCCCAGCTCCTTGAGGAAGACGACGCCGCTGGTGGCGTACGTGGCGAAGGTGACGACGAGGATGCCGGCCGCCGCGGTGATCAGCGGCGCGGTGCGGGCGATGCCGACGGCCACCGCCTGCCGGGTGTCGCCGGTGCGGTCGTGCTCCTCCTTGATGCGGGACAGCAGGAACACCTCGTAGTCCATGGACAGTCCGTAGGTGATGCAGAACATCAGCATCGGGATGCTCGGCTCGATCGAGCCGGTGGGGGTGAAGCCGAGCAGTCCGGAGAAGTTGCCGTCCTGGAAGATCCACACCAGCGCGCCGAACATGACGGACAGGCTGAGCAGGTTGAGGACGGTGGCCTTCAGGGGCAGCAGGACGCTGCCGGTCATGAGGAAGAGCACGCCGCAGGTGATGAGCAGGATGAGGGCCGCGACGAGCGGGACGCGTTCCAGCAGGGTGGCGCGGAAGTCGGTGGTCTCGGCGGGGTAGCCGCCGACGTCCGCGGCGTAGGGGGCGGGCACGTCGCGGATGTCGGCGACGAGGCCGGGCACGTCGCCCTCCATGGCCTCCTGGGTGGGCACCACGGCGATCAGCGCGCCGCCGGACGGCGAGGTGGCGGCGGCGGAGGCGGGCCCCGGCCCGCGGACCGCCTCCCCGGCGCGGTGGGTACCGGCGGGTGAGACGACGTGGAAGACGCCGGGGACGCGCGAGAGTTCGGCCGCGTAGGCGGCGACGTCGGCGTCCGGCACACCGGCGGGGCCCTCGCTGGCGACGTACAGGGTGTCCGTGGCCTCGGCGGCGAAGTGCTCACGGACTTCCTCGGACATGACGCGGCTGGAGGTGCCCTCGGGCAGGGTCCGCTGGTCGGGCAGGCCGAACCGCAGTCCGAGCACCGGGGAGGCGGCGACCAGCAGCACGGCGAGCGCCGCGCCGCCGGCCAGCACGGGGCGGCGCATGACGGCCAGCGCGGTGCGGTGCCAGAAGCCGCCGGCGGTCGCACGTTCGGGCGCGGTGGGCCGTTCCACCCGGTGGCCCCAGCGGGCCAGGGCGGCGGGCAGCACGACGACGGCGCCGGTGACGGCCGTCAGCACGACGAGGATGCCGGCGTAGGCGAAGGAGCTGAGGAAGAAGAACGGGAAGACCAGCAGCGTCGACAGGGACACCGCAACGGTCAGGCCGCTGAACAGGACGGTGCGGCCCGCCGTGGCGACGGCCCGCGTCACGGCGTCCTGGGCGGGCAGGCCCGCGGTCCGTTCCTCGCGGTAGCGGTTGATCAGGAAGAGGCAGTAGTCGATGCCGAGGCCGAGCCCGAGGACCAGGGCGAGGTTGGCCGCGAACGTGGACACCGGTGTGAACTGGGCGAGCAGCCGCAGCCCGGCCAGCGTGCCGAGCACCGAGAGCAGGCCGACGCCGACGGTGAGCAGGGCGGCCACGGTGCGCCGGTAGACCAGGATCAGGAGCAGCAACACGGCGGGCAGGACGATGACCTCGGCGGTCAGGAAGTCCCGCGCGGCCTGTTCGCCGACCTGCCGGGACACCTCCTCCTGGCCGCCGACGGTCACGGTGATGTCGTCGGTGGTGCGGGCCAGTTCCGGGGAGAGGTCGGCCAGTTCGGCGCGGGTGTCGGTGGCGCTGCCCTCCAGGCGGGCCAGCACCAGCGCGCGCCGGCCGTCGGTGCTGCGCAGGGCCTGGTCCCGCTCGTCCCAGTAGGAGGTGACGTCGGTGACCATCGGGTGCCCGGCCAGTTCCGCCGCGAGCCCGCGCCCCGCCTCGGCGACGGCCCCGCCGTCGACGTCGCCGCGCTCCGCGGTGACCAGCAGCGCCAGGTTCGGGGTGCCGGTGCCGTACTCCTCGCGCAGGACGTCCTGCACGCCGACGGATTCGGTGCCCGGCGCGTCCCAGCGGGCCAGTTCCAGATCGCTCTGCGCGCCGGCGCCGTAGATGCCGGACCCGAGGAACAGCACGAGGGCGGCCAGGAGCACCGCTCCCCCGCGCCGGACCGTGAGCCGGCCGAGGCGGCCCAGTGGCCCGCCGCCGTCCTCGTCTCGCTGTGCCATGGCTGTCGTTCCCTTCCGTCGCGTGGTGTGCCGCCACGCTGCCGCGGCGCGCTGACCTTCCGCTGGAACGGCCGCTGGAACGCACGCGGGAACGACCGCTGGAACGACCGCTGGAACACGGTGCCGGACATCTGGCCGGGTTAGGCTCTGGCCATGGCTGAGGGGCTGCGTTTCGAACTGCTGGGACCGCTGCGCGCGTCGGGCACCGGGGGCGAGGTGCCGCTCGGGGCGCCCCGGCAGCGCGCCGTCCTCGCGGTGCTCCTCCTCCAGGAGGGCCGCCCGCTGTCCTACGACGCGCTGGTCGACGCCGTCTGGGGCGAGAAGCCGCCGGCCCACGTGCGGAATCTGGTGCAGAAGTACGTCTCCGGGCTGCGGCGCGCCCTCGCTCCCGCGGCGGCGGGCGACGACGGCCGGGCGGGGGGCGTTCGGCTGCGGTGGACGGGCAGCGGGTACCTGCTCAGCGGTGCGGAGATCACCGATCTGCGGGAGCGGCGGGCCCTGCTCGGGCGGGCCCGCGCGGCCCGCGACGCGGGCGAGCTGCGGGCCGCGGTCGCGCTGGCCGGCGAGGCGGAGGCGCTGTGGCGCGGGGAGTTCGCCGAGGGGCTGGCCGGGCCGTATCTTGCGGCCGAGCGGCGGCGCTGGGTGGAGAAGCGGCTGATGGTGCTGGAGGCGAGGCTCGAGGGGGAGCTGTTCCTCGAGCGCTACCACGAGTGCATCCACGAGCTGGTCAGGCAGGTCGCCGCGCATCCGCTGCGCGAGCGGCTGGTGTGGCTGCTGATGCTGGCGCGCTACCGCAGCGGCCAGGGCACGGCGGCGCTGCGGGAGTTCGAGGAGGCGCGGCGCCGGATCGCCGCGGAGCTGGGGGCGGACCCGGGGCCGGCGCTGCGCGCCCTGCACGAGCGCATCCTGCGTCAGGACCCGGGGCTGCTGTTCCCCGAACCGGCGCTCGTCTCCTGACCCTTCTGGTCCTTCTGTTCCTTCTGGTCCTTCTCGGGCGCGCGGTCGAGCGCCGCCAGCGTTCTGCGGGCCACCGGGTGCGTGCGCACGAGGCCGGCCAGTGTGGTCGAACCGCGGGTGATGCGGCCGAACGCGGCCCAGGCCGGACGGAATCCGATCAACGCCGTGTGCAGCAGGCGGGGCCGCTCCGCGAAGATCGCCAGCACCCGGCGTCCGACGCCCATTTCGACGCCGAGGCCCGACTTGATGGCGAAGGTGTAGTTGAGTGCCTGCCGCCGGGCGTCCACCGCGTCCCCTGCCTCGGCGATCCGCACCGCCCACTGCCCGGCCAGCCGCCCCGAGCGCAGCGCGAACGAAATGCCCTCGCGCGTCCACGGCTCGAGCAGCCCGGCGGCGTCGCCGCACACCAGCACGCGGCCGCGGGAGAGCGGCGAGTCGTCCGTGCGGCAACGGGTGAGGTGGCCCGAGGAGATGGACGGCTCGAACCCGGCCAGGCCCAGGCGCGCGATGAAGTCCTCCAGGTAGCGCTTCGTCGCGGCGCCCTCCCCGCGGGCGGAGATCACACCGACCGTGAGCGTGTCCCCCTTGGGGAAGACCCACCCGTAGGAGCCGGGCAGCGGCCCCCAGTCGATCAGGACGCGCCCCGCCCAGTCGCGGGCCACCTCGGGCGGGACGGGGATCTCGGCCTCCAGGCCGAGATCCACCTGTCCCAGGCGCACACCGACGTGCGCGCCTATCCGGCTGGCGCTGCCGTCGGCGCCGACGACCGCCCGCGCCAGCAGTGTTTCGCCGCCGGCCAGCACCACGGCGACGGTACGCCGGTCCGGCACGGCCGGGCCGTGCTGCTCCACGCGCGAGACGGTGGTGCCCGTGCGCAGTTCGGCGCCGGCCTTGACCGCGGCTTCGACCAGACGCTGGTCGAACTCCGGCCGGTTCACCAGGCCGAACAGCATCCGCTTGGAACGCCGGGTGCGGGCCAGCCGGCCGTTCAGCGAGAACGTGACGGCGTGCACCCGGTCGCGCAACGGCAGTTCGAAGCCGGGCGGCAGCGCGTCGCGGGAAGGGCCGATGATGCCGCCGCCGCACGTCTTGTAGCGCGGCAGCTCGGCCTTTTCCACCAGCAGGACGCGGCGGCCGGCCTCCGCCGCGGCGCGGGCGGCCGAGGCGCCCCCGGGCCCGGCCCCCACCACCACGACGTCCCACACCACTTCGGCCCCGGTTTCGTTCTCGCTGCTCACGATGTGCTGCCGCTCCCCGCTGCGTCTGACGATTCGGTCACCGCAGGGCATCCTAGTTCGCCGTGGGAGCGGGAACGGGCTGTGGGATCATCGGCAGGTCCCCTGTTCTCACACACGCGTTGGGGCGCGTTCCATGTGCCGTGCGCCCGCGCGAAGGAGCGTTGATGGTTCACAGCCCCGAGCACGCCGCGCTGGCCGCCGCCGTCGCGTCGCTCATGCCCCGCGCGAAGGACGAGCTGGCCGAGCTGGTGGCCTTCCGTTCCGTGGCGGACGCGTCGCAGTTCCCGCCCGCCGAATGCGACGCGGCGGCCGAGTGGATAGCCGCGGCGCTGCGGGCCGAGGGCTTCCCCGAGGTGGCGCTGCTCGACACCCCGGACGGCACGCGGTCCGTCTACGGCCACCTGCCGGGGCCGCAGGGCGCGCCGACGGTGCTGCTGTACGCGCACTACGACGTGCAGCCGCCGCTCGGCGAGGAGGAGTGGACCTCGCCGCCGTTCGAGCTGACCGAGCGGAACGGGCGCTGGTACGGGCGGGGTGCCGCGGACTGCAAGGGTGGCGTGCTGATGCATCTGCTGGCCCTGCGGGCCCTGCGGGCCGCGGGCGGCATCCCGGTCGGCGTGAAGGTGATAGCCGAGGGCTCCGAGGAGCAGGGCACCGGCGGCCTCGAACGGTACGCGGAGGCGCACCCCGAGCTGCTGACCGCCGATGCCATCGTGATCGGCGACTCGGGGAACCTGCGGGTGGGGCAGCCCACCGTGACGGCGATGCTGCGCGGCATGGTCGTGCTGCGGGTGCGGGTCGACACGCTGGAGGGCAACCTGCACTCGGGGGCCTTCGGCGGGGCCGCGCCGGACGCGCTGGCCGCGCTGATCCGGATGCTGGATTCGCTGCACGCCGAGGACGGCTCCACGACGGTCGACGGGCTGACCGGCGACGGCACCTGGGAGGGCACCGGGTACCCGGACGAGGAGTTCCGCACGGACGCCAAGGTGCTGGACGGCGTCGGGCTGATGGGGTCAGGCTCCGTCGCGGACCGGGTCTGGGCGCGGCCCTCGGTGACGGTGCTCGGCATCGACTGCCCGCCGGTGGTGGGGGCGACGCCCTCGGTGCAGGCGAGCGCACGGGCGCTGGTGAGTCTGCGGGTGCCGCCCGGGATACCGGCGCGGAAGGCCGGCGAACTGCTGGCCACGCACCTGGTGTCGCGGGCGCCGTGGGGCGCGCGGGTCGGCGTCGAGGTGTCGGGTGAGGGCGAGGGCTTCCGCGCCGACACCACGAGCCCCGCCTACGGCTCGATGGCCTCGGCGCTGCGGGAGGCGTACGACGGCACGGAGATGGCGGTCGTCGGCCAGGGCGGCTCGATACCGCTGACCAGTACGCTCGCCGGACTTTACCCGGCGGCGGAGATCCTGCTGATCGGTCTGAGCGAACCGGCCGCGCAGATTCACGCGGTGGACGAGAGCGTCTCGCCCGAGGAGCTGGAACGCATGTCGGTGGCCGAGGCGCTGTTCCTGCGCCGGTACGCGGCCGCGCCGCGCGGCTGAACGCCCCGTTCGGCCCCGTTCGGCCGGCCCCCGGCGGCGCGGGGGCCCGCCGCGTCAGCGGTGCCGGCCGGTCCTGCGGCGGGCGAGGAGAACGGCGCCGGTGACGGCCGCGGCGGTCAGGCCCGCGCCGGCGAGCAGCATCGTGTCGTTGTCGGACTGGGTGCCACCGACGCCCGCCTGCGCACCGCGGGTGGGCAGCACGGTGGAGCTGGCCGTCGGCGAGGCGGTGGAGGTGCCCGTCGGCGAGGGCGAGGGGGTGGCGGCCAGGATCGTCAGCGTCGCGGTGCCCGACTGCGCGCCGCAGGTGAACGTGACGTCGTACTCGGCGCCCACCCTGGCGTCGGTGTCGACGGTCGTGCGGGCGCTCTGTAGTTCGCCCGGCATGCCGAGGACGACCCGGTCGAAGACCGCGGACTCGGCGGTCGCCTCGTGCCTGGTGCAGTTGGTGACCGTCAGGTCGACCGCGCCGCCCGGACGGACGGCGGCCGGTGAGACGCTGAAGCCGAACGACGCGGCCTTCGGCCGGGCCGCCCGCTCCTCGCCGAGGGCGAGCGCGGCGGGCGCTCCCGTTCCCAGAATCGTTGCCCCCAGCCCGGCGGCGGCCAGTGCGGTTCGCAGTGCTCTCATCGAAAGGCTCCTCTGTCGGACGTGCGCGTCACCCTGCACAGCGACACTAAGCAGATGAAATGCCCCACAACTCACCAAGAGCGACATACGGGTTAAGGGGTGCCGCCGTTCGCGTTACCCGGCGTCACCCGGCGTCCGTCATGCGCGCGTAGACGACCACGTTGTCCTCGTAGCCCGAGCTCTGCTCGAAGCTGCCGCCGCAGGTGATCAGGCGCAGCTCCGCGCGTCCCGTGTCGTGGTAGACCGAGGGCGGGACCTGGTCCTTGTCGTACACCGCGACGTCGTAAACGGTGAACGCGACGGCCACGCCGTCCTCCCTGATCACCTCGACGGCGTCCCCGGGCCGCAGGACACCCAGGCCGTAGAAGACGGCCGGGCCCGCCGCGTTGTCCACGTGCCCGACGATCACGGCGGTGCCGCGGGCGCCGGGCGCGGCGGCGTCCTCGTACCAGCCCGCCAGATTGGCGATCTCCTGCGGCGGCGCCTCGACCCAGCCCTCCGGGTCGAGGCCGACGTTCATCAGCGGGGCCTCCACCTCGATCGAGGGGATCGACACCCAGGTGGGCACCGCGGGCGGCAGCGGGTCCACCGCGCCGGCCCGCCCGCCGGCGGCGCCCGCCTCGCGCCGCACGTCCTCCGGCTGGGGCGGCGGGGCCTGTCCCCCGGTGCCCGCGGCCATGATGGAGATGCCGAGGGCCACGGTGCCCGCCATGACGGCCAGGGCCGCCCGGAGTCCCCAGCCGGAACGGTCCCCGGCGGGGTCGTCGTCGTAGGGGTGGTCGTCGGCTATGTATTCCGGTTGCTCCGGCAGGCGCATGGGCTGTCACCGCTGTGGCAGGGCTCTTTCCCCTTCTCCGGGGCCGTCACCGCCACGCTAGGTCCGCCGCGGGCGGCGCGCGATTCGGCGGCCGGTGCTCAGGTGCCGACCGGCACGCCGGCCTCCAGGTTGAGCGGGCGGCCCTCGGCGCGGGCGCGCAGCGCCCACCGCAGCCGGGCGAACCTGCCGGGCGAGAGCAGCCGTTCGGCCTCGTCCTGTGCGGCGAACCGCCAGCCGCGCAGTTCGGCGCCGGGCAGCAGCAGGTCCCGCATCCGGTCGGCGCCGAGCCGCCCGCCGTCGAACAGCAGGCGGAGCCCGCCGAACCGCGGCGGGGAGGGCGGTTCCCAGTCCACGATGAGCAGCGCGGGCTCGCGGGTGAGGTGCAGGCCGAGTTCCTCGGCCACCTCGCGGACGGCGGCGCGGGCGGGCGGCTCCCCAGCCTCCACGACGCCGCCGGGGAACTCCCAGCCCGGCTTGTACGTGGGGTCCACGAGCAGGACGCGGTCCTCGTCGTCGAAGAACAGCACACCGGCGGCGAGGGTTTCGGCGCTGGGCGCCGGGGTCTGCACGATCTCGCAGGTGCCGTCGCCGCGTCTGACGCCCTCGGCGAGCCGTTCGGCGGTCTGCCGGGGGGTGAGCCGGGAGGTCTCGACGGTGTGCGCGTCGGCGGTCAGCCACGGCAGCGCCGCGCCGTACCGGGGCAGATGCCCGAGGCACCAGCCGCGCACGGCGTCGCCGTCGACGGCGGCCCGCTGGTCGATACGGTCGCGCAGGAACGTTTCTTCAACGTGGAGCAGGAAGTGCTGCACGAGTATCCGGCGGGCGGCGAACCCGCCGAATATCTCGTCGCGGTACTCCTGCTCCAGCAGCGTCATCGGCGCGATCAGCGGCCCGGGCAGCTCGGACAGCAGGGCGGCCCCGGTGTCCACCACCAGGCGCCGCCAGGACGGGAGGTCCTGGACGTCGTCGACGTGTGCCAGACGCTCTTTGGGCAGCATGGAACGCAGCCCCGCAGCGACCAGCTCCGGGTCGTACAGCGTGCTGCCGGGCAGCAGGTGGAGCAGCTCGTGCGCGGCAGTCGTCTTGCCTGCGCCGAAGGCGCCGTTCAGCCAGATAATCACGGTCCCCCTCCTTGTTCGCCCTTGAGTCAGTTGCCCGCTGCACCCCGTGCCAAAAACGTGCCGACCTCGCTCCAGCAGGCCGCGGCGGCGCCGACCAGGCCCGCGTCCGTGCCGAGCTGGGCGGGTACCACCTCGATGTTCCGCACGAACGGCAGCGCCGCGTACTCGCCGAGCGCGCGGCGCAGCGGGCCGAAGAGCACCTCGCCCGACTGGCTCACTCCCCCGCCGACCACCACGGTCTCCAGCTCGACCAGGGTCGCGGTGGCCGCGATGCCCGCGGCGAGGGCGTGCGCCGAGCGTTCGAACGCCTCAAGGGCCACCGGGTCGCCCTGCGCGGCGGCCCGCGCGACGCCCGCCGCGGTGGCGTCGCCGCCCGGCCGGTCCGGGCGCCAGCCGGCGGCGAGCGCGTAGCGGGCGATGTTGGTGCCGCTGGCGATGCGCTCCACGCAGCCGCGTCCGCCGCACGGACAGAGGTCACCGTTGAAGTCGACGCTGATATGGCCGATGTGCCCCGCGTTGCCGGTGGGTCCTGGCCGCAGCCGGCCGTCGAGGATCAGGCCGCCGCCGACACCGGTGGAGACCACCATGCACAGCGCGTTCCGCCGGCCGCGGGCTGCGCCGCGCCAGTGCTCGCCCGCGGCGATGGCCGCGCCGTCGCCGACCAGGGTGACGGGCAGGTCGCCCGCCGTCTTGCGCACGCCCTCGACGAGCGGGAAGTCCCGCCAGCCGGGGATGTTGACCGGGCTGACCGTGCCGGTGCGGGCGTCGACCGGGCCCGCGCTGCCGATGCCCACGGCGCCGACGCGCTCCCACGCGGCGTGCTCCCGCAGCGCCGCCACCACGTCGGTCAGGGCGCGCAGGACGCCTTCCGCCGGGTCCTTGGCCGGGGTGGGGCACTGAACGCGGTGGAGGAGTTCGCCGTCGGCGTCCACGAGGGCGCCGGCGATTTTGGTGCCGCCGATGTCCACGGCGGCGACAAGATCAGTGGTCATGGAGAGGAAGCCTGATCCGTGGTGGCCTGGGTTGTCCAGTCCGGTTTCGCCTGGCTACGCGGTGCGACGGCCCGCCAGCCCGGCGAGGCGGGCGCGTCCGACGCCGGCGAGCGCGGTGACCTCGGCGGCGTCGAGGGCGCCGCAGTCGAGTCCGCGCAGCAGGAATGCGCCCAGCGCGCGGGCGGTGGCGGGCTCGTCCAGCACGTCGGCGTCTCCTTCTCCGGTGCCCGCCAGGTAGGTGGCGAGGCGGTCCGCGGCATCCGGCAGGCCCTCCCGGTAGTAGGCGTAGACGGCCGCGTAGCGGGTCGGCAGGTGGCCGGGGTGCATGTCCCAGCCCTGGTAGTAGGCGCGGGCCAGGGCACGGCGGACGAGGCCGTGGTGGAGCCGCCAGGCGCGGTGGACCTGCTGGGTGGACCCGACAGGCAGCACGTTGGTCGAGCCGTCGGAGAGCTGGACGCCGCGCCCCGCGGCGGCGGCCTGCATGACCGCCTTGGCGTGGTCGGCCACCGGGTGGTCCGGGGCCTGGTGCGCGGCACCGACCTGGCAGGCCGCGCTGTAGTCGAAGGTGCCGTAGTGCAGCGCGCGGACCCGCCCGTCCCCGGCGTCGATCATGCGGGCGACGGTGGCGCGGCCGTCGGCGCCGAGGACGGCCTGGGTGGTCTCGACCTGGATCTCGAACGTGAGCCGCCCCGGCGGCAGGCCTCCGGCCTTCTCGAACTCCTCGCACAGCCGCGCCATCGCCGCGACCTGCTGGGCGTAGCCGGTCTTGGGCAGGGTGATCCGCAGACCGGGCGGGAGGGCACCGGCGTCGAGCAGCGTGGTGAGGAACACGTCCAGCGTGCGGATGCCGCGCGTTCGGACGGCGGCCTCCAGGCACTTCATGCGCAGGCCCGCGAACGGCGGGGCCGCGCCCTCGGCGTGGGCGCGCGCGAGCAGGCGGGCGGCGCGGGCCGCGTCGGCGTCCTCCTCGGCGTCCGGCCGCGGGCCGTAGCCGTCCTCGAAGTCGATCCGCAGGTCCTCGACTGGCTCCCGGGCGAGCTTGGCGAGCACCCGGTCGTACACGGGGGCGGCGTGGGCGCGGGGCATGCCGAGCGCGGCGGCGAACGCGTCGGCGTCGGGGGCGTGTTCGGCGAGGAGTGCGCGGGCCGCCGCGCCGAGGGCGGGCACGGTGTCCGCGGTGAACCGGTCGGCGGGCACGTACACGGTGTGGACCGGCTGACGTTCGGCCGGCTCGCCGGGGTAGCGGCGCGCGAGGTCGGCGTCGACGGCGGCGAGTGAGGCGTCGACGTCCGCGCGTACGGCGGCCGTCAGGCTGGTGGCCACCGCGTCCTGCCCGCTCATGCGTCCTCCGCCCGGTGAGGATCAACCCGATTCAACATTTCGTTGAATTCTGCTCGTCCGCGACGCTATCCGGCCGCGCGACGAAACACAACGGGGCGGGCGTCATCCGGCGTTCACGGTGCGCCGCCTCATCGCCACGGGGGCTTGACCGGCGGGCAAAGGCGGCGTCATATAACTGCCGCAGGCTGGTGACCAGCGGAAATCCCGTGCTGTGAGTGATGTGGAGGACTGTCGTGGAGTACCAGCAACTGCTCGTCGGGCTCGCGTTCGGCATGCTGACCGAGGACAACGGAAGCGGCCCGCCGCCGGCGATCGCGGGGCACGAGGCCGACCGCAGGCGGTCGAGCCGGGCGGAGGCACAGGCGGGGCGCGCCGTGCCCATGGCGCGCACGAAGCGACGACGGTGGACGGGCCGCCCGCGCGGCACGGCGCCCGCCGCGGTCACCTGACGGCGAGGGCGGCGGGCGGCGGCGCGGATCAGCCCTTGCGGGCCTGCACCTCGTCGGTGAGCGCCGGGACGATGTCGAACAGGTCGCCGACCACGCCGTAGTCGGCCAGCTCGAAGATCGGGGCCTCGTTGTCCTTGTTGATGGCCACGATGGTCTTCGAGGTCTGCATGCCGGCGCGGTGCTGGATCGCGCCCGAGATACCGGCGGCCACGTACAGCTGCGGCGAAACGGTCTTTCCCGTCTGGCCGACCTGGTGGGAGTGCGGGTACCAGCCCGCGTCGACGGCGGCCCTGGAGGCGCCGACGGCGGCGCCGAGGGAGTCGGCGAGCGCCTCGATGAGCGCGAAGTTCTCCGAGCCGTTCACGCCGCGGCCACCGGAGACCACGATGGCGGCCTCCGTGAGGTCGGGCCGCCCGGTGGACTCGCGCGGGCTGCGCTCGACGACCCTGGTGGCGGTGGCCGCCTCGCCGAAGGACACAGCCAGCTCCTCCACGGTGCCGGCGGCGGGCGCGGCCTCGGGGGCCGCGGAGTTGGGCTTCACGGTGATGACGGGCGTGCCCTGGGTGACGCGCGACGTCGTCGTGAACGCCGCGGCGAAGACCGACTGGTGTGCGAGGGGACCGTCATCCCCCGCTTCCAGGTCCACGGCGTCGGTGATGAGGCCGGAGCCGAGGCGCAGGGCGAGGCGGGCGGCGATCTCCTTGCCCTCGGCGGAGGAGGGGATCAGCACGGCCGCGGGCGAAACCGCCGCGGCCGCCGCGGCCAGGGCGTCCACCTTGGGCACGACGAGGTAGTCGGCGAACTCCGGGGCGTCCGCGGCCAGTACCCGCACCGCGCCGTGCTCGGCGAGCACTCCGGCGGCGTTGCCGGCGCCGGGGCCGAGGTGGACGGCGACGGGGTCGCCGACGCGGCGGGCCAGGGTCAGCAGCTCCAGGGTGGGCTTGCGGACGTCGCCTTCCAGGTGGTCGACGTAGACAAGAACTTCGGCCATGGGATCGTTCTCCAGCAGGACGTGCGGACGGGTGGGCTTGTCGGGTGCGGGCCTGCCTGGCCCGTCAGATGAACTTGCGCTCCGCGAGGAAGGCCGCGAGCAGCTTGCCGCCCTCGCCCTCGTCGGTGACGACCTCGCCGGCCGTGCGGGCCGGGCGTTCGGTCGCGGAGGTGACCTCGGTCCTCGCCCCGGCCAGGCCGACCTCCTCGGCCTCGATCCCGAGGTCTTCCAAGTCCAGGCTCTCCACCGGCTTCTTCTTGGCGGCCATGATCCCCTTGAACGAGGGGTAACGGGCCTCCCCCGACTGGTCGGTGACGGAGACCACCGCGGGCAGGGCCGCTTCGAGCCGCTCCGTCGCGGCGTCGCCGTCGCGCCTGCCGGTGACCCTGCCGTCGGCGAGGGACACCTCGGACAGCAGCGTGACCTGGGCGGCGCCGAGCCGCTCGGCCAGCAGGGCTGGGAGCACGCCCATACTGCCGTCGGTCGAGGCCATACCGCAGATGACCAGGTCGTAGCCGGTGTGTTCGATGGCCTTGGCGAGCACGAGCGAGGTGCCCATCACGTCGGTGCCGTGCAGGTCGTCGTCCTCGACGTGCACGGCCTTGTCCGCGCCCATGGACAGGGCCTTCCGCAGCGCGTCGTTCGCGTCCTCGGGGCCGACGGTGACGACGGTGACCTCGGCGTCGTCGGCGTCCTCCGCGATGCGCAGGGCCTGCTCGACCGCGTACTCGTCCAGCTCGGACAGCAGGCCGTCCACTGCCTCCCGGTCGGTGGTCAGGTCCTCGGCGAAGCGCCTGTCGCCGGTGGCGTCGGGCACGTACTTCACACAGACAACGATCTTCAAGCTCACGCCGGCTCTCTCCTACTGCATGTCGGTCCGCACACGGGTACGGGAAGATCACCCGGATTGTTACTCGTCAGTACATCCAGGGTATCCCCCGCACGCAAGAATGTCCCACTGTGACGTTGCCTACGTGCGTATTGTCAGATCAGACACCGTGTCAGTCCCGATCGGTCAGGCGCCGCCGCCCCGGTCATCGTTCCCGACCGCGAGGCCGAGCGCCGCGATGACGTCCGCCTTCCGCGGCTGCCCCGCCGCCCTGCGCACCTCGCGGCCCGCGGCATCCAGCACCAGAACGGTGGGGGTGGCACTGATGCCCAGCTCCCGCACCAGTGCGAGGCGGGACTCCGCGTCGATCTCCACGTGCGCCACGCCCTCGACCATCCCGGCCACCTCGGCGAGCACCTGCCGGGTGGCGCGGCAGGGCCGGCAGAACGCGGTGGAGAACTGCACCAGCGTCGCCCGCCGGCCGAGACTCCCGGCGCCCAGTTCCGCCGCGGTGAGCCGCCGCCCGGTGCCCTGCCCGTCCATGTACTGCCTCCGTGCCGCGTCCGCCGCCGTTCCCGATGGTCCGAAAGCACCGCGGCGCAGGTATTCATTCCGCGGCGCAGGAGTGGGGACATCTCCCGCGGCCGGGGCACCGGGCTGGCGCTCGTGGCCGCTTTGGGGCACCATCGGGCGACGTCGGAAGTTACGGAGGCGTAGGTTCCCACCGCTCGGAAGAAGGGTCCCCCGCATGGCAGAGCTTGTTTACCCGCCGGTCATTGCCGCTGCGCGGACGATGTTCAAGGCGCTCGATCTGCGCTTCGACATCGCCGGCAGCGAGCATGTGCCGCGGCGCGGCGGTGCCGTGCTCGTCAGCAACCACATCGGCTATCTCGACTTCGTCTTCGCCGGGTTCGCGGCGCGGCCGGCGAAGCGGCTGGTGCGCTTCATGGCCAAGGAGTCCGTTTTCCGGCACCGGGTCTCGGGGCCGCTGATGCGGGCCATGAAGCACATTCCGGTGGACCGGGCGCAGGGCGAGCACGCCTTCGATCACGCGTTGAAGTCGCTGCGCTCGGGCGAGATCGTCGGTGTTTTCCCCGAGGCGACGATCTCCCCGTCGTTCACGCTGAAGAAGTTCAAGTCAGGTGCGGCGCGCATGGCGCAGCAGGCCGGGGTGCCGCTGCTTCCGGTGGCGCTGTGGGGCACGCAGCGGCTGTGGACCAAGGGCCGCAAGCGGGACTTCAGCCGCAGCCACCTGCCGATCACCATTCGTATCGGCGCGCCGATGGAGGCCGACCCGGCGGAGTCGGCGGCCTCGGTGACCGAGCGGCTGCGCGAGCGCGTGCAGGAGCTGCTCGAGGCCGCGCAGCAGGCCTACCCGGCCAAGCCCAAGGGCCCCGAGGACTCCTGGTGGCTGCCGGCGCACCTGGGCGGCACCGCGCCCGCACCGCCCACGCCCAAGACGCCGTAGCCGGGCCCGGCGGGGCGGGCCCCGCCGGGCTGCGTCAGCGTGCCATCTCCTCGCGGAGCGCGTCGACGAAGGCGTCGACGTCCTCCTCGGTCGTGTCGAACGAGCACATCCACCGCACGTCGCCGGCCGCCTCGTCCCAGAAGTAGAAGCGGTGCCGCTTGCGCAGCCGCTCGCTCACGTCGTGCGGCAGGCGGGCGAAGACGCCGTTGGCATCGACCGGGTGCAGAACGGTCACCCCCGGCACCTCGCGGGCCCCGGCGGCCAGCCGCGCGGCCATGGTGTTGGCGTGCCGGGCGGAGCGCAGCCACAGATCGCCGGCGAGCAGCGCCTCGAACTGGGCGGAGACGAACCGCATCTTGGACGTCAGCTGCATGGACAGCTTCCGCACGTGGTGCATCGCGCGCACGGCCTCGGGCCGCAGGACGAGGACGGCCTCGCCGAACATCATCCCGTTCTTCGTGCCGCCGAAGGACACCACGTCCACGCCCGCGTCCGTGGTGAAGGCGCTCATCGGCAGGCCGAGGGCCGCGGCGGCATTGGCGATGCGGGCGCCGTCGAGGTGGACGGCCATGCCGCGCTCGTGCGCGAAGTCGCTGACGGCGCGGATCTCCTCGGGGGTGTACAGGGTCCCCAGCTCGGTGCTCTGGGTCAGCGAGACCACCTGCGGCATGGCGCGGTGCTCGTCGTCCCAGCCGAACGCCTCGCGCGCGACCAGCTCGGGGGTGAGCTTGCCGTCCGGCGCGGGGACCGGCAGCAGCTTCAGGCCGCCGACCCGCTCGGGGGCGCCGCACTCGTCGACGTGTATGTGGGCCGTCGTGGTGGTGATGACGGCACCCCACCGGTCGGTGAGTGCCGTCAGGGCGACGACGTTGGCGCCGGTGCCGTTGAAGACGGGGAACGCCTCGGCGCGCGGGCCGAAGTGGGCGCGGAAGACGTCCTGGAGGTGGGCCGTGTAGTCGTCGGCTCCGTAGGCGGGCTGGTGGCCGCCGTTGGCCAGCGCGAGAGCGGCCAGGATCTCGGGGTGGACGCCCGCGTAGTTGTCGCTGGCGAAACTGCGGACGGCCGGGTCGTGGTGGCGCCGTGCGTCGGTCGTCACGGCTTCTGGGTGAGCCACAGGCGGGTTCCGTTCACTTCCTCCGGGGGCCTGCTCCACAGGCCGCAGATGGTCTCGGCCAGCTCGCGGACGTCGGTGTAGCCCGCGAACGCGGCGCCCGGTTTCCGGTCGCGCATCGCGTCGGTCACCAGGGCCTTGACGACGACGACGGTGGCCGCCGCGGTGAGGGTCTCGCCTGCCGCGCCTCTGCGGAAGCCGTCGGCGAGGGCGAGGGTCCACGCCTCCGCGGCTGCCTTGGCCGCGGCGTAGGCGGCGTTGCCCGCGGTCGGGCGGCTGGCGCCCGCCGCGCTGATCAGGACGTAACGGCCGTTGCCGCTGCGGCCCAGCGGACCCTCGAACGCCAGCGAGGTGTGCTGCACGGTGCGCAGGAGAAGGTCGTGCAGCAGCTGCCAGTCGGCGAGGTCGGTCTCGGCGAAGGACGCCGAGCCGCGCCACCCGCCGACGAGGTGGACCAGGCCGTCGATGCGGCCGTGTTCCTTCTCGGTCCTGTCCGCCCAGGCGCGCGCCGCCGCCGGGTCGAGCAGGTCGACGGTGTCGCCGGTGACGGTGGCGCCGCCGTGCGCGAAGCGGGCCGCGTCCACGCCCTCGGCCAGGCGCTCGGCGTCCGCGTCGGCCGCCACGACGGTGGCGCCCTCCTGCGCCAGGCGCAGCAGCGTGGCCCGCCCCGCGGGCCCACCGGCGCCGGCCACCGCGACGACCGCGCCCGCCAGGGGGCCGCGGGCCGGGTCGGGAGTGCTCGTGGTCATCCTGGTCGCCTCCTCTTCTCGTCCATCATGCCCCTCGATGGGCGCGTCGATCACGCCGCCCTGGCCGCCGGATCGTCTCCGGCGGTGATGCCGCGGGTCGATTCGATCACCGTCCTGAGCTTCCTGGCCAGCGCCTCGTAGAAGAGGCTGAGCGGAAACTCGTCCGGCAGCACGTCGTCAACGAGCTTGCGGGGCGGCAGCGTGAGGTCGAGGGCGTCGGGGCCTTTGGCCCACCGCGAGCCCGGGTGCGGTGCGAGGTAGGCGGACACCAGCTCGTACGCCTTGAGCCAGTGCACGATCTTGGGGCGGTCGATGCCCTTGCGGTAGAGGACCTCGATGTCCTCGCGCAGCCGGGCGGTGATCTCCCGGGCGCGCTCCCAGTCGATGCTCAGCCGGTTGTCCGTCCAGCGCAGGGCATCGTGCCGGTGGAGGTAGGCGAAGAGCAACTGGCCGCCGAGGCCGTCGTAGTTGCGGTTGCGCGGGCCGGTGACGGGGAACCGGAAGAGGCGGTCGAGCAGCACCGCGTACTGCACGTCGCGCCCCTGGGCGTACCCGTCGGCGGCGAGCCGGCCGGCCTCGTGGAAGGCGGTGAGGTCGCAGCGCAGCTCCTCGAGGCCGTACATCCAGAACGGCTGGCGCTGCTTGATCATGAACGGGTCGAACGGCAGGTCGCCGTGGCTGTGCGTGCGGTCGTGGATCATGTCCCACAGCACGAACGTCTGCTGGCAGCGCTGCTGATCGGTGAGCAGGCCGCCTGCCTCCTCGGGCAGGTCGAGGCCGGTGGTCCCGCAGGCGGCGCCGACGACGCGGCGGAAGCGGGCGGCCTCGCGGTCGCAGAAGATGGCGCCCCAGGAGAAGCGCTCGGGGGCCTTGCGCACCGCGATGGTCTCGGGGAACAGGACGGCGGAGTTGGTGTCGTACCCGGGAGTGAAGTCCTCGAAGGTGATGCCGAGGAACATCGGATTGTCGAAGCGGGTGCGCTCCAGCTCGGCGAGCCAGTCCGGCCACACCACGCGCAGCACGACGGCCTCCAGGTTGCGGTCCGGGTTGCCGTTCTGCGTGTACATGGGGAAGACGACGAGGTGCTGGCGCCCGTCGGTGCGCGCGGCGCTGGGCCGGAAGGCCAGCAGCGAGTCGAGGAAGTCGGGCACGCCGAAGCCGTCCGCGGCCCAGCGGCGCAGGTCGGCGACGAGGGCGTGGTGGTACGCCGCGTCGTGGGGCAGCAGCGGGGCCAGCCGCTGCACGGCCGAGACGGCGTGCTCGATCTCGCGTGTCACCGCGGCCCGGCTCGGGGCGCCCTCGGCCTCGAAGTCGATCGAGCCGTCCTTGGACTGCGCCGGGCGCACGGCCTCCACGGCGCGTTTCAGCTCGGGCCACGCGGGGTGGTCGATCACGCGGGCGGTCGTCGAACCGCCGCCATCCGGGGTGATGGACGCCAAAGTTTCCGTCATGGCCCGCCCTCCACAGTAGATTTTCCGTAGGACCACGGTATCCGGAGCAGATCGTCCGTTCAACCGGTCGTTCGTGGGGAACTGCGTACGCCGCGGCGCCGGACGCCGTTCAGCGCACGGCCACCGGGGGCGCCTAGGGTTGCCGCATGCCGCTGCTGACCGTCGGACACCGCGGGCTGATGGGCGTGGAGCCGGAGAACACCCTGCGGTCGTTCCGCCGGGCGGACCGGGCCGGCCTCGACGTCATCGAGCTCGACCTGCACCTGAGCAAGGACGGCGACCTGGTGGTCATCCACGACGCCGAGGTCGACCGGACCACGGACGGCTCCGGGGCCGTCGGCGACCTTACGACGGCCGAGCTGCGCGGCCTCGACGCGGGCCTGGGCGAGCGGATTCCGCTGTTCGCCGAGGTGGCGCACGCGGTGGGCGCGCCCCTTCAGGCCGAGATCAAGGACCCGGCGGCGGCGCGGGTCCTGGCCGGCGTCGTCGAGGAACGGCGGCTGCACGGCCGCGTCACCGTGATCTCCTTCCACGACGACGCGCTGCGCGAGACCCGCCGCCTGCTCCCCGGCATCCCCCTCGCCCTCGTCACCGGTGAGACCACCGCGACCGCGCCGGAGCGGGCGGCGGCGCTGGACGCCGGGATGATCTCCTGCGAACTGCCCGCGCTGGACGCCGACGTGGTCGGGCGTGCGCGTGCCGCCGGGCTGAGCGTGATCAGCTGGACGGTCAACACCGCCGCCGAGCTGGCCCGCGCCCGGGAGCTGGGGCTCGACGGCGTGGTGACCGACGAGCCCGGGATCGTGCGGGCCGTCAGGGCAGCCGCTTGACCAGTACCTCGAACGCGAGGCCCGCCATGCGGGGCACGCCGAAACGTTCGTCGCCGTAGGGGAACGGGACCGTCCGGCCGGTGCGCACGTAGCCGCGGCGCTCGTACCAGGCGATCAGGCTGGTCCGCGGAGTGAGCACCTGCATTTCCAGTCGCCGCGCGCCCCACTCCTCGCGGACGACCCGTTCCGCCTCCGCCAGCATCAGCCGGCCGACTCCCGCCGCCTGGAGGTCGGGCCTGACCGCGAACATCCCGAAGTGCGCGGCGGGCTCGCCCGCCCGCCCGGCCTCACGGACCAGGCGGCAGCAGGCCACCAGCTCACCGTCACGCTCGGCCAGGAGCAGCCGCCCCGCCGGGTCGGCGAGTGCGGCTTCGACCTCGTCCGGCCCGGTGCGGCGGCCGTCCAGCAGGTCGGCCTCCGTGGTCCAGCCCGCCCGGCTCCGCTCGCCGCGGTACGCGGACTCCACCAGCGTCACCACGGCGGGCACATCGGCCTCGGCCGCGGTACGGAAGCTCAGTTCGGCAGTCATCCCCACGCGGTGCATCGTACGCCGCGCTCCCCGTGCCCCCGTGCGCTCCCGTACCGCCCGCACCCGCCGGGCAGCCTTCCCGCGGACACGCGCGGAGGAGCGGCCGATGCACGGACCCGAGCTGGTGGGCTGGCTGCTCGCCGCCCTGTGCGGCGGCACGGGCGGGTACTGCCTGCTGGGCGTCCGCGGCGGCCCTTCGCGGGTCAGGCAGGCGGCGGCGGTGGAGGCGGTGATGGGGCTCGGCATGGCGCTGATGGCCACTCCCGCGGCCGGGGCACCGCACCTGCCGCCCGCCGCGTTCGCCGTTCTTTTCGGGGCGGCGGCCGTATGGGCGGCGGTACTCCTCGCGGCCGGGACCGCCCACCAGGGGCACCACGTACTGGAAGGGCTGGCCATGGTCTACATGGCGGTGGCCATGGCCGCGGACACCCCGGCGCACGCCGGGCACGGACCGGGCGGCGTGCCCGCCGTGACGGCGGCGCTCCTGGTGTACTTCGCGCTGTACGCACTGCGCACCGGGCCGCGGCTGCTGCCCGCCGCGGCGGGCAGCGGCGGCCCGGGGGGCGTCGCCGCAGGCCACGGGACCGGCCACCCGCGGCGCGCGCCCGAGGTCGCCGCCGCCTGCCGGCTGACGCTCGCGCTGGGGATGCTGGCGATGCTCGCCACGCTGTGAGGCGTGCGTCACGGGAACAGGTGCCCGGTTCCCGCGCGCCGTGCGGGGCGTTCTAGGCTGGTGCCATGGTGATCGCCATGACACTGCTCGTGCTGGGCGGCCTCACCGCGGCGACGGCGCCGCGCGTGCTGGCCCGTGGGTCATGGCCGGACCGGGAGCCGGTGCTCGCGCTGTGGGTCTGGCAGTGCGTGGTGGCCGCCGTGCTGCTGTGCTGCGTGCTGGCGATGGCCCTTTCCGGGGCCGCGGCCTGGCACGGCGTGCGCGGCCAGGTCTTCGCGCCCGCTCCGAGTCACGTCGTCGACGCGTACGCGTTGCAGCCGGACGGCCAGCGCTGGGCCGCGGCGGTGGCCGTGCTGCTCGCCTGCGGCGGGGCGTGGACGGCCGTGATGCTCACCCGCGAGGTGCGCAGGGCCCGTGCCGAGCGCAGGCGCCGCCGCGCCGAGCTGCTGACGCGCTCGCCGCGGCTGCCGTGGGAGGCGGCAGACGCCTCGGACCGGCTGATCGTGCTGGAGGACGACCGCCCCGACGCCTGGCTGCTCGACGGCCCCGCCTCGCGCCTGGTGATCACCACGGGCGCGCTGCGGCGGCTGAACCGGCGGCAGCTCGACGCCGTTCTCGCCCACGAGCAGGGGCATGTCAGGGCGCGGCACCACTGGCTGCTGCACTGTTCCGGCGCCCTGGCCAACGGATTTCCGCGGGTCCCGGTGTTCGCCGCGTTCCGGCACCAGGTGCACCGGCTGGTCGAGCTGGCCGCGGACGACGTCGCCTCCCGCCGCTTCGGCCGGCTGACGACCGCGCTGGCGCTGGTCGGGCTCAACGAGGACCGCGGCGCGTTCGCACGCGGTCCGCACCACGCGCACGTGCCGCAGCGGGTGCACCGGCTGCTGACGCCCGCGCAGCGGCTGCCCGTGTCCCGCCGGCTGCGCCTGACGGCCGCGGCGACGCTGGTGCCTGCCGTTCCGCTGCTGATCGCCTTCGCACCCGGGCTCACCGCACTGGGCGGCTGAGGCGGGCTGGCAGCCTCCCGGACGCGCGGGCAGGATCGTGCCATGGCGATCACGGGTGTGCTTTTCGACTTTTCCGGAACGCTCATGAGGATCGAGCCGGCGGTCTCCTGGCTGGGAGCGGCGGCCGAACGCACGGGCACCTCCTTCGGCGCGGACGAGCTGCGGCGGAAGGCCGCCGAGCTGGAGGCCGCCGGGGCTCTGCCGGGCGGCGCGTCGCCGCGTTCGGTCCCGCCCGGGCTGGCGGAGCTGTGGCGCGAGCGGGACCGCGACGCGAGCAGGCACCGCGCCCTGTACACCGGGCTGGCCCGCCAGGTGCCGCTGCCGCGGCCCGAGCTGTACGAGGCGCTGTACGAGCGGCACTGGGAGCCCGCGGCGTGGCATCCGTACCCGGACGCCGCGGAGGTGCTGGGCGAGCTGTCGGAGCGGGGGGTGGCGATCGCCGTGGTCAGCAATATCGGCTGGGACGTGCGTCCCGTCTTCCGCGCGCACGGCCTGGAGAAGTGGATCGACACGTTTGTGCTGTCCTTCGAGCACGGCATCCAGAAGCCCGACACCCGGCTGTTCCGCATGGCGTGCGACCGGCTCGGCCTCGCCCCCCAGCACGCGCTGATGGTCGGGGACGATCCGGTCGCCGACGCCGGCGCCGCGGCGCTCGGCTGCGCCGTGCACCTGGTCTCGCACCTGCCGGCGCCGGAGCGGCCGGACGGGCTGCGGCCCGTGCTGCGGCTGGTGGGCTGAGCGAAAAGGCCCACGGCGGTATCGGGCGGTCCCCCGCGCCGCCCGATACCGCCGTGGGCACCGGACAGGACTCCACACCTACCGGGGCGGCTGTCCGGGGCTGTGCTGAGTATATTGACTGTGAGCCAGTCAACGGGAGTCCAGCATGTCCCCTCGCAGCGCTTCGGTCAATGAAGAAATGCGCCGACGCTCGCGCCGGCGGCTGCTCGACGCGACCGTCGAGCTGGTTTCCGAGCGGGGCTTCGAGGCGACGACGCTGGGCGACATCGCAGACCGGGCGGGGTCCGCGCGCGGTTTGATCTCTTACTACTTCCCCGGGAAGCGGCAGCTTCTCCAGTCGGCGGTGCACCGCATGATGCATCTCACACTTCAGGAAGCGCTGGAGCGGGCACCGGCCCCGTCCGGGCCCCGCGCGGGCCAGGAGTGGCTGGCGCGGGCCATCGACGCGATCCTGGCACTCGCGCAGGACCGGCCGGTGCTGATGCGGGCGCACATGGCGGGCCTGCTCCAGCAGGAAGGCTTCATCCAGTGTGCCGAACAGCAGCGGCTCGCCGTGCTGCTGCGCGAGGCCGTCGCCAAGTACGGGTCGTCCGACCCGGACATGGACTACCCGCTGCTGCGGGCGCTGCTGATGGGCGCGGTCGTCGCCCAGCTGCTGCCGGGCGCGCCGATGCCGCTGGCCCGGCTGCGGGCCGAGTTGTTCTCACGGTACGGGCTGCCGTGGAACCTCGGTGTCCCGCCGGGCGAGGAGCCGTCCGGCGGGACACCACCGCAGTTCGTTCTGCCTCAGCGGTAATAGCTCGGCTGAGTCTGGGCGTTCAGCTCGTCCAGGTGCACCCGGCGGGCGCTGTCGGTGCGGCGGTCGTCGATCCGCAGCACGTCCAGGCCCTTCTGGTCGTTGGAGTAGATGTAGCCGTTGTAGTAGTAGGAGGACCAGGCGCCGCCGAAGGCGAGGACGTCGGAGGTGAGCGGTCCCCGTTCGAAGTAGCCGATCTCACGCGGGTTTTCCGAGTCGGTGAACTCCCAGACGGAGACGCCGCCCTGGTACCACGCCTGCACCATGATGTCGCGGCCCCTGGCGGGGATCAGCGAACCGTTGTGCGCGACGCAGTTCTCGGTGTCGGCCTGGTGGCGCGGGATCTTGAAGTAGCTCTGGAACGCCAGCTCGCGCCCGTCCCCGCGCCCGGTGATGTGGTAGATGCCGTTGGCGCCGAACTCGTCACCGGTTTCGGCGTTGCAGGTCGCGCCCCCGCCGCCGCCCAACTCGTCGGTGAAGACGACCTTGCTGCCGTCCTGGCTGAAGGTGGCGGAGTGCCAGAAGGCGAAGTGCTCCTCGTCCCGCACCCGGTCGATGATGCGCGGCCGGTCGGGGCGCGAGATGTCCATCAGGACGCCGTCGCCCATGCAGGCGCCCGCGGCGAGGCGGAGCCGGGGGTAGGCGGTGATGTCGTGGCAGCCGCTGGTGGCGGAGCTGTTGTCGTCACCGGGGAAGCCACCGTCGGGGAACAGAAGGTCGAAGCTGGAGAGTTCGGCCCGCTCCGGCGCCCGGCGCGGCACCTCGACGATCGAGATACCGTCGTGCGGCGGTTGGCAGTCGGGGAACATCTCGCTCGGCGCGTAGGAGGAGACGTACACGTAGACGCTGCGGCGGTCGGGGACGAGGGTGTGCGTGTGCGAGCCGCAGGCGGTCTCGACGGCGGCGACGTACTCGGGGTTCCGCACGTCGCTGATGTCGAAGACCCGGATGCCCTCCCAGGACGACTCCTCCGTGGGCGGCTGCGACGTGCTCGCACAGGAGTCGTCGTTGCGCGAGGAGTCGACGGACAGGAACAGCAGGTCGCCGTCGACGGAGATGTCGTTCTGGCTCCCCGGGCACAGCACCTGGCTGACGATCCGGGGGGAGGCGGGCCTGGCGATGTCGTAGACGACGAAGCCGTCGTAGTTCCCGGCGAACGCGTACCTGCCCTGGAACGCGATGTCGGAGTTGGTGCCGGCCAGGCCCTCCGTGCTGGGCACGTTGGCCACGTGCGTGATGTTGTCACTGTGCACGATCTCATCGACACCGGGTATGTCGCCGCCGCGGATGGCGGCTTCGGCCGCCCCCTGCTCCTGCGGGGACAGCTCCTGCGGGCTCGCGGGGGCGTCGCCGGGGTCGGGGGTGGCGGCTGCCGGGGCGGTCATACAGATGGTGGCGAGCAGTCCGGCCACGGCCGCGACCGCGCCGAGCCGTCCGCGCCGAACGGGGTGTCTGTGCAACGATGTCACCATCGTCCTCCCTCGAATCCGCGTATCCCCCGCGGAGTTGACCGGTACATGGGCCCCATCAGTATCCGCCCAGGCATGTCCATATCAAAGTAGGTAATGTGGGCGGCGTCGCCGCAGGCTCCCGCGAGGAGGATTCCGTTGACGGACCGCCGCCGCTTCCGGCACACGGCCGTGGCCGCCGCACTGGCGCTCGCCGTGGCCGCGGGCTGCACCGACGATCCGGCGCCCGCGGACGAGGCCGGTGACGCCCCGCAGGTCATCGCGCCCGGCAGGCCGGGCGAGGAGGCCGGGACCCTCTCGCCCGAGGAGGCGAGGGAGGCCGGCGGCGAAGGGACCGAGCCGACCGCGTCGGACTTCGCGTTCATGCGGATGATGGTCGAACACCACGAGCAGGCCGTGGAGATGACGGGCCTCGCGGAGCAGCACGCCGAGGACGGCCGGGTGCGGCGGCTGTCCGAGCGTATCGCGGCCGCCCAGGGACCGGAGATCGAGGCCATGAACGCCTGGCTCACGCGCAACGCGGGCCACGAGGCGGACGCCGGCCACGGCGGGCACGACCCGGCCGCGATGCCCGGCATGGCCTCGGCGGAGGAGCTGGCCGAGCTGACGGCCGCGCGGGGCGAGGCATTCGACGCGCTCTTCCTCGACCTGATGGTGCGCCACCACGAGGGCGGCGTGAGCATGGCCGCGGACGCGCTCGCCGGGGCCGGTGACGTCACGGTGGAGCAGCTGGCCAACGACATCGTCGCGACGCAGACCGTGGAGATCGAACGGCTTGAGGAGCTGCGCTAACGGCGCGCGTGCCCGGGGCTCAGGTAGCCCTTGCCGCGGGCCGCGGCGATCAGCCGCAGCGATCTGCGGCGGCTGCGGCCGGTGGCGCTCATGACGGCGAGCACCGGGTCGGTGCCCGCCTCCTGGGCCGCGAGGTATGCCTCGGCGGCGATGCGGCGGCCCGGCCGGCCGCCGGTCCTGCGGCGCGCGGCACGGTGGCCGCCCCCGGCCGCGGGCGGCGGGGGCCGTTCCGGCTTCGCCGCCGACTTCCGCGCGCCCGGCTCGGCTTGCTCCTGTTCCTCGCGTTCCTCCCGTTCCTCCCGTTCCTCCCGCCGAGTACGCTGCTCCGGTTCCCGCGGCGGCTCCTCGGGGCCCGGCGCGGGTACCGCGTCCTGGCCGGGGGCCCGGGGCTCCGGGTCCGCCAGGGTGCGGCCGGTCAGGGCCCGGCACACGTCCCGGAGCGGCTCGCCGATGCGCTCGGTCAGGGTGCCGAAGCCGTCCACCGGCAGCGGCGGATCGGCCCGCATGTCCTCGATGAGCACCCGGTCCCCGCTGACCTGCGCGAGAACGTCGATACGGGCCCCGTCGGCAAGGACGAGCCCGACGCTGAACCACGGTGGCAGGCCCGGCGCCCCGCCCGCCGCCGGGGCGGCGGAGCCGTGCCCGCGCAGCTCCCACACCGGCCGGTCCGGCGTTGGGCCGTCCGGCTGATGACCGCCCGGAAAGCCGGAAAAGCTACTCTTCACCACGGAGGCAACCTAGACCGAAGCCCGCGCCCCGCGCCGGGCGGCGCGCACCCGCCCGCGCGCACAGCACCCCGACAGCTCACTCCCACAAGCGCGCCTTGAGTGGGATGCTGGAGACTCCGTCCTTACTCGGCGGTGCAAGGAGCTGTCACATGCTGCGGATTGCGGTGGTGGGATCGGGGCCGAGCGGGGTGTACACCGTTCAGTCCCTGCTCGATCAGCTGGCGGCGCAACAGGTCCCGGTGGCCGTGGACGTGCTGGACCGGCTGCCCTGTCCATTCGGTCTGGTGCGCTACGGCGTGGCCCCGGACCACGAGAAGATCAAGTCGCTCCAGGGCACCCTGCGCCAGGTGCTCGAACGGCCCGGGGTCCGCTTCCTCGGGAACGTTCCGGTGGGTGAGGGCGGCGTGCCGACGCGGCGGCTGAGCGAGCTGTACCACGCCGTCGTCTACTGCGTCGGCGCGGCCCGCGACCGGCGGCTCGGCATTCCGGGCGAGGATCTGGCCGGCAGCTGCTCGGCCACGGACTTCGTGTCCTGGTACAGCGCGCACCCGGACGCCCTGGACGCGGGCTTCCCGCTGTCCGCGCGCGCCGCCGTGGTGATCGGGGTCGGCAATGTGGCGGTGGACGTGGCCCGCATCCTGGCGCGTGGCGCGGACGAGCTGCGGCTGACCGACATGCCGCAGGGGCCGCTGGACGAGCTGGCGGCCGGCGCGGTGCGGGACGTGTACATGGTCGGCCGGCGCGGGCCGTCGCAGGCCAAGTTCACCACGAAGGAGCTGCGGGAGCTGGGGACGCTGCCGGGCGCGGACGTGGTCGTGGACGGCGAGGAGCTGGCCGCCGACCCCGGGTACGCAGATCCTGCGGGTCTTTCCGGTCCGGCGAAGCGGAACGTCGCGGCGCTGCGCGGCTGGGCGGGCGCCGCCGAGCACGGGCGGGAGCGCCGGATCCACCTGCGGTTCTTCCTGCGTCCGGCGGAGATCCTGGACGACGGGCGGGGTGCGGTGCGGGGCGTGCGGTTCGAGAGGACCGCCGCGGACGGCACCGGCGGCGTCGTGGGCACCGGCCGGTTCGTGGACGTCGACGCGCAGCTGGTGCTGCGTTCCGTCGGCTACCGCGGCGTTCCGTTGCCAGGCCTGCCCTTCGACCCCCGCGGCGGAACGGTGCCGCACGCGCAGGGGCGCGTGCTGCGGGAGGGCGTGCCCTCACCCGGCGAGTACGTGGCGGGCTGGATCAAGCGGGGGCCGACGGGCGTGATCGGGACGAACCGGCCGTGTGCCAAGGAGACCGCCGGTTCGGTGCTGGCCGACGCGCCGTCCCTGGCCCTGCGGCAGGTGACGGACACCGATCCGCTGGACGCCCTGCGGGCGGCCGGGCTCGCGCCGGTGGAGTGGCCGGGGTGGCTGGGCATCGAGGCCGCGGAGGCGGCCCTGGGGCGGACGCTGTCCCGTGGCCCGGTGAAGATCGCCGACTGGGCGGGACTGCTGACCGCCGCCCGCGGCGGCTGACCGCGGGCGGCGCCTCCCGCGGCGGTACGCGTCCCGGCCGGCGGCCGGCCGCCGCCTTGTACGGTGACCCACGGTGGCCCGTACCGATGGCCTTCGCGGCCGAGCACCAGGAGGAGTCCGCGTGAGCTCGCTGTTCGATCCCTGCACCCTGAGGTCGCTGACCATCCCGAACCGGGTGTGGATGTCCCCCATGTGTCAGTACTCGGCACGGACCTCGGGGCCGGAGACGGGCGTGGCGAACGACTGGCACTTCGCGCACTACGCGGCGCGGGCGGTGGGCGGCGCCGGGTTGATCCTCACCGAGGCCACGGCCGTCAGCCCCGAGGGCAGGATCAGTCCGGCGGACCTCGGCCTGTGGAACGACCGGCAGGAGGCGGCGCTGCGCCGGATCGCCACGGCGGTGCGCGAGCTGGGCGCGGTGATCGGGGTCCAGCTGGCGCACGCCGGGCGCAAGGCGTCGGTCGACGCGCCCTGGCGGGGCGGCTCGCCGCTGGGCGAGGAGGCCCTCGGCTGGCGGCCGGTGGCGCCGAGCGGGCTCGCGTTCAGTCCCGGTCACGCGGTGCCCGCCCAGCTGAGCACCGCGCAGATCGCGGCCGTGACCGAGGACTTCGCCCGGGCGGCCGAGCGGGCGCTGGCCGCGGGCTGCCAGGTGGCCGAGGTCCACGGGGCGCACGGGTACCTCCTGCACCAGTTCCTCTCCCCGGTCAGCAACCGGCGGACGGACGCCTACGGCGGCGACTTCGCCGGGCGGGTGCGGTTCCCGCTGGAAGTGGTGGATGCGGTGCGGGCGGTCTGGCCCGCGGACCTGCCGCTGTTCTTCCGCGTCTCCGCAACGGACTGGCTCACCGAGGGCGGCTGGACCCCGGACGACACCGTCCGGCTGGCGGCGGAGCTGCGTGCGCGCGGCGTCGACCTGCTCGACGTCTCCTCCGGCGGCAACGTGCCGGAGGCGCGCATTCCGCTCGGTCCCGGCTACCAGGTGCCGTTCGCGGCGCGGGTGCGGGCCGAGACCGGGCTGCCGGTCGGCGCGGTGGGCCTCATCACGGAGCCGCAGCAGGCCGAGAAGACCGTGGCGGACGGCGAGGCGGACGCCGTCTTCCTCGGCCGTCAGCTGCTGCGCGAGCCGTACTGGCCGCAGCGCGCGGCGCGGGAGCTCGGCCTCCCGCTCACCGGCGTGCCCGACCAGTACCGCAGGGCCCACTGAGCGCGGGGTGATTCGCCGGACCGGGGCGACCGCGGCCCCCGGCGGCCAGTAGGGTGACGGACCGTGGCAGCACGACCGTTGAACGAAATCGTCGAGCCCGGCTGGGCGACCGCGCTGGCCCCGGTGGCCGACCGGATCGCGGCCATGGGCGAGTTCCTGAGGTCCGAGATCGCGGCGGGCCGCACCTATCTCCCGGCGGGGGCCCACGTTCTGCGGGCCTTCCAGCAGCCCTTCGACGAGGTGCGGGTCCTGATCGTCGGTCAGGACCCGTATCCCACGCCGGGTCATGCCGTCGGGCTGAGCTTCTCCGTGGCCCCCGAGGTGCACCCGCTGCCGGGCAGTCTGGAGAACATCTTCCGCGAGCTGCACACCGACCTGGGGCTGCCCCGGCCGGCCGGCGGGGACCTCACGCCGTGGACCGAGCAGGGGGTTCTGCTGCTCAACCGCGCGCTGACGACGGCGCCGCGGCGGCCGGGCGCACACCGCGGCAAGGGCTGGGAGGAGGTCACCGAGCAGGCGATCCGGGCGCTGGCGGCGCGTGGCAGACCGCTGGTGGCCATCCTGTGGGGGCGTGACGCACGCAATCTCCGGCCGCTGCTGGGGCCGGTGCCGACGGTGGAGTCCGCGCATCCCTCCCCCATGTCCGCCGACCGCGGCTTCTTCGGCTCGCGCCCGTTCAGCCGCGCCAATGCGCTGCTGGCGGAGCAGGGTGCGGCGGCCGTGGACTGGAAACTGCCGTGAACCCGGCGCCCGGCGGGGCGGCGGTCCTGGTGCTCGGCGTCGACTCCGGCGGCTCCGGGCTGCGCGTCGCGCTGGCAACGGCCCACCCGGACCGGGGCGGTGGTGGAACGGGCCCGGTGCCGCGGCGGCACGGCGGCGTGGTGACGGCGGAGCCGGTGCGGACCGGGGCCGCGGGCATCGACGCCGGGCACCTGCTCGGTCTCGTCGTCCCCGCCGCCGAGGCGCTGCTGGCCGAGGCGGGGGCGGACCGGGTCGACGCGGTGTGCGTCGGCGCGGCCGGAATGGCCTCGCTGGGCGGGCAGTTGCGCGCCGAGCTGCCGGACGCGTTCGCCGCGCGCCTCGGCGCGCGGCGGGTCGCCCTGGCCGCGGACGCGGTGACCGGCTACGCCGGTGCGCTCGGCGTCCGGCCGGGTGCGGTCGTCGCGGCGGGGACCGGCATGATCGCCCTGGGCACCGATCTGCGCGGCTGGCGGCGGGCCGACGGCTGGGGGCACCTGCTGGGCGACTGCGGGAGCGGTGCCTGGATCGGCCGGGCCGGTCTCGAAGCGGCCCTGCGCGCCCACGACGGGCGGGAGGGCGGCTCAGCGCGGCTCCTGGCGCGCGCGGAGGCGGCGTTCGGGCCTCCGGAGGGGCTGCCGCAGCAGGTCTACCCGCGCACCGACCGGCCGGCGGTGCTGGCGTCGTTCGCACCCGAGGTCGGCCGGTGCGCCGCCGCGGGCGACGCGGTCGCCGGGGCGATCCTGCGCCGGGCGGCCGAGGAGATCGCGCGCGCGGCCGAGGCCGTGTGCCCCTCCGCCGCGGGCAGCGAAGTGGCGCTCACGGGCGGGCTGTTCGGCATGGGCGAGCCGCTGCGCGCGCCGCTGCTCGCCGAGCTGGCGCGCCGGCTGCCGCACGCGGCGGTGGTCCCGGCGGCCGGTGGGCCGCTGGACGGGGCGCTGCTGGTCGCGGCCGGTCTCACCGGGGCGTTCGCCGGGCTGCCGCGCGACCGGGCGCTGCTGCACGTCGTCGACGTACCGTCCGCTGGAGTGACCGAAGCGTCACACTGACGCGCGGGATAAAACGGGACAGATGTGGGCTGTATCCCCCCGGGCGAACAGCCAAGCACATCAAGGCATTAACATGCGGCGACATGAGCTCCCCCACTGGGCCCTCATCCGGCCTACCCGTACGAATGCCGCGCCCCCGTCAGCCCGGCCGCCACCGCAGGCCGGAGCCCGTGACCGCGCCCGAGGGCGCGCCGGCGCTGGTGCTTGCCGTGCCCGGGAGCCCGTCCGCGACGAGCCGTGGTCTGGCCGAGGAGGTCGTGAGCATCGCGCGCTCCGAGCTGCCGGGCCTCGACGCGCTGATCGGCTTCGTGGAGAGCGAGGAGGAGGAATTCCCCTCGCTCACCGAAGTGCTGGCCCGGACGGTGCCCCCGGCCGAGGAGACGGCGGAGCCCGCGGGACCGCCGCCAGTCGTCGTGCCCCTGCTGGCCAGCCCGGACAGCGGCTACCTGGACATCGTCAGGACCGCGGTGCGCGACAGCGGCTCCGAGGCGCGGATCACCGACGTGCTCGGTCCGCACCCGCTGCTGGCCGAGGCGGTGCACGTGCGGCTGTCCGAGGCCGGTCTGGCCCGCGCGGACCGGGCGCGGCTGTTCACGGTGGCCACCGCGGCGGACGGCATCGTGCTGGGGACCGTGGGCGGCCAGGAAGCCGTGCAGGCGGCCGGGATCACCGGGATGCTGCTGTCGGCGCGGCTGGCCGTGCCGGTGCTCGCCGCCGCGCTCGACGAGAAGGGCTCGGTCGCCGACATCGCGGCGCGGCTGACGGAGGCGGGTTCCCAGCAGCTGGCCCTCGCGCCCTGCCTGATCGGCCCCGAGCTGCCGGAAGGGCTGCTGGCCGCGGGCGCGGAGGAGGCCGGTTGCCCGGCCGCCGAGCCGCTCGGCTCGTACCCGGCGGTGGGCAAGCTGGTCCTCTCGGCCTACATGGCGGAGGTCGGCATCACCCCGCAGCAGCCGCCCCAGGGCGCGCAGGTCCGCTGACCCGCGGGCCCGCCGCACCGCGCGTCAGCCGGGCTGCTGCCGGTCGGCGGGCCGCGCCGTGAGGGGGATGCGGACCTGCTCGGGGCGGAGGCCGACTCCGGTGACGCGGCTCATCAAGCGGCGCAGGACGGGGAGTGTGCGCCGCACGGCGCGTCCGTGCCGGCCGGCCAGGACCCGCTCCCCGCGCAACGCCCGCTTGGTGCTCACCCGTTGCATCAGGCGGTGGAAGTCCTGGGTGAGCACCGTCGGCAGCCGTCGCCTGCGCTGCACCGCGGCGAGGGCGCGTTCCGGGAGCGGCCGTCCCGTGCGGAGGCAGACGTGCAGGGGCCCCGCGAGCAGGTTGGCGGCCGCGACGGCGTCCTGCACGGCGAGGTTGACGCCGGAGCCGCTGACCGGGGACATGGCGTGGGCGGCGTCCCCGATGAACAGCAGGCCGGGGCCGTACCAGCGGCGGAGGCGGTCGGGGCGTACTTCGAGGAACCGCACGTGCTCCGCCCTGATCTCGCAGGTCCTGTCCTTGAGGAACGGCACCAGCTCGCCGGCTTCCCTGCGCACCCGCTCGGCGCTCTCCTGGCGCAGCCACCTGCGGCCGCCCCGGCCGGTCTCGTACGAGACCTGCCAGTAGGTGGTGCGGTTGGTGAGGCTGACGACGCGCCCGTTCCCCGGGCGCAGGGTCAGCCCCTCGTCCGGGTCGGTGGCCCGGCGGGAGACCCGGAACATCACGACGTTCTTCGGCGTGCCCAGGCTGCGGGGCCGCAGGCCCGCGGCGCGGCGCAGCACCGAGTGCCTGCCGTCGGCGGCGACCACGAGGGTGGTCCGCACCGTCAGCGCCCCGTTTCCGGTGCGGCAGCGCACGCCCGCGGTGCGGCCGTTCCGCCGGATCAGGCCGGTGGCCTCGGTGCCCATGAGCAGCCGGAAGCCGGGGTAGCGGGCGGCTTCCGCGGTGATGAGGTGGAGGAAGTCCCACTGCGGGACGACGGCCAGGTAGGGAAAGCGCAGGCCGAGACCGGTGAAGTCGGCGACCTCGACGCCGATGCCGTCGCCCACGAGGCTGATGCCGGCGAGTTTGCGGTGCGGGAGGGTGTGGAAGCGTTCCGCGATGCCGAGCTGGTCCAGAACGTCCAGGGTGGTCGGCTGCATGGTGCCGCCGCGGAAGTCCCTGGGGAAGTCGGGGCGCTTCTCCAGCAGCACCACGTCGATGCCCGCGCGGACCAGGAGGAGGGCCAGCATGGCGCCGGAAGGACCGGCGCCGACGACGCACACGGTAGCCGCGAGTTCGGGGGCCGCCGGCCGGGCCGGGCTCACGTGTCCGGCCCGGGGCGGGCGGGGGCGCCGCGCGGCCGGGGGGAGGCGGGGGCGGACGGTGCAGTGGACACGGGGGCGCTCCGATCCGTCGTTCACGGGGACCCACGACGATCCGCGGGCGGCCCGCGGGGCGCGGCGCGCGCCCTGGCGCCGGGCGTGGGGACCGGCGCCGGGGTCCGGTGCGGGTTACGGGGTGTGGATGCGTTCCAGGTACTCGTAGCAGCTGGGCAGCTTCTCGATGACGGCGTTGGCCTCGGCGCGCAGCAGGTCGAACTCCGCGCGGGCGCGCCCCGGGTCCATGTGGTCGAGCGCGGGCCGTGCCCGGGCCGGCTGGTTGCCGAGGCCGAGGAGCATCGTGTTCCAGGAGTACGGTTCGAAGCCGTGGTAGTAGGGGTAGATCGCCTCCTCGTCGATGAGGTGCGGCAGAGCCTGTTCCATGCGCTCGGCCAGGCGGCCCGGCACCTTGCGGGTCTTCGCGGCCCGCCAGTACTCGTTGTCGTTCCGGGCGGCGCCGCGGTAGTGCAGGACGAGGAACTCCTTGACGCCGTCCACCGCCTGGGCGATCCGGGCGTTGTAGTTGCGCGTCAGCTCCGGGTCCCAGCGCTCGTCGGGGAAGTGCTTGACCAGCTGCTCGATGCCGTTCTGGATGAAGAAGATGCCGGTCGATTCGAGGGGTTCGACGAAGGCGCTGGACAGGCCGATGGCGACGCAGTTGCGCACCCACGAGTCCCGGCAGCGGCCCACGCGCATGGTGATGTGATTGACGTCCAGCTCGGCCTTCGCGTCGCCGACCCGCTCGCGCAGGGTGCGCTCGGCCTCGTCGGGGGTGGCGAACTCGTCGGAGTAGACGTAGCCGACGCCGTCCCGGTGGAAGAGCGGGATGGTCCACATCCACCCGGCGTCCATGGCCGTCGCCGTGGTGTAGGGCTTCATCTCCGTGATGTCCTGGCGGCTCACCCGGGTCGCCACGGCGCGGTTGTTGGGCAGCACGTCCTGGAAGGACTCGAACGGCTCCCCGAGCAGCTGGTTGATCAGCGCGCCCCTGAAGCCGGTGCAGTCCACGAACAGGTCGGCGTCCAGGCGCAGTCCGCCGCGCGTCTGCAGGTGGCTGATCCAGCCCCGGTCGTCGAGGGCGCTGTGCACGACGTCGTCCACGACGTGCCGCACGCCCCGTTCCTTGCCGTAGGCGGCGAGGAAGGCCGCCACCTTGTCGGCGTCGAAGTGGTACGCGTAAGGGAACTGGGCGCGCTGCTCGGACAGGCTGGAGCGGCCCAGGGTCCCGTCGAGTCCCGAGGCGAAGAGGCTGCCGTCCAGCATCCGCGGGGACCGCTTGGCCTCGCACAGCGCGGAGGTGACGAAGCACTGGCGGTCGAACGGCTGTGTATGGTCCCCGAGCTTCAGCCACCATTCGGCGAGTGAGAAACCGTCGACCTTGCGCAGCCGTTCGAACGGGTGGTAGAAGTGGTGTCCTTTTTTCGCCCAGTTCTCGAAGCGGATGGCGAGTTTGTAGCCGCCTTCGCACTTCGGCAGCCATTCGCTCTCGTCGAGACCGAGGTAGTCGAAGAAGTGACGGACGGTGCTGAACGTCGCCTCGCCCACCCCGATACGGCCGACCGACTCCGACTCGACGAGCGTGACGTCCAAGCGGTCGGCAAAGGCGGCCTTGAGGTAGGCCGCCGTCATCCAGCCTGCCGTGCCGCCACCCACGATGGCCACTTTCCTGATCATTCGAAACCCCCTGTCGGATGGGTTGGCTCTTCCGAGGCCGACGCCATTTTCCGCGCCGCGCGCCGACCGGTTTCCGCGAACCGCGGAAAAGCCGTGTCTCCATGAGTATCCAGAGCGGCGGGAAGTCCTTTATCACGCGAGGCGGCAACGGTTCGGGTAGGTTCTCCCGTCCTTTGTGCCCAGCATCGCCGATCGGGCTCCGGCAGCCTACGCGTGCGCGTGGGTTTCGCCGTCGGCACCGGGAGGGCTTCTGTCGCCGAGCGGCCCCCTGACCTACCGTGTACCTCGCCGTTCCGGGGCACCGGACGCCCCGCCGACTCCCCTTGGTCAACAGGGATTTCGCGCCGGGCCTTTCCTCGGCACCCAGCCGGCGGCGCCACGGGACGGCGGTACCACCACCTCCTGACGGAAGTGAGGAAATCGATGGACCACAGGATCAGGAAGATCGTTGTCCTGGGCGGCGGCACGGCCGGTTGGATGACCGCCTCCTACCTCGGAAAATGGCTGGGAAATACGGTTTCCCTGACGCTCATCGAGTCCCCGAGCGTGCCGCGGATCGGAGTCGGCGAGGCCACGATCCCGAATCTTCAGCCGCTGTTCTTCGACTTCCTCGGGCTGAAGGAGAAGGACTGGATGCCGCAGTGCAATGCGAGCTTCAAAATCGGCATCGACTTCATCAACTGGAAGACGGGCGGCCCGGGGCAGGCACAGGCCAGAACGGTCGACGGTCGGCGTGACTCCTTCTACCACGTTTTCGCCCCGCTCCCGGAGCACCAGGGCGTTCCGATGTTCCAGTACTGGGACTATCTGCGCCATCACGGGCTGACCGAGAAATCGTTCGACGCCGCCTGTTTCTGGGAATCTTCGCTCCTGGACTCACGCAAGTCCCCCTGCTGGCTGGACGGCCGGCCGTCCACCGCGTACGCCTGGCACTTCGACGCCCACCTCGTCGCCGACTTCCTGCGCCGCTTCTCGACGAAGGAATTCGGCGTCCGTCACGTCGAGGACGAGATGACGGGGGCGGAGCAGGACGGCCGCGGGTACGTCACGGCGCTCCGCACCGCGAGCGGGAACCGCTACGAGGCGGACCTGTTCATCGACTGCTCGGGCTTCCGTGGCCTGCTGATCAACAAGGCGATGGCGGAGCCGTTCATCGACATGAACGACTACCTGCTGTGCGACAGCGCGGTGGCGACGGCGGTGCCGCACGACGACGACGCCCGCGGTGTGGAGCCGTACACCTCGGCCATCGCGATGGAGTCCGGCTGGACCTGGAAGATTCCCATGCTCGGCCGGTTCGGCACGGGGTACGTGTTCTCCAGCCGGTTCGTCGAACGGGACCGGGCGACGCGTGACCTGTGCCGCATGTGGAACCTGGACCCGGACCGGGCGGAGCTGAACCAGATCACCTTCCGGGTGGGCCGCAACCGCAGGGCGTGGGTGCGCAATGTGGTCGGTGTCGGCCTCGCGTCCTGTTTCCTCGAGCCGCTGGAGTCCTCCGGGATCTACTTCATCACCACCGCTCTGCACCACCTGGTGCGGCACTTCCCGGACAAGCGGTTCAACGAAACGCTCATCAGCCAGTACAACCGCGAGATCGAGTTCATGTTCGAGGAGTCGCGGGACTTCATCCAGCTGCACTTCCTGGCGGCCCCGCGCGACGACACCGAGTTCTGGCGCGCGAACAAGAACCTGCGCCTCTCGCCGCAGCTGGAGCAGAAGATCGCCATGTACCGTGCGGGCCTCCCGGTCAATCAGCCGATCGAGTCGGGGGCCGGCTCCTACAGCGACGCCATGGTGAATTCCCGGCTGTGCTTCCCCAACAGCAGCTACTGCTGCATCCTGGCCGGCTCCGGGGTGTACCCCGACGCGCCCCTGCCGTCCCTGGCGCATCAGGACGACGTGGTGGCCGCGTCCGAGCCGATGTTCGCGACGGTCGAACGCAAGCGGCGGGAGCTGGCCGGGACGCTGCCGACGACGGTCGAGTATCTGCGTGCCATCCACGCCAAATAGCGGCCCTGCGAAGGGAGAGCACCGAGACATGGAGCGGCAGGAGGACCCCGGGACCGGCGAGAGCCGGCCCCGGCCGGACGAGGAGGCGCACACGGCCGCGTTCCGGGATCTGATGAGCAAGTTTCCCACCGGGGTGTCGGTGGTCACGGCGGTCGACACGAAGGGGGCGCCCCAGGGCGCGACCTGTTCGTCGCTGTCCAGCGTCACCCTCAGCCCGCCGACGCTGCTCGTCTGCCTGCGGACGGGCGGCGTCACGCTGGAGGCCGTCAGGGAGACCGGACGGTTCGCCGTCAACCTCCTGCACGAGGACGCCGAGCGGGCCGCGAAGGTCTTCGCGGCGCCGTTCGTCGACCGGTTCGCCGAGGTGCCCTGGCAGACGTGGCTCCCCTCCGGGCTTCCCCACCTGCACCGTGACGCCTTCGCGTGCGCGGACTGCCGGGTCGCCGCGGAACTGCTCATCGGCGACCACGTCATCGTGGTGGGCACGGTCTCGCACATCACGATGTCCGGCGGCATGCCGCTGATGTACGGCATGCGGCGCTTCCTGTCCTGGGCGGCTCCGGACGCCCTGGGGCACGAGCGGCTGCCGTGCACGGGTCAGCAGGCGGACGGTGTCGCCGTCCGGGCCGGACTCGCGGTGCCGGACGGCGACTGAGGCCGGCCCCTCCCTTGCGGGGCGCCGCGGTGCGCCGTCCGCCCGGAGCCACCGGGCGGACGGCGGCCCGCTCACTCCGCGCGTTCCACCGGCAGCCGCAGCGGTCCGTGGAGGGCCAGGCCCCGGCGGTAGGGAACGGCGCCGGCCGCGGGGCGCCGGCCGGGCAGCAGGTCGAGCAGGCCGCGCAGCCCCGCTTCCATCTCCGTACGGGCCAGGGCCGAACCGAGGCAGTAGTGGCCGCCCATACCGAACCCGCAGTGCTTGCGGCTGTCCCGGTCGAAGCGCACGGTATCCGGCTCCTCGAACTGGGCCGGGTCGCGATTGGCCGCGCCCAGCACCACGGTCACCAGGTCCCCCCGGCCGATGCGGTGCCCGGCGACCTCCTCGTCCTGGGTGGCCCACCGGCTGACGGTCTGCGTCGGGGGCTCAAGGCGCAGGAACTCGTCGACCGCCGCCGGGACCAGGTCCCGGGCGGCCCGCAGCCCGGCGAGCAGCGCGCGGTCGCGCAGCAGCAGCCGCGCCGACTTCGACAGCGCCGCCGTCGCCGTCTCGTGCCCCGCGGCCAGCAGGTGCACGCAGGTCGCCACGAGCAGGTCCTCCCCGGCGAGATCCTCTTCCCAGGGCGCGGCGAGCAGCAGGGACAGCAGGTCGCGCCGCGGGTCGCGGCGGCGGCGGGCGAGGGCCGTGCGGAAGTACTCGGTCAGCGCGCCCGCGGCGCGCTCGGCGACCGCCAGGCGGGGCCCGTCGGCCACGGAACGGTACGCGCCGGCCTGCTGGACGCACCCGATCTGCCCGCGCAGCCACTCGTGGTCCTGGTGCGGGAGGCCGAGCAGGTCGAGCATGGTCAGCATCGGCACCACCGCGGCGAACTCGTCGACCAGGTCGAAGCCCGGCTCCTTGACGAGCCGGTCCACCAGGGTCCCCACGTTCTCCTTCAGGCGACCGCGGACGCCGGTGCGCAGCCGCTGCGCGATGCACTCGGCGACCACGGCCCGCACGCGGGTGTGCCGCGGCGGGTCCATGAACACCAGCCAGTTCCCGAGGAGCGCCGCCAGTTCCGGGTAGCCGGGCGGGGCGACGGCGGGCTCCCGTTCCCCCGCGCCGGAGGCGGGCCCGGCGCGGCGGCCGAACGCGCGCCCGGCCAGCACCACCGCCGCCTCCTCGTATCCCAGAACCAGCCACTCCGGCGCGCGGCCCGTCCCCGGCCGCAGCACCCGGTGCAGCGTGCCCGCCTCGCGGTACGCGCGGTACACCGGGTACGGGTCCTCGATGCGGTCGAGGACGCGCCGGTGGAATTCCTCGGGGTCGGGCTTCGACATGCTCACAGCTCCCGTGGGTCCATGGTGCTGAACTGGTCGGCGCAGAGCCGCAGAAGCTGCTCCACGGACGCGGCGAGCTCCGGGATCTTCGCGGCCAGGTCCGCGAGTTCGCCGCAGCGGGCGGCGAGCGATCTCAGCGCGACGTCGGCGCGGGGCACGACCGGCGGTGGGCCGCCCGTCTCGAAGGTCGGCCCGGCGGTGCGGCCCGGCCGCCCGGCGGGCAGCGTGACGAGGTGTTCGGCCACCGGCCGCAGCACGCCGGTCATGATGTCGAGCGCCGTGTTCATCAGCCGAGAACGGCGCAGGCTCTTGTCGGGCGTGAGGCCGAAGTGCTGGGCCATCAGCTGCGCCATCAGCGCGTACGCGCGGTTGAACAGGTCGGCCACGGCCCGCGCCGCCTCGTCGGTGACGGGGTCGCCCGCGGCGTCGCCCGAGCGCAGCGTCGGGTTGCGCAGCACGGGGTGGGCCGGGTCCCACGGCATACGGCGGCCGCCGGGACCCAGGACGTACTCGCCGGCGAGCGCCGCCTCGATGCGCAGGAAGACGTCGAAGTGGGAGTCGGATGGGGTCGGGGAGTCGAGGACACCGCCCTCGCCCTGCTCGGTGACGAAGTCGATCGCGAACAGGGCGCTCGGCACGTCGTCGACCTCCAACTGGTAATCGGGATGCGTGTAGTTGAGGCTTTCGCCGAGGAAGAGGTGGTGCTCCCCTCCCCCGCGGCCCGACTCGACGAGGAAGAGGCCGTCGATGGTCCGCAGCCCTTCCCTGATCGCGGCGTACAGCTCGCTCAGCGAGCCGTACGGGTAGGACCCGTCCCGCGGGGGCGAGGCGGTGCGCCCGCCGGGCGAGGCGATGTCCCGCACCAGGGCGTGCGGCTGTTCCAGGGCGATGAACCGCTGGAGACTCCCGCGGCCGAACGCTTCGAGGCTGAGGTCGAGGGGCACCGGCAGGTGGTGGTTGACCGTGCTGAAGTCGATCTCCGGCAGGTGGAAGGGCTGCCCCGTCGCCATGATGATGTTGTTGACGACCAGGAAGTGGATCATCTCCTCCCTGGCGACGTGTAGCAGCGTCTCGCGCAGGCCGCCCGCGGTCGAGTGGGGGCCTTCGCCGCACAGCAGACGCAGCTGCGCGGGCGTCCACGTGCCGCGTTCGACGTGGGCGAGACCGGCCGAGTAGGTGGGGATCGACCACAGGGCGTACAGGTACTGGAGCATGACGGCTAGTTCGATGGTGGCGGCCTGGCGCAGGGCCTCGGCGAGCTGCTCGCGGGTGGTGATGGCCGGGATGCGCGGCGCCCCGGCGAGGGGCGCCGGGGGGCGCTGCCTGGCGGCTTCGGTGCGCCGCATGAACGCGAGCAGCAGCTGCGTCTGCGGCGCCGTCATGTCGCGCGTCGAGGGCATGTAGAACGTCTTGTCGCGGTGCCGCGGGTCGGCCATCAGCCACATGAGCCTGGCGTAGGTGACGACCTTGGCCGCGTCCTCGAAGCTGAATACCTCGTCCTTCATGAACGAATACATCAGCTCGTAGGGGGCGAGCACTTCGCGGTAGAGCACGTCGAAGGTGATCTCGTCCGGGTCAAGTTCGGTGAGGTGCCAGTGGTCGGGCAGGACCCGCACGGACAGCGTGCCCGCGGTGGGCCAGTAGCCGAGGCGGTCCTCGTCGTCGTAGGCGACGGCGGCCGAGCCGGGGACGTCCGGGTTGCAGGGCAGCGGCCTGCCCGGCGGCAGCAGCAGGAGCTGGGCGGCGCCCGCGGCCGCGCCCCTGATCCGCAGCACGGCCCGGCCGGCGCCGTCGGTCGCGAGGGTGCAGCGGGCGGCGTACGCGGGCTGCTCGTCCGCCGGGGTGCCGGCCGGGGCGAGGTCGGCGATGCGGATGTCGCCCGGCCGTGCGGTGGGCGCGGTGGCCCGCGGATCGAGCGGCAGGGCGCGGGGGTTGAAGAACTGGTGCACCTCGATGCCCTCGACGGCTGCGGGCCGGCCCCGCAGGAACGAGCGCACCGTCACGTCCGTGGCGAAGTCGCGGCCGGTCCTGGCGTCCGGGTACTCGACGAAGAGACTCGCGTCGTCGGACTGGACGTTGACCTCCTCCTCGGTGACCAGGAGCGTGCCGTCCCCGGCCAGCAGGTGCAGCTCCTCCTGCGGGTCGTCGCGCCGTCCGTCCGCGCGCGGGACGGTCAGGACGCCCGCGGTCGTGTCGAGCGCGCCGCCGAGGTAGGCGGCGGCCGGGAGCACGGCGATCAGGCGGCCGGACGCGGTCCGCAGTTCGAGGTCGCCGAGGTCGGGGGGCGGCCCGAGCCGGTGCAGGGGGCCGGTGCCGGGGCGCGGGTCGCGGCTGACGGCGGGCAGGGCCGTGATCAGGTTGGCGGTCACTCGGTCGGGGGCGATGTGGATCGTGAGGTTGTGCACGGGTGCGGAACGCCCGGCCAGGCGCCGCCGCCTGCCGGTCAGCAGCCGTCCGGCCGGGTAGGTGCGCAGTTCGTCGGGGCGCCAGGGTGCGATGGTGCCGCGCAGCTGCCAGCGGTCGGGGGCGTCGTTGGCGACCGGGGTGGCCATGTTGAACAGGGCGAGCTGGACCACGAGGCCGCCGAACTCCTCGGCGGCGACGGCCTCCCGCAGCGCGGACAGCGCGGGGGAAGTGCCGCCGTCCGCCGACCAGAACAGCCGGTCCGAGGCGCGCACGACGAACTGGTGGACCACCGACCGGCGGAATGCGCGTGCCAGCGGGTGGGCGCTCTCGCGCAGTACGTGGCGGGCGTTGTGCCACCGCGGCGGCGAGATGCCGTGGACGTCGCCGATGGCGAGGTAGCCGACGTCGTGGGAACGGCCGAGCCTGCCGAGGGCGAACTGGCCGACCAGCACGGCCGTGGTCCAGCTGGAGGCCGGGTCCACGTCGAAGACCCGGCCGCGGTTGGCCGTGGTGCCGATGGCCTCGTTGTAGTGGCCCCACAGGTCGAGCTGCCTGCCGACGAGCGGGTCGGCGGTGTCGGCGAGGCCGGGTTCGCGTTCGCAGGAGGTGACCGAGGCGTCGACCCAGAAGTGGCCGTTGCCTCCGAAGTTCCAGCCCTTGACCGAGCCGAACCGGCCCTCGCGGGCGCGGGTGCCGTCGGGCTCGAAACGGAAGCCCTGACGGTCGAGGTAGGCGTGGTGCTCGGCGGCCGGCCGGTCGGCGGGGACGTGGTGACCGTCGGCGACCGCGGCGTTGGCGGCCAGGTCGAAGAGACCCGATCTGGGGCCCGTGGGCAGCCGGGTGACGCCGATGCCGGCGAAGTGGACCCTGGGCAGGTCGAAAACGCTCACGCCGACCTCCCCGCGTCGTACCAGGCACCGGTGCGCCGGGCGAGGTCGTCGATGCGCGGCACCGCCTCCAGGGTGGATGCGATGCCCGCGTTGAGCCACGCGGGTGCCGGTGAGCAGTGCTCGCCCGCGAAGAACAGGCGGCCCTGGGGACGTGCGGCCCGCTCCACCTCGCGGGCGAGGGCCGTCGCCGACATGCCCCAGCGGCGGGCGGCGCAGCCGCGGTGCCAGGGGCGTTCGCCCCACGCCACGCTGACGACGTCGCGCACCATCCCTGGTCGCCCGAACTCGGGGTGCAGATCGCGCAGTTCTTGAAGGACCGCGGCGTGGCGGGCGGGCTCGGACAGCCGGCCGAGGAGGTCGGCGTCCTCGGCGATGGTGTAGCTGCCCAGCAGTGCGGCGCCGCGCGACGGGTCCTTGCCCGTCGTCCCGTAGTAGGTCTGGCGCACCCGCCCACCGGGGGCCGAGCCGCCGCCGGTGATGCCCTGGTCGGCCCAGAAGGCGCGCCGGCAGTGCACCCCCACCTTGGTGGCCGGGCTGTAGTCGAGGGTACTTATGACGTCGAGCTTGTCCGCCTCGACGCCGGTCAGCGGCAGATGGCGCAGCACGGCGAAGGGAATGGTGCACAGCACCACGGGGTAGCCGACGGCGCGGCCTTGCCGGCCGAGCCGCACGCGCACCTCGTCGCGCCGCACGTCGATACCGGAGATCGCGTGGCCGGTGAGCACCGGCCGGCGCAGCCGCGCGGCCAGGCCCTCGGTCAGCTGGTCCATGCCGCCCGCCAGGTGGCACATGCCGGTGCCCGATTCGCGGATCAGGTCGTCGAGGAAGCTCTGGAGCCTGCCGCTGCACGCCCCCCACAGCTCGGGGTGGCGGCGCAGCGCGGCGCCGAGGTCGGGCCGGTCGTCCTTCAGGTAGGGCGTCAGGTCGAGGCGCCCGGCCGCGGCGAGCAGCTTGCCGGTGTCGCGGCGGACGAGTTCGCGCAGCTCGCGCGGGGCGAGCGCCCGCACGGTCGCGTGCAGCCAGCCGACGAGCAGCAGCGCCTCGGGCCGGTGCGAACGGCCGCCCGCCAGCTCCTCGGTGTACCGGATGAGCGGCTTCGCGGCGTTCCGCACCCGGACCAGTTCGTCCCCCACGCGCAGCAGGTTGTCCGGATCGCTCAGCACATTGCGGAACGGCCGCAGCCTGCCGCGCAGCCCCAGGGTGTCGACGTAGCGCAGTGTCAGGTGGTGGTCCACGGGGATGCGCATGGCCCCCAGCTCCGCGAACGGCCCGTCCTGTCCGGCGAACCGGTGGGTGAACACCCGCCCGCCGATCCGCTCGTCGGCCTCCAGCACGTCGACCTCGTGGCCGAGCCGCTGTAATTCGTAGGCGGCCACGAGGCCGCTGATCCCGGCCCCGAGTACCGCGACCGTCGCCCTGCCGTTCCGTCCCGTCGGCGTCACGTCGAACCTGTCCACGCGGTTGCGCCCCCTTCCCTGCCCTGCCCAGCGCATCCCGATTCTGCTGATCCGCGGACGGCGGCCACATCCCTCGCCGGGGGCGGCACACGGCGGGCTTCCGCAGGTCGCCGGGGGCCCGCCGGGCGCGGTGCGGAGCTCCACCCCACGCGGCCGTGCAGGTTCCTGCGCGCGGCCCCGGCCCGCCCTGTGCCGTACGTGTCCGCACCGCTACGCTCCGGGCGTCGTGCGGTCACCGCCTCCGCGTACCACCACCACCGCACACGGGAGTTGATCAACCGGTATGGCCAACGCACTCCTGCCCCGGCTGGCCGACGGAACGGCCGCCGCTCTCGCCCGTCTTGCCCCGCCGACCGGTCTCGCGGTCCTCGGGTTCCTGGTGTTCGCGGACGGCGGGCCCGACTCGTCCGCCGTCCGGTGGGCCGCGGCACTCGCCGTCCTGGCCCTGGCGTGCCGGCTGCTGGTGCCCTCCGTTCCGCGGGTCGGGCGGCCGGAGGCGCCGGAGACCGCGGCCGCCGGGTGCGTGGCCGTGGCCGGTCTGCTGTGGGCCGATCCCGCACTCGCCGCCTGCGCAACGGTTCCGCTGCTGATCGGCGGCGTCACCGCCTGGCATGCGGCAGGGCTGCACACGCGGGGCGCGGCCACGGCGAACGCGGTGATGGTCCACGTGACACGCGGCATCGTGCACACGGCCCGTTCGCTGCCGGTCATCCGTTCCTCCGGCAGGACCGGGATCGTGCGGCTCCAGCAGCTTGCGACGGTGGACCGCTTCCACGACGTGTTCTTCGCCCAGACCCGGCGCATGGTTCCGCGGGCCTGGATCACCGAGGGGGCGTTCTCCCCGCTGACCCTGATCACCGTGGTCCTGGTGGCCGGGGCGGCCCTGGACACGCCAGGCGAACAGGTGCTCGCCTGCGCGCTGTTCGCGCCGCTGGCCGGGGCCTGCGCCGCCAAGCTGAGCGAGTCGGCTCGCGGGGCTCCGGGAACGCCGGACCGGGAGGAGCGGGCGGTCGGCTCGCGGCGGGGCGACGGCCAGGTGCTGCCGCGGGCCCGGGCGGTGACGGGGCCGCTGACCTCGGGACCGCTGGGCCGGATGAGCGCCTGTGCGGCCGTCACGGTGCTCACCGAGGTGGCGGCCCTGGTGCCGGCCGCGGCCGGCCTGTCCCGGCTGCTCGACGGTGACGGCGCCGCCGCGCGCCCGTGGCTGTGGGCGCTGGCCGCCCTGGTCGTCGTCCATCTGGTGTCGCTGCGTCTGACGCTCGGCATCTACCAGTCGACGGGGGTGGGGATCGCCCGCCTGCTGTCCCACCGCTTCCTCGACCGGTTGCTGGCGGGGCCGGAGATCCGGCCGGACGGGGAGCGCGTCACGGCGCTGTCGCGGGTCGGCACGGTGGATGTGGTGGCGACGTCCGGGCTGTTCGTCCATCACCTGCGGTCGATGGTGGGCGCGGTGCTGATGCCGGTGGCGGCGATCGGAGCGCTGCTGTTCCTCGACTGGCGGATCGCCCTGGCGGCGCTGTGCCTCGCGCCCTCGGCGGGGCCCGCTCTGCGGGCGCTGCGGACCGACCCGCGCGCCGTGCGCCGCCGCCGGCTGGTGCCGGGGCTTGCGCAGGCCGCGGGGACGGCGGTGCTGTGCTGCGGGGCGGGTCTGGTGCTGGCCGACGCGAGCGATCCGGCCGGACTGCTCGCGGCGGCGGCGTTCGGGCTGTGGTGCGCCGATCCGGTGGCCAGGTCGGCTGCGGCCTGCCGCGGACTGCGGGTGCCGCTGGAATCGGCCGAACGGCTGCTCGGTTTTCTGAGCGGTCCCGGGCTGGCGGCCGGACCCGGAACTACGGACGAAGAAAATAATTCTGCATACGATAGGGACATCTCAACGAACGACCACAGCAGGAAATAGAAAGCCCGCAAAGAAAAGAGAACAACAGGCCACGGAACCGCACCTCAGCACCAGCTCGCCGGGCATCCCCCGGACCAGTGTCGTTATACGGTTTTCCGCCCCTGCCCACCGGGGAACTCATTGTTTCGTCGGCGCTTCATTTGATAGGGTTGTCGCTCGCCGGACCCGCAAGTCCCGGCGAGCATAAGGGGCCTTGGTGAACACGTCGAAATCATATGATCGAGGCAATCACAAGGTAAGCGGACCGAACAGGCGGTCGCCATTGCGCCCGTTGCGGGGACGGGAAAAGCAGATGGCACACATCGCGGCCGGCTTCCAGGCGGTCGGCCGCACCGGCCACGGCAGGGTGCTGCTGCTCGAATCCGGCCAGGGGACGGGCAAGACCCGGCTGCTGATCGAGTCGGTCGGCATGGCCGTGCGCAGCGGCCTCGCCGTCGTGAGCGGCATCTCCGCGACCTCCGACGCCCTCCTCGGCGCCGTCCCCGCCTCCCTCACCGGCCAGGTGCACCGGCTCGGCTCGGCGGACAGCGGCTCCCCCGCGCCCGTCGGCCCCTCGTTCGCCAGGGAGATCCGCGCACGCCTGCGCGAGGCGCTGGAGCACGGCCACGTGCTCGTGGTGCTGGACGACCTGCATCTGGCCGACCTGTCGGCCCTGGTCGGCCTCGGCGACCTCATCGGCCAGCTCGGCGCGCGCCCCGTGCTGTGGCTGCTGGCCTCGGGCACCGAAGGACCCGGCGCGCACCGCGGGCTGACGGAGGTCGGCCTGGGCAAACTGGCCGTCGAGCGCGTGCCCGTGCTGGGGCCGCTCTCCGGAAAGGCCGCGGCCGACGTCGTCGCCGACCACCTCGGCGCCACCCCCCACACGTCGATCACGCTGCTCGCCGAGAGTGTCGGTGCCCGGCCCCGCGCGGTGATCGAGCTGGCCCGCGCGCTCCTGGCCGAGGGGGACGTCCAGATCACCGACGGCGTCGCCCGCGTCACGGGCGCCCCCGTGCCCGCGCCCCGGCAGCCGGAGGGCGTGCGCACTCCCGACCCGGTTCCCGAAAGCTTCGCGGCGATCGTCCGGCAGGACCTGCGTTCGCTGTCCCCCTTCACCACCAAGGTCCTGAAGCTGGCGGCCGTGCTCGGCTCACCCTTCACACCGACCGACCTGCTGGCCCTGCTCGACGAGTCGCCCGCCGACCTGCTCACGGCCCTGGACGAGGCGATCGCCCGCGGGCTGCTGATCTGCCGCGTGACCGACTTCGCGTTCCGCAGCGACGCGCTGTGGCGGGTCGTCCTCGACTCGGTGCCGCCGCCGATGCGGGCCCTGCTGCACCGGCAGGCCGCGACGATGCTGCTGTCGCGGCCGGACGGGGTCGAGGCGGCGGCGCTGCACGTCGCGCACGTCGCGCAGCCGGGGGACACGGAGGCCGTACTGATCATCGCCCGCGCCGTCGGCCGGATGCTCGCCACCGAGCCCCTGACCGCGGCCTCCCTGGCGCGGCAGGGCATGAAGCTGCTGTCGTCCCAGCAGCCGGAGTGGACCGGCCTCGCCGCGACGGCGACCGAGGCGTTCGTCAGGGCGGGGGCGGCCGACCGGGCCGTCGAGTTCGCGCAGGGTGCCATGGGTGAGGTGGCGGCGTTCGCCGGGGAGCCTGCCGCCGCGGGACACGCCGACTCCGTGGCCGCGTTCCGCACCTGGCTCTCGGTCGCCCTGCTGCTCAACGGGAAGGCGCACGAGGCGGGTCGGGCCGCGGGCGACGCCCTGGCCGTGGCGCCCGAGGCGTCCGAGCACCAGGAACGCGCCGAGGTCTCGCGGCTCGCCGCGCACTGCCTGACCGACGGCCCGGCGGCCACCGAGCACGCCGAGCGGCTGCTCGGCAGCCGCGCCGGGCACCCGCGCGCGGTGCAGGCGGGCGCGCTGACCGTGCGGGCCCTCAAGCGGTGGCGGGACGGGCAGGCGGGCGAGGCGATCCGGCTGCTGCGGGAGGCCGGCGAGCTGGATCAGCTGCCGCAGGGGATCAGACTGCTCGATCCGCGCTGGCTGCTGGTGCCGATGCTCACCAGAGCCGGCGAGTTCGAGGAGGCGCTGGACGTGGCGAGGACCGCGGCGCGACTCGGCCCCGCGGCCACCGCGCCGGCCGTGGCGGCCTTGCTGCGGGCGCCCGTTCACCTCGCGTACGGCCGCCTCGGCGAGGCCGACGAGGACGCACGGGCCGGGCTCGCCGCGGGCGGCGGGCTCTGCCTGCCGATGCTCGCGCCCCAGGCGTGGCGGGTGCGCGCGCTCGTCGCGCTGCGGCGCGGCCTGCTCGGCGAGGCCGAGGCCCACCTGGGCGCCCTCCAGGAGTGCTGCCCGGAGGACTCGGCCCGGCCGTGGCGCGCGATGCGCCAGCTGCTCGGCGCGCAGATCGCCGAGGCCAGGAGCGGCCCCGCGGCGGCGATCGACCACCTGTCCGGGGTGTGGGCCAGCCCTGAGGCGCGGCACGAATTGCTGCTCGAAGACCTGTCGGCCGCGGCGAGTTGCGTGCGCTGGGCGCTGGAGGCGCGCCGCCAGGACATGGCCCGCTCGGCCGTGGACACGGTGGAGTCACTGCGGCGGCACAGCAGGGAGTTGCGCGCGCTGGGCACCGCGGCGGTCCACGCCAGGGCGCTGTTCGAAAGCGATGTCGAGGCCCTGGCGCAGGTCAGCCGGGCGCACCAGGACCCGTGGGCGCGTGCGGCGGCGGCGGAGGACCGGGCCCGGCTGCTGCTGGCCCACGGCGACCGCGAGGCCGCGATCTGCGAGCTGGAGCGCTCGATGAACGGCTACGGCGCCCTGGACGGGGAGCGGGACGGCGCCCGCGTCCGGCGGGAGTTGCGCCACCTCGGCGTGCGGCGCCGGCACTGGAAGCACGCCAAGCGCCCGATGTCCGGCTGGGACAGTCTGACGAAGGCGGAGCGGCGGGTGGCCGAGCTGGTGGCCGGCGGTCTCACCAACCGGCAGGTCGCCAGCCAGTTGTTCGTCTCGCCGCACACCGTCGGCTTCCATCTGCGGCAGGTCTACCGGAAGCTGGGCCTGCGTTCGCGGGTGGACCTGATCCGGCTCAGGTCGTGAGCGGCCGGATGCGGCCCGGCCGCGGCGGGACGCGTTCCGCCGCGGCCGGGGGCACCGGCGGTCAGCCGCGCGCGACGGCGATGCTGCCGGCCAGCCGGTCGCCCGCCTCGTAGACCATGTACGGCACGCCGCGGTCGGTGCCGAACGACGGGGCCGCGGCCCGCCCGTTGTCGGGCGCGCCGGACAACGGGCGGTAGAAGACGCCCAGATGGTTGCGCAGGCCGAAGTCGTTGCCGACCTCGGTGATGCGCATGGTGCCCCCGTGCGCCTTGTCGGTGTGGTAGACGACGTACGCCGAGCCGTTGCGGGTCAGCAGGTGCGGGCCGCTGAGGTCGTTCACGCCGACGTCGGAGTACCGGATCAGCGGCTGCTGGGCGAACGTCCAACTCCGCCCGTCCGGCGACCAGCCCCACCCGATCGAGCGGTGGTTGGCCGCGGTGTTGAGCATGAACAGCATGACGTAGCGCGCCCCGCGGCCGGGCAGGTCGTGCCGGAACACCCGCGCATAGGACGCCTCTGTGGTGCCGGCGGGCAGCATGGCGGTGGTGAGGACGACCCGGTCGTAGGTGAAGTCCACGCCGTTCGCCGAACGGGCGAGCCGCGTCGTGGTGTTCTCACCGTGGAAGTACAGCCACATCTCGCGCTCCTCCTCGTGCCACATGACGTGCGGGGAGGAGACGTGGCTGACCGAGTAGTGCGGCGCCCAGTCGTTGGAGACGATCGGGTTGTGCGGGTACTCGGTGAACGGGCCGGCGATGGAGTCGCCGTAGGCGAGGCAGATGCCGCCGGGCGCGTCGTGCGGCGCGTAGTAGAGGTAGTAGCGGCCCAGCGGCGAGGACAGCCGGTCGTACACGCCGCGGATGGTCGGGAAGATGATCTCGCCGGTCGGGTTGTAGGACAGCCGGCCGGGGGTGAGCAGGGTGCCGAGGTGGGTGTAGTCGGGGAAGCCGCCGGGCGCGGCGGCCGCGGCCGGGGCGGTGGCGTGGCCGAGGGCGAGCAGCCCGCCGGTCGCGGCGGCTCCGGAGAGAAAGGTGCGGCGGTTCACGGTCATCACTGACTCCGTTACGTCGGTGTGCGGTCGAGTCGAGTCACGTCGGGTGGGTGGCCGGCCGGCGGACGCCGGCCGGCTGGGGGTCGGCGGTGAACGGGGCGCTTGCTCACAGGTGTTGCACGGCGGTGACGCACAGGCCGCCGAGCGCCACGCACCACACGTACGGCAGGGTGCGGATCATCACCTGCTGCGGGCTGACGCCGGAGTACTGCGCGCTCCACACCGTCTGGGTGCTGGTGGGGTCGGCGACCCCGAACACCTGGTTGTAGGAGGCCATCAGGCCGAGGACCGCGACGGCCGGGTAGATGCCGGACGCGATCAGCACGCCCGCGATGCCGGCGCCGAGGCCGTAGACGTTCAGCGGGCCCCGGTACAGGCACAGCGGCGCGAGCGCGGTGAAGATCAGCACGAAGAGCACCGGGTTCTGCGGGCTGACGGCCTCGACCAGCGGTTCGAGCGCGGCGATGGAGTCCGGCAGCTGCACGGCGGCCAGCAGCACGCCGATGGCGATGAACAGGGCGATCGGCGGGGCCGCCACCTCGAACCCGGCGTAGAGCGTGCGCAGCAGCCGGGTGTTCATGTCGCGCGGGCGGGTCGTGGTCACCAGTGCGTACAGCACGCCGGCGAGCAGCGACGGGATGATCGCGACCTCGAAGCCCAGGGCCAGCACGAGCGGGACGGCGGGCGTGAACAGCGCGTACCACGGCGCGTCACCGAGCCGGCGGCGCCGCGAGGGCCGTTCCTCCTGGCCTGCCCCGACCGACCGCAGCGACCAGGTGTGCTCCACACCGCGGCGCCGGGTCTCCACCAGGACGAACAGCACGGCGAAGAACGCGGCGAACGGGAACAGCTTCATCATGAAGCCGCGCACGGTGTCGACCGGCAGGTCGAGGGCGGTGGAGAAGAACTGCCAGATCGGCAGTTCGAACGGCATGCCCGCGGCGATGCCCATCAGGATCGTGCCGGCCGCCGTCACCTTGGGCACGCCGACCGCGATCATCGCGGGGATGCCGATGATGCCGGCGAGCATCGCGGCGGGCGCCGAGCCGGTGACGGTGCCGACGAGCGCGGAGATCGCGAGCACGCCGAGCGCGACCACGGTGGGGCGGTCCCCGCCGAACTCGACGATCTTGCGGACCAGCGTGCCCGCGATGCCGGTCTCGTCCAGCAGCTTGCCCAGCCAGGAGCCCAGCAGAATGGCGATCATGGTGGCCGCGAGTTTGGCCGCGCCCTCCTGGAGCACGGTGTCGAACACGCTGGCCTCGCCGGTCAGCGGCGCGCCCACCACGAGGGCGATGACGACGCCGAGGACGACGAGGGCGAACGCCGTGGGGAGCTTGCGGGTCAGCATCAGCACGACGCCGACCAGCATGATCAGCAGAATGACGATTCCCATGGCGGACCTCAGTTCTCTCTCAGGGCACCGACCGCGCGGGCGAGCGCGGCGGTCAGCAGCAGCGGGCTGCGGCCGAGGCCGAGCGCGGTGCGGGTGAACGCGTGCGCGGCGATCTCGTCGGCACCCGCGACATGGCCGAGCAGCCGGTGGCGGCCCAGGCTCAGCACGGGGTGGTCGAGGCACCGGCGCAGCCGCCGCTTCACGGCGGGGTCGTGCAGCCGGTGGTGGGCGGCCTCGTGCGCGACGGCGGCGGGGCGGACCGACCCGGCGGGGAACCAGCCGCGCCAGCCGAGCAGTCCGGTCAGCTCCTCGGCCAGTGCGAGGGTGTCCGTGTACAGCTCGACGGCGGGCTGCGGACGGGAGCGGTAACGCGCGAGCAGCAGCCGGTCGTCGGCGAGGCCGTCCGGCCGTTCGACGATCCGGGCGCCGACCGGGAGCTCCCCGGTCTCCTGCCCGGCCAGCTCGGTGCCGAACGCGGCCGCCGCCTCGGCCCAGCGGCGCAGCTGCTCGGGCGAACGGCCCTCGTGGGTGGCGGTGTTGCCGAGCAGTGTGGCCGCGAACTCCGTGTCCTCGCGCTCGGCGAGCTCCGCGCAGGCCGACCGCAGGCTCCGCAGCCGCGCCGGGCGCAGCCCTTCCAGCGTTCCGGCGCGGACGGCGCTCATGCGCGCACCTCCAGAACGGCGATCACCGGCTCGTCGCCGGTCCGCGAGCGCAGCTCGCTGCGGGCCAGCGCGAGCAGCGGCTCCGCGTCCAGCACGCCCGACAGGTCCGCGATGCGCGAGCCGAGGAGCAGCCGCAGCGCGGGGGCGCGCACGCCGCCGTCGCCGTACGAGGTGGTCTCGCGCACCAGCTCGGCCAGCACGCCGGACGCCTCGGCCACGGTGGTGGTGGCGACGCGCGCGTCGGCCGCGTGGAGGCGCACCACGCCGTCCGCGTCGATGACCCGCACCGGGTGCAGCGGGCGCCGCAGCCGCCGGCGGCGGACCGTTCCGTACACGGTGTGCGCGGGCGTGCCCGCGAGCACGTCGACCTGTGCGGGCGGCACCTTCAGGCTGGCCGCGGCGGCGCGGAGGCGTTCGGCCTCGTCCGCCCGGTGGGCCCGGTCCTGGGTGCGCAGCTCGGTGGCGCCGGTGGCGATGGCCCGCACGGTGTTGGTCTGCGGGTCGACGGTCACCTCGACCTCCACGGCGCCCGGCGCCGCGCCCTGCTCGACGACGGCCAGCTCCGCGTCGTTGCGCACGCCGAGGATCTGCTCCTGCGTGGCGCCGGGGATGATCCGTTCGATCTGCTCGCGGACCAGCGCGAGCGCCACGCCGATCGGGCTGATCACCTCGCTGTTCCTGGCGATCCTCCCGGTGAGGCCCGCGGCGGCGGCCAGGTGCGGGGTGACCGAGGCGGCACCGCCCCCGCCGCCCACCAGCACCACGGCGTCCCGGTCGAGCCGGTAGTCACGGATCATCCGGTCGACGACCTCGCGTACCTGCCCGGCTCCCGCGTCCAGCACGGCCGTTGCCGCACCGGCCACGTCCGTGCCCAGTGCCTCGGCGAGCGGCGCGAGGGCCAGCGCGGCGACCGCGGGGTCGGCGCGCGCGAAGTCGCCCTCGGGCACCCGGCCGAGCGCGTTGGCCGCGCAGGTCATGGTGACGGCGAACCGGCCGCCCGCCGCGTCGATCACCGCGTAGTCGTCGGGGTCGCCCGGCATCGGGCGCAGTGCCGCGAGCCGCGCGTCCGCGAGGTCCCCGGGCTCGGCGAAGCAGGCGTAGGGCAGGCCGGCGATGTGAGCGCTGCGCGGCCCGGCGGCGACGACCTTGCCGCCTGAGACGCGGACCATCGACCCGCCGCCGACGCCGACCGTCCTGACGTCGAGGGCCGGCAGGTAGGAGCCGCGCCCCAGGATGACCGCGTGCCGGACGGCGACCTTGCCGCGGTGGATGACGCTGATGTCGGTGGAGGTGCCGCCGGTTTCGAGGAAGACGCCCTCGCTGACCCGTTCCTGCATCAGGGCGCCCGCCACCCCGGCGGCCGGGCCGGACAGCACGGTGAGCAGCGGGCGGCGGCGCATCTCGTCCAGCGACATGACGCCGCCGTCGCAGCGCATCACCATCAGCGGCGCGCGCACCCCCGCCTTGACCACGGACTCGTCGACGAGGTCGGCCGTGGCCAGCATCCTCGGCAGGATCGCGGCGTTGACCACGGCGGTGCGGGTGCGCTTGTTCAGCCCGTACAGCGAGGTGATCTCGTGGGCCGCGGTGACCGGCAGCCCGGCGGCGCGCGCCTGGTCGGCCACCGCCTGCTCGCCCTCGGGCGAGTCCACGCTGAACGGCTCGGTGGCGACGACGACTTCCGAGCCCGCGGCCCGCACGCGGTCGATCGCCGCGCGGACCTCTGCGGTGTCGGCGGCGTCGGGGACGTGCGCGTAGTGCAGCGGCAGGGTGCGGCCCGGGGTCAGCTCCAGCTTGGCCAGGCCGGCGAGGCGGCGGGTGAGCACCGCGGAGGGGCCGGAGCCGATGCCGAGCAGGCCCACGGGGGCGACGTCGCCCTCCAGCAGGGCGTTGGTAGCCTGGGTCGTGCCGTGCGCGAGGAACGCCACGTCCTCGGGGGCGCGGCCGACCTCGGTGAGGAGCCGGTCGAGCGCCTCCACGATGCCGTGCGCCACACCGTCCGGGTGGTGATGGCTGGTCGGTACCTTCACCTGGCCGATCAGCTCCAGGGTGGTGGCGTCGACGGCCACCGCGTCGGTGAAGGTTCCGCCCACGTCGATGCCGACGCGCAGGCGATGAGTGGTCCGTTGAGCGGTCATGTTCTGGGACACCTCCTTGTGTGCCGTGTCGGGGTGCGCGCGGTGCCGGGCGGGACAGGTGGAGCTGTCCCGCCCGGGTTCGCCGTCCGGTTTTGCCGTCCGGGCTCGCCGTCCGCCGCCGCGGGGCCGCGCTCAGTAGCCCCGGACGTCGGGCCAGTGGCGCTGGACGCCGGCCCGGTCGAGGACGCGCGCGAACTCGGCGAAGCGCTTGTCCTCCTCCCGCACCTGATGCGGGGTCACGTTCTCGTCGAGGCAGTGCGCGGCCAGCGCGCCCGCGGCCTCGCCCACGTTCCACTCCACCGGGTGGAGCCGGTAGCAGCCGTTGGTGATGTGGGTGGTCCCGATGTTCTTGCCGGCCGGCAGCAGGTTGCGCACCCGGCGCGGCAGCAGGGCGCCGAGCGGGATCTCGAACGGCACCGAGCCGATGTCGATGTAGTCGTCGCCGCCGGTGGACGGGTGCAGGTCGATGCGGTAGCCGCCGACGCCGATGGAATCGCGGTGCCGGGTGCCGCCGTAGGGGCCGACCAGGTCGATGGCCACGTCGTGCTCGGTGACGGTGGTGACGGCCTTGATGCGCCGCGCCTCCCGCACGTAGGGGGCCTTGGCCAGGCCGTCGGGCGTGCCCGTCACGTCGGGGCGGATGCGCAGCCCGGGGAAGCCGGTGCCGCCGTCGGCGCGCGGCGCCTCGGTCTGGAGCCAGTAGAGCACCGAGCGGGACAGTTCGCGGGCGCCCGCGAGGGCCGCGGCCGCCGCTTCCTCCCCCGCCCCGACCAGGGGCTTGAGCCAGTAGTCGTTCAGGGGCCAGTTCACCAGCGTGATGTCGGAGTCGAACGCGCCGGGCCGGTGCAGGCCGCGGGCCAGGATGCGGCGGAAGCCCCACAGCTCCTTGTCCCCCGCGTCAGCGCTCTGGTCGGCGGCAACGGCCAGCGGGTCCTCGACCGGGTTCGGCCGGAAGCTGCGGCCGACCGGCTCGAGCGTGCGCGGGTCGGGGGCGGTGAACCCGAGCAGCGGGCCCGGCCAGAAGTCCGGCCGGTAGGAGCGCCAGAAGTCGTAGTCGGCAGGCCGCTGTCCGGTGTGGTCCTCGCCTTCATGATGGGAGACGGCGAAGCAGACCGTGATGCCTTGCTGGTTGAGCGGCTGCGCCTCCTCGGGGGCGTGCGGTTCGTCGAACTCGGCGCGTGATTCGGCGCCCAGGCCGTGTTCCACGCCCGCGAGGTGCAGCAGTTCACCGGTTTCCGTTGCGTCCAGCACGTACGGCGCGCTCACCGTGCGCCGTGCGCCGACCCGCGTGTCGAGCAGCGTGACCGCGCGGACGGAGTCGCCGTCCGTCTCGGCGGCGACCGGGCGGTGCTCGGTGAGCACCGTGAGCCGCCCGGCCGCGCGGTGCGGCGCCAGCATGGCCTCCAGCACGGCCAGCGCGACGCGCGGCTCGTGGCACAGCTTGCTCACGCGGCCCGCGCCCGGGTTCAGCTCGGTGAGCGCCAGGGCCTCGGCCCGCAGCGGGTACCACCTGCGGTAGTAGTCGCGGATGTGCCCGCGCAGCGCCCGGTAGGTGGCGGTGGTGCCGAACTGCTCGACCCACGGGTGCTCGTCCGGGGGCACGGCCTGCGAGGTGAGCTGGCCGCCGATCCAGTCGGTCTCCTCGGTCAGGACGGCGCGCCGGCCCGCCCGGCAGACGGCGAGGGCGGCGGCCACCCCGCCGAGCCCGCCGCCCACGATGAGGACGTCGGTCGCGGCGGGTGGGCTGGTGGGTTCCGGCATGTGCGGGTTCTCCTTGCGGGACGGTGCGGTTCTGTGCGGTGGCGGGCGCCGCCTCACGGCGGCGGCGCCGCGGTCGTGCCGGGGCGGAACGTGCAGGCGACCAGCGAGCCGGACCGCTGCTCCGCCCCGGCCAGCAGGCCGGTGAGCAGGCGCACGGCGGCGGCGCCCAGCTCGGCGCGGGGGATGTCGAAGCCGGTGGGCACGGGCTGGTCGGACAGGTCGGCGGGCGGGGAGCCGAGCAGGGCCAGGGACACGGCCTCCGGTACCGCGAGCCCGGCCGCGGCGACCGCGGCCCGGAGCGCCCGCCAGGCGTCCCCGGTGTCGGTCTCCTCGGCGACGAACGCGGTGACTCCCTCGGCGTGCCGGGCGCGCACCCACGCCGCCGTGATGTCGGCCGCCGGGCGGGCGGTGCGGACCACGGCTCCGTCCCGCCCCGGCAGTCCGGCGGCGGCCAGTCCGGCGAGGAAGCCGCGCTGCCGGTCGCTCGACGCGGGCGCATCGTCGTCCTCGCGGACCAGGACGATGCGGCGGTGGCCGAGCCCGGCCAGGTGGCCGACGACCTCGGCACTGGCCGCGGCGTAGTCGGCGCCCGCCCAGGCCAGTCCCTCCGGCTCGTCCCGCCGGCCGAGGTGCACCAGCGGGAAGCCGTCGTCCACCAGCCGCCGCAACTGCTCGGCGGGCACGTGGCGGCCCAGCAGCAGGCAGCCGTCCGCGAGGCGGACACGGTCCAGCGCGCCGGGCGCCCCGGCGCCCGCGCCCCCGGTGCTCGATCCGGTGAACAGCACCAGGTCGTAGCCGCGGGCGGCGGCCTCCTGCTCGATGCCGACGAGGAAGCGGTAGTAGGAGTGCTCGACCGCCGTCGGGAAGGTCGCGGTGAAGCTGAACACGCCCAGCAGGTTGTTGCGCGCCGCGGCCAGCCGCCTGGCGGCGGGGTCCGGAACGTAGCCGAGCGTTCGCGCGGCGAGGAGCACGCGTTCCCGGGTGGCCTCCTGGATGACGATGCCCTGCTTGTTGCCGCCCAGGACGAGCGACACGGTCGTCTGCGAGACGCCCGCGAGGCGCGCCACCTCGGCCTGCCGCGGGCGCCCGCGCCGGGCCGCCTTCGGCTCCTTTTCCGCCACTTCTCCACCCTCCCGACTAATGCGCATTAGCTGGCGAGCAAGAAGAGATCCCACCTGAACTAATGCGGATTAGGGGGAACTGTGCCTCCTGCGCCCCACGCACGTCAAGAGCCGGGCGGCATCGATCTGTGACGGCCAAATCCAGCCGCCCCGGCCCGGACCGGCGCGGGCGACGGAACAGGCCGGCGGCGGGCGCGGGACGGCACGCGCCGCGGCGGCGTGCGGGGGCGCGACGTGCCCGGCGGTGCGCTGCCGGGGACCGCCGATGAACGTTCCCGGACCGGAACGGATCGGGTCGCGCAACTGTCGAACACGCAGGCGAGGTCTCAACTACGTTGCGTTCACCGGTGCTTATTGACCGGCCACCCGGCCGATCATAAGTTGGCCCAGCCGCGCACACAGCCGTGCGCCCGCAGTCGGGAGACACCATGCGAAGAAGTACCTGGATTCTGTCCGGAACGGCCGCCGTGCTGGTGGCCGCCTCGGCCGTGACCCGGCTCGCGGTCTATCCGGCCGTGCATCAGGTCCCGTCCGACACGGACACCACTTTCGAGTACACCGGCACGGCCTCGCTGCTCAACGCGGCGGCCCTGGAGACCGGTGACCTGGCCAACGCCTTCCTCACGGACATACCGATCTCGCTGGACCGCAGGGTCCAGGTCGTGGAGACGGACGGCAGCACGGCCGTGGTCACCGACGATGTGGTCGTGACCGGGCAGGACGACACGGAACTGTCGGCCACCAGCCACCGCTGGGCCGTCGACCGCAGCGATCTGGAGGACCGCCCGGCCCCCGAGGGCAGCGAGGCCGAGGAGCACCAGGGCCTGGTCATTTCCTGGCCGCTCGAGCCCGAGGAGCGCGACTACACCTTCTGGGACCCGACCACCGGCACCGAGGCGCCGGCCGTGTACGACCGCACCGAGGACGTCGAGGGCCGCGAGACCTACGTCTACGTGATCCAGGCCGCGGGCGAGCTGGCCGACCCGTCCATCGCCGAGGGTCTGCCGCCGGCCCTGCCCAGGGACGTGGTGGCGGGTCTCGCCGAGCAACTGCCCGCCGAGCAGCTGCCCGACCCCGCCCTCCTCGGCGCCCTGCCCGATCCCGTGCCGCTGACGTACGCGGCCACGACCGAACGCGTGGCCTGGATCGACAAGGACACGGGCACGGTCCTCAACGGCACCCTGGAACAGACCATCGTGGCCCAGACCGAGGGCCCCGAGGGCCCCGTGACGCTCGCCCCGGTCAACTCCATGGCGGTCGAGGGCACGCCCGAGGGCACCGCGGAACGGGCGGACGACGCCGAGTCGATGGCCAACCTGCTGTGGCTGATCCGCATGGTCATCCCGCTGGGGCTGCTGGTCATCGGGGTGCTGCTGGCGGGCTTCGCCATCTGGGGCGAGCTGCGCAGCAGACGTGCCAACTCCGGTCCTGACCCCGACTCGCCGCCTGCGCCGGCCGCGAGCGGAGCCGCCACCGGCTGACCACCCGCACCGGGGCATGCCCCGCAGGAACGACGCCGCTGCCGCGGCCGGCCCGACCGGTCGCGGCAGCGGCGTTCCGCTGTCCGGCCCGCGCCCGTGGCTCGGGCGGGCGCCCGGCCGCGCTACCTGCGCTGCCCGGCGGGAGACGCGGCCAGGCCCACCTGGTGCCCGACGTCCTCCTGCTCGGCCGCGCCGAGCACCGCGGCCAGGAGGCCGGGGAACCGGGCGTCGAGGTCACCGCTGCGCAACTCGACGAAGCAGCGCGTGCCCTCCTGGCGGGTGCGGGTGAGGCCGGCGTCGCGCAGCACGCGCAGATGGTGGCTGAGGGTGGACTTGGCCACCGGTGCGCGCAGCTCGCCCCAGCCCCGCTCGCGGCCGTCGGACAGCAGCCGCACGAGTCCCACGCGGATCGGGTCACTCAGCGCGGCCATCACCTCGGTGAGGGCCATCTCGCCGACCTCGGGATGCCGTGCCTGCCTCATGGGGACGATGATACTGTTTCGATGTTCCACGAACATCGAACGAAGGGGTGGACCATGGCCTCGGAGCCGGCCGCGGACCGATTCGAGGAGCGCGTCGTGATCATCACCGGCGCGGGCTCCGGCATCGGCAGAGCCACCGCCGTCGCGTTCGCCGGGGCCGGGGCACACGTCCTCGGCGTCGGCCGCCGGCCCGGCCCGCTGGCGGAGACCGCCCGCGCGCACCCAGGCATCGCCGCCTTCCCCGCCGACCTCCGCGGCGAGGATGCCGCGGACGCGGTGACCGGCGCGGCCCTCGACCGCTGGGGGCGCATCGACGTCCTGGTCAACAACGCCGGTGCCACCGCCCTGATGCCGCTGGCCGAGACCAGCGCCGCCCGGATCACGGAACTGTTCGCGCTCAATGTGACCGCGCCCAGTCTGCTCGCCCGGGCCGCGCTGCCCGGGCTGCGGCGGACCCGCGGCGCCATCGTCAACATCTCCAGCACCTACGGGCACCGGCCGCTGCCCGGTGCGGCCCACTACGCCGCCTCGAAAAGCGCCCTCGAACAGCTCACCCGCACCTGGGCACTTGAGCTGGCCGGCGACGGCGTCCGGGTCAATGCCCTGGCCCCCGGGCCGACCGAGAGCGAGGCGCTGCACGCCGCCGGGCTGCCGCGGGCCGTCGTCGACAGCATCAAGCGGGAGGAGGCCGCCCGGATACCGCTGGGCCGCCGTGGCCTGCCGGACGAGGTCGCGCCGTGGATTCTCCACCTCGCCGACCCGGGCGCCACCTGGCTCACCGGCCAGGTCCTCACCCTCGACGGCGGGCTCGAACTGACCTGAGTCCGGCGGCGCCCGAGCCGGCCGCTACGCTCGGTCCGTGATCACCACCTGGGAGCCGACTGCGGCCGGCGTGTTGCGCCTGCCATCCGGGCGGCTGGTGCGCGGGCGCGGGCTGCGCCACCCGCGCCCGGACGGGCCCGACCCCGGTTTCGGCCTGTACCTGCTCGGCCGCCGGCCGCCGCCCGTTCCGTGGGAGGCGCACTGGCTGCGCTGGCCCGACTTCCGGCTGCCGACCGACCGTTCGGCGGCCGTCGAGGCGCTGCGGGCGGCCTGGGATCGCGCCGAAGGCGAGCGCGTCGAGGTCGCCTGCGGCGGCGGGCGCGGGCGAACGGGCACGGCGCTGGCGTGCCTGGCCGTGCTGGACGGGGTCCCTGGTGACGAGGCGGTGGCCTACGTCCGGCGGCACTACGCGGCGCGCGCCGTGGAGACCCCGTGGCAGCGCCGTTACGTCGAACGGTTCCCCGGCTGAGCGGGCACGCGGGGCATCGGGCCTGGGCCCGGGCCCGTCAGGGCGCGGTCACCAGCACGGTGTCCTCGCCGCGGTGGCCGACGCGCAGCGGCACCGCGCTGCCGTCCTCGACGCCGTCGAGGGCCCCGGGGAACATTGCCTCCAACCGCGCGACCCGGACTGCCTGTTCGACGGGTCCGGCCGGGTGGTGGAGGCCGCCGAGGGTGTCCAGGGCGGTGTCCACGCGGCCCCGCAGGCCGCTCGCCGTACAGACGAATGCGGGCAGGCGCTGCCGGTTCTGATGGGACACGTGGAGCTCGACGGCCTCTTCGGCGTAGGCGGCGGTGAGGAACTCCTGCACATCGCCGTGCGCGAGGGTCAGCGGCGTCCTGAAGACCAGGCCGGGAGCCAGCGCGAGGACCAGGCGCAGCATGCCGTACGGGTCGAGACGGTGGGCCTGCACGTACAGCACCGCGCCCTCGGCGGTGAGCTGCTCGTCGAGCCCGCGCAGATCGGGCCGCTGCGCGGCGCTGAGGCACAGCAGGATCGCGGCCCTGCCACCGACGCCGACGTGTACCGGGGCATCCGTGCGGTGGCTGAGCAGGTCCTCGTACCTGGCGCGGATCTGCACGATGCGCCCGGCGTCGAGCAGGGCGGGCGCGACATTGCGGTCGATGATCCGGTCCGTCTCGCTGGGAACCGCGACGGGCGGCAGCTCGCGGGCCCCGAGCCACCGGCCGTGGGGCCGCTGCCCCACCCGCGCCGCGGGCGGCTGGTCCGCGCCGCCGGCCCGTGGTGCCTGCCCGCGTCGCCTACGGAACCATGCCACGACCCCAGCGTAACGGCCCCTCACGCGGGACTCCAGACGGCTGCCCCGACCGGCTCACCGACGTGCGGACCGGCACAACTCCCCCGCGGCGCCCGGCATATGCCCACCGGAGCCGGGCCGCCGCCGACGCGGGAACTGCCCGCGCCGCGGCTCCTGGCGGGCGCCGCCCGGTAGTTGCCCGCGGCGCCGCTCACTGATCGGACACCCCCCTTTGAGGACGGACCCTAGTGACAGGGCGACGCACCATTGGTTGGATGCCACAAATCCCGTGCCGTCGAGCCCTGGAGCGTTCTCGTGGAGATCTCCCGTCGTACTCTCGTCTCGGCACTCCCCGCGGCGGCGGCCGTGTTCGCCGGCGCCGGGCCCGCATCCGCCGGGGCGGCCGGACCGGGGACAGCGGCCGGACCGGGGACGGCGGCCGGGGCCTCGCCGGGCGCCCACGACCGGCTGATCGGCAATACGGTCGCGATGTTCGCCGGCACCGCCGAGTCGAATGCCCGCCCCGAGGTCCGCGCGAAGCTCGCGGCGATCGACGCCACCGCGCGGAGCCACCTGGCGGCGATGGACGAGGCGGGCTCCGGCGAGTTGTTCCGGGGCCTCCCGCTCGGCACGAGCGACGGCAACCTCAACTCCACGTTCCAGTACCTGTGGGAGATCGCGCTCGCCACCCGGGTGACCGGTGGCCCCGCCTCGGACCTCCACGGCAGTGCCGCGGTCCAGCGGCGGGTCCTCGACGGGCTCGTGCGGGTGCACGGCACCTACTACGGGGACCAGTCACAGGGGTACTACGGCAACTGGTTCCACTGGGAGATCGGGATCTCCACCCATGTGAGCAGGACCCTGGCGCTGCTCGCGGACGCGGTCGCGGAGTACGATCCCGGGCTCGTGCCGCTCTACGTCGCCTCGATGGACGCCTACCTGCGCAACGGCAAGGACGGCGACGTCGACCTCGACTCGCGCTTCCACACCGGTGCGAACCTCGCGGACATCACCACGAACCGGATGCTCCAGGGCGCCCTGCTCGGCGACGACGCGCGCATCGGCAAGGCGGTCGCCGACCAGCGGACGGTCTACGCAACGGTCGACCCGTACCGGCCGCGGCACGGCGTCACCGACGGCTTCTACGCGGACGGCTCGTTCATCCAGCACGCCTCCGTGGCCTACACCGGCTCCTACGGAACGTCGCTGCTCTCCCGCGTCGTCCAGACGCTCAAGGTCCTGGACGGCACGGGCCACCTGCCGGACGACGGGCTCGCCGCGGTGGTACGGACGTGGGTGGCCGACGGTTTCGCACCGCTGATCTTCGAGGGCTGGATGATGGAGGTGGTCAGAGGCCGCGCGGTGTCGAGAACCACCTCCGGGTACGCCGCCGTCGCCACGGTCGTCGAGGCCGTCGCCGACCTGTCGGCCCACACCACGGGCGCGGACGCGACGGCGCTGCGGGGCTACGTGAAGTTCCTGCACGAGACCTCGCGGGTCGCCGTCGACCCCACCGGGTTCGTCTCGCCCGTGAGCATCGCACGGTACGCCGACATCCTCGCGGACGCGTCCGCGCCGCCCGCCGACCTCAATCCGGCCGCGCGCAACGTGGCGTTCAACGCGATGGACAGGACCGTCCACCGGCGGCCCGGCTTCGCGTTCGCCCTGGCGCGCAGTTCGGACCGGATCAGCAAGTACGAGTACATGAACGGCGAGAACCTGATGCCGTGGTTCCAGGGGGACGGGGCGCACTACCTCTATCTGTCCGGCGAGGACCAGACCCGGGTCTTCGGCGTGGACTACTACACCGCCGTCTCGCCGTACCGCCTCGCCGGGGTCACCGCCCCGGCGGAGGCCCGCCGGACGATTCCCGAACTGTACGGGGGGCTGTGGTACGACAACCCGGAGCGCGGGTTCACCTCCTCCTCGGAGTCGCAGAACACCTACGTCTACTTCCCGCGCGGCACCAACACGTTCTCCGGCGGCGCCGCGCTCGGCGCGTACGGCGCGGCCGGGCTGGTGCAGGGCGACGACGCCGCCTGGGCCGCGCACCAGGACGGGCTGCTGCCGGGCGACTTCGTCGCGTACCGCAACGCCCGCGCCACGAAGTCGTGGTTCATGCTCGACGAGGAGATCGTGGTGCTGGCCGCCGATGTGGGGGACGCCGCGGGCCGTGCGGTGACGACGACGCTTGACACGAGGATCGCCGATCCCTCGGAGGCGGTCCACCTGACCGGCCGCCTCCGCGACGGCACCCGCTGGTCGGGGACCGGTGCGGCGGCGCTGGCCTGGCTGCGGTACGCCGCACCGGGCCGCGGCACGGCCGTCGGATACGTCTTCCTGGACGGGCCGCAACCTGCCGTCGCCCTCGGCACGGTGACGCGGAGCCGCCGGACCGTCCGGCTGACGAACCCCGACACGGCGGTGACCAAGCAGGTGTTCTCGCTCGGCGTCGAGCAGGCGGCGGGCGCGGCCCCGGTCGCGATGGCCTATGCCCTGGTCCCCGGCGCCTCGGAACGGCAGCTCGGTGGGTATGCGGAGGGCCCGCTGTCCGTGCTGGCGAACAGCGCGCGCCTCCAGGCCGTGAAGCACTCCGGGCTCCGGCTCGTCGCCGCGAACTCCTTCACCTCCGGCACGCACCGCGCGGAGCGGCTGTGGATCGACGGGCGGGCCTCGGTGATCTGGCAGGAGGCGGACGACGGCACCGCGGAGATCGCCGTGTCGGACCCGACGATGGACAGGGACACGGTCTCGGTCACGGTCCGCGGCCGGGCGCGGGAAGCCCTCGCGGCGGACGAAGGAGTCAGAGTCCGCCGCGTGCCCGGCGGAACCCGCATCGACGTCACCACCCACCGTGCCCACGGCCGGAGCTTCACGGCGAGGCTCCGGTAGCGCCCTGGCCGCGCAGACCGCCGCCGGCCGAGAACGGGAAGGAAAGCAGCGGCGGTCCGCGGCATCGGCCCCACCACTTGGTCGTCGTGCTCACTTATGAGCTTTGATGCCGTCCAAGGCCATGGCGAGCACCCGGTCCTGCTGTGCCTCCTGGACGAAGTTCGCCCCGCTGACACCGTTGACCAGGAAGAGCACGTCGTCGAAGCTCACGTCGGCCCTGGCCTTGCCGGCGCCCTGGGCTCGTTCGAGAAGCGGCCGACCGGCCGCGTGGATCATGTCGCGGCCGGTCACGAACATCTCCGCGCGGTGCGCGATGGCGTCGTAGATGGCCTTCTTGGTGGTCGCGTAGCTGACGAACTGGCGCAGCCAGCTCTCCAGGGCGTCCCACGGTTCGAGGCTGTCCAACTCGGCCGCCATGAGGGCGAGGGCTTCGACCTCGTCCAGGTAGACGGCCTCGAACAAATGCTGACGCGTGGGGAAGTTGCGGTAGAGCGTCGCGATGTTGACCGCTGCCCGCCGGGCGATCCCCTCCAGCGAGGCATCGGCACCGTCGGCAGCGAACACCTCACGAGCGGCGTCGAGCAGGGCGTCGAAGTTGCGGCGGGCGTCGGCGCGCGCCGGCCGCCTCACGGTGAAACCGGGCTCGGCTCGCGGGCCGGACTCGCTGGCGGCCATCGCACATTCCTCCTGATCCAACCGGGCTTGCCAAACGAAGGGGGTCCTGCGGTAAAGTCAAGGCAGGCCTTCATTTATGTGAAGGGCCCCCTTACTTTACCCGGGACCGGCAGGAGACCATGACCACCATCGGCTTCATCGGCAGCGGCAATATCGGCAGCACGCTCGCCCGCCTCGCGGTCGACGCCGGCCACACCGTCATCCTCAGCAACAGCCGCGGCCCGGAGACCTTGCGCGAGCTGGTCGTGCGGCTCGGCCCGAACGCCCGCGCGGCACCCCCTGCCGAGGCCGCGACCGCCGGTGACCTCGTCGTGGTGACCATTCCGATCAGGGCCTACCGTCAGGTCCCCGCCGACCCTCTTCGGGGCAAGGTCGTCATCGACACCCTCAACTACGACCCCGCCCGCCAGGGCCGCGTCCCCGGGATAGCGGCCGCGGGCGCCCAGGCCCACCTCCTGCTGCAGACGCACCTGACCGGCTCACACGTCGTCAAGGCGTTCAGCAATATCTTCTTCAGACACCTGGCCACCCTGGGACGCCCGGCCGGCGCCTGGGACCGCAGTGCGCTGCCCATCGCCGGCAACGACGCCACCGCCAAGAAGGCAGTCACCGCCCTGATCGACTCGCTCGGCTACGACGCGTACGACGTGGGCCCCCTGGCCGAGAGCCGCCGGTTCGCGCCGGGCACGCCCGCCCAGCACGCCTATCTCGATCCGGCCGGAATGTTCGCCGCCCCCGGCCGGCCCGCGTCCGCGGACGACCTCGCCAGGCTCCTGGCAGCATACGGAACGCCATGACCGTCATGACCGCCATGACCGCCATGACCGCCATGACGAGCCGTCACAGTGGCGGGTGGGCGTTGGCCAGCAGCTGCTCGAAGTGCGCGGGGAACCAGTCGCCGGACAACCCGCCGCCCTGCAGCGCGCCGGTCTCCTCGAAGTCCCAGTCGTCGTAGAGGTCGCACATCGCGTCCGGCTGCCGCCCCCCGGCGTCCGGCAGTTCCTCTGGCGAACCGTCCGATTCGCCGGGCGGCTTGATCCAGGCATAGGCGTCGACCCCCGGCTCGGGGCTCGCGGTCGGACGCTCGCCGAGGCCGGCACCGGTCTGATTGCACCAGTGCGCCGCGCTGTTGCGACGGTCGATGCGGTTGCTGTCGACGTAGTCGTCGACGCCCCACCACTGCTCGTCCGGGTCCGGCGGCCCGGTCGGGCGTTCGGGGCCTCCCCACCCGTTGCGGGAGGTGTCGATCAGCATGCCGACGTCCCAGTCGAAGCCGAGCCGGACGAAACGCTTGCGCACGGCCTCCGCGAACGGCAGCTCGTCGACGTAGCTGTTCCAGTCCACCCACCGCGACTGCAGGACCGGTTGGTCGTTGATCACGTCGTCGACGGTGAAGTACTCCTCGTGCAGCACGCTGTAGTTCGCGACGTTCACGGCGAAGCCGTGGACGTCGGCGGATCTGGCGCCTTCCGTGTTGGCCGCCCGCCACATCAGGTCGGTGACCGCCATGAAGTCCTCGTCCCAGCCGATCCGGCCGTGGTGGCCGGCATCGAGGTAGTTGTAGACGTTCGGCAGTTCGCCGAGCTGCGCGAGGGCGTAGCCGACGCCCCGCACGTAATCACCGGATTCCAGTACCTGTTGGCAGAGCCAGGTGGCGTCGTGGCGGTCGCCGGTGTGCAGGACGAGGTTGGGCAGGGAGTCGGGTTCGATCACCGTGACGATCCGTAGCTCGGCGTAGGCCGGGTCGCTGATGATGTCCACGATGGTGTCCACGTACTCCCGCTGGTAGCGGTCCAGTTCGCCCGGGGCAAGCTCGCCTTGCCCGGCCTCGCGGGCGCAGGAGCGGCCAGGCAGGTTGTTGAGCACCAGCTGTACGAGGTCCGCGCCCTGGGCCCGCGCGGCGTCGAGGTGGTCGGCGAGCTTCATGGTGCGGCCGGTCTGGGCGTCGGGCCCGTGGAGGGTGGCGAGGGAGTCCAGCCAGATCGCCGTCGGCTGGTCGGCGACGGCGGCGCCGCCCGGGACGGTGGCGGCATTCGCGGACCACTCGGGATTGACGTAGACGGTCGCGCCCTCGTACGGGTTGTCCCCGCGCGCGGTGGGGACGGGAGGGGCGGCGTTCGCGGGACCGGTGGCGAGCAGACCGGCCACGGCGGCGCACGCGCTCGCGGCTGCGACGGCGACCAGTGCGCGGCGGCACCAGGCACGGCGCACGGGGCCGGCAGCCCCTGCGTCAGAGGCTGAACGGGTGATCATGCGGCTCCTCGCGATGGCTTCGATCGACTGGCAGGAGCGCTCCCGCGCAGAACGTAGCACCGCAACCGCGCAAGCGGAACGAACGGGACGGTGGCCGGTGGCCGGTGACCGTTCGAAGGCCGGATCGCGTCCGGCATCGGTGATTCGGAAGAAGGCTCACATGGACGGCGTGACCGGGGACCACACGCCGAACCACTGCTCGGCGCCGTACTCGTCGAACCGCGCCACCTCGGTGAACCCGAGCCTGGCCGCGAGGCTCATCGAGCGGTTGTTGGCGGTCTGGGTGCAGAGCACCACCGGCTCGCCGGGGAACGCGTCGGCGAACCAGCCGAGTACCGCTGCGCACGCCTCGGCGGCGTACCCGCGTCCCCACGCCTCGGGCAGGACCATGTAGCCGAGCTCGGCCTCTCCGGCATCCGGACGGAGGTGCCCCGGACGCTCCGCGTCGCGCCGGTCAAGCGTGACCGTACCGATCATCGCTCCGTCGAGATCGATCACGAAAAGGCCAGGGCGACGCCCGGGCACCTCGGGCACCGCGCGTTCGAGCTCGTCGCGCGGTCGAGGGCCACCGAGGTAGGTACGCACTTCTGGCGAGGCGAACAGCTCGATGAACGCCGCACGGTCTCGGGCCCCGGACTCGCGCAGCACGAGCCGTTCGGTCCTCAGCGGGGCGGGTGGCCAGGCGACAGGCCCGAGTTCAGCCATGGTGGGCAACCTATCGCACGCCCGTGGGAGTCATCCGAAGAGAAGACCCAGGTGTGCCGACTCACGAGGTCGGCTCCACGGTGCCGGGGACCGGCGGCCCGCCACCAGGCCGAGGTCCGGACCCGGTATGGACCGCGCCCGCCGACTCCCTCAACTACTACAGCCACGACGACCACACGCGGCCCTCGTCCGTTCAGCGGTGACGGCGGTCGGGGCGTTCCCTCACCGGCGCCCCGGGCGCCCTTACCGGATCGCCGCGGCGTACAGCGCGTGGAGGTCCGCGTAGTCCGGCTCGGCGGGCTCGACGCCGTCCAGGTGCGCTTCGAGGCCGTCCAGCATCGCGTGCCATCCGGTGCAGTAGTGCACGGCGGGCTCGGCCGCGAGAGGGCGGTGCAGCAGCACCAGCAGCGAGCCGTCCCCTTCGGGAGTGATCTCCCACCGCACGACGGCGGCCGGCTCCCCGGGCCACTGCCAGGTGTGCTCCAGACTGCGCGGCGGATCGGCGGCGACCACGCGCCCCTCGGCACCGCCCTCCTCACCGAAGTCGAAGCGTACGGGGGCGTCGGGGCTGGTCGCCAGGGTCACGCCCGGCATCCATCGGGCCCGCTGCGCCGGGTCGGCCAGGGCGTCCCAGACCCGCTGCGGAGGGTGCCCGATCCGCCGCTCGAACCGGATCTGCCAGGCGCCGTCCGCGCCGACCCCCAGGGTGCCGCGGCGGCCGTCCGCCGCGGGCGCCCGGTCCATGTCCGCTTCGCTCATCGTCATTCGTCCTTTCCTTGTTCATCGAGGTGCCGTACCAGGGAGTCCAGCCGGGCTGCCCAGTTGTCACGCGTCCGCTCGATCCATGCCCCGGCCTCGTCCAGCCCCGCGGGCCTGAGCCGGTAGAGGCGGCGCTGGGCCTCCCCGCGCCACGTCACGAGACCCGCCTCGGCCAGCACGCGCAGATGCCGGGAGACGGCCGGACGGCTCACGTCGAACTCGGCGGCCAGCTCCCCCGCGGTCCGCTCCCCCGACGCGACCAGCTCCAGCAGCCGTCGGCGGGTCGGGTCGGCAAGCGCCTCGAAAACCTTCTCTGACACCTCCCTTTTGTAACATGCGGCTTACGTAACGAGCAAGTTACCCAGTCGTTGTGGGCGTTCCCGGCCGGTGCGGCGAGCTGACGGCGGCCCGGACGTCGCGGCCGCCCCACGTGAAACGGCGGGCGTCCGGTGGGGCTCGTCGGCCCCACCGGACGCCCGCCGCAGGCGGGAACTCCTGTCAGTTGTACGGCGCGAAGGTCATGAACGCCTCGCTCGGGTTCCCGTCGTGCACGAGCGACTCGTGCGCGCCGACGTCGTCGAACGCGAAGGCGTACGCCTTGCCGTCCACCATCTGCTCGTGGATGAGACGGGCGTAGTGGTTGGTCACGTCGTCCGTGTAGAAGCCGGAGTTGTCCGGGTCGGGCTGGTTGGGGTTGGTCAGCAGGGTGGTCCTGTTGAAGCCCGCGCACAGGGTGCGCGAAATGGGCCCGCGGACCTGGTCGTTGGGGGCGTCGAGGTGCTTGTAGCAGCCGAAGATGCTGTCCGAGTCGGGCTTCTGGAAGCTGGTGACGACGTTGCCCGCGCCATCGGTGAAGTTCATGACGTCGCCAGAGACCTGACCGTAGTACTTGGTGTCGGGCTCGTGGGAGAACGGCGTCACCGTCAGTGTGGACGAGCTGTACTGGCTCCACACCCGGTCGACGTAGTCGTTCATGACGTCGGCCGGCACACCACCGGTGGCCACGCCGTGGCCCGGTGACAGGGCGCGCAGCGGGGTGCCGTCGGGGCCGTCGAGGATGAGACCGCCCCACCCGGCCGAGCGCAGACCGTCGAAGACTGCCTGATAGCCGCCGGGCTTGAGCGTGCCGGTCGTCCGGACCTCGCCGTTCGCGTCACTCACGCCCACCGAGTAGGGCGCGGAGAACATGTCGACCTGCGTGCTGTTGATCCACAGCCCGGAGTCGTTGAGCGTGTACTCCGACCAGTTGAACAGGATGTTGCGGTTCGGGTCGTCCGGGTTCTGCACGGCCGGCTGCACCAGGCCGCCCGTGGCGAGGCTGAACGACAGCTTCTCGCCGACCGAGAAGTAGACCCGGCCGGAGAACTTCGGCAGCTGGATCGTCATCGTCTCGCCGTTGGCGGGACCGGGGATCGACGCGTCAGGGGCGGGCGTCGGCGGGCTGCCCCCGGGCGGCCAGGCATGGAAGGTGCCCGCGGCATCGGCCCAGCCCTGTTGGCCCGAGCTGAGCTGCGTGCCCAGGTTGTAGAGGTAAACGGGCTCGTCACGCCCGGAGTTGTTCGTGATCGTGAGCGGGATGGTGTCGGGTACGGCTTCCGCCTCGGGCGCCGGGCCCGAGACGGTGAAGCCCGTGGCGACGACCAGGGTCGCGACCGCGGCCGCCAGAACTCTTCGCAAACGGAACACCGTGTCCTCCTCGTGTCAGCCAGTCCCGTCGCCGGGCACCCACAGCACTGCTCCGACAGCTCGCACCCCTTCCCGTGGAGCGCGCTGTGAGAGCGCTCTCAATTGAGAGCGCTCTCACCGTGGCGTGAGCGCCGCCCACTGTCAATGCGTTCGGCACCAACTCGTTTGCGGGGACTCGGTGTCCGTCCGCAGGACGGGTTTCGCACAGACCGCGGGCGTTTTGTGGAACCGCTGCACACAGAGGGTTCTGGTGCCCGTCCGGCGGGCCGGTGGACCCGCCGGACGTTTTCTCTCAGCCGGCCCCGGTCAGGCGAACCAGCCGAAGAACGCGTCGCGCACGTCCCTCAGCACCGCCCCGGCCGGTGCGGCGGCACCGGCCGCGGCCGGTGCGCCGAGGTGCCCCTCGTGCCCCTCGTGTCCCTGGTGTCCCTGGTGTCCCTGGTGGGCCGCCGGCACCTCGTCGGCCGCCGGGGTGAACGCCTGGGCCGCCTCACCAGCTTCCGCGACGTCCTCCGCGTCCAGCGTCCGGCCGTCCCCGTAGGTGACCTGGCCGTTGCCGCCGTCGAAGACGATGTCCGAGCAGGAGTAGAAGTTCTCCTGGCTGTCGGAGCGGATCCAGTGCACGAAGAGGAGGTGCTGGCCGGACCGGCTCGGCAGCTGGACGTCCCAGTAGTAGTGGCCGCCCTCCGAGCCCACGCCGCCGCGCTGCGGCGGGTTGGTCACCGAGCTGATGCGCTCCAGGTTGCCCCAGCCGAGCGACTGGCTCGGCGACCATCCGCTCTTGGTGATGTAGACGTCGAACCTGCCGGGGTGATGCGCCCAGTTGCTGTGCCGCAGTTCGATGGTCGAGCCGGAGGTGAGGTGCGTCTTCGGCCAGTCGCTGCGCGCCGCGTTGTACGCGGAGAAGTTGAACGGGCCCCTGTTGCCGCCGCTGCACAGCGTGCCGTCCGGGATGTAACCGGTGGTGCGTCCGCCGCCGTTGGAGTCCAGTACGGCGAACCAGTTGTACAGCGGACCGGTGCCGCCCTGCTGGACCGCGGCGGCGCAGGCCGGGTTGGCGGGCATCTGGGTGCTGCTGTTCTCGCGCAGGTCCAGATAGCACAGGTAGGTGCGTGAGCCCGGCATCATGCTGGCCCCGTGGGCCGATGCCGGGGAGGGGATGGAGGCCATCAGGAGAGCGAGCAGGCCGGCTCCGACCACGCCTGCCAAACGGAGTTTTCCGGTCGGAGCCTGTCTCCGGCCGGTGGATTCATTGGACACGGGTTCTCCTCAGGAAGAGTCGTCTCCCGAAACGGGCACCCGGCGGCACCGGCCCTCGGACGTCTGATCGGTGCACCGACGGCCCGTCGTCGGTACCACAGCCGCGCATGGGAGCGCTCCCGTCGGGCACCGTAGCGCCCAATCGCCCACCCCGGAAGCACTTCTTCCGGCCTTAAGGCTTCCGGGGCCAACGCGGACGCGAGTGAATCCGGAGAAAGGTGAGGGGCGGTCAGGCCGGGGGCAGGCGCAGCCGTCCGCGCAGGAGCCACAGGGCGAGGGCTTCGAGTGCCGCCCATGCGGCGAGGGTGGCGCCCACGGGCCCGGCGCCGTCCCCGTTCCTCGCCAGGAGGGCGGGCAGCAGTGGCAGCAGCACGGTCACGGGTATCAGGAGCAGCAGCGGCGGAAGGGCCGCCCGCACCCCGCGGGCGGCCATCAGGCCGGCCCGGCGCACGGCGATCAGGCCGATGAACAGGAGCCACCCCCCGCACACCGTCGCCTCCATCACCACCACCGCGTAGACCTGGGGCCCGAAGTCCGGGGCGCCGGAGAGGCGCTGGGTGACGCCGTCTCGGTCGAGCGCGGCGATCTCACCCTCCCACAGGCTGATCGTCACCGGGTCGCCCGGCCGCAGCCGCTCCCCCAGGGGCTCGGCGCCGAGGCGCACGACGGCCGACCAGCCGGCCGCCCCCTCCAGCGAGACGCGGTAGGTAGCGCCGCTGCGCGAACTGCGCCTCTCGGTGGCGGAAACCGTCCCGGGGAGGGTGCGCAGGCACGCCTCGCGCCCGGCGGCGTGGTCGGGGCAGGGCTCCGCCGCGAGGAACGCCCGCTCCTGGCGCACCTGCTCGGGGATACCGGCCAGTCCGGCGACCGCGCCGAGCAGCAGCACCGACCCGAGCAGCACGCAGACCGTGCCCCACGCCCGGTGCCGCCCGCCGCCAGAACCTCGGCTCACCATGTGCGCCCCCCCGTCTCGTACCTTGCGCCCTTCCGCATCGTAACCAGGCGCGGTGACACCGCGGCCGACCGCCAAGGAGTTGGCAGGAGCCCTCGGCATCAACGCCAATACGGTGCTGCGCGCGATGCGCGAGCTGCGCAACGAAGGGGTGCTCGAGTTCCGGCGGGGCCGCGGTGTCCGGGTGAGCGCGCTTTCCCCCGGCGCGGCCGAGGTGACCGAGCTGGTCCGGCGGTTGGTGACGGCCGGTGACCGGCACGGCTACCGGCGGGCGGAGTTGGTTCACATGATCGAGAGGTTCGGCTGAAGGACGCGGAGGGCAGGGGACCGGAGCCGAGGCGCGGGACCGCTTGGGTGAGCGGCGTCCAGGAGCGTGGCGGTCCCGCTGCTCAGCCTGGTGATCGCGGGCGGGGTGGCCGCCGCGCTGTGGACGTCCGCCGGCACGGGCATCCTGGTCCTGCTGACGGCGCCGGTCATCGCCTGGCTGTTCGGCTCGCTGCGCGTCGTGGTGGGCGAGTCGGGGGTCCTGGTCAGGATGGGCCACCTGGGTTGGCCGAAACGGCGGGTGCCCTTCGCCGACATCGTCGGTGTGGAGGCCGGGCACATCTCCGCGCTGTCGATGGGCGGCTGGGGCTACCGGGTGCGGGGCAGGACCACGGCGTTCGTGGTGCGCAGCGGCAACGGGCTGGTGCTCGCCCTGCGCAGCGGGCGGCGGCCGGCCATCACCTGCCGGGACGCCTCGACCGGCCCTCGTTGATCGACGGCTATCTCGCCGTGGGCCGCTGACCCGGTCGGCCGTGCCCGCCGCGGGACGAAACTTTCAGAGAATCTCCTTGGCCGGCACCATCGCCTGTGTGTGAACCTTCACATAAGTTCGCGGACATGTCAGTTGGTTTCCTTGATCGCGGACGGACCGTGGCCCCGCCCGGCTGGAGCAGGTGGCTGGTGCCGCCTGCCGCCCTGTCGGTGCACCTGGCCATCGGGCAGGCCTACGCGTGGAGCGTCTTCAAACCGCCGCTGGAGGAGGCGCTGGGGCTCAGCGGCACCCAGAGCGCGCTGCCGTTCCAGCTCGGCATCGTGATGCTCGGCCTGTCGGCGGCCTTCGGCGGCACGCTGGTGGAGCGGAACGGGCCGCGGTGGGCGATGTTCGTGTCGGCCTGCTGCTTCTCCAGCGGCTTCCTGGTGTCGGCGCTCGGCGTGCTGAGCGAGCAGTTCTGGCTGGTGGTCCTCGGTTACGGATGCATCGGCGGGGTGGGGCTCGGCATCGGCTACATCTCGCCGGTGTCGACGCTGATCAAGTGGTTTCCCGACCGGCCGGGCATGGCGACCGGCATCGCGATCATGGGCTTCGGCGGCGGCGCGCTGATCGCCTCGCCGTGGTCGAGCGAGATGCTGGACGCGTTCGGCACGGACACCGGCGGCATCGCGACGGCCTTCGCGGTGCACGGGGCGGCCTACGCGGTGTTCATGTCGCTGGGCGTCTGGCTGATCCGGGTGCCGGCCGACGACTGGCGCCCGCCCGCCGCCCCCGGTGCGGCGGCGCGGGCGGCGCGATCGGGGCCGCCGGCCGTGCGTGTATCGGCGCGGAACGCGATCCGCACGCCGCAGTTCTGGTGCCTGTGGATCGTGCTGTGCTGCAACGTGACCGCGGGCATCGGCATTCTGGAGAAGGCCGCGCCGATGATCCAGGACTTCTTCGCCGGCACCGACGCACCGGTCACGGCGGGCGCCGCGGCCGGTTTCGTGGCGCTGCTTTCGCTGTGCAACATGGCCGGCCGCATCGTCTGGTCGTCCACCTCCGATCTGGTGGGCCGCAAGAACATCTACCGGCTCTACCTGGGCGCGGGCGCGCTGCTGTATCTGGCGCTCGCCCTGGCCGGGAACGCCGCCAAGCCGGTGTTCATCGTGGCGGCGCTGCTTCTGCTGTCGTTCTACGGCGGCGGCTTCGCGACGATCCCGGCGTACCTGCGGGACCTGTTCGGCACCTACCAGGTCGGTGCGATCCACGGCCGGCTGCTGACGGCCTGGTCGGTGGCGGGGGTGCTGGGCCCGCTGATCGTGAACGCCATCGCCGACAATCAGGAGGCGGCAGGGCGTACGGGGCCCGACCTGTACACCCTCTCGTTCACCATCATGATCGCGCTGCTGGTGACCGGCTTCATCGCCAACGAGATGGTCCGGCCGGTGCACGCCAAACATCACGAGCCCGAAGGAGCCCCGGTGTGAACGCCCATCGCCGTCTGCTCGTCCTCAGCTGGCTGTGGGTCGGCCTGCCACTGGCCTACGGCCTCGTCGAACTGGTCCGCAAGGCGGCCCAGTTGTTCACCGGCTGAACGCCGGCCCCTGCGGGCCCCGCCGGCCCCGCGGGTCAGCGGGCTCGGGGGCTCGGGGGGCTCGGGGGAGGAGGCACTACGCCGGGCTTCCCCCGAGTCGGTCAAGGCGCTTGCGCTGGTCGTCGCTCAGGCCGATCCGGGCGGCGGCGACGTTCTCCTCAAGGTGGTCGATCCGGGCGGTTCCCGGGATGGGGATGACGACCGGCGAGCGGTGCAGGAGCCAGGCGAGCGAGACCTGGGTGGGCGTGACGCCCAGCTCGGCCGCGACGGCGGCGATGTCCGCGCTGGCGCCGGACTCCCCCGCCGCGACCGGCCGCCACGGCAGGAACGCGATGCCCGCGGCCTCGCACGCCGCGAGCACGGGCTCGTGCTCGCGGTCGAGCACGTTGTAGCGGTTCTGCACGCTGGCGACGTCGATGGTCTCCCGCGCCCGTGCGAGCTCCTCGGCGGTGACCTCGGAGAGCCCGATCCGGCCGATCTTGCCCTCCGCCCGGAGCTCCCGCAGTGCGCCGAGCTGGTCGGTGAGGGGCGTATCCGGGTCGATGCGGTGCAGCTGGAGCAGCTCGATCCGCTCGACGCGGAGCCGCCGGAGGGCCTGGTCGACCTGGGCGCGCAGCACGGCGGGCCGCCCGTCCAGGCCCCATTCGCCCGTGTCGGCCGAGCGCGCGACGCCGACCTTGGTGGTGATGTGGAGCCCGTCCGGGTAGGGGTGCAGGGCCTCCGCGAGAAGCTCTTCGTTGGCGCCGCCGCCGTACAGGTGGGCCGTGTCGATCAGGGTGATGCCCAGTTCGACGGCCCGCCTGGCGACCGCGACGGAGTCGGCGCGGTCGGGGGCGGGCCCGGTGGGCAGCTGCATGGCGCCGTATCCGAGCCGTCCCACGGTCAGATCGCCGCCGATGGGGAACGTGGTCGATATCATCCGCTGTTGTCGCCTTTCGGTCGCGGCCACGCTAACAGCGCCGGGCAGCACGGGCGTTCGCAAGCCCGCGCCGGTCATGAGCCGCAGCCACCCGCCGCCGGGGGGCTCGCGGGCTCCGCGGTGGCCGGGCCGCCGGCGGAGATCCGCAGGAGCTGCGGCTCCGGGGCGCAGCAGCCGCCGACGGTCTCCCCCGCAGCGGGCGTCGCCGCGTCGAACACCCCGGTGCCGCCGCACACCCCGGTCTCCGGCAGGACCAGCTCGGTGCGTTCGGCGGCGTCCCGGTCGCCGGCGAGGGCGGCGGCGAGCGAACGGACCTGTTCGTAGCCGGTCATGGCCAGGAAGGTCGGGGCGCGGCCGTAGGACTTCATCCCGGCCAGGAACAGGCCCTGTTCCGGCTGGGCCAGCTCCTTGACGCCGTGGGGGCGGACGGTGCCGCAGGAGTGGACGTTCGGGTCGATCATCGGGGCGAGGGCCGCCGGTGCGGACAGCCGTTCGTCCAGGCGGAGGCGGACTTCGGAGAGGAACGACAGGTCGGGCCGGAAGCCGGTGAGCACGAGGATGTGATCGACGGGCTGGGAGCGCCGCCCGTCCTCGGCGACCAGGACGAGCCGCCCGCCCGCGCGTTCGACGGCGGCGGTCCGGAAGCCGGCCAGCGCGGTGGCGTGGCCGGCCTCCACGGCGGCCTTCGCGCGCAGGCCGAGCGCGCCGCGGGCGGGCAGCTGGTCGGCGGAGCCGCCGCCGAATGTGGCGCCGGAGACTCCCCGGCGCAGCACCCACACGGCGTGCGTTGCCGGGTCCTGCCGCGCCAGCTCCGACAGCAGCGCGAGGGCGGTGAAGGCGGAGGCGCCGGTGCCGACCACGGCAATGCGCTTCCCCGCGAAGCGCTCACGGACGGCCGGGTCGGCCAGGTCCGGCACGCGGTGGCCGAGGCGGCCCTCGGCGGCGAGGGCCCGGTCGCCCGCGGCGGGCAGGCCGTCCGCGCCGAGCGGCCCGGGGCGGGACCAGGTGCCGGAGGCGTCGATGACGGCCCGCACGGCGTGCCGCTCCTCTGCGCGGTCGGCGCGGGTGACGTGCACGGTGAACGGCTGCTCGGCGCGGCCGGAGTCCACCACCCGGTCGCGGCCGGAACGGGCGACGCCGGTCACGGTCGTCCCGTAGTGGACTCGGCCGCCGAGGGCGTCGGCCAGGGGCTGGAGGTACTGCTCGGCCCACGCGCGGCCGGTGGGGTGTGCGCCGGGGTCGGGCGGGGCCCAGCCGGTGGGCGCCAGCAGCCGCTCCGCGGCCGGGTCGATCAGCTCGCTCCAGGTCGAGAACAGCTGCACGTGTCCCCAGTCCCGCACGGCGGTCCCGGCCCGCGGGCCGGCTTCCAGGACCAGGGGGGTGATCCCGCGGCGGATCAGCTGGGCCGCGGCGGCCAGACCGACGGGGCCCGCGCCGATGACGGCGACGGGCAGGGCGGTGATGTCCGGCATGAGCTGCGCTCCGTTCTCACTGCTTCGATGAATATCAATGACTGCGCGGCCAGCATCCCATCTGCTTAGACCGCCGTCAACATAGACAGTTATCGAACCAAGGGGCGCGCCCAGGAAGCCTGTGGGCGCTGCTTCGACGTGTGTCAACATAGGCGTATGCCGAACAGCAGAGTTCCGCAGGTGCGGGAGCCGGACGCCGAGCCGTGCTGCCCGCCCCTGACCGAACGGCCTTTCACCGCCGAGGAGGCCGAGCGCTCCGCGCGGATGTTCAAGGCGCTCGGCGACCCGGTCCGCCTGCGGCTGTTCACCGCGGTGGCCTCGCACGAGGGCGGGGAAGCCTGCGTGTGCGACATCTCCGACGTCGGCGTTTCGCAGCCGACCGTGTCGCATCACCTGAAGAAGCTCAGAGAGGCCGGCCTCCTCACGTCCGAGCGGCGCGGCACCTGGGTCTTCTACCGCGTCGAGCCGTCCGTCCTGGCCGCGATGGGCCGGCTCCTGCGGGCTCCAGCCCCCGCCTGACCCGCGTCGGTCGCGTCAGCCCTCCTTGGCTCCGGCGGGGGCGCGGCGCCGGAGCGCCAGGGAGACGTAGACCAGTGCCACGAGCACCGGCACCTCGATGAGCGGGCCGACGACCCCGGCGAGGGCCTGGCCCGAGGTGACACCGAAGGTGCCGATCGCCACGGCGATGGCCAACTCGAAATTGTTCCCCGCCGCAGTGAAGGCGAGCGTCGCGGTGCGGTCGTAGGGCAGGCCGATCGCGCGCCCCAGGGCGTAGGAGCCGAACCACACGACGGTGAAGTAGACCAGCAGCGGCAGCGCGATCCGCGCGACGTCCCAGGGCCGGGAGGTGATGGTGTCGCCCTGGAGCGCGAACAGCAGCACGATGGTGAACAGCAGCCCGTACAGCGCCCACGGGCCGATCCGGGGCAGCAGCCGCGCCTCGTAACGCTCCCGGCCCATGCGCCGCTCGCCGATCCGGCGCGTGGCGAAGCCCGCGAGCAGCGGAACACCGAGGAACACCGCGACGTTCAGCGCGATCTCCCACCCCGAGACGTCCAGGCGCTCGCCCGCCCCGAGGCCGAGCCAACCGGGCAGGAGGTCGAGGTAGAACCAGCCGAGCACGCCGAAGAGCAGGACCTGGAAGATGGAGTTGAGCGCCACCAGGACGGCGGCGGCCTCGCGGTCGCCGCAGGCCAGGTCGTTCCAGATGACGACCATGGCGATGCAGCGTGCCAGGCCGACGACGATCAGCCCGGTGCGGTACTCGGGCAGGTCGGGCAGGAAGGTCCAGGCGAGGGCGAACATCACGGCCGGCCCGAGCAGCCAGTTGAGCACGAGACTCGACGCCATCAGACGGCGGTCGCCGGTGACGGTACGCAGGCTGGTGGCGTCGTAGCGGACCTTGGCCAGCACCGGGTACATCATCACCAGCAGGCCGAGTGCGATGGGCAGGGAGATCCCGCCGACCTCCAGATCGGCGAGGGCTTCGTCCAGCCCGTCCACAGCCCGGCCCAGCAGCAGGCCGACCGCCATGGCCGCGAGAATCCACACCGGCAGGAAGCGGTCCGGCGCGGAGAGCTTCGCCGTGATCGCGGCGGCGTCCGCGGGCGTGCCGGGCGGGCCGGGCGGCGCCGGCTTCCTCGCGGTGGTCACGGGCAGGCCCGCTTCCGGCCCGCCTCGGCGGTGGCCCGCGCCTCGGCGGCCAGCTCCGTGAACTGTCCGGCCAGCGCCGCGACGACCTCGGGCCTGAGGCGGTAGTACGTGAACCGCCCGCACGGCTCGGTGTCCACGATGCCGGCCTCGCGCAGCACCCGCAGGTGATTGGAGAGGTTGGTCTGCTTCGCTCCGGTCTCCGCCACCAGATGCGTGGTGCACAGGGTTTCGTGCGCGAGCAGGGTCACGATCCGCATGCGGAGCGGGTCGGCCAGCACCCGGATCACATCAGTATCGACTGAAGTCAGCATGAGCTGATACTTTCACACCACCCGATACCGACACCAGCCCGGACTGATGTCACCGTCAGCCCCGCGAAGGGATCACCGCCATGCCCCCCGCTCCGACCGGCCCCATCGCCTCGGTCCTGTTCGTCTGCGTGCACAACGCCGGCCGCTCCCAGATGGCCGCCGGCTTCCTCACCCACCTCGCCGGCGACCGCGTCGAGGTACGCTCCGCCGGCTCCCTCCCGGCCGGGCAGGTCAACCCGGCGGCCGTGGAGGCGATGCGGGAGGCCGGCGTCGACATCTCCGCCGAGCAGCCCAAGGCCCTTGACCCCGAGGCCGTCAGGGCGTCCGACTACGTCATCACCATGGGCTGCGGCGACGCCTGCCCCTTCTTCCCCGGCAAGAAGTACCTCGACTGGCAACTGGCGGACCCCGCCGGCCGGGACGTGGCGGCCGTCCGGCCGATCCGGGACGAGATCAGGGCCCGCATCGAGGAGTTGATCGCCGAGATCGACGCCGCGGCCGCACGGTAACCCCCGGCCGCGCCGCGCTTTCGCGCCGTTCCGTCCTGATTGGCGGCATGCGGACCACATCGAGGTAACGCGAACGTTACCGGTCCCTTATGTGGCCGAGATCCTGTGACAGTGCAATGTCACCCGCCACATTTCAGTCAGCGAGAGGCGGCGAGGCCGGCATGGGCCATTCCGATCAGTCCCGCGATTCCCGGCCCACCGGCGCTCCCGCGGTCCATGCGGCCACCGGCGTCGGGCGTCCGCTGGGTGCGCGGGATGTCGAACTGCGCGACGGGCTCCTGGCGCGGTGGCAGGAACGCAACCAGGCCGCGACGCTCCCCCACGCGGTGCGGGAGATGGAACGGGCCGGCAACCTGGACAACTTCCGGCGGGTGGCCGACGGCGCGACGACGCCCTACCGGGGGCGCTACCCGTTCCTCGACACCGACGTCTACAAGACCCTGGAGGGCCTGGTCTACGAACTCGCCCGCGGCCGGGCCGACGCCGCGACGGAGGGGTTCTGGACGCGGAGCGTCGAGCTGATCGAGCGCGCCCAGGCCCCCGACGGCTACCTGTCGACCCGTTTCCAGGGCGCGGATGCCGTCAAGTCCCCCTGGGAGGACCTGGAGTGGGGGCACGAGCTGTACAACCTCGGCCATCTCGTCCAGGCCGCGGTGGCCGCCGCGCGCCAGCTCGGGGACGACCGGCTGCTGGCTGTGGCGCGGCGGTTCGCGGACCTCGTCGTGAAGCGGTTCGGGGACGGCGGCGAGCAACGGTACTGCGGGCACCCCGAGGTGGAGATGGCGCTCGTGGAGCTGTACCGCGAGACCGGGGACCGCACCTACCTGCGGCAGGCCGAGCTGTTCGTCGAACGCCGCGGCTCTGGCGCGCTGCAACCCACGCTCCTTCCGCCCTCGTACTTCCAGGACGACGTGCCGCTGCGCGCGCTCGACTCGGTCACCGGGCACGCGGTGCGGATGGTGTACCTGGCGGCCGGCGCCACCGACGTGGCCGTCGAGACCGGGGACGCCGAACTGCTCGCGCACGTCGAGGCCCTGTGGGACGACATGGTCGCCACGAAGCTGTACCTCACCGGCGGCCTCGGCAGCCGCCACTCCGACGAGGCCATCGGCGACCGGTACGAGCTGCCCGCGGAACGCGCCTACGCGGAGACCTGCGCGGCGATCGGCACGATGCAGTGGGGCTGGCGGCTGTTCCTCGCGACCGGGCGGGCGGACGTGCTCGACGTCGTCGAGCAGGTGCAGTTCAACGCCTTCGCGGTCGGCACCTCCCTCGACGGACGGGCCTTCTTCTACGACAACCCCTTGCAGCGCCGGCCCGACCACGACCAGCGCAGCGGCGCGGAGACGGGCGGCGAGCTGCTGCGGCGCGGCTGGTTCGGCTGCCCCTGCTGCCCGCCCAACATCGTGCGCTGGGTCTCCCAGTTGCAGGACCACGTCGCCGTCGCCGCCGAGGACACGCTCACCCTCGCGCTGTACGCGGACGCCCGCGTGCGCTCCGGGACGCTCGGCGTCACCGTGCGCACCGAATACCCGTGGGACGGGCGGGTGACCGTCGAGGTCGACGCCGCTCCCGGCCGGCCGGTGACGCTGGCGCTGCGCGTGCCCCGCTGGGCCGACGGCGCGCAGGCGCAGGTGGACGGCCGGACCGTGCCCGCGGAGCCCGGGTGGCTGCGGCTGACACGCGTCTGGTCACCGGGGGACCGCGTGGTGCTCGACCTGCCGCTGCGGGTCCGCGCGGTGCGTTCCCACCCCCGTCTCGACGCGGCGCGCGGCGCTCTCGCGCTGCTGCGCGGACCGCTCGTGTACTGCGTGGAGCAGCAGGACACGGCGGCCGAGGTCGACGACCTCGTGCTCGACGCCGCCGGGCTGGAGGCGGTGCGCGTGACCGCCGACCGGGAGACGTGGGGCATGCCGGTCCGCGCCCTCGACACGGAGCTGGCGGTGGCCCCGCCCGCCGGGGACGAGCTGTACCCCGAGTTCACCGGCGCCGAGGCCGAAGCTGCCGCCGGGGCGGCGCCCGGCCGCGCCGGCGTGCGCCTGATCCCGTACTTCCTGTGGGGCAACAGGCGGGCCGGAGCCATGCGTGTGTGGCTCCGCCGCTTCTGAAGTTCCCCTCCCCGCCCACCCACCTTTCGAGGAGTCCCGTGAAATCACCTGTCCTCATACGCGCCGCGGTGGCCGCCGCCACGGCCGCGCTCGCGCTGAGCGCGTGTTCCGGCGGCGGAGCCGCGGGCAACGGCGGAAACGACGCCGGCGGCGGGGCGTTCACCGACACGCCCGAGCGCGGCGGCACCGTCACCATGCTCCAGAACGCCGACTTCTCCTATCTGGACCCGGCACGCGGATTCGACGGTGGCGTCAACAACTTCTACCGGCTGGTCTACCGGACGCTGACGACCCCGGCCCCCGGCAACTCCGACGACCCGTCCGAGATCGTGCCCGACCTGGCGACCGACCTCGGCACCCCCTCCGAGGACGGTCTGAGCTGGACGTTCACCCTGAAGGAAGGGGTGCGCTTCGAGGACGGGACGCCGATCACGTCCGCGGACGTCAAGTTCGGCGTGTCCAGGTCCTGGGACCCCGAGATCGGCATCGGGTCGCCCTACGCCCGCCAGGTCATCGACGCCCCCGAGGGCTACGAGGGCCCCTACCGGTCCGGCCCGCTGGACACCATCGAGACGCCGGACGCGCGGACCATCGTCTTTCATCTCAAGGAACCGTTCCCCGAGTTCGGTTCCGTGGTCTCGCAGAACTCCTTCGTCCCGTTCCCCGAGGGTTCGGGCGCCGGTGACGCGTTCATCAACGACATCATCGCCTCCGGGCCTTACACGCTGGACTCCTACTCGCCCGGCAGCTCCATCAAGCTGGTCCGCAACGACGAGTGGGACCCGGAGACGGACGACGTGCGCGAGGCGTACCCGGATGCCTGGGAGTTCGTCATCGGCCTGGACGTCGCCACCATCGACGAGCGGATGCTCGCCGGTCAGGGGGCGGACGCGAATGCCATCGCCCTCACGATCCAGCCCGCGACCCTGGCCCGCATCCAGACCCCGCAGTTGCAGGAACGCAAACTCGAACTGCCCGGGGTCTGCACCACGTACATGGGACTGAACACCACCAAGGAGCCCTTCGACGACGTCCGGGTCCGCCAAGCCGTCAACCTGGCCGTCGACCGCGCCGCGGTGCAGAACGCGAGCGGCGGCACGCAGCTCGCCGATATCGCCACCACGATCCTGCCCCCGGCGGTCGGCGGGTACCGCGAGTACGACCTCTACCCCAGCGAGGAGCACCAAGGCGACGTGGAGGCCGCGCGTGCGCTGCTGGAAGAGGCCGGGCTGCCCGACGGCTTCGACATGACCCTGGACATCAGGTCGCAGCCGAAGATGCAGGCACAGGCGGAGGCCGTTCAGCAGGCGCTGGACCGCGTCGGCATCGACGTCGAACTGAACGTCATCGACACCTCGACGTACTACGAGACCATCGGCACCCCGGCGCTTCAGCACGACGCGGCGATCACCGGCTGGTGCCCGGACTGGGCCTCGTCGGCCTCCACATTCCTGCCGCCGCTGTTCGACGGCCGCAACATCACGGACCAGGGCAACTCCAACCTGGCGCAGATCAACGACGAGGGCATCAACGCGAGGATCGACGAGATCCGCGCGATGACGGACCTGGAGGCGGCCAATGAGCAGTGGGGCCTGCTGGACGAGGAGATCATGGAACTGGCCCCCGTCGTTCCGCTGGCGTTCGAATCGACCATCACGCTGCCGGGCGAAAACGTGACGGGCCTGTACTCATCCCCCGGCGCCGCCTCCGGCGGCATCGATCTGGTGCTCGTCGGTCTGCGGGACCCCGAGCGGGGCTGACCGATGGCCGCCCTTCCGACTCAGCCCGCGGCAGCGCAGGAGAGCGCGCCGCCTTCCGGGGCCGGCGGCGCGCCGCCGCCGCCCCGGCGGGGCGTCCTGCGCGCGCTCGGCCGCGACCCCGGTGCCGTGCTCAGCGCGGCCTACATCCTGCTCGTCGTCGCCATGGCCGTCTTCGCCCCGCTCATCGTCCGGATGAGCGGGTGGGGCCCCTACGAGTTCGACCAGACGGCGGTGAACCCCGACCTCGGGGGCGTGCCGTTCGGCGGCTGGGGCGGCGCGGGCGGGGAGCACTGGTTCGGCGTCGAGCCCGGCAGCGGCCGGGACATCTTCGCGCGCATCGTGTACGGCGCGCGGGTGTCCATGCTCATCGCCCTGGCCGCCACGGCCCTGACCACGCTGCTCGGCGTCGTGTTCGGCCTGCTGGCCGGCTTCTTCGGCGGCAAGGTGGACTGGGTGATCTCGCGGGTCATGGATTTCCTCATGGCCTTCCCGGCGCTCATCTTCATGATCGCGATTCTGTCGGCGCTGCCCGCGGGCAACCGCGCGGTGCTGCTCGTCGTCGTCATCTCCCTCTTCGGCTGGCCCTATCTGGCCCGCATCGTGCGCGGCCAGACGATGTCGCTGGCGCGGCGCGAGTTCGTGGAGGCGGCGCGCGCCTCGGGAGCGGGACGCGCGACGATCGTCTTCCGGGAAATCCTGCCGAACCTGCGCTCGACGATCATCGTCATGACCACCCTGGCCGTCCCCGGCTACATCGGGACGGAGGCCGGTCTTTCGTTCCTCGGCGTCGGGGTGGTGCCGCCGACGCCGTCCTGGGGGCAGATGATCGCCTCCTCGGTCAGCTGGTATTCGGTGGTGCCGACGTACTTCGCGATCCCGGGCGCGTTCCTGTTCCTGCTCGTGCTCTCGTTCACCGTGCTCGGTGACCGTCTGCGTGCCGTCCTCGATCCGCAGGGGGTGCGCTGATGGCCCGGTTTCTCATCGCGCGGCTGTCCGGGGTCGTGCTGATCCTGCTGCTGGTGTGCCTGTTCACCTTCGGCGTGTTCTTCGTACTGTCCCCCGATCCCGCGGTGCAGATCTGCGGGAAGAACTGCACGCCGGAGCTGATCGAGCGCATCCGCACCAATCTCGGCCTCGACGAGCCGCTGCTCGCCCAGTTCTTCAGTTTCCTGGGCGGTCTCTTCGCCGGGCGGACGTACGGCGTCGGCGAGAGCGCGACGCACTGCGCGGCGCCGTGCCTCGGCTACTCGTTCCAGTCCAGCCAGCCGGTGTGGGACATGATCATGGACCGGCTGCCCGTCACGGCGACGCTCGCCGTCGGCGCGGCCGTGCTGTGGCTGCTCGCCGGTGTCGCGGGCGGGCTGCTCGGCGCGCTCAGGGAGGGCACCTGGTGGGACAGGGGCGCCATGGTCGTGGCGCTTTCCGGGATCTCCGTGCCCAACTACGTGTTCGCGCTGGTGCTCCAGTACGTCCTGGTCGTGGAGCTGGAGTGGCTGCCGTTCCCGGGAACGGTGACCTTCGCTGAGGACCCGGGCGGCTGGTTCCAGAACTACCTGATGCCGTGGATCGTGCTCGCCTTCGCCTACGCGTCCGTCTACGCGCGGCTCACCCGCGCCAACGTGATCGACACGCTGTCGGAGAACTATGTGCGGACCGCGCGTGCCAAGGGGCTGCCACGTCACCAGGTGATCCGCCGTCACGCGCTGCGGCCCGCGCTGACCCCGATCGCGACGGTCTTCGGCATGGATTTCGCGGGACTGCTGGGCGGCGCACTGATCACCGAAACGGTCTTCGGCCTGAACGGAGTCGGCAAGATGACGGCGGACTCGATCAGCCGCAACGACCAGCCGGTCATCATGGGCGTCACTCTGCTCGCGGCGTTCTTCGTCGTGGTCGGCAACGTCGTCATCGACCTGCTGTACACGGCGCTCGATCCGAGGGTGAGGGTGAACTCCGCATGACCGCAATCGGAAAGACCCCCCCGCTCCTTGAAGTCGAAGAGCTGAACGTCACCTTCCCGACCCCGCAGGGCGCGGTGGACGTGGTGCGGGATCTCGGCTTCACGCTGGAGCCCGGCGGCTCGCTCGGCATCGTCGGCGAGTCGGGATCGGGCAAGTCGATGACCAGCCTGGCCATCATGGGCCTGCTGCCGCCGCGCGCCACGATGTCCGGCCGGGTGCGGCTGGCCGGCCGCGAGCTGTCCGGGCTGACCGACCGGCAGCTGCGGCGCGTGCGCGGCGACCGGATCGCCATGGTGTTCCAGGACCCGTTGTCCTCGCTGAACCCGTACTACACCGTCGGAACGCAGATCGAGGAGGCGTACCGGGCCCACCGGCAGCGCGTCACCCGGCGCCAGGCCCGCCGGGTCGCCGTGGAGGCCATGGAACGGGTCCACATCGCGGACGCCGCACGGCGCGTGGACCACTACCCGCACCAGTTCTCCGGCGGCATGCGGCAGCGGGTCATGATCGCCATGGCGCTGTGCACGGAGCCCGACCTCCTCATCGCCGACGAGCCGACCACCGCGCTCGACGTGACCGTGCAGGCGCAGATTCTGCGGCTGCTCACCGAGGTGCGGCAGGAGACCGGCGCTGGGCTCCTCCTCATCACGCACGATCTGGCGGTCGTCAGCGAGATGACGGAGGAGGTCCTCGTGATGCGCGCCGGGGCGTGCGTGGAACGGGCAAGCGCCGAACGGCTGTTCTCCGACCCGCGGCACCCGTACACCCGCGCCCTGCTCGACGCGGTCCCCCGTCTCGACGACGAGGTCGGCGAGCTGCGGACGGTGCACGGCCGAGGCCCGTCCCCGGCGGCGGGCGCAACCGAGGGAGACGAACGATGACCCCCGCCGTTCCTGGACCGCAGGTGCTGCTCACCGCCCGCGGGCTCGTCAAGGAATTCTCGGTGCGCGGGCAGGGCGGGGCGTTCGCCCGCAAACGCGTCCTGCGGGCGGTCGACGGCGTCGACGTGGAGCTGCGGGCGGGGCAGACGCTGGCGCTCGTGGGCGAGTCCGGGTCGGGGAAGTCGACCACGGCCCGCCTGGTGGCCCGGCTGCTGGAGGTGACGTCGGGCACGGTGGAGTTCCAGGGCGACGACGTCACCCGGTTGTCGGGTGCGGCGCTGCACCGGTTCCGTTCCGAGGTGCAGGTGGTCTTCCAGGACCCCTACTCCTCGCTGAACCCGCGGCACACCGTCGAACGCATCGTCACCGCGCCCCTGGTCTACCAGGGCCGCTCCGTCCCGGGCGGCGCCCGGGCCTTCACCCGCTCGCTGATGGAGCGGGTCGGCCTCAACCCGGACCACAGCGAACGCCACCCCGCGCAGTTCTCCGGCGGACAGGCGCAGCGCATCGGCATCGCGCGGGCGCTGGCCGTGGGCCCGAAGGTCGTGGTGTGCGACGAGGCGGTCTCGGCCCTCGACGTCTCGGTCCAGGCCCAGGTGATCAATCTGCTGCGCCGCCTCCAGCGCGAGGAGGGGTACAGCTACCTGTTCATCGCCCACGACCTGGCGGTGGTCCGGCAGATCGCGCACCGGGTGGCCGTGATGCACCAGGGCCGCGTGGTGGAGACGGGGGATCGCGACGCGCTGTTCGCCTCGCCCGCACACGACTACACGCGGGCACTGCTCGCCGCGGTGCCCCGCATCAGGCCCGAGTGGGAGGCGGCCCGCAGGGCGCGCGCCCGGACACGGGAAACCGCCGACGGAAAACGGGAGACGACGTGACGGTCACCGAGTACGCGCTGCCCGGCGCGTGGATACGCGAGCACCGGGTGACGGTGCCGCTGGTGTGGGAGGCGCCGGACGAACGCCGCGTCGAGGTGTTCGTCCGCGAGGTGGGCGACCCCGCCCGCCGGAGCGAGGACCTGCCGCTGCTGCTGTTCCTCCAGGGCGGTCCTGGCGGGCACGGGCCCCGACCGCTGGACACCTCCGGCTGGCTGGGGGAAGCACTCGCCCACTATCGCGTAATGCTGCTCGACCAGCGCGGCACCGGCCGCAGCAGCCCGGTGGACGGCGCCGTGATGACCGAGCTCGGCTCGGCGGAGCGCGGCGCCGACCACCTGAGCCACTTCCGGGCCGACGCGATCGTGGCCGATGCCGAGCATGTGCGCAAAACGGTGTACGGCGGGCGGCGTTGGGCGACGCTGGGGCAGAGCTACGGCGGCTTCCTCACCCTCACCTACCTGTCCAGGGCGCCGGAGGCGCTGACCGCCTGCTACGTCACCGGCGGGCTGCCCGGCCTGCCGCCGGACGCGGGCGAGGTGTACCGGCGCACGTATCCGCGGGTGGCGCGCAAGAACCGCGCCTTCCAGCGGCGTTACCCCCAGGACGTGGCGCGGACCGCGGCGGTGGCCGACCTGCTCGCCGAGCGGGACGTGCGGCTCCCGGACGGCGACCGGCTGACGGTGCGCCGTTTCCAGATGCTCGGTGTCGACCTGGGAATGAAGCCAGGCGCGCAGCGCCTGCACTGGCTGCTCGACGAGGCGTTCGCCGCGCCGGGGAGGCTGTCGGACGCCTTCCTTGCGCGCGTGTGGACCCGCACCTGTGCGGCGGAGAACCCGCTGTTCTGGATGATGCAGGAGTCGATCTACGGCCACGTCGACAATGGGCCGACCGGCTGGGCGGCCCAGCGGGAGCGGGCCCGGCATCCGGAGTTCGCCGAGGACGCCAGGCCGCTGTTCTTCACCGGCGAGATGGCCTACCCGTGGATGACCGAGGAGATCCGCGCACTGCGCCCGTTCCGCCCGGCCGTCGAGCTGCTCGCGGCCAGGGAGCGGTGGAGCCCCCTGTACGACCTCGACCGGCTGGCGGCGAACGAGGTGCCGCTCGCCGCCGCCGTCTACCACGACGACATGTACGTGGACGCGGGCCTGCAACTGGCGACCGCCGACCTGCTGGGCAACGCGCAGGTCTGGGTCACCAACGAGTACGAACACGACGGCATCGCCGGCGGCCGGGTGCTCTCCCGGCTCCTGGACATGGTGCGCGACGAGGGAGGGGAACGACGATGAGCCAGTCCGTTCCGCAGCCGCCGTACGCCGGCACCCGGCCGCCGCGCCCGGCCGATGTCCCCGCGTTCACGGACGGCATCGCCCGGGGGTGGGCGCCGGTGGAGGTACCCGTTCCGCTGCCCGCGGGGGCCGCCGCGGCCGCGGCCGCCCACCGCAGGCGCCTGGCGGCACGCACGGGGGCGCGCACCGTGGTCGCCGGCGCGGGCCGGGCGCCGGTGCGCAGCAACGACACCGCCTACGACTTCCGCGCGGACAGCGACTTCGTCTGGCTCACCGGTTGCGCCGTCGAGGACGCCGTCCTGGTGCTCAGGGCCGGGGGCGGGCCGGACGGGGACCACGAGGCGACGCTGTTCGTGCCGCCCCCCGCCCGGCCGGGCGACCCCGGCTTTTTCTCCGACGCCGCCCACGGTGAGCTGTGGGTGGGCGCCTCCCCTGACCCGGCCGCGTGGTCGCGCGCGCTGGGCATCGCGGTCAGGCCGCTGTCCGCGCTCGACGAGGCGCTGTCCGGGGCGGCCGGTGCCTGGGCGACGCCGGGCACGGACCCAGGACTGGTCCGGCGGCACGGCCTGCACGGCGAACCGCGGCTCGCCGCGGAGCTGTCCGGGCTGCGGATGGTGAAGGACGACTGGGAGATCGAACAGTTGCGGCACGCGGTCGATCACACGGTGGACGGCTTCGCCGCCGTGGTCGCGGAGATCCCGGCCGCGGTCGCGCGCGGCGGCGAGCGCTGGCTCCAGGGCACCTTCGACCGGCACGCCCGCACCGTGGGCAACGGCCCCGGGTACGCGACGATCGTCGGCTCCGGCCCGCATGCCCCGACCCTGCACTGGGTGCGGTGCGACGGGCCCGTGCTGCCCGACGAGCCGCTGCTGCTCGACATGGGCGTGGAGACACGTTCGCTCTACACGGCGGACATCACGCGCACCGTTCCGCCCGGCGGCCGGTTCACCGAGACCCAGCGGCAGGTCCACGACCTGGTGGAGGCGGCGCACCGGGCCGGGATGGCCCGGGTGGGCCCCGGCCGCCGGTACTCCGACTTCCACTTCGCCGCGATGGAGGTGATCGCCCGCGGCCTGCACGACTGGGGCCTGCTGCCCGTGTCCGTGGACGAGGCGCTGTCCCCCGCGGGCCAGCAGCACCGGCGTTATCTCGTGTGCGGTATCGGGCACCACCTGGGACTCGACGTCCACGACTGCGCCTCCGCCGACTACGAGGCGTACCAGGGGGCCACGCTGGAGACCGGCATGGTCCTCACGGTCGAGCCCGGTCTCTACTTCCACGCCCACGACCTGACCGTGCCGCCGGAACTGCGCGGTATCGGCATCCGTCTCGAGGATGACCTGCTCGTCACCGGGGAGGGCTCGGACGTGCTGTCCTCGGCGCTGCCGATCGCCGCCCGCGAGCTGGAGACCTGGGTGGCAGGGCTGACCGGGCGTCCGCACAGTATCATGTGATATTGCACCGCCCAACGGCCCAGTCCCCCACGAGCGTTGCTCCACGACCCGACAGGAGTCCCATGCCCACCACCGCCCCGCCGACGGTCTGGCGCGGTGTCTACGTCGCCGCCGCCCTGCCGTTCACCGCGGACCGGGCCGTCGACCACGACGCGTACGCCGCACACGTCCGCTTCCTCGCCGAGAACGGCTGCGACGGCGTGTGCCCCAACGGCTCCCTCGGCGAGTACCAGACGCTCACCGACGCCGAGCGCGCCGCCGTCGTGGAGACGGCGGTCGCCGCCGCACCCGAGGGATTCGGCGTCATGCCGGGCGTCGCCGCCTACGGCGCCCTGGAGGCCGCCCGCTGGGCGGAGCAGGCCATGCGGGCGGGCGCCACCTCCGTGCTGCTCCTGCCGCCCAACACCTACCGCGCCGACACCGAGTCGGTCGTGCAGCACTACCGCGAGGTCGCGGCGGTCGGCCTGCCCGTCGTCGCCTACAACAACCCCATCGACACCAAGGTCGACCTCACGCCCGCGCTGCTGGCCCGCCTCCACGAGGAGGAACTGATCGTCGGAGTGAAGGAGTTCTCCGGCGATGTGCGCCGGGCCTACGAGCTGCGCGAGCTGGCCCCCGGCCTCGACCTGATCGTCGGCGCCGACGACGTGCTGCTGGAACTGGGCCTCGCCGGCGCGGTCGGCTGGATCGCCGGCTACCCCAACGTCGTTCCGGCCACCACCGTCGAGCTGTACCGGCTGGCGACCTCGGGCGACCCCGCGGACGTCGCCCGCGCCCTGCCGCTCTACCGCGACCTGCACCCGTTGCTGCGGTGGGACTCCAAAACCGAATTCGTGCAGGCCATCAAGCTGTCGATGGACGTCGCCGGACGGCGCGGCGGCGCCTGCCGGCCCCCGCGCGGCCCGCTGCCGCCCGGGACCGCGGAACGCATCGTGCGCGACACCGAGGCGGTACTCGCCCGGGGGTACCGGTGAAAAGCAGCCGCGTCCTGCACGTGGTCGACTCGCATACGGAGGGCATGCCGACGCGCGTCGTGACCGGCGGCGTCGGCGTGCTGCCGGGCGACACCATGGCCATCCACCACCCCGGCTGGTTCGACCGCTCGCCGTGCGGCACCGGAACCAGTGCCAGAATGGCGCAGTTGCACGCCCGCGGGGAGCTTCCGCTGCGCAGCGACTTCGTCAACGAGTCGTTCATCGGCACGCGGTTCACCGGCCGGCTCATCGCGGAGACCACCGTCGCCGGTGCCCGGGCCGTGGTGCCCGCCATCACCGGCCGGGCGTGGATCACCGCGACGGGTCAGCACCTCCTCGACCCGACCGACCCGTTCCCCACGGGCTTCCTGCTGTAGGAACGGCTGCGGCACGACGTCGGGAAGCACCACCACGTACTTGCGGAGGGCAAGATGGAAACAGCGCCGATCGCTGGACTACAGCCGCTGACGAAGCGCGAGCGGCTGCGGGAGATAGTCGCGGACGCGCTGCGGGCGGCGGTCATCTCGGGCGAGATGAGGCCGGGCGCCGTGTACTCGGCGCCCACGCTCGGCACGATGTTCGGCGTCTCGGCCACCCCGGTGCGCGAGGCGATGCTCGACCTCGTACGCGAGGGCATGGTCGAGCCCCTGCCCAACAAGGGGTACCAGGTCAGGACCGTGCCGGAGGAGGAGCTGGACCAGACCACCCACATCCGGCTGCTGCTCGAACCACCCACGGTGCGCGACATCGTTCCCCTCGTCCCGCCCGAGGACTTCCCCCGGCTGCGCGAGCTGGCGGAGGCCATCGTCACGGCCGTACGTGGCAACGACCTGGTCGCCTACATCCACGCGGACCGGGAATTCCACCTGGCGCTGATCGCCTACGCCGGCAACCGCCAGCTCTCCCTCATCGTGTCCGACCTGCGCGCCCGCACCCGCCTCCTCGGGCTCACCCCGCTGCTGGAATCCGGCCGCCTGGAGGAGTCGGCCCGCGAACACCACGAGCTGCTCGACCTCGTCGAAGCGGGCGACGCGGTCGGCGCGCAGGCGCTGATGGAACGTCACATCGGGCACGTGCGGGGCAAATGGGCGGGCAAGGGGACCTCGCCGAAGCCATGACCACGCCCCCGGCCGGCCGCGCGCACGGCCGAGCGCGTGCCGTGGTCAGCGGGCGTGGCGGGCGAGCCGGATGAGCAGGGTGCCCGCCGCCGCGGCGAGGAGCGCGGCGGTCGCGAGGGCGGGAACGGCGGCGGCGCCGGTGGCGGCGAGCGCGTCGTGGGCGGCCTGGCCGCCGGCGGGGTTCGGTGTCCCGGGCCCCCGGCCCGCCGCGGTGGAGCCGTCGGCCCCGGCGGGAGCCTCCGGACTCCCCGCCCCACCGGTCTGCCCGGGGCCGCCGGTGCCGTCCGGCTCCCGCGGGACTCCGGGCTCCTCCGGCTCCTCGGACTCCCCGGGCTCCTCCGCTTCTTCCGGCTTCTCGGGTTCCTCCGGCTCCTCGGGTTCCTCCGGCTCCTCGGGCGGTTCGGGAAGCTCTGGTGGTGCGGGCTCGTCCGGCGTTTCCGGTCCGGGCAGTTCGACGTCGGCGGGATCGATGTCGCCCACCACGGCGGTGAACGTGGCGGCGTCGTCCACGCGTTCGCCCGAGGCCAGCACGGCGCTCATCTCCAGACGAATCCGGTACACCCCCTCCTCGGTGAAGAACCACAGGGGATGCGCGTGCACCCCCGGCCGCAACTCGACGCTTCCGGGCTCCGGCCGGGTGGAGTCGATGTCGATGCCGACGACCGTCCCGCGTTCCGGGTCGTCCCGCCACTGGCCGAGGAAGAAGCCCTCGGGACCGTCGATGCCGGTGAACGTGGCGGTGACCGGGGAACGGACCGCCTCGGCGGCCACCTCCTCCGTGTTCCAGCCGGGCCACAGCAGCCCGTCACCGTAGGTCACGCTGTGGTCGACCCATACCGTGTCACCGGCGCGCCCGAGTTGCTCCGGCACCACTCCGGGCGCGGTTTCCGGTATCTCCCACTCGTGCCGGGCGTCGAAGTGCAGGATGACATCGTTCGGCTCCCGCCATACCGTCCGGCCCGGCACGGTGCCGTCCTTGAGGTGGAACTCCAGCGCACCGCCGTCCAGCCGCGCCGCCAGATCCAGGTGGCCACCGGTGAGCACGGCCCGCTCCCGCACCGGCTCCTCACCGGCCCGCGCCGGGGTGACGAGGACCGGCACGGCCAGGCAGGCGGCCACCGCACCGACCAGAGCACGTCCGGCACGTCCAGTACGTCCGGCACGCCTCGCGTGCTCTCGCATGAATCGACTCCTCGACACGAGGACCGTGCCGGGGGCGGCCGCTGCCTCGTGGACCCCGCCCCGGCACGGCCGTCCTGGGTATGAACCGCCGATGTGACGACAGGACCGTATATGAAAATGATTTCCATGTCTATGGCGCATGCCGTGCTGGAGCCGCACCTCCCGCGGAGCACGTAAGATCCGGCGACGACGCCCCGCAGCCACCCGAAGGAGCCCACCCGCATGGCAGCCCAGCGGATGACGCGCGAGGAGCGACGCCGCCAACTCCTGGACACGGCCCATGACATCGTTCGCACCGAGGGCACCGACGCACTGACCCTGGTCAGCCTGGCCGAGCGGGCCGGGGTCTCGCGCCCGGTCACCTACGAGCACTTCACGACGCGCGGCGGGCTGCTCCTCGCTCTCTACCGGGCCTACGACGAACAACTCGGGCAGGCCATCCGCGACGCCGTGCGCGAGCGCGCCGAGACACTGGAGGATGTGGCGGCGATCCTCGCCGCGGCGTACGTGGACGGCGTACTGGCCGCCGGGCCCGAGTGCGAACGGATCAGCGCCGCGCTGTCGGGGAGCCGGGAGACGAGCGACTTCCGGCGCGCCTCGCGGGAGTTCTACGTCGACACGTTCGGCAGGGCGCTCGCCCCCTTCACCCCCACGGGCCAGGCGCCCGGCCCGGCACCGCTGATCGGCGCGCTCGGCGCCACCGAGGCGCTCGCGCAGGCCGCGGCGGAGGAACGCCTTTCGCGGACGGCGGCCGTGTCGGCGGCGGCGGCAGCGCTGGGACGGGCGGCGCGACCGTAACCTACAAAACGTAAGTTACATCATGTAGGGTCCTCTCCGTGCCTACCCCCTGAGGACGGAGACGCCTTGAACTCGCCTGACCACTCCCCCGGTTCGACCATCGCCATCACCGGATCAAGCCCGCGGGGCGCCGCCCTGGCCGGTGCCCTCGCGGAGCCGCGCCGCCCCGTGACCGCGTGGCACCCCGACCGCGATGACGACGCGGTGCTGGCCTCGGCCTCGTTCGTCCTGCTGTGCGCCGAGGACCCCGCGGAAGCCGCCCGGGCCCTGCGACACCTGGCCGCGTCGCCGCTCGCGGCATCCTGCCCCCTCGTCAACTTCACCTCCGGCACGGGCGAGCAGGCCCGCGAGGCGTCCGCCGTGGCGGCCGAGCGCGGCAACCCGTACCTCCACGGCGCCCTGATGGCCCACCCGGAGCACGTCGGACACCCGGATACGGTGCTCGTCTACAGCGGCTCGGGCGAGGCGTTCCGGCAGCACGAGGAGCGGCTGCGACGCCTCGGAGGCGCGACCTATCTGGGCCCCGACGCCGCCACCGCCTCCCTGTACGACGTCGCGCTGCTCAATCTGGCCTGGGCGACCCTGCTCGGTTTCCTCCAGACGGCCGCCCTGCTCGGCACCGCCGGAGTGCGAGCCAGGACCGTGTCCCCGCTGCTCACCCACTGGCTCGCCACCACCGTCAGCGAGGTCATCGCCGACTACGCCGGTCAGGTCGACGACGGCGTCTACCCGGGGGACGAGGAGTGGCTCGACCTCGACGCGCCGCTGATGGACCACCTCGTCACGGCCACCGAGGCCGGCGGCCTTGACCCCGCCCTCCCCCTGCTGATCCGGACCCTGACCCGGCGAGGCACCGACGCCGGCCACGGCCGCGACAGCTTCGCCAGCCTGATCGAGGTCATCAAGGACTGACGAGCCGCCCGGGCCACGGCCACAGCCGCCGCGGAACCGGGCAGCGGCCTTCGGCGGCGGGGTCGCGACGCCGCCGGAGGCCGCGGAGCGGGGATCGTGACACTTGCTGGTCACGGCTTTGTACCGACCCGCCTGCGGTCTGTAGTTCGGCCGCTAGGATCGCTGGCGTCCGGGCCCATGGCGGGTCCCCGTGACGGTCGACGACGACGGCTACGGTGTTGAGGAGGCGGCTGTGCAGGAGCTGCGGCCTGGCGGCCCGGGCGGCGCCGCGCGGGAGGACACCGGCCGCCGAGCGGCCCGGGGCCCGGCGCACGACGGCAGGGACGGCGAGCTGCTGGCCGCGTGGCACATCGGCCAGGCGGCCCTTGACGAGGCGGCCGCTGACGCGGCCGCTGAATGGGGCATTGACGATGACAGTCGAGGCGCTGACCCCGGAGGACCCACCGGCCATCGGCCCGTACCGGCTGCTTGGGCGGCTGGGTGCGGGCGGGATGGGGCAGGTCTTCCTGGGGCGTTCGCACAGCGGGCGAATGGTCGCGGTCAAGATCGTGCACGGAGAGCTGGCCAGAGAACCGGACTTCAGACGGCGGTTCCGTGCGGAGGTCGAGGCGGCGCGGCGGGTCAGCGGGATGTGGACGGCGCCGGTACTGGACAGCGACACCGAGTCGGCCGTTCCCTGGGTCGCCACGGGGTACGTGGTCGGGCCGCCGCTGCGGCAGGTGGTGGACTCACTGAACGGGCCGCTGGCGGAGCACTCGGTGTGGGCGCTGGCGCTGGGTCTCGCCCGGGCGCTGACGGAGATCCACGGCAGCGGGCTGATTCACCGTGACCTGAAACCGTCGAACGTGATGGTGACGCTGGAGGGGCCGAAGGTCATCGACTTCGGCATCGCCCGGGCCGTGGACGCCAGCGTGGTGACGCGGACCGGGGCGATGATCGGCTCGCCCGGGTACATGCCGCCGGAGCAGATCAGGGGCGAGGAACTGACCGGCGCGGCGGACGTGTTCGCGCTGGGCGCGGTGCTCGCGTATGCGGCGACCGGCTTCGACCCGTTCTCCTGGGACGGGGCGCAGATGCACACGATCCTGTACCGGGTGATGTACGAGGCTCCTCAACTGGGCCCGGAGAACGGCCGGTTGAGTGGCGCGCTGCGGGAGCTCGTGACCCGCTGCCTGGCGAAGGACGCGCAGGAGCGGCCCTCCCTGGCGGAGATCGCGCCGCTGGCGGAGGAGCGGGCGGGCGCCGAGTTCTGGCTGCCGCCGGGGCTCACGGCGCGGCTGGGGCGGGACGCGGCGGATCTGCTGGCGCTGGACGGGCCGCAGGCGGACGGGCCGCACCCGGCGTGGGACCTCGACACGCCAGGGACGCCGTCGTTCCCACGACCGTCGCCCTACGCACCGGCGGTGCACGGGAGCCAGACCACGTACGCCTCACGCGAGTTCGAACGCTCGACACCGCCGCCGCAGTTCGGCCGGGACGTGTCGACGCCGCCCGCGCCGTCCGGGCCCGGGCGGCGCCGACTCCCCTATGTCATTGGGGCGTTGGCCGGGGCGTTGGCCCTCGCGGTGGTGATCCCGCTCGTCGTGACGAACGGGGGCGACGGGGCGGAGGCCCCGCCGGAGGACGACTCCCCCCAGGACACCGGCGGCGGCGGGGAGGGGTCGGACGCGCCGCTGGCTCACCTGGTCCCGCAGGAGGTGTGGGACGCGGGCGGAATCACGGTGCACAGCTCCTCCGAAGCGTGGCCCGTCATCTACGCGGAGGAGGGCGAGGAGAACCTGACCGGTTTCGAGGTGGACCTCGCCCACGCGATCGGGGAGCAGCTCGGCGTGGAGATGACCTTCGTGCTGACCGATGACGAGACCGACGCTGCCGAGGCGGCTGTCCGGCACGGCCGCGATACCGGCGCGCACATCGCGATGTCCGGATTCGTCGACAGGCCCGACGATCGCGAAGAGCTGGAAGTGGACTTCGTCAATCACTTCATGGACGGCTGGGGCGTCATGAGCGACGACCCGGCCTACTCGGGCCACATGAGCGAGCTGTGCGGCCTGTCCGTCACCACCTACGAGGGCGACATGATGGAGGGCGTGGTGGCGGACAACACCGAGGCGTGCCCCGACCCGGTCGAGGTCGTTCCCTTCGCCAGCCGGGACAACATGGCGGCGGCGATCCGGGACGGGGAGGCGGAAGCGGCGGTGCTGCTCTACTCCCAGGCGGCCTACTACGCGGGCGAGCACCCGGAAACCGGGCTGCGGGCCGTCCTCGCCCAGGAGAAAAGGAGTGCCCGTGGCATCGCGGTCCCCCGTGGGCAGGAGGAGCTGCGCGATGCCCTGCGCGCGGCGGTGGGCGCGCTGCTGGAGGACGGCACCTACGAGGAGTTGCTGGAGCGGTGGCACTTTCCCGCCGCGGCTATCGACGAGCCGACGGTGAACCTGGGCACCGACTGAACCGGGCGCACGGAGACGGACCCGCGGGCCTCAGGTGCCCGCGGCGTTCACCGAGGTGACGGGCCGCTGCTGCCCGGCCCGGTCGGCGACCGCCCGCGCCAGGGCCTGCGCCTCGTGCGTGAACGAGGTGACCCGCAGCACCTCACCGCGGGCGGTTCTGATGGTGCACGTGACGTCCGAGGCGAGCAGGCGGCGCAGCGCGGTGCCACGGCGCACCGTCACCGCGTCGATGTCCTGCCAGGGAATGGTCCGCACGGCCCCGGCGCGGCGGTGGGCCAGGCCCCGTTCGCGCACCAGGAACGCCTCGGTGCCACGGCGCCGGTGGTGGTGGCCGCGCGCGGCGCCGCGCCACAGTGCGAGCAGGGCCGCGGCGAGCACCGGAACGGCGGCAGGGCCGGGGAGCCCCGCGGACACCATGCCCCCGGCCGCCGCCGCACCGGCCGCGCCGAGAGCCAGGTCCCGCAGGGCGATCCGGCCCCGCCGCCTGTGGTCCGTGCGGTGCTTGCTCAGGAGTCTGCCCAGTGCGCGTTCGGCGGCGGAGGCCATGTCCGTTACCTCGTGTGCTCGGTGTGCTTCGCCGACCCGCGCCGGGCGGCACCGGCAGCATGGGCGGCGACTCTGAGAGCACTCTGGGGCCGGGCTGAGAATTTCCTGAGAACGGCGCGGCGGCGCCGAGCAGCGCCCCCATACTCCTGAACCGGACACCCCCGCCCGTCCCGGCAGAAACATGGCGAACGACGCTCCCACCGGCCCGGCCCATGCGGCCATCCGCACACAGCCAACCGGAATGACTCCGATAATTTTCGGCCTTACATTCAGGCAACCGCGCCCGATACCGACGTTCCCGCACCTTACCCCCGCCCGCACGATGGGACTTGGGCCACTCACCAGGGACAACATCACCTCCGAGCGGCAGCACCGGGATGCGAACTTCCGGAATACTTGCGGAAGTTATTGACAACTCGTCGGGCCGGTCCAACACTGTTCGGCATCAACAGACCTGCCCCGAAGGCCCATCCGGGGCAGGCCCCCCACGACGACCGGACAGACCACGCCGCGCGGCTGGACCGCGACGCGCGCCCGGCGTCCCCGGCCCCCCACAGGCCGGCCGAGTCGTCACCCCTGCCTGGCCTCCCGCCAGCCTTCACGAGGAGGAAGCATGCACGAGGAGAACCGCCCCGCCCCCCGGATCAACCGCCGGACCTTCATCGGCGGCGCCGGGGCCGGCGCTCTGGCGCTCGGCGCGTCCGCGCTGGTGACGCCCGGCACCGCCCGCGCGGCGCAGACCATCACTGAGAACCAGACCGGCACCCACGAGGGTTACTACTACTCGTTCTGGACCGACGCCCAGGGAACGGTCTCCATGACCCTGGGGTCCGGTGGGAGCTACAGCACCTCGTGGACCAACACCGGAAACTTCGTCTGCGGCAAGGGCTGGAGCAACGGCAGCCGGCGGACGGTCAGCTACTCGGGCAGCTTCAACCCGTCCGGCAACGGCTACCTGTGCCTCTACGGATGGACGTCCAATCCGCTCGTGGAGTACTACGTCGTCGACGGCTACGGCACCTACCGGCCCACGGGAGACTTCAAGGGAACCGTCTCAAGTGACGGCGGCACGTACGACCTCTACCAGACGATGCGCTACGACGCGCCCTCCGTCGAAGGCATCAAGACCTTCCCCCAGTTCTGGAGTGTCCGGCAGTCGCCGAAGGCGGGCGGCACCATCAACACCGGCACACACTTCGACGCGTGGGGCAACGCCGGGATGGCCCTGGGCAGCTTCAACTACTACATGATCCTCGCGACCGAGGGTTACCAGAGCAGCGGAAGCTCCAGTCTCACGGTGAACTGACGCGGCCCGCTCGCTCGCGGCCGTGCAGGGATGCCGCCGGGCCGCGAAACGAGCCGGAAGGGAACGAGTGAGGACCAATGAATCCCATCGACCCACCCCACCGAGCGGGCGCACGTCGCCGCATCAGCCGGGCGCGGGCCCGCCTGCTGGCGCTGCTGGCCGGCCTCGGCCTGTGTGTGGCCGCCACGTCGGGCGCCGCGGGCCCGGTGCAGGCCACGCACGACGGCGGTCCTGGCACCACGGCGGACAGCACGATCATCGACTCGACCGGGATCGATGGCCGGACGGTCGCCTTCACTTTCGACGACGGCCCCGACCCCGCCAACACGCCGGGCCTTCTGCAACTCCTGCGGGAGAACGGCACCAAGGCCGTGTTCTGCCTGTGGGGTGACCACGTGCGGCAGTATCCGGACCTGGTGCGGCAGATCGCCGCGGACGGCCATACGCTGTGCAACCACTCCATGCACCACAGCGACATGGCCTCCTGGACTCCCGAGCAGATCCGCGCCGACCTGGAGCAGACCAGCGCCGCGATCCGCGCGGCCGTACCGGGCGCACCGATCCCGTACTTCCGTGCACCGAACGGCAGTTGGGGGCAGACCCCGGCGGTGGCGGCGAGCCTGGGCATGCAGCCGCTGGGCTGGCGGCTGGCCATCAACGACTGGGAACCGTCCACGGCCGACCAGCTCGCCCAGCGCCTCAGGTCCGGCATCACGCCGGGAGCCGTGGTGCTGCTGCACGACGGCGGCGGGGACCGCAGCGCGACCGTGGCCGCCGTGGACATGATCATCCCCGAGTTCGCGTCCCAGGGCTGGGCCTTCACCCTCCCGGCCCCACCCCGCTGACGCGGGCGGGCGCAAACGGACGGCCGGTGCGGCGCCGCACCGGCCGTCCGTGCACGCTCCGTTCGTGCCCGCTCCGTTCGTCAGGGCACCGGATGCGGCTCGATGCCCTCCAGCGTGGGGGTGACCGGCTCGATCAGGCCATCGGGTGAGAAGGTCATCTCGTCGATGACCGTCTCGCGGTGCGTGCCGTCGCCGTCCGGGATGGCGAACCGGTGATAGACGATGTACCAGGCGTCGGTACCCGGCACGCGCAGCACCGAGTTGTGGCCGGTGCCCAGGATGCCCTGGGCCGGGTCCTTCGCGAGGATCACGCCCCGGTAGGTGAACGGGCCGGTGGGGCTCGGCCCGGTGGCATAGCCGACCCGGTAGTTCTCGCTGCGCGTGTCGTCGATGGAATAGGTCAGGTGGTAGGTGCCCTCCCGCTCGACCATGAACAGGCCCTCGCGGAAGTCCGTCAGGCCGTCGATGCGCGTGACGCGTTCGGGGTCGTAGGACACCATGTCCTCGTTGAGCGGCACCACCCAGGCCGAGCCGTTGCCCCAGTAGAGGTAGGGCGTCCCGTCGGAGTCGGTGAACACCGCGGGATCGATGGGCTGGCCGCCGCCGTCCGGGTTGGCCGCGACGAGCGGCGCGCCGGAGTCGGTGAACGGGCCGGTCGGTGAATCGCCCACCGCCACACCGATCTTGGCCTCGGCGCAGTAGTAGAAGTAGTACTTCCCGTTCCGCTCGGCCATCGCCGGGGCCCAGGCGCGGGAGTCCGCCCAGGAGACGTCGGGCCCCAGATCGAGAATGACGCCCTCGTTGCGCCAGTTGACCAGGTCCTCGGAGGACCAGGCGCTGAACGTCGTCCCGCTCCAGCCGTCGAAGCCGTCCGTGGTCGGGTAGAGGTAGTAGGTGTCGCCGAACGCCACGATGTGCGGGTCGGCGTTGAGTCCGGGCAGCGCGGGGGCGCGCAGTTCGCGGGCGGTGACCGTCCAGTTGCGCGTGGCCCCGTCCGCGCCGGTGACGGTGTAGGTCACCGGCTCCCGCAGGTCGACCCGCGCGCCGTTGCGCGGACTGATCCGCGCGCCGGGCGCCAGGTCGAACCGGGGCCGCAGCCGGTCGAGCCCGGTGCCGGGTTCCACCGGCAGGGTGACCGTGGCGGAGGACGGCTCGATCACGGCGGGCGCCTTCAGCTGCCGCAGCTCGGCCCCGAGCAGCGCGGTGGCGTTGACGGGCAGTTCCGCGGCGGGCAAGGACCGGTTGTACAGCCGGACATCGCGCATCCGGCCTTCGAATGACTGGTCGGCGCTGTACTGGGAGCGCCCCAGGTAGTTGGCGCTGGTGAAGCCGTCCCCGATGTCGGACGGCCGCACCGTCACCGCGTCGTTCCGCGCGACTTCCGTGCCGTCGAGGTACAGCACGCCGCTGCCGTCACCGACGGTGTAGGCGATGTTGTGCCACTCCCCGCGCGGTACGCCACCCGCGGACGCCGACTGCTGCTCGGTGGTCCAGTCGCCCGTGGCCACCGCCGCCCGGAAGCCGCCGTCCTCGGTACCGCCCGTGGCGAACAGGTAGCCGTCGCCCCGCCCGTTCGCCGCCGTATTGCCGAAGCCGAACAGGAAGTACGGCGTGCGCTGGCCGGGAGCGATCCACACGTCGGCCGAGACCGTCACGGCATCCGCCCCGGACAGCATGTGGTCCGGCAGCCGTACGTGGCCGTCGGTGCCGCCGAACTCCAGCCCGTCGGCCGCCCATCGGACGTCCCCGGCCGGGGTGCCGTCGTAGCCGTGCCCGGCGGCGTCGGCCGCCGTGCCGTCCAGCGGCCAGTGCGCGACGAGGCCGTTCTCGTCGGCCTCGCGCTCGGTGCCCCAGCGCTCGGCGACGCGGTCGTATTCGGACTGCGTGAGCGGCAGCACCGTTCCGTGGCGGGGCGACGCCGGCAGATCGTAGTCCCGCACCATCGTCCACTCGCCGGACGCCAGGTCTGTCGTCTCGAACGGAACGTAGCCGCGCCCGCCGAACTCGTCGATGAACAGGTACCACTTGTCCTCGGTGTTGGACTTGAAGATCGTGGGCCCCTCGCCGCGGTCGATTCCCGGGCTGCCCGCGGTCTCCCGGCCGATGCACTCGGCCACGAGGTCCCAGGACGGGTCCAGCAGATCGGTGGCCCGCTCCGCCGTGATGAACTTGCCGCAGGGGTTGGTGGCGGAGGTGTCCCGTTCGTCCTTGGTGAAGCGGTAATACGTGCCCTCGTGCGCGATGACCGTCGAGTCGATCACCGAATGGCCGGGGTCGTGCCACACCCGTGCTTCGCTGAACGTGTCGAAGTCCTGGGTCGTGGCGTACATCATCCGGTTGTAGCTTGACCCCGTGTGGTCCGGATCGTCCTCCGCGTACAGCTTGGAGGCCCAGAACACCACGTACACGCCACGCTCGGCGTCCCAGTACGCCTCCGGCGCCCAGGTGTTGCCCGCCGTCGGCGGCGATACCTCAACCGACCGCTGCTCCGACCAGTTCACCAGGTCGGTCGACTCCCACACCATGATCGAGCGGCTGCCGTGCCGCTGGGCGCCGTCCCAGTCGCCGTTCCCGTGAATCCGCAGATCCGTGGCGATCAGGTAGAAGCGGTCCCCCTCGGGGGCGCGGATGACGAACGGATCGCGCACGCCCCGCTCCCCCAGGGTGGAGGTCAGTACGGGCCGTCCGCCGTTCAACTCCCGCCAGTTCAGCGGGTCGTTGCCCTCGCTCAGCGCGAGGTGGACCTGCTCGCCTTCGGCACTGCCCTCACCCGTGAAGTACGTGAACAGGTAGCCCGCGTACGGCTCCTGCCGCGGCCCGGCCGCCTGCGACGGCGCACCGAGCGCGACGACGGTCGCGAACAGGACGGCCAGAGCGGCGAGTACCGCCATCGGCCGAGTTCGTGCTCTCGCGTGCGGCATTCCTTCTCCCATCTGAATGGTTGCGCAACCATCGGGCCGCCGCGCCTTCTCCTTAAGGGTCATGGGGCACGCAGCCACCCCCCTCGCGACCATGCGACCGCGCGACCGTTCGACATGGCGAACGACGTTCGAGCTATTAGGCGTGCGAAGCCGCGCGGTGCGACAGCGGAACGGTGCGGGGCGGAACGGCTGCACGGAGAGCGAGAGCCCGGGCGGCCGGCTCGGCTCGCGCAACCGTGACCAACGTTGCTCAGTATGAAGGTGGCGCGTCCGGGGTCAAGGGCTGCGACCGCAGAGAATGCGGGAACGCCTCGATCCGGCCGTCACCGTGCGCCGCGAGCGGGCGAGCGCGTGGGAAGTCGTCGAGAAGGGGCCGACCCGCGGGGCCGCGTGCCGCCGACCGCTCCTTCCGCCCCGGGCGGGAGCGAGCGGTCGGCGGCGTCAGGGCGTCACTCGCTCCGGTAAGGGAGCGTGGTGCCCGGCAGTTCGTACTCGTCGCGGCGCCCGCACATGCCGTAGCCGCCCAGGCGCGTCGGGGCGGTGTCGAACGCCGTGGCCGCCGCGAGGTACTGCGGGTCCCCCGCCTCCAGGGCGGCGAGCTGCTCGCCGGTACGCTGCGCGGTGGCCAGCGGGCCGGCCTCCCACAGTTCGCGCCAGGCGGGCGTCCTGTCCCGGACCAGGCGGGCGGCGGCCTGCTGGAATTCCAGGTACGGCCCGTTGTCACCGGCCCTGAGTGCCTCGCGCAGCGGCAGGAAGCCCTCGACGGCCAGGTCTCGGCGCTTGCGGGCCGCGGCCTGCGCCTCCGGACCGGTCCGCGCGGGCAGGGCCGCCGCGGCGGCGTACCGTTCCGGATCGGCCAGCACGTCCGGCGGGAAGGTGAAGACCGCGTCCCCGGCCTCCGGCAGGCCGCTGTTCTGCATCAGCACCGTGATGCGCAGGTCGCCGCCCTGGACCATGCGGTGCACGGTGCCGGGGGTGAACCAGGCGACCGATCCGGCCTCCAGCGGGATGTCGCGGTAGCCGTCGGGGCTGAGGGTCTGCACCGCGCCGCGTCCGCCGGTGACGACGTACGCCTCGGTGCACACCAGATGCAGGTGCGGGCTGCCGCCGCACACCCCGTCGGCCGCCTCCCACTCGTAGGCGGACAGGTGGGAGAGGCCGACGGCGCCGGGCAGCGGGTGCGGCAGGCTCACCACGGCAGTGCCTCCAGGTACTTACCGACGCGCCCGGCCTCCCAGGCCCCGTCCGCGACGACCACGCGGTAGCGGTAGGAGAAGGACTGCTGCGGCGCGAGCTCGAACTCCTCGAAGAACGCCCAGGAGAACGCCACGGTCGGGATCGGCACGGACCGCACGAACCAGTGGGACGGATGGACGGCCGCCGCACCGGTGTTCTCCGGGGCGTGGGCGAAGACGAGGGTGGAGTGGGCGTCGACGTCGTCGTGTTCGGTGGTGAAGCCGATCCAGGACGCCTCGGTGGCGGGCGTCCCCATGGTCGCCTCGTCGGTGGCGGGCCCCTCGGGGGTGAGGACCTGGCCGCCGGTGAAGTCCCGGGGCCCGCGCCACTGGAGGCCGGTGTAGCCGGCCATCTCCCGGCCGGCGGTGGTCGGCGAGCCGAAGTGGAGCGGCTCACCCCGCACGTTGGTCAGGTGAATCGCCCAGTCCAGCACCCACGCGCCCTCGGTCCGGTCGGCGGAGTGCACGGCCAGCGTGCGCCGTTCACGGGCCCACTCCTCGCCGCCGTTGCTGATCCAGGTCAGCTCCTCGGTCAGGTCGACGCGCTCATCGGTTGCCTCCAGGCGGGGGAAGGCGTCGTGGCGCATCGAGCCGACCCGCTCGGGGACGCGCCGGTAGCCGGTGTCCGGGCCGAGGTAGGAGTTGCCGCCCCAGAAGTTCTGACCCGACAGGTGACTGGCCGTCATCTGCAAGCCCTTGTGCCAGCGGTGGTCGTTCGGCCGGTAGCCGGACACCAGATGGCCGGCCAGCGTGCGCAGCGGGTGGGCGTACGGCTTGCGCGATTCGAACGCCTCCGGGTCGGGCCGGTAGACGTAGGCCAGGATCTCCGTGCCGTCCGCGGCCACGGTGATGCGGTCGCCGTGCGTGTGCACGGCGGTGAGTCGGGCGGTCACTGCGCCTCCTTGGGGGCCCACTCCGGGTGGTTGCCGTGCATGGCGTCGTGGAACGGGTCGCCCGGCCGGATCTCCCCGGCCAGGACGGGACGGCCGGTGAAGGCCGACTTGTAGAGCGCCGCGGCGAACTCCACGGTACGCCGGGCGTCCGGACCGCTGCCGGGCGGACGTTCCCCCCGGCCGTGGGCGTCCAGCAGGGCTCCCAGCTGGGCGGTGTGGGAGCTGGGCAGGTCGGCCGCGGGCGTGCGCCAGCGCGTGACGCGTGCCTCGTCATCGAGGCCGGGGCGCGGGGTGTAGGCCCAGTCCTCGTTGCGGTGCCCGTACAGGTGGGTCACCTCCACCGTCGCCTCCGTGCAGTCGATGCGGATGCGGCTGACCTGGTCCGGCGACAGCACGCTGTTGACGACCGTGGCAACCGCGCCGCTCTCGAAGCGCACCAGCGCGGTGGAGACGTCCTCGCTCTCCACGTCGTGGACCAGCCGCGCGGTCATTGCGCGGATCTCGCTCCACTCGCCCAGCAGGTGCAGCAGCAGGTCGTACTGGTGGATGCCGTGGCCCATGGTCGGCCCGCCGCCCTCGCTGGCCCACCGGCCACGCCAGGGCACGGCGTAGTAGGCGGCGTCCCGGTGCCAGGTCGTCTGGCAGTGCGCCACCAGCGGGGCGCCCAGCTCGCCGCCGGCGATCAGCTCGCGGGCGTGCACGGCGCCCGAGCCGTAACGGTGCTGGAAGACCACCGAGGCGAACGCGCCCGAGGACTGCTCCGCCGCGGCTATCGCCTCGTACTCCTCGAGCGACAGGCACAGCGGCTTCTCGCACAGCACCCACGCGCCCGCTTCGAGCGCCGCCACCGTCTGCTCGCGGTGCAGCGAAGGGGGGGTTCCGATCAGGACCAGGTCCGGGCGGGCCTCCGCGAGCATGGCGTCCAGATCGGTGTAGCCGCGCACGCCGGTCATGCCCGCGGCATCGGCCGCCGCACGGAAGGTTCCGAGCCGGTCGGGGTCGATGTCCACGGCGGCGGTCAGCTCGACCCGCTCGTCGTGGGCCCGCAGGGCGGGCAGGTGGCTCCCGGTGACGATGCCGCCCGTGCCAACGACGGCGGCCCGCAGACGGGAGGGTGAGGTGGGCATGCGGAAGACTCCTCATGGCTCAGTAAGCGCTTGCTCCATCTGGACTTTAGACACGGGTGATCGATCACACAAGGTCTTTGCGTCGTTTCATCGCGGGCTCGGCCCGGTGCGACGAGGGGCGTACCGCCCCGCAGGAGGCGGCGTTCCGCGGCTCGGACACCCGGCCCCCGCCCCGGGGCACCCGCGGAACGGCGGCGGTGGGGCCGGCCGCGTGGCCGCGGGCACGTTCCGCCGCGCCGCGCCCGTCCCCCGGCCGGTCCCCCCGGTAATCCGCGGGCCAGTTCCGCTTCGCTCCCATACACTGATCCGCGGCAATTCGGGCCTCAGGCGGCCGGGGCGAGGGACGGGGAGGTGGCGCGGATGACCGAGCGGCCCTCGACGCACCCGCGCGCCGGGAAGAAACCCCCGACCATCTACGAAGTGGCCCGGCTGGCCGGCGTATCGCATCAGACCGTCTCCCGCTTCCTGCGCAAGGACCCGGCCATGCGGCCGGACACCACCCGGCGGGTCGCGCAGGCCGTCGCCGAGCTGGGCTACCGGCCGAATCTGGCGGCACGGACCATGCGCACCCGCCGGTCGAACCGGATCGCGGTCATCCTTCCCGGGTCCATGGAACGCATGCCGAGCAGGGTGCTCAGCGGCGCCGCCGCGGCGGCGCACGAAGCGGGATACCTGCTGGACGTGGTGAGCCTGGAAGGGGACGCCGCCGCGCGCGCCACGCGCCTTGAGGCATTGCTGCAGCCGGAGAGCGCCGACGGAATCCTCTCCTTCGCCCCCCTCGGGAAGAGCACCGGGGGGTTCGCGCTGTCGGACATCCGGGTGCCCATGGTCGTCGAGGGCGCGTACGACGACAGCATGCGCGCGCAGGGCGCGTTCGCGGACGCGTCGGTGGCTGCGGAGATCATGCGTCACCTGGCGGAGTGGGGTCACCGCCGCTTCATCCATGTCACCGGGCCCCTTGAGTGGGCGTCGGCGCGGGCCCGGCGGGCGGTGTACGAGGCGACGATCGAGGAGTTGGGGCTCGAATCGCTGGCCGTGGTCGAGGGCGACTGGAGCCCCGGGGCCGGCTGGACCGCCGCGACCGAGGTCATCGCGGGATCGGGGGCCACGGCCGTGTTCGCCGCCTCGGACGCGGTGGCGTTCGGAGTCATCACCGGCTTGCAGAGCCTGGGCATCGACGTACCGCGCAAGGTGAGCGTCTTCGGCTGGAACGACGAGGAGCTGGGCCGCTACTTCCGGCCGACCCTGTCGACGGTCAGCGTGGACCAGGAGCGTCAGGGGCGCGAGGCCGTGCGCCGGCTGCTCGGGCTGCTGCGCGGTGAGCCGCCCACCGGACAGCTGGAAGCGGCGGACTTCAACCGCATCATCCTGCGCGAGTCCACCGGGCCCGCCCCCACGCGTACCGTCTGACCAGGACTTTTGCCCGACCGGGCCCGCGGAGTCGGCCGACCGGTCACCGTTCGCGTGCCGCTCCCCGCCGCTGCGCGAGGTGGCGGAACCTGTGCGAAATAGTGCCGCAGAGTCCTTGTGTGATCGATCACGTGGCCTTTAGAGTCGCGCCACGCTGGCGCGCTCTCCTCCTCCCTGGGCGCCATGCCGCGCAATCCCTTCGCACCGGAGAGGAACACTTTTATGTGTGTGAACACGCCTCATCAGCGCGGGAGAGCCGCACGGCACCCCGCCCGCGCTCCCCATTCCGCTGATGCGGTACCCCGGCGGCCCGGCTGCCCCGGCGGTCGACGGCCTGCCGCCTCCGCCCCCGGCCGCCCCCGCCCGGGCGGGCTCGCGTGGACATTCCCGTCGGGCCCCGGTGGCGGCACCGGGCCGGCCGGGCCCGCGACGAGCCGCACCCGCCACGCGCCGCTCCGGCAAGGCTGCGGTCCGCGACGCGGAGTGCGGAGGTGTGCTGGATGAGCGCGCTGGGTGAATTCCGGTCGCTGAGCCGCTCGCGGTCCAAGGCCGGCTCCGCCGATCACCGCGAGAAGAACCGCGACAACAAGGCGGCAGCGGTCTTCCTGGCGCCGTGGGTCATCGGGCTGGTCGGCATCACGCTCGGGCCGATGATCGCGTCGCTGTATCTCGCGTTCACGGATTACAACCTGCTCCAGGATCCGCAGTTCACGGGTCTGGACAATATCCGGCGCATGTTCTCGGATGAGCGGCTGGCGCAGTCCCTGAAGGTCACCTTCACGTACGTGATCGTGTCCGTCCCGCTGCAACTGGCCGTCGCGCTCGGCCTGGCGCTGCTGCTCGACCGGGGAATCCGCGGCCTTCCGCTGTACCGGTCGATTCTCTATTTGCCCTCGCTGCTGGGGGCGAGCGTGGCCATCGCCGTGCTGTGGCGACTGGTGTTCGGTACCGAGGGGCTGGTGAACGCCTTTCTCGCCATCTTCGGGATCGAGGGCCCCGGTTGGGTGTCCGACCCCGATACCGCGCTGGGGACGATCATCATCCTGCATGTGTGGACGTTCGGCGCGCCCATGGTGATCTTCCTGGCCGGTCTGCGGCAGATACCGCGTGAGTTGTACGAGGCCGCCGCGACCGATGGCGCCTCGCGGCCCAAGCAGTTGTTTTCCATCACCCTGCCGCTGCTGAGCCCGATCATCTTCTTCAACCTGGTGCTCGGGCTGATCGGAAGTTTCCAGTCGTTCACCCAGGCCTACATCGTCTCCAACGGAACGGGCGGGCCGAGCGATTCCACGCTGTTCTTCTCGCTGTACCTGTACCAGGAAGGCTTCACCAGCTTCCGCATGGGCTACGCGTCAGCCCTCGCCTGGCTGCTGCTCATCATCATCGGAGCTTTCACGGCGCTGAACTTCTGGGCCTCCAAGTATTGGGTTTTCTATAATGACTGACGCCCTCACGACCACAAGGCGGCCCGAGCCCACGCCCGGCATACCGGCGCCGAATCGTTCCCTCGCTGCCCGCGGACGGCCCGCGAGGCGACGCATCATCAGCGTTCTCAAGCACACCGGGCTCATCATCATCTGCCTGCTGATGCTGTATCCGCTGCTGTGGATGATCGCCAGCTCCCTGCGCCCGAACTCCGACATCTTCACCAGCTCGGGTCTGTTCATCGACACCTTCGACTTCGACCACTACCCCACCGGCTGGGACGCCCTGGCCTACCCGTTCAGCACCTACCTGCTGAACTCGTTCCTGGTCGTGCTCGGCTCGGTGATCGGCAACCTGATCTCCTGCTCGATGGCCGCGTACGCGTTCGCGCGCCTGCGTTTCCGCTTCAGAGGGCTCGCTTTCGTGGCCATGCTGATAGCGATCATGCTGCCCATCCACGTGCTGATCATTCCGCAGTACGTCTTCTACGCGCAGCTCGGCTGGATCAACACCTATCTGCCGCTCATCCTGCCCAAGTTCCTGGCCACGGATGCGTTCTTCATCTTCCTCATGGTCCAGTTCATCCGCGGCATTCCCCGAGAACTCGACGAGGCCGCCCGCATCGACGGCGCCGGACACGCCCGCATCTACGGGCAGATCATGCTTCCGCTGATGGTCCCCGCGCTGGCCACCGCCGCCATCTTCACGTTCATCTGGACCTGGAACGACTTCTTCACGCAACTCATCTTCGTGACCAAGCCCGATCTCTACACCGTGCCCGTGGCGCTGCGGTCCTTCATCGACGCCCAGACGACATCCGACTTCGGCGCCATGTTCGCGATGAGCGTCGTCTCACTCATCCCCGTATTCCTGGTGTTCCTCTTCGGTCAGCGTTTCCTGCTCCGCGGCATCGCCACCACCGGCGGCAAATAGCAACCGAACCGACGCCCCGGACAAGGGCCAGAAAGGGAAGAACATGACCCTTCGTGTGCGACGGAGCACGCGCGCGGGCATCGCCGCCGTCACGGTCTGCGTTGCCCTCGCCTCCTGTGGTGTGGGGGCCGACCCCGTGCAGAATCCGGAACTTTCCGAGGACGAGGTGACCATCACGTTGAACTGGTGGGGCGCCGACGCCCGCACCCAGTCGACACTCGACGTGATCGAACTCTTCGAGGAGGAGTACCCGAACATCAACGTCGAGGCGCAGTACTCCGACTGGACGGGCTACTGGGACCGGCTGGCCACCACCACGGCTGCCGGTGACATGCCCGACGTCACCCAGTTCGACGAGCTTTACCTCGCGTCCTACGCCGAGCGCGGCGCCCTGCTCGACCTGTCCTCGGTCAGCAACATCCTGGACCCCTCCGCGGTCGATGCGAACGTCCTGGACTCCGGACGCGTCGACGGCACGCTGTACGCGGTCCCCACCGGCGCCACGACCAACGGCATCCTCATCAACACCACGCTCTTCGAGCAGTACGGCGTGGAGGTCCCCGACACCACCTCGTGGACGTGGGATGACTTCGAGGAAGCCGCCACCGAGTTGTCGGAGGCGTCCGACGGCGAGGTGCACGGCATCAGCCCGTTCGGCCAGGACTCCTTCAGCCTCAACGTCTGGGCCCGCCAGCACGGCGGGGAGCTCTTCGACGCCGAGGGGGACCTCGTCCTCGATCCCGAGGTCCTGGCCGCCTACTGGCAACGGGCACTCGACTGGATCGACAGCGGGGCCGCGCCCTCGGTGGGCGAGATCAGCGAGACCATGAACCTGCCGCTCGACCAGTCCAGCCTGGTGACCGGCCAGGCGGCCATGGGCTTCATTCCCGCCGGCCAGTTTCTCGCCTACCAGTCGGCGGGGCCCGACTTCGACTACGCCCTGGCGAACTGGCCCACCGACAGCGACACCGCCGAGGGATTCCAGTACCTGAAACCCACCATGTACTGGTCGGCCGCCTCCACCACGGAACACCCCGCGGAGGCCGCGCTCCTGATCCACTTCCTGGCCAACGACACCCGCGTCGCCGAATCCTTCGGCCTCGACCGCGGCGAGCCGGGGAACCCGGCCTTCCGCGAAGCCGTCGAGCCGCTGCTGGACGAGAGCGGCAGGGAATCGCTGGCCTTCACCGAGGCCATGAGCGAAGAGGTCGGCGACACTCCCCCGATCACCCCCAACGGGGCCAGCAACATCGGCAGCGGCCTGCTCGGCCGCTATTACCAGCAGGTCCTGTTCGGGGAATCCTCCCCGGAGGAGGCGGCGGAAGGCTTCCTCAACGAACTGGGGGACTCCATCACCGCCGCGGGCTGACCCGCGCTCCCCCGCGCGCCGCTCACGGCCGGGCCATGAGCGGCACGCGGGCGCCACCGGCCGATCCCCCGAAAACCCGCGAAAGATCACCTGCCCCGGGGACCCATCCACACAATTTCCGACAGGCAGCCACAGGCGAGGAGGCGACGCGACGAGCGGAGCGGGCGGATGGGCGACCCGGGACTTCGCCACCGCAGGAACGCCGCCCGTCAGCGGATCGTGGACTCCCGGACGACCAGGCGGTGGGGCCCGGTGAACTCGCGGGCACGGCCCTCCCGCCGCGGCGCCAGGAGGCGGGCGAGCAGCATGTCGAAGGCGGCCGCGACCATCTCCGTGTGCCCGGGGGCGACGGTGGTGAGCGAGGGCACGGTGTACGCGGCGTGCCCGATGTCGTCGAAGCCGGTGACCAGCACGTCACCGGGCACGGTCAGCCCCCGGTCGGCCAGGCCGCGCAGCACGCCGATGGCGAGCGAGTCGGTCAGGCACATCGCCGCGTCGAACGCGACGCCCGCCCCGGCCAGTTCGCGCACGGCCGCGGCCCCGGCCTCCGTGGCGAACGCGCAGGGCACCAGCAGTTCGTCGCGCGGCTCGACGCCCGCCTCGCGCAGCGCCGCGAGATGGCCGGCGGTGCGCAGCGTGGCCGCGCCCTCCTCGCCGTGCGTCCGGCCGCCGAAGACCGCGATGCGGCGGCAGCCGCGCTCGACGAGGTGGCACGTGACGTCCCGGGCACCCTCGAAGTTGGCCATGGAGACGCGGTCGACATCCCCGCCGTGGATGCGCTCGCCGAGCGCGACCACGGGGAAATCGGTGGGGAACGTGGGCGCGTCCGCATCCCCGAGCCGTACGGTGCTGATGATGAGGCCGTCGTACATCCGCAGCCGGGACTGGGCCAGGGCGTTGATCTCGCCCTCGCGGGAGGCGCCGGTCTGTTCCACGGCCACCTGGTAGCCGCGGCGCCCCGCCTCCGCGATCACCAGCGCGGCCAGCTCCGCGCAGTACGGCTGGTCGATGTCGGGCACCGCCAGGCCGATCACTCCGGTGCTGCCCGCGCGCAGATTGCGCGCCGCGACGTTGACCCGGTAGCCCAGGCGTCCGATCGCCTCGGTCACTTTGAGCCGTGTCTCGTCGCTGACGTAGGGGTGGCCGTTGATGACGTTGGACACCGTCATCGCCGATACCCCGGCCGCCTTTGCGACTTCGCTCATCGTCACCATGCGTCGATTATCCATGTCCGCATCGCACCGCCGGCCGCCCCGCACACACCGCGCCCGCGGAGCCCGGCCGCGGGGCCCGCCCGGGTGGCGGACGCCGCGGCCTCAGGGCGTCACACCACGAGCCACAGGCCGCCAGCGACCAGGAAGGCCGAGACGCCGAGGGTCGTCTCCATCACCGTCCAGGTCTTGAGCGTCGTCTTCTCGTCCATCCCGAAGAAGCGGCTGACCAGCCAGAATCCCGAGTCGTTGACGTGCGAGAGCACCGTGGCACCCGCCGCGATGGCGACGACGAGGAGGGAGATCTGGAAGTCACCCAGGTTGGCGTCGGCGACCGCGCCCGCGATCAGCCCGGAGGTGGTGGTCAGCGCCACCGTCGCCGAGCCCTGGGCGACCCGCAGCAGGGTGGCGATGATGAAGGCCTGGACGATCAGCGAAATACCGAGGTCCGACAGCGAGTCGCTCAGCGCGCTGCCGATGCCGCTGAGTTCCAGGACACCGCCGAACATCCCGCCGGCGCCGGTGATCAGGATGATGGAGCAGATCGGGCCGAGCGAGTCGTCCAGATTGGCGGTGACCTCGGACATCGACGAAGCACGGGGGCGTGCGAGGAGGGCGATCGCCAGCAGGACGGTGATCATCAGCGCCACCGGGGTGCTGCCCAGCAGGCTGAGGAACTCCGCCCAGCCCTGGCCCTCGTCGAGGGTGCCTGCGGTGACGAGCGTGTCGATCACCGTGTCGAAGGAGATCAGGACCAGCGGGAAGAGGAGGAGCAGGAGCACCAGCCCGAACGACGGGGGCCGCCGGCCGGGCGTGGCCTCGTTCCCGTTCGCACCGCCCTGCTGTTCCGGGGTCCTGCCGCTGCTGTCCCTGGCCTCGCCGAAGAGCACCTCGGGGATGGGGATGTGAATCCGCGCGCCGAGCCACCGGGAGACCAGCATCACGCCGAGGTACCAGGCGACGACCGCGATCGGGACGCCGACCAGCATGGTGACGCCGATGCTGCCGCCGAGCACGTCGGCCGCGGCCACCGGCCCGGGGTGCGGCGGGGTCATGGCGTGCATGGCGGCGAACGCACCGGCCGCCGGCAACGCGTAGACCAGCAGCGAGCCACCGAACCGGCGCGCCACCGTGAGGATGATCGGCAGGAAGACGACCAGTCCCGCGTCGAAGAAGATCGGGAAGCCGAAGAGCAGGGCCGCCACGCCCAGGGCGAACGGCGCGCGGCGTTCGCCGAATCTGTTGATCAGCGTGTCCGCCAGTACCTGGGCGCCGCCGGTCACTTCCAGCAGGCGGCCCAGCATCACACCGAAGGCGACCAGCAGGGCGACGGACCCCAAGGTGTCCGCGAAGCCGAACATGAGCACATCGGGGATCTGGGCGACCGGGAAGCCGACGGCCAGCGCCGTGATGACGCTGACCAGGACCAGCGACACGAAGGCATGCAGCTTCAGCTTCATGATCAGGAACAGCAGGAGGGCGACGGCGCCCGCCGCGATCAGCAGCAGGGTCGCCGTGCCGTAGGCCGGCTCAATGGCTTCCATGAGAAGTCTCCGTTGAATTCTCGGGGTTCTCGTACGCGGACAGGGCGGCGGCGGCCCGGGCGGCAACCGCCTCGGGGGCTGCCGTGACGGCGACCTCGATGCCGAGCTCGTCCGCCTGGAGCGGTTCGAGCGCGGCGAACTGCGAGTCGAGCAGGGCGCCGGGCATGAAGTGGTCGTGGCGCCGCGCGAGCCGTTCGGCGATCAGGGCCCGGTCGGCCGCCAGGTGGACGAAGAAGAGACCGGTCGCGGCGGCGCGGAGCCGGTCGCGGTAGGCGCGTTTGAGGGCGGAGCAGCTGACGACGCCGCCGCGTCCCGTGCGGTCGGCGGCCCAGGCGCCGATGGCGTCGAGCCACGGTTTCCGGTCGGCGTCGTCGAGCGGGACACCGGAGCTCATCTTGGCGATGTTGGCTTCCGGGTGGAACGCGTCGGCCTCCGCGTACGGGACCTCGAACGCGTCCGCCAGCAGCGCGCCGACCGTGGACTTGCCCGTGCCGGACACGCCCATGACGACCACCACGTGCCTGATGGGCATCTGCACCTCACTGTCCTCTTCGACTGGTGCCGCCAGACTTACTCCTGAGTACGACATATTCAAGACCGCTTCACTAAAATGTAATACTTATTGGACGGTGCCGACCGACGCGTAGGGTGACAGAGGACGAACGACACCACCACGGGCCTGCCATGGGAGATCCATGACCAGTGAGGGGCGGGGGTTGCACGCGAGGCTGCTGGCGTGCCTGGGACCCGAGATCACATCCGGTGAGTACCCACCGGGGACGGTCCTGCGCACCGACGCGCTGGAACGGCGCTTCGACGTGTCCCGCACGGTCGTCCGCGAGGCGGTCCGGGTCCTGGAATCCATGCGCCTGGTGTCTTCCCGGCGCCGCGTCGGCGTGACCGTGCGGCCCACCGAGGAGTGGAACGTCTTCGATCCGCAGGTCATCCGCTGGCGGCTGGCCGGCTCCGACCGGCCGCGCCAGCTGCGGTCCCTGACCATGCTGCGCTCGGCGGTCGAGCCGGTCGCGGCCGGGCTCGCGGCCCGACTGGCGACGCCGCGGCAGTGCGCGGAGCTGACCGAGCACGCGCTGGGCATGGTCGCGACCTCGCGCGGCCAGCAGCTGGACGCCTACCTGGTGCACGATGTGGCGTTCCACCGCGTCGTGCTGCGCGCCTCGGGCAACGAGATGTTCGCCAAGCTGGGGGACGTGGTCGCGGAGGTCCTCGCCGGGCGCACCGAGCATCACGTGATGTTCACCGACCCCGACCCGGCGGCGGTGACCCTGCACGTCCAGGTCGCCGAGGCGGTACGGACCCGCGACGAGGACCGTGCCGAGCGGCTGACCCGCGAGATCACCACCGGCGCCATGGCCGAGCTCGACGTGCTCGCCCCCTGACCCACCGGCGGCAACTCTGGGCAGACACCCGGCCCTTCAGCCATCATGACTACCTCGCGTGCGCGTCGGAACGTGGGGTATGTCATGGCAGGCAACCGGTGCGCCTGCCGCCCGGCGCCGCGGAGTTGCGCCGCCATCAGTGGCTTGACTTCCGTGAACGGCGGCCCGGCAGCCTGTTCCCGCTGTTCGCCGCGCTGCGGTCACCCGAGGCGGCGGCCACCGTCGAATCCCTCACGCCGACGCCGGTCATGACCAGCCGCTTCCGCGCACCGCTCGCCGCTCGGCAGTCCGTCGCCGGGTGCAGGAACCTGGCCGGCGTCCTTCCCGGTTTCGCTCTGGTGACCCAGGTGTTCCGTCCGCTGGAGGTCCAGAGCACGGCGCTGGCCGTGGTCGCCGGCTTGCTCGTCCTGCGCCTGGCGCGCCTGGGCAGCCGGGTCGCAACGCGGAGGATCACCACCGCGCAGATCCGCAGGAGTTGTGCGGTGACCTGCACCGTGGCGGTGGTGTGGGCCGGGGTTGTGGCGTCCGTCTTCTGGATACCGGTGACGGTGTCTCCCACCTGGGGCCCTATGTGCCGAAGGACTTCCACCTGGGCACCATCGTGATTCCGCTGATCCTCAGCGTGTCCGCCCTGCCTCCGCTCATGATGCTGGCCGGTGTCTTCTCCTACGCGCTGCTGCGCGGGCAGTGGCTCCCCCGGTTCGGCGGAGGCACCTGGACGGGGTTCGTACCGGCATCGGTCGCTCCCGGCATCCTGCTCGCCCTCATGACCGAATTCCACGTGGCATACGCGGGGTGAGCCGTCCCGGCGCCGCCGGGCCCGGGTCGGTCGGGCGCGGGTGCGGGTGCGGGTGCGTGGCACCGCCCCTGGGGAGGGGTCCCGGCGCTCCGGCGGCATCATGCTGCTGACCGTCGAGAGGCCGAGGTGCCCCATGCCGAAGGAGACACTCACCTGGTCCGGCTACCGGCCCGTGGTTCCCCCGGCCGGCTGCCTCGTCGCACATCTGGTCGTCAACCCGATCACCTGGCCCGGGTACGTGGTGACGGTCTGGCTCTCCATGACGTCACGACCGCTGTGGTGGGGCCTGCCCCTGTTCCTCCCGCATGCGCTGCTGCTGTTCGCCGCCGTCACGGCCGCCGTCGCGTCGCGGTTCGCGGCGGACACCGCCGAGTTCGCCGCGGACCGCGTCGTGCTCAGGGGCGAGTCGAACGCGCGAACCGTGGCCGTGACCGACCTGAGGTCGGTGGCCGTGGAGCATCACGGCGTCGTCGGGGAGGGCTACACGCAGACCCGGCTGGAGCTGCGGTGGTCGACGCGGGGCGGTGCCGCCGGAATGGGCATCATCGGGCCCCACGACCCCGGGCTCGCATCCTCCCTCACCGAACTGCTCGGCCACCGGGTGCGGGAGACCTGGGTCGACCTGCACGACGCCCCATGGCCCGGTCCGCCGTGACCGGCAGGCCCCGCGGGCCGTTCACGTCGCCGGGGTGAAGCTGTCGATCATGCCGCCCCACTCGGGGCCGTCCCAGCTGACGACCAGGTGGGTGCCATCGGGGTCGAGCTCGACGGTGCCCGCCGACCGCTGCTCATCGGGCGTTTCGCAGGCCAGCTCGATTCGGGTCTCACCGCCCTCGCTGGTCAGCGTGCCGGGGCAGGCCAGGGTCCCGGTCGTCTCGGCGTCCTCGCCGGTCACCGTCAAGGTCTCGATGGGGCTGTCGTTGATCGGCGCCCACGTGCCGTCCATGCCCTCTCCGCGCGGCGCCGTGTCAGCGGGCTCCTCCGCGGTGTCGTCCTCCTCGCCGCCGGCCGGTGGGTCCTGGTCACCCTGCTGGTCGGCGGACTCCTGCGACTCCTGCTCCGTGTCCTGCCCACCGTCGTCGTCGCCACCGCACGCGGCGAGCCCTCCCATGAGCAACAAGCCGCCCGCGGCCACCGCGACTGTCCGCCCTGCCCTCATGAACTGCGTCCTTCCTGCCAGGAATCCGGGTCCGACCGCCCTTATCCTGCCACCCACCGCCCACCACTCCCCGCCGGCGGGTGCCTGGCGACGGCGGGCCGGCGCGTCAGCGCAGCGCCGGCATGATGTGGTCGTGGATGAGGCGCAGTTGGGTGTCGACATCGGCGACGTGGTCGAGATCACGGCCGGTGAAGGCGCGGACCAGACCGCGGTCGGTGATGGCGCAGATCATGTGGTTGACGCCGGTTGGCACGATCTCCCGCCGGATCTTCTCCAGACACTCCTCGGGGGTGCCCGAGATGGACAGCCGGTCCGCGATGTCCTGGCTCGTCAGCTCGATCCCGCGGGCCAGGTCGCCACCGGCGATCGCGTCGATGACGGGAGCGAGTTCGTCCGGGTCGACCCCGTTGCGGCGTAGCTGCTCCTTCGGCATCGAGGAGGCGTAGATGCCCACCATGCTGCGGGCCGCCTCCTTCGCCCGCGCGGAGTCGGGCCCGGTGGCGAAGACCACCCACGCCCCGATGTCCAGGTCCCGCCAGTTCTTTCCTGCCCGTTCGGCTCCGGCCCGGATGTGCCGCACCGCGTACTCGTAGGCCTCCCTGGTGTAGCTCAGGGCATGGTGGCAGCCGTCGGACAACTCACCGGCCGCCTCGAAGGACTTGGGCCCGCGCATGGCGCCCAGCATCAGCGGGAGGCGTGGCTGAACGGGCCTGGCGAAGGTGAACAGTCCGTCGTAGCCGAAGAAGTCGCCGTTGTAGGTGATCGTCCCGCTGTCCAGCAGCGTGCGGACCACGTGCAGCCCCTCCTTCACGCGGGACAGCGGCCGGGTCTTCGTCCAGTCCATGCCGTACTGCGCCAGCAGCCCGAAGTTACCGCTGGAGAGCACGCCTTCGGCCCGTCCCCCGGACAGTTCGTCGAGCGTGGCCAGCGACTGCGCGATCAGGCTGGGCTCGCGCAGCGTGACCGGGGAGACGCTGGGACCGAAGCGGATGCGGCTGGTACGGCCCGCCGCCACCGCGAACAACTGCCACAGATCCTTGTGCCACGTTTCGTCGGCGGCGTAGCAGGCGTGGAAGCCCAGCTCGTCGGCGAGGCGAATCGACGCCAGCGACTCGTTCAGGGGGTAGTCGGGAAGGAGGGCGTAGCTGAACTTCATCTGCACCACCCGGAATCCGGCAGGGACGTGCTCGGGCACTACCGCTGCCAGCCTGTCCAGGACCGCAGCCGTGAAACAGTCCGGTCCCGGCCACGTCGTCGACGGCGGCCATCGCGGCGCCGGTCCGGTGCCCGGCCGGATTGTGTCCGTTCTCCGGCCGCCGGGCGGGCCCCGCGGGCCGGCGCGCTCCGCGACCGTTCCCCGCGTACGCCTCTTGTCCTCGCAGGCAGGTGAACCTAGGGTCTCCGCAAGCGCTTTCCCCCGGGTCTGGCCGGAAAAGGTGGTATCCATGCCCGCTCCCTTCGTCGTTCCGCCGCCGCAGGCCCCCACCGCGAACGTGATGGGGCGCCCGTGATCGGCCGCCGCCGTTTCGTCGCCACGACCGCCTCGGGGACGGGCCTGTCCCTCACGGGCGCCGCCACCGGCTCGGGCGGCGCGGCCGCGGCCGCGCAGGGAGCGGCGCGGGACCGCACGTTCCTCGGCCTCGTCACCGCGGAGGCCGACGGACTGGTCCCCGAGGTCCTGTCCTCCTACCGCGACGAGCTGGCCGACATCTCCGCCCGGCGCACGGCCCGTTCGCTCCGGCGGCTGGCCGCCGCCTGGGCCTGGCAGGACTCCGCCCACCACCGGGACGAGGCGCTGCTCGGCCCGATGGCCGAGATGGCCGAGGCGCTCGCCGCGCATCAGCACGACGACGGGCTGTTCGACCAGGGCAATCTGCACTCGCCCCCCGACACCGCGTTCAGCATCGCCGACCTGTGTCTGGTGCTCGGCCTGCTGGGCGGCGGCGACGAGACCCGTGCCGAGGACGTCCGCATCACGCTGAGCCGCATCGTCCGCGCGGCCGGACCGCCGATCGCCGAGGGCGGCGTGCACACGCCCAATCACCGGTGGAAGGTGTGCGCTGTCCTCGCCCAGATCAACGCCCTCTTCCCGGACGGCCGTTACCCGCGCCGGATCGACCAGTGGCTGGCCGAGGGCATCGACCAGTACCCGGGCGGACAGTACAGCGAGCGCAGCGCCACCTACGCCGCCGTCGTGACCGGGCCCTCGCTGCTGACCGTTGCCCGGCTGTGCGACAGGCCGGAGCTGTACGAGCACGTGCGGCGGAACCTGGCGGCCACCCTCTACCAGATCGAGCCCAACGGCGAGGTCGTGACGGTCCATTCCCGTCGCCAGGACCAGACCCGGCAGCGCTCGCTCGCCGACTACTGGCTGCTCTACCGGGCGTTGGCGCTGCGCGACGGCAACGGCCGGTTCGCCGCCGTCGCCCGGGACGTCGAGCGGCGGATCGCCGAGCTGCCGGCGGCGGAGGACCCGCCCGGCGACGCCCTCGCGCGCGTCCTGGACGACCCGGAGCTGGCGCGACAGCTGCCCCCGTCCGAGCCGCCGCCCACCCGCTACACCCACCACGACACGGACGTCCGCCTCGTCCGCCTCCGGCGCGGCAGCCGAACGATCACCCTGTTCGGCGGCACGGACTTTCCCGATGTGCGGGCGATCTCCTCCGGGCTGTCCACCAACCCCACTTTTCTCTCCTTCCGCCGCGGCGCGGCGATCCTCGACTCGGTGCGGCTGGCCCCGCAGTTCTTCTCCCTGGGTCACTTCCGCAGCGAGGACCTTCAGCCGGCCGGGGGCGGCTGGCGGCTGCACGCCCGTGTCCGGGCCGCCTACCACCTGCCGCTGCCGCCCCAGCACCGGCGCCGGGACGGCGACTACCCGCTCACCGACGACGGCCGCTTCTGGTCGGCCATGGACTTTCCCCACCGGCCCAGGACGTATGTGACGCTGCGCACGGAGGTGCTGGTCGAGGAGGCCGGCGAGGGACTGAACGTGTCGTTCGAGGTGGACGAGTCGGAGGTGCCGCTGGCGATCGAGCTGGTGTTCCGCCCCGGCGGGGAGCTCGGGGGCGCGGGGCTGGCGGCAGTCGAAGGGCAACCCGACACCTACCAGCTGACGTCCGGCGAAGGCAGCTACCGACGCGGCGACGACCGGATCACGTTCGGTCCCGGGAACGGCGCGGGACCCGGGCAGCCGGCCGTGGTCGATCCGGGCGAGCGCTACACCTGGCTGAACGGCAGCCTCACCCCGCCGGGCCCGCGCGTGCTGATCACGGGCCGCGCACCGTTCCGCTACCGCCTGAGGCTGCGCTGACCGCCGGAGCACCGCGCCCGGGACGGGGAACGCCCGGGCAGCCCAGCCGCGCCGGGGCGGGCGCGGTACGGGTTGACGGGGAACCACTGGGTGACCACATCCGGCCACACTGGAGGTGCCGCCCGGGCGGCCAGGTCGCTGGTGCCCTCGGGGGCCGCCGCGGACGTGATCCCGCCGCGGCCCGCGGGGGCCGGACCCGGTGCCGGGGGGCTACGCGTCGGGCCCGTAGGTCCCGTAATCCGGAAGCCCCGTCGCCTCGAAGGTGTGCACCGACAGACCGCCCGGTGTCGTCCGGTGACCGACGAGCCGCAGGCCGGCCGGCGCGCCGCCGTCCGGGAACAGGCGCCGGCCCTGGCCCACCACGACCGGAGCGATCACGAGCCGCCACGTGTCGACCAGCCCGGCGGCCGACAGGGACTGGGCCAGGCGGGCGCTGCCGTGGATCTGGAGTTCCCGGCCCGGCTGCCGCTTCAGCTCGGCGACCCGGGCGGGGACATCGCCGGAGAGGATCGTGGTCGGGTTCCAGGCGGCCTCGGTCAGGCTGCGGGAGGCCACGTACTTCGGCAGGCCGTTCAAGATCGGGGCGGAGGGGTGGTCGGTCATCTTCGGCCAGTCCCGCGCGAAGTTCTGGTAGGTGCGGCGGCCGAACAGGAAGGCGTCCGCCTCCCCGAGCCACGAGGCGACCAGCCGGTCGAACTCCTCGTCGAGGTGCGGCACGAACCAGCCCCCCGCCCGAAACCCGTCGCTGGTGTCCTCGTCCGGGGAACCCGGCCCCTGGGACACCCCGTCGAGCGTCAGGAACTCCTGCACGACCAGCTTCATGGCGCACCACTTCCTCTTTTCGGCGAGGAGACGCGGACCGTCCCCCACCCCTCAGACTCCGCGGGCTGCGGAAATTCATCGGTACGAACGCTGCTGACCCCGTCGGACCGCGCGGTACCGCCGAGCGGGATCGCGGGGAAGCTACGCGGAAGCCACCTGCCACAGGAAGCCGTCCGGGTCGGTGAAATACCCGGAGTAGCCGCCTTCGGTCTCCGCGGCAGCGACGACGACGTGGCCGCCGGCGGAGTCCGCCGCCGCCAGGAGGGCGTCGGCCTCCTCACGGGACTCGGCCCTGCGGTTGAGGGCCACCGCGCGGAAGCCGGCGCCGTCCCCGCCGACTCCCGCGTCCCTCGCGAGGGCCTTGCGCGTCATCAGGCCCAACCTGCACGTTCCGGGGGCCGGGCGGAAGTCGATGTACTTGTCGCCGTAGTCCCTGTCGACCGTCATGCCCAGGGCCGCGTAGAAGGCTTTGGACGCCGTCGGCGCTGCGACGCCGAGGAGGGCCGCGGTCTCGGTCGGCACCGGGGGCTCCGCCGCCGGGCCGGTGTCCTTCTTGGTCGGCGCGGACAGCTTCCAGATGGCGCCGTCCGGTGCCCGGCACACCGCGGAGAACCCGCCGAACAGCCCCTTCTTCGCGGGTTTCAGAACGTCCGCTCCGCCCAGGACCGCGGCGTCGAGCAGGGCTTCGACCTCGCTGGGCTGACTGACGACGCAGCTCATGACGTAACCGCGGAAACCCGACGTCGCGGGCTCCGCGTCCGCGTCCGCGGCGAGCGCCTCGGCCCCGTGCAGAGCGATCCGTCCGGCCCCGTGCATGTCGAGGTCCACGTACTGACCGTGAGCGGCGGTGGCGGGCGAGAACGCGGCCGAGTAGAACTCCTGCGCGGCGTGGACCTCCGGCACTCCGAGGGTGATGGCGTCGAGCGAGAGGGTCACGTTTGGCTCCTTGGCGGGAAAGGCTCCTCATGAAGGTGCGGTCCGAGATCGCTCTCGTCCGGCACCTCGGCACCTCGGCACCTCGGGTGTCGCGGCAGAAGAGGCAGCTCGCGTGCATGGCGATGTCTTCCGCGGTCACCCTAGGCAGGTGCCGGACCGGATGCTTCTCGAATCCTGATCGATCCGGTCACCTGTTCGGCCGCCAGGACGGCGAGCACCGCGAGGACCGCTCGCGGCCCTCGCGGTGCTAGTCGTTGGGCACGACGCGCCACCGGTTGTCGGCGGTGCCGTTGTCGGAGTCCTGGACCGCGAACGCGCCGACCGCGGTGGAGTGGCCCTGGATGCCGAGCAGCTTGCCGCTGTGCCCGTTGCGGATCTGGTACGTCCCGTCTCCCTGATCGAGCAGCGTCCACCTGTGGTCGGCGGTGCCGTTGTCCGCCCATTGCAGGACCGGCGCATTGTCCGCGGTGGACATGTCCTGAACGCCGAGCACTTTGCCGCTGTGGGCGTTGCGGAACCGGACCGCGTTCCCGTCGGTGATCATTTCCCAGTTGTGATCCGCGGTGCCCGAGTCGTGCCACTGAAGAGCGCGACCGCCGTCGGCCGTGGACATGTCCTGGATGCCCAGCACGTAGCCGCTGCCCGCGTTGACGAGCCGGACGGTGGCGCCGCCCCCTTCGCCGCCGGTATTCCAGTAGACGGTGTAGTTGTGGCCGTGCGCGTCGTAGAACGGGCCCAGGGCGACGGTGGAGCCGTTGGCGGTGGCGGTGAACGCGAGGGAGTCGCCGCCGGTCCTCGTGATCGAGGACGTGTCCAGCGACGGGAGGGAACTCAGCGAGGTGTCGCCGTAGTTGCCGGACAGCACGACCGGGCCGTAGGTGACCGCGGCGACGTCCGCATTGTCGTTGGCCGCCCGTATGACGACCTGCATGGGCAGGCGGACGGTGACCGTGTCGCCCGGGGCCCAGGAGCGGGTCAGGGTGGCGTAGCTGCCGGGCGTGGTGGTGATGTCCTGCTCCGCGCCGTTGACGCTGATGGTGGCGCCGGCGGTCCAGCCCGGGATGCGGATACGCATCGGCCAGGTCCCCTGGACGTTGCCGGTGACCTGGAGGATCGTCGTGTCGCCGACGGGGTACGACGTGGTCTGGGTGACCGTGATTCCGCGCTGTGCCCAGTTGAGCACCGAGGGCATGAACAGGTTCACGATGAGCGTGGTGTCGCTGTGGAAGTAGATGGAGTCCATCAGCCGGGTGTGCATCTCCAGGCCCGTGCCCTGGCAGCACCAGAAGCTGTCGTAGTCGGTGCTCCAGGTGCCACCGCCCCACGCCGGGCCCACGCCACGGCGGCCCCCCGGGTCGAGCGGGGTGAAGTAGGTGACGTGGCCGTGGTCGTCGGCCGGGTCCTGCTGACCGATCATCTGGTTGAGCCAGGCCCGCTCGTAGTAGTCGAACAGCGCGGCTCGGCTCGGGTCCAGCGTGAACAGCTCCCGGGTGAGCGTCAGCATGTTGTAGGTGTTGCAGCTTTCGCACGTGTCCTCGTCGAGATGAGCGGCGATCGCGTTCGGGGGGCGGAAGTGCTCCGCCTGGCTGTTGCCGCCGATGACGTAGGTGTGCGCGTTCACGGTGATGTTCCAGGCGTTGGTGGCGATGTCCCGGTAGCGGGTGGTTCCGGTGGCCTTGAACTCGCGTGCGGCACCGATCCACTTGGGCACCTGGGTGTTGGCGTGCAGCCCGTTGAGCCGGTCCTCGTTGGCCGCCAGCGGGTCGAATACCGCGGCGTGGTCGAACCGGCCCGCGGCGACGAGCCAGCGTGAGTCGCCCGTCTGCTGGTAGATATCGGACAGTACGGCGTTCATGCCGCCGAACTCGGTCCCCATCATGGCCTGCATCTGCTGGCCGCTCAGCCGGCCGGTGCGCCAGTCGACCCAGCCCGCCAGATTCAGCAGCACGTCACGGGCTTGTGTACTGCCGATGAGGCGCCAGACGTCCAGCAGGCCGGCCAGGGTCTTGTGAATGACGTAGTACGGCACGTTGCCGTTGGACAGGGTCCGGTCCTCGAGGGCGTCGAAGTCGGATTCGGGGAAGCCGCACAGGTACCCGCTGTTGAACCCCGCGGCGGCATTGTTGGCCTGGCACCTGGCCAACTCCGCCACCATGTAGTCGGCCTTGTCCCGGCAGGTGGTGTCCCCCGTCACGGCGTGGACCTGCGCCCATGCCGTGAGGAAGTGCCCCTGCATGTGGGTGCGGAACGGGAAAGTGGGCTCGTCCCAGCCGCCGTTCGAGGCGGCACCGTTGGTGGACAAGCGGTGGTTGGCCCGGAAGTTGTACAGCAACCGGTCGACATCGACGAACTTCAGGTAGTTCCGCGTGCGGTTCTGGTTGTCCAGCCATCGACTCGCGGTCAGGCGGACCTGACCGAGTTCGAAGGGGTGCGCGGACACCCCGATATCGGCCACGGCCGGGGCGGTTGCCGCTCGGGCGGGCGAGTGGCCGATGGCAGATCCGGCGGAGGCGGCGGCCGTGGCCGCGGCTGCCTGCAGGAGCCGCCGTCGACTGACGGAGGGGGACATTTTTTACCCTTTCCGTGATCGGAAAAGTGCTCGTGGGCAGAACATTTCCGCGCGGGCCGGCGGTGGGGGTCTTTCCGTGCCCAGCTGTACGACATATCGAACGTCGTTCACGAAATCGAACAGAGAATAGGAGGAGGCGAGGAGGGTGTCAATACAAATGGCAACGCCTGAACGGAATATGACTGCGTGACAGCCCAGCACCCGGCACCTGCCGCGCGCCGGGAACGGTACGTTGATGCGATGGATTTCCTCAGGCCAGTCATCCAGCCCTATGCGTGGGGCTCCAGGCAAGTCCTCGCCGACTTCCAGGGGCGCCCGGTGCCGTCCGCGGGGCCGGAGGCGGAGATGTGGATGGGGGCGCACCCGAAAGCCCCCTCCGGTGTCGTCCGGGACGGCGACGAAAAGACGCTCGACGCCGTGGTGGCCGCCGACCCCGCCCGCGAGCTGGGGGGCGAGTGCCGGGAGCGTTTCGGGGGACGGCTGCCGTTCCTCCTGAAAATCCTGGCCGCGGAGAAGGCGCTGTCCATCCAGGTCCATCCCGACCGGGCGCAGGCCCGGGCCGGGTTCGCCGCCGAGCAGGGCCGGCCGGGCCCGCCGACCTATGTGGACGACTGGCCCAAGCCGGAGCTGCTGTGCGCGCTGACGCCGTTCGAGGTGCTGGCCGGGTTCCGCGGGGCGGCCGAGGCGGCCGACGTCCTGGACGCGCTCGGCCTGGCCGAACTGGGGCCGGTGAGCGCGGCGCTGCGCGCCGACGGCGGGCCCGAGCGGCTCACCGAAGCGCTGCGGCTGGTGCTGACCTGGCCCGGGCCGGAGCGGTCCCGGCTGCTGGACGCCGTGGTGGCGGCGAGCGGGCGCGCCGCCGCGCGGGGCGGCACCCATGCGGCGGCGTACGACGCGGTGGTGCGGATGGCGGCCGATCACCCGGGGGACATCGGGCTGCTGGCCTCGTTGCTGTTCCAGCACATGGTGCTGGAGCCGGGGACGGCGCTGTTCATGCCGGCCGGCGGTTTGCACGCCTACATCACGGGCGTCGGCGTCGAGTTGCTCGCCAACTCGGACAATGTGCTGCGGGCCGGACTGACGCCGAAGCACATCGATATCCCAGAGCTGCTCCGCATCGTCGATCCGGCCGTCGAGGTGCCCGTGCTGGCGCCGCGCGCACTGCCGGCGGCCCCCGCCGTGAGCACCTACGACTCCACCGCGCCGGAGTTCCGGCTGTACCGGTGCACCCTGAACGGCGAACCGGTCGAGGTGCCGGCCGCGGGGCCGCGGATCGCGCTGTGCGTCGAGGGCAGCGCGACGCTGCGGGACGCCGGTGGCTCCGAGCTGAAGCTCTCGCGCGGCGAGTCGTGCTTTCTGTCCGCCGCGGACGGCGCCGTGGTGGCCGACGGCAGGGCGAGCGTCTTCATCGCGGCGGTGGGCTGAGCCGGGCCGGGGGCGCGAGCCGGCGACGGCATGCGCCTCCGGCCGCCCCTCAGCGGTCGATGAGGCCGGAACGGAGGGCGAGTTCGCGCACCTGGAGCAGGCGGTCCCTGGACATCTCGACCTGCTCGACGGCCGCCTTGCCCTCCGTGGCGCGTCCGCCCTTCCAGATGATCGACCCGTCCTGCGCGGTGCGCAGCGACTGGTCCTTCAGCCGGGGCCCCTGGATGACCAGCGAGAAGGTGTCCGTGGCCGAGGTCACCGAGTGCACCATGTGCTGGTCGATGGCGTAGGAGGAGCCCTCGTCCTCGGTCCTGATGGTGCTGGGCACCAGCGGCTTGCGGTGTTCGCTTTCGAGCTGGGCGCGTACGTACGTCTCGGGGCCGTACAGGCGGTGCACGTAGCGGCCCTTCAGTATCCGGGTGTGGAAGGGCCAGCGGTGGCTGTGCGGGAAGTGCGTGCCCTGGTCGAAGCGGTGGAGCCGGATGCGGAGCATGCCGTCGGGGTCGTGACATCCTGCGCGAAGGCGTCGACGGCCGAACCGGGATGCGCCCCGAACACGAGATGCAGATCGATGAGGACGCCCGCACCGCCTACTGCGCGAAGATCGAGCAGGCCGCCAGATCGGCCGCATCAGTCAAGGCATAGAAGGCCGTCCCACGTGTCTTGATGTTCGAGCGGCATGATGCCGGACGTGAGTGCTGATCTGAACTCTGGGAGCTGGTCGCCCCCTTACTGCCACCGTTCGCGGCTCGGCCGCAAGGTGGCGGGACCGCTCCGCGTGACGAGCGGGCCGTGTTCACCGCAGTGGTGTACGTGCTGACCAGCGGCTGTGCCTGGCGGCATCTGCCGCCGACGTTCGGCACGTCCTCCGCCACCGCACATCGCCGCTTCACGGCATGGACCGAGGTCGGCCTGTGGCGTCGGCTGCATCGGGCGGTGCTGGACGAACTCGGGGTCCGGGGCGAGGTGGACTGGACCTCGGCGATCGGCGACGCGGCCTCCGTTCGCGCCAAAAGGGGGGATCGCTGACGGGGCCGAACCCGGTCGATCGCGGCAAGAAGGGCAGCAAGCAGCACGTGCTGTCCGATGCCCAGGGCATCCCGCTCGCCGTCACCGTGTCAGGTGCGAACATGCACGACAGTCTCGCCCTCAAGCCGCTCATCCTCGGCATCCCCGCCGTCCGGTCCCGCCGGGGACCACGGCAGCGCCGGCCCATCAAACTCCGTGCGGACAAGGCGTACTTCTCCACCGAACACCTCAGCTGGCTACGCGAGCGTGGGCTCGTCGCGCGCATCGCGCGGCCAGGCATCGAGTCCGGCGAACGCCTTGGTCGGCACCGCTGGAAGATCGAGCGGTCGATCGCTTGGCTCTTCGGCTACCGCCGCCTGACCATCCGGTATGAACGAAAGGGCTCGCACTTCCTCGCCTTCCTCGGCCTCGCCGCTGCCCTCACCTGCTACAAGGAGCTCGCGAAATTCGCCACGTGAGACGCCCTCTGAGTCTCGGGCCGACCGGTCAGGAGGTCAATGTCCTTGGTCAGCCGGCGTTGCCATTTACCTTCCAGGAAGGCGGCGGCCGAGTTTCCCTTGAGGCGTATGAGCGGCTGCCCGTCCCAGGACGGATGGGAGGTGACCTTTCCGTCAGCCAGGCCACGTCGGCGTCGCGCTGCGCCACGACCGCCATCTGCGCGTCGTAGAGCGCCTCGGCCTTCTCCCTGAGCCAGAAAGGGAGCGCATTGCGTCCGGACGACAGGCGTTCGAGAAAGCGTCCCAGCACCTTGTGCACGGTCAGCGCTTCCAGCAGCCTGTCCGCCTGGTCGCCCCGCAGCTCCGGGAGACGGTCGGACATGCCGCCGGCGTACAGAAGAGCGTCCGTCAGTGAATCAGTGTCCTGTCGCATGGGAGCTCCTCACGCCCGGGGTGAGCCGGGGCTGCTGATCGTGTCCGCTGTGGATCGTGCCCGACGCGCTGTGGGCCTGGTCGAGCTGTCGCCACCGCCGGGAGCGGGCGGGGCACCAAGTGGGCGCACTTTCCTCGGGGTCGGGTCGCCGGCACGACGCGCCGCCGGTGGGTGCGGGACGGCAGCGAGTCCGGCGCGCGGCAGCGGTTGCCGGAGGTGATGCCGACCGGGCCGAACGCCGTGGCTGGTCCGATCCGGTCCGGTCCGATCCGGTCGAGGCGCGTGATCGACCGCGCCGCCTGTTGCCTCATCACGCACAGGCGGACCCGCTCATTGTGTTGGGCGCACTTGAGGAAATCAACCACGGCATCACCAGCCGTCCCGCACGTTGCCGGCCACACGGCGCCCGGGCCGCACCCGACGGCGGCACCCCGCGGCTGTTAACTTAGGTATACCTAACCCCGAAGCAGGGAGCAGCACCATGGCTGAGCGACCGGCCCGCAAGACACCCCAGGTTCACACCGGAGAGGTCACCTGGACCGAGCGGCTGACGCCGGGGATGCACCGGGTGGCGCTCGGCGGCGAGGGGCTGGCCGCGTTCTCCGCCGGGGAGTACACGGATCACTACGTGAAGCTGCTGTTCCCCGCGCCGGGCGTGGACTACCCGGAGCCGTTCGATCTCGCGCGTATCCGCGCCGAGCTCCCCCGCGAGCAGTGGCCCGCCACGCGCACCTACTCGGTGCGGGAGTGGGACCCGCGGGCGCGGGAGCTGATCATCGACTTCGTGGTGCACGGCGACCGTGGGCTGGCCGGCCCCTGGGCCGCCGCCGCCGAGCGCGGCGATGTGATCCGGTTCGCCGGGCCCGGCGGGGCCTACGCGCCGGACCCGGCCGCCGACTGGCACCTTCTGGCCGGGGACGAGAGCGCGCTGCCCGCGATCGCGGCGGCGGTGGAGCGGATGCCCGCCGGCGCCGAGGTGCGGGCTTTCGTCGAGATCGCCGGGCCGCAGGAGGAGCAGAAGATCAACTCCCCCGACGGCGTCGGCATCACCTGGCTGCACCGCGGCGACCGCCCGGTGGGCAAGGCCGTCCTGGACGTGGTGCGCGACCTCGACTTCCCCGCCCCCGACGTGCAGGTCTTCGCGCACGGCGAGGCCGGGATGGTCAAGGAGCTGCGCCGCCACCTCCGGCTGGACCGGGCGGTGCCGAGGGAGCGGCTGTCGATCTCCGGCTACTGGCGCCTGGGGCACAACGAGGACGGCTGGCAGGCGTCCAAGCCCGAATGGAACGCCGCAGTGGAGGCCGAGCAGGAGGCCCCGGCCGTCTGACCGGCCCGGGGAACCACCGCCCCTGGCCGCCCGGCGCGGTGTCGGCCCCGGCCGGCACCGCGCTCCCGCCCGCTCCGGACCTGGCTGAGTCCGCCGAACGGTCACCCGGGCGACCACCGCCGTTCCAACATTGGTCTGTACATGACCTCCTGCCTCCGCCACACTGTCCGCCGAGTGCGTTCCCTCCCCCACCGAGGAGCAGATCCCCCATGTCCTTGCGCACCCGGCAACGCCGTCCCGTGGCCATGACCGGCCTCCTCGCCCTCGTCGCCGCCGCCTTCCTGTCCACGGCCTCGCCCGCCGCGGCGGCGGACACCTGGACCGAGGCCGGCTCCGACCGCGCCGATCCGCTGACCGAGAGCCAGGGCCTGGCCTCGATCGAGGTCCCGGCGAACAGCCCCAACCGCTACACCGGCATCGGCACCATCCCCGCCGACGTCCGCGTGCGCGGCTGGACCCACGTCGGCGACCCCGATGCCTCCTACGACGGCTACTACATCGAGCCGTACCAGAGCGACTCGGGCACCACCAAGATGTTCCGGGTGCAGGCGCCGGACGGCGACTGGTCGGAGTACGTCCACCCACTCGGCCCCGGCGAGGCGCTGAACAACTCCTGGGTCGCCATCTCCCCCGACGGCCAGTGGATGCTGGCGGGCGAGTACGGCACGATGAACCGGCTGCTGGTCTTCCCGACCCCGGGCGTCAACTCGAGCACGTCACCTTCGGCCGACCTCCCGCAGGTCTCCACCGTCCACCTCGACCACGCCGTACGCGACGTCCAGGGCTGCGACTTCTCCGGTCCGACCACGCTGCTGTGCTCCTCCGACGACCCGGAGGGCAGCCTCTTCGGCATCACCAAGCCGCTGCTCCAGATCGACCTCTCCGGCGAGCCGAACGGCACGGCGGACGTGTCCGGGCACGTCACGGCGCTGGGTCAACTCCCGCTTCGCAGCGGCTGCTCCGGCACGTTCGAGGCGCAGGGCGTCGACTACGACCGCCGCACCGGCACGCTGCGCGTGATCGTCATGTCACCGGGCTTCTGCGTCCTGACGGACAGCATGACGTACCGCTTCACGCGGAGCTGACACCGCGCGTTCCGGGGAACGGCCGGCCCGGGCGTCAAAGGCGCGGCCGCCCCGGCTCAGCCGTCGCTCGCGGGCGCCGCGGCACCGAGGCGCCGGAACCAGGGCAGCCGCGACAGTGGCGCGTCGATCTCCACGGTGACGGGCCCCGCGACGATCCGGCCGCCGTCGGGCATGCCACCGGCCCGGTGCGCCGCCAGCGCCCCGCCCCGCACCCGCCGCAGACGCCCCCGTTTCTCCAGGCTGTCCAGATCGGCGCGCACGGTGACGCGGGAGATGCCGAACGCCTCGGCCAGGTTCCCGACATGAACGAAGCCGCGGTCCTCGACCGCGGCCGCGATGCGCTGACGGCGCTCTTCGGCAGGTACGCCCTCAGTATCGACCACCGTGCACTCTCTCGTAGTCCGATTACTCCTTGCCGTATGTGACGGACCGTACGCCATGAGCCCACCCCACCGGACTGGGCTTATCTCTTTGTTCACTCACGGCAAGAATCGGAACGGAAGGTGCGTCCGGGGGCCGTGCGAGGGCCCCCGGACCCGGCGATCAGCCGCGGGCACCGGTGTCGGGCGCGACCCCCTGCCCGCGGTCCCGTACGGGCAGCGGGGCCGCGTTCCTATCCGGCGTAGGTCTCGTACTCGGCGATTCTCGGCGTGCCGGTCGAGCTGGTGATCTCAAGGGTGATCTTGCGCAGCGAGGTCGAGGGGAAGGTGATGACGCCCGCTCCGCTGCCGGAGGTCAGGACGGCGCGGGTGTCGGCGTCGACCAGCCGCCAGGAGCCGATGTTCCCCTCGGAGCCCGATGCCTCCCGGATGTTGACCCTGGACACCGTGGTGGCGGAGTCCCACTTGATCGAGATCGAACCGGTCGAGCCGCTGGGCGACCAGTAGGTGCTCATGTCACCGTCCCGCACGTTGCCGTAGCTCGTCCCGCCGGCCTTGCTGCTGCCATCGGAACCGGCCCCGAGGCTGAGGTTCGTCCCGACGGGGTCGTTCGGGTCCGGGTCGTTCGGGTCCGGGTCGTTCGGGTCCGGGTCGTTCGGGTCCGGGTCGTTCGGGTCCGGGTTCTGGGGCGAGCAGTTGCCGTCCGACTCCCGCATGCCGTTGTTGGCGCCTGCCGTCTCGCTCACGACGCTCGGCACGCAGCTGGCGTCGTCGAGGCTGTACGAGTAGGGAATGTCGACGGTGGTGTTGGACTCCGGGTCGGGGCCGGCGGGGTTGGTTTCGTCACCCGGGCTCGACCAGGTGACGTTGTCGAAGATGTTGCCGTTGACCTGCCAGTAGCCGGCCTCGTCGGTGTAGAAGGTGCCCAGGACGTCCTTGGAGTCCTCGAAGTAGTTGTTGTCCACCCTGGCCCGGGCCCCGGCGCGGGAGTTGATCCCGGACTCGTGGATGCTCGTGAAGTGGTTGTTGTAGACGTGGCCTATACCGCCACGCAGCAGGGGCGTGCGGGAGTCGATGTTCTCGTACAGGTTGTGGTGGTACGTGACGAACCCGTTCGAGCGGTCGCTCTCACTGGACCCGACGAGCCCGCCGCGGCCGGAGTTGCGCAGAATGCTGTACGACAGGGTCACGTACTGGGTGTTGTTCTTCATGTCGAAGAGGCCGTCGAAGCCCTCGTCCTCCCCGCCCGACGCCTCCAGGGTGAGGTGGTCGGCCCAGACGTTGCGGACGTCGCTCTCCATGCCGATGGCGTCGCCGCCGTTGGACGTGGGTGAGCCCGACTTCTTGACGTTCCGGACCGTCACGTTCTGGATGATGATGTTGCTGGCCTCGCGGATGTGAATGCCGATCTGGTCGAAGACGGCGCCGCTGCCGACCCCGACGATCGTGACGTTGCTGATCTGCTTGAGCTCGATCACGTCATCCGCGGTGTTGCAACTGTCGCCCGACACCTTGCTGGTGTTGCCGTGGTTGATGGTCCCCTCGACCTCGATGATGATCGGGGTGCTCTCGCTGGCCCGGCCGCACAGGGCCTCATGGATCGCGGTCCCCGTGGTGGCCCGGACGGTCTGCCCGCCCGCACCGCCGGTGGTCCCGCCGTTCTGCGTCGCATAGCCGGTGGCACTGCCCGTCGCTGCCGATGCCTCGGGCATCGACAGAACCACACCGGTCGCGACCATCATGGCCAACAAGGCCAGCACCGCGTGGAATCGCAGCGCGAATGATCGTCTCATCCTTGGCTCGCCTTTCATCTTCAGGTACGGGGGGTTGCTGCTGCATGCCGTGGTTGTCCCGGCCGGCCGTCGAAACCGCCGGCCCACCGGGACGCGGCATGTGTCCCGAAACGGGCCGGGTCGGTCCGGCTGCGGCCCGGAGCGGCGACGCACTCGGTGTGGCGCGGCTCCAGCACCCGGCCGGCCGGCACGGCGGACCGGGGCCGCGTTCCCCGGTACCAGCGGATGCGTGACATGGACTCACCTCTCCGGTGCGAAGGCCGGCCGGGCCGGACGCCTCCGCCCCTGCTCCCTCGGCCCCCGCGCACCTGGCCGGACACGCGGGCATGCGCTGCCCGGCGGAGGCGACGCGGAGTCATGAACAGGAAGGCGTGAGGATGGTGAACGGCGTGGGCGGGGCGGCTCCCGTGTGTGAAACCCCGGCCGCGTAAGCGCTTGCCCGGTCCCATCGGGCCACTTGAACGGCGTGACAAGCGTAGGGGCGAAATTCAGCACGATTCCGCGCACCGCGAGGACAATACCGCGGTGTCGGAATCTCCTCTCCACGCGTCCTGCGGGCTCGTCCGGTGCGGAGAAGGACGGCAAGCTCCGGGCCCGGCCGGCACGTTCACGGGGCGCAACGGCGACCGGCGCAAACCGTACCGTTGACGCAGGTGCGTGGACGACGGCCCCCGGTCCGCCCGCGCCCTATCCTGATCACCGGCCTCGCAGCAGGCTTCGCCGAGCAGGAAGTTGGGATCGCACGATGAGCCGCGAATCCACGATCACCCTCCCCCTCACTCTCACCCGCGGCCCGCGGCGCGGCCGGGCGGAGCGCCGATGAGCCTGCGCTTCGAGGTCTGCGTCGACTCCGCCGTCGGCGCACTGACCGCTCAGAACGCCGGCGCGCACCGGGTGGAGCTGTGCAGCGCGCTGTTCGAGGGGGGCGTCACGCCCAGTGCGGGACTGCTGGAGACAGTCCTGGAAGCGGCGCCGGACATCGAGGTGAACGTCCTGATCCGCCCGCGCGGCGGGGACTTCATCTACGACCGCTACGAGGTGAGCGCCATGGTCCGCGACATCGAGACGGCGGTCGGCCTCGGCGCCCACGGGATCGTCCTCGGTGCCCTCACACCAGCGGCGGATGTCGACATGGCGGTGTGCCGGCGTTTGATCGCTGCGGCCGCCGACCGCCCGATCACCTTCCACCGGGCCTTCGACATGGTGAAGGCCCCCTTCGAGGCCCTGGAGAGACTGGTCGAGCTCGGCGCGGAGCGTGTCCTCACCTCCGGCCAGGACATCTCAGCACTCGAAGGGGCGCCGCTGCTCGCCCGCCTGGTCCAGGCGGCCCGGGACCGCGTCATCGTGATGCCCGGCGGCGGCGTGACCGAACGCAACGTGGCACGCGTCCTGCGCCTGACCGGCGCGAGGGAGGTCCACTTCAGCGCCGGCATGACGGTCGACAGCCCTGCGACCCACCGCAACTCCCGTGCCCTCATGGGCGGGACGCTGACCAGGAGCGAGTACACACGCCGGCTCACCAGCCCCGCCGAAGTGAGGGGCATCATGGCCGCGGCACACGCCCCCGAGGACCCCACCTGAGCCCGCCCCTCGGGCCCCTATGTCCCGGACCGGTCGCTGCTCAGCGGGCGAAGGCGGTGCTGACCAGGGCTACGTGGGCGGCTGTGCCGCCGAGGATGCTCAGCAGCGCGTTGCGGCGCCATGCGGGGCAGCGGAGGTGACAAGTCCGATACGGGTGCCCCGACTACTTCATCCGCGTGGCCGTCGCCGACCACACCGCCTGCGAAGCCTTCCTCACCGGCAGACTCAGCGGCCTGCCTGCCGTCCGGCGTATCGAATCCCACCTGACCATGAAGGAAATCAAGACCACCGACTAGGACCACATCGAGCAGCGGCGGAGCGTTTTGCTTCCCAGGTCAGCGTCTCCTGCTCCAGGACGGCTCGTCCTGCCGCGCGGTGCTCGGCGGCCTCGGCCGGGGCCGTCTCGTCGAGCACGATCGCGATGCCTTCGTGGGCCAGCGCTTCCTCGTACCGGTTGCCCAGCCCCGGGGCCAGCTCCAGCGCCTGCCGGTGCAGCCGCAGCGCCTCATCGGGGAGGCCCGCGAGTCGGCAGGTCTCGCCGTAGCCGTTGAGGAAATGGATCTTCCAGTGCTCCTCGAACAGTTCGTCGAGCAGCGCGAACGCCTCCCGGTGGCTGGCCAGTGCCTCCTGGTAGCGGCCCATCTGCCGCAGTGCGACGCCCTGGCAGTTGAGGCACCACGCCTGGTTGTGAAGGTGCCTGTCGTCGCGGGCCAGCGACAGCGCCTGATGCAGGTGCTCCGCCGCCCGGTCGGGCTCCTCGTGGGCGATGGCCACGCCGAGGGTGATTCTGGCCGTCAGCGCGGGGGGCCCTGCGGGGTCGGTGTGCGGGATGCCCAGCACTTCCCTGGCCCGCTGTGCCGCCTCCTCGCGGTGCCCCAGCTGGAGCAGCGCCCAGCCCTCCGACGCGGCCGCGTGGGCCGCGCCCGTGGGGCAGGCGGCCTTCTCGTACAGCCTCCCCGCCAGCCGGAAGAGTGCCAGCGGCTCCTCGACGTGCCCCGCGTCCCAGCTCAGATAGCCGCGGCGCATCGCCAGCTCGGCTTCCGCCGGTGCGTCCCCCGCCTGGGACAACCGGGCTGCGGCCGCCTCGTACGCGGCGGCGGCCTCCGCCATCCTGCCCGCGTTGTAGCGCGCGAAGCCGAGATCGCTGTGCGCCTCGGCCAGCCGCAGCGGATCGCCCAGGCGTTCGGCGGCGGCAAGCGACCGCTCGAAGAGGACGTTGAGGTGTGTCGTGCCGCAGCGCCGCGCGAAGTAGGCCCGCAGGAAGCGCGGCAGCTCGCACACGTGCCGGTCGGCCCCCGCTGCGGCCGCCGTCTCGAAGGCGGCCAGCAGGTTTCCGTACTCGGTGGTGAGCCAGGTGAAGGCCGCGTTCTTGTCCGGGAACCGCGGCAGCTCGGCCGGGGGCCGGCCCGCTGAGGGCGGCCGGCCGGGCGACAGGAGCGGCATCGCGGCGTCGGCGGCAGCCGCCGCGTGCACGTAGTAGTCGAGCACGCGGCCCAGCGCCCGTTCCCGCTCGGCCGCCGGGTCCTGTTCCGCCGCGGCCCGGCGGGCGTGCTGGTGCACCAGGTCGTGCAGCCGGTAGCGGCCCGCCGTCGGCTGCTGAACGAGGTGCGCGTCGAGCAGGTCCTCCAGCATCGTCCGGGCGCTGTGCAGCGGCACGTCCGCCAGCGCCGCGGCCAGGTACTCGTCGAAGGAAGCTCCGGGCAGCACGCCCAGCATGCGGAACAGGCGGGCCTGGGCGCGGTTCAGCTGCCGAACCGACATGGCGAACGCGGTGTCGAACTCGCTCGCGCCCTGCGCCATCCGTTCGACGAGGATGCCCACGGTCCAGCCGGGCCGGTGCCGCAGCCGCGCCGCGGCCAGGCGCAGGGCCAGCGGCAGGTGGCCGCACAGCCGCAGCACCTCGGCCGCGGACTCCGGTTCGCGGGCCAGCCTGCCGTCCGGGCCGCCGGGGTCGCCGCTGGCACGGGCCAGCAGCCGTGCGCTCTCCTCGGGGGTCAGCACGTCGAGCGAGACGGGCGGTACCTCGTCCAGGCCGAGGAGCCGGTTGCGGCTGGTGATCAGGGCGACCGAGGGGCCGGCACCGGGCAGCAGCGGGCGGACCTGGTCGGCGTCGGCGGCGTTGTCGAGGACCACGACGACCCGCCGGCGGGCCAGTTCCGAGCGCCAGCAGGCGGCCAGCTGCTCGACGCCCTCCTGCGGAACCTTCTCGGAGGGCACGTCGAGCGCGCCGAGCAGCGTCCGCAGCGCGGAGTCGGGGTCGAGCGGGGGCCGGCCCTCGGTGAACCCGTGCAGGTCCACGTAGAGCTGGGCGTCCGGGAAATCGGCGGTGAGCCGGTGGGCGGCGTGGACCGCAAGGCAGGTCTTGCCGACACCCGCCATGCCGTCGACGGAGACCACCCGATGGCTGTCCACGGCGGCGAGCACGGCGGCGAGCCGCTCCGCGCGCCCGGTGAAGTCCGGGACGTCGCGCGGCAGATCGTTGCGGGTCGGCGGCCGGACCTGGCGGCTGCTCCTCGGCGGCGCCGGCAGGGGGTTCGAGGTGCGTTCCCACAGCGGGCGCAGCGGGCGGGGGTCGCGCTTGACCAGGCGGCAGAGCGCGACCACCGCGGGCCAGGGCGGCACGGTCTGCCCGTTGAGGTAGCGCGACAGGGACGAGGAGCTGAGGCCGGTGTCCCGCGCGAGGGCCCGCACGCCGAGCCCGGACAGGTCCTGGAGCGCACGGAGCCGGGCGGCCAGCTCGTCCTGCGGTTGGGCGAACGCCGTCCGTTCGTGCATGTCCACCGTTCCTCCGTCTGGGCCGTCCCGCTCCGGCTGAAGTGTCCAGAGCCGCATCGCCGCTGGTCAAGGGCGTTCCTGCTGTCCCACGGTGTCCCATCGCCATGGCCGCGCCGGGCGCGCCCGGCTGTTATGGGGTCAACGCCCCGGCGGAACGGGGCACCGATCCGGAAGAGGTGCGGACCGAAGTGCAGTCCCGCATGCAGAACCCCGCCGTCGTGCTGTCCGGCGCGATGCAGCCCATTCAGGACATCCTCAAGGCCGTGCGCTCCGCTGGTGTGGACGGGCAGACGCTGGAGCTGGTGCATCTGCGGATCAGCCAGATCAACGGTTGCAGCGCCTGCGTCGACGGCGGCGCCAAGGCGGCCCGCAAGGCCGGAGTGAGCGACGAGCGGCTGGCCGCGGTCGCCGCCTGGCGGGAGGCCCCGTACTTCACCCCGGCGGAACGGGCGGCCCTCGCGCTCGCCGAGGCCGCGACGCGGCTGGCCGACCGTTCCGACCCGGTGAGCGACGAGGTCTGGGACACGGCCGCCACCTACTTCGAGGAGAAGCAGCTGGCCGCGCTCGTTCTGATGATCGGCGTCACCAACCTGTTCAACCGGCTCAACGCCACGACCCGGCAGATCGCCGGCGCGTGGGGATGACGCCCGGCGGCCCCGGCCGGCAGGGGGTCGCGGCTGCGGCTCCTCCTCAGGCATGACGAAAATATACTCATCATCCCGCATACCGGAAGGAAGCCCGCTGTGAAGGACGCAGAGAAGCCCGCCAAGGGCAGCGCCGCGGCCGACGAGACGACCGAAGGGTTCTCGGACGTGGAGCGAGCCGCGATGAAGGAACGCGCCCAGGAACTGAAGGCGTCGGCGCGCCGCGGTTCGCGTGCCGACAAGGCGGCCCAGAACGAGGCCGACGTGGTCGCGAAGATCGCCGAGATGCAGGGGTCGGACCGGGACATGGCCGAACGGCTCCACGCCGTCATCAAGGCGAGCGCGCCCGACCTCGCGCCGAAGCTCTGGTACGGGATGCCCGCGTACGCCAAGGACGGCAAGGTCGTCTGCTTCTTCCAGAGCGCGCAGAAGTTCAAGGCGAGGTACGCGACGCTCGGCTTCAACGACGCGGCGTACCTCGACGAAGGCACCATGTGGCCGACCGCCTTCGCCTTGAAGGAGCTGACCGCCGCCGACGAGGCCAAGATCGGCGAGCTCGTGAAGAAGGCGGTGAGCTGAGGCCCGGGGGACGGTGCGCCAGGTGCGGCGCGCGTTCGATGGCCCACCGGCGTGCGAATGCGCCCGGCGGGCGCCCGGCGCCCCGTTTCGACGGCGGGCGCCGGGCACGCGCGAACGATCGGAGTCAGAAGCGTGCGCCGACGTCCGCACCGTTGGAGGGGACGAGGAAGTCGGATGACGGGATCGAGCCGTCGGGGTTCCGGGGGCCGGTGATCGTGGTGGGGTCGGTGCTCTCGACCTCCCATTCCTCGCCGGTGTCCCAGGAGTTGCCGCTGCCGCCGGCCCCGTTGCTGCCGAGGTCCACGGCGTTGCCGTTGTCGACCGCAAGGTTGTCGGTCAGGGTGCTCTCGCCGTCGGAGAAGTCGAAGCCGTTGCCGGGGTTGTCCCAGGCCGTGCAGTTTTCGATCTCCATCGCGCCTGGGTTGCCGTTGTCGTCGAAGCCGTCGACGGCGTTGCCGAAGGCGATGCTGTTGCGGGTGATGTGGTCGACCGCCGGGTCGGGGTCACCGCCGCCGAGCTTGAAGCCGTTGCCGTCACCCTGGTAGCCGGGCAGGTCCCAGCGGTTGAAGCCGTTGCCCCAGGCCATGCTGTCCTCGACGAGGATCGGGGCGCGGAAGTCGAACGCGTCGTAGCCGTCGTCGGCGTTGTTCCACAGCCGCACGCCCCGCACGATGTTGCCCTCCCCCTCGCCCTGCTTGATGGCCAGGCCGTCGGCGCTCTCACCGTTCTTGCGCGGGTCCCGGTTGCCGTAGCTGTCCAGGTTGATGACCTGGTTGTCGCTGACGACACCGACGTCGCCCACGAGGTGCAGGCCGGTCTCGTAGTTGTCCCGCGTCACGAGGTCCTTGAAGACGTTGTGACTGGTGTCCATGCCGAAGATGCCGTACGGGCCGTTGATGATCTCCAGGCCGATGATGTGCCAGTAGTCGCCTTCGAGGTGGATCGCGCCACGGTCCGGACGCGGGATGGTGCTGCCCACCTCGCCCGGGGTGTACGGCATGTTCTCGCCGTCGAGGACGGCGTGCTCACCTGCGTAGCTGCGCAGGGTGATGGGCTGCGACTCCGTGCCGCTATGGAGGAGTTGGATGTTGGTGTCCGGTGCGTACGTGCCCTCGCGGAGGTGGATCGTGGTACCCGCCCCGGCAAGGTCCACCGCGGCCTGGATCGTCTGGAGCGGCTCGTCGAGGCTGCCCGGGTTGCTGTCGTCGCCGCCCGGCGCCACGTACAGCTCCGCCGCCTGGGCCGACGCGGTACCGGTGGGGGACGCCACCAGCGCGCCGAACACCACGGCAAGGGATGCGGTCAAAGCACTGAGGGGTCGACGGATGCGGAGGGACTTCATGAGTTCGCGACTCCTGGGGTGATGACGAGCATGCGCCGAAAGGGCATGTGCGTAGCGCTCGGCTCGGAATTGTCCTCATGGTGCGCTGAATTGTCTTCCTCTGGTGTGCCGGCCCGCCGCCCGGTGGGCGGCGGGCCGAGGCGCGCGCCCGGACTCAGGGGCGCACGCCTCCGTTCCGCGGTGCCGTTCCGTTCACTGTGCGGGAGAGGCGCCCTGGATCGAGAGCTCGTAGGGGAACGGGTCCCCGACCCCGACCTCCCACATCGGGTAGTTGCGGTGCTGCGAGGGGGTGGCCGCGACGACGAGCATGAGGTGCGTCTCGCCGTTTTGCAGGCTGAAGTCCGCCGTCTGGCCGGGCGCGAAGGCGTCGCTGTACCGGACGGAGAAGTCGGGCGACACCGCCGCCAGCCGGAACCGCCAGTCGGCGCCGGAGAGGTCGGACTGCCCTTGCAACCGGACGGACACCTGGCCGCCGCTCGGGTTCAACTGGATGATGTTGTGCCCGTACTGGTGCGGGGCGTCGCTGTCGGCGATCCGGTACCGGTCGCCGCCGAGGTTTTGCAGGGAATCGGTGTGCAAGGGACGATAGCTCTCCCCGCCGCGCCACAGGTCACTACGGATCTCGGCACCGTCGGCGAAGTCGTAGACGACCTGCCGGGACGTGTATTCGGCCATCAGCTCGGCGAATTCCTGATGGTCGAGACCGAGAATTCGCTTAATGGTGTCGATCGGGTGCTCGCCCTGCTCGGCCTCGTACCAGAACCGGTCGATCACCTCCGGCCCGTATATGTCCCGGATGGTGTTGAACAGCATCCAGTCGCCGTAGTAGGTCTCCTGGGACAGCCACCGGTAATGCTGGCGGTCGGCGAAGTAGCCCGACCCGACGACCACTTCCGGACGCTTCAGGCGGGCCATGTAGTTGGCATGGGCCTCCCAGACGGGCCCGGCCACCGGGTTGCCTGCGCCCCATCCGCCTCCGTGGCCGTCTGCGATGTTGATGTCGACCGCATAGTTCTGGAGGACGTGGACGAACTCGTGCGACTCGACCCATTCGTCCCAGATCTTGTCGTAGGGCAGGCATATGTGCCCCAGCCCGATGTCGTCCCGGCCGGCCCAGTTGGCCGGGGGCAGGAAGTCGCCCGACCAAGTCCCGCACAGGTGAATGTTGATCCTGTACTGCGACCCGGCCTCGTGGTCGGCAGGATCGACGAACCCGACCTCGTCCACGTAGTAGTCGTAGATGTCGTCCATGTGGTCCGCGACCCACTGCGGGTAGTTGTCGAGGCCGCGGTTCTGCTGTCCCCACGCGACGGCGTCGACCGCGTCACCCCAGCGGACGGCGAAGTGCTCCGACTCGGCGACGTTCCCGGTCTCGGCGCCGGCGTCGATCATGAACTGCGGGACACGCGTCTGCTTCTCCGCCTGGACTCGGGCGTCCGGTACCGCGCCGGCCGAGCCCGCCGGGCCCGCGAGCACGAGAGCCGTGGCGAACGCGGCGGCGAACGCGAGGCCGCGCCGCCATGAAGGCCGCATGCCTGGTCTTTTCGATTTCCGTAACATCGGGGAACGATCCCTTTCCCGTTGCGAGGTGGGGGGCAGCGCCGAAAGGATCAGGGCTGCCATCGGCTCAGGGGGTCTGGACGACCTTCTGCATGGTGCCGTCCGGGTTGAAATGCAGCTCGTCAAGTGCGACGGAACGGCGGAAGTTCCCGCCGCCGGGCGCGTCGGCGGTGTGGTAGACCATGTACCACTGGTCGCCGAACTCCATGATCGCCGGGTGGTTCGTCGTCGAGCTCACCTGGTCCAGGACGACGCCCCGGTGCGTCCAGGGGCCTGCCGGGCTGTCGGCGGTCGCATACCGGATGCAGGCGTAGGCCGAGTCGGTGACGCAGTCGGCGCCCGAGTTGGAGGCATAGGCCAGGTAGTAGACGCCGTCGCGCTCGAACAGCCACGGCGCCTCCCAGAAGCCGGTCAGGCCCGCCGGCTCGAAGACCTCGCCGTCCAGCGCGGTCATGGTGTCCTGGAGGCGCACCGCTCTGGGCTCCCAGTACGAGCCCCAGTGCAAGTAGATCTCGCCGTCGCCGTCGATGAACACCGTCGGGTCGATGTTCAGCGCGGAGGAGTTGGGGGTGGCGTCCGAGATCAGCGGGCCACCGATGGCGTCCCGGTACGGGCCGAGCGGGTGGTCGGCGACCGCGACTCCGATGTTCATCCACCCGTCGTCGGTGTGGCCGTCGACCGAGACGAACCAGTAGAACCGGCCGTCGGGCCCCTGCACCACCTCGGAAGCCCAGGCGTTCGCGCCGGCCCAGGCGAAGGTGTCGAGCGAGAGGACGGCCCCGTGCGGCTGCCAGGCGGCCGGGTCGTTCGAGGGGGATTGCGAGGAGAACGCGTGCCATTCGTGCATGACGAACTGCTGCTGGCCGGGCGCCGCTTCGTCGCGCCCGGTGAAGATGTACGCGGTGCCGTCGACGACGAGCGTGGCTGGGTCGGCGGTGTAGATGTCGGTGGCGATGGGGTTCGCCATCGGCCCGGTGTCGGCCGGGACCTCCGGCGCGGTCTCCGACGCTTCCGGACCGGCGGTGCGCGCGGCGTACCCGGACTGCTCGGTGGCGGCCGGGCCGGCCGCGGCGACGAGCCCGACGGCGGCGAGGACCAGGGCCACTATCGCCGAGCCCGGGCGGACGAACGGTCTGCGACGTGTCATCGCACTGTCTCCATTCTCAGCTTGCGTGGGGGAGCTGAGCGTCCGGACGGGAGCGGGGGCGGCGGTGCGGTCGCCTCGGCGGCCCGAGCCTCACTGCTGCCACCATGCGTCGACTCACCAGCGGTTCCCGTCCGTCGAACGACTCATCCTCGCGCCGGGCTCCGACGGGGAGAACTACCGTCGAGACGGTGGAGGGCCGGGTTCTCCTACCCCTGTTGCCACCGAGGGCCCGAAGGTTGCCCGGCGGACGCTCACTTCGGCCACGACGCCGACGGCGAAGGCCGTACGGCCGACGATCCGCACGACGGAGCCTAGGTGCGGAGTTTCCAGAAGGGGCGGTGGCCTGCCGGTACTGACGGGGAGAAGGTGAGACGCCCTGCGGTGAACGCCGGGACCGTCCGGGCGAACTTCCGCCACTGCCGACGGGAAAGGTTGCCGGCCGAACACACCCTGACGAAGCGGCCGCGCGACTGGGTCGGGCTGTCATCCCGCAGCTCGGGAAACGGAACGATCCACAGTTCTTTGCCGAAGAACTCCGAGTGCCAGAAGAGCCGCTCGATTTCGTCCCAGGACCACTCGTCGGTGCCGAGGTGGGGACGGCGGATCAGCTGCCCGTCCTTGTCGTACTCCCTGCCGAAACGCACGACGACGAGCCCGGCCGGGGACAGAACGATGCTCTGGTAACACCCTCGAAAGGTCACTTTTTCGGTCACGGCCCCCGCCTCCGACCTGTCCGGCACTATCCGCGCTGTGTGGCGTTGTGCTCCCGGACAGAATACCAAGGGCTCGGACATGTCGGCTTCGTCCTCAAGGTTGAGAATCTCCACCGTGCCGTGCGTGAACGCACCGAGATCCTCACCGTGCATGTGCGCTGACGGCGGATCGCCCTTGGCGGTCACCGTGGACAGGGCGAGGGTGCACATGCCGGTGAGGACCTGGGTGAGTTGCTGCGGTCAGTGTCCTCTCGGTGTTGATGGTGGAACGCAGGTGCGGCGTCGGCGGAACGTCAGGCGAACTCGAAGGGGCCGATGTCGATGGCCGCTCCCCGGACACGCGTCGCGCCGTCGACGTCCTGGGTGAAGTCCTCGCTGTGGGGCGTGCTGCCCTCGTCGACGATGTCGGCCTGCTGAGCCAGATCCCGGAACCGGGTGAAGTCGTCGGGGTTGATCGCGGGAACCGGCGCGTCCGGATTGCCCTCGAAGTCCCGCCAGTCGTCGGACGCCGACGGATCGAGCAGTTCCACATTGTCCGTGTCGTCGGTCATCGCGTCTTCACTGCCCCTGGCGTACGTGGAACCTCCCGCACTGACGAGGACGTTGTTCCGCACCCTGATGTCCGTCGTCTCCAGATCGTCAACCGTGCTGTGGAACGTCAGCACGTGGCCGTCCACTCCTCCGCGCATGATGTTGTTCTCGATGATGGCACCGGGGATGCTGCCCAGTTCGATGTTCTGGCTGCCGAAGGACTCACACACGTTGCCGCGATAGGTGTAGTCGCGGATGTCGGCGGTCGGACGGTTCCCGTTCTGCATGATCAGGCACTGGCCGGAGACGCGTACGCAGTAGTTGTTCTCCACCGTGACGTCGTAGGATTCGACCGTCCTGCTGCTGTTCTGGTAGTTCTGAATGCAGTCGGCGTGCGGTTCGCCCTCGCTCTTGCTGGCGTTCAGATCGTGAATGTAGTTGTTACGGATCAGGTGGCCGGTGCCCCAGATGCGCATACCGTCGACGTCGTCGTTTCCCTCGTCGGTCCACAGGTCGTAGATGTTGTTCCACTCGACGGTGATGTCGGAGCCGCCCCAGAGGTAGACGCCGAAATTATTGGTCCCGGTCACGGTGTTGCGGGAGATCAGCACGTCGCTGGCGCAATCGTCGTAGTCGCACGCGATGGCGTAGTGAATGTTCTTGCCGTTGACCAGGTTCCTGATGATGGTGTGCCCGGTGCCGGTGAACTTGATCCCGGTTGACGGGTCGTCCAGCTCGTCGCCCACCACGGTGAAGCCGTCGATGGTCGCGTCGCTGCCGCTGACGTCGATGTTCTTCACGCGGACGACGCCGTTGGCGCGAACCGTGACCGCCTTGTCGACGGTCAACGTCGTGTCGGAGTAGTCGCCCGGCTTGACGCAGACGACATCCCCGTCCGAGGCGTCGTCGACGGCTTCCTGCGGGTCGGAGTCGGTACTGACCGTGCAGTCGTCCGTCCTGGGGTTGCCGTTGCCGTCGGTGCCGTAGGGAAGGTCGCCGCCGGGGTCCTCCCCGTCCGCGCCGAGGACCGAGGCTTCGGTGATGCTGGTCCACTCGTTGTCGGTGTTGCCGTACCCGACGATCCGCACGTATCGCGCCGACGTATCGGTGATGTCGTAGTCCTCCGGACCGGTGCCGGTACCGCTGCTCACAGCTCGCGGAAGAACCGTCGCCCAGCTCGACCCGCTCTGCGAGACCTGCACGTCGAAGGTCGAACGCCGCGTGTCGCCCTGGTGCCAGGCCACCGACACCGAGCCGACGGTCTGCTCGGTACCGAGGTCGAAACGAATCCAGGCTCCGTCCCCCTCGGCCGACCACCGCGTGGACAAATCCCCGTCCACGGCGTTCGCCGGCACATTGCCGTCGTCGGAGCTTGCCGTCACCGCGGTGATCGGCAGCGGCGTTGCGGCCTCGGCCGGCGGCGGGCCCGACACGACGGTCGCCGCTCCCACCACTGCCGCCACGCCTAACGAGGCTGTCAGCATGCGTATCACTTGTTGACCTCTTTCAACCATTGGTTCGGAGGGCCCGCCCGGGCGTCAATCGGTGACGTCGATGTTGGTCAGGCCGCTGCCGGCATCGGTGACGGTGTTGTCCGAGGTGACGACGTTCGGCGCGTCGTCGCAGTCGTTCTGGTTGGTCACGTTGATGGCGTAGCCGTCGGCGCCGCCGAGGTCGGAGTCGTTGGCGCGGAAGGTGTTGCCGCAGCCCCAGCCCTCGACGCGGTCGTGGGTCTGGTAGCCGTCGAGAAGTTCGCCGTCGCCGCCGTAGGTACCGGTGTTGGACGCGATGAGGTACCCGTTGCCCTTGAGGTCCATCCAGGAGTCGGCGTAGTTCTCGCCCGAAATGCCGTCGCCGTCGAAGGTGTTGCCGCTGACGACGCCCCCCGTGGTGCCCTCCTTGATGTCCACGGCCTCGGCCGTGACGTCCGGGCCGATGGTGTTGTTCAGGACCTGGTTCGCGTCGCTGCGGTCGGGACCCTCGCCGCCGTCCTCACCGAAGTCGTCCCAGTGGTCCACAAAGGAGCCGATGTAGATGCCCTCGCCGTACTGCGGCTCCTCCAGGCCGGTGTCGTGGATGAAAGAGTTCCGGATGACGTTGTCGGAGCTGGCGGCGCGGAAGCGCACCGCCTCCGACCCGATGTCGTACACCTCGACCCCGTCGATGGTGACGTGGTCGGACTCGTCCAGCACGATGCCCTTGGCCGAGTCGGCCACCGCGAAGCCCGTCAGGTTCCAGTGGTCGGCGCCGTCCAGGTGGAGGCCGTAACCGTCGTCGTTGGACAGGACCGCGTCGCGCGGCCCGGTCAGGGTGATGGGCCGCTCGGCGGTGCCGGAGGCGGTGGCGTCGAAGGTGCCGGTGTAGTCGCCGGGCTCCAGCTCGATGCTGTCCCCGGGCTCGGCGTCGGCGAGCGCGTCGGCCAGCTCCTCGGCGGTGCCGGCCTCGATAGTGCGTCCGGGCGGGTCGGGCGGGTCGGGCGGGGTCTCGCCGTCGTCGTCGCCCGGGGTGCCCCAGACCTCGACCTCGGTGAGGCTGTTCCAGTCGCCCTCGCCGTCACCGGTGTAGCCGTGGCCGAGGTAGCGGACCTTGGACGTCTGCACGGGCTCGAAGGCGAACGACTCCAGGCCGTTCGTCGTCCCGCTGGTCTCGCCCTCGTACACGGTGCCCCAGCGCGAACCGTCCCAGTACTGGAGCTCGAAGACGTTCTGACGGGCCGTGCCCTGGTGCGCGGCGAGCTTGATGTGGCTGACGGTCATGGTCGAGCCGAGGTCCAGTTCCAGCCAGGCACCGTCGCCCTCGCCCGACCACCTGGTGTCGTAGTCGTCGTCCACGGCGTTCGTCGGCACGTTCTCGTCGCTGGTGCTGGCGGTGACGGCGCTGCCGTCGGGCGTGATCTGTACTGCGGCGGCCTGCGCCGCCGCCGGCACGACCAGCACCGCCGCGCCCGCGGCCAGGACGGCGCCGGCCGCCCGCAGCCGCCCACGGCTCCGGGGCGCGCGTCGGGATGAGCGGATGTGCCTCACAGGGGGGCCTTCCTCTCCGAGTTCTGCTCTTGGTCCGACCTCATCGGGCGTGAGGCTAGACGGCGGGACTCGGGAGGGGTCCCGGGGCCGTCCGGCAGGCGGCGCCCGGGCGGGCAGTCCGATGGTGTCCGGGCCGGATGGCCGGATCGTCACCCGGCGGGCCGAGGCGGACGTGCGCCGGCGCGCACGTGCGCGCGCACCCCTTGCAGGCCGAACAGGATGAGAAGCTCGACCGTGCCGCCGTCCGCGCTGCCCAGCCAGTGCGGCATCGACGTGTCGAACTCGGCGGCCTCACCGGGCGGCAACGTCAGGTCGTGCTCCCCGAGCACCAACCGCAGACGGCCGTTGAGCACGTACAGCCACTCGAAGCCCTCGTGCGTCTGCGGGGTCGGTTCGAGCGGTTCCGGCCGGGCCGGAATGATCATCTTGAACGCCTGCGTCCCGCCCGGCCGCCGGGACAGCGGCACGAAGACCATCCCGAACCGCCGGAGTGGCTTCAGGTGGATGCGGGGGTCGCCGGTGCGCGGGGCACCCACGAGGTCGTCCAACGGAACGTCGTAGGTGCGGGCGAGCGGCAGCAGCAACTCCAGGGTCGCCCGGCGCTGCCCGCTCTCCAGCCGGGACAGGGTGCTCTCCGACACTCCGGTCGTCACGGAGAGCTCGGCCAGGGTGATGCCCCGCTCGCGACGCAGCGCGCGCAGCCGCGGCCCCACCGCGCCGAGCACGTCCGCCGCTTCGCCGTTCATGGGGCGAGCTTGCCATAACCGCAAGATTTCTCGCCGGATTCGGAGGCGTCCGGCGAGACTGCCCGCATCCCGCATCCCGATCTCAAGGAGCTCCGATGAACACGACCGATGCAGCCACGTTCTGGGACGGCGTCCACGCGGCCCGCCCGGCGGCCGACGCCCCGCCGCCGAACGCCCGTCTCGTCGAGTTGGTCACGGACCTGCCGCCCGGCGACGTGCTGGACCTCGGATGCGGCGACGGCGGCGACTCGCTGTGGCTGGCCCGTCGGGGGTGGCACGTCACCGCCGTCGACATCTCGGCCGTGGCGGCCGAGCGGCTCGCCGAGCGCGCCCGCTCACTCGGTCTCGGCGACCGGGTCACCGCCGCACGGCATGACCTGCACGAGTCCTTCCCGGAGGGCCGGTTCGATCTGATTTCCGCGCACTACCTCCACACCCCCTATGACCTGGACCGGGCGGCTGTCCTGCGCGTGGCCGCGCACCGGCTGCGCCCGGGCGGGCGGCTGCTCGTCGTCGACCACGGCTCGACGGCGCCGTGGTCGTGGAACCAGGACCCCGACGTCCGGTACCCGACCCCGCAGGAGGTCGCGGCGGGCATCGGCCTCGACCCGGCGGCATGGACGGTCGAGCGCGCCGACGCGCCCCGCCGGATCGCGACCGGGCCGGGCGGGCGCACCGCCGAGGTCACCGACCATGTCCTTTTCGTCCGCCGCGCCGCCTGACCCCGGCGCGAGAACCGTTCTTCGTGGAAAGGCAGGACCGCCATGCCCACCACCGCCCGCCGCCGTGACACGCCGCCGCCCCGGACCGGAAGCAGCGAGGCCGAGACCCTGCGCGGGTTCCTCGACTACCTCAGGGCCTCGATGGCCGCGAAGGTCGACGGTGCCCCCGAACCGCAGGTCCGGACGGCCGGAGTGCCGTCGGGCACCAACCTGCTCGGCCTGCTCAACCACCTCACCTTCGTCGAACGCTCGACGTTCCTCGGAGACGAGGTCACCGACTGGCAGGCGACGTTCCTGGCCGCAGCTGAGGACAGTGCGGCCGAGGTCATCGCCCGCTACCGGGAGACCGTCGAGCGCGCGAACAGGGTTCTCGACGGATGCACCGACCTCGGCGCACCCGTCCCCCGGCCGCGACCTGGACGGCCCGCGCCCAGCGTCCGCTGGGCACTCACCCACATGATCGAGGAGACCGGCCGCCACGCCGGCCACGCGGACATCCTCCGCGAACTCATCGACGGCGCGACGGGGCGCTGAGCCCACCCGAGTCCGGGGCGGGGGGGCGGGGAGGGGTCCCGGACGTGGTGGGGTTTCATGGCGGCCATGATGCGCAGAACCTCATATTCCGCCGTGGTCACCGTTGTTGTCGCTGTCGTGTTCGCCGCTCTCACGTCGTGTTCCTCGGACTCCTCGGACGAGTCCCCCGCCGATGGCCGGCCCAGCGAGGCGGGCTCCGGGTCACCGGCATCCGACCCCACGCCGGCTCCCACCCGGACGGGCACGCCGTCGCCCTCGCCGACCGGGCCGTGCGCCGACGGGACGTGCGAGATCGAGGTCGCGGTGGGGGATGTCGTGGCAGTGCCGGAAACGTACGGCCTCGGGCCGATCGAGGTGACGGGGATCGCCGGCGATGAGGTCGAGATGGCCGCGTCGCTGACGGGGTCGGGATTCGGTGTCTCGGGCTGTTCCGGTGGTGGCGGCGTGTCGTCGGCGGGCGGCGGCGGCGTCGGGCTGACCTGCGGCGTGGGAACTGTCGCGACGATCAACGACGTCATGAGCCTGGAGGTCGTCGAAATCCTCGGCACCGCCGCCGTCCTCCGTATCGAACCCGCGGCCTGACGTACGGCACGGCGCCGTCTCACAGCCGCCGGACGCGCAGCACGCCGGTCAGCATCGGGAGCGTGAACTCCCCGCGGGCGGTCTCCGGTCTGCTCGCGAGGAATGCGCGCATCCGGCCCAGCGTGGTCTCTTGTTCCGGTGCGGGCATGACCAGCATCCCCGCGCGCGTCGCGATGGTCGCGACGAGGGAGTCGGCCGTGCGGCGCTGCCCGTGCGGGAACTCCGCCTGCTCCGCCGAGCCGAACCGCGCGGCCACACCGATCTCCGGAAGATGTGCGCCGGCCGTCTCGGCGCGCCAACTGGCGGGCGTGTCACGCGGGCCGATGGCCGCGCTCCCGCCGACCCGCGCGAGCCCGGCGACCCACTCGACCCGATCGTCCATGACGTTCCACAGACCGGCCAGAATGCCGCCGGGGGCGAGGACCCTGGCGATCTCGGGTCCCGCGACGGCCATGTCGAACCAGTGCATCGCGTTGCCGGCCAGCACGGCATCGACGGTGGCGTCCGGCAGCGGGATCGCCTCGGCACTACCCGGCAGGGCACGAACAGTCGGCAGCGAGCGGCGCAGCTCGGCCGGCATCGCCGAGTCGGGCTCGACCGCGATGACTTCGGCCCCCAGCGCGACCAGCGTGGCGGTGAGCTTGCCGGTTCCGGCGCCGAGGTCGAGTACGCGCGGGCCGGGCGCCCGGCCCGCCGCAGTACCGTGCTGCGCCTGACGGAATCCGAAGACGCCGGCCCGCCGGGAATCGGTTCCGCGCGCGATTCTTCGTCACGGCGCCCACGCCCCGGGGCGAAGTGAGACGTGGGCGCCCCGCGCACAAGCAGCCACGTCAGTCCGGGGGCGGTGGCGTGGGCACGCGCTCTCCCGGGTGTCGGAGGGCAGGGGTAATCTGGGCGTGACGCACGGAGAGGGGACGGCCCGTGACGCCGCCAGCACCCAGCTCATCGAGCAAAGTCAATATCCTGCCCAGGGACTTCGGCAGCCTGGCGCGCGGGCTGCCGCCGACCGTACCGCCGGGCACGCTCTTCGTCCTGGGCACGAACGGCGGCATGAGCGTCGCGCCCGACGCCGGGTTCCCGCTGGTCTTCGGGCGCAGCGAGCCGGATGTCCACGTCTGCGTCGGTGCGGACGATCCGCACGTCAGCCGACAGCACGGGCGCGTCACGCGCGAGCACATGCGCTGGGTGCTGCACAACGTCGGCCGGCTGCCCATCCGCCTCTCCCCCTCGCACTTGGTGCTCAGCGGTGACTGGGCCGAACTGCCGGCCGGCTACACGCCGTTGTTCATCCTCGGCCCGAAGCAGGAGCACCTCCTTGAGGTGCGGATCGCCGCGCCGTCGCCGTCCGCGGCCCCGGGGGTGGAGAACGAGGCGAAGACACGCGGGCCCAGCGTGTGGCCGCTGAGCCCGGTCGAGAAGCTGGTGCTCGTCTGCCTCAGCCAGCGGTATCTGCGCAACGAGCCCTATCCGCAGCCGCTGACGTGGGGGCAGGTGGCCGCCGAGCTGAGCGAGTTGCAGCCGGGGGAACGGTGGGGCGAGCGCCGAGCCGCGCACATGGTGACGAACGTGCGCAAGCGGCTGAGCCACTCGGTGCGCGGCCTCCTGGAGGAGGAGGTTCCGCCGCCGGTGGGCAACACGCTGAACCACAACCTGATCATGGAGCTGCTGATCAGCACCACGCTTCTCAAAGCGGATCTGGCCCTGCTGGGCGACTGACCGCCGCCGGGCGTCAGCGTGCCGGTAGCCGGGCCGCGGCGACGGCGGTGAGGTCCTCAGCGGTCACGCACAGTTCCTCCACGGGGCGCTCTCCTTCGACGCGCAGACGCACCATCTCGGCGGCCGGCTCGGTGTTCTGCCCGCCGTACTCGCGGTATTCGAGGAAAACCGTGCATTGGTCGCCGTCTCTGGCTTGCTCGACGGTGGTCTCGTAGCCGCTGCGCCGGGTGCCCCCGCCGTCCTTGGGCTGGTCGCGGTGGAAGCTCATGTCCACCACGAGTTCATCGTCGTCGCCGGACCACTCGCACTCCCAGTCGGCGACGCCGACCGTCGGCTCGTCGTCCCGCACATCGGCGGCGGCCAGCGCCTCGGCGTCGAGCAGCTCGCAGGCGTTCAACCAGGCCAGCGAGTCGTCCGGGAACGCCGGTGAGCGCCGGGGGATCGGGCCCCGGCTCAGCACCTCGGCCGCGCTCGCGGCGGCCTCGTCCGCGATCGAGCACAGCGTCGCCCGGCCGCCTGCCACCTCGTCGCCCTCCAGGTTGGCGCGGATTCCGACGAGGATGCCGTCGGTATCGCCCCCGGGCGGCAGCAGCACCAGCCCGCACTCGTCGGGTTTCGGGGGATCTTCCACGACATCGATCCCCCTGATGCTGTCGGCGGGTCGGGCCGCCTCGGGCGGGATGCCCCGGCGGAGATACGTCGACACATCGATACGGGTCTCGCCCTCGGCGTGGAGGACGATGTCGCAGACGTGGAAATTCCCGTAGTCCACATCCGCACGGGCATCGCCGAATCCGGCCAGGGCGTCGGTGTCGGTCAGGGCGCACACGTCCGCGGTGCGCGGGTCGCCGACCAGGGATTCCGCTTCGGTGTTCGCCTCGTCGCCGGTGCCCTCGGGGGTACCGGCCGCCCGCGGGTTCTCCTCGCCGCCCCCTGTGGTGGCCGCGACCAGCCAGGCGACCAGGGCCAGCACTGCCGCCCCGGCCACCGCCGCCACCGCGTAACGCGCCGGGTCCCTGCGCCGCGGGGGAGGCGACGCGGGAAGCTCGGGGAGCGCGGGCGGCGGGGAGTGCCGCGGCACCAGCGACGTCCCCGGCGTCGGTGCCGGGGGCGTGCCCGGCTCCATGGGAACGACCGTGGTCCGGCTCCGGTTCGCCGGCAGCCCGGCCGAGGCGGACGGCAGGGCGGGGAGCGGCCCCGACGGCGGCCGCGGCCCCCAGGACGAGGGCGGCCGGTCGGCCTCAGGACCGTCGAACGCGAGCAGATTCGTCGCGGCCTGCCCCAGCCGTGCCGTGAGCCCCGACGGCAGCCAGTACTCGTTCCCCGCACGTCTCCCCGCGAACGGCGGGAACCCGGCTAGCGGGGGCCGTTCGTCCGCGTTCTTCAGCAGGCAGTGGAGCACGAGCGTCCGCAGGTCCCCCGTCAGCCGCCCGTCCTCCGGGCCGAGGTTGGGTTCTTCGCTCAGCACCCGGTGGATCACGGTGTGGGTATGCGCCCCGTCCCACGAGAAGGGGGAGAACCCGTTCGCGGCGTACGCCAGCACCGCCCCCAGGGCGAACACGTCGGCCGCGCCCGTCAGTTCGTCGCCCCTGATCTGCTCGGGCGGCATGTACCCGGGGGAGCCGAGCATGCCGCCCGTGTGCGTCACCACGCTGGCGTCGACGGAGCGCGCGATGCCGAAGTCGATGACCTTCGGGCCGTCCAGCGTCACCATGACGTTCGACGGCTTCAGGTCGCGGTGGATCAGCCCGTTGCCCTGAATCGCCAGCAGAGCGCTCGCCAGGCCGTACGCCAGTGCCCACACCGACTGTTCCGGCAGCGGCCCGTGCAGGGTGTCCACGACCTCCCGCAGCGTCGATCCGGCCACGTAGCCCGTGGCCACCCAGGGAACGGCCGATTCGATGTCGTGGTCGAGCACCGGCGCGGTCCACGTCCCGTGGACGCGCCGCGCCGCCTCGACCTCCGCGCGGAACCGCCGCCGGAAGTGGGGCTCCCGTGCCAGCTCACTGTGGACGACCTTGACCGCGACCATCCGTCCGCTGGGCGAACGGCCCAGGAACACCCGTCCCATGCCGCCCTCGCCCAGCCGCCCGAGCAGCCGGTAAGGACCGATGGCCGACGGGTCCCCAGGAAATAACGCTTCCACTGCCGTGCTCCCCCTCCCCCGACGCCCCGTTCGACGTCCTCGGTCGCGATCCACCTGACTGCGGATGCGTCGCGACCCATGATGGCGCGTCTTTCGGGGAGCGGTCGCGGGAACGGAGCGATTACCTGGCGGGCGGTGCTCCAGGAGTAAGGACGGCGCTCTCCCCCGGGGCGATGTCGGGGCGCAGGATCTCGGTCGCGGTGGGGCGGAAGAGAACGATCTCTCCCGGGGCGAGCCGGGCGGTGAGGTGGGCGGCCTCGGGGCCGAGCAGGCGGCCGACGGCCTCGGCGTACTCGGCGCCCAGTGCGAGCAGAACGTCCGGGCGGTGCCAGAAGGCGGCGCCGCGCGGGATGGTGCGGGTGACGTGCAGAACGGTGCGCCAGGGCCCGGCGGCGACGGCGGAGGACGGTGCGCGGCGCTGATCGCTGACGAGCGCCTGCGGTCCGGCGTCGACCGCGGGCGGCGCGGGGGCGTGGCGCGGCCAGGCGGCCGGGTCCTCGGAGAACGCGAGCCGTTCGCCCGCGGCGTGGCGGATGCTCCGCCACTGTCCCGGCTCCCGGGTCGCGGCGGTGACCACGACGCCGGTGGCCAGGAGGCGCAGCGCGATCAGGCGGCCGAAGAGCGATTCGCCGAGGACCGCGATGCCGGTGCCCTCCGGCCGGGGGCAGGGCAGCGCCACGGGCCGGCCGTCACGGTCGGTGCCCAGGTGGATGCCGGCGCGGGCGGGGGTGAGTGTGAACGGCGTCCCGGTGTCGTCCTGCCAGGCGGCGTCGGGGAGGGTGGACAGATCGGGTATCGGTGGGTCGGGCGCGGCGACGGCCGGACCGGTGGGGGCCGGACCCGCGGGGCCGGGAGGGCTCGGGCGGGGTCCGGTCAGGGCGAGGGTGCGGGGCTCGGACGGGCCGCGTCCCCGGGGGACGAGGGCGAGCGTGGTGGGTTCGGGTTCGCTCATCGCTCTCGCGTACCTCCTGTGGTCGCGAAGCCGGTGGCCTCGTCGAGGGGCCGGGCGGGGTGGGCCAGCGGCAGGGTGGCGAGCAGGCCGGCGGCCTGGTCGGTCGCGGACGCGCCGGTGACGCCCGCCGCCGCCAGCCGGTCGCGCTGGGCGGTGGCGTGCTGGGCGAGGGGGCTGACCACGCGCACCGCGGCGCGGACGCGGAGTTCGGGACGGCCGCCCCCGGGCCCGGCGGGCCGGGGAGGTGCCCCCAGGGTGAGGGTCGCCGCGGCGACCACGCGGTCGGCGGTGCAGCCGCCGAGGCCGGCCAGGAGGCGGTGCCAGTCGCGCTGCGAGGCGACGCTCGCGGTGAGTGTGGCGTGTGTGGCCGACGCACTCGCCCAGGTGGAGGAGCGTGCGGCGCCGTTCGCCTCCACGTCGCCGAGCTGCCGCAGGAGTTGGCGCGTCGCGACCGCGCCGAGCGCCGTGGTCGGAGCCCCGTGGGCGGCCAGCAGGGCGCGCAGCCGGGCGGCAGCCGCCGCCACGGCGGCCTGCGCGCCGTCCTCCCCGCCGCCGCGCCGGAGGGCGGCCTCGGGTGCGTCGAACGGCTCGTAGCGCACCACCAGCCAGGAGCGCACGGCGACCGGGCAGCCGCCGGCGGGGAGTTGGCGGTAGACGACCGTGGGCCGGAAGCCATGGTGGAAGTCCCACGACGGAACGCCGAACTGCTCCACGATCACCTGCGCCGCCGCCGGCCGGGCCGGGTCCTCCGCCAGCCACCGGGCCACGATCTCGGCGGGCAGCGCGGGCAGCGTGCCGGCAGGGAACGCGGCGACGGCCGCGTGGCCGCGCCCGTCGGACACCACGCCCAGGCCGTGCCGCCCGGGCACGTTGCGGTCGGCCACCTCCCGCACGGTCAGGGCGGGCAGCAGCGTCTGGGCGACGCCCAGGCCCTCGGCACGCTCGCCCGGCGGCGGGGTGACGGCCAGCCGTCCCCGGCGCAGCCGGGCCAGCAGCCGCCGGTCCGCCCACTCCCTGCGGATGCGCACCAGGGGAAGCACCGCGAGCAGCGCCCCCGCGCCGGCGAGGACATAGCCCCAGGCGCCCCGCAGGGCCAGACCCGCGGCCACGCCGCCCAGCCCCACTTCCACGGCCACGAACCGGGCGCGGCCGAACCGGGCACGGCCCGACCGAGCACGTCCGGACCGGGCACGGCCCAACCGGGCACGTCCAGGTCGCATGGTCCTTCTCCTCCTGTTCATTCGCCGGCCCCCGTCCGCTCCCGGGCCGCCGCCTCCGGGGACAGAACGGGACCGGCCGGCAGCAGGCCCACGAAGGCGGTGGGCATCGTCGGCGCCACGGCCGGGTCGTATCCCAGGCGTTCGACGGCGTCCTGGGAGGCCAGGGGGTAGGCCGTGCCGCCGTCGGTGACCAGGGTGTAGGTGCCGCCGGTGCCCGCGGAGGTGACGGCGCGGACCACGGTGCCCGAGCCGACCGGCACGTAGATCCGGTCCAACAGGCCCAGCCTGCCGCCCTCGTGGGCCTCCACCGGCACGGTGTCCTCGGGGGCGGGCATGGTCCGTGGCAGGTGAATCGCCGCCTGCCAGGGCGTGTCGCCCGGCTGGCTGCCGGGCGGTGTGCTGATGCAGACGGGCTGGTTGCGTTCCGGCACCTCGGCCTCGGGCACCTCCTCGGGCCACGCCGGGTTGCCGGGGTCGCCGTCGGAACGCGGCGCGTGGGCGGCGTCGGAGAAGCTGATCCCGTGGTCCGTGCCGGCCTGGCCGGACAGCAGGGTGTGGACCAGCTCGGAGACGGGGGTCAGCCCGTCCGCGCCGACCAGGTAGTGCTGGCGGGCGGCGCCGTCGTCGGTGTGGGCGATGTCCCCGACGACCGCGGCGAAGGGCAGCTCGACCGCCGGCTCCTCCCCTGCGCCAGGAGCGGGATCGGGGATGGTGATCGCGGGGCCCTCGGGGACGGTGGCGACGATCTCGCCCGGCAGCCGCACGGGCTGCCGGCGAAGGCCGAGCAGGTCCCGGACGGCCGGTTCGGCGATGGCGTGCCGCCGCCCCGCGGTCAGCAGCCACAGGCTGCCGTCGTCCGCCTCCACGAACAGCGTCGCCCCGCCGCCTCCGGCGTCGCCCGTGGGCACGCCCGGCACGGAGACGTACAGGCCGGTCCGCACCGGATCGCCGCCGGTCTCCGAGGGGGTGGCGCACAGCGTCCACTCCTCGTCCAGCAGGTCGTCCGCCTCCGGCAGCGCGTCGGGGGCCCCGGGGATGCCGACCGGCAGGCCGCGCGGGGCCTCGTTCAGGGTGTCCTGCCGCACCTCGGTGAGCCGGCCGCCGCCGGCCAGCAGGGCGGAGGCGAGGTTGAGCGCGGGGTGTGCCACGCCGTCGGCGACCACGTAGGAGTCGCCGCTGGCGCCGACCACGACCGCGCCGCTGGCCGGCAGCGCCGGGCCGCGGCCGCCGCCGAGCCAACCGGCGATGCCGAACCCGGCCATGACGAGGACGCCGACCGCCACGCCGGCGGCCAGCCCCCGGTTCAGGCGGCGCCGGGGGTCGAGGCGGGCCTCGTCCGCCCCCCTGAGGAGGCTGGTGCTCTGGCGGCGGTTGGCGTATGCGTACGCCTCCGACTGCTCGCGTGTCGTGGCCATGGCTATGTCCGATTCCGGGTCGGGTTCGCGGTCAGCTGGCTGGGATGGTTCCGGTTCCGGTGGCCGTCGGCTCCGCCGTCGCCGCTGAGCCAGGCGACGCTGGCGGCGGGCGGGCCCGGGGCGTTCACCGGCACCGGCTCCTGCGGTGCGCGCTGTTCCGGCGCGGTGCCGGCCCGCCAGCCGCGCCGGGCGGCCCGGCGCACCCCGGGCACGGCCAGCAGCACCAGGAGAACGCCCAGCAGCAGCGCGCCGCTCACGGCCAGTCCGGTGGCGGCGGAGGAGCTGAGCGGCGGCTCGCCCCGCGGCAGCTCCTGCGGCGGGATACGACCGGCGGATGCCGCGCCGTCGCCCCCGGCGTCCGCGCCGTCCCCGTCGCCCGCGTTTCCGGTCGCTCCGGGGAGGTGGGTCAACGCGCCGAAGGGGTCGACGAGCCCGGCGCCGGTACGGTCGTCGGTTCCGCCGCCCAGGGGGGTGGCGGAGCCGGTCAGCCGCTCGGCCACCTCTTCGGCCGTCAGCGTGGGGAAGCGGGAGCGGACCAGCGCGGCGGTGCCGGACACCTGCGCGGCGGCCATGCTGGTCCCGGCCTCCAGCCGGTAGCCCTCGCCGCCGGGGGACACCACCACGAGGTCCTCACCGATCGCGGCGAGGTCCACCCAGGGGCCGGCGTTGGAGGAGTCCAGCGGCGTGCCGTCGGCGTCCACGGCGGCGACGGCCAGTACCCCGTCGTAGGCGGCCGGGTACATGGGGGCCTCGCCGCCGCCGGCGTTGCCCTCGTTGCCCATGGCCGCGACGACCACGACGTTCCGGTCGAGGGCGCGCCCGACGGCGTCCCGGATCGGCTCGTGGTCGACGGGGACGGCGAACGACAGGTTGATGACGCCGACTTCCGCGGCCACGGCGTCGTCGATGGCCGCGGCGAGCGTGCCGGCGGTGGCCCGGTCGACGCCGTCGGCGATGCGGACGGGGTAGACCCGGGCGTCCGGAGCCACCCCGGCCATGCGGTCGCCGGCGGTGCGCCGGGCGGCGATGAGCCCGGCCACGGCGGTGCCGTGGCCCTCGCAGTCCCGCTGCCGCTCGGGCCGGGACGTCTCGAACTCGCGCTCGTCGAGCACGGTGGTGAACTCCCGGCCCCTGGCCACCTGGCCGTCGAGGTCGGGGTGGGTGGCGTCCACGCCGGAGTCGACGACGCCGACGGTGACGCCCGCGCCGGTGGACAGATCCCAGCTCTGGTGCAGCCCGAGCTGGCCGATGAGGGGGTGCGGGTCGGCGCCGCCGGGCATCTCCTCGCCGGTCACCGTCGTGCGGCACGGCTGCGAGGCGGCGGCGGGGGTGGCGGCACCGGGCAGCACGGCGGCGGACACGGCGGTGGCCAGCAGCACGAGCACGGCGACGGGCAGACGCGTCGGACGGGTCATGGCTCTCACGCCCTCAGGTTCAACAGGGCGCCGTAGACCTCCCACACCGCAAGGGCGAGGGGGACCACGGCCACCAGCAGGGTGGTCTCCAGCACGTCCAGCGTCCGCGCCAGCCTGGGGTTCGGGCGGCGGCGGCCGGCCGCAAGACCCACGCCGCCCGCGGCCAGGGCGGCGGTCAGCACCACCGGGACCAGCACGCCCAGCAGTGGCGCCGTCTGCGCCGCCCGGTCGGCCACCGTGAACACCGCTGCCCCGGCGGCCCCGGAGAAGGCCGTCACCAGCGCCGTGGCGACCTGCCCCCGTTCCCGGAACAGCCGGGCGCGCAGCAGAATCAGCGCGGTCAGCGTGCCGGCCAGCACCCCGGGCCACAGTTCGGTGGCCGCGAAGAGCCACAGCAGCGCCCCGCCCGCCACGAGGTGGCTGCCGACGACCATGCCGCCCAGCACCCGGCGGGCGGCGGCGACCCGGGCGGCCAGCCGCTCGTGGGCGAGCTGGCTGGGGAGGCGTTCCAGTTCGTCGGCGGTGGCGGCCAGTTGGGGGGCGGGGACGCGGGCGACGCGCAACGCCAGGGTGGGCCACAGCGTGGTGAGCGCCAGCGCGAGCGGGCCGGTGACCGAGGCGGCCTCCGCCGGGGTGACGTCGCGCCAGATGGTGCATATCGCGGCCCCCACGGCCCCGAGCGGGCCCGCGACGACCAGCGCGGCGAACGTTCCGTCCCCGCCGCCCACCAGGACAGGACCCAGCACGCCGAGCACGGCCACCACCGCGCAGGCCAGCAGCAGGTGTTCGGCGTCCAGGCCGCTACCGTCGTGGCCGGCGCCGAGCAGCCGGACCGCGCCGACGACGGCGGGCGGCACGGCCAGCAGGCCGGCGAACGTTCCCGCGTGGACGTTGTCGAAGCCGCGCGACGCCAGCACGCCGAACGCCAGGACGAGGGCCGCCGTCGCCAGCGCCAGCCAGCCGGGGATCGCGCCCGGGGCCACGGCGAACGCGGCGCAGCCGGTCAGCACCGCAAGGGCCGTCAGCGCGGCGGCGGCGTGGCGGGTGGCGCGGACGGGCCAGGTCTCGCGGACGCCGTGCTCGCCGATGACCTCGGCGATGTCGTCGTAGAGCGGCGGGGTGGCATCGGCGTTGCCGTGGGCGAGGAAGAGCAGGTCCCCCTCGGCGACGCCCTGTTCGGCGAGGGAGGTGGCGGCTTCCAGCCGGGTGCCGTCGGCGCGGCGCAGCACCCATCCGCCGTGCCGGACACCGCCGTCGGGACCTGGGCCCTCGCCGCTTTGCTGCAGGAGCATCGGCAGCATCGACGCGAGCGGCACGGCCGCCGGGACGGCCAGGTCCGTGCGTCCGGCCGGTCCGGCGAGGCCGATGCGGACGAACGCCGCCGCGGCGGGCGGCGAGGCGCCGGCCGGGGCGCGCGGCGCGGCGCGGGCCGCGGGGTCGGGTGGGTGCGGAGCTGCCGGGTGGTGGGTGAGGCTGGCACTCATGGCTCATGGGTCCCTACGTGTCAGTGCCTGCGTGGTCGGTGCCCACGCGGTCAGTCGGCTGTCGCGGGTGTCTGCGGCGCGTCCTCGTGCGCGAGCTGCACGGGCACGTTGCCGAGCCTGCGGTGCAGCAGCAGTCCCCGGCCCCTGGCGCGCTGAGCGGGCTTGACGCCCCAGATGGGCATTTCGTCCTTGGGGATGCTGAGCAGCACGGCGGGGAAGTTCAGCTCCTTCATCCGGCCCAGCACCGGCTCCAGCACCGCCCGGCCGGCGCCGCCGGCCTGGCGGGTGATGAAAACGTTCAGCCCCATGGCCCGGGCGTGGGGCAGGAAGTCCAGCAGCGAGGCGAGCGGGTTCCCGCGGGAGGTGGCGACCAGGTCGTAGTCGTCGACGAGGAGGTAGATCTCCGGGCCGGTCCACCAGGAGCGGTTGCGCAGCTGTTCGGGCGTGATGTCGGGGCCCGGCAGCCGCTTCCTCAGCCCCTCGGCCAGCCCGCCGACGACCTCCGCCGAACGTTCCTGGGTCGTGGAGTAGCCCAGCAGGTGCGGGCCGTCGAACTCCCGCAGCATCGTCATCCGGTGGTCGAGCACGACGATCTTCGCCCGCTCGGGGGTGTGCCGGGTGATGACCTGCCGGGCCACCGCGCGCAGCAGCCCCGTCTTGCCGGTCTCGCTGTCGCCGACGACGATCAGGCCCGCGTCCTCCCCGGGGGTGAGAGTGACCGGCTCCAGGCGGTTGCCCTCCAGGCCGATCGCCACGCCCGGCCTGTCCCACGCCCCGGCGGCCCGCGGGGCGACCTGCCGCGCGTGGACCGGAGGAAGCCGGTCGGGGCGCCAGATGGTGGGCAGCAGGCGCACCTTGGGGGCGCGCGGGCCGTTCCACGCCTCGTCGACGCGCCGCACCAGGTCGCCCACGCCGTCGGCGAGGCCGTCGGCGGAACGGACGCCGTCCACGCGTGGCATCGCCACCAGGAAGTGCGACTTCTCCGCGCTGATGCCGCGCCCGGGGCGGTCGGCGGGGACGTCGCGTTGCAGTTTGCGGTCGACCTCGGAGTCGAGCGCGTCGCCGAGCTTCAGCTCGACCTTGGTGCCGATCAGGTCGCGCAGGCTCATGCGCATGTCCATCCACCGGTTGCCGGTGACGACCAGGTGGATGCCGTAGGTCAGCATCCGCCCGGCCACGCCCATCAGCACCTCTTCGATCTCGGGGTAGCTCTGCCGCATCACCTGCCAGCCGTCGACGACGAGGAAGACGTCGCTCCTGAGGTCCGCCCGCTGCCCGGCGGCCGGGGAGGGCTCGTCCGGCAGCCGCCCCTCGGCGCGGGCGGTGCGGAGTCCGGCCATCGACTCCACGCCCAGCTCGCGGAAGCGGGCCTCGCGCGTCTGAAGCATTTCGAGCACCTCGGCGACGGTGCGGTTGACCAGCTCGGTGTCGGTGCGGCCGGCGACGCCGCCGACGTGCGGCAGACCGGCGAGCGGGAAGAGGGTGCCGGAGAAGTCCAGGCAGTAGAACTGCACTTCTTCCGGAGTGTGGCGCAGCGCGAGGGAGGTGATCAGCGCCCGTACCGCCGTGGACTTGCCGCTGAGCGGGCCGCCGACGATCGCGGTGTGGCCGCCCGCGCCGGACAGTTCGAGTTCGAGCGGGTCCCGGCGCTGGTGGAAGGGACGGTCCACGACGCCGATGCGGGCGGTCAGCGCGCCGCGCGCGGAGAGGCTGCCGAAGCCGCGTCCGTCGCGCACCCCGAGGTCGCCGAGGAGGGTGTCGAGCGGCTCGGGCTTCTCCAGGGGCGGCAGCCAGACCTGGTGGGCCCGCGGCGCCTGCCCGGCCATGCGGTCGACCAGAACGCTGAGCACGGTGGTGCCCAGCTCCTCGTCCTCGCCGAACTCGTCGGGCTCCGGGGCCGGTTCCGGCTCCGGCTCGGGGCGCTGCTCGTCCGGCACCGGCACGTATCCGGCGGGGAACCGGCGCACGCCGAGGGCGCCGGTGAGCGCCGGGCCGCCACCGTCCTCGCCGGTGCGGTAGGGGCCGGAGACGTAGGCGGCCCGGAAACGGCGCAGGGTGACGGTGTCCGTCTTCAGGTAGCCGTGCCCGGGGGCGTTGGGCAGGCGGTGGGCGTCGGGCGCGCCGATGGCGGTGCGGCTCTCGGCCTCGGAGAACGTCCGCAGCCCGATCCGGTACGACAGGTGGGCTTCCAGGCCGCGCAGCCGTCCCTCGTCCAGGCGCTGGGAGGCGAGGAGGAGGTGGAGGCCCAGCGACCGTCCCAGCCGCCCGATCTGCGCGAACAGGTCGGCGAAGTCAGGTTTTTGAGCCAGGAGTTCGGAGAATTCGTCGACGACGATGAACAGGCTCGGCAACGGCGGCAGGTTCGCTCCGCGCTGGCGGGCCCGCTCGTAGTCGCGGACGGATACGAGGTTCCCTGCGGCACGGAGCACCTCCTGGCGGCGGTTGATCTCGCCGGACAGGGCCTCCTTCATGCGGTCGACCATGGTCAGGTCGTCCTCAAGGTTGGTGATGACGGCGGCGACGTGCGGAAGTTCCGCCATGCCGGCGAAGGTGGCACCGCCCTTGAAGTCCACCAGGACGAAGTTGAGATGCTCGGTGGGGTGCGTCGCCGCCATGCCGAGTACCACGGTGCGCAGCAGCTCCGACTTGCCGGAGCCCGTCGCTCCGACCAGTAGTCCGTGCGGCCCCATGCCGTTCTGCGCCGACTCCTTGATGTCCAGCTCCAGCAGCCCGCCGTCGGCCGATACGCCCAGCGGCACGCGGAGCCGGTCCCGCATCGGGCGGTGCCGCCACAACGCCGCCAGGTCGGGGCGACCGGGGTCGGCGATTCCCAGCAGGCCCGGCAGGGTGTTCACGACCCCGGTCCTGTCCTCGGTTCCGGCGGCCGTGCCGCGCCCGTCCACGCGGTACCGTGCCAGCCGGCGCGCCAGCGCCTCCGCCTCGGCGGCCGACAGCGCGTCGGCCCGCCCCAGTTCGTCCCGGGTCTCGCCGGCCAGTACCGAGAGCCCGCCGTCGTCGGTCGCCAGCCGTACGCCGTGCGCGTCGACCAGTTGCCCGGTCGCGCGCCCGTTCACCTCCAGCACGGTGACCGCCTGGAGCCCGCCCGGGTCCAGCAGCGCCTCCAGGCCGGTGACCAGGCCGCCGTCGAGCACGACGAGGAGGTGCGGCAGCTCGGGGTCCGGCTCGGCGTTGCGATTGAAGCGCGTGCGGCGGGTGAGCTCCGGGCCGAGCCACTCCTCCAGCACGCTCAGCGCCGGGTGCGCCATCCGCACCGGACCGACATGGTCCACCTCCTGCGGGTGATGCGCGTGGGGCAGCCACTTCACCCAGGACCACTCCGGGCCGTCGATATTGGCGGCGCAGACCACGATCCGCAGATCCTCCGGGGAGTGGAAGGTGGCCGCGTGCGCGACGACGGCGCGGGCCAGTGCCCGTGCCGCGTCGCCGGTCACGGCCAGGGCGGCGAAGCGCCGCAGCGCGACCTGCAACGGCAGATCCGGCACCACGGCGTGGGTGTCGACGAAGCGCCGCAGCGCCACCGCGCTCATCGGGTCCAGGTCCTCCACGGGCGCGGTCTCGGCGGCCACCAGCGGCGTGGCGAGAAACCGCGGCCCGGCCCCGACGCGCACCACGGCGAAGTCGGCGTCCCCGCTCCGCCGTTCCCACATCCGCCGGCTCTCCGCCACCGACCACAGCGCGCCCGGCTGGGGAGCGTCCCACTCCAGCGCCTCGCGCTGGGCCCGCGCCGTCCGCCGTACCTCGCCGCGGGTGCGCTCCAGGTACCGCAGATAGTCGTGCCGGTCGTTGCGGGCGACGGTTCGCGTCTTGGCGCGGTGCCAGACGACCGACCCGACGACCATGGCGAGGCAGGAGATGAGGAACATCGCGCCGACGACGTATCCGATCGGGCCCCGTCCCATTGTCAGCATGTACATCACGGAGCCGAGCCCGCTCAGCGCGGGCAGCGCCATCATCCAGGAGTTGGCGTCCTCCGGCTGCGGCAGCTGCGGCGGGGCCTGGACGACGAGCTCCTGATCGGGGACGACGGGCTGCGCCGCGCGCGGCGGACGGCGGAAGAGGACGGTGGTGGTGGAGGCGGAAGACGCGGGGACTGTGGTCATTGCGGCACCTTCACGGCGGCGGCGTAGCCTTCATCGAACGTGTTCAGGTAACCGGCCACGTTCGGGTTGGCGATACTCATTCTCGCCAGGTACTGGTTTATGGATGTCTCGTCGCCGTAGTCGAGGTACGTGCGGAAGTCGCCGGGATCTGCCCGTCCGCTCGCGACGCCGGCCTCGACGAGGGCGAGTTTTCCGGGGAGGCCGCCCCATTCCTCGCTTATCCACTCGCTCATCTGCTCCTGGTTTTGCAGATCTTGCTCGCCGGTGCCCTTGAAGTGGTCGCCCAGCAGGTTCGCTGCCGCGGCCAGTCCTGTGCCTCCGAGATTGGCCCGGACATCCGGAATCAGAGCGATGCCCTGGCCGGCGATCTCCGTGGCCTTGGCGAGTGACGGCGCCGTGCCGGAAGGCGTTTCCACGTTGCTCTGCACGTTCGCGACGGTTCCCGCGATGCCGCCGAGGTTGGCGAGAGTCGCCCCGTCCGGAGTCCCCTCCCCCGCGAAGGCGTCGCGCGCGGTCACGGCCTCCCAGAGGTGCACGCCGTTGAAGAAATCCTGACGCACCCCTTGGTCGGATCTCTGCATGAGCCCGAACAGTTCTGTGCGCTCTTCCAAGGAAAGATCGAAACCGTAGTCGCGCATTGTTCCGTTGACCAACTGAGGTGGACCGAAAACGCTCCAGGTTTCGCTGTCCCTGGCGTTTCTCGACAGCAGGTCCATGTGCGCGAACGCGGTGTCGCCGATGGCACGTTGCAGCTCGATGTTGTCGGCCGAGATACCGGTCCTGAGGATGGCTTCCCTGTGCAGCGGCGCGTCGGCGAGCACGTGGCACGCGGCGTCGAGGTGCATGCGGCCGGACGGGCTGCCCTCGTACACGCCCGGCGGGACGGTGGTGCCGCTCCGGAGGAGTTCGGCGGCCCCCGTGCTGCTGTCCCAGCCCTGGGAGAGCAGGCCGCCGCGGAACCCGGCGTCGACGAGGAGTTCGGCGGAGGCGTCGGTGTTCAGCGCCGCCGCCTCCAGCATCCCGCTGCTCGCCGTGTTCTCGAGCGGCACACCGGCGCCGGCGCGCCGCGGCTCCTCGTTGATCCTCTCGATATCGACCGCGGCGTGCGCCAGAGCCTTCGAGAATTCGTCACCGGCGGCCACGGTCGCCCGCGACATCAGAGTGCCGAAGCCGTTGAATTCCTGGGAGCCGAAGGGGCCGAGCCGGTGGGCAAGGGAATTCTCATAGTCATAGACGAAGTTGCGGATGGAAGCGGGAACCTGCTCAGCGCCCATCGTTTCCGGGTTCATACCGCCGATGGCCGGGTTCATCAGCATGGTGATGCTGTTGCCGACGCTGGTCTGCACCCCGGCGGGGACGTCCGATTGGCCCAGTCGTGCGAGCGAGTCGGCGGTGAGCGCGTTGTGGAACGCCTCCAGGTAGGCGCGGTCCTCAGGGCTCATATGTCCCCTCGCCCCCTGGGACGGTTCGAGCGGGTCCCCGTGGACGCGGCGCGCGATGGCCTCCAGATTCCGCGTGTGCATCTCGATCACGTGCCGGTCCGGGGGAGTGTCACGCGCCAGTTCCGCGTTGAGCTGCTCGGCCGAGAACTGCGCCATCTGCGGGGTGGCGAACACCCCGAGCGGGTCCCCCGCCAGGTCGTAGCCCCGCCCTCCCAGCTCGTTGCCTATGTGTGCCAATTCCCTGCGGTACGCGATGATCTCGCTGTTGATCGTGTCAAAGGTGCTCCCGGCGTCATCCGTCGCGACCTTCAGATGCGTGGCTCGGATCGACGCGGCCCTGGAGTCCGGAAGAGCGAAGGTGTTCCCCGACATCTGCGCGTACTCCGTCTCTCCGCTGTGGTGGTGAACGATCAGCGAGCTGGGGCGGAGTTCGGGGGGCAGTCCGGCGTACTGCTCGTCGTGAGCCTGACCCAGGGCGATCAGCCACTCGTTCCACTCGGATATCGCGTTGTCCTGGTTCCGCTCGTGCCTGAAGTCCAGCTCGGGCCTCTCGATGAGCCGGCGGGCTTCCTCCTCGGCGTGGTGCGCCGCGTTCATGGCCCTGAAGATGAAGTCGACCGCTGTTTCGGCTTCGGTGCGCGGCAGGGCGTTGTTCGTCTCGACGAGCCGTCCCTCGCCGTCCACGATGGACTGGCCGCCCATGCCCCCGGGCTGTTCCGACAGCTGGGAGGCACACGCGGCGAGATCCTCGGCGACCTGGGCCTTCACGGCCGCACGGACGAAGGCGTTTCCCGTGGCGACCATGTCATCGAGATCGATCTCGGCATCGAAGTCGGTCCGGAGTTTCCAGGGATTCTTGCCGTCTCTTACCGCTTCCTCGTGCGTGAACCGAAAATAGCCGGCGTCCACCATGGTCGAACCACTCCCTTCCTGTCCGGTGCCGGGGGCGGGGGTCTTCTACATTCCGTCGGTGACGGTCCGGTCGGCCTGCACGTGGGCGGCCGCCGCGCCGAGCGCCTGTCCGGCGGCGACGTCCACTTCCTCGCCGATGCCGGCGACCTGGTTGTCCGCGCCGGCCATGTTCCGCCGGCCCTCAGCCGCCAGGGCCGCCCCCCGGGCCTGGACGTCGCGTGTGGTGGTCAGGGCGTTGACGAAGGCGTCGGCTCCGCCCCAGCTCGCGGCGTTCACCTGCACCTGGCCGAGGCGGCGCCCGGCGTTCTCCGCCGCTTCCGCGGTCTCCGTGCTGGCCCGCGCGGCCTCGCGGAAGCCCTCGGGGATGTACCACAGGCCATCTGCGGACATCTGCGTTCTCCTTTTCCTTCTCGCGCCTTCTCGCGTCTTCTCGCGTCTTCTCGCGGTCGTCCGGGGGCTGCTTGCGGCCCCCGGGGACTACTCGCCGAGCACACCCGTGGTGGCACTTCGGCGGGGGGCCCAGACCTCGGGGTCCTCGGTGAGGTCGGTGAGCCGCCCGTTCCCGGCGCCGCGCCCCCCGCGCCCCTGACCGCCGCCCGCCGCGCCCCCGGCCATCGCCGGCGGCGGCATGAACGGTCGTCCCCCCTGGGCCGATTCGCGCATCGCCATCTGTGTCGCCACGTGCGCGTTCCGGTCCATGTTGCGCATGGCCTGACTCAGCACCTGGCCGCCGGCCGGGCCGGCGTGGGCGATACTCGGCGGCAGGACGCCGCCGTACAGGCCCGCCAGACCTCCCGAGCCCCCGCCCGCCACGCCGGGCGGGGCGACCAGCGCCAGCCCACCGGGCGAGGCCAGGCCGCCCGAGCCGGTGCCCAGGCCGGACAGCCGGGCGGCGTACTCGGTGGCCTCGCCGAACGGCTTGCCGGTGACCGGGTCGATCCACCGGCCGGTCGCCGGGTCGAACTCCCGCCCGGTCGCCGGATCGACCAGGTAGCCGGTGCCCGGGTCGCGCTGCCACCCGGCGAAGTCGCCCTGCTCCGGCCCCATCACGCTGGAGTGGGGGTACTCCCCCGACCCGACGGCACTGCCGTTGGGCGCCTGATGGTCGGCGACCGGGGCCTCCGCGGCGCCCGCCGGGCCGGCCGCCGCCCCCGGCGCCCCGGCCGCGTCCGCCGGGGCCGACCCGGCCGCCCCGGCCGCCCCGCCAGGAGCACCGGCGCCGGCGGCCGCCGGCGCGGCGCCCGGTCCACCGGGGCCGGTACTCCTGGGCGCCGTCGGCGCCTCCCCGGCGATGACGTTGGCGTACTCCTGGTCCAGCGCCGTGAGCACCGCCTGCGCCCGTGCGGTGAGGGCCATTATCGCGCCCTCCATGGCCTGCTCGGCGTGCGCGGACGTCGACAGGGACTGCCGCTGCTGCATGAGCTCATCGAACTGCGACTCCAGCACGAGGGCCTCCGCCACGGCCCGCGCCGTGTGGTCCCCCGCCTGCTGGAGCTGAGTCGAGATCTGCTGGGCCAGGGCCGCGGTGCCGGAGGTGAAGTCGGTCATCTGAACCAGCCGCTCGGACAGTTCCCGCAGGCCGACGCCCGGCTCCGCGGCCGCCTCCTGAGCCGTGCTCGCCAGCACCGTGCTCTCCGCCACCCCGGCGTTGGCCAGGGTGAACCACGCTCCGGAGGCGGCCCGGATCTCGTACTCGTGAGCGCTCTTGATCGTCTCGATGGTTTCCCGGAACTGGGCCGAGGCCGACGCGATGCTCATGACCTCACCAGCCTCCGGCCCGCGCCGATGTCTCGGCGTCGAAGTGCCCGAGGGCCGCCGCTCGTGCCTGCGCCAGGGCCCGTTCGGCCTCCTGGTCGGACTGCTCGCCGATCTGGGCCGCCGCGGCGGCGCTGCTGCGGATGTCGTCGACCGTCCGCCCGCCCTCGGACACCTGCTGGGTCACGCCGGCCACGGCCGCGCTCAGCACCGCCGCCGCCCGCGCCCCGTTCGGCACGCGGCCGAACATGCCGGCGTTGGAGCCGATGCTGCCGGTGGCCTCCATCAACTTGGCGAGTCGGTCGCGCTCACCCACGGCGGCCTCGACGTTCCGGTGGGCGGCGATGTTCATCGTGACGGTGTCCATGGTGTGTCTCCCCTGTGTCTCTCGGGACCCGGTTCCCCGGTGCCGGTACCCGGTCAGGCCCGGCCGCCGGCGGCGGCCCTGACCATGGCGGCGCCGCCCTCGTTGCCGATGTTCTGCACGTTGCGCATCGCGGTGTTCTGCGAGGTGACGCTCTCGTCGTAGCCGGTGGCCTCGCGGCGGAAGATCGCGTCGCGGTATTCGAGCGTTCCGCCGATCTGGGCGTCCACCTGGCCGGTCTGCACGAGGCTCAGGAGCTGCGTGCGCACGTTGTCCCAGATCTCGGTGTACTGCTCCTGCTGGCCGACGGTCTGGGACTGGATGCCGTCGAGGTTGTCGTTCCTGAACTGAATCAACCCGTTGAAGGCCATGACTTCTCCTGGCTCGTTTCCGCTTTCGGTCGCTTGGTTGCCGGTGGCCGCATCAGATCTGGGCGGCGATGGAGTGGTCGGAGGCCATGTTGGCGGGGACCACGTTGTTCAGCGCGCCGTGTGCCGCGTCGTCCGTCTCCCGGCCGGTGCTGGACGTCAGGCCGAGGTCCTGGGAGAGCCCTTCCAGGGCGTTGGCCAGGGCCTGGCCGGCCCGGCCGAGGCCCTCGTAGGTCTCCACGGCGGTCGCGGTGCCGGTGCCGTTGTAGGCGGTGCCGACCGTGCCGGCGTGCCCGCCGATGCCCGCGGCGACCGCCTCCATGTCGGTGAACGCCTGGGCGATGATGCCCATGACGCGATCGACCTCTTCTGGCGAAAGCTTGACCTCTTCGTACATGGGTGCCTCACTTTCCGCAGGGGCTTGGGTCCCGGATTGCCTGAAGCCGCCTCGCCGGCCGTGCTGCCACGAACGCCGGGGAGCGACGGAGGAAATCGAAGCAGAGGGTGCTCGGCAGGGGTCCCGAAAGCCCGTGCGTGCTGTCCGCACGGTGCGAGCCGGATGAACGGCGGCCTGAGGGCTTCGGTGGCGGTCTGTCCCGGGACGAAGAGCGTCTCGCGCCAGGAAAGCCGCATGAAAGCGCCGTTGTCAGGATGGCTCCCGATGTCTCGGCGGGACAGGCCCGCGGACGGCGTCCGGCCTTCCGCGAAGCGGCCGGGACACCGCGGCGTCCTTGCGAGTCCGGACCGGAAATGAGGGCGCGATGACGGTGGTGTTCGGCAGCGAGTTGCGTAAGGAGCGCATGGCGCAGGGCGTCTCTCTCGCCAGGCTCTCCAAGCTGATTCATTACAGCAAGGGGCACCTCAGCAGAATCGAGACGGGCGGCAAACGGGCTTCCCTCGACCTGGCCCGCAGATGCGACGAGGCCCTGTCCGCGGGCGGCAAGCTGCTGCTGGCCCACCGGCTGGCGGGCGCGGGACCCGCCCCGAGGGCCGCCCGGCGTCCGTCGCAACTGCCGCCCGACACATCCCATTTCACCGGCCGCCGCAGCCAGCTGGAGCAGCTTGGCCTCATCGCCGCACCTCGGCCGCACTCCCGCCGCCGGGCGATGGTGCTGCTGGTCGACGGGATGCCCGGGGTCGGCAAGACCGCGCTCGCGCTGCGGTGGGCGCACCGCAATGCCGCCGCGTTCGGCGACGGCATCCTTTTCCACGACCTGCGTGCCTACGGCCCCGCCGGCCGCCCCGCGCCCACGGAGGAGCTGCTGGCCGCGAGCCTGCGCGCGCTGGGCGTCGACCGCGCTGCGATTCCGGAAAGCCCGGAAGAGCGGTCCGCGCTGTTCCGCACCCTGCTGGACGGGCGGCACATGCTCGTCGTTCTGGACAATGCCGCGAGCGCCGACCAGGTCAGGGCGTTATTGCCCGGCGCCCCGGGCTGTGTGGTGCTGGTGACCAGCCGCAACCGGCTGGCCGGTCTCGTCGCCCGGGACGGGGCGGTACGGCTCTCCCTGCGGCCGTTCACCCCCGAGGAATCCGCCGAACTCCTGCGCAGGGTCGCCGGGCCCGGCCTGGAGAACGCCCGCCCCGAGGCGATCGCCCGGCTGTCCGCGTACTGCGGCCATGTGCCGCTGGCCCTGCGCATCCTGGCCGAACGCCTCTCGGCGGCCCCCGGCATGAGCCCGGAGGAGGTGCTGGCCGGAATGACCGACCCGCGCGGTCGCCTCGACCTCCTCAGCTGCGCGGACGACATGGCCGCCTCGGTGCGCACCGTGTTCTCCTGGTCCCACCGCGATCTGGGCGCGGACATGGCGCCCGCTCTCGGGGTCATCGACGCCGCCGCCCACGCGGACACCACGGAACGTGCGGACTCCGCGGAGTTCTCCGTACGCGACGCGGCCCGGCTGCCGGGGATGTCGCTCGGGAACGCCATGCGCGTGGCCGATCGGCTGTACCAGGCCAACCTGCTGGAGTTGACGGCCGCGGGCACATACCGCTGCAACGGACTGCTCACCGTCTACGTGCGCGAACTGGCCGGTGGCCTGCGGACGCAGGGGCATCAGTAGTAGCGCAGCAGGGTCGGCTCGGCGTGCTGTGCATAGACGTCGAGCACCGCCCGCTGCCGGGCCATCCGGGCCTGCTCGGCCCTGCGGATGGCCAGCAGGGTCTGAAGTGCCGCGTCGAAGTCGTCGTTGATCACGTGGTAGTCGTGCTGGTCGACGAAAGCGAAGTCCTTGGCCGCCATGTGGTGGCGCAGTACCAGTTCCTCCGGGCTCTCGCTGCCGCGACCCTTGAGGCGGATGGCCATGGCCTCGACGCTGGGGGCCATCACGAAGACTCCGACGACCTGCTCCGGGTAGAAACGCCTGAGGTTGAGATATCCCTCCGTGCAGTAGTCGAAGACCAGATCCTGCCCTTCGGACAGCGCCTTCTCCACGGGGGCTCGCAGCGTCCCGTAGTACTCGTCGAACGACGGATGAATCCACTGGACGAAGTCACCGTTGCCCACCATCTTGAGGAACACTTCGCGGGACACGTAATCGTAGTGCTCCTCGCCCGGTCCACGCGGCTTTCGCGTGGTGACCGAGCGCGTGGTGGCCAGCGTCGGGTCCTTTTCGACCATCGCCCGCGAGAGGGAGGTCTTTCCGGTACCGGACGGTCCGGACAGGACCAGCAGGGTGCCGGCGGGCCGGGTGACGAGGGGACGGCTGTTCTCGGGCTGGGGTGCAGGAATTGTTTCGGCTTGGGCCTCGGGCAGGGATTCGGGCATGGCATAACGCCCTTCTCGTGTTTCTTCGGCATGGAACGCGGGACCGGCAATCCGGTGCGTAACGCAAGCGCCAGTGTGTGCACAGCGATTGGGCGCGGCAAGGGGTTGTCCGTTTGCTTCTTGCGGGAAACGGTCCCGTGCGGCGCCGCGGCGGCCGGCTCGGAGTTGTCCGTTCGGCCCCAGCTCCGGACAACGCCTTGAGTGCCCGCAGGTCCTGGGCAACGCTCGTGATTCCCGACCCGGAACGATGGCCAGGCCTCAGTGGACCGCAGACGATGGGACTACCGGCAATGAATTCCGCCTCCGCCAGTGTCGCCGTGACTGGCACCGCCTCCGCCCCGATGCCCGCCTCCCCCGCACCCACGCGGCCCGGCGCCGCAGCGGACTTCCACGTCCTGGACCTGTCGCTGGCCGCCGCGGGGCGCGGGGAAATACGCCTGGCCGAGCATGAGATGCCGGCCTTGATGCGGCTTCGTGAGGACCACCGGGCGGCCCGGCCGCTGCGCGGGGCGCGGATCACCGGGGTGCTGCACATGACCGTTCAGACCGCCGTCCTCATCGAGACCCTGGTCGAGTTGGGCGCGCAGGTGCGCTGGGCGGGCTCCAACGTCCTGTCCACGCAGGACGCGGCGGCCGCCGCGGTGGCGGTGGGCCCCGCGGGCAGCGCGCGGGAGCCGAGCGGAGTGCCGGTCTTCGCGTGGAAGGGCCAGACCCCGCAGGAGTTCTGGCACTGCGTCGAGCGCGCCCTGACCTGGCCGGACGGGCAGGGCCCGAACCTGCTGCTCGACGACGCGTGCACGGCCACCGAGCTGGTGCACCGCGGCGCCGCCTGTGAACGCTCCGCCCGCGTGCCGTCGCCGGACGGTGCCGCGGACGAGCTGGAGGAGGCGATGCTCGGGCTGGTCGCCCGCACGCTCACGGACCCGCCGGGCAAGTGGACGACGCTGGCGGCAGGCCTCGTCGGGGTGACGGAGGAGACGACGACGGGTACCCAGCGGCTGCGCCGCCTCGACGAGTCGGGCGCCCTGCTGTTCCCCGCCATCAGCGTCAACGACTCGGTGACGAAGTCGAAGTTCGACAATATCTACGGCTGCCGGCACTCGCTGATCGACGGCATCAACCGAGCCACCGATGTGCTGATCGGCGGCAAGACCGCGGTGGTGTGCGGGTACGGGGACGTGGGCAAGGGCTGTGCGCAGGCGCTGCGCGGCCAGGGGGCGCGGGTGGTGGTCACGGAGATCGACCCGATCTGCGCGCTCCAGGCGGCCATGGACGGTTTCCAGGTCGCCACGCTCGACGAGATGCTGCCGGTCGCGGACATCGTCGTGACGGCCACAGGCGTCGAGGGCATCGTCACCGCGGCGCAGATGGCCCGTATGAAGCACCAGGCCATCGTCGGCAGCATGGGGCACGCCGAGGGCGAGATCGAGGTGGCGGGCCTGCCGGCCGTGCCGGGGGTCCGGCGGATCGCGGTGAAGCCCCAGGTGGACGAGTGGGTCTTCCCCGACGGCCACTCGGTGATCGTGCTGTCGGAGGGCCGGCTCCTCAACCTCGGCAACGCCACCGGGCACCCGAGCTTCGTGATGTCCAGTTCCTTCGCCAACCAGGTGCTGGCCCAACTGGAGCTGTACACCTCGGCCGACCCGTATACGGTCGGGGTGCACGTGCTGCCCAAGCACCTCGACGAGTCGGTCGCCCGGCTGCACCTGGCCGCGCTCGGGGTCCGTCTCACCACGCTGACCGAGGCCCAGGCCCGCTCCTTGGGAGTGCCCGTGGACGGTCCGTACAAGCCGGCCGGGTACCGCTACTGACGGGCCCGGGGACGAGGAGCACGAAAACATGACCAGCGCCCGGGACCTCGCACCGCGACTGCGTTTGACGGCCGACCCGGCGGGAGGCTGGGCGGGGCCGGCCGGCGGGCACCCCGGGTACGGCGGCCGGCCGCTCGTCACCGCGCCGATACGGTGGCGCACCCGCATGCTCGACACCGCCGCCCGCCACCTCGGCTGGCGGCGCTGCGCCGGCGACCTCGTCCTGTTCCGCCACCCCGCGGCCTTCGGCGACGGACGGCTCCGCGTGTGCACCCGCACGGCCGACCACGGCCAGCGGGACCAGGTCCTCGGCGAGTCCCCGCGACACGGCGAGCACTTCCAGCTGACCGTTCCCGCGGGCCAGTGGCACCGCATCGAACTGGCCGAGGGCGAAGGGGCCCTGTGGAGCGAGGCCGTGGTGCCGGGCACCGGCACGTGGGAGTACGCGCCGGACGAGGAGCCGGCATCGGCCGGGGAGAGCGGCCGGCGGGCAGCGGCGCCCACCGCCGCGGCGGCCCGGCCCGCCACGCCGGAGGGCCCGGAACTCGCGCGGCTGCTGGAGCTGACCCCCCACGTCGAGGGCGGTTACTACCGCCAGCTGTACCAGTCCGCCGCGTCCATGACGACGTTCCGGGGTCCGCGGCCGTACGCCAACACCATCCACTACCTGCTCGACGCCCGTTCTCCCACCGGCCACCTGCACCTCAACACCGCGCACATCACGCACTTCCTGCACTCCGGTGGCCCCATCGAGTACATACTGCTCTCCCCCGACGGCACCCTGCACGAGGTCGTCATGGGCACGGATACGCACCGCGGCCAGGTACCGGTGTTCACGTGCCCGGGCGGCTGGTGGAAGGCCAGCCGGCTGCCGGACGACGTCGGCCACGGCCTCATCAGCGAGATCGTCGCGCCCGGATTCGACTTCGCCGACCAGTCCATCGCCCGCCCCGACGACGTGGCACAGGCATTCCCGCAGCACCTGGAACGACTTGCGCCGGTGATCAGCGGCGGCCCCGAGACGCACGGCACGAAGGACTCCTCATGAACCGCACCTCCCCCGCGGCAAGCTCCGCGAAGAGCACGGCGAAGAGCACGGCGAAGAGCACGGCCGCCGCGCGCTATCCGGCCTCCCAGACGCTGCTGCGCCGGGCGGCCCAGGTGATCCCCGGCGGCGTCTGGGGCCACAACAAGTTCCCTGCCGTCCTCAGCCCCGAGCACTACCCGTGGTTCGCCGAACGCGGCCAGGGCGCGCGCATCCAGGACGTGGACGGGAACTGGTACACCGACTTCCTGTGCGGCTACGGCACTTCGGTGCACGGCTACGCACAGCCCGAGGTCGATGCCGCGGTCGCCGAGGAGGCGCGCCGCGGGGAATGCCTCAGCCAGGCCACCGCGCGCTCGGTCGAACTGGCCGAACTGCTGGTGGCCACGGTCGAAGGCGCCGCCTGGGCGGCATGGGGCAAGAGCGGTTCCGATGCGACGTGGATCGCCCTGCTCACCGCGCGCGCCCACACCGGGCGTTCGCTCGTCGCCTGCGTGGACGGCGCTTACCACGGCTCACACGGCTGGTGCGCCTGGTGCAACTCCGGGGCCGGGCGTGACGCTTCGGACTCCTCAGCGGTGGTCACCCTGCCCTGGAACGACCTCGACGCACTGGAGACGCTGTTCCGCACCCGGGGGCCGCAACTCGCCGCCGTAGCGATCACCCCGTTCCACCACCCGATCCCCGGTGCCGCCGAGTTGCCCGACCCGGCCTGGCTCGCGGCCCTGCGCGACCACTGCGACCGGCACGGCGCACTGCTCGTCTCCGACGATGTACGGGCCGGGTTCCACCTCGATCTGCGCGGCTCGCACGCCCACTTCGGCTACCGGCCCGACCTGGTCTGCTTCTCCAAGGCCATCGCGAACGGCTGGCCGCTGGCCGCGGTCACCGGTACGGACGCTCTCAGGGACGCGGCCGCGAAGGTCTTCGCCGCCGGCACCTTCTGGAACGCAGGCAGCGCGATGGCCGCCGCGCTCGCCAGCCTGCGGTTGATGAAGCGGCAGGGGACCGTCGACGTACTGCGGGCCCGCGGCGAGCAGTTCACCTCGGGGCTGCTCGCGCTCGCCCGGCGCCACCGCGTCCCGCTGCGCGTGAGCGGGCCGCCCGCCATGCCCACCGTCACCGTGGACGGCGATACCGACCACGCCTGGATGAGCCGTTTCGCGATCCACATGACGGCCCAGGGAGCTCTCGTGCACCCCACGCACAACTGGTTCGTCTCCGCCGCTCACGACGAGGCGGTCATCGAGGAGAGCCTGGACTGCGCGGCGCGAGCCATGGAACGTACCCAGGAGGAGCGGGAAGCGACGGTCCTGGCGTGAGCGTGATCACCATCTCCGGTGCGCACCACCGGGAACGGCTGCTGGCCTGGATCGCCGATGTGACGGCGGGTACGGAGGCGGAGGCGGGGGCGACCGCGGACGGCGAAGCGGCCGCTCCCGGCCGTACCGAGATCCGTACGGCGTCCCCGGGCCCCCGGATCGAGCTCGTCATCCCCGACCGGCCCGCCTGCGATCCCACCTGGTGGGCGGCCGCCGCGCTGCGCCGCCGGCTGCGCCGGGTGCCCGACGCGGACGCCTGCGCCTCGCCGGACCTCGAGTCCGTACTGCGCGACGGCTCGTGGCACCACCCGCGGCATCCCCACGAGCCGGGTGTCCCGGCCGAGTTCAGCGGGGTGCTGGTCTTCAAGCCGGGCATGGAGGTGCTGCCGCGCACCCTGCGGGAGCTGGCCGACCGGCTGGCCGAGTGCGGTTACCTGGCCAGCCGCGCGCTGCTCACGGACGGCAACGAGATCGGCAGCCGGGGCATGGCCGCCGCCCACTACCTGCCGCATGCCGAGCTGGCCGCGCGCGGGACGCTGATCGCCCAGGAGCGCATCGCCTTCCTGGAGATCTACGACCGGCCCGAGTTCGTCCGCCGGTTCGGCGCCCGCCCCCAGGAGCTGGAGGTCGTCACCGCCCGGCAGATCATCGAGGAACGCGGCCTGACCGAGGAGCTGCTGGAGAAGTGGAGCACCGGCTCGGCCGAGCTGCGCGGGCTGGACAGCCGGGAGATCGACGGTCCGAACGAGATCGGGGACTGCCTGTTCGTCAACGTTCACCAGGAGCCGGGATTCCACGACGGGCGCGCGCTGGTGGTCATCAACCCGCACATGCCGGGAGTCCTCGCCCGCCTGGAGCAGAGCGGCAACCGTACGCTCGCCATCCTCGTCACCGCGCATTCGCCGGCCGCGCTGCCCTGGCCGCGGATGCGGACCGAGTTCTGTGGCGCGACCGATCCGGCCCTGGCCCTGCCTGGCAGCCTGCGCGGCGATGCGCTGGCCGGCCTCTTCCCGCTGGGGACGGCCGACGGGGGGCCGGTGCGGCGGACGAACAACGGGGTCCATCTGAGCAACGGCGCCGTGGAGGCGCTGCACGACGCCCGCACGTGGTTCGGGCTGCCGCCGGGGCACACCGGCATCGGTCGGGCGTTCACCGAGCGCGGCCTGGACGCGGACGCCGTACTGGCGCTGCCCTTCGTGGACCTCGGTGGCCACCGCCGGGCGGTGGCCACCCTGACCGACGGCCTGGACCGTGACCGCGCGGCCGGACTGCTCGCCCAGGGGCGTCTGTGCGGCGTGGACGCCTTCCGTTTCAGCGGCCCGAGCGTGCGGCGCGCCGACCTGTCCTGGGACATCGCGCGGCGGCTGCGACGGGAGCGGGGCGTACGGGCCGTCCTGGCCACCGGGTCCACCGCCCGCAACCGCGCCTGCCCCGACTCCGACCTGAACCTGCTGATCGTCAGGGAGACGGGCGCTCCGGCAGTCAGCCGGAGCACGGTGGACGGGATACGCGTCACGTCGACGAACGTGCTGCTCGCGGACGTCGAGGACGCCTTCACGATGGCGGAGGAGGCGGCCGGGACCGGCACGGCGGGCGTCGCGGCGGTGGGTTTCGAGACGGTCCTGGAGCGGCTGGCCGCCGCCGACCGGCTGGTCGGCCTGCCCGTGTGGGACCCGGAGGGGCTCGCCGCCCGCTGGGCGGAGCGGGCCGCCGCCCTGCGCCCGCCGGCCGACGCGATCGCCCGGCACCTGGCCGGGGTACGGCGCGCCGTGACAGCGGCCGCGCGGCGGACCGCGCCCACCGGTCCCGCCTCCCCCGATTCCATGGCACAGGCGTGGCACGCGCTGCGCGGTGCGGCCCACGACCTCGCGGTGGCCGCGCTGGCGCTCCAGTTCCCGCGCCACCACAAGCCCAAGTGGCTACCGGCCGACCTGGCGGCTGGCGGCCACCCGGAACTGCTCGCCACGCTGCTGGCCCTGTGGCAGGTGCCCCACCAGGGCGACGAGGCAGAGGTCCGAAGCGCGCTCGACCTCGCGGGAAAGCTCGCCGGCGTCGACTCCCGTTCACTCGCCGACGCCGGCAGCCTGTTCGCGGCCGACCGCCGCGCCGACGCTCTCTTCTGTGTGCGCTACGCCGCCCGTGGCGCGCGGCTCGGACGGCGGAGCGCGGCCGAGGCGGCGCTCCTCGGCCGGCCACCGCACCACCCGCCCGGACAACTGCACACGCGACTGGCCGACTTGGTCACCCGTTATCAGGACGCTCCGGCCTCGCGGTGACCCGGCATGCCGTGCCGGTCCAGGGGACCGGGGGCCCCATGGCTGGGCCACCGAGGACGTAAGGGGGCGCGGTGGTGCTCCGGGCCCGGGCCCGGGCCCGGGCCCGCGAGGCGCCAGGCGCCGCCTCGGCTTCGCTTCGTCGTGCTTCGCGCACCGTTCGCCGCCCCGAGCGGCACCCGGCCCGTTGTCCGATTCACGGGAAACGGACAACCACTTGAGGCGAAATCACCGGAGCCCGAAGCTTTCTCCAGGGAGGTAAGGCCGCCCCCAAATTCCGGGCGGGGGCCTTCCCGTTCCCATGGCAACTCAATGCTTCACCGAACAGAGAGGGGGAAATCATGCCTTTGATCACCATGCGTCCGCGGCTCGTCAAGGTCAAGCCCAAGTCCAACCGCTGAGCCGGATTGGCGCCAGGGAATGCCGCCGCGGCCCGCCGCTGCGGCGGCATTCCGCACGATCCGAAATTCTGGATACGAGGATTCCTGATGACAGCTGCCGATCGAATTCCGGTCCGTCAGGAGCCGAGGCAGATCGTTGCTCTTACCGCGGACGGCGTCCGGGAAGCGGCCACGCGCCTGCCGGCCGGCCTCGTCGCCGTCCCGCGTCCGGAGGCACGATGAGCAACTCCGCCCATCCCGTCGGCATCACCGGTGCCACCCACGCCTCGCCCGACTACCTCGCCGCGGCGGCCGAGGCCGAACTGCTCCACCGGCTCCACGGCCAGTACTTCGTCGCGGACGAACAGCACGATCCGCTGCTGGACGAACGGCGGCTGCTCGTCGAGTTCTGCGCCGAGAGCATTCTCAAGGACGCCACCCGGCTGGCGGAGGCACTGCGGATCGCCGGGGCGGGCAACGGCGCCGCGCGGCCGATCGTCGTACGCGCCCCGGCCCACATCACCCTCGCCGAGCCGTGGCACCGGCACCTCACCTACCTGCGCCACACCGGCGGGCCCGCGGACGCGTCCCCCGAAGGCCCCGCCCGCCACCGCCCGGCGCCGCTCACCGTCCGCCCGGCCGACCCGGACACCGACGAGGCGGCCATCGCACGCTGGCTCGTCAAAGCTCTCGTCGACGGCAGCGCCGGCCACGGCGTCGCCGCCGACCCCGCCACCGCGGACGCCGTCGCCCGCGACATCATCGAGGCCCCCGACCGTGTCTCCTTCGTCGCCACCCAGGGCGACGGGCCGGCCATCGGCCACCTCACCCTGCTCGGCCAGGCCCACGACCCGGTCACCGGACGCGACTACATCGACCTGGTCGACGTCCTGGTGGAAGGCGACGCGGGACCACGCCGGGCAGGCACCGCCGCGCTGACCGCCACCGCCATCGCCCACGCCCGGAACGCACGGCTTCCGCTGATCGGCAATGTCATCCATCCCGCCCCGCACCTCGCCGCGGGCCACGGCGACCGCGTGGTCGCCTCCCTCGTCGCCGACGGCTGGGAGGTCGACCACGTCTTCTGGCGGCGTCCCGCCGACCCGGACGACGCCTGACACCAACCGCCCGGCAACGGACCTCGCAACCACCGGCCTCCCGACCCTGGACGTCTCCACCATGGATCTCTCGACGCTCTACGACGCCCTGGACGTTCCTGAGGAGCACGGCCCCGGCCGCCTGCTGTTCAGCGCCCGCAAAGCCCACTACACCCTGCCCTACCTCGTCCTTTCCGCTCTCGAACACCGCGGCCACCCCATGAGCGAGGCGGCCCGCGGCGAACTCGGACGGGCCCGGCGGCGGGCCCGCCACTACGAGGAAGTGCTGGCCCACATCGCCGACCGGGCCCGCGTACAGGTCGTCAAGGGGCCGATGCTCGCGCGCCACTACCCCGACGGCATCCTGCGTCCCCAGGGCGACCTCGACCTCGTCACCGACGGCGAGGCCGACCTCTGGCGCGCGGTACGCCTACTGACGGCCGACAGCACCCCGCTGTACATCGGCGTCTCCATACTCGGCGCGCCCACCCGCCACACCGTCGTCGCCCTCCACTGGCCCGCCGAGGACCCGCTGCTCGACCCCGAGATACGCGTGGATGTCGCCACCGCCGCCCTCGTCGGCGACGGCGGCGTCTTCCCCATCCGCCCGCGCATACCCGAGGATCCGCTCGCCGCCAACCTCCTCGCCCTGGCGGAGGAGCGCCTGCAACGGCCTTTCCACGCCCGGGACATAATCGATGTCCACGTGCTCGGCACCACCCCCGTCGCGTCCACGGAGGCACTGGTGTCGGCGGCAGCCGAATACCACCTCGCCCCCGAACTGGGGGAGCTGCTCGACCATGCGGCCACCCGCCTGCCCCTGGGGCACCTGTCCGGCCTCAGCGCCGCCCTGGAGGCCGGGGTCGTTCGTGAACGGGCCCGCCGCGCCGCATACTCCGCGCCGCCTGCCCCGCCGACGGACATCGGCGCCGCCCTCGCCGCGGGCACGGCCCTGTACGGCATGCCGCTGCGGCCCGCCGAAGGACGCACCGACTGGGACCGTGCGCGCGTCCACCGCTACGGCGACGAGGCCCTTCTGCTCACCCCCGTCGGCGACTACCTCCTGGTCACCCACGAGATCGTCACCCAGGAGCGGTACGAAGCGGCCCTGCGGGAGTTGGACGCGCCGGCGGAGCGAAGGGCCGGGCCCGGGTGCAGGGCTGAGCAACTGTCATGACGGACAGGGCCACAGCGGTGGAGACCCGCTCCCTCACCCGCAGCTACGGCACCGGCAGGCGCGGCGGCTCCGAGGTGTACGCCCTGCGCGGCGTGGACCTGAGCGTCGGACAAGGCGAGGTCCACGGCCTGCTCGGCCCCAACGGGGCGGGCAAGACCACGCTGTGCCGCATCCTGTCCACCATCCTGCTGCCCACCTCGGGCACCGCCCGCATCATGGGCCGCGACGTCGTCCGGGACGCCGACGCCGTCAAGCGCTGCATCGGCATCGTCTTCGGCGGCGACCGCGGACTCTACGGACGGCTCACCGTCGGCGACAACCTGCGCTTCTGGGCGGCGCTGTACGGCCTGCGCGGCACCGGGCTGCGCCGCCGCTGCCAGGCTCTGCTGGAACGCATGGGCCTGGCGCACCGGGCCGACGACCGCGTCGACACCCTCTCCCGCGGTATGAAACAGCGCCTTCACCTCGCCCGCGGCCTGGTCGCCGACCCGCCGCTGCTCATCCTCGACGAACCGACGGTCGGCATGGACCCGGTCGCGGCACAGGACTTCCGCGTCCTGGTGGACGGCCTGCGCGCGGATGGCAGGACCATCCTGCTGACCACCCACGACATGGCCGAGGCCGAAGCCGTCTGCGACCGGGTCTCCCTCGTCGACCACGGCCGGATCATCGCCACCCGTGCGCCCGCCGGGATCGGCGCCCTCATCTCCCGCTACGAGCGCATCGAGGCCCGGGGCGTCCCCGCCGAGGTCGCCGCGGCACTGCCGGACATCCCCGGGGTCGTCACCGTACGCGCCGCCGCCGGGGAACGGCTCCGCATCGAGACCGAGGACACCTCGGCCACCCGCGCCGTACTGAGACGCCTGGTGGCGGAGGACGTCACCGAGGTGGCCACCTCCCGCCCCACCCTCGAAGAGGTCTACCTGCACCTCATCGGCGAGCGGGGCATGACGGTGGAGAGATGAGGTTGTTCGTCACCGCCGCACGTTTTCAGCTGCGGCATCTCGCCGGTTCGCCCGCCGCGGTCCAGGTCTGCGTCACGGCCCCGCTGCTGACCGTCGTTTTCCTGTCCATCAGCGACTATGCCGGGCGCACCGACCTGTCCCCGTACGCGGTGGTCGCACCCACCTTGATGTCGCTGTGGCTGCTCGCCCTCCACGCCGCCGGCGAACTCATCACCGAGGAACGGGACCTGGGCACCCTGGAAGGGCTGATCGCCGCACCCGCCCGGCTCGGCACCGTCGTCATGGGCCGGATGTGCGCGGTCACCGCCATCGGCGTGGTGTCCTTCGCCGAGTCATGGCTGGCCGCCGGGCTCGTCTTCGGCCGCTGGCTCGCCTTCCCGCACCCGCTCGTCGTCGTCGCCTGCCTGCTGGCAACGGTGTGGGCGGCGGCCGGCACCGCGAGCATCCTGTCGCCCCTCTTCGTTCTCATGCCCTCGGCACGCGTCATCCAGAACACCCTCAGCTACCCGTTCTACCTCCTGGGCGGCGTGCTCGTACCCGTCACCTTCCTGCCCGGCTGGGTCCAGCCCGTTTCCCGAGCGGTGTTCCTGTCCTGGTCGGCCGACCTGCTGCGCGACGGTCTCGACCCCGCACCCGTCACCGACGCCGTGGCACGGCTCGCGGTCATCCTCGCCCTCGGCTCGGCCGGGTGCGCCATCGGGCTGATGTTGTTGCGTCGGGTCCTGAACCGGGTGCGCCGGCTCGGCACACTCGCCCAGGCGTGAGGTGACCTTCCCGTGCTCGCACGACTCGCCCTCCCCGCACATGTCGTCAGGCACAGTGCGGCCAATGCCTTCGCGGACATGCGCGCCATCTACACGTGGCGGACATGGACGTTCGGCTGGCTCGGCCGCATGCTGGCCCAGGTCACGTTCTTCGTCCTCCTCGGCCGGGTGGTCGCCGGTCCCGAGCACGCGACCTACCTGGTCATCGGCAACGCGCTGATGACGTGCGTCATCGAATCCCTGACCGTGGTCGCCTCCACCACCTGGGAACGCACGGCGGGCACTCTCGCGCTGCTGGCCGCCGCCCCGGCCGGACCCACCTGGGTCTTCCTCGGCCGCAGCCTCCAGTGGCCGGTCAGCGGCACCGGCACCTCCCTGGTGGCCCTGTTCCTCCTGGGCCCTTTCTTCGGCGTCACCTGGCGGCCGGAGCACATCCCGGTGGCGGCCCTCCTGGTCGTCCTCACCGCCGCCGGCACCTACTGTTTCGGCCTCTTCCTCGCCGCCCTGGTCCTCAACGCCGGCCGCCTGCGCAACGTCGTCCCGGGCGTCACCGCCCTGCTGATGATGGCGTTCTGCGGCGTACAGGTCCCCATCGGCTACTGGCCGTCCTGGATCGGCCGGATCGCCGACATCGTTCCCCTGACGCACCTGCTGCACGCCCTCCGCGCCCTGACCGAAGACGCTTCTTCCGGCTACGTCTTCGCCCGGGCGGCCCTGGGCCTGCTCGTCGGCGTCTTCTGGCTGGTCATGGCCCACCTGGCCTTCGAATCGCTCCTGCACCGCGGCCGCCGACGCGGCACGGTCGACTTCGACCCGTAGGCCCCGGAGGCCGGCTTCTCACCGGGCCCGGCGGCAGACGACGACGGGGCGCGGCGGCGAGCCGTGGGGCCGGTGCTCGACAGCGTCGAAACCCGCGCTCCTGGCGTCCGCGCTCAGGTCATCGAGGGTGTACTCCGAGACGCCGCAGAGGGCCAGCGTGAGCAGGTTCGGCATCAGGCTCTCCTGGCCGCCGGGGGTGGTGCCTTGGAGCCTGTGGTCGTACACGATGAGCGCGCCGCCGGGGTTGGTGCTCGTGTAGGCCCTGCGTACCAGCAGCTTCCGCTGTTCGGCCTCCCAGTCGAGCAGGACGTTCCCCATGAGGACGATGTCGGCCGTGGGGAGCGGGTCGGTGAAGAAGTCACCGGCATGGAAGGCCGGTGCCCTGGCCGCTTCTCGCTGGGCCATGTTCTCCTCGAACAGGGGGGCCATGGCCGGCAGGTCGAAAACGGCGGCGCTGAGGTGCGGGTGGGCGGCTACCAGCTGCGCGGCCACGCTGCCGCGTCCGCCGCCGAGGTCGAGCAGGGTCCGTTGATCGTTCCAGCCCTCGTAGGCGGCGAGCAGTGCGGGAACGACGTCGCCTGTCAGCATGTCCATCGTGATGATCGAGGACCTGAGAAGCTCGGGGTCGTCGACAACGGTCCCCATGCCTCCTCCGGGAACCTGCTGCCGCCCCGTGCGCAGGGCGGCGGAAAGGTCATCAAGGGACGGGATCATGACCTTTCGGATGAAGTCCCCCATGTACCACATCCCAGCACGCGCCAGGTACAGGTCCGCCGTGGGGGTGTTGCCGTACCGGTCGCCGTGCCGTTTCAGCAGGCCGAGGGCCACCAGCAGGCCGAGCCAGTGCCGCAGTCCGCGACCATGCAGACCGAGTGCCGAGCGGATCTCGTCCTCGGTCGCGGGCCCGGTGTGCAGAGTGGTGAAGAGGTCGAATTCCAAGGCGCTCACCAGCGCCCTGGTCGAGCAGTAGGAGCCGGCCAGACGTGTGATGTCAGCGAAACCGGCCTCGGGGCTCGCGGTCGGCGTGACCAAGAGGGTTTCCTTTCCTCGTTGCATGCGTGCGTACTCGACTGCCGCCAAGGTTCTTCCGCGAAACCGGCGCGGATTCAGCGCCCATGCGCCGACACCGAGCCAGGCGGCCTCGAAGAGTTGGTGCCGTTCACAGGGGCTAGGCTGCGCCAGGTCGCCGTTCGGCAAACCGCTGGTCCCGCACGGCATTCCGTTCGCCAGGCCCGGCCGCGCGAACGCATCGCAAAACTACGGGCACGGATGGGTTTGGCAACGCCAATACCGCACACGGGGATGTCTCGTTCGCACGTTCTTCCGTTACCGCACGGCACGCGTGAGCAGCCCCCTCCCCCGCACCCCACCACCCTGGTCGCCGTTTTCGCCGCCGACCGAACGCCGGAAACCACTCGACCTCGCGGTATGGCGGACCGAGCCTTCCCGGATGCCGACCTCACCCACACGAGTGGACCCTTCCAGGGCCTCGCATAGACGGGAACCGGAACGGAAAGCCCGTCCTCCGTGCTTACCTGCAAAGCCGTCTGGCATACAAATTAAACCCCCTATTTTCGACCATTTCACCTACTCCTCCCCCGGTTGGATTGATCTCCGGTCCTCGCACATCCCACGGAAAATTCCCGCGGCAGGCCGCCGTTGCCAGAAAGGAACCGAAGCATGGGTTCGCACGTCACCGAATCCGTCACTCCCAACGACGAGATGGCCGGGAACTACGATGTGATCGCCTCGTGGTTCCTCACCGACTGGCACGAGGCGCCGCGCGATCAGGTTGCGGAGTTCATGCAGGGGATCTGGGAAGAGCACGGCCCCCCGGTGAACAAGGTTCTGGAGCTCTGCTGCGGCCCGGGCCTGACACTCGGGGAACTCGTCCGGCGGGGGTACGACGTCACCGGCCTCGACGCGTCCCCCGCGCAGTTGGAGCTGGCGAAGCAGAAGCTCGGGCCTTCGGCACAGGCGCGGCTGGTCGAGGCCGAACTGCCGGCCATCCCGCTGGAGGAGCAGTTCGACGCAGTCGTCTGCGCGGGGGGCGCGTTCACCTACGTGCCCAACTCCACCGTGCTGCTCCAGGCGTTCCAGGCCGCCCACCGCGTACTGCGTCCCGGTGGCACCTTCATCTTCGACCTGTTCAGCGAGACGCTCATGCAGAGGTGCTTCGAGTACACGGAGGACGCTCCGCGGGGGTTCGACCTCGAGAGCAGGGGGCTCACGTTCTTCCTCGCCTGTCACCGGCCCGCCGCGAAGGACTCCTACGACCTGACCTTCGTGCAGTTCGTGCGGAATGACACCACTCAGACGTACACCAGGAGCAGCGCGGTCCACCGCGTGCACACCCGGCCCCAGGAAAAGGTCACCGACCTGGCGGTCCGGGCCGGCTTCCGGCGGGTCGAGGTCTTCGACAACTACCGGCACCAGCCATCCGGCCCGGAGACCCTTTACGAGACCTACGTCGCGGTCAAGCCCGGCGGGCCGTCCGCCCAGCCCGAGGCGTCGCCCCGCCGGGCAGCCCACCCGCCACACCCGTGACAGCCGAACGCAGCCATACGTCGAGAGGAACCGATCCATGCTCGTGCAAGGCACCGAACCGTCCCACCCCTATTCGTTCCTGCCCGAGGGGTACGACGTCAGCGATGCGTGGTGCGTCGACAAGTTCAGGCTGGCGCCGCGGAGTCAGGTCGCGGACTTCGTCCACGAGAGCTGGCAGGAACGCGGCGGGCAGGTCGACAAAGTCCTGGACCTCTGCTGCGGCAGTGGCCTCCTTCTTCGGGAACTGCTCCAGCGGGGATACGACGTCACCGGCCTCGACCGGTCCTCGGCCCAGCTGCAACAGGCCGAACTGAAGATCCGTTCGCAGGAGCGGGCCCGGCTTGTCAAAGCCGAGCTGCCGGCCATTCCCCTGGATGACGAATTCGACGCGGTCGTCAGCACCGGTGCGCTGGTCCACCTGCCCAACGACACCACGCTGCTGCGGACGTTCGAGTCCGTCCACCGTGTGCTGCGCCCCGGCGGCACGTTCACCTTCGACATGTACACCGAACGCCACGCGGAGTCCTTGGTGGCGCACACGACCCCCACCGCCCGAGTCATCGAGAGCGGGCCGTTCACACTGCTCATGAGCATTACTCGGACCGCCATCAAGGGCACCTACAACTGGCACGGCCTGATGTTCCTGCGCGATGACACCACCCAGACCTACGTCCGACGCAGCGAGACCCACCAGCTGTACGCGTGGGCGCAGGAGCAGATCGTCGGGCTGGGCGCCCGGGCCGGCTTCGGCGACATCGAGGTCTTCGACAACTTCACCCGCCAGCCCACCGGCTCGCAGACCGTCTGCGAGACCTACGTCATGGTCAAGCCCTGACCGCACAGCGCTGCGGGCAGCCGAGCCGCGCACGTGACATCCTCAGCCCCCCACGCCGACGCTCTCCTGGCACGTCAGGCCGAGCAGACGACGCCCGCCACTCGTGCCATCGAGTCGGGAGAAGAATGCACGCTGCTCTTCACCTGCCGACGGTCGGCGACGAAGGGCATCTACGACCTGACGATGACGCAGTACGTGCGCGGCGACGCCACGCGGACGTACGCCCGGACCAGCGAGCCGCGCTCAGGACACGGTCCGCAGCCTGGTCTTCCGGACCGGATTCGCCGCCCTGTTTCGGGATATCGAAGTCCACCGCGCACCGTCGGTTCCTTGTCTGGCCCAGGGCCGGGGTGTGGGGCCGCCTGCACCGGGCGGTGCTCGACGAACTCGCCGCCGCAGGGCTTCTCGACCTGTCCCGCGTCATCCTCGACACGGCCCACGTCAGGGCCGAAAAGGGGGCGAACACACAGGTCCGAGCCCCGTGGACCGGGGTAAGTCCGGTTCCGAAATGCACATCCTGTCCGATGCGAACGGGCTGCCTGTCGTGGTCGCTGTCTCAGGTGGCAACGTCCACGACAGCCAGGGCCTGAAGCCTCTCCTCGCCGGTCTCCGATCGAGACACGACCCCGAACACGGCCGACACCACCGTCCGGGCAACATTCACGCCGACAAAGCATACGACCAGCCTGACCTGCGCAGATGGCTGAAAGGCAAGCGCATCGCGTGCCGTATCGCCCGCAAGGGAGTCGAGTCCGGCCAGCGGCTGGGCCGTCACCGGTGGGTGATCGAACGCGCGATGTCGTGGCTGTCCGGCTACCGCCGCCTCTCACCCCGCCACGAACGCCATCCCCGCAACTACCTGGCCTTTCTCGGCCTCGCCACCGCCCTCACCTGCTACCAACGCCTCCACCGACTCACCACATAGGACACGGTCAAGACACCCGGCATGCGGCAAGGCATCAAATCCGCCAGGTTCCAGAGTCTCGCAGCAGCGGGGAAACAGCGCCGACGAGGCAACGACCGCCGTTACTCCCAGGTCGAGATCAGCCGACGCACGGGTGTGAATCGGGCGCATGCAGGGATGGCCAACCGCGCCCCTGCACCAGGAATCTACTTGATCAAACAGATTGCCACATTCACCCCGTGCACACATCTTGCCGCTCCTGGTGGCCCGCCTCTAACCTCGGGAGCGCTCCCACCCCAGGTTCGAAACAAGATCCCTCGCTCGTGCACGTCGCAGGTGAATCGATTCACTCGTTTTCGTCGGGGAGCACGCAAGCCTTACCCGCCCACCTGAAGGAGCCGCACATGTCCGTCCGAAGTCTGCGAAGAACCTGCGGACCGGTCACGTTTCTGCTGGCGGCGTTGCTGGCCGCCGTCTCGCTGGTCGCGTTGCCCGCCTCCAGCGCCAGCGCCGCCGTGATCGACACGTCCGCTTACTACCAGCTCATCTCACGCCACAGCGGTAAGGCCATCGACATCTCCGAACGCTCCACCGCCAACGGCGCCGGGGTCATCCAGTGGACCCCAGGAACCGCCGCCAACCAGCAATTCCAGTTCGTCGATTCGGGCAACGGGTACTACCGGATCATGGCCCGGCACAGTGGCAAGGTGCTGGACGTCGAGGGGTGGTCCACGGCCAACGGCGCGAACGTGATGCAGTGGACGGACAACAACGCCGTCAATCAGCAGTTCAGCGTCGTCGACATCGACAGCCAGTATGTGCAGCTGATCAACCGCAACAGCGGCAAGGCGCTGGAGGTGTGGGAGCAGTCCACCGCGGATGGCGGCCGGATCTCCCAGTACACCGACAACGATGGCCCGAACCAGCAGTGGCGGCTGGTCAAGGTCGACGGCGGCACCGACCCGGACCCCGATCCGCCGGTCGGTGATGCCCGGCAGATGGAGGATCTGAACCGAGGCCTGGTCTCGGTGCGTTCGGGCTCGAACAATCTGGTGTCCTGGCGGCTGCTCGGCACCGAGAGCTACGACACGGCGTTCAACGTTTACCGCAACGGCACGAAGGTGAACGGCTCGCCGGTCACCGACTCCACCAACTACCTGGACAGCGGTGCCCCTTCGGATGCCTCGTACACCGTGCGCGCGGTGGTGAACGGCACGGAGCAGCCGGCTTCGGAGACCTCGTTGCGCTTCACCGGCGGCAACTACCTGGACGTGCCGCTGTCATCGCCCGGTTCGGGTTACACGCCGGTCGAGGCCAGCCCGGGTGATGTGGACGGCGACGGCCAGTACGAGTTGATCGTGAAGTGGGACCCGGACAACGCCAAGGACAACGCCCAGTCCGGCGTCACCGGCAACGTCTACATCGACGCCTACCGGCTCAACGGCCAGCGGCTGTGGCGTATCGACCTGGGCCGCAACATCCGCGCCGGGGCGCACTACACGCAGTTCCAGGTGTACGACTACGACGGCGACGGCCGTGCCGAGGTGGCCATGAAGACGGCCGACGGCACCCGCGACGGACAGGGCGCGGTCATCGGCAATGCCGGCGCCGACCACCGCAACTCCAGTGGGTACATCCTGACCGGGCCCGAGTACCTCACCATGTTCAGCGGGCTGACGGGCGCCGCGATGTCGACCGTCAACTACGACCCGCCGCGCGGCAACGTTCCCTCCTGGGGCGACAATTACGGCAACCGGGTGGACCGTTTCCTGGCCGGCACCGCCTACCTCGACGGCCAGCGCCCGTCCCTGATCATGGCGCGCGGCTACTACACCCGCGCCGTCGTCGCGGCCTGGGACTTCCGCAACGGCGCCCTGACCAAGCGCTGGACGTTCGACTCCAACACTTCGGGCAACGGCGCCGCCTACGGCCAGGGCAACCACCAGCTATCCATCGCGGACGTGGACGCCGACGGCCGGCAGGAGATCGTCTACGGCGCGGCGACCATTGATGACAACGGCCGCCTGATGTACAGCACCGGCTTCGGCCACGGCGATGCGCTGCACGTGGGCGACTTCGTACCCTCCCGCGCCGGTCTCGAGGTCTTCACCATCCACGAGTCGGGCAGCCAGCCGGGCTCCGACCTGCACGACGCCCGCACCGGCCAGGTCATCCACCGCACCCCGACCAGCGGGTCCGAAGGACCCGGCCGCGGCGTGGCCGGTGACATTTACGCCGGCAACCCCGGCGCGGAGTTCTGGGGTTCGGGCCCGAACATGAGCAACCTGCGCAACTCCGCCGGCGGCAACGTCGGCCGCAACCCCTCCTCGGCGAACTTCCTCGCCTGGTGGGACGCCGACCCGGTGCGCGAACTGCTGAACGGCACCCAGATCGACAAGTACGGCACCGGCGGCGACACCCGGCTGCTCACCGGCAGTGGCGTCGCCTCCAGCAACGGCACCAAGTCCACCCCCGTCCTGTCCGGCGACCTGTTCGGCGACTGGCGCGAGGAAGTCATCTGGCGCCACTCCGGCAACAACGCCCTGCGCATCTACGCCACGTCCACACCCACCACCACCAAACTGCACACCCTGGCCCACGACGCCCAGTACCGCGTCGCCCTGGCCTGGCAGAACACCGCCTACAACCAGCCGCCCCACCCCAGCTACTTCCTCGGGGCCGGAATGACACGCCCGCCGCAGCCCAATATCTACGTGCGCTGACGGCACCTCGCCGACACACGGGAAAGAACAACACCTCCAGGCCGGCCGGACAGCCCCGGTCGGCCTGGAGATTCCCGGATCAACGACGAACGTGAAGGTGAACAGGGCGGGGACGGCACCCACATCGTCTCCCACCGGCACCTGCGTCAACGGCAAAGGACTCCTCACCCTTCCGATGCGACGCATACGGAGCTGGAACGGCTGCCGGCAGTCCGTGGGCGCCGAAGACCCGGACGCCGACTCCCCGCATCAGCTGACCGACCATTCGCTCATCTCACACCAGGAGTCATCGTATGCAACGACGCACCTTCCTGACCCTGAGCGCCGTCGCAGCGACGGGCGCCGGCGTGTCCCTGCTCGGCACCAGGCAGGCGCTCGCGGACACCGCCCCGACCCAGCCGTACGCGGTAGGCGTGCGGCGGTACGACTGGACCCGCGGCAGCCGTCGACTCACCACCTACGTCTACTACCCGGCCACCGGCACCCCTGGCGGCAATCCCGTCACCAACGCACCCGTCGCCGACGGAGTGTTCCCCATCTGCGAGCATACCCACGGCTATGGCAGCAGCCCGCAGAACTCGGAGGCGGTGATCCGGCCCTTGGCTGCTGCGGGCTTCATCGTCCCCAGCCCTCACTTCCAGCACAACTTCGACGACATCTACAACGGCAACACCTCTCGGGACGTCTCCGAGATCCTCACCCAGACCGTAGCGCTGAACCAGGGCAGCGGACCGCTGGCCGGCCACATCAACACCCAAGCCGGCCTCGGTGTGTCCGGCCACTCCCTGGGGGGCATGACCACCCACGGTCTGCTGACCGCCTGGCCCGACAGCCGGATCACGGTCGCGATCCCGATGTCCTGCGAGGACATGGGGAACCCGAGCAGCACGGTCTCCGCCAAGGTCCTGTTCATGCACGGCGACCGGGACGAGACCACCGCATACTCCTCTGCCCGCCAGGCCTACTCCGAGATCCCGGCCCCCAAGGCGTTCCTCACCTTCCGCGGCGTCGGCCACAGCTCGTACTTCGGCGACCGGCGGACCGTCAACACCTTCCTGGACTGGGCGCGATGGGGTCTCTACGCCGACACGGCCGCACGTGACCGTCTCCCCTCCGACGCCCAGAGCAGCGGCACTACCTGGGAGTTCGTCGGGGAATCGGGCGGCCCGGCCTACTACCGCCTGGTCGCCCGGCACAGCGGCAAGACGGCCGACATCAACGAGGCATCCACCGCGGCCGGGGCGAGACTCATCCAGTGGACGGCCGGCAGCGGCCCCAACCAGCAGTTCGAGTTCCTGGACTCCGGCGACGGCCACATCCGCATCAGAGCCCGCCACTCGGGCCTGGTGCTCCAGGCTGCCAGCAACGAAGGCGGCGCCGACGTCACCCAGCAGCCCGACACCGGCGCCGCCGGTCAGCAGTGGAGGATCGTCGACCACGGCGACGGCACTATCAGCCTGGTCAACCGGGCCAGTGGCCTGGCCATGGACGTCTGGGAATACTCCACCACTGACGGAGCCCGTATTTCCCAATGGACCTACACCGGCAACGCCAACCAGCGCTTTACGCGCCAACGCGTCTGAGTCCACCGGCCCGGGGCCCAGCTCGAGCGACGAGAGCAGGGCACCGTCGATAGCCGGCGCGGCCGGGGACTCAGCTGCAATTCGGTCTTGCCGGGCTCGGCCGGCGGCTTCCCCGGCCCTGGGGCCGGGGGAGGCGCGAGCCGCTTCGACAGGAGCGACAGGACCGGGCCAAGGGGCCGTCTTCGGAGATCGTTCGGCCGGTAGATCATGATCAGGTGCGTCGACACGCACTCGCCGACCAGGAGTGGGAGGTGCTGGCCCCGCTGCTGCCGGCGGCGGGGACCGGCCGTCCCAGGACGGACGACCGGCGGGTCGTCAACAGCGTGATGCACAAGATCCGCACCGGCATCACCCGGCACGACCTGCCCGAACGCCACGGCCCCTGGCACCCACAATCCGTACCGCTTCCGCGTCACTCCGAATGACAGGAGAGATCACGAAACAATAAATCCCGTGCGATGGCGTCGAGGGCGGAGTCGGTGCGGTGCAGGGCGGCGCGGTACGCGGCGGCGGGTTCGACGATGGAGCGCAGGTCGGCCAGGTTTCGCATCAGCTTCTCACCGCCGCCCTCCATGTGCCAGTGGATGACGTCGGGGTCGAGAAGGTTCCGGTGGCCGCGCGGCCTGACGAAGGCGCCCCGCTTCTGGCGGGCGTCGACGAGCCCCTTGCCGGCCAGGACCTTCAGGGACTCGCGCATGGCGGTGAGGCTGACGCCAAGCTCGTCCCCGACCGCCCGGACATCCAGTGTCGCCCCCTCGGGCAACCGGCCGCCCACGATGCGAGCGCCGAGTGCGTGCACCACCTGCCCGTGCACGCCGCGGCCGGTACAGGAGGCCATGTCGGCTTTCCCCCTTGCTGCTCGAGCGCGCGGAACGGACGCGGCCACGCGGAGATGCGCGCCCGTGTGGGCATCGTAGCCCGAAAATTAAATATGAATACATATTGACAGTGCTGCGATCCGCCCCCAACCATGAACCCACTCCACGAGCCGCCCCATGCAGGAGGCACCTGTCATGTTGTCGCTGCGCACCCACGAACCCTCCGCCCCGACGGCGACCTCGACGTCCGCCGGTTCGTCGGATGCTGCGAGGAGCTGGACCTGGTGGTCACCGCACGCTTCGGGCTCTGGTCACACGGGAGGTGCCGCAACGGCGGCCTCCCCGGCTGGCCAGCCGGCACGGGAGGTTTCCCGGGCCCGGACAACCCCGCGTATCTGGCGCCGGTACGGCCCTACTTGGCCCGCATGGTCCACGAGCTGCGCGGCCTGCGGCACCGGGGCGGCGGCCCGGTGATCGCCGTACAGGTCGAGAACGAGTTGGACGACCGGTCCGGGCGGCGCATCGGCCTCCGCGCGCTCGGCGCACCACGGGGGGCCCGCCATGGCTGACCTCGGCTCTGTCAGCCGCAGAGCTCTGCTGCGCGGCGGCACCGGCTTGGGCCTCGGCCTGCTGGCCGCGCCCGCGCTCGCCGGCTGCGGCCCCGCGAGTTCCACGCCCGTCGACTCGGGCCCGGTGGACATCAGCCTGTGGACGCACGACCCCGGGTACATCACCACCTTCGAGACCGCCGTCGCCGAGACGGCGCTGATGCGTGGCTCGCGCTTCGACTTCGGGGTCGACATCACCAACGCCGCCCCCAGCGATGTCGTCACCCGCATGATCGCCCAGGCGGTGGCCGACGGCGACACCCCGGACCTGGCGGGCATCGTCATCGACCAGTTCCCGCGCGTGATGGTCCCGGGCATCGCGGAGCATCTGTTCACCGACCTGACCGAAACCGTGGAGCCCTTCGGGGACGACCTCCTCAAGCTCGCGCCATACACGGTCGATGGCGTTCCCTATGGCCTGGACTCGGACAACTCGATCACCGTCTACTACTACCGCCAGGACCTCTTCGAGGAGCACGGCGTCCCCGAGGACATCGAGACGTGGGAGGAGCTGGCCGAGCACGGCGAACGGCTGAACGTCGACAGCCGGATCAGCCTCGGCATGGTCGCCACCGGGGACAACGGCTCAATCGTCAACGGCTTCCTGCAGTTCCTGCTACAGCGCGGCGGCGGCGTCTTCGACGAACACGGCGAGATCATGCTCCAGTCCGCCGAGGCCGTCGAGGTGCTGGATTTCATGGCCCGCGGCGTGAGCAGCGGCTTCCTGCTGGCCCTGCCGGACCCGTACGGCAGTGCCTGCGCCGCCGCGCTCAAGTCGGGCCGCCTCGCCGCCACCGCGATGCCCAACTGGTACAACGCATACGGCCTGCAGGCCAACGTGCCCGACCAGGCAGGCAGGTGGCGGATGCGCACGCTGCCCCGCTTCTCCGGCGGCGGGCACATTGCCTCCACCATGGGTGGCACCGCCTTCACCGTGCTGAAGGGCAAGGCCCGTTCCACTGCCGCCCTGGAGCTCCTGCGGCGGGTGTACCTCACCCGTGAGGGCCAGCTCCTGCGCTACCGCTCCGGCGGCTACCTGCCCACGCTGCGCTCGCTGTATGAGGACCCCGAACTTCGCAGCATCGAGGACGAGTTCCTCGGCCAACGGGTCTTCGACGTCTACCGCCGGGCCACAGACGACCTGCCGCTGTTCCACCAGGACGCCGGAATGCAGATCCTCACGGACGTCCTCGGCGGCCCGGTACTCGACGCGCTCAAGGGGCGCACCTCGCCAGCCGCCGCGATCGAAGACGGCCTGAGCGCCTATCGACAGCAGGTGAAACGATGACGTCCCCGCCCACGCCCCGCACCAGACCACCGACCGGCCGCCGCGCCGTGGACGCCGCGGCGCCCTCGTGGTGGCTGCGCCACCAGCGCGCCCTCGCCCCGTACGTCTTCATCTCCCCCTTCTACCTGCTGTACGGGCTCTTCCTGCTCGTCCCGATCGGCGTCGGCCTTTACCTCAGCTGCACGGAGTGGGCGGGCCTCGGCACCCCGCGCTGGGTGGGGCTGCGCAACTACCAGGACCTCATGACCGACAGCAGCTTCTGGACCTCGGTCCGCAACACTTCGCTGTACGTCGTCTTCACCATGTGCGTCGTCGTGCCTGCCGCGCTGCTGATCGCCCAGGCCCTCAACGCCAGGGGTCTGCGCGGCCGCGACATGTTCCGGCTGGCGTACTTCATGCCGGTTGTGATCTCCCCCATCGTGGTCGCCCTCGTTTTCGGCCTGATCTTCGACAACGAGTTCGGCCTGGTCAACGGGCTGCTGGAGGCCGCCTTCGGCTTCGGCGGCGTCGATTGGCTCGGTGATCCCGCCTGGGCCCGCGTCACCGTCGTGATCCTCGTGCTGTGGCGGTGGACGGGCTACCTGACCATCTTCTTCCTCGCCGGCCTGCAGAACGTCCCCAAGGAGCTGTACGAGGCGGCGGCGATCGACGGTGCCGGCCCGGTGCGACGGTTCTGGGAAGTCACGCTGCCCTCGCTGCGCCCGGTGACAGCGTTCGTCGCCGTCACCGTGCTGATCAGCACGGCCCAGATCTTCGAGGAGCCGTTCCTGCTCACCCAGGGCGGGCCCGGCGAGTCCACCCTCTCGGTGGCCATGTTCATCTTCCGCGCCGGGTTCCAGCGCCAGCAACTCGGCTACGCGGCGGCGGCCGGCGTTCTCCTCTTCCTCGTCGTGTTCATATTCGGCCTGCTCGCCATGCGGGCCCTGAAAGTCGGGAGAGAGCAGTGACGGTCACTGCTGCCCACACCGAAGCGCCCCGCGACGAGAGACGCGGCCGGGTCGCCCGCGGGCGTGTGCTGCTCTACGCGTTCCTGATCAGCCTGCTGGTCGTCTTCGCGCTGCCTCTGCTGTGGGCGCTGTCCTCCTCCTTCAAGGCGCGCAGCGATATCTTCAGCTACCCGCCGCAGCCTCTGCCACTGCCGGCGACCCTGGAGAACTTCCGCGGACTGCTGGACGGGCAGCCGTTCTGGAGTTGGTTCCTGACCAGCACCCTGGTGGCGGGGATCTCCACGGTGGTGTCCGTGGCGCTGTGCTCGCTGGCCGGGTTCGCCTTCGCCAAGTACCGGTTCAAGGGGAAGCGGTTCCTGTTCAATCTGATGTTCAGCTCGCTTGCGGTGCCGTTCGCCGTCATCGTCGTGCCGCTGTTCACCATGATCGCCAAGGCACACCTGACTACGCCGTACTTCGCGCTGGTCGTGCCCTGGGTGGCGCCGGCGTTCGGTATCTTCATGATGCGGCAGTACACCGAGCAGGCGGTGCCCGACGCCCTGCTGGACGCCGGCCGCGTCGACGGCTGCACCGAGTTCGCCCTCTTCCGCCGGATAGCGCTGCCCCTGCTGCGGCCCGCGCTCGGTGCGCTGGGCGTGTGGTCCTTCCTCGCCAGCTACAACAGCCTGCTCTGGCCGCTGATCGTGGTCAGCGCCCCGGAGGACTACACCCTGCCGCTCGGCATCCAGGCACTGTTCGGCGCTACGGGCCGCCAGTACGACCTGGTGCTGGCCGCAGCGGTGCTGGCGGCCGTGCCGAGCCTCCTGGTGTTCTTCCTCCTGCGTCGGCAGCTTCTCGAAGGGCTCACGGCCGGCGCCGTCAAGAGCTGACAGCCGCCCGGCCGCACAGCGGGAGATGCACGCCCTCATGGCTGAGTCAAGAACCGCGCTGGCCCGGCCGAGGTCGAGGACCAGGCGCCGACCGTCGCCCAGCCGGCGGAGAAGCCGAAACCCCAGCCCGCGCCAAGCTCCGGCCTGCACTCGCCACGCCTGATCTTGTCTGGCGGGCCCTTCGGCCGCCAGACAAGATCATTTGCCGGCCCGCTGCCGGCCTGAGCAGCAGGTCCGCAGAAGCCCCTTGCACCGCAACAGGCGGAAATGCACCGCCGAAAGAGCAGAAGATCGTACAGCCCCACGGGCTCGGCAAAGTGACGCTTACCCACTTCAGCGATCCGAATTCGATGCGTGCCGCACCAAACGGCTATCGGTGGCGCGCTCCTGCGGACAGGGGGCCCAACAAGCGGATTGCACCCGCCCCTTGACAGCCTTCAACACAGGTCACAGAATACCAACGATTGTCACCATGTTTGCACAATCATGAGCGGTTTCGCTCAAGTCTCGTCCACTGCCGTGCCCTGCGCCGCGACTGGCTGCCTACCTGCCCCACCCGTGAACAGCGCCGCACGCAATTCTCCACTATCGCTCCTCGGACACGACCGGGTCATCGAACCATCCCGTCTCCTGTCCACGGGCCCAACGCCCTCCCTGTACTCCCCTACGAGGAGATCGACGATGAACTCTTCGTCCCACCGCCGCGGACGCCCCGTTCGCGCCGCGCGGCGGTCGGCCCGGCATGGGGCCGGCCCGCTCTCCGCGATCGCACCGCGGGCGATCGCGGTCACCGGCCAGTTCGAGGGCGTCAACCGGGCGGGCAGCAAACACAGCGCCCACCACGATCGCTGCTGCGACCATGCCGCGACGAATGACTTCGGCAGGCGCAACCGAACGGATCAACAACACCTGCCGGACACCACTGGCACGGCGAGCCGCATTCCGCTGGAGGCGCTGGTCACAACCACACGGCTCAGCAGGACAACCACCGTCGACGACGCCGTCTCCCCCGACGGACGACGCGTCGCCTTCTCACCTGATGTCGCCCGGCGGTCCTGGATCAGTGCGATTTCCAGCGCTCGCCGCAGCCGCACGACAGATTGACCGAAACCACACAGGATCGCCTCGTCCCAGGCCGACTTTCGCCCCCACTTCCCCACCAGGAGGTCTTCCATGATCAGATGCGTCAAGGCCAGGCGCTGGCTGGCCAGACTCAGCCTCATGGTGCTCACTGCCGCCGGCACCGCCGTGACCGCCGCATCACCCGCACAAGCCGCCCCCGGCTACGTCTACACCACGTTCAAGGGGGACGCCGCCGCCGACCAGGAGCTCTGGGTCTACTCATCGGCCAACGGCACGAACTTCAGCGTGCTGGCGGACACCAACTACCGCGGCCCGTCGGGCGCGTTGCGCGACCCCAGCGTCATCCAGCACAACGGGCTCTACTACATCGCACACACCGTCCAGTCGTGGACCACGAACTCGACGCACTTCAACATCGCCTCCAGCCCCGACCTGGTCAACTGGACGCACGTGGCCAGCGTCGACTCCGGCGTGGCCGACACGCGATTCACCTGGGCACCCGAGTTCTACGTCGAGAACGGCACCGTTCGAGTCATCGTGAGCATCTCCCAGACGACGTGTTCCAACTGCTTCCGCCCCTACGTCTTCACCGCCCAGAACAGTTCGCTGACCTCCTGGAGCGGACCGGTGCAGATGGCCGGCCTCGGCTACAACTACATCGACACCTATGTAGTGAAGTCGGGTAGCACCTACCACGCCTTCACCAAGAACGAGACGTCCAAGTACATCGAGCACTGGACCAGCACGAGCCTCACCAGCGGGTGGGCCAACCGGGGTCAGTTGTGGAGCTCGGGCTACGAGGGACCGGCCGTGTTGCGGATGAGCGATGGCTCCTGGCGCATTTGGGTCGACAAGTACACCAACGGCGGCATCTGGACGGCGACCAGCTCGGACCTGGACTCCTGGTCGGGGCTGAGCCAGATCACGTGCCCGGGTTGCCGCCACGGCACGATCCTGCCAGTGGCCGACGTGCCCGGCTCGGTACCGGCCTACCGCCTGACCAACCGCAACAGCGGCAAGGTGATGGACGTCACGTCGGCCTCCACGGCGGACAACGCCGAGGTCAAGCAGTGGACTTGGAACGGCGGCGGCAACCAGCAGTGGGTGTTCCAGGACACCGGCGACGGCTACTTCCGCATCGTCAACCAGAACAGCGGTAAGTGTTTGGACGTGGCGAGCGGCTCCACCGCCGACGGGGCCAACATCATCCAGTACACCTGCGGCAGCGGCACCAACCAGCAATGGCAGTGGCAGGCCACCGGAAGCCACTTCCGGATCGTCGCTCGCCACAGCGGCAAGTGCCTCGACGTCGTCAGCTCCGGCACCGGCGACGGCACCGACATCCAGCAGTACACCTGCGGCGGCGGCACCAACCAGCAGTGGAGCCGCACCCAGGTCTGAACACGACCGGCGGGTCGAGCTCCCGCGACGGTCCCCGCCCAGGCTCTCGGCACCGGCCCACGGGCCGCTGAAACTTCGATCCAGTGATGGGACACGTCATGAGACTGATCACGGCGTCCGATCGTTGTTCGCCAGCACCGCCACGGAGCACACGATCGTTACGCCGGAGGCTGATTGCCCTCGCCGTGACCGCGTTCACCGCAGCGGCAAGCTTTGTCGTCTTCGCGTCGTCACCGGCCAGTGCCGCCACCAGCCAGTTCCGGGGCATGAACCGGGCGGTGCCGGGTGACAACTTCAGCACCGGCCCGCTCGTTCTGCACGGCCTGAGCCAGTCCGACAGCAACGCGACAGTGCGGGCCAAGGCCAACGCCCTCTACGACGACATGGCCGCCAGCATGGGCGTCAACACCGTCCGGCTGCCATCAACACCCACACCGTGGCCAACACGACCTGGTGGAACGCCTACCGCGGCGCCATCGACGCCGCCACCGAACGCGGATTCAAGGTCATCCTGGCCTACTGGGAGGACGGCGTCGCCTCCGGCGGCAGAATCACCGACCTCGCCGCGTGGAACACCATGTGGTCCAGCGTGACTCACACCTACGGCTCGAACGGCAACGTCTGCTTCGAGCCGATGAACGAGCCGCACGGCTACACGCCGGCGGAGTGGCGCAACGTCGCGGCGAACTGGCTCGGCCACCGCACCTCGGCAGTGCCGGGCCGGGTACTCATCGGCGGCACCGGCTATCGCCAGGATCTCCGCGACATCTGCAACGACAGCCGCTTCGACTCCACGCTGCTGTCCTTCCACCACTACGCCTTCTTCTACAGCCCGATGACCTACGACGCCTTCCGCAGCCACATCCACACGCGGCTGGGCAACTGCGCCTCCCGCGCGATCGTGACCGAGTTCGGCGCGCCGATGTCCACCGGCCTCAACTGCGGCGACGCGAACAGCACCGACAACTTCGTGCGCCATATCCGCGCCATGGCCCAGGTCATGCGACAACCAGATGGGCGGCACCTACTGGCCCGTTCCCGGCGGCAAGCGGACCGGGAACCTGGACTACGACCACTACAGACACCTCCCACAGCCGTCGAAGGGCCGCTCCACCATCTCCAGGTCCACACCGCGCACAGCATTCCCCGTTCCACCAGCAGGGTAGGGAGAATCGGCGGTCGCACCCAGGAGGAGCCGGCTCAGCCGAGGAAGCTCAGCCGCACCTGGCGGTCCGGATTGTCACCGTTCGTGTCGATCAGGCAGATCGACTGCCAGGTGCCCAGTTGCAGGCGTCCGCCGAGCACCGGGAGGGTGGCGTGGGGGGCGACGAGCGCGGGGAGGACGTGGTCGCGGCCGTGGCCGGGGGCGCCGTGGCGGTGGCGCCAGCGGTTGTCCGCGGGGAGCAGGTCCTGCAGGGCCGACAGCAGGTCGTCGTCGCTGCCGGCCCCCGTCTCCAGGATCGCGACGCCTGCGGTGGCGTGCGGGACGAAGATGTTGAACAGGCCGTCGGCCCCGCTCGCCGCCTCCGCGAGGAACGACTCGCAGTCGTGGGTGAGGTCCGTGACGGCCTCGGAGGTGCCGGTCGTGATGTGCAGGACGGTGGTGCGGAAGGAGTCGCTCATGGCACCACGCTACGAGGTGAGAAGGCTCAGCGCCGTGCGGCGAGGCTGGACTGGCGGACGATCAGCTCGGGGTCGAGGACGATGCGCTGGTGGCGGTGGAGTCCCGCGTCCTCGCCCGTTTCCTCCAGCAGCAGTTCGGCCGCCTGCCGTCCCATCCGTACCGCGGGCTGGCGGACGGAGGTGAGCGGCACCGCGGCGGCCGCGGCGAACTCGATGTCGTCATAGCCCACGAGCGCCACCTCGTCCGGTACGCCGACGCCCGCGGCGAACAGGGCCTGGAGGACACCGAGGGCCAGCAGGTCGTTGGCGCAGAACACGGCGGAGGGGCGGGCGGGCATGCCGAGCAGGCGGGCGCCCGCGTCGCGGCCGGAGGCCACGTCGAGCCGTTCGGCCTCGACGTGGCGCAGCGCGTCCTCGCCGAGGCCCGCCTCGGCGAGCGCGGCCACCGCGCCCTCCTTGCGGTCCTGGCACTGCTTGAGCGACATCGGTCCGCTGACGTAGGCGACCGAGGTGTGCCCCTGCTCCAGCAGGTGGCGCACGGCGAGCGTGCCGCCGAGGACGTCGTTCACGGAGACCGAGCAGCCCTCGGCGCTCGGCAGCACCCGGTCGACGAAGACGAACGGGATGCCGTGCCGCCGGAAGTCGGCCAGGTTGCGGCCCGACATGTCGGCGGGCGTCACCAGGACGCCGCGGACCCGCTGTTCGGCGAACAGGGACAGGTAGTCGCTCTCCTCCGACGTGCTCTGCGCGCTGTTGCAGAGCATCACGCCCAGTTTGGAGGCGCGGGCGACGCGCTCTGCGCCGGAGGCGACGTCGACGAAGAACGGGTTGCCCATGTCGAGCACGAGCAGGGCGATGATCCGGCTCTGGCCGGCGCGCAGTTGCCTGGCGGACTCGCTGCGGACGTACCCGAGTTCCGCGATGGCCTCCTGGACCCGCTGCCGGGTCTCCTCGGCGACCATGTGCGGGCGGTTGATGACGTTGGACACGGTTCCCACCGACACCCCGGCCTGCCTGGCCACTTCTTTGATCCCCACCGTGTGCGCCATGTCCGTGCCCCGTTCATCTCGTGAGCGCTCTCACCGCCGGGCCATGGTATGCAACCCGGCGGGTGGCGGCCGTGCCCCACCCGGTGCTTCAGGCGAGGTGGAAGACCTCGGTGAGCGGGCGCATGGCCTCGTCGGGGCGCGCGCCGTCCAGGGATTCGAAGAAGCCGCTCATCTCGGCCTGCCAGCGCGCGTTGACGTCGGTGGCGGCCATGGCCTCCTGTGCGGCGGCGAAGTCGTCGGTCTCCAGGTAGCCGACGAGGAGGCCGTCCTCCCGCAGGAACAGCGAATAGTTGTGCCAGCCGGACGCTGACAGCGCCTGCTGCATCTCGGGCCACACCTCGGCGTGCCGCGCCCGGTACTCCTCGATCCGGTCCGCCCTGACCTTCAGCAGAAAACAGACGCGCTGCACGACCTCACCTCTTCTGATGGCCTTCTGAAAGGATTCATATGCCCGCGGGCAAGCTAGCCACGCCCCGCGCGCGCCGTCAAGATCCGAAAGGCCCGGCCGCGCCCGGATCGGCGCCCGAGCCCGCGAGGAACCCCGACGACCGTCGTCCGCTCCCTTGACAGCATGTGACGGGCGCTCTTAGCGTCCTGGTAGTGAAACGATTCATAGCGGCGCTGAGCACCTTGGGAGCCCTGATCGCATGACCGCCCCATCCGCCGTCAAGGCGGCCCTGTCCTCGCAGTCCATAGAGACCCCGTCGTGGGCCTACGGAAACTCCGGCACCCGCTTCAAGGTGTTCGCCCAGGAGGGCGTGCCCCGCGATCCCTGGGAGAAGATCGACGACGCGGCGCAGGTGCAGCGGCACACCGGGGTCGCCCCGGTCGTCGCGCTGCACATCCCCTGGGACAAGGTCGACGACTACGCCGCGCTCGCGCGCCACGCCGAGGAGCGGGGGCTGCGCCTCGGCGCGATCAACGCAAACGTGTTCCAGGAGGACGAGTACCGGCTCGGCAGCGTCTGCCACCCGGACGCCGCCGTGCGGCGCAAGGCGCTGGATCACCTGTTCGAGTGCGTGGACATCATGGATGCCACCGGCTCGCGCGACCTGAAGCTGTGGTTCGCCGACGGCACCAACTACCCCGGCCAGGACGACATCCGGGCCCGCCAGGACCGCCTGGCCGAGGCGCTGGCCGCGGTGTACGAGCGGCTGGGCGAGGAGCAGCGGCTGCTGCTGGAGTACAAGTTCTTCGAGCCCGCCTTCTACACCACCGACGTGCCGGACTGGGGCACGGCGTACGCGCACTGCCTCAAGCTCGGTGACAGGGCCGAGGTCGTGGTGGACACCGGGCACCACGCGCCGGGCACCAACATCGAGTTCATCGTGGCGCTGCTGCTGCGCGAGGGGAAGCTCGGCGGCTTCGACTTCAACTCCCGCTTCTACGCCGACGACGACCTGATGGTGGGCGCGGCCGACCCGTTCCAGCTGTTCCGCATCATGTGCGAGGTCGTCGGCGGCGGCGGGCTCGGTCCCGGGGTCGCCTTCATGCTCGACCAGTGCCACAACATCGAGCCCAAGATCCCGGCGATCATCCGTTCCGTGATGAACGTCCAGGAGGCCACCGCCAAGGCGCTGCTCGTCGACCGCGAGGCGCTGGGCGCCGCGCAGTCCGCGGGCGACGTGCTGGGCGCGAACGCGGTGCTGATGGACGCCTTCAACACCGACGTGCGGCCGCTGCTCGCGGAGCTGCGTGAGGAGTCGGGCCTGGCCCCTGACCCGGTGGGGGCCTACCACCGCTCGGGCTGGGCCGAGCAGATCACGGAGAACCGCAAGGGCGGCCAACAGGCCGGATGGGGAGCCTGAACCGATGACGACACAGGAACACGAGGCCGTGACCGAGCTGCTGGCCCGGTCGCACCGGCTGGGCGCGGACCCGCGCAACACGAACTACGCCGGGGGCAACACCTCCGCCAAGGGCACCGCGACCGATCCGGTGACCGGCGGCGAGGTGGAGCTCATGTGGGTCAAGGGCTCCGGCGGCGACCTGGGCACGCTCCGGCCCGCCGGCCTGGCCGCGCTGCGCCTCGACCGGCTGCGGGCGCTGCGCGAGGTCTACCCGGGCGTGGCGCGCGAGGACGAGATGGTCGCCGCGTTCGACTACTGTCTGCACGGCAAGGGCGGGGCGGCGCCCTCCATCGACACGGCGATGCACGGCCTGGTCGCCGCGCCCCACGTCGACCATCTGCACCCCGACTCGGGCATCGCGCTGGCCTGTGCCGCGGACGGGGAGGCGCTGACCAAGGAGTGCTTCGGCGAACAGGTGGTGTGGGTGCCGTGGCGCAGGCCGGGGTTCCAGCTGGGCCTGGACATCGCCGCCGTGCAGCGTGCGCACCCGCAGGCCATCGGCTGCGTCCTGGGCGGCCACGGCATCACGGCGTGGGGCGCGACGAGCGAGGAGTGCGAACGGAACTCGCTGCGCATCATCCGCACGGCCGAGGAGTTCCTCCAGCGGCGCGGCAGGGCCGAGCCGTTCGGTCCGGTGCGCGAGGGCTACGCGGCGCTGCCCGCGGCCGAGCGCCGGGAGCGTGCGGCGGCGCTCGCGCCGGTGGTGCGGGCGATTGCGAGCGCCGACCGGCCGCAGGTGGGGCACTTCACCGACACGGATGAGGTGCTGGACTTCCTGGCCAGGGCGGAGCACCCGCGGCTGGCGCGGCTCGGCACGTCGTGCCCGGACCACTTCCTGCGCACCAAGGTGCGGCCGCTGGTCCTCGACCTGCCGGCCGGGGCGCCGCTGGAGCAGGCCGTGGCGCGGCTGAAGGAGCTGCACGAGGAGTACCGCGAGGAGTACCGGGCGTACTACGAGCGGCATGCGGACGAGGCGTCGCCGCCGATGCGCGGCGCGGACCCGGCGATCGTGCTGGTGCCCGGGATCGGCATGTTCTCCTTCGGGAAGGACAAGCAGACGGCCCGGGTCGCGGGCGAGTTCTACGTGAACGCGATCAACGTGATGCGCGGCGCCGAGGCCGTCTCCTCCTACGCCCCGATCCAGGAGTCGGAGAAGTTCCGCATCGAGTACTGGGAGTTGGAGGAGGCGAAGCTGCGGCGGATGCCGGCACCGAAGCCGCTGGCCACGCGGGTCGCGCTGGTGACCGGCGCGGGCTCGGGCATCGGGCGGGCGACCGCGGCGCGGCTGGCGGCCGAGGGCGCCTGCGTGGTGGTCGCGGACCTGAACGCCGAGGCCGCCGAGGAGGTCGCGGCGGAGCTGGGCGGCTCGGACCGGGCGGTCGCGGTCACGGTGGACGTCACCTCGGAGGAGCAGATCCGGGAGGCGTTCCGGGCGGCGGTGCTCGCGTTCGGCGGCGTGGACCTCGTCGTCAACAACGCGGGCATCTCCGTGTCCAAGCCGCTGCTTGAGACGACCGTGCGCGACTGGGACCTCCAGCACGACATCATGGCCCGCGGCTCGTTCCTGGTGTCGCGGGAGGCGGCCCGGGTGATGATCGAACAGGGCCTGGGCGGCGACATCGTCTACATCTCGTCGAAGAACGGCGTCTTCGCCGGGCCGAACAACATCGCCTACGGCGCGACGAAGGCCGACCAGGCGCACCAGGTGCGGCTGCTCGCGGCCGAGCTGGGCGAGCACGGCATCCGGGTCAACGGCGTGAACCCGGACGGCGTGGTGCGCGGCTCCGGCATTTTCGCCGGCGGCTGGGGCGCGAAGCGCGCCGCCGTCTACGGGGTGCCGGAGGAGAAGCTGGGCGAGTTCTACGCGCAGCGGACGCTCCTGAAGCGTGAGGTGCTGCCCGAGCACGTGGCCAATGCGGTCTTCGCGCTGACCGGTGGCAACCTCTCCCACACCACGGGCCTGCACATTCCGGTGGACGCCGGGGTGGCCGCCGCGTTCCTGCGCTGACCGTGGGCGGCATGGGAGACGTGACCGACGACAGGAACGAGGTGCCCCCGCCCGCCGAGGCCGGCGGGGGCGGCCGCCCGTTCGCCGCGGTGGATCTCGGCGCGTCGAGCGGGCGGGTGATGCTGGGCTTCGCGGGCGGCGGTGAGCTGTCGCTGCGCGAGGTGCACCGGTTCCCCAATGAGCCGGTGCGGGTCGGCGGCACGCTGTACTGGGACATCCTGGCGCTGTACCGCGGGGTGCTGACCGGGCTGCGGGCGGCCGGCCGGGAGACCGGCGGGCGGCTGGCGGGGGTCGGGATCGACTCGTGGGCGGTGGACTACGGCCTGCTGGACGCGTCGGGCGCGCTGCTCGGCAATCCGGTGCACTACCGGGACGGCCGCACCGAGGGCATGGCGGAACGGCTCGGGGCGCGCCTGTCGCCGGCCGGCCTGTACGCGGAGACCGGCATCCAGCACCTGCCGTTCAACACCGTGTACCAGCTGACGGCGGCGCGGGACGATCCGCAACTGGCGGCCGCCCGGCGGCTGCTGCTGATTCCCGACCTGATCGCGTACTGGCTGACGGGCCAGGCGGGCACGGAGCTGACCAATGCCTCGACGACCCAGCTGATCGATCCGCGCACGGGCGACTGGTCGCGGGAGGTGGCCCGCGCGGCCGAGGTTGACCTGGGTCTTTTCGCGCCGCTGCGGCGGCCGGGCGACCCGGCGGGGCGGCTGCTGCCCGGCGTGCTGGCGGAGACGGGGCTCACGGGCCCGGTTCCGGTGACGGCCGTCGGCTCGCACGACACCGCCTCCGCGGTGGCGGGGGTGCCCGCGGCGGGTGAACGGTTCGCGTACATCGCCACGGGCACGTGGTCGCTCGCCGGGGTGGAGCTGGAGGCGCCGGTGCTGAGCGAGGAGAGCCGCCGCGCCAACTTCACGAACGAGCTGGGCGTGGACGGCACGGTGCGCTATCTGCGCAACATCATGGGGCTCTGGCTGCTCCAGGAGTGCTTGCGCGAGTGGGCGGCGGCGGGCTCGCCGCAGGAGCTCCGGCCGCTGCTCGCGCGCGCGGCGCAGGCGCCGCCGCTGCGTTCCGTCGTGGACGCGGGCGACCCGGAGTTCATCCCGCCGGGCGGGATGCCGGAGCGGATCTCGGCGGCCTGCCGCCGCACCGGACAGCCCGAGCCGCGGAACGAGGCGGAGACGGTGCGGTGCGTGCTGGATTCGCTGGCGCTCGCGCACCGGGCGGCGGTGGCCGACGCCCAGCGCCTTTCGGGCCGCGAGGTCGACGTGGTGCACATCGTCGGCGGCGGCGCGCACAACGAGTTGCTGTGCCGGCTGACCGCGGACGCCTGCGGGCTGCCGGTGGTGGCGGGCCCGGCGGAGGCCGCGGCTCTGGGGAATCTGCTGGTGCAGGCCAGGGCGGCGGGCGGCGTGCAGGGCGGGCTGCCGGAACTGCGCGGCCTGCTGCGCGGCACGCAGGCGTTGCGGCACCATGAGCCCTCGGGCGGCACACGCGCGTGGGAACGGGCGGCCGCCCGGCTGGCCGGCGGCGGAAGGGACTAAAGGGATGCGGGTCGCGCTGTTCGTCACGTGTATCAACGACACGTTGTACCCGCGCACGGGCCGGGCGGTGGTGTCGCTGCTGCGGCGGCTCGGCGTGGAGGCGGAGTTCCCCGAGGCGCAGTCGTGCTGCGGGCAGCCGCAGTTCAACACCGGGTACCGGTGGGAGACCGAGCCGCTGGTGCGGCGGTTCGCGGCGGCCTTCGCGGGCTTCGACTACGTCGTGACGCCTTCGGGTTCGTGCGCGGCGATGGTGCGGGACAACTATCCGCGGATCGGCGCGAAGGCGGCGGCGGAGGGCAGGGGCGAGGAGCTGACGCGGGCGGCGGAGGCGGTGGTGCCGCGGACGCTGGAGCTGACGGAGTTCCTGGTCGACGTGCTGGGGGTGACGGACGTCGGGGCCTACTACCCGCACCGGGTCACCTATCACCCCACCTGCCACGGGCTGCGGATGCTCGGCCTGGGCACGAAGCCGAAGCGGCTGCTCGACGCGGTGGCGGGCCTTGACCTGGTTGAGCTGCCCGGCGCGCAGGAGTGCTGCGGCTTCGGCGGCACGTTCTCGGTGAAGAACGCGGCGGTCTCCGCGGCCATGGGCGCCGACAAGGCGCGGCACATCATGGGCACGGGGGCGCAGGCCGTGTGCACCGTGGACAATTCCTGCCAGCTGCACATCGGGGGCACCCTGGCCCGGCTGGGCTCGCCGGTGCGCCCGGTGCACCTCGCGGAGATTCTGGCCAGTACGGATAAGGAGCAGTGGTGAGCGGCACCTATCTGGGCATGCCCGCGTTCCCCGAGGCCGCGGCCACGGCCACGGCGAACGGGCGGTTGCGCGCGAACCTCACCCACGCCACGCACACGATCCGCGACAAGCGGGCGGCGGCGGTGGGCGAGCTGACGGACTGGGCGGCGCTGCGGGCGGCGGGCGCCGCGGTGAAGGACCGCACGCTGCGGCATCTGGACCACTACCTGACACAGGCCGAGGAGGCGGTGACGGCCGCGGGCGGCACGGTGCACTGGGCGGCGGACGCGCGGGAGGCCAACCGCATCGTGACGCGCCTGGTGCGGGAGACCGGGGAGCGGGAGGTCGTCAAGGTCAAGTCGATGGCCACCCAGGAGATCGGGCTGAACGCGGCGCTCGCCGGGGCCGGGGTGCGGGCCTATGAGACGGACCTGGCGGAGCTGATCGTTCAGCTGGGCGACGACCTGCCGTCGCACATCCTGGTGCCGGCGATCCACCGCAACCGCCAGGAGATCCGCGAGATCTTCACGGAGCGGATGGCGGACTGGGGCCGCCCGGCGCCCGTCGGGCTGAGCGACCGGCCGGGCGAGCTGGCGGAGGCGGCACGGCTGCACCTGCGGGAGAAGTTCCTGCGGGCGAAGGTCGGCATCTCGGGGGCGAACTTCCTGGTGGCCGAGACCGGCACCCTGGTGGTGGTCGAATCCGAGGGCAACGGCCGGATGTGCGTGACGCTGCCCGAGACGCTGATCTCGGTGGTCGGCATCGAGAAGGTGGTGCCGACGTGGCGGGACCTGGAGGTCTACCTCCAGCTGCTGCCGCGTTCCTCGACCGCGGAGCGGATGAACCCCTACACCTCCACCTGGACGGGCACCACCGACTCCGACGGGCCGCGCGCGTTCCACCTGGTGCTGCTGGACAACGGGCGCACCGATGCGCTGGCCGACACCGTGGGCCGGCAGGCCCTGCGCTGCATCCGCTGCTCGGCCTGCCTGAACGTGTGCCCGGTGTACGAGCGGGCCGGCGGCCACGCCTACGGCTCGGCGTACCCGGGGCCGATCGGGGCGATCCTGACGCCGCAGCTGCGGGGGACGACGAGCGAGGTGGACGCCTCGCTGCCGTACGCCTCGTCGCTGTGCGGCGCCTGCTACGAGGTATGCCCGGTGGCGATCGACATCCCCGAGGTGCTGGTGCACCTGCGGGAGCGGGTGGTGCAGGGCGGCCCCGCCACGGTGCGCGGGCAGCGGACCCGGCTGAAACCGGCCAAGGGGCACGCGGCGGAACGGGCGGCGATGCGGGCCGCCCGCTGGGCGCTCGACCGGCCGGGCGTGCTGCGTGCCGGGCAGCGGGTCGCCGCCCGCACGCGCCGCCTCCACCCGGGGCGCCTGCCGGGCCCGGGGCGGGCCTGGACGGACACGCGGGAGGTGCCGGCGGTGCCGGCCGAGTCGTTCCGCGACTGGTGGCGCCGCACCGGCGGGCGGGAGGACCGATGAGCAGCCGTGACCTCGTCCTTGGCCGGATCAGGCGGGCCCTGGCGGACGTTCCCCTGACGGAGGAGCCCGCCGACGTGCACGTCCCGCGCGACTACCTGAGCACCCACGCGCCCGCCGACGCGACCGAGATGCTGGCGGAGCACCTGGCCGACTACCGCGCGCTCGTGCACCGCACGGACGCCGCCGGGCTGCCCGGCCTCGTCGCGGACCTGCTCGCGGCGCGCGGCGCGCAGACGGTGGTGGTGCCGCCGGGGCTGCCGCCCGAGTGGCTGGCCGCGGCGGACGCGGCGCGCGTCGCGGACGCCGCGGAGACCACCGCGCGGGAGCTCGACGCCGTGGACAGTGTCGTCACCGGCTGCGCCCTGGCCATCGCGGAAACCGGCACGATCGTGCTGGACGGCTCCCCCGACCAGGGCCGTCGCCGCATCACCCTGGTGCCGGACCACCACATCTGCGTGGTGCGCGTGCCCGAGCAGGTCGTCGACTCCGTGCCGCAGGCGCTGCCGCGCCTGGCCCCGGCGCGCCCGCTGACCTGGATCTCCGGCCCTTCGGCGACGAGCGACATCGAGTTGAGCCGGGTTGAGGGCGTGCACGGCCCGCGTACGCTGGAGGTGGTTCTGCTCCGCGGCTGAGGGGATGCCCCATGGATCTGGTCGACGGCTTCGAACGCGGGCTCGACGAGTTCGGCGGGCGCGTGCACCGGGTCGGCGCGCAGCAGTGGGCGTCGGCCACGCCGTGCACCGAGTGGTCGGTGCGGGATCTGGTGGGGCACCTGACCGGGGAGCATCTGTGGGCGCCGTGGCTGCTGCGCGGCGCGACGCTGGACGAGGTGGGCGACCGGTTCGAGGGCGATGTGCTGGGCGAGGACCCGGTGGGCGCCTGGGATTCCGCGGCTTCGGCCTCCCGGGCGGCGGTCCGGGCCCCCGGGGCACGCGATACGCCGGTGCATACGAGCGCGGGGCAGATCCCGGCGGACGACTACCTGCGGCAGATGACGCTCGACCTGGCCGTGCACGCCTGGGACCTGGCGCGCGGGATCGGCGCGGACGACCGGCTGGACGAGGACCTGGTGGCGCTGTGCCTCGACTACGCCAGGGGGCAGGCGGACGCCTGGCAGGGCCTGGGCATCTTCGGCCCGCCGGTGCCGGCGGCGGACCGGGCCCCGCGGCAGGACCGGCTGGTCGCGCTGCTCGGCAGGCGGCCGTGAGGCCGCCCGCGGGCCGTCAACGCAGGCGGACGGCCGGGTGGTCGGGCGTCAGCAGGTGGGTGTCGACGCGGGCGGCGTGCGGCGCGAGGAGCCCGGCGAGCTGATCGGCCGCCTGGTCCAGGACCTTGCGGCCGGTCCCTGGCTCGACCGTTTCCAGCAGGAACACGACCTCCCGGGAGGCGGGCGTCACCTTGGTGCGGTCGCTGTCCCGGTGGTTCCAGTGGCGGGTGAGGACGTCGGCGGCGTCGGCGTAGACGACTTCGCCGGTCCTGGCCTCCTCCGTCGTGTCGGGCTCGCCCAGAGGGGTGAACGTGTCGCCAGGACCGGCGAAGCGCAGCTCGACGTCCCCGCGGACGGCCGCCAGGTCGAAGGCGCCCGCGGGCAGCCCGTGGCCGACGGAGACCGCGTTGTAAGTGTCGACGGCCGGGCTGATGCGGGGCAGCCGGCCCGACTTGCCCAGGCGGCGGCAGAGCGCGTCGACGCTGGGCCGGAACCGGCGCGGGTTGGTGCCGAACGCCCGGTACGCCGCGTGCCAGGACGCAAGGCCCGGGTCGGACTCGGCGGGCGGCGTCCAGTCGCCGTCCGCGGCGGCCGTCTCCAGCTCGGCGAGCAGCCGTTCCGTCTCCTGCCACGGGGTGTCGCCGCGCAGGTCCCCGGCGACCACGGCCGCCACCGCCAGGGCGGGGAACGCCTCGCCGACCGCCGCCGCAACCCGCAGTTCCGTCATCGTGCTCCCTTTCTCACGCCGCCCTTCCACCTGGGCAGTTCACCCTATCCGGAACGGACCGGCCGTCCGGCCGTCCGGCCGTCCTAGGGCGAACGGGGCAGGCGGGCCGGGTCCGCGGACCGTTCCGGCCCGGCCCGGTGGCGGCCTAGCGTCGGCGGCATGGACACACACGCCGCGGGAACGCTCGACGAGGCGCTGCTGCGCCTCCACGCCACAGGGCCCGAGTTCAGGGGCTGGCTGAGCAATCATGCGCCGATGGCCGTCGAGGCCCTGGCCCGGCACGGGCAGGGCGCACGGGTGCACCGATGGCTGGACGCGTACGGCGGACGGCTGGAGGAGAAACCGGCGTCCTACGGACGGATCACCACGGAGAACTGGGCGGCGGCGCTCGGCGACCCCCGCCATCTGGCGGACTGGCCGGTGTACTTCGCCGAACGTCTGGCCGAACGGCCCTGGCGCGAGGTGCTGGCCGAGTGGTGGCCGCGGCTGCTGCCGGGCATCACGGCCTCCGCGACGCACCCGGTGATCCGGGTGGGCCACGTCGTGCGGCTGCTGCTCGCCGAGGGCGGGAACGCGCCGCGTATCGCGGAGTTGGCGCACGCCCTCGGGTACTGGGCGGCGCGGCACCAGCGGCTGCCCGCGGGCGTGGCCGTTCTCCCGGCGCCGGACGGCGCGGAGGCGGCGCTGCGGGCGGTGCGGCCGGTGAGCGACCGGTCGGGCGGGATCAACCACCGGCTCGGCAGGCTCACCGGGCTGCCGGGGTGGGCGGAGCGGGTGCCGGAGGACGCGGACGCGGTCCGCGAGCGCCTGGCCGGTCTGGTGCGGGCCGCCGTCGGCTACTACGGCACGCACGGGCACGGGGAGCCGGTGATGCTGGTGCACGCGGCGACCGCCCCCAACGCGGTACTGCGCACGCTGCCCGCACTGCCCCGCGCGCTGTGGCCGGCGAGCCTGGCGGCGGCGTGGCAGGCCGCCGCGGGGGTCGTCGCCGCGTACGCCCCGCCCGCCGGCCCCCTGCCGCCGGGCGACGCCGGCGGAATCACGGCGCGGGAGCTGTTCGAGCGGGCGGCGGCGCACGGGAACGAGCACGTCATCAAGTTTGCCGACACCGCGCTCGACGTGATGGCCGCACGGCCGGACGACCCGGCGGCGCCCGCCGCGGCGCTGCGCGCCGTCGAACTGACGGACCCGGACGACTGATCCGGGGCCCCGGGGGCGGCGGGCCGCGCGGGTGCGGGTCCGGGTGCGGACGGGCCCCCTACGCCAGCCGGGCCGTCCACGTCAGGCCGCCGAGGAGGTGGCGGCGGAAGCCGGGGTCGCCGAAGCACTCGGAGGTGTGGCCGAGCGCCGTGTAGAAGGAGCGGCCGCCCGCCAGCTCGTGGCACCACACCATGGGGTGGTCGGCGCCCATCCGGCCGCCGGTGTAGGTGGTCTCGTCCGCGGTGGCCAGGACCCGGACGCGGCCGCGCGGGTTGACCGAGAAGTTGTACCACTCGTCGGTGAACTCCCACCGGTCGCCGAGGTGGGCGGTGGCAGGGTGGTCGTGGTCCTCGACGGTGACGACGCCCCGCTGGAGCTCGGGGTGGCCGTCGAAGACGGCGCCGACCACGTCCTCGCCGAACCAGGGCCAGCCGTACTCGGTGGTGGAGGCGCCGTGCACGCCCATGAAGCCGCCGCCGTCCGCCAGATGGGCCCGCAGGGCGCGGCGCCCGTCGTCGGTGAGGACGTCGCCGCTGGTGGAGAGGAACACCACCGCGGCGCTGCCGGGCAGGGCGGCGGCCAGCTCGTCCGGGTCCTCGGTCGCGGACACTTCCAGGCCCCCTTCCGCGCCCAGGTCGCGGAACGCCTCGATCCCGTCGGGAATGGAGTCGTGCCGGAAGCCGGTGGTGCGGGTGAAGACGACGATCCGGGGAGCGCTCATGACTCCCCATCGTAGGCCCGCCCTTCGGCCGCTCATGGGAGCGGCCTGCACGGCGTCTTTTCCGGATGGCCACGCCAAAGCTGTCATGATCACAGCCAATCGGGGCACGGATACGGGACGGCACACCCCGGTCGGTGAAATATCGCACGGCATATTCCTCCGGCAGGTCTTCCACTCAACCCCCGCCGGGCCCCATGATCTTGAGCATCCCCTCGGGAGGAGTACGCATGCCCCGCGAACACGTTGCCGAGATTTTCGCCCAGCAGTCCCGGTCGTGCGCGCGCCTCGGCTCGCCGCTGTACGCGGCGCTCATGAGCCGGGCCGCGGACGACGTCCGGATGGGCGGACCGTGTGCGGCGGCGGTGGCGGAGCACCCGGACACGGTGGTGGACGACGCGCTGCCGCTGCGCCTCTTCGGCGCCGTGCACGCGCTGGCGCTGACCGGCCGGGCGCCGGACCTGGCGGCGCATTACCCCAGCACCGGCGGCACGTTCGGGCGGGCGGACGCGGCCTGGCCTGCGTTCCGCGCGGTGGTCGCCGCGGAGCCGGAGTGGATCGGCGACTGGCTGCGCCGGCCCCCGCAGACGAACGAGGTGGGGCGCGCGTCCCTGCTGCTGGCCGGGCTGCTGTACGCCGTTCCCTCCGCCCAGCTCCCGGTGCGGCTGTTCGAGCTGGGGTCGAGCGCGGGCCTGAATCTGCGGGCGGAGCAGTTCCGCTACGTGGCGGGCGACTTCGCCTGGGGGCCGGTGGACTCCTCGGTGCTGCTCGCGGACGCCTGGGACGGTGCCGTGCCCGACTGGCTGCTCGCGGGCGCCGCACGGCACCAGGCGCTGCGGATCGTGGAGCGGCGCGGCTGTGACCCCTCGCCGATCGACCCGCTGTCGGCGGACGGTTCGCTGGCCCTGCGCGCCTACGTCTGGCCGGACCAGACCGCGCGGCTCGAGCGTCTCGACGGCGCGCTGCGCATCGCCGCCAAGGTGCCGGCCACCGTGGAGGCCGCGGGCGCGGCCGAGTTCCTGTCGGAGATGGATCTCGAACCCGGCACGCTGACGGTCCTGTGGCACTCCGTGATGCGGCAGTACGTGCCGGCGGCGGAGTGGGCAGCGGTCGAGCGCGAGCTGGACCGGCTGGCCAGGGCGTCCGGGCCGGACGCCGGTTTCGCCGTCGTCTCCTTCGAGCCGTCCGACGGCGGGGCGGAGTTCCGGCTGTCCGTCCGGTCGGGCACCGGCCCGGTGCAGATGCTCGCCACCGCCCACCCGCACGGCCTGCCGGCCCGGTGGCCGGGTCCCGGGGCATGACCGATCATGAGCCCATGGGACACACGATGACCAAGGACGAGTGGCGCGCGTTCCTCGCGGCGGGCACCAGAACGGCGAAGCTGGCGACGGTGCGCACGGACGGCCGCCCGCATGTGGCACCGGTCTGGTTCGTACTGGACGGCGAGGACATCATCCTCACCACCGGCGCCGGGACCGTGAAGGCGCGGAACATGGCCGCGGACGACCGGGTCTCCCTGTGTGTCGACGACGAGGTGCCGCCGTTCGGCTTCGTGGTGGTGCACGGCCGCGCCGAGCTGAGCGGGGACCCGGCGGAGCTGCGCGACTGGGCGGAGCGGATCGGCGGCCGGTACATGGGCGAGGACCGGGCGGCGGAGTTCGGCGCGCGCAACGGGGTGCCGGGCGAGCTGCTGGTGCGGGTCAAGCCCGAGCGAGTGGTGGCGGAGGCCGGGGTAGCGGACTGACCCGGACCGCGCCGGACGCCGTGAGAGGCTTCCGGCCATGCCACCTGCACGCTTCAAGGATCTCGCCCTCGACGCGAACGACCATCAGACACTCGCCGACTGGTGGTGCACGGTGCTCGGCTACGAGCGCCGCGCCGCCCCGCCCGGCGAACAGCCGCCGCCCGAGTGGCCGGTGCCGATCCGGGACCCGTCCGGCGCCGGGCCGCTCATCTGGATCAACCCGGTGCCCGAGCCGAAGACGGCGAAGAACCGGCTGCATCTCGACGTCCGGGGCGACACCGAGGAGCTGATCGCCCTGGGCGCGCGAGTGCTGCGGCGGCGCTCCGCCGGGGCGGAGTGGGACGTCCTGTGCGATCCGGAGGGCAACGAGTTCTGCGTGTTCCCGCCCGAGCCCGAGCCGGTGGCCAGACCCACGGTGCGCTGAGGCGGGCCACGGCCCGTTCAGGCGTGGTGCCAGATCCTGCGGTCCCGCGCGACGCCGTACACCGCCTCGATGCCGTCCGGCTTCAGGGCCCCGCCGCGGGCGGCGAGCCCGGCGATCCGGTCCTCGTGCAGCACCTCCACATCGCGCAGCGCGGATGTGACCCCGATCCGGGCCGCCCCGACGCACACCAGGAGCGCGTGCACGGTGACCGGGTGGCCGCAGGCGCGGCCGAGGGCGTGCGCGGCGCGGCGCGCGTCCCTGCGGCAGCGCCGCACGTCGGGCTCGGTGCGACGGCCGTTGATCCGGACCACGTCCTCCCCCGCCTCGACGCGGGCGCCGCGACGGAGCACGGACCGGAACACCAGGAGGCCGCCGGGGCCGATCGCGAGATGGGAGATGTCCGCGCCGCCCGGCAGCGGTACCGAGTGCAGCACGCGCCAGCCGACCCCGCCGAGCCGGTCGAGCCGGGCGCCCGCCGTCTGTTCGGCGAGGAGCGAGGAGCGCAGGGCATCGGCCTCCGCGCCCCGGCGCAGCAGCCGCATCCGCACCCGGCGCGCGGTACCGGTGGGCAGCGCGGCCACCTTGCCGTACAAGGTCTCGCCCGGCCGGTTGGGGGCCAGGTCGTCGTCCGGGTGCAGCCACAGCGGCCCGCTGCCGGGAGGCCACCGGCCGGGGTCTTCCGGGTTCTCCATCACACCCTCCCTGCCCTCCATGACATCATCGTCCGGCGCCCGGGACGAGAGGCCGTACCCGGCGGAACGCAGCGGAACGCACCGCGGGTGCGGAACGACCGAGGGGGACGGCAGTGGGACGGCTCATCGACACCGTGGCCTGGGTACACCTGGCGGACGGGCGCATCCTGGGGGCGCGCTCGCGGGGCAAGGAGCTGTTCTACATCCCAGGCGGCAAGCGGGAGCCCGGCGAGAGCGACGTGCAGACCCTGGTCAGGGAGGTGCGGGAGGAGCTGGCCGTCGCGCTCGACCCCGACTCGGCCGAGCACGTGGGCACGTACACGGCGCAGGCCGAGGGCCACCCGGAAGGCACGCTCGTGCGGATGGCCTGCTACACGGCGCGGCACGAGGGCACTCCACGGGCGAGCAACGAGATCGAGGAGATCGCCTGGCTCTCCCTGGCCGACCGGCACCGCACCCCGCTGGTGGACCAGGCGGCGTTCGACGCGCTGGCCGAGGCCGGCCGCCTGCGCTGAGCCGTCGCGAGCCGCCGCGCGGCCGGACCGGCCGCCGCCGCGGCTTCGTTACGATGAGGTCCTGCGGGAGGAGGGCGGCACGAGATGGCCGGTGCGCGGACCGACGGGCGGGTGGAGCGGGGGAACCAGACGCGCCGCCTGGTCCTGGGACGGACGATGGCCATCGCCTCCGTCGAGGGGCTCGACGGCCTGTCGATCGGCCGCATCGCGTCGGAGCTGGGGCTCAGCAAGAGCGGGGTGTTCGCCCTCTTCGGCTCCAAGGAGGAGTTGCAGCTCGCCACGATCAGGGCGGCGCGCGCCGTTTTCGCCGATCAGGTCGCCCGCCCGGCCGCCGAGGAGCCGCCGGGACTCGGCCGGGTGCGGCGGCTGTGCGAGGCGTTCCTGGCCTACTCGCGGTCGCGGGTGTTCCCCGGCGGCTGTTTCTTCACCTCGGTTTCCGCGGAGTTCAGCGCGCGCAGCGGCCCGGTGCGCGACGCGGTGGCCGCGGCCAGGACCGAGTGGGTCGGGCACGTGCGGGAGCTGGTGGAGGAGGCGCGGCGCGCCGGCGAGCTGCGCGCGGACCTCGACGTTCCGCAGCTGGCGTTCGAGCTGACGGCGCTGCTGGAGATGGCGAACAACGATTCCGCGCTGCACGCGGACGACGCGGGCTACGGGCGTGCGGCGGCCGGGATCTCGGCCCGGCTGGCCGCGGCGGCGGCCTGAGGCACGGGCCGCGGGCCGCTTGCCTACGGGCTGCGGGCTGCGGGCTGCCGGTTCGGCTTCAGGCAACGGGGTCGGTGGCGGCGGCGAAGTCCAGGACGGCCTCGATGACGGCGGGGTCGGCGATGACCCGGCGGTGGCCGAGCCCGCGGGTCAGCATCACGTCGGCCTGCTCGCCGTAGGCGGCCACCAGGCGGCGGCACTGCTCGACGGGGACCATGTCGTCGGCCTCGTCGTGGACGATGAGCAGCGGCATCCGCAGCCCGGCCGGGTGGTGGGTGGCGGAGAAGCGGGCCCACAGCTCGCGCTCGCCGGGGAACATCCGTTCCTCGATACCGCGCCGCAGCTGCGGCAGCGCCCAGGGGCCGAGGCCGGACCCGGCGCAGAAGCTGTCGACGAGGAAGCCGAACTCGGCGGGGGCGCCGATGGTGACGAGCCGGTCGGCAAGGCTTTCGCCGCGCAGCGCGTGGAAGGCGCTCAGGCCCCCGACGGAGTGGCCGATCACCGCGGCGAACCTGCCGTGTTCCGCGTGCAGGCGCCGGGTCAGCTCGCGATACTCCAGGATCGTGGTGCCCCGGCCGCCGGCCTCGCCGTGGCCGGGCGCGTCGAAGGCCACCGGGCTGTAGCCGCGGTCCGCCAGCGCCTCGATCATGGGGCTCCACCGGGAGGCGCGGGAGAGCCAGCCGTGCATCAGCAGAACGGGGCGCTCGCCGTCGCCCCAGCGGTGGATGACGGCGGTCTTGCCGTTCACCGTCAGCTCGCCGCGCCGGGCGCGGCGCATCACCGGCTCCTCGGCGGGGCGGACGGCGACGCGGGTCACCGGGTGGGCGAAGAGGCCGAGGGCCCAGCGTCCGGCGAGGCGGGGGGCGACGCGGCCGGTGCCGTTGAGGGCGGCGCGCAGCAGTCCTGCCCTGAGGTTCATGTGCGGTCTCCTGTCCCTGGGGTCGGCGGTGGGCAGCGCCGACGGCGAGATAGTAGCACGATCGTTCGCACAGTTTTTGAGCGTGTGCCGACCGCCGGAGAGCCGTCCGGGGTGGTCAGGAGGTCGCCGAGGTCGCCTCGACGGCGGTGCGCGGTGCCTCGCCGTCCCGCCGCACCAGGTCGGCGTAGCGGCCGCCGAGCGCCATCAGCTCGTCGTGCGTGCCGAGTTCGACGACGCGGCCGCCGTCGAGCACCGCGATCTGGTCGGCGTCGCGCACGGTCGAGAGCCGGTGGGCGATCGTGATGGTCGTGCGGCCGGCGGACAGGGAGTCGATCGCCCGCTGCACGGCCCGTTCCGTCCTGGTGTCCAGGGCGCTGGTCGCCTCGTCGAGGACGAGCACCGGCGGGTCCCGCAGAATGGTGCGGGCGATGGCCAGCCGCTGCTTCTCACCGCCGGAGAAGCGGTAGCCCCGCTCCCCCACCACCGTGTCGTACCCCGAAGGCAACGCCGCGATGTAGTCGTGGATCTGGGCCGCCCGGGCCGCGGCCTCGATCTCCTCCTGCGTGGCTCCTGGCCGTGCGAACCGCAGGTTGTCGGCCACCGAGGCGTGGAAGAGATACGTCTCCTGGGAGACCACCCCGACCGCCCCGGCCAGCGCGGCGAAGCTCAGGTCCCGCACGTCCACGCCGTCCAGGGTCACCCGGCCCGCGGTCACGTCGTACAGGCGCGGCACCAGGTAGCCCAGGGTGCTCTTGCCCGCCCCGGTCGGTCCGACGAGCGCGAGCGAGCCGCCCGCCGGAACCGTCAGGTCGATCTCCTCCAGAGCCGGCGGGCCGGCGGCCTCGTAGGCGAACGTCACCTGCTCGAACGCCACCTCGCCGCGCACCCGTTCCGGCTCGACGGGGTCGGGCCGTTCGGTGATGCCGGGCCGCAGGTCCAGGTATTCGAAGATCCGCTGGAACAGGGCGAGCGACGCCTGGATATCCACCCCGGTCGACAGCAGCGAGACCGCCGGGCGCAGCAGCCCCTGTTGGAGCGTGACGAACGCGACCAGGGTGCCGATGGACGGGGGGCTGCCGCCGAGTTGGAACATCACCCCGGCCGACCAGTACAGCAGCGCCGGAATGGCCGCCATGATCATGCCGATGGTGGCCATGCGCCAGCGGCCCGCCATGCTGGCGCGGATCTCAAGACCGACGAGCTTCTGCGACTCCGCGGCGAAGTCCCGGGTCAGCGCCTCGGCCCGGCCCATGGTGCGGCCGAGCAGGATGCCGCTGACCGACAGCGACTCGGTCACCATCGCGGCCATCGCCGCCATCTGCCGCTGCCGCTGGGTGGTGATGCGCCGCCGCTCCCGGCCGACCCGGCGCGCGATCCACACGAAACAGGGCAGCAGCGCGAGCGACACCAGGGTGAGCCGCCAGTCCAGGGCGAGCATCGCCACCACGGTGGCCACCACGGCGGTGAGGTTGGAGACCAGGGAGGTCGCCGTCGAGGTGACGGTGGCCTGCATGCCGCCGATGTCGTCGGCGATCCTGGACTGCACCTCGCCCGTGCGGGTTCTGGTGAAGAACGCCAGGGGCATCTGCTGGAGCCTCGCGTACACGGCGGTGCGGAGGTCGTGCATCACCTGCTGGCCCACGGTGGTGGAGATCAGCGTCTGGAGCACGCCGAAGACGCTGCTGGTCACGGCGGTGAGGATCATCCCGAGAGCCAGCAGCGCCAGCAGACCCGTCCGGCGCTCGGGCAGGGCGACGTCGATGATCTCGCGCAGCAGGAACGGGGTGGCGACCGCGACCAGGGACGACGCGCCGACCAGCAGGCCGACGATCGCGAGGCGGCCGCGGTAGGGATGGAAGAGGCGGAGGATGCGGCGGATGCTGGGGGCCGGGGGCGTCTCCCCGGTCGGCGGGACGGCGTCGGGCGGCATGGGCTCCTTCGGGAGGACGGTCGAGGGAAGGGAACGGACAACGACCCTCAACCCTACGGCGGCGGGACGGCCGCTCAGCCGCCTCCGCGCAGGTCGGCAAGCGTGCGCGGGGCGCACTCGACGTCCGAGAAGCGCACGGTGTTCCCGGCGCCGGTCGGGGACTGCGCCAGGAAGCCGACCTCGGGGACCTGGCCGGGGCCCGGCCCGGGGCCCGCCTCCGTACCCGCGGTCAGCGCGAAGTACCGGACGAGGTGCCAGAAGCCGCCGTCGGCCGAGGCGTGGAAGGCGTAGGCCGGTCCGATGCGGGCGATCCGAAGCCACGCCTCGCCGGAGTCGAGGGTGAGGCCGTTGCAGTCGTCCGAGACACCTCGGGTCACCACGGACACGACGGTGGGGGCGCCCTGCGGGGACAGTTCGAGGCAGAGCTTGGCCCAGTTGTCCTCGCCGGCGTACAGCAGCAGGACGCCGGCGTCGTAGGTCGCGGCAAGGCCGGTGGTGACGCGGGCGGTGAGCACGAAGTCGCCCTCGACGCGCCCGATGAGCGCGGGGGCGTTGGCAAACCGGCCAGGGCCACCGGGATCGCTGAACAAGTCCGTCCCCGCGCCCGCGCCGAGCGTGAGGGCGCCGTCACCGTCGACGGACCAGTCGGCCGGCCGGTTCAGCGGGCGCAGGGGCACGGGCACGGCCGGGACACGTATCTGCTGCTCCATGGGATTCCCCTCTTCTCGCCCCCGCCTGCCGGGACTTTAAGCCAGGTGCCGCCGGAGTGCCAGGGGCGGCCGCGACACTGGCCGGAAGCGCGCGCCGCGTGCTAGGCAGGGGCCATGCCAGCCCTCGCGTCGTACGACGCCGTGATCGTCGGCGGCGGACACAACGGCCTCGTCGCCGCCGCCTACCTCGCCCGTTCCGGACGCAGCGTCCTGGTGCTCGAACGGTCCTGGCGCACCGGCGGGGCGGCCGTGTCGGACGAGGTGTTCCCCGGGGTCGCCGCACGGCTCTCCCGCTACGCCTATCTCGTCAGCCTGCTGCCCGCCCGGATCGCGGCGGATCTCGGGCTGCGCACGGCGCTGCGCAAGCGGCGGTTCTCCTCCTACACCCCGGCGGTCCGCGGCGGCCGGCCGACGGGGCTGCTGATCGGCGGCGGCGAGAGCCGCACCCGGGAGTCGTTCGCGCGCCTCACCGGCTCGGACCGGGAGTACGCCGCGTGGCGGCGGTTCCAGGCCATGACGGCGCGGATCGCGGAACGGGTGTTCCCGACGCTGACCGAGCCGCTGCCCACCAGGGCCGGGCTGCGGGCGCTCGTCGGGGACGACGCGGCGTGGGAGGCCGTGTTCGAGCGGCCGATCGGCGCGGCGATCGAGGCGGCCTTCGATGACGACCTGGTGCGCGGGGTGGTGCTGACGGACGCGCTGATCGGCACGTTCGCCTCCGCGCACGACCCGGGGCTTGCGCAGAACCGCTGCTTCCTCTACCACATCATCGGGCAGGGCACCGGGGACTGGGACGTGCCGGTGGGCGGCATGGGCGCGGTGACCGACGCCCTGGCCGGCGCGGCGCGCGCCGCCGGGGCCGAGATCCGCACCGGGCACGAGGTGACGTCCGTCGCGGCGGACGGCAGGACCGCGGAGGTGACGTTCCGCGGCCCGGCCGGGGACGGCACGGTCGGTGCGGCACAGGTGCTGGTGAACGCGTCCCCGCAGGGGCTGGCCGCGCTGCTCGGCGACCAGCCGCCGCCCGCCGCGGAGGGCGCGCAGTTCAAGGTCAACATGCTGCTTCGGCGGCTGCCCGCGCTGCGCGACCCGGCCGCCGACCCGCGGGAGGCGTTCGCCGGCACGTTCCACATCGCCGAGGGCTACCGGCAGTTGGCGGCGGCCCACCGGCAGGCGGCGGACGGCTCGCCGCCCGTCACGCCGCCGAGCGAGGTGTACTGCCACACGCTCACCGACCCCTCGATCCTCGGCCCGCAGCTGGCCGCGCGGGGCTGCCAGACGCTGACGCTGTTCGGCCTGCACACCCCGGCCCGGCTGTTCGCCCGGGACCACGAGGCGGCGCGCGGCGCGCTGCTCGACGCCACGCTCGCCGCATTCGACGAGCACCTGGCCGAGCCACTCGCCGGCTGCCTGGCCACGGACGCGGACGGGCGGCCGTGCATCGAGGCCAGGACGCCGCTCGACCTGGAACGGGAGCTGGCCCTGCCCGGCGGTCACATCTTCCACGGCGACCTGTCCTTCCCCTGGGCGGCCGACGACGCCGCCGACGGCGGGAGCGGCGCGCGGTGGGGCGTGGCCACGCGGCACGCGAACGTGCTGCTGTGCGGGGCGGGCGCGGTGCGCGGCGGCGGGGTCAGCGGCATCGGGGGGCACAACGCGGCGATGGCCGCCCTCGGCCGCTGAGCCGGAGCCCGGTGGGTTCACCGCTGTTTGCCGGTTTTGCCCCCCTGGGCCTGGGAACCCGGGCCGCGAGCCGAGGGGAGGCGATCATGCAGCACGACGACTTCATAGGACAGGTTCAGGCACGCGCCCGGCTCGACAGCCGGGGCGCGGCGGAGACCGCCACGCGGGCCAGCCTGGAGACCCTTGCCGAACGCGTTCCGCCGCCGCTGGCGGAGAAGCTCGCGGCGCAGCTGCCGCGCGAGATCGGCGAACACCTGCTCCGCGTGGCCTACGCCCCGGACCTGCCGGCCACCGGCGTGCGGATGAGCCGGGAGGAGTTCTTCGGCCGCGTCGCCGAGCGGTCGGGCGCGGACGTGCCGAAGGCCGTGCACGAGGCCCGCTGCGTCGTCGAGGTGACCGACGAGGCCACCGTCGGCGGACTGGCCGACAAGATCCGCACGTCTTTGGACGACGACCTGGCCGACGTGCTGTTCGCGGGCAGCTCAGGCCCGGCGGGAAACTGAACGGGAGGGAGCTGCGCCATGTCCGACGACAGGTCGGAGCCCGCGGCGCCCGATGCGGCGCTCGACGACGAGGCGATGGGAGACGAGGTCTACCAGCCGCCGGATTACGGAACCCGCGACGACCCGACGGACGTCGACCTGGACAACGCGCTGGGCCAGGGCGATCTGGACGAGACCCTGGACGAGGGTTACTCGCCGCCGGAGAAGCCGCTCGCCGTCAACGACTACGGCACCACGGCCGCCGAGCAGCGCGAGCGGGAGACGCTCGACCAGCGGCTGGCCGAGGAGGTGCCCGAGGTCTCGGAGCCGGCCGGCAACGGCATCGGCGACCAGCCGGGGATGGCGGGCGAGCCGATGGCCGCGGAGCTGTCCGGCGAGGACCGGGCGGGCCGCCTGGTGCGCGCGGACAACGAGACGCTGCGCCGCACCGACGGCATCGCCGCGGCGGACGTCGGCATCGACGGCGGCGCGGCGGGCGCGGAGGAGGCCGCGATGCACCTCGCGGAGGACGAGCAGGAGGAAAAGGCCGAGGACTTCGGCTCCTGACCGTCCGCGCGAACGCCTCCTTGCGTTGCGGTCCCGCGTTGTGGAGGCCCCCGGCAGGCCCACGGGCCCGGCCGCGGCTGTCTGCCGCGGCCGGGCCGGGCCCGTGGGCGTGCGGGTGCGGCGGCTGACTACGATGTCGGTCGCCATGCACAGTGCACCTGATTTCCGCAGTTTCGTCGCCTTGGGCGACTCGTTCACCGAGGGCATGTCGGACGCCCTGCCGGACGGCACCTACCGGGGCTGGGCCGACCTGCTGGCGCAGCGGCTCGCGGCCCGCAGGGCCGGTTTCCGCTATGCCAACCTCGCCGTACGCGGCAAGCTGATGCGGCAGATCGCCGAGGAGCAGGCGGCGCCGGGCGCGGCGATGGGCGCCGACCTGGTGACTCTGGTCGGCGGGCTGAACGACGTGCTGCGGCCCCGCTGCGATCTGGACGAGATCTGCGGGCTGCTGGCGGAGTCGGTGGCGCGCCTGGCACCGTCCTGCCGGCAGCTGGTGCTGATGCGCAGCCCCGGCCGCCGGGGCGCGGTGCTCGAGCGGTACCGGACGCGCATGGAGACGCTGTTCGCGTTCATCGACGACCTGGCGGAGCGGCACGGCGCGCTGGTGGTCGACCTGTTCGCGTCGCGGGCGCTCGGCGACCCGCGGCTGTGGGCCGACGACCGGCTGCACCTGACGGCGGAGGGACACCGGCGGGTGGCGGAGGCGGTGTGGCAGCGCCTCGGCTTCGAGCCCGGATTCGACTGGGACCAGCCGCTGCCGCTGACCGCGCCCGGCAGCTGGGCGGTGCGCCGCGGGGCGGACGTCAGGTTCGCCAGGGAGCACCTGCTGCCGTGGATCGGACGGCGGCTGAGCGGCCGTTCCTCCGGGGACGGCCTTGCGCCCAAGCGTCCTGATCTGGCGCCGCTGCCGGTCGAGGACTACCCGTAGAATCCGGTGGCGTGACTGACAAGCCGCGCATTCCGAACGTTCTGGCCGGCCGCTACGCCTCCGTGGAGCTGGCCACCCTCTGGTCCCCCGAGTACAAGGTGGTGCTGGAGCGCCGGCTGTGGCTCGCGGTGCTGCGGGCGCTCGCGGATCTGGGCGTGCCGGTGCCGCCCGGGGCGGTCGAGGACTACGAGCGCGTCGTCGAGCAGGTGGATCTGGGCTCGATCGCCGAGCGCGAACGGGTCACGCGGCACGATGTGAAGGCGCGGATCGAGGAGTTCAACGCGCTGGCCGGGCACGAGCAGGTGCACAAGGGCATGACCTCGCGCGACCTGACGGAGAACGTGGAGCAGCTCCAGATCCGGCTGTCCCTCGAGCTGGTGCGGGACCGGGCGGTGGCCGTGCTCGCGCGGCTCGGCAGGCTGGCGGCCGAGCACGCGGAGCTGGTGATGGCCGGCCGTTCGCACAATGTGCCCGCGCAGGCCACCACGCTGGGCAAGCGCTTCGCCTCGGCCGCGGACGAGCTGCTGGTGGCGCTCGGGCGGGTGGAGGAGCTGCTGGTGCGCTACCCGCTGCGCGGGGTGAAGGGCCCGGTGGGCACCTCGCAGGACATGCTCGACCTGCTGGGCGGCGACGAGCGGCGGCTCGCGGAGCTGGAGGGCCGCGTCGCCGGCCACCTCGGCTTCGGGCAGGTCTTCACCTCGGTGGGGCAGGTCTACCCGCGGTCGCTCGACTACGAGGTCGTGACGTCCCTGGTCCAGCTGGCCGCGGCGCCCTCCTCGCTGGCGAGGACGATCCGGCTGATGGCGGGGCAGGAGCTGGTGACCGAGGGCTTCCAGCCGGGGCAGGTCGGCTCCTCCGCGATGCCGCACAAGATGAACACCCGGTCGTGCGAGCGCGTCAACGGCCTGGCCGTGGTGCTGCGGGGCTACGCCTCGATGACGGGCGAGCTGGCGGGCGACCAGTGGAACGAGGGCGACGTGTCCTGCTCCGTCGTGCGGCGGGTGGCCCTGCCGGATGCGTTCTTCGCGTTCGACGGGCTCGCCGAGACGTTCCTGACCGTACTGGACGAGTTCGGCGCGTTCCGGCCCGTTGTCGCGCGCGAGCTGGACCGTTACCTGCCGTTCCTGGCCACGACCAAGGTACTCATGGCGTCGGTGCGGGCGGGCGTGGGGCGCGAGACGGCGCACGAGGTGATCAAGGAGCACGCGGTGGCCTCCGCGCTGGCGATGCGGGAGGGCGCCGAGCGCAACGAGCTGCTGGACCGGCTGGCCGCGGACGAGCGGATTCCGCTGGACCGCACGGGACTTGACGCGCTGATGGCGGACCGGCTGTCCTTCACGGGAGCGGCGGCGGCGCAGGTCTCCGCGGTGCTCGGCCGCGTCGAAGAAGTCGTGAAGCGGTACCCCGAGGCGGCGGCGTACGCTCCGGGGGCGATTCTGTAGCGTTCTGGCGCGGGAGGCGGGTGTGGGGAGTCTCACCGGCGGTGATCCGTCGCTGCTCCGCAAGATCAACTCGGCCGCGGTGCTGCGCGCGTTGCGGGCGGCCGACTCCTCTTCGCTGACCGATCTGGCGCGCGCGACGGGTCTGTCGCGGCCGACGCTCGACGTGGTGCTCGAAGGGCTGGCCGAGGCCGGTCTCGTCGCCGAGAGCGGCGCAGCGGGGGCCGCGGAGGGGCGGCGCCCGGGGCGCCCGGCCCGCCGGTTCCGGTTCCGGGCGGAGGCCGGGCGGCTGCTCGGCATCGAGATCGGGGCGCGGCGGCTCTCCGCCGTGCTGGCGGACCTGGCCGGGCACCGGCTCGGCTCGGTGGCGCGCGAGGTGCCCACGCGGGCGACGGCCGAGACGCGCCTCGCCGGGGTGCGGGCGGTGGCCGCGGAGCTGCTGGCGCAGTGCGAGGTCGACACGGGCACGCTGCGGGCGGTCGGCGTCGGCAGCCCGGGGATCGTGGTGGCGGACGGGTCGGTGGGGCTGTGCACGGCGCTGCCAGGCTGGACGGGACTGCCGCTGGGTGAACGGCTCGCCGCGGCGTTCGGCTGCCCGGTCCTGGTGGAGAACGACGCGAACGCCGCCGTGCTGGCGGAGCGCTGGGTGGGGGCCGCGACCGGCGCCGACAACGTGGTGATGGTGCTGGCCGGGCTGAGCCCCGGCGCGGGGTCGCTCATCGACGGGCGGCTGCACCGCGGGCACGGCGGCGCGGCCGGGGAGATAGGGGCGCTGCACCTGCTCGGCCGGCAGGCGACTCCCGAGCGCCTGCTGTCCACCTCGGGCGAGCCGCTCGACCCGCTGGACGAGCAGGCGGTGGCGCGGGTGTTCGCGGCGGCGCGCGGGGGCGACCGGCGGGCCGGGGCCGCGGTGGGCCGGTTCGTCGAGCGCCTGGTGCACGACGTGACCGCGCTGGTCCTGGCGCTGGACCCGGAGCTGGTGGTCATCGGCGGCTGGGCGGCGGGCCTCGACGGACTGGTCGACCCGCTGCGCCACGAGCTGGAGCGCTACTGTCTGCGCACGCCGCGCGTGGTGGCCTCGGCGCTCGGCGGAGCTGCCGTGGCCACCGGCGCGCTACGGCTGGCCCTCGACCGGGTGGAGGAGGAGCTGTTCGCGGTGACCGGGGAGGTCAGCTCGCGGTGAGGGACAGCGGCTCCTGGTCGCCGAAGGTGAGGCGGCAGGTGTCGGCCCGGTAGGTGGCCACCCCGACGGCGACGGGACTGCCCCCGGAGGCGTACCCGGTGGTGACGATCAGCACCGGCGAGCCCGGCAGCCGGTCGAGGAGCCGCGCCGCGTCGGCCCCGGCGGAGCCCAGCTCCACCGCGCGGTCCCGGCCGCCCCAGGGAAGAAGCTGAAGGCGGGCGAGCACGGCTCCGGCGCGGTCCGCGCCGCGCGCGTTGTCCGTCCCCTCCCCCGCGGGCAGCACGCCGGGCGGGATGAACAGGTGCTCCGTCCCGATCGGCTGGCCGTGGGTGAACAGCGTGCGCCGCACGGTCTCCACGGGCCGGTCGGCGGCCACCCCCAGGGCATCGGCCACCGCGCGGGGCGGCACCGCCACGGTGCAGTCGGTCGCCACCCACGGGTCGCCCGCGGTGCCGGGCCAGGTGTGCTGCCCGGGACTGACGTCCACGCCGAAGCGCGGCGGCGCGACGGTGGTACCGACGCCGCGGCGGCGCTGGAGCCGGCCCTCCAGCTCCAGCTGGTCGAGCGCCTGCCGGAGCGTGGCTCGCGCGACACCGAACCTGGCGGCGAGCTCCCGTTCGTTCGGCAGGGTCTGGCCGACGGAGAACTCCGTGTCGAGCGCCTGCGAGAGAACCGTCTTGAGGTGCCAGTACTTGGGCTCGGGCTGCTGCTGGTCGGGCCGGCTCATGCTCACCCTGCCTCCCCCTGCGCCGGTCCTGTCCCTGGCCGGCGCGATTATGAAAGGTTGTTGCGTATGTAGCGACCCTAGGCCGGGCGAGTGGCTTGGTCAAGACCAATCAGGGGCACGTAGGGTCTGTTCGTGCATCAAAGCGAACAAGAGGATCAGACGCCCCATCCGGCCCGGCCCGCGGATGCGGAACGGCAGCGGCGGCGCGTCACGGTGGTGACGGGCGGCAGCCGCGGCATCGGGGCGGCCACCGCGGTACGGCTCGCCGCGGCGGGCCACGATCTGGCGATCGGCTGGGTGGCGGACGAGGACGCCGCGGAAGCGGTCGCCGCGCAGGTGCGCGCCGCGGGCCGGGCGGCGGTGACCGTCCGGGTCGACGTGTCCGTGGAGATCGAGGTCGACCGGCTGTTCGACACGACGGCCGAGGTACTCGGCCCCGTGACGGGCCTGGTGAACAACGCCGGAGTGACCGGACCCCTCGGCCGGTTCACCGAGACGACCACCGACGTGATGCGGCGGGTCGTCGACGTCAACGTGCTGGGCACGTTCCTGTGCGCGCGGCGCGGCGCCCGCGCGATGTCGACCCGGCACGGCGGCGCGGGCGGCTCGATCGTCAACATCTCCTCGTCCGCCGCGACGCTCGGCAGCCCCGGCGAGTACGTGCACTACGCCGCGACCAAGGCGGCCGTCGACACGCTGACGACCGGCCTGGCGAAAGAACTGGCCGCCGAGGGAGTCCGGGTCAACTCGGTGCAGCCCGGCATGACTCTCACCGACATGCACGCCACCATGGGCGACCCGCAGCGGCCGTGGCGCAAGCAGGACCGGGTGCCGATGCAGCGGCCCGGCCGCCCCGAGGAGATCGCCGGCGCCGTCGCGTGGCTGCTGTCGGACGAGGCGTCGTACACCACGGGCGCGGTACTGCGCGTCTCCGGCGGCCTGTAGCCGGGGCCGGGTCAGCCGAGCCGCAGATGGCCGATCTTGTCCGGGTTGGCCACGAGGTAGACCCGCTGGATTCGGCCGTCGGCGATGTCCAGCAGGAGCAGGCTGTGCGGCCTGCCCTCGCTGGTGATCAGCAGCGCGATCCCCCCGTTCACGTCGAGGAAGTGGAAAGCGGCCGCCGGCGGCGCCTGCCGGCCGATGCCCGCGCTGAACCTGCCGACCTTGTCCGCGCCCTTGATGACCCGCACCGGCGCCTTGGCCTTGCCGCCGCTGTCGCCGACGAAACTCACCTCGGGCGCGAGGATCGCCAGCAGGCCGTCGAGGTCGCCCTGCGTGGCGGCGGCGAGGAAGCGTTCGGTGAGGTCGCGCTGCTGCCCGGTGTCGACGACGAAGCGGGGGCGGCGTTCCGTCATGTGCCGCCTGGCACGCCCCGACAGCTGCCGCACCGCGGACTCGCTGCGCCCGAGCGCGGCGGCGATCTCCGCATACGGCAGGCCGAACGCCTCGCGCAGCACGAACACCGCACGCTCCAGCGGGGACAGCGACTCCATCACGAGCAGCACGGCGTAGGAGACGGTCTCGGCCAGGACCGCGCGCTCCGCGCCGTCCGGCGCCGACTGCGGACCCGCGGCGGCCCGGTCGGTCGGCAGCGGCTCCGGCAGCCAGGGGCCCACGTAGGTCTCGCGGCGGGCGGTCAGCTGCCGCAGGCGGTCGATGGACAGACGGGTGACGACCCGGACCAGGTAGGCGCGCGGCTCGGCCACGTCGTCCCGCGGCGCGCCCGACCAGCGCAGCCACGCCTCCTGCACCAGATCCTCGGCGTCGCTGACGCGACCGAGCATGCGATAGGCCACGCCGAACAGGGTGCCGCGGTGCTCCTCGAAAACTGCCAGTGCCTTGTCATCCTCGTCGTCCGCCACGGCTTCATCCCACCCGAGGCGGCTCGGATGTGTCCAGTCGGGGCCCGCACCGGTGCCCGATCCGTCTCCCCGCCGTCGTCTTCTTCGTCGGGTGCGTTGCTGCGGAGCGGACGTGCGTGACGCCCGGCCCGGCTCCGGGGCATCCTGAACGCCACGGTCTGGTACTCGGTGCCGTCCGCGCTGGTGCTCATGGCCGAGTACGGCGAGCTGCTCGAACGCGGGCCGGGGACGCTGCGCGCCTGCATCTTCGCCGGCGAGCGCTTTCCGCTGAAGCAGCTGAAGGACCTGCGCCGCGGGTGGCCCGGCGTCCGGATGCTCAACTGGTACGGCCCGACGGAGACCACCGTGTGCACCTCGTACGAGGTGACGGCCGCCGACCTCGCGCGCACCGCGGCCGTTCCGATCGGATCGCCCGTCGCCGGAGACGAAGTGTCGCTGGACGACGGCGAGATCCTGGTCAGCGGCCCGACCGTCATGCTCGGCTACTGGGACGGGGAGCCACAGGTCGGTCCGTACCGCACCGGTGATCTCGGCCGGTACGACGCCGACGGTCTGCTGGAGTACCGGGGCCGGGTCGACGACATGGCGAAGGTCCGCGGCTACCGGATCGAGCCGGCCGAGGTGGACGGCGTGCTCGTCGCGCACGAGGCGGTGCGCGACGCGGTGGTGCTCGTCGTGGGCGCCGATCTGGACGCGCGGCTGCACGCCTTCGTGGTCCCCGGGACCGGCCGTGCGCCCGGGCTCGCGGAGCTGCGACGGCACTGTGCGGTCTTCCTGCCGCCGTACATGAGCATCGACGCGTTACACGTGGTCAGCGGGTTTCCCCGCACCCCGAACGGAAAAGCCGACCGCGCCGCGCTCGGCGGCCTGGTGGCGCAGGAAGTCGGCGCATGACCGGCCCGGCCTGGGACGCCTGCTGGTCGACGCTGCCGGCCGCGCCCGGAGCCGCCCTCTGGGACTCGTCGCCCCAGCTGACAGCGGCGCGGCATCTGCCGCTGTTCCGTGACCACGCCGACCCGCTGCTGCCGCTGGTCGACATCGGGTGCGGCAACGGCCGGCAGACGCAGTGGCTGGCGCCGCACTTCCGGCGGGTCATCGGACTCGACATCGCCGAGTCCGCGGTGGAGCTGGCCGCCGCGTCGGCTGCTGGCTGCCGCCCGCCCACGCCGCGTCCGAGGCGGTCGTCGCGGGCCTGTACGACGCCACGGCCTTCGCCGAAAGCGGTCTGCGCAGCGTTCTGATCGCCGGGGCGGAGTCGCCACCCGACATGACCGTGCGGGCCGCGCGGACAGCGCTCGGCCGCTCCCCCGGCGGCGCCGCCGCGATCGGAACGGTGCCGCACGGCTCGACGTTCTACCAGGGGCCCGAAATGTGGTCGCCGTCGGCGCACATCATGCGCGAGCTGGGCGTCACGGGGGCCGACGGCACCGAGATACGCAATGGCTGCAACAGCATGCCCACCGGTGTCGAGCTGGCCGCCGGCCTGCTCTCGTACCAGCCGGACAGCCGGCGGCGGACATCCTGCTCACCACCGCGGACAACTACAACCCGCCGTTGTTCAACCGGGGGACAGCGGGCCGATGGGCGTGACCGCCGCGGACGCGGCCAGCTCCGTCGTGATCAGCCCGGCCGCCGGCTTCGACCGCGTCGACGCGGTCGTCTCCCAGGTCCATCCGGAGTTCGAGGCGATGGCGCGCGGCGACGAGCCGCTGTTCCGCCTACCGGGTCAGCGGGCCGGCGGATCGAAACCGTGGAGCGCGCGCAGCAGTTCAACGCGAAAGCCTGCTCCGAGACCGCGCTCGCCACCGTGGGCTAGGCCGCATGGACGTCTCCGACCTGCGCTGGGTCCTCGTGCCCAACGGCGACGAGGCGACCACCCGGAACTCCATCATGGACCCGCTGGGCCTGGACTTCTCCCGGTCGCATCTGCCGCGCACCGGGCGGCTCGACGCGGGCGGCCACGCCCTGCTCTTCGGCGGCGCTCCGGGGTGGCCGGCCGTGGCCGTGATCCTCACCATCACCGAACCGCCGTCCTGGATCTGAGGTGTTGACGACGCCGACAGGAGGAGCCGATAGCCGGGCAGCCGACGCCATCGTGGGCACGGCGTGCGCGACGCCCCGATGACCGGCGCGAACGCGACCGGCTGTCGGGGCGACGTACCGCCCGCCGGTATCGTATGAACGGTGCGGCTGCTGCCGCGGGCGACGCCCGAGGCACCATGTGCCCCAGGAGCCGCGAACGGCACATTTTTCGCGTAAGCCTCCTTTACCCTCCGGTCACAGGGCGTTCGTGATCGCGCAACAACGGAGCGCGAGAGTGCTTACATGGCAGACTCCGACCTACCCCGCGGCTCGATTCGCTTCCCCCGCCTCCGGCTTGTGCCCCCGACCGGTGGTTACCGGTCGGGGCGGCCCTGTCCGGCCACGGCCGCACCAGCGAACGAGCCGCGGCGCGAGATGGTAACGGCCGGTGGCCACCGGCTCGTTCTGCGGGCGGCCGGGCCCGCCGACCTGCCCGCCGCTCGGGCGATGCACGCCAGGTGCTCGCCGCAGACCCTGGCCCAGCGCTACCACGGCCCCGCCGGGGAGGCCGACCACTACCTCGCGCACCTGCTGAACCCGCGTCACGGGCAGAGTGTCGTCGCCGAGACGGCGGACGGCCAGGTCGTGGCGCTCGGCCATCTGCTGTGGGACGACGAGGAGTCGGAGGTCGCGCTGCTGGTGGAGGACGCCTGGCAGCGGCTCGGCGTGGGGAGCGCGCTGCTGCGGTCGCTGCTGGCGGTGGCCGCACGGGCCCGCCGCGAGGTGGTGTACGCCGTGCTGCCCGGTTCGGGCGCGGGCATGGCCGCGGTGATGCGCGGCTCCGGCCTGGCCGTCGAGCACCGGGCCGAGGAGGGCGCGCTCGTACTCACCGCGCGGCTGTCCCCGCTTCCGGCCATCCTGCCCGCGCCGGCCGGCGGCTGAACCACGCCGCGGGGAGAGCGTGAAGACGCGCGGGCCGGTGGTGACGAACCGGCCCGCGCGTATCAGGATGGGTCCATGTCAGAAGACCCACATGCACTGCTCCCCCGCCGTCTCGCCGATTCCTACGTCGACGAGCTGGTCGAGCTGGAACCGATCACCGGAACCTTCCTCGGGGTCCCCGGGAGCGCCGACCGGCTGCCCGACTTCTCGCCCGCCGGAGCGGACGCCCTGGCGGACCTCGCCCGTACGACCCTCGACCGGCTGCCCGCCGGGGAAGGGCTGCCGGACGGAGACAGCGACGCGGAGCGCCGGTGCGCCCGGCTGCTGCGGGAGCGGCTGACCGCGGAGCTCGCGGTGCACGAGGCGGGCGAACCGCTGCGCGCCGTCAGCAATATCCACTCCCCCGTGCACTCCGTGCGCGAGGTTTTCACCATCACGCCGACCGACACGGACGAGGACTGGGCCGCCGTGGCACGGCGCCTGCGGGCGGTGCCCGCGGCCCTGGACGGCTACCGGATCTCGCTCGCGGAGGGCCTGGGCCGTTCCCTGCCGGCCGGCCCGCGCCAGGTGGCGACGGTGATCGGGCAGCTCGGCGAGTGGGTCGGCGCGCCGGGCGGCGGCTGGTTCACCCAGTTCGTGTCCGGCGGACCCGAGGCGCTGCGCGCGGAGCTCGACGCCGCGGCACGCGAGGCGACGGATGGCGTGGCGACGCTGCGGGACTGGCTGCGGGACACCTACGCGCCCGCGGTGGAGGGCGCGCCCGAGATCGTGGGCCGCGAACGGTACGCGCGCTGGGTGCGCTACTGGAACGGCACCGACCTGGACCTCGACGACGCCTACGCGTATGGCTGGTCGGAGTTCCACCGGCTGCACACGGAGATGCGGGCCGAGGCGGAGAAGATCCTGCCGGGCGCGACCCCGTGGGAGGCGCTGCGCCACCTGGAGACCGAGGGCGAGGCCGTGGAGGGCGTGGAGGAGGTGCGGGCCTGGTTGCAGCGGCTGATGGACGACGCGATCGGCGCCCTGGACGGCACGCACTTCGAGCTGGCGGACCGGGTCAAGCGCGTGGAGTCGATGATCGCGCCCCCCGGCAGCGCCGCGGCCCCGTACTACACCAGCCCTTCGCTGGACTTCTCCCGGCCGGGCCGCACATGGCTGCCCACCCAGGGCCTGACCCGTTTCCCCGTCTACGACCTGGTGTCGACCTGGTACCACGAGGGGGTGCCCGGCCACCACCTCCAGCTGGCGCAGTGGGTGCACGTCGCCGAGGACCTGTCCCGTTACCAGACGACCGTGGGCATGGTCAGCGCGAACGCCGAGGGCTGGGCCCTGTACGCGGAACGGCTGATGGACGAGCTGGGCTTCCTGTACAACGCCGAGCGCCGGCTCGGCTACCTGGACTGCCAGATGATGCGCGCGGTGCGGGTGATCATCGACATCGGCATGCACCTGGAGCTGCCCATTCCTTCCGACTCCCCCTTCCACCCGGGCGGCCGCTGGACGCCGGAGCTCGCGCAGGAGTTCTTCGGCCGCCACAGCGGGCGCCCGGGCGATTTCGTGGAGAGCGAGCTGGTGCGCTACCTGGGCATGCCGGGTCAGGCCATCGGTTACAAGCTGGGCGAACGGGCCTGGCTGCGCGGCCGGGAGGCGGCGCGGGCCGCGCACGGTGCGGCGTTCGACGCGAAGAAGTGGCACATGGCGGCGCTTTCGCAGGGCTCGCTCGGGCTGGACGACCTGGTCGCCGAACTGTCCGCGCTGTAGCGGGCGAGCGGGCGGGCGGGCGGCGGCACGGGCCTGGACCCGTGCTCCGCGCCGGTGACGTCAGCAGGTGCCGTGGCAGGCGGGGGCCTCGGGAGCGACCAGCGGGTCGGGGGCGGCGCGACGCAGGGCGCCGTCCCCGTGCCTGACGGGGAAGCCCTCGCGGACCCAGTACTCGAAGCCGCCGAGCATCTCCTTGACCCGGTGACCGAGCCGGGCCAGGGCCAGTGCCGCGCGGGCCGCCCCGTCGCAGCCGGGCCCCCAGCAGTAGACGACGACGGGCACCGCAGGGTCGAGCAGCCGCGGGGCCAGTTCGGGAATGCGGGCGGTCGGCAGGTGAACGGCGCCCGGCACGTGCCCGGCGTCCCACGCGGCCGGGGCACGGGAGTCGACCAGGACGAAGCCGGGTCCGCCGTCGCGCGGCGCGGCGTGTACGGCCGCGTGCACGTCGGCGACGTCGGTGTGGAAGGCGAGGCGGGCGGCGAAGTGGCCGACGGCCTCGGGCGCGGGGGAGAACGGATCTCTCATGGCGGGAAATCTACGGACGGATACCGCCCGGCGGAACGCACATCCCCCGGCAATCGGCTTGCCTCGACGGGGATTTCCCTGCTACCAAGCGCCATGACCGACTTTTCCCCGGACGCGACGGACTGGCGCCTGCTGGCCGCGCTCCAGGCGAACGGACGGGCCGGCTACGCGGAGCTGGCCCGCGCGGTGAGCATGTCGGCGAGCGCCGTCACCGAACGCCTGCGCCGCCTGGAGGACGCGGGCGTGATCGCCGGCTACACAGCGGTGGTGGACCCGGAACGTGTGGGCCTCGCCGTGCTCGCGTTCGTGCGCCTGCGCTACCCGCACGGGAACTACCGCCCGTTCCACGAGCTGCTCGACTCCACCCAGGAGATCCTGGAGGCGCACCACGTGACCGGCGACGACTGCTTCGTGCTGAAGGTCGCGGCGCGGTCGATGCGGCACCTGGAGGAGATCACCGGGCGGATCAGCGGCCTGGGCGCGGTGACGACCAGCGTGGTGTACTCCTCGCCGCTGCCGCGCCGATCGATCAGGGCCCCAGGGGCGCCGTCCGGAGCCGGACCGTCGAGCCCTGCCGGGTCTTGACCACCTGGAGCTGGGCGGGAATCCGGGCCCGCAGGTCGGGCACGTGGCTGACGATGGCCACGCTGCGGTCGTGCTCGCGCAACGAGTCCAGCACGTCGAGCACTTCGTCGAGGGACTGCTCGTCGAGGCTGCCGAAACCCTCGTCGATGAAGAGCGTGTCGAGCCGCTGGCCGCCCGACTCCTCGGCGACCACGTCGGCCAGCCCGAGGGCCAGCGCGAGGGACACGAAGAACGACTCACCGCCGGAGAGCGTCGCCGTGTCGCGGGTGCGCCCCGTCCAGGCGTCGAGGACGTGCAGCCCGAGACCGGAACGGGCCCGGCCCGCCCTGGCGTCGGAATGGACCAGGGCGTACCGCCCGGCGGACATGCGGTGCAGGCGGACGCTGGCGACGGCCGCGACCTGCTCGAGCCGGGCGGCCAGTACGTAGGTCTCGAGCCGCATCCGGTACTCGTTCTCCGGGGAGGTGCCCGCGGTCAGGCCCGCCAGGCGGGTGATGTGCCTGCTCCCCGCGCGCAGCGGTGCGAGCGCCGCGGCGTCCGCGGTCGCGCGCGCGGACAGGGCATCGAGGTCGGCGCAGCGCGTGGCCGCGGCGGCCTCGGCCGCCGACGCGGCGCGCAGGCGCCGGGTGGCCGCGGCGAGGCACTCCTCCGCGGCGGCCGGATCGGCGGGCGGCAGAGCCGCCGCGGCGGCGACGCGGGCGTCACCGAGGACGGCCGCGAGGGACGCCTCCTCGGCCTGCCACGCGTCGAGGCGGCGCTGCGCGTCCCGCTGCGCCGCGCCGTCGAGCAGGGCGGCGACCGCCGCGCGCGTGGTGTCGAAACCGGCGCGGAACGCGGCGTCCGCGGCGCGGCCGTCGGCCTGTTTGAGCCGGTCGGCGGTCTCCTCCGCGGCGCGGGCCGCGGCGGTGGCCGCGGCCAGGACCTCGGCGTCGCGGGCGAGTTGGGCCGCGCGCCCGGCGACGTCCGCGGCGCCCTCGCGGGCGCGGTCGGTCTCGCGGGTCGCGGCGGCGTGCTCGGCGCGCAGCGCGTCGCGCCGCGACGCCAGCGCGGCCACCCGGCGCTGCACGTCCTGGCGGGTGGCGAGCACCGCCTCGTGCTCGCGCTCCGCGGCCGCCAGGGCGGCGCGCGCGGCGGGCTCGCCGCCGGCGGCGCGCAGCGCGGCGGCGTGCTCGGCGCGCAGCTCCTCGACGACCACGGCCAGCTCGCCGGTGGGCTCCTCGCCCGCGGCGGCACCGGCCGCGGCCTGCTCCTCGCGGACGGCGGCGAGGCGCTGCTCGGCCGCGGCCCGGTGCTGCTCCGCGGCGCGGTGAGCGGCCAGCGCGGCCTCCTCCGCGGCGCGGTCGACGTGCCCGGCGGCGGGCAGGGCCGGGCGCGGGTGGTCGGCCGAGCCGCACACCGCGCAGGGCTCGCCGGGTGCCAGGCCCGCCGCCAGCTCGGCCGCGATGCCACGCAGCCTGGCGTCCTTGAGGTCCAGCCAGTGCGCGTAGGCGTCGGCGGCCCGCTCGCGGGCGGTCAGCAGGTCCCCCTCGGCACCGCGGAGGGCGGCGCCCAGCTCGTCGCGGCGCCCGGCGGCGGCGAGGCGCCGCTCCGCCGGCGCGAGCAGCGCCTCGGTGCGCCCGGCGCGCGCGCCGACGTCCCTGGCCGCCTCGGCGGCCTGCCGCAGCCGCGCCTGCTCCTCGGGCCACGGCAGCAGGCGCCGTTCCGCCGCGTCGAGCATGCGCTGCGCCTCCTCGCCCTCCTGCGCGAGCGAGGTCAGCTCGGCGCCGATCGCGCGGGCGCGCTCCTCCGCGTGCCGGGCCGCGGCGAGGGCGCCGAGCCGCTCCCGCGCCCCGCGCTCGCGCCCGGCGAGCACGGCGGCGGGGCTGTCGGCCAGCCCGGCCGGCAGCCAGGCGCGGGCCTCGCGCTCGGCGCGCGCGGCGGCGCGGTGCTCGGCCTCCGCGGCGTCGCGCAGACGCAGCGCCGGGGCGACGGTGTCGGCGGCGCGGGCCCGCTCCAGCAGCAGCCGGTCGGCCTCGTGCGCGGCGCGGCGCGCGGCGAGGGCGGCGGCGCGCGTCGTGGCCTCGGCGTGGGACCGCTGGAGCCTGGCCCGCTCGGCGGTGTCGGCGTGGGCCCGCTGCGCGGTGGCGTGGGCGGCCTCGGCGGCGCGCAGTGCGGCGGCGGCGATGTCGCGGCGCTCGCGGGCGGTGCAGCGGGCCCGGGCGGCGAACGCGAGGACGGCGTCGGCGAGATGCGGGTCACCGGGCGCCGCGTCCTCGGGACCGGCCGGCTCGCCCGGCAGCGGGGCCGCGGCCTGCTGGATGCGGTGCGCGGTGGCCAGCAGCCGTTCGTCCCCGGTGCGGACGCGCTGCACCGCCTCGGCGCGCAGCTCGGCGAGGCGGGCCTCCGCCGTGGCGAACCTGCGGGTGTCGAACAGCCTCCCCAGCAGCTTGGCCCGGTCCTCGGCGCCGGCGCGCAGGAAGCGCGCGAAGTCGCCCTGGGGCAGCAGCACCACCTGGCAGAACTGGTCGCGGCTCATGCCGAGCAGCCCGCCCAGCTCCTCGCCGATCTCCTGGTGGGAGTGGCTGACGGGCCGCCAGGTGCCGGTGACCGCGTCGTGCTCGCGCAGCAGGCTGCGCGCCCGGTCCCGGGTGGTGCCGGTGCCGCGCCGCTTGGGCCGCTCCTGCTCGGGGCGGCGGGTGATCTCCAGACGCCGGCCGCCGACGGTGAGGTCGAGGACGACCTCGGTCGCGGTGTGCGGGGCGGCGTGGTCGCTGCGCAGCGACTGCGGGCTGGCCTGGCGGGCGCCGGGCACGGAGGCGTACAGGGCGTAGCAGACGGCGTCGAGCACGGAGGTCTTGCCCGCGCCGGTGGGGCCGTGCAGCAGGTAGAGACCCGCGGCGGAGAGCTGGTCGAAGTCGATGTGCTGGGTGCCGCCGAAGGGCCCGAAGGCCGTGAGGCTCAGCCGGTGCAGACGCAACGGTCAGACCTCCGTGGCACGGGCGGCCTGCAACGCTTCGCGAAGCGCCGCCCGTTCCCGCTCGTCGGGGCGGAGGCCGCCGCGGACGTGCGTCACGAAGTCCTCGGCGATCTGCTGATCGGTCCTGCCGGTGAGCCGCTGCGCGTACGTCGCGGGCGCCGCGTCGGGCCGGTCGGGCTCGAACAGGAGGCTGAGGACGTGTGGGAACCGCTCGGCGAGCCGCGCCAGCGGCTCGTCCGGGCGGGACGGGTCGGTGAGGGTCGCCTCGACGAACGACGTCTCGTGCCGCGCCAGCGCCGGGTCCGCGAGCAGCGTGTCCAGCGGGCCGCGGAGACGCGCCAGGGGGCGCGGCACGGGGCAGTCGACGCGCTCGGCGCGCACCTCGCCGCGCGCGCCGAGGTCGACCAGCCAGGTCGTCTTGCGGTGTGCCGCCTCGGAGAACGAGTAGGCGAGCGGCGATCCGGAGTACCGCACGCGGTCGGTGATGCGCTGGCAGCCGTGCAGGTGGCCGAGCGCCGCGTAGTCGACGCCGGAGAAGACGGCCGCGGGCACGGCCGCCGCACCGCCGACGGTGATGTCCCGTTCGCTGTCGGACGGCTCGCCGCCGGTGACGAAGGCATGGGCGAGGACGACGGAGCGGGTCCCGGCGGGGCGGGCCGCCAGATCGGCGCGGACCCGGTCCATGGCGGCGCCGATGACGGCCGCGTGCCCGGCCGCTGCGACACCGAACTCGTCGCGGACAAGGGCCGGTTCGAGATAGGGCAGGCCGTAGACCGCCACGTCGCCGTGCGCGTCGGCCAGGACGACGGGGGTACCGCAGTCGGCCGGGGAGGTGCGCAGGTGGATGCCCGCGCGGTCGATGAGCCCGGCGCCGACGCCGAGGCGGCGGGGCGAGTCGTGGTTGCCGGAGATCATGACGGTGGGCACCCCGAGGCCGGCGAGCCGGTGCAGGGCGTCGTCGAACAACTCCACGGCGGGCAGCGGCGGAACGGCCCGGTCGTAGATGTCTCCCGCGACGAGCACGGCGTCCACGCGCTGCTTGCGCGCGGTGGCCACCAGGTGGTCGAGGAACGCCTCCTGCGCCGCGAGCATGCTGACGCGGTGGAGGGAGCGGCCGAGGTGCCAGTCCGAGGTGTGGAGGAACCTCATCGCGCTCCCGCCCTTCGCTCCGCAGGGCCCGCCGCGCGGGCCGCCCCGATGATCACGCGTTTCAGTCTGCCACCGGGGTACGACAGCGGCCCTGCCGGGCGTCCGCGGACCGCAGGACCGGGCGCCCGTCAGTCCGGGCGCAGCGCGGCGAGTTGCTGCTCGAACGGGACCACCCGCTCCTCGGGCGCGGCCGGCCGCGCCGCGGCGGGCAGGAGCGCGGCCAGCTGCGCCGCGGCCCTGTCGATGCGGGCGGGCAGGGTGTCCGTGCCGGCGCTCGCGCCGGAGCCCCAGTCGTCCGCCGCGGCGAACACGCCGGTGGGCACGACGGTGGCGTGCAGGTAGACGAACAGCGGGCGCAGCGCGTACTCCAGGGCCAGGGAGTGGCGGGGGGTGCCGCCGGTGGCGGCGATGAGCACCGGCTTGCCGGTGAGGACGGTGGGGTCGAGGAGGTCGAAGAACGACTTGAACAGCCCGCTGTAGGAGGCCGCGAAGACCGGGCTGACGGCGATGAGCCCGTCCGCGTTCCCGACCGCGTCGAGTGCCCTGCGCAGCGCGGGCGCGGGGAATCCGGTGACCAGGTGTCCGGCGATGTCGGTGGCCAGTTCCCGGAGTTCGATCACGGTCGGCTCGACCTCCCGGCCCGCCTCCGCCAGGTGGCGGCCGGTCGCCTCCGTCAGCCGGTCGGCCAGCAGCCGGGTGGCGGAGGGCCGGCCGAGGCCGGCCGTGACCACCACGAGCCCGTGGGTCGTCATCGTCTGCTCCTCCTCGCTCGCATGGTTGCTCAGTTGCCGGGCCGGGCCGTCAGGCCCGGGTCCCGAAGGCGGCGGACGCCGCCCGGTCGTCGTCGCCCGCGGCCCGCTCCGCGGCGGCCACGCGGGCCGCGTGGGTCGGCCCCCCGGGAACGCCGGCGGGGCGCCCCTTGGCGAACTCCTCGCGCAGCACGGGGATCACTTCCTCGCCCAGCAGGTCGAGCTGCTCCAGCACCGTCTTCAGCGGCAGCCCGGCGTGGTCCATGAGGAACAGCTGCCGCTGGTAGTCGCCGAAGGACTCGCGGAAGGTGAGGGTCTTCTCGATGACCTCCTGCGGGCTGCCGACGGTCAGCGGCGTCTGCTCGGTGAACTCCTCGAGCGAGGGGCCGTGGCCGTAGACCGGCGCGTTGTCGAAGTACGGGCGGAACTCGCGCACGGCGTCCTGCGAGTTCTTCCGCATGAACACCTGCCCGCCCAGACCGACGTACGCCTGCTCGGCGCTGCCGTGCCCGTAGTGCGCGTAGCGCTCGCGGTAGAGGCTGATCAGCCGCTGGAAGTGCTCCTTGGGCCAGAAGATATTATTTGCGAAAAATCCGTCGCCGTAGAACGCAGCCTGTTCGGCGATCTCGGGACTGCGGATGGAGCCGTGCCAGACGAACGGCGGGACGCCGTCCAGCGGCCGCGGCGTCGAGGTGAAGCCCTGGAGCGGGGTGCGGAAGCGGCCCTCCCAGTCCACGACGCCCTCGCGCCACAGCTTGTGCAGCAGCGCGTAGTTCTCGATCGCCAGCGGGATGCCCTGGCGGATGTCCTGGCCGAACCACGGGTAGACCGGCCCGGTGTTGCCGCGGCCCATCATCAGGTCCACCCGGCCGCCGGCCAGGTGCTGGAGCATGGCGAAGTCCTCGGCGATCTTGACCGGGTCGTTCGTGGTGATCAGCGTGGTGGCGGTCGACAGGAGCAGCCGCTCGGTGCGCGCGGCGATCCACCCGAGCATGGTGGTGGGCGAGGAGGGCACGAACGGCGGATTGTGGTGCTCGCCGGTGGCGAAGACGTCCAGGCCGACCTCCTCGGCCTTCAGCGCGATCGTGACCATGGCCATGATCCGCTCGTGCTCGGTCGGCGTCCGGCCCGTGGTCGGGTCGGGGGTGACGTCGCCGACGGTGAAGATTCCGAACTGCATCGTGCCCACCTCACTTAGTTTACTGTTCAACTTCCCGCTGAACGCGACACCGCCGACCGCTATTCCGGACCCTTCGGGCCCGCCCGCCGCCCCGCGGCCGCCCCCGGCCCTCCGGCCCCCCGCGCCCACCTGGCGGCTTCCGGGTTCAGCCGGGACCGTACGTCTCGCCGCCGAGCTCCAGCCGCGCCCCGCCGGCGGTGACCCCGGCCAGCCAGGCCCGGAAGCTTTCGGCCTCCGCCTCGGGCAGCCCCACCTCGATGACGACCTCCGCGCCGTAGGTCACCCCACGGACGTCCCGGCCGGTGGCCCGCAGGTCGTTCTCCAGCCGCCCCGCCCGCCCGTGGTCGACGGTGACCACCGCAAGCCGCAGCCGGCGCCTGGTGACGGTGCCGAGCGCATCCAGCGCCGCCCCTACGGCGCCGCCGTAGGCCCTGATCAGGCCGCCGGCGCCCAGCTTCGTGCCGCCGAAGTACCGAGTGACCACCGCAACGGCATATCGAACCTCGCGGCGCAGCAGCATCTGGAGCATCGGAAGCCCCGCGGTCCCCCCGGGCTCCCCGTCGTCGCCCGCCTTCTGGATCGCGGCATCGGCGCCGATGACGTAGGCGAAGCAGTGGTGCGAGGCCGTGGGGTGCAGGGCGCGGACCCGGGCGATGAACGCCTGCGCGTCCTCCTCCGTGGCCGCCGGGGCCAGCGCACACAGGAACCGCGACCTGTTGACCTCGGTCTCGTGCACGCCCTCGCCCGCCACCGTCACATACCCGTCGCGCATCCCGTCACCCTACGCAACCCTCCGGCACGGGCAACGGGCGCGGGCTCCGAGGGCACACGCCGGAATCCCCGCCGCGCCCGCACAGCGACTGCCACACCGCCGGGTAACGCGCGGGTTCCGTGCATGTTTCGCCGGATGACGCCCCGGACGCATTGACGGCGCCCGGGCCCCGGCCGAGCATGGGAGCGCTCCCACCCCACGGGGAGCCCCAGCAGCCCCATGCGGTCGTTCCGCACCCCACACCGGCGGAACAGCCGGAAAGGATGGCACCATGACTTCTGCGCCATACGAGCCCGAGGGAACGCCGCGCGCCCGCCGCGGAGGGCGCCGCGCCCTGGGCGCGGTGGCCGCCGCCGCACTCCTGGGCGGTGCCCTGGCGGGTCCCGCGTTCGCGGCCGAGCCGCCCTCCGCGGCCGCGGAACTCGTCGTCAACGGCGACTTCTCCGACGCGACCGGCGCCCCCTGGTGGTGGACCGAGGACAACCCCGGCACCGTCGTCGACGGCGTCCTGTGCGCCGACGTGCCGGGCGGCACCACCAATCCCTGGGACGCGATCATCGGACAGGACGACATCGCGCTGGTCGCGGGCCAGGAGTACACGCTCTCCTACACCGCGAGCGCCTCGGTCGCGACCACCATCACCGTCAACGTGCAGGAGGCGGCGGAGCCCTACGAGCAGCAATTCACCTCGCAGGACGCGCTCACCGAGACGGCCGAGCCCATCACGCACACCTTCACCGCGACCGCCGACGACCCGGCGGCCCAGCTCGCGTTCCAGATCGGCGGGAGCGCCGACCCGTACACGTTCTGCCTGGACGACGTCTCGCTGACCGACGGCGAGGCGTAACGCCGAGACCCGGGCCCGCTGCGTCCCGGCCCGGCGGCTCCCCCCGGCTCCGCGCCGGGGGGAGCCGTGGCTGTGCCGCGCCCGCGCCCGCGCCCGCGCCCGCGCCAGGAATTTCGTGCGGCGGAGCCGGTTGTACCAGGTACGGCTTCGCATCCCAGGAGGCAGATGATGTACGGCGACCCGGCGACCGTCCGCAAGATCCTCACCGAGCTCGGCGACACGTGGGCCATCGTGGGACTCTCCTCGAACCCCGGCCGCGCGGCCCACGGCGTCGCGGCGGTGCTCCAGCGGTTCGGCAAGCGGATCGTGCCCGTCCACCCCAAGGCCGAGACGGTGCACGGCGAACCGGGCTACCCCTCGCTGTCCGCCATCCCGTTCCCCGTCGACGTCGTGGACGTCTTCGTGAACAGTTCACTGGCGGGCGCGGTGGCCGACGAGGCGGTGGCCATCGGCGCCAAGGCGGTCTGGTTCCAGCTCGACGTGATCGACGAGGACGCCTGCACACGCACGCGCGCCGCGGGCCTGGACATGGTCATGGACCGCTGCCCGGCGATCGAGCTGAACTCGCCACATCTCCGGTAATCCGGTCCGCTTCCCGAGACGGAGTGAAGGCGGGCAGTCCGGCGGTATCAGCCGCCGAGCAGCGGCTCGTATCTGTCGATGATCGCCTGAACACTCGCGATCGCCTGGGAAAGGTCGTCCTGTCGCTTACTGCTGTAGTTGTAATGATTGCGGAAGTCGGTGTCCACTCCTTGCCAGTAGTCCGTGTACGCGGACTGGGCGTCACCCGAGGGACAGTCCCAGCCTCCGCCCTTTTCACTGTCGCAGTATGCGTACCAGACAAGATTGCTTTCCCCGGACTCCGGCAGGGGCAGGCTCTCGCGCTGTGGGTACTGAGACGTGTTCCAGTCCTGGAAGAAGATGATGTGCTCGTCTCCGCACTGGATACCCGCGCAGTGAGTGAAGGTCGTTTCCCCGATCGCGGTGTGCGAGGCGTCCATCCGCTGGGCGTAGCGGTCCGAAATGGTGCCGACCTTGTCCTGGAGGTGAGCCAGGTAGTCCTTCGCCGCGTTCACCAGGTAGACGGTCGCGGGGGACTTGAAGGTGGTCGCGTCGTTGGACAGCAAGATGCTGATCTGGAGGTAGAGCAGATGGATCGAGATGCCCACGAGGAGCACGGGCAGTGCCATGAGCTGGAACTCGGGGTCGCTCGGGTACTCACCGTTCTGTAGATCGCTGATTGTCTGGAGGAGCGGGAAGTTGGGTTCGAGGGCGTTCTTCACGCTGGTCTTGATGTCGGCGAGCGTCTCCTCGTACGCCTGTCCTTGTTTGTAGTCGTAGTCGTTCTCGATGGCCGCTTCGGCCTGCTCGGCGATCCACGACGTGTACGTGAGCAAGTGCGTCATGTCCTGGTAGATGTGATCCTCCGCCAGGTCCTGCTTCATGATGTCGTCGATGACCTTGGGGAGGTTGACCTGGCTTTGGCCGAACCCGACGCTCAGAATCGTGTTGAGGATGAGCGCAGCGGCGCCCACCACCTGCCCCTCGGGCCCGCAGGTGAACGCGATCTGCCCGAGGGTGTTCAGGCACTGCTCGACGATATCCAGCGTTCCGTCACCGACAGCCGGGGTCCCGGGGCGAGACGAGGCGGCTGATCGTTCCAGGCACCGGTAAGTGCCGCTTTCGGGGTCCACGGAACATCCCTGGGCCACAACTGCCAATGCCGCCGGGCCTGCGTTGCGCGTGTAGACCAGGGTGTACTTCTCGTTTCCCTTCCACAGGTCGGAGAGCGCCGTGATGCGCTCCTCCGTGATCTCCTCCCCTCTCAGGAGCGGATAATTCCGTCGCCACTGCGGAAGCGCCGCTGCCATCGATGCGCGTACCTGCTGCTGCTTGTCGTCCGGAAGTTTCCTGAGCCAGTCCTCGACCTGCTCCGGGCTGAACACCGGAAGCCGGCCGGTGCGGCGGGTGAGCACACCGCGGAGGTGTTGGGGCTTGTGCCGGTAGAGCAGCCGCTCGCCGCGCCGGGCCCGCCCGAGGTATCTGCTGGCGTACAGGCGTGCGTCCACGGTCCGGGGCTGGTCAGGGAAGTGAAGGCGTGGCCCGGTCATCTTCGGGCGAGCGACAATGATCTGGTAGAGCGCGAGTTCGACGACGTCGGCCATCACCTGCCGGGGAATCGGCTCCCCCTGGTAGCGGTAGGCTCCCGCGAAGTCGTACAGTGCGCGCGATTTTGAATTCGCCGCCGCCCCGGGGGAGTTATATGCGGCCACGCAGCTGTTCACGGCGGCTGCCTTGTCCCCGGCGCTGTCCCAGACAAAGGGTGTGGGCAGGTCCGCCGCAAACAGTTTGATGGTACTCAGCAGAAGAATCTGCCCCTGCAGCGAGGGATTCCGCCGGTCCACCTGCTCCGCCACGCGGGCCCACACTTGACCGTCGTCCAGTGCCCACCAGCGTTCGAGCTGCGCCTCGACCTTCGCTTTCTGCTCGTCGGTCAGCTGGGAGCCTTCTCCCGGGCCGGTGTCCCGCGGCCCCTCCCCCCGGCCCGCCTTCTTCCGGTCGAGCACAAAATTGATCACGGCCATCGTGACCGTGAGCGTCCCTCCCAGCGCGCCCCACACCGCGAGCGCGAACTGCCACCCCTTTACCCGGGACCAGAGCCTCCCCTTGCGCTTCTGGAGTCCGAGGTCGTCCATCCGTTGCCGGACGGCCTCGTCCACCATGCGCTTCAGCTCATCGGTCATGCCTCCGTTGATGGTTTCCGTGGACTCGTCCAGCGTCTGCGGCTCGGCGTCCAGGTTGTCCAGGTCGATGGTGTCCTGGAACCGCACGTCCAGGTCGTCGAGCAACGGCTGGAGAGCCCTGCGCATCTCTTCGATCTCTGCCGCATATTGCTGATAGAAGGTCTCGGTATTCGATTCGACCTCCTCCTCGCTCTCGTTCTCCATCTCCTCGTCAGTTCGCAGCGATTCGTCCGCGTCGATATCGGTCTCGGGCTCGTTGGGCATGCTCCTGCCTTTCCCGTGGTGGTGAGGTGACTTGCTCCGAGCAGTCCGGGGCAGGAAATCACGCCCATCGGCGCATCACCGGAAGGATCACCCATTCCCGACAACGATCACTCCTGCGCACGGCGAATGCGACGCCCGAGGCGGTGAGCCGTTTCCGGCCTCGGATCATCAACGCCGCGCGGTCCGCCGCCCTGCGGGCCAACGGGCTCTCCGCGGAATTAGCGATGTATCGATATGCCGTGGTGCTGCCGACACCGAAGGGGCCACGAGCCGCGCACCGGACGACTCAGGGGCCGGCAGACCGGATGGGGCAGTGTCGAGTCGGACAGATCGGACAGGGTGGTCTCGGGCGACCGCCCGCCTGCCGGGCCGCTCGGCAACTCGGCAACTCGGCAACACCGTCCGGCGCGAGCCGGGTTGGAGAAGGCGGGCGGCCCGGAAGGCAACGGGCCCCCGCTCCGGCGACCGGCAAGCTCGGGCCTGTGCCCGCCGATTCCCGTCCGGCCGCGCCGCGCGGGCGGGCCTTCGCCGGTTGCCGTGTCCGGGCGGTCGCGGCCGATGACCGCACCGGAGGGACGGCCGCGTCGGAAACTTCCGCGGCACTTCCGGAATTTCGGGGCCGAACCCTGATCGACCGGCAAGAGCCCGATCACCGGAGCGCGGAAGATCCGGACCCGTCGACGGCGCCGCAGACTGGCCGTTCGGCGCATGCGTTCGCGTGCGCGGCGTGCGGTCCGCCCGGACGGCCGCGCGCCCGGCCCGGTGGCATGATGAGGCGCATGTCAGCGACGACTGCACAGAGCGACGCCGCCGAAGCGGCGGTGCGGGCACTGTACGAGGACCTGCTCGGCGCGTGGAACCGGCGCGACGCCCCGGCGTACGCGGCGCTGTTCGCCCCCGACGGCGCGCTGATCGGGTTCGACGGCAGCCAGGTGCCGGGAGCGGAGGTCGAGGACCACCTGACCCCGATCTTCGCGGACCACCCCACCGCGTCGTACGTGTGGCAGGTGCGCGAGGTGCGCGTGCCGGCCGAGGGCGTGGCCCTGCTGCGCGCCATCGTCGGCATGGTCCCGCCGGGCGGGACCGACTTGAATCCGGCCGCGAACGCCGTCCAGTCGCTGGTTGCCGAGCACCGGTCCGGAGCGTGGCGCGTGGTGCTGTTCCACAACACCCCGGCGCAGCACCACGGCCACCCCGAACGCGTCGAGCAGCACACCGACGAGCTGCGCCGGGTACTCCGCCGGTCCACCACCGACCGCTGAACTCCGCGTCGGCCGAGAAGGTCGGCAGAACCGCGCTCCACCCGCCTGCCCGCACCGGACACGCCCTCGCGGGCCGCTGCCTCGTTCCTGTCCGGCACCTCGCGGCTCGCGGATTGCCGGCTGAGGCCGCCTGCGGCCTCAGCCCATAGAGTCGGAGCATGGTCACACACGTGCCGTTCACCGGCGGCGAGAAGGAAAGCCTGCATATCGCCCTGGACCGGCACCGCGACGCGGTGCTATGGAAGCTCGAGGGCCTCGACGACGATCAGTTGCGTCGCCCGGTGGCCTCGTCGGGCACCAGCCTCCTCGGGCTGCTCAAGCATCTCGCCGGCGCGGAACTCGGCTGGTTCTGCCTGACTTTCGGCCGCGAATGCGACCCCCTTCCCTTCGAAGTCGAAGGCGACGAGGCGTCCGACTGGCACGTCTCCGCTGACGAGCCGGCCAAGGACATCCTGGACTTCTACGCCCGCGCCCGGGCCGCCGCGGACCAAGCGATCGAGAGCCTGGACATCGACGCCACCGGCACCGCATTCGCGTTCTTCGACGGCGCCACCGTTTCTCTGCGCTGGGCACTGATCCACATGCTCGAAGAAGTCGCCAGGCACGCGGGTCACGCGGACATTCTCCGCGAATCCATCGACGGTTTCACCGGAGATCACAACTGGGGATGACGCACGGCGCCAGAGGAGATCCTGCGAGCGGGGCAGTCGGCACGGCACTGACGAGCGGGACGGCCGCAGATGGCCCGGCCGACGTCAGCCATCCTTGGCGGAGTCGAGATGGCGGCTGTCGCCGAGACTGACGACTTGGCGGTTGTGGAAGAAGTCGTCTTCGCGCAGCGTGGTGATGCTGCCGGAGGGCACGGGGAAACTGGCATAGCCGACCGACTCGATCGGCATCTTGATCCAGGACGCCACGACGAACGTCAGGGAGCCGCCGTGCGTCACGATGATCTGGTGTTCGCACGGGCTTTGCAGGATGTCGTCCATAGCCGCGTAGATGCGCTGCGCCCACGCCGCCTTGGTCTCGGCCCCCGCCACGCCCTCGTCATGCTCCAGCCGCTCCCCGACGGCCGGCGGCGGGACGAAGCGCCGGTCCAGCCACTCCTGCGGCCTTCCCCCCGCGCTTCCGTAGGACTTCTCCCGCAGCCTGCGATCCAGGACGGGTTTGACGCCGAACAGCTCGGCGACCTCCTCGGCCGTCCGCCGGGTGCGCCGGAGATCGGACGAGAACAGCTCCACCTCGGCGCCGTCCGGGACCTGGGCCCGCAGCGCCTGGGCAACAGAAGCCGCCGCGCGGATGCCGGCGGGCGTCAGCTGCGAATCATGCCACCCGCCGACGACTCCCTCGACGTGGTGCGTCGCCTCCGGGTGAGTGACGACATAAAGAGTGCGCATGAGTGCGTGCCCTTCGAGTAGGTCCCGTCCTGCCTGACGTGAGTCCGAACCATGGGCGGGGAACCCGGAGTCATCACACGGGCACTTCGGCTCGGGCTCGGGTACCGGCGAGGCGGAAGCAGCGGTGAAAGTCGGAGCCGGCCTTGATGCGGCGGGGTCGGTGAAGGTCTCGGTCCAGCGGTCGAGTTCCCGGTTTCCAAGTATCCCGACTCGTCGGTGCGGAGCGGATCGACGCGGCCGTAGGGGTCCGCCTTCGGCGTCAACGGCCGCCCGGTCTCGAGCGGCGCCTCCGGCAGCGGCACGGCCGGGCCCGGTGCGGACCCGGGGGTTACCCGGCCGTCAGGGCGTCCCGCATCGCCTTCGCGGTGGCAGTCGGGTCATAGTCCGCGGGGACGCCCTCGACCAGGATGATGTCGCCCTTGATGTGCCGCGAGCGCAGCGGGGCGATCTCCTGGTAGGCGGGAGAGTCCCACCAGGCCCGCGCCTGGGCGATCCCGGGGAAGCCGATCATCACGACGTGCCCGGGCCAGCTGCCCTCCTTCACCTCGTGCTGTGTGACGTGCACCAGGAAACGGCCGCCGTACGGCTCGAAGGTGCCGGCGATGCGCTCGACGTACTCGGCGATCTCCGGGTGCGGGGCGGCCTCCTGGAGATGGGCTATGGCGTAGGCGGGCATGGGGTCCTTTCGGCCGGTCGGGCTCCGTACCCGACGACCATGTCATGCCAACGCGGCCGGACGCGACGATCTGGCAGGCAGGCGACCGCCGGCCCCGCAGTCCGGACCTGCCACCACGGCCGCCGCGGGCTCAAGATCGCCTGCGGCCGGGTCGAGGCATGCTCTGCGAGCGGCGTCACTTCGCGGACGGCCTGCCGTCAGCCCGGGCAGGCCACGTTCCGGGCGGCGACCGGGACGTTCGCCAACTTTTGCCGACGCCGCGCGGCGGACCCTCTTCCGCGCTGCCCGGTGTCGGTCTCCAGCAGGAGCCGGAGTGAACCTGCCGGACAAGGCACGGCGCCACAGGCCCGCTCCCTGCCGACCGGATGACCGGGTGACGGCCCGACGCCCCTCGCCTCGACGTCTCGGGCCGACAAATCTTCCGGAAGACAGTGACTCATATACCGGAAATTGGCCGGAAGTTTTCACCGGCCAGAGCGGGAAACGATGGAAGATGCGGCCGGTTCCTACCATTTCGCCCGGTCGTCGCCCGCGTCACACGCGTCGGCAGGAGTAGCAGAACGGCCAACCTGAGGCGGTTCGCGCACCACTGTTGTCATGCCCTGGGCCCATTCCTACTCTGGGAGCGCTCCCAAGGGTCGGTTCCGGCGCCTGGTGGCCCGCACAGCGCCCTGACCTGGGCGCGCGCACACCTCTTCCCCTGCCGCCGCGTTCGCGACGGCACCTCCGCCGGGCCGGACCGGCACACTCCCCACTATCTGGCGTGCACCGGCAGGTATACGACGCGATGCCCGCCTTCCTCTCTGGAGGTCCCCATGCGCTTCCATCGATATCGACCCCGGGTGTGGGCAGCCGCGGCCTTCGTGGCCGTCGCGAGCCTGGCAACCACCACCCTCACCGCTCAGACCGGCACCGCCGGCAGCCTTCGGGCCGCCCCGCAGGTCGAAGCCGCCGATGAAGACGACGGCGCCGACTGCCCGGTGCCCGATCCGGGCGGCTCGACTGCCGACTCCTTGCTTCCCGACCCCTTCACGCGGATCGACGGTACGCGCATCACCGACACGTCCGACTGGCGGTGCCGGCGGGCGGAGATCCGGGAACTGGCCGAGGGCTCCGTCTACGGCCAGAAGCCGGAAAGCCCCGACAGTGTCACGGGAACGGTCTCGACGACCAGCATCACCGTGAACGTGACGGACCAGGGCAGGAATGCCAGTTTCTCGGCGAGCGTCGACCTGCCGAGTGGCCCCGGCCCCTTCCCGGCAGTCGTCGTCCTCGGTGGATTCGGCGCGGACACCAGCACCATCAAAGCCTCCGGTGCCGCGGTCATCAATTTCGACCCCTACCTGGTGGGGAACGAGGGAACGCCGCGGAACAACAAGCAGGGCGCGTTCTACAGCATTTACGGCTCGTCGAGCAGCACGGGGCTGCTGATGGCCTGGTCCTGGGGGGTGAGCCGGATCATCGACGTCATCGAGCAGTCGGACGGCAGCGTTCTCCAGGCCGATGCCACGGGCGTCACGGGATGCTCGCGGTTCGGAAAGGGCGCTTTCGTGGCCGGTGCGTTCGATCAGCGCATCGATCTGACCATGCCGATCGAGTCGGGTACCGCGGGTGCCCCCATTTTCCGCGGGATTCCCGGGGAGAACGGCTCGCAGCCGCTGAGCAGCGCCTATTCGGAACAGCCGTGGCTGGGCGACGCGTTCGGGTCCTTCACCAGCAATCCGGCCATGCTTCCGGTGGACACGCATCAAATCGTGGCCATGGTCGCGCCGCGTGGGCTGTTCATCATGGAGAACCCGCACATCGACTGGCTGGGCGCCAGGTCCGGGAGCGTGGCGGCCCTGGGCGGTGCGGAGGTCTACAAGGCGCTCGGCGCGGGTGACAACATCACCTACTGGTCCGACGTCCAGGACGGCAACCACTGCGCCGCCAGGAACGAATGGCGGGGCCCGTTGCAGCAGCACATCGAGAAGTTCCTGCTGGGAACGGGCGATGCTCCTGGCGCGTTCAGGATCGCCGCCGGCAAGTCCGGCAACCTGTCGGAATGGCGGGACTGGCAGACTCCGAGCCTGACCGACGACGGCGGCACCGGCGGCGACACGGGGGGTGACACCGGTGGCGGCGGCACGGAGGACGCCTGTACCGCCACCTACCAGACCATCAACAGCTGGTCCGGCGGCTTCCAGGGCCAGGTGTCGGTGCGCAACAACGGCACTGGCGCGATCAACGGCTGGACCGTCAGCATGACCCTTGCCTCCGGCCAATCCATCAGCAGCCTCTGGAACGGCGAGCGGACCGGGACCGGCGGAACCGTCACGGTGCGCAATGCCCCCTGGAGCGGCAGCATCGCGCCCCATGGCACCGTCACGTTCGGCTTCACCGTCACCGGCAACTCGGCGACCGAGCCCGGCAACATCACCTGCTCCAGTCCCTGATCACGCTCCCCCGCACCGCCGACGATCCCGCCCCGGCGCCGTATCCGCCCGCCGGGGCGGGGTCCTCGCCCGGCCTTCCCGGCGGAGCCGCGCGCGGCCGGAGGGTGCGCGGATAGGGTGACGCGCATGGTGGACAGACTGCCCGCGGGCTCACGCGCCGGGAAAAGGCCGACCATCCATGAGGTCGCCCGGCTGGCCGGGGTGTCGCACCAGACCGTGTCCCGTTTCCTGCGCGAGGACCCGACCATGCGTCCGGAGACCAGCCGCAGGGTGGCGCAGGCGGTCGCGGAGCTGGGATACCGGCCGAATCTGGCGGCCAGAACGATGCGCACCCGCCGGTCGAACCGGATCGCGGCGATCCTCCCCGGTCTGACCGGGCGGGTGCCGACGCGGGTGCTCAGCGGTGCGGCCGCCGCGGCGCACGAGGCGGGGTATCTGCTGGACGTGGTGAGCCTGGAGGGTGACGCCACTGCGCGCGCCGCCCGGCTGGAGGCGCTGCTCCAGCCGGAGAGCACCGACGGCATCCTGTCGTTCACGTCGCTGGGGGACAGCTTCGGAGGGCTGGCGCTGGCGGACTTCCCGGTGCCGATCATCGTGGACGGCGCGTATGACGACAACATGCGGTCGCTCGGCCTGTTCGCGGAGGGTTCGATGGCCGCCGACATGCTGCGTCACCTGGCGGAGTTGGGCCACCGCCGCTTCGTCCACGTCGCCGGACACCCGCAGTGGCCCTCGGCCAGGGACCGGCGGGCGGTGTACGAGGCGACCATCGCCGAGTTGGGACTCGAATCGCTGGCCGTGGTCGGGGGCGACTGGAGTGCGAAGTCCGGGTGGCATGCGGCGACCGAGGTCATCGCGGGCTCCGGGGCCACCGCGGTGTTCGCCGCGTCCGACCACGTGGCGTACGGCGTCATCACCGGCTTGCAGAGTGCCGGCGTGCGCGTGCCCCAGGACGTGAGCGTCTTCGGCTGGGACGATCTGGAGCTCAGCCGCTTCTTCCGCCCGTCCCTGACGACCATCGCCGTCGACCGGGAGCGCCAGGGGCGCGAAGCGGTGCGCCGGTTGCTTGCCCTGCTGCGCGGCGAGCCGGCCATCGGCCCCAGGGACATCGAGAATTTCAACCGCATCGTCCTGCGCGACTCCACGGCCCCGCCCGCCCGGCCCGGAGGCGCAGGGCGCCGCGCCCCGCACCGGTCCAGGAGCCGCCGGCCTCTCGCGGAGCGGTGAGGCGCCGGGGAATGCTCCGTGCGGCGCCGGTCGGTTCCCCGCCGTTGCCTCGCGGGGCGGGAAGACGGAATTCGCCATCCTGCCGAGGCCCTGTTGCCCCGGCACCGGCCGCCCGGTAGCGTTTTTTGCGATCTTGCGGCACCAGCGCGAATGGCGGCGCGCGCAGCGCGCGGTCATCGCCGGGCGCCGGGGCATTGCCGATCACCGGGGGGAATCGTCGCATGACCGTATCCGCCGTCGGAAGCCTGGCCGCACCTCGCTCCGCGCCTCCGCGCGTCCGTCGATTATCCGCGGCCCCGCCGCGCTCCCCCACCGCCGGTCGGTGCCACCGCCGCCGAGGAACGGTGTGGGATCTCCTGCGGAGCCGCGGGACCGCGGACCGGCGGGCGACCGGAACGGCCGCGCGGAGCGGAGCGACGTGACGGCTTGCCGGCCCCGGCCGGGCGCCGGGAACGGGGCCCGGCGGGTCCCTGCGGGCGCGGCCGGCGCCGAGGCGGAACGGTGACCGCGGTCGCCGTCTTCGACCTCGACGGCACGCTGATCGACACGCCGCGCGGCATCGTGGCCACGTTCACGGCGGTTTTCGACTCCATGGGCCTGGTATGGCCCGACCCGGCCGCGGTGCGCGCGACCATCGGCATTCCCCTGGAGCGGGCGTTCGGGCAACTGCTGCCGGACGAGCCGGAGGACGCGCAGATCGATGAGGCGATCCGACGGTATCAGCGCTATTTCGCGGAGCTGGTGCTGCCCAGGGCCGGGCAGTTGCTGTTTCCCGGCGTGGCCGCCGGCCTCGCCGCGCTGCGGGCGCAGGGGGTGGGGCTGGCGGTGGCGACCAGCAAGTTCCACGCCGGCGCGGACGCACTGCTGACGGCGGCCGGGTTGCGGGCCGAGTTCGACGTCGTGATCGGGGCCGACCAGGTCACCCACCCCAAACCCCATCCGCAGACCGGCCTCGCGGTCCTGAGCGCCTTGCGGGCCGTGCCGGAAGAGGCGGTGATGGTCGGGGACACCACGCACGACCTGCTGATGGCCAAGGCTTGCGGCATGCGGTCGATCGCCGTCACCTACGGTGTGCACGGCGCGCGCCAGCTGCGCGTGGCCGGGGCCACCTGGCTCGCGGACACGTTCGACGATGTGCTGGCACACCTCGCCGCGGCCCGCCGCGGTCGGCCCGCGGCGCCGGCGTGGTGAGTGCGGCTCGCGTGCGGTTCCGGCCCGGGGCCGCCCGGCCCCGTTCGGTCTGCGGGATGCCGGTTTTCCGAATCTAGAATGCCCGGATGTCGAACGAGGAGTCCGTGGCCACGGACCGGGCCGCGCGGCGGCGGGCTGCGCCTCCTTCCGCCGCCTGGGTGCGCCGGCTCGCCGTCGCCGCGCTGATCCTGGCGGCGCTGAATCTCCGTCCCGCGGTCACCAGTCTCGGCCCGGTGCTGGAAGAGGCCCGTGCCTCCCTGGGGATGAGCGCCACCCTGGCCGGGCTGCTGGTCTCCTTGCCGGCGGTGTGTTTCGCGCTGATCGGCTTCGCCGCGCCCCGCCTGGCCCGCAGGTACGGGGCGGAGGCCGTCATCGTCACCGGGCTCGCGGCGATCACGGCCGGGCTCGTGCTGCGTTCCTTTGCGCACGCCACCGCGCTGTTCGTCGCGCTGAGCGCGCTGGCGCTCGCCGGTATCGCGGTGGCCAACGTGCTGCTGCCGGTCGTGGTCAAGCAGCGTTTCCCGCACCGCGTCGGCGCCATGACGGGCCTGTACTCGATGGCGCTGAACCTCGGGGCGTCCGGCGCCGCCGCCGCGACCGTGCCACTGGCGAACGTCGCCGACGGCGACTGGCGGATCGGCCTGGGCACGTGGGCGCTGCTTGCCGCCGTCGCCGTGCCGCCCTGGCTGCGCCTCGTGCGCCGCCGCGACGTGGCCGACGCGGGGCGGGTGCCGGGCGCGCCGGGTGCCGCGGCGGGGCGCGACGTCCGGTTGCGCCGCAGTCCGACGGCGTGGGCGCTGGCCGTCTACTTCGGCCTTCAGGCGACCGCCGCTTACGTCATCATCGGCTGGCTGCCGACGATGTTCCGCGATGCCGGGCTCTCCGCCGAGTCCGCGGGGCTGCTGTTCGCCGTGACCTCGGTGCTCGGCGTTCCGCTGTCCTTCGCGCTGGCCGCCGTCGCGGGGCGGCTGCGCCACCAGAGCGGTATCGCCGTCGTCCTCGCCGTCTTCGGTCTCGCCGGGTACGCGGGGCTGTGGGCGGCCCCCTCGGCGGTGCCATGGCTGTGGGCCGTGCTGCTCGGGGTCGCCAACTGCTCGTTCCCGCTGGCGTTGACCATGATCGGGATGCGCGGCCGGGACGGCGCGACCGTGACGCGGCTGTCGGCATTTGCGCAGGGCGTGGGCTATTTGATGTCGATTCCGGGACCGATTCTGGTGGGGGCGCTGTATGAGCGGACGGATGACTGGCAGGTGCCGCTGGTCTTCATGGCGGCGCTGATGGTGGCGCAGCTGCTCGCGGGGGTGCTCGCCGGGCGCAACCGGCAGCTCGGTTGACGGTCGTCCGGCCCGCGGCCGGGGGCGTGGGCCGGGGGCGGGACCGGTCACAGGCCACCGGTGGACAGCAGGCGGTCGGGGGAGGTCTTGGTGACATCGAGGACGTCCTTCGTCGACTGCTCGATCAGCCAGTCCGTGAGCTGCTCGGGGGTGGCGTCCGGGTCGGCCGCCTTGCGGAGCGCGGCGACACCGCTGACGTGGGGGGCGGACATGGAAGTGCCGTTCTTCGCCGTGCTGCCGCCGCCGAGCTTGGCGGAGATGATGGCCTGCCCGGGGGCATACAGGTCGAGGCAGGGGCCGAAGTTGCTGAACGCGGTCTCCTGGTCGTCGGCGTCCGTCGCCCCGACGGTCAGTGCCCCGCGGGCACTCGCCGGTGAGTAGTCGCAGGCGTCCCCGCCCTCGTTGCCCGCGGAGATCACGGGCAGGACGCCCCGGTCGGCCAGTCGGTCGGCCGCCTCGTTGACGCTCTGGGTCAGGTCGCCGCCGAGGGAGGCGTTCGCCACGGCGGGCTGCTGGGCGTGCTGGGCGACCCAGTCGAAGCCCGCGATGATCTGTGACCACTCGCCCCTGTTGTCGCAGCCGAGGACCCGGACGCTGACGAGCGTCGTCTCGCGCGCCACCCCGTAGGTGGCGCCGCCGACGGTGCCCGCGACGTGCGTGCCGTGGCCGGCGCAGTCGGCCCCGTCGCGCCCGTCGCCGACCGAGTCGTAGCCGCGCACGGCGCGGCCCTGGAAGTCGGCGTGCCCGAAGTCGATACCGGAGTCGATCACGTAGACGGTGGTGCCGGCGCCGGTGCCCTCGACGTTGAACTCCTGGTTCAACGGAAGGTAGGGCTGGTCGATGCGGTCGAGCCCCCAACTGGCCGCCGCGGCCAGGGGGTCGGCGGCGGGCTCGTCGCCGGAGGCCATGCCGTCCTCCTCGACGGCTTCGACGTCGGGCTGCGCCCGCACGGCGGCCAGTTGCTCCGCGCTCAGCCGGGCCGCGAAGCCGTTGAGGGCCGCGGTGTAGGTGAACAGCGGCTCCACCTCGGGGACCGCGTCCCGCAGCACGGCCGCGGGGGCGGCGCCGTCCCTGACGGTGACGATGTACTGGCCGGGGACGGGGTCCGCGGCCCGGCGCAGCGGGGCGGGCGGGGCGGGCTCGGTGTCCGCGGTCGCGGTGGTGGCCGGGGACAGGGCGGCGAGGAGCAGGAGAGCTGCGGCGGCGGCGAGGACGCGGGGCTTCATCTGCGTAGGCATGACGACGACTTAAGCAAGTCCGCGCCACATCCGTCCATCACGTACAGCAACGGAGCGATAACGGTGTGTGTCACGGTGCGGCCGGCGCGCCCCGCGCGCGTCGTGCACGCCGGGCTCGTTATTGCCGTGCCCGGCGGGCCGGGCTCGGGTATCGTCCGTCCTCGCGGTTTCCCAGCCGCGGTCAAGGCCCCGGGAGCGGGCCAGGAGAACAGGGAGGAACGAGATGCGGCGTCACCTCGGAGTTGTCGAGCTGCTGGACTCCCCCTTCCTGACTCCCGAGGACCTCTGTGCCCCCGAAAACCTTGAACCTTGGCATTCTCGCCCATGTCGACGCTGGTAAGACCAGCCTCACCGAGCGGCTGCTGTTCGACCACGGCGCCATCGCGTCGCTCGGCAGCGTCGACACCGGAAGCACGCAGACCGACTCCGGGGACCTGGAGCGCGAACGCGGCATCACCATCCGTTCCGCGGTCGCGGCGTTCGGCGTCGGCGACCTCCAGGTCAACCTCGTCGACACGCCCGGCCACCCGGACTTCATCGCGGAGGTGGAACGGGCGCTCGCCGTGCTGGACGGCGCGGTGCTCGTGCTGTCGGCCGTCGAGGGCGTCCAGGCGCAGACCCGTGTGCTGATGCGGTCGCTGCGGAACCTGCGGCTGCCGACCCTCCTGTTCGTCAACAAGATCGACCGGGCGGGTGCGCGGCCCGAGGGGCTGCTCGCCGACATCCGGCAGAAACTCGCCCCGCACCTGGTGCCGATGAGCGCGGTACGGCACGCGGGCACCGCCGCCGCCAGGTCCCTGCCCCGCCCGCCGGAGCGGCGCGACGTCCGCGAGCAGGCCGCGGAGGTGCTCGCAGAACACGACGACGCCGTGCTGGCCGGGCTCGTCGAGGGGGACGTGCCGCGGGCCGGGGAGGTGCGCCGGCTGCTCGCCGCCCAGACGGCGGCCGGTCTTGTGCATCCCGTCTGGTTCGGCTCGGCCCTGACGGGTACGGGCGTCGGCGACCTGGTGGCGGGCATCACCGCGTTCCTGCCGCGCCCCGCGGCCCGGCGGGAGGCGCCGGCCCGCGGGACGGTCTTCGCCGTCGAACGGGCCGGGGGCGGGGAAAAGGTCGCCCTGGTGCGCATGTTCTCCGGCGAGGTGCGCGAGCGCGAGCGGCTGACCTTCCGGCGGCGCGAACCGGGCGGTGCGACAACCGAGTTCAGCGGCCGGGTGACCCGGCTCGACGTCGTCGCGGCGCCCGGGACGGGCCGCCGGGAGGCGGGCGGCGGGCGCTTGGCCGCGGGCAGTATCGGCAGGCTCAGGGGCCTGTCCCGGGTGCGGGTCGGCGACCGGCTCGGCGAGCACGGGCAGGGGAACGACCAGGGCGGGGCCCACTTCGCCCCGCCCGGTCTTGAGTCGGCGGTCCGGCCCCGGCAGGCCGGGCAGGAGGCGGCGCTGCACGCCGCCCTTGCCGACCTCGCCGACGAGGACCCGCTGATCAGAACGCGCCCGGCCGGCAACGGCGCGACCTCGGTGCTGCTCTACGGCGCGGTGCAGCAGGAGGTGATCGCGGAGCGGATCAGGCGCAGCCACGGAATCGACCCGGTCTTCGAGAAGATCAGGCCGGTGTACGTGGAACGGCCGGTGGGGGTGGGCGAGGCGAGTCAGGACCTCGGCCCGGGCACCGACGAGTTCTGGGCCACGGTCGGGCTGCGGGTCGAGCCGGCCCCGTTCGGCTCGGGCGTCGCCTTCCGGCGGCAGGTGGAGTGGGGCGCGCTGCCCCGCGCGTTCCACCGCGCGATCGAGGAGGCCGCGCTCCGCACGCTGCACCAGGGCCTGCACGGCTGGGAGGTGACGGACTGCACGGTGACGCTCTTCCGCGTCGGCTACCTGGCGCCGGCCAGCGTGGCGGCCGACTTCCGCGGCCTGACCCCGGTGATCCTGCTGCGGGCCCTGCGGGCGGCCGGTTCCCGGGTGTTCGAGCCCTGCCAGTCGGTGGAGATCGAGATTCCGCCGGACACGCTCGGCGGTGTCGTGGGCTTCCTCGCCGCGCTCGGCGCGGAGACGACGGGGACCACCGGCCGCGGGGCGTCGTGGGTGGTCGGCGCCCAGGTGCCGACGCGGCTGGTGCAGGACCTGACGGCGGCCCTGCCCGGGCTCACGCACGGCGAGGGCGCGCTGTGGTCCCGCGGGGGCCGGGACCGGCCGGTGCGGGGCACTCCCCCGCGCCGTGAACGGTTCGACGGCAACCCGCTGAACTACGAGGAGTACCTGCGGTATCTGGCCGACCGGAGCCTGTCCCGCACGGCCGCGGACGGCGGCTGAGCGGCCCCTCACGGCCGGCCCGCAATTCGGTGGCGGCCGTGGGAGGTGCCTCGTTAACCTCGATAGGTGATCCACGAAGACCCGTTGGCCTATGCCCTGGGGCTCCAGGGCATGGCCCTGATGCGCTCGTTCACCGGGGAGCACGACCGCGCGTTCGTGGCGGAGCGCCTCGCGGAGATCAGGGCGCTGCTCGACGACGCGTCGCTGGTGGACGCGGGCGTGGACGTGGCGCGCGTCGGGACGGTGGAGGGGTACCGGGTCTGGTCGGAGACGTACGACGACGTGCCCAATACCGCCTTCGACTACGACGAGCCCCTGGTGACGGAGATCGTCGGCGCGCTGCCGAGCGGTGTCGCCCTGGACGCGGCCTGCGGCACCGGGCGGTTCGCGGCGGCCCTGGCGGCCCGCGGCCACCGGGTTCTCGGCGTGGACAGCTCGCCCGACATGCTCAGGCGGGCCCGGCTGCGGGTGCCGGAGGGCACCTTCCTGGACGGCGATCTGGACCGGATGCCGGTGGAGGACGCGGCCGTGGACCTGGTCGTGTGCGGGCTCGCCCTGGAGCACGTGCCCGATCTGGGGCCGGTGTTCGCTGAGTTCGCCAGGGTGCTGCGTCCCGGTGGGCAGCTGGTGATCTCCGACATCCATCCGGAGCAGGTGGCCCTCGGCCGGGTCCCTTCGGTGCGCACCGCCGACGGGCGGCGCGGCCGGATCGCCAGCTACCGGCATGCGACCGGCGACTACCTGCGCGCCGCCCTGGCCGCGGGTCTTGACGTGCGGCGTTGCGAGGAGCCGCTGTTGCCCGCGGTGGTGCGGACGGAGCCCGCGGAGGAGGCGCCGGAGCCCGCGGGGCCCGGGCCCTGGCACGCTTGGCCGTGGTCGCTTGCTGCGCTGGCGCCCGAGGCCGCCGAGGCGGCCCAGACGGGGAGGCCCGCCATGCTGATCTGGCAGTTCCAGCGCCCCCCGGCCGCCCGCTGACGCGGCCGGGCCGCGCCGGGCACGGCCGCGCGGCCGTGCTCAGGGCGCGGGGCGTGCGGTCGGCGGCGGTTCGCCGCCGGGGTGGTGCGGGGGCGTGGCCAGGACGGTGGCCATCACCTGCGGCAGTTCCCCGGCGTGCCCGCTGTCCGCGGCCCGCCACGCGACGTGGCCGTCGGGGCGGACCAGGACGGCGCCGCTCGCCTCGACTTCCCGGAGGGCCGCCCAGGTGCCGTACGGGTCGCGCAGCCCGCCGCGGGTGCCGATGCCGCGGACCGTGACGTGCAGGCCGGTGAGCAGCGCGGCCTCGCGCGCCGCCTCGTGCCAGCGTTCGCCGCCGGGGCCGGTGAGCAGCACGAACCGGCCCTGCCCGGTCACGTCCAGCGTCGAGCAGCGGCGCCGCCCGTTCTCCAGCCAGGCGTGCGGCAGCCGTGCGCCCGGCCACGTGGTCGCCCGGTAGTACAGCTCGGGGTCGCGGTCCTGCACGGGCTCGGGGGTGTGGTCGGGAACGGTGGCGCCGGTGCGGTAGCGGTAGCCGAGTTCGACGCCGTGGGCGTTGGCCTGTCCGTGGATCGCGGCGGTGGCGGCGGCGAGGGCCGCGCGCCGCTTCTCCGCCTCCGGAGTCTCGTCGTGCAGGGTCTCCAGCAGGTGCCACTGCTCCTCGGCGCTCTGCCCGTCGGCGAAGCCGAGCGCCTGCGGGATGCCCATGAGGTCGAGCATGCTGCGGAACGCACGGTCGACGGTCTGCCGCCCGACGGGCTGCCGTTCGGCCTCGTAGGTGTCGAGCAGCCCGGGTCCCGCGAGGCCGTCGAGGACGAGACGGAGCTTCCAGCAGAGGTTGAACGAGTCGGCGATGGCCGCGTTGAGCCCCAGGCCGTTGGTCGGCGGGTTCTGGTGGACGGCGTCGCCGACGCAGAACACGCGTCCGTGCGCGTAGCGGGGCGCAACCGCGCTGTTGACTTCCCAGGCCGAGACGTTCTTGATGGTGATGTCCACGGACGGGTCGCCGATGCTTTCGCGGATGCCGGCGCGGACGGCCTCGTGGTCGTTCTCGTCGACCTCCTCCCCGTGGGCGGGGGAAAGGTGAGGTGCAGCCACTCGTGCCAGGGCCGCAGGCTGACGAAGACCCGCCCGTCCGCGGGATCGTGGCCGGGTACCGCGCCCATGTACAGCAGGGCGGGCCGGTGGGCGGCGTAGCGGGAGAGGTCGGCCTCGAACCAGGTGGTGACGGCCCGGGCGACGCCGGTGTGCCCCTCCAGGTCGAGCCCGAGCTGCCGGAGCACGCGGCTGCGGGCCCCGTCGGCGCCGATCAGGTAGTCGGCGCGCACCACGTACTCGTGCCCGGAGAGCCGGTCGGTGATGACCGCCGTGACGCCGTGCTCGTCCTGCTCCAGGGAGACGAACTCGTGCCCGAAGCGCAGCTCTCCGACACACGCCTCCTCGATGGCCGCCACGAGGATCGGTTCCAGCAGGTGCTGGGGCAGGTTGCACAGCGGGCTTGGGCTGGCTGCCCGGTACGCCCCGACCCGGTCCGGACCGTTGCCGTAGGCGTCGATCCTGGCCACCTCCGGCCCGGCGAAGGTGGACATGAACACGTGGTTGGCCATGGCCTCGCCGGGCACCGCGCGGGCCAGGACGCGGTCCTCGACGCCCAGGTCGCGCAGGATCTCGCCGGTGCGCTGGTTGATCAGGTGCGCCCGCGGCGTGTGGGCGGTGCCGAGGTGGCGGTTCACCAGCAGGTGGCGCACCCCGTAGCGGGACAGGGCCAGGGACGCGGCCAGGCCCGAGGGCCCGCCGCCGGCGATGAGCACCGGCACCCGGATGTCCCAGGTCCCGCGGCCGTCACTGCTTGGCATGCGTCTTCCCTTCGGTGTTGCGGGCGTAGCCGGCGTAGATGCCGGACGTGTCCTTGGCCGTGCCCATCCGCAGCTGCCGGCCGAGCTCGCCGTAGGTGATCCGCCCGCGGGCCCGGCTGCGCGCCAGGCGCAGGATCTCGCGTGGGCCGCGGTCGGGCGCGAATCCGACGGTCTCACGGTTGTCCAGGCCGTGCGCGGCGAACAGCGCCCACAGCTCCGCCGGCTTGATGAACTTGCGCCAGTCGTGCAGGTCGCGGGGGGCCCAGCTGACGGACTTCCAGTCCTGGGCCATTTTGATCATCCCGATCCAGGAGCGGAACGTCCGGTTGATCGTGTCGTACAGGTAGTAGCCGCCCGGCCGCAGCACCCGGGCCACCTCGCGGATGGCCTGGTCGGTGTCGGTGACGTGTTCCAGGGTGTCGCAGCAGTAGACGAGGTCGAAGCTGTTGTCGGGGAACGGGAGCCGCTCGGCGACGGCGTGCTTGTACTCGATGTCCAGGCCGGACTCCTTGGCGTGCTCCCCGGCCGCCGCGAGGGAGGTGCGGGACGGGTCGATGCCGGTGACCCGGCAGCCAGCCCGGCTGAACTCCTCGGCCAGCAGCCCGCCGCCGCAGCCGATGTCCAGTACCGGGGTGTCCGCCAGGTCGAGCTCCAGGGTCTCGGTCAGCACCTTGTGGAAGTAGGCGAACCGCGCCGGGGTGAACGCCTGGAGGGTGGCGAACGGCTGGTCGTCGCGCCACCAGGAATCCGGCGCGTTGTAGAGGTCGTTGTCGACTACCATGATCGGCTCTCCTCAGGACAGCTTGATGACGGGGCGGCGGACGTCCAGCCAGGTCGCCATGTCGAGCACCCGCTCGAACGCCTCGCGCGCGTCGCGGTGGACCGCCTCGGGGGGCCCTGCGGCGGCCGTGCGCAGCGCGTCGCGGTCGAAGTAGTCGGCCGCCGGATGGGCGGCCGACAGCAGGTCGGCGACCTGCCGTTGCAGCGCGGTCACGTACCGCGGGTCCTGCGTCGTGGGGTACAGCGCCTTCCGCCGGTCGGCGACCGAGGCGGGCAGGAGCCCACGCACGGCCGCGCGCAGCAGGCTCTTCTCGCGGCCGTCGAACGTCTTCATCGACCAGGGGGTGTTGAAGACGTACTCGACGAGCCGGTGGTCGCAGAACGGCACCCGCACTTCGAGTCCGACGGCCATGCTCATGCGGTCCTTGCGGTCGAGCAGCATGCCCAGCAGGCTCGTCAGGTGCACGTAGCAGAATTCGCGCATCCGGCGCTCGTGCGGGTCCTCCCCGTCGGGCCCGGGGACCTCGGCCACCGCCTCCGCGTACCGCTGCGCCCAGTAGCCGGGGATGTCCAGGGTGGACAGCAGCAGGTCGGGGTGGATCAGCTTCGTCGGGTGGCCGGACGGGTCGAGCCCCGAGGCGGTGACCCAGGGGAACATCGCCGCCTGCTGGACCACCGGCAGGTGGAACCACGGGTAGCCGCCGAACACTTCGTCGGCCGACTCGCCGGACAGCGCGACCGTGGAGTGCTCGCGGATCGCCCGGAACAGCAGATACAGCGAGTTGTCCGCCTCGCCGAAGCCGAACGGCAGGTCGCGGGCGGTGACGGTGGCGGCGCGGACCGAGGGGTCGGCCAGCTCCCGGTGGTCGAGCCTGATGTCGTGGTGCTGGGTCCCGACGTGGGCGACGAGCTCCCGCGCGAACGGCGCGTCGCGGCTGCCGCGCAGCTCGTCCGGCGCGAAGTCGCCGCGCTGCTCGTAGTCGACGGTGAAGCTGCGGGCGGGCTCGCCGCGTTCGCGCATGGCCTTGGCGGCCAGGGCGGTGAGTGCGCTGGAGTCGAGGCCACCGGAGAGCAGCACGCACAGCGGGACGTCGGCGACGAGCTGCCGGGTGACGATGTCGTCCAGCAGCTCCCCGATGTGCGCGACGGTGGTGTCGGTGTCGTCGCGGTGCTCGCTCACCGCCAGTTTCCAGTAGACGTGTTCGCGCAGGCCCGCCCGGTCGACGGTGACCACCGTGCCGGGGCGCACCTCGCGCATCCCCGACCACACGGCGGCGCCCGGCGTCTTGACGAAGCCGAACAGCTCGCGGAAGCCGTCGGTGTCGATGACGGGCTCGACCAGGGGGTGCGCCAGGATCGCCTTGGCTTCTGACCCGAACAGGACGCCGTCCTCCGTCGGGTGGTAGTAGAGCGGTTTGATGCCGAGCCGGTCGCGGATGAGCACGAGCCGGTCGGTGCGGCCGTCCCAGATGCCCAGGGCGTACATGCCGTTCAGCCGGTCGGCGAGGGCCGGGCCCCACTCGACGTAGCCGCGCAGGACGACCTCGGTGTCGCTCGCGGTGCGGAACGCGTGCCCTCTGCGGCGCAGTTCGTCGCGCAGCTCGGTGAAGTTGTACGCCTCGCCGCTGTAGGTCATGGCGACGGGTCCGTCCGGGGTGTCGACGGCCATGGGCTGGGCACCGCCCGCCAGGTCGATGACGGCGAGCCTGCGGTGGCCGAGCGCGGCGTGCCGCGCGAGCCAGCTGCCTTCGGCGTCGGGGCCGCGGCAGGCCATGGTGGCGGTCATGGCCGCGAGGTCGGCCTCCTCGCGGGTGAGGTCGCGGTCGAACGAGATCCAGCCGGTGATGCCGCACATGTCACTGTCCTTCCGGCCGGGCGTCCGACGGCTTGCGGCCCGGGCTCCCTGGACCGGCCAGGTAGCCGGGCAGCCCGTCGATGTGGGAACGCCCGGTCGGGGCGAACATCAGCAGGTCGAGCGGGTAGCCGAACCAGCGCCACGGGCCGCGCAGTTCCGCCGCCCACCGCCAGCTGAACCGGGAGCCGTCGGCGGTGGGCTCGACCACGTAGTCCTCGACGAGCCTGCGGAAGATGGCGCGGGTGCCGGCGACCCCGGTGAACGTCTTGCGGTGCCCCTCGTCCCAGCGGTAGAAGCGCTCGCGGAGCAGGAAGTTGCCGCTCATGTGGATCTCCCTGGTGGTGCCGACGCCGAACGGGCGCGGGGAGGTCCAGGTGAGTTTCCGCATGCCGCGCGTCCAACTGGAGACGCCGTCCCCGGTGAGGGCCGCCCAGGTCTCCTCGGCGGGGAAGGGAACGTCGACGGAGCGCGCGTGCCGCAGCGGGGCGGTGGTCAGGAACGAGTCGTCGGCTTCCTCGATGGGATACCAGCGGTGGCTGCCCATGGGCGGATTCCTTCCTCGGGTGGTGGACGGGACGGGGACGGGATGGGCGTGCGGGTCCGTGCGGGCGTGCGGCGTTCAGGCGGGCGTCCAGGCGCGGAACAGGCCGACGCATCCGCGGACGACCAGCTCGTGCCGCTCGAAGTGCGCGTGCAGCTGGTCGCGCAGGTCGCCGAGCGAGTCGCGGTCGTTGTGGAAGATGCCCTTGCGGTTGAGATCGCGCATGAGGAAGCGCCCGGCGCGGGAGACCGGCACCCCGGAGGCGAGGACCGTGCTGCCGAACACGACGCCGCCGGGCCGCACGACCCGGGCGGCGTGGGCGAGGGCGATGCCCTTCTCCTTCAGGCTGCCGGGGATGCAGTGCAGGAGGAAGCTGAGGGCGGCCGAGTCGTAGGTGCCCTCGGCCAGCGGCAGCGGCTCCAGCGCGTTCGCCAGGACCCGCTCGGTCCGGTAGTCCGCCAGGCGCTCGGCCGTGTAGTCGAGCGTGGCAGGGTTGAGGTCGACGAGCGTGATGTGCGGGTCGGGCACGGGGAACCGGCAGCGGGCGAGCAGATATCCGGTGCCGACGCCGATCTCGGCGTGCCGGGCGCCGATGCAGGTGTCGTACAGCTGCCGGAAGTTGCGCGACGGGCACCGCCAGCACCAGGGCGCGCTGCCGTGCATGACGAACAGGTCGTAGAACGCCAGCGCGCGTCGGTGGTAGGGGGCGTGCCCGTCGACGAGGGCCCGGTCCGCGGCCTCCCGCTCGCGGTCGTGGTCAATGCTCATCGGTGTCCTTCCGTTGGGTCCCGGCGCGGCTCCCCCGACGGGGAGAGGCCGGTGAGCAGGTCGCGGACGGCCCGCGCGGTGGTGGCGGAGTGCTCGCCGAGCAGCGTGAAGTGGTCACCGGGCGCCGGGTCCTTGCGCCGGGCGGGGGGCCAGGCGGCGTGCCAGCCCTGGTCGGGGAAACCGGGCAGCGGGTCCGCCGCCCGGATGTGGAGCACGGGTGCGGCCAGGGGCTCGGGCCGCCAGTCCGCGAACAGCCGGGCGTAGCCGCCCATCGCGGTCAGGCAGGTGTCGTCCCACGGCTCCTCGGCGGGCCGCTCCCGGCTGCCGCCGCGCAGCAGCCGCCGCCCGATCTCGGCCTGGATCAGCGGCAGCGTCGCGCTGCCGGGCCAGTAGCTGTCCAGCAGCACCACGGCGAGCGGTGCGGTGCCGCCGCTCTCAAGACGGGCGGCGACGGCGTGGGCGATCCAGCCGCCGGCGGAGTGGCCGGCGAGTACGAACGGTGCACCGCCCGCGCGCCGTTCGACCTCGTCCGCGTGTGCCCGCGTCAGCGCGCCGAGGTCGGCCGGCAGGCGTTCCTCCCCCGCGAATCCGGGGGCGGGCAGCACCCACAGGTCGCGTTCGCCGCGCAGGGCGGCGGCCAGCCGGGCGTACTGGTGAGCGCCCGAGCGGGCGGCGAACGAAGGGAAGCAGTACAGCGCCGGGCCCGCCGGGCCGCGGGAGAGGCGGACGGCCGCTGGGCCTGGCGCGGGCTCGTACTCGGCGGTGAAGACGTCTCGGAACTGGGCGGCGGCCGTCAGCAGTTGCTGGAACTCTTCGAACCTGCCGCGCCCCGCGGCCCGCAGCGCCAGCCCGCTGAGCCCGGCCCCGGTCCCGCCCGCGACCGGTGGCGCGGCGGGGGCGGCGGTGTCGAGCCCGGCGAGCAGGTGCGCGGTGAGGGCATCCAGGGTGGGGTGTTCGAAGACGGCGGAGGCCGCGAGGGGCAGACCGGTCGCGGCGTGCAGCGCGCCGCGCAGCTCGGCCGCCGCGAGCGAGTCGAAGCCCAGCTCGGGCAGCCCGAGGCTGGTGACCACCGCCTCGGTGTTCTGGTGCCCCAGCACGGCCGCGACGTGCGCGGCCACCACGTCCCGCAGGGCCGCCGTGCGCTCGGTACCCGGGAGGGCGGCGAGGCGCTGCCGCAGCGCGTCGGCGTTTTCGGCGGCGGGCGGGGGGCTTTCGTCCTGACGCGGCGGCGCGGTCCTGACGGTGCCGCCGGGCCAGTAGCGTGCCCGCTGGAACGCGTACGTCGGCAGCTCGGCGCGCCGCCCGCCCCAGGGCGCGAACACCGCGTGCCACTCCACGGGCACGCCCCGGGCGTGCGCCCGCGCCAGGGCCGCGACGACGCTGTCGGTCTCCGGCCGGCCGCGCCGCAGCAGCGGCACCGCGGCCCGGTCTCCCCCGCCCGCCAGGGCGTCCTGCACGAGCGAGGAGAGCCCGCCGCCAGGACCCGCCTCGATGAACGTGGTCACGCCCGCGGCCGCCATGCCCCGGATGCCGTCGAGGAACCGCACGGGCCTGCGCACATGGCGCACCCAGTACTCGGCGGAGCACACCTCGTCGGTGACGGGCGCGCCGGTCACGTTGGAGACGAGGGTGATCCGCGGCGGGCGGAACGTCAGCTCCTTCGCGATCCGCCCGAAGTCGTCCAGCACGCCGTCCATGAGCGGCGAGTGGAACGCGCGGCCGACCCGCAGGCGCCTGGCCCGGTGCCCGCGCGCGGCGAGGTCATCGGCCATGGCGGCCACCGCGTCTTCCGTCCCCGAGATCACCGTCGCGGCGGGCCCGTTCACCGCGGCGACGTCCACCGCGTCCTCGCACCCGGCGAGCAGCGCGCGCACCTCGGCCTCCGCGGCGCGCACCGCCAGCATCGCGCCGGGCGGTGTCGCGTGCATCAGCCGCCCGCGGGCCGCGACGAGCGCGGCGGCGTCCGCGGGCGACAGGACCCCGGCCACGCAGGCCGCCGTCAGCTCCCCCAGCGAGTGCCCGGCGACGGCGTCGGCCTCGACGCCCCAGGAGGCCAGGAGCCGGAACAGCGCCACGCCCACCGCGAACAGGCCGGCCTGCGTGTAGACCGTCTGGTCGAGCAGCGCGGCGCCGGGCGAGCCGCCCTCGGCGAACAGCACGTCGCGCAGCGGCCGTTCAAGATGCCCGTCGAGGTGCCCGCACATCTCGTCCAGCGCGTCCGCGAACACGGGGAACGCGGCGTGCAGCGCGCGCCCCGCGCCCGGCGTCTGGCTGCCCTGCCCGGGGAACAGCAGGCCGGTGCGCCCGGCCGCCGCGACGTCCCGCACCAGCCCGGCGGCGGCGCCGCCGGCGGCCAGCGCGTCGAGCCCGGTGAGAAGCTCCTCGCGCTCCCGCCCGAGGACGGCCGCGCGGTGCGGCAGGGCCCCGCGGGACAGCGCCAGGGAGTGCCCGACGTCCCAAGGGGCGAGACCGGGCCGGTCGTCGAGGTGGGCCCGCAGCCGACGTGCCTGGGCGCGCAGCGCCACCTCCGAGCCCGCGGAGAGCAGCCACGGCACGGGCCAGGGCGGGGGCGGGGGCCGTTCCCGCGTATGTTCCTCCGCGGGCGGTGCCTGTTCAAGGATGACGTGGGCGTTGGTGCCGCTGATGCCGAACGCGGACACGCCCGCGCGCCTGGGCCGTTCCGCCTCGGGCCAGTCCGTGGGCTTCGTCAGCAGCTCGACGCCGCCGCCCGCCCAGTCGACGTGCGGCGTCGGCTTGTCCACGTGCAGCGTGCGCGGCAGCACCCCGTGCCGCATCGCCAGCACCATCTTGATCACCCCGGCCATGCCCGCGGCGGCGGCGGTGTGCCCCAGGTTCGACTTGACCGAGCCCAGCCACAGCGGCCGTGTGGCGTCGCGGTCCCGGCCGTAGGTCGCCAGCAGCGCCTGCGCCTCGATCGGATCGCCCAGCGCCGTGCCCGTGCCGTGGGCATCGACCGCGTCGACGTCGGCCGCGGTCAGCCGGGCATTGGCCAGGGCCTGCCGGATGACGCGCTGCTGGGAGGGACCGTTCGGCGCGGCGAGGCCGTTGCTGGCACCGTCCTGATTGGTGGCCGTGCCGCGCACCAGCGCCAGCACGGGGTGGCCGTTGCGGCGGGCGTCGGAGAGCCGTTCCAGCACGACGACGCCCACGCCTTCGCTCCACGCGGTGCCGTCGGCCGCGGCGGAGAACGCCTTGCACCGCCCGTCGGGGGCCAGGCCCCGCTGGCGGCTGAACGCGATGAACGCCTCGGGCGTGGACAGCACCGTCACCCCGCCGGCCAGCGCGAGCGAGGACTCGCCGCTGCGCAGCGACTGGCACGCCAGGTGCAGCGCGACGAGCGAGGAGGAGCACGCGGTGTCCACCGTGACGGCGGGCCCTTCGAGGCCAAAGGTGTAGGCCAGCCGGCCGGAGATGACGCTGGCCGCGTTGCCGGTCAGCGTGTAGCCCTCGGTGCTGCCCGCGGCGTCACGCACGAGCAGCGGATAGTCCTGGCCGCTGGTGCCGGCGAACACGCCGGTCCTGCTGCCGCGCAGCGACTCGGGCGCGATACCGGCCCGTTCGAAGGCTTCCCAGACGGTTTCGAGGAGCAGCCGCTGCTGCGGGTCCATGGCCAGCGCCTCGCGCGGGCTGATCCCGAAGAACCCGGCGTCGAACGACGCGGCGTCCGCGAGGAATCCGCCGTGGCGGGTGTAGGTCGTGCCGGGGTGGTCGGGGTCGGGGTGGTACAGCCTCTCCAGGTCCCAGCCGCGGTCGGCCGGGAACTCGCTGATCGCGTCGCCGCCGCCGTCGAGGAGCTGCCACAGGTCGTCCGGGGAGGCGATGCCGGCCGGGAAGCGGCAGGCCATGGCGACGACGGCGATCGGCTCACCGGCATCGGCCGCCACGGGCGCCGGGGCGTCATCCGCCGATCGGGCGCCCTGCGCCTCGGCGAGCAGGAAGGCACCGAGCGCGGCGGGGGTCGGGTGGTCGAAGACCACGGTCGCGGGGAGTTTCAGGCCGGTGGCCGCGCGGAGACGATTACGCAGCTCGACGGCGGTCAGGGAGACGAAACCCAGCTCGGTGAACGGGCGGTCCGGCGGAACGGGATCGGTGCGCCCGAGGACGGCACCGATGTGGGCGGACACCATGTCGGAGACCAGCCGGGCCCGCTCGCCCCCGGACAGCCCGGCGAGGCGGTCGCGGAGCGGCGAAGCCGCGGGGTCCGCCGCCTCCTCGGGCGCGTCGGCCGGGACGGTGTCCACCCAGTAGTGGCGGTGCTGGAAGGCGTA
>NZ_LZNS01000001.1:7530782-7551824 GCF_001984575.1 Streptomyces sp. MP131-18 | reverse complement strand
GGCTCCGAAGGAAGAGACGGCGGCGCGGCGGGGGTGGTCGGCCCCCGGCCAATCCCTGGCCTGCATGAGCAGCTCGACCGAGCCCGAGGACCAGTCGACGTGCGGCGTCGGCTCGTCCACGTGCAGCGTGCGCGGCAGCACCCCGTGCCGCAACGCCATCACCGCCTTGATGATGCCCGCGGCGCCCGCGGCGGCCTGGGTGTGGCCGATGTTCGACTTGACCGAGCCCAGCCACAACGGCCGCCCCGCCGACCGTTCCTGCCCGTAGGTCGCCAGCAGCGCCTGCGCCTCGATCGGGTCGCCCAAAGACGTCCCCGTCCCGTGCGCCTCCAGCAGGTCGATGTCGGCTGCAGTGAGTCCGGCGTCGGCCAGGGCCTGCCGGATGACGCGCTGCTGCGAGGGGCCGTTCGGCGCGGTCAGCCCGTTCGACGCGCCGTCCTGGTTCACCGCGGAGCCCCGCACCACCGCCAGCACCGGATGCCCGTTCCGCCGCGCATCCGAGAGGCGTTCGACGAGGAGGACACCCACGCCCTCCCCCCAGCCGGTGCCGTCGGCCGCGGCGGAGAACGCCTTGCACCGCCCGTCGGGGGCCAGCCCGCGCTGGCGGCTGAACTCCACGAACATGCCGGGTGAGGCCATGACGGCGGCCCCGCCTGCGAGGGCCATGGTGCACTCGCCGTTCCGCAGCGACTGCGCGGCCAGGTGCAGGGCCACCAGCGACGAGGAACACGCCGTGTCCACCGTCACCGCCGGCCCTTCCAGGCCGAACACGTAGGCCAGGCGGCCGGAGATGACGCTGGCCGCGCCGCCGGTCAAGAGGTATCCCTCGAAGTTGTCCGTGGCCCGCTGCATGAGCGCCGCGTATTCCTGGTGCCCGGTGCCGACGAATACGCCGGTACGGCTGCCGCGCAGGGAGTCCGGGACGATCCCGGCCCGTTCGAACGCCTCCCACGAGGTCTCCAGCAGCAGCCGCTGCTGCGGGTCCATCGCCAGCGCCTCGCGCGGGCCGATGCCGAAGAACCCGGCATCGAAGCGGGCGACGCCGTCGAGGAAGCCGCCCTCCCGCCCGTAGGTCCTGCCCCGCCGGTCGGGGTCGGGGTCGTACAGGTTGTCGAGGTCCCAGCCGCGGTCGTCGGGGAAGGGGCCGACGGCGTCACCGCCGGAGTCGATCAGCCGCCACAGCCCCTCGGGGGAGTCGGCGCCGCCGGGGAAGCGGCAGGACATCCCGACGATGGCGATGGGCTCGTGGTCGGCGGCCTCCTTCTGCTTCAGGCGCAGGCGGGTCTCGTGCAGGTCGGCGGTGACCCGCTTCAGGAAGTAGCGGAGCTTGTCTTCTGTGGCCACGTCGGCCCACCCCTTCAGGAGATGCCGAGTTCCTTTTCGATGAAGTCGAAGACTTCATCGTCGGCGGCCGAAGCGAGGCCGTCGGCGCGTGCGGTGTCGCCGGCCGGACTGTCGTCGCAGCGGTCCGCGAGGGCCCGCAGGCGGGCCGCGACCCCGGCGCGGTCGGCCGCTTCGGGCCCGAGGTCGGACAGGGCCGCTTCCAGCCGGTCGAGTTCGGCGAGCACCGGGCTCGTCGAGCGGGTCTCGTCCCCGCGTGCCCCGGGCAGTTCGGCGAGCAGGTGGCGGGCCAGGGCGGTCGAGGTCGGATGGTCGAACACGAGGGTCACGGGCAGCCGCAGCCCCGTGGCCGTGGTGAGGCGGTTGCGCAGTTCGACGGCCGTCAGCGAGTCGAAGCCCAGGTCGTCGAACGCCCGCTCGGGCGCGACGGCGGCGGCTCCGCCGTGGCCGAGTACGTGGGCGACCTGGGCGCGGACGAAGTCGAGGGCGGCTCGTTCCTGCTCGGCGGGCGGCAGGCCGGCGATGCGCCGGACGAGGTCCGCGCCGGGGGCCGTCCGGTTCGGCGCGGCGGCGAGGAGGCCGCGCAGCAGCGGCGGCGGGTCGTCGGGGGCCCGGTGGAGTGCGGCGAGGTTCAGCCGGACGGGCAGCGGGTTCCGTTCCGTGCCGGTCGTGGCGGTGTCGAACAGCGCGAGCGCCTCGTCGGTGGCCAGCGGCACCACGCCCGTGCGGCGCATGCGGGCCAGCGCGGCACCGCCGAGCACGGCGGCCATGCCCGCGCCGCCCGCCCACGGGCCCCAGGCCAGGGACGTGCCCGGCAGTCCGAGTGCGTCGCGGTGGCGCGCCAGCGCGTCGAGGAACGCGTTCGCCGCCGCGTAGTTGCCCTGGCCCGCGCCGCCCAGGGTGGCGGCGGAGGAGGAGAACAGCACGAACGCGGTCAGGGAGGCGTCGCGGGTGAGTTCGTGCAGGTGCCAGGCGGCGTCCGCCTTGGCGCGCAGCACCGTGTCGACGCGCTCCGGGGTCAGCGTTTCGAGCACGCCGTCGTCGACGGCGCCCGCGGCGTGCACGACGGCGGTCAGCGGGTACGCGGCGGGCACCGCGGCCAGCACCTTCGCCAGGGTTTCCCGGTCGGCGACGTCACACGCCTCGATGGTGACGCGGGCGCCGGCCGCGGTGAGCTCGGCGCGCAGTGCGTCGGCGCCCTCGGCGTCGGGCCCCCGGCGGCTGACGAGCAGCAGGTGCCGCCTGCCGTGCACGGTGGCCAGGTGCCGGGCGACGGCGGCGCCGAGGGCGCCGGTGCCGCCGGTGATGAGGACGGTGCCGCCCGCGCCCGGCAGCGGCGCGGTCCCGTCCTGCCGCCCGGCGCGCACGAGGCGCGGCACGAGCAACCGGCCGCTGCGCAGGGCCAGTTGTGGCTCGTCGGCGGGGACGGCGGGGAGGGCGTCGTCGGTGGCGTCGAGGTCGAGCAGTCCGAAGCGGCCGGGGTGCTCGGCCTGCGCGGCCCGCAGCAGGCCCCACAGCGGCGCGCGGTTCAGGTCGGCCACGTCCTCGCCGGGTGCGGTGGAGACGGCACGGCGGGTCACGAGCACCAGGCGGGAGCCGGCGAACCATTCCTCGTCGAGCCAGGCCCGCAGCGCGGTCAGGGTGCGGTCGACGGCTTCCCGGACGGCCTCGGGGCGGAAGGGCTGTGCGGGCGCGGCGTCCGCGAGGAAGACGGTGCCGGGCACGGGGGTGCCGGACCGGGCGGCGGCGGCGAGTGCCGCGAGATCCGGGTACGACGCGTCCGTCTTCCGGTCGGAGCCGACGACGGCGAACGTACCGGTGTCCTCAGGTCCCGCCGACGGCTCCCAGCGCACGCGGAACAGCGCGTCGTGGTGTCCCCCGCGCGCCGCACGCAGCTGTTCCGGCGACACGGGGCGGGCCAGCAGCGCGTCCACGGACGCGACGGGCGCGCCGGTGTCGTCGGTCACCGTCAGGGACCTGGCGCCGGGTCCTGCCGGGGCGAGCCGGACGCGGAGCGCGGCGGGGCCCGCGGCGCGCACGGTGACGCCGCGCCAGGCGAAGGGCAGCAGGACCTGCCCGCCGGTGTTCCCCACGAGGCCCGCGTGCAGGGCCGCGTCGAGCAGGGCGGGGTGCACGCCGAACGGGTCGGCCGCGGTCCGCGCCTCCGCGGGGACGGCGGCTTCGGCGAACACCTCCTCGCCGCGCCGCCACACGGCCCGCAGGCCGCGGAAGGCGGGCCCGTAGGCGAAGCCGTGGCCGGCCACCTCGGCGTAGAAGCCGTCGATGCCGACGGGTTCGGCGCCGGCCGGTGGCCACTCGGCGGCCGGTGCCGGTGCCGTGTCCGGTTCCGGCCCGGTGCCGGGGGCCAGCACGCCGTCCGCGTGCCGCGTCCACGGCTGCCCCGGGTCGGCGTCGTCGGGCCGGGAGTGGAGGGTGAGGGTCCGGCGGCCGGTGTCGTCGGCGGCGCCGACGGTCACCTGGACGCGGGTGCCGCGGCTTCCGGCGAGGATCAGCGGGGCTTCCTGGGTCAGTTCCTCGATGCCGCCGCAGCCCACCAGGCGGGCGGCGTGCGCGGCGAGTTCGAGGTAGGCGGTGCCGGGCACCACGACGGTGCCGAGCACGACGTGGTCGGCGAGCCAGGGGTGGGTCCGCGTCGACAGCCGCCCGGTGAGGACGAGTCCGTCGCCGTCCGCGGTCCTGACCGCGGCGCCCAGCAGGGGGTGCCCCGCCGCGTCCAGGCCCAGGGCGGTGGCGCCCGCGGTGGCCGCCGCGGGCGCCGGCCAGTGCCGCTGCCCCTGGAAGGCGTAGGTGGGCAGGTCCACGGGGCGCCCGCCGCGCGGGCCGTGGAAGGCCCGCCAGTCGACGGGGACTCCCCTGGTGTGGGCGCGTGCCACGGCTGCGACGGCCGTGGCGGGCTCGGGCCGGTTCCGGCGGAGCAGGGGCAGGGCGACGGCGGCGGGTTCGCGCTCGGCGAGCGCGTCGTGGACGAGGGCGGACAGCACGCCGGCCGGGCCGAGTTCGAGGTAGGTGGTGACGCCCTGGGCGGCGAGGTGGCGCAGGCCGTCGTGGAAGCGCACCGGCCGGCGGACGTGCTGGGCCCAGTACTCGGGGGAGCGGACCTGCTCCCCGGTGAGGGGGCGGCCGGTGACGTTCGATACGAGGGGGATCGCGGGCTCGTGCGGCGTCAGGCGTGCGAGGGTGTCGCGGAACGGCTGGAGCATGCCGTCCATGTGCGGGGAGTGGAAGGCGTGGGTGACACGCAGGCGCCTGGTGCGGCGGCCCCGGGCCTCCAACCGGCCGGCGAGGGCGAGAACGGTGTCCTCGTCCCCCGAGATCACCACGGTCCGCGGGCCGTTGACGGCGGCGATGCCCGCCCGGTCGGTGTGCCCTTCGAGGAGGTCGAGCACTTCGGCCTCCCCGGCCTGGAGGGAGACCATGAGCCCGCCGGCCGGGCAGGACCGCATCAGCCGCCCGCGCGCGGTCACGGCGGTGACGGCGTCGTCCAGCGAGAAGACCCCGGCGACGTGGGCGGCGGCGAGTTCGCCGACGGAGTGGCCGAGCAGGAAGTCGGGGCGCAGGCCCCAGGATTCGGCCAGCCGGAACAGCGCCACCTCCAGTGCGAAGAGGGCGGCCTGGGTGAACGCGGTGTCGTGGAGGAGGCGGGCGGGCGCCTCGTTCTCGCGGGCGAACATGATGTCGCGGACCCGCTGCCCGAGGTGGTCGCTCAGCGCCTCGCACACCTCGTCGAGTGCGTCGGCGAACACCGGGTAGTGGGCGTGCAGTTCGCGGCCGGCGCCGGGGCGCTGCGCGCCCTGGCCGGTGAACAGGAAGCCCGTTCTGCCGGGCCGGGGGGCGGTGTCCCGGACGGTGTGCCGCGCGTCCTCGCCGCGGGCGAGCGCGTCGAGCCCCGCGAGCAGGCCGGCGCGGTGCGTGCCGACCACCGCGGCGCGGTGTTCCAGGGCGGCGCGCGTGGTTGCAGTGGCGCGGGCCACGTCGCGCGGGTGCCACTCGGGGTGGGCGGCCACGGCGTCGCGCAGCCGCGCGGCCTGCGCGGGCAGGGCCGCGGCATCGGCGGCGGACACCAGCCAGGGCAGGGGAACGGCCGGGTCCTCGGCCTCCGCGGCGCCCTCCGCGGGAGTCGCGTCGGCTCCCGGGTGTTCGAGGACGAGGTGGGCGTTCGTCCCGCTGATCCCGAAGGAGGAGACGGCGGCGCGGCGCGGGCGGCCGGTGTCCGGCCAGTCCACCGCCTCTGTGAGCAGGCGCACGTCGCCGGAGGACCAGTCGGCGTGCGGCGTCGGCTCGTCCACGTGCAGCGTGCGCGGCAGCACCCCGTGCCGCATCGCCAGCACCATCTTGATCACCCCGGCGGCGCCCGCGGCGAGCTGGGTGTGGCCGATGTTCGACTTCACCGAACCCAGCCACAACGGCCGTCCCGCGGTCCTGTCCTGGCCGTAGGCCGCCAGCAGCGCCTGCGCCTCGATCGGGTCGCCCAGCGACGTGCCCGTGCCGTGCGCCTCCACCGCGTCGACCAGTCCGGCCGACAGCCGGGCGTCGGCGAGGGCGTCCAGGATGACGCGCTGCTGTGCGGGGCCGCTGGGGGCGGTGAGCCCGTTGGACGCGCCGTCCTGGTTCACCGCGGAGCCGCGCACCACCGCGAGCACCGGATGCCCGTTGCGCCGCGCGTCAGAAAGCCGCTCCACGAGCAGCACCCCGGCGCCCTCGCCCCAGGCGGTGCCGTCGGCCGCGGCGGAGAACGCCTTGCACCGGCCGTCGGGGGCCAGGCCGCGCTGGCGGCTGAACTCCACGAACATGTGGGGCGCCGCCATGACGGCGGCCCCGCCGGCCAGGGCCATGGTGCACTCGCCGCGGCGCAGCGCCTGGCAGGCCAGGTGCAGCGCCACCAGCGACGAGGAGCAGGCGGTGTCGACCGTGACGGCCGGGCCTTCCAGGCCGAACACGTAGGCCAGGCGGCCCGAGGCGACGCTGACGGTGGTGCCCGTCAACAGGTAGCCTTCCGCGCCCTCGGCGTGCTGCCCGGCGCTTTCGTAGCCGAGCGGGGCGGCGCCGACGAACACGCCGGTGCGGCTGCCGCGGACCGACCGGGGGTCGAGCCCGGCGCGTTCGAACACCTCCCAGGTGGTTTCCAGCAGCAGCCGCTGCTGCGGGTCCATCGCCAGCGCCTCGCGCGGGCTGATCCCGAAGAACGCGTGGTCGAAACGGTCGGCGCCCGCGACGAACGCCCCGTGCCGCACGTAGCTCTTGCCCGGCCGGTCCGGGTCGGGGTCGAACAGGTCGTCGAGGTCCCAGCCGCGGTCCTCGGGGAAGGGGCCCACGGCGTCGCCGCCCGAGGCCAGCAGCCGCCAGAAGTCCTCGGGGGAACGGACGCCGCCGGGGAAGCGGCAGGCCATGCCCACGATCGCGACGGGCTCCCGCCAGGCGTCTTCGAGCTTCCGGTTGGCCTGCCGCAGTCGTTCGGTCTCCTTCAGCGACGCGCGCAGCGCGTCGAGAAGCTGTTCCTGGGATGCCGCCATCGTCGTCTCCGCACTTCCGGCACGTTCAGAGGTCTGTGGTGTCGAGGGCCATGCCGATCAGTGCGTCGGCGTCCATGGCGTCGATGTCGTGGGGTCCGCGCGCCCCGTCGCCGTCGCCTCCGCTGCCGGGCCCGGGGTCGCGGTCGCGGTCGTGGCCCGCGAGTTCGAGGAGGGTGTCGACGAGGCCCGCCTGCCGGAGCCGGGTCAGCGGGATGGCGGCCAGGGCCGACCTGACCCGGTCCTCCTCCTGCGCCGGCCGGCCTGGCGCGGGGTCCGGGGTGAGCCGGGACCGCAGGTGGGCGGCGAGCGCGGCCGGGGTGGGGTGGTCGAAGACGACGGTGGCCGCGAGGCGCAGGCCGGTCACGGTGTTCAGGCGGTTGCGCAGTTCGACGGCGGTCAACGAGTCGAAACCGAGGGCGCGGAACGCCTGGCCGGTGCGGATGTCGTCCGGCGCGGCGTGCCCGAGGACGGTCGCGGCGTGGGTGCAGACCACGTCGAGGAGCAGGCCGTCCCGTTCGGCCCCGGTCAGCGGCGCGAGCCGCGCCGCGAGGGCCTGCTCCCCCTGACCGTCGCCGACCGCGCCCGCCGCCCGCCGGGCGGGGGCGCCGACGAGATCACGGAGCAGCGCGGGCACGGGGCCCGGCAGCGCCGCCGGGTCGAGCCGGAGCGCCAGCAGGTGCGGGCGCTCGGCGGCGAGGGAGGCGGCGAACAGCGCGAGTCCTTCCTCGTCGGACAGCGGGGTGACGCCCGCCCTGCGCATCCGCGTCAGGTCGCCCGCGTCCAGGTGCCCGGTCATGCCGCTGGCCCGTGCCCAGAGGCCCCAGCCCACGGAGAGGCCGGGCAGTCCGCGGGCGCGGCGGTGCGCGGCGAGGGCGTCGAGGAACGCGTTCGCCGCCGCGTAGTTGGCCTGCCCGGCGCCGCCGAGGGTGGCCGTGGCGGACGAGAACAGCACGAACATCCTCAGGTCGGCGGCGGCGGTCAGCTCGTGCAGGTGCCACGCCGCGCGGATCTTCGGCCGCAGCACGGCGTCGACCTGCCGCGGGGTCAGGGCGGCCAGCACGCCGTCGTCGAGGACCCCGGCCGCGTGGATCACCCCGGTCAGCGGGTGCGCCGCGGGGATACCGCGGAGGGCCGCGGCCAGCTCGTCGCGGTCGGACGCGTCGCAGGCGGCGACCGTCACCCGGGCGCCGAGCGCGGCCAGTTCGTCGACGAGTTGCTTCGCGCCGGGCGCGTCCGCGCCCTGGCGGCTGGTCAGCAGCAGGTGCCGCACGCCGTGGACGGCCACCAGTTCGCGGGCGACCAGGGTGCCGAGCACGCCGGTGCCGCCCGTGACGAGGACGGTCCCCTGCGGGTCGGGCCGGCCGGGCGGCACGGTCAGCACGACCTTGCCGACGTGCCGGGCCTGGCCGATGAAGCGGAACGCGTCGGGGGCGGCCCGCACGTCCCAGGTGGCCACGGGCAGCGGCGCGAGGACGCCGCGCGCGAACAGGTCCTTCAGGTCGGCCAGCATCCGTCCGATGCGTTCGGGACCGGCGTCGATGAGGTCGAACGCCTCGTAGGAGATCCGCGGATGCTTCGCCATCACCTCCGCCGCGTCCCTGATGTCGGTCTTGCCCATTTCGACGAACCGGCCGCCGGGGGCCAGCAGGCGCAGCGACGCGTCGACGTACTCCTGGGCGAGCGAGTTGAGGACGACATCGACGCCGCGCCCCCCGGTGCCGGCGCGGAACCGCTCCTCGAAGCCGAGGTCGCGGGAGGACGCGATCCGTTCCCCGGGGATGCCCATGGCGCGGAGCGTGTCCCATTTGGCGGGACCGGCCGTCGCGTAGACCTCGGCCCCGAGGTGGCGGGCGAGCTGGACGGCGGCCATGCCGACGCCGCCGGTCGCCGCGTGGACGAGGACCCGGTCGCCCGGCCGGACGGCGGCGAGGTCGACCAGGCCGTGGAAGGCGGTCAGGAACGCGATCGGCACGGTCGCGCCTTCGGTGAACGACCAGCCGTCGGGCAGCAGGGTGATCAGCCGCTCGTCGGCCACGGCGACCGGGCCGAACGAGGCGGGCACCATGCCGATCACCCGGTCGCCCGGCGCGAAGCCGGTGACGCCGGGGCCGGTCTGGAGGACGACACCGCCGACCTCGCCGCCCATCACGTCCTGGTCGACCATGCCCAGCGCGAGCAGCACGTCGCGGAAGTTGACGCCCGCGGAGCGCACCGCGATCCGCACCTGGCCTGGTTTCAGCGGCTCGTCGGCCGCGGGGGCGGGCAGCAGCGCGATGTTCTCCAGCGTGCCCTTGCTGGTGACGTCCAGGCGCCAGGGGTCGCCGTCCGGCGGCGGTTGGAGGACGCGGCGGGCGTCCCCGCGGGCCAGCCTGGGGACCAGCACCTCCGCGCCGCGGACGGCGAGTTGCGGCTCGTCGGCCGCGAGGGCGCGGGCCAGGAGCTCGCGGGGGGCGGGCCGGGCGGCAGGGTCGAGGTCGAGCAGCGTGATCCGGCCGGGGTTCTCCGTCTGCGCGGAGCGGACCAGGCCGACGACGGCGGCGTGCACCAGGTCGTGCACGGGCTCGCCCGGCGCCGCGGCCACCGCGCCGCGGGTGACCACGACGAGGCGGGTTCCGGCGAGCCGCTCGTCGGCGAGCCGGTCCCGCACGACGGCCAGCGCCCGGTGGGTGGCCCCGCACGCCGCCTCGGCCACGGTGCCCGCGCCTGGCGGTGGCGGTGGCGGTGGCGGTGGCGGTGGCGGTGGCGGCAGGAACGGCAGGAACAGCACGTCGGGTGCCGGGACTTCGGCGGCCGGGTCCCAGCGGTCGGCGCCGAGGCCGAGGGAGTCCTCGTCCGCCACCGCCCACCGCTCGGCCGGGGGGTCGTCCGGCAGGGCCGCGGGGGCCCAGTCGACGTGCCACAAGGGGCCGCGGGCTGCCGTGAGCTGGTCGCGGGCCACCGGCCGGCTCGCCAGCGAGGCGACGGTGGCGACGGGCGCGCCGGAGGTGTCGGCCACCGCCACCTCGACCGCGTCCCGGCCCGCGGGAGTCAGCCGCGCGCGCAGCGCCGTGGCGCCGGTGGCGTGCAAGGCCACGCCGGTGAAGGAGAACGGCAGGGCGACCCGGCCCGGGTGCGAAAGCGCCGCCGCGTGCAGCGCCGCGTCGAACAGTGCGGGGTGCAGGCCGAACCCCTCGGCGCCGACGCCCCGTTCACCCTGCCCGTCCTGGCCGTCGTGGCCCTCGTGGCCGTCCGGCAGGCGGATCTCGGCGTAGATCTCCGCTCCGCGCCGCCACACCGCGCGCAGGCCGCGGAACCCGGGGCCGTAGTCCAGGCCGTCCGCGGCCAGCCGCTCGTACAGCCCGTCGACGGGCACCGGCTCGGCGCCCTCTGGCGGCCAGACGGCCGGCGCCCAGGCGGGCCGCGGGTCGCGTTCCGCCTCTGGCCGGCGCGCGGCAACGGCCAGGACGCCGGTGGCGTGCCGGGTCCAGGGCGCATCGGCCGCGTCGTCCGGGCGCGCATACAACGTCAGTTCGCGGCGGCCGTGTGCGTCGGGGGCGCCGACGGCCGCCTGGAGCTGGACGCCGCCCGCCTCGGGAACGACCAGCGGCGTCCGCAGCGTCAGCTCCTCGACGAGGTCGCACCCGGCGTGATCGCCCGCGTGCACGGCGAGTTCGGCCAGTGCCACGCCCGGCACCGGCAGGCTGCCGAAGACGCGGTGGCCGGTCAGCCACGGGTGCGTGGCGGTGGACAGCCGCCCGGTGAGGACGAGTGCGTCGTCCCCTGCCAGCGGAACGGCGGCGCGCAGCAGCGGATGCGGCGCCGGGCGCAGCCCGAGGGACGCCGCGTCCGCCGCCGCGGCGCCGGTGTCCTCAAGCCAGTAGCGGCGGCGCCGGAAGGCGTAGGTGGGCAGGTCGACGCGGCGGCGGCCGGTGAACGCCCGCCGCCAGTCGACGAAGACGCCGTTCGCCCACGCCTCCCCGGCGGAGGTCAGGAAGCGCCGCGGGCCGCCCTCGTCACGGCGCAGCGACCCGACGGCCGCGGCGTCCTCGATGCCGACCGTCAGCACCGGGTGCGGGCTGCACTCGACGAAGACCCGGTCGGCGAGGTCTCGCACCACCGTGTCGAAGCGGACGGGCTGCCGCAGGTTCCGGTACCAGTAGGCGGCGTCGAGCCCGGTGGTGTCCAGGAGGCCGCCGGTGACCGTCGAGTGGAACGGCACGGCGCCGGCGCGCGGCGCGATGCCGGACAGGTCGTTCAGGATGCGCTGCCTGAGGCGTTCCACGTGCGGCGAGTGCGAGGCGTAGTCGACGGGAATCCGCCGGGCGCCCAGGTCCGCGGCCACCAGCTCCTCGACGGCGTCGCGGTCGCCGGAGACGACGGTGGAGCGCGGCCCGTTGAGGGCGGCCACCGACAGCCTGCCGCCCCACCGTTCGATTCCGGCCTCGGTCTCCTCGCGCGACAGCGGCACGGAGGCCATGCCGCCGTCACCGGTGATGTCCTTCAGCGCCAGTGAGCGCAGCGCGACGACCCGGGCGGCGTCGTCGAGGGACAGGGCCCCGGCGACGCAGGCGGCGGCGATCTCGCCCTGCGAGTGGCCGGCCACGGCGGACGGCTCGACGCCGAGCGAGCGCCACTGGGCGGCGAGCGCGACCATGACGGCGAACAGGGCGGGCTGCACCACGTCGACACGGCTCAGCTCGCCACGCCCGCGCAGCACGTCGATCAGCGACCAGTCGGTGAACGGCGCGAGCGCGTCGGCGCAGGCCGTCAGGGCCTCGCGGAACACCCGGCTGTGGTCGAGGAGTTCCACGGCCATGCCGGGCCACTGCGAGCCCTGTCCCGGGAAGACGAACACCGGCAGCCGGGGGCGGCTCCCGCCGGCCGGCGCGTCGAGGGCACCCAGCAGCTCGGCGCGGTCCGCGCCGACGGCGACGACGCGGTGCTCGAACGGCGAGCGGCCCGCCGCCAGCGACCAGCCCACGTCGGCCGGGTCCCACTCCGGGTGCGCCTGAACGGCCGCCCGCAGCCGCGCGACCTGGGCGTCCAGGGCGGCGGCCGACCGCGCCGACACCACCCACGGCACGGCCCCGCGCTCCGGCCCCGGTGGCGCGGCGGGCTCCTCGGGCGGCGCCTGTTCCAGGATGACGTGCGCGTTGGTGCCGCTCACGCCGAAGGAGGAGACGGCGGCCCGGCGCGGGCGGCCGGTGTCCGGCCACTCCCTGGCCCGCGTGAGCAGTTCGACAGCACCGGAGGACCAGTCGACGTGCGGCGTCGGCTCGTCCACGTGCAGCGTGCGCGGCAGCACCCCGTGCCGCATCGCCAGCACCATCTTGATCACCCCGGCGGCGCCCGCGGCGGCCTGGGTGTGGCCGATGTTCGACTTCACCGAACCCAGCCACAACGGCCGGCCTTCTGGCCGGTCCCGGCCGTAGGCCGCCAGCAGCGCCTGCGCCTCGATCGGATCGCCGAGCGACGTGCCCGTCCCGTGCGCCTCCACCGCGTCGACGAGGTCGGGGGCGAGCCCCGCATCGTCCAGCGCCTGCCGGATGACGCGCGCCTGCGAGGGGCCGTTCGGCGCGGACAGGCCGCTGCTCGCCCCGTCCTGGTTGACGGCGGAGCCGCGCACCACCGCGAGCACCGGATGCCCGTTCCGCCGCGCGTCAGAAAGCCGTTCGAGCAGCAGCATCCCGACGCCCTCGCCCCAGCCGGTGCCGTCGGCCGCCGCGGCGAAGGACTTGCACCGGCCGTCGCGGGCCAGGCCGCGCTGGCGGCTGAACTCGATCAGGCCGCTGGGCGTCACCATCACGGTGACGCCGCCGGCCAGCGCCATGGTGCAGTCCCCGCGGCGCAGCGCCCCCGCCGCCAGGTGCAGCGCCACGAGCGAGGACGAGCAGGCCGTGTCCACGGTGACGGCCGGGCCCTCAAGACCGAGGGCGTAGGCGATGCGCCCGGAGGCGACGCTGCCCGCGTTGCCCGCGCCGAGAAAACCGGCGACGGGCTCGGGCACCGAGGACAGGCGGGCGGCGTACTCGTGGTACATGAGCCCGGCATAGACCCCGACGCGCTCGCCCCGCACCGACGCCGGGTCGATGCCCGCGCGTTCCATGGCCTCCCAGGACGTTTCGAGCAGCAGCCGCTGCTGCGGGTCCATCGCCAGCGCCTCGCGCGGGCTGATGTCGAAGAACGCCGCGTCGAAGCGGTCGGCGCCGTCGATGTATCCGCCGACCCGCACGTAGGAGGTGCCGGGCCGTTCCCCGTCGGGGTCGTAGAAGGCGTCGGGCCAGCCGCGGTCGGCGGGCGGCTCGCCGATGGCGTCGGTGCCGTCCGCGACGAGCCGCCACAGGTCGTCCGGCGTGCTGACGCCGCCGGGGAGACGGCAGGCCATGCCGATGACGGCGACGGGCTCGCGGTCGGCCTCCTCCAGTTCGCGCACGCGCCGCCGGGTCGCGGTCAGTTCTGCGGTCGCCCACCGGAGGTGCTCGCGCAGCTTGTCTTCGTTTGCCACTTGAGCCAGCTCCTAAAGCGTGTGGGAGTTCAGGGGGGCCGCCCGTTCTTCGGCGCGCAGCCCGTCCAGGACCTCGAACAGTTCGTCGTCAGAAGCCGAGGCCAGGTCGTGCGGCTGCGCGGCGGTCCGCTCACCGCCCCATCTGGCCAGCAGGTCCTTCAGCCGCAGCCCGATGGCCTCCCTGGCGTCCTCGTCCCCGGCGAAGGGCGTCAAGTACGTTTCGAGCCGGTCGAGTTCGGCCAGCGCGGGTCCGACGGGGGTGGTCGCGGCGGCCGTGTTCAGCTCGTCGAGGAGGTACGCGGCGAGGAGGGCCGCGTTGGGGTGGTCGAGCGCGAGGGTCGCGGACAGGCGCAGCCCGGTGGCGTTCGCCAGCCGGTCGCGCAGCTCCAGATCGGTCAGCGAGTCGAAGCCGAGGTCCATGAACCCGCGGCCCGGCTCGATGTCCTCGGGCGTGACCTCGCCGAGTACGGCCGCCGCGTGGGTGCGCACGAGGTCGAGGACGACGCGTTCGCGCTCCGCGTCGCCCAGGGCGGCGAGCCGCTGCGGCAGCGGCTGTGCGGCGGGCCCGGCTTCGGCCCGCGCCTCGGGCCGGGTGTCGTGCCGCGCCTCGGGCCCGGGCGCGGGCTCGACGAGGTGCCGCAGCGGGGCGGGCACCCGGCCGGGCTCCGCGCGGGTGCGCAGCGCGTCGGGGTCCAGGTGCAAGGGCACGAGCGCCGGTTCGCCGAGCGCGCAGCCCGCGTCGAACAGGGCGAGGCCGTCCGCGGTGGACAGCGGCAGCACACCGCCGCGGCCGAGCCTGGCCAGGCCGGTGCCGTCCAGACCGCCGGTCAGCGCGCTGCGTTCCTCCCACAGGCCCCAGGCCAGGGACAGCGCCGGGAGGCCGCAGGCGCGCCGCCGCTGGGCGAGGGCGTCGAGGAACGCGTTGGCCGCGGCGTAGTTGGCCTGGCCGGGCGAGCCGAGGGTGCCCGCGGCGGAGGAGAACAGCACGAACGCGCGGAGTTCGTGGTCGCGCGTCAGCCGGTGCAGGTGCCAGGCCGCGTCCGCCTTGGCCCGCAGCACGCGCGCGAGCCGCTTCGGGGTCAGCGACTCCACGACGCCGTCGTCCAGCTCGCCGGCCGCGTGCACCACCCACGTCAGGGGGCGCGGCAGCCCGCCGAGCAGCCGGGCGAGCGTGTCACGGTCGGACACGTCGCAGGAGACCACCGTCGCCTCCGCGCCCAGCGCGCGCAGCTCGGCGACGAGCGCGGCGGCGCCGGGCGCCCGTTCGCCCGCGCGGCTGGTGAGCAGCAGGTGCCGCGCGCCGCGGGCGGCCAGGTGACGGGCGACGCGGCCGCCGAGTGTCCCCGTCCCGCCGGTGATCAGCACCGTGCCGTCCGGGTCCGGCGGCGCGGGCGCGCCGCCGGGGAACGCCACCGGCGCCAGCCGCGGCCGGAACAGCTGCCCACCGCGCACGGCGAGCTGCGGCTCGTCCGGGGCGAGGGCCGCGGACACCGCCGCGGCCTCGTCGCCGCCCCGGCCGCCCGGCCCGCCCGGCTCGCCCGGCAGGTCGAGCAGCGCGAACCGGCCCGGGTACTCGGCCTGCGCCGAGCGCACCAGGCCCCACACCGCCGCGCCCGCCGGGTCCACGTCCTCGCCCGGCGCCGCGGCCACGGCCCCCCGCGTCACCAGCACGAGACGCGTCGCCGCGAGCCGCGCGTCGGCCGACCAGTCCTGCACCAGCCGCAGGGCGGCGGCCGTCGCGGCCCGCACCGCCGACGGCATGTCGCCCGGCGGGACCTGGAGCGGAACGAGCGCCACGTCCGGCGGATCGGCGCCCAGCGCGGCGAGGTCCGCGTACGGGGTGAGGCAGGCCAGGGGCGGCAGGGCGCCGCGGCCGTCGGCGCCGAGGAACCCCGCCCGGCCGGTGAACGGCGAACCGGCGGGCACGGCCTGCCAGTCGAGCCGGAACAGCGCGTCGCGCACGTTCCGCGGGCCGTCGGCGTGCCGCACCGGACGCAGCACCACGGTGTCGACGCGGGCCAGCGGCGCGCCCGAGGCGTCGGCGATGTCCAGCGCCAGCGCGTCGTCGCCGCGCGGCGCCAGCCGCACCCGCAGCGCCGCGGCGCCCGCGGCGGCCCGCGCGGTGATGCCGCGCCACGTGAACGGCAGCCGCGTGCCGTCCTCGACGGCCGACGGCGCGCCGACCGCCCAGGACTGGAGCGCGGCGTCGAGCAGCGCCGGGTGCAGGCAGAACTGCCGCGCGTCGTCACGCTGCCCGCGCGGCAGGGCGACCTCGGCGAAGACCTCCTCGCCGCGGCGCCACACCGCGCGCAGCCCCTGGAACGCGGGCCCGTAGGCGTAGCCGCGCTCGGCGGCACGCCGGTAGGCGTCGCCGGTGTCGACCGGCCGCGCGCCGTCCGGCGGCCACGCCATCAGATCGGACGGGCCGTCAGGACCGGCGGGCGCCAGCGTCCCGACCGCGTGCCTCGTCCAGGGCCGCCCGGCCGCGTCCGGCCGCGCGTGGAGGCTCACCTCGCGGCGCCCGGACGCATCGGGCGCGCCGGCGGTGAGGCGCATCAGCACGCCACCAGACGGCGGAACGACCAGCGGGGCGTGGAGCGTCAGCTCCTCGACCAGGGCGCAGCCACCGCGTTCCGCCGCCCACAGCGCAAGGTCGACGAAGGCCGCGCCCGGCAGCAGAACGTCGCCGCGCACGGCGTGGTCGGCCAGCCAGGGGTGGGTGCGCAGCGAGAGGCGGCCGGTGAACAACAGCGCCTCGGACTCGGGGAGTTCGACGGCCGCGGTGAGCAGCGGGTGGCCCGCCGCACGCAGCCCCGCCGGGGCCACGTCGGCCGCGGGAGCGCTGTCCGCCAGCCAGTACCGCTCTCGCTGGAAGGCGTAGGTCGGCAGGTCGGCCGACGCGGCCGGGTCGTGGCCGCCGGGGAAGGCGGCGGACCAGTCCACCGGCACGCCGTGGACGTGCAGGGCGGCCAGGGCGGTCAGGAAGTGGGGCACGCCGCCGGGTTCGGCGCCGCCCGCGGCGGGGCCGCCGGCGCCGAGGGGGCGGAGGGAGCCGACGGTCAGCGTTCGGGGGGCGTCACGTTCGCCCGGCTCCGGCTCCGGGCCGAGGCGGACGCACACCCGGTGTCCGCGTTCCCGCAGCCGGTGCAGCACCGCGGCGGCGTCTGCCGTGTCGGTGCGGTGGAACGGCGCCTGTGCCGTCGGCGCCACGGCGGGCGGCGCGGTGCCGGAGACCACCGCGCGGGCGCCCGCCGCCAGCGGCAGGGCGCCCGTAGCGCAGGCCGCGGCGATCTCACCGGCCGCGTCACCCGCCATGGCGGCGGGGTGCACGCCGTGCGCGCGCCACAGCTCGGCCAGGGAGACCAGCACGGCCCACCGCAGCGGCCCGGCCACGGCCTCCCCGCGGGGCGCGCCGCGCAGCGCATCCTGCGGCGACCAGTCCGTCAGCGGGGCGAGCGCCGCGGCACATTCGGCGAAGCGCCGCGCGAACATCGGTGCGGCGTCGAGGAGTCCGGCCGCGGAACCGGGCCACCACGCGCCGCCGCCGGGGAACTCGTACACGACCTTCCCCGCTTCCCCCGCCGCGCCCGACGTCACGCCGGGCGCGCTGCCGCCCGCCGCGAGCGCGGCGAGGCCGCGCACGAGGTCCGCGCGGCCGGTCCCCACGATGACGGCGCGCTGCTCGAACACGGCCCGGGTACGGGCCAGGGCCGCGCCGATCCCGGCCGCGGTGGCGCCCGGCCGGTCCGCCAGATGCGCGGCGAGGCGTTCCGCCTGGGCGCGCAGCGCTTCCCCGGTGCGGCCGGACAGCACCCACGGCACGGCGACCGGCCCGCTTCCGACGCCGTCGTCGCCGGCCCCTTCCGGCGCGGTCGGCGGCGGGTCCTCGATCACCAGATGGGCGTTGGTGCCGCTCACGCCGAACGACGAGACGCCGGCCCGGCGCGGCGTCGCGCCGCGCGGCCAGGGCCGCGCTTCCGTCAGCAGGGAGACCGCGCCCGCCGACCAGTCCACGACGGGCGTCGGCCGGTCGACGTGCAGCGTGGCCGGCAGCGTCCCGTGGCGCAGGGCCATCACCATCTTGATCACGCCCGCCACGCCCGCAGCCGCCTGCGCGTGCCCGATGTTCGACTTGACCGAGCCCAGCCACAACGGCCGCCCCGCCGACCGTTCCTGCCCGTACGTCGCCAACAGCGCCTGCGCCTCGATCGGGTCACCCAAAGACGTCCCCGTCCCATGCGCCTCCACCACATCCACGTCGGCCGCGGACAGGCGGGCGTTCGCCAGCGCCTGACGGATGACGCGCTGCTGCGCCGGGCCGCTCGGCGCCGTCAGGCCACTGCTCGCACCGTCCTGGTTGACGGCACTGCCGCGGATCACGGCCAGAACGCGATGCCCGTTGCGGCGCGCGTCCGACAGCCGTTCGAGCAGCAGCAGCCCGATGCCCTCGCCCAGGCTGGTGCCGTCCGCCTGCCCGGCGAACGCCTTGCACCGCGCGTCCGCGGCGAGGCCCCGCTGCCTGCTGAACTCGACGAGCGCCATGGGGGACGCCATGACGGTCGCCCCGCCGGCCAGCGCCATGGAGCACTCGCCCTGCCGCAGGGACTGGCAGGCCAGATGCAGGGCGACCAGCGAGGACGAGCAGGCCGTGTCCACGGTGACGGCCGGGCCTTCGAGGCCGAACGTGTAGGCGACCCGCCCGGAGGCGACGCTGCCCGTGCTGCCGTTCCCCACGTACCCCTCGTACTCCGGCGGCACCCGGCGCAGCCGCGAGGCGTAGTCCTGGTAGATCACCCCGGCGAACACCCCGGTGCGGCTGCCGCGCCGCTCCGCCGGATCGAGCCCGGCGCGTTCGAACGCCTCCCACGCCGTCTCCAGCAGCAGCCGCTGCTGCGGATCGGTGGCCGACGCCTCCCGCGCGCTCATGCCGAAGAACGCCGCGTCGAACCGGTCCGCGTCGTGCAGGAAACCGCCCTCCCGCACGGAGACCTTTCCGTGCCGGGCGGGATCGGGGTCGTACAGGTCCTCGTCCCAGCCGCGGTCCGCCGGGAACTCCGAGATCGCGTCCGTTCCGTCCGCGAGCAGCCGCCACAGGTCCTCCGGGGACCGGACGCCGCCGGGAAAACGGCAGGCCATGCCCACGATCGCCACCGGCTCGCTGGAGGCCGCCTCCGCCTCGTGCAGCCGCTGACGGGTCTTCCGCAGGTCGGCGGTCAGGCGCTTGAGGTAGTCGAGCACCTTCTCGTCACTCGTCATGTTGACCCTGAGCCCTTCCTTCGCGACGAAGAGTCCGCGCCCGGCGCATGCGGCACGTCATGAGTTGCGCAGTTCGTTCTCGACGATGTCGAAGATCTCCTCCAGGCCGGCGGCCTCGATCTCTCCGGAACCGCCGGCGTTGGTGCCGCCCGGACGGCCCGCACCGTTCTCGCCGTTCTCGCCGTTTCCGCCGTTCTGACCGTTTCCGCCGAGTCGGGTGAGCAGGCTCTGGAGCCTGGCAGCGAGGAGCCCGCGGACCGGATCGTCGGGTGAAAGGCCGGCGAGACCGGCTTCCACACCGTCCAGGCGGGCGAGTACCGGCGGGACCGCCGACTCCGGCACCAGCTGCGCGTCCAGGTGAGCGGCCAGGGCGGCAGCCGTGGGGAAGTCGAAGATCAACGTCGCGGGCAGCCGCAGCCCGGTCGCCGCACCCAGCCGGTTCCGCAACTCCACCGCGCGGAGCGAGTCGAACCCCGACTCCAGGAAGCCGCGGCCGACATCCACCTGGCCGGGCCCGGCCAGCCCCAGAACGGTCGCGACATGCGACCGCACCAGGTCGACCAGCGCCTCCGCCCGTTCCGCGGCGGGCAGTCCCGCCAGCCCGCCAGGGAACCCCGCCGCGTCGCGCTCCGCCCCCGCACCCACCGCCGCCCGAGCCCGCACCACGCGCCGGGCAGCCGTGTCGACGAGTCGGCGCAGCAGCGGCGGCGGCTCCTGCGCCTCGCGCACCGCGGCGAGATCCAGCCGGACGGGCAGCACGACGGGCCGCCCCTCGGCGAGAGCCGCGTCGAACAGCGCGAGGCCGTCCGCCGAAGCCAGCGGCAGCACCCCGGAACGCCGCATGCGCGCGCGGTCCGTTCCGTCGAGGCCGCCGGTCATCCCGCTAGCGGCCTCCCACAGGCCCCAGCCCATCGACACGGCGGGCAGACCCCGCGCCCGGCGGCGCTGGGCCAGGGCGTCGAGGAACGCGTTCGCCGCCGCGTAGTTGGCCTGCCCCGCCGCGCCCAGCACGCCGCCCGCCGCGGAGAACAGCACGAACATCGACAGGTCCGCGTCCCGCGTCAGGTCGTGCAGGTGGCGGGCGGCATCCGCCTTCGGGCGGACGACCGCACGCACCCGTTCCGGCGTCAACGAGCCGAGCACGCCGTCGTCCAGCACGCCTGCGGCGTGTACCACCCCGGCCAGCGGGCGGTCGGCCGGAACGGTGTCGAGCACGGCCGCCAGCGCGTCGCGGTCCGCGGCGTCGCACGCCACCATCGTCACTTCGGCACCCAGACCGGTCAGTTCGGTGACGAGCCGGTCCGCGCCCGCCGCCCGCGGCCCGCGGCGGCTGACCAGCAGCAGGTGCCGCACGCCGTGCGCCTCCACGAGGTGGCGGGCGACCAGGCCGCCAAGCGTTCCCGTCCCGCCGGTGATCAGCACCGTGCCGCCGAGGCCCGGCCAGGCGGGCGCGGCAGCGGGCCGCCGCAGCCGGGCAAGACGCGGCGCCAGCACCCGCCCGCCGCGAACGGCGAGCTGCGGCTCGGCGTCCAGGGGCAGGGCCGACGGCAGCACCGCGGGCTCCCCGCCCCCGTCGGCCGAGGCGGCATCGAGGTCGACGAGCACGATCCGGCCCGGGTGCTCGGCCTGGGCCGACCGCACGGCCCCCCACACGGCCGCGCCCGCGAGGTCCGTCACGTCCTCGCCCTCGGACACGCTCACCGCGCCGCGCGTCACCCACACCAGGCGACTGGCCACGAACCGCCCGTCCGTCAGCCACTCCTGAAGCGACGCCAGCGCGCGCACCACCGCCTCGGCCGGGTCGCCGCCGGGCTCGGGCAGCCACCGCAGCGCCACGGCGGGCGGCGCCGGCTCCCCGGGCAGCAACTCGGCCGACTCGACCGGCGCCTGGTGCGGCGCGTCGGCGGACACCGGAGGCACCTCGGCCCAATCCACGCCGAACAGCGCGTCCCCGACCACGTCGCGCAGTTGCTCCGCCCGCACCGGCCGCACCGCCAGGGACTCGACCGTGGCGACGGGCGCGCCCGTTTCGTCGGCCAGGGCCAGGCTCATGGTGTCCGGGCCGGTCGGCGTGAGCCGCACCCGCAGGGCCGTCGCGCCCGTGGCATGCAGGGTCACCCCCGCCCAGGAGAACGGCAGCCGCACCTCGTCCACCCCACCGACCAGGCTCGTGTGCAGGGCCGCGTCGAGCAGTGCCGGATGCAGGTCGAAGTCGTCACCGTGCCGCTCCTCAGGCAGCCGCACCTCCGCGAAGATCTCCTCCCCGCGCCGCCACGCCGCACGCAACCCCCGGAACGCCGGACCGTACTCGTATCCGTCCTCGGCGAGGCGCTCGTAGAAACCCGGGAGCGGAACGGCCTCGGCGCCGGCCGGCGGCCAGGTGCCGGACAGGTCCTCATCGACGACCGCGGCCACCTCGGCGGTCACGGT
>NZ_LZNS01000001.1:7526173-7529345 GCF_001984575.1 Streptomyces sp. MP131-18 | reverse complement strand
AATACCGAATGCGGAAATGCCGGCGCGTCGCGGCCGGCCCTCGGTGCTCGGCCATGCGCGCGCTTCCTGGAGCAATTCGACCGCCCCGGAGGACCAGTCGACGTGCGAGGAGGGCTTGTCGGCGTACAGCGTGCGCGGCAACATCCCATACCGCAACGCCATCACCATCTTGATCACGCCCGCCACGCCCGCAGCCGCCTGCGCGTGCCCGATGTTCGACTTGACCGAGCCCAGCCACAACGGCCGCCCCGCCGACCGTTCCTGCCCGTACGTCGCCAACAGCGCCTGCGCCTCGATCGGGTCACCCAAAGACGTCCCCGTCCCATGCGCCTCCACCACATCCACGTCGGCCGCGGACAGGCGGGCGTTCGCCAGCGCCTGACGGATGACGCGCTGCTGCGAGGGGCCGTTCGGCGCGGTCAGCCCGTTCGAAGCGCCGTCCTGGTTCACCGCGGAGCCCCGCACCACCGCCAGCACCGGATGCCCGTTCCGCCGCGCATCCGAAAGGCGCTCCAGCAGGACGACGCCGGCCCCCTCGGACAGCCCGAAGCCGTCGGCGTCGTCGGCGAACGCCTTGCACCGGCCGTCGGCCGACAGCGCCCTCAACCGGCTGAACCCGACGAACGCGTCGGGAGTCGGCATCACGACGGCGCCGCCCGCGAGGGCCATGGTGCACTCGCCGTTCCGCAGCGACTGCGCGGCCAGGTGCAGGGCCACCAGCGACGAGGAACACGCCGTGTCCACCGTCACCGCCGGCCCCTCAAGACCCAGCGCATACGCGACACGCCCCGAGATGACGCTGGGAACGCTGCCCGTCACGACGTAGTCCTCGATGGCAGGCGCCGCTTCGCCGGCGCGCGGGCCGTATCCGTGGGACATGGCGCCGACGAAGGCTCCTGTGCGGGAGCCACGCAGAGAGTCCGGGGCGATCCCGGCCCGTTCGAACGCCTCCCACGAGGTCTCCAGCAACAACCGCTGCTGCGGGTCCATCGCCAACGCCTCACGCGGACTGATCCCGAAGAACGCCGCGTCGAAGCGGTCCGCGCCCTCGACGAAGCCGCCCGACCGGACGTAACTCTTGCCCCGCCGCCCCGGGTCCGGGTCGAACAGGTCGGCGAGGTCCCAGCCGCGGTCGTCGGGGAAGTCGGAGATCACGTCGGCGCCCTCGGCAACCAGCCGCCACAGATCTTCCGGGCTGCCGACGCCACCGGGGAAACGGCACGCCATCCCCACGATCGCCAACGGCTCCTCGTCCGCCGCGCGCATCACCGCGGCCGGGGAGGTGGGGGCCGCGTCCAGTTCCAGAATCTCCGCGCGCAGATGCCTCGCCAGCGCGACGGGCGTCGGCTGGTCGAAGACCAGCGTGGCCGGCAGCCGCAGTCCGGATGCGGCGGCGAGCCTGTTGCGGAGTTCCACCGCCGTCAAAGACTCGAACCCGAGGTCCTTGAAGGCGCGTTCCGGACCGATCGCCTCCGGCGACGCGTGCCCGAGCACGGCGCGGGCGTGGGTACGGATCAGGTCGAGCAGGATGCGTTCCTGCTCCGTCGCCGAACGGCCGTCGAGCTGCTGCCGCAGTTCGGAGCGAGCCGGGACGTTCCCGGCCGCCGCGCCCTGCGCCGGAGCGCTCAACGCCCTGCGCGCACGGGCCAGTTCGCCGAGGAACGGGCTCGGCCGCACCGCCGTGAACAGGGAGGCGAACGGCTCCCAGTCGATATCGGCCACTGCCACAAAGGTGTCCTCGTGGTCGAGTGCCTGTTGAAGTGCGGTGATGGCCAGGTCAGCGCGCATCAGCGACAGTCCCTGCCCCCGGACTCGTTCGCGCGTCGCGGCCGGGTCGAGGCCCTCCATGCCGCGCCACGTGTTGAGCGCGTCCTCCCAGACGCCCCACGCCACGGACGTCATGGGCAGCCCCTGGGCCCTGCCCTGCTCCGCCATGGCGTCGAGCCCCGCGTTGGCGGCGGCGTACGCGGCGTGGTCGCCGCTTCCCCAGACTCCGGCGATCGAGGAGAACAGAACGAAGGCGTCAAGTTCGTCCCGGTCGAGAAGGGCAGCGAGGTGCTCGGTCCCAGCGACCTTCGCGGACAGCACCGCGGCAAGGCTGTCCGGGGTGGTGCCGGTCACCGCGGCCAGCTCGATGTGCGCGGCGGTGTGCACGACGGCACGCACCGTATGCCCGGCGTCCCGCAGCCCGCCGAGCAGCGTCTCCACCGCGGAACGGTCACCGACATCGCAGGCCGCCAGGGTGACGGCCGCGCCCATCTCCGCAAGCTCGGCCGCCAGTTCGTCAGCGCCCGGGGCGTCGGAGCCGGAACGGCTGACCAACACCACGTGCTCGGCGCCGCGGGTGGCGAGCCAGCGGGCGACGCGCGGACCGAGGCTGCCGGTGGCGCCGGTGAGCAGCACCGTGCCCCTGGGCTTCCAGTCGCGCCGCGGTGCGGCATCACCCGTCGCGGCCTCGACCATCCGCCGGGCGAACGCCCCTTGGGAACGCACCGCTACCTGATCCTCGCCGTTCAGCCCGGCAAGCACCCGGCACAGCTCCGCGAGAGCGTGCGCATTCGGGCTCTCGGGCAGATCGATCAATCCGCCCCACTGGGCGGGATGCTCCAGGGCCACGACCCGGCCGAGGCCCCACACCTGCGCTTGCCGCGGGCTGACCAGCGGATCGGCTGAGCCGGTCGAGACGGCGCCGCGCGTCGCGCACCACAGGCGCGTTTCGATGTCCAGGTCGCTCAATGCCTGGACCAGCGTCAGGGTGAGCGCCAGGCCGGTGGTCAGGGTCTGGCGCCCCGGGCTGGGCCGTTCGTCGGCCGCCAGGAGCGACAGCACGCCGTCGAACGGAGCCGTTGTGCTCATGGCGTCGCGCAGGCGTGCCGCCAGAGCGGCACGGTCGGTGTCCGCCGCCGACAGTTCCACGGGTACGACGCGGGCGGCTCCGTGGTCGGCGAGCGTCCGCAGCACGGCGATAGCCCACGCGTCGCTCATGCCGCCCGTCGGCAGCAGGACGGCCCACGTCCCATGGAGAACGGGCGCCTGCGCCGTGGCCGCCGGCAGGAGCTGCCACGCGATCCGGTAGCGCCAGCTGTCCACGGTGGCTCGCGCGCGGCGGCCGCGCGCGGCAGTGTCGGGCTCCAAGTCCTTGAGCCAGAACCGTTCCCGCTCAAACGCATAC
>NZ_LZNS01000001.1:7522273-7525690 GCF_001984575.1 Streptomyces sp. MP131-18 | reverse complement strand
ACCCAAAGACGTCCCCGTCCCATGCGCCTCCACCACATCCACCTCGGCCGCCGAAACACCCGCATTCGCCAACGCCGCCCGAATCACCCGCTGCTGCGCCACACCATTCGGCGCCGAGAAACCACTGCTGCCACCGTCCTGGTTCACCGCGGAGCCCCGCACCACCGCCAGCACCCGATGACCGTTCCGCCGCGCATCCGACAACCGCTCCAACAGCAGCGTTCCCGCTCCCTCGGACCAGCCGGTTCCGTTCGCCGAGGCGGCGAAGGACCGACATCGACCATCGGGAGACAGGGCGCGCTGGCGGCTGAACTCGACGAAGCCCAACGGGCTCGTCATGACTGTGACGCCGGCCGCGAGCGCAAGACTGCACTCGCCGTTCCGCAGGGACTGCGCGGCCAGGTGCAGCGCCACCAGCGACGAGGAACACGCCGTATCCACCGTCACCGCCGGCCCCTCAAGACCCAGCGTGTAGGCGACCCGGCCGGACACGACGCTGCCGGAGTCCCCGGTCAGGAGGTATCCCTCGAGTTCTTCCGGCACCTCCTCCAGAAGGGTCGCGTAGTCCTGGTGCATGACTCCGGCGAATACTCCGGTGCGGCTGCCTCGAACGGAATCCAGGGGAATTCCGGCGTGTTCGAACGCCTCCCACGCGGTCTCCAGCAACAGCCGCTGCTGGGGATGCATGGCCAGGGCCTCACGCGGGCTGATCCCGAAGAACTCCGCATCGAAATCACCCGCATCCCGCAGGAAACCCCCCTGCCGCACATACGACTTCCCCGGCACCCCCACATCCGGATCGAACAGACGCTCCACATCCCAGCCCCGGTCCACAGGAAAATCCGACACCGCATCCACCCCACCCGCCACCAGCCGCCACAAATCCTCCGGCGACCGCACATCCCCCGGATAGCGGCAGGCCATCCCCACAATGGCCAACGGTTCCGACCTTGCGGCGGTCAGCTCGCGATTCTGCTGCCTCAGGAGTTCGGCCTCCTTCAGCGAGGCCCTCAGCGCCCTGACGACTTCTTCACTGGATGCGGTCATCGTCGCACTCCGAATCTCAGGTCACGTACCGGTCAGTGATCGCCCAGCGCTACACGTACGAGACTGGCCACGTCCATGGTGTCCAGCGCGTCGACAGCGGCCGTTTCGTCAGGCACTGTTGCCGCCGCACCGGATTCGGCAAGCCGAAGCAGCGTCCCCACCAGGCCGGCTTCCCGGTATCGGGCCAAGGGAATGGATGCCAGAGCCCGGCGGAATTCCGCTTCACTGGTGTCCGCGGAGTCTTCCTGCGGCGGGACGGGGAAAAGTTCCGCCTGAAGATGGCGTGCCACCGCGGCCGGAGTGGGGTGGTCGAAGATCAAGGTCGGGGAAAGGCGGCAGCCGGTCGCCGCATTCAGCCGGTTACGCAGTTCGAGGGCTGTCAGGGAGTCCAGCCCCAGGTCGAGGAATCCGCGTTCCGGGTCGACCGATGCGGCCGTCGCGTGCCCGAGCACGGTGGCCACGTGGCCGCGGACGAAGTCCAGGAAGGCACGGTCACGTTGGGTGCCGGAGAGGGCTTCGAGGCGCCGCTGCAACGCGCCGGCCGTCTCGCCGTCGGCCTGGCGCCGGGCGGGAGCCCGCACGAGGCCGCGGAGCAGGAACGGCACCTCGCCGCGCATCCGGGACCCGGCCGTGTCCAGCAGAGCAGGTACCAGCGCCGCGCGGCCATCCGCCACGGCGGCGTCGAACAACGCGAGCCCCTGGTCCGTCTCCAGCGGCAGCAGACCGGTGCGGCCCAGGCGCCGCACCTCCTCTTCACCGAGATGGCTGGTCATGCCGCTCGCACGAGCCCACAGCCCCCAGGCGAGAGACGACCCGCTGAGGCCCGCCGCCCGGCGGTGGTGGGCGAGAGCGTCGAGGAAGGCGTTCGCGGCGGCATAGCTGCCCTGACCCGCGTTGCCCAGCAGGCCCGCGGCCGAGGAGAACAGGACGAACGCCGACAGGTCCGCGCCGCGCGTGAGTTCGTGCAGGTTCCACGCCGCGTCCACCTTCGGCCGCAGCACCGTGTCGATGCGCTCTTGGGTCAGCGAGGCGATCACCCCGTCGTCCAGGACACCGGCGGTGTGGACGACGCCGGTCAACTGCACCCCGGCCAGTGCGGTAGCCAGCGCCTCCCGGTCGGCGGCGTCGCAGGCCGTCACGGTCGCTTCCGCGCCCAGCGCGGCGAGGTCGGCACGCAGCTCCGCCACACCGGCTGCGTCCGGGCCCTGGCGGCTGATCAGCAACAGGCGCCGCACGCCGTGCGCCTCGGCGAGGTGGCGGGCGACCAGGCCGCCCAGCGTTCCGGTGCCGCCGGTGATCAGCACGGTTCCCTCACCGCCGAACGCCGGCGGGCGGTCGCCCGCGGCGCGTTCCGTCCTGGCCAGCCGCGGGACGCGGGCCAGGCCGGAGCGCACGACGATCTGCGGCTCGCCGCTGGGCAGGGCCGCCAGCAGCGCCGCGAACGAGGCACGGTCGTCGTCGATATCGGCGAGCACCAGACGCCCCGGGTTTTCCGACTGGGCGGAACGGACCAGACCCCACAGCGGTGCGCGGGCCAGGTCGGTGACCTCGCTCTCCGGCAGGTCGGCCACGGCGCCACGGGTGAGCAGGACCAGCCGGGAGGAGGCGAACCGCTCGTCGCCGAACCACTCCTGCACCAGCCGCAGCGCTTCGCCCGTCGCGGCGCGTGCCGCCTCGGCTGGGCTCTCCCCGGCCGATGGGGACAGGAAGGGGGCGATCACGATGGCGGGAGCCGGCGAGCCGAATGCCGACAGGCCGGGGACGAGGGGCAGTGAAGTGCCCATGCCCTCCGGGCCCAGCAGCGCGACACCGTCCGCCCGCGGCGGGGTTGATGACGGTGCCGGCCCAGCGGCGCCACCCGGAAAGGGCAGCCATTCGACATGGTGAAGCGGCGTGTCGCGGCGCTGGGCCAGTAGCTGCTGGGGCGTGACGGGCCGGAGGGTGAGCGATGCCACCGTGGCGACGGGCGCGCCCGTTTCGTCGGCCAGGGCCAGGCTCATGGTGTCCGGGCCGGTCGGCGTGAGCCGCACCCGCAGGGCCGTCGCGCCCGTGGCATGCAAGGTCACCCCCGCCCAGGAGAACGGCAGCCGGACGCGGTCCGCGCCTTCGAGCAGTCCGGCGTGCAGGGCCGCGTCGAGCAGTGCCGGATGCAGGTCGAAGTCGTCACCATGCCGCTCCTCAGGCAGCCGCACCTCCGCGAAGATCTCCTCCCCGCGCCGCCACGCCGCACGCAACCCCCGGAACGCCGGACCGTAGGTGAAGCCGGTGTCGGCGAGCCGGTCGTAGTCGACCGGTACCGGAACGGCGCCCGGCGGTGGCCAGGTGCCCTCCCACCCGGGCGGCTCGGAGTCCGGCTCGCCGGACAGCACT
>NZ_LZNS01000001.1:7021011-7519616 GCF_001984575.1 Streptomyces sp. MP131-18 | reverse complement strand
GCCCAGCGTCGTACCGGTGCCGTGCGCCTCCACCACATCCACCTCGGCCGCCGAAACACCCGCATTCGCCAACGCCGCCCGAATCACCCGCTGCTGCGCCACACCATTCGGCGCCGTCAGCCCATTCGACGCACCGTCCTGATTCACGGCCGAACCCCGCACCACCGCCAGCACCCGATGACCGTTCCGCCGCGCATCCGACAACCGCTCCAACAGCAACACCCCCACCCCCTCCGCCCACGCCGTACCGTCCGCCGAGGCCGCGAACGCCTTGCACCGGCCGTCGGGGGCCAGGCCGCGCTGGCGGCTGAACTCCACGAACATGCCGGGTGAGGCCATGACGGCGACTCCGCCGGCCAGCGCGAGTGAGGACTCTCCGCTGCGCAGCGACTGCGCGGCCAGGTGCAGCGCCACCAGCGACGAGGAACACGCCGTATCCACCGTCACCGCCGGCCCCTCAAAACCCAGCGTGTAGGCGACCCGGCCGGAGAGCACGCTGACGCTGCTTCCGGTCAGCACGTGTCCTTCGACGCCGCCGGCCGGCTCGTGCATGCGTGGACCGTAGTCCTGGGCCATGGCGCCGATGAACACGCCGGTGCGGCTGCCGCGCAGGGAGTCCGGGACGATCCCGGCCCGTTCGAACGCCTCCCACGACGTCTCCAGCAACAACCGCTGCTGCGGGTCCATCGCCAACGCCTCACGCGGACTGATCCCGAAGAACTCCGCATCGAAATCACCCGCGTCCCGCAGGAAACCCCCCTGCCGCACATACGACTTCCCCGGCACCCCCGCATCCGGATCGAACAGACGCTCCACATCCCAGCCCCGGTCCACAGGAAAATCCGACACCGCATCCACCCCACCCGCCACCAGCCGCCACAAATCCTCCGGCGACCGCACATCCCCCGGATAGCGGCAGGCCATCCCCACAATGGCCAACGGTTCACCGAGGTCGGGCGCGGCGGAGGGCTCCTCGGGCGTCTCGGTGCCGTCCTGGTGGTGGCCGGGCAGGCCGGCCCTGAGGCGTTCGACCACGGCGCCGGGCGTGGGGTGGTCGTAGAGGAGGGTGGCGGGGAGCTTCAGGCCGGTGGCCTGGTTGAGCCGGTTGCGCAGCTCGACCGCGGTCACCGAGTCGATGCCCAGGGCCCGGAAGGGCTGTTCGGGGCGGAGGGTGGCGGGTGCCGCGTGGCCGAGGAGGAACGTCAGGTGGGTGTGCAGCAGGTCGAGGAGAATGCGGCGCTGTTCCCGGTCGGGCAGGCCGGGCGCGGGCAGCTGTTCGGCGAAGCCGTCGTGGGCGTGCAGCTCCGCCAGTGAGGCCAGGAAGCGGTCGGGGCCGCCCTGGCCGTTGCGCAGGGACCCGACGACGAGGGCGGCCCGGTCCTCGATGCCATGGTCGTCGAGGGTTTCCCGGACGCCGACGGTGAGCACTGGATGCGGGCTGACCTCGACGAACGTGCGGTATCCGCGGGCGGCTAGTGCGCGGGTGGCGTCCTCGAAGCGGATTTCGCCGGTGATGTTGCGGCCCCAGTAGGCGGCGTCGAGGCCGTCGGTGGCGAGGCGGTCGCCGGTGACTGAGGAGTAGAACGGCAGGCGGGACGGCCGCGGGGTGATGCCGACGAGTCCGTTGCGCAGACTTTCGTGGTCCAGCGCCAGGTTCGGTGAGTGCGCGGCCAGCCCGTTGCTCAGTTTCCTTGCGCGGAGGCCGCGTTCGGAGAGTTCCGCGAGGAGTTCGTCGGCTGCCGCCCGTTCCCCGGCTACGAGGACCCAGCGGGGGCCGTTGGTTCCGGCTATGTGAAGGCGCGGGCTCCACCGGCCGAGCAGGGGTTCCACTTCGCCGCGAGTGGCGACGACCGACAGCAGGTCGCCGTGTCCGGCCTGTTCGGCCTGGGCCCTGCTCCACACGGCTGCCACCCGGGCGGCGTCCGCGAGGGTCAGGGCACCGGCCACGTGGGCCGCGGCCACCTCGCCGAGGCACTGGCCCACCACGGCGGACGGCTCCACGCCGCAGGAGCGCCAGAGCGCCGCCAGCGAGACCATCACCGAGAAGAGTGCGGGCTGGACGACGTCGGCGGTCTTCAGCGGTGGAGCGCCGGGAACGCCCTGGAGGACGTCCAGTAATTGCCACCCGGTAAATGGTTCGAGAACGCGGGCGCACTCATACATCTGTTCGCGGAAGACGGGTGAAGAACCGATCAGTTCGAGTGCCATGCCGGGCCACTGCGAGCCCTGCCCGGGGAAGACGAACACCACGCCGTCGCGCTCGACGGATTCCAGATGCAGACCCGTCTCCTTACTGCGGAGTAGCGCCGATATACGGTGCCCTTCCGCCAGCGCGTCGGGCAGTCGGCGCAGCACGAAAAACGCGCTGCCCGGTGACGATTCGGGAGGCGAGGCATCGGCGAGCGCAATTGCGCAGTCGTCGCGCATTAAACCTTCCGCCGCCGCTTCCACCGCGGCGACGGCGGAGACCCGGTCGGGGCCGAGGGTGCGGTGGGGGCCGTGCAGGTCCAGTGCGGCGGCCAGCCGGCCGGCCGTCACCTCCGGATCGCCCGCGCGCAGGTAGACGCCCGTGCGATGCGCGTTGACCTGCTCGGAAATCAGCCCGGCAACGTCGAGCGCGGCCCGTGCGGCGTCCGATGGCAGGGCCGCCCTGGCGCGGTCCGCCGGGGCGGGGACGGGCCGGCCGCCGTTGGTGAGCAGCCGCCAGAGCCCTTCCGGAGCCGGGACTTCCGGCGCATGACAGTGCATCCCCACGACCGCGACTACCCCACCCGGAAATTTGCGCGCATCGGATGCAATGCTTTCGGATTTACTCAACGAGCACTCCTTGCACGACTTCCGAAACGGTAGCACGGCCAACTTGGCGGGGTCTTGGAGACATCTTGGAGGCAACTTGGAGAAGTGACGTGGAGGGAAGAAGCCAATGAATTGGCAAAGGCTCCCGGGAAAACCGCACGGATGGGCGTGGTCGCACGAAAGGTGCTTCCGGGTCCGCTCTCGTGCGCCCCTGGCTTCGGATGCCCGGGATCGGACAGCGGCGGATGCGAACAAGTAAGTGACTCATGGGCGTACATCGGGGCACACTCCCCTTGGACTCGCAACCAACCTGCGCTTTGATCGTCGTACGAAGCGGTGCGCCAGCGATGGGCCGCATGGGTCCGTGCGCTCACGGCCATTACATACCGTTACTGGAGGGTGGCTATAAGTGACACTCGTTGTCGGTTTACATGTCAGCGTGCTCGGTCCGCTGAGGGTCTGGTCCCGGGAGTGTCCGGTCGACCTGGGGCCCGCCCGTCAACGGGCCGTGCTGTCGGCACTGTTGCTGACCCCGGGCCAGGCCATGGCTCCGGACCGGCTCAAGGAGGCCGTCTGGCCCCGGAAACCGCCCGGCGCGGCCATGGCGAACCTCCAGAGTTACGTGTCCAACCTCCGGCGCACGCTGGAGCCCAACAGCCCGCCCTGGTACCGGAACAGAATTCTGCGGCGCGACCCCTCCGGCTACGTGCTGGACGTCGAGTCGGAGGTGGTCGACGCCTGCCGTTTCGAACGGCTGCTGCGCGAAGGCCGCCGCCTGCTGCACGAGTGCGAATACCGGCGCGCGAGCCGCACCCTGGAGGAGTGCCTGTCCCTGTGGAGCGGCTCCCCCTATCAAGAGGTGCGCGACTCCGATGCGGGTGCGCAGGCCGCCGCCCGGCTGGAGGAGCTGCGCCTGCTGGCCATGGAGAGCAGGTGGGAGGCCGAGTTGGCGCTGGGGCGGGACTCCTCGGTCATCGCCGCGGACGTGGCGACCCTGCGGATGCGGTTCCCGACCCGGGAGCGGCTGAGCTGGCTGCTGATGCAGGCCCTCTACCGCTCCGGCCGGCGGGCGGAGTCCCTGCGGATCTATCACCAGACCAGGACGCTGCTCGCGGACGAGTACGGCGTCGACCCCGGCCTCGAACTCCAGGAGCTGTTCGGCTCCATCCTCCGCGGCGCCACGGACGTCAGCCGGGCCGCCCCCGGGCTCGTTCGCTAGGACGCACGTGCGCCGCCGGCCAGGCGCGCGGTGTCGGGGTGGTGTCCCGGACCGCGCCGCGAGGCGGCGGGCGCGCCGCGCCCGCTACCGGCCGCCGGTGTCCTGCGGCGCCCGTTCCAGTGCCTCGGCGACTCCGTCGAAGAACCGGGCGTGCGCGAGGGCGCTGCCGGGGATCTCGGGGTTCCACGGGAGGAAGGCGGCCGTGTCGCGCAGGGCGGTCCACGCGTCGCTGCCGGCCAGGTCCTGGGGCGGGGCGGCGTTGCTGCGCACGTCGGTGAGGACGATGTCCGGGGCGAGCGCGACGGCTTCCTGCCAGCCGGTGGTGGCCCAGTTGACGCCGGGCCCCTCGGGCGGTCCGGCGAGCCGCACGCCGTGCCGGGCGAGGGCGCGGAGGTCGGGCCAGGCGCCTGGGCGCGCCAGGTAGGCGGTGTCGGGGCTCGCGGCCGACAGGGCGAGCACCCGGATGGCGGGGCGGGCCGCAGCGGCGGCGCGGAGCCGTTCGACGGCGTGGCCGAGCCGTTCCGTGTGCTGCCGCCCGGCGTCGTCCGGCGCGCCGAGTGAGCGGGCGAGGGCGGTGAACCGTTCGAGTACGTCGCCGAGTTCGCGTCCGGGGCTCACGCCGAGTGCCACGGTCGGCACGGCGGCCGTCAGCTTGTCCACGGTCCCGGGCGGCAGGCCGTAGACGTTCTCGCCGTCGTAGGTGACGGTGACCAGCAGGTCGGGCTCGGCGGCCAGGACTTCGTCCGCGGACAGTTGTGTGCCGGACCCGAAGTAGCGGATGCGGTCCAGGGGCAGGTCCCCGGCCTTGGCCGCGTCCGGCGTCCCGCCGTCGTCGTGGAGGGAGCCGAAGTGGCCGGCCGGCACGAGGCCGAAGTCCCACAGGGCCGCGGCCGCCTGGATGTAGGCGACGACCCGTTCCGGGCGGCGTTCCGCGGTGGCCCGTTGTCCGCGGTCGTCCACGAATTCCCAGCCGGTTTCTCCAGACATGCGGTGTTCCCCTTTGCCGTGAGTTCTCCCATGCGGGTCGCCGCGTCGCCACGGCGGCGGACACCACATCCCTGCCTCTCACACACCTGATCTAGTCACGGACACGGCAACGAACGGCGGGGTTGCCGGAACGGCGGGGTTGCCGGAACGGCAACACCGCGGCGGTGCGGTCCGCGGCCGGCGGCATGATCCTGAACATGCGGTACGGCATCCTCGCCGACGCCGCATTCCGGTTCCCGGATGCGCTTTCAGGAGGAAACGATGTCCCGATCAGGTCGGGCCGCAGGCCCCGCGCACCGGCTGGTGCCCTCCCCCGCAGGCCGCACGCACGTGGTCGAGCAGGGCCGGGGGCCGCTGGTCCTGCTCGTGCACGGCTTTCCCGAGTCGTGGTACTCGTGGCGGCATCAGCTGCCCGTGCTCGCCGCGGCCGGATACCGCGCGGTCGCCCTGGACGTGCGCGGCTACGGGCGCTCCGCCAAGCCCGCGGACGTGGCCGCCTACCGGATGCGCGAGCTCGTGGCCGACAGTGCCGCCGTGGTCCGGGCCCTCGGCGAGCGTTCCGCGGTGATCGTGGGGCACGACTGGGGCGCGGGCATCGCCGCCCACGCCGCCCTGCTCCGGCCGGACGTCTTCTCCGCCGCCGCCCTGCTGAGCGTCCCCTACACGCCCCGCGGGGATGTGCGGCCCACCGAGGCGTTCGCGCGGATCGGCGGCGGCTCGGAGGACTTCTACGTCAGCTACTTCCAGGAGCCTGGCCGCGCGGAGGCCGAGATCGAGCCGGACGTCAGGGGCTGGCTGCGGGGCTTCTACGCCGGCCTGTCCGCCGACACGATGCCGGGCCCCGAGGAGCCGGATCTCCACTTCGTGCCGAAGGGCGGGAAGCTGTCGGACCGCTTCCCGGCCGGCCCGCTGCCGGCGTGGCTCAGCGAGCGGGATCTCGACGTGTACGCAGGCGAGTTCGAACGCACCGGCATGACCGGGGCGCTCAACAGGTACCGGAACGTCGACCGCGACTGGGAGGACCTCGCCGAGTGGGAGGGAGCGGCGATCACGCAGCCCTCGTTGTTCATCGGCGGCGGGCTCGACGCCTCCACCACCTGGCTGGCCGACGCGATCGCCGCGTTCCCCAGCACGATGCCCGGCCTGACCGCCTCGCACGTCCTGGACGGCGCGGGCCACTGGCTCCAGCAGGAGCGCGCCGAGGACGTCAACCGGCTCCTGGTCGACTGGCTCGCCTCGCTGCCCGCCTGACCGGCGCCGCACCGCGGGCCCGGGCCGGCGGTGCGGCGCCGGTCAGGCGGCGGACCCGCCGCTCTCCGCGGCGAGCCGCCTGAGGTAGCCCGCCGGGTGGGCGGCTCCCTCGGCACCGCCGCCTTCGGCTTGGCCGTGCTCGTCGCGCCCTCGCCGCGCGGCGGCATCTCGCTCGCGCCGGCCGCCGCGGCCCTGTGCCTGGCCACCGCGCTGGCCGCGGCGCCTCGCGACGACGGGGAACGGGACCCGGCCGCCGGACAGCAACGGACGCCGGGACCCCTCGCGACGCCGCGCGTTACAAAGGAGACGCACGCACCGGCCGACACCGCCGGGCGCCAGGAGGAGACACGATGAGGACAGGACCGCGCAGAGCGGCCCGTTGTGCCGGCGACGAGCCGTCGGGGAACGACCGGAGCAGCGGCGCCGGCCTCCGGGCGGCGGCCCGGTGAGGACGCCCGTGCCTGCCCGGACAGCGACTGCCACGCCACCGTTCGGCGGGGCACGGGGATTCCCCTCGACGACCGGCACGTGCTCCACCTGCTGGTCGTGGACTCGGTCGCCCTCGACAGCGGCTCGTTCACCACGGGGGCGGCCACTGCGCCCTGCCCCGCGGAGGTGTGCGGCGCCGTGCGGACGCAGCCGGCTCGATCGAGGACGGCGCGGCCGAACGGCCCCTGACCGGGATTGACCGGAACGCACGACGTCGGGATCGCCCGCACCCGACGCTCGTGACCAACCCGGTGCGCGACGCAAGGACGTCCACCTCGCGCCGCGCACCGGCCGGGCGCGCTCGCGGCCGGGGAGACGTGAGCCGCGCGCCGTGCGGTGCCGCCGGGCAGGGGGCGGCGACACCGCACGGCAACCCACCAGGACGACGACACCCCCTCGCGCGCCGTGAAGGCCCTCGGCGACCGGCAGTTCGCGGCGGTGGGCGCGGGCCACCGCTCAGCAGACGCCGTCTCCCGGCTTGGGGTTGGCCAGGCCGAACAGCGGGCGCAGCCGCAGGCCCGCCCACGTACCGGCCAGCGCGCAGGCGCCCCACACCCAGCCGTGCAGGCTGCCGGAGGCGATGCCCGCCAGGTAGGCGCCGATGTTGCAGCCGCCGGCCAGGCGGGCACCGATGCCCATGAGCACGCCGCCGAGCACGGCCGCCACGGCGGTGCGCCACGGAATGCCCCGGTGCAGCGCCCACGTGCCGCCGAGCGAGGCGGCGACGGCCGCGCCGATCATGATGCCGATGTCGGTGAGGCTGTTCTTGTCGGCCAGCACGGGCCCGGCGAGCATGTCCGCGTTCCCCGGCTGCTGCCAGAAGCTCCAGCTCTCCGGCCGGCCGCCGAGCGCGCCCACCGCTTCGCTGCCCCAGAGGGCGAACGCACTGGTCACCCCCCACGCGCCGCCGGACACCAGCAGGACGCCCGCGCCGAGCACCGCGAGGACCAGGGCACCGGCCGCCAGTGGCCAGGAGCCGCGCACCGCGCGCAAGGCGGCGCCCCTGCTGGTGGGGACGGCGCCGGTGGGCGGCGGAGTGCGGCGGCGCTGGACGACGCGGGTGAGCACGACGATGCCCGCGAGCGCCGCGATGGTCACGGCCCAGGAGCCGAACCAGCCGACGCGGTCGGACAGCACATAGGGGTCGAACGCGGGCAGGTCGTTCCACAGGTCGAATTGCCAGGCCGCGAGCGTCGACCCGGCGATGAAGCCGCCCAGGGTGAGCACGATCGAGGACTGGCCGGAGCCGACGGCGAAGAGGGTGCCCGAGGCGCAGGCACCGCCCAGCTGCATGCCGATGGCGAAGAGGAACGCGCCGGCCAGCAGGCCGATGCCCAGCGACCCAGCCGACGGGGCGGGCACGGAGCCGAACAGGCCGCTGCCGGTGCCGATGATCAGGGCGAACAACGTGGCGGTGGTGCCGAGCAGCAGCGCGTGGGCCCGCAGCCCGCTGCCGTTGCCGACGGCTATCAGCTGCCGCCAGGCGGAGGTGAAGCCGAACCGCGAGTGGAAGAGGGCGAAGCCGAGCCCGAGTCCGAGCAGCAGCAGTACGCCCGGCTTGGCGCCGTGGGCGGCGAAGACGTACGCCACCAGCGCGGCGGCGAGCACGCCGGAGACCGCGAGCGGCAGCCGCCGCACCGGCGGCGCCTCGGGCGCGGGCGGCCGCGGGACACGGGTGGGGGACGGCGCGAGCACGGGGAACAGCCGCGGCTTCGCGGCCGGTGCGGGCGCCGGCGGGGACGGGGTGGAGGTCGTGGACACGGATTCTCCGGAAGGGCGTGCATGGATCAGGGGCGGGAACGGGGAGGGCCGCGGGAGCGGGCCGCGGGGCGGGGCTCCGCCCCGGCGGGCGGACCCGGCCACGGGTCAGCGGCGACAGAGCCCGTCGTCGACGCACCACGCCGAGCTCGCGAACAGCGCGAGGCACAGATGACGGGCGGGTGCGGACATGTCGGCCATCGTAGGCCGCCGCCGCGCGGTGCGGGAGTCCTGTCCGCGGGCCGGACGCCCGGCCCGCGGGGACGGGGACGGGAATACCGCGGCCTGGAATTGCCTCATTGGCTCAGCACAAGAAAACTCGCACGCTCCGCACGGCGCCTGCCCGCGGAGAACGGGAAACGGCGGAGCTTCCCCGGACGCACCACCCGCGCGTGCCGGAATGCGAATATCCGCCGTACCCCCGCTGCCCGCACCACATTACCGAGGCCGCGGGCCCGTGTCCCGGCCGTACCGGAGGAATTCCCCGGGCTGTGCGTCGTTTGTATGTCCCCGGCGCCGCGGGACGGGCCTCCGGCGCTACGCGAGCGTGCCCTCGCCCTGGATGCGGAGCATCCGGCCGCGGACGGCGGTGGTGGCGGCCTCGCCAGCGCCGGAGAGGTCGGTCCACACGACGAACGCGCTCGGGCCTTCCGGCGCGCCCGCCACGGTCGCGGCGGCCACCTCGAACCGCTCGCCCGGTGTGTCGCCGCTGAGCCGGATCGGCTCGGCGAGCGAACCACCGGTGATGGAAATGATCTTCGCCAGTACCGTGTGCCCGGTGCCGGTGGCGGCAGACCTCTGCACCCAGGCCGCCAGGAACCGGTCGTCGGCCAGCGGCGCGAGCGCCGGATCGGCGCAGCTGAGGCCGGCGCCCGAGCAGGCCGGGACGCCGGGCTCCGCGAGAGCGCCGTCCTTGGCGAAGACGCTCGTCTCCACGCTGCTGCGCGAGCCGTCGGGGGCCACCCGCACATGGGCGAGGACGAACTGCTCGGTGTCCAGGGCCGTGACCGCCGCGCCGCCACCGGCGTAGCCGGACAGGTTGGGCGTCGTCTCCGGCGTGACGGCCGCGCCGTCGAAGGTGAGCACGCGCAGGGTGAGGGCGCCGCCCGCGACCGGGTGCGGATCGGCGCGCCAGCCGATGACGACGTTCCCGTCCAGCCGGGCGGTGAACGGGGTCGTGTGGAATCCCTCGGTGGTGCTGACCGCGAACTCCGCGCCCTCGGGCGCGCCGTCGAAGCCGTAGCGCCGGGCCAGGATACGCCGCCGCGGCGCGGCGTCGGCCCAGGTGATCAGGAAACCGGCGTCGATCATGTGCGTGACGGCCGGGCCCTGTCCCGGGTCCGCGTCGGTCGTGCTGACCTGCGTCGCGTCGCCGATCGGGCGCCCGTCGGTCCCGTAGCGGCGCATCTTGATGTGCGGGCGGGGCCCGGGAACGGTCGCGGGGGACTCGACCCAGGTGACGAACGCGCCGGACAGCGGGGTTGCCGCGATGGCGGGCCGCTCCCGCAGGACATCGGGCGGGGCGGGGGCCGGCTCGCTGACGACGAACTCCTCCGTGGCCGGCTGCCCGTTCGTCAGGTAGAGCCTGCCCTTGATGCTCGCGTCGCTGCTGTCGCTCCACACGACGAAATAGTGGCCGGTACCGAGCGCGGCCACGGCGGGGTCCCGCTGAATTCCGGCCGTCGTCGAATTGATCACGAAATCATTCATCGCGCCGCCTCTTTCTCCGCCCGGCCCGGAACTCCTCCTCGATCACCGTAGCGTCGTCCGGGGAATTCCGCGCGCCGCGGAATTCCCCGCCCGCGCGGGGGGCTCAGCTCTCCGGGGCGAAGAAGGCCGCGGTGGCGGCCGCGGCCCGGTCGGCGTCCTCGGCCGAGGCGCCCGCCGCCCGGTGGGCGGCGCCCCACTCCCTGCTGGTCCGCACGACGAACGCCCGGCCCGCCTCGGTCGTGTGCAGGGTGTCCCGGTCGGCGAGATCCGTGCCCGCGAGGTGGAAGGCGAGGCCGAGCAGCGCCCCGTCCCAGCCCACGCCGGTGGCGCCAGGACCGTAACGGTCGAAGAACTCCGGCTCGGACACGGCGGCGTGCTCCAGCTCGAACACGGTGGCGTCGTCCCCGTCGGGGGTGAGCCGTACGGTCACCTCGGAGATGTCCCGCTCGGTCACGTCCTCGCCGTAGACCCAGCTGACCCGGATCAGGCGCGGCGGCTCACAGAGCAGCACTTCGCCCCTGGCGTTCCCCTCCAGCTGGTAGGAGCCGCCGACGCGCAGGTCCCCGCTCACCGGCGCGACCCAGCGGGCCAGCCGCTCCGGCCGGGTGCAGGCGTCCCAGACGTCCGCCACCGGGCTGTCGAATCGGCGCCGGAGCAGGACCGTCACGCCGTCCCCTGCGGAGATGGTCCGACGGCCGACCTCGCGGTGGACGGCGTGGACGTGGTCGATGAAGTCATTCATGTGCGGGTTCCCTCTTCTTACGTTCTTACGGTTTCTTGCGGTGCCTCTCACGGGCCAGCTCGGTTTCGAGCGCGTCCAGCCGCTGGTTCCAGAACCTCCTGAAGTGGGCGAGCCACGCGTCCGCCTCCTCGAAGCGGGCGGGGGCCACCGCGTAGAGGCGGCGGGCGCCCTGCGGCCGGACGGTGGTGAACCCCGATTCGCGCAGCACCCGAAGGTGCTGGGAAACGGCCGGCTGGGAGATGCCGAACTCGTCCCGGATGACGGAGGTGACGGCGCCGGCCGGCCGCTCGCCCTCGGCGAGCAGCTCGAGTATCCGGCGCCGGACGGGGTCCCCGAGGACGTCGAGCGCGTGCACGGCAGCCAAAGTAATAGACCTTCCTTATATAAGGCAAATCTTATTCATGGGTGAACGGGGCCCCGCGGACCGGCCTCAGGGGACGGCACCGGCCAGCGCGGTGTCCACGCGGGCGGGCGACAGCACGTGGCCGGTGGCCAGCAGCCCGGCCCCCAGCGCGGCGGCGCTGCGCGATGTCCGGCTCGGCTCGATGATCAGGTGCTGAGTCGCCAGCGGGTGCGAGCGGCCGTAGACCGCCTCGCGCACCCCGGCGACCAGCTGGTCGTGCACGGCCGCGAGGGCACCGCCGACCACGACGGCCTCCGGGTTGAAGAAGTTGACGAGCCCGGCGAGCACGTCGCCCACGCAGCGCCCCGCCTCGCGCACCAGCCGGATCGCCGCGTGATTCCCCGACTTCACCAGGCCGGCGACGTCGGTCGCCGAGGCGGCCCGCAGGCCGAGGGCGCTCAGTCTCCTGGCGAGCGACGCGCCGCCCGCCACGGCCTCCAGACAGCCGAGGTTGCCGCACCGGCAGGGGGTCTCGTCCACGCCGACCCGTATGTGCCCGATATCGCCCGCCGTGCCCTGCGCGCCGCGGTGCAGGCGCCCGTCGGCGACGACGCCGCAGCCGATGCCGGTGCCCACCTTGATGAAGAGCAGATGGCCGACCCGGGGGAAGACCCGGCGCTGTTCGGCCAGGGCCATCATGTTCACGTCGTTGTCGACGAGGGTGCACACCCCGAGGCGGTCGGCGAAGAAGCGCGGAATGGGGTACTGGTGCCAGCCGGGCATCAGGGGCGGCTCGACCAGCCGCCCCGTCGAGAACTCCACGGGCCCCGGCACGCCCACCCCGACGGCCCGCAGTGCGGTGCGTGGCCGCCCGGCCTCGTCCAGCAGCGCGAGGACGGTGCGCGCCACGCCGTCCAGCACGGCGTCCGGCCCCTCCGCGATCCGGATGCCGCTCTCCCGGCTGACCAACTCCCGGCCACCGATGTCGAGAAGGGACACGCGGCCGTGCGTGGCACCGAGCCCGACCCCGGCCACCAGGTGGTCGGCCGAACGCAGCCGCAGCCTGCGTACCGTTCGGGCGCCGGATGCGTCGCCCGGTGCGCTCTCCTCGACCAGCCCGTGGGCGATGAGCGCATCGATGCGCTGCGACACCGTCGAACGGGCCAGGCCGGTCACCCGGGCGACGTCGGCGCGCGTCTCCGCGGCCCCTTCGGCGATCAGCGCGAGAATCCGGCCCGGCGAAGCGGGACCTGGCGCCGCGGCGCTGCGCGGCGTCGGCACTGAGGGCATGGCACCTCCACGCGGAAACTTTCGCCACTCCCAGGAGAAAGACTTTCGAGAGCAGGCGCAAGTAAGGAATTTTTCCCCATTCTTACCCCTACTTGAGACCTTGACAGGCCAAACTTCTGCCACGACATTGCTCATCATGCTGACGATGCAGGACATGTCAAAGAGCTTCCTCGGCAACCGAGTTCTCCACGACGTCACGCTCGACCTGCTCCCCGGCGAGGTCCACGCCATCGTCGGCGAGAACGGGGCCGGCAAGTCGACCCTCATGAAGCTGCTCAGCGGCGAGCACACGCCCGACGGCGGTCGTATCGAAATCGACGGCGTGGCCCGTTCCTTCGGCCATCCCGCACAGGCCCAGGCGGCGGGCGTCGGCATCATCCACCAGGAGCTGGCACTCCTGCCGCACCGCACCGTGGCAGAAAACGTATTCCTCGGCCGGGAGCCGAAGCGTCTCGGCTTCGTCGACCGGGCGGCGATGGAACGGCGCACCGCCCGGCTGCTCGACGACCTCGGTGCGGTCGGCATCAGCCCCGGAACGCCCGTCCACGAACTCTCCGTCGCACGGCAGCAGGTCATCGAGGTGGCGAAGGCGCTCGCCGCCGACGTCCGCATCCTCGTGATGGACGAGCCCACGGCCGCGCTCGCGGAGCACGAGGTGGCCGCGCTGTGCGACCTGGTGCGCCGCCTCACCGCCCGCGGCCTCGGCATCCTCTACATCTCGCACCGGCTGCGCGAGGTGTTCACCTTGTCCCGGCGCATCACCGTCCTCAAGGACGGCCGCCGCGTCACCACGGTCGCCACCGAGGACAGCAGCGTGGACGACATCGTCCGGGCCATGGTCGGACGGGAGTTGACCGCCTACTACCCGCCGCGGGCGGTCGCGGCGGAGGTGGCGGACACGGTGCTGACCGCGTCCCGGGCCGGGAACGGCAGGCTCACGGACATCTCGTTGTCCCTGCGTGCGGGCGAGATCCTCGGGGTCGGCGGGCTCCAAGGCTCGGGGCGCAGCGCCCTGGCCCGCGCCCTGTTCGGCGCCGACCCGTTCACCGCTGGCGAGATGACCGTCGGCGGCAGGCGGCTCCGGCCGCGCCGCCCGCGGCAGGCGATCCGGGCCGGTATCGCGCTGGTGAGCGAGGACCGCAAGACCGAAGGGCTCGCGCTGCGCCAGTCCGTGCGGGACAACGCCCTGCTGGTCACCAGGGCCGTGCCGGCGCGGGAGCGCCCGCCGGACGCGCGCGCCCTGGCCGAGCTGCTCGACCGGGTACGGCTGACCTCGCGCGGCACGGGCCAGGAGGTCCGCTTCCTGTCGGGCGGCAACCAGCAGAAGGTCGTCATCGCCAAGTGGCTCGCGGCCCGGCCGCGCGTGCTGCTGTTCGACGAGCCGACCCGGGGCGTCGACGTGGGGGCCAAGGCCGCCATCCACACGCTCGTCCGCGAGTTGGCCCGCGAGGGGCTCGCCGTGCTGCTGATCTCCTCGGAGCTGCCCGAGCTGATCGGGATGAGCGACCGCGTCCTCGTCATGGCCGACGGCCGCATCGCGGGCGAACTGCCCGCCGGAGCCTCGGAGGAGGACATCATGCGCCTGGCCACCAGCGGCGGTACCGCGCTCGGTCACGCGGGCGGTGCCGCGTGACGGCCGAGAGCCCCGGCTCGCCGTCCGCCGCCCTGCGGCGGGCCCGGCGTCCGGCGCGCTCCCGGTGGCCCGCGGTCCGGCTCGGCGACCCGGCCGTCGGCATCTGGCTGGCCGCGCTCGGCGTGACGCTGCTGGGCTGGGTCATCGTCGACGCGCGCGGCGGCGCGTTCATGACGCAGGGGAACGTCACCGGCATCCTCCAGAACTGCGTGGCGCTCGGCCTGATCGCGCTCGGCCAGACCGTCGTCATCCTCACCGGCTCCCTCGACCTGTCCGTGGCGTACCTCGCCAGTCTCGGCACGCTGGTCGCCGCGGAGACCATGGCGGGGCAGGACGGCAACGTCGTGACCGCCGTGATCGCCGTCCTCGCGCTCTCCGCCGCGGTGGGGCTGGCCAACGGGCTGATCGTCACCGGGCTGAAGGTGAACGCGTTCATCGCCACGCTGGGCGTCGCGTTCATCCTGCGCGGCTGGATCGAGGACAACTACAGCGGGCCCGCCGGGTCGGTGCCCGTGACGTTCCAGCGCCTCGGCTACGACCGGATCGGGCCCGTGCCGGTGTCCGTCTTCCTGCTGGCCGCGGTGGCCCTGGCGCTGTGGCTGATCCTGCGGCGCGCGCGCCTGGGACACCACATGTACGCGACGGGCGGTGACGCGCACGCCGCGCGCCTGTCCGGGGTGCGCACCGGCCGGACGGTGGTCGCCGCGCACGTGCTGTGCTCGCTGTGCGTGGGCGTGGCCGCCCTCTTCCTCGCCGCGCGATTCGGCGCGGGTTCGCCGTGGGCGGGCACCGAGGCGCGCTACGACCTGGAGTCGATCGCCGCCGTGGTGCTCGGCGGCACGGTGCTGGCGGGCGGCCGCGGCGGGGTCGTCGGAACGCTGGGCGGCGTCGCGGTGCTCGCCGTTCTCGACAGCGTCTTCAACCAGCTCTCCGTCGACCCGTTCTTCAAGAACGTGCTGCGCGGCGTGGTGATCATCGCGGCTGTCGCGCTCTACGCCAGGCGGCGGCGTTCGGTGAGGAGGAGCGCGTGACCACTCTCGATTCCGCCGTCCCCCGGGCCGCCCGCCGGGCGCGCCTGCTGGCGCTGCTCGGCACCGGTCTGCCCGTGTACGCGCTGCTCGGGGCGCTGCTGGTGGCGCTCGCGTTCACCGATCCCGGTTTTTACGAGCCGGACCGCTTCCTGGCGTTCATCCGGCGGGCGGCGCCGCTGGTGCTGCTGGCCGCCGGACAGTATCTGGTCATCGTCTGCGGCCAGTTCGACCTGTCCGTGGGGGCCGTGGTCACGGCGGGCGTGGTCGTGGCCGCGGAGATCTATGCGGAGTTCCCCGGGGCGCACTGGCTGGTCGTGTGCGGCGCGCTGCTGCTCGCGGGCGCGGCCGTGGGGCTGGTCAACGGCCTCGTCACCACGGGGCTCGGTGTCCCCTCGTTCATCACGACGCTGGGGATGATGCTGATTCTGGAGGGCGGGGTCTTCTTCTGGACCGGCGGCTCCCCGCAGGGCTATCTGCCGGACGACTTCAGGGCGGTGGGCCGCGACGACGTCCTGGGCCGGGTGCCGTGGGCGGTGCTGGTGTGCCTGGCGGTGGGCGTCGCGGCGGTGCTGCTCATGCGTTCCCGCTTCGGGCGCACGCTGGTGGCGACCGGCGACAGCGAGCGGACCGCGGCGCTCGCCGGCGTGCGCGTGCACCGCGCCCGCACCGTCGCGTTCGTCCTGTCCGGCGCCGCCGCCGCGCTGGCCGCGGTGCTCGTCGGCGGCTTCTCCGGCGTCTCCGCGCAGGCGGGCACCGGCATGGAGTTCGAGGCCATCACCGCGGTCGTGCTGGGCGGCGTGCTGCTCGGCGGCGGGCGCGGCTCGGTGGTCGGCGCGATGGCGGGGGCGTTCTCGCTCACCGCGCTGTTCACGCTGCTCAACCTCCAGGGCGTGTCCGGCGCCCTGGAGTCCACGGTCCAGGGCGTCATCGTGATCGCCGCCGTCGCCCTCGGCGCCGCCGACTGGTCCCGGCTGCGCCGCCGTTCCCCTTCCGTACCCTCCGGAGGTCCCCGCTCATGATCAGAAGAACCGGCCCGCTGCTCGCCGCGGCCCTGCTGTCCGCGGCGCTGCTCACCTCCTGTACGAGCGACACCCCGTCCGACGGGCCCTCGGCGCCCGCCGGATCCGCCTCACCGTCACAGGACGGCGGCGAGGACGCGGAGTTCTTCACGCAGGCGGAGTACGAGCAGCAGCTCGCGCTCACCCGCGAGACGCCCGAGGGCCCCGAGGACCGGCCGTGGGAGCAGATGCTGCGCCCGGAGATGGCCGACACGAGCCAGTACGCGGTCGAGGGCGACGACGTGCACCTGTGCTTCTCGAACGCGGGCGTCTTCAACCCGTGGCGGCAGGTCGGCCTGCGCACCATGGAGGCCGAGGTGGCGCTGCACGAGCAGATCACCGAGTTCACCGTGGTCGACGCGGAGGGGCAGGACGACAAGCAGATCTCGGACATCCAGGAGCTGAGCAACCAGGACTGCGACGCCCTGATCGTCTCGCCGAACACGACGGCCACGCTGACCCCGGCGATCGAGGAGGCGTGCGGCAGGCTGCCGGTCATCGTCTTCGACCGGGGTGTGAACACCGACTGCCCGGTCACGTTCATCCACCCCATCGGCGGCTACGCCTACGGGGCCGCGGCGGCCGACTTCCTCGTGGAGAACGTGGCGGAGGGCGGCAACATCCTGGCGCTGCGCATCTCCCCCGGCGTCGACGTCCTGGAGAACCGCTGGTCCGCCGCGGAGCTGGCCTTCGAGGAGGCGGGCCTCACGGTCGCGGACGTGGAGTTCACCGACGGGGACCCGGCCGTCACCAAGTCGATCGTCACCGACGCGATCCAGCGGCACGGCGGCATCGACGGCGTCTGGATGGACTCCGGGGCGACGTCCGTCGCGGCCGTCGAGGCGTTCGAGGACGCCGGCGAGGAGGTGCCGCCGATCACCGGGGAGGACCAGCAGGACTTCCTCCAGGCGTGGGACGAACGGGACCTGACGGCCGTCGCCCCGACCTACCCGACGTTCCAGTGGCGCACCCCGGTCGTCGCGGCCCTGCGGGTCCTGGCGGGCGAGGAGGTGCCGGTGGAGTGGCGGCTGCCGCAGCCCACCATCACGCAGGACACGCTGGCGGATTACCTCAGCGAGGACATGCCGCCGCTGCACTACGCCATGTGCGGCTGCGAGGGCATGCCGGGGTATCCGCAGGACTGGGGCGGCGAGTGAGCGGCGCGCCGCCCATCGGGGCCAATCCGTGGATCTGGCACTCGCCGGTCACCGATGAGGCGCTGGCGCGCACCGTGCCGCGGCTGGCGCGCTGGGGCTTCGACGCGGTCGAACTGCCGCTTGAGGAGCCGGGTGACTGGTCGCCCCGTTCCGTGGCCGCGCTGCTCGCGGACCACGGGCTGCGCCCGGCGGCCGTCGTGGCGGTCATGCCGCCGGGCCGGGACCTGGTGGCCGCCGCCCCGGGGGCGGTGCGCGCGACCACGGACTACCTGCGGGTGTGCGTGGACGCGGCGCGGGAGACCGGCGCGGGCGTCGTCGCGGGCCCGGTGTACACGGCGGTCGGCCGCACCTGGCGGCTGACGGCGGCCGAACGCACCGCCGCGTACGCCGAGTTGCGGGACGCTCTGGCGCCGGTCGTGGCGCACGCCCGCGAGGCGGGGGTGCGGATCGCCGTCGAGCCGCTGAACCGGTACGAAACGAGCCTGCTGAACACCGTGGACCAGACTCTGACGGCCCTTCAGGGGCTGCCCGAGGACGTCATCGGTCTTGCCCTCGACACCTACCACCAGAACATCGAGGAGCGCGGCCTCGACATCGCGGTGCGGCAGGCGGCCGGGCGCATCGTGCACGTCCAGGTCTGCGCCAACGACCGGGGTGCGCCCGGCGCGGACCACCTCGACTGGCCGGGCTTCCTGCGCGCGCTGCGCGACAGCGGCTACCGCGGGGCGGTCTGCATCGAGTCGTTCACCGCGCACAACGACAGCATCGCGGTCGCCGCTTCCGTGTGGCGGCCCCTGGCCGAGGACCAGGACGCCATCGCGGTGGACGGCCTCGCGTTCCTGCGCCGCACGTTCGCCGCTCTCTGACCTCGCCGGCCCGGCCCACTCGGGACATGCCGCGCCGGTGCCTCACCCCCACGGAGAGGACCCCCCATGAGGAAACGCACCCCCGGCAGACGAGCGAGAGCCGCCCTCGCCCTCGCCGTCGCCCCCCTGCTCGCGGCCGGCGCGCTGCCGGCCGCGGCGGCGGCCGAGGAGCAGGCCGCGGAGTTCCGCGCCCTGCTGTTCACCAAGGCCGTCGGCTACGTCCACGACTCCATACCGGCCGGCATCGAGATGATCGAGGAGGAGGCGGCCGAGCATGACTTCGAGGTGGTGCAGAGCGACGACGCGGCCGTGTTCAACGACGCCGACCTCGCCGGCTTCGACGTGGTGATCATGCTCCAGAACTCCGGCATGATCTGGGAGACCGACGCCCAGCGGGCCGCCGTCCAGACGTACGTCGGCAACGGCGGCGGCATCGCGGCGATCCACAACACGCTGGACATGGGCATCGAGGAAGAGTTCCCGTGGTGGGACGACCTCATCAACGGCGGCGCACACATGCCGGCCCACTCCCCCGGCGTCCTGGACGGGACGGCGCACGTCGCCGACCGGGTCCACCCCTCCACGGCAACGCTTCCCGAGCGCTGGGAACGCCCCGAGGAGTGGTACAACTTCGACGTCAATCCGCGCGGTGACGTGCACGTGCTGGTCACGGCGGACGAGTCCACCTACGATCCGGGCGGCTCGGCGATGGGCCCCGACCACCCGATCTCGTGGTGCCGCGAGGCGGAGGGCGGCAGCGTCTGGGCGACCGCGATGGGCCACGACGCGGCGTCCTACGACGAGGAGCACTTCCGCGACCACGTCGTGGGCGGGGTCCGGTGGGCGGCGGGCGCCGCGCCGGGCGACTGCAGCGGCACGGTGTGGAACAACTACGAGAAGGTCACCCTCGACGACAACACCTCCGATCCGATGGAGGTCGACGTCGCCGAGGACGGCCGCGTCTTCTACGCCCAGCGCGGCGGCGAGGTGCGGATCTTCGACCCGGAGACCCACGCGGCGGTTCCCGCGGGCACGCTCGATGTGTACACCGGCGGTGAGGACGGCCTCGTCGGCCTCGCCCTCGATCCGGGATTCGCCGAGAACCAGTGGATCTACCTGTACTACTCTCCCGCGGAGAGCGAGGAGGACGTCAACCGGCTGTCACGCTTCACCGTCGAGGGCGACTCCCTCGACCTCGCCTCGGAGCAGACGCTGCTCGAAGTGCCGGCGTACCGGGACCGCACCTATCCCGAGCCGGGCCACACCGGCGGCAGCCTCGAATTCGGCCCCGACGGAACGCTGTACCTGAGCACCGGGGACGACGTGCCGCCCAACCTGTCGGCGGACTGGCAGGGGTACGCGCCGCTCGACTGGCGCGAGGGACAGGAGATGCTGGACGCGGCCAGGACCGCGGGGAACACCAACGACCTGCGCGGCAAGATCCTGCGCATCCTGCCCACCGAGGACGGCGGGTACAGCATTCCCGAGGGCAACCTCTTCGCGGAGGGCACCGAGGGCACGCTGCCCGAGATCTACGCCATGGGCTTCCGCAATGCGTTCCGGTTCACGGTCGACCAGGAGACGGGCGACCTCCACGTCAGCGACTACGGGCCCGACCGCGGCGCCCCGGCGACCGAACGCGGCCCGGAGGGGCTGGTGGAGTACAACGTGATCAGGGAGCCGGGGAACTTCGGCTGGCCCTTCTGTCACGGTGACAACCAGGCGTACGCGCCGTACGACCCCGACACCGGGGAGGTCGGCGAAAAGTTCGACTGCGCCAACCCGGTCAACCCCTCGCCGAACAACACGGGTCTGACCGCGCTGCCGCCCCTTCAGCTGCCGGAAGTCTGGTACGGCTACGGCGTGTCCGAGCAGTTCCCCGAGATGGGCGAGGGCGGCTCGGCACCCATGAGCGGGCCCGTCTACCGGTACGACCCGGACAACCCCTCCCCCACCAAGTTCCCCGAGTACTTCGACGGCGCCCACTTCTTCTACGAGTGGTCCCGCAACTACATCAAGGAGATCCGCCCGGACTCCGCGGGCGGCGTGCTGAAGATCAACGACTTCCTGTCCACGGCGGAGTTCGTGAAGCCGATGGACATGACCTTCGGCCCGGACGGCTCCCTGTACGTCCTGGAGTGGGGCAGCTCCTTCGGCGGCGGAAACAACGACTCCGGGCTCTACCGGATCGACCACATCACGGGCGGCAGAGCGCCCGCCGCCCGCGCGACGGCCTCGGTGACCGACGGACCGGCCCCGCTGACCGTGGACTTCTCCAGCGAGGGCACGTCCGACCCGGACGGCGGCGCACTCACCTACGCCTGGGACTTCGACGGCGACGGCACGTTCGACGCGGAGGAGCCGAACGCCTCCCACACCTATCCGGACGTGGGCGAGTTCACCGCCCGGCTGCGGGTCACGGACCCCGAGGGCAACGAGGGCCACGCGAACGTCCCGATCACCGTGGGGAACACCGCCCCGACCGTGGAGCTCGACCTGCCGGTCGACGGGCGGTTCATCGAGTTCGGTGACCAGGTGCCCTACCGGGTGACCGTCACCGATCCGGAGGACGGCGAGATCGACTGCTCCCGCGTCACCGTGAACCCGGCACTGGGCCACGACGACCACGAGCACCCGACCACCGACCTCACCGGCTGCGAGGGAACGGTCGACACCGGCGACCTCGGCGGCCATCCGGAGGGCGCCGACCTGTGGTACGTGCTGAACGCCAGCTACACCGACGAGGGCGCCGAGGGCACCGGCGCGCTGACCGGCTACGGCCGTGCGGTCCTCCAGCCGCGGCACAAGCAGGCCGAGTACCACCACGACCAGTCGGGCACGCGCATCGTCGCCCAGGAGGGCGCGGAGAACGGCGAACGCATCGGCGACATCAGCGACGGCGACTGGATCGCCTTCGAGCCGACGAGCGTCGAGGGCACCGCAACGGTGAGCTACCGGGTGTCGTCCCCGTTCGGCGGCGGCACCATCGAGTTGCGCGCCGGCGCGCCGGACGGCGAACTGCTCGCCACCACGGACGTGCCGAACACCGGGGACTGGGACGTCTACCAGTCCACGCCCCCGGTGCCCGTGGCCGAGTCGGCGGGCACCCACAAGCTGCACCTGGTGTTCAGGTCGGCGCAGGACAACGCGTTCGACGTGGACTCCGTCCTGTTCGGCGCGGACTGACCGGCCGCCGCGGCGGTGCTTGACCCTCTCACCGGTGAGAGGGTCTAGCGTCCCGGGCATGACGACTTTCCACTCGACTATCCACTCGACGACGGAGGAAGAGGGCCACGCCCCGGTCACCGTGCTCGGCCTCGGACCCATGGGCCGCGCGCTGGCCGGGGCGTTCCTCGCGGCCGGCCATCCCACCACGGTGTGGAACAGGACGGCGGGGAAGGACGACGAACTGGTCGCCCGGGGCGCGCTGCGGGCCGCCTCGGCCGCCGATGCGGTGCGCGCCGCGCGGCTGGTCGTCATCTGCGTGCTCGACTACGACGCGGTGCACGCCGTGCTGGAGCCCATCGGCAGCGCCCTGGCCGGGCGGACGCTGGTCAACCTGACCGCGGACGCGCCCGACCGGGCGCGGCGGACCGCGGCGTGGGCGGCGGACCGCGGCATCGGCTATCTCGACGGGGCGATCATGAGCCCGCCCGGCACCATCGGCGAGCCGTCCGCGGTGGTCCTCTACAGCGGCGACGAGGCGGTGTACGCGGCGGCCCGCCCGGTGCTGGCGGTCCTGGGCGGCACGGCGACCCACCTGGGCGGGGACGATCCGGGCCGGGCCGCTTCGTACGACGTGGCGCTGCTGGACATGTTCTGGACGGCGGTGAGCGGGGCGATGCACGGCCTGGCCCTGGCCCGCGCGGAGCACATCAGCGCCACGGACCTGGCGCCGTTCGCCCGCGGGGTGCTGGGCCTGCTGCCGGACATCGTCGAGGAGTTCGCGGGGCGCGTCGACGCCGGGCGGCACCCGGCCGAGGACTCCGACATCACCTCGGCCGCGGCCGGGATGGCGCATGTGCGGCACGTGGCGGAGGCCAGGGGCCTGGACGTGGGGCTGATCGCCGCCGCCGAGGCGATGGCGCGGCGGGCCATCGACGCGGGGCACGGCGGGGACGGCTTCTCGCGGCTGGCCGAGGCGGCGGCCTCCGACACGGTCGCCTGAGGGAGGGGGCGGCGGCCTGCGGCCGGCGGAAAAACCTTTGCGAGGCGGTCGCCCCCTGCCTTCAATGACTGCCATGACCCCAGCACCACTTTCACCGGAAGATGTCGAACGCTTCGTCGCCGAGGGCTTCGTTCCGATCCGGGAAGCTTTCCCCCGCGAAGTGGCCGATGCCGGGCGGGCGGAGCTCTGGCGGCTGACGGGGCTTTCGCCCGACGACCAGGGGACGTGGACCGAGCCGGTCGTGCGGATCACGGGCTCGGACGCCGAGCCTTTCGGAAAGGCCGCCAACACGCCGCGGCTGCACGGGGCGTTCGACCAGCTGGTGGGCGCGGGCCGCTGGCTGCCGCGGCTGGGCCTTGGCACGTTCCCCATCCGGTTCCCGCACCCGGACGATCCGGGCGACGCGGGCTGGCACCTGGACGCGAGCTTCGGCGGCGGCCCCGACGGCACGAGCCCCCGGCTGAACCTTCGCTCGCGGGGGCGGGCGCTGCTGATGCTCTTCCTCTTCTCCGACGTGGGCCCCGACGACGCGCCGACCCGGATCAAGGTGGGCTCCCACCTCGACGTTCCCTCGTTCCTGGCCCCGGCGGGCGAGGAGGGCAAGGACATGTTCGAGCTGTGCCGCGAGATGGACGCGGCGGGGCGGCTCGACGCCCCCGGCCGTCCGATGGTGGAGGCGACCGGCCGGGCGGGGGATGTCTTCCTGTGCCACCCGTTCCTCATCCACGCCGCGCAGCCGCACCGCGGCACCGCGCCCAGGTTCCTGGCGCAGCCGCCGCTCGACCCGGTCGCGCCGCTGACGCTTCAACGGGCGGACGGCGCGTACTCGCCCGTCGAGGCCGCCGTCCTGCGCGGCCTGTGAGCCGCGGCGCCTCAGGCCGGGCCGTGCGCGCGGACCGGTGGCGGCGGCGCGGCGAGGCGTTCGACCGTGACGCGGGCCAACTGGCCGGTGCAGCCCTGCGCCAGGCGTGAGGTGCCGACGTCTGCGGTGAGCGCGTTGGGGTTGCCGTGCACGCAGGTCGCGGTCCCGGGCGCGGACGGGTCGAACCAGGCCCCGGTGGCGAGTTGGACCACCCCGCGGCGCAGCGCGTCGCTCGGCACGACGGCGGCCAGGCAGGAGCCGACGGCACTGCGGACGCGGATCACCTCGCCGGGCCGCAGCCCGAACGCGGCCACGTCCCCCGGGTGCATCCGCAGCGGCTCGCGGCCGTCGATCTTGGACGCGGCGCTGTGCGGACCGTGGTCCAGCTGGCTGTGGAGCCTGGTGGCGGGGTTGTTCGCGATCAGGTGCAGCGGGAACGAGGGGTCGGGCGGGGCCGGCGGCAGCCAGGCGGGGTGGCCCGGGCAGTCGTCGTAGCCGAAGGAGTCGATCGTGCGGGAGAACAGCTCGATGCGACCGCTGGGCGTCGGCAGCGGGTGGGCATCCGGGTCGGCGCGGAACGCGGCGTACAGAGTGTGCCGTTCGCGCCGGCCGCGCAGCGGAACGCGCCCCGCGTGCCAGAAGGCGGCGAAGTCCTCGGCCGGGGCATGCTCGGGTGCCAGGCCGGCGCGCCAGCTCTCGTAGAGGTGGGCCAGCCACTGCCGCGCGGTGCGGCCCTGCGTGAACTCCTCGGCCACGCCCAGCTCCGCGGCAAGCGCGGCGAAGATCGCGTAGTCGTCCCTGGCCTGCCCCTGCGGTTCGGCGATGCGGTGCATCGCGATCAGCACCGGGTCCTCCTTGGCGCCGCCGATGTCCTCGCGTTCCAGGGTGGTGGTGGCCGGCAGCACGATGTCGGCGTGCCGGGCGGTCGCGGTCCAGTACGGCTCGTGGACGACGACGGTGTCGGGCCGGGTGAACGCGCGGCGCAGCCGGGCCAGGTCCTGGTGGTGGTGGAACGGGTTCCCGCCGGACCAGTAGACGAGCCGGATGTCGGGGTAGGTCAGCCGCTGCCCGTCGTAGTCGCAGCGGCCTCCCGGGTTCAGCAGCAGGTCGGCGATGCGGGCGACGGGGATGAAGTCCGGCACCGGGTTGATGCCCTGCGGGAGCGTCGGCAGCCGGTAGGGCAGCACGCCCGCACCGATGCCCGCGGTGGCGCCGTAGCCGTGGCCGAACCCGCCGCCGGGCAGGCCGATCTGGCCGAGGAGCGCGGCCAGCGCGACTCCGGCCCACAGGGGCTGTTCGCCGCGGTGGGCCCGCTGGAGCGACCAGCTGAGCGAGATCATGGTGCGGGTCGCGGCCATCTCGCGGGCGAGCGAGGCGATACGGGCGGCGGGGATGCCGCAGATCGCCGCGGCCCAGTCGGGCGTCTTGGGCACGTGGTCGGTGTGTCCGAGCACGTAGCCGCGGAAGGCGTCGAAGCCGGTCACGTGGCGGGCCAGGAAGCCCTCGTCGTGGCGGTCCTCGGTCAGCAGCACGTGGGCGAGCGCCAGCATCAGGGCGGTGTCGGTGCCGGGTTCCGGCGCCAGCCACTCGGCGTCCAGGTCGTCGGTCAGATCGTCGCGCAGCGGGCTGACGAGCACGAAGCGCGCCCCGCGCGCACGGGCGGCGCGCAGGTGGCCGGCCGCGCCGTGCCGGCTCACGCCGCCCGCGTTGACCTGGGCGTTCTTGGCGGGCATGCCGCCGAAGCAGACGAAGAGCCTGGTGTGCTCGGCGAGCACCGGGTAGGTGGTGGGCTCGGCGATCGGCGCGTCGCTGCCGACGACGTGCCGCAGCAGCGGGCGGGAGGCGCCCAGGCTGTAGGTGTTGACCGAACGGGTGTAGCCGCCGAGCGCGTTGAGGAAGCGGTGGACCTGGCTCTGCGCGTGGTGGAAGCGCCCGGCGCTGCCCCAGCCGTAGGAGCCGCCGAAGATGGCGCGGTTGCCGTGGACAGTGCGCACCCGGTCCAGTTCGCCGGCCAGCAGCGGGACGACCTCCGCCCAGTCCACGGGCACGAAGTCGTCGGTGCCACGGGCCGTGTCGGGTCCTGGACCGCCGGTCAGCCAGCCGCGGCGGACATGGGGCCGGGTGACGCGGGCGCGGGTGAAGCCGGGCAGGTTGTCCAGGAGCGGCGAGGGTTCCGGGTCGGCCGGGTCGGGGCGCACCCGCAGCCCGTCGGCGTCGTGGACGGCGTGGAAGGCGCCCCAGTGGGAGCTGTGCGGGCGGCCGCCGGGCGGGCCGTTCACGCCGCTTCCCCCGCCGTGGGCCCGCGGTGCGTGCCGAGGCTGAGCATGAGGCGGTTGGCCCAGGCGAAGAACGCGGCGCAGTGCACGAGATCGACGAGCTCCAGGTCGGAGAGACCGGCGTCGCGCAGGGCGGCCACGTCGGCGCCGTTGGCCGTGAGCGGCACGGGCGCGAGGCCCGCGGCGAGCCGGACGACCAGGGCGCCGCGGCGGCCGATGACGGCGCGCGAGCCGTGCGCCAGGAGGCGGGCGACGGCCTCGGGATCGCCGCCGAGCCGCCCGGCGAGCCTGGCGTGCACGGACACGCAGTAGACGCAGCCGTTGTGCAGGGACACGGCGGTGGCGGCCAGTTCGCGCTCGGCGCGCGGCAGGCCGCCCTCTGCGGTGAACGCGGCGAGGTCGATGGCGGTGCGTTCCGCGAGGATGCCCAGGTCGTGGCCGAGGGTACGGAAGTACGGGGAGTCCGCGCGTTTCCCGGCCAGCGCGCGGCGGTGCTCCTCGCTCAGCTCCTCGGCGGCCAGCGGGCGTACCGCGGGCTGCCAGGTGAGGACGTCGGTGGTGAAGCGGGCGCCGCCGGCCACCGTGGCCGAGGGTCCCTCGGCGGGCCGCCCGGTGGCCAGCAGCCGCAGCGCGGCCGCGAGTTGGAGCTGCTGGTTCACGAAGCCGATGGACTGGGAGAGGGTGACGATCTCCGCGTCGGAGAACCCCGCGGCGCGCAGGTCCGCGATGTCCGTGCCGGACGCGGTCCAGGGGGCGGCGGTCAGCCGCCGGGCGTGCGCGACGGCCGCGTCCGCGCGCCGCCGGGCCGCGGTGCCCCCGGCGGGCGGGACGCCGAGCAGGTCCGCGTAGTGGTCGCGGGCCGCGGCGTGGCGGTGCTCGGCGGCGACGGCGTGCGCGGCGGTCCGCGCCTCGGGCAGGGCGCCGGGGCCGGTGAACAGCACGTCGTGGGCGCGCTGCTGGTGGGCGCGCAGGCGCGGGCGCAGTGCGCGCAGGCGGGCCGCCTCGGGGAGGTGGCCGGTGAAGCGGTCGATCGCGTCGGGTGTTTCTGGCACGGGGCGGCTCCTCACGCGGCCCGTCCGGCGCGGCTGATGGAGTAGCCGGCGTCCAGAAGTGCCCGGGTGTAGTCGCTCGCGGGCGACTCCATGATCTGGTCGCGGTCGCCCGCCTCGACGATCTCCCCGGCCCGCATCACGGCGATGCGGCTGCTCATGTGGCGCACCACGGTGAGGTCGTGGGAGACGAACAGCATCGCGAGGCCGCGCCGCCGCCTGAGGTCGGACAGCAGGTTGAGCACCTGCGCCTGGACCGACACGTCGAGGGCGGAGACGGGTTCGTCGGCGATCAGCAGGGCGGGTTCCAGAGCCAGTGCCCGGGCGATGCCGACGCGCTGCCGCATCCCGCCGGAGAGCCGCCCTGGGTAGGCGTCGGCCAGCGCCGGGTCGAGTCCGACCTCGGTGAGGAGGTCGGCCACGCGTGCGCGGCGCTCCGCACGGCCGAGGCCGGTGTGCAGGGCGAGCCCCGCGCCGACGGTGTCGCCGACGCGCCGGTCGGGGTTGAGCGAGCCGTAGGGGTCCTGGAAGACCATCTGCACGCGGGGGGCCAGGCGGCGCCGCCCGCGGCGGCCGAGGCGGGTGATGTCCTCGCCGTCCAGGAGGACTTGGCCGGCGGCGGGCTGCTTGAGGCCGAGCAGCACCCGCGAGACGGTGCTCTTCCCCGAACCGGACTCGCCGACGAGCCCGAACGTCTCGCCCGGCGCGATGTCGAACGAGACGCCGCGCACCGCCGTGTGGCTGCGCCGCAGCCCCACCGGGTAGGTGACGGTGAGGTCCCGGACGCTGAGCAGTGCCCCGCCCTCCGCGGCGGTCCCGCCCGCCGCGGCCGCGGGCTCCGCGGCGTCCGCGGGCTCGTCCGCGGGTTCCGGTGCGGTGCGCGGGGCGCCTTCGGGTACGCGCAGGGCGGGGTCGGCCAGCCGTTCCTCGTCGACCTCGCCCATCAGGCGCCCGATGACCTCGGGAACGGTGGGCAGCGGGCGGCCCGGGGCGTCGTCCATGCTGGGCACGGAGGCGACCAGGGCGCGGGTGTAGGGGTGGACGGCGCCGCCGAGGACGCGGCGCGTGGGGCCCTGCTCGACGACGCGGCCGCGGTACATGACCACGACACGGTCGCAGACCTGCTCGATGACGCCGAAGTCGTGCGTGATGAGGACGACGGCGATGCCGGTCTCGCGCTGGAGGCGGACCAGCTGGCCGAGGACCTGGGCCTGGACGGTGGCGTCCAGGGCCGTGGTGGGCTCGTCGGCGATGATCAGTTCCGGCTCGTTGACCAGCGCGAGCGCGATCATGACGCGCTGGCGCATCCCGCCGGAGAACTGGTGCGGGTACTCCCTCGCCCGCTGGGCCGGGCGGTCGATGCCGACGCGCTCCAGCAGTTCCACGGCCCGTTCGCGGGCCGCCGCGCGGCCGGCGTCGTGGTGGAGGCGGTATGCCTCGGCCAGCTGGGCGCCGACCGTCCGGTAGGGGTTGAGGGCGTCGAGCGCGTCCTGGAAGATCATCGCGACGCGCCGGCCGCGGATGCCGCGCAGCGTCTTCTCGTCCGCGCCCGCCAGTTCGCGCCCGTCGAGGCGGATGCTTCCCGTGACGCGGGCGTGCGGTCCGTGCAGCCCGAGAACGGCGAGTCCGGTGGCGCTCTTGCCCGATCCCGACTCGCCGACGAGCCCGACGATCTCGCCGGGCCGCACCTCCCAGGAGGCGTCGCGCACGGCGGCCGTACCGCCGAAGGCGACGCCGAGTCCCGAGATCCGGAGCAGGGGCGGAGCGGCCGGTGCCGCGTGGTGCTGAGCCATGGCGCTCTCCTGGTTCAGACCTGGATCAGGTCGCGGCGGGTGCGGGTGAGGTACTCGAAGCCGTCGTCGGTGATGACGAGGCTGTCGGAGTGCTGGAGGCCGCCGAAGCTGGGGATGCGCAGGTTCGGCTCGAAGGTCAGGGTCATGCCGGGGGCGAGCACCAGGTTCTCGCCGGGTCCGAGGCTGGGCTGCTCGTGCGGGCCGAGCCCCAGGCCGTGGCCGACGCGGCCGGGCAGGTAGTCGCCGTAGCCGTGGCGGCGGTACGCGGCGCGGGCGGCCTCGTAGACATCGGCGCAGGTGCGGCCGGGCCGCAGGACGCCCTGTGCCTCATCACGGATGGCCAGCAGCGCCTCGAAGGCCCGCTGCCGTTCGGCGTCGAGCCTGCCGATGGCCGCCGAGCGCTCGTTCTCGGCGTGCATGCCGTCGACGGCCGTCCAGATGACGGTCCACTGGATCTCGCCCTCGGCCGGACGGCGCGTGGTGGGGGGCGCGGAGTTCATCGGGACGCGGTCGCCGACGAGGGAGTAGGCCCACAGGGCGTTGAAGACGCCGCCCTCCAGGTTGCCGAAGTCCATGGCGAGCCGGTCGGGGTGGCGGGTGGACCACACCTCCTGCATCGTGCGCATCGCCGCGGCCGACACCTCGACCTCGCTGCGCCGCTCGCGCTTGGCGGTCAGCGCCGCGTCCATGCCGGCGTCGGCGATCTCGCAGGCGATCCGGAACGACTCCAGCTCGGCCGCGTCCTTGACGTAGCGGGCGCGCATGAGCGCCTGGCCGCTGTCGGTGAACGTGGCGGCCGGCAGCGCCCGTTCCATGGTCCTGTGGTGGTTGAGGGGCAGGAACTCGCCCTCCACGCCGATGCGTCCGCGGGACAGGCCGCGTTCCGCCAGCACGTCGGCCAGCACCTGCCACCAGTGGTCGGGGCCGATCTCCCTGGCCCACCGCCCGTAGGGACGGATGTCGGTGATCAGCGAGGTCTGCCGGGAGGAGTGGGCGCGCAGCGCGTGCAGGACGAAGACGGGGTCCCCAGCGGCGGGCAGCACGACCAGCACCGGGTGCGAGTAGATCATCGGGGTGTAGCCGGAGAGGTAGAACGTGTTCTGCGGCTTGACGACGATCATGGCGTCGACGTCGTCGGCGCGCAGCTGGTCCTGGACGCGGGCCCAGCGGGCCCGCACGGCGGTGGCGTCGGGAAGCATCAGGGGGTCCTTGCGGGGGTCGGGGCGGCCAGGGACGGTTCGGCGGCGGCCTCCCGGCCGCCGTGGTCCTCGCGCCGGTGGGCCAGGTGGTCGCCCAGCAGGTTGGCGGAGATCACCAGGAACACGAGGCCGAGGCCGGGCAGAACGGCGATCCACCAGGAGCTGAGGAGCTGGCCCTGGCCCTCGGAGACCATCAGCCCCCAGTCCGCCTCCGGGGCCTGGGCGCCGAGCCCGAGGTAGCTGAGGCCGGCCTCCATCAGCACGGCGCGGGACAGGTCGAGGGTGGCGGTGACCGCGACGAGGCCGCGGACGCCGGGCAGCAGGTCGCGGACCGCGACCCGCCAGGCGGGTATGCCCTGGGTCAGGGACGCCTCCACGTACTCGCTGGTGCGCAGCGCGAGGACGCGGGCGCGGACCAGCCGGAAATAGGCCGGCCAGCCGGTGAGCGCGATCACCAGCACCAGGACGGCCGTCGACTGGCCGCCGAAGGAGAGCACGAGCAGCGCCAGCAGGATCGAGGGCAGCGCCAGCTGGATGTCGGTGAGGCGGGACAGCACCTGGTCGGGCCAGCCGCGGGTGAACCCGGCGAGCAGGCCGAGCGCGGTGCCGAACAGGCCGCCGCAGAGCACGGCGAGCACGCCGACCAGCAGCGGGGTCCTGGCGCCGTACAGCAGGCGGCTGAGCAGGTCGCGGCCGAGCTGGTCGGTGCCCAGCAGGTAGCCGTGCTCGCCGGGCGCCGCGTTGGTGTGCGCGAGGTCCTGGGCGAGCGGGTCGTGCGGGGCGATCAGCGGCGCGAGCAGGGTGACGAGCACGATGGCGCCGAGCACGAAGGCGCCGAACGCTCCGGCGGAGAAGAACGGGTTCCGGCGGGCCGCCCTTGACTTCCTGGTTTTCCTCATCGGTCAGCTCCTTCCGCTGCTGTGCCTGACCCTGGGGTCGAGGAGGCCGTAGAGCAGGTCGACGATCAGGTTGACCAGGACGAAGGCGGTGATCAGGAACGTCAGGTCGGCCAGCACCAGCGGATAGTCCTCGTTCTGGAGCGCGGTGATGACCAGCTGCCCGACGCCCGGCCAGGAGAAGACGCTCTCCACGATGACCGTGCCGCCGAGCAGGGCCCCGGCTTCGAGGCCGAGGACGGTGACGACGGGCAGCATCGAACCGTGTGCGGCGTGCCGCAGCACGCGGGCGCGGGACATGCCGAGCGCGGTGCCGGTCCTGGTGTAGGGGCGGGCGAGTTCGCCGCGCAGGCTGTTGCGGAAGACGCGGGCGAGCGGCGGGGTGACGCCGCAGGCGAGGGTGACGGCGGGCAGGATCAGCGCGGCGGGGCCGGCGGCCCCCGAGGTGGGCAGCCAGCGCAGTTCCACGCCGAAGATCCAGACCAGCAGCACGCCGATGTAGAAGCCGGGCACGGACTGGGCGAGGAACACCAGCCACATCGGCCACTCGCGCCGCGCACCGCCGCGCCCGCCCGCTCCCCCGGCCCACAGGCCCGCCGCGGCGGCGCCGAGGCAGGCCAGGGCGAGCGCGGTGGCCGCGAGGGTGAGGGTGGCCGGCAGGCGTTCCCACACGACGTGCAGCGCGGACTGCTGGAAGGTCAGCGAATCGGGGAAGTCGCCGCGCAGTACGTCGCCGAAGAAGGCGACGTACTGCTCCGCGATGGGCCGGTCGTAGCCCAGGGCGTGGCTGAGGGCGGCGATCTGCTCCTCGTCGGCGCCGACGGGGGCCATCATGAGGGCGGGGTCGCCGGAGGTGTGGAGCACCAGGAAGACGGCCGACAGGGCACCCCAGACGGCGACCAGGGTCATGCCGAGCCGCCGCAGGACGAACGCGAGCATCTACGCCGCCTCCTTCCACGCCATCTCGGCGGGCCGCACCCAGTCGTCGGGGCGTGGCTGCCAGCGGAGGTTCTTCGCGGTGCCGTGGATGCCGGGCTGCGGGAAGAGGAAGAGGACGGGCGCCTGTTCGCGGGCGCGCCGGGCCGCGGCGGCGTACAGCTCGTCGCGGCGGGCGGTGTCGGTGCTCGCGCGCGCCTCGGTGACGGCGTCGGTGAACTCCTCGTCCGCCCAGTAGGCGTAGGGGCTGTCGGAGACGAACAGGCCGTACAGGCCGCCGGCGGCCAGCGTCGGCCACGCCTGCGTGATGTACTGCATATCCGACATGTCCTGGTCGACGAGGTACTTCTGCATGTAGACGGTGAACGGGATGCTGTTGATCGAGGCCCGCACCCCGACCTGCCGCAGCTGCTGCGCGACGGCCTGCACGATCAGGTCGCCCGCGACGTACTGCCCGCTGGGCACGGTCAGTTCGACGCTGAGCGGCCGGCCGGGACCGAATCCTGCCTCGGCGAGCAGTGCGCGGGCCCGCTCCGGGTCGTAGGGGTAGCCGGTGAGGCCGTCGTCGTGGCCGGCGTAGTCGGCGGTCAGCAGCTGGCCCGGGCTCGGGTCCACCGTGTCCTTCAGCAGGCTGCCGGTGATGGCCCGCTTGTCGACGGCGTAGTTGACGGCGTGCCGCACCCGGATGTCGCGCATCGGGCCGGTGAGGGTGTTGAGCTTGATGAACGCCATCCGCGTCGTGTCCAGCTGGTGCACCGTCAAGGCCCGGTCGGCGGCCAGCCGTTCGAGGTCCTGCGGGTCGAGCCCCGCGACCATGTCGAGTTCGCCCGAGAGCAGCCCGGAGACGCGGGCCGACTCCGAGGGCGTGATGCGGAAGGTGATGTCCCTGATGGCGGGGGCGGGGCCCCAGTACCCGGGGCGGGCCCGCAGCTCGACGTTGCCGCCGGGGCTGTAGCGCACGATCTCGTACGGCCCAGAACCCATGGCCTCGGTCGCCGGGTTGTGGCGGGCCGCCCAGCCGGGGCTGAGCAGGTACAGGAACGACAGGGCGGCCGGGAGATCGGCGTCCGGCTCGGCGGTGATGAGGTCGACGGTGTGCGCGTCGACGGGCTCGGCGCCCCGCAGCAGCGGGAAGTTGGAGGTCATCCGCAGCGCGTTGCCGTCGTCGAGGAGCCGTGCGACGTTCCACGCGACGGCCTCGGCGTCCAGCGGGGTGCCGTCGGCGAACGCCGCGTTCCCGTCGAGCCGGAAACGCCAGCGGGTGGGTTCCGGCCGGTCCCAGGAGACCGCGGCATCCGGGCCGATGGACAGGTCGGGCCTGCGGGTGACGAGCGAGGAGTAGACGGAGGACAGGACGGACAGGTCCGTGCCGACCGAGGTGGTGTTCATCGGGTCGAGCGTGGTGACGGCGGCGGACAGGCCGATCACCGCCTCGGAGCGGCGCGCCCTGGCGGCGGGGGAGGCGGCGGACAGGCATCCGGTGAGGCCGAGCGCGAGCGCCGCGCCCGCGCCGAGCCCGAGGAATCCGCGGCGGCCGAGCGCGGTCACCGGCCGTCCCCCGCGAACACGGAACGGTCGGAGGCGCACGGGTTGCCCAGGGTGACGTAGAACGCGCCTTCGGGCAGCACGGCGATGGAGGCGTAGGTGGTCTCCGAGCCGACGCCTTCGACCTGGTGGCGGCACAGGCTGTGCTGCGGGTGGCCGTCGTGGTCGGCGAGCAGCACGGCCAGCTCACCGGGGGTGAGCCCGCGGGCCGCGTCGAGCGCGGTGCCCGCGACGCGGCCCCGGTGGTAGGAGGAGCCGTTCTCCTCCGCGGTGGGGGCGAGCGGCGCCGTGGCGGCGCACTCGTAGTGATTGGTCAGCACGTGGCGGTCGGAGTCGGCGCGCAGAAAGACGTCGTGCGCCGTGGCCTCGACGGCGAGTCGGCGGCCGGTGCGGTCGGCGAGCGCGATGTTGAGGCCCGACAGCCGCGGCTGGTCGCGCAGCAGCGCGGCGAATTCCTCGGCCGTCCCGGCCCGGCGCAGCAGCGCGTGGCTGTTGATCAGAATCCAGCCCTCGCCCGAGGCACGCCAGTCCACATCGGTCCTGACGCTCCACACCCCGGAGGTCGACATGGCGACACCGGCGTCGTTGACGCCGCTCCCCGGCCAGAGCACGCTGCCCGCGACGGTCACCTCGACGACGCGCCGCCCGTCCGGGTAGCGGCGGCGCAGCACGACGTGGTCCACGAAGTGGCCGGCCATGTCGCGGGTCTTGGCCAGCAGCGTGGTGCCTGCGGCGGCCCGTTCGCCGCCGACGACGAGCTGGCTGCACTCCTGCGGCAGCCACCGCAGCACCATGTGGGCGGGCAGGTTGAGCGCGAGGACGTCCCGCAGGGCGACGCCCGCGCCCTCGGCGATTCCGGCGAGTTCGGCGTACTGCTCGGGGTCGTGGCGGCGCAGGAAGTCCGTGTTGGCGGCCAGGCACCGCTCGTAGCGTTCGCGTGCGGCCTCGTCGCCGCACAGTTCGGCGACATCGCGGCGGACGGCGTCGATGTTGGCGGCGATGGCCGCGCGGGCGGCACGGCCGTGCTGCGCGCCCTGTTCGGCCGGGGTGCCGCTCAGGTCGAGGAAGGCGCCCCGCGGCCCGGCGGGAGCGGCGGCGGAGGTCGGGGAGAGGCCGAACTCGACCCAGTGGCCCGGGTGTTCGGCGGTAACGGTGCTCGGCGGTGTCGCGGCAGTCACGGCAGGATCTCCTCAGGGACGCCGGCGAGGTGGGCGAGCACCTCGGCGGCGACCTGGTCGGTCTCGTGGAAGAAGGCGGAGTCGGTGCCGGGGCGGGCACCGATGGCGGTGGTCCAGCGCACCCCTTCCAGGGGCACTCCGACGGCGAACAGCGCGTCGTGGACACCGCCGCCGGGACATCGCACCCGCCCGTCCGCGGCCCGCACGTCGAGCGCCCCGGTGGGCAGGGGCGGGGCGCCGGGGGTGGCGGATGGCAGGGTGTGCGGGCGGCCCACACCGTCCGCGAGGAGGGCACGGACGATGCCCGGCCCCGCCGAGGCGACGTCGACGGCCGGAATCCAGGCGTCGATCACGAGATCGGGCACGAGGGTGAGGCCGGGCACGGCCGCGGACGCCCAGCCGCCGCCCGGGGCGGGCCGCGCCGGGCCGAGCAGGCGCACCACGCCGGCGGCCAGCAGGGCCCGCAGCTCGCGGACCCGGCGGGCGGGCGGCCCCGCGGACAGGAAGTTCGCGAATCCGTTGAGGTGACCGAGGATGTCTCGCCGGTAGGACTCGCCGGTGAGGTTGCCCGCGGTGATGATGCGGGTCAGCGCGGGCCGCGCCTGGCGGATCGCGACGGCGAGTGCGGCGGCGGGCGGCAGGGCCGGGTCCGTCGCGGCGGCGGCATCGGCGTCCAGGTGTCCGGCGAACCACTCCTGGAGCGCGTCGGCGTCCGCGAAGCCGCGGCCGCGCAGCGGCGCGGCGACCGCCTCCAGGTCGAGAGGGCCGGCGGCCCCGCGCTCCCGCCAGGCGAGTGCGAGATCGGCGTGCAGCAGCGGCAGCACGTCGGAACGGAAGTCGATGCGGTCGCGCGCGGCCAGCCGGTCGACGGCACCGGGCGTCAGATGCGCGACGGGCGTGCGCACGCCCGGGGTGTCGACCCGCGCGTGGTAGGGAACGCCGCGCCGCGTGGTGATCCACAGCCGCGGCTCGCGGCCGCTGGGGACGTAGCCCGCGGGCGTGAACCGTCCGCCGCGGCCGGCCGTCAGCAGGGCGATGACGTCGTAGGCGTTGAGCCCGCCGCCGCGCAGCAGCACCTCGGCGCCCGCGGGGACGGCGTCGAGGCCGTAGTCCGTGGGGTGGCGGCCGGTCAGGTGCCCGCCGTGCACGGGCCGCGCCGCGTCGAGGTGCCCGGTGGCCAGCACCACGGCCCCGGCCGTGACGGTACCGCCGGAGGCGAGGCGCAGCAGGTGGCCGCCCCCGCCGGGCAGGATCCGCTCGACGGTGTCGCGCGACACCGCGGTGCGTACCGGCCCGGGGGCGCTGCGTATCGATTCCACGGCGTCGGCGAGATATTCGCCGTAGATGCGGCGGGGCGCGTAATCCCGTTCTCCCGAAGCCCTGGCGAATGCCACGCACTCGGCGTTCCGATGGCCTTCCGCGGCGATTCTGCGCAGCCACTCCAGAAATGTGGGTCCCGTGTCCACGGGAGAGGCGAGCCGCACGGAGGGATCGGGGAAGACGGTGTTGTCGGCGCTCATGGTGTTCATCAGCAGCTCGGCGGGCTGCTCGGTGTGCCAGACCTTCCCCGGCCCGGCCTGGTACGGATCGATCAGGAGAACCCGCAGCTCGGGCCCCGTGCCTTGGCGGTGAGCCGAACGGTGGCGGGCCACGATGCGCTCCACCGTGGAGATGCCCCGCGGGCCCGCGCCGACCACGGCGACGTCGACCGCTTCCGCGGGCTCGGCGGCATCGGGCATGGTGGCTTCACATTCGCAGAATCTCCGGGGCGTTCAACGAACGGGAAATCTGCCTCGTTTCCGTCCGGCCCGTCAAGGGCGTCCCATTCCGTGGTCAATTGCCGTCCCATATTCCGCACCAACCTGTTCCATCAGGTCGGCGCCGCCGCCGGGAATAGCATGGGGATGCCCCGGGTTGCCACGGCACAACACCGTTCCGCCTGCTGCATCAGGTGGCCGCATGTGCCGTTGGTCACAGCGGTGCCGACCGAGAGGAGCCGCCCCGCCATGTCCGAGACGCCGGCCTACCTGCGCGTCGCCGAGACGCTGCGCCGCCGCATCCGCGACGGCGGCCTGCCCCCCGGCTCCCGCCTGCCGTCCCGGGCCGAGCTGGTGCGGGCCCACGGCGTCGGGCCGAACGTGGCGATCTCCGCGGTGCGGCTGCTGATGGCCGAGGGACTGGTCCACGGCCGGGTCGGCAGCGGCGTGTACGTGCGCGAGCCGTCGGAGCCGCGGCCGATGGTGCGGTCCTGGCACGACGGGCGGCTCGGCGGCATCCCGTACGTGCCGGGCGAGACGGGCCGGGAGGCACACAGCAGCCGCGACTGCGTCTCGGCGACCGTCCCGGCGACCGCGGAGGTGGCCGAACGGCTCGGCATCGCGGCCGGGGAGCCCGTGATGTGCAGCGAGTACACCTTCCGCACCGACGGCGAGCGGGGCATGATCTCCACGAGCTGGGAGCCGCTGGCGCTCACGGGCGGCACGCCGGTCGCGCTGCCCGAGGCGGGCCCACTGGCGGGACACGGCGTGGTCGCCAGGATGGCGCACATCGGGGTACGCGTGGACCGGGCGGCGGAGGCGGTCACGGCGCGGGCCGCGACGCCCGCGGAGGCGAGCCGCCTCGGTATCCAGGCTGGCGGCCCGGTGCAAGCGCTTGAACGGACGTACTACGCGGGCGACCGGGCGGTGGAGACGGCCGATCTGACCGTGCCGGCGGGCCGCTTCCGACTGGTGTACGAGTTCCCCGTGAGCGGCTGAACGTCAGTCGGGCGCGGCGGCCAGCGCCCGCAGGGTGAGGTACGCGCGCTGCACGAACGCGCCGCGCAGGGTGGGCGAGGTGTTGGCCAGCGCGGCGAACGCGACGTCGCGCTGCGGACTGAAGCCGACGAACGTCGTGCAGCCGCGGGTGCCGCCGGAGTGGAAGTACAGGTCGTGTCCCGGCCGCGGGCGCGCGTTCCAGACCAGGCAGATCCGGTCGCGGCCCGGCGGCGCCACCAGCCGGGGCCGCGTCACCTCGGTGAGGGCCGTGCGCAGGGCACCGTTCCCCTGGGCCGCCGTGCCGGGCGCGAGGTGCGCCTCCAGGTAGCGGAGCAGGTCGCGGGCGCTGGAGCGCAGGGCTCCGGCGGCGGCGAGGCCGGGGATGCGCCAGCCAGGACGGGCCCTGCCCCGCCAGTAGCCGGTCGCGCGGTCCGGACCGTCGGTGCAGCCGGTGCCGGTCAGCCCGAGCGGGGCCAGGACGCGCCCGGTCAGCAGCTCCGCGTAGTCGCTTCCCGCCGCGCGGGCCAGCGCGAGGCCGAGGAGGGCGACGCCGAAGTTGGAGTAGCGCATCCGCTCACCGGGGCGCGCGAACGGCCGGGCCCGCGGCAGCGAGGTCAGCAGGTCGGCGGTGTCGAACCGCTCGTAGGGGTTGCTGTACCAGCGCGGCGCCGCGCTGCGCAGCAGCCCGGGGGGCAGCCGGCGCAGTCCCGAGGTGTGGGTGGCCAGGTGGAGGAGGGTGACCGGGCCGCCGCGGGCACGGGGCGCCGTGCCGGGCGGCAGGTGGCGGTCGACGGGATCGTCGTAGCCGACCTCGCCCCTGGCGGCCATGTCGGCGAGGAGCAGCGCGGTGAACGTCTTGGTGACCGAGCCGATTTCGAACGGCGTGCGCGGGTCGGCGGCCGGGCCGCCGCCGTGTGCGGTGGTACCGGCGGCGGCCAGCAGGCGCCGGCCGCCGCGGTGTGCCGCGACGGCCACGGCGCTCGCCCCGCCCGCCGCGGCGACCAGCGGGCCGAGCAGCCGGTCCGCCTCTCCGGTGCCGGTGGGCGGGGCGTGCCCGACGCTCATGCGCCGGTGCCGCCGGTCGTGGTGAGGGTGCGGGCGACGGCGACGCACCCGGCGACGGCCGCGACGACCGCCGTGTGCTGGTGGTCGACGAACCGCTGCTGCTCGTCCTCCGCGACGGGTTCGCCGTCGCGGGGCACGAGTCCGTCCTCGTGCTGGACCGCGGCCAGCGCCGCCCAGCTCTCCGGATCGCAGAGGGGCTCCTCCAGGCAGGCGCCGACGATCATCAGCTCGGCAACGAGGTCCCACTGGCTGACCTCGCGCCAGATGTCGATCCACACGGGCAGCCAGGTGGTCAGGTAGCCGGCCATCTCGACGGGCAGCCCCTCGGGGCGGCCGCCCCAGTCGGTCAGGTGGAAGACCGTGTGCGTCATGGCGTACGCGGTCATCCAGTCGATGGCCCACGGTTCGGCGGCCGCGCCGAGCCAGGTGGCGCGGGCGAGGGCGTCCCAGTCGGTGCCGAGGTCGACGCCCGCCAGGCGGGCCGCGTTGGCGATGGCCAGTCTGCGGTTGGGCACGACCTCGGCGGCGCGGACCGAGGCGAGCCCCGCGTTGTGCCGCAGCAGACGTGCCATTCCCTCGTGGTGGTAGCCGGAGCGGGCGAAGTGGGCGTACGTCTCCAGCGGATCGGTCATCAGCTGGTGGCGCAGCTGCCGTTCGTACAGCAGGTCGCCCTGGCGGAACTGGGCCCAACTGTGGTCGAGCAGCTCCTTGGCGATCCGTTTGTCCGTGCTGCCGGCCGCGGCGTCCCGCAGCACGAGTGACCCGGCGAGTGCGGTCTCGCCGAGCGGCTTGTACACGCTGTTGGGATCGCCCAGGTCGGCGGTGGTGTCCGCGGGCAGCCCGGCGCGTGCGCGATGGGTGTGGAGCCAGCCGAGCGCGCGGGTGGCGATCCGGTGGGCGGTGGAGGTGACGGGCGCCGTCATGTCGGCTGCCTGTTCATCCGGCGGTCCTCCCGGGAGTGGTGGCGAGCAGCGCACGCGCGATGGCGACGTCGAGGGCGAGGCGGGTGCCGCCCCCGGCGTGCAGCGAGATGTGCTCGACGAGCGGAGCGGGGTCCAGCGGAAGCGGCACCCCGTCGCGGTGGAGCACCGCGATCCAGCGGGCCAGACGGGCCGCGGTGGGGTAGTCGCGGCGGAGCATGGCGCGGGTGATGCCGCGGGCCAGGGACACGGGGTGGCGTCTGGCCGCGTCGGGCACGGGGCCTTCGACGCCGGGCAGGCTCAGCGGGGAGAGCTGCGCCATCAGCACGGCCCAGCTCTGCCAGGAGCCGTTCGGGGCGAGCGCCGGCCCGGCCGCGGGCTGCGGCGCGTGGGTCTCCGCGCCGCCGTCGGCGTGGCGTTCGAGCAGGCGGGCGGTGGCCCAGTCCCGCCAGGCGACGGCCCAGTTCTCGGCGGAGCCCTCGGGGGGCGCCGGCACATGGACGGGGGTGGGGAAGACGGCGGCGGCCTGCCGGACGGCGGCGACGTCCCCCGGGTGCGCGGCGGCGCCGCCCAGGGCCTGGGCGGCGAGCGTGTCCGCGCCGATGATGCGGATGGCGGCGAGGGCGGCCTTGGGGTCGGCGGCTCCTTCGACGAAGCCGGCGAGCGGGGCCGTGTCCCCGACACCCCGCAGGGTGTCGAGGACACGGTGTGCCAAGACAGCGATCGCGTCCGCGTACGCCGCACGCACGGAGCCCTCAGCAGGACGCATCAGTGGCGCTCCACCGATGGGTCAGGACCGGCGTGCGGCGGGCGGCCGATGCCGACTCGTTCACGGTTCACTTGTCCCCCGGCTCCGAAGGAGTCTTCGGCGACAGGAGGAGCAGCAGGAGAAGCACGCCGACGGCCTCGGGCGAGTAGAGCGGGGCGTCGCTGAGCGGCGCTTCCTGCTCGACCATCAGGGCGTGGACGGCAGCCTCTTCGGTGGGGTTCGCGATGAACGGCGTGGTCTTCTGAGCGAGCATCAATGCCTCCTTATATCAGCCGATCCGCTGGGGTAGCGGTGCCAACGTAATGAGACGCTACCTTATGGTCCGATATGTCGCATTTTAGGCTTTGGGCAGGAGGCAACCGGGCCGGTCGGCCCGGCGAGTCGGGCGATATGCGGCCCCTCGGGCGCCGCGCCGCGGAAGGGTCGGCGGGGGCGGGCCGTGCGGCCTCAGCGGCCGAGACCCGGCACGACCTCGGCGCCCGGCAGATCGAGGAGCGCCTTGCCCGGCAGGATCAGCTTCCCGCGCCGCGTACCGCTGCCCAGCAGCACGTGCGGCAGTCCGACCACGGCGGGATCGAGCAACACCGGCCAGCCTGCGGGGAGTCCGAGCGGCGTGATCCCGCCGTACTCCATCCCCGTCTCGTCCACCACGGTCTCCCGCGGCGCGAACGACGCCTTGCGGACGCCGAGATGACGGCGCACCGCGCCGTTGACGTCGAGCCGCAGCCCGGCGGGCACCACGCAGGCGGCGAGCCTGGTCTCACCGGCGCGCCGGCCCGCGACGACAACGCAGTTGGCCGAAACGGCCGCCAGGTCCGCCCCGTACGCCGCGATGAAATCCGCGGTGTCGGCCTTCTCCGCGGCGGTGTCCACGTGGACGAACTGGTCCACGGACACGGACCCGCGCCAGGCCGACACGGCAGCCGCGACCGGCCCGCACATCAAATCGACCGCTTCCGCGGCCGGGCGGACGTCGTCGAAGTCGCCGAAGGGTGCCTGCATGCGGCGCACCGTACCAGCGGCGCCCGACTCAGCGCGGCGCGGGGACCGCGACCGCCATGGTGAGTTCGACGGGCTCCGTCCCGTCGTTCCGGTAGCCGTGGGGCACGTGGGACTCGAACGCGGCGGACGTGCCGGCGGGGACCGGGTGGTCGGCGCCGTCCACCTGGAGGGTCAACTCGCCCGCGGTGACGTGCACCAGCTCGGACGTGCCGGGGGGATGCGGGTCCGAGGCATGCCCCTCCCCCGGCATCAGCCGCCAGTGCCACAGCTCCAGCGGCCCGGGCGCCTCGGTGCCGACCAGGAGCGTGCCCCGGCTGCCCGCCTCCGTGGACCACAGCCGCACGGCCTGCCCGGCCGGTACGAGGCGCACTGCGGGGCCGCGGTCGAAGTCGAGCAGCGCGGAGATGCTGACGCCGAGGGCGTCGCCGACCTTCACGACGGTGCCGACGCTGGGATTGGTCCTGGCCTGTTCCATCTGGATCAGCATGCCGCGGCTGATCCCGGCACGGGCCGCCAGCGCGTCGAGCGTCAGGCCGCGCTCGGCGCGCAGTCGCCGCAGATTCCGGGCAAGGGACTGGGTGAACTCGTCGAGGTCCGTCACGGGGTGCCGTCTCCTGCACATCTGCGTCATTATTTTGTACGCGCAGTCCACCAGAGTGCACTACTCTGCGGTGGACCCAATCGTTCATCACACTGTACCGACGACCTTGCGAGGTGCATCGCCACATGGTTGCCCTGGCCCTGGCCACCAGCCTGATGTGGGGGCTCGCCGACTTCGGCGGCGGCCTCCTGACCCGGCGCATGCCCGCGCTGACCGTGGTCCTCGTCTCGCAGCTGCTGGCCGCCGCGGTGCTCGGCGTCGTCGTCGTGGCCACCGGCGCGTGGAGCGAGGCGGGCGAACGGCTGTGGTTCGCCGTGGCGGCGGGCGTGGTCGGCCCGATCGCGATGCTCTGCTTCTACCGGGCGCTCGCCCTCGGCCCGATGGGCGTCGTCTCCCCGCTGGTCGCCACCGCCGTCGCGGTGCCGATCGGCGTCGCCCTGGTCATGGGCGAACGGCCGGGCGCCGTGCAGTACACCGGCATCCTCGTCGCCTTCGCCGGGATCGTGCTGGCCGGCGGGCCGCAGCTGAGGGGGGCGCCGGTGCAGCGGCGGACGCTGAGTCACACCATGTTCGCCGCCCTCGGGTTCGGCGCGGTCCTGGCCCTGATCGCCGAGGCGTCCACGACCGTGAACGGGCTGTTCCTCGCGCTGTTCGTGCAACGCGTGTGCAACGTCGCGGTCGGCGGCGCGGCCCTGTACGCGGCGGCGCGCAGGGACCGGGAGCGGGCGGGCGGCCGGTTCGCCGCGGCGCTGCCGGCGGGCGGCCCGCAGGCGCTGGCCGCGGCGCTGCCCGCCCTGACGTTCGTCGGCCTCGCGGACGTCGCGGCGAACGCCACGTACGCCCTGGCCACCCGGATCGGCCCGGTCACGGTCGCCGCCGTGCTCGCCTCGCTCTACCCGGTCGTCACGGCGCTGGCCGCCCGCGGCATGCTCAGGGAGCGGCTGCGGGCGGTCCAGGCGGCGGGTGCGGGTCTCGCCATGGCCGGGACGCTGCTGCTCGCCTCCGGCTGAAGTCCCGCGAGCGCCGGGCTGCTTCAGTCGTTGGGCCGCAGGGTCCACACCACCGTCATCTCGCCGGTGACCGCCTCGTCGGTACGGGTGAGGGTGACGCGCACGGGGAACTCGGGGCGCTGCCCGGCGTCCAGGTCCGCGACGACGTCGGCGACCGGGCGGCCGAGGACCGCGGTGGCGGTGACAGGACCGCGGGCCAGCTTCTTGTAGTGGATCTCGGCACGGACGGCGAGCGGCACGGCCCGCGACAACTCGGCGCCGAACGCGCCGAGGACGACCGCACCGCTGGCCGACTCCGCGAGCGTGAACATCGCCCCGGCGTGCGGACCGCCGACATGGTTGCGGTACTCGGGCCGGTCGGGCAGCCGCACGACGGCACGTTCCGCGTCGGTGTGGAGGAACTCCAGGCCGAGGGTGCGCACCATCGGCACCGTGGCGGTGAGCGCGTCGCCTATGGACGCGGTGGTTTCTTCGCTCATGGCCACATGTTACCAACGGGTAAGTCGCAGGTCCGTAGCAAAAGCGGCTCCTGAATGGTTGAGAAGCATGCGGCGGCCTTAGGGTCGACGCCCATGAGGCCAGGAGAACAACAGCCGGGGGGCGAGCCTTCCTCCCAGTGGTCGAACCCGTACCAGCAGCCGGGTTACCAGCAGTCCAACCCGTACCAGGACCAGCAGGCGGGTGGGCAGTGGCAGCAGCCCACGGGGCAGCCGCCCGTCGGCCGGCCGCCCGCGGGCCCGCAGTACCCGGGGCAGCAGGCGACCGGGCAGTGGCAGCAACCGGGTCCGATCGCACCGTCGGCCACGGACGGCGGCGGGACCCGGCTGACACCGGACGGCGGGGGCGGCGGGCGGCGCGGCAGGACGGCCATCGCGGTCGCCGTCGCGACGGCGGTCGTGGCCGCGGCGGTGGTCACCGGTGTCGTCGTGCTCGGCGGGGAGGACGACAAGGAGGCGAACGCGGGCGGCGACGGCGGGGCCTCCCCCTCCGCGGAGGAGACCGGGGAATCCGGGGAGACCGAGGAGCCCGAGCAGGACCGTCCCGACCCGGACGACCCCCGCCAGGGTGTGCTCCAGGTCCCGGACCCGGTCGTGGCGCCCGACTGGCAGGTGCAGACGATAGAGAACCGCCACAACGCGTTCGACGTGCCGCCGGACGACTGGACGGTCGGCGCGGAAAGCCTGATGGTCGGCTACGAGGACACCACGAACGACGACGAGGAGGCCGAGGACGAACTGTCCTTCGGCGACCCGGTCATCTCCATGTCCGCACCCTCCACCTACCTGGAGGACTGGTGTGCCGAGTCCGAGACCGGCGTCAGCTGGCGCGCGGTGGCGGGCACCAAGGGCGGGCAGGGCGCGACGGGCACCGAGGAGGCCGTGCGCAACGAGGCGGGCAGCTGGGCCCTGGCCGCCTACGACCAGGAGCGGCAGGGCAACCTCCAGGTCACCGACGCCGAGCCGTTCGAGAGCGAGCACGGCATCGTCGGCCACACGGCCACCGCCACCATCACGGACGTCCCCGAGGACCCGGAGAACGAGTGCGGGACCTGGGACGGCAAGGTCGTCGCCGTCTCCTACCTGGACCTCAACAACGACCTGGCGACGTGGGTGCTGGTCATGGACACCGGCTACCCGGAGGAGCTGGACGACGAGACGGTCGAGCAGATCATGAACAGCCTGCGCCCCTACCCCGAGGAGGGGTCCAACGCCTGACCCCGGCCGTCAGCCCACGGTGAACGCGCCGGAGGGCGGCCTGGGCGAGGGCACCGCGGCGCCGTCCGCCACCGGGGCGGCGCCCGCGAGCAGCGCGGCGAGCGCGTCGCCGTGCAGCACCCGCGCGGGGAAGGGGTCCGCCGCCGCGCGGCGGGCCATGCGGGCCACGTCCAGCGGGGCGTCGGAGGCGGCGAGCACCACGTTCCCGAAGCGCCGACCACGCAGCACCGCCGGCTCGGCCAGCACGCACAGCCGACCGAAGTCCTGTGCGAACGTGGCGAGCTGGGACCTCAGGAAGACGAACGGCGCGGCGTCCGCGAGGTTGGCCACGTAGATCCCGCCCGGCCGCAGCGCACGGGCGACGGCACCGGCGTACCCGGTGGTGGTCACGTGCGCGGGGATGCGCGTGCCGCTGAACACGTCGCCCACGACGACGTCCGCGCCACCCGGCGGCGCCGCGGACACCGCCGCCCTGGCATCCGTGACCTCGACCTCGATACCGCAGCCCGCGGGCAGCGGGAACCGGTCGGCGATCAGCTCGGCGAGCCCGCGGTCCGCCTCGGCCACCCGCTGGCGCGAACCGGGCCTGACGGCCGCGACCCAGCGGGGCAGCGTGAGGGCGCCGCCGCCCAGGTGCAGGACGTCCAGCGGCCGGCCGGGACCGGCCGCGGTGTCCACCACGTCGGCGAGGCGGCGCGTGTACTCGAACTCCAGGTGCGTGGGATCGGCCGGGTCCAGGTAGGACTGGGGCGCGTCGTCGACCGTGAGCAGCCAGGCGCCCTCGCGGTCGAGGTCGGGCAGCAGACGCGCGGTACCGAGGTCGGTGGTCCGGGTCACCGGCAGCAGCTGGTTCACGGCTCCATTGTCACCCGGTCGCGGCCCCGCCCCGTCCCGCACGGCGGGACGGGGCGGGGCGGGACGCGTGGGTTCAGGCGTCGGCAACCGCCGTCACGGTGCCCGCGCCCACGGTGCGCCCGCCCTCGCGGATCGCGAAACCGAGCCCAGGTTCGAGCGGCACCGGGTGGCCGAGACCGACCGTCATCGTGACGCTCTCGCCCGGGAGCGCGCGCCCGGCCGCGCCGAGGTCGATGTCACCGACCACGTCCGCGGTCCTGATGTAGAACTGCGGCCGGTAGCCGGACACGACGCCGGTGCGCCGGCCGCCCTCGGCCGTGGTCAGCAGGTACACCTCGGCCGTGAACGCGCGGCGCGGCGTGACACTGCCCGGCCGGGCCACCACGTGCCCGCGGCGCACGGCATCGCGCGGCACGCCGCGCAGCAGCAGCGCCACGTTGTCCCCCGCCTGGGCCTCGGTCATCGGCTTGCCGAACGTCTCCAGCCCGGTGACCACGGTCTCCGTACCGGCGCCGAGCACCTCCACCCGGTCGCCCACGTGCACGGTGCCGCGTTCCACGGCGCCGGTGACGACAGTGCCGCGGCCGGTGATGGTCAGCACGTTCTCCACGGGCAGCAGGAACGGCGCGTCCAGGTAACGGTCGGGCACCGGCACGTAGGTGTCGACGGCGTCGAGCAGCGCCTCGACGGCGGCGGTCCAGCGGGGCTCGCCGTTCAGCGCACCGAGGCCCGAGACGCGGATCACCGGCAGGGCGTCGCCCTGGTAGCCGTGCGAGGACAGCAGTTCCCGCACCTCCAGCTCGACCAGGTCGGTCAGCTCCGGGTCCCCGGCGTCGGCCTTGTTGAGGGCGACGACGACGTGCCGGACGCCGACCTGGCGGGCCAGCAGCACGTGCTCGGCGGTCTGCGGCATCACGCCGTCGACGGCGGAGACCACGAGGATCGCGCCGTCCAGCTGGGCGGCGCCCGTCACCATGTTCTTGACGTAGTCGGCGTGGCCCGGCATGTCCACGTGCGCGTAATGCCGCGTCGCCGTCTCGTACTCGACGTGCGAGATGGTGATGGTGATGCCGCGGGCCGCCTCCTCGGGCGCCCGGTCGATGCGGTCGAAGGGGACGAACGCGCCGCTGCCGCGGTCGCTGAGCACCTTGGTGATGGCGGCGGTCAGGGTGGTCTTGCCGTGGTCGACGTGCCCCATGGTGCCGATGTTGAGGTGGGGCTTGGTGCGCACGTACGCCTGCTTGGGCATGGCGGAGTCTTCCTCGCTGCTGCGGTGGGATACCGGCACCACCACCACGGGCACGGCCGGTACACGGACCCCTGTTTCCCGCCGACCCTCCCCCTGCGGGGCCCGCGGAACGATCCGGGAAGGGTCAGCGTCGAGCGCCGTCGGCTGCGGCTGCTGCGCCGACTGCCGGGAAGAACGCGAAGAAGACGGCGGCCTTCGGCGCGTCCGCTGCTGCGGACGGCGCTGCGAGGAAGGCGGCCTGCCGGGTCATGCGGATGATGATGGCGCCTCGTTCGTCCCGCGTCGAATGCTTTTCCCGGGGCCGCGGTTCGAGGCACCCCCTCGTCTGGCTTAGAGTGATCTCGCTTCACGCACGTCACTCGTCTCGACACTCTCCCCTGGGATGCCGCAGAGTCCATGTCTTGGTTCGAATCGCTGATTCTCGGTCTTGTCCAGGGTCTGACGGAGTTCCTGCCGATCTCGTCCAGCGCACATCTCCGGCTCACGGCCGTGGCGTTCGACTGGGAGGACCCCGGCGCGGCCTTCACCGCGGTGACGCAGATCGGCACCGAGCTGGCCGTTCTCATCTACTTCCGCAAGGACATCGTGCGGATCGTCTCGGCCTGGTCACGGTCCCTCGTCGACCGCAGCCTCCGTTCCGATCCCGATGCGCGGATGGGCTGGCTGGTGATCATCGGCTCCATTCCGATCGGCGTACTCGGTCTGACCCTTCAGGACGCCATCGACGGCCCGTTCCGCGACCTGCGGCTGATCGCCGTGAACCTCATCGTCCTCGGCATCATCCTCGGCGTCGCCGACCGGTTCGCGATGCGGGACGCGACGGGCGGCAAGCACCGCGCCGTCAAGCCGCGCAAGGGCCTGGAGGACCTGACTGTCAGGGACGGCCTGCTGTACGGGCTGGCGCAGGCGATGGCGCTGGTCCCCGGCGTGTCCAGGTCGGGGGCCACGATCACCGGCGGCCTGTTCCTCGGCTACCGGCGGGAAGCCGCGGCGCGGTACGCGTTCCTGCTGGCCATCCCGGCGGTGCTGGCCTCCGGCGCCTACGAGCTGACCTCGATCGGCGAGGAGGGCTCGCACGTCTCCTGGGGGCCGACGATCTTCGCGACGGTGGTGGCGTTCTTCGTGGGCTACGCGATCATCGCGTGGTTCATGAGGTGGATCAGCACCCGCAGCTACATGCCGTTCGTCTGGTACCGGATCGTCGTGGGGACGGTGATCCTGGCGCTGGTCTGGTTCGGGGTCATCGAGCCGCACGCCGGTGAGGACGTCGGCACCGGCGAGGAGATCACCTCGGAGCAGTAGCCGGCCGCCCGTCCTGCTCCAGCGCGGCGAGGACGATCTGCTCGCACAGCTCGTGGGTGCGCAGCGCGTCCTGGGCGCTGATCGCGCGCCCCGCGCGCACGGCGTCGAGGAACGTGACGGCGGCCTGCTCGATCCCACGCTGCCGGGGCACGGGCACCCAGTCGCCCCGGCGGCGGATGCTCGGCTGGCCCTTGTGGTCGATGATCTCCGCGAGGTTGCGCACCTCCCGCTTGGCGTCCTGCCCCGATACTTCGACGATCTCCTCGGCCGATCCCGACCTGTGGTTCATCGTGCCGACCGCGGTGAACCCCTCACCGGAGAGCTGGAGCACCACGTGGTGCAGCAGCCCGCCGCCGACCCGGCAGCTGACGGCGACCCGGTCGATGGCGGCGGGCGCGAGGAAACGCAGCGTGTCGACGACGTGGATGAAGTCGTCGTACACCATGTCCCTGGGGTCCTCCGGCAGCCCGCGGCGATGCTTCTGCATGACGATGAGGTCGCGCGGGTGCTCGACGAGGTGCGCGTAGGCGGGCGCGTGCCTGCGGTTGAACCCCACGGCCAGGCCCACGCCGCGGCGCTCGGCGAGCTCGACGATGCGCTGGGCGTCGCCGAGGTGCCGGGCCAGCGGCTTGTCGACGTAGGTCGGTATGCCCGCGGTGAGCAGCCGCGTGACGAGGTACGGGTGGTCGCCGGTGGGGGCGTGCACGAACGCCGCGTCGGGCCCCGCGGCGATGAGCGAGTCGAGGTCGTCGTGGCGCTGGCCGTCCGGCAGGCGGTAGGTGTCTCCTGTGCGGTCCAGAGTGGCGCGGGTGCGGGTGTGCAGGTGAGGCTGCACACCGGGCTGGGTGGTGAGCACGGGCAGGTATGCCTTGTGGGCGATATCCCCGAGCCCGATCACGCCGACCTTCACTGCGGGGCCTCCTCGGTGATCGCGAATGCGTGGACCGGCAGGATACGCGGCGGCAGTTGCCGCCCGGGCACCGATCCCCGCGCCCGTCACCGGTACCGGCGGGCCAGCTCCCCGACCGCCTCGGCGACCGCGGCACGCAGCGCCGGCGGGCCGAGGACCTCGGCCTCGGTGCCGAGCCGCAGCAGGTCGCCGACGGCCACGGGCACGGACTCCACGGGCAGGACGACCTCCGTCCGGCCGTGCGCGTCCGGCGGCCCGGCCGCGGCGGCCGCCCCGGCGCCCGCCGCGCCGAACAGCATGGGCAGCAGCCGCAGTCCGCGCGGCGTGACGCGCACGGTGGCCTCGTCGCGGTAGCGGCCGGCCTCCAGGCGGCGGGCGGAGGCCGTCCAGTGGCCGGCGAGGTCGAACCCTTCCGGCCTGGCGGGCGCGGGACCCAGCACCTCGGCGGCGAGCAGGCGGGACACGCGATAGGTGCGGACCTGGTCCTCCGCCGCCGCCACCAAGTACCAGATGCCGCCCTTCAGCACGAGGCCGAGCGGGTGCAGCTCGCGCCTGACCTCACCCGCCCAGCGCCGGTAGTGGACCCGCAGCAGCCGGTCCTCCCAGACCGCCGCGGCGGCGGTGGCGAGGAACGGCACCGGGTCGGCGTCCCGGAACCAGGCGGTGGCGTCGAGGTGAAAGCGCTCGGCGACGCGGCCGGCCCGTTCGTTCAGCGCGGCGGGCAGCGCCGCCCGCAGCTTCAGCTGCGCCGTGGCCAGCTCCGCGCCGAGCCCCAGTTCGGCGGCGGCGGACGGCATGCCGGCCAGCGGGAGCGAGCCCGCCTCGCCGCCGGTGAGCCCGGTCAGGCGGGTGCGGTAGCCGTCGGTGAGCCGGTAGCCGCCGTCCGGTCCGCGGTCGGCCCAGACCGGGACGCCCGAGGCGGCCAGCGCCTCGATGTCGCGGTAGACCGTGCGGACGGAGACCTCGAGCTCACGGGCCAGCTGCCCGGCTGTCAGCCGCCCGCGGTTCTGGAGCAGGAGCAGCAGGGTCAGCAGTCGGTCGGCGCGCACTCCCCCATTGTGCCGCGGTACCTGACAGAAGATGTCAGGTAAGGCGGGCAGGGTGGCGGTGTCCGGCGCGGGGAGGGCCCGCGCCACCGGGGAAGGGAGTCACCATGCCGGAGTGCACCGATGGCAGTTTCACCTGCAAGGACTGGCAGGAGTCGGTCGTCGCGGGTGAGGAGGGCGGGGCCCGGCTGGCCCGGGCCACCGTGATCAACGCCTTCACCGGCGTCATCACGGCCGCGGAAACCGCCTGCACGTACAGCATTTCCTACGCGGCGGACGGCACCGGCGCCTTCTCCGGCTTCGAACGCTGCGAGGGCACCGTGGACGGGCGCGAGGGCACCTTCGTGCTGCGGGAGTGGGGCACGTTCGACACGACGGGGACCGTGCACTGCTCCTTGGAGGTACTGCCCGGCTCGGCCGGGGGAGGCCTCGCCGGGCTGCGAGGAACGGGTGCCTACACCGCGTCGCCCGGTGAGACGTCCATCTCCTACACCTTCGACGGCTCCTTCGCGGCGGGCTGAGACCGCTCGCCGAGGTCGGGAACGCGCCAGTCGATCGGAGAGTGGCCCTGAGCGGCGACGGCCTCGTCGATCCGCGTGAAGGGCCGGGTGCCCGCGAACTTCACCGCCGAGAGCGGCGAGGGGTGCGGCCCCTCCACCACGGCGTGCCGCTCGGTGTCGATCAGGCGGAGCTTCTTCCTGGCGTAGCTGCCCCACAGGACGAAGACCGCCGGATCGGGCCGGGCGGCCACGGCACGGATCACCGCGTCCGTGAACTTCTCCCAGCCCTTGCCCTTGTGGGAATTGGGCTCGCCCGCCCGGACGGTGAGCACCGCGTTCAGCAGGAGGACGCCCTGCTCGGCCCACGGCATCAGATACCCGTTGTCCGGGACCGGGTGCCCCAGCTCGGCGTGCATCTCCTTGTAGACATTGCGCAGGGACGGGGGAACGCGCACGCCGGGGCGCACCGAGAAGCACAGCCCGTGCCCCTGGCCCTCCCCGTGGTACGGGTCCTGCCCGAGGACCAGCACCTTCACCCGGGGGAACGGCGTCGCGGCCAGGGCGGCGAACACCTCCTCGCGGGGCGGGTACACCGGGCCGCGGGCCCGCTCCTGCTCGACGAACTCGGTCAGCTCCTTGAAGTAGGGCTTGTCGAGCTCCTCGCCGAGTACGCCCTGCCAGGACTCGGGCAGCATGCCGATCACGTCGTGAACCTCCGGGGTTACGCGATGAGTTGTTGATCAGCAACGTACCCGCAGGCACTGACAGCGGCGGTCAGGCGAGCCCGGCGTTGAGGAAAAGGCCGCCGTCCAGCACCAGGGTCTGCCCGGTCAGCCAGCCCGCGTCCGGCGAGGTGAGGAACGCCGCGGCGCCCGCCACGTCCGACGGCAGGCCGAGCCGGCCCAGCGGGTAGGCCGCCGCCGCCTCCGCCTCGCGGCCCTCGTACAGCGCCGCGGCGAACTTGGTCCTGACCACGGCGGGCGCGATCGCGTTCACCCGCACGCCCGGGGCGAACTCGTGCGCGAGCTGCTCGGTGAGATTGATCAGGGCGGCCTTGCTCACGCCGTAGGCGCCGAGGAACGGCGAGGCGCTGAGCCCGGCGACCGACGATATGTTGACGATGCTGCCGCCGTTCTCGCGCTGCCAGGCGTGCCACGTGCGCCGGGCGAAGCCGAAGGCCGACAGCACGTTGGTCTCGAACACCTTGGCCAGCAGCGCGGCGTCGGCGTCGGCGAGGGGCGCGAGCACCGGATTGCGCCCGGCGTTGTTGACCAGGTGGTCGATGCGGCCCCACGCGTCCATGACCCGTTCGACCACCTCCGCCTGGTGCGCCTCGTCGTGCGCCTTGCCCGCGACGCCCATGGCGCGCTCCGGGCCGAGGGCGGCGACGGCCTCGGCCAGCGGCTCCGCGTTCCGGCCGGTGATGCACACCCGGTCGCCGCGGGCGACGAGGGCGGCGGCGATGCCGTACCCGATCCCGCGGCTCCCGCCGGTGACCACCGCGACCTGTGATGCGTTCATCGAGGAGATCTCCCGTTCAGTCGAGGGGGCCGCCGGCCACGTACAGCACCTGGCCGGAGACGAAGCCGGCCGCCTCGCCCGTGAAGAAGGCGATGGCCCCGGCGACATCCTCCGGCCTGCCGACGCGCCGCACCGGGACGGAGTCCGCGGCGGCCTGCTGGAAGTCCTCGAAGCCCATACCGACCCGGGCGGCGGTCTGCGCGGTCATGTCGGTGACGATGAACCCGGGCGCGACGGCGTTTGCCGTGATGCCGAACTTGCCCAGCTCGATCGCGAGGGTCTTGGTGAAGCCCTGGAGCCCGGCCTTGGCGGCGGAGTAGTTGGCCTGGCCGCGGTTGCCGAGGGCGGAGCTGGAGGAAAGGCTCACGATACGGCCGAACTTGGCCTCGACCATGTGAGCCTGGCAGGCACGGGACATCAGGAACGCGCCGCGCAGGTGCACGTTCATGACGGTGTCCCAGTCCCCCTCGCTCATCTTGAACAGCAGATTGTCCCGCAGCACACCCGCGTTGTTGACGAGGATCTGCGGTGGGCCCAGCTCCTCGGCGACCCGCGACACCGCCGCCCGCACGGCGTCGGCGTCGGAGACGTCGCAGCCGACGGCGAGCGCCCGGCCGCCGGCCGCGGTGATCTCGTCCACCGTGCCCCTGCCCGCCGACTCCTCCAGGTCCACGACGGCGACCGCGCGGCCCTCCGCGGCCAGCCGGCGGGCGGTGGCCGCGCCGATGCCCCGGGCCGCCCCGGTCACGATGGCGACGCGCTGCTCAGGGGTGGACATGTCTGCTTCTCCTCGCCGTCGACGGCCTGGCTACCGACAGGTAACCGGCGTATGGCTGACGCTAGAAAGCGGCGCACGATCTGTCAACGGACCAGCACGCGAAGCAGCCGGTCAAGATCGGCGGGCGGATCGGCGGTGAGCCCGGTGTGCACGGGGCCCGGCTGCACGACGGTGCTCCGCGGGGCGACCAGCCACCGGAACCGGCGGCCCGCGTCGTCCGCGCCCGCCGCCCCCGCCGCGGGACCGCCCAGGCAGACGCACTCCGCCGCGGCCAGCGCCGCCCGCACGCCCACCACGTCGGCGTCCGGGTCGAGCACCCTCAGCCGGTCCTCGTCGAGGTGGATGCGCGCGGCGAGGAAGGAACGCGTCCGGCAGTACAGCACGACCCCGGCGTTGAACGACTCGCCGCGCTCCACGCGCGGCACGACCCGCAGCAGCGCGTACTCGAACACGTCCCGGCCGGTCGTCGCCGCGGGCGTGGCCCGCCCTCCCTCGCTCATCGCGCCGCCTCCGGCTTCCGGTGGGGCCAGGCCGTCAGCCAGCCGGGTGCGTTGGACCCGCGCTCCGGGGTGGGCGGGCCCAGGGTGATGCGCTCGTGGACCGAGGCGGCACGCGCGGCCAGGACCTCGGCGTAGGCGGCGCGCACCTCGTCCGGCCCGCCGAACCCCGGCTCGTCCGCCAGCCATGCCTCCGGCACCTCCGCGAGCACCGCGGCCAGCAGGTCGCCCGTCACCCGCGGCGCCAACTCGGCCGCCGCCGCGGCGACATCCGGGTTGAACGCGGCGAGCACGTGGTCGGAGGCGTCATACGCCCTGGCCGCCGAGGCGCCCGCGGCCTGCCAGTTGTGGTGCCAGATCAGGGCGGCACCGTGGTCGATCAGCCACAGATCGCCGTGCCAGACCAGCAGGTTGGGGTTGCGCCACGAGCGGTCGACATTGTTGACGACAGCGTCGAACCACACGACGCGCCCCGCCTCGGCCGCGCTCACGCGGAAGGCCAGCGGGTCGTAGCCGAGCGAGCCCGGCAGGAAGTCCATGCCCAGATTGAGCCCGGCACTGGCCTTCAGCAGAGCCTGCACCTCCTGGTCGGGCTCGCTCCGCCCGATCACGGGGTCCAGGCTCATGCGCACCAGCTCGGGCACGCGCAGCCCGAGGCGGCGGGCGAGCCCGCCGCAGATCACCTCGGCCACCAGGGACTTGCGGCCCTGCCCCGCCCCGGTGAACTTCATCACATAGGTGCCGAGGTCGTCGGCCTCCACGATGCCCGGCAGCGAGCCACCCTCCCGCAGGGGGGTGACGTAGCGGGTCGCGGACGTTTCACGCAGCATCGTTCCAGGCTATACGCCCCTCCAGCCTTGGAATGCATGGTGGATCGCCGGGCCCTCCGGCGCGGCGACCCACCTTGATCATCTCTGGGGAGTTCCTGGGGAGTTTCGTCCGCCGAGGCCCACCGCCGCCCTCCGACATGAAGTGGGCGGAGTGGTCCAGCACGATGAAGGCATAGGTGTGCCGGAGCACATGGAAGCCGTTCTTGGGCGACGCCGCCCCATTGCCAAGGCTTCGCCCCGGGGCCTGACGAGGGGTGGCCCCGGCCTTCGCCAGAGCAGGCTTCCACGTGTACGTGTCCCGGGTGTTCACGGCGACGGCGTTACTGAAGCGAGTCGTGAGCAGCAAGGAGGACCTGCTCAACTGCTCCGCGCCGGGTTCTCCCCACGGCAACTCCACCGTGACCGGCGGTTAGCACTCCAGTGTGACTTCGCGATCCTGTAGGGAATCCTGGTCGGGAACGGGTACGGTCATCGCCTGATCATCGGGGGTTGTGTGGACTCCTTTCGCCTGACCAGGCCAGCAAGGCGATCACAGGACGAGCATGAGCTTGCCGCCGGGTCGGCGGGACTGGCTGAGCTTGGCCGCTTCCTGGATCTGGTCGAGCGTGTAGGTGCGGGCGACCGGTACGGCCAGGACGCCTTCGCCGGCCAGCCGGGCGAACTCGCCCATCAGGTCGTAGCGGATCTCGGTGGTGATCCGGGCCCCCAGTTCGGCCGCGGCGGCGAAGTCCGAGACGGTGAGGACGCGGTCGGGATCACCGGTCAGATCGATCAGGGTCGGCAGTGAGCCGCCGGCCGGGCTGGCCTGGTCGGCTCGGTCGATCCGGCCGCCCGTCGGGGCCGCGTCCAGGGCACGGTCGACGCGGCCTCCGGCCAGTGCGGTAACGCGTTCGGCCATACCGTCGCCGTAGCCGGTCACCTGGGCGCCGATCTCTCCCAGGGCAGCGGCCCGGGTCGGCCCGGCGGTGGCGATCACCCGAACACCCCGGTGCAGCGCCAAGCGCACCGCCGCCTCACCCACCGTGGCGCCCGCGCCGTGGACGAGCAGCAGCTCACCCGGCTGGACGCCGAGGTCGTCGAGCGCGCGCCACGCCGTCTCGGCCGCCATCGGCAGCGCGGCGGCCTGCTCGGCGGTGACGCCCTCGGGGATGCGCGCCCAGGCCGCCATCAGCGCAAACTCGGCGGCACCGGCCGTCGGGCCGTCGAAGGTGGCCGGGCCGAACACGGGGTCGCCGATCTCCGTGCCGGTGACGCCCTCGCCGAGCGCGTCGACGGTGCCCGCGACCTCGAGGCCGAGCCCGCGCGGCAGCGGCGGCATCCGGTCGGCGAAGAGTCCGTCGACGACCACCCAGTCAGCCGGGGTCAGGCCGCACGCCCGCACGGCTATTCGGATCTGTCCGGGTCCCGGCTCCGGCTTCGGGACGTCGCGGAGCACGATCACCTCCGGGGACCCGAATCTGTCGAACTGAAGAGCCTTCATGACTATCTCCTATGTGATGACAGCATCTGTTGTCATTGATCCTAGCGCGACAACAGCATCTGCTGTCATACGCTGAGGCGTATGCCGAGATGGGAGTCCGACGCACAGGGTCGGCTCGAGCGCGCGGCGCTCGAGCTGTTCGAGACGCAGGGGTACGAGCGCACGTCGGTCGCGCAGATCGCGCGCACCGCCGGTCTGACCGAGCGCTCCTTCTACCGTTACTTCCCCGACAAGCGGGAAGTCCTCTTCGCCGGCCACGAGATCGAGGCGCACCTCGTGGGACAGGTCGAGGCGGCCGACCCGGGCCTCAGGCCACTCGAGGCGCTGCTGACCGCGCTGAGGACCGCCGACGAGGTCTTTCGCTCGCGCGAGTTCCTGCTGCGCCGCGTCAGAGTGATCGCCGCCAGCCCGGCACTGGCCGAGCGCGATTTGATCAAGCTCGCCCACATCGCCGAGGCGCTGGTGCCGGCGCTCGGGCGCCGCGGCGTCCAGCCCGACAAGGCGCGCTTCATCATCGACGTGGCGATGGCGGTCTCCCGGCGCGCCACGTCCCGCTGGCTGGCCGACCCGGACGCAGCCTTCTCCGAGCTCGTCGCCCAGGCCGCCGCCGAGCTGTGCGAAGTGGCCGCGCCGCCAGCTCCGACGGTCCGCTGAGTCGGCCGCAAAGAGGAGCAGCGCCCATCCGCGAGGCAGTCCCCGCCCTGCGCGACCGCCGAGGCCACGTCCAGGAGGACCTTGCCGGGATCGTGGGCTGCCCGCGCCTTGCGCCGGTGTCAGGGCGGCCGACATCGCCTGATCCAGCCCAGTCTGCGGAACGGCTCCACCAGCAGGATGCCGCCCGCCTGCGAGACCATCGCCCGACCGCCGCCCTCGACGCGTACACGAGGGTACGACCCGATACGCTTCCCCACCTGAAAAGCGCCTCAGGCTCATACGCGGACAAGGACCTCGAAAATCCTCATTCTCGCTGGCCAGAGGCGCTTTCCGCTTAGGTGATCACCACTCGGACGCTCTGCTTAGCGAACGCCCGAGGCCGGGCACCCGGTTGCAGCCTCGGCCTTACGGGCCACGGATGCACCTGGTCGAACCGGGACGATCCGATCAGACGATGCCGGCGCGGATCTCGTCGTACAGTCGGGCGGGATCCTCGGCCAGTGACTTCTTGACGTGCGCGCTCCAATCGTCGGAAACCACCTCGGCCACCCCCGCCTCGATCCCGTCCAGGCCGGCACGGACGGCGACGGCGGGATCACCCTTGGGTCCGTCGTAGGCGGCGCTGAAGTCGGTGTCGACGGCTCCCAGGTGCAGCCCCGTCACGAGCGTGCCCTGCTCGGCAAGCTCCGTTCGCACGCCGTTCGTCAACGCCCACTGGGCTGCCTTGGAGGCGTGGTAGCCGTTCGTGCCCGGGTAGGCGTGCCAGGACTGCGCGGACAGTACGTTGAGGATCGCCCCGCCCCCGTTGACCGAGAGCACAGGAGCGAACGCTCGCACGACGGCCAGAGTGCCCCAGAAGTTCGTCTCCATCTCCGCGCGTATGGCTGCCAGGTCGGCGGTGACGAGGTTCGTCCCGTGACTGACCCCGGCATTGTTCACCAGGAGTGTCACGTCACCCGCCGCCGCGGCGGCGGCCCGGACCTCGTCGTCGTCCGTGACGTCCAGCCGCAGTGGCACGACGCCGGGCAGGTCGACCGCCTCAGGATGCCTGGCGGTCGCGTACACACGCGCCGCGCCGCGTTCCAGGAGCTGCCGGGCGAAGTGGCGGCCCAGTCCTCGGTTGGCGCCGGTCACGAGCGCGACCGCGCCCTCGATCAGGAGACCGGGCGCTGGGTGGGCAGGGGTGTTCGGTTCCGTGTTCGGTGTGGCCATGTCGGGTACGCTAATACCTACCGCTGACGTCAGAATCAAGTCCTGCGTCCGGGTTTCGACGAGGGTTCGACGAGAAGGGGAAGCGTGCGCATCGGAGAGGTCGCCCGGCGCTCCGGAGTGAGCGTCCGCGCACTGCGCTACTACGAGGAGCAGGGGCTCCTCACGCCCGGCCGCAGCCCCGGCGGCCACCGCGAGTACGCCGAAGACGCCGTCGACCGGGTCCGCATCTTCCAGCAGCTCTACGCCGCGGGCCTGCCCAGCCGCCGCATCGCCGAACTGCTCCCCTGCATCGACACCGACACCACCACCGACCACCAGTGGGCCATGCTCAACGCCGAACACGCCCGCATCAGCAAACAGATCGACCAGCTCACCACCGTGCTCGCCCGCCTCACCGAGCTCATCGAGGCCGCCGCCGGCCGCCGAGCCTGAGCACGCCGCATCCGACGTTCCGCGGGTCTGCGGCCACGGGCCATCGGGAGTATCCGAACGGAAACCAGCGGTAGCGGCTGACAGGGATCACGGCCCGGCTGTACCGAGGGGGCTGACGCGGTTCTCGTACTCGCGGCGGGCCTTGCGCTGAGCCGGGACGACCGGGGAGTCCCTTGGTGCCGTCGAGTGGCTGGCACCGGGCGAGGAGGCTGCGGTGCATCGAGGGGACGGCGGTGACGCGGAGGGGGGTCTGTCAGACCTCGTTTCTACACTCAGGGCGCATGACTGCACTTGCTCTCTCGAGTCAACTCCCTACCGGGCGCCTCTGGGACCTCGACCTTGTCACCGTCGACGGTCGTCTCCTCGTCGTCTGCGCCGTCGAGCCGTCCGCGTACACCTGGGAGCCGTCCGAGGACCGATGGACGCGGTACCGGCTGGACATGCCGTACCGCCCCGACGACTTCCGCGCGATGATCGGGTACCCCCCGACCAGCAATGACAAGGACGCTGAGCTGTTCACCAGAGTCTGCGCCGCCGTCGTGGACGGTCGGATCGTGGTTGGTGGGGCCGAGTACCGAGAGTCCTTCGCGCAGTGGGATCTGACCAGCGGAGCTGTCCGCGTGCACGCGCGTCTCAGCCACGGCGGTACGGGGAAAGTGGCGACGGTGTGGCTGAACGGGCAACCGTTCTTCATCAGCTGTAGCGACCGTACATACATGTGGAATGCGGCACGTAAAGATACCAACGGTGCCACAGATGTCGAACCAGCTGTTCTCTATGGAAACCGGGACACCGTCGCCGGGATCGCGGCCGGCACGCTGAACGGCCGCCCGGTCGTGATCTTCGGCTCCTACAAAGACAGTGTGGCGGTGTGGGACGTCGACACCCAGAACGTCGTCAGAGAGTTTCCCTGCCCCGTGCCAGTGGCGGACGTCGGTCTGGCGACGGTGGACGGCCTCACCCGGGTGGTGGCGGCCGGCGGGAACCGGGTGATCCTTGGGGACCCCGACACCGGGGTCTGGGAGTGGGAAGGGCCGATCGACGAGGATTCGATCGAGTTTGACGAAGAGTTCGACGAGGAGGACAAAGAGGAGAAGGAGACCGCTATTTCCTGCATGGATGTCAGCGTCGTGGGCGGCCGTCCGGTCGCGGTGACCGGTTCGAAAGACGGTCGGGTGTGCGTGTGGTCGCTGGCGGAGCGCCGCCTCGTCCATGGGCCGTTCGACGAACACCATGGCAGGGAGGTTGTCGGCGTCCGCGTCGCTGATCTGGACGGTCGCACGGTCGCCATCACGGCGGGGCAGGACGGCCGGGTACTCGTGTGGGACCTCGAACAGAGCTGACATCGTGCCCGGTTGCTCCCAGGCGCCGCCGCCCGAGCTGCTGTCGAAACGCTGCTGTGCGACGTGAACAGAGCCACCCGTCCGACTGTACGGGCGCGCGGCGCGGCTACTCGTCCTCGCCATCGTCGGTCTCGTCACCGGTGTGCGGGTCGCGCAGCTGCCGCAGCCCAGGCGCGACTGGTCGGGTGAAGGCGTAGCGGCCGAGGAAGTTGATGTGGTCGTACTGGAGCGGGGAGAGGCGGGTGAGCAGCTCGTCGGTGACGGGGAAGCCGGCGGCGGCGAACTGTTTGACGGCGTCGTTGTAGAGGCTGCTGAACAGCACCACGGCGTTCAGGGCCAGTCCGAGGGCGCCGAGATGGCCCTCCATCCCTTCACGGTAGTGCTGGCGCAGTTCGCCGCGCTGGCCGAAGAAGATCTTCCGGGCGAGGCGGTGGCGGGCCTCGGTGACGTTGAGCTGGGCGCCGATCATCCGCCGGTAGCCCTCGCCCAAGACGAACTGGAGCAGGTGCAGGGTTTTGAAGATTCGCCCGTAGTGGGCGAACGCCTCGCCCAGTCCGGTCGGCTTGCCGTCCCGGGACAGCATGCGAATCAGGTCGTGGCCACGGACTTCCCCCAGGGTCAGGGAGCCCGCCACGCGGAGCATGTCGCCCCAGTGAACGCGTATCCGGTCCAGGCGGATCGTGTGGCTGGAGACCGGCTGGAGCGACCCGTGGTCGGCCGCGGTGTTCGTAGGCCACAGCCGGGCGTCGGATATGTCGGCGATCCTCGGCGAGAACTGGTAGCCGCAGATGGCGAACAGGCCGAAGACGATGTCGGAGTACGACGCGGTGTCCGTGATGACGGCCTCCGGCTTCGGCCCGCCGTCGCGTGCGTGGATGGCGTCAAGGATGAACAGCGAGTCGCGCAGCGTGCCCGGCACGACCACCCCGCCCAGCCCCATCACCTGGTCGTTGACCACGTTCAGCCAGGTGGCTCCCTTGTGCCGCAGGCCGAAGTACCGTGGGTTCGAGCCCGCGTAGAGGGTCTGCACGGGGACCGTGAGCCGTCGCGGTCTCCAGGTGTCGCACGGCCGCCAGGAGGGTGGCGGTCTGCCTTGTGGCTTCCAGCCGCTTCAGCGTCGGAGCCGTCGAGGTCAGCCCGTATCGGGCCAGCCCGGTCATCCGGGCGGCCGGGACCCGGCCGACGTCGACGGCGCCGGCACCCAGGCCACGAACCTCGCGGGCGCGATCCAGGGCAAGTTCCATGGCCTTGCCCGACACCCGCATCGGGCCCAGCCGCAGCCGCTCCAGCTCCGACACCCGCTTCTTCTCCGGCACTTCGAGCAGCCGGATCATCTCGGTGCGCAGGTCGTACGGGACCGCCTCGTACAGCGAGGCGTGCAGCCGGTCGTTCTCCTCCTGGCGGACCGCGGCGACCATCCGGGCCAGCGTCGTCACGCCAGGCAGCAGCACCCGGTTGTTCACCAGCCACACCACCGCCCGGTCGGACAGAGCGCGCGGTTCCTCCAGCGACGACCACACCCGCGCCGCCAGGAACTCCCGCAAATCCGCCTCACCCGCGGCGAAGTCCCGGTAGCCGTACTCGTCGCGGATCTCCCACGCGTGCTCGTAGACCATCTGCGAGCGCGTCCCGTACTCGGCGAAGTGCTCGTCGCCGATCCCGAGCTGCTCGGCGACGAACCGCACCACGGCGGCCGGGACCGCCGTGAGGTCCTCGGTCAGAAAGGTGCCGAGCATCCGTACCGTGCCCCACTGCACCGCCCACCCCAGCCTCGTCGCCGAACGGCGTTTCGCCCGCGCCAGGCCCAAGGCTCTGGTGTCCAGGCGCATCGGCCTCGGAGGCCAGATACAGGCGGCGCTGCCGCTCGTCCAAGTGCGGCAGCATCACCACGAACTTCACGTCCAGTGCCGCCAGAGTCGCTTCCGTCATCCTCACGGACGCCATCTATAACGTCACAGGCCGCAGCAGATCCAAATCAGGCAGTAGTTAGTTGACGGCTCCTGAACCGCTTCCAGTTCGTCGCCGACCACCAGCGCCGCTACGGCGTCAAGCGGCTGTGCACCATCCTGGGCATCGCCCGCTCCAGCTTCTACTACTGGCGTGTGACGGCCGCGGACCGGGCCGCCCGGATCCGGGCCGTGCACCACGAGTCGGACGGCACCTACGGCGTCCCGAGGATCACCGCCAAGCTCCGCGACGGCGAGCGCGTCAACCACAAGCGGATCGCACGAGTGATGCGCAGCATCGGCCTGGCGGGCGCCCGGCTGCGCCGCAGGCACCACACCACCATCGCGGACCCGGCCGGGATGAAGGCCCCGGACTTGATCAACCGCGACTTCGCCGCCACCGAGCCGAACACGAAGTACGTCGGCGACATCACCTACCTTCCGGTGGACGGCGGGAAGTTCCTCTACCTGGCCACCGTGATCGATCTTGCTTCCCGCCGCCTGGCCGGCCGGGCGATCGCGGACCATATGCGCACAGGCCCCGTCATCGATGCACCGGCCGCCGCCGAGCGCACCCGCGGCAGCCTCGCCGGAGCGGTCCTGCACACCGACCACGGCGCCCAATACACCAGCCGGGCCTTCGCGGACGCCTGCCGCCAGGCCTGCGTCCGCCAGTCGATGAGCGCGATCGGCTCCAGCGCGGACAAGGCGCTCGCCGAGTCCTTCAACGCGACGTTCAAACGCGAGACGCTCCAGGGCCGAAAGCACTGGCCCAGCGAGCGCGAGGCCCGCCTCCACGCGTTCCACTGGCTTCATCGCTACAACACCCGACGCCGTCACTCCCGCCTCGGCCACCGCAGCCCGACCGCCTACGAGAACACCTTCCGAACGACACCAACTACGCTGACCCAAGCCGCATAACCCGTGTCCAGGAACCGGGGTCAAGGAGCCCCGAGACCGCCACCGCCTGGACCCAGGAAGGCGGCACCGGATCCGATACGCCGCAACCGTCCCCGCCAAGGCGACGTCTCGATAGCCTCTTCCTCGAAGGTCATGTCCTCATCATGCACCGCACAGAACCCGCCTACATGGCATCGCCGAGCGTGACGGCAGATCAGTCCGTCTCTTCGCGGACGTCCTTGCCCTGCTCGGGGAAACGCTTGAAGTCCTGCATGTGCTGTTCCGACTGCTTGCGGAAGGCACCGGGCATCAGAAGTCCCGCCAGCCGCATCATGACGCTGCTGAACCGGTATTCGCTCTCGCTTTCCCAGAGTGTCGTCTCCGGACCGGCTTCGGTCAGCCGGTCGCGCACGGCGTTCCACATGCCCTCGCTGACGATCTCGCGGTCGAAGTGAACGACGCTGCCTTTCGGGATCTCGTGCAGGTCTGCCGGTTCCCGGCGGGTGATGGTCTCGGTGCACTCGATCTTCTGCTTCCCCATCTGCATCACGACGCGCGACTTGGTGCCGAGCTGCCCGTGTTTCCCGTTCAGCGGCTCGTGCAGTACCAGGCCCCGCAGCCACTTCGGCAGGTGTGCCGGGTCGGCGAGGAGCTGGACCACTGTCTCCCGCGGCAGGGCGATCTCGGTCGAGACAATGCATTTCATGAGGTATCGCCCTTTTCCTTATGGTGTGGAACAACGCGCCGCAGCCCTGCTGGTCCGGCTTGTCCTGCACGTCGTGGGCGCCGAGGAGGCCGGTCGGTCCACCGCAGCAGGGGTGTCAGGTCGGGTCGGGTACGTAGAACTTGGTGGTGGCCTCGACTGCGGCCGCGACGTGCTCCGGTTCGCCACCGGCGGCCAGGTGGGCCTGGCCCCAGGCTGCGGCGCTACGGCGGCCGAACTCGCGCCCTTCGGGCGACTTCTCGAACTCCTCGTGTCCGGTGATCTCGCCGCCGGCCAGGAGCCGCCCCAGGGCGAAGAGGGCCAGGTCCCAGCCGACGCCTCCGGCGCCGGGGCCGTAGGTAGGGAACAGGGGCTCCCCGACGACCGCTGCATGGATCAGCTCGAACTCGGTGTCGCCGGCCGGGCCGGCGGCCAGGCGCACCTCCACCTCGCTTGTGCCGGGCCAGGCGTCGCCGTCCGGCCCGTAGAGCCAGGACACCTTCAGCAGATGCGGCGGCTCGCACCGGAGGATCTCGCCGTGCTCGCCACCGTCCAAAGCGAACTGTCCGCCAAGCCGAAGGTCCCCGGTGACCGGCTTGAACCAGCGCTGTAGCCGCTCGGGGCTGGTGATGGCGTCCCAGACGTCAACGATCTCCGCGTCGTATCGACGCCGCAGCTCGATGGTGTACGCCTCGCCGGCGGGCACGCTGCCCGTGCCCATCGCCCGGCGCACGGCAGCCAGCTCGTCGAGAACATCTTTCATGTCATGTCTCCTTCGGTGTTGCATCGGTCTTGCCCGTGTCGGCGCCGGACCCCGCAGGTCGGACGGGTTCCCCGCCGGCCAGGTGGCGGGCACGCCTGCCCCGGGCCAGCTCGGTTCCCAGGGCGTCGAGGCGTTGTTCCCAGAACCGGCGAAACCGGTCCAGCCACGCGTCGACCTCGCTCAGCGGCTCGGGCTCGACGGCGTAGAACCGGCGCGTACCCTCGGCCCGCACCGACGCGAACCCGCTGTCACGCAGCACGCGCAGATGCTGGGAGACAGCCGGCTGGGAGATGGCGAACTCCTCCCGGATGATCTCCGTGATCGCCCCGGAGGTCTGCTCATCGTCGGCGAGCAGCTCCAGAATGCGTCGGCGAACGGGGTCACCGAGTATGTCGAAGGCGTGCACGACAGCGAATATACCGACCCTCACTTATATAAGCCATGACTGCGTCTTGGCGCCGCGTCGGCGTTCACGCAGGCCGACGCGCACCACGTCCTGCTGCTGCAGGCTGCCCCACGTCGGCGCCAGGCGCCAGGCGCTGGACCCCGTTCACCCCGATGAACCACCTGACTCATTCCACAGGTTCTGGCAGCGGCAGTTACCAATACCGGGGTCGACCTCGAACGCCGGGCCGCTGGCGGCGCGGGCACGGCCCTCGTAGATGGCGTCGAGCATGCGCTGGGCGCGCAGGGTCAACCCCGGGGAGGCCTGGATCAGCGGGTGGAGTGTGGCCGCGGCTGCTTGTCGGTCCAGTTGGGCGTACTCGGACATCACCGCGAAGGTTCGAGGGTCCCAGGTCGTGGCCGCGGGCAGTGCCTGGGCCCCCGCGTTCGCCGCTGCCCGGGCAACGGGCGAGGCGGAGACCCGGGCAGCGGCCACTACCGCGGAGGCGGGATCGAGGGCATGGTCCGGGAAAGCGTCGCTGAGGGTGGACCATGGTCCGCGCGTCGGGCTGGTGAAAAACCATCGGGCCATCAACGGGGCCCGTAGCGTCGGCTGCAGACGCCATCTGTCGCCGGCGTTGTCCACGAGCCCGTTGCGAGCGAGGCGTTCCATGAGGCCGGACAGGCCGGCTGTTGGTTCGCCGACCAGCGGGGCCAGGTGGTACAGCGCTTCCGCCGACGTGCCTCCGAGGGCCGCCGACGCAAGCCAGCGTTTCCACGGCTGTCTCGGATTCGGTGAGGCGCCGCAGATGGCGCTCCACGTCCGCCAAGTGGGCAGCACCGCTGACCACTTCGTCGCCCTCGCCCTTGGCGAGTAGCTCACACAGGGTCACGCCCATCCCGGCCGCCCGTCGGCCTGCTCGAGAACGACCTCACATGCCACCCTCCCGCAGGGGGGTGACGTAGCGGGTCGCGGACGTTTCACGCAGCATTCCCCCAGGTGAGAACGGCGCGCTCCCGGTACTCTCGGGCCCCCCGGCGCCGTTCGCGCCGGGCGCGGGCGGGTACGTTCGCGAGCGGGCACAACGAGGAAGGGGCCGGCGTGACCGGACCGGTGACATCCCGTCGGAGCGTGGTGGCGGCGGGTGCCGTGGGACTGACGGGGCTGCTCGGCGCCTGCGGTTCCGAGACGGGCGGCGGCGAGGGCGGCGGCGAGGCGGGCGAACGCCTCGGTGCCGCCTCCGACGTGCCGGAGGGCGGCGGCAGGGTCTTCGACGGGCAGCGGGTGGTGGTGACGCAGCCCGCCGCGGGCGACTTCCGCGGGTTCTCCGCGGTCTGCCCCCATCAGGGCTGCACCGTCTCCGAGGTGCGCGACGGAACGATCGACTGCCTGTGCCACGGCAGCAAGTTCGCCATCGAGGACGGCAGCGTCGTGCAGGGGCCGGCCACCGAGCCGCTGACGGCGCGCGAGGTCACCGTCAGCGGGGAGGACATCCGGCTCGCCTGATCAGCCGGCGGCGGCCCCCCGCGGCTCCTCGGCCACCTCGAGGGCCGCGGCGCGCAGCGCGCCGACCGCCGCCGCGACCGACGGCCTGCGGTCGGCGCCCGCACGCCAGACCGCGTACACGCGGCGGGTGATCGTCTGCCGTACCGGCACCACCGCGACCCCGGCCGGCACCGGCGTACGTCCGAGCCGGGGCGCGACGGCGACGCCGAGCCCGGCCGCGATCAGCGCCAGCTGCGTGTGGTGTTCGGCCGCGGTGTGCGTGATCCGGGGCTCGACGCCGCGGCTGCGCAGCGTGAACATCAGCCACTCGTGGCAGATCGCGCCGGGCGGCCAGGACACCCAGGGGTCGTCGGCGAACTCCTCAAGATCCACCTCGCGCCGCCTGGCCAGCGGGTGCTCGGCGGGCATGGCGACGTCGGCCACGTCGTCCAGCAGCGGCTGCCTGGCCAGACCGCCGGGCAGGGCCAGCGGCCTGTTGTACCAGTCCAGGACGACGGCCAGGTCGATATCGCCGCGGGCCAGGTCGCGCAGCGCCTCCTCCGGCTCCATCTCCCGCAGCCGCGGCGCCAGCCGCGGATGCCCGGCCCGCAGCGCGGCGAGCGTCTGCGGGAACAGGCCGCGGGCGGCAGTGGCGAACGCGCCGATGAGCAGCTCGCCGACGGCCCGGCCCTGCTGGGCCTCCAAGTCGGCGTGGGCCAGCTCGACCTGGGACAGGATGCGGTCGGCGTGCTCGCTCAGCAGCCGGCCCGCGTCGGTGAGGCGGATGCCGCGGCCGTTCTTGGCGAGGAGGCGCTGGCCGGTCTCGCGCTCCAGCTTGGCCATCTGCTGGGACACCGCGGACGTGGTCACGTGCAGCGCCGCCGCGGCGGCGCTGACCGAGCCGTGGTGGCTGATGGCATGCAGGACGCGCAGCCGGTCGATGTTCAACACCTCAGTGATGCTACGGGCCCGTGCGCCGGCTGCGACGCTCTGCTTCACGGTCACCCGCACGCGAGCGCGCGGTCAGTCGTACCGGCGCGCGGCCGAGGGCCGCACGGCCGCCGCGACGGCGTCCGCGAGCGGCGGGACCTCGGCCACGTCGAGGTCCGCCACGGTGATCCGGACGCCCGGCGGCGCGGCGAGCCGGAAGCGGGCCCCGGGCGCGACGGCCCATCCTGCGTGCAGCAGCCTGGCGACCGTGGTGGTCTCGTCCGGAACCGGCAGCCACACGTTCAGGCCGCTGGGGCCGTGGGCCGGCACACCGCGGGCGGCGAGGGCGCCAAGCAGCGCGTCCCGGCGCTCGCCGTAGGTCCGCGCCGCGCGCCGCGCCTCCTCCGCGCCGCCTTCCCACAGCTGCGCCACCGCGTCCTGGAGCAGGTGGCTGACCCAGCCCGGGCCGAGGCGCTGCCGCCCCAGCACCCGGTCGACGGTGACCGGGTCGCCGGTGCACACGGCAACGCGCAGATCGGGCCCGTACGCCTTGGCGGCGGAACGGACGAACGCCCAGCAGCTGGTGTGCCCGGCCAGCGGGTGCGGGGGCACCTCCACGATGCCGTCGCCGTGGTCGTCCTCGATGAGGAGGACGTCCGGATGGGCGGCGAGAACGGCACGGAGCGCCGCGGCGCGCGACGCGGAGATGGCGGCGCCCGTCGGATTCTGCGCGCGGGCGGTCACGATCAGGGCGCGCGCTCCCCGGCGCAGCGCATCCGCCGCCCGCTCCGGCAGCGGGCCCTCGTCGTCCACCGCGACGGGCGCGGTGTGCAGGCCGAGTGCGGGGATCAGGTCGAGCAGCGCACCCCAGCCCGGGTCCTCGACGGCCACCGTGTCGCCGGGGCGCAGGCGCGCGGCGAGGACACGTTCCACGGCGTCGAGCGCGCCCGAGGTGACGGCGATCCGGCCGGTGGGCACTCCGTCCCGTCCGAAGCGGTCACGGGCCACCCGTTCCAGCGCGGCGTGCACCGGCGGGTCGCCGTAGAGCACGGGGGAACGCGTGGCGCGGGCGGCGGCGGACGCGAGCACGGTGCCGAGCCGCGGCAGCAGGGCCGGGGCGGGGTTGCCGCGGGACAGGTCGCGGACGCCGGGCGGTACATCGACGCCGACGGCCTCGCGCGGAGTGCTGGCCGGACGGGCGCGCACGCGACTGCCGCGGCGGCCGGCCGTTTCGATGACGCCCCGCTCGCGCAGCATCCGGTACGCCGCGGCCACGGTGTTCTGGTTCACGCCGAGCAGCTCGGCCAGCGCCCGCAGCGTCGGCAGGGGCCGACCGGGGGCCAACGCGCCGCTGCCGACGCCTCGTTCGACGCTGGCCGCAATGTCGGAGGCGCCCCGGCCCTCGATTCGATATTCTCCTAGCACAATCAGCATTTTGCACTAGTGCAAAGCGCTGGGCAAGTCCGACCCGAGGAGCGTCCGATGTCCACCGCCCCCGACGCGGCCGACTACCCGCAGACCCCCCGCACGACCGCGACCCGCGCCAGGCAACGGGTCTCCTACGACCGGGAGCTGGTGCACGCCGTCCTGGACGAGGGCTACCTGTGCCACCTCGGCTTCGTGCGCGACGGCGCGCCCGCCGTGCTGCCGACCCTGTACGCGCGCGAGGGCGAGCGGCTCTACCTGCACGGTTCCACCGCCTCCCGCCCGCTGCGGGCCGCCGGCGGACCGGAGCGGGGCCTGCCGGTGTGCCTGACGGTGACCCATGTGGACGGCCTGGTGCTGGCGCGCTCGGCGTTCCACCACTCCGTCAACTACCGCTCGGTGGTGGTGCACGGCACCGCGCGTCCCGTGACGGACACCGCGGAGAAGGCCCGCGCGCTCGACCTGCTGGTGGACCACGTGGTGCCGGGCCGGGCGGCCGACTGCCGCCCGGCCAACGCCCGGGAACTGGCCGCGACCGCCGTGCTGGTTCTCGACCTCGCCGAGGTCTCGGCCAAGGTCCGCCGCGGCGGCCCGAACGACGATCCCGAGGACGCGTCACTCCCGCACTGGTCCGGCGTCCTCCCGGTCCGCACCGTCCACGGCGACCCCGTTCCCCACGACACCGAGCGGCTGCCCGCTCCCGGCTACCTGACGGCTTACGCCCGGGGCTGACCGGCCCTCGGCCAGGACCAGGCCCACGACCGCGCCGAGCAGCAGCGCCGTGCCGGCGACGACGGCCGCGGTCAGCCGCTCGCCGAGCAGTGTCACGGCGATCAGCGTGGCCGTCACCGGCTCGATCAGCGCGATCACCGAGGCGGTGGCGGCCCGCACCACGGCGAGCCCGGCGAAGTACAGCGCGTAGGCCAGGGCCGTCGGCACGGCCGCCAGGTACCCGAGCAGGAACAGCGAGGCGGCCAGGTCCTCGCCCCGCGGAAGCACCCCGTCGGCCAGGGCGAACGGCAGCAGCAGCCCCGTTCCCACGGCCAGGGAGGAGAGGGTGGTCGTCAGCGGGTCGGCCGCCACGGCGGCCGTGCCCTGCCTGCGGCTGTGCAGGGTGATGACGGTGTAGCCCGACGCGGCCAGCAGGGCGAACGCCAGCCCCGAGGGCCGCACCGCGCCCGCCCCGTCCGCGCCGCCGAAGGAGAGCACGGCGAGCCCGGCCAGCGCACCGGCCACCGCCGCCACCCCGCCCCTGCCGAGCCGCTCCCCCAGCAGCAGCCGGCCGCCGAGCGCTATCAGGACCGGGCCTGCGCCGAGGGTGACCACGGTGGCGACGGCCAGCCCTGTGGCGTCGACGGCCGCGAAGTAGGCGGCCTGGAACAGGGCGAAACCGGCGCCCATCACCCCGACGCTCGCCGCCCGGCGCAACGGGCGCTGCGCCGTGGGTCGTACGCGCGGGCGCGCCGCGCCCCGCCCGCGCAGTAGCGGGCGGACGGCGAGCAGCAGCACGAGACCGCCCGCCGTACGCCAGAAGGTCAGGGCGATGGCGCCCAGCCCACTGGTGTCGAACAGCAGGGCCGCGACGGCGCCCGCGGTGCCCCAGGCGACGGCGGCCAGGGCTACGAAGGCCGCTCCACGGCCGGTCGGCAGGCCGCTCGGCACACGCGAGGACGATGAATGACGCATGAAGGTTCTCCCACACAGGACGAGGTGGCGGTCACTGATCCCGGAGGCGGGCAGGACCGGCCGCGCGCCGGGGCGCATCGCCCGGCACGTGCCTCGGTGGGGCCGCCCGCGTTACGCGGCCGGCGGCGGAAGAACAGTCCTGATCACGTCTGCCACCTTAGATGCTGCCCCGCTGCGCCGCACAGGCCCGGCGGGAAGCCCGTGCGCGAGCAGGCGTGCCAACCGGTCCGCGGGGAACCTCTTTTGACGGGGACGCGTCCAATCCCCACAGCACTCCTCCGCCCAGCCGAATCCCCACACCGGAGGAACGAATCATGGCGTCTCATTCCCTACGCACCGCAGCACTCGCCGCACTCGCCGTGCTCGTAGCCGGCGGCTGCGCCGGTTCGGACGACACCGACGACACCGCCGGAAGCCGCGACGCGTCCGACACCGCCGCGGAGGAGCGCTCCGCGGAACGGGACGGCGGTCCGGCGGAAGCGGACCCCGCGACCGAGGAAGCCGAACCGCTGCCCGACACCTCCGGCCCCGGGTCCGGGGAAGAAGAGGACAGCGACCGGGAGAACACCGCCCAGGAGGGCGGCGGGGCGCCCCCGGCCGCCGCCGACGACCCGGCGTGGTGCTCGCCCGACGCGCTGTCCGCCTCGCTGACCCCGCTCTCGCCCGGCGCCGGCAACCGCTACGCCGCGCTCGTGCTCACCAACACCTCCGACACCGCCTGCCGCACCCAGGGCTGGCCCGGACTCCAGCTCACGGCCCAGGACGGCGACGACATTCCGACCACGACCGTCCGCGACGACTCCGCCGCCCCGCAGGTGCTCACCGTCGAACCGGGCGGCAGCGCCTGGGCCCAGCTGCACTGGAGCGCGGTGCCCGGCGAACAGGACCCGGCCGACGGCAACTGCGGGCCCGACCCCGCGGGTCTTGCCGTGATCCCGCCGGACGAGTACAGCCCGACCAGCGCCGAGTGGGACTTCGGCTCGGTGTGCGGCGCGGGCCGGATCGAGGCGCTCCCGCTCGCCGCGGGCACCGGCCCCCCGCGGTAACGGCGGTCAGGCGGTGGGGAGCCAGTCGACGCGGCCGGCCAGCAGCGCATAGCCGACGAACGCGACGATGTCGATCAGCGCGTGCGCCACGACCAGCGGCATGACCCGCCCCCACCGCCGGTACAGCCAGACGAAGATCACGCCCATCGCCACGTTCCCGAAGAAACCGCCGATGCCCTGGTAAAGGTGGTACGTGCCGCGCAGCACGGAGCTGGCGACCAGCGCGCCCATCGGCGACCAGCCGAGCTGCCCGAGGCGGCGCAGCAGGTAGCCGACGACGATGACCTCCTCCACCACGGAGTTCTGGATGGCGGAGAGGATCAGCACCGGCATCTTCCACCACACGTCCGGCAGCGATTCGGGGACGACGGTGAGGTTGGCCCCTGCTGCGTGCGCGCCGAGGTAGAGCAGCAGCCCGCTGCCGCCGATGCCCGCGGCCACCACGGCTCCCCAGGCCAGGTCGAAGCGGGGCCGGTGCCCGTCGAAGCCGATGCCCCGCAGCCCCGGGCCGGCGGCCTCGGCCCGTTCGCGCAGCAGGAGGTGGGCGACCAACGCGACCGGCACCAGCGCGGTGGCGATTCCGAACAGCTGCCACGCCAGGTCCAGCCATGGCCGGTCGGGAGCCCGGGAGCTGTTGAGCGTGGCGGCCTGGTCGCTCAGCCCGCCCGGGCGGGTCAGCACGCCCGAGAAGCGGATCAGTGCCCCGATCGCGCTCGCGCCGAGAGAAAGCCCGAGCACCAGCAGCACTTCGTGGCCGAGCAGGCGGCGGGAGCGCCGTCCCGCGCCGCCCGTGGCCGCCTTCGTCACCTGCTCCGGCCCCAACGCCGCCTCCCGTCCGCGCGCCGCCGCCGTGCGCCCGCGCGCGGGCCCCGGGGGCGTCAGCCCTCGTCCGGCCAGCTGTGCACGGGAGCGTCCGACCGCGCCAGTTCGCTGTACCGCCGGACGAGATCGCGCAGTGCGCTCGTCCGGTCCGCTCCATCGGCCACCGCCTGGTGGTAGACCCGAGTCTGCCAGCCCGCTCCGGTGACGCGGCGGCGGCACCTCCCCTCGATCACGGCGAGGTAGTGGTCGCGGTCCGCGGCGGCGACACCGCAGGCGTCGAGGCCGTCGGCGGCCAGCGGCAGCAGCTGCCGGCGGACCAGTTCGGCGGCGGGCCACGCCTTGGGGGCGCCCGCCCCCGGCCCTGGCCAGCTCAGTTCGGCGTCGATGCCGTGCCGGCAGGCCGCGAGGAAGTTCTCCTCCGCGGTGGCGAACGGCATCCGCCGCCACACCGGCTCCGGGTCGTCCGCCAGCGCGCGCACCAGCCCGTAGTAGAACGCGGCGTTGGCCACGGTGTCGGTGACCGTGGGCCCGGTGGACAGCACGCGGTTCTCCACGCGCAGGTGCGGAACGCCGCCGGTGACCGCGTACACCGGCCGGTTCCAGCGGTACACCGTGCCGTTGTGCAGGATCAGTTCCGACAGCCGCGGCACGCCGCCGGACGCGAGCACCTCCAGCGGGTCCTCCTCGCCGCACAGCGGGAGCAGGGCGGGGAAGTAGCGGACGTTCTCCTCGAACAGGCAGCTGACCGAGTCGATCCAGCGTTCCCCGAACCAGGCCCGCGGGCGGACTCCCTGGGCCGCGTGCTCGGGCGGGCGGCTGTCGGTGGCCTGGAGGAAGAACGGGGGCCTCGACTCGTGCCACAGCTCGCGGCCGAAGACGAACGGGGCGTTCGCACCGACGGCGATCTGCGCGGCGGTCGCGGCCTGCGCGGCGTTCCAGGTGTCGGCGAATCGTTCCGGCGTGGTCTGGAGGTGGAACTGCACCGAGGTGCACGCCGATTCGGCGGCTATGGACTCGAAGGTCCCGCGCAGCCGCTCGGCGCCGGTGATGTCCAGGGTGATCGCCTCCCCGCGTGACGCCATGATCTGATCGTTCAGCAGCATGTAACGGTCACCCGGGGAGAACGTGTCAGGCGCCATCTGCTCAGCGGTGATCGTCGGCAGCACTCCGGTCATCACCAACCGGGCATCGAATTCCGCGGCCATTCGGTCGGCATAGCCCAGGGCGATGCGCAGTTCTTCGGCCAGATCGTCGAACACCCGCCCGGACAGCCGTCGGGGCGCCATATTGAGTTCGAGGGTGAATTGTCCGAGCTCAGCCTGGAAATCGCGGGTCGCCATTCGGGACAGCACTTCGTCGTTGACCATTCGGGGCGATCCGTCGGAGTCGGCGAGGCACAGCTCCACCTCAAGACCGATCTGGTCACGCGGCCCCTCGAAGCGGTCCTCGCGCAGCAGCGCGCCGAGGGCGTCGAGACACGCGTGCAGCCGGGCCCTGAACCGCTGCCGTGCGGCCAGATCGAAGCGGTCGGCGACGACCTTCTCTCCCATGGGGCACCTCCTCGGTCGAGCGGTGTCATGGGCTCGATCCTGCCCAGGTGGCCGGGACGGCACGCATGTCCCGCGCGCCGCAGCCTCACCATCAGGGCATATTCCCCTGGAATAATCACCGTCTCGGCTGCCCCCGCGGCGACCGGATTTCCCCCTTGCCGAAACCTCGCGGGTGGGCTACTTGAAACGTAGGGACAACAAGCCGCGTATAAAATCCGGCACGGCGTGTCTCCCCATCAAGAGGCGACCTACTCCGAAGCGAGAGGCGACCCATCATGCCCGTGCTTAACCCGACGGCTCCCGCTGCCGCCGAGCGCAGCATCCGTACGGCGCTTCACCCCGCAACGAGGCGGGCACCGCATCCGCTGTACCTCGACCACGGCGCCCTGGACCTGGCCCTTCCGCTGCCCGTGCACCGGCTGTCGCCGGTTACCGGGTCCGCCGTGCCGCCCGACGCCCGGCTGACCGGCTGGCGCTTCCTGCTCACGCGCGACGGCCGGGCCGTCGGCGCGGCGGAAACCGCGCGCACGCCGGAGGGCTGGGCGTTCTCGCACTTCTGCGAGGGCCCGTACATCGCGTCGACGGAGCGGGCCGTGCGGCTGGCCGAGTCGCTGCCCGCGCCCTACCAGCCGCGCCTGCTGTCCGTGCCGGAGCTGTACATGCTGACGCTCTGGCTGCACTCCGACCCGGCCGCGGACCCCGCCGAGGGCAGCCCTCAGCCGCAGGACCTGCTCATCCCGCTGGCGCCCGCGCCGCCCGGGATCGCCGCCGACCGGGCGGTCCGCACCGACGTGCTGCTTCCGGTGCTGAGCACCCGGCTCGCGCCCGTCGGACTGGCGAGCTGACCGCTCACCACCGAAACGTCCGGGGCCGGGCCGCAACGGCGCGAACCGGCCCCGGCTCTCGTGCCCGGCGTTCAGTCCGCGTAGTCGGACACCGGCGGGCAGGAGCAGACCAGATTGCGGTCCCCGAAGGCGCCGTCGATGCGCCGGACCGGCGGCCAGTACTTGCCCGCCCGCTGGTCCTGGGCCCCGGTCGGGAAGACGGCCTCCTGCCGGGTGTACGGGTGCGGCCACTCGCCGCTCAGCTGGGCCGCGGTGTGTGGGGCGTTGGCCAGCGGATTGTCGTCCTTGGGCCACTCCCCCGACCCGACGCGGTCGATCTCGGCACGAATGGCGATCATCGCCTCGCAGAACCGGTCGAGCTCTGCCAGATCCTCGCTCTCCGTGGGCTCGATCATGAGGGTTCCCGGCACGGGGAACGACATGGTCGGCGCGTGGAACCCGTAGTCGATCAGCCGCTTGGCGACGTCGTCGATACTGACGCCGGTCGCTTTCGTCAGCGGCCGCACGTCGATGATGCACTCGTGCGCCACCAGCCCGCCGGGACCCGCGTACAGCACCGGGTAGTGCGGCTCCAGCCGCTTGGCGACGTAGTTGGCGGCGAGTACCGCGACCTGCGTGGCGCGGCGCAGCCCCGTCGCGCCCATCAGCCGCACGTACGCCCAGGAGATCGGGAGGATGCCGGCCGAACCCCACGGCGCCGCCGAGACCGGCCCCGTTCCGCCGCCCGCGGGCCCCGCGGCGGGCTGGAGCGGGTGGCCGGGCAGGTGGGGCGCGAGATGGGAACGGACCGCGACCGGGCCGACGCCAGGACCGCCGCCGCCGTGCGGGATGCAGAACGTCTTGTGCAGGTTGAGGTGCGAGACATCCGCGCCGAACCGGCCCGGCCTGGCCAGACCGACGAGCGCGTTGAGATTGGCACCGTCCACGTACACCTGACCGCCCGCGTCGTGCACGACCGCGCAGATATCCGCGATGTCCTCCTCGAACACCCCGTGCGTGGACGGGTAGGTGACCATCAGCACGGCCAGCTCGTCCGCGTGTGCGGCAATCTTGGCCCGCAGGTCATCGGCGTCCACATCGCCGTTCTCGCCGGTCGCGACCACGACGACCCGCATCCCGGCCATGACGGCGCTCGCGGCGTTGGTGCCGTGCGCGGAGGACGGTATGAGGCAGACGGTCCGGCCGGGCTGCCCGGCCGCCCGGTGGTAGGCGCGCACGGCGAGCAGGCCCGCCAACTCGCCCTGGGAGCCGGCGTTCGGCTGGAGCGAGACGCTGTCGTAGCCCGTGACCTCGGCCAGCCGCTCCTCCAGCTCCCGGATCAGCGCGACATAGCCCTCGGCCTGTTCGAGGGGCGCGAACGGGTGCAGCGCGGCGAACTCCGGCCAGGTGACCGGCTCCATCTCCACCGTCGCGTTCAGCTTCATGGTGCACGAGCCCAGCGGGATCATGCCCCGGTCCAGCGCGTAGTCGCGGTCGGCGAGCCGCCGCAGATAGCGCAGCATCGCGGTCTCCGAACGGTACCGGTGGAAGACCGGGTGCGCGAGGTAGTCGTCGCCTCGCAGCAGCTGCTCGGGCAGCGCGTCCGGCGTGCGCGCGTCCAGCGCGTCGATGCCGAACGCGTCACCGGCCACCCCGAACGCCGCCCAGACCGCGGCGAGCTGGCCGCGTCCCGTGGTCTCGTCGCACGAGACGCCGACGTGGTCGGCGTCGGTCAGGCGCAGGTTCACCCCGGCCTCGCGGGCCGCCGCCACCACCTCCGCCGCCCGGCCGGGCACATGGGCCGTGACGGTGTCGAAGAAGGAGTCGTGCACGACCTCCACGCCGCCGTCGCGCAGCCCGGCCGCGAGCAGCGCGGCATACCTGTGGGTGCGGCGGGCGATGGCGGCCAGCCCGTCCGGCCCGTGGTACACCGCGTACATGCCGGCCATCACGGCCAGCAGCACCTGTGCGGTGCAGATGTTGCTCGTCGCCTTCTCGCGGCGGATGTGCTGCTCCCGCGTCTGGAGCGCGAGGCGGTGGGCCGGCGCCCCGGCCGCGTCCCGGGAGACGCCGACCAGACGCCCGGGCAGGCTGCGGGCGTAGGTGTTCCGCACGGACATGAAGCCGGCGTGCGGGCCGCCGAAGCCCATCGGGACGCCGAACCGCTGGCTGGAGCCGACCGCGATGTCGGCGCCCAGCTCCCCCGGCGGGGTGAGGAGCGTCAGGGCGAGCAGGTCGGCGGCCACCGTGACGACCGCGCCGAGGCCGTGTGCCTCCTCGATCAGGCCGCGGAAGTCGCGCACGGCGCCGGAGGCCCCGGGGTACTGCACGAGAACGCCGAAGACCCCACGCTCCGCGGCCTCGGCCGGAATGCCGTCACCGAGGTCCGCGACCAGCACGTCCACGCCCGTCGGCTCGGCACGGGTGCGTACCACCGCGATGGTCTGCGGCAGGCAGTCGGCGTCGACGAGGAAGACCCCGCCCTTGACCTTGCCGACCCGGCGGGACAGCGCCATCGCCTCGGCGGCGGCGGTCGCCTCGTCGAGCAGGGACGCACCGGCCGTGGGCAGCCCGGTGAGGTCGGCGACGACGGTCTGGAAGTTGAGCAGGGCCTCCAGCCTGCCCTGCGAGATCTCCGGCTGGTACGGGGTGTACGCGGTGTACCAGGCCGGGTTCTCCATGACGTTCCGCAGGATGACGGGCGGGGTGAACGTGCCGTGGTAGCCGAGGCCGATCATGGAGTGCAGCACCGTGTTCCTGGCGGCGAGGGCCCGCAGCTCGGCCAGCACGCCCGCCTCGTCGCGCGCCTCGGGCAGCCGCAGCGCCTCGGTGGTGCGGATCGTCTCGGGCACCGCGGCGGCGGTCAGCTCGTCCAGGGAGCCGAAGCCGACGTGGGCCAGCATCTTGGCCTGGTCCTGCGCGTCGGGCCCGATGTGCCGGGCAGCGAAGGGAGTGCCCTGCTCCAGGGCGGACAACGGGGTGCGGCGAGCGGTCATCGGGAGGCTCCTCCTGGTCGCGGCGACCTGCGGGGGTGCCAGGCACCGGCGCCTGGCTGCCTCCCCCTCTGTCATGTCGACCTGAGAGCTTCACCGCGTCACACACGTGACCCGGCTTGCACCGTCGGTGAGGGAACCGGGGAGCGTCGCTCCCCCGTCACCCTGCTTTCCAGAGTGGTCTTCCCCGCGCGGTACAGGGGCCTGAGAGATTCCGGGGAGGAGTTGCTCCTTCGGCGCCCGGGGCCTGGTCGGCACCGGGACTCTCCCGCACGAGGTTGTCGACCGTCTTTGAGGGTACCAGCGGGGGTGGTCCCGGTGGCCCGGGTGCCACTCGACTGGCCAGTCCGCGGATTGTGCCTTTTCGTAGGTCGTAGAGACCTTCCGGGACCAGTGGTGATCAGTTGGAGGAATCGTGCAGACCGACATCGACCCGCGCAGTCTGATCGGCCTCAAGGCGTTCGACCGCGACGGCACCAAGATCGGCACTGTGGATGAGGTGTATCTCGACGACGCCACCGGGGCACCCGAATGGGCGGCCGTGCGCACCGGCCTGTTCAGCCGCGACGCGTTCGTTCCGCTCGAACCGAGCGAGCTGGTGGACGACACGCTGTGCGTCCCCTTCCCCCGCTCCCTGATCAGGGACGCCCCCGACTTCGGCGTGGGCCGCCACCTCTCCCCCGAACAGGAGCTCCAGCTGTACCACCACTACGGCCTCGACGTCCCCCGGCTCGGTCCGGACGACACGCTGTCCGCCTGACTCCCGCCGCCTGCCGGGGCCGCCCGCTCGACCAGGGGCAGCGGCTCGCCGCCGGTCAGCTCCGGGTCGTCCACCAGGAACGTGCGCACTCGGCCCGGCGGCGAATCGGGGCGCTCGAAGCGGACCGTGACGCGGCCGACGCCGCTCCCCTGGACCCAGCCGGGTCCGAACCGCTCGTGCGTCACATCGAGCCCGGGCAGCCAGTCGGTGGCCCGCGGGGCCGTCCGCGGCGCGGGCGCACCGCCGGGCGAGGGCTCGGCGGCCGGCTGCTCCGGCGCGCGCGATGACTGGAGCGCCTGGGCGAACAGATCCTCCTGGGTGAAGTCGGCCAGCCCGCTGACGCCCACGCCGAGCAGCCGGACGCCCTCCGTGGTGTCCACGCCCTCCAGCAGCCGCCGGGCCGCCTCCTGGACCACCTCGGGGTCGTCCGTGGGGCCGCGCAGCGTCTCGGACCGGGTGAGCGTGGTGAAGTCGTAGCGCCTGACCTTCAGCACCACCGTCCGCCCCGAGCGGCCGGCCGCCCGCAGGCGCCGCGTGCAGCGGTCCGCCAGCCCGGCCACCTCGAACCGGATGCGGGCCCGGTCGGTGACGTCGACGTCGAAGGTGTCCTCCACGGATACGGACTTGGTGTCCCGGTCCGCGACCACGGGCCGCTCGTCGACCCCGCGGGCCATGAGGTACAGCGAGGCGCCGTGCGCCTTGCCGAGCAGCCGCAGCAGCTCGGCCTCACCCGCCTGCACCGTCTCCCCCACGGTCGTGATGCCCGCCCTGCGCAGCACCTCCGCGGTGGCCGGGCCGACGCCGGGCAGGGTCCGCACGGGCATGGGCGCGAGCAGCTCGCGCTCCGTGCCGGGGCGGATCAGCACAAGACCGTCCGGCTTGGCCTGCTCGGAGGCGATCTTGGCCAGCATCTTGGAGCCTGCCAGGCCCACAGAACCGGTGACGCCGGTGGCCTCGCGAATCCCGGCGCGCAGCCGCTCGCCGGTGCGCCGCGCCTCCTCCGCGGACGCGGCCGTGCCGCCCGCCGCCAGATCGACGAACGCCTCGTCCAGACTCAGCGGCTCGACCAGCGGGGACAGCTCGGCCAGCAGACCCATCACCGTCTCGCTGATCGCCCGGTAGACCTGGAAGCGCGGCACCAGGAACGCGGCGTGCGGGGACAGGCGGCGCGCCTGCGCCATGGGCATCGCCGAGTGCACGCCGAACCGCCTGGCCTCGTAGGAGGCGGTGGCGACCACGCCGCGCGGCCCGAGACCGCCGACGATCACGGGCTTGCCACGCAGGCTCGGCTTGGCCGCCTGCTCCACCGAGGCGTAGAAGGCGTCCATGTCGAGGTGCAGAACCGTCGGCTGGCCTCTCACACGACGATGGTGCCCCACGGGTCTGACAAGCCGGGGGGGAACGCCTGCCCGGGCCCGGGCCCGGATCAGCCCGTGCGGTGCCTGCGGCGCGCCAGCTCGTCGCCCGGGTGGGCGACGGGCACGGGCTCGCCCGTGTCGAGCCGCTCGGCGCTCAGCTGGGCCAGCGCGCCCTCCACATCGCTCCACACCGCGCCGACGGCGATGCCGAAAACGCCCCGGCCGCCGCGCAGCAGCTCGGCCAGCTCCTCGGGGGAGGCGCAGCGGTACACGGTGGCACCGTCGCTCATCAGGGTCATGTCCGACAGCTCCGCAAGATCCGCGGAGCACAGCGCCTGAACGGCCGTGCGGATGCTCTGGAGGGAAACCCCGGCGTCCAGCAGCCGTTTGACGATCTTGAGGACCAGCACGTCCCGGAAACTGTAGAGACGCTGGGTGCCCGAGCCGTGGGCCGGGCGCACGCTGGGCTGCACCAGCCCGGTGCGGGCCCAGTAATCGAGCTGCCGGTAGGTGATGCCCGCAGCGGCACAGGCGCTCGGGCCCCGGTAGCCGAGCCGGTCCGGCGCTTCGCGCTCCTGCCCGGCCGCGGAGGGTCTCAGCCCTGGTGGAGGCGGCGCGCCGGGGAGGGAGGATGTCCCGCCCACCGCTCTGCTGTCGCCGTTACCTGTCACGCCGGCCTCCGTTCCGCATGCCCCGACCGTGCCTTCGTCGCTCACCGGCTGTCACGATGAGCACGCACACAGCGCTCCTCCCAAGACATGCCCCATTGACGCTAGGCATCCACACTCAGCGCGTCAACGATCGCCACGCGCCGCTACTGGCTGCTCGTGCCGAAGTCCTCGGGGGAGATCTGGTCGAGGAACTCGCGGAACCTCTCGACCTCGTCCTCCTGCTCGTCGGGAATGATGATCCCGGCGTCGTCGAGTACGGCATCGCTGCCGTAGATCGGCGTACCGACGCGCAGCGCGAGGGCTATGGCGTCGGAAGGACGGGCGCTGACCTCCACCCCACTGGCGAACACGAGCTCGGCATAGAAGACCCCGTCGCGCAGGTCGGTGATGCGTACCGCGCTGAGCTCCTGCCCCACCGCCTCCAGCACGTTCTTGAAGAGATCGTGCGTCAGGGGCCGGGCAGGAGTCATGCCCTGCTGGGCGAACGCGATGGCGGTCGCCTCCCCCGGGCCGATCCAGATCGGGAGATAGCGGTCGCCTCCGACTTCACGGAGTAGCACGATGGGCTGGTTGTTGGGCATTTCCACCCGCACGCCCACGACGTCGAGCTGATTCACACAGCAACCCTAGGCGGTGCTCGGTGCATTTGGATAGTCGAGCACCGCCGTGCGGCGCGCGAGCGGCCACGCTCGCAGGTCAGAACCCCTGCCTGCTGGCGAAGAAAACCAGCCGGTACTTCCCGATCTGTACCTCGTCGCCGTTGTTGAGCACCGCCGAATCCAGGGGCTCCCGGTTGACGTAGGTGCCGTTGAGACTGCCGACGTCACTCACCGTGAAGCTGGCGTCGGGCTGGCGCCGGAACTCCACGTGACGGCGTGAGACCGTCACGTCGTCGAGGAAGATGTCGCTCTGCGGGTGCCGGCCCGCGGTCGTCAGGTCCCCGTCGAGCAGGAACCTGCTCCCGGAATTCGGCCCGCGGCGCACGATGAGCAGGGCCGAGCCGGGCGGCAGCGCCTCGACCGCCGCCTGTGCCTCGGGCGAGAGCGCCGGCGCCGGGTGCTGCCCGGTGACCTCGGCCTCGTACGCCTCAAGGCCCGTGATCGAAATGGTGGAGGTCGTCTCTGACGAGCCTTCGAGCCCCGGGCGCAGCCCATTGCCGCAGTTGGAACAGAACCTGCTGGTCGCGGCGGCCCTGTGGCCGCAGCGGGAGCAGGTGACCGTCTCGCGTCCCGACCCCTGGGAGCCTATGCCGCCGGGGCCGGCGACCTCGTCCCGGAACAACGGGCGCCCCGGCTCTCCGCCGGGCGCCGTCGCTGGGTCGCCTTGTTGGCGGGCGCGGCTCCGTGCGGCGCTGTGCACGCCGCTCCGACGCCTGCCGAACAATCTAGCGAAAAAGCTCACCAGCGATCCCCTCGCGCCTAGCCCGGCCCGTCGTCGGACGGGACCGGTCCATTGTCTCTCACCGGCCGTACAGGACGTCGTGACAACGTCCCCGGCCCCCGTTCAGTTTCCCTCACCGAGTGCCACGGAAGTGTGGCAGCCCCCGTGACGTCGGCTCCGTCACGGTGACGACTGAGCGTAGTCAGGCTGCTCCGCCGATCGCAAGGCGTCCACGACGACCTTCTCCTGGCGCTCCACCGACACCTCCGCCTGCTCGTTCTCCAGGGACTGCACCACGCCCCCGGGGATGTTCAGCGCCGGCTCCAGGTCCTGCGGCCGCCCGATGGCGCCGATCCGGAACGGTGCGCGCACCGGCTCGCCATCGACGAACACCCCGCCGTTCTCGTCCACGAAAGAGGTGCCCGCCGCGATCCGCACGTCGTTGATCTGGATGGCCTCGGCGCCCGCCGCGCGCAGCTCCTGCACCGCGTCGAGCAGCATATCCGCCTCGACGGCCCCGAGTGGATCGTCGATGCGCAGCGTGATGCCGGGGCCCTCGGCGGCGACGGTACCGGCGAGCACCCCGAGCTGCCGTTCGCGCTCCTCCGTCTGCCGCCTGGCCTCCTCGGCCTGGTCGGAGCTGGTCTCCAGCTCGGTGCGCTGCTCCTCCAGGCCGCTCTTCTCCTCCTCCAGGCGCGCGGTGCGGTCCTCCAGATCGCTGAGAATCCGCACCAGATCCTCCTGCCGGGCGCCGCGCAGCGCCGTCTCCTCGCTGCCGGTGGCCCGCACCTGGATGGCGAGCCCGAGCCCGAGCACGAACAGCAGCACGGCGGCGAGCAGCTGGCTGCGCGTCGCGCGCGGCGGCCACAGCCCGGCGCGCAGGGCGCTGCGGCCGGTGGGGCGGTCCCGGCCCGGCTCCGGGCCGGGCGGCGGCGGCGCGGTCTCCTCCTCGGTCACCGGCTCACGCCCCGAAGACGTGCCGGCGGATTGCGGCGGCGTTGGAGAAGATGCGGATGCCGAGGACCACGACGACGCCGGTGGACAGCTGCGCCCCGACGCCGAGCTTGTCACCGAGGAAGACGATCAGGGCGGCGACCGTGACGTTCGACAGGAAGGACACGACGAACACCTTGTCGTCGAACAGGCCGTCGAGCATGGCGCGCAGCCCGCCGAAGACCGCGTCGAGGGCGGCGACGACGGCGATGGGCAGGTACGGTTCCAGACCGGCCGGAACGACCGGGCGCGTCAGAATCCCGACCACGACCCCCAGCACGAGTCCCAGGACGGCGATCACGGCGCGCCCCCTTCTTCCGGTTGATCTTCCGGCGGTGCTTGCCGCTGTGCTTCCCGTGGTGTTTCCGGTGCGGCGGCGGGTCTGGCGGTGCGCGTGGTGAGGCCGGGCGCGGCGGGCAGCTCCAGCCTGTCGTGGACGGTGGTGCCGGCCCTGATGCCGTAGTCCTCGCGCAGCACGTCCAGATAGCGGCCCTCCGCGGTGGCGCGGAAGGCCGCCGCCAGCTCGTCCCCCGGGCCGATCGCGAGCAGCGTGTACGGCGGGGCGAGGGGCCTGTTGTCGACGAGAACGGCGTCGCCCGCGGCCCGGATGGCGGACAGGGCGGTCAGGCGTCTGCCGTTGACCGATATCGCCTCGGCGCCCGCCTGCCACAGCCCGTTGACCACGCGCTGGAGATCCCGGTCGCGCACCCGGCCGGTGTCGGCGAAGCCGGCGTCGCGCGGGCCGCCGGCGCCGGAGGCGGCGCCCTCGGCGTCGTTGACGACCAGCTCGATCCCCGGCCCTGTGACGGCGGTGGCGCCGGCCAGGAGCGCGGTCAGCTCGCCCGCCGCAGAGCGCGCGTCGCCGATGGCGTCGCGCTGCCGCTCGTCGACGTCCGCGCGCAGCGCGTCGACCTCCCCCTGGAGGTCGTCCAGTTCGGCGGTGCGCGCCTCGACGCGGTCGAGCAGCTCCTCGCGCCCCCTGGCAAGGGTGGGCTCCGCCTCGCGCGCCTGTGCGGCGCCCAGGGTGACCACCACGGCGGCCAGCGCGAGGCCGCCGGCCAGCCAGAGTCTGGCGCGCAGCGTGCGCGGCAGCTCTGACCGGCCGGCGGCCCGCCGGCCGACCGCCGCGTATCCCTCGTCGAGGGTGTTGCTCATCACGGTGGTCAGCAGCGACATGGAGGCGTCGGGGCGCGCCGGGACACGTCGCCCGGGCTCCTGCTGTGGCATGGCGCACATCGTCGCACGCGCCACTCAGGAGACCGAATCGGGCCCGTGGCGGGGCCCGTTCGTGCTCAGCGGTCGGCGCTGTCCACGACCGTCGACCAGGTGTCCAGCAGCTCCTGCGCGGCGGCATCGTCCGGCCCCTCGGCCCACAGGTGGGTGACGGCCTCGGCGGGGTCCGGCAGCACGAGAATCCACCTGCCGTCCGGCTCGACGACGCGCACGCCATCGGTGGTGTCGATGGAGCGTTCCCCCGCCGCCTCGACGACCCGGCGCATCACCAGTCCCTTGATGGCCCAGGGGGTGGCGACGTCCCGCCGGAGCACGTGGGCCCGCGGGATGCGGGCGTCGATCTGGCTGAGCGAGAGCTGGGTGCGGGCGACCAGGGCGATGAGCCGGGTGAACGCCGCCGTGGCGTCGAAGACGGACGAGAACTCGGGGACGATGAAGCCCCCCTGTCCGTCCCCGCCGAAGACCGAGCCCTCCTTGTGGGCGACTCGGGTCAGGTCGTCGGGCGAGGTGGTGGTCCACTCGACCTGGGTGCCGTGGTAGGCGGCGACCTGCTCGGCGATGCGGGTGGTGGTCACCGGCAGTGCCACCCGCCCGCTGCGGCGCTCGGCCGCGATGAGGTCCAGCATGACCAGCAGCGCACGCTGGTCCTCGATGATGCGGCCGCGCTCGTCGACCAGGGCGAGACGCTCGCCGACGGGGTCGAAGCGGACGCCGAAGGCGGCGCGGGCCGAGGAGACGATCTCGCCGAGGCGCACCAGTCCGGCGCGCCTGACGTCGGCGGTCTCGGTCGGCCTGGCCTCGTCCAGGCCGGGGTTGATGGTGAGGGCGTCCACACCGATGCGGCCGAGCAGGCTGGGCAGCACCAGGCCGGCGCTGCCGTTGGCGGCGTCGACCACGATCTTGAGCCCGGACTCGGCCACGCCGGTGGTGTCCACGGCGCGCAGCACGGAGCCCGTGTACGCGTCGAAGACGCTGGCGGGGAACCGCAGGTCGCCGATCTCGCCCGGGAAGGCCCTGCGGTACTCCTGGCGGGCGTAGACGCGGTCCAGCTTGCGCTGGCCCGCCTGGGAGAGATCCGCGCCGCGCTCGTCGAAGAACATGATGTCGACGGAGTCGGGCACGCCCGGGGTGGTGCGGATCATGACCCCGCCCGCACTGCCGCGCGCGGTCTGCTGTCTGGCGACGGGCAACGGCACGTTCTCCAGGTCCCGCACGTCGATCGCGCTGGCCTGGAGGGCGGAGATCACCGCACGCTTCAGGGCGCGGGCACCGCGGGAGTGGTCGCGGGCGGTGGTGACGGTGGACCCCTTCTTCAGGGTGGTGGCGTAGGCGCTGGCGAGCCGGACGGCCAGCTCCGGGGTGATCTCGACGTTGAGAATGCCGGAGACGCCGCGGGCGCCGAACAGATTGGCCTGGCCGCGCGCCTCCCAGATGACCGAGGTGTTGACGAAGGCACCGGCCTCCACGGTCTTGAACGGGTAGACCCGGACGTTGCCCTGGACGATGGACTCCTCGCCGACGAGGCACTCGTCGCCGATGACGGCGCCGTCCTCGATGCGGGCGGCCCGCATCACGTCGGTGTTCTTGCCGACGACGCAGCCGCGGAGATTGGTCTGCGGGCCGATGTACACATTGTCGTGGACGACCGCCCGGTGCAGGAACGCGTCGGCCTTGACGACCACGTTGGAGCCGATGACGGTGTGCTCGCGGATTTCGGCGCCCGCCTCGATCTTCGCGTAGTCGCCGACGTAGAGGGGGCCCCTGAGCTTTGCGTCGGGGTGCACCTCCGCGCCCTCGGCGATCCACACGCCCGGCGAGATCTCGAATCCGTCGATCTCGACGTCGACTTTCCCTTCGAGCACGTCGGCCTGCGCCTTCACGTAGCTCTCGTGCGTGCCCACGTCCTCCCAATAGCCCTCGGCGACATAGCCGTAGACCGGCTTCCCCTCCTTCATGAGGCGGGGGAACACATCGCCCGACCAGTCGACCGGGACGTCCGGCTCGACGTAGTCGAAGACCTCGGGCTCCATGACGTAGATGCCGGTGTTGACGGTGTCGGAGAACACCTGTCCCCAGGTGGGCTTCTCCAGGAAACGGTCGACGCGTCCGTCCTCGTTGACGATGGTGATGCCGAACTCCAGTGGGTTCGGCACGCGCGTCAGGCAGACGGTGACGAGGGCACCGCGCTCCCTGTGGTAGCGGATGAGATCGGTCAGGTCGAAGTCGGTGAGCGCATCCCCCGAAATCACCAGGAAAGAATCGTTCTTGAGTGCGTCCTCGGCGTTCTTCACACTTCCGGCCGTACCCAGGGGCTTCTCTTCATGGGCGTAGGTGAGATCCATCCCGAGTTCCTCACCGTCGCCGAAGTAGTTTTTCACGAGGGAGGCGAGGAATTGCACGGTGACCACGGTCTCCGTGAGTCCGTGCCGCTTCAGCAGCCGGAGCACGTGCTCCATGATCGGGCGGTTGGCCACGGGCAGCAGGGGCTTGGGCATGCTCGCGGTCATCGGGCGAAGCCGGGTGCCTTCGCCGCCAGCCATTACTACGGCCTTCATATCGGAAGTGTCCTCCTTGGGGAGTCGACAGTCACTCCGACTGCGCCCGTCTGGAGGGGCCCGGGCCCGGGGTGGCTCCCCGGAATACTGCGGCACATGCGGGCGCCAGGCCCCTGCGACGCTGCCAGGGCGAGCTCAGTCGGCCGTGGCATCCGCCTTGAGGAGACGGCGGACCTGGACCACGTAGAGCATCCCTGCCCACCAGTAGAGCGCTGTACCCCAGCCGGCGAACGCCCATCCGAAAATAGCAGCGAGGGTAGCGAGCCAGCCACCACCGTCGCTGAGCAGCAGCAACGGGAAGGCGTACATGAGATTGAGGGTCGCCGCCTTACCGAGAAAGTTCACCTGTGGGGGTGCATATCCGTGCCGGTCGAGTCGCCACACCACCACCAGCAGCATCAGCTCCCGGGCCAGCAGGAGCCCGGTGAGCCACAGCGGCAGGATGTCGCGCCAGGTGAGACCCACGAGCGTGGAGAGGATGTAGAGGCGGTCGGCCGCCGGGTCGAGCACGCGGCCGAGTGCGCTCACCTGGTTCCACCGGCGGGCGAGCTTGCCGTCCAAATAGTCGCTGACGCCGCTGAACGCCAGCACGGCCAGCGCCCACACGTCCAGGTTGGGCCCGTCGAAGACCGGTGAGAGGACGAGCCAAAGGAATACCGGAACGCCCAGCAGCCGAGCCATGCTCAGGATGTTGGGGATGGTGAGGACGCGGTCCGTCTGAATATCCGTTTCCTGGATCTCCACCCGGACGCCCTCCTGTTGACCTGTCGAAACGAGCCCTGCCCGCGCTGTGCGTCCGACCTTACCGGCCGGGCCGAACGCAGCCGCGAGGTGGGCCGTATGAGGCGGACGGTCCCGAGGAGACATGCTTTCAGGTGGTTTGCCGTCCGGGTGGGCGGTCCCCGGTCCGATGCCGGGGACCGCCCACCCCGGTCACGGTCCCGCGCAGCCGCCCGGCGGCAGCTCGTCCGCCGCCCGGTAGGCGACCCCAGGCTCCGGCGGGACCGGCTCGCCGGTCCGCACGTCCGTGCAGTAGGCCGCGAACACCTCTCCCTCACTGAGCGCCCGCAGCCGGCCGCGGTGCAGGCTCCACCCGCGCACCTCCTCGCCCGCGCCCCCGGCGGCGCGCACCGAGCGCAGCACCAGACCGCCCGGCTCGCCGGTGGCCAGGCCGACGGCGAGCAGCGTGCACAGCACGAGCGCGTCCGGCTCGCCCACGTCGAGCGAGCCGTCGGCGGCGCGCTCCGCGTGCAGGGCCGCGGTCAGCGGGCCCGTCGGGGCGATCAGGCTGCACACCAGGTGGTGAACGCCGGGGCCGGCCCGCTCCATCACGGCCGCGAGCTGCCCCGCGGCCCGCTGGAACGCGCAACGGGAGTGCGGCGCCCCGCAGTCGGGGCAGGCCCCGGCCGCCGCCAGCAGGTCCGTGCCCACCTCCCAGGTCTCCCACCGCAGGTGGGCGACCAGCAGCGCGGGCACCAGCCGGGCGATCGGCTGCCCCTCGTAGGGCACGGTCGCCCCCCGGGCCGCGACCTCCGCCGTATAGCGCGCGCGGCTGGCCGCGCTGTCCTGGGGCAGCCGCTCCCGCTCGCAGAAGTCGGCGAATCCGACCGGGTCGAACAGCGCGACAGTGGTATGCCCGTGCCGGCCCGCCAATGAGCGCAGCAGCAGCTCGGTCTGCCGCAGATAGCTGGTGTGGTCGGTGAAACGGAACGTCGCGTAGCGGCGCATCAGGGCGAACCCGCCCGCGTCCGCGACGACCGCCACCATCCCCGCCGACTCCCGCCAGGATGCCGCGCGTCCGGCGCGCCGCCTGGTGTGTGCCATGACTCCCCCTCAACGGATCGGAAGCTCTTGGTCACCCACCGTAGTCGCCGTCACTGACAGTGGCCCTCTCGCGGGCCATGCGCTCGAAGAAGCGGAGCAGATCCGGGTCGTCCACCGAGCCCGGATTGGCCGCCTGCTCCAGCGGCACGCCCTGGAGCAGGCGTTTGACCGGCACTTCGAGCCGCTTGCCGGTGAGGGTGTGCGGAACGCCGGGGATCTCCACGATGTCGTCCGGGAGATGGCGGGGCGACAGGGCCTCGCGGATCGTGCGGCGCACCCGTTCGCGCAGCGCGTCGTCGAGCACGGCTCCCTCGGCGAGCCGGACGAACAGCGGCATCCAGTAGCCGCCGTCCGGCTCCTCGACGCCGATGACCAGCGACTCCCGGATCTCCGGGAGCCGTTCGACGGCCTCGTAGATGTCGGCCGACCCCATCCGCACGCCCTGCCGGTTGAGCGTCGAGTCCGAACGGCCGTGGATGACGACGGTGCCGCGCGAGGTCAGCGTGGTCCAGTCACCGTGCCGCCACACGCCGGGGAACATCGCGAAGTAGCTCTCGTGGTAGCGGACTCCCTCCGGATCGTTCCAGAAGCCGACCGGCATCGACGGCATCGGTGTGGTGACGACCAGTTCGCCGACCTCGTCCACCAGCGGCTGCCCCTCGGGCGAGAAAGCGCGCAGATCCGTGCCCAGGCAGGGGGCCTGGAGCTCCCCCGTCCACACCGGCAGCGTGGGCACGGCGCCCGCGAAGCAGCTGCACACATCGGTGCCGCCGCTGACCGAGGCGATCCACAGCCCGGCCCCGGCCTCCTCGTGCAGCCAGCGGAAGCCGTCGGGCGGCAGCGGGGAACCGGTGGTGGCCACGCCCCTGGTGGCGGACAGGTCGAAGTCGCGCCCCGGGTGGACGTCCGCCTTGGCACAGGCCATCACGTACGCGGCGGAGGTGCCGAAGAGGGTGGCGCGGGTGCGTTCGGCGACCCGCCACTGCGCGGCGGTGTCCGGGTGTCCTGGGCTGCCGTCGTACAGCACCGCGGTGGTGCCGGTCAGCAGCGAGGACACCAGGAAGTTCCACATCATCCAGCCCGTGGAGGTGTACCAGAACAGCCGGTCGCCCGCGCCGAGATCGCAGTGCAGCCCCAGTTGCTTGAGGTGCTCCAGCAGGATGCCGCCCTGGGACTGCACGATCGCCTTGGGCAGCCCGGTGGTGCCCGAGGAGTACAGCACCCACAGCGGATGGTCGAACGGGACCTGCGTGAAGTCGGGTTCGGCGCCGTGGTCGGTCAGCTCCGCCCACTCAAGGGCCCCTTCGGGGGCCGGCGTGCCGAGCAGCGGTACGTGCACCACGGCCCGCAGCGTGGGCAGGCCGCGGCGCAGCTCCGCAACGGTGCCGGTGCGGTCGTGCACGCGGCCCCCGTAGCGGTAGCCGTCGACGGCGAACAGCACCACCGGCTCGACCTGCTGGAAACGGTCAAGGACGCTGCGGGCGCCGAAGTCCGGGGCGCATGAGGTCCACACGGCTCCGACGGCGGCACTGGCGAGCAGGGCGACGACGGCCTCGGGAACGTTGGGCAGATAGCCGCTGACGCGGTCGCCCGGGCGCACCCCCTGCTCCCGCAGCGCCGCGGCGAGCGCGCCGACGCGGGCGCGCAGCTGCGCCCAGGTGACGGGCTCGGGCCGGTGATCCTCGTCGACCCGGAGCAGCGCGGCCTCCGCCGCCCGCGGCGAGCCGGGCTCGCCGGCCCGCAGGGCGTGTTCCGCGTAGTTGAGGGTGGCCCCCGGGAACCACCGGGCCCCCGGCATCGCGGCATCGGCGAGCACCGTGTCGTACGGGGTGGCGAAGCGGACGTCGAACCACTCGGCGACGGCCTGCCAGAACGGTCCGAGCCGCGTGACGGACCAGCGGTGCAGGGCGGCATAGCTGCCCGCGGGGTCGCCCGGCACCGGGCCGGGGGCGCCGTGGCGGTCGGCGGCGAACGCGTGGAAGCGGCTGAGCCGGGCGGCGGCGACCCGTTCGGGGCCCGGGCGCCACAGGGGCTCGGGCGCGGCGGGCTCAAGTACGTCGTGCGTGGGTGCGTCGTGCGTGGCGGTCATGGCGGCTCCCGGCGGGTACACGTGGCACGGTTTGCCTGGACGATGCCAGGTCAGCGGCGCGGATACCAGGCCCGCCCCACCCGAATGCCGGGCAGGGGGCCCGCGCCCGCTGTCGGGGCCGGCGGGCCGCTGGTAGGTGTGGAGACGTGCGCCGCCTTCCCGTTGCCCTCACCCTGGCCGCGCTGCTGGCCGGGCTCGCCGGTTCGGTGGCGCCCGCGCCGGTGGCCGAGGGCCGTGACGCGCCGGACGGGTTCGTCGCGCTGGCCGACGTCGCGCCCGGCATCCGGCAGGACGTGCGGTACGCGACGCCGCACAACTTCACCGGCGAGACCGTCGACGGTTACCGCGCTCCGGTGTGCCTGCTGACCGAGGAGGCCGCGCTGGCCCTGCGCGCGGCGCACCGGGCGCTGGCGGAACGGGATCTCGGCCTGCTGGTGTACGACTGCTACCGGCCGCAGCGGGCCGTGGACCGGTTTCTGCGGTGGGCGGACGATCCGCGGGACGGCGGCACGCGGGAGGAGTATCACCCGCGGGTGCCCAAGGAGCGGCTTTTCGACGAGGGTTACCTGGCCGCGCGGTCGGGGCACAGCCGCGGCAGCACCGTGGACGTCACCCTCCGGCGGGCTTCGGGCGAAGCGGTGGACATGGGCACGCCGTTCGACTTCTTCGACCCGCGCTCGGCACCCGCCTCCCGCGACGTCGGGAAGAGGGCGCGCGCGGCGCGCGCACTGCTGGCCGCCGTGCTGACGGACGCGGGCTTCGAGCCGGTGGCGACCGAGTGGTGGCACTTCACGCTGCGGGAGGAGCCGTTCCCCGACACCTACTTCGACTTCCCCGTGACGCGCGGCGCGGTGGCCGGGGCCGCGGGCGGGTGAGCGGGACGACGGCGGCGTCCCGGAGCCACCCCCGTCGGTCCCGGGCCGCCACCGTCATCGCAATCGACGCCGGGCCCGGCACGGCGGTTCACCGGCCCCGGGCCTTGTCACCGGTTCGCGACATCCGTGCAGCGTGGCGCGGAAGAACGGGCGGCGCCGGTCAGGGGAGCCCGCCGGGAATGGTGCGCGGCGCGGTCGCGAGCAGCGGCCCGACGTGCTTGACGAGCAGCGCCATCTCGTAGGCCACCTGCCCGATATCGGCGTCGGCCTCGGCGAACACGGCCAGGGCGCTGCCCGATCCGGCCGCGGTCACCAGGAGGAAGGCGTGGTCGAGCTCCACGAGGGTCTGGCGGGTGGTCCCGGTCTCGAAGTGGCCGCCGACGCCCCGCGCGAGGCTGTGGAACCCGGAGGCCACCGCCGCCAACTGCTCGCCGTCCTCCCTGCCGAGCGAACGCGAGGCGCCGCGGGGAAGGCCGTCGGCGGCGAGCACGAGGGCGTGCCGGATGCTGGGCACCCGGTCGACCAGCTCGTCGAGAAGTGTGCTGATCCGGCTGCTCTCCTGCGCGGTGCCGTGCTGCGGGGTGCCGCCGTGAGCCCCGGACTCCGGTGCGGTCATCGGTCCTGCCTAACGCTGGTCTGGCTGCTTACACTCTCGGTTCCGGCGGGGCCTGGCCCCGCCGGGGGTCGCTCTGCTGCCGTCCGAGCCGCCAGCCGCGCTGGAGGGCCGCCATGCGCGAGCGGACCTCGTCGGCGTCCAGATCGGGAACGGTCTCTGCCCCGGTGTGGCCTTCGCTCTCCGCGGGCGCGGGCGCGGGCGCGGGCGCGGCGCGGTCCTGGCCGCGCTGCCGCACGCGGCGCGGCAGTCCGGAGCCGGTCGTGGGTTCGCTGTCCTGCCCGTCCTCGCCGGGCGGCGAGGTCACGGGGCGGCCGTGGTCGGTGACCAGGACCGGGGCGCGCCTGCGCTGCGGAAGCCGCGGCGGGGATGCGGAGGGCTCCGCGTCGTGCCCGGCGGCGTGGCCGGCCGCCCGGCTTCCCGCCTCGTCCCTCTCGTCGGTCCCGTCGGCGGCCCGCCCGTGCCCGTTGACGAAGCGGCCACCCGTGTGCCCGGCGAACTCCGGCTCCCCCTCGCCGCGTTCGACGGCGCCGATCGGTGCTTCCAGCTCGACGGGGCCGTCGACGGGACCGTCGAGAAGGGCCGGCCTGCCGGGCGCGCGCGAGAGGCGCTCCCGCTCCTGCGGCTCCTCGGGAACCTCGGTGAGCAGCTCGCCGGGTATCAGGGTCACCGCGGTGGTGCCGCCGTAGGACGACTCCCGCAGGGAGACGCGGATGCCGTGGCGCTCCGCGAGGCGGGAAACGACGTGCAGTCCGAGCCGGTCGGTGTCGGACAGTTCGAAGGCCGGGGCCTTGGCCAGCTGCTGGTTGGCGTCGCGCAGGGCGTCCGCCGTCATGCCGAGGCCCCGGTCGTGTATCTCCAGCGTGAAACCGTGCGGAACGCGCTCCCCGGAGACCTGGACCGCGGTGTGCGGCGGCGAGAACAGCGTGGCGTTCTCCAGCAGTTCCGCGACGAGGTGCACGAGATCGGCGACCGCGCCCCCGGCGACGGAGAACGGCGGAAGGCGGTGGATCTCGATACGCTCGTAGTCCTCGACCTCGTCCACCGCCGCCCGTATCACGTCCATCAGCAGCTCCGGCTTGCGCCACTGGCGGGCGGGCGCCGCGCCGGAGAGGATGACCAGGCCCTCCGCATGCCGGCGCATGCGGCTGGTGAGGTGGTCGAGCCTGATCAGGTCGGCCAGGTCGTCGGCGCTCTCGGAGCGGCGCTCGAGCCCGTTCAGCAGGTTGAGCTGGCGGTGCAGCAGCACCTGGCTGCGGCGCGCGAGGTTGACGAAGACCTCCGACACGCCGCGGCGCGTCTCGGTCCGCTCGACGGTGGCGGAGACCGCCTCCCGCTGAAGCGTGTTGAGCGCGCGCCCCACCTGGCCGATCTCGTCGTCGCCGTACTCCAGCTGCGGCGCCTCTGTCCCCACGTCGATACGCTCACCGGCGGCGAGGCGCCGTTTCACGCCCGGCAGCCGCAACTCGGCCGCGTCCTCGGCCTCCCGCGACAGGGTCCGCAGGTCCCGCGCGAGGCCGCGGCCGACGCGCACCGCGATGACCGCGGAGGCGGCCACGGCCAGCAGGCCGATTCCCGCGATCACGCCACGTACGACGGCGGAGTCGACGCCAGGGTCCAGCCTGGCCCCGTAACGGCTCTGGGCGTCGGCGAGCAGCGCGCCCAGCTGTTCATGCGCGCTGCTGCCGGTCTGCTCCCACTGGTCGGGGCGGATGACGGCGAGCCGGCCGTCGAGGAGGCTGGCCTCGGTGGACGTCAGGAGGCTGCCGGTGCCGCTGTCCCAGAAACTCTCGTGCGCCTGCCGGTCCTCGAGCGGCAGATCGGGCAGGTAGGTGTCGTAGACCAGGTCGCGCCTGGCGATCAGATCGCCGAGGGCGCGCAGCTCCTCCTGGGTGATCTGGTTCGCCGCGAGGGCCGCCGCCACGAGGGCGTCCTCCTGGGACAGGTGCTCGCGGGCCTCCGCGAGGCCGGTGACGGCCCGCGCCTGGCGGGCGAGGTCGACGTCGTCCAGTGGCTGGAGGACGGCCAGGAAACGGTAGGCGGGATCGGCCAGCGAACTGTAGCTCTCCAGGGCGCCGGTGCCCGAAATGGTGCTGTTGGCCACCTGGTCGCGCAGCGGGCCGAGGCTCTCGAGCGAGGCGAGGAGGTTGTCGAGCCGGTCCCCGCCGACGCCGTCGAGCGCGCCGCGCTCGGCCGAAGCGCGCCGCGCGAGCGATCCGACGGCGGCGTCGGTGGCGGCCTGGATCTCCTCCAACTCCCGCAGCTCGTCGGCCCGGCGGGGGTCGGCGAGGTGAACGAGCGTCTGGCGGCGCTCGCGCTGGAGGGACTGCGCGACGTCCTCGGTGTGGGCGGACAGCACGGTGGCGGCGTCGCGGGACGCGGTCACCTCGCGGGCCTCGGGGACCGTGATGGCCGTCGCGAACGCCCAGACCGATACGAGCGACAGCAGCGGCACCAGAGTGAGCGCCCCTATCTTCCGTCGGATCGACTTGCCGCGAAAGCGCATGCCCTCCCCTTGGTTTCCGGCGGGATCGGTTCCCGGCGGACCGGCGGTCACCGGACCCGCCCGGTCCGGCAGCGCGAGCCTACTACCGGTCCGGGTGGCGGCTGGCCGATAACCCCGGGATTCCCTGGAGTTGACTACAAAGCCGCCCCATACTCGTGGGTCGCATCCGGGCACGCAAGGCGTTCTACCATGTACGCAGAGACATATCCGCGTTCTCATCGTGCAGGAGCGAAGGCGGCGTGTACGCGAAACCCCGCATGCCGGACCCGGTACGTGCCGCCGCCGTGCGCGCCGTCATCATCATCGCGCTGACGCTCACTCAGGTCGTGGTGGTCCTGCTGTGCACCCTGGCCGGATCGTGGCTGGCCTTCCCGATGACGCTGTCGTCGGTCGGCAGCACTTTCGTGGCGACGTGGGCGGTGCTCGACATCTGGATCACCCGTCAGTCCTGGCTCCAGCGCAACGGCGTGGTGTCGGAGCCGAGCAGCGCCGCCAGGCGCCGGCTGCTGCGCCGCCGGTGACCTGGCCCCTGCGGGCCGGGCGGGCGGGCCGGGCGGGTGGCCCGCACGCCCGCCCGGCGGCGGCCCGTCGAGGAGCTGGTGCCGGGAGGCCCCGGCTCAGTGGGCGGCGTCCGGCTCCTCGCGCGGGCGGCGGAAGACGCGGGTGGCGGTGATCTCGCCGTGCACCGGCTCGGCGGCGGGGTCCTGGCGCGGCAGGCCGGGGCGCAGATGCTCCTCGACGCTGATGTACTTCAGCCCCGCGCGCAGGTCCGCATCGTTGCGCAGGCGGATCACCAGGGGGAACTCGGCCAGCGCCGTCGTGTCGAACAGGCCCGTGGTGTACAGCAGCTGAACGCCCAGCGCGTCCGCGACCGCCCGCTGGAGCTCCAGCAGATAGGTCGCGTTGGCGCGGCCGATGGGATTGTCAAGGAACAGCGTGCCCGCGTGCCGGTGCCGGTCGCGGCCGCGATCGTTCCCCCGCAGGGCGGCCATCGTGCAGTAGAGCGCGATGGCCGCGGTCAGCAGCTGACCGCCGGAGAACACATCGCCCATCTGGCCGACCGGCACGCGCTCCGCGCGCAGCACGGCGTCCGGCTTCAGGATCTCGACGTGCACCCCGCGCGGCCCGAGCGCCGCGTGCACGCCGCGCAGCAGCAGGGACATGCCGTCTCGGCGCAGGTCCGCGTTCTTCCTGACGGCGGCGCGGGTCGTCTCGTCGACGACCTCGCCCAGCCGCTCGGCCAGCGTCGCCTGGTCGGGGTCCTCGAACCGGATGCGCAGGAACTCCTGCCCCGACCACTCGCCCAGTCCCTCGGGGAGCCGGGAGAGCCGCTGCGCCGAGCGCAGGGTGTCGAGGGAGGACTCCACCAGACCCCGCAGCCGGTCGACGATGCTCTCCCTGTTGCGCTCCAGCTGCGCCAGCTCGTCGGTGAGAACGCGCAGCCTGGGTGCGAACGCCTCGGCCCAGGCGGCGGCGTGAGCCGGCAGGGCCGCCGCGGGCAGCTCCCTGATCTGCTGCCTGGCGGGGGTGCGGACCTGCTCGTAGCGAGTGGCGTTGGCATGCCGGACGAGGCGGTCGCACGCCTCGCGGACGGCCGACTCGGCGGCGGCGAGACCGGCCGCGCAGGACCGCAGCGCGCGCCTGGCCTCGGTCGCCGCCTCCCTGGCCGCCGCGGCGGTGCCCGGGTAGGGCTCCGCCTCCTCGGCCGGCTGCGCGCCGGACATCTCCCCGGCCTCCGCGGGCGCCTGGCCGGGCGGCGGATCGCGCAGGAGGTCCCGCAGCAGCGCGGCGGTCTCGTCGAAGGCGCCGGCCGCGTCCTGCGCGGCCCGGTGCTCCGCCACCAGGTCGTGGTGGGCGTCGCGGGCGGCGCGCAGCGCGTCCTCGTGCGCCGCCAGCTCGGCGGTTGCGGTGCGCAGCAGGTCGCGGGCCGCCTCCGCATCGGCGGGCACGAGCTCATCGGGCAGGCCGATATGGGCATCACCCTCGGCGGGGGCCAGGCGCTCGGCCTCGCCGCGGAGCCGCCCCAGACGCTCGCTGGCGGCGGACGCGCGCGACTCCAGCAGCTGGACCAGTGCTTCGGCGCGGGCGGCGGCGGCCTGCCGGGAGGGGCCGTCGGCACCCTCCGGGCCGTCGAGGAGCCGCGCGGCGCGGGTCCTTACCTTGTTGCTGAGGCGGTCGAGGGTCGCGAGGGCGCCGCTCTCGTCGCCCTCGGCGCGCGCCTGCTCCGCGCGCAGATCGGCGCCGACGCCGACCTTCTCGTAGAGCTGGGACGCGGAACGGTACGCCTCCCGCAGCGCGGGCAGCGACTGCTGCGCGCCGGCGGCAGGCTCCTGGCCCCGCGGATCGTCGGGCGCCCCGGAGACCTCGGCCCGCTCCGCGCGGAGCGCGCGTGTGGTGCGGCGGGCGTCATCGGCTGCGCGCTGGACGCCACGGCGGTCCTCGTCGGCGGCGCGGGCGCGGTCGAGCAGCTCGGCGGCGCGGGCCTCGGCCTCGGCCGCGTCGGCGGCCAGCTCCTTGAGGCGCGACTGCCAGCGGTCGCGCTCCCGGAGCCGGAAGGCGAGCCCGGCCAGGGCATCGGCCGAGCGGCGGGCCCGCTGCGCGGCCTCCTGCCGTTCGTCCCTGGCGCGGGCGGCCTCGGCAGCGGCCTCCTCGGCGGCGGCCCGGGCGGCGGCGGTGTCGGCGAGGTGGCGGCGGGCGTCCCCGGCCGCGGTGGTGGCCGCCTCAGCCGCGGCCGCCAGCTCGGCCAGGCGGCCGGCCGGGCAGCCGGCGCGCCAGGAGGACAGGCGCGCGGCGAGGGTGCGGTCGGCGGTGAGCCGGGCGGCGAGGGCCCGGATGTCGGCGTCGCGGGCCGCGGCGCGCTCGCGCAGGGCGTGCCGCTCGGCGTCGGCGGCGCTCTCGTCGTGCATGGCCGGGTTGGGCGGGACGAGGAAGACGCCGCTGTCGGCGCCGCCCGGCGGCGGGGTCGGCGCGAGCAGCGCGGCCGCGGTGCCGACGGCCACGGCGGAACGTGGCAGCAGGGCCGCGCCGGCCAGGGCCTCGCGGGCGCGGGCGTGGCTGTCCGGGTCGGTGATCACGACGCCGTCGACCAGCTCGGGCCTGGCGGCGAGCACCGTGGCGTGGTCGGCGGGGTCGACGGACTGGGCGAGATAGCGCCAGCCGGGCAGCGCGGGGATGCCGTGCTCGCCCAGGAACTCGACGGTGGCCGTGACGTCGGGCCCCGGCGGCAGCAGGCCACCGTCGCCGAGCGCGGACAGAATTCTGGAGTCGTCGGCCGCGGCGGTGCGCAGGTCGAACAGCTGCCGCTCCGCGGCGGCGACGGCGTCATCGAGGAGCGCGCCGAGCGTGTCGGCGTTGCGGTCAAGATCCTCGGCGCTCAGCGCGGCCCCGCCCTCGGCGGGCTGCGGGAGGCCGAGGAGCACGGCGACGCGGGGCTCGGCGGCCAGGGCCGTGGCCGCGTCGCGCTCCGCGGCGAACGCGGCGGCCGCGGCCTCGCCGGCATCCGCCGCGCGGGCCGCGGCCAGCTCGGCGCGCGCGTGCCCCGCCGCGGCCTCGCCGGCCTGCTCCGCGGTGCGGGCGGCGGCGTCTCGCGCACTCTCCCAGGCCGCGACGGCGGCCTGCTCCGCGTCGCTCGCGGCGAGCGCGGCGCGCGCCGGGTCCGTGCCTCCGTCGCGGCCCGCGCCGGCCGGCTCCAACCAGCCCGCGTGTACGGCCTGCTCGGTCTCCTGCTCGACCTCGGCGAGCCGCTGCCGCAGGTGCTCGGCCTCGCTGCGGGCGCGCTGCGCCTCGGTGGCGGCGGCGGTGGCGTCCCGGTGGGCGGCCTCGGACGCGGACTGGAGGACACCGGCCCGCTCTTCCTGCTCGGCCGCGGCCCGCTCGCCCTCGCCCGCCGCGGCGTGCAGGGCCCGGACCAGGGCGGCGGCGGCCCGGCCGCGGGCGGCCAGGGCGGGGGCCGCGTCGCGCTCCGCCTCGCGGATCGCGGCGGCGACGCGGGCCGAACGGTCCGCGGCGGCGCGGTGCGCGAGTACGGTCTCCGCGGCCTGCCAGGCGGCGTGCAGGGTGCGGGCGTCGCTCAGCTCGCGGCGCTGGGCCGCCCCGGCCTTCTCGGCGGCGGCCAGGGCCAGCGAGGCGTGCCGGTAGGCCAGCTCCGCGGCGGTGCGGGCGGCGTGTGCGCGGGCCTCCTCGGCACGCGTCGCGGTGGCCGCGGCGTCGGTGACCCGGCCGGCCAGCTCGGCCGCCCGGCCGCGCTCGGCGCCGCCGCGCGCGGCGAGCCGCTGGGCGAGGGCCCGGGCCCGGCTCCCGGCCGCGCCGTGCACGGCGCGGGCTGACTCGCGCTCCGCCGCGGCCTCGGTGATGTGCGTGAGCAGGTCGACGGAGCCGGCGGTGAAGTCCCGCTCGGCGGTCAACTCGGCGCGGCGCCCCAGCTTATGGGCGAAGCCGTGGACGAGGTCGGCCAGGCCGTCGGTGTCGCGGGTGTCGGTGACGGCGCGCAGCAGCAGGTCGGTGAAGTCCGAGTCGTTCTTGACGGCGAACAGGCCGGCGGCCTCGCCCTCGTCGGCGTTCATCTCGCGCTGGTAGCGGAACAGCTCCGGGTCCAGGCCGAGGCGTCCGAGGTGGTCGACCCAGCGCTCGTGGATCTCCTCCCAGACGAAGTCGAGATTCGGGTAGGTCCTGGCGGTCTCGGTCAGGACGTCGCGGAAGCCCTTCATCGTGCGGCGCCTGCCCCTGGCGCCGGAGCTGCCGTCCCGCTCCGCGCGGGGGCGCAGCGCCGTGGACTCGGCGACGGGCAGGGAGTCCAGGCTCATGCCAGGACCCGGCCGGAACGAGTACCACGCCTCGGCGAACTTGCGCGGGTCGCTCGACACCTGCCGGCCGCGCCACTCGCTGACCTTGCCGACCACGACGGTTTCGCCGGTGACCGTGTGCTGCCACTCCAGGGCGACGTGCCCGCAGTCGTCGGCGAGCAGGAATTTGCGCAGCACGCCGGAGCTGGCGCCGCCCAGGGTGTTGCGGTGGCCGGGCAGCATGACGGAGAAGATGAGCTTGAGCAGGACGGACTTGCCGCCGCCGTTCTCCAGGAAGAGGACGCCCGCCGGGGCAGGTCTGCGGGGCGGGCCGGTGGGCTCGTCCTCGAAGAAGTCCGCCTGGGCCGGCGCGGGCCTGGGCACGGGGGCGCCGACGCCCCGCAGGTCGAGCACGGTGTCGGCGTAGCGGGCGCCTGCCGGTCCGATGGAGTAGAGGCGGATGCGGGACAGCTCGTACATGTCGGGTCTTCCGTGGAGCGGCGGCGGAGTCAGCGGTGGAAGGGGAGGCCGGCGCCGTCCACCAGGTCGAGGGCGGCGTCCTCCTCCGGGGGCAGCAGGGCGGCGGAGCCGTCGCCGACCGGGACGACGCCGAGGGCGAGCAGCTCGGTCATGGCGCTGCCCGCGGCCATGTCCCTGACCTGCAGCTGGTAGCGCGCGGTGGTGCGGTACGTGCCGCCCGCGTCGTCGCCCGTGCGCTGGAGGAATCCGGAGTCGGCGAGGAACGCGACGGCCTTGCCGACGATGCCCGTGGTCGAACCGGCGAGCCGGCGGGCGTCCTTGGTGGCGCCGGTGGCGCTGCGGCGGGCGTACACCCGCCATGCGGCCTCAAGACCGGGCGCCTCGGTCTCCGGGTCGGTGTTGTCGCCGTGCTCGGCGGCGCGCTCCGCCAGCCGGTGGCACGCCTGGCGGACGAACGCCTCCACGCCGTTGACGGTGACGCGGCCGAGGTAGCCCTCGTCGGCGAGGTCGGCGGGGCGGGGGAACGCCAGGGCGGCGACGGCGAGATGGGCCAGGCCGTGCAGGAAGCGGTCGGCGGGGTCGGCGGTGGCGCGGCGCGCGTACTCGCTCATGCGGACGGCGAAGACGGAGTCCTCCGCGGCGGCGACGGCCATGCCCGCGCGGGGGGACACTTCGAGGACGATGAGGCCGAGGCCGGTGGCGACGGCGTCGGCGAGGCGGCCGAACCCGGGCTCCTCCTGGTAGCGCCGCAGCAGGGCGGCGTACTCGGCGTCGCGGGCGGGCACGAGCTTCGGCTGGAGGCCGAAGGACACCAGCCGGGCGGCGTCGGCGGCGTCCGCCGGGGAGAGCGGCGCGGCGGTGCGGGCGTCCCGCTCCGCGGGGGCGGTCTCGGTCACTCAGTCCTCCTCGTCGGTGCCGGCGGGCTCGTGGGATGCGGCGGGCCCGCGGGGGGCCAGCAGGGCGGTGCCGACGATCAGGTCGGCGCCGCCGAACTCGGGGTCGTCCAGCTCGGCGCCGTCGTCGACGGCGAACAGCAGCCGCGGCTCGCCCTGCCGGTGCGCGGTGCCGACGGGCGGGCTTGCGGCGTGGACCGCGAGCAGGGCGACGAGATACGGGAGGTCGGCATCGCCGCGGCGGGCCTCGGCGAGGAGCCCGGAGAGGCGGCGCGGCGCGTCCTCGGGGAGCCGGAGCAGGTCGAGGGCGGCGCCGAGCTGCTCCTCGGTGAAGCGGCTGTCGTCCGGGGTGGCGACGAGGTCCGGCTCGGGCAGCTCGGCGCCGAGGTGCTCGCGCGGCGGCGGCGGGGTGAGCAGCAGCTCGGTGAGGTCGCCCAGGCGTACGGCGGCCGGCGGGCGCGGCCCCGTGCCGCGGGCGAAGAACGCGTCGGTGACGCGGGTGGCCCGCTCCACGGGCAGCGGCAGCAGCGGGGCGAGGAGCTGACCGTACAGGTCCGTCCCGGCGCGGGCGGCGGGCGGCTGGAACGCCTGCCGGTCCTGCTCGGCCCGGAAGAGCGGCCCGGCTTCGAGGAGCCGGGTCTGGAGCTGGGTGTGACGGCGGATGCAGTCCTTGACGATGTCGACCAGCTCGGCGGCACGCAGCTTGTGGCCGGTGTCGACGGCTTCGTCGCGGGCACGGCGGATGTTGGTGAGGATCGCGTTTTCGTGGCGGTAGCGGTCGGCGATGTGGTCGAGCGCCTCGGTGATCATGTCGGGGACGGCGCGCAGCCAGTCGACGGCCCGGACGTCGCGCCTGGTGGTCTCCAGGGTGCGCCGCAGCGTCTCCGCGTACTGCACGGTGCGGTATCTGGCCTGCTCGGCGGCCAGCTGCGCATCGGCGAGGCGCCCGCGGCTGATGAGGACCTCAAGCTTGACCTCGGCGGCGATCTGGGCGCTGGTGACGTCCGTGTCCAGGGCGCCGACGAGCACGTTGACGGCCTCGTCGGTGGTGCGCAGGTAGACGCCGCCGCCGGGGCCCTGGACCTCCTCGACGAGCTTGAAGTCGTAGTCCCTGCGCACGTAGACGCCGTCCGGGCCGAAGGTGCCGTAGACGGCCCGGAAGCCGCGGTCGACACTGCCCACGTTGATGAGATTGTCCAGCACCCAGCGGGCCACCCGCTCGTGCTCGGCGGCGGGGCGGCGCGGGGCCTGGGCGGCGATACGGGGCAGGAGCCTGGCGACGATCTGCTCGTGATCGGCGCCGGTGTCGAAGTCCATGCTGAGGGTGACCAGATCGATGGCGGCGAGCGCCACTTCGGCCATGGCGTACGTGCCGTACTCGCCCGCCAGGTTGGCCTTGCGGGAGTCCAGATCGTGCAGGGGCGCGGTGCAGGCGAGGGCGCGCAGTCTGCGGGCGAGCCCCTCGTCGGCCGCGGGCCCCGGTGCGGGGCTGCGGCCGGTCTGCGGGCCCGGGGCCTGGGCGGATACGGTCACGGGCACACCTTAGGCGCTGGCACCGACAACGCCGTTCCGCAGCCGGTCAGTCCCGGTCGAGCAGCTGTTCCGTCCAGATGGTCTTGCCCGCCGACGTGTAGCGGCTGCCCCAGCGGTGGGCGAGCTGGGCGACGAGGAAAAGACCGCGCCCGCCCTCGTCGGTGGGGCGGGCGCGGCGCAGGTGCGGCTGGGTCTCGCTGGGGTCGGAGACTTCGCAGATGAGCGTTTCGTCGAGGATCAGCCGCAGCCCGACGGGGCCACCCGCGTAGCGGATGGCGTTGGTGATCAGCTCGCTGACGATCAGTTCGGTGGGGAACGCGTTCCCGGTCAGGCCCCAGTCCTTCAGCCGGGCGAGTACGGCGTCCCGCGCGTCGGCGACGACGGTGGGGTCGGCGCGGAACTCCCAGTCGGCGGTGGCGCCTTCCGGCAGAGCCTGGACGCGGGCGACCAGGAGCGCCACGTCGTTGGCGGGGGCGCGGCCGGGCAGCAGCGCGTCGAGCACGGCCCGGCCGACGGCGGCCGGCGGGCGGCCGGCCGCGGCGCCCTCCGCCGCGCGTTCGCGGAGCAGGTGCAGGCGCCGGCGCCGGCTGTCGCCCGGCGCTTCCCCCGCATCCTCGCCTCCGTCCTCGCCTCCGTCCTCGCCTCCGCTCTCGCCTCCGCTCTCGCCTCCGCTCTCGCGTTGCGCGTCGCCGGCGGCCCCCTGCCGCGCGCCGTCGCCCGCGTAGGTGACGAGTTCGTCGCTGAAGAACAGCAGCAGGGAGCCTGGTTCGAGCCGGACCCGCGCGGTCTCGAACGGGCTGCCGCCGACGCCGAGGGGCGGGCCCTGCTTGAGGGCGACCTCCTGCGCGGGCTCGCCGGGGCGGGCGACGACGGGCGGGACGCGCCCGGCGCCGGACATGGTGCAGTCGCCGGTGACCGGGTCGTAGATGCAGTACAGGCAGGTGGCTCCGATGGCGCCGCCAGGGGAGGAATTGTCCGGCCGCGGCTCGACGTCGGCGAGGCGGATGGCGAGGTCGTCCAGGCGGGTGAGCAGTTCGTCGGGTGCCAGGTCGAGGTCGGCGAGGGTCTGCACGGCGGTCCGCAGCCGGCCCATGGTGGCGGTGGCGTTCAGGCCGTGCCCGGCGACGTCGCCGATGACGAACGCGACCCGCGCCGAGGACAGCGGGATGACGTCGTACCAGCCGCCGCCGATGCCCGCGGCGGTGCCCGCCGGCACGTAGCTGCCGGCGGTTCTGGCGGCGCTGACCTCGACCACGGGCTGGGGCAGCAGGCTGCGCTGGAGGGTTTCCAGGGTGCGGTGCTCGCGCGTGTATCGGCGGGCGTTGTCGACGCTGAGCGCGGTCCTCGAACCGATCTCCTCCGCGAGGTCGGCGTCGGAGCGGGTGAAGGGCGGCCGGGCGGCGGCCCGCCACAGCGCGAGCGAGCCGAGGACCTGGCCGCGGGCACGCAGCGGGATGATCATGCGGGAGCCGGCGCGCGACGGCAGCAGTTCTCCCGGGCCGGTTCCCGAGTCGGCGTCCAGGGGCAGGGGCCGCAGCGCGGACACCTCGGCCTCGCGCAGCGTGACGCCCGCGGGCAGCCCTTCCTCCTCCGGGTGGTCGATGCGGAATGCGGCGCCCAGCGGGTACACCTCGCCCGGCCAGGGCCCGGTCGCCGCGGTGGCGGCGACGCGGCGCACGGGGGCGCCGAGCAGCACGGCGCCGGGTTCGTCGCCGGAGAGCAGGGAGTCGGACAGGTCGACGGCGGCGAGGTCGGCGAAGTCGGGCACGAGGACGCGCGTCAGCTCCTCGGCGTTGCGGGCGACGTCCAGGGAGGGGCCGATGCGCTGTGCCGCGGTGTGCAGCAGCGCCATGCGGCGGCGGGCCAGGTGCTGTTCCGTGACGTCGGTGAAGACACTGACGACGCCGAGCAGCTGCTCGTTGGTGTCCTGGAGCTGGAGAGCGGAGACGGCCAGGACCCGCTCCTGTTCCGGGGCCGCCTTCAGGCGGGCGGAGTGCTCCCAGTAGACGAGGGGCTCGCCGGTGGCGGCGACGCGCCGCAGCTGGCCGAGCAGTGCGGCGGCGTCCCCGGGGACCATCAAGTCGAACAGGTCAGCGGGGAGTTGCACTCCGATGGGGACCTTGCCGCCGCGGATGATGGCGGAGGGGTCCGCGCTGAGCCTGCTGATGTGCAGGTCCGCGTCGTGGAGAGCGAGGCCCACGCGCGTCTGGGAGAACAGGGCACGCAGCAGCGCCTGGTCCTCCTCCTGGCGGTGGGCGGCGGGGTGGGGGGTGAGCGCGACGAGCTGCCCGGAGCCCTCGGCCGGGTCGAGCGGGTGGATGTCGATCCTGACCTCGACCGTGCTGCCGTCGGGACGGCGCAGCGTGCGGGTGCCGTGACCGGGGGCGCCCGCGGCGGCCAGCTCGTCGAGATCGGGCCAGTCGTTCGGCCCGGTGAGGAGGTCGGCGAAGCGGCTGCCGTGCAGTTCGGCGGCGGGCCGACCGGTGAGTTCCGCGGCCCCTGGGGTGCTCGCCAGCACCTCGCCGCGCGGGTCCAGCAGGACGACGGCGGCCGGTCCTGGCAGGCCGCCGAGGCCGCCGGGGTGCGGGATCGCGCTCACGTTCCTCCCTCGGGCCTGTCCATCGCCGCCCCTCCTCCCCTACTGTCGCGGACCTGAGGACTTGCGGCTACTTCAGGCGGTGCGCCCGGGATGCGGGACTGGGCCGTTCGGGGTCCAATGAAGGAGGGGGCCGGCCCGGCCGGGAGGAGGCTCGGCGATGACGGCACCACAGCGTTTGCTGCGCGTTCTGCCCGAGGAGTATCGCGAACGGCTGATGGGCCTGGCGCGCGAGGTGGCCTTCGCGCAGGGCGAGCGGATCTTCGAGGAACGGGGCATCGCGGACCGGTTCTGGGTCATCCGTTCCGGCACCGTGACCCTGGACGTGCGGCTGGCGGGGCCGCGGCCGACGGCGGTGTCGTCGCTCGACACGGGAGCGCTGCTCGGCTGGTCGTGGCTGTTTCCCCCGTACGAGTGGGATTTCGGCGCGGAGGCGCTGAGTCCGGTGCGGGCCTACGAGTTCGACGGGGCGCAGGTGCAGGCGCTGTGCGACGAGGACCCGGCGTTCGGGTACGCGCTGCTGCGGGTGATCGCGGAGATCCTGGCCCACCGGGTGCGGGAGGCCCGCTCCCGGCTGCTCGACCTCTTCGCGCCGCACGCCGGGCGGCCGTGACCGTCAGTCGAGCGGCTCCAAGGCGCGTTCGGGGGCGCGTTCGGGGGCGCGTGCCGCGGTGGCGCACGGCGGGCCGGTGCCCGGGGCCCGCGGCTCGGGCGGGGCGAGCGCGCGCAGGGCGGCGCGGGTGGCGGCGCGGGCGTCCCGTTCGAGCGTGTCCTCCGTGCCGCGGTGCCGCAGCTCGACGGCGGCGAGCCGCAGCAGCCCGGGCAGCAGGTCGGTGGAGCGGGCCAGGACCCAGCGGGTGCCGCGGGTGGCGAGCCACCGGGCGCCGGCCGAACGGGGCGGCGGGGGCCGGTCGGGGCTCGCGGAGGGCGGGCATCCGGCGGCGAGGCCGCGGGCGGCGAGCAGGGCGTGGAACTGGCGGGCCAGCAGGCGGTGGCCGAGTTCGCTGGGGTGCAGGCGGTCCACGCTCCACGCGGCGCGGTCGGCGACGAGCGGGTGGTCGGCGAGGTGGACGTGCACCGTTCCGTAGCGCCGGGAGAGGTGGTGCACCACCTGGTTGAGCGCCCGCATGCGCCGGGCGAGCGGATTCGCCAGGGGGCGCGGGAGCCGGAGCATGCGCCCCGGGTCGGGGAGGCAGGCGGTGAGCACGACGGCGCCGTCCAGGGTGAGGGTGCCGAGAACGGTGTCCAGGTCCAGGGCGGTGCGCGCGATGTCGAACGGGGAACGCAGCGTGTCGTTCCCGCCGACGATGACGGAGGCCAGCTGAGGGCGCAGCTCCCGGGCGGCGGCCAGCTGCGGCCCGGCCGCGTCGGCGGTTCTGGCGCCGCTGCGCGCCAGATTGGCCACCCGCACGGTGCGGCCGGGCTCCGCCAACCCGGCGGCGAGCAGCGGCACGAAGCCGCGCCAGCCGCCGGGCAGCGGGTCGCCCAGGCCCTCGGTGAGGGAATCGCCCAGGGCGGCGAACCGCAGGTCGGGGGCCGGAGCCCGGCCGTTCACCGCTCGCCGCCCTCGGGCAGGACCTCGGGAAGGACCCGGGTGGGGACGCGGTGCCGCGGCGCGTCCAGGGCCGTGAGGAACGCGTCGACGGCCGCCCGCCACGGGAACTCCTCCGCGCGTGCCCGTGCCGCCGCGCGCCTGGCGTCCGCCGGGCGCGCGAGCAGGCGCAGCACCCCCTCGGCGAACGACCGGCCGTCGCCGTCGGCCTCGGTGCCCGCGCGGCCGAGCAGCGGGGGCACGGCGGAACGCGAACTGGCGACGACGGGCGTGCCGCAGGCCAGTGCCTCCATCGCCGCGAGTCCGAACGTCTCGGCCGGGCCCGGCGCGAGCACGATGTCCGCGGTGGCCTGGAGGACGGCGAGGTCGGCCGGGTCGCCGATGTGGCCGGTGAAGACGACGGGCAGCCGCTCGGCCCTGACCCGGGCCCGCAGCCGCGCGCCCAGCGGGCCCTCGCCCGCGACGACCAGGGCCGCGTCGGTGCCGCGCCGCCGCAGGTCCGCGAGCGCGTCGATGGCCAGTCCCGGGCGCTTCTCCGGCGACAGCCTTGAGCACATCGCCAGGAGCACCCGGGCGCCGCCCGTGAGTTCGTCGTGCAGCGCCGGGTCGTGCAGCTGCGGGCGGCAGCGGCGCAGGTCGACGCCGAGGGGGGCGCGCACGACGTTGCGCGCGCCGACGCGGCGGAACTCGCGGGCCGCCCACTCCGTGGTGCACACCACCCGCGTGTAGGCGTGCGCCGTACGGAGGTTGAGGCCGTCCGCGACCCGGCGGCACAGCCCGCCGGGCAGCCCCCAGGTGGCGAGGACGCCGTCGACGCTCTCGTGCGAGACCATCACCGCGGGCACCCGGTGCTGCCTGGCCCACTCCCCCGTCCACCGCAGGGTGGTGCGGTCGGAGACTTCGAGCCGGTCGGGGGCGAGGGCTGCCAGGAGCCTGGCCACGCGGCGGCGGTCGGTCAGCACCCGGTAGCCGCCCGTGCCGGGCAGCACCCGGCCGGGCAGGGTGATGACCCGGCCCTGGGCGGTTGCGACGTCGCCCACGGTTTCGCCCGGCACGATCAGCACGGGATCGTGGCCGGCGGCGCGGTAGCCGGCCCCCAGTTCGCGCAGCGCGGTGCGCAGCCCGCCGGAGGCGGGGGCGACGAAGTTGGCCAGGCGGACGATCCGCAGGCCGCGCTCGGTTGCCGTGCTCACCTGGCCGTCACCGCCCCGGCCTCGATCAGCCGCGCGTAGTGGCCGAGCAGCAGGTCGCCGACCGCCTCCCAGGTGCGGCCGGCCACGGCGGCGTGCCCCGCGGCGGCCAGGCCGGCCCGCAGGGCGGGCGCCTCGCGCAGCCTGGCGACGGCGTCCCCGACCGCGGCGGCGTCGCGGGGGCGGACGAGCAGCCCGGTGCGGCCGTGCTCGACGAGGTCCAGCGGCCCGCCGACGGCGGGGGCCACCACCGCGACGCCGCTGGCCTGGGCTTCCTGGACGGTCTGGCAGAAGGTCTCGAACGGGCCGGTGTGAACGAACACGTCCAGGGAGGCGTAGATGCGGGCCAGGTCGTCACCGGTCCTGCGGCCGAGGAAGTGCGCGCCGGGCAGCGCGGCGCGCAGCGCGCCCTCGCTGGGACCGTCGCCGACGACGACGGTCCGCACGCCCGGCAGAGCGGCGGCCTCGGCGAGGAGTTCGACGTGCTTTTCCGGGGCGAGCCGGCCGACGTAGCCGACGAGCAGTTCGCCGTTGGGCGCGAGTTCGCGGCGCAGAGCCTGGTCCCTGTGCCGGGGCCCGAACCGTTCGGTGTCCACGCCGCGGGGCCACAGGTGCGTGCGGGGCACGCCGTGTTCCCGGAGGGCGTGCAGGGAGGCGCGCGAGGGCGCGAGCGTCAGACCGGCCGCGGTGTGCACGGCGCGTATCCGGCGCCAGGCGGCGAGTTCGCCGGCCCCCAGGTAGGTGCGGGCGTACCCGGCGAGGTCGGTCTGGTAGACGGCGACGGAGGGCAGGCCGAGCCGAGCCGCCAGGGCGGCGCCGCGCGCGCCGAGGACGAACGGGCTGGCCAGGTGGACGACGTCCGGCCGGTGGGCGGCGACGGCGGCGGCGAGCTTGCGGCTGGGGAGCGCCACGCGGACCTGGGGATAGCCCGGGAGCGGCAGGGAGGGGACGTGCACGATGGGAGCGGGGCCGTCGTGGGGAACGCGGACGCCCGGAGCGGGCGCGGGCGCGACGACGAGCGGCTGGTGGCCGCGCCGCGCGAGGTGTCGCGCGGTCTGGAGGGCGCAGTGTGCCACGCCGTTGACGTCGGGCGGGTACGACTCGGTGATGATGGCGACTCGCATCGGGGAGGTGCGCATACGGCAGTTGTCACCGGCGCCGGAGTTCCCCTGCCCACATCCGTATGTCCGTTCGGGAAACGTCCCATGAGCATCACCGCCCGGACGCCGCCCGGCCCGCGGCGGGGCCCCGGCTCAGCCGGAACCGCGACCCGCGAGGCGCCCGCGCACGGCCGTCTGGACCCCGGCGCGCTCGGCCGGATCGGTGGCCAGGCGGCGCAGCCGCTCCACGACGCGGGTGTCGACGGTGGTGGCGAAGCGGGCGGCGACCTCGCGGGTGTCCTCCTCGCAGTCCCACAGGCACTCCACGGCGAAACCGGCCGCGAACGTCGGGTCGGTGACCGCGAGCGCGCGGGCGGTGTGGCCGCGCAGGTGCGAGGAGGAGGTCTCGCGGTAGACGTGCCGCAGCACGGGCACGGCCGGGCAGACGGCCAGCCGCCCCGCACCCTCCACCAGGGGCAGCAGCTCCCGCGCGTCGCTGCCGTGGGTGCGCACGGTGCGCAGCAGCGCGGCCAGCACCAGCGGCGCGTCGCGGCTCTGGCCGCGGCCCGCGAGCATCGAGGCGGCACACGCGCCGAGGTCGTCCGTGCGCCGCGCCCACTGTCTGGCCTGGATGAGCGCGGCGTCCCCGCGCATCCGGGAGAACGCCGTCACGGCGGCGCTGGCCACCTCGCGGTCGGGCGCCGCGGCGGCGGTGCTGATCAGCGTGAACGCCTCGGGGTCGCCGCGCTCCGCGAGGTGCCGCAGGGCCGCCGCGCGCACGGCGGGCTGGCCGCAGGCCGCGGCGGCCAGCAGCTCGGGCCGGTCCTCCGGGCCCGCGACGGCGCCGAGGCAGCGGGCGGCGGCGGCCTCGCGCCACTGCCGCGGGGTCCGTTCATAGCCTTCGTGCGCCCACTGGAGCACGGCGTGCACGCTCCAGCCCGGCTGGGGCCCCGGCGGGCGCAGCTGACGCTGCCAGCGGTCGAAGTCGCCGTGCTCCAGGGCGCGTTCCAGCCGGGCCCGCTGCCCCGGGCGGCCGGGGTCCGCCGCCCAGATGTGCCAGGGGCGCGGCTCGAAGGAGTCGCGCACGGCCGCGGTGAGGGCCGCCTCGCCCTCGTCGGTGCGCGGGAACCTGGCCAGGATCTCCGGGCCGAGCGCCCGGAGTCCCGTGTCGTCGTCGCGCACGGCCAGCTCGTCGAGTGCCCAGCGCCAGTTGGCGCCCACGACGGCGTAGCGGCGCAGCAGCCGCATCGCCTCCTGGTTGCCGTAGGAGGTGAGGTGGCCGAGGACGGACAGGGCGAGACCGGTCCGCTCCTCCTCGGGCCGCGCCGCGTCGTCCGGGTTCAGGAGGTGGGCGGCGACGGTGTCCAGGGGGGCGTCCAGCTCGACGTAGAGCCTGGCGTAGTAGAGCGAGCGGTGTTCGAGCTGCCAGTCCTGGCGTGGGTCGTGCAGCACGCAGCGTTCCAGGGCGGCGACGGCCTGTGCCCTGGGAGCCGCGAGGGCGTGCAGCCACCCGTCGCCGCGCCCTCGCTGGAGGAGCCCGAGGAGGGTCCCGCTGGGCGCTATGCCTGTTTCGGTAGGACTGGCGAACATATGAGTCAGCATCCGGTGCGTGAGATCCGGTGGCAACGGGATTTCCGTCGGTCGGCTCCTTGCCGGTGACAGCCGTTCTACACCTTTGCGCCGGAACGCGCCCGCCGGGGCGGCTGAATCTCTTACGGAGCGGGGAAGGCTGTGCAACAGTCTGGAGTCGTCTGCTCCGGCCTGTCAGGCCCGACCGCGCCGTAACGGGGATCACCCATGCTTCCCTCCCAGAACCCGGAACACCCCGCGAACGATGTTCCCGCGGGGGGTGCGCTCGACGATCTCATCGCGCGTGCCCGCCGCCTGCGCGACGACCTGAACGCCGCACGGCTCGGGGAGTCGGCGGACGGCGCCGAGCACGGCATACGGCACGCCGTCTGGGCGCTGGCCGCGCACCGGCTGGAAGACGTCGGCGAGCAGCTCGACCAGCTCAGATCGATCCGGGCCCCCGATGGGCGGGCCCGGCTCGGCATGCGGATCGGCAGTGCCGAGTGGAACCTGCTGACCGACGGCGCGGTGTGGTCGGAGGAGCTGTTCTCGATCTTCGGCAGGCCGGTGCAGGAGGGGCCGCTCACGCTGGATCAGCTGCCGTCCTTTCTGCCCCCCGAGGACCAGCCGAAGCTGACCGCCGCCGTCACCGGCTGCCTGGTGGACGGGCGGCCCATGGACTGCGAGTTCAGGATCACGCGCGCGGACGGCTCGCAGCGGACCGTGCAGATGGCGGGTGAACCGGTGCTCGACGACCGGGGCGGCACGGTGGCGATGTGGGCCATGATCCGCGACGTGAGCGAGGTGCGGCGCAGCTCCGTCGCACCGGGCGGGGGCGGGGAGCAGGACGGGGACGAGCTGCGGGCGCAGCACGGCCTCGCCAGGGCCGGGCACGGGCTGGCCATCGGCCTGGAGGATTCGGCGCTCGCCCCGTGGCTCGGCTCGCCCGAGCCGGGCCGCGCCGACGGGCTGCCCGGTTCGCTGGAGCTGGCCGCCCGCTACCTGCCCGCCCGACCGGGCGCCCCGATGAGCGGCAAGTGGTACGACGTGCTCGAACTGCCGGACGGCGCCTGCCTGCTGAGCGTGGGCGACCTGTCGGGGCGCGGCCCGGCCGCCGCGGCGGGGGCGGCGACGACGCTCGGCGCGATCCGCGGCATCGGGCTGACCGGCAGCGAGCCGGGGGGGCTACTCGGCCACCTCAACGAGCTGCTCGACCGGGGGGTGCACCCGGTGCTCGCCGGCGCGCTGTGCTGCCGGTACGAGCCCGAGGGCCGGCTGCTGCGCTGGGCGCAGGCCGGGCACCCGGCCCCGCTGCTCTGCCGGAACGGCACCGGCTGGGCGCTGCCGCGTCCGGCCGGGCCGCTGCTCGGCGCCGTCACCGGCGTCGCGTACGAGCAGCGCGCCGACCGGCTTGAGCCGGGAGATGTGCTGGTGCTCCACACGGATGGCTTGTTTTCGGACATCCCGCCCGGCGGCCGCTCAGGACACGGCGGGGACGGCCGGCTGATCGAGCTGGCCCCGCGCCTCGGGGCGGCATCGAGCGCCCTGGAAGCGCTGCGGGTGCTGGTGGACGCCTGCGGGGAGAGGGGCCGCGAGGACGACGCCTGCGTGCTGGTGGCCCGGGTCAGGGGCTGACCGCGGCGCCGGCCCGCGCGCGGGGCGGCGTTCGCGTCGCCCGGCCGTGCCGCTCCCTCGGACGGCACGGACGGGCGGCGGCGCCTGCCGCCTCAGACCAGGCGGGCCACCGGGGGCGAGCCGCCGAAGGCGCGCGCCGGGATCGCCTCCTCGATCTCCTCACGGAGCGCGGCGATCCGCGGGTACTCGGCGTAGTAGCCGGTGAGGCGATACATCTCCCGCAGCCGGTGCCAGGTCCTGTGCGAGGAGTTCTCACCGATGGCGGCCAGCGCCAGCCGGGCGTAACGGTCGGCCTGGTCGGGGTCGTCGGCGATGAAGCAGGCCGAGGCCAGGGTGATCTGGTCGAAGATCCGCGACCGCTGCCGCTGGTCCACCCGCAGCGCGAGGGCCTGTCTGGCGTGCTGGTCGGCCGGCCTGGCCGCTGCCGGATCGTGCTCGGCGAGGGTCCGGAAGGCCAGCGCCTCCATACCGTGCAGGTCGGCCTCGTCGAACATCTGCATCCAGCTGGGCGGCGGCACGCTGGCCCGGTCGCTGACGAACAGTTCCTCCGCCTCGCCGAGCAGCCGCCGCATGACCTGGCCGCGGCCCATGGCCGCCTGCGCCCACGCCTCGATGGTGGACAGCATCGCCCGGGTCCGCGGCAGGGCCTCCTCGCCCATGCCCGACCTGGCCAGCTGCATGAGGTCCAGGGCGTCGTCCGGCCGGCCGAGGTGCACCATCTGGCGGGCGGCGCGTGAAAGCGCCTCCCCGGCGCGCGGCCGGTCGCCGCCCTCCCTCGCGGCGTGCGCGGCGATCACGAAGTACTTCTGCGCCGTGGGCTCCATGCCCACGTCGTGGGACATCCATCCGGCCAGAACGGCCAGATTGGCGGCCACGCCCCACAGCCGCCGCTGGAGGTGCGCCGGGTGCTGGTAGGCGAGCATGCCGCCCACCTCGTTCAGCTGGCCGACCACGGCCTTGCGCTGGAGGCCGCCGCCGCGCGCGGCGTCCCAGGCCCGGAAGATCTCGACGGAGTGCTCCAGGGCCTCGACCTCCTCGGAGCCCACCGGGGCGGCCTCGTAGCGGTCGAGCCCGGCGGGGTCGGCGTTCAGCAGGGGATTGTCGTGGTTTGCGGCGTCCTGAGCCGGTGCGGTCAGGAGCCAGTCGTGCATGGCGTCGCTGAGTGCTGATCCTGCGGCGAGCGCGGCGCCCGCGCCCACCATGCCGCGTCGGTTGAGCATGAGGTCCATTCCCGTGAATTCGGTGAGGACCGCGGCTGTGCGCCGGGGTGCCCACGGCAGTCCGTGCACGGACGGCCGCGTCCCCGCGTTCCCGGGCCGGCGCAACCCGAGATCCTCGATGGTCACGACACGGCCGAGTCGCTCTGTGAACAGGGTCGCCAGCACCTCGGGCACCGGATCGCGCGGGGTTTCCCCCACGTCGATCCACCGCCGCACCCGCGACGTGTCCGTTGCCAGCTGCGGATGGCCCTGGGCTGCCGCCTGGCGGTTGACCAGTCTGGCGAGTTCGCCCTTGGACCACCCGGTGAGCCCGAACAGGTCCGCAAGTCGGTTGTTGGGTCGTCTGCTCACGTCAAGCCCCCAGGATCTCGGCTGAGTTGACAGTAACCGCCAAGCACCGGCCCCATGACAATTCGCCATGGTTCGCCAGGGCACGCCAGATGGTGTGCCACCCGCGCGAGGGAGTGATGTGGACACCGCGCTTCCCCGGGCCGGTGTACCGCCGAGCATTTCCCCAGGGTGCGAGGGCCGGCCCGGCCCGGGGGCGCCACAAACCTTCCGGCATTCGAAGGGACCATGCCCGCCTATGTATTCAGCACCCTCTTCCGTGATCAACCGGCAGCGTCCGCAGTTGGGCGGCCGTATCGGCGGCGCGGCCGGCGGCGGACCGGAGGAGCACCCCCGCAAGGTCCCCGGGTCCGCGCCACCGCCGCCCACGGGCCGCCTCGAATTCTCGGGCCCGAGAGGGGAACGGCTGCGCGTCGCGCTGTCCGCCGTGACTGAGATCTGCCCCGACTTCAGCCCGGTCCAACTCCTCGGCGACAACGGGCCGTCCGTGGTCGTCGCGGGCATGAACGGGCGGCGCGCCGTGGTCGCGAAGTGCCTGCTCGACCCGGCCGGGGCGGCCGCCGAGCGCTTCCGCCGCGACCTAGCGGTCCACCGCGGCTTCGTGCGGCACCGGCCGCCGGTGCGGGTGCCGCGGCTGGTCGCCGACGACCCGGGCCGCTGCGTGCTGATCACCGAGTTTGTTCCCGGCCGCCCCACGGCGGGGGCGCGGCACCCCTTCGCGCCGGCCGCGGGCGACCTGCGCGCCACGCTCAGCGCCGTCACCCGCATCAACGGCTGGCGGCCACCGGCCGACCTGCTGCCCGATGCCGTCAACTACCCGGCGCGGGTGGCCCGTTACCACACCCTCGGCTTCCTGACCGACCGCGACGTCGACGACCTCACGACGCTGCTGCACGGCCTGTGCGCGGGGGGCCGCCAGGACTTACCCCGGCAGCTGAACCACGGCGGCGCGCTGCTGTCCGACGTACTGATGTCCCCCGCGGGCCCCGTGCTCATGGGCTGGTCGGCCGCCGGCTGGTACCTGCCGGGCTACGACCTGGCGACGCTGTGGGCCGGGCTGCGGAACGCCCCGCTGACCCGCCGGCAGATCAGCCAGACCGCCCAGGCGGCCGGGCCGCGCGGCCGGGACGCGTTCCTGGTCAACCTGATGCTGATGCTCACCCGCGAGATCCGGCGGTGCGAGGACGCGGTGCAGCGGACGATGCGCCAGCCCACGCCCGCCAGGGCCGCGGACGGCTCGGGGAACGGGCCGGCCCTCGGCGAACGGCGGCGGCTGCTGCTGCGGCGCCTCCACGAGGACCGGTCCCTCACCCGCCGGGCGGTGCGCGCGGCGGTCGGCACCCGCTGAGGCGCCGCCCCGGGCAGGGGGCGGCGCCTCAGCGCTGGAACATCTCCGCGGGCAGCGGCTTGAGCAGCTGGTACAGCTCGTCGGTGATGGGACGGTCCCAGCTGGCGATGGTGACCAGCACGCCGTCGCTGCGGTCGAACTGGACGCAGGAGATCCGGCCCTCCGTGCAGGTGATCCGGCGCACGATCAGCAGGTTTCCCTCGTGCATCACGGGGACCTCTTCGCGGCCGGTGGCCCGCACCTCGTCGTCCATCTCCAGGGCCATCAGCAACTGGTGTACCTCGAACGGCACCTCGCCGTCGGCGATGTCCCTGGCCGGTGAGCCCTCCGGCAGATTCCCGATGACCATGGCCGGGCCGCGACCGCCGAACAAGTCATAGCGCAGCACCACGCCCTGGCAGCTGCCATCGGGCGCCGGCAGCAGTCCGGCACCCAGAACGCCAGGCCAGTCGCCCGGGTCCATGGCCAGCACATCGAAATCGGGCCCGGCGGGTGAAGCGGCGTTGCGGCGGCGGAGAAAGGACATGTCGCCATGGTACGTGGGGCCCGGATCAGCGCTCCGCCGCTCCGTGCTCCTGGAGCGTGGCCACCTGCCGGTACAGCTCCACCGCCTCCCCCGCCCTGCCGAGCTGTTCGAGACAGTGCGCCTCGTCGTTACGGCTGGTGAGTGCGTCCGGGTGGCCGGGCCCGAGCACGCGCTCCCGGGCGGCCCGCACCTGCTGGTACTCCTCGAGGGCGGCGTCCCACCGGTCGAGCCAGCCCAGGGCGACCGCGATCTCGCGGCGGCTGACCAGGGTGTCCGGGTGGTCGGGGCCGAGCACCCGGCCGCGGACGGCCCACACCGCGCGGGCCTCGGCGAGCGCCTCCTCCCACCGGCCGAGGCGGCCCAGGCTGATGCCGCGGCCGTGCCGCGCGCGCAGCGTCTCGGGGTGGTCGGCGCCCTGCGACCTGGTCCTGGCCAGCACCAGGTCGGTGTACAGGCCGAGGGCATCGGCCGGCCGGCCGAGGCGGCCCAGGCAGATGCCCGTCTCGTAGCGCGCGTCGAGGGTGGCCGGATGGTCCGCGCCGAGCAGCCGGGCGCGGGCGGCGGCCACGTGCAGCAGGCCGTCGAGCGCCTGGGCCCAGCGGCCGAGGCGCGCCATGGCGTAGGCGGTCTCGTACTGGCTCTCCAGGGTGTCCTGGTGGCTCTCGCCCAGGGCGCGCACCCGCTCGGCGGCGACCGCCCGGTGGACGTCGCACGCCTCCTCCCACCGGCCGAGGCGCCCGAGGCTGAGGCCGGCCCGGTGGCGGCTGGCCAGCACGGCCAGGTACTCAGGGGCGGGGCCGCGGCGTTCGGCGGGGCGCTGCACGAGAACGGTCGGCGCCAGGCCGGTGGTCCACTGGCCGGTCAGGCCGGCGGTGCGGTCGGGCGGCGGCAGCCGCAGGGACCAGGAGCCGGAGGCGCGCGACCCGGCCCGCATGCCGCGGGTCCACGCCGGGAGCCGCTCGGTCGGGCGGGGCGGCGGCACGCGCAGCGCGGAGGTGCCGCGGTGCGCGGCGGCGACCAGCCCGCGGGCCAGGTGGGCGGCGTCCTCGGGGCGGTCGTCGGGGTTCTTGGCGAGGAGGGCGAGGATGAAGTCCTGGATGCCCTCGGGGAGGTCGGGCCGGTGGGCGCGGGGCGGCTCCGGCGGGGTGTCACGGTGCCCGACGAGGATGGCCCACGGGTCGCCGAGGTCGAACGGCGGGGCGCCCGTGGCGATTTCGTACAGGACGCAGCCGAACGAGTAGAGGTCGCTGCGATGGTCCACATCGAGACCGGCGATCTGCTCCGGTGACATGTAGTGCGGGGTGCCCATGGCCATGCCGGCATTGGTCAGTTTGGCGCTGAGGCCGATGTCGTGGGCGAGCCTCGCGATGCCGAAATCGCAGATCTTGACGGTGCCGTCGCTCAGCCGCATGACGTTGGCCGGCTTCAGATCGCGGTGGACGATGCCCTGCTCGTGGGTGTAGGCCAGGGCCGCGGCCACCTGGTCGGCGATGTCGGCGACGTCCGCCACGGGCAGTGGCGCGGGTCTGCGCTCGTGCAGCAGCTCGCTCAGATTCCTGCCGTCGAGCAGCTCCATCACCAGGTACAGCACGCCCTCGGACTCGCCGAAGTCGTGCACGACGGTGACGCCGCGGTGCTGGAGGCCCGCGGCCACGCGGGCCTCGCGCCGGAACCGTTCCCGCAGCACGCGCAGGAAGGGCTCCTCCTGCCGCGGGCCCAGCGGTTTGAGGCACTTGACCGCGACGCGCCGGTCCAGCGCCTCATCGCGAGCGTGCCATACCTCGCCCATGCCACCACGCCCGATGAGATCGAGCAGCTGGTAGCGGCCTTGGATCAGAGCGCGTTCCGCCATCGCCCGTCACTCGCCCCCGTCATTCGGCTCTCCGAAAGCCCCCAGTGTCTCCAGTATGGCTTCCAGCGGGCGCCTTTCTTATGCCAAGTACGGGGAAAGAGCACTTTCCGGCGCTTGGGGGACCGGCGGTCCGCGGGCCCGGTGCGCCGGGATTCACGCGAAGTGGCGACACGGGGCCGCCGGGAGAACGGCGATGGTGGCGCGCTAACATACGCACCATGGTTGCGACATATGCAATACCACCGGAGGTGGTGTGCCTCGGCGAGACGATGGCGCAGGTGACACCGCTGCCCGGCGGCAGGATCGACGGCCGGTCCGAGCTGGTGCTGCGCCCCGGCGGGGCCGAGTCGAACGTCGCGATGGCCCTCGTGGCACTCGGCCACCGCGCGGCGTGGGCGAGCCGGGTGGGCGCGGACCCGCTGGGCGATCTGCTGCTGACGGCGCTCGAAGAGGCCGGGGTCGACCTCCGGCTCGTCGAGCGCGATCCGCGCCTGCCGACCGGCGTGTACTTCAAGGACCCGGCCCCCGCGGGCAGTTCCGTCTACTACTACCGCGCCGGCTCCGCCGCGGCCGCCATGGACCGCACGGCCGCCGGACCGGTGGTCGCGGCCGGACCGCGGGTGGTCCACCTCAGCGGGATCACGCCGGTCCTCGCCCCCGGCTGCCGCGACCTCGTCGAGCACCTGATGCTTCAGCGGCCCGTCGCCGGGGCCGTGGTGAGCTTCGACGTCAACCACAGACCCGCGCTGTGGGACCGGGACGCGGGAGATGAGCTGCTGCGGCTGGCCAGGGCGGCGGACGTGGTGTTCGTCGGCCTCGACGAGGCGGCACGGCTGTGGCCGGTGTCCGACGCGGCCGACGTGCGCGAGCTGATCGGCGCCCCGGTGTGCCTGGTCGTGAAGCAGGGCGCCGAGGAGGCGGTCTGCTTCGACGGCGACACGGTGGTGCGCGAGCCCGCCCCGGCCGTGGCGGTCGTGGAGCCGGTCGGCGCGGGCGACGCGTTCGCCGCCGGGTGGCTCGCCGGACTGCTGCGCGGCCTTGACCACGGCGCGCGCCTGCGCCTCGGGCACCTGGCGGCGGGCGCGGCCCTGGAGAGCATCAGCGACCAGGGAACGCTGCCCCCGACCGAGGAGATCTGCCGCCGCATCGGGGTGTCGCCGGCGCGGTGGCGGGCGGGCGCCGCGGCGGACGGCGAGGGCTGAGCCGTGTCGCAGACGGTCGCGCGCGCCCTGGACATCGTCGGGTTCGTCGCCGAGCGGCCCCGTTCGCTCGGCGAGACCGCCGCGCTGCTCGGCGTGCACAAGTCGACGGCCCTGCGGCTGCTGCGCACCCTGGAGACCGCCGGCTTCGCGCGGCGGCGGCCCGACGGCAGCTACGCCGCGGGATTCCGGGTGATCGCGCTGGCGCAGCAGGTGCTCGATCAGCTCGACGTCCGGGAGATCGCACACCCCCATCTCGCGGCGCTCGCCGAGTCCTGCGGCCACACCGTGCACCTGGCGGCGCTGGAGGACGACGAGATCGTCTACCTCGACAAGGTCGACGGGAGCGGGCCGACGCGGCTGCGCTCGCGCATCGGCAGGCCGGCCGTGCTGCACACCGCCGCCGTGTCGAAAGCGATCCTGGCCCACTTGGAGCCGCCGCTGCGCGAACGGCTGCTGGCGCGCGCCGACTTCGCGCCGCTGACCCCGACGACGATCACCCGCCCCGAGGCGCTGCGGGCCGAGCTCGCCGCGGTCGCCGACCGGGGCTGGGCCGAGGACGACGCGGAGGGCGAGCCGTTCGTCAACTGCCTGGCCCTGCCGCTGTGGGACGCGACGGGCCGGGTGCGGGCCGCCATGTCCGTCACCGCGCTGGCCGCGGTGGCCCCGCTCCCCGCGCTGCGCGAACGGCTGGCCGATCTGCGGGCCGTCGGGGAGCGCGTCTCGCGTGAGCTGGGCTGGGCCGGGCCCCCGGCCGCCGACGACACGAAACCCCCCACGCACACCCCCACGCCCAACCCCCTGCACACCAGTACCGGCACCACCACGGAAGGCATCACCCCATGACCGACTTCTTCGAGCAGGCTTTCGCGGCAGGTCCCGTGATGGGAATCTTCCGCGGCTACGACGTCCCCCGCACCGTCGACACATGCGAGCGGGCCTGGGATCTGGGCATCGAGCTGGTCGAGGTCACCGTGCAGGACCCGACGGCTATGCCCTCGCTGCGTGCGGCGGTGGCCGCGGGGCGGGAGCGGGGCCGGGTGGTCGGCGCGGGCACGGTGACCTCGGCGGAGCAGGTCGCGGAGGTGGCGGCGGCCGGCGCGGCGTTCACCGTGGCACCCGGTCTGCTGCCCGAGGTGGCCGAGGCGTGCCAGGAGCGGGGGCTGCCGCACCTGCCGGGCGTGGCCACGGCGACGGAGATCTCCCGGGCGCGCGCGCTGGGCCTGCACTGGCTGAAGGCGTTCCCCGCGGCGCAGCTCGGCGCGGGGTGGGTCCGCGCGCAGCGCGGCCCGTTCCCCGACGTGTCGTTCGTGGCCACCGGCGGGCTCGACGCACACTCCGCCGCGGACTTCCTCGCGGCGGGCTGCCGGGCCGTCGCGGTCGGTTCCGCCCTCGACGACCCGGAGCAACTGCCGCTGCTCGCCCGCCTGATGGGTGCCACGCAGTAGCGCGAGGCACGGCGGCCAGGCGGTCAGGTGGGGCGGACCCGCAGACCGGCCATGCCGCCGTCGACGGCGAGGTCGGTGCCGGTGGTGCCACCGGCCAGCGGACCCGCCAGGTACGCGATGGCGGCGGCGACCTCCTCGGGCGCGACGAGCCGGCCGGTGGGCTGCCGGGCCCGCAGCGCGGCCCGTTCCGCCTCCGGGTCGGGCGCGGCGGCCAGGAGGCGCCCGATCCACGGGGTGTCGACCGTTCCGGGGTTGACGCAGTTGACGCGGATGCCGTCGCGGACCAGGTCGGCGGCACAGGCCCGGGTGAGGGCGAGCACCGCACCCTTGGTCGCCGAGTACAGGGCCCGGTTGGGCAGTCCCGCGGTGGCGGCGACGGAGCAGGTGTTGACGATCGCCGCGTGCGCGGAGCGGCGCAGGTGGGGCAGTGCGGCGCGGGTGGTGCGGACGATACCGAGCACGTTGACCTCGTGGACGCGGCGCCACTCCTCGTCGGGGTTGTCCTCGATGGTGCCCTGGGCGCCGATACCCGCGTTGTTGACGAGGATGTCCAGGCCGCCGAACGTCTCGGCGGCCTCGGCGACCGCGGCCCTGACCGATTCGTCGTCGGCGACGTCGGCGCGGATGCCGGTCAGCGGGGCGGACACCTCCGGAACGAGGTCGAGGCAGGCGACGCGGGCACCACGGCCGGCCAGCAGGGCGGCGGTGGCCAGGCCGATGCCGGCGGCACCGCCGGTGACGATGGCGGAAAGCCCGGTGAACTCGGCGCTCTCGATGACGGTTTCGCTCATGGCGCGGTGCTCCAGACGGGTCCGTCGGGGTAGCTGTGGTCGGCGATGGACGCGGCGTGCATCTCGGCGCCCAGGCCGGGCACGGCCGGCGCGAGGTAACGCCCGTCGCGCACCGTGACCGGGGCGGTGAAGTGTTCGTGCAGGTGGTCGACGTACTCGATGACGCGGTCCTCGGTGCTGCCGCTGACGGCGACGAAGTCGAACATGGCCAGGTGCTGCACCATCTCGCACAGGCCGACGCCCCCGGCGTGGGGGCAGACCGGCACGCCGAACTTGGCGGCGAGCAGCAGGATCGCCACGTTCTCCGTGACGCCGGCGACGCGGGCCGCATCGAGCTGGAGCACATCGATGGCCTCGGCCTGGAGCAGCTGCTTGAACATCACCTGGTTGTGGCAGTGCTCGCCGGTGGCGACCTTGACGGGAGCGACGGCGCGGCGGATCGCGGCGTGTCCGAGGACGTCGTCGGGCGACGTGGGCTCCTCTATCCAGTACGGCTCGTAGGGCGCCAGCGGGCGCAGCCACTCGACGGCCTGCCCCACGCCCCACGCCTGGTTGGCGTCGACGGCGATGCGCACCCCGGGGCCGACGGCCTCGCGGGCCAGCCGCATCCGCCGCAGGTCGGCCTCCGGGTCGGTGCCCACCTTCAGCTTGATCTGGGTGAACCCCTCGGCGACCGCCTCGCGGGCCAGCCGCACCAGCTTGTCGTCGGTATAGCCGAGCCAGCCGGGGGTGGTGGTGTAGGCGGGGTAGCCGTCGGCCAGCAGCCGGGCGCGGCGTGCCGCGCGGCCAGGCTCCGCGGCGCGCAGGATGTCCAGGGCCTCCTCGCGGGTGAGCGCGTCCTTCAGGTAACGGAAGTCGACGAGGGCGACGAGCTGTTCGGGGCTGAGGGAGGCCAGCAGGTCCCACAGCGGTTTGCCGGCCCGCCGCGCGTACAGGTCCCACGCCGCGTTGACGACCGCGCCGGCCGCCATGTGGATGACGCCCTTGTGGGGCCCGAGCCAGCGCAGCTGGCCGTCGCCGGTCAGGCGCCGGGAGAACGCGCCGAGGTCGGCCAGCAGGTCGTCCACCGGCAGCCCCGTCACCAGCGGCTGGAGGGCGCGCACGGCCGCGGCGGTGATCTCGTTGCCGCGCCCGATGGTGAACGCGAGGCCGAAGCCCTCGGCCCCGTCGGAGGTGCGCAGGGTCACGTAGGTCGCCGAGTAGTCGGGCTCGGGGTTCATCGCGTCGGAGCCGTCCAGCTCCCGCGAGGTCGGGAACCGCACGTCGGCCACCTCGACGGCACTGATCACCTCGGCCACGGGGACCGCCAGGGCGCAGGGGAAACATATCGCTTGGACATGGGATCGATTTATAGTTGCCATGGCGACGGACGTCCACCCCATGACGGAGAAGCGCCGTATCGTGTCCCATTTCCGGAAGAAGGCAACGACTCACCCCTTCAAGACATGGGATCTCTTTGTTAGGCTCCCGCCCCGTGTCACTGACCGACAAGGCCATCACCCGCATCAGGGAGCTGATCCAGTCCGGTGAGCTGCCCCCGGGCGCCAAGCTGCCGCCGGAGCAGCAGCTCGCGGCGGACCTCGGCCTGTCCCGCAACCTCATGCGGGAGGCCGTGAAGGCGCTGGTGGTCTCCCGCGTGCTGGAGATCCGCAGGGGCGACGGCACGTATGTGACGAGCCTGGAGCCGCACCTGCTCCTCGACGGCCTCGGGACCGCGGTCGAAATGCTGCGCGGCGAGACCCTGTTGCAGCTGACGGAGGTCAGGCGGCTGTTCGAGCCGGTCGCGACCGGGCTCGCGGCCACCAGGATCGGCGCCGCGCAGCTCGCGGAGGTGCGCCGGCATCTGGACGCGATGCGTGCCGCGCGGGACGATGCCGAACTGCTGACCGAGCACGACGCGGCGTTCCACCGGGCCGTGCTCGCGGCGACCGGCAACGAGACACTCGTCTCCCTGCTGGAGGGCATCTCCAGCAGCACGCTCAGGGCGCGGGTCTGGCGCGGCCTGGTCGACGAGGACGCCTCGGGCCTGACCCTGACCGAGCACGAGACCATCTACGCCGCCCTGGCCGACCGGGACGCCGCCCTCGCGGAGGCCGCCGCCCTGGTGCACGTCAGCAGCACCGAACGCTGGCTGCGCGACCACCTCGGCGCGGACTGATCTCGCCTCAGCCCCCAGGAGTCTCAATGACGAAGTCAAGCCGCCTGCGTGACTGGCAGTTCGGGGGTGAAGACCCGGTTGTCGCGCAGGAGTGCCCACAGGACGCTGGCCCGACGCCGTGCCAGGGCGATGACGGCTTGGATGTGTTTGAGTCCTTCGTTCCGCTTCTTGAGGTAGAAGTCCCGGTTCGGCCCCTCGCGGATGATGCTCGTCTGCGCGGACATATAGAACACCCGGCGCAGGCGGCGGCTGTAACGCTTGGGCCGGTGCAGATTGCCCGTCCGGCGCCCGGAGTCGCGTGGGACGGGCACCAGCCCGGCCGCCGACGCCAGGTGGCCGGCATCGTTGTAGGCCGCGAGATCGCCGGCGGCGACGACGAACTCGGCACCGAGTATGGGGCCCATGCCGGGCAGGGACTCGATGATCCCGGCTTGCGGGTGGCTGCGGAAGGTGGTCGCGACCTGCTTGTCGATGCGCTTGAGCCGGTCGTCAAGAGCCAGGATCTGCACCGCAAGGCCGGCGACGATCTGTGCGGCGACGTCCTCGCCGGGCAGAGCGGTCTGCTGGGCCTGCGCGGCCTCCAGGGCGGTGGCCGCGACCGCGTCGGCACCCCGGACGCTGCGGCTGGCCAGCCAGGCTGTCAGCCGGGCGCGTCCGCGGCGGCGGAGGGCGGTCGGGGTCTGATAGCCCGTCAGCAGCACCAGCGCACCCTTGTGGGCGGAGTAGTCAAAGGCCCGCTCCAGGGCGGGGAAGATACCGGTCAGCACGTCGCGGAGCCGGTTGATCATCCGCACCCGGTCGGCGATCAGGTCGGAGCGGTGGGCGGTCAGCAGCGCGAGGTCGGCGGCGAGCTGGGCGGGCACGTCGATAGTGGCGAAGTCACGGCGCTGACGTGCGGTCTCCGCAATGACGTAGGCGTCGCGGGCGTCGGTTTTCGCTTCGCCCCGGTAGGCGCCCGACATGCGGTTGACCGTGCGGCCGGGCACGTAGACGGCCTGCTGGCCGTGCGCCGCCAGCAGCGCCAGCAGCAGCGCGGAGGACGTACCGGAGATGTCCACCGCCCAGTGGACCTCGTCCGCCAGGCCGAGGATCTCACCGAGCGCGGTCAGAATCGCCGACTCGTCGTTATCGACCTTCTTCGACCACAGCGTGGCGCCGGTCTCGTCGACCACCGTCGCCCAGTGGTGGCCCTTGCCCGCGTCGATACCGGCCCAGACCTGGGCCTGTCGCTCGCTCACTCGCCCCTCCTCGTTCCGCACGACATGCCGTCGGCCCGAGGAACACCCCGCTGTCATCTCCGTAATCAGCGACCGCACACGGCGCGCACATCTCAATCAGCAGTCAGGGCGCCCCGGAGAGCCGGACGGCCACTCCTGGGGAGCCACGAACGGCAAGGAGCCATAAGCCACATCCGGCCCTCCCGGGCCACCCAACAACTTACGGAGAGCCATGCGATTGCATTCCGACCTTCCGCCACTCCGCGGCGGCGCGTGGCGCGCCGCCACCGCCGGGCCGCACGCCCTGGGGCGTGCGCGGTGATCGGCACCACCGCCCCGCTCGGACGTTCCGGCGTCCGGGTCGGGCGGGTCGGCTTGGGCACCGGCCCGCTGGGCGGCCTGTTCTCCGCGGTCGACGACGAGCAGGCCGCGGACACGCTCGCCGCCGCCTGGGACGCGGGTATCCGCTACTTCGACACGGCCCCGCACTACGGCGCCGGGCTCGCGGAGGAACGGCTCGGCGCGTTCCTCGCGGACCGCCCCAGGGCCGAGGCCGTGGTGTCGACCAAGGTGGGGCGGCTGCTGCGGTCCGCGACGCCGGCCGAGGCCAGGGCGGACGCCGAGGGCTTCGAGGGCGCTCCGGACCGGGTGCGGGTGCGCGACTACAGCTCCGAGGGCGTGCGCCGTTCCCTGGCCGAGAGCCTGGAGCGCGCCGGCCTCGACTCCTTCGACGTGGTCCTGATCCACGATCCGGACGCGCACTGGGAACCGGCCGTCCGCGAGGCATACCCGGCCCTGGCCCGGCTGCGCGAGGAGGGCGTGGTGAAGGCGATCGGCGTGGGCATGAACCAGTGCGCCATGCTGTCCCGGTTCGTCGCGGAGACCGACGTGGACTGCGTGCTGGTCGCGGGCCGCTACTCGCTGCTCGACCGGGAGGCGGCGCGGGACCTGCTGCCGCGCTGCGCGGCGCGCGGGACGGGCGTGCTGGTCGGCGGGGTGTTCAACAGCGGCGTGCTCGCCGCCCCTTCGTCCGGCGCGCACTACAACTACGCGCCCGTCCCCGAGCGGGTGCTGCGCCGCGCCCGGCGGCTGGCCGGACGGTGCGCCGCCCACGGGGTGCCGCTGGCCGCCGCGGCGCTCCAGTTCCCGCTGCGGCACCCCGCGGTGACCGGGGTGGTCGTGGGGGCGCGCACCGCGGAGGAGGTCGCGCGGAACGCCGAGCACGCCGCCACGGAGGTGCCGGACGCCCTGTGGGACGAGCTGGACGAGCCGGAGGAGTTGAACGAGTTGAACGAGTTGAACGAGCCGGCAGGGGAGGCGGGCGCATGACCCGGGTCGACGCGCACCACCACGTCTGGGACCTCGGCCGCAGGCCGCAGCCCTGGCTCGGCGCCGCGAGCATGGCGTCGATCCACCGCACGGTGCTCCTGGACGAGCTGGCAGGCCCGGCGGCCGAGGCCGGCGTCGGCCGCAGCGTCCTGGTGCAGGTGCTGCCCGACGCCGAGGAGACCACGGAGTTCCTGGCGCTCGCCGCGGGCAGCGAGCTGGTCGCCGGGGTCGTCGGCTGGGCGGACCTGACGCGCGGCGCGGCCGTCGCGGACCTGCTGGCCCGGCTGCGCGCCGCGCCCGGCGGCCACCTGCTGGCCGGGGTGCGGCACCTGGTGCAGGGCGAGGCCGATCCGCGCTGGCTGTGCCGGGCCGACGTGCGCGCCGGTCTTGCCGCGGTCGCCGACGCGGGTCTGGCGTACGACCTGCTGGTCCTCCCCCACCAGCTGCCCGCGGCGATCGAAACGGTGCGGGCGCTGCCCGGGCTGACGTTCGTGCTCGACCACCTGGCCAAACCACCGATCGCCGCGGGCCGCTCCGAGCCATGGGCGGGGCTGATCGCCACCCTGGCGGCGGAGCCGAACGTCCACGCCAAGCTGTCCGGCCTGGTGACGGAGGCGGACTGGGCCCGGTGGACCGTCGCCGATCTGCGGCCGTACGCGGAGCGGGCCCTGGAGGTTTTCGGCCCCTCCCGGCTGATGTTCGGCTCCGACTGGCCGGTCTGCCTGCTGGCCGCGGACTACGGGCAGGTCGCCGCCGCCGCCGAGGAGTTGACGTCCGTGCTGTCCGCCGCGGAACGGGCCGAGGTCTTCGGCGGCACGGCGGAGCGCGTCTACGGCCTGCCGCCCGCGTGACGGCCCGGCGGCCGTGCGGCGGTCCTGGGCCCGGCGCACGGCCGCTCAGCCCTTCCCGCCGGTGGTGGCGATGCCCTGGACGAAGAACCGCTGCGCGACCAGGAACAGCAGCAGCACCGGCAGCACGCTGACGCAGCTGGCCGCCATCAGCGCCCCGTAGTCGGTGGTGTAAAGCCCCTGGAAGAAGCGGATGCCCACGGGCAGCGTGAACTTCGAGGAGTCCGTCAGGAAGATCAGCGGGCCGAAGAAGTCGTTCCAGGATGCGACGAACTGGAAGAGGGTCACCGTGACCAGCGCCGGCTTGGCCAGCGGGAGCGCGATCTGCCAGTACTGGCGCAGCCGCCCGGCCCCGTCGATCCGCGCGGCCTCGAACAGCTCGCGCGGTATGCCGAGAAAGAACTGCCGCAGCAGGAAGATGTAGAACGCGCAGCCCACGCCGAGGAAGTGCGGCACGGTCAGCGGCAGATAGGTGTCCAGCCAGCCGAGCCACTGGTAGAGGCTGTAGGACGGGATCAGGATGATGAACGGCGGCAGCATCATCGTGGACAGTACGAGGCCGAAGAGCAGGTTGCGGCCGGGGGCCCGCAGGTAGGCGAACGCGAACGCCGTGAGGGTGGAACAGAAGAGAGTGCCCACGGTGGAGACGACCGCGACCAGGACCGAGTTGCCCAGGTAGCGCCACAGCGAGACGCCCGCGGCGGCCTCCGTGAAGTTCCCCGTGCCCAGCCCGTCGGGGATGAACTGCGGTGGGTAGGCGGCGATTTCGCTGGGCTCCTTGAAGGCGCCCGAGAGCATCCACACGAAGGGCAGGATGAAGAAGAACGCGGCGATGCACAGCGGCACGTACAGCGGGACCAGGGCGATCCGGCCGCGCGTCAGCGACAGGCGCAGGGTGGTGCGCGACCGGGGCGCGGGGGCGGTGGCGGTCATGGCTGATCCAACTCCCCTCAGGAGCCCATGTAGTGGACGCGCCGCCGGGCGAACCGGAGGACCAGGACGGTCAGGGCGACGATGACCAGGAACTGCACCCACGCCAGCGCCGAGGCGTAGCCGACGTTGGAGTACCAGAACGCCTCGTTGTAGAGGTACATGCCGAACACGTAGGTGGACCGCTCCGGTCCGCCCTGGGTCATCACGAAGGGTTCGGCGAATACCTGGAGCGAGGTGATCAGCCCCATGACCACGTTGAAGAGGATGACGGGCGACAGCAACGGCACGGTCACCGCGCGGAAGCGGTGCCACCAGCCGGCGCCGTCCACGATCGCCGCCTCCCGCAGCTCGACGGGGATGCCCTGGAGCCCCGCCAGGAAGATGATCATGGTGCCGCCGGTCGCGGTGAGGCTCATGAGAATCAGTGCGGGCATCGACCAGGTGGTGCTGCCCAGCCACGCCGGGCCCGCGATCCCCACCTTGTCCAGCAGGTAGTTGAGGATGCCGCCGCTGGGGTCGAACATCCACGACCAGACGACGAACATCGGCACGCCGGTGACGATCGCCGGCAGGAAGAAGACGGTGCGGAAGAACGTGCGCCCCGGCAGGCGGGTGTTGAGGATCGCGGCCAGCGCCAGGGCCATCAGCACCCCGAGCGTCACCCGGGCCCCCGCGTAGTAGAAGGTGCGGCCGAAGGACGGCCAGAAGTCGGGGTCGGAGCCGAACATCACCCGGAAGTTCGCCAGGCCGATCCACTCGGGGCTGTGCACGCCGTCCCAGCGGGTGAACCCGGCGTAGAGCGAGAACAGCATCGGCGCCAGGGTCAGCCCGACGAGGCCGACGATCCAGGGCACGAGGAAGAGGTAGAACGCCGCGGACTCCGAGCGGCGGAAACGCTGCCACCGGCTCGGCCGTTCCGCGCGCCGCGGGGCGGGCGGCGCGGCCTCGCGGGCGCGTGTCGTCGGGGTGTGGAGGGCGTTCATGCGCGCAAGATCTCCGTTCCGCGTTCCTGCACCTCGTGCAGCGCCTGCCCGACGGGTTTGCCGGTGTTCTCCACGGCCTGCACCGCGCCGCCCAGGACATCCCAGATCTTGTTGAACACCCCGCCCTGGTAGGCGACGAGCTGGTCCTCCATCTGCTGGATCAGCTCCGGCCAGGGGTACTCCGCCGCCGCGGCGGGCAGGCCGCGCTGCCAGGTCCCCGCGGTCTCGCGCAGCGCGGGGGTGCCCAGCGGGGCGAGCATCTCCTGCGCCTCGGGGTCGGTGGAGAGGAAGCGGGCGAACGCGAACGCCTCCTCCTTGCGCCGGGAGCCCTCGAACACCGCCGCGTTGTTGTTCTGGTAGGTGCCCGACCACTCCGCGGGGAAGGGCACCACGCCCCAGTCGAAACGGGAGCCGATCTGCTCCGTCCACGCCGTCAGGAAGTAGCCGGCGAACAGCGCGAGCCCGAACCGGCCGCTGGTGAAGTTGACCGTGTCCTGCTCCTGCGCGGCGCCCGGCATCGCGTCATGCTCGTGCACCAGGTCGGCCAGCAACTGGAGCGAGGAGACCACCCGCGGGTCCGTGGCCGTCATGCGGCGCTCGTACGGGTCGAAGGGCAGGCTGCCGTGGATCGTCGGCACGTCCCACGGCTGCGCCGTGCCGAACCCGTTGTGCAGACCCCAGACACGCCCGGCGCCCGAGCCGTGGGCGACGGCGGCGGCCGTCTCCACGAACTGCGCCTCGCGCCAGCCGGGCCGCGGGTCCGGCATCCCGGCCTCCCGCAGCAACGTCCGGTTGTACGCGATGCCCTTGGGATAGACCAGGCACGGCAGGCACAGGGTCTGCCCCTCGATGCGGGCGGGAGTCAGCGCGCCCGGCACCCAGGTGTCCTCGCCGAGCCCGTCCCGTTCCAGGAACCGGGTCAGGTCCGCGTAGCCGCCCAGCTGACTGAGCCCGGAGACCCAGCTCTCGGCGACGATGACCACGTCGGGCGCGGTACCCGCGCGGAACATCAGCGGCAGCCGCTGGAAGAAGCCGAGCGAGTCGGCGTAGGTGCAGCGGACGCGCGCGCCGGGATTCCGGCGCTGGTACAGCTCGGCGACCTGCTGGTAGGTGTCGATGGCGATCGAGTCGCCGTGGAACCCGAAGACCAGACCGTCGCCGGAGCCACGGCTGAAGCCGCAGCCCGAGGCCGTGCCGGCCGCGAGCGCCGCACCGGCCGCCGCGCCCCGCAGAACGGCGCGGCGCGAGGGCGGACGGGCCGTCACCCGGGCCCGCCAGGTGACGCGGAACGGGCCGCGCGGGCCCGCAGGGGACAGGAGAAGGTCGGCATCACACCTCTTGGCGGTTCTGGGCGGCACACATCCGGCTCAGGCCGAATTCAGCCATGTCCGACGGCTTTCATCTGACGTATGAGCGTAGGAGTCCGCCCCGGGGGCGCCAATGGTCGTACCCGTGCACCGCTGGTCCATTTCCCTCACTCTGCGGCACACGCCCAGGTAACACGTGTCCTCAGCGTGCAAATACGGTCACGCAGCGGGGTCGGACGCTGGTCGTGCACAGGTATGGAAGAGACCGGAACATCCGACGTATGGTCGGCCGATGGCGGAAAACGGGGAATCCACGGAAAGCACCATGACCGTGTGGCGGGTTCCGCTCGGGCGCCCGCCGGACATCGCGAGGGTGGACATCGGCCACCACGGAACGGCCTGCACCGTGGAGGAGTGGTGCCTCGACGACCTGTGGTCACTCCACCTGTACGGCTACCACGGGCGCCTGGCGATCGGCCCGCACCGCGTGACGCTCGCCCCCGGCTGGCTGAGCCTGATCCCGCCCGGCACCGTTCACCGGCTCCACTACGTCGGCCCCTCGGTCCACCTCTTCGCGCACTTCCACCTGCCGGCCGCGGGCCCGCCCACCGCGGCGCTGCCGTCCGCGCTGGACTGCGGCACGGAACTGCCGCGCATCCGCGAGCTGTTCGAGTCCGCGCGCGCCGCGAGCGGCACCGCGCCGCACCGGGCGCGGGCCGACCTGTGGTCCCTGCTGTGCCGGCTGGAGACCATGACCGCGGCCGCGGACCGGGACACGCGCGACATGCACCCGGCGGTGGCCGCGGTGCTCGACCACGTCGACGCGCACCTCGACGAGCGGATGAGCGTCACCTTCCTCGCCCGCCTCGCCGGGATCTCCCCCAACCACCTCACCCGCCTCTTCCGCACCCAGGTCGGCGAGACGGTCGTGGCGCACGTCAGACACCGCAGGCTGGCCCGCGCCCGCACCCTCCTGACGTCCACCGGGATGCCGGTCAAAACCGTTGCGCACTCGGTCGGTTTCGGCGATCTCCAGACGTTCAACAAGGCGTTCCGGCGGCGCTACGGCATGTCTCCGCGCCGCGCCAGGCACGGCACAATGACCGCGGAACCCCGACCGGACGATCGGATGAACGGGATGAACGGGATGGTGCCGTGGGACTGACCGACGATGCCGTGGACAGTCTCAAGGGCATGCTGATCTCCGGGGAGATCGGTCCAGGCGACCGGCTGCCCGTGGAGAAGGACCTCGCGGCGCGGCTGGGGGTCTCCCGCAGCTCCCTGCGCGAGGCCGTCCGCGCGCTCGCCGCGATGGGCGTGCTGAGCACCCGGCAGGGCGACGGCACCTACGTCACCACCCTGGCGCCCGACATGCTGCTCGCCGCGCTCGGCTTCGCCGTCGACGTGCAGCGGGACCGGACGGTGCTCCAGTTCTTCCAGGTGCGCCGCCTCCTCGAACCGCAGGCGGCGGCCCTGGCCGCCACCCGCATCCAGCCCACCACGCTCGTCGAACTCGAGGAACTGCTGCGGGAGGCCGAGGAGTTGGTGCGCGGCGCCGAGGTCGACCACACCGCCCTCGTGGAGAACGACCTGCGCTTCCACGCCCTGGTCAACGGCGCCTCCGGCAACCCGGTGCTGGCCGCCGTCATCGAGGGGATGTCCGGCGGGACGACCCGCGCGCGGATCTGGCGCGGCAAGACCGACGCGCAGGCCGTGGAACGCACGGTCGGCGAACACCGGGCGATCCTCACCGCGCTGCGCGACCGCGATCCGGACCGCGCCAGGCTGCGGGCCGAGGCCCACATCGTCGAGGTCGAGGACTGGCTCAGGGAGCATCTGGCCGTGGACTGAGGCGCGACCGGTCACGGGCCCGCTTCTTACGCTGTGCTACATGTTCGTCACAGCCAAGCTCGTCGTCGCCACCGCGGTGGCCGTGGCGGCCGTGACCACCTCGGGGCACGGCGCGCCGCATCCCGTTCCGCCCCAGGAGTGCACCCTCGACGCGGGGACCGGGGCGGGGTACGTGGTCTGCTTCGCCCAGGGCGGGACATCACCTGACGCACGGTCATACGACCTGTTCTCCACCGTAACTTTTTGGATGCCCGGGTGATTAGACGACCGAAGCACCTTCAGTCCGGAACGAGAAAAAGGGGCGGATATGAACGCATGGGCACGCTGGCCGCTGCTGGCGCTCGCGACCTTCGGCGCGGCGGGGCTCGCCTCCGGGGCCGCGGACGCCGACGAGCACTACTCGGGGGAGACGACGATCGGCTCCCGGTTCGCCCTGGTGAACACGGGACAGATCGACGACCCGCTGGAGGACGTCCTGGAGCACGCCGCCATCTTCGGCAGCAGCACCTATACCTACGACTGACCGGCGGCACCCCGGGTACCGTGAGGATCACCGCGTCCGCCGCCCGGCGGGCCGGCACCGAACGGAGGCACGGACATGGCGGGCCGACTCTTCTGCGTCGGTTCCTACACGCAGGGGAACGGTGGCGCCCGCCCCGGGATCACCGTCCTTCGGGAGAACGCCCGCAGCGGCGCCCTCGACCGCGTGCAGGAGCTCGACCTGCCGGACTGCTCCTGGCTGGCCTGGCATCCCCGGCTGCCCGTCGTCTACGCGGTGAACGAGCGGGCCGAAGGCACGGTCACCGCCGTGGAGTTGAACGCGGACGGCACCCGCGCCGCGGTCCTCGGCACGGTGCCGACCGGCGGCGCGGAGCCCTGCCACCTGGTCGTCACGCCGGACGCGCGGCACCTGCTCGCCGCCAACTACGGCTCGGGCAGCGCCGCGGTGATCGCCCTCGACGACCGGGGCGCGCCGACGGCGCGCAGGGACCTGGCCGAGCACAGCGGTTCCGGCCCCGTGGCGGACCGGCAGGAGGGGCCGCACGCCCACATGATCACGCTCGACGCGGCGGGAACGCTGGTGACGGTGACCGACCTGGGGAGCGACACCCTGTGGTCCTACCGGCTGAGCCCCGCGGGCACGCTGGAGCGGGTCGCGGCGGGGCCGCTGCCGGCGGGCACGGGTCCGCGGCAGCTGATCAGGCCGGGGACGGGCAGCCGCGCCTACGTCGTGGCCGAGCTGGCCGCCGGGCTGCTGACCGTGGCGGAGGAGACGCCCGGCGTCTTCTCCGTTCTCGGATCGGCCCCCGCCTCCCGGCGGCCGGACGCCAACATGCCCGCGCAGTTCTCCCTCTCCCCCGACGGGCACTTCGGCTTCCTGTCCAACCGCGGGCCAGACACGATCAGCGTGTTCGACCTCACCGGCGGCTCGGCCGTGCCGGTCGCCGAGTACGCGCTGAACGCCGCCTGGCCCCGCCACTTCGCGGTGGCCGGGGACCGGCTGTACGTGGCCGCGCAGCAGGCGGACGCCGTGGTGGTGCTGACCCTCGCCCCGGCCACCGGGGTCCTGCGCGAGTCGCACCGGCTCACCGTGGCCGCCCCGGCCTGCGTCGCTCCCGAGCCCATGCGGGCATAGGCCCGGTCCGGCGCCCCGCGGAGAGCGTGGGGTCGAGCACCAGGCAGGCGGCACCGGGCCATCGGCTCGCCCGCGTTGCGGGAGGCGGCGCCCGTCGGCCCCGGTCTCGTTCCGCAGCCGGCCCGCCTCGTCTTCGGGCGGGGCGAAGTGGGCTACCACCCCGTCCAGCCCCGAGGAGGCGCCTCGCCCTTGCCCACTCGCCCGGACCGCACTCGTGCTCAAGTGTTGCCGGTAATCGCCTGCCTGCGATCACTTGCGAAGTCGAGAACGGTACTCGCCCGGGGGCATACCTCGGGCACGTCGGAAGGCACGGCTGAAAGCGTGCGGGGAGGCGTAGCCGACCGCGCCGGAGATCGACTCGACCGGCTCGTCGGTGTCGCGGAGCCGGACGGACGCCAGGTCCATGCGCCACTGCGTCACGTACGCGCCCGGCGTCTGTCCGAGGGCGGACCGGAAGTGCCTGGACAGCGTCGTCCGGGACACCGCCGTCGCGGCCGCCAGGGACTCGGTGGTCCAGGGGTGTTCCGGTCGGGCGTGGACACGTCCCAGGGCGTCGCGCACGACCGGATCACGCAGCGCGCCCAGCCATGAGCCGGACTGCTTCTCCGGGTGGCGGGCCAGCCAGACGCGTACGAACTGGATGAGCAGAAGGTTGACGATGCTGTTGACGGCGGCGGTGGTGCCGATCTGCGGCTGCGCGAGCTCCGTCGTGAGAAGCTCGACGGTCTTTGCGAGCTGTGCGTTCTCCCGGCTCGTGACGTGCATCGGCCGGACGAGGGAGGTCAGCACCGGTGTACTCACCTCCGGGTCCTGCTCATAGTGCAGGACGAGCACTTCCGTCTGCGCCGGCGTCGAGCCCAGGTGCAGGGCGCTGCCGTCGGTGAGGGCCTGGGCCGTCGCCTTCCGGTCACAGGGGCCCATCATCGCACCGGACCCGCCGGCTATCCCGTGGGCGGTGTCCGGCGACAACAGGACGGCGTCTCCTGCCCGCACCTCCAGGGGTTTCCCGCCCGGGACATGGAGCCACATCGTGCCCCGGGACACCACGTGCAGTGCCGCTCCCGGATAGGAGTCCAGCCACAGGCCCCAGGCTCCTCCGGCCTGCAGCACGACCCCGAGCGCTCCTCGCGCACCCGATACACGCAAGGCTTCCGCGAGTACGTCCATCGTTCCATTCTCGTCGACGGACGTCAGACCACGTCGAGAACGATCTTCCCGTGCACCTTCCGCGCGAACAGTGCCCGGACGGCGTCGTCCACGTCCTGCCAGTCGCCTCGCAGTCCGACCGGTGCCGAGAGTTTCCCGGCGGCCATGAGGTCCAACAGGTCCGTCAGCTCCCCGCTGGTCGGCGTCATGTCGCCGTAGGTGGCGATGCTGCGGGGTTCGCCGAAGCCGAACAAGGCCCCTGACGGGAACGTGGTGTCCTGCCCCGAGGAGTAACCGACCAGGTGGACGGTGCCGCCCTCGGCAAGGGAACTCCACGCCTGGGCCACCAGCGGCCCACCGACCGTGTCCAGGACGAGGTCGAACCGGCACTCGCTCTCGGCCAGGTCGGTCAGGACCTTGTCGGCCCCGAGTTCGCGGAGTCCGGCGGCCCGGTCCGGCGAACCCACGAGTGCCGTCACCCGGGCGCCCGCCAGCGCCGCCAACTGGACGGCGAAGTGCCCCACGCCCCCGCTGGCGCCGGTGACCAGGACGTTGCGCGCCAGCAGGGAACGTTTGCGCAGCACCCGCAGCGCGGTGACTCCGGCGATCCCCAGCGCGGCACCGTCGGCCAGATCCACGCCCTCGGGGACGGTGCCGAGCGAGGCGGGGCTGACTGCCACCCGCTCCGCCCACGCGTGGGCGGACATCCCCAGCGCGACGCGCGTACCTACGGGTGGCCCGGAGCCGTCGGATGCGGCGCGCACCACGACGCCGGCCGCGTCGTGACCGTGCACGGCGCCGGCCGGCCACTGGTGCGCGTAATTCAGCTCTCCGAAGTTGAGACCGATGTGCCGTATCTCGACCAACGTCTCGCCGCTGGACGGCACGGGCTCATCGACATCGGCGAACCGGACGGGTCCGGCCTCGCCGTGATCGACCACAAGGGCGCGCATGGGTGTGTTTCCTTCTCTCGTGGATGCGCCTGAATACTCGGCGCGGCAGCGGACGAAGTGCGAATGGCGCACTGCCGCCTCCTGGAAACCCTACGCAGGACCAGCACAGCGACCAGTCCCATGAGAGCCGATCAGTTGACGATCTGTATCAGTGCGGCTCGCGCGCGGCGTCGAGCTCTGCACGCATCCGGTGGATGGCGCTGTGACGGGCAAAGACGCCCGGCGGTGTGCTTGCCCTGAGGCGTCAGCGCTTCCGTCGGGCGGCCGGGTCACGTTCGGCGACGTGCCGGGCGACCGCGTCGACGCCGGGGCGGGCGTACCGCTCCCGGGAGCGGACGAAGGCGTCGCGGGAACGGGCCGGGAGCATCGGGGCGGAGGACCGGTCGGGCCCCGATCGTCGGCGGACATCCATCCCCACGTCGCAGATCGGGTGGACCTCGCGATGCCCGCGCCGGTCAGATACCGCTCGACCGCCGCGGTGTACGTGGCCGGAGGGGCGGAGAGGGTCGCCACCCGGACACGCGGCACACGCAACGCGTCCCCGCTCTCGGCCTCGGCCACTGGTTCGATCGACACCTCGCCCCGCCCTCCCAGCACTGCCGCAGTGAATGCCTACACCTCGCCCCGGTGGCCGGATGCCCCGCCACAGGTCGCGATGATCACGGCAGAGCCCCCGCCGCGGGAATCCGGTATCTACCGCGGCAACACCCCCTCGCCGACGGCCGGGCTCGATCGCTCGACCAATACCCCCCAGGGGTATATCATCGTGCTCGGGCGCACTCCTTCACCGGTGCGCGCCCACCGACACGACACCGCACCGGACGGGACGAAACGATGAGAACTTCCGCCAAGGTCGGCTCCTTCGGAGCCGGACTCACCCTGATGTTCGGCGCCGCCTTCGGCGTCGGCAGTGCCGCCGGCCCGATCGGCGGGGACGAGGAGCCGGCCCACGCGGACGGCCACGGGGATCGCGAGCCGGAGCCGCGGGCCCCCGCGGCGCCCGGCGGCCTCCAGATCTCCGAGCGCGGCTACACCCTCGCCGTGCCGGACCGGCCGCTGACCGCGGGCCGGGAGACCGAGCTGCGCCTGTCGATCCTGGGCCCGGACGGCAGCCCGCTGACCCGGTACCAGCGGACGCACGAGAGGGAGCTGCACCTGATCCTCGTCCGCCGCGACCTGTCGGGCTACCAGCACCTCCACCCCGAGCGCGCGGCGGACGGCACCTGGAGCGTTCCGCTCACCGTCGAGGAGGCCGGCGCCTACCGCCTCTTCGCGGACTTCTCCCCGGCCGGGGACGAGGACGGCCCGCTGACGCTGGGCGCGGACCTGGCCGTGGCCGGGCCCCACGAGCCCGCGCCGCTGCCCGAGCCGGCCACGACAGCCACGGTGCACGGGTACACCGTGACGCTGGAGGGCGGCCTCGCCGCGGGCGGCGACAGCGAACTCACCCTGAACGTCAGCAGGGACGGCCGCCCGGTGACCGATCTGGAACCTCACCTCGGCGCCTACGGCCACCTCGTCGCCCTGCGCGCGGGCGACCTGGGCTACCTGCACGTCCATCCCCAGGGCGAGCCGGGCGACGGCACCACCGCGCCGGGCCCCGGCATCACCTTCCACGCCGCGGTGCCCGGTGGGGGCACCTACCGGCTTTACCTCGACTTCCGGCACGAAGGGGCGGTCCACACCGCCGAGTTCACCGTCGCCACGAGCGGCGCCGGGGGGCACGGTCACTGACCCGCGCCCCCGGCGGCCGATGCTCCGCGCCGGTCAGGCGGTGCCGGCGTCGAAGGCGACCGCGGACTTCGCGGGGAGGTCCAGGGCCGCCAGGCCGCCGGACACGGTCACCTCGGTCGCGCAGTCGTCGAGGACATTGCAGTAGGTCCCGTCGGGCAGCTGGGTGCCGAACTGCGAACTGGCCGCGGCCGCACCGTTATTGATCGCGACGAAGCCGTCACCGCGGCCGCACCCGATGACATTGCCCTGCGGAGACTGCCAGTCGGTCACCTCCGCGTCGCCGACCGCGTTGTGCCAGCCGACCATGCCCGTGATCCGCGGGTCGTGGCACCGGGCGCGTCACGGCTGCGGCTGGTACTCAGCACGGCCCACTCGCTGAAGGCGATCCTCGGGCAGCCCGAAACTCCGGACGTTCCCGCGCTGCGGGCCGGGGTGGACCGGGCCTGGTCGCTGACCCACGAGGGCAACTACGCGGACCTCGCCGAGTTGCTGGAGGGCCTGGTCCCGCGGCTCGAATCCGCCACCCGCGCCGGAGCCTCGGAGCAGGAACGCGCCGAGCTGTTCCGACTCCTGGCGTCGATGTACCACACGTGCAGCGCCGCACTGGCAAACCTGGGCGAACCGGAAACGGCCTGGATCGCCGTGGACCGCGCAGTCGTCGCCGCGGAGCGGGCGTTCGACCCGCTTCTGATGGCGGCCGGAGCATTTCGCCTGTCCATCGTGTTCATCGGCGCCCGCCACTACGGCCAGGCCGCCCAGGTTTCCGGAAGCGCCGCCGACGCGCTCGAACCTCTCGCCGAAACCGGGCAGTTGGAGGCCGTTGCCCTGCGCGGGGCGCTGACACTGCAACGTGCCCTCGCCGCCGGCCGGTTGAACCAGGCCGAGGAGGCATACAAGCATCTGCGGCTCGCCAAGGAGCTGGCCGAACGTGTCGGCGAAGGCCGTAACGACTACAGCACCGAGTTCGGCCCAACCAACGTCGCCCTCCACGAGGTCACCGTGGCCGTCGACCTCGGCGACGCGGGCATCGCCCTCCGCGCGGCGGGGGCCGTTGATCCCTCCGGCCTGTCGCTGGAACGGCAGGCACGCTTCGGCATCGACCTGGTCAGGGCACACACTCAACGCAGGCAGGTCGACGAAGCGGTGACCGCCCTGGTGAACGTGCGCCAGACCTTGCCGGAGATGTTCCGCGCCAAGCCCGCCGTCAAGCAGCTCGTCGCCGATCTCCTGGTCATGAGTTCACTGCCGTCAAATCAGCTTCTCGCCCTGGCAAGCGAGTTGGGCGTGCAAGTAAAGCGGGCCAGTAGCTGAAGTACGAGCCAGCACTCGCATCCGGCGGTGAGGGCGCTGCGGGCATGCGAACGCTCCGGACCAGAAGGCAGACCTGCCCACAGGTCGGGTGCGCCGCGGACGTCAACGCTCCAAGAGCGGGAAGCGCCTTGTGAGGGCACGGCGCAAGGGAGAAGCACGTCTCGCGTTCCATTCCCCGCCGTTCGCGGGCGGCGGGGGTTATTCCGGTCGGCCGTCGGCTGCCACCTGGCCGACGGTGCGGCCGGTGCGCGTTGACCTGGCGCGGGTCGGGTCGGGGGTGCCGCCGCGGGCCCGTTCCCGTGCGGCGCCGCCCTCGCCGCGTTTGACGAGCAGCCAGGCTTCGCCGCGGCCGGCCGCGTCCCCGTCGCGGAAGCGGGTGAGGGCGTAACCGCCGCGCAGCTTCGCACCGTTCAGCCGGAACGAGAGGTGCCCGCGCCGCAGCGACTCGGCCACGGGGACGGGCTCGTCCCCGGCGCGGCCCCCGCCGGGGTCGGGGCGGTAAGTGCCCTCGTCCCAGATGATCACGGACCCGGCACCGTACTCGCCCTCGGCGATCACGCCCTCGAAGTCCCGGTAGTCCAGCGGGTGGTCCTCGGTCGGCATCGCGAGCCGCTTGTCGCTCGGGTCGGTCGAGGGGCCCTTGGGGACCGCCCACGATTTGAGCACGCCGTCCGCCTCAAGACGGAAGTCGAAGTGCATGCGGCTGGCGTCGTGGATCTGCACGACGAAGCGCGGCTCGCCGCCGCGGCCCGCGGCCCCGCCGCTCGGCTCCGCGGTCCGCGAGAAGTCGCGTTTGCGGTGGTACTCCGTGAGCGGCCGGTCCTTGCCGCCGCCGGTCGCCTTCCGCCTGGCGCGTTTGCCGTTCATCCTCCCCATCGTGACAGACGGGGGCAAAGGGTGCATGCGCAGCCGCCGGGGCGGCTGCGCATGCGGCCCGCAGAAAACTGTTCCCCGGCCATTGACGGGCACGCCGCCAGCTTCTTACATCGATGGAAACGTGCGATCCGGAACCTTTCGCACCTCCCGTGCCCCCACGACCGGAGGACATCCATGCCCCGAACTCACCTGAGACGGACAATCCTGTGCGTCGGCGCCCTGGTGGCCGCGCTCCTCACGGCCGCCGCCGCGGCCGGGGCCCCCGCACCGGCCGCCACCGGTACCCCGCTGCGCGACGACACCGGCCTGTATCCGCGAGTGATCCGCCTGGCACACAACGGCGAGGCCAACGGCCGCATCCTCGCGAGCGTCGTCACCTTCGACGGGAACAACGGCCTGGGCGCCATCCACGAGAGCACCGACGACGGCGCCACGTTCCGGCAGGTCGGCGCGGTCGCCGACCCGGACTCCGCCGGGGGTCAGGGCCTGTGCTGCGCGACCCTGTACGAACTGCCGCGCCCCGTCGGGGAACTGCCCGCGGGCACCCTGCTGTGGGCCTCGTCCGCCGGGCAGGACGAGACGGACCGCCGCATGAGCCTGCGGATCTGGCGCAGCAACGACGTCGGCCGCACCTGGTCCTACCTCTCCTCGTGCGCCACGGCGAACGGCACCGGCGGCCTGTGGGAGCCGGAGTTCTCCATCGCGTCGGACGGCGCGCTGGTCTGCCACTACGCCGACGAGACCGACCCGGGGCACAGCCAGAAGCTGGCCGCCGCCCGCTCCTACGACGGCGTGACGTGGAGCGGCCACCACGACACCGTGGCCGGCACGTGGCAGCCCGACCGCCCCGGCATGCCGATGGTGCGGCAACTGCCCAACGGCACCTACTTCATGAGCTACGAGATCTGCAACCCGGGCGGCCAGTACCAGTGCGTGGTGCACTACCGGACCTCGGCCGACGGCTGGGACTGGGGCGATCCGGCCCACCTGGGCTTCCGGCCGGAGACGGCGGACGGCAGGTACTTCCGCGCCACGCCCACGATCGCGTGGGCGCCCTCGCCCGACGGCGGCGGTGACGGGCGGATTCTGCTGGTCGGTCAGATGCTGCTGAACCGGGACGGCAGCACGGCGGCGGGGAACGGCGCCACGGTGCTGGTGAACTCCGCGAACGGCGAGGGGCCCTGGCAGGACTTCGCCGCGCCGGTCCAGGTGCCGGGCGCCGAGCCGAACTTCTGCCCCAACTACAGCTCCCCGCTGCTGCCTTCCGCGGACGGCAGCCGGGTACTCCAGATCGCGACCGACTGGGACGGCGACGTCTGCAAGCCGTACTACGCCACCGGGCCGATCGGCCCCTGACCGGGAACGGGCCGGGCACGCGGCGCACGGCCGCGTGCCCGGCGGCCGGTCAGCCGGTCAGCCGGTCAGCCGACGGAGGGCACGGCCCCCGCCCAGTGCAGCGGTGCCACGTACATGCCGTGCACCAGCGGCTCCTGGCTCAGCACGCCGTGGAACACCAGCCAGTCCCCGGCGCCGTCCCCGACCACGTCCTGCCCGCCGGGCCCGGTGACGCCGCTGTCCGCCTTGGTGTACGGACCGGGCAGCGCCGGGGCGGTGGCGGAGCGGGCGGCGGGCCTCAGTCCGCGCCGTTCCCTGACGCCAGGGCCAGGGCCAGGGCCCGGGCGCCGGGTGCGCAGGCGGCGTCGAGCTCCGCCCGTTCCCGCGGGGTGAGGCGGCCCGCGAGGTCGCGGCGGGCCGGATCGAGGATGCCGCGCGCGGCCGCCGGCCAGCCGGGCGGCACGTCGAGGCCGGCGAAGGCGGCGAGCCGGGCGAGTTCGCGGTCGGGGTCCGCCAGGAGCCGTTCGTAGGACAACGAGGTGCGCCGGTCCGCGGGGATGTCGGCGAGAGCGGCGACGCCCTCGTCGATCATCTGGGACCACAGGGTGGCGAAGCGGACGAGCGGCAGGTCGGCGTCGAGGACGAGGGCCGGGTCGAAGCGGTCGGCGAACAGCCCGGCCAACCGCGGTGGCAGAGCGGCCAGGTGACGTTCCGTCAGCTGGGACGAGCTGGCGACACCGGCGATGCCGAGCGCCTCGGTCACCAGCATGATCTTGCGGTAGCCGATATGGCGGCTCATCGAGACGGCGCAGTCGGGCCCGTTCCGGTGCAGGTGGACGAACCGCGCCCGGGGGAAGGCCCGGTGGAGGTGTGGCACCCAGCGCAGCGAGTAGCCGGAACGCTCCACCACGGCCCGCCTGCCGAAACGGTCCCGCAGCAGCCGGAAGAACGCGGCGAAGTGCCCGGCGGCGGGCCGCCGCGGCCAGGGGACGATCCGCGGCCCCAACTCGTCGAGCAGTCCGTCGGGGTCGTCGGTGAGGTGCGGGAGGACCATCATGCACAGCAGCGGGATGCCGGTGCCGTCCGCCGAGTACCGTCCCGGACGGCGCGGGTAGAGGAACTCCCCCATCGGCACGCCGCTTCGGACGAGCGCGTCGAAGGTGCGGTTGGGGCGCGACAGCAGCCGCCAGAACTCCTCGCCGGTGACGGGCTCGGCCGGGAAGGCCCGTTCCGGCGACATGAGGGAGGCGAACAGTTCGTTGAGGCTGAGCACGTGCGGGTGGGCCCGCAGAATGGCGGACAGGGCCGTCGACCCGCTGCGCCCGGTGCCGACGACGAAGGTCACGCTCTCCACCTGGTGGTCCTCCTCGGGAGACGGGATCGGGCGCCGTGCCGGGCGCGGGGCCGGGCCCGGTGCGCTCGGGGCGCTCGGGGCGGTCACGCCGCGGCGTCCGCGATCAGGGGCGTGATGCTGCCCGCGGCACTGAGCGCGCGGTGCAAGGCGAGTTCGGCGGTCGCGCCCTCGGCGAGGAGGATGCCGCTGCACCCGCGCTGGTCGGTCAGATGCTCCACGCGGTCCCCGGGCGCCATCGTCGGGTACCACCGGGGAGAGCCGGGAAACGCGTGCAGGCCGCCGAGACCGGACCACCCGGTCAACGTACCTGTCGACGCGGGGTACTTGAGCACGAAGCCGGTGGCGGGACCGGCGGCCTCCGGGCCGTCGAGCAGGGCCGGCCTGCGGCCGAGCGCCGTATCGATCATGGCCTCGTAAACGTTGACGCCGAAGGAGAGGCACAGGGCCTCGCCGACCAGCGCGCCGCCGATGCGGCGGTTGATCTCCACCAGTTCGGGGCCGTCCTCGGTCAGCACGAACTCGACGTGCGCGAAGCCCGCGAGGTGACCCGCGGCCCGCAGCGTGTGGTCCGCCCACGTCTCGATCCGCCGCGCCTGCGCACCGGGGAGGCCGACGGGGAACGCGGACGCCTCCTCGCGGACGTACGGCTCGGGCGACATCTGGCGGCTGAGCACCCCGAGCAGCCTGGTGCGGCCCGCCCAGCTGAGGGTCTCCGCGCTGTACACGGGTCCCGCGAAGAACGGCTCGGCGAACAGGCCGCCGAGGAACGGGCGCTCGCCCGCCTCGGCGAGTGCCGCGGCCAGCTGCTGCTCGTCGCGCACCAGCCAGACGTTGCGGGACGAGGTGCCGGCGGAGTCCTTCAGCACCGCGGGCAGGCCGACCTCCCGCAGGACGTCGGCGGCGGTCCCCGGACCGGGAACGACAGCGTGCGCCCGCGCCCGGCCCGCGCCCCGCTCGTGCAGCAGGTTGCGCACGCGGAGCTTGTCGCGCAGCACGCGCACCGAGTCCGGGTCGGGGCCGGGCAGACCGAGTTCCGCGGCGAGTTCGGCGGCGGGGACGCTCCAGGTGTCGGTGGAGTTGATCAGGCCGCTCAGACCGGGCAGGGCGGCCAGTGCGGCCCGGCAGGCGGCCTTGTCGTGGGTGTCGACGTCGACGATGTCCAGCGGCGCCTCGGGGGCGAGCCGCGCCAGCTCGTGGCGGTAGACGGCCCGGTTCCCGGTCAGCAGGCACAGCCGGTGCCCGGCACCGGCCGCCGCGGCGGCCATCCGGTCGAGGCCGAAGGTCAGCGCCTCCAGGGCGGCAATGGTCATCGGGACCCTCCCCTCACTGCCCGGCCCGCGCGCCCGCGGCGGCGGGGCGGGTGCCGCGCACGATGAGGCGCTTCGCGTGGTTGTCGTAGGGCACCTTGTCGAAGTCCCCGTAAGCCTCGACGTCGGTGAATCCGGCCCGGTGGAACAGGGCCCGCAGTTCGGCCGCGCTGTACAGGGCGGAGGTGATCGACGCCTCGCGGGCGATCCCGCCGCGGACGAGGGTCCAGTCGGTGCGCAGGCGCGTCCAGTCGTCCAGGATGGTGTCCCGCTGGACCACGTAGGCGTCGCCCGCCTCGACGACCTGGGGCCGCCCGATCCAGCCGGCCAGCACCTCCTTGCCCATCATGTCGATCAGCAGCCGGCCGCCGGGGACCAGGGAGTCGTAGGCGTTCCGCAGGACCCGAAGGTTGTCCTCCTCGCGGGCGAAGTAGCCGAAGGACGTGAAGACGTTGAGCACCACGTCGTAGGTCTCCGGCTCGACGTGCGTCAGCATGTCGCCGCGGACCAGCCGCGCGTCAACACCCGCCGCCGCGCAGGCGGCGCGGGCCCGTTCCAGCATGGCGGGGCTGAGGTCGACGCCGGTCACGGCGCAGCCGCGGCGGGCCAGCGGCACCACGTAGAGGCCGGGACCGCAGCACAGGTCGAGTACGCGCGTGCCGGCGGGGAAGTCCAGCAGCGGGGAACGTTCGATGAGGTCGGCGGTCGCCCGGCGCCGCGCCTCGGAGAACATGACGTCGGCGAAATCGACCCAAAAACCGTCATCCTCGTACCAATGCATGGATACAGAAACCTCGATTCCGGGGGTGGCCACCCTGTGCGGGCGGTAAGGTTCCGGCCGTCGGCGCGGTATCGTCCACCTCTTTCTGTCGGCGTGGAGCAGCGCTGAGTTCCCGCCGCACCGCGGAAGTTGGGGCCGCTCGACCGGGGGACACAGCACCCATTCACTTGAGAAGTCGTACGGCATGCCGAACCGGTTCCCCGGCCGGGACATTTGTTTTCCCCCGAGGAAAGTGCTGCCTGGCATATCGTCACCCGGACCGGGCGGTGTCACCATGGTTGGGTCATGGAAGCGGGCCGGGTGTTGCGAGTCGCGCGGGCAGCCGTATTTTCGGGGCTCTGCGTGGTGCTCGCCGTTTCCGGCCACGAGATGATGTCCGGAACTCCGGTCCCGCACTGGGTCTTTGCCGTGGCATTCCTCGGAATCTGGGCGGGTGCTCTCGCTTTCACGGGCCGCGAGCGCGGACGCGCCGCGGTGATCACGGCGGCGCTCGCCACACAGGCGCTGCTGCACGTGCTCTTCTCCTTCGGCCAGCTGCGGGCCGAGCCGCCGCCCACCGCCAGGAGTTCCTCCGCGCAGTGGATGGCGGAGCGGGTGCTGTGCCCGGCCGAGGCCCACGCCCTTAGCCACAGCGAAGCGTTGCGCGTGGTACACGACGCAGGTCTGACGTCGCATCTGGCGCACGGCCACCCGCCGGGCTCCGGCGGTGGTCCAGGAGCGTCAGTGGCCGAGGCCGCGCACAGCCTGCCGGGCGGAACGGCCGGCATGATCGCCGCCCATCTGGCCGTGGCCCTGCTGAGCGCGGGGTGGCTGTGGTCCGGGGAGCGCGCCGTCTTCGCGCTCCTGCGATGGGCCGTCCTGCGGGTTCTGGTGCCCGTCCCGCGGTCCGCGCCGAGCCCTGCACCGGCGCCCGGCGGGCGGGCGGTGCCGGGCCCGGACGGCAGCAGGGTGCTGCGGCAGCTGCTGCTCGTGCGGCGCACCGGGTCCCGCGGCCCGCCCGCGCCCGCCGCTGCCCTCGCGGCAGCACGGCGCCACGGCCGGGTCTCCCCCGCCTGACCTGGGCGGTCCCCCGCCCCCGAACTCCGGCAGTCCCGGCCTCCCTTCCCCACCGTGCCCCTGAGCTGGAACGGCGCGGTTCACGCGAAAGGCGACTGGACTGTGACCCCCACCCTTGCTGCCGTACCCCGCGGCGAGCCGGACCCCTCCGGCAACCACGGCCGACGGCCGGGAACCGACGACCGCCGCCTCTCCCCGGGCGGGCGGCCGGCCGGCCGCCCCGACGACGCTACGGTGACCGCCTGGGCCCTGGCGGCGCGCGGCGGCGACCCGCGCGCCGCTGAACTCTTCGTCCGCGCCGTGCGCGGCGACCTCCACCGCTACCTCATCCGGCTCAGCGGCGACCCGCAGGGCGCGGAGGACCTGACGCAGGACACGCTGCTGCGCGCCCTGCGGAGTCTGCCGTCCTTCGAGGGCCGCTCCTCGGCCCGCACCTGGCTGCTGTCCATCGCCAGGCGGGCCCTGATCGACCGCATCAGGTACGAGCGCTCAAGGCCGCGGCTCGCCGAAACGGCCGACTGGATGTCCGCGGTCGAAAGCAAACAGCACGGAAACATACCGGGATTCGAGGAGGGCGTCGCGCTGAACGAACTTCTCGCCCGGCTCCCTTCCGACCGCGCAATGGCGTTCAAGCTCACTCAGATCCTGGGAATGCCCTACGCCGAGGCCGCGGCGGCGAGCGGCTGCCCGATCGGCACCGTGAGATCCCGGGTCGCACGGGCGAGACAGGCTCTCATTTCGCAGCTCGCCACCGCGGAGAACGGCGAAACACCGCACTGACACCCGCGCGTTCCGTGCCGTTTCCCGTCACAGAAAGGGAGCGGCACGGAACGCGGATAGGACCAGGTCAACGGGTCCGTAACGCGATGATCTCCGCGCACCGGGACGATACTCCCCCATTATTTGTCGTACGGAATCGAGGCCCGGTTCCCTGCCGGCCCCCCTCAATCAGGGGGCGCACGAAGCGTTTTGAGGCAGGTCGCCCCGGGCACAATGGACGTCGCCCTCAATGCTCTCATCCTGCCCCGGCAGTTCACCATTCTTCACGCCCATTCCGGGTACCGTGGGCGCGTTTTCCATTCGAGGTGGCGACGCTATGCAATGGGCCGTGCACGAGCACATCACCGACGCCATCAAGGCGCCCGACCTGATCAGGCTGACGCCCCACACCGTGCTGGCGCGCTTCGAGACGCTGAAGGTCTATGCGGCGCTCGGCGCCGTCCGCGCCCTGCTGGAGAAAGGCACCATCCGGCCGGGGCAGACCCTGGTGGACAGTTCGAGCGGCATATACGCGCTGGCGCTCGCCATGGCCTGTCACCGGCACGGGCTGCGATGCCACATCGTGGCCTCCACCACCGTCGACACCACCATGCGCGTGCAGTTGGAGATCCTCGGCGCCACCGTCGACCAGATGCCGCCCTCGCAGGACCTGCGCCTCGACCAGGAACGCAGGGTGCGTCGGGTGCGTGAACTGGTCGCGCGCCACCCGGACATGCACTGGATGCGCCAGTACCACGACGCTGTCCACTACGCGGGCTACCGGGAGTTCGCCGACCTGGTGGCCGCCGCGCTGCCGGACCGGGAGCTGACCGTGGTCGGCGCTGTCGGCACCGGCGCCTCCACCGCCGGGCTCGTCCTGCCCCTGCGGGAACGCGGCCGCACCGTGCGGCTCGTCGGCATCCAGCCGTTCGGCAGCGTCACGTTCGGCAGCGAACGGTTCCAGGACCCGGAGGCGATCATCGCGGGCATCGGCAGCGCCATCCCGTTCGACAACGTCCGCCACCACCTGTACGACACGCTGCACTGGATCGGCTTCGGCCACGCGCTGGCCGGGGCCGTCGCGCTGCTGCGCAGCCACGCGGTGTTCGCCGGTCTCTCCACCGGCGCCGCGCACCTCGCCGCGGGGTGGGAGGCGGCCCGCAGCCCCGGCCGCACCCACCTGATCATCGGCCCCGACACCGGGCACCGCTATGTCGAGCGCGCCTTCACCCGCCACCGTGAGGCGCCCGACCCGCGCGGCCTGAAGCCGCACCAGATCACGACGCACGAGGACCTGGCCCCGCCCTGGTCCGTCATGGAGTGGCGGGGCAGGGAGCACGCGCGCCCGTCGTGACGACCCGGCCGGCGCCCGCCGAGGACGTGGCTCAGATGACCCGGAAGAGGTCGCCGGCCGCGTGGATGTCGGTCAGGTCCTCGATGCTGCGGAGGTTGTCGCACAGGGCGTCCAGGGCCGTGCCCGGCTCGACGGCATCCGGGGCGCCGATGGCCACGCCGAAGGAACGGAAGCCGAGCCTGTGCTTGGCGTCGTTCCAGGCGCGCATCCACCCCTCGGTGACCTCGCACTCCCCGTCGGTGATCATCACGATGTCGCCGCGCCGGCGTCCGTCGGTGTCGAACTCCTCGGCCAGCAACCTGACGGCCGCCGAGAGCGGCGCCTGGTAGTCGGTGCCGCCTCCGAAGAAGTGTTCGGCGAAGTCAAGCACGCCGGCGATACCGGCCGGCTCGGAGGCCGGGAAGCGGTACACCTTCACGCGCTCGGCGGAGGAGAACAGGATGCCGACGAAATCGCGCCGCCCCTGGCGGGCCTGGTCCAGCAGTGCCAAAGCGCACGCCTTGGCCCACGCCTCGGCGGTGACCCCGCCGGGGCCGGGCTCGTCCATGGAGTACGAGCAGTCGACGCACGCGATGATGGCGCCTTTTCCGGTGGTCTGCTCTCCTCGGCTGTCATAGAGCATCAGCCGCGCCTCGGCATACTTCGCGGCGAACACGCTCCTCATCGCCGGTACGCCGAGGTTGGCCAGCTCGGAGGGGATGACCCGGGAGAGGTCGTCGCCCAGGGTGATCCCGACCAACTCGCCCGTGGCCTGCTCCACTTTGCGGGCGCGCTCGCCGGTGGCCATCTGCCGGAACCGGCCGATGAGATCCGCGAACCGCCCCAGCCGGCCCGACCGCAACCGTTCGGCGAGCCGGGCCCGCTGGTCGAACGGCATCCGCTCCAACTCGCCGGGGCCCACCCCCCACGCGCGCATCAGCGCGGTCTCCTCGCCGACCTGCTCTGCGGCCTTGGCCGTGGCGTTGCGCGCGGCCGCACGGATACCGGCCGCCGCGGCGGCGAGTGCCTGCTCGGTCTCCTGGAGGCCCTGCCGCGCGGCGGCGTCGGCGGACCCGGCCGTCTCGATCGCCCGCGTCAGGGCGGCGGCCGCCCCGTCCGGCACCGTGCCGGCCTCGTCCGCCGCCCCGGCGGCCAGCTGAAGTGCCTCGGCGACGGCCGCTGCTGCCTGCTCGGCCGCCTCCTGGGCGTCCTTCGCCCGCCGGGCCCGCTCCGCCGCGTCCTTGGCCCACTCCAGCATCCGGCGCAGGGCGTCGGACTGGGCCAGCACGGCCATCGCGGCGGCATAGGGGTCGCCGGACGTCTCGCGGTGCAGCCCGGCGAACGCCGGGCTGCCCGTCATGCACGTGATGACGTGGTGGTTGACCAGCCGCGAGGGGTCCATCTCGGCCCGCTCGCGTACCCGGGGGCTGACCTTGTAGGCGGCCAGGAACACGTCGGAGAGCAGGTCCTCGGTGTGGTCGTAGCGCCCGTTCAGGTCGACCGCGAGGTCCCGCAGCACGGCGACCTGGGCGTGGATCTCGCGCCAGGCCATCGTGTCGAACCGGTCGGCGGCCACCGCGGCGGTCGCCTTCGGCCGCTCGGTGCCGCCCGCCGGGCCGAGCCACTTCCCGGCGCGGCCCGCCAGCTCGTTGATATTGCTCAGGGCCTTGCCCATGCCCGGTCCCTCGCCGCTCAGAGCTGGGCCTGCACGATGCTCGCGTCCATTCCGAGCGCTTCGGTCAGGACGCGGGCATGGACGGCGCGCCGACGGGTGATCACGCGCTCGACGGCGGCCGTTGAGCGTCCGGCGGCCCGGGTCTCCTTGTGCAGTTTCTCCAGCTTCTTACCGGCCTTGTTGAGCTTGGTGATCGCCTCCCTGATCGCCCAGTCGCTCAGGGCCTCGCGGGACTGGCCGGCCTTCGCGTCCAGCTCGGCCTCCAGCTCCTCGATGGCGTCGGCGAGGTCGAGCGCCTCCTTGGCGTCGGGGTTGACCAGTTGCAGGACCTCGCGCTCGACGGTCGGGCGCTGGGCGGGAGAATCCCACAGCACGTGGGTGAGCGTCGACAGATCGCCTTCCTCCACCTGCTCGCGGCCGTCCAGGAACGCGCTCGCCTGGAGCAGCCGGACCGACTGCCGCCAACGACGGTCGGAGGCGATCAGCTCCTTGCGGCGCAAGGCGGCCCGCAGGGTGCACACGGCATCCACGATCGGGTCCGGAACGCCCACGGCCGGTACGACATCGGTCACGACCTGCTGCAATTCGGTCAGCTCCACCGTGGTCCTGACCGGGGCGGCCGGGGCAGCGACGGCGGAACGCACCAGCCCCGCGAAGTTGGAGGGGTCGGCGAGATATCCCACCTCGAGCCGCACCAGCAGCCGGTCGTAGATCGCGGCACTGTCGTCGCCGGTGGGCAGCTCGTTGGATGCGGTGATGGCGCTGATCAAGGGGCAGTGAATCGGCTCGCCGCCGTTCTCCGGGTGATAAATGCGCTCGTTGAGCAACCCGAGGGTCTCGTTGAGCGCCGCCGTGGAGCACTTGAAAATCTCGTCGATGAAAGCTATATGCGCCGTCGTCGCGCGGCCGTCGAATATCTGCCGGTACTCGCCCCGGCTCAGCGCGCCGACGTCGATCGGACCGAACATCCGGGTCGGGGCGGTGAACTTGCTGAGCAGGATTTCCCAATAGTTCGCGTGCTCGATCCGGCCCGTCAGCTCGCGGGCCAGCTCCGACTTCGCGGTGCCGGGAGGACCGAGCACGAGCGAGTGCTGACCGGCCAGCATCGCCACCGTCAACGTCCGTACCACGTCGTCCCGCTCGTAGAACAGCTCCGACAGCTCACCGGTGATCGCCCGCAGTCGCCGCGCCGTGACCTGTGCGTCCATCGCCATCTCCCTGCTCGGAAACCCTGCTCGGCGTCGAAGGGGCGTGGGGCCGGCCCGCCCCGCGCCCGTCATTATGCCAACCCGGAGTTGGTGGGAATTTGCACTCCGGCGTCGATGACAATTCCCCTTCTCATTCAACGGCACCTGACATCAGTGCGAAGTCCGCCCGTGGCAAACGGACCTCGGGTGCCCGGCCGGGAGGTACCCGGCCGGGCACCGCGGGCCCGATCAGAGCCCGAAGGCCGCCGGATAGCGGACAGTGCCCTGCGGAACGGCGCGGTCCTCACCGAGCGGCAGCGCCATCATCGCCTCGTCCGGCACCTCGAAGGGCACGCGGATACCGAAGCGCGAGGCCGGCACGAAGCCGAACCGCGGGTAGTACTGCGGGTGCCCGAGCACCAGGACCAGGTCCTCCCCCGCCGCGCGCGCCGCGCCCAGCGCCGCGCGGATCGCGGCGGAACCGGCGCCCGACCGCTGGTGGGCCGGCAGGACCGCGCAGGGCGCGAGGGCGAGCGCGGGCGCCGACCCGACGTGGCAGCGGGTCAGCAGCGCGTACCCGGCGGGCAGCCCGTCGGGCGTGCAGGCGACGAAGGACAGGCCCGCCCGCCAGGCCCCCGCGTCGTTCCGCAGGGCGTCGACGAGGTCGGCCTCCAGCGGTGTCGGGAACGCGGCGAGCAGCACCTCCCGCACCGCCGCCGCGTCCGCCGCGGTCTCCGGGCGGACGTGCCAGAGCCCTGGGCCGTCGGGCCCGGTGGCCCCCGGCCGCGGATCGTGCCGCAGCACGTACCCGGTGTACCGGTATTCCCGTCCGTACTCGCGCCGCAGCCGGATCTCGGCGCCCGACGCGGCAACGGCCTCGGCCATGCCGGGCCGGCCGGTGTCCGCCGCGGCGATCCGTTCGGCCAGCGGGTCGTAGTACTCGGCCCACCAGTCGCTCTCCGGCAGCGGCACCACGGCGTCCACCCGGTAGCCCGCGGCCTCGGCGGCCGTGACGTTGGCGCCCGTGGTGCGCAGCGGGGCGGCCGCGTCCCAGAAGGCCCTGCACTCCGGCGAGGGGACGCGGGTGGCCCACTCGGCCTCGGTGACGACGAGCACGCCGCCGGGCGCGAGCAGGCGGCGCCAAGCCCGCAGCGCCGTGTCGAAGCCGACGGTGTACACCGAGCCCTCGGCCCAGATCACGTCGAAACTGTGGTCCGGGTACGGGAGTTCGGTCATGGAGCGGGCGAGGGTGGTGATGCGCGCGCCCAGGCCGAGCCGGGCCGCGGCGGTATCCAGCTCGTCGAGGTAGGGGCGGTGCAGGTCCACGGCGACGACGTCGGCGCCTTCGGCACCCGCCTCGGCGGCGAGCAGCAGCGCCGCGCGCCCCGGGCCGCAGCCCGCGTCGAGCACGCGGGGCCGGGCGGGCAGCTCGCCGGCGAGTGCCAGCAGGCGGCGGGTGGTGGCGTCGGAGCCGGGGCCCTGCCGCGGCAGACCGCGGTGCAGGTCGAGCAGGGCGTCGATGCGGTGATCTGGTGAAGAAGTGGACAACGTGGATTCCCTGGGAGAGAGGGTCCCGGTGCACGCGGGAACGCCGGTGAGCCGATGGGCTCACGCACAGCGGACGTGGGTCAGGCCGGGGCCCGGGACGTGAGGATGGCCCGGACGCTGCACAGAACGGCAGCCGCCACGACGGTCATCAACCTCACCTCCCTCATCGACCACAGCCGGGACCCGCTGCCCCGGCTCCCGCCACTGTAACAGGGGGGCGGGAGCCGCAGGACGGCCCGGACCCGCGGTCATTTGACCGAGCCCGCCACCAGGCCGCGCACGTAGTAGCGCTGGAGGATGAGGAAGATCACCCCGCAAGGGATCATGGTGACCAGCACCCCGGCCTCCAGCACTCCCCAGTTGATCGTGCCCAGCTGTCCGGAGGCCAGCGCGGTCAGGAAGATCGGCAGGGTGAACTTCGCCTCGTCGGACAGCAGGACCAGGGCGGCGAGGAACTCGTTCCAGGCCGAGAAGAACGCGAAGAGCGCGACGGACACGGCCCCCGGCCTGACCACGGGCAGCAGGACGCGCCACAGCGCGGACAGGCTCGAACAGCCGTCGATCTGCGCGGACTCGGGCAGGGCCTTGGGTATCTGCTCGAAGGAGTTGCGCATGAGGAAGACGGAGATCGGCAGCTGGAACGTCGCGTAGACGAAGATCAGCCCGATCAGCGAGTTCTGGAGGTGCAGGAAGCGCAGCACCATGTACAGCGGCGTGAGGATCGCCTGGAAGGGGATCATCATGCACAGCAGCACGGTGCCGAAGAGGGGCTCGCGCATCGGGAAGCGGAAGCGGGCGAAGCCGTACCCCGCGAGGGTGGCGACGGTGACGGTCAGCAGCACCGTGCCGCAGGAGACGAGAAAGGTGTTGGCGACGTACCGCCACAGGCCCTCGCGGCTGTCGGTCAGCGCCGAGAAGTTTTCCGTGGACACCGCGTCCGGGAGGTAGGACGGCGGGCTGGCGGTGGCCGCTTCCGGCGTCTTGAACACGGTGACCAGCAGCGCGATCAGCGGCAGCAGGAACATGACGGCGATCAGCGAGCACACCGTCCACCAGGCCCAGGCGGGCATCTTCCCCCGGCGGCGGTCGCTGCCGCGCGTGCGGCGCGGACCCCGGGCGCGGGCGGTCAACGCAGGGGCGGCGGACATGAGTTCTCCGTAACTTCCCGGTCGGCCGGCGGGCCGGCGGGACGGCGGGCGGGGCGGGCGGCAGGCATCGGCACTCCGGGGTCAGTCGCGTTCGCGCAGCAGGAAGAGCTGGATTCCGTTCACGATCATCAGCAGCACCAGGAGCAGTACGGACAGCGCCGAGCCGTAGCCGAGCTGGAAGTTGGCGAAGGAGCTGTTGTAGATCCAGTTGACGACGGTGAGCGTCTCGTTGCCGGGGCCGCCGCCGGTCATGATGAAGAACTGCTCGAACGCGAGCATCGACCCCGACACCGAGAAGACCAGGACCAGGGCGACGTGGCGGCGCAGCAGCGGCAGCGTGATGCGCAGCAGCGTCGACCAGCGGCCGGAACCGTCCATCAGGGCCGCCTCGTTGACCTCGTCGGGGACGGATTGGAGCCCGGCCATCAGCAGCAGCATCTGGAAGCCGACGACCTTCCACACCACCATCACGATGACGGCCATGGTGGCGGTGTCCGCGGAGTTCATCCACTGCACGGGGGCGTCGGTCAGCCCGAGGTCCATCAGTACCGGGTCGACGAAGCCCACCGAGGAGTCGAAGAGCCACAGGAAGAGGTAGGCGGAGGAGGCGAAGCCGAAGACATACGGGAGGAACCACACGGTGCGGAAGATGCCGACGCCGCGCCGCTGGTCGCGCACGAGGAACGCGAGGCCGAGGCCGATGAACAGCAGCAGCGGGGTGATGATCACCGTGTACAGGACGGTGTAGCCGAGTGCGTCGAGGAAGGTCCTGTCACCGGGTATCGCGGCGTAGTTGTCGAACCCTGACCACTCGGGGGTGCCGAGCAGCGGCCACTTGTGGAACGACATCCACACGGTGAGGCCGAGCGGGGCCAGGAAGAACACGGCGACCAGCAGCAGGGCGGGGCTGATCAGCAGCAGCCCGGTCAGCGAACGCCGTCTGGCCAGCCCTTCGGCGCGCCTGCGCGGCGCGCGCGTCGGGGCGGCGGGGGTCGGTGGGGACGGTGAGGAGGAGGCGGAGCGGGCGGCGACGGTGCCGCCCCTGCGGCGGGTCATGGAAATCTCCCTGCGGTCAGCCGCGGGACAGGATGTTGGCCATGGCGTCCTGGGCTTCCGCGACCGCGCGTTCGACGCTGTCCGGACTTTCGCCGAAGACGCCGCGCGCGATCATCGTCGCCCAGGGCGACGTGCCGGCGTTGAACAGTGCGTTCTCCTGAACGCTGCGGATGGTGCGCCCGTTCACCAGGGCCTCGGCGAGCGTGGCGTACTCGGGGCCGCGTTCGCTGTAGGGGCCGAGGGCCACCTCGGTGTGGATGGGCACGGTGCCGAGTCCTGAGATCATCTCCTGCACGTCGGGCCGCACCGACCACTCCATGAAGGTCCAGGCGGCGTCCTGGTGGTCGGAGCCGCTGGTGATGGCGATGTCATCGCCCCCGGTGAACGACGAACTGCCGCCCTCGGGACCGGGGATGGGGGTGACGCCGAAGTCGACGTCCGGATAGGTGCTGCGGATCTCGTCCAGCGCGAAGGCGCCCGTGGGGTACATCCCGATCCGGCCGCTGCCGAACAGCGCCAGGGCCTGGGCGCCGGTGTCGGCCGCCGCCTGCGGCGCCGTCAGGCCGTCGTGCCACAGGGTCCTGTACAGCTCAAGGGCGCGGGTGACGGCCGGGTCCTCCCCGACGACCGGGCGTTCCTCGCCGGCCTCGCCCTCGACGACGTTGCCGCCGGCCGCCCAGATGAACGGCGACAGGGTGAAGACGTTGCAGCCTCCGCACCTGCCGGAGAAGTGGTACCCGTGCACGTCCTCGCCCAGGTCGCTGATCCGTCGCGCCGCTTCCGTGAACTCCTCCCAGTCGCGGGGCGGTTGCGCGGGATCGAGCCCCGCCTGGCGGAACAGGTCCTTGTTGTAGAAGAGCAGGGACGCCTCCCCGGTGAACGGCAGGGCGTAGCGGCGGTCCTGGTAGGTGCCCTGGTCGAGGTGGGGTGCGCTGAGCGCGTCGATGTCCGGCAGGCCCTCGCTGCGCTCGGTGATGTCGGCCAGCACGCCGGAGGAGGCGAAGAACGGCACATACACCAGGTCGATGGAGGCCAGGTCGGGCCCGGCGTCGCTGGCGACCGCGACGCCGAGCTTCTGCACGAAATTCGTGGCGGGCAGGAGCGTCAGCTCGACCTGGACGTCGTCGTGCGCGCTGTTGAACGCGTCGACGATGTCCTCCATGAATCCCGCCTGGTCCGATCTGGCCCACAGGTCGAGCGTGACCGGGCCGCCCTGGTCGCCGCCGCCCCCGCAGCCGGTCACGGCCAGCGCGCAGACCGCGAGGAGGGCCGCCACCAGCCGCGCCCCGCGCCGCGGGGGCGCGGAACGGCTCACCGGACCGCTCCGTTCGCCGCGGGGCCGCCGCCGGCGCCACCCGCCGAGCCGAGCGCGGGCAGCCACACCCGCATCGAGGCGTGCGTGCGGTGTCCCCACAGGTGGTAAGGGACGGCGGTGAACTCGGCGCGCTCCCCGGCCGCTTCGGCGGGCGCGGCGGCGGGGCCGTAGGGCCACCAGTCGCCGGTGTCCGCGGGCGGGGCGGCGGCACCCGTCGCGTGCACGGTGACGATGCCGCCCAGCAGGCCGGGCGCCTCGGCCTCGCGCAGCGGCCTGTCCTGGTCGATGCGCAGGTCGTCGAGCGCGGTGCCCTCGGGGTGGTCGGTGCCCTCGGTGCAGTAGACCAGCGGCCCGCGTTCGATGGCGACGCAGCCGCGCAGCGCGTCGGCGCGCGAGGGCGGCGCGGTCAGCCGCGGCGCGAGGTCCAGGTCGAGGTCCACCGTGTCGCCCGCCCGCCAGCGGCGGCGGATGCGCAGCCAGCCCTCCCCTTCCGCGTCCGCGTCGACGGGCTCGCCCGCCGCCGTGGCCCGCCAGGCGCCGGACGACCAGGCCGGGACGCGCAGGGTGAGGGTCCAGTCGGCGTCCGGGGCCTCGGTGACGGTCACGCGCACCCGGCCGTTCCACGGGTAGTCGGTCGCGACCTCGACGGCGGCGCGGCCGGTCGCGCCGCCGATGCCCTCGGCCGCGTAGGTGCCGGTCGCGTACTGGTGCAGCGTGAGGCCCTCGCCGTCGCGCGCGGCCAGGTAGTGCGGCAGGGCGGCGAGCATGCGCATGACGTTGGGCGGGCAGCAGGCGCAGTGGAACCAGCGGGTCCGGTAGGCCAGCCGGTCGCCGCCGCCCGGCACGTGGCCGTCGCGCACGTGGAGGGGGTTGACGTAGGAGTAGTGCGCCCCGTCCAGCGAGACGCCGGAGAGGAAGCCGTTGAACAGGACGCGTTCCATGTGGTCGGCGTACCGGGCGCGGCCGGTGGCGAGCAGCAGCCGCCAGCTGAACATGGCGGAGGCGATGGCCGCGCAGGTCTCGGTGTAGGCGCGCTCCGAGGGCAGTTCGTAGGGGTCGCCGAAGGATTCGTCGGTGTGGTGGGCGCCGAGGCCGCCGGTCAGGTAGGTCTTGGTGGCGGCCATCTCCTCCCACAGCCGTTCCGAGGCGGCGAGCAGGTCGGTGTCGCCGGTCTCCGCGTAGACGTCCACCTCGCCCGCGAGCAGGTACAACTGGCGGACGGAGTGGCCGGCCACCGCGTCGGCGTCCCGCACCGGCACGTGGTCCTGCCAGTATTTGTCGCCGAAGCGGCCGACGGGCAGCAGGCCGTGGCCCCTGCGGTCGATGAAGTAGCGGGCCAGCGTCAGGTAGCGCTCCTCGCCGGTGCAGCGGTACAGCTCGACGAGCGCGGTCTCGATCTCGGGGTGGCCGCACACGCCGTCGATGCGGCCCTCCGCCGTGCCGAAGACGGTGTCGATGTGGTCGGCGAAGCGGCGGGCGACGTCGAGGAGGCCGGTGCTGCCGGTGGTGCGCCGGTGCGCCACGGCCGCCTGGATCAGGTGCCCCGCGCAGTACAGTTCGTGGCCCCAGTCGAGCTCGGCCCAGCGCCGCTCCGGGCGCACCACCTGGTAGTAGGACTGGAGGTAGCCGCTCTCCTCCTGCGCCTCGGCGAGCAGGCGGGTGACCTCCTCGACCCGTTCGGTCAGCCGGGCGGCCTCGTCGGCGCCGGTGGCCGGGTCGCCCAGCTGCCAGGCGACGGCCTCCAGCCACTTGTAGACGTCCGAGTCGAGGAACGGCAGGTTGTTGACGTACTCGCCGGTCGCGGTGCCCGCCGCGAGCCGGAGATTGTGGAAGTTGCCGGCCTCCGTGAGGCGTTCGTAGCCGTCGGGCACGCTGACGTCGGCGTTGACCGAGCGGCGGGCGGCCCAGAGGCCGCCGGTGATCTCGGCGTCGCTCGCGGGCCGCAGCGCGGTGCGGGCTGATTCGGTCGGCATGAGGGGTCCGTGGACGGGTCCGGTACGGACGGGCATGTGCGTGCTCCCTGAGGGCGGTGCGCGGCGCGGGCAGTGATCTCGACGTGCGTCTCGGACGCTTCTTCGACTGTCGCCTCGGCGGCAATCAAGGAAAAGGGTTTCCTCAAATGTTGCCTCGGAATCTAGGTGCGCCGGGAACGGCGGGTCAAGAGGTGTGCGCCCGGAGTATGATCGACCGTCCGGCGGTCCGGGTCCCGGCCGGGCGGACGGTGCTCAGGATTCGGCGCTCGCACCCGCGGGCGGGGAGTGGGGAAAAGGTTTGTCCGATTCACAGGGCAGCAGGCGGGAGGCGCGGCCGGACGGCGGGCGGGCCCCGGCCAGGCCGCGTGTCACCATCGCCGACGTCGCCGCCCTGGCCGGAGTGTCGGTCGGCACCGCGTCCAAGGCCCTCAACAACCGCGGCAAGCTGCGCGAGGAGACCAGGTCGCGGGTGGCCGACGCCGCGAGGCAACTCGGCTTCCGGCCCAACGAGATGGCCCGCAGCCTGCTGAGCGGCCGCAGTTTCACCGTCGGCCTGGTCACCACCGACCACGTCGGGCGCTTCAGCCTGCCGGTGCTGCTCGGCGCCGAGGACGCGCTGGGGGCGGGCGAGATCTCCGTGTTCCTCTGCGACACCCGCGGCGACGCCATCCGCGAGCGGCACCACCTCCAGGCGCTGGCCTCCCGGCGCGTCGACGGCATCATCGTCGCCGGGCGGCGCACCGATCCCCGGCCGCCGCTGCGGCAGTTCCTCGACGTGCCGGTCGTCTACGCCATGGCGCCCTCGCAGAGCGCGCAGGACCTGTCCGTGGCCCCCGACGAGGAGCAGGGCGCGTGCGAAGCGGTGCGGCATCTGATCGCCGCGGGCCGTTCCCGCATCGCGCACATCACGGGCCCGGCACGGCACCACTCCTCCCAGGTGCGCGCCGCCGCCTTCCGCCGGACGCTGGCCGAGGCAGGACTTGCGCCCGCGGCCGGGAAGGTGCTGTACGGCGAGTGGAACGAGCCCTGGGGGCGGCAGGCGGTGCAGCACGTGCTGCACGCCGACCCGCGGTGCGACGCGGTGTTCTGCGGCAGCGACCAGATCGCCCGCGGCGCCGCGGACAGCCTGCGGGAGGTGGGGCGCACCGTTCCGGGGGACATCGCGCTGGCCGGTTTCGACAACTGGGACGTGATGGCCACCGCCTGCCGCCCGCCGCTCACGACGGTCGACATGGCGCTCGGCGAGCTGGGCCGCGCCGCCGCCGTCCGGCTGCTGGAGGCGATCGACGGCCGGGCCAGGAGCGGGGTGGAGTACCTGCCGTGCCGGCTGGTGATCCGCGACTCGACGTGAACGTGGCGGCCGCGGGCCGCAGCTGACACGCCGTCAGGTGCTGCTGCCGAGCAGCAGGCCGCGGAGGTAGGCGGCCCGGCCCGCGTGGTGGAGGTCGTCGGAGACGACGCTGATCAGGCGAACGCCGAGGGTGACGGGCGGCGTCCAGCCGCGGTCGACGACGCGGTCGAGCGCGGCGTCGCCCAGCCCGCGGATATGGGTGCGCGTCGCGGCGTGCGGGGCGTCGTGGTAGCCGGTGAGCTCCGGGGACAGCGCCGTGGTCGCCCAGCACATGACGTGGATTCGGCAGGCGGGCGTCGGCGTGGTCGCCACCACCTGGTGGGGGCAGGGCGGTTACGAGGACCAGCGGGTGCCGCTGCTGCTCGACATCGCCGCCGAGCACGGCGTGCGGGGCGCCTGGCACCTGGAGCCGTACGGCGGGCGGGCGGCCGCGTCCACCGTCGCGGACATCGAGTACATCAACGCCGCCTACGGCTCCCACCCGGCCTTCTACCGGTCGGCCGGCCACGGCAACCGGCCCGCGTGCTACGTCTTCGACAGCCTCGCCGTCACGGACTGGTCGCCGCCGGCCGCGGTCAACGAGGACAACAGCGCCCTGACGCAGACGACGGACGTCTCCCGGGCGAGCCACTTCGGTGGCCTGAACAACCACACCAACTTCGGGGACTTCACCGGCTGGCGCGGCATCGCCGACTGGCGCCGGCCCAACCGCCGGGTCCTGGCACCTTCGATCAGCCCCTTTTGCCTCGACGACCGCGCCGTGCCGGGCACCACCACACCCGCCCTGGACCATGCCGACGGCGCGGCATACGACGCCCAGTGGTCAGGTGCGCTGGCACCGGAGAACGGCGGCCCGCCCGACTGGGTGTCGATCACGTCCTCCAACGAGTGGCACGAGGGCACCATGATCGAGCCCGGCCCTCGCCGGCCCACCGCCCGGCCACGGCTACCTGACCTCCGAGGGCGCCTACGGCACGACCGGCGCCGCCGCGGAGACCGCGTACCTGGACCGCACCCGGTACCGGACCGAACGGTTCACCGCGGCCCGCGCCCGTTCCTGACCCGGGCGGGGCGGCGGGTCGCGCCGCCCCGCCCGCGCTGCCACCGGGAGGCCGCACGTTCGCGCACCGCTGCCCGGTGCTCACCAGGAAGGACCGGCCGGGCGGCCGTGCCAGGAGTCCCACAGGGCGGCGTACGCCCCGCCCTTGGCCACGAGGTCGTCGTGCGTGCCCACCTCGATGAGGCGGCCCTCCTCCATGACCGCCACCCGGTCCGCGTCGTGCGCGGTGTGCAGGCGGTGGGCGATCGCGATGACCGTCCGGCCCGCCAGCACGGCGGCCAGGGCCCGTTCGGTGGCACGGGCGGTCGTCGGGTCGAGCAGCGCCGTCGCCTCGTCGAGGATCAGGGTGTGCGGGTCGGCCAGCACGACGCGGGCGAGCGCGAGTTGCTGGGCCGCCGCCGCGTCGAGCCGGTGGCCGCCCGCCCCGACCTCGGTGCCGAGGCCGTCGGGCAGCTCGTCGAGCCAGTCCGCGCCGACCGCGGCGAGTACCGAACGGAGCCGGCCGTCCGAGGCGTGGGGGGCGACGATCGACAGGTTGTCGCGGACCGTGCCGATGAAGACGTGGTTCTCCTGGGTGACCAGCACCACCTGGCGGCGCAGCCGGCTCGGGCCGAGCTCGGCCACCGGCACGTTTCCCACGGTGATACGGCCGGCGCGCGGCGCGTCGATCCCCGCGAGCAGCCGCCCGAGAGTGGACTTGCCGGCCCCGGAGGGGCCCACCAGGGCGAGGCGCTCGCCCGGTTCGACGCCGAGGCTCACGCCGTGCAGCACATCGGGGCCGTCCGCGTAGCCGTACCGCACGTCCACGGCCTCGATCCGGTGCCCGTCGGGCACGGGGGCCGCGGCGGGCCCGGTGGTGGCCGCGGCGGTGGCCGCGGGAACGAGCCGGCCCACCCCCTCAACACGGGCGAACGAGGCGCCGCTGCTCTGAAGTTGCTCCATGCGCAGCAGGATTGCGTCCAGCGGCTGGGACAGCTGCTGGAGGTACAGGGCGGAGGCGACCACCTCGCCCAGGCTCACCGCCCCCTGGCCGTACAGGAATCCGCCGGCCAGCAGCACGCCGACCACGGGCACCGCGTAGGAGACGTCCATCGCGGGGAAGAGGACGGTGCGCAGGAACAGCGTGCGCATCCGCGCCGCGCGGCTCACGCCGATCGCGTCCCGGCAGGCGGCGACGCGGCGTTCGGCCAGGCCCAGCGCCTCCACGGTGCGGGCGCCGGACGCGGTCGTGGCCAGCACCTCGGACAGGCCCGCGTTCGCCGCGCCCTCCGCCAGGTAGGCGGCGTGCGCCCGCCGCAGGTACCAGCGGGCGACGAACGCGAGGCCGAACATCCCCACCAGTCCGCAGGCACCGAGGACGGGGGTGACGGCGAAGAGCAGGCAGACCGTGAACAGCACTTGCACCGAGGCGATCAGCACGTCGGGGCCCGCGTCCCGCAGGACGACGGCGACGGCCCCGATGTCGTTGGTCCCGCGCATGGTCAGGTCGCCGACCCCGGCGCGCTCCACGACGGAGGCGGGCAGGGCGAGGGTGCGTTCGACGTACTGCTCCCGGATGCGGGCCAGCGTCCGCTCCCCCAGCCGGTGGGCGGCGAGCCGCGCCTGGCGCGCGAGCAGCAGCTGCGTCAGGGCGACGAGGGCGATGACGACGGCGAGGCGGTCCACCGTTCCGGCGTCCGCGCCGTCCCGGACGCCGTCGATGATCCGGCCCAGGACCCACGGGCCGGCGAGCCCCGCGCCCGCGGCGAGAACGGTGATCGCGACGAGCAGGGCGACGGCACGCGCGTCCTGCCGGAGCAGCCGGTACGCGGCGCGGCGGGTGCCTGCCGGGGTGGCGACGGGCAGGGTGAAACCGGGTCCGGGGCCGGGCGGGGGCGTGGGGGATGCCATGGGGCGCTCTCCTGGGGCGGTGCTGTGGTACGGGACCGGCGGGCGTCACGCCCGGTCGGCCGGCGGGGTCTCGACCGCGTCGGGTCCGCCCCTGGAGACGAGACCGCGGTAACCGGCGCAGGTGCGCAGGAGTTCGCGGTGGGTGCCGGTGGCCGAGACCTTGCCGTCGACGAGGTAGTACACGGTGTCGGCCTGGGCGAGCAGCAGCGGCGAAGTGCTGGTGACGAGGGTGGTCCGGCCCGCGCGGGCGGCGCGCAGGCGGGCGGCGACGGCGGCCTCGGTGTGGGCGTCGACCGCCGAGGTGGGCTCGACCGTGGCGAGCACCTCCGGGTCGGCGAGCAATGCGCGGGCCAGCCGCAGCCGCTGCCGCTGCCCGCCGGAGAGGTTGCCGCCGTGCGCGCGGACGGGCGAGTCGAGGCCCGCGGGCAGGGCGCGCACGATGTCCTGCGCCATCGCCGCGTGAACGGCCCGTTCGATCGCCTCGTCGTCCGGGCTCCCCCGGCCGGATACCACCTCGCGCAGCGTTCCGGGGAACAGCTCGGCGTCGTTGTCGGCCACGAGCACGCGTGCGCGGACCCGTTCCAGGGGCACCTGGTCCAGCCGGACGCCGCCCCAGGTCACGGCGGAGGGGGCGAAGCGGCACAGGCGGTCGACCACGTCGGCGCACTCGCCGCGGCGGGCCCCGGCCAGTGCCGTCAGCCGCCCGGGGGCCACCTCGACGCCCGAGGCGGGGTCCCGCAGGGGCGCGTGCGGTGCGGGGGCGGGGCACGGCGCGCCGCGGTCGGCGACATCGGGCTCCAGCGCGAGGAAGCGGGTGAGCCGCCGGCCCGCCACCAGCCCGCGGGTGATGTCGTGACCGCTCTTGATGAGGAACGACACGGGCACCGCCAGCACGGCGGCATAGCCGTAGGCGGCGACCAGTTCGCCCACGGAGATGGTCCCGCGGACGGCGGCGCGGGCCGCGAGCCAGGTCACGGCGGCCAGGAACAGGGTGGGCAGGCCGCCGCCGAGCGCCTGCACCCAGCTGGTGACCGCGCCGACCCGGTGGCCCTGCGCGCGCAGGGCCTGCGAGCCGCGCCGGTAGCGCCCGGCGTACACCTCCTTGCCGCCCAGGCCGCCGAGCACGCGCAGTCCGCCGACCACGTCGACCAGCCGGGCGGCCAGCGCGCTCTGGTGCTCGCGGTAGCCGGCGTCGACGCGTTGCAGCCGCACCAGCAGCGGGCCGATCAGCAGGGCGAGCAGCAGGGTGCCGATCAGCACGACGGCGCCCAGCGCGGGCGCGATCGAGAACAGCAGGACCGCGGCGACGCCATAGGACAGCAGCGCGCCGAGACCGGGGCCGGCGAGGGTGAGCGTATTGCTGATCGCGCCGACGTCCGTCATGGCGATGGTGACCACCTCGCCCGCGGTGACCTGCCGGGAGAACGACGCGCCGAGCCGGGTGGTGTGCACCACCACCACGTGCGCGGTGCGGAACGCGGCCTCCATGCGGACCTTCGTCATCGTCCGGTGCAGGGCAACGGCCAGGAGGGCGTTCACCCCGGCGACGCCGAGGAACGCCGCGCTCCAGCCGCCGAGGGCCGGCCAGTCGCGCGGGGCGAGGCCGTCGTCGATGGCGCGGGCCAGCACGTAGGGCGGCACCATCATGCCGGTCATCCACAGCATGCCCAGCAGGGAGCCGGTGGCGATCCGGCGGCGCTGCCGCGTGACCAGCCACCAGAGGTAACGCCCGGGAGTCCGGCTGTCGGAAGGGCTCGGCTGCACATACGCATCAGTCATTCCGCACCTCGCGCCCGTACGGTCATTCCGCGGGGCTCTCCTCGCCCCGCGCCTCCAACTGCACGGCGATCCTTTCCCACAGTGCGGCGCAGGTCCGCGCCGTCAGCGCCACGGCGGCGCAGCGGTGGGCCGGGACCCGTGCCGCGTAGTCGACCTCGTGCTCCCGAAGGGCGCGGGTGTCGAGCCAGCGCAGGAGCAGGCGGCCGTGTTCCGTGTACTTGAGCGCGGGGTCGCGGCGCAGGGACTCCAGCACGGCGGCGCAGTCCACGGTCTCGGTGTTCTCCTGCCCCGGCGCCCGGGCGTGCCGGCTCCTGCGGGGCGGGCGACCGCTCGGCACCGGGCTTTCGCCGCGGTCCCTGCGCGCCCTGACGTCGCGCGCGGTGCCGAGCGACACCCCCGCCGCCCTGGCCACTTCTCTGAGTGAGGCCGCGGGGTTCTCGGTGAAGAGGGCGTCGGCCTTCATGCGGCCCTCCGCGCAGTTCAACGGTCGCACGCGGCCGTCCCGGCCCGTCCTGGCCCCCGGGTGCTGGCCGTCGCCGGCGAGGTCGCGGCGCAGTGCCGCGACCGTCTTGGCGGACAGGCCGACCTTGGTGGCGACGGCACTGTCCGACCACTCGCGGTAGAGCAGGAGGAGCGTGCGGGCGGATTCCTTGCGGTCCCCGAGCGTCAGCGGCAGTCCGTGTCCCGTGTTGGCCTCCACGGCGCGGACGAACGCCGCCCGCTCGGAACCGTCGAAGTATTCGACGCGGATCGTGCTGCGGCCGTTGAGCAGGGCGGCGTGGAGCCGGTGCATCCCGTCGATGACCGTCATCGTCCTGCGGTGCACCTGGATCGGCGGCAGCGCCTCCTCGATGCCGGCCAGCAGCCGCACGTGGTCGGGGTCGACCCCGGCGCTGCGGGGGGAGCGGCCGGCCACCAGGGAGCCGATGGGAACGGTCGTGACGCGGTCCTCGTCCGTGGCGGGAACGAGAGCCGCCTGCCGCTGGGGGAACGAGTGGAGTTCTTTCTCGATCGACGCACGGACTGCCACTCTCTTTCTTTCCTTCCGGTGGGGTCGGCAGGTGCAGGGTTTCGGTGAAAACCGCGCAGACCGCGCGCCGCGCTGCACACGCGCCACTGCGGGCCCGTGCGGCACCGGGGGTTCCCGGCCGCGCCTTCTGTTACCTGCCCGAGAGCTCTCAGGAAAACACCTGTACCGGCACGGCGACAGAGTTTGACGGCATATGGCCGCTCCATTTCATGCCCCGTGCGCAAAGCGTCCGGAGGACGACAGACAACCCGCCCTTTCTGGCCGAAGTGACAGCCCATGGCCATGGCGGTCCACATTCCGCGACTGCGGCGAACAATAACCACGCGGATCGGCTCGCGCCCCACGGAAGCGCTAACATTCCCGCATGGTGCCCTATGCCACGAGGTTCGCCGAAATCTACGATGAGGAATGGTCGCGGTTCGCGCTGAAAACGGCGCCCAAAATTCTCGACCTCTACCGGCGCGAGCCCGGCGCACCGGCCGAGCCGGCCGTTCTCGATCTGTGCTGCGGCACGGGCCGGATGGCCAGGTACTTCCTCGACCATGGCTGCCGGGTCACGGGGGTCGACCGGGCCCAGGCCATGCTGGACCGTGCGGTACTGCACTGCGCGCCCCACATCGACGCCGGGCGGGCGGCGTTCCACCGGGCGGACGTGGCGGGATTCCGTGTTCCCGCCCCGGTCGACCTGTGTGTCTCCGCCTACGACGCGCTCAATCACCTGCCGGACATGGCCGCGCTCCTGCGCTGTCTGGACCACGCGGCCCACGCGGTGCGGCGGGGCGGCATGTTCGTCTTCGATCTCAAGACGCGCAGGGGCCTGGCCGGCTGGAACTCCATGAGCGTGACGGAGCGTCCGGGCTGGACCCTCGTCACCCGCGGCGTGTACGACGGGGGCGACACCGCGTACCGCAGGCTCACGGGATTCATCAGGGACGAGGACGGCCGGTTCACCGGTTTCGAGGAATCGATGACCGAGCACTACTTCGATCCGGACGCGGTGGCCGGGCATCTGCGGAGCAATGGCTGGCCCGATGTGTACTTCGCCCTCTCGGGGGATCTCGGCCGCCCCGCCGCCGACATCGCCGACGCCTCGCGGATCTTCGTTATCGCCCGCCGCGGTTCGTAACGGCCGTGAATCAACATTCCGGCTTTTCCGGAATCTTGTTAATATCGCCGTCATGAAGCGGCCTCCCACCGTGTCGGTCATTTATGGAACGCGCCCCGAGGCAATCAAGATGGCGCCGCTGGTCATGGCATTGCGGCGCCATACCGAATTATGTGTGAGCGTGGTGAACGTCGGGCAGCACAAGGAATCCCTGATGCTCGTTCCCCCGGCGCTCAGAACGGATGTCGATTACCAGTTCGACATTTCCGGTGGGCTGACGCTGTCCGCCATCTCCACCCGCGCGTGGCAGGCCGTCGCCGGTGTCCTGACGGGTGGCGCGGCGGATGCGGTGGTCGTCCAGGGCGACACGTCCGTGGCCTTCTCCTCGGCGCTGGCCGCGCTCTACACGCGCACGCCGGTGATCCACCTGGAGGCCGGGCTGCGGACGTGGAACCTGGACTCGCCCTTCCCCGAGGAGGCGCACCGGAAGATGATCTCGGGGATCGCCAGGCTCCACCTGGCTCCGACCCGCACGGCGCAGGGCAACCTGCTGCGCGAGGGCTTGGCGGCCCGCGACGTCCGGGTCGTCGGGAACACCTCGATCGACGCCTGCCGGATCGCGCTCGCCGCCTGGGACCGGGCGCGGTCGAGGATGCCGGACAGCCTGCTCGACGACCCCCGCGCCATCGTCACGTTCACCACGCACCGGCGCGAGAACTGGGACCGCGTCAAGGACTTCGCCCTGGCCGTGGGCCGGCTCGCCGCCGGCTACCCCGGGATCAGTTTCGTGCTGCCGCTGCACCCCAACCGCCTGGTCACCGATGTGATGGCCGGGGCCACCGCCCACCTGCCGAACGTGCACCTGCTCGGCCCGCTGCCCTACGACGACATGATCAAGCTGCTGACGCGGACGTGGGTGCTGGTGACGGACAGCGGCGGCCTCCAGGAGGAAGCGGCGTTCCTCGGCGTCCCCACGGTGGTGATCCGCGACACGACGGAGCGGCCGGAAGGGCTGCGCGCCGGGGTGGCGGTGCTCGCGGGCATCGACGCCGCGGTCATCGAGGGCCTGACGCGCAAGCTGCTCGACTCACCGGAGGACCACCGCAGAATGGCGCGCCCCAGCACCTGCTACGGCGACGGCCGGGCCGGGGAAAAGGCGGCGCTGGCGATCACCGAGTTCGTCTCGGGGCTGCGCTAGGGTCCGCCGGCCGCCCCGGCCGCCGGCTGCGCGGGGCCGCAACCGCGCGGGGCCGGCGCGTCAGCCGGTGCCGAGCAGTTCGGCGGCCCGCTGGTACTTGTTGTACGTGACCGGGCGGACGCCCGGCTCCGCCGTGAGCCTGCGCGCCACGGTCCGCAGGGCGCGCACGGCCTCGGCCTCCTCGTTCTCCAGCCGCCCGGAGGACTCGATCTCGTAGCCCGCGAAGGACGCACTCCCCGGCACCGCGGAGGAGTAGTCGAGCGCCCCGTACCTGATGATCAGCTCGGGCCGCTGCCCCGTGATGTCGTAGGCCGTGACCTGGTCGTGGAACAGGCAGAGGTAGTTGCTCTGCCGGTTGCCCAGGTCCCCCGGCCTGATGGTCCAGCCGGTGCGCCAGGTGACGAGGTGGACGGCCGGCCGCAGCACCTCGTCGAACGCGTGCGCGCGGGCGAACGCGAGGGCGCAGTCCCACGCCAGGCCGGGAATCCGGCGGTCGCGGTAGCCGAGCGCCTCGTCGACCTTGACCCGGGTGATGACCTCGCGGCGGTCCAGGAACTCGGCCTCGTCCGTCAGCGGCGGCGCCTTGAAGTTGAGGGTCCACCCCGGATTGATCCGCCGCTTGCGCAGCCGGAGCGTGGAGCCCGTCGCCAGCAGGTCCCGGTCGCCGTTGTCGAAGTACAGGTCCATGACCGCGCGGGGCGGGAAGGTGATCAGCGGCCGGCCCAGGGCCACGGACCGCAGGCCCTCGACGAGCACGGCCGGATCGCCGCCGTACTCGAATTTGAACTCGCGCTCCCTGTCGTCGCTCTGTTCCTTCACCGGCGTCGCGTCCTTCCGCTCGATCCTGTCCCGTCCTGTCCTGCCCTGTCCCGTCCCGTCCCGTCCCGTCGATCAGCTCGTACCGGGGGCGCCTCAGCTGCCGAAGGCCGGCCTGCTGCCCCGCAGCGCCGACCTGTCGTTCCGGTGGGGGAACGGCTCGCCTGGCGGCTCGGCGCCGAGAAAGGGGCACAGCTGCGCGAAGCCGTCCCCGGCGGTGAGGTCGAGGACCAGCAGCGAGCCGGGGCGGGAGCGGAAGTGGGCGCGTGCCTCCTCCTCGTGCCGCAGGTGCGCCTGCCGCAGCAGGCCCTCGTCGTACACGGTCGTCCCGTACAGCACCTGGTGCAGGCGGTGGTAACGGTCGGCCATCGCCTGCGCGTTCAGGTGCTCGAAGAGGGAGCGCATGCTGCCGAGCCAGTCGTCGACCGGCCGGGTGGTGAGGATGAACTTCGCCCCGGGGAACATGAAGTCCAGGTAGCGGTAGCCCAGCGTCACGGACGTGTCGGTCGCGCAGTCGTGCTCCAGCACCTCCTCGTAGGTTCTGGGGAAGTGCCTGGAGCTGTGGCCGAGTATCTTCAACGCCCGGTTCAACGAAGCCGTGCCGGTGCGCGCCAGCCCGATGCCGAAGATTTTCACAGGGCCTCCCAGGTCGTGCCGGACGATCCGCCGGGCTCACCGGCCGCCCTCCGGCCGGGCCGTATCCGTGCCGCGCTCCGGTGCCGCCGCCCCGGCGGCACCGGAGCGCAGCGCCTCGCCGAGCGCGGCGATGCCGCCGGGGATGCGTTCCTCCGCGACCTGCGAGAAGGCGATGCGCAGCAACTGACCGCCGTCCCCCGGCGTCCCGAAGAACTGTTCGCCCGGCCGGGCCGCGATCCCGCGTTCCCTGGCGAGCCGCTTCGCCTTGCCCGCGTCGACGTGCTCCCGCAGCCGCAGCCAGAAGAAGTAGCCGCCGTCGGGCACGCTCCACTCCGCCAGGCCGGCGCACTCGCGCCGCAGCGCCGCGTCGAGCACGTCGCGCTTGCGCCGGTAGGCGGCGAGCATCCGGCTCAGGTGCGCGTCGTACTGTCCGCTCTCCAGGAAGAGGGCCAGCGCCCGCGCCGCCCACTGACTGACGCCGAGGTCGCTGCGCGCGCTCGCCAGCACCGAGAGCAGCGCCCGGTCGCCCGTCACCCAGCCCGTCCGCAGGGCCGGGGCGACGGTCTTGCTGAAGCTGCCCACCCGCAGCACGCGGCCTTCGGTGTCGAACGACTGCACCGAGGGCTGCGCAAGGCCGTCGTAGCGCAGCGCCGCGTAAGTGCCGTCCTCCACCACGATCGCGTCGTGCCGGGCGGCGAGCGCAGCCAGGCGCCGCCGGTTCGCCGCGGGCATGACCGTTCCGGTGGGCGTCTGGAACGTGGGGATGGTGTAGACGATCTTGGCCGGGCGGCCCGCCGCGCGCAGCGCGTCGAGCTTCGCCTCCAGCGCGTCCACGTCGAGGCCGGCGGGGCCGGCCGGCACCGCGTGCACGTCCGCGCGCAACTGCCGGGCCAGGGTGAGGGCCACGCCCCACGTCGGGGCCTCCACGACCACGGCGTCCCCGGGGTCGACGAAGGACCTGAAGGCCAGCTCGATGGCGCCGATGCCGCCCTGCGTGAGCATGACGTTGGCCAGACAGGCGCCGGGCGGGAGATCGTCGCCGTGCCGGGTCAGCAGGGCCTGCCGCAGGCTGCGTTCGCCATACCGCAGGCTCTCGTCCGCCGACGATCCGTACTGGAGCAGCTCGGGGTCCTCCCCCGCCGCCGCGGCCAGGCAGTCGGACAGCTCCCGGACGGGGAAGTGGGCGGGGTCGGGGAAGCCGCCGGTGAACGACCACAGCACGGCGGGCTTGTCGCCCTGGTAGCGGAACGGGGTCAGCCGCGCCGCGCGGGACGCCAGCTCCGGGCCGCTCATGCCGCGTCCCCCGCGGGGCCGCCGACGGCACAGCCGTCGAAGGACACCACCGTGCGCGTATGGCGTCGTTCGCGCGTGGCCTCGATGCCCCGCCCGATCTCGGCCAGCGGCACGGCCGCCCCGATCATCTCGTCGAGCTTGAGGCGGCCCTGCTCGTACAGCGCGAGGTAGCGGGGCACGTCGAGGTGGAAGCGGTTGGAGCCGTTGGCGGAGCCCTGGAGGCGCCGCTCGGCGAGCAGCGCGGACGCCTTCAGCGTGATCGGCGTCGACTTGGGGACGATGCCGATGACGGTGCACACGCCGCCCATGCGCAGCATGCGGAAGGACTGCTCGACGGTGACCGCCCGTCCCACCGCCTCGAAGGCGTACTCCACGCCGCCGTCCGTCAGCTCCTTGACGGCCTCCACCACGTCGTCTCCCCCGGCGAGCACCGTGTCCGTGGCGCCGAAATCCAGCGCGGTCCTCAGCCGTTGCGCCTGCTGGTCGACCGCGACGATGCGGGCCGCTCCGGTGAGGCGGGCGCCCTGCACGCAGGAGAGGCCGATGGCCCCTGCGCCCACGACGGCGACCGTCGCCCCGGCGGGTACGCCGGCCGTGCGCAGCACGGCGCCGATGCCGGTGGTCACCGCGCAGCCGAGCATGGTCGCGGTCCGCGCCGGGACCGCCTCCGGGAGCGGGACCGCCGCGCGCTCGTGCACGAGCATCAGCTCGCTGAACGCGCCGATACCGGAGCCCAGATGAACCGTCTCGCCGCGCGCGGTCACCCGCGGCGTGCCGTCGGCGCGGGTCCGCAGGCCCGGTGAACGGCACAGTGACGGGTGCCCCTTGAGGCATTGCTCGCACGCGCCGCAGTGGGAGGACTGGCAGATCAGGACGCGGTCCCCCCGGCGCAGCCGGGCCACGTCCTCGCCGACGTCCTCCACCACACCGGCCGCCTCGTGGCCGAGCACGGCGGGGACCTGGCCGGCCATCCGGCCGTCGAGCACCTGGACGTCGCTGGCGCAGATTCCCGCGGCAGCCGTGCGCACGAGGATTTCCGATTTCCGGGGGGCGGCTACCGAAACCTCCTCAAGCTGCGGGGTGCCCGGGAGATTTCTGACCACTGCCGCACGGATCAAACCGGCCTCCTGAGTTGTGGCGGCGCACTCGTTGCCCGCGCCCTGGATTCCGGGCTCCATGGTTCCGCCGCCGCGGGTGCGGGTCAATCGGCGGCGGAATGCGTTCAACCCGGGAATTTCCCCGGTTGAACGCGGTGGGACGTTCCGGTTGTTCACTGCCGGGTCCGCTGTGACATCAGAGGAATCCGGTGCGCGGCGCCGCGCATTCGTGCGGCGCACGGCGCCTGTGCCACACTGCGAGGCACAGCGCAGACCGAGAACCGGACTTTCGCATGACTTACGACGCAGCATCGAACGGCCCGGCACTTTTCGAGAATGACGACACGAACGACGACAAGACCGAGAATGACGCGCTCGAACAGCAGCTTGAAATGTGGCTGTTCAGCGGCGCACTCTGCCACCCCTCGGGCGCGGTGGCGGCCTGGCGGAATGCGGCGACCGGCGAACTGTCCTACCCCTACCCGGAGATCACCGGCTATTTCCTGACCCTGGCGGCGGACCTCGGCCGTTCCGGGCTGCCCGCCGTCCGGCGGGCCGCGCGGTGGCTCGTGCACCGGCACGCGCGCCCCGAGCGCGAGTCGCGCCCCACCGAGCCCGGCGTCGTCTACGTCTTCGACCGCTTCATCCAGGCGACCGGGCTGCTCAACCACGGGCTGGCCGCTTCGGACGCCGCCGCGCACGAGACCGGCGCGCGGCTGCTGCGGACCGAGGCCGAACGCATCCTCGCGGAACGGGACATCCGTCCGCTGGCCCCGGGCAGCACGGTACCGGCCCGCCCGGCCACCTGGTCGACCGCGGGGAGACTGCACCTGCTCAAAGCGGTGCAAGGGCTCTGCCTCGCGCACGAGGTCACCGGCTGCCCCGCCGCCATCGAGGCGGCGGCGCTCCTCGTCGGGCGGCACGCCGAACGCGTCGCCGTGGCCGCCCCCGACTTCGCGGACGCCGCCGGACGGCGCTACCTCCACCCCTTCTGCTACGCCCTCGAGGGCCTGTGGATGTGGAGCGCCGCCACCGGGAGCACCGGGGCCGGGCGCCTGGCCGCCGAGGCGTTCCGCGGGCTGGCCGGGCACCGGCTCGCGGACGGCGGCTATCCGCAGACGGTCGGCGGACCGGGCGCGCACTACGACGTCACCGCTCAGGTCGCCCGGCTCGGCGCGCTGCTGGCTCGCGACGCGGCGGGGACCGATGCGGTCCGCGCCCGCCTGCGCGGGGCCGCGCGCCCGGCCGGGGGCGGCGGCCGGTACGTGCCGTACCGCGCGGGCAGCCCGGACCACCAGTCCTCGTGGGCCTCGATGTTCGCCCTCCAGGCACTGCGCGCCGCGCACAGGACCGCGGCCTGGCAACGGCTCGTGTGATCCGGCGGCGGCGCCGGCCCGTTCCCCCCGCGCGACACCGGCGACACCGACGACACCGACCGCACCGAGGTTTTCGGAGGCAGCATGGCACAACGTACTCTCCGGTCCGTCCTCGTGACCGGGGCCGGCGGGTTCATGGGCTCGCACTTCACCGAGCGGCTGCTCGACCTCGGTGTCGAGGTGACCGCGTCCGTCCGCAGAACCTCCGACCAACTGCCGCGCCCGCACGCCCGCAATCTGTCGGGCCGCGGCGAACCGCGGCCGAGGTACCTCGCCGTGGACCTGGCCGGCGCCTCGTCCGTCGAGGTGCTGAGCGCGCAGGAGGCCGGCATCTGGGTGCACCTGGCCGCGGACGCGTACGTGCCGGCCTCGTTCGTCCAGCCCGGCTCCGTGGTGCACAACAACGTCATGTCGACGGTGCACGTGCTGGACGCGGCCCGGCGCCGCGGCCCTGAGCTGCTGATCGTGGCCAGCTCCAGCGAGGTCTACGGCCACCACGACGAGCCGATCACGGAGACCTCGCCGTTCCGGCCGACGACTCCCTACGCGGCCTCCAAGGTGGCGACCGAGCAGCTTGCGCTCTCCTATCACCGCACCTTCGGTCTGCCCGTCGTCGTCGCGCGGCCCTTCAACTGCTACGGGCCCCGGCATCTCTACGACGTCATCCCGCTGTTCATCGGCCGCGCGCTGCGCGGCCGACCGCTGGTGATCAACGGGGACGGCAGCCAGACCAGGGACTTCACCTACGCCTCGGACACGGTGGAGGCCCTGGTGGAGCTGTGCCGCTCCGGCACGGCGGGGCAGGTGTTCAACATCGGTTCCGGCGTGGACACATCCGTGCTGGAGGTGGCCGGACTCGTGCAACGGATCAGCGGCAGCAGCAGCGAGATCCGGCACGGTCCGACGCGGCCCGGCGAGGTTCGGCGGATGTGCAGCGACTCCACCGCCCTGACCGAGGCCACCGGGTGGCGCGCGGTGGTACCCATCGAGGAGGGTGTGCGGCGCACGGTCGAGCACGCGCGGGCAGCCGGCCGGTGACCCGCCTGGTCCTCCTGGATGCCGGCGGCGTGCTGTTCAACAACATCTCCGAGGACTCGCCGTTCTTCGCCCTGCTCGCCCGGAGGTTCGCCGTGGACGAGCAGGCGCTGCGACACCACTACGAGAGCCAGGACCACGCGTTCGAGATCGGCACGATCACCGGCGTCGAGGCGGTCATCGGCGCCCTGGCCCTGCTCGGGGTCGCGGACGGCCACGCGCACACGGCGGAGATCCGCGGCCTGTACGCCGACTCCGTACGCCCCAACGCGCCCCTGCTCGACTTCCTGCGGCAGCGCAGGGCGCGCGGCCGGCCGGACGGCTGCCACCTGACGCTCGCCAACAACGAGGCGCAGGACTGGGACCTGCTCAAGCACCGCGCCACGCGCCACCTGAGCCTGTGCGACTCCCTCAGCTCCTCCTGGCTCCTCGGCCTGGCCAAACCGGACCCCGCGTACTTCAGGGCCGTTCCCGAACTGCTGCGCTTCGCCCCGTCGCGGAGCCTGCTCGTCGACGACAATCCGCTGTGCCTCGCCGCGGCCGCGGGTACCGGGATGGCCACCGTCAGGTACAGCGGGACCCGGGAGCTGATTCAGCTGCTGCGCGATTTCTGACCCGGCCGTTCCTTACCCCGGCCGCTTCTGACCTGGCCGCGTGCCCCGTTCCGCGCCGTCGGTGCGCACGAAGTGCCGCGGATCGTCCAGGGCGGCCGAGGCCAGCAGCCCGCGCAGGCCGGGCGGCGCCCAGGCCGGGGGCCACAGGTCCGCGCGGACCGCGTCGAACACGGCGCGGGCCCCGCCCGCGGCCGGCGCGTGCGGGCGCCGCCCGGCCCCGAGGCGCCGGAGGGCGCCCTGCGCCTTGCTCTCGGCGATGCGGTCCGCGTCGGACAGCGGCAGGTCGCCGAGGCGGAGGGCAGCCGCCGCCGGGAGGTCCCGCCTGGCCTCGATCTCCAGGTGCCAGAACGCGCCGCCGCCCGCCAGCCGCCAGTCCTGCCGCACCGGGACCATCAGGTCGAGCGCGGCCTTGAACCGCCGCCCCGAAGGCACATGGCGGAACGCCCGCGCGAATTTCAGCTTCACGAAGACGGCCGTGAACTCCGCGGCGCACGCCAGCGATTCGAACGGCATCTCCCGCACCGATTCCGTCTTGGACACCGGGGAGACCCGTTGCTTCACGACGCGCGTGAGGGACTGGTCCACCAGATTCAGCACCCAGCGGTCGGAATACACTTCCGTCTCCCGCACATAGGCATAGAGCCGCGCCTTGCGCCTGATGCGCGGCCGGGCCTGTGCGGCGGTGCCGTCGAGAAAAAGCGGCACGCGCCCGGACAGCGCGTCAATGGCACGCCCCGGCCCCACGCCGTCCAGGGCGAAAGTGATCTCATGCTCAATGCGCATACGTGTTAGCGTAGTTGAGTCGCCCGTTCGTTTGTATCGACGGAGGTGGCCGCATGACTCGTAAGACTCGCATGACTCGTTCGACCGGCGAAATCACCACTCCACTCCCTCATCGGCTGAGCGAAGAAGATCTGTACGATTTCGATACGCGCGGATATCTGGTCAGAAAAGGTTTCGTCACCGCGGCCGAGCGGCAGGAGCTGCTTTCCGCGCTGGCGCCGCGCTGGGAGCCGTCCGGCGACTCCGGGCTCGTCTTCCGGGCTCGGACCCTGCCCACGGACGTCCCCTGTTTCGGCGGACTCCTGCGGCGCATCGTGGCCGGGGCCGGGGTGTATGACACGATCAACCAGCCCTTCCGGCTCATCGAGAGCTACGCGCTGCGCCGCGTCGACGGCTCGATCCAGGCCCTGCACAACGGGCGGAGCAACGACAACGTGTCGGCGTTCGGCACCAGCCGCCGCACGATGTGGCGGGACCACACGTACCACGACGGCCTCCTGCACTGCATGATGGTCAAGGCGCTGGTCTACCTCACGGACATCACCGCACACGAGGACGGCCCCTTCGTAGTGGTGGAGGGCTCGCACAAGGCCAACTACCCCTTCCCCGTGAGCCGCCGGGAGATGAAGGAGGGCGTCGGCCTCGACCGCGCCGGGGTCTACCCGGTGTACACGGCGGCCGGTGACCTCCTGCTGCTGAACGAGGCGCTGACGCACGGCTCGCTGGCCAAGTCCTCCGGCGGCGAACGGGCGTTCCTCGCGTTCTCCTTCGCGCCGAGCTTCGTCGGCGACTATGCCAAACTGCCCAGGGACCAGGCCGACCTGACCGCGATCGGCTTCTGCGAATGACCGCGGCGTGCCACTTCGCCCTGTGCGTCGGCGGCCCCTACACACGGGCCGGCGCGGTGGTCGTCGCGAGCCTCGCCCGGCACTTCGCGCCGAGCCTCCCGCTGGCCGTCTGGGTCTGCCACTCGGGCATCTCCCCGGCCGAACGCGCACTGTACGAGGCCGCGATCAAGCTCAAGCGGGGCGCGGCCGAGCTGCGCATGACGCCGCTGCCCGGGGAGGTGATCCGCCTGCCCGTGCAGTCCGACTACATCACCTCCGAGACTTTCGGCCGGCTCGCCCTCGCCAGGCTGCTCCCGGCCGACGTCACGCGCGTCGTCTACCTCGACGCCGATCTGCTGATCCTCGGCGACCTCTCCGAGCTGTCCCGCCACGACCTCGCGGGCGCCACGCTCGCGGCGGTCCGCGAGGCGAGCGACCCGTTCTGCTGGAGCCTCAACGGCCTGGAGCACGTCTTCGACCTCGGGCTCGACCCGGCGGCCCCCTACTTCAACGCGGGCATCCTCGTGATGGACCTGCCCGCGTTCCGGGCCACCGGTGTGGAGGAGCGCTGCCTCGCCTACCTCGCGCGCCACCGCCCCGCCCGCATGGACCAGGACGCCCTCAACGCGGTCTGCCGCGGCCGCATCGGCGAACTGCCCGTGAAGTGGAACGTGGAGAAGTACTTCTTCACTTCCGAGGAGCGGCGCCTGCGCTACCGGGCGCTGCTGGCCCAGGCCCGCATCCTGCACTACGTCGGGCACAAGAAGCCCTGGACGCACGACACGGTCTGGCGCGCGGGCGATTGGCACGCTCAGCTCGCGGCGCTGCTGCCCAGCTGACGGGCCACCCAGCGGGCCAGGGCCAGGATCGTGAGCGTCGGATTGGCCGCGCCCGCCCGCGGGAAGAGCGCCGGGCCCGCGACGAACACACCGGGCGCGCACCGCAGTTCACCATTCGTTCCGACGTGCTCGCCGCCCAGCGGCAGCGCCCCGGCCTCGTGGTCGAGCTCGCCGAGGCCCGCGTCGTAGAAGTGGGCGGTGCCCGGCCGGCTCCGCGCGCAGGCCACCGCCGCGTCGTAGGGCAGCGGGCCGGGCACCGCCGAGGTGCGCAGGCCGAGCCGCGCGGCCAGCTCCGTCAGCAGCCGGCGCTGCTCGGCGCGCACCCCCCGCATCACCTCCCGGGCCGCCCCGCCCAGCCGCACGCGCGCGGCAGCCGGCTCGGCGGCCGGCGCGCCGGACAGGACGAGGGCCGCCGCGGCCCGGGGCGGCTGCTCCCCCATGGCCCAGGCGTCCAGGAGCACTCCCTGCGGATCGCGGCGCCGCTCCACCACCAGGTGGGAGCCGGCCGCCGCGTCATGGCCCGCGAGCACGGACGAGTCCATCGGCTCGTGCTCCGCACCCCGCTCGACGAGGACGAACCCGTGCGCCACGTGGTCGAGCAGCGGATAGGAACGCCCGTCCGCCGCCCCGCCGTTCTCCCGCAGCAGCGCGTCGGTCAGCGTCACGTTCCCGAAGGTACCCGCGCACAGCACGAGCCGCCGCGCCGTGAACGCCGGGCCCGCGCCGCCGTCCGTGAGCACCGCGTACCCGCCGCCCGCCCGCCGCAGGACCCCGGTGACGCGATGCCCCGTCACCACCCGGCGCTCCGGCAGCGCTTCGGCGGGCGAATAGGCCGCCCAGCGGCCGTCGCCCAGCGTCAGGACCGCCCGCGGCGTCGGGGACGCGGGGTAGCCGAGCCCGCCGAGCGCCGTCACCATCGCCCGCTCGGTGCCGGTGCGGAAGCCGCTCAGCGTCCCCGGCCGCAGCCATGCGTGCAGGGCCGCCTCCGCCGCCGCATAGCAGCCGGGGGCGGTGCCGGTGCCCACCAGCGCCTCGCGCACGTCGGCGGGCCAGTCGGCGAGCGCGGCATCCTCGATCCGCAGACAGATCCCGCGCCAGTACAGGCTGCGCCCGCCGAGCCGCTCCCGGTATCCCGAAGCGGAGCCGTACAGGCCGCCGCCGTGCGGGAGGAAGGGCCGGAACGCGGGGTCGAGCCGCGGGTCCGCCCAGGCGGCCGACCGCCGCCGCGCGCCGATGTGCCGGCGTCCCCGGTCGGCTCCCGCCTCGATCACGAGATAGGTGCGCCCCGTCGGCTCGATCTCCGCCGCAATGGCGGAGCCGCTCATGCCGGAACCGATGATGGCGACGTCCAGCACGGTGCACCTCCGAACGGCAGTGGAACCGGTTGATGACGCAACAGCCATTGTAGAGAATGGTTTTCCGATGGCCAGTCACCCACCGGGAGGGGGAAAAGGCATTCGGCATGAGAGACCTCGTCGAGCGTTACGGCACGCCGCTTTACGTCTATCGGCTGCCGCATATCCGTGCCGCCTCCCGGGATTTACGGAAAACGCTGCCCTCGGGCACCGCCCTGTCCTATGCGGTCGGGGCGAATCCGCATCCCCGGCTGGTGGCCGAGCTGGTCCGCGGCGGCCTCGGGTGCGAGGTCAGTTCGCCAGGCGAGCTGAATGTGGCGCTCGCGGTCGGGCTTTCCCCGGAGGAGTGCGTCTACGAAGGCTGCGGAATGAGCGGCGAGGAGGCACAGCTGGCGCTCAGGAGCGGCGTGCGCAGATTCCGCGTGGACTCGCCCGCCGGTTACCGGCGGCTCTGGGCCGCGGCCGCCACCAGCGGGGTGAAGCTCGAATACCTGATCTCGTTCAGCGGCGCCGGCCCGTCCGCCGCCTGCGGCCCGGGCGGTGGCCTGCCGCCCGACTCGCTCCACGCGTTCCCCGCGCTCTTCCGCGGCACCGACCTCCTCGACCCGGTGGGCCTGCACGTCGTGCCCCCGCGCAACGTCTCCAGGCCCGCGCTGCTGATCGACGCGCTGGAGGCGAGCGTGCGCCTGGCCGCCGGGATGCTCCGGGAGGCCAGGCTGCGCCCGCGCGTCGTCGGCATCGGCGACGGCTTCGCCGCGCCGTTCGCCCGCCCGGGGCGGCGCCCGGCCTACGGCGGGCTCGGCGCGGCGCTCCGCGCGGTGCTCGACGCCCACCTCCCCGGCTGGCGGAGCGGCGACCCGTCGGTGTCCTTCGCCTCCGGCCCCCACCTCGTCGCCGACTCAGGCGTGCTGCTCACGCGGGTGCTCGACGTGCGGCGGGGCCCGGCCGGCGACTGCGTGGTACTGGACGCCGGGCGGAACGTGCTGGGCGGGCCGCCGGGTGCCGACCGCGCGGCGTGGTTCCGCGTGCAGCCGCGGCGGGCGGCGGGCGGCCACGGCCGCCCGATCGAACGATTCGTCCTGGTCGGCCCGCTGTGCGGCCCCGCGGACGTGCTCAACAGGTCGGCCGCGCTGCCCCGTCCGCGGGTCGGCGACGTGCTGGAGATCCCGAACGCCGGCGCGTTCGGCCTGACGACCGGCGCCGTCGCGTTCGCCGGCCGGCCCTGCCCCGCCGAGGTGGTGCTCGACGAGGGCGGCGCGGTGGTCAGCGCGCGGCGTCTTGAGACCCAGGCGAGGGAGCTGGCCCGGTAGCCGTCCGGTCACGGTGCGGTACCGCGAGCCGCTAGCCTTGCCGCATGGACCGGAACGAGGCAGAGCTGCTTGCACTGGAAGTGGACACGATCTACGGGCTCGACCGGACCGCGGGGAGGCGGCCCGCCCGGCTGAAGGACCGGAAGGTGCGTGCGGTGTGGGCCTGGTCCCCAGGAGCGCGGCTGCTCGCACTCGGACCCGGCGTTGCAGAGCCGGGTCCCGACGACCTCAACGGCCTTGACGACGCCGACGGTTCGGGGGGCGACGAGCCGCGGGAGGACGCGCCGGGCGGGGTCCCGCGGGCGCTCGGCCGCCTGGCCGAGGCCCTGGGCGCGGGCGCCGCCGCCGTCGAGGGCGGGCCCAGCTACGTCTTCCCCGGCCGGCTCGCCGGGGGCCACGCGACGTCCCTGCCGGTCATCGTGTCGGACGCCGGCGGCAAGCGGGCGGCCGGCCTGCTGGACCGCCCGGACAACTGGGAGCCCGGCGAGTGGGGCGAGCTGATCCGCGGCGAGCTGGGGGAATGGGCCATGGCCACCCACGAGAACGGGCCGGTGTCCATCTGCTTCTCCCCCGCGCGGAACGCCACGGCGGCCGAGGCCGGCATCTGGACGCGCCCCGACTTCCGCGGCCGCCGCATCGGGCCCGCGGTCGTGGCGGCCTGGGCCGGACGCGAGGGCCGTACCAAGGAGGTGCTGTTCTACAGCACCACCGCGGAGAACGCTGCCTCCCGGTCCGTTGCGCGCACCCTCGGGCTGCGCCCCCTCGGCTGGCTGTGGAAGATCGGCTGACCTTGCCGCCCAGTGGGGCCGCGCGTACCGTTATTCCGCGTCTACCTGCATTTATTCCGCCCGTGCCGACTCCACCGGTGCGGCGGGCCGTTCGTCGCTCCTCCGACTCTTCGCACCGGAAGGACCGCGCAGTTGAGCACGCACCGGATTCCCGCCCGCTGGCGCCTGGCCGACCACACGATCTCGCGCGAGGACCTGGCCGCCCTCGCGGACTGGCTCGGCAGCGATCCCTGGCTGGCGCAGGGGAAGCTGGTCGCCGACCTCGAACGCCGCTGGTCCGAGCGGATCGGCGTCCGCGGCTCGGTCATGGTCAACTCGGGCTCCTCGGCCAACCTCGCCGCCCTCGTCGCGGCCGGCCGCGCGAAGCCGGGCCGGCTGCGGGTCGGCGCGCCCGCCGTCACCTGGGCGACGACCATCAGCCCGGCGCTGCTCCTGGGCCACGAGGTGGTGCTCTTCGACGTGGACCGCACCACGCTGGGCATCGACTCCGCCGCGGCGTGCGCGGCGATGGAACGCGGGGAGATCGACGTGCTGTTCGTCGTCCACCTGCTGGGGCTGAACGCCCTCACCCCGGACCTCGTCGCCACCGCGGCCCGGCACGGCGTGATCCTGCTGGAGGACTGCTGCGAGGCCGCCGGGACCCGCTTCGCCGGCGCGCACGTCGGCACCGCGGGGCTGGCCGGCACGTTCTCCTTCTACTTCGGGCACCATGTCGCCACCGTCGAAGGCGGGATGGTGAGTTCGGACGATCCCGAGGTACTCGACGGGCTGCGGCTGCTGCGTTCGCACGGCCTGGCCAGGGAGAGCGAGCACTTCGACCGGTTCGCCGCCGACCACCCCGACGTCGACCCGCGGTTCCTCTTCATGGTGCCGGGGCTCAACCTGCGTTCCACCGACCTGAACGCGCTGCTCGGGCTGCGCCAGCTGGACCGGCTCGACGGGACGATCCGGCGCAGGAACGCCAACCTGGCGCACTTCCTGCGCGTGCTGCCGCCCTATCTGTGGCGCGACTACGCGACGGAGGGCGCGAGTTCCTTCACGCTGCCGCTGATCGCCGAGGACGCCGACGGCGCACGCCGGGCGCGCTCGGCCGCGGAGCGGCTCGGCATCGAGGCCCGCCCGATCGTCGCGGGCAACCTGCTGGCGCAGCCGTTCGTCCGCACGAGCGACCGGGTCAGGGCCGCGGCGCCCACGCCGGTGGCCGATCACGTGCACCGGCACGGCTTCTACATCGGCAACGGGCCGCACGTCACCGCGGAGATGCTGGACGCGCTCGGCGCGGCGCTGGGCTGAGGCTCACCCCACCAGCTCGCGGTAGACCCGGTGGTGACCCGCCACCATCGCCGCCACGTCGAACCGTGCGCGGGCCAGTTCCCTCGCGCGCTCGACCATGCCGGGCACCCCGGCCCCCGACGCCACGGCGCGCAGCCGGTCCGCGAGCGCCTCCACGTCGCCCGCGGGGTAGAGCAGGCCCGTCTCCGCGTGGGTCACGATCTCGTCGTGCCCCTCCACGTCACTGGTGATCACGGGGCGGCCCGCCGCCATGCCCTCGATCAGCGCGATGCCGAAGCCCTCGTGGGAGGACGGCAGCAGCACGGCGTCGGCCGCGGCGTACAGCTCGGGCATGTCCTGCCAGCCGGGACCCCGTTCCCACCGCACCGCGTCCGTCTGCCCCAGGTCGGCGGCCAGCCGCCGCAGTTCGCCGACGTACTCCGAGTCGGCGGTGCGGTCGGGCAGCGTCAGCATCAGCCGCGTCCCGGGCCGCTCCCGTCGCACCAGCGCGAGCGCGCGGAGCGCGTCCTCGATGCGCTTGCGCCGCACCGGCCGCGCCGGAACGAGCACGGCGAACTCGCCGCCGAGGCCGCGCGCCTGGCGCGCGACGGCGCGCAGCGCACCGGCCCGCGCGAACCGGCGCGTCTCCGTGCCGAACGGAACCACCCGAATCCGCTCCTCCGCGGCGCCACCGGCCAGCGCCCAGCGCCGGTACGCCTCCGAGCCGCAGACCACACGTTCGGCGGCCAGCTGTCCGAACAGCGAACGTTGCAGCGCCTTTTCGAGAGCGTAATCCCCCCACAGGTCGAATACCCGCCCCGCCGGAACATGCGTTTCGAACAGCGATACGCACACCGGCTGGGGAACGGCGGCGCGCAGCCAGCTCAGCAGCAGGGCAGGAACGTGGTTGAAGACGTGCACGAGATCCCATTCCCGCCCCGAGAGCCGCGCATACAAATCGGCCACCGCGTCCTTGCACTCCAGGGATTGACAGGCCGCCCAGAAACCGTCGACGTATTCGATGGACACCCCCGCATGGCGATACCGCCGCGCCTCGGCCCCCGGGTCGCTCGTCAGGACGGTCACGTCATATCCGCGCGCCGAGAGGCCGTCGGCCAGATTCTGGATATGCGTCTCGCCGCCGCCCGCGATCGGCGGATATTTCTGGGCCACGAGTGCGATTTTCACCGGCCTGCCTCGATTCACCGTCGACGCCGTCCCGGCATGTCTTCCCGCCGGAGCCGCCGGATTCCCCCGGACGGATCGCCGCACACAGGTCCGAACCCGCACCGGCCGGACGCGGCACGAAAAGGCCGCCCGTGTCCGCGCCAAGGGCGCTGTGGAAGACGGGCAAGATCCGTACCCTGGTGTCCGGCCGAAGACGCAACCGTCAGGAGGACAGCCCGTGAAAATGCTGATCAACGTGGCAGAACGCGTCGTCGCCGACGCGCTGCGCGGAATGGCCGACGCACACCCCGAGCTGGTCGTCGACGTCGAGCACCGGGTGATCGTGCGGCGGGACGCGCCCGTGGCAGGAAAGGTCGGGCTGGTGTCGGGCGGCGGCTCCGGCCACGAGCCGCTGCACGGCGGCTTCGTCGGGCCCGGGATGCTCGACGCGGCTTGCCCCGGCGAGGTGTTCACCTCCCCCGTCCCCGACCAGATGGTGCGGGCCGCGGCGGCCGTGGACAGCGGGGCCGGAGTGCTGTTCATCGTGAAGAACTACACCGGGGACGTTCTGAACTTCAACATGGCCGCCGAGCTGGCCGAGGACGAGAACATCCAGGTCGCGAAGGTCCTCGTGCGCGACGACGTGGCCGTCGAGGACAGCACCCACACCGCGGGCCGCCGCGGGACCGGCGCGACGCTGTTCGTGGAGAAAGTGGCGGGCGCGGCCGCCGAGGAAGGGGCGCCGCTGGAGCGCGTGACCGCGCTCGCCCAGCAGGTCGCCGACTCCTCGCGCAGCTTCGGCGTCGCGCTCGGCGCACCGGCCACCCCGGCCAAGGGCAGCGCCACGTTCGACCTCCCCGCGGGCGAACTCGAACTCGGCATCGGCATCCACGGCGAGCCGGGCCGCGAGCGCCGCCGCATCATGACCTCGGGCGAGATCGCCGACTACACCGTGGACACCCTGCTGGCGGACCTGCGCCCCGGCGGCCCGCTGCTCGTCCTGGTCAACGGGATGGGCGCCACGCCGCTGCTGGAGCTGTACGGCTTCAACGCCGAGGTGCAGCGCGTGCTGCGCGAGCGGCGCGTCGCGGTGGCGCGTACGCTCGTCGGCAACTACGTGACGTCGCTGGACATGGCGGGCTGCTCGGTGACCCTGTGCCAGGCCGACGACGAACTGCTGCGGCTGTGGGACGCCCCGGTGAGCACACCGGGCCTGCGGTGGGGTCGCTGAGAGGAGCGCAGAGGTGGCTGAGATGGACGCCGGGTTCTTCCGGCGCTGGCTCACCACGGCGGCACTGGCCGTCGAACGGGAAGCGGACCGCCTGACCGAGCTGGACTCGGCCATCGGGGACGCCGATCACGGCAGCAACATGCGCCGCGGAACGGCCGCGGTCACCGCGGCCCTGGACAAGGAGGGGCCCGCCACCCCGGGGGCGGTGCTGCTGGTGGCGGGGCGGACCCTGGTGTCCACGGTCGGCGGCGCCGCGGGCCCGCTGTTCGGGACGCTGCTGCGGCGCACCGGCAAGGCGCTGGGCGATGCCGAACGGGTCGGGGGCGAAGAGCTGCGCCAGGCCCTGGCCACCGGGGTGGAAGCCGTGGCACAGCTCGGCGGCGCGGCCCCGGGCGACAAGACGATGCTGGACGCGCTGCGTCCAGCGGTGGAGGCCCTGCCGGACGCCGCCGCCGCCGCGCGGGCCGCGGCACGGGGCGCGGAGGCCACCGTTCCGCTGCGGGCGAGGAAGGGCAGGGCCAGCTATCTGGGCGAGCGGAGCGAGGGGCACATGGACCCGGGGGCCGCCTCCGCCACGCTGCTGTTCGAGGCCCTGGCCGAGGTGACGGCGGATGCCTGAGCGCGCCGGTGCGGTGGGCCTCGTCCTGGTCTCGCACAGCAGGGAGGTCGCCGAGTCGGTGGCCCGTCTCGCCGCGGGACTCGCGGGCGGCGGCGACCTGGCCCCGGTGGCCACCGCGGGCGGCACCCCCGACGGCGGTCTCGGCACCAGTGCCGACCTGATCGCCGAGGCGGCGCGGGCGGCCGACCGGGGAGCCGGGGTGGCCGTCCTCGCGGATCTGGGCAGCGCCGTGCTCACCGTTCAGGCCATGCTGGCGGAGGGCGACGAACTCCCGCGGGACACACGGCTGGTGGACGCCCCCTTCCTGGAGGGCGCGGTCGCCGCACTCGTCACCGCCTCGGCCGGCGGGGACCTGTCGGCCGTCGCGGAGGCGGCCGGGGAGGCGTACACCTACCGCAAGATCTGACCCGTGGCCCGCCGCAACGGGCCCGGCGTCAGCCCGCCGCGGGCGCCTCGCCGCCCGGCGCGAACCAGGTGGGGCCGTCCTCCGTGGCCAGCTTGATCCGCGCCAGCGCGAACTCCCGCAGCGGCGGCAGCCCGTCCAGCGGGAACCAGCCCACCTCCACCGACTCGTCGTCGTTGACCCGGGCCTCGCCGCCCACGGCGTGGGCGCGCACACAGATGTCGAGGAACTGGCAGGCGTCGCCGTTCGGGTAACGCGTCGGCTCCAGCGTCTCCACGAGCAGCACCCGGTCGACGGTGCAGCGCACGGCAGTCTCCTCGTACACCTCGCGCGCGGCCGTCTCCGCGGGCTGCTCCCCCGGCTCGCAGATGCCGGAGATGAGCGCCCAGAGCCCGTTGTCCGCACGGCGTCCGAGCAGCACGCGGCCCGCGTCGTCGAGAACGACCGCGCTCACCCCGGGAAGGAACAGCAGGCCGTGGCCGATGTGGGCGCGCAGGTCACGGATGAAGCCAGGAGTACTCATGGGCCCGAGCCTAGGCCGTTCCTCCACGGCTGCCCGCGGCAGGCGGGTCCGCCCGGCGGGCGGAGGGTGCGAGGAAGCGGCCCTCCGCGTAGGCGAGGGCCGCCGGGGGCAACGCCGCCGGGCGGCCGCTCGCGAAGACGGTGAGGCCGCCGCGGTCGGCGGTGTCCGGCGCGGCGGGGCGGCCGGTGCGGCGCAGCACCTGGGCGGCGACGGCCTCGGCTGAGCCGAACAGCGTGACCGCGACCCCCGTCACCGACAGCAGGTGGGCGCGGATGCGCGCGGCGACCAGCTCGTAGTGGGTGCAGCCGAGCACGATCGCCGTGGTCTCGGGCGGGGTCAGCTCGGCAGCGGCCTTGACGGCCGCCGCGATGGCAGCCTCGTCGGCCCGTTCGACGGCGTCCGCCAGACCGTGGCAGGGCACCTCGGCGACGCGGCCGTCCGGGGCGAACTCGCCGATCAGCCGCCGCTGGTAGGCGCTCCCCGTGGTGGCGGGGGTGGCCCAGATGGCGAACGGGCCGCCCGACGCGGCGGCCGGCTTGACGGCCGGCACGGTGCCGATCACGGGAACACCAGGTTCGAGCGCGGCGCGCAGCGCGGGCAGCGCGTGCACGGTCGCGGTGTTGCAGGCGACGACCACGGCGTCCGGCCGCTCCGCCGCGGCGGCCCGCGCGCAGCGCAGCGCACGGGCCGTGATCCCTTCGGGGCTGCGCGGCCCCCACGGCATGCCGTCGGGGTCGCAGGAGAGCACCAGACCGGCGTCCGGCCGCGCGCGCCGCAGCGCGGCGGCGGCCGGCAGCAGCCCGACGCCCGAGTCGACGAGCGCGATCCTCACTTCCGCCCCGGCGTCCACTGCATGCCGAAGCCGTAGGCGGCGTCCACGGTCCGCTGCGGGCTGACGCCGCGGTCGGGGATGAGGTAGCGGGCCTCGCGGTGCACGACGAGGTCACCGCGTTCGTTGGTCAGCAGCGCGAGGGCGCACACCGGGGAGGCCACGGTGCACTCGTCGAGGTGGAACTCGATGGGGGCGCCCTGCTCCGGGGTGAGGGTGACCGTGGCGCTGATGTTCTGGAAGCTGCTCGCGCCGGAGTAGATCGTCACGAAGATGACGACGCGCTTCAGCTCGCGGGCATGGTCCAGGTTGACCGTCAGGTTCTCGCCCCTGGCGACGGCGCCGGTCCTGTCGTCGCCGTCCAGGTGGATGTAGGGCGGCTGGCTCAGCGAGCCGAACGCGTTGCCCAGCGCCTGGACGACGCCCTTGCGCCCGTCGGTCAGCTCGAACAGCGCGCACAGGTCCAGGTCGAGACCACCCGACATGGCCCTGCTCAGGCGGTCCCGCCATCCGCCGCCCGCCTGCTTCTGGGGCGTGCGCTGCTCCCAGTTGAGGTTGACGTGCATCCGGCCGGAGGTGGCGCCCTGCTTGGCCAGGGAGATCGCCGGCGACTCCTTGGTGAGCGTGATCTTGCTCAGCCGGATCGGGCTGCCGCCCGGGGCGGGCGCCGCCGGAGCCGGAGCCGGCGGGGCGGGGGCCGCCGGAGGCACGGGCGCCGCAGGGGCGGGCGGCGGCGGGGGCGCGGCGGGGGCGGGCGCGGCGGGGGGCGGCAGCGGGGCGGCCGCACCGGCCGGCGGGGGCGGCGGGGCAGGCGCCGCGGCGGGCGGCTCGTCGTCGACGCTGATACCGAAGTCGGTGGCGAGCCCGGCGAGCCCCGAGTCATAGCCCTGGCCGACGGCCCGGAACTTCCAGGCACCCTGGCGCCGGTACAGCTCGCCCAGCACGAACGCGGTCTCGCTGCCGGCGTCCTGGCTGTCGAAGCGGGCCACCTCGGCACCGCTGTCGGCGTCGAGGACACGGATGTGCAGCCCCGGCACCTGACCGAAGGTGCCGCCGTCCGCCGAGGCGACCAGCGCAACCTTCTCGATGGCGGGCTCGACCGCCGCCAGGTCGACGGCGAGGCGGTCGGTCACGGTGCCGCCCTGCGGCTGCTTGCCCTCGTGGCGCACGGCGCCCGAGGTGTGCCGCGGCTCGTTGTAGAAGACAAAATCGGCGTCGGAACGGACCTTGCCACCCGCGAGCAGCAGGGCCGAGGCGTCCACGTCGGGCACTCCGCCACCGGCATTCCAGCCGATCTCGACGCGGACCGACCTCGCGGCCACCGGAACGTTCGCACCTTTGAGCATGTGGGTTCCTCCGTCGGGCGGCGGTCGTCACGCCACCTGGTCTGCGGGTACGGCCCACTATGCCATCCCCCGGCGGGGAGCCCGCGTGCGGGACCCCTGATACAACATCATGAGACGGGGCATCGACGTTTTTTCCGGAATTCCTTCCAATTGGCCACCCGGAGTCAGCTCAACCACGCGAAAAGACCCTCTAATCGGTCTCCCCAACGACCACATGGTGGGCTTAACTTATGGAGCATGACCTCCCCGCGCCCCTACGGCGGTGCCTACTCTTCGCCGTCGTTCCCTGACACCCCCATCTACGACAGGCTGGTGGCCGAGCGGGGAACCCCGCAGATCGCGCCGATCCGGGTCCCGGCCGCCTACGAGTCATCCCTGGGCTACCAGCCTGGCCCCGCACAGCCGGCGCTCCCTGCCGCGCTTCCGGCGCTGCCCGCGGCCCCCTCGCACCAGCAGGCCCAGCCGCACCCCCACCAGCAGCCGGGCGGCTACCCCGGGTACCAGTCGACGCCCGCCCGCGGGCTGCCGGGCCCCGGCGGGCCGCAGGCCCCCGCCCCCTACTTCCCGCAGCAGGCCGCCGCGCCCCGGCCGTACTCCGCCTCGCACGCGCCGCAGGCCCCGGCGCCGCAGCAGATGCGGCCCGCGGCGCCGCGCCCCGGCGCCCCGCGGCCGATGCAGCCCGGCGCGTACCCGGCGCAGTACCCGGCACAGGGACAGCAGCAGGCCCAGCACCAGTACCCGTCGCCCGGGTACTGGTCGGAACAGGGGGCCGGTCACTAGCAGCGACGCCGAGCCCTCACGGGCCCGCGCCCCGGCGAACGGGGAGCCCCGCCGCGCCGCCACGGCGCGCGAACGCACGGGCCCGGTGGCGCGGTGCACAGGCACCGCGCCACCGGGGACCGCCCGGGCGAGGCGGGGAGGGGCGCAGCCCGGGGGTGGCGATCCGCGCCGGCGTGCCCGGCGCACCGCGGAGAGGTCGCGGCCGTCAGATTTCGACGTCCTCCAGAATGCCGAGGGCGTCCGGGACGAGGACGGCCGCGGAGAAGTAGAGGCTGACGAGGTACGAGACCACGGCCTGCTCGCTGACGCCCATGAAGCGGACGTTCAGGCTGGGCTCGTACTCCTCGGGGATGCCGGTCTGGTGCAGGCCGACCACGCCCTGGTTCTCCTGGCCGGTGCGCAGCGCGAGCACCGAGCTGGTGTGGGCCGCGGTCACAGGGATCTTGTCGCAGGGCAGCAGGGGAACGCCGCGCCACGCGTGCACGCGGACGCCGTCGACCTCGGCCTGGCCGGGGTACACGCCGCGGGCGCTGCACTCGCGGCCGATGGCCGCGATGGTGCGCGGGTGCGCCAGCAGGTACTGGGTCTTGCGGCGGCGCGCGAGCAGGTCGTCGAGGTCGGCGGGCGTGGGCGGGCCGCTGCGGGTGTGGACGCGCTGCCGCAGGTCGGCATTGTGCAGCAGGCCGAACTCCCGGTTGTTCACCAGCTCGTGCTCCTGCCGCTCCCGCAACGCCTGAACGGTCAGCCGCAGTTGCTGCTCCACCTGGTCCATGGGCTCGCTGTAGAGGTCCGCGACGCGGGTGTGCACCCGCAGCACGGTCTGCGCCACGCTCAGCTCGTACTCCCGCGGCGCCGCCTCGTAGTCCACGAACGTGCCCGGCAGTACCGGCTCCCCCACGTGCCCCGAGGCCAGCTCGACATCTGCCTCGCCGCGCTTGTTGCGGCGGGGGGCGGGCCGGGCGGCGACCGCGTCGAGGTGGGCCCGCAGGCCGCCGGAACGCCCGGCGACGGCCTGCACGCCGGAGAGCGGGAGTGCGAGGACGGTGCAGCGGGTCAGGGCCGTCAGGGTGTGGGGCCAGGCGCCGGGCGTTCCGGCCAGGGCCTCGTCGCCTGCGAAATCCCCGCCGGCCAGGACGCCGAGGGTCGTTTCGCCGTCGTAGGCGCCGGGCGCCGACCTGCGGACCTTGCCGTGGGCGATCAGCAGCACGCCCTCGACGGGCCGCCCGGCCTCGGCGATGACCTCGCCCGCGGCATACTCCCGCTGGACGCAGGCGGCTGCCAGGGCGTCGAGCGCGCCGGGGTCGCCGAAGCCGTGGAGCGCGGGCAGCTCGGTCAGCTCCGCGGGCACGACCCGCACGTCCGTGCCGGTGGCGATGAACTCGACGCGGCCGTTGCCGAGGGTGTGGGCGAGCCGGCGGTTCACCCGGAACGTGCCGCCGGCCACCTGCACCCAGGGCAGCACCTTCGTCAGCCACCGCGGGGAGATGGCCTGCATCTGCGGCGGCGTCTTGAGGGTGCCGGCCAGCTTGGCCGCGGCCCGGGTGTCGAGGCTGGTGCGGGTCGGATTCGCCGGGGAGTTCACGGGCGGATTCACAAGGGGCCTTCCGTAGCGGTGAGCCTGCGTGCGGGAAAAGGGCGGGCGGCGGCCGTGGCGCAGGCACCGGCCGGGACGGCCGGCCGGGTGCCCGCCGTCCCGGCCCGGCCGGCCGCTTCGCCCGCCGCTCGGGTATTCAGTGCCCGATTTCGACGTCCTCGAGGATTCCGAGCGCGTCGGGCACCAGCACGGCCACGGAATAGTAGGCGCTGACGAGGTAGGAAATGACGGCCTGCTCGTTGATGCCCATGAACCGCACGGACAGACTGGGCTGATATTCGTCGGGGATTCCGGTGCGGTGCAGCCCGACCACGCCCTGGGCCTTTTCGCCGGTGCGCAGCGCGAGGATGGAGCTGGTGCCGGCCGCGCTCACCGGCAGTTTGTCGCAGGGCAGCAGGGGAACGCCGCGCCAGGCGGGCACCGCATGCCCCTCCAGGTCCACGCTGCCCGGGTACAGACCGCGGGCGCTGCACTCGCGGCCGAAGGCGGCGATCGCCTTGGGGTGGGCCAGGATGACGCTGGGGTCCTTCCAGACGGTGGCCAGCAGTTCGTCGAGGTCGTCGGGCGTGGGCGGGCCGCTGCGGGTGTGGACGCGCTGCCCCAGGTCAGCGTTGTGCAGCAGGCCGAACTCCCGGCTGTTGACCAGCTCGTGCTCCTGCCGCTCCCGCAACGCCTCAATGGTGAGCCGCAGTTGCTCCTCGACCTGATTCATCGGCTCGTTGTACAGATCCGCGACGCGGGTGTGCACCCGCAGCACGGTCTGCGCCACGCTCAGCTCGTACTCCCGCGGCGCCGCCTCGTAGTCCACGAACGTGCCCGGCAGCACCGGCTCCCCCACGTGCCCCGAGGCCAGCTCGATCGCGGACTCGCCGTGCGCGTTGCGCTGTCCTGGGACCGCGGCCCGGAACGCGGCGAGGTGGCCGGTGAGCGCCGGGGAGCGGGAGGCGATCTCCTGGAAGGCGGCCCTGCTGAGCGTGAGGACGGTGCCGCTGGTGAGGGCGGTCAGGCCCTCGCCCCTGGTGCCCGGGTCCTCGTCGGTCAGCGCCCCCGCGCCGTAGAAGTCCCCGTCGGCGAGCACCCCCAGCTGGGTCTCCGTGTCGTAGGCGCCGGCGCCGCGCCTGGCGAGCTTGCCGTGCGCGATCAGCACCACCGCGTCCGCGGCGGCACCGGGCTCGACGACGACCTCGCCGGGCGCGAAGTCCCGCTGGACACAGGCCGCTGCCAGCTCCCGGAGGGCGCCGTCGTCCTCGAAGCCGGCCAGCGCGGGCAGTTCGCCCAGCTCGGCGGGGATCACCCGTACCTCGGCGCCGGTCGACTCGAATTCCACCCGCCCGTTCCCAACGGTGTGGGTCAGCCTGCGGTTCACCCGGAACGTACCGCCGGAGACCTGCACCCAGGGCAGCACCTTGAGCAGCCAGCGGGAGGTGATCCCCTGCATCTGCGGCGGCGTCTTGGTGGTGGTCGCCAGGTTGCGTGCGGCGGCGGTGTCCAGGCTGAGCCTGGGATGGGCCGACTCATTTCCCGTGGTCGGCTCGGTAGAGGTGGACATGCAAAACACCCGCCTATCTGCGGTCGTACTTCGGGGCCATTCGGGGGAGATCCCGCGAACGAAGCTAAGGGCTGTCCAGATGGGGGGCAATCACTCGAAAGTGGGGGCAACTCCTCGGTTCCCGCGCCGAATTGTGGGTATCGCGGCGGCACGTTCCTGCAAGAACGCACTCACGGCGCATCCATCAACACAGTGCGTCACCACATAGGGTTGGGGGGCGCTCGGGCGCACGACCGGCGCGCGGGAGTGAGCCAACGGCGCGCGTGCGCCGACATCGATCCAGTCATTCGATCGGTCTGCGGCGCGCTACGGTGGAGCGGCCAAGTACGCGTGATAACGCGCTTCCGTCATCGCACGAGGTTGGGGCACATCGGTTCCATGACTAAGGGCTCGGTCCAGGTGACGCACACCGGAACAGCACGCTGGCGGCGCAGGACCGCCGTGTACGCCACGGTCACCGAAGCCCTGGCCGCCGCGGCCGACGGCGACGTGCTGGTGCTCGGTCCCGGCACCTACCGCGAGAACCTGGTGATCGAGCAGTCGGTCACCGTGCGCGGCCCCGGCGAGGCCAAGGACGGCCCGGCGCGCATCGCGCCGCCGGACGGCGTGCCGTTGACCGTGCGGGGCTCCGCGACCGTGCAGGAACTGCGCATCGAGGGACAGGACACGGCCGCGCCCGCCGTGCTGATCGAGAACAGCACGCCGGAGTTGAGCGGCCTCACGGTGCACACCGCCTCGGCGTCCGGCATAGAGGTGCGCGGCGGCGCGCGGCCGACCGTGCGCCGGTGCAGCGTCAGCAACCCCACCGGCACGGGGATCAGCGTGACCGACGGCGCCGGCGGACTGTTCGAGGAGTGCGAGGTCGCGGAGTCGGGACAGCCGGGCGTCACCGTCCGCGGCCCGGCCCATCTCAGGCTCGAGGGCTGCCGCATCCGCCGCTCCGGCGGCGCCGGTCTGTCCGTCAGCGGCGAGGGCAGCGCGGTCGACGCGGTGAACTGCGCCGTCCAGGACGTGCGCGGCACCGGCGTCCAGCTCGCCGACCGCGCCACGGCGCACCTCACCGACTGCCGGGTGAGCTCGCCGACGGGCGACGGGATCTCGCTCGACTCCGATGCCGTTCTGACCCTCACCGACAGCCAGGTGTCCGACATCCCGGAGAATGCCCTCGACCTGCGGTCGCGTTCGGTGCTGACCTTGGTACGGACGACCGTGAGCGGCTTCGGGCGCAACGGGATGTCCGTGTGGGACCCGGGCACGCACGCCGACGCGCACGACTGCGAGATCCGGGAGTCCACCGGTGACTACCCGGCGGTCTGGGTGAGCGACGGTGCGACGGCCGTGCTGGAGTCCTGCCGGGTGCACCACGTGCCGGATGCGCTGTTCGTGCTGGACGCCGGGTCGCGTGCGGACGTGGTGGACAGCCGGATCGAGGAGGTCCGCGGCTCCGCGGTCTCGGTCAGCGACGGCGCGACGGCCCGCCTCGACGCCTGCCGGATACAAGGCGTCGGCACCGGCGCCTGGTTCCGCGACCCGGGCAGCGGCGGCACGGTCACGGGCTGCACGATCGACCGCGCCAGAACGGGGGTCATCGTCACCAAGGACGCCGACCCCGAGGTGTCGGACTGCACCGTCAGCGGCCCGGCCGAGGCGGGCGTATACGTCTCGGCCGGCGGGCGGGGCACGTTCTCGCGCTGCCGGATCACCGGCTCGGGCGGCTACGGGTTCCACATCATCGACGGCTGCCGCACCGCGCTGCGCCACTGCCGCACCGAACGCTGCACCCGCGGCGGCTACGTCTTCGCGGAGGACAGCCCCGTCCTCACCGAGTGCCAGAGCGACGAAACCTCGGCGCCGGGGGCCGATGTGAGGCTGAAGGAGAAGGAGACGCCGCGGGCGGCGCAGCCGGCGGCCGGGCATGCGCGGCAGGAGGCCGCCCCGCAGGGCGGCGCGGCCCCGCCCGCGCCGCAGGTGCCCGACGCGTCGGCCGGGCGCGCGGCCGACGAGGTGCTGGCGGAGCTGGAGGCCCTGGTGGGCCTGGACACGGTGAAGCTCGAAGTGCGGGCGCTGATCGACATGATCGAGGTGGGCCGGCGCCGCAGACAGGCCGGTCTGAAGGCGGCCTCGGTCCGCCGCCACCTGGTGTTCACCGGCTCCCCGGGCACGGGGAAGACCACGGTGGCCCGGTTGTACGGCGAGATCCTGGCCGCGCTCGACGTGCTGGAGAAGGGCCACCTGGTCGAGGTGTCCCGCGTCGACCTGGTCGGCGAGCACATCGGCTCCACCGCGATCCGCACCCAGGAGGCGTTCGAACGGGCCAGGGGCGGCGTGCTGTTCATCGACGAGGCGTACGCGCTCTCGCCCGAGGACGCGGGCCGGGACTTCGGCCGGGAGGCCATCGACACGCTGGTGAAACTCATGGAGGACCACCGCGAGGCCGTCGTGGTCATCGTCGCCGGGTACACCGGCGAGATGGAACGCTTCCTCGCGGTCAACCCCGGGGTCGCCTCGCGCTTCTCCCGCACCATCGCCTTCGGCGACTACTCGCCCGAGGAGCTGCTGAGCATCGTCGACCAGCAGGCGCGGGAGCAGGAGTACGACCTCGCCGACGGCACCAGGGAGGCGCTGCTGAAGTACTTCACGGTGCTGGACCGCGGCCCCTCGTTCGGCAACGGAAGGGCGGCGCGCCAGACGTTCGAGGCGATGGTCGAACGGCACGCGGGGCGCGTGGCCCGGCTCGCGGAGCCGAGCACCGAGGAGCTGACGCTGCTCCACCCCGAGGACCTGCCGGCGCCGCGCTGAGACCTCACGGGCCCTGCTGCTCGGCCGCCTGCCCCTGCTGGGCCGGCACGGCCAGGGGCGCGTGGCCCAGCGCGCGGAACAGCTCGGCGCGCTCCTGTATGAAGGCCGGGTCCTCCTCGTAGTCGCCGTGCCCGAGGATCGGCTCGGGCAGAGGGCGTTGCAGATTCCGGCCGTAGTGCATCGGGTCAGGCAGCGGCCCGCGGTCCACCGGCGGATCGCCGCCCCCCGCGGGACCGCCGATCGGGTCGGTGGCCCGCCACAGGTTCCGCCAGCGCGGCATGTCGCGGTGCAGCGCGTCCAGGGCCTGGGGGCCGAAGAACGCCGGGAACCACGGGCCGTAGAGCCGGGCCAGCGGCGAGCCGTGGGTCAGCAGCGCGATCCGGCTGCGGGTCGCCGCGTCCAGCTGCCACACGGCTGCGGCGGCCAGCACGCTGCCCTGGGAGTGCCCGGAGATGATCAGCCGGCCGCCGGTGGAGTCGACCCAGGTGCCCATGCGCCACGACAGGTCGGGCACCGCGCGCTCGGCATAGCAGGGCGGCGCGAACGGATGGGCGGCGCGGGGCCAGAACGTTCCGATGTCCCAGAGGATGCCGATGGTCCGGCGGGAAGCCGTGTCACGGTAGGCGCGGCGGCCCATGGCCAGCAGCAGGACGACTCCTATCCCCATCAGCCAGGAGCCGAGGGCCTGGCAGGCGTCGGCGGTGAAGGACAGCACGGCGGGCGAGTCCGCCGCGGCCTGCGAGGGCGAGTCGCCGGTCAGCGAGCCGGCGACGGCGGTGAGCCCGAACACCAGGCAGGCGCCGCTGATCCAGCCGACGAGCACCGGCGCGTGGTCGGTCAGCGAGGCGCGGGCGACAGCGGACGCGATGCGGTCGCTGCGCTCCCGGAGCGGCTCGCAGCTCTCGTCCGGGTACTGGTCGCGCACGCTCGCGGCGAGCCGCTTCTTGCTCCGGCGCGCGTGCAGCAGCGCGGCCACGGCCAGGCCGAGCACGACGACGAGCAGGAGCGGAATGACCGACGCCTCCCAGCTGAGCAGCACCGGCGGCCCGGCGATGGCCGCGCCCGGCTCCCCCGGTGCCGCCGAGGGGTCGAGCCAGTCGGCCAGGTGCTGCGCGACGCCGCCGGTGAGCACCCCGCCGAGACCGCACGCCAGCATCGCGACGCAGGCGCCGCCGAGCCCCCCGAGCGCGCCGCGGTCCGCGCTGCGCGCCTGCCGGTGCAGGCGGTGCGCTGCCAGGGCGACGGCCACGACCAGCGCGCCCTGCACGAGAGTCAGGGCGGGGAAGACGGCGGAGCCGGCCGGGTGGCGGCCGGTGGCCGCCCAGTCGGGGCGGCTCCAGCCGGTGTGGACGACGACGAGGAGCAGCAGCACCATCGCCGCCCGGGGCAGGGTGCGGGTCACCGAGGGCTCGGGCCGGTCGTCCGGCTCCTCCTCCGTGCGCCCGTGCCTGGCCTGCTGGACCGCGACGACGCAGCCGCCCGCCACGGTCGCGGCGAGCAGCAGCCAGCCGCAGACCGCGAGCGGGGTGCTGCCCTGCCCGCCGCGGTCGTACGGGCCGGTGGCGGTCAGCAGGGCCGCGGCCACCGTGAGCAGGGCGACCGTGACGTGGGTGGCGCGCAGCCGGGCGACGAGGGCGCGGCCGTACCAGAAGCCGGGCAGGCTCAGGCGCGCGTGGTCTCCGCCGTCGGGGCGCGGCCTGACGGGCGGGGACGCCGACTCGTAAGCGCTCCAGGTCCGGTGGGACAGCCACCACAGCAGGGCGATCAGCGCCAGGGGCACGACCGCGGCCAGCGCGAGTCGGCGGCCGGGCTGGGCCCACCAGCCGTGGCCGGGGCCGAAGGGCTCGATCCAGGAGGTGCCCTCGGCGCAGGCGGCCGAAGCGGCGCACTGCCAGGCCAGAAGGTCAAGGGACACGGCACAGGCCCCGGCGGCCAGCAGTACGGTGAGCGACAGCGCGGTCAGCCGCACCAGGGTGTCGTAGAGCCGGTCGGTGCGCCGCGGCCCCGGTGCGGCAGGGCGCATCCAGTGCGCGAGATTGACGATGGTGAACGGCAGGAGCAGCAGCCACAGGGCCCGCGCCCCGTTCCCCGAGGTGAGGTTGCACCAGATGTAGGCCTCGCGCACGGGCCCGGTGTCCCCCCACGGCCGGTCGGCGAGGTCCTCGGTGCGCCGGTAGACGCTGGCCGTGGCGTCGCCGGTGACCCGGGTGGTACGCGCGTCCTCCAGCATCTTTTCCGGGGTGGTGCCGCCCACGCCGTGCACCATCAGCTCGACGGCGGGCTCCGGCGGCGTCCCTGCGAGCGCCTCCGGCACCGGGCGCACCGCCGCCGTGCCGTCCCGGCCCGCGGGCGGTGCCGTGCCGTCCGTGGTCATCGTGGTCCCCCTCCGTCGCTGCCCTGTTCAGCTCTTCTCCGCGCGGGGCCCTGCCGAACCGCCCTCGTGAGGGGGATGTTTGGCATGCAAGGATGACGTCGGCAGCATGGGGACGCCTGGCCCGTGCGCAACCTCCGGACGGGGTTCCGGGCGGCCCGCGACACCAAGAGGAGACGGCGTGAGCGACAACCAGAACCTGCTGGCCGGGCAGCGGCGGGCGCTCATCCTGGACGAGGTGCGGCGGCGCGGGGGCATCAGGGTCAGCGAGTTGACGCGCATGCTCCAGGTGTCGGACATGACGGTGCGGCGGGATCTGGACGTGCTGGCGCGCCAGGGCTCGCTGGAGAAGGTGCACGGGGGCGCCGTTCCGGTGGCGGAGCGGCGCACGCACGAGCCGGGTTTCGAGGCGAAGTCGTCCCTGGAGCTGTCGGCCAAGAGCGACATCGCACGGGCCGCCGCGGCACTGGCGACCCCCGGGAGCGCGGTGGCGCTCTCCGGCGGCACGACGACGTACGCGGTGGCGCACCAGCTGCTCGAGGTGCCGGAGCTGACCGTGGTGACGAACTCGGTCCGGGTGGCGGACGTGTTCCACCACGCGGGGCAGGCGGCCGAGGGCGGCTCCTCGGCGCCGCCATCGGCGACGGTGGTGCTGACGGGCGGGGTGCGCACCCCGTCGGACTCGCTGGTGGGCCCGGTGGCGGACGCGGCCATTGCCTCCCTGCACTTCGACGTGCTCTTCCTCGGCGTCCACGGCATCTCGGTGGAGGCGGGACTCTCCACGCCGAATCTGGCGGAGGCCGAGACCAACCGGCACTTCATCCGCTCGGCACGGCGCGTGGTGGTCGTGGCGGACCACACCAAGTGGGGTACGACGGGCCTGAGTTCGTTCGCCTCGCTGGACGAGGTGGACACGCTCGTGACGGACGCCGGGCTGGCGGCGCCGGACCGGGAGGAGATCGGCGAGCACCTCGCGGAGCTGCTGATCGCCGGAGAGCCGGACACACCGGAACGGCCCACGCCGTGATGCGAGGCGGCAGCCTTGACGGAAAAACTGGAATAATCCGGACACTTTCCCGTCCGGAGCTTCCCGTCGACCCCGACGCCCCCGTCGATGTACGCCGAACCGCGCCAACCGCGCCCGCGCACAGGAGCAGTGAGCCCGCACCGTGACCAGACTTTCCGCCGCCCCGTCCCCCGCCCCTACCCGCGCGGTGGAGTTCGCCGCGCTGCCCTCCCGCGCCGACCAGGCGTGCCGCACGGTCGCGGCACAGCTGCACGAGTGGCGGCTGCCGCAGCTCGGCGACGGAGCCGCCGCGGGCGTCGTCCGCCTGCTCGCCGACGCCCGCAGGCACGCGGGCGCCGGCGCCGAGCCGCCCTGCACCGTCGAACTGCGGCTGCTGTGGGACCGCGTGGCCGTCTCGGTGCGGGACCACGGGCCCCGCGCCCACCACGCACCGTCCGTGGCCGCCGTGCCGGACAGCGGCGGGCTGCGGGCCCACCAGGACGAACGGGGCCGCACCGTCTGGTTCACCCTGCCGGTCCCGCACCCGCCGACGCCGCCGGAGGCACACGCGGTCCGCCACCCCTGGGCCGCGCACGCCTGAGCCGGGACCGCCCGCGTCAGGTCCGACGCCGGCCGGACGGCCGGCCCTCGCCGAGCACGGCGAGCCGCGCCCGGTACTCCTCCGCCTCGATCTCCCCGGCGGCGAAGCGCCGGCCCAGCAGACCGGCCGGCGTTTCGCGTCCTGGCCCCCGCCCGCCGCGCCACACGGTGCGGCGCAGCAGCCAGAAGGCGAGGGCCGCGATCGCCGCCCACAGCAGCGGAATGAGTAGAAGCCACGGCCCGGGGCCGTCGTCGCGATAGGCGTGCGCCAGGATCTCCATAGTGGTGTCGCTCCTTCTCCGGAGGGCTGCCGACGGCCGCCGCCGCCGTGCGCGGGGCGTCCGCGGGACGCGTTTCTCGTCACCCCCGAGCCTTGCGCCCGCACGGCCCCGCGTCGTCGTACGGGCAGCGGCTCCCGCGCTGCTCCCCCTGGAGTAGGGCCGTGCCGCGCGGCCTGGCGCTGTCAGTGGCGGCTGCCAGAATCGGCCACATGAGCGAAAGGCGGCCGGTGGGCGGCAGATGGGCGATGGCGGAGTACGCCGACAGCTCGGTCGTGGTGTGCCCGCTGGACGAGGAGGGGCGGGCCGCCGGCCCGCCCGAGCGGGCCGCGGGGCCCGCCGAGGCGGTGCGCGGGCGGCCCGGCGTCGCGCGGTGGGTGTGGCGTTCCACGGCCTCTCTGTATCCGCGGCTGCTCGCCGCCGGGCTGCGGGTGGAGCGCTGCTACGACGTGGAGGCGGCCGAGGCGCTCCTGCTCGGGCACGAGGGCGCGTACGGGCTGCCGCGCTCGCTGAGCGCGGCCTTCGCCCGGCTCAGCGGCCTGCCGGTGCCCGACGACCCGCCGCAGGGCCCGGCGGATTCCGCGCAGCCTTCGCTGTTCGCCGCCGAGCCGGTGCCGCTGCCGCTGGACGCGGACCCGCTCCAGGCCCTGCTGCGGGTGTACGCCGGCCAGCTCGCGCGGGCAGCGGGGACGGTGCGCCCGGAGCGGATGCGGCTGCTGCTGGCCGCCGAGTCGGCGGGCACGCTGGTCGCGGCCGAGATGGGCAGGTCGGGCCTCCCGTGGCGGGCCGACGTGCACCGGGAGCTGCTGACGGAGCTGCTCGGGGAGCGCTATCCGGGCGGGGCGCCGCCCCGGCGGCTCGCCGAGCTGGCCGAGCGGGTGTCGGTGGCCTTCGGGGACGGCGTGCGGGTACGGCCCGACCTGCCGGCCGACATCATCCGGGCGTTCTCGCGCGCCGGGATCAGGCTCACCTCGACCAGGGCCTGGGAGCTGCGGGAGATCGACCACCCCGCCGTCGCCCCGCTGCTGGAGTACAAGCGGCTCTACCGCATCCACACGGCGCACGGCTGGTCGTGGCTGCGTTCCTGGGTGCGGGACGGCCGGTTCCGCACGGAGTACGTGCCGGGCGGCGCCGCGTCGGGGCGCTGGACCACGCACGGCGGCGGGGCGCTCCAGATCCCCCGCGCGGTGCGGCGGGCGGTGGTGGCCGATCCCGGCTGGTGCCTGGTCGTGGCCGACGCCGACCAGCTGGAGCCGCGGGTGCTCGCGGCGATCTCGCGCGATCCCGGCCTGATGGCCGCCTCCGGGGGGACGGGCGATCTCTACACGGCGCTGTCGCGACGCGGTTTCTCGGGCGACCGGGCGGCGGCCAAGCTGGCGCTGCTCGGGGCCGTGTACGGGCAGACGTCGGGCGACGGGCTGCGGCATCTGGCGGACCTGCGGCGCAGGTTCCCCACGGCGGTCGCCTACGTGGACGAGGCGGCGCGGGCGGGCGAGGAGGGCCGGCTGGTGCGGACCTGGCTCGGCCGCACCAGCCCGCCGCCCGGCACGGCGGAGCCGGGAGATCCGCCGGAGGGGGCGGAGGAGTCGGAGCGGCCCCGCGGCGTCACCCCGTCGGCGCGGGCGCGCGGCCGGTTCACGCGCAATTTCGTGGTGCAGGGCAGCGCCGCGGAGTGGGCGCTGCTGATGCTCGCCGCCCTGCGGGCCATGCTCCGTGACCTGCGGGCCGAGCTGGTGTTCTTCCAGCACGACGAGGTCATCGTGCACTGCCCCACCGAGGAGGCGGGCACGGTGGCGGAGGCGGTGCGCGCGGCCGGGGAGTCCGCCGGCCGCCTGACGTTCGGCAGCACACCGGTCAGGTTCCCGTTCACGACATCGGTCGTGGAGTGCTACGCGGACGCCCGCTAGATTGCGGCGCTGACGGACCCGATCACGTCCGCCGGAGGGCCGTTCCCCGGTATGCCGGGCCGGCCGGTCAGGCGATGTGCGCGAGCGGGACCTCGGCGCCGGTGGCGGTGCCGTCCGCCACCAACCGGGCCGCGGCGGCCAGCCGTCCCACCGCCTCGTCGGCGACCGGGCCACTCACCGTGAACGGGACGCGTATGTATCCCTCGAAGGCGCCGTCGAGGCCGAAGCGGGGGCCGGAGGGGACGCGCACCCCGAGGCGCACGGCCGCCTCGGCGATCCGCGAGCCGGACAGGCCGCCGGTGCGCACCCACAGCGTGAGGCCGCCGGACGGCACGGTGAACTCCCAGTCCGGCAGGTGCACGCGCAGCGCCCGGACCACGGCGTCGCGGCTCTCCCTGATCTCCGCCCTGCGCTGGTCCGCGGCCTCGTCCCAGCCGCCCGAGGTCATCAGCCAGGTCAGCGCGAGCTGTTCCAGCACGGGGCTGCTCAGATCGGCCCAGGCGCGGGCCGCGACGAGGCTGCGGATCACCTCGGGGGCGGCCCTGACCCAGCCGATGCGCAGCCCGGCCCAGAAGGTCTTGCTCGCCGAGCCGACGGTGACGACCCCGGCCCCGCCGTGGTCGAAGGCGGCCACCGGCCGGGGCCGTTCCCCCGGCGGGAAGTCGAGGGCCAGATCGGCCATCGTCTCGTCGACCAGGAGCAGGGTGCCCGCGGCGCGGGCCGCCGCGACCAGCTCGCGGCGCTGCTCCTCGTCGGCGAGGGCGCCCGTGGGGTTGTGGAAGTCGGCCATCACGTAGGCGAGCCTGGGCGAGGAGTCCTTCAGCACCCGGCGCCAGGCCGGCAGGTCCCAGCCGGCCGGCCCGGGCCCCAGGGGAACGGCCACCAGGCGCGTGCCCGCCTCGCGCATCAGCTGGAGAACGTTCGCGTAGGAGGGGTGTTCGACGGCGACGCGCTCCCCCGGCGGGGCGAACAGCCGGCAGATCGCGCCGACGGCACCCATCGCCCCGGTGGTGACCATGATCTGCTCGGGCATCGTCGGCACGCCGAGCGCGGTGTAGCGGTCGGCCAGGGCCTGCCGCAGTGCGGGCAGCCCGGCGGGGAAGTCGCCGTGGGTGCGGGCGGCGGGCGGGAGCGCGTCGAGCGCGGCGCGGCAGGCCCGGGTCAGCCACGGCTCGGGGGCCGTCGGCGCGGCGCAGCCCAGGTCGAGCATCGAGCCGGCCGCCTCGGGCGGCAGCGGATCGAGGCCGCGGCCCGGCAGCGGCCGGCCCGGCGGCACGGCGGTCCAGCTTCCCGAGCCGCGGCGCGAACGGAGGAATCCCTCGGCGCGCAGCGTCTCGAACGCGGAGGCCACGGTGGTGCGGCTGACGCGCAGCGCACCGGCCAGCTCGCGCTCCGCGGGCAGCCGCGCGGCGACCGGCACGCGGCCTTCGAGCACGAGCAGCCGCAGTCCGTCGGCGAGTGCGCGGTAGGCGGGCGCGCGTCCGGGAGCGGTCCGGTCGCCGCCGTGCTGGGAGCCGAGCAAACGGGCCAGATGAGCGGCTCCCACCGTAGAAGTCCACTGAGCCATGGATTCAGGCCACCTTTCGATCATTGGCTCTCGTTTCGCGCGGCATGCAGGCCACACAGTGACACAGGCCAGGCCACTTACACCAGGGGGACCCTTCCGATGAACCGCTTGCCGCTCCGCCTCGTTCAGCTGTACGGCGGTCTCCTGCTGTACGGGGCGAGCATCGCCCTGATGGTGCGCGCCGGCCTCGGCCTCGATCCGTGGGACGTGCTCCATCAGGGCGTCTCGGAGCACACCGGCCTGTCCATCGGCCTGGTGGTGAACATCACGGGCGCGCTGGTCCTGCTGCTGTGGATTCCGCTGCGGGAGCGCCCCGGACTCGGGACGGTGTCGAACGTAGCTCTGGTCGGGCTGTCGATGGACGCCACCCTCGCGCTCGTCCCCCGGGTGGGCGCCCTGGCGGCGCAGGTGCCGCTCATGCTGTTCGCGGTCGTGCTCAACGGGCTGGCCACGGGCCTCTACATCGCCGCCGGCTTCGGCTCCGGCCCGCGCGACGGCCTGATGACCGCGCTGCACCGGGTCACCGGATGGTCGGTACGGCTGGTCCGCACGGGGATCGAGCTGGTGGTGCTCGCGGCCGGAATCCTGCTGGGCGGCACGGCCGGCGTGGGGACCGTGGTCTACGCCCTCGCCATCGGCCCGCTGGCCCAGATGTTCCTGCGGATGTTCGGAGTCCGGAAACCGAAATCCGGAATGGATTTCGAGGTCCGGCGGCGGCGGGGTATTCTACGCCCTTGGTCCCGCCGGATGGACCGTCACCCCGAGCCATCCTGTGCGGACGCCGGGTGACATCTCAAGCCAGATGTGACAAACCGGACGCCGGCGGGTACGAGAAGGGGCGGTACGACGGGCGACGTATGACCAGCAACGGGAATCTTCACCGCCGACCGGACGTTGACCTGATTGATGATGACAGCGAAACCTGTCCTGTGGGCGACCAGCCCGGGAGGCACGATTCATGAGTGAGCGAGCTCTGCGCGGCACGCGGCTCGTGGTGACCAGCTACGAGACGGACCGCGGTATCGACCTCGCGCCGCGTCAGGCGGTGGAGTACGCATGCCAGAACGGACATCGGTTCGAGATGCCGTTCTCGGTGGAAGCCGAGATCCCGCCGGAGTGGGAATGCAAGGTCTGCGGGGCGCAGGCCCTGCTGGTGGACGGCGAAGGCCCGGAGGAGAAGAAGGGCAAGCCCGCCCGCACGCATTGGGACATGCTGATGGAGCGCCGTACGCGTGAGGAGCTGGAGGAAGTGCTGGCCGAGCGGCTGGCGGTCCTGCGCTCCGGCGCCATGAACATCGCGGTGCATCCGCGCGACAGCCGCAAGTCGGCTTAGCCGCCACGGCGGCTAAAGGACGAGGGCTCGGGTCACGCACGGTGACCCGGCCCCTTATCTTTGCCTGCTTTCCCACCGCCCGCGCCCAAACGCGCGGGCGGTTTCAGGGCTGCCCGGGGCGCACCTCGCCGCCGCCCTCACCCGGCTCACCGGGTCCGTCCTCGTCGTCCCGGATCACCTCGCCCTGGACGACCCTGCCGTCGCCCCGGCGCATGCGCATCTGCTCCCTGGCCGTCCTGGCCTCCTCGAACGCGGCGCCGAGTGGCCCGCTGCGGCGCGTGACATACCGCGCCCCGGCGCGGCGCAGCAGAGCCGCCGTCGGCGGGAAGACGCAGAGCAGCCCGAGCACGTCGGAGGCGAGCCCGGGCACCATCAGCAGCAGGCCGCCCAGCATCGTCAGCCCGTGCCCGCCGCGCGCCGCCCGCTCGTCACCGGCCGGTGGCTCGCCGCCACGCTGGAGACTCTCGGCCAGCCGCTGCCAGGCCCGCCGTCCGGCGTGCTTGATCACGACCGCGCCGAGCACGAGGGCGGCGAGGAGCAGCAGGAAGACCGTCACGCCCCCGGCCGCGTCCCCGACCAGGATCAGCAGCCAGATCTCCAGCAGCGCCCAGGCCGCGATCAGCAACGGGAGGAGGACCAGGGGGCCACGGCGCCGCGGGGGCCCGGACCGGTGAGGGGAAGGACTGCCGCTCGTCATGTCTCAAGTGTGCCTGGAACCGGTCAGTTTCCCGAAGCGCGCGGCGAGTCCCCATGCCGTGACCCGCCACAGCGCCTCGGTCACGATGTCCCTGCTCATCTTGCTGTCGCCGTGCTCGCGCTCCACGAAGGTGATGGGCACCTCGACGACCCGGTGCCCGGCCCTGACGGTGCGGTTCAGCAGGTCCACCTGGAAGCAGTAGCCCTGCGAGTCGACGTCTTGGAGCAGGTCGCTGTCCAGCACGTGCGCCCGGAACGCGCGGAAGCCGCCGGTGATGTCGCGCAGCGGCAGCCCGAGCAGCAGCCGGGAGTAGGCGCTGCCGCCGCGGGAGATCAGCTGGCGGTGCCGCGGCCAGTTGACGATCCGGCCGCCGGGCACCCAGCGCGAGCCGAGCACGAGGTCGGCGTCCCGCAGGGCAGTCAGCAGCCGCGGCAGCTCCTCGGGCCGGTGGGAGCCGTCGCCGTCCATCTCGATCAGCACGCCGTAGCCACGGGCGAGGCCCCAGCGGAAGCCCGCGACGTAGGCGGCGCCGAGCCCTTCCTTGCCGGCCCGGTGCAGCACGTGCACCTGCGCGTCCGCGTCGGCGATTTCGTCCGCGAGCTTGCCGGTGCCGTCCGGGCTGTTGTCGTCGGCCACCAGGACGTCGCAGTCGGGCACCGCGGTCCGCAGACGGGCGATGAGCGGCGCGAGGTTGTCGGCCTCGTTGTACGTCGGAATGATCACCAGGGCCGGACCCGGCGGCGCTCCCTCGCGCGGGGCGCGGTCGCTCACTCGGCGGCCTCCTTAGATGCCGCCCGCGGCCCGCCGGCCCGCCCTCTGCGCTCGCGGACCGCGGCCCCCGCCCACATCAGCAGGCCGAGGCCCGCCAGCGTCCACTCGGGGGCGGCGCCCACCCGGTCGGAGACGGTCCTGTCGTCCCGCAGCGGCAGCTCGGCCGTCAGCACGTCCTGGGTGAACTCCTCGGTCTGCTGCTCGATGGTGCCGTCCGGGGCGACGATGGCGCTGATGCCGCTGGTCGCCGCGGTGACGATGGCGCGGCCGTGCTCCACCGCCCGCAGCCTGGACATGGCGAGCTGCTGCTCGGGCTGGCCGGTGTTGCCGTAGGTGGCGTTGTTGGTCTGGACGACGAGGGCGCGCGCGCCCGCGTTCACGGTGTCCCGGACGATGCCGTCGTAGGCGACCTCGAAGCAGATGACGTCGCCCAGCCGCGCCGGGCCGACGTCGAGGACGCCGGGCTCCTCGCCGGGGTAGAAGTCGCGCGGCACCCGCTCCAGGCGGCTGATCACCTTGCTCAGCTGGTCGCGGAACGGCACGTACTCGCCGAACGGCACGGGGTGCTGCTTGGTGTACGAGTCGCCCGGGCCCGTTTCCGGGTCCCACACGATGCCCTGGTTCTCGACGTAGCCGTCCTTGGTGGGGTGGTCGACCAGCGCCCCCACCAGGATCGGCACGCCGACGGCGGAGACGGCCCGGTCGATCGCGGCGCGCGCCTCCGTGCTGCGGTAGGGATCGAGGTCGGAGGCGTTCTCCGGCCAGAGCACGAGGTCCGGGCGCTCCACCCGGCCGGCGTCGATGTCGTCGGCCAGGTCGAGGGTGGCCTCGACGTGGTTGTTGAGAATCAGCATCGGGCGGCCGAGGAAGTCCATGCCCGCCTGCTGCACGTTGCCCTGCACCACCGCGACGGAGACCGTGTCGTCGGCGTCCGTGGGCACCGGCACCGCGTACCCGGCCGCCGCGACGGCCGCGGCGAGGCCGGTTGCGCCCAGCACGGGCAGCGCGGCCGCGGGGGCGCGCTGCGTCCGCCACGTGCGGAGCAGGGGCAGCAGCCGCAGCGCGGCCCAGGCCAGGAGGGCGCCGCTCAGCGCGACGGCGAACGTGACCAGCGGCGCGCCCCCCAGGGCGGCCAGCGGCGTGAACGGGGTGCCGGTGTTGGCGAACGCCAGGCGGCCCCACGGGAAGCCGCCCAGCGGCACCCGGTCCCTGGCCCACTCCTGCGCGACCCACAGGCACGCCGCCCACAGCGGCCACGCGGGCAGCCGCGAGGTGACGGCGAGGCCGGCCCCCAGCGGCACGAAGAACAGCGCCTCGACGAAGGAGAGGCCGATCACCGTGTCCCAGCCGATGACGTGCAGCCACTTCAGCAGGCCGATGAAGAACGGCAAGCCGAGCAGGAACCCGAGCCAGGCGCCCTGCCGCGCGCTGCGGCCGCGGACGAGCGCGGACAGGACGGCCACGGCGACGATCGACAGCGGCCAGACGTCGTAGGGCGGGAACGCGAGGGCCAGTGCGAGACCGGCGGTCACGGCCACCAGCTCGGACCGCCAGTGCAGGCGGACAGCAGCCACCGACCTGCGGATTCGGCCGGGACGGCGGACGGGAGAGGCCAGCGGCTCGCCGTCACGTGCCGGCCCGTCCGGTCCTGGTGCGTCGGTCTCGCTTGCCATGGTCGTCTCAGGGCCCGATGGCACGGTCGTGGCCTCTCTGGAGAGCGGGCAATGATGAACGACCGTACCTCGAACGCGGCATACTGCGGCGACGCGGGGGCTGCGGATCGGGGCCCGGCGCCCTTCGGTCCGACCCGGGACCCGCTGGCTGCGGACCGACCGAAAGCCGTTGTCTACTGAGCGTCCGGGCCCCGCCCCGGGTCGCACCAGCCGACCGGACGAAACCTTCCGCCCCCGTGCCGCAGGCGGCTGGACCTGGCTCCCGCCGGCGGAGCGCCGGGTCTTGGCACTCCGCCCACTGGCCCAGCAGCGTTCGACGGCTGCGCGGAGGAGCGCCGGCCGGACGTCTTGTGGTGGACCCGGCCGAACCTACCCTTGCCCGACCGCCGCCTGTCAACAGGTGTCTGACCTGGATCTTTCCGCCAAACCGGCAGGTCAGTGCGGCTGGTGGGGCGGCGGCCGACAGGCTCAGCGCACGTCGTTCGGCGGTATGGCCCGCGAGCAGATCACTCGTTCAGCCGGTCGTGCACCGTCCGGCCGCCGACGACCGTGCGCAGGCACACCGGCAGCGGGGCGCCGGGGGCCAGGTCGGGCAGGCCCTGGGTGCCGGAACCGGGGTCGGTCGACCAGCGCACGAGGCGGTCGTCGGGCGCCTGGACGATCAGCTCCCCGGTGTCCCACACGGCGTAGTCGGCCGGGGCGCCCGGCACGAGCACCCCCGCGTCGTCGTGGCCGAGCGCGCGCCAGCCGCCGCGCGTGTGGGCGGTGAACGCGGCGCGCACGGAGATGCGGTGCCCGGGCGTGCGGTGGAACGCCGCCGCGCGCAGCGTGCCCCACGGGTCGAGCGGGGTGACGGGGGCGTCGGAGCCGAAGGCCAGCGGGACGCCGGCGCGCAGCAGGGCGGCGAACGGGTTGAGGGTCCCGGCCCGGCCGGGGCCGAGGCGCCGGGCGTACATGCCGTCCCCGCCGCCCCACGCGGCGTCGAACGCGGGCTGCACTGAGGCGGTCAGCCCGAGGTCCGCGAAGGCGGCGACGGTGTCCGCGGTCAGCATTTCGGCGTGCTCGACCCGGTGCCGCAGCGCCCGCACCCGGGCGGCGCCGAGCCGTTCCGCCGCGGCCCGCACGCCCTCGGTGACGGCGGTCAGCGCGGCGTCGCCGATGGCGTGGAAACCGGCCTGGAGACCGGCCTCGGTGCAGGCGGTGACGTGGGCGGCGACCTCGTGTGCGGTGAGGTGGGCGGTGCCGGTGTGCGGGGCGTCGGCGTAGGGGTGGTGGAGGTGCGCGGTGTGGGAGCCGAGGGAGCCGTCGACGAACAGGTCGCCCGCGGCCCCGACGGCGCCGAGTTCGCGGATGCGGTCGGCATCCTTCGCGGATGTGACGAGACCGGCCCAGTAGCAGAAGACGCGGGGGCCCGGCTCCCGCGCGGCCAGCGCGATCAGGGCGGCGAGGTCGTCCTCGCTGGAGATCTCAGGTCCCGCGCACTCGTGCACGGCACCGATGCCGAGCGCGGCGGCCCGGTGCAGCGCGGCGCGCTGGGCGGCCCGCCGCCCCTCGGCGCTGACCCCGGCGTCGGCGGCGCGCCGCACCGCGTGGTGGGCGTCGGCGGTGAGCGGTCCGGTCGGGTGGTAACCGGGCAGCCGGTCGACGCCGGGCACGAGGTCGAGCAGGGCGGTGGTGGCGAGCGCCGAGTGGGCGTCGACGCGGGAGAGGTAGAGCGGGCGGCCGGTGGCGGCCTCGTCCAGCTCGCGCCGCGCGGGGGGTTCGCGTTCCGGCCAGTCGGTGGTGTCCCAGCCCTGTCCGAGGAGGACCCCGTCGCCCGGCTGCGCGGCGGCGTGGGCGCGAACGCGGGCGAGCGCGTCGTCGGCGGAACGGGCGGTCGCCAGGTCGAGGCCGGTGAGGGCGAGCCCGGCGGCGGTCGTGTGCACATGCGCATCCGTGAACGCCGGTGTGACGAGCGCGCCGTCCAGGTCGACGATCTCGTCCGCGGCGGAGGCGAGGGAGTCCGCGGCGGCCTCGGAGCCGACCCAGGCGACGCGGTCGCCGGTCACGGCCATGGCCGTGGCGAACGGGTCGGCGGGGCTGTGGACCTCGCCGCGGCGCAGCAGCACGGTGCGCGGCCGGCGGCCGGGGGTGGTGCTTTCGGTCATGCCCCCAGTCTTCCGCTCCCCCGCCCCCGGTCGGGCCGCGGGGCCCGCGCCGCCGCGGCGACGACCGGCCGGTGTCAGATGCTCGGAGGCCTGGATTCGTAGGGGGTGGACAGCACGACGGTGGTGCGGGTGGAGACGCCCGCCAGGGAACGGATGCGGGCGAGCAGGTGTTCCAGCTCCGCGGGCGTGGCGACGCGGACTTTCAGGATGTAGTTCTCGTCGCCCGCGACGCTGTGGCACGCCTCGATCTCGGGCACTCCGGCGAGGCGGTCGGCGATGTCGTCGGGCGCGCTCGGGTCGAAGGGCTTCACCGAGATGAACGCGGTGAGCGGCAGTCCGACGGCCTCGGGCGCGACGATCGCGGCGTAGCCGCGGATGATGCCGCGCTGTTCGAGGCGGCGCACCCGCTGGTGCACGGCCGAGGTGGAGAGGCCGGTGGCCTTGCCCAGGTCGGTGTAGCTCATCCGCCCGTCTTTGACGAGCAGTTCCACGATGCGCCGGTCCAGTTCCTCCACGGTCCCGTAACCTACCCGGAACGGCGGCGTTCGGGGGTCGCGCGCCGTGCGGACCGCCGCGTGGTGACGCGTTCGCGACGATTGTGTGACCAACGACACAAAATGCTGTCGGCGTCCGGTTCTGCTTCACGATTATTCGCTGATCGCGGCGGGAAGTGCTTGCTGTGGCCGACGCCACTGTGCCGTCCTAGGGGGATGTCATGCGCACCGTGAAGCCACTGAAGCGTTCCGAACACAGCGGTTTCGGGGCCGAGTTCCATGAGGATGCCGAGGTGTCCGACGAAGAGATGGAGGCGGCTGACCTGTTCCGCGTCGTCTGCCCCGACTGCACCCAGCCGATAGCGCTCGCCGCCCCCGGGACGGCGCTGCCCGAGCATGCGCTCTGCCCGACCCCGTGGAACCCGTTCGGGCTGACCGTGTGTGCCGGGTCCGGCCGCATGGTCGCCGATGAGAAGGCGGCGGTGGCGCCGGTGCCGCGGACCGGCCACGACACCGCGCTGCTGGCCTCGCTACCGGAGAGCCTCGACTGGCGCCTCCAGCCGTTCTCCCACGCGACGCCCGACGACGCGGCGCTGCGGCAGGCGGCCTGACAGCCGCCTGCCCCGCGCTCGTTCAGGACGGGCCCACCAGGTGGCGGGCGATGACGCTGCGCTGGATCTGGTTGGTGCCCTCGACGATCTGGAGCACCTTCGCCTCGCGCAGATACCGTTCCGCCGGGAAATCCGCGGTGTAGCCGTAGCCGCCCAGCAGTTGAACGGCGTCCACGGCGACGCGCATCGCGGTGTCCGTGCAGAACAGCTTGGCCATGGCCGCCTGCCGGGAGAACGGCTCGCCCGCGTCGCGCAGCCGGGCGGCACCCAGGTAGAGGGCACGCCCGGCCTCGATCTGCGTGGCCATGTCGGCCAGCATGAACCGCAGCCCCTGGAAGTCGGCGACGGGCCGCCCGAACTGCTCCCGCCCCGAGGCGAACGCGAGCGCCTCGGAGAGTGCGGCCTGCGCCACCCCGATCGCGCAGGCCGCGATGCCGAGGCGGCCGGAGTCGAGGGCGGCGAGGGCCACCGTGAAGCCCTGCCCCTCCTCGCCCAGGCGGCGGTCGTCGGGCACCACGACCCCGTCGAAGTGGACCTGCGCCGTGGGCGACCCGTTCATGCCCATCTTGCGCTCGGGCGCGGCGGCGCCGAGCCCCGCGGCGTCCCCCGGCACGAGGAACGCGGTGATGCCGCGCGGCCCTTCGCCCCCGGTGCGTGCCAGGACCGTGTAGAAATCGGCGATGCCGCCGTGCGTGATCCACGCCTTGGTGCCGGTCAGTACCCAGGTGCCGCCGTCCCGGACGGCACGCGTGCGCAAGCTGGCGGCGTCCGATCCCGAGGAGGGCTCGGAGAGGCAGTAGGCGCCGAGCAGCCCGCCGCCGAGCATGCCGGGCAGGTACGCGGCCCGCTGCTCCTTGGTCCCGTAGGCCGCCAGGGCGTGGCAGGCGAGGGTGTGGACGCTGACGCCGAGGCCGACGGTCAGCCGGGCGGCGGCCAGCTCTTCGAGGACCTGGAGATAGACCTCGTACGGCTGCTCGCCGCCCCCGTACTCGCCGGGGTAGGGCAGCGAGAGCAGCCCGGCGGCCGAGAGCCGTTCGAACGTGGCGCGGGGGAACGTACCGGTGGCCTCCTCCTGGGCCGCGGCCGGCCGGATCTCGCGTTCGGTCAGGTCGCCGACCAGGGCGAGCAGGTCGCGCGCTTCCTCGGTCGGCAGGTGGCGCCGGACACGTCCGGCGCGGTCGATGGTGGCCATCGCGTTTCCTCCCTGGGGTGACGGCAGGTCACACGTCGGGCCGCCGGGTTGCGGCGGCCGGGTGGTGGGCAGGGGTATCGGGGGCCGGCGGGCGATTGGCCCGCCGCGCGGAGGTGGTGGTGCGTGCGCGGCACGACGGGGTGGGGCCGATGCTATGGCCGCTCCGAAGCTGCCGCGCGCGAGGAACGCACGGCGCGGCGGCGCAGGTCACCGCCGGTGGTGTGCGGCAGGGGCCGGGCGCCCGCGCCCGCGAACGGGTGCCGCCGAGGCGGCGAGCGCCGTGGCCGGCTGCCGCCGGGCCGGTTTCCCGCGCCCCACGGCGCCCCGGCACGCTGCCCCCTCGTCGCGGTCACGCCTCGGCCCTACCCACCCGGACGTGCGGGTACGCGCGGCCCGGGGCGCGGCCGGGTCAGGGGATGGCCTCGATGCGCCGCATGTTCTCCTCGCCCCAGGCGCCCAGCGGCTCCAGAGCCGTGTTGAGGGAACGGCCGAAGTCGGTCAGCGAGTACTCGACCTTGGGCGGGACCTGGTGGTAGACCTCGCGGTGCACCAGGCCGCTGTTCTCCATCTCACGCAGTTGCAGGACCAGCATCCGCTCGCTGATCCCGGGCACCGCACGCCGTAACTCCCCGAAGCGCAGGGGGCCTTCGTCGAGCGAGAAGAGGATCAGCCCCTTCCACTTGCCCCCCATGACGTCGATGGCGGCGTCGAGCCCGCACGTGTACGTCCGCTTCTTCATGCGCACTCCTGTCGTTCCTGGGGCGGTGACGGGGCTCGGATGCGGCACCCGATCACCTTAACCGCGGCGACGGCGGCGGCCGGAACGCCCACCGTGGCCGCGGCCTCCCCGGGCGCCGCCGTGCCCCCGCGCGTCCGCGGGGCCACGGCGGCGCCGAAGCGGCCCGCCGGGTCAGCCGATGCCGACCGCGGCCAGCGCGGATTTCTGCTGCTCCGTCAGCTCGGTCGGGAAGTACAGGTAGCACACCCCGCCGGTGCCGCTCCTGACCTGGCCGGCCGCGTCGTACCGCTTCGTCCGCAGCCAGATATTCTCGAACTGCCGACGCGCATACACGCGGCGGACGGCCGTATTGTCGCTGCTGGCCGGGTCGTTGGCGATGACGTCGCCGTCCTCGGTGAAGCCGATGACCGTCATCAGGTGCCCTGCGGTGCCGTAGCCGGCACCGTCGAGCTCGGCCTCGTAGAACGACTGCGAAGTGATCAGCGGAATGCCCGCGGCGACCAGCCGCTCCGCGTCCGCGAGGGTCGCGATGCGGGTGACCACCGCCTGGAGACCGGAGTAGGTGGCGGCGTAGGCCGCGTTGAAGGGCCAGTTGCCGCAGCCCGCGTACTGGTAGTCGTAGGTGTACCTGGCGGCGTGGCAGACCTGCGGGTCGTCGAACTGCGGGTCGACCCAGGCCAGATCCTGCTCGGTGGGCGCCCGGCCCCAGGACTCGATGATCATTTGGGAGGAGGTGGGGCTGCACCACGCCTCGCCGCCGTTGTCGTACTCCGGGTACCGCCCGATGTGCACGTTCTGCGAGTACGGGGGAACGGTCAGCTCGACGCCCGCGGCGGGTCCCGGCTCGGTCGCCGGCACTTCGAAGCGGTCCGGTACGGCCGAGGTCATGGCGCCAAGACGCCAGACGGTCGGCGTCGCGCCGCCGCCCGGCGCCCGGTACAGGGTCAGGCGCAGCCGGTAGGAGGCGAGGAGCGGCCCGGCGGCCGGATCGTCGACGGCGAAGGTGTCGGTCCAGACGCTGCTCCTGCCGTCCGACTGGTCGTCGACGGAGGTGCGCCTGATGTCCTCGTCGCCGGACGCCCAGATTCCCAGCGTGTACCAGGGGGTGTCGGTGCCGTCGGTGTAGGTGCCGAGCATCTCGACCCGCAGCCAGGTCCCGGCGGGTGTCTCGGCGTTCCACGAGGCGATCAGCTCGTTCGCCGGGGTGGCCGCCCGCTGCCGCGGGGAGAGCCACGTCGCGTACTCCCAGCTGCGGGTGGTCCCGGTGTGCGGGTCGGCGTAGTCCGCGGTACCGGCGGGCGTGCCCACGGCCACGCCCGGCCTCGCGCCGGTGACGACGGTCACGCCGTCCGCGGTGCCGGACCGCCACTGTGCCGCGGTGGTCCAGCTCTTGTTGTCGATGGTCGAGGCGGCCGGGCGGCGGCGCCCGCCGGCGGCGGAGCCCTCCGCCGCGGCGGCGCCGGACGGGAGCGAGGCGGTCGAGCCGACCGCGGCGGCGACAGCGGCGGCGAGTACGGTGCGGCGGGGCGTCGTGGTCACGGTGATGTTCTCCCGGTTGTCTCCGGTCGTCTGAAGGACGTGTGCCGACCACTATCGCCCGTTGCCGTCCTGACGACCAGTAAGCGACAGGGAACGCGCAGAAACAATATTGGTGTCGACCTGTGGCGCCGATACCCTGGCAGAGATGATCTTCGAAACCGACGACGCCGAGGATGCCGACCGCCCCGGCGAAGGGCTCGGCGGTCTTGCGGCCCGGGTGCGCGCCCTGCGGCCCTCCTGCGGTCCCGTGCGCCTGGTGGGGATCGACGGGCACGCGGGCTCGGGGAAGAGCACCCTGGCCCGCCGCCTGTCCGCGGCCCTGGGCGACGCCCCGGTGGTACACCTCGACGACCTCGCCAGCCACGGCGCGTTCTTCGGCTGGGAGGACCGGCTGACGCGGGGCGTGCTGCGCCCGCTGGCCGCGGGCGGGCCGGCGCGGTACCCCGTGTACGACTGGGAACACCGGAGGTACGCGCGCACCGCCGCGCTGCCGCCCGCGCCGGTGGTCCTGCTTGAGGGGGTGGGCGCGGGCCGGCGCGCGGTGCGCCCGTGGCTGGCACTGCTGATCTGGCTGGCCGTGCCCGAGGCGACCGCCCACGCGCAGGGGCTGCGCCGCGACGGCCCGGGGCTGGCGGAATTCTGGCGGATGTGGGCGGCGGCCGAGCGGACGCACTTCACTGAAGATCCGTCAAAGCCCTTTGCGGATATCCTGATGGTACCGAGGGATGGCGGTTACCATGCCTGCGCGTGAGGCCCGGCGGGTGCCGGAGGCAGGCAACCGGAGCCCGTTGTGGGGGTCTTCATGAGTTCTGGCACGCAGGGCCCGCCCGATGCACGGGGCCCGCATACCGGCGCCGACCTGGCCTGGCTGCGCGGCGTCGACGCCTACACGGCGGCGGCGTACCCCGAGGCGGAGGAGGAGTTCCGCGCCGCGGTCCGGGAGGACCCGGGGATGGCGGACGCCTGGCTGGGACTGCACGCGTTGCGCACGGACGTACCTGCCGCGCTGGCCCAGATGTACCGCCACCGCGCCCGCTTCGGAGAGCAACGCGCCCGGCACGGGCGCCCGTTGAGCTCCTGGTACTGGCTGGGCTGGTGGGTGCAGCCGGTGCTGGAGAGCGCCCGCGACCTGCGGCTCGCCTACGCCTCGCACCTGCTGGACGGGCGGCGCATGTCGGAGCTGGACCGGGCGCTGGCCGAGTGCCCCGCGCCCGAGTCCGACCCCTGCGCCCGCTTCCTGCACGCCTGCCGCTGCTACCTCTCCAAGGACTGGGAGGGCCTGTACCGCTTCACCGCCACGCTGACCGGCGATCCGCTGCTCGGCGTCGAGGCCGGGCTCTTCGCCGGGATGGCGCGGGTGCGGCTGGAGATGTACGACCAGGCGGAGCCGCTGCTGACGGCCGCCCTGATGCGCTGCCGCAGCGAGCAGCCGCAACGCAAGGAGCTGCGGTACTGGCTGGCGCGGGCGCGCGAGGGCAGCGGGCGGAGTGCGGCGGCGATCCCGCTGTACCGGGCGGTGCACGGGGTGGACCCCGAGTTCATGGACACGGCGGTGCGGCTGACCGCGCTGGCGGCGGAGGACCCGGAGGCCGCGCATATGACGGCCTCGCTGCACGGGGACGAGGAGGCGTGGGCGGAGGAGGCCGCGGACGGCGGGGTGGACGCGCCGTTCGGCTTCGGCTACCAGGGGCGGCGGCTGCCGTCGCCCGCGGCGCCCGCGTCCGTGCCCGGCACCGCGGCCGGGCACGGGCTGCCGCCCGCCGCCTCGCGGGGACTGCCGCCGGAGCCCGATCCCGCGCTGCTGGCGCGGACGCTGGCGGAGCTGGACCGGATGGTCGGCCTGGGCCCCGTGAAGGAGCAGGTGCGGGCGATGTCGGCGCAGCTGCGCATGGCCAGGCTGCGCTCGGGCCAAGGGCTGCCGGTGCAGCCGCCGAAGCGGCACTTCGTGTTCTCCGGCCCCTCGGGCACGGGGAAGACGACGGTGGCGCGCATCCTCGGCCGGATCTTCCACGCGCTGGGCGTGCTGTCGCACGACCGGCTGGTGGAGGCGCAACGGGCCGACCTGGTCGGCGAGTTCCTGGGGCAGACGGCCGTCAAGGCGAATCGGCTGATCGATTCGGCGCTGGGCGGCGTGCTGTTCATCGACGAGGCGTACAGCCTGGTGCACTCCGGCTACAGCAAGGGCGACGCGTACGGGGACGAGGCGCTCCAGGTGCTGCTGAAGCGGGCGGAGGACAGCCGCGAACACCTGGTGGTGATCCTGGCCGGGTACCCGGCGGGCATGGACCGGCTGCTGGCGGCCAACCCCGGTCTCGGGTCCCGTTTTTCCGCCCGGGTGGAGTTCCCCAGCTACCAGCCGGCGGAGCTGACCGCGATCGGCGAGCTGCTCGCGGCGGAGCACGGCGACGCGTGGGACGCGGAGGCATTGGAGGAGCTGCGCAGCATCGGCGAGCACGTGGTCGCGGAGGGCTGGATCGACGAGCTGGGCAACGGCCGCTTCCTGCGGACCCTGTACGAATCGTCGTGCGCGTTCCGGGACATGCGGCTTTCGGAGTCGGCGGCGGCGCCGACCCGCCAGGAGCTGTCGACGCTGCGGCTGCCCGACCTGATGCAGGCCTACGGCGAGGTGCTGTCCGGCCGGGGCGGCCCGCGGACCGAGGAGGAGGACGGGCTGCCCCCCGTGCTCTGAGCCGCCGGCCCCCGGCGGCCGGCCGGTCAGGAGGTGGTGTGAGCGGTGCCGAACGTTTCGGCGAGGGAACGGAGGGCCCGCGCGTCGGTCAGCGCCCGCTTCCTGGAGACGCCCGGCTGGATGGCCATGACGGGCTGCACGGTGCCGTCGGCGAGGTCGAGCGTGACCCACGGGTCACCGGGACGCAGGGTGACCCGCACGATCTCCGCCCAGGCCAGGCGGCGCTTGGTGGTCAGGTTGACGACGGTCACCCCGTCCCGGTCGGCCGCCAGCCGCGGGCGGCTCAGCAGGCACAGCACGCCCCATATCAGCAGGCCCGAGGCGGCGACGGCCATACGTTCGCCCAGGGCCCAGCTCACCGCGCCGCCGGCGGGCAGCAGCGCCGCGATGAGGGTCAGCACGCCGAAGACGATGCCGCCGGTGGTCAGCAGCACGATCCGGGTGAGGACCGGGCGGAACGTGACGGGCAGGTCCGGCGGGCGGACGGCGGGCGCGCTCACAGCCGGGCGGCGTGGATGCCGGTGGTCAGGATCGCGCGGGCGCCGAGGTCGTACAGCTCGTCCATGATGCGCTGGGCATCCTCGACGGGAACCATGGAACGGACCGCGACCCAGCCCTTGTCGTGCAGCGGGGACACGGTGGGCGATTCGAGACCCGGGGTCAGCGCCACCGCCTTGTCGACCAGCTCCGCACTGATGTCGTAGTCCATCATCACGTATCTGCGGGCGACCAGGACGCCTTGGAGCCGCCGCAGGAACTGCTGCACCTTGGTCTCCTGCGAGGTGTCGCCGGGGCGGCGGATGACAACGGCCTCGGATTCGAGGATGGGGGCGCCGATGATTTCGAGCCCCGCGTTGCGCAGGGTGGTGCCGGTCTCGACGACGTCGGCGATGACCTCGGCGACCCCGAGCTGGATGGCGGTCTCGACCGCGCCGTCCAGGTGCACGACGGATGCCTCGACGCCGTGGTCCGCGAGGTGTCTGGCCACGACGCCCGCGAAGGAGGTGGCCACCGTGAGGCCGCCGAACTCCCCGACCTCGGTGACGGTGCCGGGGCGTGTGGCGTAGCGCAGGGTGGAGGCCGCGAAGCCCAGGCGCATGATCTCCTCGGCCTTGGCCCCGGAGTCGAGCAGCAGGTCGCGCCCGGTGATGCCGATGTCCAGGCGGCCCGAGCCGACGTAGACGGCGATGTCGCGGGGGCGCAGGTAGAAGAACTCCACCTGGTTGTCGGCGTCGATCAGCACCAGCTCGCGGCGGTCCTTGCGCTGCCGGTAGCCCGCCTCATGGAGCATCGCCGCCGCAGGCTCGGACAGTGAACCCTTGTTGGGAACGGCGATGCGCAGCATGGCGGAAGGCTTCCTTCTCGGCGGGTGCGGATGTGCGGATGTGCGGGCGTGAACACGGGCGGCGGCGGGGCCGGGCCGGCTCAGAGATGAGCGTATACGTCTTCGAGGGTGACGCCCCTGGCCACCATCATCACCTGGAGGTGGTAGAGCAGCTGGGAGATCTCCTCGGCGGTGCGGTCGGCGCCCTCGTGCTCGGCGGCCATCCACACCTCCGCGGCCTCCTCGACGACCTTCTTGCCGATGGCATGGACACCTTGGGCCACCAGCTCGGCGGTCCTGGAGGTGGACGGGTCGCCCGTGGCGGCCTTCTGCGTGAGCTCGGCAAAGAGCTCGTCGAATGTCTTGTTGGCCATGGTCCTCTTACCCTACGGCCTGCGTCCCGCGGCTCACCCCCGGGGTTCGGGGACGGCCCGCAGCACGGCCGCGGTGGCGACGGCGGCGGACACCGCCTCGTGGCCCTTGTCCTCGGCGGAGCCGGCCAGCCCCGCCCGGTCGCGCGCCTGCTCCTCGGTGTCGCAGGTCAGCACGCCGAAGCCGATGGGCACACCGGTGTCCACGCCGACCTGGGTCAGGCCCTGGGTGACCCCCTGGCAGACGTAGTCGAAGTGCGGGGTGCCACCGCGGATGACGACGCCGAGCGCGACGACCGCGTCATAGCCGCGCGTCGCCAGGACCCGGGCGGCGACGGGCAGTTCGAAGCTGCCCGGCACGCGCACCAGGGTGTGCTCGGGCACGCCCAACTCGTCCAGGGCGCGCAGGGCCCCTGCCACCAGGCCGTCCATCACCGTGGTGTGCCACTGGGCGGCGACCACAGCGACGCGCAGGTCGGCGGAATCGGTCACGGTCAGCTCGGGGGCGCCGTTGCCACTCACTCGTCGGTCTCCTCGATCTCGTCGGTCTCGCCGGTGCTCCACCGGCGCTTCTTCGGTGCTGCTTCGGTGCTGCTTCGGGACCGCTTCCTGGCTTCGCCGCGGCGGCCGGCGCCTCGCGGGCCGCCGGCCGCCGCGGCCGGTCACTGGTTGCCGCAGGCGTGGGCCGGGGCGGGGTCGAGCCACGGCAGGTCGTGCCCCATGCGGTCCCGCTTGGTGCGCAGGTAGCGCAGATTGTGCTCGCTCGCGGGGGCCGGCATCGGCTCGCGGCCGTTGATCCGCAGGCCGTGCCGGAGGAGCGCGGCGGTCTTCTCCGGGTTGTTGGTCATCAGCCGCAGGGAGCGCACCCCGAGGTCGGCGAGGATGCGCGCACCGGCGGCGTAGTCGCGGGCGTCGGCGGGCAGGCCGAGTTCCAGGTTGGCGTCCAGGGTGTCGCGTCCGCGCTCCTGAAGCTCGTAGGCGCGCAGCTTGGACAGCAGTCCGATGCCGCGCCCCTCGTGTCCGCGCAGGTAGAGCACCACGCCGCGCCCCTCGGTCCTGATCCGGTCCAGGGAGGCGCGCAGTTGCGGCCCGCAGTCGCATCTGCGGGAGCCGAAGACGTCGCCGGTGAGGCATTCGGAGTGGACGCGGACCAGCACGTCCTCCCCGTCGCCGAGGTCGCCGGCCACGAGGGCGATGTGCTCGACGCCGTCGGCGGTGGAACGGTAGCCGTAGGCGCGGAAGTCGCCGTGAACGGTGGGCAGCGCGATGTCGGCCTCGCGCCGCACGGCGGGGGCGGCCTCCTCGCCCGTGGTCCTGCGGTACGCGATGAGGTCCTCGATGGAGATGATCGCGAGGCCGTGCTTGCGGGCGAACGAGCGCAGCGCGGGCAGGCGCAGCATGGTGCCGTCCTCGGCGGCGATCTCCACGACCACGGCCGCGGGGCGCAGACCGGCGAGCGCGGCGAGGTCGACCCCGGCCTCGGTGTGGCCGGGACGCACCAGGACACCGCCGGTGCGGGCCCGCAGCGGGAAGACGTGCCCGGGCCTGGCGAAGTCGGACGGGGCGGCGGCGGGGTCGGCGAGGAGCCTGATGGTGGCGGCGCGGTCGGCCGCGGAGATGCCGGTGGTGACGCCGTGCGCGGCCGTCGCGTCGACGGACACGGTGAACGCGGTGGCCATCGACTCGGTGTTCTTCTCGACCATCTGCGGCAGGTCGAGCCGGTCAAGGTCGTCGGGCGCCATGGGCACGCAGATCATCCCGCGGCACTCGCTCATCATGAACGCGACGACCTCGGGGGTGATCAGCTCGGCGGCGACGATGAGGTCGCCCTCGTTCTCGCGGTCGGCGCTGTCCACGACCACGACCGGGCGCCCCTGGGCGAAGTCCTGGACGGCGCGGGCGACCGGGTCGAGGGGCGGCTGGCCGCCGAGCGCGGGGGCGGTGCGGTCCGTGACGGTCACGTGGTGGCTCCTTCCGGGACGGGCCGCGGATCGGCGGTGCGGGAGCGCCGCCACCAGTCGCGCAGGCCCCACAGGACGAGGAAGAGGTAGACGACGTAGACGAGGCCGGAGAACGGGAGTCCGCTGCTGAAGGCGAGCGGCACGCCGACGACGTCCACCAGCAGCCAGGCGAACCAGAACTCGACCAGGCCGCGGGCCTGGGCGAACATGGCGGCCAGCGTGCCGACGAAGATGTAGGCGTCCGGCCAGGGGTTCCACGACAGGTCGGGGAAGGCGGAGAACAGCCCGCCGACGACGAGGGTGCCGACCACGGTGCCGATCGCCAGCACGGCGCGCTCGGGCCAGGTGGCGAAGCGGACGACGATCTGGCCGTCGCCCGACTGCCTGCGGCCCAGCTGCCACTGCCGCCAGCCCCACAGGGCGACGGTGACGACCAGGAGTTGCTTGCCCACGCCGCCGCCGAGCTGGGCGGCGGTGTAAGCGGCGACGAGTATGAGGCCCGAGAGCAGCTGGACGGGCCAGGTGAAGATGGAGCGGCGCCAGCCCAGGGCGAGGGCCGCGAGCCCCGCCAGGTTTCCCGTCATGTCGGACCACATGACGTCCTGGCCGAACGCGGAGAAGGCCGTGGCGTTCAGCTGGTCCACGAGGCTCATCGGATGCTCACCCGGTCAGGTGTGCGCTCCTGGTGGGCGAGCAGCCGTTCCACGTACTTGGCCAGGACGTCGACCTCCAGGTTCACCATGTCGCCCGGCTGCCGGAACCCCAGCGTGGTCAGGTCGAGCGTGGTGGGGATGAGGCCGACGGAGAAACGGTCCTCCGCGGCCTCGACCACGGTGAGGCTGACCCCGTCCACGGTGATGGATCCCTTCTCCACGACGTAGCGGGACAGGGCCTCGGGCAGCGAGAAGGTGACGGACTCCCAGTGGTCGCCGGGGGTGCGGCCGAGGACCGTGGCCGTGCCGTCCACGTGGCCCTGGACGATGTGGCCGCCGAGGCGCCCGCCCACGGGGGTGGGCCGTTCGAGGTTGACGCGATCGCCCGGCCCGAGCAGGGCCAGGTTGGAGCGGTGCAGGGTCTCCGCCATGACGTCGGCCGTGAACTCGCCCTCCCCGGTCTCCACGACCGTCAGGCAGGCACCGTTGACGGCGATGGAGTCGCCGTGCCCGGCGTCCTCCGTGACGACGGCGCCCCGCAGGCGCAGGCGCGCGGAGTCGCCGGTGCGCTCGACGGTGACGATTTCGCCCAGTTCTTCGATGATTCCGGTGAACACTCACAACTCCTCGGGGAGGCAGCCGGGAACGGCAGTGATCCGCACGTCGGGGCCGATGCGGACCAGGTCGGTGATGCGAAGGCGCAACGCCTCCGCGACGGTGGTGATTCCGGCGTTCGCCAGAACGTGCGGCCCCGCGCCGAGCAGCGCGGGGGCGAGGTAGCCCACGACCTCGTCGACGGCGCCCGCGGCGGCGAACGCGCCCGCGAGGGTGGGCCCGCCCTCCAGCAGGACCGACCGCACCTCGCGCGCGTGCAGGGCCGCGAGCAGCGCGGCGACGTCGAGGCCGCGCCCGCCGGCGGCGCGGGGCAGCCGGACCACGTCGGCCCCCAGGCGCGCGGTCCGCTCGGCCGGGAGGTCGTCGGCGACGGCGATCAGGGTGGGCGCCGCGTCGTCGAGCACGCGGGCGCCCGGCCGGACGGCGGCGGCCTCGGTGTCCGCCACGACGCGCAGCGGCGGCCGGGCGGCGGGGACGCCGCGCACGGCCAGGTGCGGGTCGTCGGCGCGGGCCGTGCCGGAGCCGACGAGCACCGCGTCGGACTCGGCGCGCAGCCGGTGGACGTCGGCCCGGGCGGCCGGGGAGGTGATCCAGCGGCTGGTGCCGTCCGCGGCGGCGACGCGGCCGTCCAGCGTGGCGGCGTACTTCCAGCGGACGTGCGGGCGCCCGCGGCGTACGGAGGTGAGCCAGGCGGCGTTGACGGCGGCGGCCTCCCCGGCGAGCAGGCCGGCCGCCACCTCGACGCCCGCGGCGCGGAGGGTCCCGGCACCGCCCCCGGCGAGCGGGTTGGGGTCGGCGACGGCGTAGACGACGCGGGCGATTCCGGCGTCGACGAGGGCGCGGGCGCAGGGCCCGGTACGGCCGGTGTGGTTGCAGGGCTCCAGGGTGACCACGGCGGTGCCGCCGCGGGCCGCGGCTCCGGCGGCGGCCAGCGCGTGCACCTCGGCGTGCGGGCCGCCGGCTTGCCGGTGCCAGCCCTCGCCCGCGGTCCGGCCGTCCGGGCCGAGCACGACACAGCCGACGACCGGGTTGGGACTCGTGCTGCCGAGGCCACGCGCGGACAGCTCGATGGCGCGGCGCATCGCCGCTGCCTCGGGCGTGCCGCCTGGGCGGGCTGCGGGTGGGGCGGCCACCGGTCCTCCTGCCTGGATCAGGCACGGCTCCGGGGCTCGAAGAGACAGACGGACGCAAGGAGACGGCGGGCCTGGCAACCGGCCGCCCCCACGGGGACGAACCGGCGCGCGGGGCCTGCCGGTCCCGCTCCGCCGCGCACTGCCTCCCATCCGGACTTTAACCGTCGGCCCAGGAATTCCACCTGGTCAACCGGCCGCTGGAAGCGGCCGGGTCGCGGACTATAACCGCCGGTTCGGAATTTCACCGACCCCGGAGTGCGCTACGTCACTGGTACGGGTACCAGTGTGCCACGGCCGCCCGACGGCCACCTGTGGCTGTGGGCCGGCTCACAGCGAGAATGTCAGGTCCCCCGCCACTCGGGCCGCACGGCGCGGGAAGGGACGGATCAGCGTTCGGTGCCGAAGAGTTCGCGGCGCGCGGTGTCCAGGGCGGTGGCCAGCGCCCCGCTGAGGACGGGGCTGCCGGTGACCGTGGCGGCGCGGACCTCGGTGACGAGGGGTGAGAGGGTCCGCAGCCGCCGCTCGACGCGGCCGGCCAGCGCGGCGCCCCCGGCGCGGCCGACCTCGCCGCCGAGCACCACGCAGCCGGGGTCGAGCACCGCCACCACCCCGGCGGTGCCGACGGCGACCCGGTCGGCCAGCTCGTCGAGGAACGCGGCGCTCGGGCCCGCGTCGGCGGCGCCGGCGGCGCGGACGGCCTCCTCCGCAGCGGTGGCGTCGTCGGCGTCCGCGGCGGGCAGGCCGTGCCGTCTGGCCAGGGCACAGACGGCGGCGCTGGCGGCCAGGGTGTGGAAGCCGCCGTCGCAGTCGGTGGCCGAGGGCAGGCCCCCGGTGCCGGGTACCGGCAGGAAGCCGAGCTCCCCCGCGCCGCCCGAGGCGCCGCGGCGCAGGGCGCCGTCGAGTACGACGGCGGCGCCGGTGCCGTGGCCGAGCCACAGCAGGACGAACGTGTCGCGGTCGCGGACGGCTCCGGCGCGGTGCTCGGCGAGACCGGCGAGGTTGACCTCGTTCTCCAGGAGTACCGGGGCGGCCAGGCGGCGCCGCAGGGCGGTGAGCAGGTCGCCGTGCCAGCCGGGCAGCGAGGTGACGGGCAGCAGGGCACCGGTGGCCGGGTCGGCGAGGCCGGGGGCGCCGAGCACCGCCGTGTGCACGGCGGGCACGCCGGCGGTGCGCATGGTGTGCTCCAGAGTGCCCAGCACGCCGTTCACCGCCTCGCGCGCCTCGGCGCGCGCTCCGGCGGGCACGGGGTGGGCGGCGCGGCCGACGATCTGCCCGGCCAGATCGGCGAGTACGAGGGAGACGCCGTGGGTGCGGACGTCGAGGGCGGCGACGTGCGCGCGGTCGCCGACGAGTCCGTACAGCCGGGCGTTGGGGCCCCGGCGCTCCTCCCCCGCCTCGCCGACGACGGCGACGAGCCCGTCCCGGCCGAGGCGGCCCAGGAGGTCGGCGACGCTCGGCCGCGAGAGGCCGGTGAGGTCCCGCAGCCGTGCCGCTGTCAACGGTCCCCGCTCAACAAGGAGTTCGAGGGCGATGCGGTCGTTGATGGCCCGCGCCGTGCGGGGCGACGCGGTGCGCGCTCGGATCATGCGGGCATCCTCGCAGACTTTTTATCAGTAAGGCTTCCTGATAGTTTAGCCGCGGCCTCATTCGGCCTCGTCACGGCACCCGTCCCCCGCTCACGAAGGGCGCCCCACCACCCATGACGCAGCAGCACAATGCCACCGACGACGACCGGAGCCGCGTCCGCCGGGCCCGGCGGTCGGTCGGCATCGTCTTCGCCCTCCACGGCACCGTCAGCGGCAGCTTCGCCACCCGCATCCCCTGGCTGAAGGACCACCTGGACCTCAGCACGGCGGAACTCGGCCTCGCACTGGCCTTCCCCGCCATCGGCGCCTCCCTCGCCATGCCGCTGGCGAGCCGGCTGATGCACCGGCACGGGGCGCTCGCCGCGGTGCGCGCGCTGCTCGCGCTGTGGTGCGCGGCGCTCGTGCTCCCCGCGTTCGCGCCGGGCATCCCGGTGCTGTGCGCGGCGCTGTTCGCCTTCGGCGCCACCGCGGGCATGGCGGACGTCGCCATGAACGCGCAGGGCGTGGACGTCGAACGTCTCCACGGCCGGTCGATCATGTCCGGGCTGCACGGCTTGTGGAGCGCGGGCGCCCTCGCGGGCTCGGCCGTCGGGGTGGGCGCCGTCTCCCTCGGCCTCGACGCGCGGGCGCACCTGACCCTGGTCGGCCTCGCCCTGGTCGCGGCGGTGCCCCTGGCCTGCCGCGGTCTGCTCGACGTGCGGCCAGAACCGGCCGACGACCCGCCGCCGCGCTTCGCTCTGCCGCCGCGTTCCGCGCTGCTGATCGGCGCCGTCGGCATGTGCGCGATCCTGGCCGAGGGCGCCAGCATGGACTGGTCGGGCGTGTACCTCCAGGACATCACGGGGGCCTCGGAGGCGGTCGGCGCCGCCAGCTTCACCGCGTTCGCCTGCACGATGGCCGCGGCCAGGCTGGCGGGAGACGCCGTGGTCATGCGCTTCGGGCCGGTCCGGACGGTGCGGATCAGCGGCCTGCTCGCCGTCCTCGGCGGCGTCCTGGTGGTGACGGCCCGGGTGCCGGCGCAGGGCATCGCCGGGTTCGCGCTGCTCGGGGTGGGCATCGCGGTGGTCGTCCCGCTGGCCTTCGCGGCGGCGGGGCGCTCCAGCGCCCATCCGGGCCAGGCGATAGCGGGCGTCGCCACCGTCACCTACACGACGGGGCTCATCGCGCCCACACTCGTCGGCACGGTCGGGGAGGTCTTCTCGCTCCAGGTGTCCTTCGGCCTGGTGACGGCCGCCGCCTCGGTGCTCGTGATCGCGGCCGGCGTGCTCGGCGCGCCCCGGCGCGGCGGGCCGGTGGCACGGGACGCGACGACCGCCGCGGGCGGTGCGCCGGCGCGCGGCTCCGGCGAACCGCCGTCCTGAGCCGGGCGGCCGGGCCGGGCGGCCCGGCGGGGCGGCGGCCCCGCCGGGCACGGCGGTCAGCCGAGGTTGCGGACCGCCTGGTAGTACGTCCATGCGGTGGCGTCGCAGGCCGAGCCCGTCGCTCCCGAGTAGTCGTCGCAGACCCGCTGGAGGTCCGCGTAGAAGGCACTGTCCAGCCGCGCCTTGTTCGCGTCGAACGTGCCGAGGTCCTTGTAGTTGCGGTACCCGAAGTCATGCCGCGCGCACGACAGATCGAACGGAAAACCGAACGGGTTGTCCGGCGACCACGAGCACAGGTCGGTGCTCCAGTCGAAGTCGTACTCCGACCAGCCGCCCTGGTTGTTGCGCGCGGACAGCCAGGAGTTGTAGCTGTTCCCCCCGGTCTGGGTCCAACTGGACAGCACCTGGGGCTTGTCGGCCGGCGCGGCGACGGCCGGCACGGCCGAGGTGGCGACCGTGCCGACGGCGAGAGCGGCGGTGGACAGAGCGGTGGCGAGCCGATGACGGGTGCGCATGCGCATCCTCCGGGATTCGGACGGCCTGGTGAACGGCCGTGTGGGGACCGGAAGATGAAGTTACGACTCGGTAATGAAATACTCAACCCTATGCACATTTACGCGAGTTGACAGACCGGCCAACGAAAGGCCCGCGCCCGGCGCAATGCGCGTCACACCCCCGCCGACCTGCGGCGCCGCGCAGCCGGGCGGGGCCGGGCAGCACGGGCCCCGCAGACGGCGCATGGGCACCCGCCCCGGGCGCGGGCTGGCGGGAGCGCGCGGGGGATCTCACACCGGGCGCGCCCGCACCCAGGTGCCGTCCTCGGTCAGGACCGCATCGACGGCGAGCCCGGCCCCGGCCAGCGCGTGGGCGAAGGCGTCACCGCGGTACCGGTAGGACAGGAACGTCTGCGTCCACGCCACGTCGGGGAACTCGTACTCGACCCGTATCGAGGACGTGTCGGGCCCCACCGGGTCGGCGGCGGCGACCCGGACGAGACCGCCGTCCGCGGTCCGCGACTCCCGCGGCACCCGCTCGTGCCAGTCCGCCCCCTCCCGTTCGATGAGAACGCAGCCGCCGTCCGCGACATGGCCGCGGCAGGTGCGCAGCAGCCCCCGGCGCACCTCGGGATCGCCGCTGTGCACCAGGAACGAGCCGAGCAGCACCACGTCGAACCGTTCCCCGCCCAGGTCGAGCGACTCGGCCGGCGCGCACACCGTGCGCGCGCCGCGGACGTGCGCCAGCATCTCCGGTGACTCGTCGACGGCCGTGACGGCGAAACCGCGTGCCAGCAGCGGATGCGTCAACCGCCCCACGCCGCAGCCCAGTTCGAGAACGGAGGAGCCCGGCGGCACGGCCGAGGCCACGACGTCGGGCTCCCGGCCGACCGGGAGCCTCAGGTAGCGCTCCACGGCGCAGCCGTCCGGGGTGATGGCGCCCGGGCCCGTTCCCCGGTATCCCTCACGGGTGTGTGCAGTCATACCGAGCAGGACAGCACACCGCGGGCCGCGGCCGACAGCCCCCGCTCCGGATCACAGCCAACTGGCGTGCAGCGGCTGGCCCTCCGCGTATCCGGCGGCGCTCTGCACACCGACCACCGCCCGCTCGGTGAACTCCTCCAGCGTCGCCGCCCCCGCGTAGGTGCAGGCAGACCTGACCCCGGCCACAATCGAGTCGATCAGGTCCTCCACCCCTGGCCGCGCCGGGTCGAGAAACATCCTGGAGGTCGAGATCCCCTCCTCGAACAGGCCCTTGCGGGCCCGGTCGTAGGCCGACTCCTCGCTGGTCCTGTTCCGCACGGCCCGCGCCGAGGCCATGCCGAAACTCTCCTTGTACAGGCGGCCGTCGGCGGCCTGCTGGAGGTCGCCCGGTGACTCGAAGGTCCCGGCGAACCACGAGCCGATCATCACGTTCGACGCGCCGGCGGCCAGCGCCATGGCCACGTCCCTGGGGTGCCGCACACCCCCGTCGGCCCACACGTGCTTGCCGAACTTCCGTGCCTCGGCGGCGCATTCGAGCACCGCGGAGAACTGGGGACGGCCGACCCCGGTCATCATGCGGGTGGTGCACATGGCGCCGGGTCCGACGCCCACCTTCACGATGTCGGCCCCGGCCTCGATGAGGTCGCGGGTGCCCGCGGCGGAGACCACGTTGCCCGCGACGACGGGCACCTGCGGATCGAGGCCGCGGACCGCGCGGACGGTGGCGAGCATCGACTCCTGGTGGCCGTGGGCCGTGTCCACCACCAGGGTGTCGACCCCGGCTTCGAGCAGCGCCTTCGCGCGGCCCGCCACATCGCCGTTGACCCCGACCGCCGCCGCGATCCGCAGCTGCCCGCGGTCGTCCGTGGCGGGCGTGTACAGCGTGGCGCGCAGCGCGCCCTTGCGGCTGAGTATGCCGACGAGGCGGCCGCCCCGATCGACCGCGGGCGCAATCTTGCGGTGGGCGGAGTCCAGGGCGGTGAACGCCTCCCGCGGGTCCTGCGTCGCGTCGAGCACCAGCAGATCGCGGGACATCACCTCGCCCACCTGCGTGAACCGGTCCACTCCCGTCAGGTCCGCCTCCGTGACGATGCCGACCGGACGTTCCGCGGAGACCACCACCCCGGCGCCGTGCGCACGCTTCGGCAGCAGCGCGAGGGCGTCGGCGACGGTCTGGGTCGGGGCGAGGACGATCGGGGTGTCCAGCACCAGGTGGCGGCGCTTCACCCAGCCGATGACCTCGGTGACGACGTCGAGCGGAATGTCCTGCGGGATCACCGCGAGGGCGCCCCGGCGGGCGACCGTCTCGGCCATCCGGCGGCCCGCGACCGCGGTCATGTTGGCCACGACGAGGGGAATGGTGGTGCCCGTCCCGTCGGGAGCGGCAAGGTCCACGCCCAGACGGGAGCCGACCGCCGAACGGTTGGGGACCATGAAAACGTCGTCGTACGTCAGATCGTAGGACGGCGCGGAATCGTTGAGGAACCTCATGTCGCTCGCTCTCTCACCTGCTGCGGTACGGATTCGGCCGGTGGGGAGCTGCGGCTCCTGTGTCATTATCTCCGATCCCCGCGCGGACCGACGAGCCGGAGGGGCCGCGCCCGGAACTTACGCACACCCGTTCGCACGGCGAGCCCGGCCCGCGGCGGGCATGGCCCTGCACGGGGGCGGGTAGCGATGGCGCCCGGAGAGGGGAACGATCATGACCGCACACGGCGCCCCGCTGAGCTTCGGTATCAAGACCACGCCCGTCGGGACCGGCTACGACGAGATCTTGCGCGTGTGGCAGGAGGCGGACGAGCTGCCGGAGATCGAACACGCCTGGCTGTGGGACCACCTCCTCCCGGTGTTCGGCCGCCAGGACGCCCCCGTCCTTGAGGGCTGGACCCTGCTGGCCGCCCTCGCCGCGCGGACCCGGCGCCTCGGACTCGGACTGCTCGTCACCGGCAACGGAATCCGCTCGCCCGCCGTGCTCGCGAAGATCGCCGCGACCACGGACGCCATCGCGCGCGGCCGCCTGACCGTCGGCGTCGGCGTCGGCGCCACGCTGCGGGCCGGGGCAGAGAGCCCCGCGGCCGCCGAATACCCGGCGTACGGCCTCGGCCTGGTCCCGCACGCCGAGGGCGTGGCCCGCCTCGACGAGGCGTGCACCGTGCTGCGCCTGCTGTGGACGCGGGACCTGGTCGGCTTCCACGGCCGCCACTACCGGCCGGCCGGCGCCCACTGCGAGCCTCGCCCCGACCGCCACCTCCCGCTGCTCGTGGGCGGAGCGGGCACCGGCGCCCTGCGCGTGGCCGCCCTGCACGCCGACCTGTGGAACGTCCAGGGGCCGCCGCACCACACCATCGCCCAGGTCCGCGCCCGCGTCCTGGCCCTGGACGCGCAGTGCGCGGCCGTCGGCCGGGACCCCGGGGAGATCACCCGCTCCGCACAGCTGCACGTCTCCTACGACGACCCCGCCGCGACGCGCACGGCCGTGCTCGGCCTGATCGACGCGGGCATCAGCCATATCGTGCTCAGCCTGCCGATGCCGTTCCCGCCGGGGGCGGCCCGGTGGGCGGCACAGGAGATCATCGGCCCGGTCCGCGCCGCCCGAGCTACGCGTCCGGGTCCGAGCGGTCCAGGGCGGGCTGCCGCCCGGACGGCTGGGACAGCAGCCGGTCCGCCGCCGCCGAGTCGGTGACCAGGCTCGTCACCAGTCCCGAGCGCAGCACCGCCCCGATGGCGTCCGCCTTGCGCCGCCCGCCCGCGATGGCCACGACCTCGGGCACCCGGCGCAGCCGCTCGGCCTCCACGGTGATGCACCGCTCCCCCAGATCGCGCCCGACGCGGCGGCCGTCCGCCGCGAACAGGTGCGCCGACATCTCGGCCGCCACCCCGAGCGAGGCATAGTGCTCCCGCTCGTCCTTGGCCAGCATGTCGTGCACGGCCGAGATGCCGGGCTCCCACGAGCCGATCGACACCGCGGCGATCGTGACCTTGTCGAAATATTCGAACGCCGCCGCGATCCCCGGCTGCCTGCGCAGCGCCGCCGCGGTGCCCGGATCGGGCAGCAGCATCGGCGCGTAGATCGGGTGCGCCGCCCCGCCCGAAACGGCCGCCGCGCGCCGCACCGCCTCGACCGAGCCGCGCTCCGCCGTCCCCGCGTCGTATACCCCGGTCAACTGCACCACGGTGCACGGCGGAAGCTCGCGCAGGGCCGCCGCCATGTGAATCGTCGAACGCCCCCACGCCAGGCCGAGCACGTCCCCCTCCGAGACCAGCTCCCCCAGCAGCTCCGCCGCCACCTCGCCCAGATGCTCGGGATCGGGCGTGTCGTCCGCCGTGCCGGACGGCGACTCGGCCACCACCACGTGCCGCAGGCCGTAGCGGGCGCGCAGCGCGTCGGAGCGCTCCGCGTCCAGCTCGGCGGGAACCCTGATCTCGATGCGCACCAGGTCGTGCTCCACCGCGGACTCCAGCACGCGGGCGACCTTGAACCGGCTGACCCCGAACTCGTCGGCAATCTGGATCTTCGACTTGCCTTCCAAGTAGAAGCGGCGCGCCATTGCGGCCGCCTGCATCAGCTCGGCGGGCCCCATTCGTGTGGCTGACCTGCCGGTCGGCACCGCATTCACCTCACTGTCCTCCGCCTTGTGTCCCCGCTCACGTTCGCCTGTTCATCCTCGCAGATGCCGGGCACCACCGGTCCTGGCCCTGCACCCCGCGGGAGGCGGAGAACCGGATCGACAGCAGCTGTTCATCCCGATGTGGGGCGGGAGGCGGCCTTTTCGGCCTGGGCGCGGAGCGACGCGACGGCCGCCGCCGGATCGTCCGCACCGTAGACGGCCGATCCGGCGACGAAAACGTCGGCGCCGGCCTCGGCGCACCGTTCGATCGTCGAGGCCGAGACCCCGCCGTCCACCTGGAGCCACAGCGGCAGCCCGTGCCGGTCGATGAGCTGCCGGGTACGGCGGATCTTCGGCAGCATGATGTCGAGGAACGACTGCCCGCCGAACCCCGGCTCCACCGTCATCACCAGCACCATGTCCAGCTCGGGCAGCAGGTCTTCGAACGGCTCGATCGGCGTGGCCGGTTTCAGCGCCAGCGAGGCCCGCGCGCCCTTGGCCCTGATCTCGCGTGCCAGCCGCACCGGAGCCGCGGCGGCCTCGGCGTGGAAGGTGACGGAGCCCGCCCCGGCCTCGACGAAACCCGGCGCCCAGCGGTCGGGGTCCTCGATCATCAAGTGGCAGTCGAGCGGGGTGCCGGTGGCCCTGCCCAGCGCCTCGACGACGGGCAGCCCGAGCGTCAGGTTGGGCACGAAGTGGTTGTCCATCACGTCGATGTGCAGCCAGTCGGCGCCCTCGACGGCCGCCGCCTCCTCGGCGAGGCGGGCGAAGTCGGCTGACAGCATGCTGGGGTTGATCTGAGCCATGGCCTCAAGTATTCAGCATGTCAGCGCGGCCGAACGGGCCGCCCGCCCCCTACCGGGTCCGCCGCAGCAGCGCCAGGTACATGGCGTCGGTGCCGTGCAGGTGCGGCCACAGCTGAACGTCCGGCCCCTCGCCGAGATCCGGCACACCGGGCAGCAGCGGACGGGCGTCCACCCACTCCGCGCCGGTGTCCGTCAGTCCCTTCAGCACGTCCGCGACGACCAGGCGGGTTTCGGCCAGATGCGGCGAACAGGTCGCGTACCCCACGACTCCGCCCGGCCGGACCGCCCGCAGCGCCCCGCGCAGCAGCTCGCGCTGCACCGAGGTGAGCCTGTCGATGTCCTCGGGACCGCGGCGCCAGCGCGCCTCGGGGCGGCGGCGCAGCGCGCCGAGCCCGGTGCAGGGCACGTCCACCAGGACGCGGTCGAACGCGCCCGGCCGCCAGGCGGGCCTGGTGCCGTCGGCCACGACCGTGTGCGCAGGGCCCGGATTGCCCGCCAGGGTGCGGGCGACGAGCTTGGCCCGGTGCGGCTGCTTCTCCGCCGCGAGCAGCGTGGCCCCGCGCTCGGCGGCGAGCCCGGCGAGCAGCGCCGCCTTGCCGCCCGGGCCCGCACAGCCATCGAGCCAACGGGTGTCGCCGCCGGTCAGCGGCGCGTTCGCCAGGGCGAGCGCCACCAGCTGGCTGCCCTCGTCCTGCACGCCCGCGCGGCCGTCCCGGACGGCGTCGAGCGCGCCGGGCTCGCCGCCCTCGGCCAGCCGTGCCGCGTACGGGGACCAGCGCCCCGGGTCGGCCCGCCCGTCCGCCAGCAGCTCGGCCACGGTGGAGCGCCCCGGCCGGGCCGCGAGGGTCACGCGGGGCCGTTCGTTGTCCGCGGCCAGCAGGCTCTCGATGCCCTCCCGGCCCCCGCCGAGCGCGTCCCACAGGGCCGCGACGATCCACCGCGGGTGGGCGTGCACCAGGGACAGGTGACGTTCGGGGTCGTCGTCGTAGGGCGGCGCCAGCCGCGTCAGCCAGCCGTCCAGGTCGTGGGCCGCGACACGGCGGAGCACGGCGTTGACGAACTTGGCCCGCCCGTCGCCGAGTACGCACCGCGCCAGCTCGACGGTCGCGCTGACGGCCGCGTGGCTGGGGATGCGGGTGGCGAGCAGCTGGTGCGCGCCGAGCGAGAGCACGTCGAGCACCGGCGGGTCGACCTCGCGCAGCGGCCGGTCCACGCACTCGGCCAGCACCGCGTCGTAGGTGCCCTGGCGGCGCAGCGTTCCGTAGACCAGCTCCGTGGCCAGGGCGGCGTCCCTGGCGTCGAGCGTGCCGGCGGACCTGGCCCTGGCCAGCATCGGGGGCAGCACGAGATTGGCATAGGCGTCGCGCTCGTCGACGGCGCGCAGCGCGTCGAAGGCGAGAATCCGCACCGGGTCCCGGCGGGGTCGTCGGTAGGGCCTGGCGGGTCGGCGCGGCCGGCTGCTCACAGAAAGGTCAACTCCGGTGGTACGGGACAGGGTGTGGTTCAAGCCTACGGCGGAGTTCTCAGCTTCCGAGCCGCTCGCCGGGGGTGACGCGGACGCCCCTGGCCCAGTCCGCGGCGCGCATCGGCTTCTTGCCCTGGGGCTGCACCCAGACCAGCTCGACGGCGTGCGAGCCGGTGCCCGCGTGCACGGTCTGCTTCTCCGCGGCCAGCTCGCCCGGCGCCAGGCCGGTCCGCTCCGGCACCGGCGTGACCTGCCGCAGCTTCAGGCGTTCGCCGCGGAAGAGGGTCCACGCGCCCGGCGCAGGGGTGCAGGCGCGGACCTGCCGGTGGACGTGCAGGGCGGGCATGGCCCAGTCGACGGCGGCGTCCTCGACGCTGAGCTTGGGGGCGAGGCTCACGCCCTCCGCGGGCTGCGGCCTCGGGGCCAGTGTGCCGTCCTCGATCCCGTCCATGGTGGCGGCCAGCAGCCCGGACCCGGCGAGCGCGAGCCGGGTCAGCAGATCGCCGCTGGTGTCGTCGCGCCGGATCTCCTCGGTCAGCACCCCGAACACCGGACCGGAGTCCAGGCCCTCCTCGATGAGGAACGTGGCGGCGCCGGTGATCTCGTCCCCCGCGAGCAGCGCGTGCTGGACCGGTGCCGCGCCACGCCAGGCGGGGAGCAGCGAGAAGTGCAGGTTGACCCAGCCGCGGGGCGGGATGTCCAGGGCGGCCTTGGGCAGCAGTGCACCGTAGGCGACGACCGGGCAGCAGTCCGGCGCGATCTCCCTGAGCCGGTCGAGGAAGGCGGGGTCGCGTGGCCTGTGCGGCCGGAGGATCTCGATCCCGGCCTCCCGGGCGCGTTCGGCCACGGGGCTGGGGACCAGGCGCCGGCCGCGGCCCGCGGGCGCGTCGGGCCGGGTGACGACGGCGACGACCTCGTGCCGGTCCGAGGCGAGCAGGGCGTCCAGGGCGGGAACGGCTACCTCGGGCGTGCCGGCGAAGACGAGCCTCATCGTGCGGGATTCACCTCTCGTGCGGGTGCGGGTGCGGGTGCGGGGCGGCTCGCAAGTCTACGGTCCGCGACGCCCGGGTGACGCGAGGGGCGGGCAGGACCCGGAGTGCCCCGCCCAGTTGACGATGCGCGCCGACAGCGTGACCCCGACGGGCGCTGGCGCGTTGTCAAGACAGATTGACCGCAACGGGCCGATTTCGGGCCCGCTTCCTTGACGCCGGTTCGAGAGGCTTGTTCATGGCCGACCACGCCACCCCTGACGCTCAGGCACGGGCCAGCTTGCATGTGCTGGTGCGGGACATCGAGCGGGTCCGCCGCCAGGTGGACGCGCTGCGCACCCTCACCGCACAGCTGGGCAACGTCTACCGTCCGCGCCGCGCCGGGCCTTCCGCCGGTTTCGTGGTGTACGGGCGGGCTCCCGCGCCAACGGTGCGTCTCGCGCAGGAGCTCCGCGACAGTGTGGAGGCGCTGGTCACCGCCGCGGTGGACTTCGACCGCTCCCTCGGCTTCTCCTGGGACGCGGTGGGCTCGGCCCTCGGCGTCACCAAGCAGGCGGTGCACCGCCGCTACGGCGCTCGGCGCCCCATCGGCGGCCAGCCCGCCGCGGCGCGCGAGGGCGCGCGCCCGGAGCTGCCGGTGGCCCCGGGTGTGCCCCCGGCGCGCACGGTACCGGGGCAGGGCGGCGCCCCGCCGGACGCGGAGGAGGCGCGGCCCGGAGCGTTCCCCGGCCAGCGCAGCGGCTGAGGCCGGGGCCGGGGATCAGCCGATGTCGGAAGGGTCGATCAGCACCCGCGCACCGGCGCTCTCGCGCCGCGCGAGCCGGGCGGCCCGCGCCGTCTTCAGCGCCGCCGCGAGCGCGGCGCCCTGACCGGGCGGCACCCGGACCAGCGCCCGGTCCCACTGCTCCCCCGCCGGCGGGTCGCCGGTGCGGCGCGGGCGACCGGGGTCCGGCACGGGCAGCTGCACCGGGCCGAGCACCTCGGCATCGGGCGGGAGGCGGGTGGCGCCGAGCAGTCCGGCCACCGCGTCCGGCGGCCCGCTGACCGCGGCCATGCGGGAGACGGGCGGGAAGCCGAGCGACGCCCGGTCGGCCAGCTCCCGCCGCGCATGGCCCGCCGGGTCCCAGCGCACCAGCGACTGCACGGGCCGCAGCGTCGGCTCGGCCAGCACGACGACCGTGCCGCCCTGCGGCTGCGGGCGGACCAGGGCCGCGGCATTGAGCCAGCGGCGCAGCGCCTCCTCACCGGCCCGCAGATCCGGGCGGCCGAGCAGGGCCCACCCGTCCAGGAGCAGCGCGGCGGCGTAGCCGGGCCCGGCCGGCACCGGTTCGGCGCCCGGCGTGCTCACCACAAGGGCGGGCGCATCGGGCACGGTGTCGAGCACGTGGTCGCGCCCCGAGGTGCGGACCGGGACGGCGGGGAACGCGCGGCCCAGCTCCTCCGCGGTGCGCCTGGCGCCGATGACGACGGCCCGCAGCCGCGGGGAGCCGCATGCGTCGCAGTGCCACTCCGGCGCCCGGCGGCCGCACCAGCCGCAGCCCAGCAGCTCCAGCGCGCCCTCCGCGGCCAGCGGTCCGTGGCAGTCGGCGCAGCGCGCGGGCGTGCGGCAGCGGTCGCAGGCCAGCCGTGGGGCGTACCCGCGGCGCGGCACCTGGATCAGCACGGGCCCGCGTGCGAGGCCGTCGCGCAGGGCCTGCCAGGCAACGGTGGGCAGCCGCGCGTAGCGGGCCGCCTCGTCCCTGCGCTGGTCGTCCTCGACGACGGTGCGGATCACGGGCGCCGTCTCGCGCACGGTCTCCCGGGCCGCGGCGAGCGGACCGGCCCACCCGGTCTCGACCAGCTGCGCCGCCTCGACGGTGATACCGTGCCCGCCGAGCAGCACCGCGGCCCGTTCCTGCGCGGCGCGCAGCACCAGCACCTCGCGGGCGTGCGGCTGCGGCGCATGCTCGTCGCGGTGCGCCGCGTCGCCGTCGTCCCAGATGGCGGCGAGGCCGAGGCCGTGCACGGGCGCAAACATCGCGGCACGGGTGCCGACGACGCAGCGCACCGCCCCGCGGCTGACCGCGAGCCACCGCCGGTACCGCTCCTCGCGCCCGGCGTCGGCGGTCAGCAGCACGTGTGCGCCGCCGCCGGTCAGCGCGGTCAGGGCGGCGTCGACGCGCGCCGCGGCGCGCCCGTCGGGCAGCACCGCGAGGGCACCTCGCCCGGCGGCGAGGCTGGTGGCCAGGGCACGGGCCAGCTCGTCGGCCCAGCCGGGCCCCGGCAGCGCGGTCCACACGGCACGCGGCGCCTCGCCGCGGGACAGGGCGTCGAGGAAGCCGGGTCCGTGGGGATAGCGGGCCCAGCCGCCGGGGTCCGGGGCCGCGGGCGGGTCCTGCGGCTCGGGCGAGGGCCGCCGCTCGGCGCGGGCCATGCGCGGCGGCACGGCCAGCGCGACGACGTCGGCGAGGGCACCCGCGTACCGGTCGGCGACCGAGCGGCACAGCCGCAGCAGCGCGGGCGTGAGAACGGGCTCGGTGGAGAGCACCTGCGCGAGCGGCGCGAGCACCCCGGGGAAGTCCGTCTCCTCGCGGCGCTCCACGATGAACCCGTTGATCAGCCGACCGCCCTCGCGGCGGCCCTCGCGCTGACCGGCGCCGAACCGGACGCGGACCCGGACGCCCGGCCTGGCCTCGGCGTCCATGGCGGCCGGCACGGCGTAGTCGAAGAGGCGGTCGAGATGGACGAGCCCCTTGTCGACGAGGACGCGGGCCACGGGCAGCCGCTCGGCACGCTCGGCACCGCGCCACGTGCGCGGTTTGGCGCGGGAGGCCGCGGAACGGCGGCCGGCCGCGCGGACCAGCGCCAGCTGCTCGCCGGCCTCCGCCGCCTGCTCCGGTCCCTCGCCCACAGGGTCAGTACATCAAACGCGTCGGACAGGGCCCGGAGACCGCGTGGGCCCCCGGGCCGGCCGACTGGCCAGGGACTAGATGCCCGCGGCGGTGCGCAGGGCGTCGACGCGGTCGGTGCGTTCCCAGGTGAACTCGGGCAGTTCGCGGCCGAAGTGGCCGTAGGCCGCGGTCTGTGCGTAGATGGGGCGCAGCAGGTCCAGGTCGCGGATGATGGCGGCCGGGCGCAGGTCGAAGACCTGCGAGATGGCCCGCTCGATACGGTCGGCCGGGACGGTGGCGGTGCCGAAGGTCTCCACGAAGAGGCCGACCGGCTCGGCCTTGCCGATGGCGTAGGCGACCTGCACCTCGCAGCGCGTGGCGAGCCCGGCGGCCACCACGTTCTTGGCGACCCAGCGCATCGCGTACGCGGCGGAACGGTCCACCTTCGAGGGGTCCTTGCCGGAGAACGCGCCGCCGCCGTGCCGCGCCATGCCCCCGTACGTGTCGATGATGATCTTCCGGCCCGTGAGCCCGGCGTCGCCCATCGGCCCGCCGATCTCGAACCGCCCGGTCGGGTTGACCAGCAGCCGGTACCCGTCCGTCTCCAGCTTGATGCCCTCGTCGGTCAGCAGCTTCAGCTCGGCCTCGACGACGAACTCCCTGATATCGGGCGCGAGGAGGGAGTCCAGGTCGATGTCGCTGGCGTGCTGGCTGGAGACCACGACGGTGTCGAGACGGGCCGCCTTGTCGCCGTCGTACTCGATCGTGACCTGCGTCTTCCCGTCGGGGCGCAGGTAGGGGATCGTCCCGTTCTTGCGGACCTCGGACAGCCGGCCGGAGAGGCGGTGGGCCAGCCGGATGGGCAGCGGCATCAGCTCGGGCGTCTCGTCGCACGCGTAGCCGAACATCAGGCCCTGATCGCCGGCGCCCTGCCGGTCCAGCTCGTCCTCGTCGCCCTCGACCCGGTTCTCGTAGGCGGTGTCGACGCCCTGCGCGATGTCAGGGGACTGCGCGCCGATGGACACCGAGACGCCGCAGGAGGCGCCGTCGAAGCCCTTCTTGGAGGAGTCGTAGCCGATCTCCAGGATCTTGTTGCGCACGAGCGAGGCGATCGGCGCGTAAGCCTGGGTGGTGACCTCCCCCGCGACATGGACGAGTCCGGTGGTGATCAGGGTCTCCACGGCGACGCGGGAGGAGGGGTCCTCCTTGAGCAGCGCGTCGAGGATCGTGTCGCTGATCTGGTCGGCGATCTTGTCGGGGTGACCCTCGGTCACGGATTCCGAGGTGAAGAGGCGGCGGGACACATCGCTCCCTAGTGTTGCAGCGGCTGCTGACTGAATCACTGGCGACCACCCGCTACGGGGCGAGGCCGGCGCCAGTGTAACCGGCCGGAATCCCCCCTGAACCTTCGGCACGGCTTCGGCTCAGGCGTGAATCCGGATGACAACAGTAACGGCCCCGCAACCTTCAGGCATAGAGGCTGCCCGCTCTGCGAGACGGCAACGTCCGTGCCCCGATCAGGAAACCGCAGCCCAGCGCCTTGCCACAGCGTCCCAAATCCGGTCGGCCAGTACGTCCTTGGGGCCGTGGGGAACGGATGTCTCACCGCCGCCCGCCTCGATGATGACCGCCTCGTTCTCCTCGGTGCCGAACGCCAGTGCCTCCCCGACCTGGTTGACCACGAGGAGGTCGCAGCCCTTGCGGGCCAGCTTGGCACGCCCGTTGGCCAGTACGTCCTCGGTTTCTGCCGCGAATCCGGCGACGACGCGGCCCGCCGGGCGGTCCGCCGACAGCTCGGCCAGGATGTCGGGATTGCGGACCAGCGCGATCGGCTCCGGGTCCTGCCCGTCCCGCTTCTTGATCTTGTTCTCGGCGCGGACGGCGGGCCGGAAATCGGCCACCGCCGCCGCCATCACCACCGCGTCGGCGTCCACGGCGGCCTTGCGGACCGCCTCCCGCAGCTCACCGGTGGTGCTCACCTCGATCACGTCGGCACCGGCGGGCTCTGGCAGCACGGTGTTGGCCGCAATGAGGGTGACCCGGGCGCCCCTGGCGACGGCGGTGCGGGCCAGCGCGTAGCCCTGCTTGCCCGAGGAGCGGTTGCCGAGGAAGCGCACCGGGTCGAGCGGCTCGCGCGTGCCGCCGGCGGTGACCACCACGTGCCGCCCGGCGAGGTCGGTGTCCAGGACCGCGGGCCCGCGGTCCAGCACGCGGCGGCAGAACGCGAAGATCGCTTCGGGGTCGGGCAGGCGGCCCTTGCCGGTGTCCGCGCCGGTGAGGCGCCCCACGGCGGGCTCGACGACCAGCGCGCCGCGGCGGCGCAGCGTCGCCACGTTCTCCCTGGTGGCGGGGTGCTCCCACATCTCGGTGTGCATCGCGGGCGCGAAGACCACCGGGCAACTCGCGGTGAGCAGAACGTTCGTCAGGAGGTCGTCGGCCCGGCCGCCGGCCGCGCGGGCGAGGACGTCCGCCGTGGCGGGAGCGATGACGACGAGGTCCGCCTCACGGCCGATCCTGACGTGCGGCACCTCCTCGACGTCCTCCCAGACCTCGGTGGCCACGGGCGCCCCGGAGAGCGCGGCCCAGGTGGCCGCGCCGACGAAGCGGAGCGCCGACGCGGTCGGCACCACCCGCACCTCGTGCCCGGACTCGGTGAACCGCCGCAGCAGCTCGCACGCCTTGTAGGCGGCGATGCCGCCACCCACCCCGAGGACGACCCTGGGCCGCTCCATCACTCGCCTCTTCCCGCTGCCGCTGCCTGTCATTGCCTGCCGCCTGCGCCTGCCGGGGACCATCCTGCCGCACGGCAGACGGAGGGCCCGGCCGCAGGGCTGCGGCCGGGCCCGTACGCGAACGCCGTCAGTCGGTGGCGCCCTCGACGGCCTCCGAGGTGAGCAGGCCCGCATTGATCTCGCGGAGCGCGATGGAGAGCGGCTTCTCGTGCACGTGGGTGTCCACGAGCGGGCCGACGTACTCCAGCAGGCCCTCGCCGAGCTGCGAGTAGTACGCATTGATCTGGCGCGCGCGCTTGGCGGCGTAGATCACGAGGCTGTACTTCGAGTCGGTGGCCTCGAGCAGCTCATCGATCGGCGGGTTGATGATGCCCTCGGGCGTGGTGATGGAAGAGGACACGCTCTGCCTTCCGCTGGATGTCTCGGGATTGCCCCACTTCACAGAGTGGTCAACGAATCAAGGCTAGCAGCTCCGCCGTGACGTCCTCGACGGAGGTGTTGACCAGCGTGACGTCGAACTCGCGCTCCGCCGCCAGCTCCGTCCTGGCCACGGCGAGGCGCCGTTCGACGACCTCGGGCGGCTCGGTGCCGCGGCCGGTGAGCCGGCGGACCAGCTCCTCCCAGCTGGGCGGCGCCAGGAACACCAGGCGGGCGTCCGGCATGGAGGCGCGGACGAGCCGGGCGCCCTGGAGGTCGATCTCCAGGAGCACGGGCGCCCCGGCCTCCAGCCGGTCGAGCACGGCACGGCGGGGCGTCCCGTAGCGGTGCCCGGCGAACTCGGCCCATTCGAGCAGCTCGCCATTGGCGACCAGCTTGTCGAACTCCTCGTCGTCCACGAAGAAGTAGTGCACGCCGTGGCGCTCGCCGGGGCGGGGCCTCCGCGTGGTGGCGGAGACGGAGAGCCACACCTCGGGATGGGCTTTACGCAGATGAGCGACGACCGTGCTCTTGCCGACCCCGGAGGGGCCGGAGAGCACGGTCAGTCGCGGACGATCGGTCATGCGGCGATTATCGCTTCTCCCGCGGCGGCGGCGGAAACCGGAGCCGGCGGGAACCCGCGGCTCAGGCCGGGGTGCTGCCGAACTCGCGCTCGAGTGCCGCGATCTGGTTGGAGCCGAGCCCCCGGACCCGGCGGCTCTCGGAGATGCCGAGCCGCTCCATGATCTGGCGGGCGCGGACCTTGCCGACGCCAGGCATCGACTCCAGCAAGGCACTGACCTTCATCTTGCCGATGACATCGTTCTCCTGGCCCTGCTTGATGACCTCGTGCAGCGAGGCGCCGGAGTGCTTGAGCCGATTCTTGACCTCGGCGCGCTCCCGGCGAGCCGCGGCGGCCTTCTCAAGCGCGGCTGCGCGCTGTTCAGGGGTTAGGGGCGGAAGAGCCACGCCTACGTCACCTCGGTTGTCGAACTGTCGGATACGGAACGGTGAGGAACCTAGTAGCCCCGCACCGGTGGAGCAACGAGCAACGCGCTCGGCTGCTCCGCTTCGACGGAGACTAGCGGGGGTCGCCGCGATAAGTCAGGGAGAATCGGCAAAAACTCCAGGTCAGCTATCGAGCAGCCCCGACATTTCCGGCATATCACTACGGCTGGCGGCGCATCGCAACGACCCGTCACGCTCCGGCACCGGTGAATCGGGCCATCGCCTCCGCCTCGCGTTCTGCCGCGGCGCGCAGCGCGTCCGCATCCGGCCCGTGCCGGAGCACGCCCCGGCTCACGGCGGGCAGCACATTGCCGAGCGCCGCGCCGAAAACGCGCGGCAGGTCCGCGGCGCTCGCGCCCTGCGCGCCGAGGCCGGGGGCGAGCAGCGGCCCGTTGATCGCCAGATCCGCACCGGCCTCGGCGAGTGTCGCGCCCACCACGGCGCCGAACGAGCCGAGCGGCCGCTCCCCCGCGTTCTCCGCCCGCAGCCGGTCCAGAACGGCCTCGGCCACCGTGGTGCCCGCCGCGTTCCTCGCCCGCTGCACCTCGGGGCCCTCCGGGTTGGAGGTCAGCGCCAGCACGAACACGCCCGCCCCGTTCTCCCGCGCCAGGTCGAGCGCGGGGCGCAGCGTGCCGTAGCCGAGGTAGGGGCTGAGCGTCACCGCGTCGGAGAACAGCGGGGCGCCCTTGGCCAGGTACGCGTCGGCGTAGGCGGCCATCGTGGAGCCGATGTCGCCGCGCTTCACGTCCGCAACGACCAGCGCTCCCGCGTCGCGCGCGTCCGCGACGGCCCGCTCCAGCACGGCGATGCCGCGGGAGCCGAACCGCTCGAAGAACGCGGACTGCGGCTTCAGCACCGCGACCCGGCCCGCGAGCGCCTCCACCACGGTCCGGGTGAAGCGCTCCAGGCCGTCGATGTCGTCGCCCAGACCCCAGTCGGCCAGCAGCGCGGCGTGCGGATCGATGCCCACGCACAGCGGGCCGCGTTCGTCCATGGCGCGCCGCAGGCGGGCGCCGAAGGGCTCGGTCGTGGTCACGGTGCCTCCTTCGCTGCCGGGCCCGGTGCGGCCGTGCCCGGCGCCGGTGCGCGGGCCGAGGCGCCGACGGCGTCGGCGAGCGTCGCGTACGGGCTCGCGGCCAGCCGCTCGGCCAGTCCGCGGTGGATGGTGCGGGCCCAGCCAGGGCCGCCATAGATGAAGCCGCTGTAGCCCTGGATCAGGGTGGCACCGGCCAGCACCCGTTCCCAGGCGTCCTCGGCCGTCTCGATGCCGCCGACGCCGATCAGCGTCAGCCGGTCGCCGACCCGCGCGTACAGGCGGCGCAGCACGGCGAGCGAGCGCGCCTTCAGCGGCGCACCGGACAGCCCGCCGGCCCCGAGGGCGTCCACCGCCGCCGCATCCGTGGCGAGGCCGTCCCTGCCGATGGTGGTGTTGGTCGCGACGATGCCGTCGAGGCCCGATTCGGCGGCGAGGTCCGCGACCGCGTCGACGTCCTCGTCGGCGAGGTCGGGGGCGATCTTCACCAGCAGCGGCACGCGTCGCACCGGCGAACTGCGGTCGGCCGCCTCGCGGACGGCGGCGAGCAGGGGGCGCAGCCGGTCGGCGGCCTGGAGGTCGCGCAGCCCCGGGGTGTTCGGCGAGGAGACGTTGACGACGAGGTAGTCGGCGTAACGGGCCAGGCGCTCGGTGGAGGCGATGTAGTCGGCGACGGCCCCCGATTCGGGGACGGACTTGGTCTTCCCGATGTTGACGCCGACCACGGGCCAGGTGGCGCGGCGGCGTGCCAGGCGGGCCGCGACGGCGGCGGCACCGTCGTTGTTGAAGCCCATCCGGTTGACCAGGGCGCGGTCGCGCGGCAGGCGGAAGAGGCGCGGCGCCGGGTTCCCCGGCTGCGGCCGCGCGGTGACCGTTCCGATCTCCACGAAGTCGAAGCCGAGGGCGGCCAGGCCCGGGACCCCGACCGCGTTCTTGTCGAAGCCGGCGGCCAGGCCGAACGGGCCCGGCAGGTCCAGGCCGAGCGCCCGCACGCGCAGCGCCGGATGCCGCGGCGCGAACGCACCGCGCACCGCCCCCCGCGGCCCCGGCACGCGGGATGCGGCGCGGATGAGGGCGAACGCGAGGTGGTGGGCGCGCTCGGCGTCGAGGCGGCGCAGGACGGTGTCGAAGAGCAGCGGGTAGCCGGGCACGGCGGTCACTGCTCCCGCGCCGCGCCGAGGGCGCGTGCGTGGTCCTGGAGGGAGCGCACGCCGACCTCGCCACGCCCCAGCGCGTCGATGCCCTGCACGGCGGCGGCCAGGGCCTGCACCGTGGTCAGGCAGGGCACGCCGCGGGCGACGGCGGCGGTGCGGATCTCGTACCCGTCGAGCCGGCCGCCGGTGCCGTAGGGCGTGTTGACGATGAGGTCCACCTGCCCGTCGTGGATGAGCTGGACGATGGTCGGCTGACCCTGCGGGCCCTCGCCCTGGCTCTGCTTGCGCACGACGGTCGCGCTGATCCCGTTGCGCTGGAGCACCTCAGCGGTGCCGGAGGTGGCCAGCAGTTCGAAGCCGTGCTCGACCAGCGCGCGGGCCGGGAAGATCATGGCCCGCTTGTCGCGGTTGGCGACCGAGACGAACGCCCGCCCCCTGGTGGGCAGCGCGCCGTATGCGCCGGCCTGCGACTTGGCGTACGCGGTGCCGAAGACCGAGTCGATGCCCATGACTTCGCCCGTGGAACGCATCTCGGGCCCCAGCACGGTGTCCACGCCGCGCCCGTGCACGTCGCGGAACCTGGACCACGGCATCACCGCCTCCTTCACGGAGATCGGCGCGTCCGGCGGCAGCGTGCCGCCGTCGCCGTGCGCCGGGAGCACGCCCTCGGCGCGCAGCTGCGCCACCGTGGCGCCGAGCGAGATCCGGGCGGCGGCCTTCGCCAGCGGCACGGCGGTGGCCTTGGAGGTGAACGGCACGGTGCGGGAGGCGCGCGGATTGGCCTCGAGCACGAACAGGATGTCCCCGGACATCGCGAACTGGATGTTGATCAGGCCGCGGACGCCGACGCCGCGGGCGATGGCCTCCGTCGAGGCGCGGAGCCGCTTGATGTCGAAGCCGCCCAGGGTGATCGGCGGCAGCGCGCAGGCCGAGTCGCCGGAGTGGATGCCGGCCTCCTCGATGTGCTCCATGACGCCGCCGAGGTACAGCTCCTCGCCGTCGTACAGCGCGTCGACGTCGATCTCGATGGCGTCGTCGAGGAAGCGGTCGATCAGCACCGGGTGTTCGGAGATCAGCCCGGCGTGCAGCCGCAGGTACTCGGCGAGCGCGGGCTCGTCGTACACGATCTGCATGCCGCGCCCGCCCAGCACGTAGCTCGGCCTGACCATGACCGGGTAGCCGATGCCGGCGGCGATGGCCTTGGCCTCGTCGAACGAGAAGGCCGTGCCGTACTTCGGCGCGGGCAGCCCGGCCTCCGCCAGCACGCGGCCGAACGCACCGCGCTCCTCCGCGAGGTTGATCGCCTCGGGCGAGGTGCCGACGACGGGCACCCCGTTGTCCTTGAGCGCCTGGGCCAGGCCGAGCGGGGTCTGCCCGCCGAGCTGCACGAGCACCCCGGCGACGGGGCCCGCCTGCGTCTCGGCGTGCACGATCTCCAGAACGTCCTCCAGCGTCAGCGGCTCAAAGTAGAGCCGGTCGGAGGTGTCGTAGTCGGTGGAGACGGTCTCCGGGTTGCAGTTGACCATCACGGTCTCGTAGCCGGCGTCGCTGAGCGCGAAGCAGGCGTGGACGCAGGAGTAGTCGAACTCGATGCCCTGGCCGATGCGGTTGGGACCGGAGCCGAGAATGATCACGGCGGGCTTCTCGCGCGGCGCGACCTCGGTCTCCTCGTCGTAGGACGAGTACAGGTAGGGCGTGCGGGCGGCGAACTCGGCGGCGCACGTGTCGACCGTCTTGTAGACGGGGCGCACGCCCAGCGCGTGCCTGACCTCGCGCACGACGTCCTCGTGGAGCCCGCGGATGCCGGCGATCTGGGCGTCCGAGAACCCGTGGCGCTTGGCCGTGGCCAGCAGCTCGGGGGTCAGGAGCGCCGCGGCGGCCAGCTCGTCCGCGATCTCCTTGATGAGGAACAGCTGGTCGACGAACCACGGGTCGATGCGCGTGGCCTCGAAGATCTCCTCCTGCGTGGCACCGGCCCTGATGGCGGCCATCACCGTGTTCAGCCGGCCGTCGGTGGGGACGGCGGCCACCGCGAGGAGGCCGGCCTTGTCGCCGGGCGCGCCCGTGAAGTCGAACGGGGCGTCCTTCTTCTCCACCGACCGCAGGGCCTTGTTCAGCGCCTCGGTGAAGCTGCGGCCGATGGCCATGGCCTCGCCCACGGACTTCATCGTCGTCGTCAGCGTGGCGTCCGCGGCCGGGAACTTCTCGAACGCGAACCGCGGGACCTTGACGACCACATAGTCGAGGGTCGGCTCGAACGAGGCGGGCGTCTTCTCGGTGATGTCGTTGGGGATTTCGTCCAGCGTGTAGCCGATCGCCAGCCGGGCGGCGATCTTGGCGATGGGGAAGCCGGTGGCCTTCGACGCGAGGGCGGAGGAGCGGGAGACCCGCGGGTTCATCTCGATGACGACGACGCGGCCGTCCTCCGGGTTCACGGCGAACTGGATGTTGCAGCCGCCGGTGTCGACGCCGACCTCCCGGATGACCTCGATGCCGATGTCCCGCAGGATCTGGTACTCGCGGTCGGTGAGCGTCATCGCCGGGGCCACGGTGATCGAGTCGCCGGTGTGGACGCCCATCGGGTCCAGGTTCTCGATGGAGCAGACGACCACCACATTGTCGTTGCGGTCGCGCATCAGCTCCAGCTCGTACTCCTTCCAGCCGAGGATGGACTCCTCCAGGAGCACCTCGGTGGTCGGCGAGAGCGCCAGGCCCTGGCCCGCGATGCGGCGCAGCTCGCCCTCGTCGTGGGCGAAGCCGGAGCCGGCGCCGCCCATGGTGAACGAGGGCCGGACGACGACCGGGTAGCCGCCCAGCTCCCCGACCCCGGCCAGCACGTCAGCCATGGAGTGGCAGATCACAGAACGGGCGGACTCGCCGTGCCCGATGCGCCCGCGGACGGCGGCGACGACCTGCTTGAACTGGTCGCGGTCCTCGCCCTTGCGGATCGCCTCGATGTTGGCCCCGATCAGCTCCACGCCGTACGACGCGAGGGTGCCCGCCTCGTGCAGGGCGACCGCGGCGTTCAGCGCGGTCTGGCCGCCGAGGGTGGCCAGCAGCGCGTCGGGGCGCTCCTTGGCGATGATCTTCTCGACGAACTCGGGGGTGATCGGCTCGACGTAGGTGGCGTCGGCGATCTCCGGGTCGGTCATGATGGTCGCCGGGTTGGAGTTGACCAGGATGACGCGCAGCCCCTCGGCCTTGAGCACCCGGCACGCCTGGGTCCCGGAGTAGTCGAACTCTGCGGCCTGGCCGATGACGATCGGACCCGAGCCGATGACAAGGACGGACTGGATATCGGTGCGCTTAGGCACGCTGATCCTCCATCAGGGAGACGAAGCGGTCGAAGAGGTAGGCGGCGTCGTGCGGACCCGCGGCGGCCTCGGGGTGGTACTGCACGCTGAAGGCCGGGCGGTCCAGCAGCCGCAGCCCCTCGACGACGTCGTCGTTCAGGCAGACGTGGGAGACCTCGACGCGCCCGTGCGGGGTCTCCGAGACCGCGTCGAGCGGCGCGTCGACGGCGAAGCCGTGATTGTGCGCGGTGACCTCGACGCGGCCCGTGGCCAGGTCCTTCACCGGCTGGTTGATGCCGCGGTGGCCGTACTTCAGCTTGAACGTGCCGAAGCCGAGGGCGCGGCCGAGGATCTGGTTGCCGAAGCAGATACCGAACAGCGGGGTGCGCCGCTCCAGCACGCCGCGCGTCAGCGCGACCGGGTGGTCGGCGGCCGCCGGGTCGCCCGGGCCGTTGGAGAGGAACACCCCGTCCGGACCCGCGGCGTACACCTCCTCCAGCGTCGCGGTCGCGGGCAGGACGTGCACCTCGATGCCGCGCTGGGCCATCCGGTGGGGAGTCATGCCCTTGATGCCGAGGTCGATCGCGGCGACGGTGTAGCGCTTCTCACCGATGGCCGGAACCACGTAGGGCTCCGTCGTGGCGACCTCCGCGGACAGGTCGGCGCCGACCATGGGCGGCGCCGACCTGACGCGCGTCAGGAGCGTCTCCTCGTCGCTGAGTGCGGGCCCGGAGAAGATGCCCGCGCGCATGGCGCCCCGTTCGCGCAGGTGGCGGGTGAGGGCGCGGGTGTCGACGCCGCTGATGCCGACGATGCCCTGGCCCGCCAGCTCCGCGTCCAGGGGCCGCACCGAGCGCCAGTTGGACGGGATGCGGGCCGGGTCGCGGACGACGTAGCCGGCGACCCAGATGCGGCGGGACTCCGGGTCCTCGTCGTTCACGCCGGTGTTGCCGATGTGCGGGGCGGTCATCACGACCACCTGACGGTGGTACGAGGGGTCGGTCAGCGTTTCCTGGTAGCCGGTCATGCCGGTGGCGAACACGGCTTCCCCGAAGGTCTCGCCGACCGCGCCGTAGGCACGGCCGTGGAAGGCCCGGCCGTCCTCGAGAACCAGCACGGCGGGGGCCGTGGCGGTGTGCCGCGGGGCGGTGGTCATCGTGCACCTTCCTTACGGGTCTTGCGGGTCTCACGGGTGTCGCTCGGCTCACGGTGGTCCCGGCCGGGGTCTTCGTGCGGCGTGAACGGGCCGAGCGCCCCGACCCACGCGGCGTGCTCGGCCGCCCGGTCCGCGCGGAAGCCCGAGTCCAGCAGCCGGCCGCCGTGCTCCCAGGTGATGACGAGCAGGCCCCCCTCGGTGAGGACCTTGCCCGCGATGCCCTTGTCGAGGCGCGCGCCGCGCACGCGGCCGGCCGGGATGTGGAAGTCGGTCGCGCCGGGGCGCAGCACGGTCACGCCCTCGTCGGTGAGGGTCACCTCCGCGCGGCTCCTGGCCCCGAGGCCGTGGGCCACGATGCGGTCCAGCCACTGGCCCGCCGTCGTGGTGCCGTGGTAGCGGCCGGTCAGGTGCAGCCGGGGGTCCGCGGGGACAGCCGGCGCGGGCGTGAGCGCGGGCACGTCGCCCTGGAGCACGGCCCGCCACTTCCAGCCCTCGCGCATCAGCCAGTAGACGAGCACGAGGAAGAACAGGATGCCGACGATCCACCCGATGCGGGCGGCCCAGTCGGTCACCTCCTGGGACCTGCGTTCCGTCTGCTCCTCGGCCAGCAGGTGGTACAGCGCCGCGGTCATACCGGGACCCCGTCCCGCACGGTGGCCCGGCCGCGCAGGAACGTGTGCAGTACCCGGCCGGGCAGCTCGCGTCCCCGGTAGGGCGTGTTGCGACTGCGGGAGGCGAACGCGCCCGGCTCGACGACGGCGCGGTGCGCGGGGTCCAGAAGCGTCAGGTTGGCGGGCTCGCCCGCCGCGACCGGCCGGCCGTGGCCGCCGAGGCGACCGATGGCGGCGGGGCGGGCGGACAGCCGGTCGGCGACGGCGGGCCAGTCCAGCAGCCCGGTGTCGACCATGGTGTGCTGGACGACGGAGAGCGCGGTCTCCAGGCCGATCATCCCCATGGCCGCGGCGCCCCACTCGCAGTCCTTGTCCTCGTGCGGGTGCGGGGCGTGGTCGGTGGCGACGCAGTCGATGGTGCCGTCGGCCAGGGCCTCCCGCAGCGCCATCACGTCCTCCTCGGTGCGCAGCGGCGGGTTCACCTTGAACACCGGGTCGTAGGAACGCACCAGGTCGTCGGTGAGCAACAGGTGGTGGGGCGTCACCTCGGCGGTGACCTGCCAGCCCTTGGACTTGGCCCAGCGCACCAGCTCCACCGAGCCGGCGGTGCTCAGGTGGCAGACGTGCACGCGGGAGCCGACGTGGGCGGCGAGCAGCACGTCGCGCGCGATGATCGACTCCTCGGCGACGGCGGGCCAGCCGGCCAGCCCCAGCTCGGCGGAGACGATGCCCTCGTTCATCTGGGCGCCCTCGGTCAGCCGCGGCTCCTGCGCGTGCTGGGCGATGACGCCGTCGAACGCCTTCACGTACTCCAGGGCGCGCCGCATCATCACCGCGTCGTCGACGCACTTGCCGTCGTCGGAGAAGACGACGACGCGCGCCGCCGACTCGTGCATGGCGCCCAGCTCGGCCAGCTGCTTGCCCTCAAGACCGACGGTGACGGCGCCCACCGGCTGGACGTCGCAGTAGCCGGACTCGGCACCCAGACGCCAGACCTGCTCGACGACGCCTGCGGTGTCGGCGACGGGGAAGGTGTTGGCCATGGCGTGCACGGCGGTGAACCCGCCGGCCGCGGCGGCCCTGGTGCCGGTGAGGACCGTTTCCGAGTCCTCGCGTCCCGGCTCGCGCAGGTGCGTGTGCAGGTCGACCAGGCCGGGCAGCAGGATCAGCCCGTCCGCCTCGACGACGGCCGCGCCGGCCGCGGACAGGCCGGTGCCCACCTCGGCGACCGTCTCACCGTCGATCAGAAGGTCCCGCGGCGATCCGCCGAGGATGCGCGCGCCGCGGATGAGGGTGCGCTCGGTGTGGGTCATGCGGGCTGTCCGTTCTCGTCGGTGCGGGCGGTGTCGGCGGGCCAGGCGCCGCCGAGCAGCAGGTACAGGACGGCCATGCGGACGCTGACGCCGCCGGATACCTGTTCCACGGCGGTGCAGCGCGGCGAATCCGCGACCTCCGCGGTGATCTCCATGCCGCGGTTCATCGGGCCGGGGTGCATCACGATGGCGTGCTCGGGCATCCGCGCCATCCGGGCGCCGTGCAGTCCGTAGCGGCGGGCGTACTCGCGCTCGGTCGGGAAGTAGGCGGCGTTCATCCGCTCGCGCTGGACGCGCAGCATCATCACGGCATCGGACTTGGCCAGGACCGCGTCCAGGTCGTAGGAGACCTCGCACGGCCAGTGGGAGACGCCGATGGGCAGCAGCGTCGGGGGCGCGACCACCGTGACCTCCGCCCCGAGCGTGGTCAGCAGGTGCACGTTGGAACGGGCGACCCGGCTGTGCAGGATGTCGCCGACGATGGTGACGCGCCGACCGGAAAGGTCGGCGCCCGCGCCGCCGTTCCGGCCGCCGACCAGGCGGCGGCGCAGCGTGAACGCGTCGAGCAGCGCCTGCGTGGGGTGCTCGTGCGTGCCGTCGCCCGCGTTGACCACACAACCGCCGATCCAGCCCGAGGTGGCCAGCCGGTGCGGGGCGCCGGAGTCGTGGTGGCGGATGACGACCGCGTCGGCGCCCATCGCCTCCAGGGTCAGCGCGGTGTCCTTCAGCGACTCGCCCTTGGAGACGGACGAGCCCTTGGCGGAAAAGTTGATCACATCGGCGGAGAGCCGCTTCGCCGCCGCCTCGAACGAGATGCGGGTGCGGGTGGAGTCCTCGAAGAACAGGTTGACGACAGTGCGGCCGCGCAGCGTCGGCAGCTTCTTGATCGGCCGGTCCGCGACGCGGGCCAACTCCTCGGCGGTGTCGAGGATCAGCACGGCGTCGTCGCGGGTGAGATCGGTGGCCGAGATGAGGTGGTGCTTCATCAGGTGCCTTCCGTGGGAGAGGGAAGCGTGCTGGGGACGGGACCGAGCGCGGCGGCGCGCTAGCGCTCGCCGGCCGGCGTGTGCTCGCGCACGCCGAGCAGCACGCCGTCGCGGCCGTCCTCCTCGGTGAGCAGCACCTTGACCGTCTCCCGCAGCGACGTCGGAATGTTCTTGCCGACGTAGTCGGCGCGGATCGGCAGCTCCCGGTGCCCCCGGTCCACCAGGACGGCGAGCTGAACGGCGCGGGGGCGGCCGATGTCGCCCAGCGCGTCGAGCGCGGCCCTGATGGTGCGGCCGGAGAACAGGACGTCGTCCACCAGCACGACGAGGCGTCCGTCGATGCCGTCGCCTGGGATGTCCGTCGGCGCCAGCGCGCGGGCCGGCCGCAGCCGCAGGTCGTCGCGGTACATGGTGATGTCGAGGGAGCCGACGGGTACCGGATGGCCGGTGATGTCCCGCAGCTTGGCGGCGAGCCTGCGGCCGAGGAACACGCCGCGGGTCGGAATGCCGAGAAGCACCACGTCGTCGGCGCCCTTGGCGCGCTCGACGATCTCGTGGGCGATGCGGGTGAGAGCCCGCGCGATGTCCGGCGCCTCCAGGACGGAGCGTGCCGGGGATTCCCTTGCGTCCATACGAAAAGGACCTCCTTCCCCGCCTCACGGGACGGGCCTTAAAGGACGTCTGGCCGATCGGCGCCGAGGATAGCAGGCCGATTGGCACCCTCCGCATTCTCCCAGGTCAGAGGCCCACTCTGCGGCCCCGGCTTGACGGGAGATATCACGCTGCGTAACCTCACAGTGAGTTACGAAGTAGCCGTCCGGGGAGACACATGTCCAGCGAATACGCCAAACAGCTCGGGGCCAAGCTCCGCGCCATCCGCACCCAGCAGGGTCTGTCGCTTCACGGCGTCGAAGAGAAGTCGCAGGGCCGCTGGAAGGCGGTCGTCGTCGGCTCCTACGAGCGCGGCGACCGTGCCGTGACCGTGCAGCGCCTTGCGGAGCTGGCGGACTTCTACGGCGTCCCGGTGCAGGAGCTGCTGCCCGGCTCGACGCCCGGGGGTGCCGCCGAGCCGCCGCCGAAGCTCGTGCTCGACCTGGAGCGCCTGGCCCACGTGCCCAGCGAGAAGGCGGGCCCGCTCCAGCGGTACACCGCGACGATCCAGAGCCAGCGCGGCGACTACAACGGCAAGGTGCTGTCGATCCGGCAGGACGACCTGCGCACCCTGGCCGTGATCTACGACCAGTCGCCGTCCGTCCTGACCGAGCAGCTGATCAGCTGGGGCGTGCTGGGCGCGGACGCGCGCCGGGCGGTGCAGGCCGAGGAAGGCTGACGCCTTCGCCGGTGGATCACCGGCCTGCCGGGGCGGGCGGACCCGCCCCGGCAGTCCACGGCGGTCTAGCGGCGGAGCGTGGGCTTGAGGTCCTTCAGACGGCCGAGCAGGCCGTTGACGAAGGACGGGGAGTCGTCCGTGGAAAACTCCTTGGCAAGCTGCACCGCCTCGTCCAGCACGACGGCGTCGGGCGTGCCGTCCTGCCAGATCAACTCGAAGGTGCTCAGCCGCAGGATATTGCGGTCCACGACCGGCATGCGGTCCAGCGGCCAGCTCACGGTGTACTGCGTGATCAGCTCGTCGATGCGCTCCGCATGTGCGGCGAAGCCCTCGACCAGCTCCCGGGTGTACTCGCTGACCGGCGGCTGCCGGTCGTCGGTCCGGGCGAGCCGCACCCAGTCCGCGAGGACGTCGACCGGCGGGACGCCGCGTTGATCGGCCTCGAAGAGGATCTGGAGGGCACGCTTGCGGGCCTTGCTGCGGGCAGCCACGGTTAGCTGTTCACCCGGCCAAGGTATTCGCCGGAGCGGGTGTCGACCTTGATCTTCTCGCCGGTCGTGATGAAGAGCGGCACGCCGATCTCGTAGCCGGTCTCCAGCCTGGCCGGCTTGGTGCCACCGGTGGAGCGGTCGCCCTGGACGCCCGGCTCCGTGTACTCGATGACCAGCTCGACCGCCGCGGGAAGCTCCACGAACAGCGGATTCTCCTCGTAGATGGCGACCGTGCAGTCCTGGCCCTCCAGGAGGTAGTTGGCCGCCTCGCCCACGGTCTCCGGGTTGACGTACAGCTGGTCGTACGTCTGGGTGTCCATGAAGACGAAGTCGCTGCCGTCCTTGTAGGAGAACTGCATACCGCGTCGGTCCACGGTCGCCGTGTCGACCTTGGTGCCGGCGTTGAAGGTCCGGTCGACCACCTTGCCGGAGAGTACGTTCTTGAGCTTGGTGCGCACGAATGCGCCGCCCTTGCCGGGCTTCACATGCTGGAACTCGACAACGGACCACAGCTGGCCCCCGTCGAGCTTGAGCACCATGCCGTTCTTGAGGTCGTTCGTGGTGGCCACGGTCGCGGAATCTCCTACCGAATGCTGCTTGAGGTGACCGCGGTTTCCTCGCGCGACCCCCTGGCAGGGCCTAGAGGGCGAGGAGCTCCTTGGTCGTGATGGTGAGTAGCTCGGGTCCGCCGTCCGCCGGTGAGCGGACGACGAGCGTATCGTCGATCCGGACACCGCCCCGGCCTGGAAGATGGACTCCCGGCTCGACGGTGACCGGAACGCAAGGGCCCAGTCTACCCATGGCCGCCGGCGCCAACTGAGGGTCCTCCCCGATTTCCAGCCCCACCCCGTGCCCCGTGACGGGCCCGAGCGATCTGCCGTGCCCTGCGGCGTCCAGCACGTCCCGCGCCGCCCGGTCCACCGACCGGTACTCCGCCCCGGGCGCCAGCGCCTCCCGGGCCGCCCGCTGGGCTGCGAAGACCACCTCGTAGAGCTCGATCTGCCAGTCCGCCGGGCTCGTTCCGATGACGAACGTCCGCCCGATCTGACAGCGGTAGCCGCGGAAACGGGCCCCCAGGCAGACGGTGAGGAAATCGCCCTCCTCCACGCGCCGGTCGGTCGGCCGGTGCCCGGCAAGACCGGAGTGGCTGCCCGTCGCCACCGAGGTGGGGAACGCCGGACCGTCCGCGCCGTGGTCCACCAAGCGCCGTTCCAGCTCAAGGGCGAGATGGCGCTCGGTCCGGCCGACGAGGATCGACTCCAGCAGCTCCCCCAGCGCCCGGTCGGTGATCTCCGCCGCGGACCGCAGGGCCGCGATCTCGTCCTCGTCCTTCACCAGCCGCTGCCGCTCCACCGCGCAGTCCAGGTCGTTCAGCACCAGGTCGGGGACCACCGCGGCCACGGCACGGTGCCTGGCCACCGTCAGGTGGTGCTCCTCGACGGACAGCGCCGCCGCGCCGTCCCGCGCCGCCTGCGCGGCGGCGGTCACCGCCGGGTCGACATCCGCGCCGAGGGCCACGCTGCGCAGCCCGTCGTCGCCCGCCGGGCGCGGACCGGCCGGATCGCCCGCCGGATTCCAGTGGGCGAACAGCACGTCGGCGCCGGAGTGGCCCACGAGCAGCACGGCTCCCGCCGGCGCCGGGCCCGCCAGATAGCGGACGTTGGCCGACCGGGACACCAGGGCGGCCTCGGCACCCGCCGACGCACGGCGGGCCCGCAGCCGCGACCGTCTGGCCGCGTGTACCTCGGACATGGGTCGAGCCTACGCAGGGCCGGTGCCCTTCGCCCGCCTGAGCGCGTCCGGATGAGCGGTCACCACTGCGGCGGGCTCATCAGGCTGCGCGCCACCGCGTCGTCCAGCATGCGGGCGGTGGTGGCCACGTCGTGCCGGGAATTGTCGATGATCGGCAGTCCGGAGCCGTACCACCCGGCCATCCGGCCATGGATGGTGGCCACCTCCTCGTCGGAGAGGCGGCGGGTGCCGGAACGCGCCGCGTTCCGCTCCAGGACGACGTCGAGCCCCGGCAGCAGCACGATCGGGATGAGGCCGGGGCCGACATGCCGCTTCCACCCGCCGAGGCCGACCGCGGGCCGGTCGGGGAAGACGGCGTCGTCCAGGATGCAGGAGATGCCGTTGGCCAGATAGTTCCGCGCGGCGAAGCCGCAGGTCCTGCGGGCCAGCCGGTACTGGGCCTCGGAGCGGTCGTCCCACCCGGAACGGGGATCGGCGAAGCCCGACCTGACCCACTCCCGGACGTCGTCGAGGCTGATGTGGGCCGTCGGCACCGGCCTGCGCTCGGCCCAGAACCTGGCGACCGTGGTCTTGCCCGCGCCGGCCGGCCCGATCAGCAGCACGGCCACGCCGACGTGGGTGACGTCGGGCCGCACGGTCCCGGTGGCGGGGGACGGCGCGGGCACCATGCTGTCGGCAGGCAGTTGAAGGGAGCTGGCCGTCCCGCCGTCGAGCGGGGCTGGGGGTGGCACAGGCATCCCGCCGGACTGTTGCATCCGCTCCCCACCTACGTCGTCTCCGCACGGCACACGGGCACGTGCATCCCTTCGGACCAGACACACCGTACCCGGTGGTACCGGCTTCGGGGTGAACGTGCGGCGCTGCCGGGAAGTGCCGCACGCACGCCTCAGCCGGCCAACTCCTCGGCCAGCGCCCGCAGGGCCAGCAGATACGAGCCGATCCCGAATCCCGCGACCGTTCCGCTGGCCACGGAGGCGATCACCGAGGTGTGACGAAACTCCTCCCTGCGGTACGGGTTGGAGATGTGCACCTCGATCAGGGGGGCCGTCCGCTGGGCGGCGGCGTCCCGCAGGCCATACGAATAGTGCGTGAACGCACCGGGGTTGAGCACCACGGGCACGGCCCCGTCCGCCGCCTCGTGCAGCCAGCGGATCAGCTCGCCCTCGTCATTGGTCTCCCTGACCTCGACGGCGAGGTCCAGCTCCTTGCCGAGCGCGGTGCACCGTTCGACGAGCCCCGTGTAGGAGGTCGAGCCGTACACGTCCGGCTCGCGGGAGCCCAGGCGCCCGAGGTTGGGCCCGTTCAGCACCAGGACCGGGCGGCTCATGCGGCGATCTCCGCGTGTGCGGCCAGCAGCATCGCCGGATCGGGGCTCTCCAGGACCGTCGGCCGTGCCAGCCCGTCCAGCACGATGAAACGGAGCCGGTTGCCACGGGACTTCTTGTCGATGCGCATGGTCTCGAGCAGCCGCGGCCACTGGTCCCCGCGGTAGGTGACCGGCAGGCCGACGGAGGCCAGCACCGCCCGGTGCCGGTCGGCGGTCGCGTCGTCGAGGCGGCCCGCGATACGGCCGAGCTCGGCCGCGAAGACCATGCCGACCGATACGGCGGCGCCGTGCCGCCACTGGTACCGCTCGTTCTTCTCGATCGCGTGGGCCAGCGTGTGCCCGTAGTTGAGGATCTCGCGCAGCCCCGACTCCTTCAGGTCGGTGGCCACCACCTCGGCCTTGACGCGGATGGCGCGCTCGACCAGCTCGGCCGTGTGCGGCCCGCGCGGCCCGCGGGCGCCCTCGGGGTCGGACTCGACGAGGTCCAGGATGACCGGGTCGGAGATGAAGCCGGCCTTGATCACCTCGGCGAGCCCGGACACGTAGTCGTGCACCGGGAGCGAGTCCAGCGCCGCCAGGTCGCACAGCACCCCGGCGGGCGGGTGGAAGGCGCCCACCAGGTTCTTGCCCTCGGCGGTGTTGATCCCGGTCTTGCCGCCGACCGCCGCGTCCACCATGCCGAGCACGGTGGTGGGCAGGGCGATCCAGCGCACGCCGCGCAGCCAGGTGGCCGCGACGAAGCCGGCGAGATCGGTGGCCGCGCCGCCGCCGAGGCCGACGATCACGTCGGTGCGGGTGAAACCGCTCTGTCCCAGGGCCGTCCAGCAGTAGGCGGCGACCTCGGCGGTCTTCGCCTTTTCCGCGTTGGGCAGCTGAACGGCGATGGTCTCGTACCCCTGCTCCGCCAGGTCCTTGCGCACCGCCTCTCCCGACTCGGCGAGCGCCTCGGGGTGCAGCACCGCCACCCGCTGCGCCGCCGTGCCGATGAGCTGCGGAAGCTCGCCCAGCAGGCGGTGACCGACCAGCACGTCGTAGGGCGCGGTGCCCGCGCTGCCGCCCACGGTGATCCGGGTGGGCGCGTCGGTGGGTGGGTCCTTCGGGGAGATGGTCATGCGGTCTTGAGCTCCAATGCGTCAAGGACGGCCCGGGCGACCTCGTCCGGCGTGCGCTCCGCGGTCTGCACGACCGCGCGGGCCACCTCGGTGTAGAACGGGCGGCGCTCCTCCATCAGCACCCGCCACCGCTGCCTGGGATTGACGGCGAGCAGCGGGCGGGGAACGTCGAGGCCGACGCGGCGGACGGCCTCGGCGAGCGCCACGTCGAGGAAGACCACGGGCAGCCCGGCGAGCAGCGCGCGGGTCTCCGGGTCCATGATGGCCCCGCCGCCCAGCGAGACGACGCCGTCGTGCCCGGTGACGGCGGCGCGCACGGCGGCGGCCTCCAGCTCGCGGAACCGCGGCTCGCCGTCCTCCACGAAGATGTCGGGAATCGGCTTGCCCGCGGTCGCCTCGATATCGGTGTCCGTGTCGCGGACGGTGCAGCCGAGCCGCCGCGCGAGCACCGCGCCGACGGTCGACTTGCCCGACCCCGGGGGCCCCACCAGCACAACGGCGGGGCCGTGCGCCCCCCGCCCGGCCCCGGTGCCGCTCACCGGATCTCCAGGTTGTCGAGGAACCCGGTCACGTTCCGCCGGGTCTCGGCCACGCTGTCCCCGCCGAACTTCTCGGCGACGGCGTCCGCGAGCACCAGCGCGACCATGGCCTCCGCGACGATGCCGGCGGCGGGAACGGCACAGACGTCGGACCGCTGGTGGTGCGCGCTGGTGGCCTCCCCGGTGGCGATATCCACCGTGGCCAGCGCGCGGGGCACCGTGGCGATGGGCTTCATCGCGGCCCGCACGCGCAGCACTTCGCCGGTGGACAGGCCGCCCTCGGTGCCGCCGGCACGGCCGCTCGCGCGGCGGATGCCGTCCTCGCCGCGCACGATCTCGTCGTGCGCCTTCGACCCCGGCACCCGGGCCAGCCCGAAGCCGTCGCCGAGCTCCACGCCCTTGATGGCCTGAATGCCCATCAGGGCGCCCGCGAGGCGGGCGTCCAGGCGCCGGTCCCAGTGCACGTGGGAGCCGAGCCCGACCGGCAGGCCGTAGGCGAGGACCTCGACCACGCCGCCGAGGGTGTCGCCGTCCCGGTGGGCCTGGTCGATCTCGGCGACCATCGCCTTGGAGGCGTCGGCGTCCAGGCAGCGCACCGGGTCCTCGTCGAGCCGCGCGGTGTCCGTCAGCCGCGGGAGCACGCCGTGCGGGGCGCGCGCCCCGCCCAGCTCCACCACGTGGGAGACGATCTCGACGCCCGCGGTCTCCCTGAGGTAGGACCTGGCGACCGTGCCGAGGGCCACCCGGGCCGCGGTCTCGCGCGCGGAGGCCCGTTCCAGGATGGGACGAGCGTCGTTCACGCCGTACTTCTGCATGCCGGCGAGGTCGGCGTGCCCCGGGCGCGGGCGCGTCAGCGGGGCGTTGCGGGCGAGCTCCGCCAGCTCCTCCGGGTCGACGGGGTCGGCCGCCATGACCTTCTCCCACTTCGGCCACTCGGTGTTGCCGACCATGACGGCCACCGGCGAGCCGAGCGTGAGCCCGTGCCGGACGCCGCCGATGAACGTAACCTCGTCGCGTTCGAACTTCATCCGCGCACCGCGGCCGTAGCCGAGCCGCCGACGGGCCAGGGCGTCCGCAACCATCTCGGTGGTGACGGGCACCCCGGAGGGCAGCCCCTCCAGGGTGGCCACCAGGGCGGGACCGTGCGACTCTCCCGCCGTCAGCCAGCGCAGCCTGCTCAACGGTGCTCCTTAGGAATTCGCGCCTGTGGGACCTCTCACCGTTGATCCTCCCACGCCCGCCGCACGGGACTCCTTTTGGTGTGGTGCGGGCCGCACCGGGGGGCGCTCAGCGGCTGGTGAGCGCCGCCTGCCCGGCGGCGCGCATCTGCTTCAGCGGCGCCGGCGCGATACCCGTCATGGCCTCCACCTGGAGGACGGCCTGGTGCACGAGGAGGTCGAGACCACCGACGACCTCACCGCCGCGGGCCGCCCAGGCTGCGGCCAGGGCCGTGGGCCAGGGCTCGTAGAGCACGTCGAACAGGGTGCCGGGCGCGCCGGGCACCGCCGCGGCCAGCGCGTCGGTCGCGCCCGCGGGGGTGGTGGCGATCACCAGCGGGGCCTCGAAGGCCCGCGCCGCCTCCTCCCAGCTGCCGGTCCTCACCCGCACCCCGAGCCGTTCGCCCCAGCCGCGCATCTCGGCGGCCCGCTCCGGGCTCCGCACGTAGGCGGCGACCTCGCCGTCGCAGATCTGCGCCAGCGCGGCGAGCGCCGAGGAGGCGGTGGCGCCCGCGCCCAGCACCGCCGCGCCCGCCACGCGCGTCACCCCGCGTTCGCGCAGGGCCTCGACCATGCCGGGGACATCGGTGTTGTCGCCCAGGCGACGGCCGTCCGCGGCGAACGTCACCGTGTTGACGGCTCCCACGGAGGCGGCGGTGTCGCCGATCTCGTCGAGCAGCGGGATCACCGCGCGCTTCAGCGGCATGGTGAGGGAGAGGCCGGCCCAGTCGGACCCGAGATCCGCGACGAAGCCGGGCAGTGCCTGCTCATCGACCTCGAACCGCCCGTAGGACCACGTGTCCAGGCCGAGCGCCCGGTACGCGGCCCGGTGCAGCACCGGCGAGAGCGAGTGGTCGATGGGCGAACCGAGTACCGCGGCGCGCCGCCCCGCGGGAGTGTGCTCCGTCATTCGCCCTCCTGCTGGGCCGCGTTGAAGTCCTCGACGTTCCGCAGGTGTTCCTGGTAGTCGTCCGTGAAACGGGTGTCGCCCTCGCGCACCGTGACGAAGTACAGCCAGGGTCCGTCGGCCGGGTTGAGTGCCGCCTCGATGGCCTCGTGCCCGGGGTTGTCGATGGGGCCCGGCGGCAGCCCGAACTCGACGTACGTGTTGTACGGCGAGTCGTACTCCGTGTCCTCGATGGTGGTTTGCAGCTCGGAGCGGCCCATGGCGTAGTTGATGGTGGAGTCGAACTCAAGCCGCGTGTTGTCGTCCAGCCGGTTGTGGATGACCCGGGAGACCCGGACGAACTCCTCGTCCGACTGCCCCTCCGCCTCGATCAGTGAGGCGATGATCAGCACCTCCCGCGGGGTGAAGCCGATCTCCGCGGCCTGGCTCTCCAGGTCGACCTGGGTGAACTCGGCCTCCGCCCGGTCCACCATCGCCCGCAGCACGTCCTCGGGCGCGGTGTCCGCGCCCACGTCGTAGCGCGCGGGGAAGAGGAACCCCTCCGGATCGCCCTCCGCCCAGTCCGGCAGCCCGAGATCGGCGTTCTCGGCGGCCTCGGCGGTGGTGCCCTCCGCCAGGCCGAGGTACTCGTCGATCATGGTGTAGATCTGCGTGGCGCGGCGGCCCTCGGGGATGATGAGCGCGCTGATGGCCGCCGGGTCGAGCAGCAGCTCGACGGCGGACTCGGCCGACATCTGCTCCCGCAGCACGTAGACGCCCGCCTGGATCAGCTGGCCGTCCGCACCGGCCGCCTCGACGAACGCATCGTGGCTGCGGACGACGTCCGCCTCGCGCAGGAGGTTCGCCATGTCGGAGACCGTGGCGCCGTCGGGGATCGTCACCTGCACCTCGCCGGTGCCCTCACCCGCGTAGTCGGGCGCCGGGGCGAACCGGTCCTGGTAGAACTGGTAGCCGAAGTAACCGGCGCCGCCCACGCCGCCGACGACGAGCAGGACCGCGACCATGCAGCCGCGGCCGCGCCGCTTTTTCTGCCGGTCGCCGCGGCGCCCGGAGCGCCGGCCGGAGTCCTCGGGGCTGCCGTCGTCCTCGTCCTCGTCGCGGCCGAAGAAGTCCAGCTCCCCCTGGTCGGGGCCCGGGTCCCACCCGGTCTCCGGATCGGGACCCGGCTGCCGCCCGCGGCCGGCCGGCGGCGCCCCGTCCGGGGCCTGCATGCCGGCCTGCTGCCCGTACGGCGCCTGCCCGCCCTGCTGCGCCATCGCATCGTGCTGCTGATGATGCTGATGCTGGTCGTGCCCGGCGTACTCCCCGTGGCGCGGGGACTGCGGGTGCGGGTCGAGCCCCGGATGCTGCGCGTACTGCTGCTCCGGGTACTGCTGGTCGCCGTACTGCTGCTGGTCCCCGTACTGCTGCTGGTCCCCATACTGCTGCCCGGGGTACTGCTGCTGCTCCGGGTACTGCTGGCCGACGCCGTAGCCCCCCTGGTACTCGCCGGTTCCGTAATCGGCACCCTGGTGCCCTGCCGGGGGATAGGCGCCCTGCGCATAGTGCCCGCCCGTGGTGTCCCAGCCGCCGCCCTGATCGGCGTACTGCTGCGGCGGGTAGTACGCCTGCTGCTGCGCGTCGTACTGCTGCTCCCACGAGCCCTGTTGCGCAGGCTGGCTCCCTGCCCCCTCCTGCCCGTCGGACCAGTTCTGATCCGCATGGTGCGGGTCATCGGGGTACCACGGTTCGGAGCCGGGATTCCGGCCATAGTCAGTCATCGAACCCCTTGTCATGCAAGGCGGCAGCCGGTCCCCCGCGGTCCGCACGGCTGCCCTGTCGCGCGGAACGTTACCGTATCGCGATCAGACAACCACTTCGACGCACTGCCCCGGCGGCCGTCCCGCGGTGCGCTCGGTTTCGAGCGCGGCCTGCAAGATCACGACGGCGGCGGCCTGATCGATCCGGGGCCTGCCCTTCTTGGCCGAGACCCCGGAGGCCCGCATGCCGCGGGCGGCGCTGACGGTGCTCATCCGTTCGTCCACCAGCCGGACGGGCACCGGTGCGATCCGGCGCGCGAGGCGCTCGGCGAACGCCCGGACCCGCGCCGCCGCCGGGCCCTCGCCGCCGCCGAGCGACCGCGGGAGCCCGACCAGCACCTCAAGGGGCTCGTACTCGGCGACCAGCTCTGCCAGCCGCCGCTGCGCCGCCGCGGCATCACGGCCCGGCACCGTCTCGACCGGAGTGGCGATCAGGCCGTCGGGGTCGCAGCTCGCCACCCCGATCCTGGCCTCCCCCACGTCGACGGCAAGCCGCCTGCCGCGCCGCATCAGGCGACGTCCGCGACCTGGCGCTCGACCGCGGCCAGCGCCTCGTCGATGGCCGCCGGGTCCTGCCCGCCGCCCTGGGCGACGTCCGGCTTCCCGCCGCCGCCACCACCGAGCGCCTTCGCGGCGGTGCGCACCAGGTCACCGGCCTTCAGACCGCGTTCCCTCGCCGCCTCGTTGGTGGCCACGACCGTCAGCGGGCGGTCCTTGACCACGGTGAACAGCGCGACCACGGCGGCGCGGTCGCCCCGCATCCGGCCGCGCACGTCCAGCACGAGCCGCCGCAGGTCGTCGGCCGTCGTGCCGTCGGGCACCCGGCCGGTGGCGAGCGCCACGCCGCGCACGTCGCGCGCCCCCTCCGCGAGCGCGCCCGCGGCCTGGAGGACCTTCTCCGCGCGGAAGCGCTCGATCTCCTTCTCCGCCTCCTTCAGCCGGGACAGCACTCCGGAGATCCGCTCGGGCAGCTCCTCGGGGCGTCCCTTCACCAGCTCGGTCAGCTGCGCCACCACGGCGTGCTCACGGGCGAGGAAACGGTAGGCATCGGCGCCGACCAGCGCCTCGACGCGGCGCACGCCCGAGCCGATCGAGGACTCGCCGAGCAGCTTGACGAGGCCGAGCTGCGCGGTGTTGTGCACGTGGGTGCCGCCGCACAGCTCCTTGGAGTAGTCGCCGATGGTCACCACCCGCACCCGGTCGCCGTACTTCTCGCCGAACTCGGCGATGGCGCCCTGCTTCCTGGCCTCGTCCATCGACATCACCTCGGCCGTGACGTCGAGTTCGCGGGACAGTACCTCGTTGATTTTCTGCTCGACGTCGCTGAGCACCGTGCCCGGCACCGCGGCCGGCGAGCCGAAGTCGAACCGGAAGCGGCCCGGCGAGTTCTCCGAGCCGGCCTGCGCCGCGGTGGGCCCCAGGGCGTCGCGCAGCGCCTGGTGCGTGAGGTGGGTGGCGCTGTGGGCGCGGGCGATGGCGCGGCGGCGCCCGATGTCGATGTGGCAGTACGCGCCGGCGCCGACGGTGACCTCGCCGACTTGGACCTCGCCCTTGTGAACGGTGACGCCGGGCACCGGCTGCTGGACGTCCCTGACCTCCACGACGGCACCCGAGTCGAGGCGGATGCGCCCGGTGTCGGCGAGCTGGCCGCCGCCCTCGGCGTAGAACGGGGTCCGGTCCAGCACGACCTCGACCTCGTCGCCCTCGTGCGCGGCGGGCGCCGAGACACCGTCGACCAGGAGCCCGACCACGGTCGACTCGCCGTCCGTGCGCGTGTAGCCGACGAACTCGGTGACCCCGGAGGCGTCGGCGACCTGACGGTAGGCGGACAGGTCGGCGTGGCCCTGCTTCTTGGCCCTGGCGTCGGCCTTGGCCCGTTCGCGCTGCTCCTTCATCAGCCGCCTGAAGCCCGTCTCGTCCACCGAGAGACCGGCCTCCGCGGCCATTTCGAGCGTCAGGTCGATCGGGAAGCCCCAGGTGTCGTGCAGCAGGAACGCCTTCTCCCCGGCCAGCATGCTGCCACCGCCGGCCCTGGTCTCGGTGACGGCGGAGTCGAAGATGTTGGTCCCGGCGCGCAATGTCTTCAGGAACGCCGCCTCTTCGGCCAGCGCGACCGTTTCGATGCGTCCGCGCTCGGTCAGCAGCTCGGGGTACTGCTCCCCCATCGTGGTCAGCACCACGTCGACCAGCTCGCCGACGACGGGACGGTCCGCGCCGAGAATCCGCATGTTGCGGATGGCGCGGCGCATGATGCGCCGCAGCACGTAGCCGCGGCCCTCGTTGCCGGGGGTGACGCCGTCGCCGATCAGCATGACGGAGGTGCGCATGTGGTCGGCGACCACGCGCAGCGCGACGTCGGAGCCGTCGGCCTCGCCGTACCGCACGCCGGTCAGCTCGCCGGCCTTGTCGATGACGACGCGCAGGGTGTCGGTCTCGTACATGTTCTGTACGCCCTGGAGGATCATCGCCAGGCGTTCGAGACCGAGTCCCGTGTCAATGTTCTTGGCGGGCAGCTCGCCGAGGATCGGGAAGTCGTCCTTGCCCTCGCCCGGGCCCCGCTCGAACTGCATGAAGACCAGGTTCCAGATCTCCACGTAGCGCTCGTCGTTGACGGCGGGGCCGCCCTCGGGGCCGAACTCGGGGCCGCGGTCGTAGTTGATCTCGGAACAGGGCCCGCAGGGGCCTGGCACGCCCATCGACCAGAAGTTGGGGCCCATGCCCAGGCGCTGGATGCGCTCGGCGGGCACGCCGACGACGTCCCGCCAGATGCGCTCGGCCTCGTCGTCCTGCTCGTAGACGGTGATCCACAGCCGCTCCGGGTCGAGACCGTAGCTCCCCTCGGCGACCGGGCCGGTCAGCAGCTCCCAGGCGAGCGTGATCGCGCCTTCCTTGAAGTAGTCACCGAAGGAGAAGTTGCCGCACATCTGGAAGAACGTGCCGTGCCTGGTGGTCTTGCCGACCTCTTCGATATCCGGGGTCCGCACGCACTTCTGCACGCTGACGGCGCGCGGGTAGGGCGGGGTGACCTCGCCGAGGAAGTACGGCTTGAACGGCACCATGCCGGCGGGAACGAGCAGCAGCGTGGGGTCGTCCGCGATCAGCGACGCCGAGGGCACGACGGTGTGCCCGCGCTTCTCGAAGAAGCTCAGCCAGCGACGGCGGATTTCAGCCGACTCCATCAGTGATCCTCTTTTCCGGTCGTTCCGGTGGTTCCGGTGGTGTCTGCGGCCGGGACGGTCCCGGCTCCGCGGGCGGATGGTGGCAGGAGGGCGGGCGGCGCGGTCCCGCTGCCGACGCCGAGCGCGTCGTTCAGCTCCTCCTCGCGCCTGGCCATGCCCGTCCTGACGTCGATCGCGAACCCGCGCACGCGGTGGCCCGCCGCCACGGCGCGGTCGGCGGCCCGGACGGCGAGGCTGTCGGGCGCGAGTGCGCGCAGCCTGCGCTGGACCCGGGTGGTGGCCCAGACCCCGGCTGCGGCGCCGGTGGTGAACCAGAAGGCGCGGCGGATCATGGCCGGTATCAGTCCTTTCGCGGGGAACGGCGCCGGGGGACCGGGATCGTCCTGACGGCCGGCTCGCTTCCGGCAGGCGGCCCGCCGCCGCGGCGGCGCAGCGCCTGCCGCACGCCGTAGCCGAAGGCGGCCACCTTCACCAGCGGCCCGCCGAAGGTGGAGGCGACGGTGCCGGAGAGGGCCGAGGCGTTGGCCGCGACGTCCTGCACGTCGGAGGCGATGGTCTCCACCCGGTCCAGCTGGGCCTGCGCGGACTTCACGGTCCTGGACGCCTCGCCGAGCAGCGGAACGGCGTGCTCCGTCACATCCGTCACCAGCTTGGTCGCGGCCCTGAGCGTCTGGGCCAGCCGGACCAGCGCCACGGCGAGGAACGAGACCAGGATGGCCCAGAAGACGGCCACGAGGAGGCCGGCCACCTCTCCACCGGACACAAGCGCACCGCTTCCCTCGGACGGGTACTTTCTGACAGCTGCCGTTCGGCCGCCGTGCGCCAGGGCGGCGGCCCCGTGGGCAGGCCGACGGCAGGTCCCGACCCTATCGCGCCCGGCCCCCGCGCTCGTACCGCAATCACCCGCGGCCGCCAAGGCCGGGCGGCCGCAATTGTACGTTCTGCATACCCCCCAGTACGCTCCGTGTCCATGCGAGGCTTTCAGGGAACAGGGCCCGGGGCCCGGGAGAATTCGGGGCGCGGCCGCAGGTCGGGCAATCTGCCCGCCGAGCTCACGCGGTTCATCGGCCGGGACGTCGAAGTGGGCGTTCTCGTTCGGAAGTTGACGGTGTCACGGCTGGTGACGGTGACCGGGGTCGGCGGTGTCGGAAAATCGCGGTGCGCGGTGCAGGCCGCCCGACAGGTGCAGGAACGCTTCTGCGACGGTGTCTGGCTGGTCGAGCTGGCCACGGTGCGCGACGCCGAACTGCTGGACCACGCCGTCGTGGACGCGCTCGGGCTGACCGACCACACCGGCCGGCCGCCGCGCACGGTGCTCACCGAACGGCTGGCCGACCGCCGCCTGCTGCTCGTCCTCGACGGTTTCGAGCACCTCGTCGAGCCGTCCGCCGAGCTGGTGCACGACCTGCTGCGCCGGGCTCCCGGACTGCGGGTCCTGGCCACCGGCCGCCGCCCGCTCGGCGTGGCAGGCGAACGCCTCTACCCGCTCCCGCCGCTGGCGGCCCCCGTACCGGGCACGGGTGCGGCCAGCTCCCACGCACCCCTGAGCGAGGCCGCCTGGCTGTTTGCCGACCGGGCCGCCGCGGTACTGCCGGGCTTCGCCATCGACGAGCACAATCACAAGGTCGTCGCCGAGCTGTGCCACCGGCTCGACGGCATCCCGCTCGCCCTCGAACTGGCCGCGGGGCGGCTGCGGACGCTCTCCCTCGACCAGACGCTGCACCGGCTCGGCGACCGGTTCCGGCTGCTGGTCGGCGGCAGCAGGGACGCGCCGCCGCATCACCAGACGCTGCGCACGGCGATCGGCTGGAGCCACGAGCTGTGCACCCCGGCGCAACGGCTGCTGTGGGCGCGGCTGTCCGTCTTCGCCGGGCACTTCGACCTGGAGGCCGCCGAGTACGTCTGCTCGGGACCGGACCTGCCCGCGGAGGACGTGCTCGACGTGCTGACCGAGCTGGTCGCGCAGTCCGTCGTGAGCCGCGAGGACGCCGCCTCCGGGGTGCGCTACCGGCTGCTGGAGACGCTGCGGGCATACGGCGCCGACTGGCTGGCGGCCACCGGCGACAGCGACCGGCTGCGGCGCAGGCACCGCGACTGGTGCACCGGCCTCGTCACCTGGTGCGAACTGGAGTGGTTCAGCCCGCGGCAGGCCGAGGTGGCTCGGCGCATCGAGGACGAGATGCCGAATCTGCGCGCGGCGCTGGAGTTCGCGCTGGACGAGAAGGACGGGCGCCTCGGCCTCTACCTGGCCGGCACGCTGTGGTTCTGCTGGGTCGGCTGCGGGCGGCTCCGCGAGGGGAGGCACTGGCTGACGCGCGCGCTCCAGCTGGAGACCGACCACGAGGAGACGCGGCTGAAGGCCCTGTGGGTGGCTGGCTACGTCGCCGTTCTCGAGGGCGACACCGTCCGAGCGCTCTCCGCACTGCACGAGTGCCAGGAGGGCGCCGAGCGCACGGGCAACGCGAGGGCCGCCGCCTACGCCGACCACCGCAACGGCTGCCTGGCGCTGATCAGCGACGAGACGCAGCGCGCCGAGCAGCTGCTGCGCGCGGCGCTCGACCGGTTCGAGGAGATCGGTGAGCTGAACAGCGACGTGCTGATGTGCCAGGCACAGCTCGCGATGGCCGTCGCTTTCCAGGGCGATCTGGCCGGCGCGGTGGCGTTGTGCGAGGAGGCCAGGCAGGTGTGCGACGAGCACGGCGAGCGCTGGGCGCGCACCTATGCGCTGTACGTGCTGGGCTTCGCCGCGTGGAGCCAGGGGAACACGGTCGAGGCCAGGCGGCTGATGGAGGCGTCCCTCCCCGTCAGCCACGCCTTCCAGGACCTGGTCGGAACGGTGCTCGCGCTCGAACTGCTCGCGGGTGTCACGGCCACCGAGGGGCACCCGGCGGAGGCGGCGGTGCTCCAGGGCGCCGCGGGGCGGCAGTGGCGGTCGGTGGGGATGCAGCTCTTCGGCTCCGGCTACTTCAACGCGCCGCACATCCAGTGCGAACGGCACCTGCGCCGGGAGCTCGGCGCCGCCAAGTTCCGCGAGTGCATCGGGGAGGGGGAACGGCTCGACGCGGACGCCGCGGTCGCCAGGGCCCTGCGCCGCCGCTTCGCGGACGAGGAACGCGCGGCAGCCGGATACGCGGCGGGCGGGCAGGCGCCGGCCGGCATCGCCCCGGCCGCGGGCGGGCAGGCGCGGGCGAAGGGCGGGTCCCCGGCCGCCCCTCCCCGCCGGGACGGCGGCGAGCACGGGCGGTTCCGCGGGGGTCAGCGTGCGTAGTACTCGACGACCAGCTGCTCGTCGCAGATGACCGGGATCTCGCGGCGGTTGGGGTCGCGGTCGAGGCGGAACGCCAGAGCTTCGAGGTTGACCTGGAGGTAGCGCGGCGTCTCGCCGTCGCCCGCGTAGCCGCCCTCCCTGGCCACGAGGAACGGGTGCTTGACGCGGCTGCGTTCGCGAACGGAGACGATGTCGTCGGGGCGGACGCGGAAGGACGGCTTGTCCACCTTGCGGTCGTTGACCGCGATGTGGCCGTGCACGACCATCTGGCGTGCCTGGTAGATCGTGCGGGCCAGCCCCGAGCGCAGCACCAGGGCGTCCAGGCGGCGTTCGAGCTCGATGATGAGCGCCTCGCCGGTCTTGCTCTCGACCTTGCGGGCACGCTCGTAGGCGCGGACCATCTGGCGCTCGCTGATGTCGTACTGGGCGCGCAGGCGCTGCTTCTCCAGCAGACGGACTTTGTAGTCACTGGTCTGCTTTCGGCCGCGCCCGTGTTCGCCCGGCGGGTAGGGGCGCTTCTCGAAGTACTTGACGGCCTTCGGGGTGAGCGCGATGCCGAGTGCGCGCGACTTCTTGACCTTGGGACGCGACTGGTTCACGTGGAACAGACCTCCATGTAAGTTAGGTGAGCCTTACCTTAGCTGAGGAGTGCGCATGATTCGACCTGGGAGCCCAGCGCCCGGAACAGGACACCGTGATCACAAGGGCCCTCCGTGCCCCGACGAGGAAGCCGGGCAGCCGACCGCCGCCGAGCGGGTGCGCACCCTGCTCGCGTCCAACGCCTCCGCCACCCTGGCGATTCCCGGCGCCGACCAGGAGGAACCCGGCGCCTGGGCGCTCGACTTCCGCGTCGTCGCGCCCTCGGGAGACGTGTATCTGCTGGCCGTCTCCGGCTCGCCGGCCGCGCGGATCGCCGCCCACGCGCTGGCCGATGAGCTGACGGCCGTGATCGAACTCACGGACGTCGCACCCGTCGCCGTGCCCCACCGCATCCGGGGACGCGGCTGGGTGGCCGGCTGGCTGACCACCGCGCGGGGCGCGGAACGGGCCACGGCGATCGGCCTGCTGGCCGAACGGTACCCCGCCCTGGACGCCCTGCCGGGACTGCGGCCGGGCGGCGCGGAACACGAGGACACCGACCCGGTGCTGCGCCTGGAGGTGGGCGAGGCGTTCACCGACGACTTCTGGGGCGCCTGCCACGTGGAGCCGGACGAGTTTGCCGAGGCCGCGCCCGACCCGCTGGCCCGGCACGAGGCCGAGCTGCTTCAGCACCTCGCCGCCGCCCACGAGACCCAACTGCGCTCCCTGTGCACGCTGCTGGGCCGGGGCCCGGCCGACTGCGGCATGGCGTGGCCGGCCGCGGGCGGGCGCGCCGTCCCCTGGGAGGCGGTGACACCGCTCGGCCTCGACCGCTTCGGGCTGCGAGTACGCTTCCGCGCCGGCGAGGCGTGCTTCGACGCGCGTTTCGAATTCCCCGAGCCGGTGCGGGACCTCACCCAACTGCGGCGGGCGATGCGCCAGCTGTTCGAAGCGGCAGGCGCGTGAGCCCGGCGGACGGCCGTCAGCCGCGCGACTCACGGCCGTCCCCCAGCCGCCTCCTGACCCGCTCCAGCACCTCCGCGTACCGGCTTTCCGCCCCGTGCCCGGTGGGCCGGTAGTACCGCTTCCCGTCCACGGCGTCGGGGGCGTACTGCTGGGCCGCGATACCGCCCGGCAGATCGTGCGGGTACTGGTAGCCCGCGCCGTGGCCGAGACGCTTGGCGCCCTGGTAGTGGCTGTCCCGCAGATGGCCGGGGACCGGGCCCGCGAGACCGGCCCTGATGTCCGCCTGCGCCTCGCCGATGGCGACGACCGCGGCATTGGACTTGGGGGCGAGAGCCAGCGCGATGGTCGCGTGGCTGAGGGTGATGGCGGCCTCGGGGAAACCGATCATCGCCACCGCCTGCGCGGCGGCCACGGCCGTCGGCAGCGCGGTCGGGTCGGCCATGCCGATGTCCTCACTGGCCGAAATCATCAGCCGCCTGGCGATGAAACGGGGGTCCTCGCCCGCCTCGACCATGCGCGCGAGGTAGTGGAGCGCCGCGTCCACGTCCGAGCCGCGGATCGACTTGATGAAGGCACTCGCCACGTCGTAGTGCTGATCGCCGTCCTTGTCGTACCGCACCGCCGCGCGGTCCACCGCTTCCTCGAGCGTGCTCAGGGTGATTTCCGCCTCACCCTTGGCCAGGGCGGCCCCCGCACCGGCCTCGAGCGCCGTCAGGGCGCGCCGCGCATCCCCACCGGCGATGCGGAGCAGGTGCTCCTCCGTGTCGTCCGGCACCGCGACCGCACCCGCGAGCCCCTGCTCCTCGGCCACCGCGCGGCGCAGCAGCCCTCGCAGATCGTCCTCGGTCAGCGGCTCGAGCGTCAGCAGCAGGGACCGGGACAGCAGCGGCGAGATCACCGAGAAGTGCGGATTCTCCGTGGTGGCGGCGATCAGGGTGACCCACCGGTTTTCCACGGCGGGCAGCAGGGAGTCCTGCTGTGCCTTGCTGAACCGGTGGATCTCGTCGAGGAAGAGGACCGTGTCCTTGCCGAACGCCCCCGAGGAGCGCCGCGCCCCGTCGATGACGGCACGCACCTCCTTGACCCCCGCGGTGATCGCCGACAGCTCGACGAAGCGCTTATCGGTGGCCTGGCTCACCACGTAGGCCAGGGTGGTCTTGCCGGTGCCCGGCGGCCCCCACAGGATCACCGAGGACGGGCCGGCCGGACCGCCGCCGCCCTCGCCCACCAGGCGGCGCAGCGGCGCCCCGGGCCGCAGCAGGTGCTGCTGGCCCACGACGTCGTCCAGGGTGCGCGGGCGCATCCGAACGGCCAGCGGCCGGGCGGACGGGTCCTTCTCCGCGCGCTCATCGGCGGCGGCAGTGAACAGATCGGGCTCCACGCCACGACCCTAAGCCACCCCACCGACAGCGTGGCCCGGGCAGGTCAGCTGGTCCAGAAGTCCCACCAGCGCGTGAGGATCAGCATGCCGATGATCCCCATGTGCACCGCGGGGATCAGCCAGTGGAACTCGGCCATCGTCCGGCGCACGCCCTCGGGCGCGGGCAGGATACCGTTCCGCACGTTGTGCAGCGTCGTGTACCAGAACATGACGATCGTCGCCGCCCAGGCGAGGCAGCACCACAGGCACAGCGCATTGATCTCGTACAGCGACTGGTACTGGAGCCAGGTGCAGAAGCCGACACCGAACAGCGTGCCGGCCTGGAGGCCCAGCCAGAACCAGCGCCGGTAGGCCGCCCCGGCCAGCAGACCCATGCCGACCGCGATCACCACGCCGTAGGCCACCATGCCGAGCATCGGATTGGGGAAGCCGAAGACCTCCGCCTGCTCGCTCTCCATAATGTTGCCGCAGGAGACGACCGGGTTGAGACTGCACGCGGGCGTGAAGTCCGGGTCCTCGAGCAGGTGGAACTTGTCGAGCACGATGACCCACGAGGCCAGCAGCCCGGCGAAGCCGGTGACCACCAGGGTCAGCGCGAAGGCGCGCCCGGCCCCCACGACCTGCCGCCCGCCATGGGCCACGGGCCCGCCGTCCGTGCGGGCCACGTCCACCGCCGATGCTGCCATCTCGCCAATCCGCTCCGTCAGGGTCCGGCTGTCCATTCTGCAGGAGTGACACAACGCTCACGTCGCGCTGATGTCAACCAGGACCCCGCCGCTCAGGCCAGCCGACGGCGCAGATCGTCGACCACGGCCGTCAGCGGCACCGGCGACTGCTCGCCGCTGCCGAGGTCCTTGACCTGGACCACGCCCTCGGCGAGGTCACGGTCACCCGCCACCACGGCGTACCTGGCACCGCTGCGGTTGGCCGATTTCATCGCCGACTTCACCCCGCGGCCGCCGTAGGCGAAGTCGGCCGCGACACCCGCCCTGCGCAGGGCCGTGACCATGGCGAACAGCTCCCTGCGGGCCTCGTCGCCCAGCGGGACGGCGAAGACGTCCGTGGGCGAGGGCAGGTCCTGGACGACGCCCTCGGCGCGCAGCGCCAGCAGCGTACGGTCCACGCCGACGGCCCAGCCGACCGAGGGCAGCGCCGGGCCGCCGAGCATTTCGGAGAGGCCGTCGTACCGCCCGCCGCCGCCGACCGCGGACTGGGAGCCGAGCCCGTCGTGGACAAATTCGAACGTAGTGCGGGTGTAGTAATCCAGACCGCGCACGAGCCGCTCATCGTCCGTGAAGGCGACACCCGCACCGCTGATCAGATCGCGGACCTGCTCGTGGTACTCCTTGCACGCCTGGCACAGGTGGTCGCTCATCGCGGGCGCACCGGCAAGCTGGCGCCGCACGCTCTCGCGCTTGTCGTCGAGGACGCGCAGCGGATTGATCTCGATGCGCGCCCGGGTGTCCTCGTCCAGGTCGAGCCCGCGCAGGAACTCCTGGAGTGCGGCCCGGTAGGCGGGCCGGCACTCCCTGTCCCCCAGCGAGTTGAGCAGCAGCCGCACACCTGTCAGGCCGAGCGAACGGTAGGCGTCGGCGGCGAGGATGATCAGCTCGGCGTCGAGGGCGGGGTCCTCGGTGCCGATGGCCTCGGCACCGATCTGCGAGAAGTGGCGGTAACGGCCCGCCTGCGGGCGCTCGTACCGGTAGTAGGTACCCGAGTACCAGAGCTTGACGGGCAGGCTGCCCGCGCGGTGCAGGCTCGCCTGGAGCGCGGCGCGCAGCACGGACGCGGTGCCCTCGGGGCGCAGCGCCAGGCGCGTGCCGCCCTTGGTGGTGAGCGTGTACATCTCCTTGGTCACGATGTCGGTGGACTCGCCGACACCGCGGGAGAACAGCTCGACGTGCTCGAAGCCGGGCGTCTCGACGTAGCCGTAGCCCGCGCCGCGCAGCGGCGCGGCGAGGGCCTCGCGCACGGCGAGGAAGGCGGCGGAGTCGGGCGGCAGCAGGTCGTAGGTGCCCTTGGGGGCGGAAAAGGTGCTCACGGGAAGAGTCTTCACATTCCTGGTCGCGGGGCCGCGGCGTCGGCGGCTCCGTGGCCGGCGGCCGTCTCCCGCAGAAACGGGTTGGTGGCGCGCTCGCGGCCGATGGTGGTCTGCGGGCCGTGCCCGGAGAGCACCACGGTCGAGTCCGTCAGCGGCAGGCAGACACGGGCCAGCGACCGCAGGATCTCGGCGTGGTCCCCGCCGGGCAGATCGGTGCGTCCGATGGAGCCGGCGAACAGCAGGTCGCCCGAGAACAGCACCGGCGGAACGTCGGCCTGCTCGGGCAGCCGGAAGGTCACCGACCCCTTGGTATGGCCCGGCGCGTGCGCGACGGAGAACTCCAGACCCGCCAGCGACAGCGCGGCGCCGTCGCTCAGCTCACGCAGGTCGTCGGGCTCGCCGAGGGTCAGCTCGCCGAGCAGCGGGGCCCCGAGCTTGGCGCCGAGGGCCTTCTCCGGGTCGGTGAGCATGAAGCGGTCCGACGGGTGAATCCAGGCGGGCACGCCCCTGGCCCCGCAGACGGGCACGACCGAGGCCACGTGGTCGATGTGGCCGTGGGTGAGAATGACCGCGACCGGCTTCAGCCGGTGCTTGGCGATCGTCTCCTCGACGCCGGGCGCGGCCCGGTGCCCCGGATCGATGATCACGCATTCCTCGCCGGCCGCGGGCGCGACCAGATAGCAGTTGGTCCCCCAGGCCCCGGCAGGAAAGCCAGCGATGAGCAAGGTCGTCCTTCGGTCGTCGTGGCGGATGCGGCTTGTGCAAGAGCCTACCGGCGGCGGTGCAGGGCGGGCGAACCCGTATACGGTGACGCCACGGGGCTGGTCGATAGCAACGTCGGGACAGTCGAGACAAGGGAGAGCTCGGTGGTCAGCAAGGAGCAGCGCCGCAGGCAGCTCGCGCGGGCGAAGTTCGAACGGCAGCAGCAGCGGCGGGCGAACCGGGCACGGCGGGGACGCCGTCGCCAGGTTCTGCTCGTCGCCCTGCTCGTGGCCCTCCTCGCCGGGGGCGGGACGGCGTGGGCAGTGCTGAGCGGGGGCGACGACGAGGGCTCGCAGCAGGCCGCGGACGACGAGGCGACCGCGGACCCCGGCGAGGAGACGAGCCCGCCCGTGGAGGACCCGTGCGAGGAGCCGGCGGAAGGGGAGCCCTCGACCCAGACCTGGGAGGAGGAGCCGGAGATGGCCGTGGACACCGCGTCGGACTACCTGATGCGGTTGCGGACCACCTGCGGCGACATCGGGATCACCATGGACGCCGAGGTGGCACCGCGCACCGTCAACTCGTTCAACTTCCTCGCCGGTGAAGGCTTCTTCGACCACTCCAGGTGCCACCGCCTGGTGCCCGAGGGCATCTTCGTCCTCCAGTGCGGCGACCCGGAGGGCACCGGGGCCGGCGGGCCCGGCTACACGATCCCGGACGAGAACCTGGACGACCCGGACGTGGCCGAAGGCGTCTACCCGGCCGGCACGGTGGCGATGGCCAACCAGTACAACCCGCAGGACGACAGCGGGCGCGACTCCGGCGGCAGCCAGTTCTTCATCGTCTACGACGACAGCCAGCTGCCGCCCGACTACACGCCCTTCGGCACGGTGACGGAAGGTCTTGACGTGGTGCAGCTGATCGCGGAGACGGGCGCCACCCAGCCCGATCCGACGACCGGGAACACCGCACCCCACGCAACCGTCGTCATCAACGAGGCCACCGTGGAAGAGGTGGCGGCGGAATGAGGCCCGCTGAGCGGCAATTTCCGCCGGGCAAGGTGCGGACAGCCGGGCGGCCTGTCGCCTATGTTGGCGTTGTGTAGGGTGCCTGCGCCGGTCAGGCGGGAGAAGACAACGGTTGGACCGGCCGAGAACTGTGGACGGTGCCGGGGGCGTGAGGCCCTGTCGCGCGCATCAAACGAGGAGGCGCTGTGAGCAGCGAGCCGTGGGGCCGCGTTGACGAGACGGGGACCGTGTACGTGCGGACGGCGGACGGCGAGAAGGCCGTCGGCTCCTGGCAGGCCGGCTCCCCCGAGGAGGCGCTCGCCTATTTCGAGCGCAAATACGAGGGTCTGGTCGTCGAGATCGAGCTCCTGGAGCGCCGGGTGCGGACGACCGACCTGTCCGCCAAGGACGCGACGACGGCCATCGGGCACCTGAGGGAGCAGGTGGACGCCGCCCACGCGGTGGGCGATCTGGCGGCGCTCGGCAAGCGGTTGGACGATCTGGTCTCCGCCGTCGACGCCCGCCGGGAGGAGCGGAAGGCCGCGAAGGCCCGGCAGGCCGAGGAGGCCAGGTCCGCCAAGGAGGGCCTGGTCGCGGAGGCCGAGGAGCTGGCCGCGAGCGAGCAGTGGCGTTCGGCGGGCGAGCGGCTGCGGAGCCTGGTGGACACGTGGAAGGGCCTGCCCAGGCTCGACCGCAAGACCGACGACGAGCTGTGGCACCGGTTCTCGCAGGCGCGTTCCGCGTTCTCCAAGCGCCGCAAGTCGCATTTCGCGGCACTGGACGCGCAGCGCGAGGACACCAGGCGCCGCAAGGAGAAGCTGATCGCGGAGGCGGAGGCGCTGTCCGACTCCGTGGACTGGGGTCCGACGGCCGCCCGTTACCGCGAGCTGATGCAGGAGTGGAAGGCGGCGGGCCGGGCGCACCGGGACGCCGAGGAGGACCTGTGGGCCCGGTTCCGGGCGGCGCAGGACGTCTTCTTCCAGGCCCGCGGCTCCGCGTTCGCCGAGCGGGACGCCGAGCAGCGGGACAATCTGGCGCGCAAGGAGCAGCTGGCCGCCGAGGCCGAGAAGCTGCTGCCCGTGACGGACCTGCGGGCGGCCAGGGCGGCCCTGCGGTCCATCGGCGAACGCTGGGAGGCCATCGGTCACGTGCCGCGCGACGCGCGGGCGGGGATCGAGGGCCGGATGCACGCGGTGGAGCGTGCGGTGGCGGAAGCCGAGGACGCCGAGTGGCGCCGGAGCAATCCGGAGGCCAGGGCACGGGCGGCGGGGCTCACGGGCCAGTTGCAGGATGCGGTGGACCGGCTGCGCGAGCAGGCGGAGCGGGCCAGGGCGTCCGGCAACACCGCGAAGGCCGACAAGCTGGAGCAGGAGCTGGCGGGCCGGCAGGCCCTGCTGGACCAGGCGCTCAAGGGCCTTCAGGAGTTCGGCGGCTGACCGGACGGCGGCGGCGCCGGGCCCACCGCGGTGGGCCCGGCGCCGCCGCCGTGTGCGCGGGGTCGGGCGTCAGGGGCGGCGCGGCGAGGTGACGCGGTAGACGTCGTAGACGCCCTCCACACCGCGCACCGCCTTCAGCACGTGCCCCAGGTGCTTGGGGTCGCCCATCTCGAAGGTGAAGCGCGAGGTGGCGACGCGGTCCCGGGAGGTCTGCACGGCGGCGGACAGGATGTTCACGTGCTGGTCGGAGAGCACCCGTGTGACGTCGGACAGCAGCCGCGAGCGGTCGAGGGCCTCGACCTGGATGGCGACCAGGAAGACGGAGGACTGGGTGGGAGCCCACTCGACGTCGAGGATGCGCTCCGGCTCGCGGGCCAGCGAGTCGACGTTGACGCAGTCGGCGCGGTGCACGGAGACCCCGTTGCCCCGGGTGACGAAGCCGATGATGGGGTCGCCTGGCACCGGCGTACAACACCGGGCGAGCTTGACCCACACATCGTCCACGCCCTTGACGACCACGCCGGGGTCGGCGGTGGTCCGGCGCTTGCCGCGGGCCGGTACGGGCGGGGCGGCCTCGGCGATGTCCTCGTTCGCCGCCTCCTCGCCGCCGACGGCCTGCACCAGCTTCTGCACGACGGACTGCGCGGAGACGTGGCCCTCGCCGATCGCGGCGTACAGCGAGGAGATGTCCGGGTAGCGCATCTCGTGGGCGAGAGTGACGAGCGTGTCGCCGCTGAGCACGTGCTGGATCGGCAGATTCTGCTTGCGGACGGCGCGGGTGATGAAGTCCTTGCCCTGCTCGATCGCCTCGTCGCGGCGCTCCTTGGAGAACCAGCCGCGGATCTTGTTGCGGGCCCGCGGCGATTTGACGAAGCCGAGCCAGTCGCGCGAGGGCCCCGCGCCTTCGGCCTTGGAGGTGAAGATCTCCACGGTGTCGCCGTTGTCGAGCGTCGATTCCAGCGGCACCAGACGCCCGTTGACCTTGGCCCCTATGGTGCGATGGCCGACCTCGGTGTGGACCGTGTAGGCGAAGTCGACGGGCGTGGCGCCGGCGGGCAGCGCGATCACGTCGCCCTTGGGCGTGAAGACGAACACCTCGTTGCGCGACAGGTCGAAGCGCAGCGATTCGAGAAACTCCCCCGGGTCCTCCGTCTCCTTCTGCCAGTCGAGGAGCTGCCGCAGCCACGCCATGTCGTCGACGGTGCTCCTGCCCCCCTTGCGCTCGCCCTTCTTGGGGGCGTCGGAGCGGACCTTGGAGGAGCCGGCGACGGCCTGCTGCTTGTACTTCCAGTGGGCCGCGATGCCGAACTCCGCGCGCCGGTGCATGTCGAAGGTGCGGATCTGGAGCTCGACGGGCTTGCCGCCGGGTCCTATGACCGTCGTGTGCAGCGACTGGTACATGTTGAACTTCGGCATCGCGATGTAGTCCTTGAACCGCCCCGGCACCGGATTCCACCGGGCGTGCACGGTGCCGAGCGCCGCGTAGCAGTCACGGACGGTGTCGACGAGGACGCGGATGCCGACCAGATCGTAGATCTCGGCGAAGTCCCGCCCACGCACGATCATCTTCTGGTACACGCTGTAGTAGTGCTTGGGACGCCCGGTGACCGTTGCCCTGATCCGCGCGCCGCGCAGGTCGGCCTGTACCTCGTCGATGACGGTGGCGAGGTACTCGTCACGCTTGGGGGCGCGCTCGGCTACCAGCCGCACGATCTCGTCGTACATCTTGGGGTAGAGGATGGCGAACGCCAGGTCCTCCAGCTCCCACTTGATCGTGTTCATCCCCAGGCGGTGCGCGAGCGGGGCGTAGATCTCCAGCGTCTCGCGGGCCTTCTGCTCCTGCTTCTCGCGCTTGAGGAAACGCATGGTGCGCATGTTGTGCAGGCGGTCCGCGAGCTTGATGACCAGAACCCGGGGGTCCTTGGCCATCGCCACGACCATCTTGCGGACCGTCTCCGCCTGCGCGGCCTCGCCGAACTTGACCTTGTCCAGCTTGGTGACGCCGTCGACGAGCTGGGCGACCTGGTCGCCGAAGTCGCGGCGGAGGGTGTCGAGGCCGTACTCGGTGTCCTCGACCGTGTCGTGCAGGAGACCGGCCATCAGGGTGGCCGGGTCCATGCCCAGCTCCGCCAGGATGGTGGTCACGGCCAGCGGATGGGTGATGTAAGGATCGCCGCTCTTGCGCTTCTGCCCGCGGTGCCAGCGCTCCGCGACCTGGTAGGCGCGCTCGATCTGCCGCAGCACCGTGGTGTCGGCCTTGGGGTCCCCGGCGCGGACCACGCGCAGCAGCGGCTCCAGGACCGGGTTGTAGGGACTTGACCGCTGAACGCCGAGCCGGGCGAGCCGGGCGCGTACCCGGTTGGAAGAGCCGGAACGGCCCGAGACGCCGGAGACTGCGGGCGCCGGCTGCGCGGCGGCCGGTGCCTGGGCGCGACCGTCCGCGCCGTCCCGCCAGCTGAGGGCGGTGGACGGCTTGGCACTCTTCCGCTCCACTGAGGTGAGCGGCTGGGCGTCGTCTGGCAAGGGCACTCCTTCTCGGGCCCTTTCCTGTCCGCCGACGGCCAGGAAGGGGAGCGGTCCTCCGGGCCGCGGGCGGCCTGAGGAGAGTCCGGCCGGGAAACGATCGGACTGCCATGGTAACGAGCCCAGGTGAACCTCACGCCCGCAAGCCCGCGTAAGCGCCCGGCGCCCGCACGATATGCGGGCGCCGGGCGCGTGCGCGGGCTGTTTCAGACGGTGATGAGCGCCTGGTAGGGGGCCCCGTCCAGTTCGGGGAGCACTCGCTCGCGGCCGTCGAGAAATTTCAGCTCCATCAGCACGGCGAGTCCGGCCACCCGCGCGCCGGAGCGCCGGATCAGGCGCAGCGACGCCTCGGCGGTGCCGCCGGTGGCCAGGACGTCGTCGATCACCAGCACCCGGTCGTCCGCGGTCAGGTCCTCGGCGTGGATCTCCATTTCCGCGCTGCCGTACTCCAGCTCGTACGCCTGCGAGAGGGTGGCGCCCGGCAGCTTGCCCGCCTTGCGGACCGGCACAAAGCCGAGGCCCGCCCGGACGGCCACCGGCGCCGCCAGGATGAAGCCGCGCGCCTCCAGGCCGACCACCTTGGTCGCGCCGTGCCTGCGGCAGAACGCGGCCAGCTCGTCGGTGAGCGCGGAGAACGCTTCCGGGTCGGCCAGCAGCGGCGTGATGTCCTTGAAGACGATTCCCGGCCGCGGATAGTCGGGCACGTCCCGGATGCGGCTCAGCAGCAGACCGGCCACATCCGCCGGGACGGGCGGCACGGCGGTCACCGCCGCTTCCCCGAGGGCCGGCCGCGTCCCCGCGTGCGCGAAACGGGCTGGCGCCGCGGGCCGCGCGGTCCCGGCGCCCCCGCGGCGGCCACCGGAGCGGGCTCGTCGTCCTCGTCCGCGCCCTCGGCGTCGGTCCGCGACTCCTCGGCCGCCTCGCCGGTGCCGTCCTCGTCGTCCCTGCCGTCCTCCGCGCGCTTGGCACGGCGCGCCAGAACCTTGCGGTCCTGGGCCCGGATCTGCGGTTCGCGCTTCTTGAAGTCCGCCACCAGGGGCGTGGCGATCACGATGGAGGAGTACGCACCGGCGGTGAGGCCGACGAACAGCGAGAGCGCGATGTCGTTCAGCATGCCGCCGCCGAGGGCGCCGCCACCGATGAACAGCAGCGCGCCCACCGGGAGCAGGGCCACCACCGAGGTGTTGATCGAACGCACCAGTGTGCCGTTGAGACTTCGGTTGGCCAGCTCGCCGTAGGTGTGGCGGGTCTGTTTGGTGAAGTGCTTGGTCGTCTCCTTGAGCCCGTCGAAGACGACGACCGTGTCGTACAGCGAATAGCCGAGGATGGTCAGCAGGCCGATGACCGTGCCCGGCGTGACCTCGAAGCCGACGATCGCGTAGACGCCGACGGTGATCGTGAGGTCGTGGACCAGGGCGATCAGGGCGGCGAGCGCCATGCGCCATTCGAAGGCGATGGCGAGGTAGATGACCACGAGCACGAGGAAGATCGCCAGACCCTGCCACGCCTGGTTGGCGATCTGGGAGCCCCAGCTCGGGCCGATCAGCTCCGCGTTCAGGTCCTCGGTGGGAACGCCGAGCGCCTCGGCGAGGGCCGCGCGCGTCTCGTTGGACTGCTCGGTGCCCAGGCCGCTGACCTGAATGCGCATCGCCCCGTCGTCACCGAGGGTCTGCACCAGCGCCTGGCTGCCCGAGGCGTCCTCGGCCACCTCGCGCGCCTCCTCCACCGAGACCTCGGTCCCCTCGGTGGTGAAGACGGCGCCGCCCTCGAACTCCACGCCCATGTGGAGGCCGCGGATGCCGAGGCCCGCGAAGGCGACGATGGTGATCAGGACGGAGAAGGCGTACCAGATCTTCCGCCTGGCGACGAAGTCGAAGCCGACCTCGCCGCGGTACAGCCGTGCACCGAGATCGCCGAGCCGTGACATCTCACGCCTCCTTCGGGTCGCTGGGAACGGGGGCGGGGCGCCGGCCGCGCAGCAGCGGCTTGGCGCCGAGTCGCTTCGGGTCGAGCCCGGACCAGGGATGCCCGCTGGCGAAGAACTTGCGGCGGGCGAGCAGCGTCATCAGCGGTTTGGTGAACAGGAAGACGACCACGACGTCCAGGGCCGTGGTGAGGCCCAAGGTGAAGGCGAAGCCCTGCACCTTGCCGACCGTGACCACGAACAGCACCGCCGCGGCGAGGAAGGACACGAAGTCCGAGACCAGGATGGTGCGCCGGGCCCGTGGCCACCCGCGCTCCACCGCGGGCCGCAGACTCCTGCCCTCTCTGATCTCGTCCCTTATGCGTTCGAAGTAGACGATGAACGAGTCCGCCGTGATGCCGATGGCCACGATGGCGCCGCATACGGCCGGCAGGTTCAGCGCGAAGCCGATGGCCGGGCCGAGCAGCGACATGATCGTGTAGGTCAGCACGCCGGAGACGATGAGGCTGGCCAACGCGATCAGCGCCAGGCCGCGGTAGTACGTGACCATGTAGATCACGACCAGCGCCAGGCCGATGGCGCCGGCGATGAGGCCGGCCTCCAGCTGCTCGCCGCCCAGGGTCGGGGAGACGGTGGAGACGCTCGCCTCCTCGAAACTCAGGGGCAGGGCACCGTACTTGAGGATGTTGGCCAGGTCGTCCGCGGACTCCTGGTTGAAGCCGCCCGAGATCTCGGCGCTGCCGCCACCGAGCCGCTCGGAGACCGAGGGGGCGGAGACGACGCCGCCGTCGAGGACGATGGCGAACTGGTTCTGCGGCTCGACCTGGGTGGCCAGCTCGGCGGTGATGTCCGCGAACTTGTCGGCACCGGAGCCGTTGAACTCCATCTGAACGATCCAGCCCTGGCCGCGCTGGGTGTCGTACACCGCGTCCGCGCCGCTGACGTCGGTGCCAGGAACGGCCACCGGGCCGAGCGCGTACTTGTACACACCCTCGTCGTCACAGGCGACGATGACGTCCTCGTCCTTGGCCGTGGCGGCCTCGCGGCCGGAGGCGACCCTGGCCTCCTCGGTGCCGCAGTCGAGCGCGTCGAGCCGGGCCTGGAGATCGGCCGCTTCCTGGGCCGCCTCGTCCTCGGTGGGCTCCTCGGGGGCGTCGGTCTCGTCCGTGCGGTAGGACGCCTGGCTGACGGAGCCGGCCGCGCCGGGAGCGGACAGGCCCTGGTTGCTGGTGTCGCCACCGTCACCCGAGTCGGTCGGCTCCTCCGTGGGCTCGTCCGTGGGCTCGTCCGAGGCGTCGTCCGCCGGCTCCTCGGTGGGCTCGTCCGTGGGCTCCTCACCGGAAGGCTCGTCCGAGGCCCCGTCCGAGGGCTCCTCGGTCGGCTCCTCGGTCGGTTCCTCCGTCGGTTCCTCCGTCGGCTCCTCCATGGGAACCGCGGAACCGATCGTCAGCACCGGCCGGAAGCCGAGCTCGGCGGTGGTGCCGACCTGCTCCCTGGCCTGGTCCTCGTCGGTGCCCTTGGGGATATTGACGATGATGTTCCGGTCGCCCTGGGTCTGGACCTCGGCTTCCTGGACACCGAGGCCGTTGACCCGGCGCTCGATGATGTTGACCGCGGTGTTGAGGTTCGTCGAGTTGATCGCGTCCTCGGCGCCCTCCTCGGCCACCGCCGAGAGCGTGATGCTCGTACCGCCGGCGAGGTCGATTCCCAGACGGGGGGTGGTGTGACCGGAGAGGAACATGCCCCCGGTCAGCGCTCCCATGATCAGCACTACCAGCAGCAGGGCCCGTCCTGGCCTGCCCTGCGCTCCCCGGGGCCGGGAATTCCTCTTCGGGGAGGACCTGAGGTCCCTCTTCGGTGTCGCCACCTTCTCGTCTCTCTCTGTCCAGCGACCCGCGGCCGGTGACCGCCGCGCGGCTCAGCGGAATGACTGACGGGCGGCCGGTGCCGCCGCGTTCAGGACCTGGCAGATCCGTTCTCGCCGTCGTCGTCCCTGTCGTCCCGCGACTCGGCCCGGTCGCGGTCCTCGGCGTCGGTCTTGTCCAGCTCGACCCGGTCCCCCTCGCCTTCGGTCAGAGCGGAGGCGTCGTCCGGAACGACGGTGTCGTCGTCGTCGGGGTAGGAGTCGTCGCCGCTGATGATGCGCTCGTACTCCTCGGCGTCCAGCACGGCCCCGATGGCGTTCTTCGCGAAGAGAGTGTGCACGCCCGGCGCGATCTCGAGCAGCACGGAGTCCTCACGGACCTCCTTGACCTCGGCATACAGACCGCCGATGGTCCGCACGCCGGTGCCGGGTTCCATCGAGTTCCGCATCTCCATGGCCTGGCGCTGCCGGTTCTTGGCAGAGCGTGTCATGAGGAACATGACACCGATGAGCAGAATGAACGGGAAGAGAAACGCGATGTCCACGGTGGAGGAAATTCCTTTGTCTGGCCGCCGGAGCAGCCTGATATTCGGGGGGTGGGCATGCCGTCCTGAGTGGGGACGGCATCGGCGGAGTCTAAGCGAGGCCGCGCCTGGGGAACAACGTCCAGGATGCTATCGGAGTTCCACACGGGGTAAATCCGCGCGGTCGCGCATCGTCACGTCCCGAACAGTCCTTCTTGTCCGCCGGCCGCGGCGGGCGGCGGCTCCATGTCCAGGTGACGCCAGGCCGCCGGAGTGGCGACCCGCCCGCGCGGGGTACGGGCCAGCAGCCCCTCGCGCACCAGGAACGGCTCCGCGACCTCCTCGACCGTCTCCCGCTCCTCCCCCACCGCGACCGAAAGGGTGGACAGGCCGACCGGACCGCCGCCGAACAGCTTCAGCAGGGCGCGCAGCACCGCCCGGTCCAGGCGGTCGAGACCGCGCTCGTCGACCTCGTAGACGGCCAGCGCCCGCGTCGCGGTCTCCCGGGTGACGACGCCGTCCGCACGCACCTGGGCGTAGTCCCTGACGCGGCGCAGCAGGCGGTTGGCGATGCGCGGGGTGCCGCGGGAGCGGCCGGCGATCTCGGCGGCGCCGTCCGCCGTCACCTCGACTCCCAGCAGGTGCGCAGAACGGTGCACCACCCGCTCCAGCTCGGCCGGCTCGTAGAACTCCATGTGACCGGTGAAACCGAACCGGTCGCGCAGCGGCGGCGGCAGCAGCCCGGCCCGCGTGGTGGCCCCCACCAGGGTGAACGGCGGCAGCTCCAGCGGAATGGCGGTGGCCCCTGGCCCCTTGCCGACAATGACGTCGACCCGGAAGTCCTCCATGGCCATGTACAGCATTTCCTCGGCGGGCCTGGACATCCGGTGGATCTCGTCGAGGAACAGGACCTCGCCCTCGGCCAGGGAGGAGAGGATGGCCGCGAGGTCGCCCGCGTGCTGGATGGCCGGGCCCGAGGTGATGCGGATGGGGGCGGCCATCTCGGCAGCGATGATCATGGACAGGGTGGTCTTGCCGAGCCCGGGCGCCCCGGAGAGCAGCACATGGTCCGCGGTGGCGCCCCGGGCGCGCGCCGCGCGCAGGACGAGGTCGAGCTGCTCGCGGACGCGGGTCTGCCCGATGAACTCGCCGAGGTCCTTGGGCCGCAGGGCGGCCTCGACGGCCAGGTCCTCGCCGTCGGCCGCGGCGCCCACCAGGCGTTCCCCCGCCTCGCCTGCCTGCTCGTACGCGCTCATGCGGATCGCTTCCTACCGGGTGCGGTTGAGGGTCTGGAGGGCGGCGCGCAGCAGGCCGGACACGGAGGGCGCGGTGCCGTCCGCGGCTGCGGCCTCGGCCTGCGGGGCGACGGCGGCCACCGCGTCGTCGGCCTCGCGCGGTGCGTAGCCGAGGCCGACGAGGGCGGCGTGCAGCTGCTCACGCCAGCCCGCCGCGGCGGGCCCCGCGGGCCGGGCCGGGCCGCGCGCCCCGGTGCCCAGCGGCTCGCCGAGCCGGTCCTTCAGCTCCAGCAGGAGCTTCTGCGCGCCCTTCTTGCCGATGCCGGGGACGGCCGTGAGGGTCTTCTCATCGCCGGTGGCGACGGCCAGGCGCAGCGCGTCCGGGCTGTGCACCGCCAGCATGGCCTGGGCCAGCCGGGGCCCCACGCCGCTCGCGGTCTGGAGCAGCTCGAAGGTCTGCCGTTCGTCCTCGTCGGCGAAGCCGTAGAGGGTGAGCGAGTCCTCCCGGACGACGAGCGAGGTGGCCAGCCTGGCCTCCTCGCCGGGGCGCAGCCCGGCGAGCGTGCCGGGGGTGCACTGGACGGCGATCCCGATGCCCCCGACCGCCACCACGGCGGAGTCGGGGGCGAGGGCCGCGACCGGCCCCTGGACGAAGGCGATCATGAGCGGATGGTGCCCTTCGGTCGGGGCGCGCCTGACCCCGGGTACGCCGCGGCGCGGGCGCGGCTGAGCCGGTCGTGCGCGGGGGCGCGCCAGATATGGCAGATGGCCAGGGCCAGGGCGTCGGCCGCGTCGGCGGGGCGGGGCGGGGCGTCCAGGCGGAGCAGGCGCGTCACCATGGCGCCCACCTGCGCCTTGTCGGCCCGGCCGCTCCCGGTCACGGCCGCCTTGACCTCGCTGGGCGTGTGCAGGGCGACGGGAAGGCCGCGGCGGGCGGCGCAGAGCATGGCCACGGCGCTGGCCTGGGCGGTGCCCATGACGGTGCGGATGTTGTGCTGGCTGAACACGCGCTCGACGGCCACCGCGTCGGGGTGGTGGGTGTCGAGCCACTCCTCGATGCCGCGCTCGATCAGGACCAGGCGCGCGGCGGTCTCCTCCTCGGCGGGGGTGCGCAGCACGCCGACGGCGGCCATGTGCAACGACCGCCCCGTCGAGCCGTCCACCACGCCGAGCCCGCAGCGGGTCAGCCCCGGGTCCACGCCCATGACACGCACCGGCCCTCCCTCGCTCGCCGTCTCCGGTCGGCCGTTCCGGCAGGCTACCGGCCGGCACCGACAATTCCGCGGTGGCGAGCCGCCGGGGCCCGCGGGCCAGGACGCCGGGCCCCGGTCCTAGGCGTCGACCTTGGCCATGACCTCGTCGGCGACGTCGAAGTTGGCGAAGACGTTCTGCACGTCGTCGCTGTCCTCCAGCGCGTCGATCAGGCGGAAGATCTTGCGGGCGCCGTCCTCGTCGAGCTCGACCTGCATGGTCGGCAGGAACGCGGCTTCCGCCGAGTCGTAGTCGATACCGGCCTCCTGGAGCGCGGTCCGCACCGCGACCAGGTCGCCGGCCTCGCTCAGCACCTCGAAGGACTCGCCGAGGTCGTTGACCTCCTCCGCACCGGCGTCGAGCACCGCGCCGAGCACATCGTCCTCCGTCGGCCCGCTCTTGGGCACGATGATGACGCCCTTGCGGTGGAACAGGTAGGAGACCGAGCCCGGGTCGGCCATCGAGCCGCCGTTGCGGGTCATCGCGACGCGCACGTCGGAGGCGGCGCGGTTGCGGTTGTCGGTGAGACATTCGATCAGTACGGCGACCCCGTTGGGGCCGTATCCCTCGTACATGATCGTCTGGTAGTCGGCGCCGCCCGCCTCCAGGCCCGCGCCGCGCTTCACTGCCCGGTCGATGTTGGTGTTGGGCACGGAACTCTTCTTCGCCTTCTGAATGGCGTCGTAGAGCGTGGGGTTGCCGTCCGGGTCACCGCCGCCCGTGCGGGCCGCGACCTCGATGTTCTTGATCAGCTTTGCGAACAGCTTGCCGCGCTTGGCATCGATCACGGCCTTCTTGTGCTTGGTGGTTGCCCACTTGGAGTGGCCGGACACAGCGCTGCTCCTTCGATGTCACCCAGAATTCAACCGACGTGGTGATCCTACCGGGAGCCGTCTACCGTGCGGCGCGCACCATGTCGGCGAACAGCGCGTGCACGCGGTGGTCGCCGGTCAGCTCCGGGTGGAACGCGGTCGCGAGCAGCGGTCCCTGCCGCACGGCGACGCTGTGGCCCTCGTACGCGGCGATGGACTCGGCCGCGGCGCCGATGGACTCCACCCAGGGGGCGCGGATGAAGACGCCCTGGACCGGCCCGCCCGGCACACCCGCCACCTCGACGGCGGCCTCGAACGACTCGTTCTGCCGCCCGAAAGCGTTACGCCGGACGATCATGTCGATGCCGCCGACGGTCTCCTGCCCCGAGCGCGGATCGAGAATCTTGTCGGCAAGCATGATCATCCCCGCGCAGGAGCCGTAGACCGGCAGCCCGGCGCGGACCCGCTCGCGCAGCGGCTCCAGCAGGCCGAACGCGGTCGCCAGCTTGGAGATGGTGGTGGACTCGCCGCCCGGAATCACCAGGCCGTCGACGGCGGCCAGCTCACCGGGACGGCGCACGGGCACGGCCCGCGCGCCGGCCCCGGTGAGCGCGGCCACGTGTTCGCGTACATCGCCCTGGAGGGCGAGCACGCCGATGGCGGGTGCGGTCACGGGGTGGTGCCTCGCCTTCCTGCCCTGCTCACCAGCCGCGCTCGGCGTAGCGCTCCGCCTCGGGCAGGGTGTCGATGTTGATGCCGACCATGGCCTCGCCCAGTCCGCGGGAGACGTCCGCGACGACCTTCGGGTCGTCGTAGAAGGTGGTGGCCTTGACGATCGCGGCGGCGCGCGTGGCCGGGTCGCCGGACTTGAAGATGCCGGAGCCGACGAAGACGCCCTCGGCGCCGAGCTGCCGCATCAGCGCGGCGTCGGCGGGGGTGGCGACGCCGCCCGCGGAGAACAGCACGACGGGCAGCCGGCCGAGACCGGCGACCTCGCGCACCAGCTCGTAGGGGGCGCGCAGCTCCTTGGCCGCGGCGAACAGCTCGTTGTTGTCCAGGGCGCGCAGCCGGCCGATGTCGCCCTTGATCCGGCGCAGGTGGCGGACGGCCTCGACGACGTTGCCCGTGCCGGCCTCGCCCTTGGAACGGATCATCGCCGCGCCCTCGGCGATGCGCCGCAGGGCCTCGCCGAGGTTGGTGGCGCCGCACACGAAGGGGGTGGTGAACGCCCACTTGTCGGTGTGGTTGACCTCGTCGGCCGGCGTGAGGACCTCGGACTCGTCGATGTAGTCGACGCCGAGGGCCTGGAGCACCTGGGCCTCGACCAGGTGCCCGATCCTGGACTTGGCCATCACGGGGATGGAGACGGCCTCGACGATGCCGTCGATCATGTCCGGGTCGGACATACGGGCCACGCCGCCGTCCTTGCGGATGTCCGCCGGCACGCGCTCCAGCGCCATGACGGCCACCGCACCGGCGTCCTCGGCGATCTTCGCCTGCTCCGGGGTGACGACGTCCATGATCACGCCGCCCTTGAGCTGCTCCGCCATGCCTCGCTTGACGCGGGCGGTGCCGGTTTCTGGGGTCTGGGGGGCACTGGAAGACGCGCTGGACACGGAATTGACCTCACTCGACGAAAATGTGTGCGACAGGACCATGGTAGGGCTGTTCCGGGCGGAACCTCGAAGACGTCCGGGCGCCCGCGGATGCCACGCCCTCGATGAAACCTGCGCAGTGGCCCCTGTTGGAAGGGCCAATCGTCGCTCAGTGGCCCCGGCCTTCGGCCCGCACCACGTGGCCGGCCAGCGCGGGGGGCGGCTCGTCGTCCATCTCGAAGGCCAGCGGGAACGGCGCATGGCCCGCCAGCCGGAACCAGCGCACCGTGCGGTGCCGCCGCACCGCGCGGGCCGCGCGCACCGCGTCGTTGTGGAAGCGTCTGGCCATCGGCACCCGGCGCACCGCCGCGACCAGCTCCTCCGTCGTGTCCAGGCCGCCGGGCGCCTCCTGCACCGCCTCGACCTGCGCGCTCTCCGCGAACACCACGCGCAGCGCCTGGCTCAGCTCGCTCTCGGCGACTTCGCGCTGCTCCTCCTGCGCGAGCCTGGCGGCGTGCGCCGCCTGGTAGAGCACCATCGACGCGGCCGGGTCGAACACGCCCGCGGAGGCCAGTTCCTGGGCGATGGAGGCGCGGCGCAGCAGTTGGGCGTCCAGCGCGGCCCGGGCCGCGTCGATGCGCGCGTGCAGCCGGTCGAGGCGCCCGGCGGTCCAGCTGAGGTAGATACCGATGAGCACCAGGGCGACGGCGATCCAGATGACTGTGGTCACGGCCCGTCACCCTACCGGCCGGGCCGCGGCGGCTCAGTCGCGGGCGAAGCCGAGCCGGCCGAGCAGACCCACCCGGTCGTCCGGTGCGACGGCCCCCGCGCCCGCGGCCACCGTCTCGTACACGGCGAGGATGTCGGCCCCGACGGTGGACCAGTCGAACCTGCGGACGTGCTCGCTGCCCCGCGCGCGCAGCTCGGCCAGCCGCCGCGGATTGCCCAGCAACCCGGCCGCCGCGGCGGCCAGCGCGTCGGCGTCCTCGTTCGGGAACAGCTCACCGGCCGTTCCCCCGTCCAGGACCTGGGCGAACGCGTCGAGATCGCTCGCGAGGACGGGCGCGCCCGCCGACATGGCCTCCACGAGGATGATGCCGAAGCTCTCGCCGCCGGTGTTGGGCGCGACGTAGAGGTCGACGCTGCGCAGCAGCCTCGCCTTGTCCTCGTCGCTGATCGTGCCGAGGAACTCGACGCGTTCGCGCACCTGCGCGGGCAGTCCCGAGACCGCCTCCTTCGCGTCCCCGCGCCCCGCGACGAGCAGCCGCGCGTCCGGCCGGGCGGCGAGGATGGCGGGCAGCGCACGCATCAGCACGGGGAGCCCCTTGCGCGGCTCGTCGGTGCGGCCGATGAAGCCGATGGTCCCGCCCTGCCACTCCGCCTTGGGCTCGGCATCCGCGAAGAAACGGACGTCCACCCCGTTCGGAATCACCACGGCGTCCCCGCCGAGGTGCTCCACGAGGGTGCGCCGCGCGTACTCGCTGACCGCGATCCTTGCGCTGATCTTCTCCAGCGCGGGCTGGAGGATCGGGTAGGCCGCGATCATCGCCCTGGACCTGGGGTTGGAGGTGTGGAACGTGGCCACGATCGGGCCGCGCGCGGCCCAGCAGGTCAGCAGCCCGAGGGAGGGCACGACGGGCTCGTGGATGTGCAGCACCTCGAAGTCGCCGTCGTGGACCCAGCGACGCACCCGGCTCGCGGACATCACGCCGAGATTGACCCGGGCGACAGACCCGTTGTAAGGCACGGAGACGGCACGGCCCGCGGAGACCACGTACGGCGGCAGCGGCGTGTCCTCGTCGGCGGGCGCGAGAACGGAGACGTGGTGACCGCCCCGCACCAGGTGCTCCGCCAGGTCGCGCACGTGGAACTGAACACCCCCCGGCACGTCCCAGGAGTAGGGGCAGACGATGCCGATCCTCATACCGTTCCGCCTCCATCAAGGGCCGCCCGGCGCGGTTCCAGGTCGCGCAGCCACAGTCGCTGGAGCATGTGCCAGTCCTGCGGGTGGGCGGCGATACCGGCGGCGAATCTGTCGGCCACGGACTGGGTCATGACCGCCGTCCGCTCGGCCCTGGTCCCGGAGTCGGGCACCGGGACCGGCGGGTGGACGTGCCCCTTCATCACCGGCGTCTCGTCGTACCACAGGCTGACCGGCAGCAGCAGCGCGCCCGTCTGCTGGGCCAGCATGGCAGGTCCCGCGGGCATGCGCGCGGTTTCGCCGAAGAACGAGACCTCGACGCCGGACGCGGACAGGTCGCGGTCGGCGACGAGGGCGACGAGGCCGCCCTGGCGCAGCCGCCTGGCGAGCTTCCCGAACGAGGCGCCGCCGGTGTGCGGCAGCACCTCAAGGCCGAGGGACTCGCGGTGGGCGATGAACCGCTGGAAGACGCTGTCGGGTTTCAGCCGTTCGACGACGGTCGTCAGCGGGGTGCCGAGCGCCGTGACGGCCCAGGCGCCGGCGAGGTCCCAGTTCCCCATGTGGGGCAGCGCCAGGACGACGCCGCGTCCGGAGTCGAGCCCGTCGGTGAGCCGGTGCATGTCCTCTCCGGCGAAGGAGTCGCGGATGCGCTCCTTGCTCCACACCGGCAGCCGGAAGGACTCCATCCAGTACCGCAGGTAGCTCCGCATACCGGCCCGCGAAAGCGCCCGCAGCTCGGCGGGGCCTGCCTGCGGAACGACGCGCGCGAGGTTCGCCTCAAGCCGGCGCACGCCCTGCCCGCGCCGGCGCCAGGAACGGTCCGCGACCCGGCGGCCGAGGGCGCGCGCGGCGGGCTCGGGCAGGCGCTTGACCGCGCCCCACCCGGCCCCGTAGAGCACGCCGGCCAGCCGTTCGTTCATGAGGCCGGTCCGCTGCCCTGCTCCTGCGCGCGCCGCTCCGCGGCGTCCGCCTCGGCGGACTCCCGGCGTACGGTGACCACGCGCTGCACCAGGGTCACGGCGCTGCCCGCGGCCACCACCCACAGCGCGATGGGCAGCAGGATGTCGATGTGCGGCACGTCGAACGTCCGCTCCCAGCCCGCGAATCCGGCGCAGACGAGCGTGATGACCAGCCGCTCCGCCCGTTCGACCAGGCCGTTGACCTTCACCGGCAGGCCGATGCTCTCGCCCCTGGCCTTGGTGTAGGAGACGACCTGGCCGCTGGCGAGGCAGAACAGCGTCACGGCGCACAGCGCCAGGTTGTCGCCGTCGGCCGCGTACCACAGCGCGATGCCGGAGAAGATCGCGGCGTCGGCGAGGCGGTCGAGCGTCGAGTCGAGGAACGCGCCCCAGCGGCTCGAAGTGCCGATCTGCCGGGCCATATTGCCGTCGACGAGGTCGGAGAACACGAACAGCGTGATGACGACCGTGCCCCAGAAGAACTCGCCCCTGGGGTAGAAGGCCAGTGCTCCCGCCATCACTCCGGCGGTGCCGATGAGTGTCACGGCGTCCGGGGTCACCCGCATTCTCAGCAGCAGTGCGGCGAACGGCGTGAGGACACGCGTGAAGAAAGCACGCGCGTACTTGTTGAGCATGTCCTTCCCAGGGGTCGCAGGGGGCCGCAGCGTCGGGCGGCCACCGTAAGGGCCCCATCGTAGTCACGCCCACCGGGCGGCGGCGCGGGGCCCGGCGGTAGGGCGGAAGGTCCTGAATCGGCCGTCGGGGTGGTCACGCGCCGCTAGGCTGAACCCGCGCAGGGTTGCCGGGCCGCCGGGAAGGGCAAAGGCCAGACGGCGGCCGGAGTCGGCGGGGCTTGCGGGGCGGGCCCCCGGAGGCGGGAAAGGTTTGGGGGTGGCCCATGGCCGGGCTGGACGACCTGAGGAGGGCGGCCGGGGTCGAGTTCGACTTCGCGCCGGGTGCCCAGGTCCCGCTGTCCGCCGTGAGCAGCGGAAAGACGGGCGTCAGTCATGCCATCGCGTCGGTCGCGTACCGCGATGTGGCGCCGGGCGACATAGCGGAGGCCAACGACGCGGCGGCGTTCAAGGCAGGCAAGTTCTCGCTGCTGGAGCCGAATCTCGGGGAGGCGTTCACCCGCGCCGTCGAGATGCGGATGCTCGCGGACGGGCGCAAGCCGCTGATCCAGTCCTTCGGCGCCGAGCCGCAGATGGTCGTGGAGCACGCGCTGGCCGCCAAGCGGATCAGGAAGCAGCGCGACCGGCGGCTGACGGCGATCATGCTGGCCTTCGGCCTGCTCTTCCTGCCGGGTGTGCTGATATGGCTCGGCCTCTTCCAGCTGCGCCGCACGATCGCGGGGGCGCAGGACAAGCGGGCGGGCGCGTTCGGCATGGCGCTGCTGGTGCTGCTCTGCGCCCTGATCGTCTTCCTGGTGCTGCAACTGCCGGTGTCCGGGATTCTCCAGATCTACGTGTGGGCCATGCTGCCCGCACCGATCATCGGCTGGTTCCTGGCCCGGCAGATCAGTGAGCGCACCGCGAAGAATCTGCGCGCCCACTGGTCGGAGCTGCTGGGCGGCGGCGGCGCCGGGGCGCGGATACCGGAGGCTGTCCCGCAGAATCCGAACGACGCGGACGCGGAGCGGCTGCGGATCGGCCTGGCGAAGCTGGCCGCGGAGCAGAGCAGCAATCTCGTCCACTACGCGGGGCCCAAGGGGATACTGGGCATGGGCGTGCGCTGGGCGAGCTGGCAGCTCGCGGAGGAGCTTCGGCCCCGCGACCCCGGGCGCGAGATCGACCCGTTCCGCAGCTGGGACGTCGCCAGGGCGATGCACGACCAGCTGCGGATGCTGGAGCGGGGCCCGCTGCACACCGGCGGCTTCTCGGCCCCCTCGATAACGCACTGGGTGGTGCGGCACGTCGGCGAGGGCGCCTCTGAGGTCTCACGGCCCGAGGGCCCCAACGCCGAGGGCTTCAGCTTCAGCAATATCGAGGTGCAGCGCATCTGCAACGAGCAGCAGTTCGGCAGCGGCGACCGGCACTACCTGGGCGTGCAGTTCGTGCTGTGGGACGGCGAGCTGGTCGTCACCATGATGATCACGGTGACCGTGCTGCACCACACGCTGCGCATCGAGGTGACCGCGCACGCGCTCGGCCCGATCCACGGCTTCTTCCGCAAGGGCCCCGCGACCAAGACCAAGGATGTGCCCAATCCGCTGCGCCCCTGGAAGAAGCAGAAGCAGCCGCTGCCCCTCGTGGACGCCAAAGAGGTCGTGCGGCTGGCCGCCCGCGCCCCGCTGACCTGGTTCCCCGCCCGCCTGGACAAGTTCGGCGGCACGCTGGCCCTGCCGGAGCCGTTCGGCCTGCGGCACACCTGGGCGACCACCCCGTGGAACCACCGCTTCATGGTGGACGACGCCCTGCGGGCCGCGACGCCGGTGCTCCGCGTGGCGCACGCGGCGGCCCTGCGGGTGCTGGAGGAGAACGGGGTGGACGTCACCCCGTTCGAGAGCAGGTCGCAGGCGCTCAGCGGGCAGGTGCAGACCGCGGAGCCGAAGCGGGCGGACGAGTACAACATGTGAGGCGGGGCCGCCCGGCGCGGGCCCCGCGCGCGGGCCGGTGCCCCCGGCTCAGGCCGGCCAGGCGCCGGCCAGCATCCGCCGGGTGTCGGCGAGCAGTTGCGGCAGCACCTTGGTGTGTCCGACGACCGGCATGAAGTTGGCGTCCCCGCCCCACCGGGGCACCACGTGCTGGTGCAGGTGGGGGGCGATGCCGGCACCGGCCGCCGAGCCCTGGTTCATCCCGATGTTGAAGCCGTGTGCCCCGGAGGCCGTGCGGATCGCGGTCATGGCTTGTTTGGTGACCTCGGCCAGCTCCGTGGTCTCCGCGTCCGTGAGCCCGGTGTAGTCGGCGACGTGCCGGTAGGGCACCACCAGCAGGTGACCACCGTTGTACGGGTAGAGGTTGAGGACGGCGTAGACCTCGCGACCGCGGGCGATGATCAGCCCGTCCTCGTCGCTCTTGCCCGGGATGGAGCAGAACGGGCAGCCGTCGTCGGCGCCGGGTCCGGTGGGCTTGCCCTCTCCCTGGATGTAGGCCATCCGGTGAGGCGTCCACAGGCGCTGGAACGCGTCGGGCGTCCCCACCCCGATCTGGTGCTCCGGCTCGCTGCTCATGGCGGCCAGCATATGGCGTACACGGGCCCGCGCGGGTCCCGGGGCGGCGGGCCCCGGGACCCGCCGCTCAGACCTGGGCGCGCGTCTCGACGGCCTCGGCGATCTCGCGCAGCGCGTCGGCGCGCGGGATGCCGTTCTTCTGCGAGCCGTCCCGGTACCGGAAGCTCACCGCTCCCTGGGCGACATCGTCGTCCCCGGCGATGACCATGAACGGGATCTTCTGCTTCTGCGCGTTCCTGATCTTCTTCTGCATGCGGTCGGCCGAGGAATCCACCTCCATCCGCAGCCCTGCGGCCTTCGCTTCCGCCGCGAACTCCTGGAGGTAGGGCACGTGCGGATCGCCGATCGGAATGCCCACGGCCTGCACGGGCGCGAGCCACGGCGGGAAGACGCCCGCGTAGTGCTCCAGCAGGACCGCGAAGAAACGCTCGATGGAACCGAAGAGCGCCCGGTGGATCATCACCGGCGTCTGCCGCGTGCCGTCGGCCGCGGTGTATTCGAGCCCGAATCGCTTCGGCTGCTGGAAGTCGACCTGGATGGTGGACATTTGCCAGGTCCTGCCGATGGCGTCCTTCGCCTGGACGGAGATCTTCGGCCCGTAGTACGCGGCGCCGCCCGGGTCCATGACCAGCTCAAGCCCCTGCTTCCCCGCCGCCTGCCGCAGCGTCTCGGTGGCCTCCGCCCACTCCTGCGGCTCACCGATGAACTTGTCGGAGTCACCGCGGGTCGACAGTTCGAGGTAGAACTCGCTGAGCCCGTAGTCGCGCAGGAGCCCCAGCACGAAGGTGAGCAGCGCGTCCAGCTCGTCGGGCATCTGCTCCTTGGTGCAGTAGATGTGCGAGTCGTCCTGCGTGAAACCGCGGGCGCGCGTGAGTCCGTGCACGACGCCCGACTTCTCGTACCGATACACGGTGCCGAACTCGAAAAGCCGCAGCGGCAATTCCCGGTAGGACCGCCCACGCGCCCGGAAAATCAGGTTGTGCATGGGACAGTTCATGGCCTTGAGGTAATAATCCTGCCCCTCGAATTCCATGGGCGGGAACATTGAGTCGGCGTAGTGCGGCAGATGCCCCGAGGTTTCGAAGAGGTGCGCCTTGCTGATGTGCGGCGTGTTGACGAAGTCATAACCGGACTCGACGTGCCGGCGGCGCGAGTAGTCCTCCATCACCTTGCGGATGACCCCGCCCTTCGGGTGGAAGACCGCGAGGCCCGAGCCCAGCTCCTCGGGGGTGGAGAAAAGGTCCAGCTCGGCCCCCAGCTTGCGGTGGTCACGCTTCTCGGCCTCCGCGAGGAACGCGAGGTGCGCCTTCAGCTCGTTGCGGCTGGGCCAGGCGGTGCCGTAGATGCGCTGGAGCTGCGGATTGCGCTCGCTGCCACGCCAGTAGGCGGCGGCGCTGCGCATCAGCTTGAACGCCGGGATGAGGCGGGTGCTGGGCAGGTGCGGGCCGCGGCACAGGTCCTTCCAGCACAGCTCGCCGCTTTTGGCGTCGACATTGTCGTAGATCGTCAGCTCGCCGGCGCCGACCTCGGCGCCCGCGCCCTCGGCCGACTCGGCGGCCGCGCCCTTCAGGCCGATCAGCTCAAGCTTGTAGGGCTCCCCCGCCAGTTCACTGCGGGCGTCCTCGTCGGTCACCGCCCGCCGCGCGAAGAGCTGGCCCTGCTTCTGGATCTGCTGCATGCGCTTCTCGATACGGCCGAGATCCTCCGGCTGGAACGGCCGGTCGACGTCGAAGTCGTAGTAGAAACCGTCCCTGATGGGCGGTCCGATACCCAGCTTCGCCTCCGGGAACAGCTCCTGCACGGCCTGCGCCATGACGTGGGCCGTGGAGTGCCGCAGGATGTCGAGACCGTCCGGCGAGGTGATGTCCACCGGCTCGATCTCGTCGCCGTCGGCAGGCCGGTAGGCCAGATCCTTCAGCTGCCCGCCGACCCGTGCGGCCACGACGGAACGCTCGCCCTCGAACAGCGCGGCCGTCGTCGTGCCCGCGACCACCACGCGTTCTTCCCGCTCGGAATCGCGTTTGAGGGTTACACGGACGTCCGACACCGGTCTCTCCTGACGACATGAAGGGGAAGCGGCCCGCACTGCTCGGCCCGCACTGCGCAGTCCGCATCGTACCGACCGCGCGCCACCCGCCGCGCCGCGGCAACGAGCGGCGGGCCACACGCAGAAGGCCGGTCCGCTGATGCGGACCGGCCATCCAGGGGTGGGCGATACTGGGATCGAACCAGTGACCTCTTCGGTGTGAACGAAGCGCTCTCCCGCTGAGCTAATCGCCCTGGGCTCGTGCCCTGCGGCACGGGAAGAACCATACAGGGCGGATCACTGCTCATCCAAATGAACTCCCAACCAGGCCCGCAGACCCCGCTGTCCGGCCCGCATCATGGCCATGTGGTTGGCGGTTAAGACGGGCCGCGCGGGCCGGGCGAGGTGCCGGAGGAACGGTTTGCGCAGCTCGGTCTCCTGGTCGTAGTGCGCGCACGTGCCGCCGTCCCACCGGGTGAGCGTCCAGCGCAGCCGGCCCGCCAGGTCGCCGCCCAGCGCGATCTCCAGCACCCCGGCCCGCGGGTCGCGCGTGGTGGCGACGACCGTCACGCGCAGGGCGAAGGGGAGGAAGGACCTGAACCGGCACGTACCGGTGTCGGGCCCGGTGCGGACCACCTCCCGGACCTGGGGCCACCACCGCGGATAGTCCTCCGGACGGTCCAGAGCGGCATAAACGGCCGCGGACGGGGCAGCTACCGACCAGTCGCCGTGAAATCGGAAACGGTAGCTCTTGGTGTCCGTCATCCCGCTCCTCCCGCTATGGCCCATATCGCTACTCGCCCATTGGAATGACGTTAAAGGCCACAATTAGGGCAGAGGCGTTTACAACCGGCGCGTACGTGGCATCTCGATTTCGCCGACGTGCGAATCCCCGAGCGCACACTGAGCGAAAGGCCCTGGCGCTTATGAACACCACGGTCAGCTGCGAGCTGCACCTGCGCCTCGTTGTATCGAGCGAGTCCTCACTTCCTGTACCCGCGGGGCTGCGGTATGACACGGCGGACCCCTACGCCGTACACGCGACGTTTCACACCGGAGCCGAAGAAACCGTCGAATGGGTATTCGCCCGCGACCTGCTGGCCGAAGGTCTCCACCGGCCGACGGGCACCGGCGACGTCCGGGTGTGGCCCTCCCGCAGCCACGGGCAGGGGGTCGTCTGCATCGCCCTCAGCTCGCCCGAGGGCGAAGCACTGCTGGAGGCCCCCGCCCGGGCCCTCGAATCATTCCTGAAGCGAACCGACGCGGCCGTGCCGCCGGGCACGGAACACCGCCACTTCGACCTCGATACGGAGCTCTCGCACATCCTGGCGGAGAGCTGACAGACCCGCCGGTTCTTCGCGCCGTCTGACTCGGGGCGACGGCGCGGAACCGGCGGCGGGCGCATCTGACGGCGTCGCCGCGGCCCCAGGCCGTGGCGGCGCCGTCGCCTGCGTCAGCGGCTAGAGTCACGTCAACGTTGCCCAGTGCGGACCTCGGAGCCCTCGGTGCTGATCAATCACGACACCCGGTGCGCGCTCGGCCACACCGTCGACCTGCTGAACACCCGGCCCGCGGACGCCGGGGACACCGGGGACGCGCTCGCCGACGTGGCCGCCCTGCGCGCCTTCGTGGCGGAGCACGGTGTCAGCGACGTCCGCGTGGAGAAGCTGGGCGCCGACGACCTGCGGGCCGTGCACCGGGTCCGCGACCGTTTCGCCGATATCTTCGCCGCCCCCTCCGACCGGGCGGCGGCCGAGCTCGTCAACGCCCTGGTGGCGGACGCGGGCACGACGCCGCAGCTGACCGACCACGACGGCCACGGCTGGCACGTCCACTACTTCGCGCCCGGCGCCTCGGTCGCCGACCACCTCGCCGCGGACTGCGGCATGGCGCTCGGGTTCATCGTGGTCGCCGGGGAACGGGAGCGGCTGCGGTGGTGCGGGGCGCCGGGCTGCGGGCACGCGTTCGTCGACCTGTCGCGCAACCGTTCACGCCGCTACTGCTCCAACCGCACATGCGGGAACCGGCTCCACGTGGCCGCGTACCGGGCCAGGCAGCGGGAGGCCTGAGCCGCCCCCGGCGGCCCTCACAGCAGGAACTGGTCATGCAGCCCCGCGATGAGCAGCAGCGCCCCGATGACGGTCAGGAAAAGCATCAGCGGCGGCTGCGAGAGGGCGAAGAGACAGCCGCGGCTCTCCTGGGCCGCGCTCGCGTGGTCCTGGGGGGTGGCCGGCAGCGGCCGGTTCGCGGAGTCGGGAGCCTGCTCCCTCGTGGTGTGCGCCATGTCGCGGCGATCATGACGCAGCGGGACGGCGCTCCGCGATCAACACGTCTCATTTGCCCGGACATGGGGCGAATGTCGAGCTGGATTGGGGACCCCTCGGTCAGGTGCCGCGGTGGTCAGATCCCGTGCTTCTTCAGAATGGCCTCGATATCGGAGAAGTCGTCCGCCTCCCCGCCGCGCCGGCGGCCCGACTTCGGCAGCGAACGCGGGGACCCGGCCGCGGGCTCGGCCGCCGGCGTACCGCCGCCCGACCGCTCCCGGTCCCGGCCGCGCCCCTCGGCGAGACGGCCGGACAGGAACAGCAGCACGGCGCACGCCAGCACACCGAAGCCTGCCCAGGCCACCGGGTTGAACGTCATATTGACCACGAAACGCACCACGCCCGTCATCGCGAGGCCGACGGGGAGCAGCGCCACCGCGGCCGCCCTGAGGGCCAGCGCGTACCGGCGGCGGCGGGCCACCAGGAAGGCGATGCCCAGGCCCGCGGCGGATAGAAGGGTACAGGCGGTGCCAATCAACATCTTTCCATCCTGCCGCCCCCGTCCGCAGAAGGCCATGGCTCCCGGCCGAGGATCAGGGTCTTTTCGGGGTAAGGCCCCGGGGTCGCCCGGATGGAAGACTGTGCATATGAACGAGAAGACCGGCCCCAGCGCCGTGCTGGACGTGTGGTGCGACCTCCAGTGCCCCGACTGCCACCGCGCCGAATCCGACCTGCGCACCCTGTCGGAACGCTTCGGCCCCGCCCTGGAGATCCGGCGCCGCCACTTCCCGCTCGCCGGGCACCAGCACGCGCTGGCCGCCGCCCAGGCGGCCGAGGAGGCGTACGCGCAGGGCAGCGGCGACGCGTTCTGGACGGCGCTGCTCGCCCGCACCGCCGAGCTGAAGGAACGCGGCACCCCGGTGCTGCTCGAGGTCGCCGCCGAGCTCGGCCTCGACACCGACGAGGTGGACACCGCCCTCGTCGACGGGCGGCACATGCTCATGGTCGACGCCGACCACGCCGAGGGTCAGGCACTCGGTGTGACCGGCACTCCCACCTACGTGATCGACGGGCAGCGACTCGACGGCGGCGCGAGCCAGGACGGGCTCCTCGCACGCGTCACGGAGATCGCCGAATCGCTGCTGGCTCAGCAGAGAGGCTTGGACAGCCGGTACTCGTCCACGCCGTAGCCGAGCGCCTCGAACAGCCGCGGCCCCGCCCCGCCGTCCGCGGGCACGCGGGCGCCGAGCACCCGCCCGCCGGCGGCCAGGCACAGGCGCTCGGCCGCGAACAGCAGTGCCCTGCCGTGCCCGCGGCGCCGGTGCTCCCGGCCCACCCGCACGGCCAGGACGCGCATGTCCGCGCCGCGCGGCGGCCCGGCGGCCGCGGCGGACGTCCACAGCGCGCCGACATCCGTGCCCAGGTGGGCCAGCAGGTGCAGCTCGGCCTCCTCCCCCGGCCCCTCCGCCTGCCACCGCGCACGTTCCGCGCCGGCCGCGGGGCGCACCGCGCACTCCCGCGGCAGCGCGGGCGGCGGCCCGGTCAGCCGCTTGCTCATCACGCGGGCCCGCTCGGTGTACCCGAGACCCGCCGCGAGCGCGGCGGCGCCCGTCGCGCCGGCCGGCACGGCCGCGGCGACCCGGCGGCAGCCCCGCGCCCGCAGCACCTCCTCGGCGGCGAGCAGCGCGACCGTGGCCCGGCCACGGCGGCGCTCCGCCGCGTCGATCTCCAGGTCGGTGATCTCCCCCGCCCGGCCGGGCGGCTCCGCCGCCACGACCAGGCGCAGGCCGCCGACGCGGCGGCCGTTGACGCGTATGTCGAACGACAGGACCGATCCTGCGGGGCCGCCGGGCAGCCGCTCCTCTGGTCCTGCGGGGCGGAGTGTGGTGGTCACCCGGGCATCCCTACCCACGTGCGCCCGCACGTGATGTACGGCGCACCGGGCCCGTCCCGCCCCGGGGGCGGGACGGGTCGCGCCGCTACGGGTCGATGTCCGCCGCGGCGCGCTCGCGGAAGACCCGCATGGCCTTGGCCGTCACCGGTCCCGGCGCGCCCGGCAGCTCGCGGCCGTCGACCCGGCGCACGGCCTGCACGTCGCGGGCGCTCGAGGTGAGGAACACCTCGTCCGCGGTGCGCAGGGCGTCCATCGGCAGCTCGGTCTCGCGGGCCCCGGTCCACTCGACCACCAGGGCCCGGGTGACGCCGGCCAGGCAGCCCTCGGACAGCGTCGGGGTCAGCAGCTCGCCGTCGACGACGACGAACACATTGGTCCCGGTGCCCTCGCACAGCCGGCCCGCCGTATTGGCGAACAGCGCCTCGGACGCGGCCTCCTGGCGGGCCCGTGCGAGGGCGATGACGTTCTCCGCGTAGGAGGTGGTCTTCAGACCGGCGAGCGCACCGCGCTCATTGCGGGTCCACGGCACGGTGATCACGGCCGTGGTGTCCGGGCGGCGGGACATCTCGGCATGGGCCACGACCAGCGTCGGCGGGGCGTCGCCGCGCGCCGATCCGAGCGGCCCGGGGCCGCCGGTGTAGGTGATGCGCAGGCGGCCGAGAGCGAGCGGCACGGCGTCGAGAACCGCCGCGCAGGCGCGCTCGACCTCCGCCCGGTCCGGCTCCGGCAGCCCGAGCCCGGCGGCCGAGGCCGCGAGGCGGTCCAGGTGCCTGGTCGTCGCGAACGCCCGGCCGTTCTCCGTCTTGAGCGTCTCGAACACCCCGTCGCCCACGGTGAGTCCGTGGTCGAAGACGGAAACCCGTGCGCTGCCGGCGTCGCGCAGCTCACCGTCCAGCCAGATCAGCGCCATGGTGGCTCCCTTCCCTGTCCTGCTCCCTGCCGTTCGGCTGCCCTCCCGTAGACGCTACCCCGATCAGCGCCGCGGCCTTCAGCTCGGTCTCCGCCCATTCGCGCGCCGGGTCGGAGTCCCAGATGATCCCCGCGCCGGTGCCGAAGCGCAGCAGCGCGCGGCCGTCGGTCCGCTCGATCCAGAACGTGCGGATGGCCACGGCCAGTTCGCCGGTGCCACGGTCGGCGTCCACCCAGCCGACCGCGCCGCAGTACGGGCCGCGGGGCGCCGTTTCCAGCGCGTCGATGATCCGCAGCGCGCTGGACTTGGGCGCGCCGGTCACCGAGCCGGGCGGGAAGGCGCCGGCCAGCAGCTCGGCCCAGCCGGCTCCCGCGGCCAGCTCGCCGCGGACGGTGGAGACCAGGTGCGTCAGCCCCGGGCGCTCCTCGGGGACGCACAGCTCGGGAACGGTGACGGAGCCGGGGACGCAGACGGTGCCGAGGTCGTTGCGGACGAGGTCGACGATCATGACGTTCTCGGCCCGCTCCTTGGCACCGAGGTGGGCGGCGGTCCGTCCGGTGCCCTTGATCGGTCCCGACTCCACCGTGCGGCCCGCGCGGCGCAGGAACAGCTCGGGCGACGCGGTGGCGATCTCCACGCCGTGGGCGGGCAGCCGCACGGTGCCCGCGAACCTGGCCGGGTCGCGGCGCACGAGCAGCGCGGTCAGCGCGTCGGCATCGGCCTCCGGGGGAACAGGCGCGGAGAGCACACGGCACAGGTTCGCCTGGTAGACGTCCCCGGCCGCGATGTGCTCGCGGATGCGCAGCACGGCGGCCCGATAGGCGGCGGCGTCCAGGGAACCGGTCCAGTCGTCCGGCGCGGGACCGCGCCAGCGGCCGGGCACGGCGACCGGGCGCGGCGCCGGGCGGACGTCCGCGAACCGGGCACACACCAGGTCCCCGGCGTATCCCGCCACCACGGCCCACCAGCCGGCCGAGTCGAGCGCCCGCGGATCGCTCGTGACATCGCAGAGCCCGGTGGCCAGAAATCCACCGAGGCGGACGATCGGAGCGGCTTCGTGCACGCGTGCGATTCTAGGCCCTGCCCTGAAGCCCTGGCCGAGGGGCCTTGCCGGTGGCCGGCGCGGTACCGAGTTTGAGCTGGCCCACGAATCCGCTAAGGTTCATGACGTCGCCGCAAGCCGGAGGCCGCGGCGGAGACAACACTGCGGACGTAGCTCAGTTGGTAGAGCACCACCTTGCCAAGGTGGGGGTCGCGAGTTCGAATCTCGTCGTCCGCTCGAAGGGGGCACGCCCCCATCCGGTGGAGTGGCCGAGAGGCGAGGCAACGGCCTGCAAAGCCGTCTACACGGGTTCAAATCCCGTCTCCACCTCGGACGATTAGCTCAGCGGGAGAGCGCTTCCCTGACACGGAAGAGGTCACTGGTTCAATCCCAGTATCGTCCACGGGGCCTTCACGGGTCCGCCCCGCGGCGCAAGCCGCGGGCCCGCGCGATTAGCTCAGCGGGAGAGCGCTTCCCTGACACGGAAGAGGTCACTGGTTCAATCCCAGTATCGCGCACCGCACAAGAGGCCGGAGAGCTCACGCTCTCCGGCCTCTTTGACGCGGGACCCGGGCAGCTCCCCAGCTGCCCGGGCCCATAGCCGTCCGCCTCACCCCCGTCCCCACGGGGCTGTAGACCGGTGTCCCCGACCCGGGCCGCTCTCCCGGGCCCGGGGCGCGCTCAGCGCCCCAGCATGCCGGCCACGGACGACGCCTGTGTCATGACGGCCTCCACGCCGCCGATGACGACGGCAAGGGCGAGGGCGAACGGCAGCACCATCGCCGCGGCCACCAGCGGATGGCGCCGATCGGCCCTGCTGGTCTCCCGCGGCAACGCTGTGCGTGCCATCTGTCCCCTCCCGTCATGTCGTTGGGGCGGCGGGCGGGTGACCTCGGGGGACGAGTGCTGCGCCCGCCGCTTGACCACAACATTAGGTGCGCGCGCCGTCCCGGACGTCAGCCCGGCGTACTGACCTGGGGGCCTCCCGCAGGATGAGAGAGGGGTGGCCGGGCTACTCCCCAGGGTGGATACCCGTGCAGGGATGCCGGGGGTTTCCCCCAGGGGTGGTGCCGCGACGCCGAAAACGCCTGCGCGCGCGGCCTTATCGCTGCTCGGGCCGCGCAGTCCGTAAGCTGAGGCCATCACAAGCACGGGGCAGCGAGGTAGACATGGCGATGATGCGGCTCCGGCGCGAGGACCCGCGAGTCGTCGGCGCGTTCCGGCTCCATCGGCGGCTCGGCGCCGGCGGCATGGGCGTGGTGTACCTCGGCTCCGACCGGCGCGGGCAGCGGGTCGCGCTGAAGGTCATCAGGCCGGACCTCGCGGAGGACCAGGAGTTCCGTTCGCGGTTCGCGCGGGAGGTCTCCGCCGCGCGGCGCATCCGCGGCGGCTGCACCGCGCGCCTGGTCGCCGCCGATCTGGACGCCACACGGCCGTGGTTCGCCACCCAGTACGTGCCCGGTCCCTCGCTGCACGACAAGGTGCTCGAGCACGGCTCGCTCTCCGCGGCCGAGACGGCCGCGATCGGCGCCGCGCTCGCCGAGGGGCTGGTCGCCGTGCACGAGGCAGGAGTCGTCCACCGCGACCTCAAGCCGTCGAACATCCTGCTGTCGCCCAAGGGCCCGCGCATCATCGACTTCGGCATCGCCTGGGCCACCGGGGCCAGCACCCTCACGCACGTCGGAACGGCGGTCGGCTCGCCCGGCTTCCTCGCGCCCGAGCAGGTGCGCGGCCAGCCGGTGACCCCTGCCTCCGACGTCTTCTCGCTCGGCGCGACGCTGGCGTACGCGGCGCTCGGCGACTCGCCGTTCGGACAGGGCAGTTCCGAGGTCATGCTGTACCGCGTCGTGCACGAGGAGCCGCAACTGCGCGGCGTGCCCGCCGCCCTGGCCCCCCTGGTGCGCTCGTGCCTGGCGAAGTCGCCGCAGGAGCGCCCCAGTACCCTCCAGCTCTCGCTGCGGCTGAAGGAGATCGCGGCCAGGGAGGCCAGGGGCGTTGCCCGGCCCATGGCGCGGGCGCGCTCCTCTGCCGCCCCGGAGCGCGCGCAGGAGCGCCGCTCGGAGCGCGAGCCGGAGTCCGAGCGTCCGGCACCGCGGTCGGGCACGCGGGGCACCGGCGCGGGTCGGCCGGTCCCGGGGCCGCGCCGACGGCTCGACCGGCGGCTGCTGCGGCAGCGGCTGGTCGTCTTCGTGACGGTGACCCTGCTGGTCGCGCTCGGCATCGCCGCGGCCCAGGGCTGCCAGGGGCCGCTGTAGGACCGCCGCGCGCTCAGGCCGCCGTGATCGCGAAGAACGCCACGGCAGCGGCGGCGGCCACGTTGAGCGAGTCCACGCCGTGCGCCATGGGAATCCGCACCCACGTGTCCGCGGCGGCCAGCGCGCGCGCCGAGAGCCCGGCCCCCTCCGCCCCCAGCATCAGCGCGACCCGGCCGCCGGCCTGCTCCGCCGCCACCGCCCTGATGTCGCGGGCGCGCGCGTCGGGCGTGAGGGCGAGCAGCCGGAACCCGGCCTCCCGGACCTCGTCCAGCGCCCGCGGCCCACGCGGCAGGCGGGCGTAGGGCAGGGAGAACACCGCGCCCATGGACACCTTGACCGACCGGCGGTAGAGCGGGTCCGCGCAGTCAGGGGAGAGCAGGACGCCGTCCATGCCGAGAGCCGCCGCCCCGCGGAACACCGCGCCGATGTTGGTGTGGTCGTTGACCGCTTCGAGCACGGCCAGCCGATGCCCGCGGGCGAGGAGTTCACCCGGCTCCGGCAGCGGAACGCGCTCCATCGCGGCCAGCGCGCCGCGGTGCACGTGGTAGCCGGTGACGCGTTCCGCCAGCTCCTCCTCGACCACGTAGACCGGCGCCGCGGCGGCCCCGGCCAGCTCACCCATCGCCCCGGCCCACCGCGGGGTCAGCAGCATCGAACGCATCGGGTAACCGGCGTCGAGCGCACGGCGGATCACCTTCTCGCCCTCCGCCATGAACAAGCCCTCGGCCGGCTCGCGCCTCCGGCGCAGCGCCACGTCGGTCAGGCCGGTGTAGTCGCCGAGGCGGGGGTCGCCGGGGTCGGTGATCCGGACGGGGCTGCTCACCCGACGGTCACCACGTCACCCACCACCACGACGGCGGGCGGGCGGACGCCCTCCTCGGCGATCCGGGAGGCGACCGTGCCGAGCGTGGCGTCGACGCGGCGCTGCGCCGCCGTGGTGCCCTCCTGAACGACGGCGACCGGCGTCGCGGCGGGTCTGCCGTGGCGGATCAGGGCCTCGGCGATGTCCGGCATGTGTTCCACCGCCATCAGCAGCACGAGCGTGCCGCGCAGCGCGGCCAGCGCCGCCCAGTCGACGAGGGAACGGGGGTCGTCGGGCGCGACGTGCCCGCTGACCACGGTGAACTCGTGCGCCACGCCGCGGTGGGTCACCGGGACACCCACGGCGGAGGGCACGCTGATGGCGCTGGTGACGCCGGGCACCACCGTCACCGGGATGCCGGCCGCCGCCAGCGCCTCCGCCTCCTCCTTGCCGCGGCCGAATACGAAGGGGTCGCCGCCCTTCAGCCGCACCACGAACTTGCCGGCCCTGGCGTGCGCGACCAGCGCCTCGTTGATGGCCTGCTGGGCCATGCCGCGGCCGTACGGGATCTTGGCGGCGTCGATGACCTCGACGTGCGGCGGGAGTTCGTCCAGCAGGTCGCGGGGGCCGAGCCGGTCGGCGATGACGACGTCCGCCTCGGCGAGCAGCCGCCGGCCCCGCACCGTGATGAGGTCCGGATCGCCTGGCCCGCCGCCGACCAGGGCGACGCCCGGCGTGCGCCCGCGGTGGCGCGGCGCGGTCAGCGTGCCGTCGCGCAGCCCTTCGACCACGGCGTCGCGGACGGCGGCGGAACGGCGCGGGTCGCGGCCGGTGAGCACGGCCACCGTGACGCCGTCGCCACGGCCGGTGGCGGGCGTCCATGCGGTCGCCGCCCCGGCGTCGTCGCTGCGGACGCACCACACGCGCCGTTCCTCCGCCTCGGCCGAGGCCGCGGCGTTGACGCGCGGGTCGTCGGTGGCGATCAGCACGTACCAGGCGCCTTCGACGTCACCTGGCCGGTATCCCCTGGCCTCCCAGGCCAGTTCGCCCGCGTCGGCCATGGCCTGGACGGAAGGGGTGACCGCGGGCGCGACCAGCAGCACGTCGGCGCCCGCGGCGAGCAGCGCGGGCAGGCGGCGCTGCGCCACCGTTCCGCCGCCGAGCACGAGGACACGGCGGCCGGTCAGGCGCAGGCCGAGGGGATAGGCGGGGTTCTCTGGCATGGGTGGTGCGGGCTCCTCGCGCGGGCGGAACGGTTGGGCGGCCGCCCCGGGGACCGGCCGCCCTCACCCTAATTCTTGTCCGTCACCCCGGCCGAGTCGAAGGTGGCCACCTCCCGCACCGCCCGGGCCGCGCTCTGCACGACGGGCAGGGCGAGCAGCGCACCGGTGCCCTCGCCGAGCCGCAGATCCAGGTCGACCAGCGGGCGCAGGCCGAGCGCGGTGAGCGCGGCCAGGTGCCCGGGCTCGGCGCTGCGGTGCCCCGCGATGCACACGGACACGGCCTCCGGGGCGATGGCGCGCGCGGCCAGGGCCGCCGCCCCCGCGGTGACCCCGTCGAGGATCACCGGCACCCGCAGCGAGGCGCCGCCGAGGATCAGCCCGGTGAGCGCGGCGTGTTCGAGTCCGCCGACGGCCGCCAGCACGCCGAGCGGGTCGGTGGCCTCCGGCTCGTGCCGGTGCAGGGCGCGGCGGACCACGTCGACTTTTCTGGCGTGCGTCTCGTCGTCGATGCCGGTGCCGCGGCCGGTGACCTCGGCGGGGTCGGCGTCGGTGAAGACGGCCACGAGGGCGGCGGAGACGGTGGTGTTGGCGACGCCCATCTCGCCGGTGAGCAGGGCGCGGTTGCCTGCGGCCACGAGGTCGCGGGCGGTCTCGATGCCCACCTCGACGGCCCGCAGCGCCTCTTCGCGGGTCATCGCGGGGCCCGCGGTGATGTCGCCGGTGCCCGCCCTGACCTTGCGCGGCAGCAGCCCCTGGGTGGCCGGCAGTTCGGACCTGACCCCGACGTCGATCACGCACACCTCTGCGCCGACCTGGGCGGCGAACGCGTTGCACACCGCTCCCCCGGCCAGGAAGTTGGCCACCATCTGCGTGGTGACCTCCTGCGCCCAGGGAGTGACGCCCTGGGCGTGCACCCCGTGGTCCCCGGCGAACACGGCGACGGCCGCCGGCTCGGGCACCGGCGGCGGGCAGCTGCGCGAAAGCCCGCAGAGCTGGGCGGAGATGACTTCCAGGGCACCGAGGGCACCGGCGGGCTTCGTCATCCGCTTCTGCCGCTCCCAGGCCTCGCCGAGGGCCTGGGCGTCCAGCGGGCGGATCTCGGCCAGGGTCTCGCTCAGCAGGTCGTGCGGCTCGGCGCCCGGCAGCGCGCGGCGGCCGTACGCCTCGTCGTGCACGACCCAGGACAGCGGGCGGCGCTGGGACCAGCCGTGCTGCGACAGCTCCGGCTCGCCGGGGAACTCGTCGACGTACCCGACGCACAGGTAGGCGACGATCTCCAGGTGCTCGGGCAGGTCGAGGGCGCGGACCAGCTCCCGTTCGTCGAAGAAGCTGACCCAGCCGACGCCCAGACCCTCGGCGCGGGCGGCGAGCCACAGGTTCTCCACGGCGAGGGCGGAGGAGTACGGGGCCATCTGCGGCTGGCTGAGCCGCCCGAGAGTGTGCCGGCCGCCGCGGGTGGGGTCGGCGGTGACCACGATGTTGACGGGGGTGTCGAGGATGGCCTCGACCTTCAGCTCCTTGAACTGCTTGGCTCGGCCCTTGGGCAGGGACTTGGCGTACGCCTGACGCTGCCGGACGGCCAGCTCCTGAACGGCCGTACGGGTCTCGGGCGAGCGGATGATGACGAAGTCCCAGGGCTGGGACAGGCCCACGCTCGGTGCGGTGTGCGCGGCTTCCAGGACCCGCAGCAACACGTCGTGCGGGATGGGGTCGGGGCGGAAGCCGTTGCGGATGTCCCGGCGCTCGCGCATCAGCCGGTGCACGGTGTCGCGCTCCGGCTCGGGGTAGCCGGGCGCGGGCGGGCGGGGCGGCTCCTGCTGTTGCGGTGCCTCCGGTGCGGCGGGGGGCGCCGCCAGCTCCGCGGCCGACGCCTCGGCGGCCGGTTCCTCGGCGGCCGCGGGCCGGGGCTGCGGCTGGAGTACGGCCGGCCCCGCGACGGCGGGCACCGGCCCCGGCGCGGTGCGGGGACCCGGCACGGCGGGCACGGCAGGCCCGGCGGGCGCGGCCGGCTGCTCGGACTGCTCCTGCGACTCGTCCCGGGCCTCGGCCCCGGCCGGCTCCTGAGGGGCGGCGGCCTGCGCCTCGGGGACGGGGACAGGGACGGGGTCGGGCTCCGGCCGGGCCGCGGGCGCGGCCGGCTCCGCCTCCCGCACCGCCTCGGTCGCGGGCTCGGTGGCCGCTTCGGTCACGGGCTCGGACACGGCATCGTTCGCGGCCTCGGACACGGGCTCGGACACGGGCTCGGACACGGCCTCGGGTTCGGGCACGGCTTCCGGCCGGGGTTCCGGCTCGGGACCCGGCTCCGGCTCCGGCTCCGCGGCCGGGGCCTGCGGCGCGGCGGCCTGCGGCGGCACCGGCTCCCAGGCGCCGGGCGGTGTGGGCAGCGGTCCCGGGGCCTTGGCCACGGGGGCGGCCGGCGGCGCGGGAGCCGCGGCGGCGACGGGGTGGGGCGGCTCGGGAACGGCCTGCGGCGCCGGGGCGGGAACGGCCGCGGGCACGTCCAGGTACTCCGGCTCGGTCGGGTGCGGGCCGCGCGGCGCGAGCGGCGCGGGGCGGTGCGTGAGGGGCAGGGGGTGCCCCGGCTGGTCCTGCGGCTGCGCAACGCCGGCGGCCTGCCGCGGCGCGACCGCGGCCTCGCCCCAGGCACCGTTCGCACCGGGCATCAGCAGCTCCTCCTCGTCACCGTCGCCGGCCTCGTCCGGCGGGGCGGGGAACGGGTAGGCGGCAGGGACCGGCACACCCGGCGGCACCGGCTGGTCCGGCTGCGCTCCCGCGAGCTCCGGCTGTCCCTCCTCCGGAATCCGGCCGGCGTCCGTCATGCGTCCACCTCGCCCATCGCACGTGCTCCTTCCAACCCCGGACATTGACGGACGAATCATCACGTCCAGCTGACGGCACAACGGTCAATCAGCCTACCCGGGATGACACCCGGTCCTGTTCACGGGTGCGCGAGTGGCCCCGGATGATCCGCATTTGTCACCGGGGAGCCGGCAACCGGCGGCCCACCAGCAGGAACACGACCGTGCGACCGCGTTCCGACCAGGTACTGGTCTCCAGTTCGACGGATTGCAGCAGGGTGCATTCGACGTCGTACCCCGCGCCCGCGAGGACCCGGCCGGCGGCTTCCGCCTGATCCCGCGTCATGGCGTGCGTGACGAGGCGCTGCGCCCTGCGGTCGGCGCAGGCGACGAGGGTCCGCGGGCCGCCGCCGCCGATCCGGATGACGTCGGGCTCCGGCAGGTCCTCCAGCGCCTGCGGGGCGACGCCGTGCACCGTGTGAAGTTGCACGCCGAGGCGGCGCGCGGTCGCCTCGGCCAGGGCGCACGCCCGCGCGTCGCGGTCGACGGCGATCACCGCCGAGCCGAGCCGGGCGGCCTCGACTGCGGCGAGTCCGTTCCCCGTGCCGACGTCCCACATCAGGTCGCCCACGCCGGGGCCCAGGGCGGCCAGTTGCAGGGCGCGCAGCCGCCGGCCGCGGCCCGGCTCCTGTCCGGCGTCCGGGTCGGCCTCCTGCCCCCCGGGGTCGTACGCGACGGCGGCGAGGCCGAAGCCGCGCGGCTGGTCGGCGCCGCCCGGATCGAGGCCGGCCAGCCAACTGCTGCCGCCCGGCTGGGAGGTGCTGCCGCCGCCGATCACGATGACCAGGTTGGGGTCGGTCCAGCGGTGCTGCGAGACGGTGTCGGAGGTGAGAACGGAGACGCGTTCGCGGTCGGTGCCGAGCGACTCGCAGATGACGAACGTGCGGTGCACCTGGCCGAGCAGCAGCGCGATCTCGGTGGGGCCCGCGCCGGGCGAGGTGAGCACGGCGACCTTGGGGTGGGCCCGGCACACGTTGACGGCGCGGCGCAGGGTGCGGCGGTTTGCGACGACGATGCGCGCGTCGTCCCACGGCATCCCGGCGCGGGCGAAGGCGGCGGCGACGGCCGACACGGCGGGTACGACCTCCACTTCGAGGCCGTGCTCGGGGTCGCGCAGGGCGCGGACCACGCCGAAGAAGCCGGGGTCGCCGTCGGCGAGCACGACGGCGGTGCCGCGGTGGGCCGCAATGCGGCGGGCGGCGAGCGGGACGCTGCCGAGCTGCACACGCTCGGCGTGTGCGGGGACTTCGGGGAGGGCCAGGTGCCGCGGGGCACCGGCCACGAGGGTGGCCGCCTGGAGGGCCGCCCGGGCGGGCGGGTCCAGCGGGGAGCCGTCCCATCCGATCACGGTGACGCGGTCGGCCATGGTCGGGGCGCTCCTGGGCTCGTCGCAGGTCGGGGACGGCGGCAAGCCTACCCTGCGCGGTAGTCGGCCTCCGGGGCGTCCTCCAGGTCCTCGGGCAGCAGGCCCCAGACGATGAGATCGGTGCGGATGTCGGTCCAGCCGCCGTCCTCGGTTCTGGACCGGACTATGGAGGCGTTGCGGAGGATGCCCTCGCTGACGCAGCCGATCTTCTGGGCCACCTGCTGGGAGGCGGTGTTCCCCGCGGCGGTGCGCAGTTCCAGCCGTTCGAACTTCTGGTCGCGGAACAGCCACTGCGCGATGGCCAGCACGGATTCGGCGGCGTAGCCCTCGCCCCTGGCCCAGGGTGCCACGACGTAACCGACCTCGGTGGCCAGGGTGCGCCAGTTGGTGCTCATCAGGTGGATGCCGCCGACCAGGCGGTGGGTGAGGATCTCGGTGACGGCCAGCACGATGCCCTGGCCCCCGGTGCGTTCCCTGGGGGCGCGGCGGTGAATCCAGTCGCGCGCCTCCAGCGTGGTGTACGGGGCGGGAACGGAGGTCCAGGCGGCGGTGAGCTCGTCGTTCATCATCGCGGTGAGCTCGGGGATGTCCGCTTCCTCGTACGGGCGCAGCACGAGCCGGTCCGTGCTGATGGTGATGTCGGGGAAGGTGGATGTCATGCGCCGCTCCCTGCTCAAGTCTGAGATGACAGCATGCAATACGGATGGTCCGGGCATGGCGCCGGGCCCCGGCGGACGACCGGGGCCCGGTGGTGGTGGCGCGGGTCAGGAGGCGGGTGCGCCGAAGGCGGGAACGACGGCGCCGTCGTAGGTGTCCTCGATGAACTGCTCGACCTCGGCGGAGTTGAGGAGCTCGGCGAGGGTCCTGACGCGCGGGTCCTCCTCGTTGCCCGCCTTGACGGCGAGGAAGTTGGCGTACGGGTTGTTCTCGGCCGCTTCCAGCAGGAGGGAGTCGTCGACGGGCGAGAGGTCGGCCTCGATGGCGTAGTTGCCGTTGATGACGGCGGCGTCGAAGTCCTCCAGGGCGCGGGGCAGCGTCGCGGCCTCCAGCTCCTCGAACGACAGGCCGCGGTCGTCGGTGATGTCGCCGACGGTTGCCTCGGCACCGGCGTCCTCGGCCAGTTCGATGACGCCGTTGTCGGCCAGCAGCTTCAGGGCGCGGCCCGCGTTGGTGGCGTCGTTGGGGATGGCCACGGTGTCGCCCTCGGCGAGCGCGTCGGCGCTGTCGAGCGCGTTGGAGTACAGGCCGAGCGGTTCGAGGTGGACGTTGACGACGGGGACGATGTCGGTGCCCTGGTTCTCGTTGAAGTCGTCCAGGTAGGGCTGGTGCTGGAAGTAGTTGGCGTCCACCTCGCCGCTGTCCACGGCGGTGTTGGGCAGGACGTAGTCCGTGAACTCGCGGATGTCCAGCTCCAGGCCGGCCTCCTCGGCCAGGTTCTCCTCGACGAACGTGAGAACGGCGGCGTGCGGGACGGGGTTGGCGGCGACGCTCAGCGGTCCGGTGGGCGTTTCCTGTCCTTCGCCTGCTTCGCCGTCAGCGCCGCCGTTGCCGCCGGTGTCCGGGTCGGAGTCGGTGCCGCAGGCGGCCAGGGAGAGGGTGAGGGCGGCGGTGGCCGCGAGGAGGGTTCCTGTCTTCAGGGAAGTACGCACGAAAAGTGCCTTTCGTTCTGATGGTGCGGGGTGCTTCTGGTGGCCCGGCCTACCGGCCGGGCCTGCGGAAGGTCGGGGACGGCTCAGCCGGCGGCGCGTTCGCGGCGGCGGATCAGCCGCACGGCGAGGTCGCCGAGCAGTTGGACGGCGGTCACTATGACGATGAGCACGGCGACGGTGACGATCATGAAGGTGTCCTCGAAGCGCTGGTATCCGTAGGTGAGGGCCAGGGTGCCGAGCCCGCCGCCGCCGACCGCGCCGGCCATCGCCGAGTAGCCGATGACGGCGATGACGGTGGTGGTGAGGCCGGCGATCAGGGACGGCAGGGCCTGGGGCAGCAGGACCTTCAGCACGACCGTCCAGGTGCCGCCGCCCATGGCCCAGGCCGCCTCGACCAGGCCGTGGTCCACCTCGCGGACGGCGGTCTCCACCAGCCGGGCGAAGAACGGGATGGCGCCGATGGCCAGCGGCACCACCGCGGCCGTCGGGCCGACGGCGGTCCCCACGACGAAGCGGGTGAACGGGATCAGCGCGACCATCATGATGATGAACGGCAGCGAACGGCCGATGTTCACGACGACGCCGAGGACCTTGTTGACGATCACGTTGGCCAACGGGCCGCCGCGGTCGGTGAGAACGAGCAGCACGCCGATGGGCAGGCCGCCGAGGATGGCGTAGAACGTCGACCACCCGACCATGTACAGCGTGTCGATCGTGCCCTGCTCCAGCAGCGGCTGCATCTCGTCCCAGGTCATCAGGCGCCCTCCTCCGTGAGTTCCCGCTCCACCGCGACCGGTCCAGGCGTTCCCTGGCCGGGCAGCTCGACGGTGAGCCCCTGCTCGCGCAGGAAGCCGATGGCCGCGTCGTTCTCCTCGGGGCGGCCCGGCAGCTCGATGCGCATGCGGCCCACCTGGCGGCCGCCGGCGGTGTCCATGGCGGCGCCCAGGATGGAGACGTCGACGTCGTGCGTGCGGGAGAGCCGGGAGATGACCGGGCGGTCGGCGCTCTCGCCGTGGAAGGTGATGTCGACGACCGTGCGGTCCGCGCCGGAGGCGCCGCCGCCGACGGGGAACAGCTCGCGGGCCAGCCGCGAGCCCGGGGTGGCCAGCAGGTCCGAGACGACGCCGGACTCGACGATGCGTCCCTTCTCCATCAGCGCGGCCGAGTCGCACACGGACTTGACCACGTCCATCTCGTGGGTGATCAGCAGAACGGTGAGGCCGAGCTGCCGGTTGAGGTCGCGCAGCAGCCGAAGCACCGAGCGGGTGGTCTCGGGGTCGAGGGCGGAGGTCGCCTCGTCCGAGAGCAGGACCTTCGGGTCGCCCGCCAGGGCGCGGGCGATGCCGACGCGCTGCTTCTGGCCGCCGGAGAGGCGGGAGGGGTAGGCGCGGGCGTGGTCGGCGAGGCCGACGAGGTCGAGCAGGTCGAGGGCCTTGCGGGCCCGTTCGCGGCGGCCGAGGCCGAGGATCTCCAGCGGGAGTTCCACGTTGCCCTGCACGGTGCGCGAGGAGAGCAGGTTGAAGTGCTGGAAGATCATGCCGATGCCGCCGCGGGCCAGCCGCAGCGGGCGGGCGGCGCGGCTGCCGCGGCCGGCCAGGGCGGTGAGGTCCTGTCCGTCCACGGTCACGGTGCCTGAGGTGGGGCGTTCCAGCAGGTTGATACAGCGGATCAGCGTGGATTTGCCCGCGCCGCTGCGGCCGATGACTCCGTAGACCTCGCCGGGCTCGACGTGGATGCCGACGCCGTCGAGCGCCGTGACCTCGCGGCCGCGCGAGCGGTAGACCTTGGTGAGGCCCGTGGTGGTGATCACTGAGTTTCCGTCACTGTCGGGTGCCCGGCGGCGCGGGGATGGGCGCCACCGCGGCACGGGGCACGTCATGGCGTGGCACGAACGGGTGAGGAGCGCGGCGCGCGGGCCGTCGTGGACCGCGGCTCAAGAATCGCTTCGGGGCGCGAGGCTGCTCGGGCGAGGGCCCTCAGATGTCGCGCATTCGACGGCAACAGCGACAGCCGACACCGGGCATCAGGGCTGCCTCGGTCGTCTGGGAACGGCTGCTCGTCGCGGTCATGAGCACAAGTAAAACAGATGTTCCCCAGGTGTAACGACCTGGTCAGACGTCGTGTGGTCAACGCCACGGCCAGCCGCGCCCCGGGGGCCGCGGCGCCCGGCGGCGTGCGGCCGGACCGGCGTGCGAGGGGGGTGCGCAAGGCGCGCGCGGGCGCCCCGTTAGAGTCGGCGCATGTTCACGCCGCTGACGGTGGCGGTCGCCGTGACCGCGTTGCTGCTGGCCGCCTGGTGCGGGTACGCGGCCCTCCGGAACCAGCCGGTCAAGGACTGGCACTACCTCGGGATGGCCGCGGTGATGCTGCTCACGGTGGCGCAGCTGGTCGTCGGCCTGGTGCAGCTCGGGGGCGGCGAGCGGCCCGCGGCCGGTGGTACCGGCACCTTCGTGTCCTACCTGCTCTCGGTCCTGCTGTGCCTGCCGGTGGTGGGCATCGTCTCGCTGAGCGAACGTTCCCGGTGGGGCTCGGCGACCGTGGCCGCGGGCGCCGTGGTGCTCGCGGCACTCGAACTGCGGCTGGCCGACGTGTGGGCGGGGGGAACCGGTGGCTGAGGACAGGGCGGACGCGCGGGCCGGGCTGCGGCAGGGCCCCGGCCGGCTGCTGGTCACGCTGTACGGGATCTTCACCGTCGGTGCGACATCGCGTTCGGTGTACCAGCTGACGACCCGCTTCGACGAGGCGCCGCTGGCCTACGTGCTGTCCGCGGTGGCCGCGCTGGTCTACGCGTTCATCACCGTCTCCCTGATCCGCGGCGGGGAGAACGCGCGCCGTGGCGCGCTGGTGGCCTGCGCGGCGGAGCTGGCCGGTGTGCTGACCGTGGGCACCTGGTCGCTCGCCGACCCGGACGCCTTCCCGGATGCCACCGTGTGGTCCGACTACGGCCAGGGGTATCTGTACCTGCCGGTGGTCCTGCCCGTCGCCGGGCTGCTCTGGCTGCGCAGGCGGCGGGCGGCGAGCCAGGCCGCGCTGCCCTGAGAGCGCACACCCGGTACGGCCCGCCCCGCGCGCCGTCCGCGCGCGGGGCCCGGGCCGCCCGGGCTCAGACGCCGGCGGCGAGGGAGGCGGAGACCTCCTTCTCCAGGGTGACCAGGCTCAGGTGCCGGGAGACCTCCTCGGTCGCGACGGGCGCGTAGCCGAGCCTGCGGTACAGGCGCAGGTTGCCCTCGCTGCGGTGGCCGGTGAACAGGCGGTACCTTGCGGCGTCCCGCTCGGCGGCGAGGCGTGCCTCGATCGCGACGAGCAGCCGGCCGCCGAGGCCGTGCCGCTGCATCCGCGGGTGCACGATGAGCCGGCCGATGCAGGCGGTGCCGTCGGCATCGACCCGGCCCCTGACCGCGCCGACGACCTCCGTGCCGAGGCGGGCCACGAGGACGCAGGTCTCGGCGATTTCCGTACGCAGGGCGGCGAGGGTCTCCGTCAGGGGCTCGATGGAGTAGTCCCCGTACAGCTCCGCCTCCGACTGGTAGCAGAGGTACTGCAACTTCAGGATCTGCTCGGCGTCCTGCGCGGTCGCCGGGTCGATCGTGACACTCATGCCCATGTGCACACGCCTCCGATGAGGTCTGGGCCGGCCGCGCGTGGGGTGAGGGTCGCGCACCGGCCGGCGGTTGCCCTGACGGCGCAGGATGTGACCTGCGCCGTCAGCATTGTGCTAAACAGCCCTGGGACGGGGGAATGTGCTGGAGCCAACTGGCTTGTGAGATTTCCGACTCGGCGGTACCCGGACGGGTGGATTACGAAGGAAACTCAGCGCCGGTGATCGTCGGCGGCCAGCAGCGCGGTGTCGGGGTGGTCGGCGAACACGCCGTCAATGCCGGTATCGAAGTAGGCATTCAGGGCACCGAAGACGTCGCCGTACGCGTGCGGGTCGTCGCCCCGGCGGAACTCGGCGGGCAGATAACGGTTTTCGTTCCGCATCGTGTACGGGTGCACCAGCAGTCCCGCGCGGTGGGCGTCGGCGACCAGACTCGTGGGGCGGCCCAGGGAGCCGTCGGACGTGCGGGGGATGACCAGGTCGAGCGTGGGCCCCGTGCCCTGCGCGTAGCCGGCGATCTCGCGCAGCCCGCGGCGGGTGACCAGATCGGCGACGGTGCGCGGGTCGCCCGACTCCACGAAGTCCCACGGCCGGGAGTCGGCCGAGGACAGCAGCACGACGCGGGGGGTGTCCACCAGCCGGGCCATGCGTTCCATGCTGGAGGGCTCGAACGACTGGAGGATCAGCCGGGAGTTGGCGCGGTGCAGCCGGTGGCGGCGCAGGATGCGGGCCAGCGGCTCCTCAAGGCCGAGGCCGAGGGAACGGAAGTAGGTGGGGTGCTTCAGCTCGGTGTACAGCCACACCGGGCGGTCCCGCCTGCGGCCCTGCTCGGCGGCCCAGCGCAGCACCTCCTCGAAGGTGGGGACGGCCCAGCGCCCGTCGTAGAGGGTGTTGTGGGGACGCTGCTCCGGTATGCGCTCGGTCGCGCGCAGGGTCTTCAGCTCCCTGAGCGTGAAGTCCTCGGTGAACCAGCCGGTCAGCTCCTGGCCGTCCACGGTCTTGGTGGTCCTGCGGTCGGCGAACTCGGGGTGGTCGGCCACGTCGGTGGTGCCGCTGATGTCGTTCTCGTGGCGGCAGACGAGGTGGCCGTCCTTGGTGGGCACCAGGTCCTGCTCGATGACGTGGGCCCCCAGGTCGAGGCCGAGCTGGTAGGCGCCCAGGGTGTGCTCGGGGCGGTAGCCGCAGGCGCCGCGGTGGGCGACGACCGTGGGTACGGGCAGCTCCGCCGCGATGTCGCGGGAGCCGGTCCTGGCGCCCGCGGCGGCGGGGGACGCGGCGCCGAACAGGGCGGCGGCGCCCGCGGCGCCCGCCGTCACGCCGAGCACGGCCCGCCGGCCCGGATGTCTCGACTCGGCGCCTGCCGCCTGCTGAGCTGCCATGGTCACTCCGTAGGGCTCGTGGTCTTTCGGACCGCGGCTTGCTTCCGGCCCGCTGATCGCGCCCGATGGTAGGGACGCGGCGCTGTCCTGACGGGGACGGGCGAGGAAACGGCCGGCGAAGGCGCATGAAACCTGAGTATCCGCGGTGACCACCCAGTGCGCGATGTATGCCCGCGCGCGGGTATGGTCCCTAGGCATGCGGAGGCGCGCATGCCCATGACCGACCGGAGGGGAAGTTGTCCCGTTTCGTGCTGCTGAAGGTGCTGCTCGGCCCGCTGCTGAAGCTGTTCTTCCGCCCGCAGGTCGAGGGGATCAGGCAGATCCCCGCCGACGGGCCGGTGATCCTGGCCGGCAACCACCTCACCTTCATCGACTCGATCATCCTGCCGCTGGTCATGGAGCGGCAGGTCTTCTTCATCGGCAAGGACGAGTACGTCAAGGGCCGCTCGCCCAGGGGACGCCTCATGGCGTGGTTCTTCACGGCCGTCGGCATGATCCCCGTGGACCGGGACGGCGGGCACGGCGGAGTCGCCGCCCTGATGACGGGCCGGCGCGTCCTGGAGGAGGGCAGGGTCTTCGGGATCTACCCCGAGGGCACCCGTTCACCCGACGGACGTCTGTACCGCGGGCGCACGGGGATCGCCCGGCTCACGCTGATGACGGGCGCCCCCGTGGTGCCGTTCGCCATGATCGGCACGGACCGGGTACAGCCGGGCGGGCGGGGGCTGCCGCGGGTCGGCCGCGGGCGGCGGATCACGGTGCGGTTCGGCCGGCCGCTGGACTTCTCGCGGTACGAGGGCATGGACCGCGACCGGTACGTTCTGCGGGCCGTCACCGACGAGGTGATGACCGAGGTGATGCGGCTGTCCGGGCAGGAGTACGTGGACATGTACGCCACCAAGGTCAAGGCGGCCTGAGCCCTCAGACCCAGGGCAGCTCGGCGCGCTGCCGCCAGTAGACGGCGGGCGGTTCCGCCAGTCGGGTGAGCGCGGACAGCCGCGAACCGTCCGGCTCGAGCCCGGCCGCCGCGAGGTTGGTGGCCAGCTGCGCGGCCGTGGCCGCCCCGGAGAGCACGATCCCCGCCCACGGCCGGCCGAGCACGGCCGCGAGGGCCACGGCGTCCGGTCCGGTGCCGCACGCGTCGGCGATCTCCCGCAGCTCGGGCGGCGCCGCCGCCCCCGCGAGCCGGCCGTTGGCCATCGCCTCTTTCACGATCACGGTGAGACCGGCCTCGTGCGCCTCCGCCAGCGCGGGCCCCGCGGACTGTTCGAGCACGTTGAACGTCGACTGCACCGTGCTGAACAGCGGATGGCCGTCGACCGTGACCTCCAGGGCCGCGCGGACGGCGTCGGCCTGGCCAGGACCGCTGGTGGACAGCCCCACGCTGACCCCGTCCGCGGCCAGCCGCGCCAGCCGGCCGAGCACGGCCGGGTCGGTGAGGGCCGGGCTGTCCGGGGTGACCGAGTGGATCTGGTACAGGTCGAGCCGGTCGCCGAGCAGGTGGCGGGACTGCGCGTACTGGCGGTCGAACGTGGCGGCGCCGTGGTCCTTCACCTCGTGGACGTCGGCGTCGGCGCGCCAGTCCGCGGTGTAGGTGTAGCCCCACTTGCTGCCGACGACGACATCGGTGACGCCGGGGCGGGCGGCGAGCCAGTCGGCGAGGAACTCCTCGGCCCGGCCGTAGGAACGGGCCGCGTCGAGGTAGCGGACGCCGGCCGCGTAGGCGGCGTCGAGCAGCTGGTGGCTGCGCATCCGCAGCGCCTCAGGAGTGCGCTCGGCGGGCAGGTCACGGTCCCTGCCGAGGTTGATGTACCCGGGGCGGCCGACGGCGGCCAGCCCGAGTCCGATGCGGGCGGCCGGAGTTGCGGTGGGGGTGTAGCGGGAGAACGCCATGCGGTCACCTTCGGGCGGATGCCGCCTCGGCGGCGGCCTCGGGACGGGGGGCGGCCTTCACCGTAACCACCGGCCGGTCGCCCCGCGCGGCCGGGCGCGGCACGGGGCCGGGCCGGGTGCCGCGCGGTGTCCTCACAAGGCGGCCAGGAATTCCGCGACGGCGTCGGCGAATCCGTCGGGATCGTCGTCGTGGACCCAGTGACCGCAGCCGGGGAACTCCCGCAGCGTGGTGCCGGGCCGCCGCTCGGCCATGGCGCGGGCCATCGCGGTGGGCAGCACGAAGCTGTCGGTGCCGTGGACGAGGAGCGCGGGGCAGGTCGAGCCGAGCCAGTCGGGCCACCAGTCGCCGACCAGCCGGCGCTGCGACTCCATCAGCTCGTCCAGGTCGAACAGGAAGCCCCAGCCGTCCGGGTACTCGGTGGCGCTCTCCAGGAAGTAGCTCGCGTCGGGGATGCCGCGGGACTCGACGGCCCGCCGCAGCTCGGCGAGCGAGCCGGTGCGCCGCGGCCAGTCGCCGATGTCCAGGACGGGGTGGGGGATGTCGGGCTGCCGGTTGAGCGCCCCGTGGTCCTCGACGATCAGGGCCTCGACCAGCTCGGGGTAACGGGCGGCCAGGCGGAACGCCGTGACGCCGCCCGAGGAGTGGCCGAGGACGACGGCCGGTCCGGCGTCGAGGCCGCGCAGGAACGCGGCGGCGTCCTCCAGGTAGGCGTCGGGGTGAACGTTCCCGTCCCGGCCGCTGCGCCCGTGCGCGCGCTGTTCGAGCGCGATCACGCGGTGGCCGGGGGCGAGGGCGGCGGCCAGCGGTGCGAACATCCTGGCCCGCCCGAAGTGCCCGTGCAGGGCGAGCACCGGTCGGCCGCTCCCGCCGAAGTCGGCGTAGGCCAGCGGCAGACCGCGGACGTCGGTGTGCTCCAGGGTGACGGTAATCATGATCTTCTCCATCCATGACGAAGTCCCGGCCGGAAGGGCCGGGACGCGAAGGGCCGAGACTACCCACCGCCGCCCGCCCCCAAGATCACCGGGGGCCGCGGCCGCCTGCTCCTCTCCCCCGCGGCCCGATTACGATGAGCACATCTTTCAGAGCGGCCCCTGACAGCGCGTCACGGCGCCGGAACGAGGAGTGCGAATGGCGGAGCGCCCGGTGCGGTGGGGAATTCTGGCGACCGGCGGCATCGCCGCCAAGCTGGCCGGTGATCTCGCGGAGGTGCCCGGCGCCTCGGTGGTGGCGGTGGCCTCCCGGGCGCCGGGGCCTGCGGCGGAGTTCGCCCGGCGTTTCGGCATCCCGCGCGCGTACGGCAGTTGGGCGGAGCTCGCCGCCGACCCCGAGGTCGACGTGGTGTACGTGGCGACCCCGCACAGCGCGCACTACGCCGCGGCGCGGCTGTGCCTGGAGGCGGGCAAGGCGGTGCTGTGCGAGAAGCCGTTCACGCTGAGCGGGGCCGAGGCGAAGGCCCTGGTGGACCTGGCCAGGGAGCGCGGCGTCTTCCTGATGGAAGCCATGTGGATGTTCTGCAACCCGGTGATCCGGCGGATGACCGAGCTGGTGGCGGACGGGGCCATCGGCGAGATCCGCGCCGTGCACGCGGACTTCGGCATCGGCGGCCCGCTCGACCCGGGGCACCGGCTGCTCGACCCGGCGCTCGGCGGCGGCGCGCTGCTCGATCTGGGGGTGTATCCGGTCTCCTTCGCCCAGCTGCTGCTGGGGGAGCCGACCGAGGTGGCGGCGTGGGCCCGGCTGCGCGGCGGGGTGGACGAGAACACCGGGATGCTGCTCGGCCACGCCTCGGGGGCGGTGGCGGCGCTGACGTGCTCGCTGGTCGCGGACACCGCGAGGACGGCGGCGGTGACCGGCTCGGCGGGCCGCATCGAGTTCCCGCGGGGCTTCTTCCACCCCGAGCGGTTCGTGCTGCACCGCCAGGGTCACGAGCCCGAGGAGTTCTCCGGTCCTGGACCCGCCGGGTCGTTCGCGCACCAGGCCGCCGAGGTGATGCGCTGTCTGCGGGCCGGTGAGACGGAATCGCCGCTGGTGCCGCTGGAGGGCAGCCTGGCCGTGATGCGCACGCTGGATGCCGTGCGCGACCGCATCGGGCTGCGCTACCCCGGCGAGTAGCGGACGGCGTACCGCGAGCCCTTCGGCACGGTGGTGCCGGCGGGCTCGCGGTGCGCCGCCTCAGGAATCAGGAATCGCCGGGCGGCGCGGCCCAGGCGCGCTGCCGGCCCAGGTCGCCCTTGGCGTCGCGGAGCTGAACGGCCACGGCGGCGGGTGCGGTGCCGCCGCGGGCGTCGCGGGCGGCCAGGGCGCCCTCGACGGTCAGCACGGTGCGCACCTCGGGCGTGAGGTGGGGAGAGATCTTCGCGAACTGCTCGTCGGTGAGCTGGTCGAGATCGATGCCCTCCGCCTCGCAGACCTTGACGCACTCCCCCGCGACCTCGTGCGCCACGCGGAACGGCACGCCGCGCTTGACCAGCCATTCGGCGATGTCGGTGGCGAGCGAGAAGCCGGCCGGGGCCAGCTCCGCCATCCGCTCCCGGTTGACGGTGAGGGTGGCGAGCATGCCGGTGAACGCCGGGAGCAGGATCTCCAGTTGGTCGCAGGAGTCGAAGACCGGCTCCTTGTCCTCCTGGAGGTCGCGGTTGTAGGCGAGCGGCAGCGCCTTGAGGGTGGCGAGCAGCCCGGTCAGGTTGCCGATGAGGCGGCCCGACTTGCCGCGGGCCAGCTCGGCGATGTCCGGGTTCTTCTTCTGCGGCATGATCGAGCTGCCGGTGGAGAACGCGTCGTGCAGGGTCACGAAGGAGAACTCCTTGGTGTTCCACACGATGATCTCCTCGGCGATCCGGGAGACGTCCACGCCGATCATGGCGGTGATGAACGCGAACTCGGCGACGAAGTCGCGGGCGGCCGTGCCGTCGATCGAGTTGGCCGAGGAACCGCCCTCGAAGCCGAGGTCCCGGGCGACGGCCTCCGGGTCGAGCCCGAGGGACGAGCCGGCCAGCGCGCCCGAGCCGTAGGGGGAGACGGCGGTGCGCGCGTCCCACTGCCGCAGCCGCTCTGCGTCCCGGGACAGGGCCTGGACGTGGGCCAGGACGTGGTGGGCGAAGAGGACGGGCTGCGCGTGCTGGAAGTGGGTGCGGCCGGGCATCGCGACGTCCGGGTGGGCGTCGGCGAGGCCGATCAGCGCCTCCTGGAGATCCGCGACCAGGCCGCCGATGATCCGCGCGTGCTCCCGCAGGTACATGCGGAAGAGCGTGGCGACCTGGTCGTTGCGCGACCGGCCGGCGCGCAGCTTGCCGCCCAGGTCGGGCCCCACCCGTTCGAGCAGGCCGCGCTCCAGGGCGGTGTGCACGTCCTCGTCGGCGATGGTGCCGGTGAACGAGCCGTCCTCGACGTCGGCGGCGAGCCGGTCCAGGCCCACGAGCATGCGGTCCAGCTCGTCCGCGGTGAGCAGGCCGGCCCGGTGCAGCACACGGGCGTGCGCGCGGGAGCCCTCGATGTCGTAGGGCGCGAGCCGCCAGTCGAAGTGGACGGAGGCGCTCAGCTTCTCCAGGGCCTCGGCCGGTCCGTGCGCGAACCGGCCGCCCCACAGCCTGACCTCGGGCTGGTCCCCGCTCACTGGGCGAGGTCCCGCCGGGCCGCGATCTTGCTCGACAGGCCGAAGATGTCGATGAATCCCTTGGCCAGCGACTGGTCGAAGGTGTCGCCGGTGTCGTAGGTCGCCAGGCTGAAGTCGTACAGCGACTCCCCGGACCGACGGCCGGTGACGACGGCCCTGCCGCCGTGCAGCGTCATCCGGATGTCGCCGCTGACGTGCTCGTTCGCCTCGTTGACGAAGCCGTCGAGCGCGCGCTTGAGCGGAGAGAACCACAGGCCGTCGTAGACCAGCTCGGACCACCGCTGCTCGACCTGCCGTTTGTAGCGGGCCAGCTCGCGCTCGACCGTGACGCTCTCCAGCTCCTGGTGGGCGGTGATCAGCGCCATGGCGCCCGGCGCCTCGTAGACCTCGCGGGACTTGATGCCCACCAGCCGGTCCTCGACCATGTCGATCCGGCCCACGCCCTGCGCACCGGCCCGCTCGTTCAGCTCCTGGACGGCCTGGAGCACGCTGACCGACCTGCCGTCGATGGCCACGGGAACGCCGCGCTCGAAGGTGACGACCACCTCGTCGGCGTCCCTGGGGGTCGCCGGATTTTGTGTGTACTCGTAGATGTCCTCGATCGGCCCGTTCCAGATGTCCTCCAGGAAGCCGGTCTCGATGGCGCGGCCGAAGACATTGGCGTCGATGGAGTACGGGGACTTCTTGGTGGTGGCGATCGGCAGGCCCTTGGCCTCGGCGAAGGCGATGGCCTTGTCCCGCGTCATCGCGTAGTCCCGGACGGGGGCGATGCACTTCAGGTCGGGGGCGAGGGAGGCGATGCCCGCCTCGAACCTCACCTGGTCGTTGCCCTTGCCGGTGCAGCCGTGCGCCACGGTGTCGGCGCCGTGCTTGCGGGCGGCGGCGACCAGGTGCTTGACGATGACGGGCCTGGACAGCGAGGAGACCAGCGGGTAGCGGTCCATGTAGAGACCGTTGGCCCTGATCGCCGGGAGGCAGTACTCCTGGGCGAACTCGTCCTTGGCGTCCACCACCTCGGCCTCGACCGCGCCGCAGGCGAGTGCGCGCTTGCGGATGACATCCAGGCTTTCGCCGCCCTGGCCGACATCGACGGCGACGGCGACGACCTCCGCCCCGGTTGCCTCGGCGATCCAGCCGATGCAGACAGAGGTGTCCAGGCCGCCGGAATAGGCGAGCACGACGCGCTGGGTCACGGTGTCTCCTTATGATGCATGCGCTGACTGGAATAAGTATGCAGGGCTCCGCATGGTTCGTCAATTCGTCCGGTACCGGCCGTCCCCGGCGGGGGATACTCACCCCATGGGTAAGTCGTACGCACGCATAGCCGGCCGCCTGAGGACGTTCATCGAGGAACAGCACATCTTCTTCACCGCGACCGCCCCACTCTCGGGCGACGGCACCGTCAACCTGTCACCGAAGGGCCTGACCGGCTCCCTCGTGGTCCTCGACGAGCAGACCGTCGCCTACCTCGACTTCGCGGGAAGCAACGCCGAGACCATCGCCCATCTGCGGGAGAACGGCCGCATCACTCTCATGTGGTGCGCCTTCGACGGGCCGCCGAACATCGTGCGGGTGCACGGGCGCGGCGAGCCGGTCTTCCGCGACGACCCGCGCTTCCCCGCCCTGGTGGCGCGCTTCTCCGCCGTCGACCCGGCGAACCACGGGCTGCGGGCCGTGGTCGTCGTCACCGCGGAGCTGATCCGGGACACCTGCGGTTACGCCGTGCCGTTCATGGCCTACGAGGGGGACCGCGGCCTGCACGCCTCCCGGTTCGCCCGCGAGACGGACGAGACGCTCGACGCGTACTTCCACAAGAAGGACCACATCGGCACGAGCATGGACGGGCTCCCGGGACTGCCCCTGCCGCTGCCCCCGACCCCGCCCGCGCCCCTCACCGACTGACCGCGCCACGCCCGGCAGCCGCGCGCCGCCCCGCTACTGTGACCTGCGTCATACCGCTGGTGAAAGGGGGCCCGCATGGCGGGCGAGGTTGCGTTCATCGAGTTCGGCGTGGCGGACACCGTCCGCGCGCGGACCTTCTACTCGGCGCTGTTCGGCTGGACCTTCACGCCCGGCCCTGCCGAGGGCGGCCTGCTGATCTCCGGGCTCGGCACCCCCGGTGGCGTCCACGGCGCCGACCCGGGCGCGGTGCCCTACGTCTTCTTCCGGGTCGAGGACATGGACGCGGCCCTGGAAAAGGTTCGCGCGCTCGGGGGTTCCGCGGAGAACATGGCCGTCGAGGGCGATGCCGCGGAACAGGCAAGATTCGGCCGATTCGTCCTGTGCCGCGACGACCAGGGGTCCAGGTTCGGGCTGCACCAGCCGCCGCCGTCCGCGGCCGGGGACGAGTCCACCGGGCCGTGAGGCTGCCGGTGAAGGGAAGGGGAAGGGGGAAGAGGTGAGCGCACGACTGCGTGCCATCGCGAAGGAAACGGAACAGATCGTCGACGCCGGGTGGTACTCGGCGCCGGGCGGCGGGCGGGTGGAGATTGCCGCGGCCGTGGCGCGGGCCGCGGCGGGCACCGAGCTGTTCGGCCCCGGCCCGGTTGCCCTGCCGGACGGCGCCGCCCCGGCGGGGCCGCCCCGCATCGAGGTGACGGGCGAGAGCAGTCTGGACGCCGCCCGGCGGCTGACCACGGCCGGCCGCGACCCGGTCGCCGTGCTCAACTTCGCCTCGGCCCGCAACCCGGGCGGCGGATTCCTCAACGGCGCACAGGCGCAGGAGGAGGCGCTGTGCCGTTCGTCCGCGCTGTATGCCTGTCTGCTGCGCGCCCCCGAGTTCTACGCGGCCCACCGGGCGGACCGCGACCCGTTCTACAGCGACCGCGTGATCCACTCCCCTGCCGTACCGGTCTTCCGCGACGACCGCGGAACGCTGCTCGCCGCCCCGTACGAGGTGGGCTTCCTGACCTCGGCCGCGCCCAACGCCGGGGTCGTGGCGCGGCGTTCGCCGGAGCGCACGGGCGAGCTGCCGGCGGTGCTGCACCGGCGTGCCGAACGGGTCCTCCGGGTCGCCTCCGCGGCGGGCTACCGGCGCCTGGTGCTCGGCGCCTGGGGGTGCGGCGTGTTCCGCAACGATCCGGCCCAGGTCGCCGCGGCGTTCCGCGCCCTCCTCGGGCCCGGCGGCCCGTTCACCGGGCGGGTGGACGAGGTGGTCTTCGGCGTGCTCGACCGGCAGGACCCCTCCCCGACCAGAAACGCCTTCGCCTTGGAGTTCGCTTCCCTCTAGGGTGATCGCCTCGTCCGGCCGACGGCGGCCGCGACGAGCGCACCGAAACGGAGGATGCGCACTGTGCTCACCACTTCCCTCGGGCCGGAAGCCGAACTGTGCCCGCTCGAACCCTGGCAGGCGGCCGAGTTCTTCGCCTACACCGACCGGGCGCGGGCGCACCTGGCGCCGTGGCTGCCGTGGACCGGGGCGGTCACGGACACCGCATCGGCCCGGCGTTTCCTCCAGCGCTTCGCCGACAGCCAGGCGGCCGACGGCCCGCGGATCTACGGGATACGGCTGTCGGGCGAGCTGGTCGGCGGCATGATCTTCCGGCTCTTCGACGCCGCCCAGGGCTCCTGCGAACTGGGCGCCTGGCTGGCGCCCGAGGCACAGGGCCGCGGGCTCGTGACCAGGGCGGCCGGGGCCATGATCGACTGGGCGGTCGGCGCGCGTGGCCTGTCGCGGGTCGAGTGGCTGGTCAGCCCGGCCAACGGGCCGAGCATTGCGGTGGCCAAGCGGCTCGGCATGACGCACGAGGGCACGCTGCGCAGCGTGTTCGAGATGGACGGCAAGCGGCACGATCTGGAGTTGTGGGCCGTGCTGGAGGAGGAATGGCGGCAGCGTGCGGGCTCTCACCCACACGAGTGATTACGCCGGGGCCCCGCGCAGCAGCGGGGCCTTTGGCCTGAGCGGAACTCCTGGTCAGCATGGCTGACCCACCGAAAGGAGGCGTGCGGTTGGCACAACGGGGCGTGCAGCGATTTCCCGGTACGCCTTCCTGCGCTCCTCTCCACCGGCCAAGCTGACCACATGATCAGCGATCGGTACGAGGAAGGGAGCGACCGAGGCGGGCCCGTTCCCACAGGGAACCGTCAAGTCCCCTGTCGCGTTTGGGCAGTTACTCGGGCAGGGCATCGGGGACACAATCCGGGTCTCCCTGCCCGTCCCGCCCGTGGAGGAGGTAAAGGTCGCCATCCAGATCCTGGAGTCCCCGGCCCGCGGCCCCGCGGGTCCGAGATCGTCTCCCGCCCCTTGCCCGTCGCCGTCACGGACCGTGTCGTCAACGGACCTGGCCAGGCGCGGGAAGCCGGCCTCGGCGTCTCCTCGGGCAAGGCCGTCCCGAAGGCCCTGGCCGAGGAGGCCCCGGCCCTCACCGAGCAAGCCCAAGCACCCGAGTCAGCGGAGGCCCTGCCATGACCACCGTCCCCGAAACCACGGGGGAGCACCACACCGCCCTCGGCACCCTGCGCCAAGCGCGTGAGCTGCTCGACCCGGCGCTGCGCACATGGGTGCACCGCCTGCCCGCCCCCGTCGCCCGGGTCGCGTCCTACCACTTCGGGTGGACGGACAGCTCGGGCCGGCCGGACAGCGCGCCCGCGGGCAAGGCCCTGCGGCCGGCGCTGGTGTTCGGCTGCGCCGAGGCGGTGGGCGCCCGCCCGGAGGAGGCGGTCGCGCCCGCCGTCGCCGTCGAGCTGGTGCACAATTTCTCGCTCCTGCACGACGACATCCTCGACGGCGACACCACGCGCCGCCACCGGGCCACGGCCTGGACGGTGTTCGGCAACTCGGCCGCGCTCCTGGCCGGGGACGCCCTCCTCATCCACGCGGGCCGGGTGCTGACCGAGCAGCCCGCCGGCCTGGCCACCGTCACCGGCATCCGCTGGCTCAGCGAGGCCACCACGCAGCTGATCGAGGGCGAGCACACCGACATCAGCTTCGAGGAGCGGTCCCACGTGTCGCTCGCCGAATGCCTGGCCATGACGGAGCGCAAGACGGCCGCGCTGCTGGCCTGTTCGTGCGCACTCGGCGCGCTGTGGGGCGGTGGGGCACCCGAGCGGACGGAGGCGCTGCGCCGCTTCGGCACGCACCTGGGCATGGCCTTTCAGCTCACCGACGACCTGCTCGGCATCTGGGGCGATCCGGCGGTCACCGGCAAGCCGGCCGGCGCCGACCTGGCCAGCCGGAAGAAGTCGCTGCCCGTGGTGGCCGCCCTCGATTCGGGCACCCCCGCGGCGCGGCGGCTCGCCGAGCTGTACCTGCCGGACGCCGGCGCGCCCGCGGCCGCGCGGACGGAGGGGGCCGCGGCGGAGGACCCGGAGCTGACGGCGCGCATCGCGGCCCTGGTGGAGGAGGCGGGCGGCCGGTCCTGGGCGGAGAAGGCGGCCGAGGAGGAGCTGCGTCTCGCCCTCGACTGCCTCGACCTCGCCCGCCCGGAGGGCGGCGCGGGCGAGCGGCTCGCGGCGCTCGCCCGGCTGGCCTGCCACCGGGACCGCTGAGAGGACGGAGACACGAGGGGGGAAGGCGCTCCACGCGGCGCCGCACGGCTCCGCGCCCGGATCGAGCGGGCCGCCCGGCCGGTCGAGCAGGTGCTGGACCGGCACGGGCCGCCGGTGTCGGTGCGGCGGCAGTCGCGAACGTGCCGGAGGACCCGGTCGCCGTCCCGTCCCGGCCGACACCGTCGTGCACGCGCTCTGCCCCGCGCTGGCGACGGCGGAACGGTTCGCCAGCGCGGGGTACGACACCGCGTTCGTCGGCAGGCCCGGTCGGCCGCGTTCCGTGCGGCCCCCGGACCCGGCCGGGGGCGAACCAGTGTCCCGTCCGGCCGATGCCCGTCCGCACCTCGTCGAGAACGAGCAGGCTGCCGGCGGACAAGACCACCACGACGTTCTCGCCCTGGACGGGCTCGACGATGACCAGCGCGGTCCGCTCGGTGACCGCGGCGCGCAGCGCCGCGGCGTCGTTGCCCGGCTTTCGCGGACCGCCCCCGGCCCCGTCGGCGAGGTCGCGGGGACGGCCGGGCGCGGGCTGCCAGCGGTGACCGGCCCGGTCAACCCCTCGAACGGCGCCGCCCGTTCAAAGCCGCCTCCCGCGCCGGAGCCCGGGATGCCCGGCTGAATCGACCGGGCGGCGGAGGCGGCGTCCGCCCCGGCGGCCCGCCGGGGTCAGTCCTCCGGCTGCTCCTTCTGCTTCTGTGCCAGCCGCAGCAGGTGGTCCGCCAGGGACTGGCCGCCCACCGGGTCGCGGCTGATCAGCAGCAGGGTGTCGTCCCCGGCGATCGTGCCGAGGATGTCGTGGACCTCCGCCTGGTCGATCGCCGAGGCGAGAAACTGGGCGGCGCCGGGCGGTGTCCGCAGCACGACCAGGTTGGCCGATGCCTCGGCCGAGATCAGCAGTTCCCCGGCGAGCCTGGCCATCCGTTCCTCCTTGGCCGACTCCCCCAGCGGCACACGGGGGGTGCGGTAGCCGCCCTCGCTTGGCACGGCGTAGATCAGCTCGCCGCCGGTGTTGCGGATCTTCACCGCGCCCAGTTCGTCGAGGTCACGGCTGAGCGTCGCCTGGGTGACGGTCAGCCCGTCGTCGGCGAGCAGCTTGGCCAGCTGGCTCTGGGACCTCACCGGCTGCCGGTTGAGGATGTCGACGATGCGGCGGTGCCTGGCCGCGCGGGTCTGGGGCACGGCGGGCCCGGGCCCGGGGGCGGAGGGGGCCGCCGACGACCCCGTGATCTGCGGCTCCTGGCTCATGCGCTCTCTCCGGTGGTCATCGCTCTCCGGTTGACGTGTCCACGGTGTCGAGAACGCCGGGCAGAGCCGTGAGGAACGCGTCCACCTCCGCGTCACCGATGATCAGCGGCGGCGCGAGCCGCAGTACGTCGGGAGCGACGGCGTTCACCAGGAGACCGGCGTCCTGAGCCGCCTGCTGCACCTGCGGTGCACGTGGCTCGGTGAGCACGATACCGAGGAGCAGTCCGGCGCCCCTGACGCGGTCGACCAGCGGGTGGCCGAGGCCCCAAATACCGTCGCGGAGCCGCTCCCCCGCCTCCTTGACGCGCTGGAGCAGGTTCTCCGACTCGATGGTGTCCAGCACGGCGAGCGCCGCCGCGCAGGAGACCGGGTTGCCGCCGAAGGTGGAGCCGTGCCCGCCCGGCGCGAGCAGGTCGGCAGCCGGGCCGAACGCAAGAGTCGCGCCGATGGGCAGGCCGGCCGCGAGGCCCTTGGCGAGGGTCACCACATCGGGCTCGACACCCGCCGCCTGCCCGGCGAACCAGTGTCCCGTCCGGCCGATGCCCGTCTGCACCTCGTCGAGAACGAGCAGGCTCCCGGTGGCGTGGGTGATGTCGCGGACCGCGGCGAGATAGCCCTCCGGCGGGACCACCACGCCGTTCTCGCCCTGGACCGGCTCGACGATGACCAGCGCGGTCCGCTCGGTGACCGCGGCGCGCAGCGCCGCGGCGTCGCCGTAGGGCACGTGCGTGACATCGCCGGGCAGCGGGCCGAAACCCGCCTGCTTCGCGGGCTGGCCGGTCAGGGCGAGGGCGCCCATGGTCCGGCCGTGGAAGCCGCCCTCGGTGGCGACCATGTGCGGACGCCCCGTGCGGCGGCCGATCTTGAACGCGGCCTCGACGGCCTCGGCGCCCGAGTTGCAGAAGAAGGCTCGGCCCGGCCGGCCGACCAGGCCGAGCAGCCGTTCGGCCAGGGCGACGGGCGGCTCGGCGATGTAGAGGTTGGAGACGTGCCCGAGGCGTGCGACCTGCTCGGACACGGCCCGCACGACGGCCGGGTGGCCGGTGCCCAGGGAGCTGACAGCGATGCCCCCGACGAAGTCCAGGTACTCCTTGCCGTCGGCGTCCCACAGCCGGGAGCCCTCGCCGTGGGTGAGCGCGAGGCGCGGAGTCCCGTAGTTGTCCATCAGGGCACCCCGCCAGCGCGCCGCGAGCGCCGCGTTGCCCCCGGGCCCCTTGCCTTCCGGTGCGTTGCTCATGCCGCCCCTCCCTTACCGGCCGCGTCGGGCACGACCATGGTCCCGATTCCCTCGTCCGTGAAGATCTCCAGCAGGATGGAGTGCTGTACCCGCCCGTCGATGACCCGCGCGGTGCGCACGCCGTTCCGCACGGCGAACAGGCAGCCCTCCATCTTCGGCACCATGCCGCTGGCCAGCTCGGGGAGCAGCTTCTCCAGCTCGCTCTCGGTGAGCCGGCTGATGACCTCGTCGCTCGCGGGCCAGTCCGCGTACAGGCCCTCGACGTCGGTCAGCACCATCAGCGTCTCCGCGCCGAGCGCGGCGGCCAGCGCGGCGGCGGCGGTGTCGGCGTTGATGTTGTAGACGTGGTCGTCGTCCGCGCTGCGTGCGATCGAGGAGATGACCGGGACGCGGCCGTCGTCGAGCAGCGCGCGCACGGCGCCGGTGTCCACGTGCGTGATGTCGCCGACGCGGCCGATGTCGACCCGTTCGCCGTCGATGTCGGCGAAGCGCTTGACGGCGGACATCAGGTGGGCGTCCTCGCCCGTCATGCCGACGGCCAGCGGGCCGTGCCGGTTGAGCAGGCCGACCAGCTCCCGCTGGACCTGCCCGGCCAGGACCATCCGGACCACGTCCATGGTCTCGGGGGTGGTCACGCGCAGCCCGGCACGGAACTCGGAGGTGAGGCCGAGCCGGTCGAGCTGGGCGCTGATCTGGGGGCCGCCGCCGTGCACGACGACGGGGCGGAGGCCGGCGTGCCTGAGGAAGACGACGTCCTGGGCGAACGCGGCCTTGAGCGCGTCGTCGACCATCGCGTTGCCGCCGAACTTGATGACGACCGTCTTGCCGTGGTGGCGGGTCAGCCAGGGCAAAGCCTCGATGAGGATGCGTGCCTTGGGCAGCGCGGTGTGCTTGCGGGCGGGGGCGTTGGTCATGAGGAGTAGGCGCTGTTCTCGTGGACGTAGTCGGCGGTGAGGTCGTTGGTCCAGATGACGGCGGACTCGGCCCCCGCCGCGAGGTCCGCGGTGATGGTGACCTCGCGGAACCGCATGTCGACCAGCGCGCGGTCCTCCCCGAGCGCACCCTTCTTGCACACCCACACGCCGTTGATCGCCACGTTGAGCTGGTCGGGCTCGAAGGCGGCGGAGGTGGTGCCGATGGCGGAGAGCACCCGGCCCCAGTTGGGGTCCTCGCCGTGAATGGCGCACTTCAGAAGGTTGTTGCGTGCGATGGAACGCCCCACCTCCAGCGCGTCGGCCTCGCTCGCCGCCCCCACGACCTCGATGCGGATGTCCTTGGACGCGCCCTCGGCGTCCTTGATGAGCTGCAACGCGAGGTCGTCGCAGACCGCGCGGACGGCCTCGGCGAACACGGCCGCCTCCGGCGTGACGCCCGAGGCGCCCGAGGCGAGGAGCAGCACCATGTCGTTGGTGGACATGCAGCCGTCGGAGTCGATGCGGTCGAAGGTGGTGCGGGTCGCCGCGCGCAGCGCGCGGTCCAGCGCGGGCGCCTCCAGGTCGGCGTCCGTGGTGAGCACGACGAGCATGGTCGCCAGGCCGGGCGCGAGCATGCCCGCCCCCTTGGCCATGCCGCCGACGCGCCAGCCGTCGCCGTCGACGACGGCCGTCTTGTGCACGGTGTCGGTGGTCATGATCGCGAGGGCCGCCTGCTCCCCGCCGTGGGCGGACAGCTCCTCCGCGGCGGTGCCGACCCCGGCGAGCAGCTGGTCCATGGGGAGTCGCGTGCCGATCAGACCGGTGGAGGCGACGGCCACCTCCGCGGCGCCGAGCCCGAGCACGTCGGCGGCGCGTTCCGCCGTGGCATGCGTGTCCTGGAAGCCGAGTGGGCCGGTACAGGCGTTCGCCCCGCCGGAGTTGAGCACGACCGCCGTCACGCTGCCCCCCTTGAGCACCTGCTCGGACCACTGGACCGGCGCCGCCTTGACGCGGTTGCTGGTGAAGACCCCGGCGGCGGCGGACCGCGGACCCCGGTTGACGACGAGCGCCAGGTCCGGACCCCCGCTGTCCTTGATGCCCGCGGCCACCCCGGCCGCGGTGAATCCCTGTGCTGCGGTCACACTCACGGTGCCACTCCGATCGTCGAAAGGCCCAGCACCTCGGGGAGGCCGAGGGCGATGTTCATGCTCTGCACCGCGCCCCCCGCGGTGCCCTTCGTGAGGTTGTCCACGGCGCTGATCGCGATGACGCGGCCGGCCGCCTCGTCCAGGGCCACCTGGATCTGCACGGCGTTGGACCCGGCGACGGCCGCGGTGGTGGGCCACTGCCCCTCGGGCAGCAGCCGCACGAACGGCTCCCCCGCCAGCGCCTCGGCGTACGCCCGGCGCAGCCCCGCGGCGGTGACGCCCGGCCTGGCGCGCGCGGAACACGTGGCCAGAATGCCGCGGGGCATGGGCGCGAGCGTGGGGGTGAACGAAACGGTCACGCGCTCCCCGGCCACGGCCGACAGGTTCTGCATCATCTCCGGCGTGTGCCGGTGCGTGCCGCCGACGCCGTACGGGCTCATGGCCCCCATGACCTCGGTGCCGAGCAGGTGTGGCTTGAGCGAACGGCCGGCACCCGAGGTGCCGCTGGCCGCTACGATCACGGCTTCGGGCTCGGCGAGGCCGGCGGCGTACGCGGGGAACAGCGCCAGGGTGACGGCCGTCGGGTAGCACCCGGGGACGGCGACGCGCGTGGAGCCCTTGAGCGCCTCGCGGGCCCCGGGCAGCTCCGGCAGCCCGTAGGGCCAGGTCCCCGCGTGCGGGGAGCCGTAGAACCGTTCCCAGTCGGCGGCGTCCGCCAGCCGGAAGTCGGCGCCGCAGTCGATGATCAGCGGGCCGTCGCCCAGCTGCTCGGCGAGCGCGCCGGACTGGCCGTGCGGCAGGGCGAGAAAGACGACGTCGTGCCCGGCCAGGGTCTCGGCCGAGGTCGGCTGGAGCACCCGGTCGGCCAGCGGCGCCAGCTGGGGCTGGAGCCCGCCGAGCGCCTGCCCGGCGTTGGCATGGCCCGTCAGGGCCCCGACCTCGGCCTCGGGGTGTTGCAGCAGCAGCCGCAGGATCTCCCCTCCCGCATAGCCACTCGCTCCCGCCACCGCAGCGCGCACTGCCATCGCCTCCTCCTCGGTGATGGCATGACTATACGCAGCTCAGCAGGGTTATGCAATCGGGCGATCGATGGCCGGCGGCTCGATGTGACTGAGCGCTTCACCTGGCGGATGAGTGCTCGAGTTGGCAGGGCTGAGCGGCTGAGATGGCGGGCAGGGCAGCGGAGTCATCGTTCAGCTACGGGGTTTCGTGGCGAATCGTGCCTGGTGCCGCGTTCATGCGCTGTGCTGGGGCCATCAAGTCACTGGTTCGCGTCCGGAGGGCGCGTCCCGCCCGGTGTGGTCGCATAGCTGCCTTCTGGACGATCTTGTGGAGTCGTACGCCATCGATCCGGCGGTGGCGGGACGCCTGGAGACGGGGAGGGGTGGACTCGTCGATGGATCACAGTCTGGAAGACGGCTGGAGCGGATGTGATCTGCCCGGTCGAGGATCTGGCCAGCTTCCCGGCCCGGCGTCGGTGCCGGTACGTGGATTCACCTGGCGGGCGAGGCGGCGCCACCGTCCCGGGGTGCGGTACTCACAGGTCACGGGCCGAATGCATGGTTTCGGGAGCTTGGCTGAGCGGCGTGTGTCGCCGGCCTTGGACTTCGTCGGCGGGATTGAGGAGGGACGGTTCTGCCACTCGGTCATGCCGTCCATGACCTTTGTCGGTGATCGTGGGGATCGCCTGCCGGGACACCTTGGCGCCGTACATCTCGCCCAGGTGGGCCGGGGCCTCCCGGGTCGTCAGACCCTTGGTGGCCCGTGAGTTCACGGTCTCGTCCGCCCCCGTCACACACTTCTGCCGCTTTTGCCGCTTTTGCCGCTTCTTGACGAACTTCGGATCGAAGGGACCGTCCCGGTCGCGCGGCACTGATACCCCCACTGGGCCCGACATCGGTCACCAGAGCCTTGAAACGCGTGCCGTAACGGCTGCTCCCGCTGTGCCTGCCGGCCGCGTCGCGCTTGTCGTAACCGAGGGCAGACTCCAGCCGCCGCTTGGTCAGCTGCTGGAGCGGCCCGCCCTCACCGGCCGGCTTCAGACCCTCGGCCTGGGCACGGTCGACGAGCTGGTCGGTCAACCGCTGTCCCACCGCGGTCGGCGGCTGAGCCCCAGCCGCATCGAGTCCGGAAAGCCTCTCAACTGGCCCGGCCCAAGGTCACGGTGCGGGATCCGGGCGCGAAGTCGCTGAAGGACTGCTGCCAGGACTCACCGGGCCAGTAGTACGTCACACGGCCCTCCACAGGCCGGTAGCGGGCTGTGTAGAGCGTTCTCGACCCCTGCTCGTCGACGGATCGGTACAGCGGCGGCTTCAGCATCGCCGCCACGTCCGCACCCGCGGCGCGAATGGCGCGCAGCCGCTCCCGCGTCCGCAAGGCCCGTTCCTGCTCGTCGGTCACCGGCAGGTGCTGGTGATTGGCGGCGCAGGCATCAGGCGCCACCGTCGGCGACATATCCGGCCCCACGAACACCGTCACCGCCTTCGCGGGATCGACAAGGGTGAGGTTCTGTGGGACGGCGACCGGCAGGGACCGCAGCCTGCCGACCGCCTCATCGACGGTGTCGCACGTCTCCAGCAGGTAGCGCACCACGATGAGAATGGCGAAGCCACGTCCGTAGACGGAACGTCCGCCCCAGGTGAGCGAGACCGCGAGACCGGCGTCGTTCATCCCGTCCAGCAAGCCCCACAGCACGTCCTGCATCCCGATCACGGGGCGCAGGAAGCAGGAGGAGACGATGGTGCCCTCGCACTGATCGGGCCGTAAGTCGTAGTTGCGCAGCAGAGTGCCGTTCGCGCCGATCTGGGTGCAGGCCGAGGAGAACGGCCGCAGTGCCGCGTGGGTGAGGAAGGCTTCCGCCTCGGGCCGGTCGAGTTGGCCGGCCAGACGGTCCAGAACCGGGACGAGTTCCGGCATGTGCGCACGGAACAGCGCCCGAACACGATCCGCGCCCTCCGGAGTCCGGCCCTCCTCGGTCAGCAGGCCCTCCATCTCCCGCCACAGGGCCCGGGCGTAGGCGGCCCACCGCCCGTCGCCGCCGTCACCGACCTCGATCGCCTGGAAGGTCATGTGCTGTTGCCGCATAGCTGCCACTCCCCTGTGAGAATCGGACGAGGCGAGGGCAACCTAGCCAATTGGGCAGGCAATCACCAGGTGGCCGCCATCGGCGACGGCCAGGCGCCGGATCTGGCGAAGCCGCCGAAAGCGAGCGTGGCCGATTCCAAGTGGGCGGTAATATCCCGCGTTGGAGAAGCCGTGCATCAAGAAGGCGGGGGCGCGCAATCGACACAGGATCGCTGCCCGCCACCACAGCCGCTCAGCCTCGCCAACTCGAGCGCTCATCCGCCAGGTGAAGCGCTCGGTCTCACCGCTCGATGGCCGGCCGGCGGCCCCGCCTCGGCCGGAGCCGGGTGCGACGTTCCGGGACGGGGAGCCGTACCGGATTGCTGCCCCGGCTCAGCCCAGTGCCGCTGCGGTGAGCCGCGAGGGCCACGAGGCGATCAGTGCCTGGCCCGCGTTCCGAGAACCGGCAGCAGTTGTAGCTTCTCGTGGCTCTCGCTGCCGGGAATCGCGGTGTAGACGAGCAGCGAATGGGCCTGGTCCGGATCGATCAACCGCTGACAGGTCAGCTCCAGTGCGCCCAGCTCGGGGTGGACGAAGTGCTTCACCTCGTGGGGACGAATGCCGACCTCGTGGTCGTTCCACACCTTCCTGAACTCTTCGCTGCGGGCGAGAAGCAGGCCGGCGAGGTGCGCCGCGCGGGAACCAGGCCCCCGCAGGGTGGCCACCTCGCGCAGGCCCGAGGCAAACATGCGGGTGAGGAACGGATGGTCGTCGGGAGCGTAGAGCTGCCGTACGGCGGGGTCGGTGAACCACCGGTAGCCGATGCTGCGGGCCGGGCCGCTGTAGTGGGACGTGTCGCCGGTGAGCGCGACGCCGAGCGCGGTCTGCCGCAGGGTCTCGCCGAGTTCGGTGACGATCTCGGCGGGCGTGTCGTGCAGGCGGTCGAAGATGCGCAGCAGGCCGGGACTGATGTGTTCACTGATCGCGGCACGCGCGGGCGGGTTGTGCCCGGCGAGCCGGAACAGGTGGTCGCGTTCGTCGAGCGAGAGGTGGAGTCCCTGCGCGATGGAGGCGATCATCTGCTCGGATGGCTGAGGGCCGCGCTCCCGCTCGAGTCGCGCGTAGTAGTCGGTCGACATGTGGCAGAGCGCCGCCACCTCTTCCCGCCGCAGCCCATCGGTCCGGCGGCGTCGTCCGCGCGGGAGGCCGACGTCCTCGGGTTGCAGCGACTCCCGGCGGCGCCGCAGGAACTCCGCCAGTCCTGTCCGATCGATCACCATGCGTTGCCTCCCTCGTTGCGTCATTCCTACCGTCCGCGCATCCCGGCATCCACGGCTCACCGATCCCCCCTTCCCGGCTCCGCACGGCTGCGTGGCCAACGGACCAAGCGGCACCGGCCTTCCGTATCAGTGGATCGAGCGGCCCTGAATAAAGTCGCCGTTTTCCGCGACCGTGGAGCCAACCACCCAACTGCGAGGAGTGAACGCATGCCACGCGCACCCATCGACATCACCGTTCCCGGCCTTTCCGGGAAGCGCGCCGTGGTGACCGGAGCCAGCGACGGTGTCGGCCTCGGGCTCGCCACGCGGCTCGCCGCGGCCGGGGCCGAGGTGCTTCTGCCCGTCCGGAATCCACGCAAGGGCGAGGCGGCGGTCGCGCACATCAGGCAGACGGTTTCCCACGCGAACGTGTCGCTCCGGTCCCTCGACCTGTCCTCGCTCGACTCCGTCGCGGCCCTCGGCGAGACCCTGCGAGAGGAAGGGCGCCCCATTCACGTCCTCATCAACAACGCCGGCGTCATGACGCCTCCCGACCGGCAGACGACCACCGACGGGTTCGAGCTTCAGTTCGGCACCAACCACCTCGGCCACTTCGCCCTGGTGGCCCACGTGCTGCCGCTGCTCCGCGCCGGCCACGCGCGCGTGACCTCGCAGATCAGCGTCGCGGCGAACCAGAATGCCATCAACTGGGACGACCTGAACTGGGAACGCTCGTACCACGGCAGGCGCGCCTACAGTCAGTCGAAGATCGCGTTCGGACTGTTCGGCCTCGAACTCGACCGGCGCAGTCAGGCAGGCGGCTGGGGCATCACGAGCAACCTCTCCCATCCGGGGATCGCTCCGACGAATCTGCTCGCCGCTCGCCCGGAGGTCGGCCGCGACCGAGCCACCTTGGGCGGCAGAATGATCCGCGCCATGTCCGCCCGCGGCATCCTCGTCGGGAGCGTCGGGACCGCGCAACTCCCGGCCCTCTACGCCGCGACGGCTGCCGACGCCCAGGGCGCCCGACTCTACGGGCCGAACGGGCCCGGGCACCTCAGGGGCCGTCCGGCCGAGCAGAAGCTCTACTCCCGCCTTCGCGGCGCCGAGAACGCCCGGCGCATCTGGCAGATCTCCGAAGAGCTGACCAGCACGAAGTTCCCCGGGGCACGGATTCCTGGTTCAGCCGGGTCCTGATGTCAACCTGGGGCCGGGCCGGGCCGGGCGCTTGGTGACATGAGGTGACGTGACGTCGCCCGGCGTCGGTAAGGTGATCGGATCATGAGTGCACCCGCCGGGCCGGACGACCGGCTCATCGCTTTCGGCCGAGAATTGATCGCCATCCACCGATGGCTGCGTGCGGACCTGCGTCGGCTCCGCAGGGACACCGAAGCCCACCTCGACGGCCGGACCACTCGTCGGCCACGTGAACTCGCCGCGCACTGCCTGTCCTTCTGCGCGGCGCTGACCGCGCACCACGAGGGCGAGGACCGGGGCGCGTTTCCCGAACTGGCCGCGGAGTTCCCCGAATTGCGACCCGTCATCGCCAAGCTGGTGGAGGACCACCAGATGGTGAGCGAGATCCAGGGCAATCTTGAGCGGCTGCTCGGCGGGATCTCCGAACGGCCCGACGAGGCCGAGGCCCGCCGGGTGCGCGGGGAGCTCGACGGCCTGAGCGCCCTCCTGGATTCCCACTTCGCCTTCGAGGAGCGGCGCATCGCGGCCGCCCTCGACCGGCTGTCCCCTGCGGCGGGCACGGTGGAGGAACTGCTGGGGATACGCGTCGGCGACACCGGCTGACCTTCTCCCCCGCAAGGTCCGAGGCCGTGCCGCGTCGCGCCGCGCCGTGCCGTGCCGCGTCGCGACTCAGACCGGCGCCGCTCCGCGAACGCCGGGTGCGCCCGAGCCCCCGCGCCCGTCCGCCCGATCACCCCGCGCGGCCAGGCCCGTCGACCGGTACCGGCCCGCCGACCCACGCCGCCAGGTCCGCCGCGACGTCGGCCGCGCTCCGGCCGCTGGTGGTGAACTCCCGGTCGACGACGCGTCGCAGGTCGTCCGCGTCCCGGAGCGCCTCCTCGACCGGGGCGTTACCCCAGCCACGGGCGGCGAGGCGGGTGCGCCGCTCCGCATCGTCGCAGTCCAGACGCGCCCAGGCGGCCCGCGGCAGACCCGCGACGCCCGCCGCGGCGCGTTCCCACTCCTCCGGTGTCAGGGGGCACAGGACCAGCACGGGCCGGCCGGCACGCAGCAGCATGTGGACGATCTTCGCCCACAGCCTGTTGTACAGGGGCCACACCTGGCTTGCCGCGGGAGAGGCCACCGGCACGCCCAGCAAGCTGCCGTCGGGCGCCAGCAGTTCGTCGAAGTCGACGGCGCCGAACGGGTAGTGCGCCAGGTGCGGAAGCACCGTGGACTTGCCCGAACCCGGGGCGCCGGTCACGAGGTGAAGCGTCGGCATGCTGGGTCTCCCCTGTCTCCACTGCTGCCTGCCGGTCATCGTATGCGTGGCCACCTGCGGCGGCGGACCGGCCCGGGGCGCACGGCCGGGCCCCTATCGGATGATCGAGACGATTTCCAGCACCGCCCCGGTCAGTGCCTCGTCCCCGCGCAGCCGGGCACGCGTACGCGCCACAGCAGGCTCGATGCCGCGCGACGCGAGGCGCCAGAGGGTGTCCGCGGCCAGCTCCACCTCGGCGGCGGCCCGCCCGCCGTCCGGAGCGGCGGGGGCCAGGCCCCAGCGTTCCGCGCCGCGCACCGCCGTCCACCGCCCGCCCGCGGGTCCTGGCACCGTGACGGTGACCGCCGTGCCCGGCGCGGCGGCGGCGTCGCGGAGGGTGTGCGGTAGGGCGCGCAGGAAGGCGTCGATCACCGGCCGGAGCAACCGCGGCCCGTCCGCGCCCGGCCGCCCGACCGCGTCGCGGATCTGCTGCTGGTGCACCCAGTACTCCGTGTACTCACGGGCCACGTCGAGCCAGGTCGGCGCGGGCGCGCCCGGGTCGGCCCAGGAGACGTCGAGCCCGGCCGGGGCGTCGAGGTCCCGGCCGGCCCACATCGCGTCGAGCTCCTGTCCCAGGCGGTCGAGCAGGCCGACGAGGAGCCGCGGGCTGAGCTGCCGAGCCGTCCGCACGAAGTCCTCGTTCGTCCTGGCGAGATAACCGGGCAGCGCCTCGCCCGGCTCGAACGCGGGGCCCGGGTGCCCGTCCCTGTCCGCGGACAGGCGGCGCACCTGGTCGTGCAGCACGTGGCCGGCGACGTCCCGCACTGCCCAGCCTGGGCAGACCGTCGCCCGCTCCCAGTCCTCGGCGGTGAGGGTGTTGAGCAGGTCGAGGAACGCACCGCGCTCGACGGGGAACAGCGGCCGCACGTCCATGGGTGGGCCGAGCCAGGACCAGGTCATGCCCGCAGTGCACCACGTCCCTGCGGCGGGCCGCCAAGCATTTTGCCGTCGAACGGGGGCCCGCCCGCCGTGGCCGCCGGTGTCCTGCCCGTTGCGGACGTGCGCAACGGAGGTGTGCGGCGGACGCGCGCCGTGCCCCGGGCTGCCACCGTTCCGACTGCCGCAAGGCCGCTGCTGGTGCGGTTCGCGGGCGTGCCGCTGTTCTGGCGGCTCGGCCTGTCGGCGCGGGCCGTGTCCGTTGCGGGGACCTCCGCCTACGACGCGGTCAATGCGGCGGCCAGTGCGCCGCCAACGCCGTCGGGGCGGCCGGCGAAGTCACTGCCCTCGCCGCCACGTTGCCATCGCCGCCTCGGCCCCCGGGGCGGGGCGACGGTGTCAGTCCCGGGGCCCGCCGGGATGGCGGCGCGCGGGGACGGCGCAGGCCGGGGTGCCGCCGGGCATGCGGCGGCGGTTGGCGGCCACCAGCCGGTAGACGCCGTGTGCGGCCCACCGCTGCGGCGGCAGCCGCAGCAGCGCGCCCAGCACGGCCCAGGCGCCCCCGGCGCTCATCAGCAGTTTCGCAACGGCGTGCGCGCCGCCGTAGACCGCGCCCGTGGGCGTGACCCACAGCACCTCGTGCTCGGCCCGTTCCCGGGTGACACCGAGCGCCGCCAGATCGGCGAACTGCCACGGCGTGGCCTCGCAGCGCGGCCGGATCCTGCGCCGGGCGAACTGCATCGAGCTGGTGCAGAACCCGCAGTCGCCGTCGTAGACGAGCACTGGCGATGTGTTCATGCCCCCATTCTCCTCCTCCCGCGCGCCGCCCGCCGCGGCGGGCCCGTCGGCGTGCACGGGACCCGCGTCCTCACCCCAGGCGCAGGCTCCAGCGGCCGGGCCGCCCGCTGAGGCTGACCACCGACAGCGGGTTGACCTCGGTGCGCCAGTACGACTGCGGCGGAGCCTTCAGGGCGTAGAGCATGGCGGCCCGGATCACCGAGGGCTCGGTGACGGCGACGACGCGGCCGTCCCCCTCGATCGGCCGGGTGTCGAGCCAGCCGCCGACGCGCGAGACGAACGACAGCAGCGGCTCGCCGCCGTGCGGCGCGGACCGCGGATCGGCGAGCCAGGTGCCGACCGCGGCGGGCTCGCGGGCGGTCACCTCCTGGAGGGTCAGCCCGTGCCACCGCCCCATGTCGCAGTCACGCAGCGCCGGTTGCGCCATCGGGGAGAGCCCGAGCGCGTCACCGGTCTGCCTGCTGCACGGGGTCGGGGAACAGTAGCGGAGCTCGGCGGCGGCCAGCGGCAGCAGCACGGGCATGGCCCGCTCCAGCGCCTGCCAGCCGGCCACGTCGAGCGGACGGTCGTCACCGAAACGGATGTCGAGGACAGCGGAACTGCGGGCAGCGGCAACCAGCGTGACCAGCATGGCGCGATCGTACGAGCAGTCGAATTAGCGCACCACCAGGGAAACATAAATATGACATCGGAATCTTCCAGCTGTCCCCCAAAACCACCGACCGAGGCGAATTCCCCGGCAATACGGGATGCTTCCGGACGTGATTCCCGACGTCAGAGGCTTCCCTCCAGCACCTCCTCGCACGCCAGCCGCAGCCGGTGCACCCCCTCGGCGATCTCCGCCACTCCGGCGGCCGGCGCGAAGCTGAGCCGGATGTGCGGGGCGGGCCGTTCGGCCGCGAAGTACGGCCGCCCGGCGGCAACCGCGACCCCGGCCCGCAGCGCGGCGGCGGACAGCGCGGCCTCGTCGGCGCCCGGCGGCAGCCCGAGCCACAGGTGATAGCCGCCGCGCGGCACCCGGCCGGCGGAAAGCCAGGGCAGCCCGGCGAGGACGGCCGACGTCATGGCCTCCCTGCGGGCCCGCAATTCACCGGCCACGGTTCGCAGATGACGCTGCCAGGCCGGACTCCCGACCAATTCCAGGGCAGCTTCCTGGAGCGGACGCGGCACGAAGAAACTGTCGACGATCTGAATGGCCCGCAGACGTTCCGCCACGGGCCCGCGGGCCGCGAGCGCACCGACCCGCAGGCTCGGCGAGGTGACCTTGGTGAGCGAACAGACGTGGATCACATGACCGTCCGCGTCCTCGGCGGCAAGGGTGGGCGGCAGCGGGCCCGCGTCCTCGTGCGCGAGTCTGCGCGCGAAGTCGTCCTCGACGACGAACGCGCCCGCCTCGCGGGCGACGGCCAGCACCTCGCGGCGCCTGGCGGCGCCGAGCACGGCGCCCGTCGGGTTCTGGAACAGCGGCTGGCACACGAACACCCGGGCGCCGCTGGCCGCGAAGGCACGGCTCAGCAGCTCCGTCCGCACCCCGTCGGCGTCCACCGGCACCGGCACCGGACGCAGCCCCGCAGCCCGCGCGACGGCCAGCATCCCCGGGTACGTCGGGGACTCGACGAGGATGGCGGCGCCCGGGGGCGCCAGGGCGCGCAGCGCGGCGCTGAGCCCACTCTGCCCGCCCGCCGTGATCGTGATGTCCGAGGCGGCCAGCGCCCCGGAACCGCCGTCGATCGTGCGGGCGAACCAGGCGCGCAGCTCGCCGAGCCCGTCCATCGGCGGCCGGTCCCACGCGCCCGGTCGCCGCCCCGCACGGGCGAGCGCCGCGGCCAGGGCGCGGTCCGGACGGAGCGCGGGCGCGAGGTACCCACCGTTGAACTCGATGACTCCCGGCGCCGGCGCGGCCAGCGTGGCCAGCACGCCCTGCGCGTCGACGGTACGCGGCACCTGGTCCGCCGCCGGGGCGGCGGTCAGCGTGATCTCCTGCCAGCTCAGATCGCCGCGGACCGACCGCGGCGAACAGGGCTCGGCACGGAACGCGCCCGCCCCGGGCCTGGTGACGACGAGCCCCTCGGCGGCGAGCACGGCCAGCGCCCTTGACACGGTCACGGGGCTGACGCGGTAGCGCGAAACCAGCTCCCTGCTGGCCGGGAGCTTCTGCCCGGGAGAGTAGCGCTTCAGCTCTCTCCGCAGAGAGGTGGCCAGTTCCGCGACGCTGCTACCGTGATGCATGACAGCACAGAATAGCGCTATCGCGCCGGTGGCAGTAGCGGTCCCCGTCCGCGGACCGACCGCGCGCCGCGGGCTCCTCCTGGCCGCCCTCGGGGTCACGGCGTTCTCCCTCACCTTCCCCGCGACCGCCTGGGCGCTCGAAGGGCTCGGCCCGTGGACCGTGACGTGCGCCCGCACCGTCCTCGCCGCCCTCATCGCCGGCTGCTGCCTCCTCGCCGTCCGTGCGTCCCCGCCGCCGAACCGCCACCTGCCCGGACTCGCGCTGGTGGCCGGCGGCTGCGTGATCGGGTTCCCCCTGCTGACCACCCTGGCCCTGACGACCTCGGGCACCGCCCACAGCGCCGTCGTCATCGGCCTGCTGCCGCTGACCACCGCCGGCTACGCCGCGGCCCGCACCGGCAGCCGCCCGCCGCGCGCCTTCTGGGCGGCCGCGGTGGCCGGGGCCGCGGTGGTGATCACGTTTGCGATACACGAGAGCGACGGCGCCCTGGCCACCGGCGACCTCTACCTCTTCGCCGCGCTCCTGATCTGCGCGGCCGGCTACGGCGAGGGCGGGCGGCTGGCCGGTCTCATGCCCGGCTGGCACGTCATCTCCTGGGCCCTGGTCGGCAGCCTGCCGCTCGCGCTGCCCGGACTCGCGCTTGCCCTCGCGGCCGAGCCCGCCCATCTCACGGGCCACGCCGTGGCCGGGGTCCTCTGGCTCGCGGCGGGCTCCAGCTTCTTCGGCCTGGTGGTGTGGTACCGCGGCCTCGCCCTCGCCGGCGTCGCCAGGGCCAGCCAACTCCAGCTGGCCCAGCCCCTGCTGACCCTCGTCTGGTCCGTCGCACTCCTCGACGAACGCCTCGGTCCCGCCGCCGTGGCCACGGCGGCGGGCGTGCTGATCTGCGTCGCCGCCACCCAGCGAGCGGCCCGCCGAGCCGGCCCGAGGCGGCGCTCGGGCCGCGACCGGACGACCCGTTCCTCCACCGCGGCCGGTGTCCCGTGAGACTGGTGGGCCGGGGCGTTCCGGCGTCCTAGGCCGACCGTGCTCCCGGTAGCGGCCCGCCCGGTGGGCGACGGTGACGTACCTGCGCGGGAACCGCGCGGCCGCCGCACCACGCGGCGCCGCGGCCGTCGGCCGGCCACGGCGCACCTGACCGGACCCGGTGGCGACGCGCGAGCCGTACCGCAGCCCCGGACCCACGTTCCCGGAACGGCACCCCCGGGTCCGGCCCTTCGGTCGCGCCGGATCAGTCCGCGGCTCCCCCGGCTTTTGTCCTGGAGGCGCCCAGGACGCGGTGCACCGCGGGGCCCTCGGGGCCGGGGTGACCGACCGCCGGCGAGGTCTCCGGCGGGCGGGGAGCGGGCGCCGCCCGGCGGAGACCCGCCGGGCCGGCCGCGGCGTCGCCGCCACGTGCCGAGAACCGCCAGGACCGCCGGAGCCGCCGGAACCGCGGCCGGGCGGTCTCACGTGCGGTAGTGGTCCTCGTGGACGCGACGCATCGCACCGATCGGGTCGCCGACGACCTGCGAGGCCGAATAGAAGACATTGCCCCCGACGGGCGCGTGGTCCGCGCACAGCGTCAGGTGCCTGGACAGCTCCGCCGGGTCCTGCCACGCCTCCGGCTGCCCGGGATCGCCCGCCTTGTACATGGCCTCACCGATGTACAGGTCCACGCCCGTGCCCTCGGCGACGTCCGACCACCACTGCACGAGCGTCCCGTAGTCGGCCGCCTCGTACCCGATGTGCCAGTAGACCTGCGGCACGACGTAGTCCAGCAGACCGTCCTTGACCCAGGCGCGGACGTCCGCATACAGATCGTCGTACGTCTGGACGCCGCCGCGCGTGTCCGAGCCGAGCGGGTCCGTCGACCGGTTGCGCCAGATGGCGAACGGGCTGACGCCGAACGGCACTTCCGGCTTGGCCGCGTGTACGCGGTCCCGCATCTCCCGCACCAGCAGGTCGATGTTGTGCCGCCGCCAGTCGCCGCGGTCGGCGAAGTCGCCGCCGTGCTCGCGGAAGGCCGCGTCGTCGTCGAACTCCTCGCCCGCCACCGGGTACGGGTAGAAGTAGTCGTCCCAGTGCACCCCGTCGACGTCGTACGACTCGACCGCGTGCATCATCGCCTCCTGCACGAAGGCGCGCACCTCGGGAAGCCCCGGGTCGTAGTACAGCCGCCCGCCGTAGGTCACCGCCCAGTCCGGGTGCTCGCGGACCGGATGCCCCTGCGCGAGCCGGTCCTTGTCGCTGTGCATGGCCACCCGGTAGGGATTGAACCAGGCGTGCAGCGCAAGGCCGCGCGCGTGCGCCTCCGCCACCGCGTAGCCGAGCGGGTCCCAGCCGGGGTCGCGCCCCTGCTCCCCGGTGAGCCACTGCGACCACGGCTCGTGCGGCGAGGGCCACAGCGCGTCCGCGGTCGGGCGGACCTGGAAGAACACCGTGTTGAGCCCCCAGTCGGCGGCCGTGTCCAGCAGGCCGGTCAGCTCTCCTTTCGCCTCGTCGGCCGAAAGCCCCTGGGCGCTCGGCCAGTCGATCTGATTGACGGTCGCGATCCACATGCCGCGCATGCCCGCGGCGCGCGCGGCCGAGCGCCCGCCGCCGCCGCGCGGCGCGCCCGCGGCGGCCTGATGCAGCGTCAGCGCCCCGGCCAGCGTGCCGAACGCGGCGACGGCGAGACCCCTTCGGCTGATGCGTCCCATGTCGTGCCCCCTGTCATCTCTCCACGTTATGTCTACCCCGCACAGGGTGACGAAGCCCGCTTCGTCATGCCCCTGTGACACACCCTTATGGGAACAACATTCGACAGTTAACATCAGCGGCACGCACATCTGGGAGCGCTCCCACCTGCATGTCCACCCCCCAACCGCCGCCCCGCGCGGTGGAGTACGGAGAGGAGCGCCACCGTGCGCAGAGGGAGACCGGTCACGGCGTTGCTGGCCGGCATGGCACTCACCGGCGGGCTGCTCACCGCCGGAACCGCCACGGGTGCCCCGGCCGAGACCGGGACCGCCGCCGGGGCCGCCGCCGCGAGCTACACCTGGCAGAACGCGCAGATCGGCGGCGGCGGGTTCGTGCCCGGCATCGTCTTCAACCGCTCGGAGCCGGACCTCGCCTACGCCAGGACGGACATCGGCGGCGCCTACCGCTGGAACGAGGCGGGCCAGGAGTGGATTCCGCTGCTCGACCACGTCGGCTGGGACGAGTGGGGCTACTCCGGCGTCGCCTCGATCGCCACCGACGCGGTGGACCCGGACCGGGTGTACGCCGCCGTCGGCACCTACACCAACGACTGGGACCCCAACAACGGCGCCATCCTGCGTTCGTCGGACCGGGGCGAGACGTGGGAGACCAGCGAACTGCCGTTCAAGCTCGGCGGCAACATGCCGGGCCGCGGCATGGGCGAGCGGCTCGTGGTCGACCCGAACGACAACGACGTGCTGTACCTGGGCGCGCCCAGCGGCCACGGGCTGTGGCGCAGCACGGACGCGGGCGTGACGTGGGATGAGGTCGACTCGTTCCCCAACCCCGGCGACTACGTGCTCAATCCGGACGATCCATGGGGTCTTGAGAACGACATCATCGGCGTCACCTGGGTGACGTTCGACCCGGCGTCCGGCAGCCCCGGCAGCCCGACCGGGACGATCTACGCGGGGGTGGCCGATCTGGCGGAGAGCATCTACCGCTCCACCGACGGCGGCGCCACGTGGGAGGCGGTCCCGGGGCAGCCGGCCGGCTATCTGCCGCACAAGGGCGTGCTGGACGAGGAGACCGGGGACCTGTTCGTCGCCACCAGCGACAATCCCGGCCCGTACGCGGGCGAGGACGGCGAGGTCTGGCGCCTCGACACGGCGGACGGCACGTGGACCGACGTGTCGCCCGTACCGGCGGGCGGCGATCGCTGGTTCGGCTTCAGCGGTCTGACCGTGGACCGGCAGAACCCGGGCACCGTGATGGTGACGGGGTACAGCTCGTGGTGGCCGGACACGCAGATCTTCCGCTCCACCGACAGCGGCGAGTCCTGGACCCAGGCGTGGTCGTGGGGCGCCTACCCGGAACGCACCAAGCGGTACGAGATGGACGTGTCCGAGGTGCCGTGGCTGACGTTCGGCTCGACGCCGCAGCCGCCGGAGGAGACTCCGAAGCTCGGCTGGATGACCGAGGGCATGGAGATCGACCCGTTCGACCCCGACCGGCTGATGTACGGCACCGGCGCGACGGTGTACGGCACGACGGAGCTGACCAACTGGGACAGCGACCAGACCTTCACGGTCCGGCCGATGGTGAAGGGCCTGGAGGAGACGTCGGTGCAGGATCTGGCCGCGCCGCCCGGCGCGACGGAGGTCCTCAGCGGGCTCGGTGACATCGGCGGCTTCCGGCACACCGACGTCGAGCAGGTGCCGGCGGCGATGTTCCCGGCGTTCGGGACCACCACGAGCCTGGACTTCGCCGAACTGTCCCCCGGCACCGTGGTCCGCGTCGGCAACCACGTCGGCGAGGGCACGGCGCCCCTGGTCGGGTTCTCCACCGACGGCGGGGCGAACTGGTTCCAGGGGACCGCTCCTTCCGGCGCCGTGGGCGGCACGGTCGCGGCGGCGGCGGACGGCAGCCGGTTCGTGTGGAGCCCGGCGGAAGGCGCGGCCCCGCACTTCTCGGTGGGCTTCGGCACCAGTTGGACCGCCTCCCAGGGGCTGCCGCAGGGCGCCAGGGTCGAGGCCGACCGGGTCGACCCCGACGTCTTCTACGGCGTCGCCGAGGGCACGTTCTATGTGAGCACCGACGGCGGCGCGACGTTCACCGCCTCGTCCGCCACGGGCCTGCCGACCGGCGACGTACGCTTCGCGGCCGTGCCGGGCGCGAGCGGCGACGTGTGGCTCGCGGGTGGCGGGCTGTGGCACTCCACGGACGCCGGTGCGACGTTCACCGAGGTCACGGGCGTGGCGGCGGACAACATCGGCTTCGGCAAGGCGGCCGAGGGCGCCGACTACCACGCGCTGTACAGCAGCGGTGTCGTCGACGGCGTGCGCGGTATCTTCCGGTCCGTCGACGCCGGCGCGACCTGGGTACGGATCAACGACGACGACCACCAGTGGGCCTGGACCGGCTCCGCCATCGCCGGCGACCCGGACGTGTACGGGCGCGTGTACGTCGGAACGAACGGGCGCGGCGTCATCTACGGCGACACCTCGGAGCCCGGCGGCGGGGGCCCGGGGCCCGGCCCCGGGCCCGACCCCGAGGAGCCGCCCGCGGATGCCGACTGCACGGTCGGCTACCGGGTCGCGGGCCAGTGGGACGGCGGTTTCCAGGGTGAGGTCACGGTGACCAACACAGGGACGCGGCCGCTGTCCGACTGGCGGCTGTCGTGGACGTTCCCCTCGGGGCAGCGCGTCGGCCAGATGTGGAACGGCAGCTTCACGCAGAGCGGCGACGAGGTCACCGCCACTCCCGCGGCGTGGAACGCGACGCTGCCGCCCGGCTCGGCCGCGACCCTGGGATTCATCGGCAGCTGGACGGGCAGCAACGAGGCACCGCGTGCCTTCGCCGTGAACGGCGCCGCCTGCGCAGGCGGCTGACGGCCACGGGCCCCGTGCGGGGGGCGGACCGGCAGGGGCCGGTCCGCCCCCCGCACGCCACCCGGTAACGTCGGGGCGAGCGGAGTGGACCGGCGAAGGGGCTGGGTGTGACCGATATCGAACGTGTCGGAGTAGTGGGCTGCGGCCAGATGGGCTCGGGCATCGCCGAGGTGTGTGCGCGGTCGGGACTGGACGTCCGGGTCGCGGAGACCACGGGCGAGGCCCTGGAGCTGGGCCGCACCCGGCTGGTCAACTCGCTGGAGAAGGCGGCGGGACGCGGCAAGATCAGCGAGGCGGAGCGGGACGCGGCGCTGGAGCGCATCACGTTCACGACGGACCTCGGCGAGTTCGCCGACCGCGATCTGGTGATCGAGGCGGTCGTGGAGAACGAGCAGGTGAAGACGGAGATCTTCCAGGTCCTCGACCAGGTCGTGACCCGGCAGGATGCGATCCTGGCCTCCAACACCTCCGCCATCCCCCTGGTGAACCTGGCGGTGGCCACCGCCCGCCCGGCACAGGTGCTGGGCATCCACTTCTTCAACCCGGCGCAGGTGCAGCGCCTCGTGGAGCTGATCCCGGCGCTGACGACGTCGGAGGAGACGATCAAGCGGGCGGAGGCGCTGGTCGCTCGGGTGCTCGGCAAGCATCCGATCCGGGCGCAGGACCGTTCGGGCTTCGTGGTCAACGCGCTGCTCATCCCGTACGTGCTGGCCGCGGTCCGGATGTTCGAGTCGGGGGCGGCGACCCGGGAGGACATCGACAGCGGAATGGAGCTGGGCTGCGCGCACCCGCTCGGCCCGCTGAAGATCGCGGACCTGATCGGCCTCGACACGGTGACCTCGATCGCCGAGTCGATGTACACGGAGCTGAAGGAGCCGCTGTACGCGCCGCCGCCGCTCCTGCTGCGGATGGTCGCCGCGGGACAGCTGGGCCGGAAGGCGGGTGCGGGCTTCTACTCGTACGGCGGCTGAACGGGCTCCCGGCGGGGGCCGGGGCCCGGAGGCACGTTCAGGAGGCGCGTTTGCGCCCGGCGGTCTTCTTCGCGGGCGTCTTCTTCGCCGCGGACTTCTTCGCGGTCCCCTTCCCGCCCTCCGCCTTCCCGCCCTCCGCCTTCCCGCCCTCCGCCTTCCCGGCCGCCGCCTTCTTCGACTGGGCCTTCCGTGCGGTCTTCTTGGCCGGCGTCTTCTTCGCGGTCCGTTTCTCCGCGGACTTCTTGATCGGGTGGACGGTGGCCTCCCGGCCCTCCTCGTCCTCCGCCGTCTCGCCGCGGGACTCCCTGGCGCTGCGCACGCTGTCCTCCAGGGCGGACATCAGGTCGACGACCTTGCCGCCCTCGGGGGCGCCGACCGCGCTCAGGTCGGGGGCGGTGCCGGCGAGCTTGGCGCTGACCAGGGCCTCGACGGCCTCGCGGTACTCGTCGTGCAGCTCCGTCATGTCCACGGCGCCGAGGGTGTCCATCAGCGTGTAGGCCAGGTCGAGCTCGGCGTCCCGGACGGAGACCTGCTCGGTCGGGGCCAGGCCCGCGGCCGACCTGATCTCGTCCGGCCACAGCAGTGTGTGCATGCCCAGCACGTCCTCGTCGTCCAGGGCCCGGACGAGTGCCAGGTTCTCCCGGCCGCGCATCGCCAGCTTGGCGATGGCCCCGCGGCCCGCGCGCCGCAGCGCCTCGCGCAGGAGCACGTAGGGCTTGGCCGCACCCGCGTCGGCCGTCAGGTAGTAGGAGCGGTCCAGCTGGTACGGGTCGATGCTGTCGACGGGGACGAAGCCGAGGATCTCGACGGTCCGCGCCGTGGGCAGCGGCAGGGCGGCCAGGTCGTCGTCGGTGAGCTGGACGAGGGAACCGTCGCCCGTCTCGTACGCCTTGCCGATCTGGTCGCCGGACACCTCCTCGCCGTCGATCTCGCACACCTTGCGGTAACGGATCTTGCCCTCGTCCGCGGTGTGGATCTGGCGGAAGGAGACCGAATGGTTCTCCGTCGCGCTGACGACCTTGACCGGAATGGTGACCAGGCCAAATGATATGGAGCCCTTCCATATGGTTCGCATCATCTGCCCCTTTCGTGCACTCTCAGGGTATGCCTGTCGTCACCGTGGAGGGGCGCCGTCTGCCGCTGTCCAACCTGGACAAGGTCATTTACCCGGACGGCACGACCAAGGGCGAGCTGCTCCACTACTACGCGGTCCACGGGAACGTGCTGCTGCCCCACCTCGTGCACCGCCCGCTGAGCCTGCTGCGCTACCCGGACGGGCCGGACGGCGAGACGTTCTTCACCAAGAACGTGCCACCCGGCACGCCCGACTGGGTGACCAGCGCGGATGTGCCGCGCTCCGGGGGCGGCACGCTGCGGCAGGTGGTCGTGGCCGACCTGGCCGCGCTGGTGTGGGCGGCGAACCTCGTGGTGGAGTTCCACACGCCGCAGTGGCGCGCGGACGAGCCGGGACTGGCCGACCGGCTGGTGTTCGACCTGGACCCGGGGGCCCCGGCCACCGTCGTCGAATGCTGCGAGGTGGCGCGCTGGCTGCGGGAGCGGCTGGCGGCCGACGGGCTGACCGCGTACGCGAAGACGTCGGGCTCGAAGGGCCTGCACCTGCTGTGCCCGCTGCGGCCCGCCGCGCCCTCGGCCAGCACCTCCGCCTATGCCAAGAGCCTGGCGGCCGAGGCCGCCGCGGCGCTGCCGGGGCTCGCCATCGCCACCATGGCGCGGCGGCTGCGGCCGGGCCGGGTGTTCATCGACCACAGCCAGAACGCGGCGCGCAAGACCACCGCGACGCCGTACACGCTGCGCGCCAGGGCCGCGCCGTTCGTCTCGGCACCGGTCACCTGGGACGAGATCGAGTCCTGCGCCGATCCGGACCGGCTGGTCTTCACCCTGCACGACCTGCCCGGCCGGCTGAGCCGGCACGGCGACCTGATGAGCGGCCTGGCCGACCCGCGCCGCGCAGGACCGCTGCCTGCGGAAGGCTGAGGCACCGCCTCCGCCCCGTGCCCGCCGGGGCGGCACACGGGGCGGTACGGAACGGTGCTACGCGCCGCGCTGAGCCGCGCCGGTGCGCTCGACGGCGGCGGCGACCGCCGACTCGCGGGCCGCGGTGGCCTCCTCGGCGGTCAGTGTGCGGTCGGCGGCGCGGAACTTGAGCGCGTAGGCGAGGGACTTGCGGCCCGCGCCCAGCTGTTCACCGGTGAACACGTCGAACAGCCGCAGGGACTCCAGCAGGTCACCCGCACCGGCCCGCAGCGCGGCCTCGACGTCCGCGGCGGGCACCGAGGCGTCCACCACCAGCGCGACGTCCTGCGTCGCGGGCGGGAACGACGAGACGGGCGGCGCGGTCGGCACTCCGGAGGCGGCCTCCGCGATCAGGTCGAGGTCGGCCTCCATCGCGCACGCCCGCGCGGGCAGGCCCAGCGCCTTGATGACGCGCGGGTGCAGCTCCCCCGCATGGCCGACGAGGGTCTTCTCCCCCGCCACCTCCGCGTACAGCGCGGCGCACCGGCCGGGGTGCCACGGCGCGTGCTGGTCGTTCTCCACGCTCAGCTCCACGCCCGCCTCCCGCGCAACGGTGCGCGCCGCCTCGATGGCGTCGGCCCAGTCCGCGGGGCGCCCGGCGCCCCACCAGCCGGCCCGTTCGCGGGCACCGGCGAGCACGGCGGCGACCCGCCGCGGCTGCCTCGGCAGCGCCGCGTCCAGGGCCGCGATCTCCTCGTCCGTGGGGCGGGCGGTGACCGGCAGCCGGATGGCGGCCCCCTCGTGTCCCGTGGGCCGGAACACCAGACCGGTCTCGAACAGCGCCAGCTCGTGACTGCCGCGGCCGTCGTTGCGGCGCAGCGCGTCCAGCAGTCCCGGCAGCAGCGTGGTGCGCAGCGAGGGCGCCTCGTCGGAGAGCGGGTTGACCAGCCGGACGGTGGTGCGCCAGGCGTCGCCCTCGGGCAGTCCGAGGGCGTCGAGCGCACCCGGGCCGAGGAACGGGTAGTTCAGCGCCTCGACATAGCCCGCGCCCGCCAGGGCCCGGCCGACCCGGCGGTGCAGCCGCTGGCGCGCGTTCAGACCGCGCCCGGCGGGCGGGCGGGGCAGCGTGGACGGCAGCGCCTCGTACCCCTCCAGCCGGATGACCTCTTCCGCCAAGTCGTTCGGATCGGTCAGGTCGGGGCGCCAGCTCGGCGGGGTGACGGTCAGCTCGTCGGTACCGGCGACGTCGCAGCCGATCTCCTGGAGTCTGCGCACCACGGTCTCGCGCCCGTAGGCGACGCCCGCCACCCGGTCCGGGTGGTCCGCGCCGATGACGATGCCGCGTGCGGCGGCGGGCGCGGCGACCTCGGTGACGCCGGGGTCCGCGGTGCCACCGGCCAGCAGGACCAGCAGGTCGACGGCGCGCTGTCCGGCCGCCGCCGCGGCCTGCGGGTCGACGCCGCGCTCGAAGCGCCGGGCCGCCTCGCTCGACAGCTTGTGGCGGCGGGCCGTGCGGGCCACGGACACCGGGTCGAAGTGGGCGATCTCCAGAACGATCTCGGTGGTGCCCTCGGCCTGGCCGACCAGCGGCTCCTCCGTGGCGTCGGCGATCTCCGTGTCGGCGCCGCCCATCACCCCGGCCAGACCGACGGGACCGGAATTGTCGGTGATCACCAGGTCCTCGGGGTCGAGGGCGCGGGCGGCACCGTCCAGCGTCGTCAGCTTCTCCCCGGCCCTCGCCCTGCGCACCCCGATGGGCCCGCTCAGCCTGGCCCGGTCGTAGGCGTGCAGCGGCTGGCCCATTTCGAGCATCACGTAGTTGGTGACGTCGACCGCGAGCGAGATCGGCCGCATCCCGGCCTTCTGGAGGCGGCGTTGCAGCCACAGCGGCGCGTGTGCCTCGGGCCGCAGCCCGGAGACGGTGCGCACCACGAGACGGTCACAGGCGGTCCGGTCCTCGACGTGCGCGGGGTAGCCGGCGTCGTTGGGCTCCGGCACGTCGAGCAGGGCCGGATCGCGCAGCGGCAGGCCGAAGGCGGTCGCGGTCTCGCGGGCCAGGCCGCGCATGGACAGGCAGTAGCCGCGGTCCGGGTTCACCGAGATGTCAAGCACCTCGTCGACCAGCTCCAGCAGCTCGATCGCGTCGGTGCCGGGCTCGTGCTCGGGCGGGAGCACGAGGATGCCGTCGTGGTCGTCGCCGATGCCCAGCTCGCGGACCGAGCAGATCATGCCCTCGGAGACCTTGCCGTACGTCTTGCGGGCGGTGATCTCGAACCCGCCGGGCAGCACGCCGCCGGGCAGGATGACGGCGACCTTGTCGCCCTCCCGGAAGTTACGCGCGCCGCAGATGATGTTCTGCGGCTCGCCCGTTCCGTTGGCCGTGCCGACGTCCACGCGGCAGTAGCGGATGGGCTTCTTGAACTCGGTCAGCTCCTCGATGGCCAGCACCTGGCCGACGACGAGCGGCCCGGTGAGGTCGGAGCCGAGCCGCTCCACGGTCTCGACCTCGAGACCGGCGGCGATCAGCCGCTCGGCCACGTCGCGGCCGGTCACGGCGGCGGGCAGGTCGACGTACTCCCGCAGCCAGGAAAGCGGGGCGCGCATCAGATCTCCATCCCGAACGGGCGGGTGAACCGCACGTCCCCCTCGATCATGTCCCGCATGTCCGCGACGTTGTGCCGGAACATCAGCATCCGCTCGATGCCGAAGCCGAACGCGAACCCGCTGTAGACCTCCGGGTCGATGCCGCAGGCGACCAGCACCCGCGGGTTGACCACGCCGCAGCCGCCCAGCTCGATCCAGCCCTCGCTCGAGCACGTACGGCAGGGCCGGTCCGGATTGCCGACGGACTCGCCGCGGCAGCGGAAGCAGACCATGTCCATCTCCGCGGACGGCTCGGTGAAGGGGAAGTAGTCGGGCCGCAGCCGCGTGCTCATGCCCTCGCCGAACAGCGCCTGCACCATGTGGTCGAGGGTGCCCTTCAGGTCGGCCATGGTCAGGCCCTTGTCGATGGCGAGCAGCTCGACCTGGTGGAAGACGGGGGTGTGGGTCGCGTCCAGCTCGTCGGTCCTGAAGACCCGGCCGGGACAGATCACGTAGACGGGCGGCTCACGGTCCAGCATGGACCGGATCTGCACCGGGGAGGTCTGCGTCCGCAGCACCAGTCCGGACTCCTCGCCCGGCTTGCCGCCCTCGACGAAGAAGGTGTCGTGGGTGGAACGGGTGGGGTGGTCGGGCCCGATGTTGAGGGCGTCGAAGTTGAACCACTCGGCCTCGACCTCGGGGCCCTCGGCCACCTCGTAGCCCATGGCCACGAAGATGTCCTCGATGCGCTCCGCGAGCGTCGTCAGGGGGTGCCTGGCGCCTGCGGGGGCCCGGTCGTGGGGCAGCGTGACGTCCACCGCCTCCTCGACGAGGACGCGCTCATCGCGCTCGGCCTCCAGCTCCTCACGGCGGGCGGCGAGCGCCTTGTTCACCGCGCCCCTGGACTGGCCGACGAGCTTGCCCGCCGCCGCCTTGGCGTGCGGCGGCAGGGCCCCGATCTCCCGGTTGGCGAGTGCGAGCGGCGAACGGTCGCCGGCGTGGGCGACCTTGACCTCGTTCAGCGCGTCGAGGCTGTCCGCGGCCGCGATGGCTGCGAGCGCCTCGTTGCGCACCCGCTCGATCACGTCCGGTTTCAGTGCCTCGACCTCGACAGGGTCGTACGACTTGTTGGGTGCCGACATCTCTTCCCGTGCTTCCGTGTGGCTTGGCCCCCGCCGCGCCCCCGGGGGTGTCCAGGGACCGAGTCTAAAGGGGCGCGTGCGACGTTGCGTACGCGGTGGAGCCCGCGGGAGCGGCCGGTGCGGATCGGAGTGATCAGGCGAGGAAGGCCGGGGTGCCCGCGGGCAGAATAAATCGGAAGCGGGCGCCGCCGCCCGAGGAGCGGCCGACGGTGACCGTGCCGCCGTGGGCCTCGACGATGCCCTTGACGATGTAGAGCCCGAGGCCGGTGCCGCCGCGGTCGCTGCCCCGCCAGAAGCGCGTGAAGACCCGGTGCATCGCCTCCTCGGGGATACCGGGTCCTTCGTCGCTCACGGTGACGGCCATGCCTTCCTGACGGGTTCTGGTGGGCGGTACACGGTCCATCTCGATGGTGACAGTCCCCCCGCCGTGCCGCACCGCATTTTCCAGCAGGTTGACCAGCACCTGGTCGATCTTGTCCGGATCGGCCCACAGGCCCGGCAGCGGCTCGGGAATGCGCAGGGCAAAACGTTCCGCGGGGCAGCCGCCGTTGACCATGGTCTTCACGTGCCGACGGACCGCCTCGTCCAGCCGGACCGGCTGCCTGCGGATCTCCAGCCGGCCGGAGTCGATCCGGGAGACGTCGAGCAGCTCCGTGATGAGGCGCGTGACGCGGTCGGCGTCGCCGTCCACGGTCTGGAGCATCAGCCGCTTCTGCTCGTCGGTGAACCGGTCCCACTTGTCGAGCATCGTCGCCGTGAAGCCCTTCACCGAGGTGAGCGGCGATCGCAACTCGTGGGCGACGGTGGCGATCAGCTCGGCGTTGCTGCGCTCGGTGCGCTTCCTGGCGTCGGTGCCGCGCAGCGCGACGACGAGCCGCCGCACCGGTCCCGAGGGGCGGGCACGGACATAACGGGCGGTGACCAGGACTTCCCGGCCGCCGGGCAGCAGCAGATTCCGCTCGGGCTGTCCCGAGCGGGTGGCGAGACCGCGGTAGGGATCGGTCAGCCGCCACCACGGGCGGCCGTCCGGGTCCTCCAGGGGCAGCACCCGCTCGACGGGACGCCCCAGGGCCTCATCGGAACGGTGCCCGGTGAGCCGCGCCGCCTCGGCGTTGAAGCAGATGACCTGTCCGAGCCGGTTGGCGACCACGAGGCCGTCGGGAAGATCGTCGGGCCGCAGATCCAGCTGCCCGGCACCGGATGCGGTGTCCATCCCCGTTCGCCCCTCTCCCGTGGGGGGTACCCTCCCAGGCCGTCGGGGGCCTCGGAGAGGGTGTCAGCCTACTAGGGGCCCTGGGGCCCGCAGGAAGCATGCCTCATCCGTTGAACGCGCAATCACCGCGCGGGTGTCCGGCAGCCGCCGGGCGCGCGCTGGGCACGTGCCGAGGCGTAGAGGCAAACGGCGGCCGCCGTGGCGAGGTTGAGGCTCTCGGCGTGGCCGTGGATGGGAACGCGGACCACCGCGTCGGCCAGCGCGCGGGTGTCCTCGGGCAGGCCCCATGCCTCGTTGCCGAAGATCCAGGCGGTCGGGCCGCCCATGGCGCCGGCGTCCAGTTCCGCGTCCAGGTCGCGGTCGCCGCCGCCGTCGGCGGCCAGCAGCCGCACGCCCGCGGCGGAGAGTCCGCGCACGGCCTCCTCGACCGGCACCCCGACCGCCACGGGCAGGTGGAAGAGGCTGCCGACCGAGGCGCGCACCGCCTTCGGGTTGTACAGGTCGACCGAGGCGTCGGTGAGGACGACGGCGTCCGCGCCCGCGGCATCCGCGCAGCGCAGCACCGTTCCGGCGTTGCCCGGGTCGCGGACGTGGGCGAGCACGGCGACCAGCCGCGGGCGGGCCGCCACGATCTCGGCCAGGGGGCGGTCGAGGAACCGGCAGACGCCGACGAGACCCTGCGGGGTCACGGTCTGCGAAATGCCCGCGACCGCCTCGGGGGTGGCCAGGTGTATCCGCGCGCCGGCCGCCCGCGCGGCGTCGACGAGGTCGGCGTGCCGCTCGGCGGCCTCGGGCGTCGCGAACAGCTCGACCAGCGTGCTCGCGCCGTCGGTCCGGTGCGCGGCGGCCTCGCGCACCGCCTGCGGCCCCTCGGCGAGGAACCTGCGTTCCCGGCCGCGCAGGCTGCGCCGGGCGAGCCGCCGGGCGGCGGCCACCCGCGGGGCGCGCGGGGAGAACGGCTCGGCGGCAGAACCCATGTCAGGCGGCTCACTTCTGGGGCGGTGGGGAACGCGGGAAAACGAGGGACCCGCAGGCAGGGCCTGCGGGTCCGGTCACGCCGGGACGGGATGCGCGCGGCCCTCCGGGGGGCGCGGGTCCGTCGCGTCAGGCGGCCTTGGGGGCGTTGACGTCGCTGGGAAGGGCCTTCTGGGCCGTCTCGACCAGCACGGAGAACGCGTTCGGGTCATTGACCGCGAGGTCGGCGAGCATCTTGCGGTCCACCTCGATCTCCGCGGCCTTCAGGCCCTGGATGAACCGGTTGTAGGTGACGCCGTTGGCGCGGGCGGCGGCGTTGATCCGCTGGATCCACAGCTGCCGGAAGTCGCCCTTGCGCTTCTTGCGGTCGTTGTAGTTGTAGACGAGGGAGTGGGTGACCTGCTCCTTCGCCTTGCGGTACAGGCGGGAGCGCTGGCCGCGGTAGCCGCTGGCCTGCTCCAGAATCGCCCGGCGCTTCTTGTGGGCGTTGACTGCCCGCTTGACGCGTGCCACGTGAATACTCCTTGTAGCGGGGCCGCGGGATGGTCACGCGGCCCGGAAACGGATGGGGTCCGGCCTTCTCCTCGGGCGCTGCCGCCGGGGACCGGCGGGCGCGCCCGGCTCACCTGCCGAGAAGCTTCTTGATCCTCTTGGCGTCGGCCGGGGCCGTCTCCGTGGTGCCGGCGAGGCGACGGGTCAGCGTCGACGGCTTGTGCTCCAGGTAGTGACGGCGACCGGCGCGCTGGCGCATCACCTTGCCGGAACCAGTGACCTTGAAGCGCTTGCCGGTACCGGTGTGCGTCTTGTTCTTCGGCATGTCGCCGTACTCTCCTCGTCGTCTTGGTGCTGTGCCGCGGGGCGGCGTCCGGCTCAGGCGGACGCCTTCCCCTGCTGGCGCTCGGCCTTGCGGGCGGCCTGGGCCTCCCTGGCCTCGGCCATGGCCTCGGTCTTCTTCTTGTGCGGACCGAGAACCATGATCATGTTCCGGCCGTCCTGCTTGGGGTTGGACTCAACGAAGCCCAGGTCCTGGACGTCCTCGGCGAGCCGCTGCAACAGCCGGTAGCCCAGCTCCGGACGGGACTGCTCACGACCGCGGAACATGATCGTGATCTTGACCTTGTCCCCCTGCTTCAGGAACCGGACGACGTGACCCTTCTTGGTGTCATAGTCGTGCGGGTCGATCTTCGGCCGGAGCTTCATCTCCTTGATGACCGTGTGCGCCTGGTTCTTACGCGCTTCACGGGCCTTCATGGCCGACTCGTACTTGAACTTTCCGTAGTCCATGAGCTTGCAGACCGGCGGGCGGGCGTTCGCCGCCACCTCGACCAGGTCCAGGTCGTACTCCTGGGCAAGCTCCAGGGCCTTGGCAAGCGGCACAATGCCGACCTGCTCGCCGCTGGGACCGACGAGTCGCACCTCGGGGACGCGAATCCGGTCGTTGATACGGGGCTCGGCGCTGATGGGGCCTCCTCGGTTGCGCCGCACGGATGTCTGGCGGACAGCCGTGCCGGAATAGATTGTGTGGACCGCCGCGCGACGGCGTCAAAAAACGCCCCGAACGGCTCGCAGGCGGGGCTCCACAGACCGGGAGCACCACCGCGGCTCATCGCGGGGCGCAGCCTGACCAATGACCTGCCGACCCGGGGGGCCGATCAGGTGGGAGCGCGGAGCCTCCACTTGCGGGCCGGGCATATCGATGTCCGGCCGGTCACTCACCATGTTACAGCACCCTTGCAAGGGATCGCACAGACTGCTAGCCCTGGGCCGCGGAGGGCACGCGGGACGCTTAGGGTGGTCGGCATGAGCGACCCCAGTGGCCCCGAAGGTGACAGCATCGGTGGCATCGGTGGCATGGCCCGCGACATCGCGGAGGTGCCCGCCGTGGAGCTGATCACCACGGTCGCGGTGCACCTGATGAGCTCCGCCGCGGTCACCCTGGGCCTTGCCGAGGACGGCGAGGAGCACAAGGACCTCGACGAGGCCCGCAAGCTGATCACCGCGCTGGCCGGTCTGGTCACGGCAAGCGCGCCCGAGGTCGGCTCCTACCACGCCGCACCCCTGCGGGACGGCCTGAAATCCCTCCAGCTTGCCTTCCGTGAGGCGTCCGCGGTGCCGGACGAGCCGGGGGCGGGGCCAGGGGAGCAGTTCACCGGTCCTGTTCTCCCTTAGTGCGCCTGGCCTTCAGATCCGTCAGCCACTCGTCGCTCTGCGGGTGGACGATACGGTGCACGATCACCCCGAGGGCCGCGCCCACCAGCGGGGCGAGGATGAACAGCCAGAGCTGTACCAGCGCGTCCCCGCCGGCGAACAGCGCGGGGCCGAGACTGCGCGCCGGGTTGACCGAGGTGCCGGTCAGCGGAATGCCGATCAGGTGCACGACGCCGAGCGTGAGGCCGAGGGGCACCCCGTCGAAGCCCTTCAGCAGGACCCCCCGGGTGACCGAGAGCCACACGAAGACCAGCAGGAACGTCAGCATCGCCTCGACGACGAACGCGCCGCCGATGGACAGGCCGACCGCCGACCGGTCGCCGTAGCCGTTCGTGCCGAACGCCTCGCTCGTCTCCAGGCCGGGGACCTGGTGGGCGACCAGGAAGAGGAGTGCGGCACCGACGATGGCGCCGAGGAACTGGGCCACCCAGTACCGGATCGCGGTCCGCAGGTCCATGCGGCCGGACAGCAGCACGCCGAGCGTCACCGCCGGATTGACGTGGCTGCCCGATACGGGGCCGAGTGCGTAGACGAGCCCCAGCAGTGCGAAGCCGAAGGCCAGGGCTATGCCCAGGGTGCCTATGTACTCCCCGGCCAGGACCGCGGAGCCGACCGCGAAGAAGACCAGGGCCAGTGTTCCCACGAATTCTGCCGCGAGCGGCTGCGGTTCGGTCTCGGCGGACATGCGCGCCCTCCTGTGCCTGACGTCGTCTCTGTCGCAGTCTGTGGCGGACGGGCGGCGGACGCACCCCAGGCCCCGCCATGCGGGTGGCCGGGCCGTCCCGGGTCAGCGGTGGTAGGCGGGCCCGCCGGGCAGTGCGCTGCCGGGGGGCAGCACGGCGATCCTGAGGCCGCGGACCAGGTGCGTGCGCAGCACCTCGTCGGCGGCGAGTGCCCGGGCGAGCCTGCCGACGGTTTCCGCGGCCGGGGCCCGTTCCGCCAGGACCAGGGCGAGTGTGCCGTCGGCTTCGTCGGCGGGACCGCCGGGCACCAGGCGGGCGGCGTCCACCGCGGGCTCGGCCCGCAGCACCTCGTGAACGGCCCGTTCGACTGCGGGCCCCGCGGCGGGGGCGCCGGCCGCGGCCACCGTGCGCAGCGCGGGACCGGCCAGGGTGTAGGTGACCGGCCCGGCGATGTCGAGCACGAGGGCGCCCGCACCCTCCTGGACGGCGGCGGACAGGGCCTGCTGCACGGTGACGGCGACCGGTCTCGCGTCGCCGCGCCAGCGTTCCAGGGTGTCCGTGGCGGTGAAGAGGGGCAGGGCGCGGCGGCCGTCGGCGACAGCGAGGGTGAGGACGGCCATTTCGCTGCTCTTCTCCCGGCGGAGCCCGTCGGGGCCGGCCTCGGCCTCGCCGAGCACCGCGACCACGGGGACCAGCAGTCTCGCCCCGCGGAGGGCGGCGAGGAGCGCTGGCTCGGCCGCCGGGTCGGCCGACCAGTCGGCGAGGGCCTGCCGCAGGGCCGGGTCGGCCGTTCCGTCGTCGTCGGCGAAGGCCGGCCTGGGGATGTTCTTGGGCGCCACCCGACGAGGGTATGCGAGGCCGCACGCCGTCCCGCACGCGGTCGCCCTTCGCCGGGCAGGGCGACCACTGTTACGCGTTCTTCATGCGGGAGGCGATGACTCGTGCACATGTGCGGGATAACGTGCCGCCATGAGTCTGTCGCGGCGGTTCCGCCCTGCCCTGGTGGTGCACACCGCGCTCGCCACCACGCTGCTGGCCGCAACCGCCGCCGGGGACTCCGTTTCGCTGCCGGGGCAGGCCGAGGGCGTTCAGCGGCCGGACGACTCCGCCGACTGGGCCGGGGCGGGCACCGACGACCGGGCCGTGGCGCCCGACCCGCCCGGCCGGCTCTCCTCCGGCACCTCGCCCAGCCTGCTCGCGCCCGGCGCCGCTCCGGACGCGCTGCTGGCCAAGGCCGTGGACCCGCTCCTGGTCGGCATGGCCCGGGTGTCCGTCTCGGTGCAGCCGCTCGACGGCGGGGAGGGCGCCGCGTTCGGCGGGGAGCTCTTCGACACCGCGAGCATCGTCAAGGTCGACATCCTCGCCGCGCTGCTGCTCCAGGCGCAGGACGCCGGGCGGACGCTGACGTCCGTGGAGCGGGCGCGCGCCGAGGTGATGATCGAGCAGAGCGACAACGACGCGACCGACGCGCTGTGGCTGTCCATAGGCGGCGCGGACGGGCTCGACGCGGCCAACCGGCGCCTCGGGCTCACCGCGACGACGGCGGGCGGCGGCGGCCACTGGGGGCTGACGCAGACGACGAGCAAGGACCAGATGACGCTGCTGCGCGGCATATACGGCGAGCGTTCCGTGCTGAGCACGGAGGCCAGGGCTTACCTCAGGGAGCTGATGGGCGGGGTCGTCGAGGGGCAGCGCTGGGGGATATCGGCCGCCGCCGACGGCGGGGGCTTCGAGCTGAAGAACGGCTGGCTGCCGCGCACCGGCACCGAACGGTGGGACGTCAACAGCATCGGCCGGGTCACCGCGGGCGGGCGGGAGTACCTGGTGGCCGTGGTGTCCGACGGCCACGTCTCGCTGGAGGCCGGGATCTCGGTCGTGGAGGCCGCCGCGCGGGCGGCCGTGGCCTCGGTCAGCGAAGAGGCGGGCCGGACTCAGCAGCCGGGCGCCTGATCCGTTCCCGCCACCGGGCGATGCGCCCGGTCATCAGCGCCACCGACGCGCCGAGCAGCAGCACGCCGAGACCGCCGGAGACCGGCGCGAGCCACGCGGTGCCGTCCGGGCCCGCGTCCCCGCCGCGCGGACCCGGGCCGAAGTACTCGGCACCGTGCGGCTCCGCGGCGGGTTCGAGCGGCTGCGGGGTCAGCCCGGCCGCCGCCTCGATGGCCGCGGCGGGGTCGACGGTGCCGCTGCCGAGGGCGTCGTTCCGGCCCTCCTGCGGCGGGTTCTGCGCGGTGCTCGCGAGCAGGGTGCGCACCTGGGCGGGGGTCAGGTCGGGATGGGCGGCCAGCAGCAGCGCGGCCGAGCCGGAGACGAACGCGGCCGCCGCGGACGTTCCCCAGCCGGTGTAGTACTCGCGGTCGGGGTCGGCGACGATCACGTCCTTGCCCGGGGCGCAGACGGTGGCGTACCAGCGGCGCGTGGAGAACTCGGCGGGGCTGCCGCTGCGGTCGACCGCGGCGACCGCGATGACGCCCGGGTACCCGGCGGGGTAGGAGACCGGGTCGCCGCTCTCGCCGCCGTTGCCCGCGGAGGCGATGACGACCGCGCCCCTGGCCAGGGCGTAGCGGACGGCGGCGTCCTCCTCCGGGTCGGGGTGGGCGGACTCGCTGTCGTCGCCCAGCGAGAGGTTGATGACGTCGGCGCCCTGGTCGGCGGCCCAGCGGATGCCTTCGGCGAGCGCGCCGGAACGCGTCTCGCGGGCCTCGTCGCGCTGCGGGTCGTCGTCTTCGAGCAGGACGCGGACGGGCAGGATGGTGGCCTCTGGGGCCACGCCGATGATGCCCGAGTCCCGGCCCGCACCGTGTCCGCGGCCCGCGATGATCCCGGCCATGGCCGTGCCGTGCGCGGCCCACTGCGGGTCGCCGGGCGAGGCCCCCATGTCGACGAAGTCCGCGCCGCTGCGCACGCCGCCGACGAGGTCGGGGTGGGTGGCGTCGACGCCGGTGTCGAGCACGGCGACGGTGACGCCCGCACCGCGGGTCGTCGCCCAGGCCGCGGGCGCGTTGACGGCGTCGAGGGCCCACTGCTGCTGGTCGCGTATGGAGTCGGCGCGGGCGGGGGCGGCGCCTGGCAGCGTTCCCGCGGCCAGGGCGGCGGCCACGGCGAGGGCCGCGGCGGCCCGGCGGGCGCGGAGTGCTGTCATTCCGGCTCCCTGGTGTACGTATCGGCGGCAGCGCTCAGGCCCCGCTCGACGTGCCCGGCCAGCGCTCCCGCGTCGTGGCCGAGGCCGGCGCGGGCGGCGGTGGTGTCCCGGCCCTCCGCCGTGGCCTCGGCGACGGGCTGGGGGGCGGCGAAGGGGCGGCCGTCGGCGAACCCGGTGACCGACCAGACCACGACGGGCAGGTCGGGCACCACGCCGATGTGCCAGCTGGCCCGCTGGTCGGCACCGAAGTCCTCGGCCGGGGTGCCGGGGGCCGCGTAGGGCAGGGGCAGCAGGTCGGTCCTCTCGTCCAGGCCCTCGTCGGTGAAGCGCGCGTCGAGCGCCGCCATGTCGTCGGTGTCGGCCTCGGTGAACAGCAGGCCGACCGTGGTGACGGTGGTCTCGGTCTCGTCCGCGTAGGTGGCGCGCAGCAGCCGGTGACAGCCGACGGCGGACAGCACCTCGGTGAGCAGCGGGTCGAAGGCGCCTTCGCAGGTGCTGTCGGGGGCGACGGCGACCCGTACCCACCGCCGGTCGGCGCCGCCGGGGCCGGCCTCCTCGCCCGTGATCTCCGGCGGGAACAGCCGGTCGACGGGCACCTCGCGCCACAGGCCGCGGCGTTCGTCGAACTCGGCCTGCACGGAGGTGCGGTCGTCGCCGTCCGCCAGCCAGGTGCCCGCGGCGGCACCGCCGAGCAGGCCGGTGCCGAGCACGCCGCAGATGAGGGCCGTGGCCAGGCGGGTGGAGGGGCGGGCGGTGACGGCGTGCACGAAGGCCGCGGCCGGGTTGCCGCGGCGGGCGGGCGGACCGCCGGGGTCAGCGGACGGGCTGTGGGTCACCACCGGCAGCTCCACGGGCGGCGGGGGCGCGGAGGGGCGCGGCGGCCCCGGGGGACGCGGTGGGGCGGTGGGGCGCGGCGGGCCGGCCGGTCTGGGCGGGGCGGTGGGGGCCGACGGTGTCAGGGGCGGCAGCGGCGAAGACCGCGGTCCCTGCTCGGTGTTCATCCCCGCCCTCCCAGGACGCCCGGCATTCCGCTGGTCACGCTCGACTCGGTCACTCTACGGGCGCCGGCTCAGGCTTCGGTACCGGGCCCGGTGGCGGCGGCCTGCGCGCCCGTGACGATGCGGTCGATGTCCTCGACCGGAGGGGCGTCGTCCGCAATGTCGATGGCACTTCTGATGACGACGAGGGCCCCGCTGTCGTCCGCGGCGGGGAAGGCCACGGACTCCACGTGGCCGCTCGTCCCCGAGGCGGTCTCGATCCGGGTGCGGACGCGGAAGCCGTCCTGTCCCGCGACGTCGACCGGCTCGGCGAGCACTTCCTCCCGGTCGGTGACGGCGCCGAAGCTGCCCTCGCTGTAGGCGTCGCTCTCGTTCGCGCCGATGTCGGCCCTGGCGTATTCCTCGGGGGACACGTCCGCCGCGCCGGGGATGACGCTGAGGAAGACGCCGCCGTGCACGCAGCCGGCCGCGCTCTGGCCGGGGCAGTCGTAGCGGCCCGAGGTGAGGGCGATGCCACCGCTGTAGTCGCTCTCCTCCCAGCCGTCGAGCACGGGCAGGACGACGCCGCCGCTCTCGGCGTTGGTGTAGGGGCCCGCGCCACCGCGCGGGTCGTCGGGCTCCTCCTGGCCGAACGGCTCCTCGGCGTCCTCCTCCGCGTCCCCCTCGGGGCCGCCCTCCGGGGCTTGTTCGGCCGGGGCGCTGGACTCGCCGAAGGGGCGCCCGGCCTCGGAGTCCTCGTCGTCGCCCCCGGTGAGCGCCACCGCGCCGACGACGACCAGTGCCGCGGCGAGCACGATCCCGCCGACGATGACCGCGAGCCGCCGCCCGTCGCGGGCGGGCGGCGGCGGGCCGCCGAAGGGCGACCCGGGCACCGACTGCCCCTGGTAGGGCTGGGGCGGGTACGGCTGCCCCGGGTACGGCTGGGCGGGGAACGGCGGCGGGGCCGCGGGCTGCGGGCCGCCGATGGGCGCGTTGCCGGGGAGGGTCGGCGACTGCGAGAGGGGCGCCTGCGCCGCCCGGGTCTGCGCGGTCCACGCGGAGCCGTCCCACCAGCGTTCGGGTGCCTGGCCCTGGCCCGCGTGGCCGGGGTCGGGGTACCAGCCGGGCGGAGTCGTCATGCTCACAGAGGGAAACTTCTCACACCCCGGCCGTCACGGCCACCTCCCGGCGGCCTACATCGGCGTGACATACGCGCCCGAAATACCGCCGTCCACAAGGAATTCGGCGGCATTGACGAATGACGAGTCGTCGCTGGCGAGGAAGGCGACGGCCGCGGCGATCTCCTCCGGCTCGGCGAAGCGCCCCATCGGCACGTGGACGATGCGGCGGGCGGCCTGCTCCGGGTTCTTGGCGAACAGCTCCTTCAGCAGCGGGGTGTTGACAGGGCCCGGGCACAGCGCGTTGACACGGACGCCCTCGCGGGCGAACTGGACGCCGAGTTCGCGCGACATCGCCAGCACGCCGCCCTTGGACGCGGTGTAGCTGATCTGGGAGGTGGCCGCGCCCATGACCGCGACGAAGGAGGCGGTGTTGATGACGGAGCCGCGGCCCTGACGGCGCATGTAGGGGATCGCGGCCTTGCAGCACAGGTAGACGGAGGTGAGGTTCGCCTGCTGGACGCGCTGCCAGGCGTCGAGCCCCGTGGTGAGGATGGAGTCGTCCTCGGGGGGCGAGATTCCGGCGTTGTTGAAGGCGATGTCGATCGAACCGTAGGTGTCGTCCGCGGTCTTGAACAGGGCGTCGACCTGCGCGGGGTCGGTCACGTCGGCCCGCACGAACAGACCGCGCGTCTCCGCGGCGGCGGCCTCGCCGCGTTCCGCGTCGATGTCGGCGCACACCACGTGGGCGCCCTCGGCTGCGAGCCGGCGCGCGCTCGCCAGGCCGATGCCGCTGCCCGCGCCGGTGACGACGGCGGTGCGGCCGGTGAGGCGGCGGGGCACTGCGGTGGCTTCGGTCACGGTGTCTCCTGTTCGCCGTCGGTTCTTCTCGTCAGTCGTTGTCGTGAGTCGTTCTCGTCAGTCGTGCTGGGTGCTGAAGAACACGTTCTTGGTCTCGGTGAAGGCGCGCAGTGCGTCGGGGCCGAGTTCGCGGCCGAGCCCGGACTGCTTGTAGCCGCCGAAGGGGGTGGCGTAGCGAACGCTGCTGTGGGAGTTGACGGAGAGGTTGCCCGCGGCGACGGCGCGGGAGACACGGATGGCGCGGCCGGCGTCGGTTGTCCAGATGGAGCCGGCCAGGCCGTAGTCGGTGGCGTTGGCGAGCCGCACCGCCTCCTCTTCGTCGTCGAAGGGCGTGACGACGGCGACCGGGCCGAAGATCTCCTCGGCGGCGGCGCGTTCGCCCGCGTGGTGCGCTTCGAGCACGGTCGCCGGATACCAGTAGCCCCGGCCCGCGGGGACGGTGCCGCGGATGGCGGCGGGTGCGTCCTCGGGCACGTAGCCGCGCACGCGGGCCCGCTGGGCCGCGGAGATCAGCGGACCCATCGCGGTCGCGGGGTCGGCGGGGTCGCCGACGGTGACGGCGAGGACGGCGGGTTCGAGGAGCGCGAGGAAGCGGTCGTAGACGGTGCGCTGGACCAGGATGCGGCTGCGCGCGCAGCAGTCCTGGCCCGCGTTGTCCAGGAACGAGGCGGGCGCGGTGGCCGCGGCGCGCGCCAGGTCGGCGTCGGCGAAGACGATGTTGGGGCTCTTGCCGCCGAGTTCCAGGGTGACGCGCTTCACGGTGGCCGCGCAGCGGGCCATGATGGCGCGGCCGACGGCGGTGGAACCGGTGAACGCGATCTTGGCCACCTGCGGGTGGTCCACGAGCGCAGTGCCGGTGACGGGGCCCGCGCCCGGCAGCACCTGGAACAGGCCCTCGGGCAGCCCGGCGTCCAGGGCGAGGCCGGCCAGCCGCAGCGCGGTGAGCGGGGTGTTCTCCGCGGGCTTGAGCAGCACGGCGTTCCCGGCGGCGAGGGCGGGCGCGGTGCCCCAGGCGGCGATGGGCATGGGGAAGTTCCACGGGGCGATGACGGCGACGACGCCGAGCGGCTCGTGGAAAGTGACGTCCAGGCCGCCGCCGACCGGGATCTGACGGCCCGTCAGGCGTTCGACGCCGCCCGCGGCGTAGTCGAGGAGGTCGCGAACGTTGCCCGCCTCCCACGCCGCCTGGCCGAGCGGATGCCCGGCCTCGGCGACTTCGAGCCGGGCCAGCTCCTGGCCCGCGTCGTCGACGGCCGTGGCGAACCGCCGCAGGAGCCGCGCCCGGTCGGCGGGGGCGAGCGCGGCCCAGCGGCGCTGGGCCGCGGCGGCGCGGCGGACGGCCGCGTCGACCTCGGCGGGGGCGGTGGCGGGGACGGTGGCGATGACTTCCTCGGTTGCCGGGTTGATCACCCGGTGCTCGTCCGCCGGTTCCGGTGTCGGGCTCGGCACGGTGCTCACGGTCCTCACAGGCGCTCGAAGGAGCGGTACCGCTCCCAGTCGGTGACAGCGGTGTCGTGTGCTTCCTGCTCGACGCGGGCCATGTTGGCGTAGTGGTCGACGACTTCTTCGCCGAACGCCTCCCGCGCCAGCGTGCTCGCGCGCCACAGCGCGGCGGCGTCGCGCAGTGCGGCGGGCACGTGTTCCGCGTCGCCGGTGTAGGCGTTCCCCGTGCAGGGCTCGGGCAGTTCGAGCCGCCGCTCGATGCCGTGCAGTCCGGCCGCGACCATGCCGGCGACGGCGAGGTAGGGGTTGACGTCGCCGCCGGGCAACCGGTTCTCCAGGCGCAGCGAGGCGCCGTGGCCGACGACGCGCAGCGCGCAGGTGCGGTTGTCCGGGCCCCAGGCGACGGCGGTGGGGGCGAAGGAGCCGGGCCGGAAGCGTTTGTAGGAATTGATGTTGGGGGCGTACAGCAGGCTGAGTTCGCGCAGCGCGGCGAGCTGGCCGGCGAGGAAGTGGCGCATGGTCGCGGACATGCCGTGCGGCGCGGCGGGGTCGGCGAAGACGGGCCGGCCCGCGGCGTCGCGCAGCGAGAGGTGGACGTGGCAGGAATTGCCCTCGCGCTCGTCGTACTTGGCCATGAAGGTGAGCGCCACGCCCTCCTGGGCGGCGATTTCCTTGGCGCCGGTCTTGTAGATGGCGTGCTGGTCGCAGGTGGTGAGCGCGTCGGCGTAGCGGAACGCGATCTCGTGCTGGCCGAAGTTGCACTCACCCTTGGCCGATTCCACGGTCAGGCCCGCGCCGCCCATCTCGTTGCGTATGCGGCGCAGCAGCGGCTCGACGCGGCCGGTACCGAGCACGGAGTAGTCCACGTTGTACTGGTTGGCCGGGGTCAGGTCGCGGTATCCGGCCCGCCATGCCTGCTCGTAGGTGTCGCGGAAGATCATGAATTCGAGTTCGGTGCCGACCTGGGCGGTCCAGCCGTGTCCGGCGAGCCGGTCGAGCTGGCGGCGCAGGATCTGCCGCGGGGAGGCCGCCACCGGTGCGCCGTCGTGCCAGGCGAGGTCCGCGGTGGCCATGGCGGTGCCGGGGTGCCAGGGGATGCGGCGCGTCGTGGCGGGGTCGGCGTGCAGGGCGAAGTCGCCGTAGCCGCGTTCCCAGGACGACATGGCGTAGCCACCGACGGTGTTCATATCGGTGTCCACGGCGAGGAGGTAGTTGCAGCCCTCCGTGCCGTTGCGCAGGACCTCGTCGAGGAAAAAGCGGGCGGCGAACCGCTTTCCCGTCAGGCGGCCCTGCATATCGGTGAACGCCAGGACGACGGTGTCGAGTTCGCCGAGGTCGACGAGGGCCCTCAGCTCCTCGATGGGGAGCGGGGGTGTGCGCATCGCCACGTCAGGGGCCTCCTGTCGCTCCAGCCGGAGGCCATAAGGTAGCGGCGCAGACCATTGATTGGGAAGTGGGTCCGATGGACGACGGCGGGGACGCGGCGACGCGGAACCGGCTGGCGGGCGTGCTGCGGCCGGTGCGCGCGGGAAACGGGTTCGAGGAGGCGCTCGCACAGGTGCTCCAGGTGCTGCGGCTCGGCCTGGTGCCGGACGGCGGGCGGCTGCCCGCGGAGCGGGAGCTGGCCGGGCTGCTCGGGGTGAGCCGGGTGACGCTGCGCGAGGTGCTGCGGGTGCTCCAGGACGAGGGGCTGGTGGAGAGCAGGCGCGGCCGGTACGGCGGCACGTTCGTGCGCCCGCGCCCCGCGCCGGCGCGCGACGGCGCGGCCGCGGAGCTGCGGCGGCGGATCGCGGCCGTGGACGTGGATGACGTGCTGCGGCTGCGGGAAGTCCTCGACGTGGGGGCCGCGGGCCTGTGCGCGGAGAGCGACCTCGGCCCGGCCGCGGCGCGGCGGCTGCGCGCGGCGCTCACCGGCACGGGCGAGGCGCCGCCGGCGGAGTACCGGCGGGCGGACACGCTGCTGCACCTGACGCTGGCCGAGCTGTCGGGCTCGCCCTCGCTCGCCGCGCAGTACGCGGCGGTCAGGGCCACGGTGAACGACCTGCTCGACGGCATCCCGCTGCTCGTGCGCAATCTGGCGCACTCGCAGGCGCAGCACGCCGCGCTGGTGGCGGCGGTGCTCGGCGGCGACGCGCAGGGGGCGCGCGAGGTGATGCGCGAGCACTGCGCGGGTACCGCGGCGCTGCTGCGCGGCTTCCTGTCCTGAGGGTCGCGCCGCACGAGCAGTGACGGCCGGGTGATACGCGGGCGCCGCGGGATCGCGGGGGTCTTGCGCCGGACACCGCAAGCCGCAAAGGTATGCGCCCATACCTTTCCTGATCCTCCGCGGCACCAGGCGGGAGCGGCCCATGAGCGAAGGCACCGAGTCGAGGCCCGGCCACGGCAGAGCCCCCGGACCGCCGCCCGGCGGCGGGCACGACTCCGCGGACGCGGCCTATCTGAGACGGCGCGCGCTGCGCGCCGGAAGCGCAGGACCGCTGCTGCTGACCGGACTCGGCGTCGCCTACGTCGTCTCAGGCGACTACGCGGGCTGGAACTTCGGCCTGGCGGAAGGCGGTTTCGGCGGCCTCGCGGTGGCCGCCGTGCTGATGGGCCTGATGTACACCTGCATGGTCTTCGCGCTGGCCGAACTCGCCTCCGTCCTGCCGACGGCGGGCGGCGGCTACGGGTTCGCCCGGCGCGCCCTCGGCCCGTGGGGCGGATTCCTCACCGGAACGGCCATCCTGATCGAGTTCGTGCTCGCTCCGGCGGCCATCTCCATCTTCATCGGCGACTACGTCGAATCACTCGACCTGTTCGGCCTGACCTCCGGCTGGCCGGTCTACCTGGGCTGCTTCGTCATCTTCCTGGCCATCCACCTGTGGGGCGTCGGCGAGGCGCTGCGGTTCAGCCTGATCGTGACCGCCGTCGCGGTGGTGGCGCTGCTGGTGTTCGCGGTGGGCGCGTTCGCCGAGTTCGACGCGAGTGGGCTCGACGACATCCCCGTCGACGAGGACGCGTTCGGCTCCGGCTCCTGGCTGCCGTTCGGGCTCATGGGCATCTGGGCGGCGTTCCCCTTCGGCATGTGGTTCTTCCTCGGGGTCGAGGGCGTGCCGCTGGCCGCGGAGGAGACGAAGGACCCGGCGCGCACCCTGCCCAGGGCCATGGCCTGGGCGATCCTCGTGCTGCTCGTGCTCGCCGTGCTGACGTTCCTGGCCGCGGCGGGGGCGCGCGGCTCCGCGGCGGTGCAGTCGGCGGGCAATCCCCTGGTCGCCGCACTCGAACCGGACGACGAGACGACGGCGCTGAGCCGCTTCATCAACTACGCGGGGCTCGCGGGTCTTGTGGCGTCGTTCTTCTCCCTGGTCTACGCGGGTTCGCGGCAGCTGTTCGCCCTCTCCCGCGCGGGCTACCTGCCGCGCTTCCTGTCCCTGACCAGCCGCCGCAAGGCGCCGTACCTGGGCCTGCTGCTGCCGGGCGCGCTGGGCTTCGGCCTGGCCGCGGCGACCGGCGACGGCGCACGCATGCTGAACGTCGCGGTCTTCGGCGCCACCATTTCGTACGCGCTGATGACGCTGTCCCACATCGTGCTGCGCCGCCGCGAGCCGGACCTGCCGCGCCCGTACCGCACCCCCGGCGGCATCGTGACGTCCGGCGTCGCGTTCGCGCTGGCGCTGGCCGCGCTGGTCGCGACGTTCCTCGTGGACCGTGAGGCCGCGTTCATCGCGCTCGGCGTGTACGTGGTGGCGCTCGGCTACTTCGCCTTCTACAGTCGGCACCGCCTGGTGGCCGCCGCGCCCGAGGAGGAGTTCGCGGCGCTGGCCGCGGCGGAGGCCGAACTCACCCGCGACTGAGGGAGCATCCGATGCCACGGCCGCTCATCGGCGTCAGCACCTACCTGGTGGAGTCGGCGCACTGGGACGCGTGGCAGCAGCCCGCGGCGCTGCTCCCGGCCGCCTACCACCTGATGGTGCAGCGCGCCGGCGGCCTGGCGGCCCTGCTGCCGCCGGACGCGGAACCGTCCGCGGCACGCGGCGCGGTGGCCCGGCTCGACGGCCTGGTGATCGCGGGCGGCCCCGATGTGGACCCGGCGCGCTACAGCGCGCCGCGCGACCCGCGCACCGGGCCGCCCGCGCCGGAGCGCGACGCGTGGGAACTGGCGCTGATCGAGGCCGCGCTCGCCTCCCGGGTGCCGCTGCTCGGCGTGTGCCGCGGCATGCAGCTGCTGAACGTGGCCCTCGGCGGCACACTGCACCAGCATCTGGACGGCCACGCCGGGCCGCCCGGGACCTTCGCGGAACACGAGGTGCGCCCCGTTCCCCGAACCCTGCTGGCCACGGTGCTGCCCGGCCCGGCGCGCGTGCCCACGTACCACCACCAGGCCGTGGACGCGCTCGGCCGCGGCCTGGTCCCCGCGGCCGTGGCGGCGGACGGCACCGTGGAGGCCGTCGAGCTGCCGGGCGCGGACGGCTTCGTCCTCGCGGTGCAGTGGCACCCCGAGGCCGGCAGCGACCTGTCGGTGATGCGCGCCCTGATCGCGGCGGCCGCGCGGCCCGGATCGCGCTGACGCGTCAGGGCGCGGCCGGCCGCGCGGCCGCCAGGGCGGCGGACAGCACGGCCGGTGCCTCGATCAGCGACGGGCCGTACCAGGTCAGGTGACGTCCGCTGACCAGGGCCGCGGGCAGGCCGGGGAACGCCTCGGGCCCGTCGTCGGCCGCGAACGCGTACGGCTCGTCGGGCAGGACGACCAGGTCGGCACGGCCCGGGGCGGCCAACTCCGCGAGCGGGACCCGCGGATAGCGCTCGGCGTGCCCCGCGTACACGTGGTGCACGCCGAGCCGCCGCAGCACGTCGCCCGCGAAGGTGTCCCGGCCCAGCACCATCCACGGCCGCCGCCACACCGGCACCACGGCCGTGCGCGGCGGGTGCGCGGGCCGGACGGCCCGCCAGGCCGCCTCGGCCTCCACCAGCCACGCGGGCCGCGGGAGGCCGCACGCGGCGAGCACGCGCGTCAGCTCGGGGAACGCGTCCTGGAGCGTCCGCACGCGGGTGACGAGAACGGTCAGGCCGGCCGCGCGCAGCGCCCGGAGGTCGGGCACGCGGTTCTCCTCCTCGTTCGCGATCACCAGGCCGGGACGCAGCGCCGCGATGCGCGCCACGTCGGGGTTCTTGGTGCCGCCGACGCGGGTGACCGCCAGGTCGGCCGGGTGGCTGCACCAGTCCGTCGCCCCGGCCAGCAGGCCGGGGGCGGTCACGGCGACGGCCTCCGTCAGCGACGGCACCAGGGAGACGACCCGCTGGGGACGCCGCCCCCGGCCGGTCGCGGGCCCGGTCACCGCGCCGCGGGCGCCGGCTCCGCCGCCTCTTCCTGCTGCTGCTCGGCGGCGGCCTTGCCGCCGGGCAGCACGCGGGCCAGCCAGTACGAGCGGCCGGCGACCAGCGGGGCGACCACGGCGAGGATGAGCACGTAGCCGGCGATGAACGGGGACAGCCGCGGATCGAGCCCGGCCGCCGCCGCCATCGTGGCGAGAATCAGCGCGAACTCGCCGCGGGCCAGCAGCGTGGTGGCCACGTTCGCCGTCGGTCCCGGGCCGAAGCCGTAGATCCGCGCGGTGAACAGACCCGCGAGCAAGTTCATCGTGAGGGTGACGACGACGGCGGCGAGCACCGGCCAGATCACGCTCGGCAGGTCGCCAGGATCGATCGACAGGCCGAAGCCGAAGAAGAAGATGGCGGCGAACGCGTCCCGCAGTGGATGCACCAGATGGAGGATGCGCCCGCGGGAGCCGGTGTTGCCCAGGATCAGGCCGACCATGAACGCGGCGATGGCGTCGGCGACCCCGAACTTCTCGGCGATCCCGGCCACGAGCACCGCCGCGCCGAGGAAGGAGATCACCAGCAGTTCGTTGTCCTTGGTGTCGAACAGCCGGCCGACGATGCCGGTCCCCCACCGGGCCGCCACGGCGAGCAGCAGGAGGAAGCCGAAGGCCTTGCCGATGTCGGCGAGCATCGCGCCCACGTCGTCGGCGCCGGAGATCACCGGCTGGAGGGCCGCCAGGTAAAGGGCGAGGAAGATGTCCTCCACCACGATGATGCCCAGGATCGGCTTGGTCTCCGGATTCCCGATGCGTTTGAGGTCGACGAGCACCTTGGTGACGATCGCCGATGAGGAGATGCCGAGGACACCGGCCAGGACGAGCGCCTCCGAGGTGCCCCAGCCCAGGGCGAAACCGAACGCCAGGCCCGCTCCCACGTTCAGCGCGAGGTAGGCGGAGCCGGCCACCACCATCTTGCGGCCGCCGGTCTTGAGGTCGTCCATGTGGAATTCGAGACCGAGGTAGAACAGCAGCAGCACCAGGCCGAGGGCCGAGAGCATCTCCAGGTCGTGCTGGTCCTCCAGAAGCACGAAGCCCGGGGTGTTGGGGCCGAGGAGTATCCCGGCGAGGATGAACAGCGGGATGGTGGGCAGTCCTATGCGCCCGCCGAGGCGGGCGAGGATGGCGGCGGCGACGAAGGCGCCGCCCATGGCGACGAGCGTGTCAGCGTGTCCCATGACTCTCACCCCTCACAGGCGGTAGCAGGAATCGGGCGGGGGCCGGGTCGGGCGGGCGTCGGAAAGCGGATGGCTCCTCCTTGGCGTCCGGACGGCTCGGTCAGGTGAGCGTCAAGAAAGCGTTAATACTTAGCTTACCAAACGATTTTTTTGGCCCCCAGGCCGCCGTACCTCCCTGCCCCCGTGCGGCATGATCCGGTGTGTGACCAGACGACTCATGCTGCTCGACACCGCGTCTCTCTACTTCCGGGCCTACTTCGGCGTTCCGGAGTCCGTCCGGGCTCCCGACGGCACTCCCGTCAACGCCGTGCGGGGCCTGCTTGATTTCATCGCCCGGCTGGTGACCGACCACCAGCCCGACGACCTCGTCGCCTGCCTGGACGAGGACTGGCGCCCGGCCTGGCGGGTGGAGCTCATCCCCTCCTACAAGGCCCACCGTGTGGCCGAGGAGACCCCCGAGGGCCCGGACACCGAGGCCGTGCCCGACACCCTCACCCCGCAGGTGCCCGTCATCCTCGACGTGCTCGACGCGGTCGGCGTCGCCGCGCTCGGCGCCCAGGGCTACGAGGCCGACGACGTCATCGGCACCCTCGCCCACGGCGCCACCGGGCCGGTCGACATCGTCACCGGCGACCGCGACCTCTTCCAGCTCATCGACGACGCGCGCGGCGTGCGCGTTCTCTACCCCGTCAAGGGCATGGGCACCCTCGCCGCATTCGACGAGGCCGCGCTCCGCGACAAGTACGGCGTCGACGGCCCGGGCTACGCCGACCTGGCCGTACTGCGCGGCGACCCCAGCGACGGCCTGCCCGGCGTCCCCGGCATCGGCGAGAAGACCGCGGCCCGCCTCCTGGACCGCCACGGCGACCTGGCCGGCATCCTCGCCGCCCTGCGGGCGCAGGACCCCGGGTTCACCCCGGCCCAGCGCACCCGGCTCACCGCGGCCGGGCCCTACCTGGACGTGGCCCCGCGCGTCGTCCGCGTGGCCACCGACGTGCCGCTCGCCGCGCACGACGCGGCCCTGCCTACCGCCCCGCGCGACGCACGGGCGCTGGACGACCTGGCCGCCCGCTGGGGCCTCGGCGGCTCCCTCACGCGGCTGCTGGCCGCGCTCGACCGGTGAACGGCCGGGCGGCGCGGCCCCCCGCTCAGCCGACCGAGGTGTACGCCACCACGCCGCGCAGCATCTTGTCGACGGCCTTCCGCGCGTTCCCCGTCACCGTGCTGCCCTCGGGCGCCGCGGCGGCGACCTGGCCCAGCACGTCGATGACCTGCTTGCACCAGCGCACGAAGTCACCGGCGGGCATGTCCGCGTCGCGCAGCACCTCGTCGAGCCCGTGGCCCTGCGCCCAGCGGAACGCCGGCCAGGCGAAGCCGAGGTCCGGCTCCCGCTGCCCCACGCCCGTCGCGTCGCTGATGCGGTGCTGCTCCTCCAGCGCGTCCAGCCGGCCCCAGATCCTGACCATGTCGCTCAGCGCCTGCCGCGTCCGGCCACCCGGCACCTCGGGCGCGGGGGCGTCGTCGGCCGAACGCGCCTCGTACACCAGCGCCGAGGCGCAGGCCGCGAGCTCGGCGGGCCCGAGCCCCTCCCACACCCCGTCGCGCAGGCACTCGCTCGCCAGCAGGTCGAGCTCGCCGTAGAGCCGGGCGAGCCGGCGGCCGTCCGGCGTGACCTCGTCGCCGTGCAAATAGCCCAGCTCCGTCAGCAGCGCCGCGACCTCGTCGAAAGTGCGCGCGATGGTGTTGGTCCTGCCCTCGATGCGCCGCTCCAGCTGCCGCGTGTCCCGCCGCAGCCGCTCGTACCGCTCGGCCCACCGTGCGTGGTCCTCGCGCTCGTCGCAGCCGTGGCACGGGTGGGCCCTGATCTCCGCCCGCAGTCGCGCGATCTCGTGGTCGTCGGCCGCCGCGGACCGCTCCTTGCGGTGGCGCCGCGGCACGACGTGCCCGGCCTTGGTCCGCAGCGCCGAGGCCAGGTCGCGCCGCGACTGCGGGCTGCGCGGATTGAACGTCCTGGGAATGCGCATCCGGTCCAGCGGCTCGACCGGCACCGGGAAGTCCATCGAGGCCAGCCGCTTCACCTGCCGCTGCTCGGTCAGCACCAGCGGGCGCGGCCCCTCGTGGTGGTCCATGCCCCGGTGCCCCGCGCTGCGCCCGCCGGCCAGACCCGGGTCGAGCACCAGCGCAAGACCGGCGAACTTGCCGGTCGGCACGTGGATGATGTCACCGGGACGCAGCTGCTCCAGCGAGGTGTGCGCCGCGGCGCGGCGCTGCGCCACACCCTGCTTGGCCAGCTCCGTCTCGCGGTCCTTCAGCCGGCGGCGCAGCCGCGAGTACTCGGTGAAGTCCCCGAGGTGGCAGGTCATCGCCTCCCGGTAGCCGCGCAGCCCGTTCTCGTTGCGCTGCACCTGCCGGGAGATGCCCACGACCGAGCGGTCCGCCTGGAACTGCGCGAACGACGTCTCCAGCAGATCGCGCGATCGCTGCCGCCCGAACTGCGCCACCAGATTGACCGCCATGTTGTAGGAGGGCCGGAACGAGGACCGCAGCGGGTACGTCCGCGTCCCGGCGAGCCCGGCGACGGCCGCCGGGTCCATGCCGCGCTGCCACAGCACCACGGCGTGTCCCTCGATGTCGATACCGCGCCGCCCGGCCCGGCCCGTCAGCTGTGTGTACTCCCCCGGAGTGATATCGGCGTGCTGCTCGCCGTTCCACTTGACCAGCTTCTCGAGCACCACCGAGCGGGCAGGCATGTTGATGCCGAGCGCCAGCGTCTCGGTCGCGAACACCGCCTTGACCAGACCGAGGACGAACAGCTCCTCGACGACCTCCTTGAAAGTCGGCAGCATCCCCGCGTGATGCGCCGCGATACCGCGCTCCAGGCCCTCGAGCCACTCGAAGTACCCCAGGACGTGCAGGTCCTCGTCCGGGATCGACGCGGTGCGCCGCTCCACGATCTCCCGCACCCGGGCGCGGGCAGCCGTGTCGTTCAGCCGCAGGCCCGCGTGCAGGCACTGCTGGACGGCCGCCTGACACCCCGCCCTGCTGAAGATGAACGTGATGGCCGGCAGCAGCCCCTCGGCGTCGAGCCGGTCGATGACCTCCACCCGGCTCGGCGTGTACGTCCTGGCCCGCTGGCGCCGCTCCCGCTCCCGGTCCGCGGCCCGCTTGCGGTCGCGACCGTTGCGGTAGCGGTCGCGGGCGGTCCACGGGCGGCTGTTCTCCATGCGGGCCATGCGCAGCAGGTCGGGGTTGACCTCGCGCTTCTCGTCCGACTCCTCGAACAGGTCGTACAGCCGCCGACCGGCCAGCACGTGCTGCCACAGCGGTACCGGACGGTGCTCGGAGACGATCACCTGGGTATCGCCGCGCACCGTGTCCAGCCAGTCGCCGAACTCCTCCGCGTTCGACACGGTCGCGGAGAGGGACACCAGCGTGACGGACTCGGGGAGGTGGATGATCACCTCCTCCCAGACGGCACCGCGGAAGCGGTCGGAGAGGTAGTGCACCTCGTCCATCACGACATAGCCGAGGCCGCGCAGCGACTGGGAACCGGCGTACAGCATGTTCCGCAGGACCTCGGTGGTCATCACGACCACCGGCGCCCCGGAATTGACACTGTTGTCACCGGTGAGCAGCCCCACCCGCTCGGCGCCGTAGCGCTTGACCAGGTCGGTGAACTTCTGGTTCGACAGGGCCTTGATCGGCGTCGTGTAGAAACACTTGCGGCCCTGCGCCAGGGCCAGGTGGACGGCGAACTCCCCGACGATCGTCTTGCCCGAGCCGGTGGGGGCCGCGACGAGCACGCCCTTGCCGGCTTCGAGTGCCTGGCACGCCTCGATCTGGAACGCGTCGAGACCGAAGTCGTACAGCTCACGGAACGGGGCGAGCGCGGTGGCCTCCTCGGCGGCGCGCCGGCGAGCGGCGGAGTAGCGCTCAGCAGGGGACATGTGGTCGGTCATTGTGCCTACGAGCCTACCGGCCCAGGCCGCGACCGACCCGGGGACTTTTTTTCGCCTCGCCCCCGCTGACGCCCGCACCCGCTGACGCCCGTACCCGCCCCTACCCGGCCGGGCGCGCGCCGGAGGGCTGCCGCGTCTCGGGCGCCAGCAGCCGCAGGGCCCGCGGCACGCAGCGCGCGGTCAGCGGCAGGGGGCCCAGCGGCTCGCCGTCCGCGTACCCGGTCACGCCCGGCGCGTCGAGGACCACCTCGGCGGCCCGGTGGACGGAAACCGCCGGATGGCCGAGGTGGGTGCCGCGGTAGACGCGCGGGAAGACCCGCAGCAGCGTCCGCCGGTCGACCTCGCCCACCACGGTGATGTCGAAGAGCCCGTCGTCGAGCCTTGCCCCGGCGCACATTCGCATGCCGCCGCCGTAGCTCGGCCCGTTGCCGACGGCGACCAGCGTGGCGTCGAACTCCCGCCACGGCCCGCCGTCGAGCCGCATGCGGTACGGGATACCGCGCAGCCGCCCCAGCTCGGCGACCATGGCGATGTCGTAACGGAACCTGCCGCGCGGCCGGCGCATCCGGTTCCCGCGGTCGTTGACCCGCGAGTCGAACCCGGAGGCCAGCACGCCGCCGAACCAGGCGTCGCCCACACGTCCGAGGTCGAGCAGCCGGTGCGTGCCCGCCTTGCAGGCGGCGGCGATCACGCGCGCGGCCGCGCCCGGGTCGCCGAGCGGCAGCCCGCAGGCGCGGGCCATGTCGTTGCCGGTACCGGCCGGGACGATCCCCAGCGGCGTGGTGGTCCCGGCGACGGCGCGCAGCGCCAGCGAGACCATGCCGTCCCCGCCGACGGCCACCAGGGCGCCGGTGCCCTGGGCGACGGCGGCACGGGCCCGGTCGACGGCGTCGTCCGCGTCCGCGCCGACGATGCCGCGGACCAGGAAACCGGCGTCCCGCAGCACGCGCCCCGCGCGCAGGGCGGTGCGCGCGCCGCTGCCCTGTCCCGCGGCCGGGTTGATCAGCAGGGTGATGTCACCGCTCACGCGCCGCGCCGGGTCACGTCGCGTCGTCGAAGCCGTTGAGCCTGGTCGAACCGTCGGAGCCGGGCCCGGCGCCGTCGCCGCCCGAGGCGGCGACCCGCTCGGCCGGCTCGACCGTGGACGGCGTGAGGTCGAGGTCGGACGCCTCGTCGTCGCTCAGCTCGGCGTCCGGGTTGCGCTTGTTCCGCCGCCGGTCGTTGAGCAGCGCGATGCCGCAGGCGATCAGGTAGAGCCCGGTCACCGGCACCTGAAGGGCGATCATGGACATCATGTCGGTCGGGGTGATCGCCGCGGCGAAGACCGCGATACCGACGACCATCCACCGCCACCAGCTGATCATCCGCTTGCCGGAGACGACGCCGCCCAGATTGAGCAGGACCAGCAGCAGCGGCAGCTCGAAGGAGAGCCCGAAGGCGAGGGCCATGCGGACGGTGATGTCCAGCAGCTCCTCGACGGTCACCAGGTTGTCAACGCCGTCGGCGCTGAAGCCCAGCAGCACCGGGATGGCGCGGGGCAGCAGCCAGTAGGCGAAGTAGACGCCGGTCAGGAACAGCGGTACACCGACGGCGACGACGCTGCGCGCGTACTTCTTCTCCGTCCGGTGGAGGCCCGGGGCGATGAACGCCCACGCCTGGTAGAGCCACACCGGCGAGGCGGCGATCAGGCCGCACAGGAGCGAGACGCGGAAGTAGGTGGCGAACGGGGAGGTGAGACCCTGCTGTGTGAGGGTGGCACACCGCTCGGCCGCGCTCTCCGTTTCGTTGACCTCGTCGCACTCGGGAAGCGGCTCGGTGAGCAGCTCCATGAGGTCCTTGGCGAAGAACAGCGCGACGATGGTGATCACGAGGACCGCGGCCACCGACACCCCGAGCCTGTTACGCAGCTCGCGCAAATGCTCGGTGAGAGGCATACGCCCCTCGGGGTCTTTCTCCTGCTTGCGCGTGGCCCTGGGCACCCCACGTCCTCGTCTCGAGGGGCGACCGGATCAGTCCCGGCCGCCCGGCCTCACTCCATGTACCGGCGGAGGGCTCAGCCCTGCGACGTCCGCTTCGGCTCGTCGACCGGCCGGGACGTCTCGGTGTCCCCGGGGGCGGCCTGGATGGTGCGCTGGGAGGTGGTCGTGTCAGGCGGGGTCTGGCCGTCCTTCCCCGAGCTGTCCCCCTCCTTCTTCATGGCCGCCGTCTCGCTCTTGAGGATGCGCATCGACTTGCCCAGGGAACGGGCGGTGTCCGGCAGCCGCTTGGCGCCGAAGATGAGGAGGACGAGCAGTCCAACGAGAAGGATCTGCCATGGTCCGATCTGACCCATATCTCTGTCTTCTCTCTCGTCGGGGAATGACCTTCGGTCCGTCCGGCACGGACCGTCCTGACCGCCCCGTACGAACAGTAATCCTAACGCGCAAGGGTGAACACAGGGCAATGCCTGAACGGCCGCCTATTCTTCCGCATTATTTCCTGCGTTTGACCGCTGCACCAGACCGCTCCGCGCGGCCAGCGGCGCCGCGGAGCGTTCCAGCTCCTCCTTCGCCCTGCTGATCCGCTCGGCACTGTCGCCGACCGCCCGGGAAAAACGGCGCACCTCGATACCGACGCGCACCGCGAGCACGCCGAGCACGGCCGCCCCGCAGAAGGCGAGAACGAGCTGGAACATCGGCCAGAACATGCTCAAGCCAACTCCTCGTACTGATCGAGCGCCGCACGGGCCGCCTCGCGTGCACTCTCCGCCAGCTCGGGCGGCGAAACGATGCGCCCGTCCCCGCCCAGGCGCAGCGCCAGCCGGCGCAGCGTCGCCGGGTCGGGGGTGCGCAGCGTCACCCGCAGCCCGCCGTCTGGCAGCTCCTCGGCCGCGTCGTGCGGATAGTACTCCGCGACCCAGCGCCCGCCGGGGCCCGTCTCGATCACCACCTCGGGATCGGTGGGGGCGGGCTGCACCAAGCCCTCACTGAGGTCCCGCGGCTCCACCGCGGGCGGGTCCGCCGGGGTGTCGAGCAGCTCGATGCCGGCCACCCGGTCGAGACGGAACGTGCGCCGCGCCTCGGACCTGCGGCACCACGCCTCGACGTAGGTGTGCCCGACCGCGAACAGCCGGATCGGGTCGATCTCCCGGTCGGTCAACTCGTCACGGCCCGGGGAGTAGTAGCGGATGCGCAGCCTGCGGCGCTCGGTGATGGCACGGTCCACGTCCGCGAAGACCCCGCCCTCGGACTCGAAGGTCACCGAGACGCGCGAACTGGCCCCGGCACTCTCCCCCGCCGCCGTCTCCAGCTTCGCCGTCGCGCGCAGCAGCGCGTCCTTGTCCCCGTCGCGCAGCCCCGGCAGCGTGGCCACGGCGCGCGCGGCGACCAGCAGTGCGGTGGCCTCGTCCGCGGCCAGCCGCAGCGGCTGTCCCGTGCCCGAGCCGACGGCATCGGCGTTGTACCACCAGATGTGCTCGCCGTCCGTGTCGATGTCGAGCAGGTCACCGCCGCGGAAGCTGGTGCCGCACATCGGCAGCACGTTGAGGTCGGAGATCAGCTCGTCCTCCGAGATCCCGAACGCCCGCGCCACCTCGTCCACCCGGGCCCCCGGCCGCTCCCTCAGGTAGGTGACCAGCGACAGCATCCGCCGCGTCCTGTCGATGGCGGTGGTCGCCATGTCAGCCTCTCTCCTCAGCCCTTGGCGACCGCGCGCAGCCGGTCGACCACGTCCGCCCGCAGCTCGGCGGGCTCCAGCACGATCACGTCCGGGCCGAACTCCGCGAGCCACGCCCCCAGTCCGTGCCCGTAGGGGATCTCCAGCTCGTCCCACTCGCCGTCCCGGCCGCTGGTCACCGTGGCCCGGGCGCGCAGCGGATAGCCGGCGCCGGTGCGCAGCAGAATCCTGGCCTGCCCGGTGGCGTGCTCCCCTGCCCACCTGGCCACGCTCTCGCGGACCGCGACGTGCCCGGGCACCTCGGCGGTGAACGTGCCGGCACGCGACTTGACGCGGCCCACGATGCGCGAGAGCCGGAAGACCCGCACGGCGCCGCGCTCGCGGTCGAACCCGGCCAGGTACCAGTGACCGCGCCAGCACTCCAGCGCCCACGGCTCGACCTGCCGCGTCCCGGGGCGTGCGGCGTTGGACTTGCGGTAGTCGAACGTGACGGGGCGCCGGTCGCGGCACGCGATCATCAGCGGCTCGAACGCCGACTCCCCGGCGGGCACCCGCGGCTCGAGCGCGCTGTAGGCCTCGCGCTCCTCCTCGGCCAGCGGCATCCCGGCGGCGCGCAGCTTCTGGAGCGCGCCGCTGGCGGCACCGGCCAGCCGGGCCTGCTGCCACACCTTGGCGGCGAGACCGAGCGCGGCGGCCTCCTCGGCGTCCAGGGTGACGGGCGGCAGCTGATTGCGGTCGCGACGGGCGACGTAGCCGACATCGCCGTCGAGGCTCTCGACCGTCTCGATGACCATGCCCAGCTCGCGCAGGTCGTCCTTGTCGCGCTCGAACATCCGGTTGAAGGCGTCGTCGGAACCGACCTCGATGTACGCCTCGATGGAGGTACGCAGCTCGCGTTTGCTCAGGGCACGGCCCGTCCCGAGCAGGCACAGGGCAAGGTTCATCAGCCGCTCGGCCTTGGCAATCGCCATCGACGCGCCGCCCTCCTCCTCAACGCAGCAGGCCCATCCCCGCGAAGGGATGGGCCCACCGTACCGCCTGAACGGATCAGGCCGAGACCAGATCGCAGACGAAGATCAGCGTCTCCCCCGGCGCGATCCGGCCGCCGCCCGCCCCGGCGTCGCCGTACGCGAGGTGCGGCGGGATGATCAGCTGCCGCCGACCGCCGACGCGCATGCCCTGCACGCCGCGGTCCCAGCCCGGGATGACCTGGCCGCCGCCGAGCTGGAAGCGCAGCGGCGTGCCCCGGTTCCAGCTGGCGTCGAACTCCTCACCGGTGCTGAACGAGACACCCACGTAGTGCACGGCGACCTCGGTACCGGCCTGGGCGACGGGTCCTTCGCCCTCCCAGAGGTCCTTGATCTCCAGGTCGGCGGGCGGCTCGCCGCCGGGGAAGTCGACCTCGGGCTTGTCGGTGCTCACAAAAATCCACTCCTACGAACAGTGATTGCGTCAGGGCTTGCGGATGCGGTCCCTCAGACCACACCGATGATGTCGACGACGAACACCAGCGTCGAATCGGGCGGGATCGCGCCGTTGCCGGTCTCCTGGTCGCCGTAGCCGAGGTCGGGCGGAATCACCAGGAGCACCCGGTCGCCCACACGGTTGTCCGCGAGTCCCTGGTCCCAGCCGGCGACGACCGACTGGGTACCGATCTGGAAGCCGGAGGCGGCGCCGCGCTCCCAGGAGGAGTCGAACGTCGCGCCGTCGGCCCAGGTGACGCCGATGTACTGGGCGATGACGCCCTGCCCCTCGGCGACCTCCTGGCCGTCGCCCTCGATCAGCACCTGCTCCTGCAGCTCCCCGGGCGGGTCCTGGCCCTCGGGGATGGTGATCACCGGCGCCTCGTCGCCCTCGGTGGCGACCTCGGGCAGGCCCTCCTCCACCGCCGCCTGCTCGCCCTCGGCGTGGGCGGTGGCGTCGACCGTCACGGTCTCGGCGATGTCGAAGACCCACAGCACGCCGTCGTCCTCGGCGAAGCCCGCCTCGGTGGCACCCGGGCCCAGCATCTCGGTGACCGGGCCCTCGACCTGGACCCGGCTGCCCGTCTTCGTCCCGGCCAGCGGTGTGGTCGCGGGGGCCGGCAGGTTGGACTCGGCACCGACCTGGACGACGAACTGCTGCCGCGGAGTCTCGCCGCCCCCGGCCTCCTCGCCGCCCCCGGCCTCCTCGCCGCCCCCGGCCTCCTCGCCGCCCCCGGCCTCCTCGCCGCCCCCGGCCTGCTCGCCGCTGGCCCAGGTGTTCAGCAGCTCCATATCGGCGCCCATGACCTGGCCCACGACGTCCACCCGGACGAAGTCCCCCTCCTTCACCTCCGCACCGTCACCCTCATTGACGACTTCGACTACCGTCTCGTCGCTGACCTGGGCGTCCCCGTCGACGGAGATCTCCGGCGGGGAGTCGAGCTCGCCCGAGACGGTGGCCACGGGCTCGGCGGCGGGGGACGAGTCGTCGGAGGAGTCGGAATCCTCGGAGCCGCAGGCGGTGAGGAACAGCGCGGGAACGGCCAGCACCGCGACGACGCGGCGCGCACGTTTGGTGGGGATCATCTGTCCAACTTGGGCTAGGCACGGCCGGGGCGGGACCCCGCTGGTCCCGCCCACCCTACGACCTCTTCCTGTGCTTCCCGCCTGCCCGCCGCAGCGGGGCGGTCACATGCCCGCGATCAGCTTCTCGACCCGCTCGTCCACGGAACGGAAGGGGTCCTTGCACAGCACCGTGCGCTGCGCCTGGTCGTTGAGCTTCAGGTGCACCCAGTCCACCGTGAAGTCCCTGCGCTGCTCCTGGGCCCTGCGGATGAAGTCGCCACGCAGCCGGGCCCTGGTGGTCTGCGGCGGCACGGACTTGCCCTGGAAGATCTTCAGGTCATTGCAGATGCGCTGCGCCTGCCCCTTGCGCTCCAGCAGGTAGTACAGGCCGCGCCTGCGGTGGATGTCGTGGTAGGCAAGGTCTATCTGCGCCACGCGCGGGTGGGACATCGTGAGGTTGTGCTTGGCCCGGTACCGCTCGATGAGCTGGTACTTCATGACCCAGTCGATCTCAGTGTTGATCTTGTCCAGGTCCTGACCGCGGATCGAGTCGAGGGCGCGGCCCCACAGCTCCAGCACCTGCTCGGTCAGCCCGGTGCGCATCCCGCGGCGCTCGCAGAAGTCCAGCGCCTTTTCGTAGTACTCCTGCTGGATCTCCAGCGCCGACGCCTCGCGCCCGGTGGCGAGCCGCACCTTGCGCTGGCCGGTGATGTCGTGGCTGACCTCGCGGATGGCCCGGATCGGGTTCTCCAGGGTGAGGTCGCGCATGACGGTGCCGGCCTCGATCATGCGCAGCACGAGGTCGGTGGCCCCGACCTTCAGCAGCATGGTCGTCTCCGACATATTGGAGTCGCCGACGATGACGTGCAGCCTGCGGTAGCGCTCGGCGTCGGCGTGCGGCTCGTCCCTGGTGTTGATGATGGGCCTCGAACGCGTCGTCGCCGAGCTGACCCCCTCCCAGATGTGCTCGGCGCGCTGGCTGACGCAGAACACCGCACCGCGCGGCGTCTGGAGCACCTTTCCGGCCCCGCAGATCAGCTGGCGGGTGACGAGGAACGGGATGAGCACGTCCGCGAGCCGCGAGAACTCACCGTGCCTGGCCACCAGGTAGTTCTCGTGGCAGCCGTAGGAATTGCCCGCGGAGTCGGTGTTGTTCTTGAACAGGTAGACGTCGCCGGCGATGCCCTCCTCGTGGAGCCGCCGCTCGGCGTCGACCAGCAGCCCCTCCAGAATGCGCTCGCCCGCCTTGTCGTGCGTGATCAGCTCGGTGACGTTGTCGCACTCCGGTGTGGCGTACTCGGGGTGCGAACCGACGTCCAGGTACAGCCGTGCGCCGTTCCGCAGGAACACGTTGCTGCTGCGTCCCCAGGACACGACTCGGCGGAAGAGATACCGCGCCACTTCGTCCGGGGACAGACGCCGCTGCCCGCGGAACGTACAGGTGACGCCGTACTCGTTCTCCAGCCCGAAGATTCGGCGATCCATGAGTGAACATTACGCCCGATGCTCGCTTCTGAAACCGGGTTCGCGTGCGGCGTTTCGATCATTTTCCGATTCCGGCGGCGCCCCGGACACACCCCCCGGAACTGCGAGAACACTCCGAGTGGCGAGGAGCACGAGGAACGAAAGAACGCCGCCCGCGCCGGCCAGGGCGAACCCCGCCGCGTCCCCGCCCGACTCGATGACCGGCCCCACCACGGCCGTGCCCACCGCCGCGCCGACACCGAACGTGGTGACCAGCCAGGAGAAGGCCTCCGTCACGGTGCCGACCGGGGCGTGCCGGTCGATGACGACGAACGCGCAGGCCAGACCAGGCGCCAGGAAGACGCCGGCAAGTGCGGCGAGCCCGGTCATCGCGGCCACCTGCTCCGGTACCAGGGCCAGCGGCACATAGCAGACGGCCAGCGCCGCGGTCAGCGCCCGCAGCCGCCGCTCCGGCTCGCCCGCCCACGAGCGCGCGCCGTACCACAGACCGCCGAGCAGGGCGCCCGCGCCGAGTCCCGACAGCAGGTAGCTGGCCACCAGTTCGTCCCCCCGCTCGTCGGCGTAGGCCACGGCGGCGACCGAGATGGCCCCCAGGGCGACGCCGACGAAGAAGAAGCACCCGAGCAGCGCCAGCAACCCCCGGGAGCGCAGGGCCCCCAGCCAGTGCGCCTCGCGCGGCGCGCCGCGCCAGCGCCTCGAGGGCGCGGACACCACGACGGACAGCGCGCCCAGCACGCCGACCGCGTTGATCACCAGCAGGGCGGCGGCCTCGGACCAGAAGGCGACGAGGAGCATCACCACCATCGGGCCGCCGGCGAACATCACCTCCTGCGCCACCGCGTCCAGGGCGTAGGCGCGGTGCACGAGGTCGCCACGGCCCAACACGCTCGGCCACAGCGCGCGCAGCCCGCCCTCCAGGGGCGGGGTGGTCAGACCGGCGACCAGGACGGCGGCGCAGGCGAGCGCGAACGGCTCGGTCCCGGCCACGGCGAACAGGCCCATCGCCAGTGCGGATGCCACGGCGGCGGGAAGCATCACGCGGAACTGCCCGTACAGGTCGACGAGTCGGCCGAGGAGCGGCTGGCCGACGGCGGTGGCGAGACCGTGCACCGCGGCGAACACCCCGGCCAGCGAATACCCGCCGCCCTCGGCCCGGGTGAACAGCACGATGGCCAGTGCGGCGGTGCCGTGCGGCAGCCGCCCGATCAGCGTGCCGGTGAGCAGCCGCAGTACATGCCCCGCCCGCAGCAGCTCCAGATAGCCCGTGGCCATGACCGCACCCTCCAGAAGTGTTACGTATAACCCCCGTGATTCTACGTACGATGGCCGGGTTCCGGGAAACGACGGGAGCGCAGACGATGAGTGAAGAACGCGTGCGCCGGGGAGCGCGGTGAGGGGCGCCCTGCCGCCCCGGCCCACCAGCCGCGATGTCGCGGAGCGGGCCGGGGTCTCGCAGGCCACCGTTTCCCTCGTGCTCCGCGACCGGTGGCACGGCCGCGTCTCCCCCGCCCGGGCCGAGGCGGTACGCGCCGCCGCCCGCGAGCTGGGCTACCGGCCCAACGTGGCGGCCCGCACTTTGCGGCTCGGCCGGTCGCGCACCGCGCTGGTGGTCGTGCCCGCACTGACCAACGAGTTCTTCGCGCGGGTGCACGCCGGCGCGGTACGGGTGGCGGCCGGGGACGACGTCGGCGTCGTGCTCTACACCTCCCCGCTCGAAACGGGCCCGGCCCGCGACCCGTTCGCCTCGGCCGGCGCCACGCTGGACGGCGTGCTGGCCTCCTCGATGGCCGCCGAGGCCCTCGCGGTGCTCAGCGGGGAGGGGCTGCCGCTGGTCATGCTGGACAGCGAGCCCGGCACCGGGGCGGCGGCGACCGTGAACCCGGACATCGCCGCGGGCATGCGGCTGGTCGCGCGGCACCTGCTGTCGCTCGGCCACCGGCGCTTCGCGCACGTGGCGGCCGACGTGGACTCCTGGACGTTCCGCGAACGGGCGCGGGTCCTGGCCGCGGAGCTGGCCGCGGTGCGCGGCGCCCGCCTGGTCGGCACCCGGCGGGCCCCGATCGGGGTGCCGGACGGGGTGCTGGCCGCGGAACGCGCCCTGACCGCGGCGGAGCGGCCCACGGCGCTCGTGTGCGACGACGACATGCTGGCCGTGGGCGCGTGCAAGGCCGCCCGGCGCCTCGGACTGCGGGTGCCGGACGACGTCTCGGTCACCGGATTCGACGATCTGACGGTGGCGACCGCCGTCGAGCCGGAGCTGACGACGGTGCGGCTGCCGGGCGAGGAACTGGGCGCGGCGGGGATGCGCGCCCTGCTGGCCGCCCTGCGCGGGGAGAGCCCGGGGGCCACCGTCCTCCCCGTGGAGCTGGTGCGCCGCGGCTCCACGGCCGTGCCCCAGGAGCCGGCGGCTCCTGGGGCACCGGAGTGAGGATCAGTCCTCGGAGCCGGCCTCGGGCGCGGACTCCGTGCCCTCCTCCTGCTCCTCCGCCTCGGCCGCCGGGGGTGCCGCCTCGGTTTCGAGCAGCCGGGCGAGCTGCTGGCCGAGCACACGCTTGAACTTCCGCTGCTGCGGCCGGTTCCTGTCGAGCAGCGCGACCTCGAGCTGGTCCGCCGTCAACTCCCTGTCGTTGCCGCCGGGGTCGCGGCCGAGCGACTCGACCGCCAGCCGCAGCGCCTCGCCCAGGCCCATGTCGTCCCGGTGCCGCTGATCGAGGTAGCTGCCGATCTGGTCCGAATTGCCCCCGACCGCGACCGAACCGTGCTCGTCGATGATCGAACCGTCGTGCGGCAGCCGGTAGATCTCGTCGTCCGCCGGTGTCTCGCCGACCTCGGCTACCAGCAGCTCCACCTCGTAGGGCTTCTCCGCGCCGCTGGAAAAAATGTTCCCCAGGGTCTGGGCGTAAAGATTGGCCAGCCCCCTCGCCTTCACGTCCTGGCGGTCGAAGGTGTAGCCGCGCAGGTCGGCGTAGCGCGTGCCACCGATCCGCAGATTCTCGTACTCGTTGTACTTGCCGGTCGCGGCGAAGGCGATCCGGTCGTAGATCTCGCTGACCTTGTGCAGCGCGCGCGAGGGATTCTCCGCGACGAACACGATGCCGTCGGCGTACTGGAGCACGACCAGGCTGCGCCCGCGCGCGATGCCCTTGCGCGCATACTCCGCGCGGTCCGCCATGGCCTGCTGGGGTGAGACATAGAACGGCGTCGACACCGGCTATTCGTCCCTTCCTGTCCGTCGGAAAGTGTTACCGGGCGGGAATCTACAGAACCGGCGCCTGCGGCCCGTTCGGCAGCTGTAGCCGGGCCTCGTGCACCGCCCTGGCGATCTCGGAGACCTCCGCCTCGGCGAGCCTGCGGAACCCATCCTCGGTGATCACCGTGACGATGGGGAAGATCCGCCGGGCCAGGTCGGGGCCGCCCGTCGCGGAGTCCTCGTCCGCCGCGTCGTAGAGCGCCTGCACCACGGCCGTGGTGGTCTCCTGCTCGCCGAGGTCCTCGCGGTGCAGCTTCTTGAGCGAGCCGCGGGCGAAGACCGAGCCGGAACCGACGGCGGCGAAGCCCAGCTCCTCGGAACGGCCGCCGGTCACGTCGTAGGAGAAGATCCGGCCCCGCCGTCGGTCCAGGTCATAGCCGGCGAACATCGGCACGACGGCCAGGCCCTGCATGGCCATGCCGAGATTGCCGCGGATCATGGTGGACAGCCGGTTGGCCTTGCCCTCGAGGGAGAGCACGTGGCCCTCGACCTTCTCGAAGTGCTCGAGCTCCAGCTGGAACAGCCTCACCATCTCGACCGCGAGCCCGGCCGTGCCGGCGATGCCGACCGCGGAGAACTCGTCGGTGGGAAAGACCTTTTCCACGTCGCGCTGGGCGATCATATTGCCCATGGTGGCCCTGCGGTCACCGGCGAGGACCACGCCGCCGGCGAACACGGCCGCCACGATCGTGGTGCCGTGCACCGTCTCCACCGGGCCCTCCACCGGAGGCAGCGCCCGGCCGCCGGGCAGGCGCTCGGGGGCGTAGTCGGAGAGGAAGTCGAAAAAGGAGGAGGACCCCGGCCGCAGGAAGGCCGCCGGGAGTCGCCCCTGGTCGTGGGAGTTGGCCGCCACAGGTTTCCTTCCAGGAGTTGAGCAGGCAGAGAAACGGTTCGCTGCCCCGATCCGGCAGTGCGGCCGGGACTTCGGGCAGCGCATGGCAGGGACCCTACCCGTCACATGCTGAAGATCCACCCGGGTCGTGCGGCCGCCGGACGGCCAGTGTCACTGGCCGCCCTTCTGCACGAAGCTGCGCACGAAGTCCTCGGCATTGGACTCGAGCACCTCATCGATCTCGTCCAGCACCGAGTCCACGTCGTCCGTCAGAGCCTCCTGGCGCTCCTTGAGGTCCTCGGAGACCTCCGCGTCCTGAGTCTGCTCCTCGGCCTCTTCGCTGGTGCGCGACGCCCTCTGCTGGCCGCCGCCCGTGTCCTTCGTCGCCATTTCCCTCACCCCATGCTCTGCTCGAAGTATCAAGATCAGACCCTACTAGCCGGGGCTGACATCGGCCCTTCTTTGCTACAACGTCCGGGAACCACCTCCATGATTCCCGGATCGGCGGCATATCAGCCTCCCGAGAGCGCACGAACAAGATCCTCGGCCGTCGCGCAGCGGTCCAGCAGGTCCTTTACGTGCTCCCGTGTCCCGCGCAGCGGGTCCATGGTGGGCACGCGCTGGAGGGAATCGCGCCCCGGCAGATCGAAGATCACGGAGTCCCACGAGGCGGCGGCGACGTCATCGGCGTACTGCTCAAGGCAGCGGCCCCTGAAGTAGGCCCTGGTGTCCTCGGGCGGGCTGCTCTGGGCGCGCAGGATGTCCTCCTCCGACAGCAGCCGGGTCATCCGGCCGCGGGCCGCCAGACGGTTGTACAGGCCCTTGTCCGGGCGGACGTCGGCGTACTGGAGATCCACCAGGTGCAGCCTGGCCGCCTCCCAGCCGAGGCCGTCCCGCCGGCGGTAGCCCTCCATCAGCTCCCGCTTGGCGACCCAGTCCAGCTGGCCGGCCAGGCTCATCGGGTCCCGCTCCAGACGCCCGAGCACTTCCTCCCAGCGGTCGAGCACGTCGGTGGTCTGCGGGTCCGCGTCGGCGCCCCAGCGCTGGTCGACGTACTTCCTGGCCAGCTCGCAGTACTCCATCTGGAGCTGCACGGCGGTCAGTGACCGCCCGCTGCGCAGGGTGACCTGCTCGCGCAGCGACGGATCGTGACTGACCCGGTGCAGGGTACGAACCGGCTGGTCGACGGCGAGGTCGACGGCGATGAAGCCGTCCTCGATCATCGAGAGCACCAGCGCGGTGGTGCCCAGCTTGAGATAGGTGGAGACCTCGGAGAGGTTGGCGTCGCCGATGATCACGTGCAGCCTGCGGTAACGCTCCGCGTCGGCGTGCGGCTCGTCCCTGGTGTTGATGATGGGCCGCTTCAGTGTCGTCTCCAGGCCCACTTCGACCTCGAAGTAGTCGGCGCGCTGGCTGAGCTGGAACCCGTGCTCGCCGCCGTCCTGCCCGACGCCGACCCGGCCCGCGCCGCAGACGACCTGCCGCGAGACGAAGAAAGGCGTCAGGTGGCGCACGATGTCGGAGAACGGCGTCTCCCGCTTCATCAGGTAATTCTCGTGGGTGCCGTACGAGGCGCCCTTGTTGTCCGTGTTGTTCTTGTAGAGGTGGATCGGCTGGGCGCCCGGCACCTCCGCGGCACGGCGCGCCGCCTCCGCCATGATCCGCTCGCCCGCTTTGTCCCACAGCAGCGCGTCCATCGGGCTGGTGGTCTCCGGGGCGCTGTACTCGGGGTGCGCGTGGTCGACGTACAGCCGCGCCCCGTTGGTCAGGATGACGTTGGCCAGGCCGATGTCCTCGTCGGTCAGCTGGCTGGCGTCCGCGTTGTCCCGGGCCAGGTCGAAGCCCCGCGCGTCACGCAGCGGGTTCTCCTCCTCGAAATCCCAGCGCGCCCGCCGTGCGCGGTGCATGGCCGCCGCGTAGGCGTTCACGACCTGGGACGAGGTGAGCATGGCGTTGGCGTTCGGGTGGCCGGGCACGGAGACGCCGTACTCGGTCTCGATGCCCATCACTCGCCGTACAGTCATGCGGCCCTCCTTGCCCGGCGGCGGCTCCTCACCGTCCCGCTGCTGGGTACGAGCGTAGGCGACACGGGGTGCGGTGAGGAGATCACTGCGGGTTTCCTTCAGGACTGTCTGGGAAACGTGCTCGGCTGCGGGGCCCGCCCTCGCGTGCCCCGCAGCCGAATGCTCGTCGCACTACAGGTATTGTCCGGTGTTCGCCACCGTGTCGATGGACCGGCCGGTGTCGCCGCCCTGCTTCCCGGTGACGAGCGTGCGGATGAAGACGATCCGCTCACCCTTCTTGCCGGAGATGCGGGCCCAGTCGTCCGGGTTGGTGGTGTTGGGCAGGTCCTCGTTCTCCTTGAACTCGTCCACGCAGGCGGACAGCAGGTGGGAGACCCGCAGACCCTTCTGGTCGTGGTCGAGGAAGTCCTTGATGGCCATCTTCTTCGCCCGGTCCACGATGTTTTCGATCATGGCGCCGGAGTTGAAGTCCTTGAAGTACAGGACCTCCTTGTCACCGTTGGCGTAGGTGACCTCCAGGAAACGGTTCTCCTCGGTCTCGGCGTACATCTGCTCCACGACCGTCTGGATCATGCCGGCCACGGTCGCCTCGGCACTGCCGCGGTGCTCGGAGACGTCCTCGGCGTGCAGCGGCAGCCGCGGCGTGAGGTACTTCGAGAAGATGTCCCGCGCGGCCTCGGCGTCCGGGCGCTCAATCTTGATCTTGACGTCGAGCCGTCCCGGGCGCAGGATCGCCGGGTCGATCATGTCCTCGCGGTTGGAGGCGCCGATGACGATGACGTTCTCCAGGCCCTCCACCCCGTCGATCTCCGAGAGCAGCTGCGGAACGATCGTGTTCTCCACGTCCGAGCTGACACCGGAGCCGCGGGTACGGAAGAGGGAGTCCATCTCGTCGAAGAAGACGATGACGGGCGTGCCCTCGCTGGCCTTTTCACGGGCCCGCTGGAAGACCAGGCGGATATGCCGCTCGGTCTCGCCGACGTACTTGTTCAGCAGCTCCGGGCCCTTGATGTTGAGGAAGAAGCTCTTGCCCGCGGGCTGCCCCGTGACCTCGGCGACCTTCTTGGCCAGCGAGTTGGCGACGGCCTTTGCGATGAGCGTCTTGCCGCAGCCGGGCGGGCCGTAGAGCAGCACACCCTTGGGCGGGCGCAGCTCGTGCTCCCGGAAGAGGTCGGGGTACAGGTAGGGCAGCTCGACGGCGTCCCGGATCAGCTCGATCTGGCCGCCGAGGCCGCCGATCTTCGTGTAGTCGATGTCCGGGACCTCTTCGAGGACCAGCTCCTCGACCTCGCTCTTGGGCACGACCTCGAAGACGTAGCCGGAACGCGGCTCGAGCAGCAGCGCGTCGCCGGCCCGCAGCGTGAGGTCCATCAGCGGATCGGCGAGCTTGACCACCCGTTCCTCGTCGGTGTGGCCGACGACCAGGGCGCGCTCACCGTCCTCGAGGACCTCCTTGAGCGTGACGATGTCCCCGGCGCTCTCGAACTCCATGGCGGACACGACGTTGAGCGCCTCGTTGAGCATGACCTCCTGGCCACGCCTGAGGTCGGCGAGCTCCAGGCCCGGGCTGACGTTGACCCGGAGCTTGCGGCCACCGGTGAAGATGTCGGCGGTCTCGTCGTCGTTGGCGCACAGGAAGACACCGAAGCCGGAGGGCGGCTGGGCGAGCCGGTCGACTTCTTCCTTGAGGGCGACGATCTGGTCGCGCGCCTCGCGGAGCGTGCTCGCCAGTCGTTCGTTCTGCGCCGATACGCCGGCCAGGTTGGTCTGAAGCTCGACGATCCGCTCCTCGAGAATCCGAGTGTGCCGCGGAGAGTCGGCCAGCTTTCGGCGCAGGACGGTGATCTCCTGCTCAAGGTCGGCAATCTGTCCGGTCGAGTCGTCTGACCCTCGACCGGGCCGGATGCCGCGGTTGCTGTCGTCGTTCTGGGATACCACGGTCCTCACCTCCTCCAAGGGGAGCTGGACGCTTCCAGACCCTACCTGGACCGGTGCAGTTCGAAACCCCTAGATCACAAAGACGGTCGGGGTGTGTCCGATCTTCACCCTTGCGCACTCCCTCACGCCAGGGAAATACCCACCCTGCCTCAGGGGAAAGCTGCCCGCTGTATGGTCGTAAGCGGTCAACACCCGTCAGGGACGGCTCCCTTTGATGCACACCCACGAGGAACGGCAGGCCAATGACCGTGCAGAACGATGCGGCCGAGGAGCTTGAGGTCTGGATCGATCAGGACCTCTGCACGGGGGACGGGATCTGTGCGCAGTACGCCCCCGAGGTGTTCGAGCTGGACATCGACGGCCTCGCCTATGTGAAGCCGCCCGTCCCGCCGGGCGAGGAGGCCGATCTGCTGACCGAGCCCGGCGCGGCCGCCCGCGTGCCACTGCCGCTCCTGCGTGACGTGACCGAGTCGGTCAAGGACTGCCCCGGCCAGTGCATCCACGTACGCCGCGTCGCGGACCGCACCGAGGTGTACGGCCCGGACGCCGGCTAGGTCCTGTCCTGTCGATCTTGTCGGATAAGCCCGCGGCGTCAGATGCGGTGCATCGCAAGGCGCCGGATCGCAGCTCATACCTGTCCGTATTCGCGCGATTCGGTAACGCAGCGAGGTGCCGTAGCTGGCGTCGCGGGCCCGGCAAGATCGGCCGGACAGGGCCTAGCGGTCCTGGCCTTCGGGCCGCGGACGGTTCAGACGCTGTTGGGGGCGGGCGCCACCGTCAGTTCGAGCCGCCCGTCCTGCCACGCCCAGCTGACGTCGCGGCGCATATCCGGGCAGCACCTGGGTACCTCGGGTGCGGAGTAGCCCAGCAACCGCGCCGAGATCGTTCCCCCGTCGATGCCGAGCCCGTCCACCGTCATGCGCTCCCCCGGGTCCACCAGGGTCTCCGCAACGCGCGGCGCCCCGTCCTCCTCGGTGGGGTGCGCCAGGACGTACACGCCGTGCGGCGGCGTGCCGGAGCCGGCGTCGCAGTGGACGACGGCCACCGTCTCGGCCCTGCCGTCCGCGTCGAGGTCGACCTCGACGCGGTCCGCGACCACGACGCCGAGCGGGCCGCAGTCCACCGGGTAGGAGGCGCGGGCCGGGTCGGGGCCGCCGCTGGGGCCCTCCTGGGTGGCGGTGGCGCCCGAGGGCTGGACGAGGGCGGCGGCGGCCGTCACGGCTGCCAGCGCGAGCGCGGTGATCAGCCAGTGCCGTGCGCCGGCCCGGGTGTGCGGAAGGTCGGAGGTGCCGTGGCCTGCCGGGAGCTGCACGTGGGGGACTCCAAAGGACAGCGGAGGAGGAACGGAACGGTGCCGGGACCCGCCCGTCGGCAGGCTCCGGCATCGTGCCATATCTCACACCCGCACCCGACGGCGGGGTCCCCCACGCGCGGCGCGGGTCAGTCGGAGCCGCTGCCCGAGCCGGGCCCGGTGTAGTCGGAGCCGTAGGCGCCGGGCGCGGGACGGCGGCGGCGCAGGGGCGGCGTGACGCCGTCGGCGAGGCGCCGGGCGGTCAGCAGGAAGCCGGTGTGGCCGATCATGCGGTGGTCGGGGCGCACGGCAAGGCCCTCGACGTGCCAGGTGCGGACCATGGTCTCCCAGGCGCGCGGCTCGTTGAACGTGCCGTGCTCGCGGATGCTCTCGACCGTGCGCGCCAGTTGCGTGGTGGTGGCGACGTAGGCGCACACGATGCCGCCGGGCACCAGGGCTTTGGAGACGGCGTCCAGGCACTCCCAGGGCGCCAGCATGTCGAGGATGACGCGGTCGACGTCGGTGTCGGACAGGTGGTCCTGAAGGTCACCGACCGTCAACTGCCAGGCGGGGTGCGGCTCGCCGAAGTAGCGGGCGACATTGTCCTGCGCGATCTGGGCGAAGTCGGCCCGCCGTTCGTAGGAGTGCAGCATGCCCTGGTCCCCGATGGCCCGCAGCAGGAACGTGCTGAGGGAGCCGGAGCCGACGCCCGCCTCCACGACGCGGGCCCCCGCGAAGATGTCGGCCATGGCGAGGATCTGCCCGGCGTCCTTGGGGTAGACCACGGCGGCGCCGCGCGGCATGGACAGGACGTAGTCGGGGAGCAGGGGGCGCAGCGCGAGGTAGGCGACGTTTCCGGTGGTGCGGACGACGGTCCCCTCGGGGGCACCGATCAGCTCGTCGTGCGGGAAGGCGCCCTTGTGGGTGTGGAAGCTCTTCCCTGCTTCGAGCGTGAACGTGTAGTGGCGTCCCTTGGGGTCGGTGAGCTGAACCTGGTCCCCGACCTTGAAGGGCCCACGACGGCGGGCGGCACCGGTCGGTTCGGACATGGGCGCAAGCCTAGTCCACCCGGGTCACGGCGCCGACCGCGGCCGGGGGGAGGCGGCCGGACGGGCCATGGCGTCGATGAAGGCCCGTTCGACGTCGCTCGTCGAGAGCACACCGTAGATCTCGCCGGTCTCCTCGACGACCAGGTACTCGGTGGCCGGGGTGGCCCGCAGCCGGTCGAGCAGTCCCTCGCCGGTGAGGTCGGCGGGCACCCGCATGCCCTCGGTCAGGTCCTGGGCGAGTGTGCTCACCGCGACCCACGGCCTGCGGTGCTGCGGAACGCCGGCGATGCCCGACTCCCGCACCACGGACTGCGGCGTCCCCTGGCCGTCCACCACGACGAGGGCCCGGGCGCCCGCGTCGTTCGCCCGGCGCAGCGCCTCGGAGAGCGGGGTCTCCGGGCTCACGGGGACGGCCCTGCGGGTGAGGGCGCGGGCGTTGAGCGCGGGCAGGCGCTCGCGGAGGCGGGCCATGCGCAGGCTGTTGCCCGCGCCGGTCCAGATGATGGCGGCGAGGATGGCGGCGAGCAGCGCGTCGGTCAGGGACTGGAGCCCGGAGAACGAGTCGCGGTCGGCGACCGAGCCCATGTGCGTGGCCAGCGGGAAGCCGATGAGCACGACGATGGCCAGCACGCGCCCGGTCCACGCCGCGGCGACGGTGCCGGTCATCGGGCTGCCCGAGAGCTTCCATACGACGGCGCGCAGCATCCGGCCGCCGTCCAGGGGCAGGCCGGGGAGCAGGTTGAAGACGGCGACGATGAGGTTGGAGATCATCAGGCCGGCCAGCAGGACGCCGGGTACGGTGCCGGACTCCACGGCCAGCATGCCGACGTAGAAGACGCCGGCGAGGACGAGGGAGAGCAGCGGGCCGACGCCGGCCAGGACGAACTCACGGCCCGGGGTCTGGGACTCCTTCTCGATCTCCGAGACGCCGCCGAAGAACTGGAGCTGGATGCGCCGCACGGGCAGGTCGAAGCGGACCGCGGCCAGGGTGTGGGCCAGCTCGTGAACCAGCACGGAGGCGTAGAAGGCGACGGCGAAGAAGAGGGAGACCAGATAACGGCTGCCGCCGAGCTCCGGCAGGACCCGGTCGAGCTGATTGCCGAAGAACCAGGTGATGAGTGCGGCGACCAGGAACCAGCTGGGAGCGACGTAGACCGGAACGCCGAACACCCGGCCCATCAGGATGCCCCCGCCGCCCTCCTTGGGGCGCCGCTGCTCGTCGTCCCGAGCCTCCTGGGCCCCGGAGCGCGCTGTCCGGTCGCTGTCCGAGTCTCCCACCGGTTCCCCTCGTCGCGTTAAGCCCGATCATGCCGTGCCCCGGGCCCGGAGTCGATGGTATGCCGCTGTCTGTCAGTGACGCGCCGTAGGGTTCGTTCCATGACTGGGTCTTCCGCGGCGCCGCCCCACTCTCTTTCTCCTTCCCGGGCTGCCGACTTCATGCAGTGTCCCCTGCTTTACCGCTTCCGGGTGATCGACAAACTGCCCGAGGAGCCGAGTGCCGCGGCGACGCGGGGGACGGTGGTGCACGCGGTCCTCGAGCGCGTCTTCGACGCACCGGCCGGGGAGCGCAGCGCGCGGCGGGCCCGTTCGCTCGTGGTGCGCGAGTGGCAGCGGCTGCTGACGCGGCGGCCCGAGCTGGCCCGGCTGTTCGCGCCTGAGGACGGCGGCGCGGCGGAGCCGGCGGAGGGCGATGGGGCGCAGGCACCGCAGGTCGACGCCGAGCGGCTGGCCAAGTGGCTCACGGAGGCCGAGGAGTTGGTCGAGCGGTGGTTCACCCTTGAGGACCCGGCGCGGCTCGAGCCGGCGGAGCGGGAGCTGTTCGTGGAGACGCGGCTGGACTCGGGGCTGCGGCTGCGCGGGGTGATCGACCGGGTGGACGTGGCACCCACCGGCGAGGTGCGGATCGTCGACTACAAGACGGGGCGGGCCCCGCGCGCGGAGTTCGCCGGGGAAGCGCTGTTCCAGATGAAGTTCTACGCGCTGGTGCTGTGGCGGCTGCGGGGGGCCGTTCCGCGGCGGCTCCAGCTGGTGTACCTGGGCAGCGGCGACGTGCTGACGTACGACCCGGACGAGGCCGATCTGCGCGGGGTGGAGCGCAAGCTGCTCGCGCTGTGGGAGGCGATCCGGCGGGCGACGGAGAGCGGTGACTGGCGGCCGAGCCCCGGCCGGCTGTGCGACTGGTGCGACCACCGCTCGCGCTGCCCCGAGTTCGGCGGCACTCCCCCGCCCTACCCGCTGCTGGTCCAGGATCAGCTGCCGCTCGCGGTGCCGCCGCAGGCGGCGCCGGAGGCGAAGGCGGACGCGGACGGCGCGGATACGGACGGCGTCGGGAGTGCGGGCGGGCTCCCGGGCGCGGGGGCCGCTGCGCCGTGAGCCAGAATGGGGGCGCGGCCACCGGCGTCTCGGGCCGTCCTCCCCCGACCGAAGGGTGCCTTCATGCCGATCCGCGTTCTGCTGGTCGACGACCAGCCGCTGCTGCGCACCGGGTTCAGGATGATCCTGGAGGCGGAGCAGGACCTCGCCGTCGTCGGGGAGGCCGGGGACGGTCTTCAGGCGCTTGACCAGGTGCGGGCGCTCCAGCCGGACGTGGTGCTGATGGACATTCGCATGCCGCGGATGGACGGGGTGGAGGCGACGCGGCAGATCACGGGCCCGGCGAAGGACGGCCCGGTGAAGGTACTGGTGCTGACCACGTTCGACCTGGACGAGTACGTGGTCGAGGCGCTGCGGGCCGGTGCCAGCGGGTTCCTGCTGAAGGACGCGCCGGCGGCGGAGCTGGTGCAGGCCATCCGGGTGGTCGCGGCGGGCGAGGCGATGCTCGCGCCGAGCGTCACCCGGCGGCTGCTGGACATGTACGCGGAGAAGCTGCCGTCGGGCGACGAGCCGGTGCCGGACGCGCTGCACACGCTGACGGACCGCGAGGTCGAGGTGCTGAAGCTGGTGGCACGCGGCCTGTCGAACGCGGAGATCGCGGCCGACCTGTTCGTGAGCGAGACCACGGTGAAGACGCATGTGGGACACGTGCTGACGAAGCTGGGCCTGCGGGACCGGGTGCAGGCGGCCGTGTTCGCGTACGAGAGCGGTCTGGTGCGGCCGGGCAGCTGAGGCCGGTCAGTCCTGCGGCGTGCGGGCGATCTCCCACAGGCGGAAGACGTCCGTGCGGTCGAGGGCCCAGGGGAGCCCGGTGACGTTCTCGCCGGCGACGGCGTACTGCCTGGTCTGCCACAGCGGGATGAGCGGCAGGTCCTCGGCCACGATGTCCTGGAGCGCGGCGAAGTCCTCAGCGGTCGCGCCGCGGTCGCCCTGCCGCTCCGTGCGCGGGATCAGCTCCTCGGTCACGCGCGGCGCGGCGTAGCCGCCGGTGAGCAGCCCGCCGGTGCCGAAGTAGGGGACGGTATAGGCGTCCGCATCCGGGTACTGGGGCGCCCGGCCGTGCGCGAAGGCGCCGAACGAGCCGTCCGCCACCCCCCGTTCGAATGTGTCGGCGGCCACGCTCGTGACCTGCGCGTCGAACAGGCCGCTGGCGTTCAGCCGGGCGGCGAGGTGCTCGAACGCCGCCTCCGTTTCCGGGCCGTGACGGTCGGGGGTGATCCACAGCGTCAGCGCGACGGGCTCGGTGATGCCCGCCTCGCGCAGCGCCGCCTCGGCACGGTCGCGCCGCGGCTCGTCTCCGTAGGCGTCGAGGAACGAGGGGGTGTGCCCGGGAATCCCGGCCGGGACGACGGAATACAGGGGCTCGGCGGTGCGCGGCCGCACGTCCTCGATCAGGGCGGCGCGGTCGACGAGGTGAGCGACGGCACGGCGGACGCCAGGCCGGCCCGCGACCGGATCGTCCAGGTTGAAGGCGAGGTGCAGGGCAGCGGCGCCGGTGCCGTCGACCGTCTTGGGGCCGCCGCCGCCCGCCGCGGCGGGCGGCTCAAGGACAGCGAGGCCCGCGAGGTCCGCGCTGCCGAGGCCGCGGGCGACGTGGACCTCGCCGGCTGCCAGGGCCGCCCGCAGCGCCGCCCGGTCGCCGTGGAAGAGGCGGAGGGTGACGCCGGTGTTCCGGGCGACGGCGGGGCCGCGGTAGTCGGTGTTGAGGGAGAGGACGGCCTCGTCCCGGGTGAGCCGCTCCAGCCGGTAGGGGCCGGAGCCGGTGGCGCCGCCGTCGGTGCGCAGGGCGTCGGCGGGGTAGGCACCGGGATCGACGATGGCCCCCGCGGCGGAGGCGATCTTCTGCGGGAAGGTCGCGTCGGGCCGGCCGAGGTGGAAGGTGACCGTCTCCTCGTCCGGGGTCTCGATGCGGTCGATCGAGGACAGCAGCGCGGCCGGGCCGCCCGGGGCTTCGATGCGCAGCGTCCTGTCGAAGGAGAACTTGACGGCCGCCGCGGTCAGCCGTTCGCCGCTCGTGAACGTCAGGTCGTCACGGAGGGTGCAGGTGAAGCGGCGGCTGACGCGGTCGGTGAAGCCGCATTTTTCGGCCGCGTCGGGCTGCGGTTCGGTCCGGCCCGGCGGGAAAGCGAGCAGCGACTGGAAGACGTTGTCCAGGAGCACGGCACTGCCGGGCCCGCCGCCGGCGGCGGGGTCGACGGCGGCGATCTCCTCGGTGGTGCCCACCACGACCCGCTCGTCCAGGACCGGGGCGTCCTCGCCGCCGAGGTGACGGCCAAGGAACAGCGCGGCGAGCAGGCCGCAGGCGAGCGGCAGAGCCACCCGGGTGGCACGTTCGCGTAAGGGGCGCTCCCGCCGGGCGGCCGCGCGCGGCGGCGATCCGCCGGCGGGGTGGGTCATGGGCGGACTGTCCTGGCGGGCGTTCCTCCGGGGGCCGGGGCGGCGGCGACGGCGCGCAGGAGCGCGAGGTCGACCTCCTCCAGCGTGCGCACCAGGGTTCGCCCGGCGGCGGCGGGGATGGGCGCGACCGAGGGCACGGCCACGACGCGGCAGCCGGCCGCCTCGGCGGAGGCAACGCCGGTGACCGTGTCCTCGACGGCGACGCAGCGTGCCGGGTCGGCGCCGAGGCGGGTGGCCGCGGTGAGGTAGGGATCGGGGTGCGGCTTGGTGCGGGGCAGCTCGTCGCCCGCGACGGTGACCGCGAAGTACTCGGGCCCCAGGGAGCCGAGGATGCGGTCGATGACGGTGCGGTGCGAGGCGGAGACCAGCGCGGTGGGCACCCGGTGGGCGGCCAGTTCGGTCAGCAGCCTGCGGGCGCCGGGCATCAGGGGGACGCCGGCCTCCAGGCGGCGCAGGAACGTTGCGTTGAGCAGGAGGCGCAGCTCGTCGAGCGTGATGTCCGCGCCGGTCACCTCGATGAGGTAGCCGGCGCTGCGGGTCATGGGGCCGCCGACGACGACCTCGCGGTGCTCCTCGGCCAGCTGGTGGCCCAGGGCCTCGAAGACCTCGCACTCGGCGTCCCACCAGAAGCCCTCGGTGTCGACCAGCGTGCCGTCCATGTCCAGCAGAACGGCCTGAGGGCCGGGCCCTGCGGGCACGGCCGTGTCGACGGCCAACAGGGAACTCGTCATCCGCGCGCACCTCCATGGGGGCGAGCAGGCCGGCCGTCCGCGGCGGGACGGCCGGCCTGTACCGGACCGATCAGTCTACGTCGGCGCAAAAACTGCCGCCGCCCCATATCACTCGCACGGGTTAGCGGGCGTTGAAATAGTTGGCTTCGGGATGGTGAAGGATGAGGGCGTCCGTGGACTGTTCCGGGTGCAGCTGGAACTCCTCGGAGAGCGTCACGCCGATGCGCTCCGAGCCGAGCAGCTCGGCGATCTTGGCGCGGTCCTCCAGGTCCGGGCAGGCCGGGTAGCCAAGGGAGTAGCGGCAGCCCTGGTACTCGGTGCGGAACATCCCGTCCAGCGCCTCGGGGTCGCCACCGGCGATGCCGAGCTCCGCGCGGACCCGGGCGTGCCAGTACTCGGCGAGTGCCTCGGCGAGCTGGACGGACAGGCCGTGCAACTCCAGGTAGTCGCGGTAGGCGTCGGCCGCGAACAGCTCGGCGGTGGCGTCGCTCACCCGCGGCCCGATGGTGACGGTCTGGAGGGCGACCACGTCGGTCTCGCCGCTTTCCGCGGGGCGGAAGAAGTCGGACAGGCACAGCCGCCGGCCGCGCCGCTGGCGCGGGAAGGTGAAGCGGGTGCGCTCCTTGCCGTCCTCGTCGAGGATCACCAGGTCGTTGCCCTCGGCGTGGCACGGGAAGTAGCCGTAGACGACGGCGGCCTGGAGCAGGTTGTCGGTGTGCAGGCGGTCCAGCCAGCCGCGCAGCCGCGGCCTGCCCTCGGTCTCGACCAGCTCGGCGTAGTCGGGCCCGTCGTCGCCGCGGGCCGCCTTCAGGCCCCACTGGCCCTTGAACAGCGCGTCGGGGTCGAGCCAGTCCGCGTAGTCCTTCAGCGGAACGCCCTTGATCACGCGGGTGCCGAGGAACGGCGGAACGGGCACCGGCACGTCCGTCGCCGTGGCCGAGCGGGCGGGCGCGTCCGTGTCGTCCGGCAGCGGCAGGGGGCTCTCGCGCTTGGGCACGCGCCGCTGCTTCAGCTCCGGCAGGGTGGCGCCGGGGACGCCGCGCTTGACGGCGACGAGCGCGTCCATCAGCCGCAGGCCCTCGAAGGCGTCGCGGGCGTAGCGGACCTCGCCCTCGTACACCTCGTGCAGGTCCTGCTCGACGTAGGCGCGGGTGAGGGCGGCGCCGCCGAGGATGACGGGGTAGTCGGCCGCCATGCCGCGCCGGTTCAGCTCCTCCAGGTTCTCCTTCATGATCACGGTGGACTTCACCAGCAGCCCGGACATGCCGATGACGTCGGCGCGGTGCTCGGTGGCGGCCTCCAGGATCGCGGAAACCGGCTGCTTGATACCGAGGTTGACCACGTTGTAGCCGTTGTTGGTCAGGATGATGTCCACGAGGTTTTTGCCGATGTCGTGGACGTCGCCGCGCACGGTGGCCAGGACGATGGTGCCCTTGCCGTCGTCGCTCGTCTTCTCCATATGGGGTTCGAGGTAGGCGACCGCGTTCTTCATGACCTCGGCGGACTGGAGGACGAACGGCAGCTGCATCTGCCCGGAGCCGAACAGCTCGCCGACGACCTTCATGCCCGCCAGCAGCGTGTCGTTGACGATCTGGAGGGCGGGCCGTTCGGCGAGTGCGGCGTCGAGATCGGCCTCCAGGCCGTTGCGCTCGCCGTCGATGATGCGCCGCTGGAGACGTTCCTCCAGGGGCAGGGCCCGCAGCTCCTCGGCCTTGCCCGCCTTCATGGACTTGGTGTCGACGCCTTCGAAGAGTTCGAGGAAGCGCTGCAGCGGGTCGTAGTCGGGGCGGCGGCGGTCGTAGATCAGGTCGCGGGCGACCTCGGCGTGCTCGGCCTCCATCCTGGCGATCGGCAGGATCTTGGCGGCGTGCACGATCGCGGAGTCGAGCCCGGCCCTGACGCACTCGTCGAGGAATACGGAGTTGAGCACCAGGCGGGCGGCGGGGTTGAGGCCGAAGGAGATGTTCGACAGGCCGAGGGTGGTCTGGACATCGGGGTGGCGCCGCTTCAGCTCGCGGATGGCGGCGATGGTGTTCGCGCCGTCCTTGCGGGATTCTTCCTGCCCGGTGCAGATGGTGAACGTCAGGCAGTCGATGATGATGTCGGATTCGGCGATGCCCCAGTTGCCGGTGAGGTCGGCGATCAGCCGCTCGGCGATGGCCACCTTGTGCTCGGGGGTGCGGGCCTGGCCCTCCTCGTCGATCGTCATGGCCATCAGCGCGGCGCCGTGCTCGGCCGCGAGGCGGGTGACCTTCGCGAAGCGGGAGTCCGGGCCGTCGCCGTCCTCGTAGTTGACCGAGTTGATCACGGCCCGGCCGCCCAGCTTCTCCAGGCCGGCCTCGAGTACGCCGGGCTCGGTGGAGTCCAGCACGATCGGCAGCGTGGAGGCGGTGGCGAAGCGGCCGGCCAGCTCCTTCATGTCGGCCACGCCGTCCCTGCCGACGTAGTCGACGCACAGGTCGAGCAGGTGGGCGCCCTCCTTGATCTGCTCGCGCACCAGCTCCACGCAGTCGTCCCAGCGGCCGGCGAGCATGGCCTCGCGGAACTTCTTGGAGCCGTTCGCGTTGGTGCGCTCGCCGATGGCCAGGTAGGAGGCGTCCTGCCGGAAGGGCACCGTCTGGTACAGCGAGGAGGCGCCCGCCTCTGGCTGCGGGTCCCGCTCCGCGGGCCGCAGGTCGCGCACCCGCTCCACGACCTGCCGCAGGTGCTCGGGCGTGGTGCCGCAGCAGCCGCCGATGAGGGAGACGCCGAATTCGGCGATGAACGACTCGTGCGCGTCGGCCAGCTCGGCCGGGCCGAGCGGGTAGTGCGCGCCGTCCTTGCCCAGCACGGGCAGCCCCGCGTTCGGCATACAGGAGACCGGCACGCCGGCGTGCCGGGACAGGTACCGCAGATGCTCGCTCATCTCGGCGGGGCCCGTGGCGCAGTTGAGGCCGATCATGTCAATGCCGAGCGGTTCGAGCGCGGTGAGGGCGGCGCCGATCTCGGAGCCGAGGAGCATGGTGCCGGTCGTCTCCACCGTGACCTGGACGAGCAGCGGCAGGCTGGCGCCCGCGGCGGTCAGGGCGCGCCGGGCGCCGAGCACGGCGGCCTTCGTCTGGAGGAGGTCCTGGCTGGTCTCGACCAGCAGGGCGTCCGCGCCGCCCGCGATCAGGCCCTCGGCGTTCTGCTGGTAGGCCGCGCGCAGCTCGCCGTAGGAGACGTGGCCGAGGGTGGGGAGTTTGGTGCCGGGGCCGATCGAGCCCAGGACCCAGCGCATGCGCCCGTCACGCACGGTGAACTCGTCCGCGACCTCGCGGGCGACGCCCGCGCCGGCCCGGGACAGCTCGAAGACGCGGTCGGCGATCTCGTACTCCCCGAGCGCCGAGAGGTTGGCGCCGAAGGTGTTGGTCTCCACGCAGTCCACGCCGGCCTCGTAGTAGGCGCGGTGAACGGTGCGGACGATGTCGGGACGGGTGACGTTCAGCACCTCGTTGCAACCTTCGAGCTGCTGGAAGTCGTCGAGCGACGGGTCCTGCGCCTGGAGCATGGTGCCCATCCCGCCATCGGCGACCACGACCCGCGAGGCGAATGCCTCGCGCAGGGCGGTGGCCCGGTCGGAGGGGCTGGCGAGGGGCGGGCTTGCAGAGGCCATGGAATTGCTCCCTGGGGTGCGACGGCTGTCGGCTATGCGGCCTCCGTGACGGAGCGCACCGAGTCAGCCTAACGGCCGGGGACGCCGGATTGGGAGACACCGCAGGTCCCGGGACCGCCGTACACTCAATTCGCCCCCGGGGGCTATCGGCATGACCCGCTCGTGTTCGACAATGCCGAACGGGAGGCGCTTGGGTTACCCGGAACAAGGAGGCGGCCCCATGGCTCGGACCATCCAGTCGCTTGAGCGTGCCGCGGCAGTCCTGCGGCTCCTCGCCGGCGGCGAGCGGCGGCTGGGTCTGTCCGACATCGCATCCGCCATTGGTCTCGCCAAGGCAACCACGCACGGCCTGCTGCGCACCCTCCAGCAGGAGGGCTTCGTCGAGCAGGACCCCTCCTCCGGCCGCTATCAGCTCGGCGCGGAGCTGCTGCGCCTGGGCAACAGCTATCTCGACGTCCACGAGCTGCGGGCCAGGGCCCTGGTGTGGACGGACGACCTGGCGCGCTCCAGCGGGGAGAGCGCGTACGTCGGCGTGCTGCACCAACAGGGCGTGCTGATCGTGCACCACGTCTTCCGGCCGGACGACAGCAGGCAGGTCCTGGAGGTGGGCGCGATGCAGCCGCTGCACAGCACCGCGCTCGGCAAGGTGCTGGCCGCCTACGACCCGGTCGCGCACAACGAGGTCATGGAGAGCGATTTCGCGGCGATCACCGAGCTGACCGTGACCGACCCGGCGGAGTTCGAACGCGGGCTTGAACGCGTTCGGGCGCGCGGCTGGGCGAGTGACGTCGGCGAGACGTGGGACGGGGTCGCCTCCATCGCCGCACCCATCCTCGATCGCCGCCGAATGCCGGTCGGCGCGGTGGGGATCACGGGCGCCGAGGAGCGCATGCGATCCGACGGCGCGCTCAGCCCGCGCCTCATCGCCGCGGTGCGGGACTGCGCGAGGTCCGTGTCGCGCGATCTCGGAGCCGGGCGCTTCTAGGACAATCCGGATACCCGAGAGGTATCTGCCGCCCAACCCTTGACGACAGCCTCTTCGGGGAGAAAACTCCCGTTCGATGGTCGACATTGTCGAACACCGGACGGACGTCGACCAGGAATCCCTGGACGAAGGACAAAGGAGTCACGGGTGTCCAGCTCCGACATCTTTTTCGGCGAGGTCCTCGGCACCGCCGTACTGGTCTTGCTCGGCTGCGGCGTGGTCGCAGGAAACGTCCTCAGAAAGTCGAAGTCCTTCGATGCCGGATGGGTCGCCATCACCTTCGGGTGGGGCATCGGCGTGCTCTCCGGCTTCTACGTCTCTACCCAGCTTTCCGGTGCCCACCTCAACCCGGCGGTCACGCTCGGCCTCGCGATCGACACCGGCGAGTGGGGCGACGTGCCCACGTACGTCGCCGGGGAGATGACCGGTGCGCTGCTCGGGGCCGTCCTGGTGTGGCTCGCGTACTACGGCCACTTCCAGGCCCACCTGGAACACCACAAGGTCGTCAGCGGCTCCAGGACCCCGGGCCCCAAGGCGTTCGACGCCGCCGCGGAGACAGAGGAACGCCGGGAACCCTCGCGCCAGGAGCCGGGCCCCGTGCTCGGCGTGTTCGCGACCGCCCCCGAGATCCGCAACAGCGTGCAGAACGTCACCACGGAGATCATCGGGACCGCCGTCCTGATCTTCCTCGTCCTCGGCATCGGCCTCAACGACGGCCTCACCATGTCCGGCACCGGCGGGCTCATGGTCGCCCTGGTCGTGGTCGGCATCGGCCTCTCCCTCGGCGGCCCCACCGGCTACGCCATCAACCCGGCCCGCGACCTCGGCCCCCGCATCGTCCACGCCCTCCTGCCGCTGCCGAACAAGGGCGGCTCCGACTGGGGCTACGCCTGGGTTCCGGTCGTCGGCCCGCTCATCGGCGCCGCCATCGCGGCCGGCATCCACAACCTGCTGTTCTGACCCCCGCCGTCCGCCCCCGCCCGCACCACGACCAGGAGCCGCGTTATGACCGACGCACACGACGACACCTCGGGCGCCCCGCGCGAGTACATCGCCGCCATCGACCAGGGCACCACGTCAAGCCGCTGCATCGTGTTCGACCGGGACGGGCGCGTCGTCTCGGTCGAGCAGAAGGAACACGAGCAGATCTTCCCCAAGCCGGGCTGGGTGGAGCACGACGCCACCGAGATCTGGACCAACGTGCAGGAGGTCGTCGCCGGCGCCCTCGCGAAGGCCCGCATCTCCAAGGAGCAGGTCAAGGCCATCGGCATCACCAACCAGCGCGAGACGACGCTGCTGTGGGACCGGGCCACCGGCGAGCCCGTCCACAACGCCATCGTGTGGCAGGACACCCGCACCGACGCGCTGTGCCGCGAACTCGGCCGCAACGTGGGCCAGGACCGCTTCCGCCGGGACACCGGGCTGCCGCTCGCCTCCTACTTCGCCGGCCCCAAGATCCGCTGGCTGCTCGACAACGTCGAGGGCCTGCGGGAGCGCGCGGAACGCGGCGAGATCATGTTCGGCACGATGGACTCCTGGGTCATCTGGAACCTCACCGGGGGCACCGAGGGCGGCGTACACGTCACGGACGTCACCAATGCCTCCAGGACCCTGCTGATGAGCCTGCGCACCCTCCAGTGGGACGAGAAGATCTGCAACTCCATCGGCGTCCCCACCGCGCTGCTCCCCGAAATCCGTTCCTCGGCCGAGGTGTTCGGCACCGCACGCGGCGGAGCGCTCGACGGCGTTCCGGTGGCCTCCGCCCTCGGCGACCAGCAGGCCGCGCTGTTCGGGCAGACCTGCTTCTCCGTCGGCGAGGGCAAGTCGACCTACGGCACGGGCACCTTCCTGCTGATGAACACCGGGCCCAAGGCCATCAACTCCTACGCCGGCCTGGTCACCACCGTCGGCTACCGCATCGGCGACCAGGACCCCGTGTACGCGCTGGAGGGCTCCATCGCGGTCACCGGCGCCCTGGTCCAGTGGATGCGCGACCAGATGGGGCTGATCAACAGCGCCGCCGAGATCGAGACCCTCGCCCTGTCCGTCGACGACAACGGCGGCGCCTACTTCGTGCCCGCCTTCTCCGGCCTCTTCGCCCCCTACTGGCGCTCCGACGCCCGCGGCGTCATCTCCGGCCTGACCCGTTACGTGACCAAGGCACACCTCGCCAGGGCCGTGCTCGAGGCCACCGCATGGCAGACGCGGGAGATCGTCGACGCCATGAAGAAGGACTCCGGGATGGAGCTGACCACACTCAAGGTCGATGGCGGGATGACCTCCAACAACCTGCTGATGCAGAACATCTCGGACTTCCTCGACGTGCCCGTCGTCCGGCCGATGGTCTCCGAGACCACCTGTCTCGGCGCCGCCTACGCGGCCGGGCTGGCCGTCGGCTTCTGGAACGACGTCGAGGACCTGCGCGCGAACTGGCGCCGGGCCGCCGAGTGGACCCCGCAGATGGACGCGGCCGAACGCGACCGCGAGTACCAGTTCTGGCTCAAGGCCGTGAAGCGGACCATGGGCTGGCTCGATGAGGAGAGCTGACAGACGATGAACACCCCGCACCCGGCTGCCGCAGCCGTCGCCACGACCGCCACGGAGCGGCGCGCCGAGACCAGGGACCGGCTCGCCACCGCCGCCTACGACCTGCTGGTCGTCGGCGGCGGCATCCTGGGCACATCCGTCGCCTGGCACGCCGCCCAGTCGGGACTGCGGGTCGCGATGGTGGACGCCGGCGACTTCGCCGGCGCCACCTCATCGGCCTCCTCCAAGCTGGTCCACGGCGGGCTGCGCTACCTCCAGACCGGCGCCGTCCGGCTGGTCGCGGAGAACCACCACGAGCGGCGCGTCCTCTCCCGCGACGTCGCCCCGCACCTGGTGAACCCGCTCACGTTCCACCTCCCCGTCTACCGCGGCGGGCCGCACGGCGCCGCCAAGCTGGGCGCCGGCGTGTTCGCCTACTCGGCGCTGTCCGCGTTCGGCGACGGCGTGGGGCGCGTGATCTCCCCCGCCAAGGCCGCGGCCGCCAACCCGGCGCTGCGCACCGAGCACCTGAAGGCCGTCGCGGTCTACGGCGACCACCAGATGAACGACGCGCGCGTGGCCGTCATGACCGTCAGGGCCGCCGTCGAATCCGGCGCCGCCGTGCTCAACCACGCCGAGGTCACCGGCCTGCGCTTCACCCGCGGGCGCGTCACCGGCGCGGACCTGCGCGACCGGCTGGACGGCACCGAGTTCGGCGTCACCGCCCGGCTGGTGCTCAACGCCACCGGACCCTGGGTGGACCACCTGCGGCGCATGGAGGACCCGGGGGCCGAGCCGAGCATCCGGCTGTCCAAGGGCGCCCACATCGTGCTGCGCCGTACGGTGCCCTGGCGGGCCGCACTGGCCACCCCGGTGGACAAGTACCGCATCACCTTCGCCCTCCCCTGGGAGGACCAGCTGCTGCTCGGCACCACCGACGAGGAGTACGAGGGCGATCCGGCCGAGGTCCACGCCACCGAAGCCGACATCCGGCAGATCCTCGACGAGGCCGCCCTCTCCATCCGCGACGAACACCTGTCCCGTTCCCTGCTCACCTACGCGTTCGCGGGACTGCGCGTGCTGCCCGCCGGTCCCGGCGGCGTCACGTCCGCACGGCGCGAGACGGTCGTCTCCGAGGGCAGCGGCGGCATGCTGTCCGTCGCGGGCGGCAAGTGGACCACCTACCGGCACATCGGGCGGACCGTGCTCGACAAGGTCGCCAAACTGCCCGGCTCGGTGCTCGCCGAGGACATGGCACCGGTGGGCGACCTGGTGCGGCGCGTGCCGCTGCCGGGAGTCGCCAATCCGGACGCCGTCGCGCACCGGCTGCTCGCGGACCGCGACCCGGGCGCGGCCCTCGCCCCGGCGACGGTCCGGCACCTGGCCACCCACTACGGCTCCCTGGCCTTCGAGATCGCCGACCTCGTCCGCCGGAACCCGGCACTCGGCGAACGCGTGCACCCCGAAGGTCCCGAGATCTGGGCCCAGGTGGTGTACGCGCGCGACCGCGAGTGGGCCGGAACCGTGGACGACGTGCTGCGCCGCCGTACCACGGTGACGATCCGCGGCCTCGACACGGAGGAGGTAAGGGCCCGCGTCGCCGACCTGCTGCGCGGGCACTGAACGGCCCCGGCCGCCCCGGGCGTTCGCCCGGCGGCAACATCGCGCGGCGGGACCTGCGCCCGGGCCGGGCGCCGTGGGGCGCACGACGACCGGCGGAGTGAGCGACCGGTCACCGTGGATGACCGTGCGCATGCGTACGAGGACTGCGGGCTGGGCACGGTCACGCCGTAGGCTGGGGCCGCACGGAACACTTACGGCAGCCGGGCCGGGAGCACCTCCCCCGCCCCGGCCGGGAGGAGGCGCTGGGTGATCGAGCTCGACGGAGTTCCCGAGCTGGTCGACCCGGTCATGGTGGCCGCGTTCGAAGGCTGGAACGATGCTGGTGACGCCGCCTCCGCCGCGGTCGCTCATCTGGAGCGGGAGTGGAAGGGGGAAGTGTTCGCGGCACTGGACGCCGAGGACTACTACGACTTCCAGGTCAACCGCCCGCACATCTGGCTGGACGGCGGGGTGCGCCGCGTCACCTGGCCGACGACCCGGCTGTCGGTGGTGCGGATCGGCTCGGAGCACGGGCCGGTACCGCGCCGCGACATCGTTCTGGTGCGCGGTATCGAGCCGAGCATGCGCTGGCGTTCGTTCTGCAACGAGATCCTCGGCTTCGCGCACGAACTGGGCGTGGAGATGGTGGTGGTGCTCGGCGCCCTCCTCGGTGACACCCCGCACACCCGGCCGGTGCCGGTGACGAGCGTGACGTCGGACGAGGACCTGGCCCGTTCCCTCGACCTGGAGGAGTCCAGGTACGAGGGGCCCACCGGCATCGTCGGCATCCTCCAGGAAGCCTGCACGCACGCCGGGGTGCCGGCGGTGACGCTGTGGGCGGCCGTTCCGCACTACGTCGCGCAGCCGCCCAACCCGAAGGCGTCGCTGGCGCTGCTGCACGCGCTCGAGGACCTGCTCGGCGTCGGCATCCCGCTGGGCGACCTGCCGGAGGACGCCAGGGCCTGGCAGATCGGCGTGGACCAGCTGGCCGCGGAGGACAGCGAGGTCGCCGAGTACGTGAAGTCGCTCGAGGAGGCCCGGGACACCGCGGAGCTGCCCGAAGCCTCCGGGGAGGCGATTGCCAAGGAGTTCGAACGGTATCTGCGCCGCCGCGACGGGCAGCCGCCCGCCGGGGACACCGGCTCCTACCTCCGCGACCCGGGCAGCGGGCGCACCAGACCGCGCAGACGCCCGCCTGAGTCGGACCAGAGCGGGCAGGAGCCGGGCGCCGGGGACCCGGACGACTGATCAGCCGCCGGGGCCCCGGCCGCGGAGCTGTCAGAGAGCCACGCCGAGCAGGGCGTCCACGGCCCTGCTGATCACGCCGGGGGCACCCGGATCGCCGCCGCCCTCGCGGGCCTGGTCATCGGCCCAGCGGTCGACGGCGGCCAGCGCCGCCGGCGCGTCCAGGTCGTCCGCCAGCGCGGCGCGGATCTCCTCCACGGCCCCCTCGGCGGGCGGCCCCTCGGGGCGGGACACCGCGGACCGCCAGTGCGCGAGCCTGCGCATCGCAGCGGCCAACACCGCCTCCGTCCATTCCCAGTCGGCTCGGTAATGGTGCGCGAGGAGGGCCAGGCGGATCGCCGCCGGGTCCTCCCCGTCCTGCCGCAGCCGCGAGACGAAGACCAGGTTCCCCTTCGACTTCGACATCTTCTCGCCCTCGTAGCCCACCATCCCGGCGTGCACGTAGGAGCGGGCGAAGGGGTGGCCGCCGGTGAGGACGTGCGCGTGCGAGGCGCCCATCTCGTGGTGCGGGAACGCCAGATCGGTCCCGCCGCCCTGCACGTCGAACCCCATCCCGAGCCGGTCGAGCGCGATGGCCACGCACTCGATATGCCAGCCCGGCCGGCCGGGGCCGAGCGAGGCGCCGTCCCAGGACGGCTCCCCCGGCCGGGCGGCGCGCCACAGCAGCGGGTCCACCGGGTCCTTCTTGCCCGGCCGCTCCGGGTCACCGCCGCGCTCCGCCGACAGCGTCCGCATCGCCGCGGCGTCCAGCCGCGAGACGGACCCGAAGCGCGGGTCGGCCTGGACCGAGAAGTAGACGTCACCGTCGACGTCGTAGGCGGCGCCGGCGGCCCGGAGCCGCTCGACGAGGGGAACGATGGCCGGTATCGACTCGACCGCACCGACGAAGTCGCGCGGCGGCAGGACGCGAAGCGCCGTCATGTCCTCGCGGAACAGGGCGGTCTCGCGCTCTGCGAGCGCCGACCAGTCGACGCCGGTCGCCGCGGCCCGCTCCAGGAGCGGGTCGTCGACATCGGTGACATTTTGCACGTAGTGCACCTGGCGCTTGGTGTCGAGCCAGACCCGCTGCACGAGGTCGAACGCGGTGTAGGTGGCCGCGTGGCCGATGTGGGTGGCGTCGTAGGGGGTGATGCCGCAGACGTAGATCCGGGCGACCGGTCCGGGGGTGAGGGTCACCCGGCCGTTCGTCGCGGTGTCGTGAATCGAGAGATCACGGCCTTGACCGGGCAGAACGGGAACCTTTGAGGCTGGCCAGGCATGCATGCCCCGAGCCTAACCGCATGCCGCCGCAGTCACGACAGGGCCGGGCGGGATCACACCAGGGGCCACGGAATCGCCGGCCACTCCCCGCTGGGCTCCGGGTAGCGCCCGGTGCGCAGCAGCGTGGCCGTTCTGGCGCGCAGCGCCTCGCACTCGTCCGGGGTCAGCAGGGCGCGCAGTCGCGTCAGCAGCGGGCGGTCCGCCGCGAGTTCGGCATCGAGGGTGCGCAGCGACTCGTGTACGGCGGGCGGCAGCGGCTCGCCCGCCCAGCCCCACAGCAGGGTGCGCAGCTTGTTGTCGGTGTGGAACGTGACGCCGTGGTCGATTCCGTACAGGCGGCCGTCGGGCAGCGGCAGCAGGTGACCGCCCTTCCGGTCACCGTTGTTGATCACGGCGTCCAGCGCCGCCACCCGGCGCAGCCGCTCGTCGTCCGCGTGGACCAGCAGGGCCGTTCGCCCGGCCCCGACCTGGGCGAGGCCCACGGCCTTCCAGCCCGGCTCCGGCGCCTCGGCGTCGATCAGCGCGAGCAGCGAGTCGGGCCCCTTGCCGGCCCCCTCCGCGCCCGGCGCGGGTCCCACCCACTGCTGGCACATGCCGCGCCCCAGCGGGCCGTCCCGCAGCACCGTGGGCGGCACCAGGTCCCAGCCGAGGGCTCGGGACACCTCGTACGTGGCGACCTCGCGCTGCGCGAGGGTGCCCTCGGGAAAGTCCCACAGCGGGCGTTCCCCCGAAACCGGCTTGTAGACGCAGCCGAGGCGCTGCCCCGCCCACTCCGCGGTGGCGTACAGCACCGTGTTGGAGGCGTCCACGATGCGTCCGTGGACGGTCAACTCGCCGCGGGAGAGCACCTCGTCGGCCGTCACACCCGGCTGCGGCGGTATCCGTTCTGGCGCGGACATACGTGTCCCTCCGGATCGAGCGGCAGGCTGCAGAGCGGGCAGGGCGGGCGGCCGGCGTTCACCACTTCGAGGGCGCGTTTGGCGAAGGCACGGGCCATCGTTCCGCTGAGGCGGACGCGCAGCATGGGCGGGCCGTTCTCGTCGTCCCGCAGGAGCCGCTCCTCGGCCTCGGCGAAGGCCTCCTCGGTTTCGGCTTCGAGTTCGACGAGGGCCTGGGCCTCGACGATCATGCGCTCGCTGTCGCTGTCCCAGGCCAAGGCCATGGTGCCGACGCGGAACTCCTCCTCGACGGGGGACTCCAGCGGTCCCGTGTCGGTCAGCTCGGCGGGCGCGACGGCGGGCACGGTCGTGTTGCCGCCCGCACGCCGCACTACTTCGTCGAGCAGCTCGTCGATGCGCTCGGCGAGGGCTTCCACCTGGGCCTTCTCCAGGGCCACGCTGGTCGTGCGGCCGTCCGCCGATGCCTGAAGGAAAAAGGTACGGCGGCCAGGCAGCCCGACCGTCCCGGCGACAAAGCGTTCGGGAGGGTCGTAGAGGAATACCTGACGGGACACGTACTGCTCCGTTGGGTCGACTGCTTGAGACACTGGCACCCTACTGCGGTTCGCGATCACCGTGGTCAGGCACCACCACCCACGGGAGCCTCGGTGGCCTCCGCGGCATCGCGCGCGGCCTCCTCCGTGTCCGGAACGAACTCCTCCAGGCTGCCGGTGTCGCCGAACCTGAGCAGCAGCGGCGGCTCGCCGTAACGGATGGCGGTCACCGACGCCGGGTGCGGAACGATGCGCTGGAACAGGTCGAGGTGCAGGCCGAGGGCGTCCGCGACGACCGCCTTGATGTTGTCACCGTGGGTGCACATCAGCCACACCGCCTCTGGGCCGTGCTCCGCCGCGACCCTGGCGTCCCATTCCCTGGCCGCCGCGACCACGCGGGCGTGCACCTCCCGCATCGCCTCCCCGCCGGGGAACACCACGGCCGACGGCTGGCTCCTGACGGTCGCCATCAGCGGCTCCCCGGCCAGCTCCTTCAACGTGCGGTTGGTCCACTCGCCGTAGTCGCACTCGGTGACGCGGGGCTCGGCGTGCACCGGAAGGCCGGGGCGCGCCTCGCGCAGCGGGGCCAGCGTCTGGACGCAGCGCTCCAGCGGGCTGTGCACGGCGAGGGCCAGCGGAATACCGGCCAGCCGGCCGGGGAGCGCGGCGGCCTGCTCCGTGCCGTGGCCGTCGAGCCGGACGCCGGGCGCGCGGCCGGCGAGGACGCCTGCGGAATTGGCGGTGGTCCGGCCGTGCCGGATGAGCAGCAGGGTGGGCATGCGGCAAGCGTAGATCAGCGGGGCTCAGGCGAGCCCGGCCCGTTCCATGGCCTCGACTCCGGCCCGCAGTCCGGCGATCCGCTCCTGGAGCGTGAAGCCCGCGGGCATCAGCGACAGGGTGGTGGTGCCCGACTCCGCATAGGCCCGCATCCGGTCGGCGATCCGCGGCAGCGGGCCGATGAGCGTCGTGGCGTCGATCAGCGAACGGGGCACCGCCGCGGCCGCGCCGTCCCGGTCCCCGCTCAGGTAGCGGCGCTGGATCTCGTCGGCCTCCTTCTCGTACCCCATGCGCTGCGCCAGCCGGTTGTAGAAGTTCTGCTCCCTGCTGCCCATGCCGCCGACGTAGAGCGCGGTGTAGGGGCGGAAGTGGTCCGCGAGCGCGTCCAGATCCTCGCCCACGGCCATGGGAACGGTCGGCACGACGTCGAAGCCGTCCAGCGTCAGCCCGGCCTTCTCCCGCCCGGCGCGCAGCGGCGCCAGCGTGGTCTCCTCGGCGTGCTCGGGCGCGAGGAACAGCACCAGCGCGCCGTCGGCGATCTCGCCGGTCTGCGTCAGGTTCTTCGGGCCGATGGCCGCGATGTACAGCGGGATGCGCTCGCGGACGGGGTGGACGGTGAGCTTGATCGGCTTTCCCCGGCCGCCGGGCAGGGGAAGCGTCCAGTGCTCTCCTTCGTGGGTCAGCCGTTCGCGGGACATCGCCTTTCGGACGATCTCGACGTACTCGCGGGTCCTGGCGAGCGGCCGGTCGAACGCCGTGCCGTACCAGCCCTCGGACACCTGCGGCCCCGAGACGCCCAGGCCGAGGCGGAACCGGCCGCCGGAGAGCGCGTCCAGGGTGGCGGCGGTCATCGCCGTCATGGCCGGGGCCCGGGCCGGGATCTGCATGATGGCGGCGCCGACGTCGATCCTGCTGGTCTGCGCGGCCACCCAGGAGAGCACCGTGGGCGCGTCCGAGCCGTACGCCTCCGCGGCCCAGCAGACCTCGTAGCCGAGCCGGTCGGCCTCCTGGGCCACGGCCAGATTGTCCGCGTCCATCCCGGCTCCCCAGTAGCCGAGGTTGATTCCGAGTCGCATGTGCGCTCCTCCAGCCCGCTCTTACCCGTCAGTAACCCACCCGTCCCCCCGGACTGTAACGTGTGGCCGCAAGTACGCTCAACGCTCATGGATCTCAGGCACCTGGGCCGCACCGGCCTGCGCGTCTCGCGGCTCGGACTCGGCACCCTCACCTGGGGCAGGGACACCGGGGAACAGGACGCCGCGGAACTGCTGAAGACGTTCTGGGAGGCGGGCGGCACCCTGGTGGACACCGCGGACGTCTACGGGGACGGCGGCGCCGAGTACCTGCTGGGGCGGCTGCTCGACGGGCTGGTGCCCCGGCGCGACCTGGTGGTCGCCACCAAGGCCGGCAGCGTGCCCGACCCCGACCGGCGCTTCGACGCCTCCCGCGGGCACCTGCTGGCCGCGCTCGACGCCTCCCTCGAACGGCTGAACACCGACTACGTCGACCTGTGGCAGGTGCACGCGTTCGATCCGGAAACGCCCATGGAGGAGACACTCCAGGCCCTGGAGATCGCGGTGGGCAGCGGCCGGGTCCGGTACGCCGGGGTGTCCAACTTCTGCGGCTGGCAGCTCGCCAAGGCCGCCACCTGGCAGCTGGCCGCGCCGGGCGCGCGCACCCGCCTGGCCAGCACGCAGATGGAATACTCCCTCCTCCAGCGCGGAGTGGAACGCGAAGTGCTGCCCGCCGCCCTCGACCTGGGCATCGGGCTGCTGCCCTCCTCGCCGCTCGGCCGCGGCGTCCTGACCGGCAAGTACCGCAGGGGCGAGGCGCCGGCCGGCTCGCGGGGCGCGTCCGAGCAGCTGGCGCCGTTCGTCGAGCCCTACCTCGACGAGGCCGCCGGCCGGATCGTGGACGCCGTGACCATAGCGGCCGACGGCCTCGCGGTCACCCCGCTGCACGTCGCCCTCGCCTGGGTGCGGGACAGGCCGGGCGTCGCGGCGCCGCTGGTCGGCGCCCGGACGGTGCACCAGCTCGGCGAAGCGCTGTCAGTGGAGGACCTTAGCCTTCCTGAGGAGATCTGCCGAGCGCTGGACGACGTCTCGGCGCCCGTGCACCGGTACCCCGACCAGGACTGGAGTTCGCTGTGACCGCCGAGAACGCCGTGCCCGCCGACGAGCCCGCGGCCGCGGCTGCGGCCGCCAAGGACCCCGCAGCAGAACTGCGCGCGGCCGTACGCGCCGTGGAGACCGGCGAGCGGCCGGCCGCCTCGTTCTTCACCCGGCCCGCGCCCCCGCCGCCCAGGCCCGCCGCGACGCGGCCAGGCGGCGTGCGGCCCGGCGGGGCGGCGGCGGGAGCGGCCCGCCCGGCGGCCGTTCCCGCCGCCGTTCCGGAGCTGCTCGCGCGAGGCGGCGCGCCGGACGCCCTGGCCCCGCGGGTGGTGGCCGCTCTGGGCGAGGGCGCCGCCGAGGAGCTGGCGGCCGATCCGTGGCGGCTGCTCGCCGTGGACGGCGTGCGCCCCGAGCAGGCCGACGGATTCGCCCGCGCGCTGCTCGGGCCCGAGTGCGCGCCGGGGGACGAGCGCAGGACGCGGGCGCTCACGGCATGGCTGATGGAGCGGGCCGCCGCGGCCGGGCACACCGCGCTCGAGCCCGCGTCCGTCGCGAGAAGCCTGGCCGAGCACGCGGTGCCCGACCCCGACGCGGCCGTCCGCGACGCCATCGAGGCCGGTACGGTCCTGGTCTTCCAGCACCCGCTGCCGGGCGGCCCTGCGGCCGGCGAGGACGAGGCTCCGCCCGTGTCCGTGCTGCTCGGCCTCGAGAGGTACGCGCTCGCCGAGGAGAGCCTGGCGGACGGCCTCTCCCGGCTGCGCGGCACGTTCGGGCCCGCGGCCGACGGCGGCCAGGACTGGGCCGCGGCGGCTGCCGCGGCGCCGTCGCCCTCCGCCACCGAGCTGATCGGCGCCGCGGCCCGCAGCGCCCTCGTCGTCCACACGGGCGGCGAGGCGGCGCGCGCCGAGCCGGCCGCGCTCGTCGCGGCCGCACGCGCGCTCGGCCTGCGCGCCTGCGCCGCGGCACACACCGAGGACGGCAGACGGCGGCTCGCCGCCCTGCTGCCCGCCGACGCGGCCGTGACCGTCGGCGGGCTGCTCGACGGCGCCGAGGGCCCCGGACGCGACGAGGACGGGCTGTTCGCCGTCGACCTGCTGGCCGTGCTGGACAGCGACCGGCTCGGCGCCGAGGCCGCGGCCGCCCTGGTGGAGTCGCTGCCGGACGGCGCGCGCCTGGTGCTCAGCGGCGATCCGCAGCTGCTCGGCGCGGCCGGCCCGGGCCAGGTCCTGGCCGATGTGCTGGCCGCCGGCTGCGCGCCGCACGTCCGTTCCAGAACGCCGGACCCCGGCCCGGTGGGCGAGCTGATCTCGGGGATCGGCGTGGGCGAGCTGCACCAAGTCGCCGCCCCGGACAAGGAGGTGGTGATCGTGCCGGTGCGCGACGCGGGCGAGGCCGTTCACCGCACGGCCCAGTTGGTCACCGATTCGGTGCCGCGCGCCTTCGGGGTGCCGGCGGCGGACGTGCGCGTGATCACGCCGGGGCACGGTGGCGCGGCGGGGACCCGCGCGCTCAACGCGGCGCTGAAGGAGCGGCTGAATCCGGGGCCGGGCACGTTCGGCGGCTTCGATCCGGGGGACCGGGTCGCCCACTCCCCCGCCCCGGGGCACACGCGCCTGGCGACCGTGGCCGACGCGGACGGCGAGGGCCTGTGGCTCGACGGGGTGGACGGCAGGTTCCGTGTGGCGAAGGAGCGGGTGGCCGACACGGTGCGGCACGGCTGGGCGCTGACGGCGCATCAGGCGGCGGGCAGCCGCTGGCCCGCCGCGGTCGTGGTCCTGCCGGGCGACGCCTCGGCCGCGATCGACCGCGCCTGGGTGTACACGGCGTTCAGCCGCGGGGAGCGCCACCTGTCCGTCGTACAGGGCACCGGGCCGGGCCTGGCACGGGCGGTCGCCGAGCCGCCCGCGCACCCGCGCACGACCCGCCTGCGCGCGCTGCTGAGCGAGCAGGCGGCCTCCGCGGCGCCGGCCCCCTGAGGGCCGTCAGTCGGCGGGGTCCAGGTCGTCCTCCTCGAAGGCTTCGCTGATGTCGAAGCGGCAGATGACGCTTTCGGGATCGACCGACTCGAAGGGGGCGGTCAGCCACTCGCCGGGCTCCGCCGGCTCGTCGCCGGCCGTCACCCAGAGCGTCGAGTCGCCCTCGTCGAGGCCGAACTCCTTGTATCTGCTGGCGATCTCGTCCGGGTCGAACTCGCCGAACAGCACGCCGAGCGCGGTCTGCATGCTCCGGCCCGCGCCCTCCTCGCCATCCGCCTCGTCTCCGTCGGTGGCGTCCGGGTCCAGCTCCGCTACGCGCTGTGCCTGCGCCAGCAGCCGCCGCGGCTCGACCACCGTGTAGTCCCGCCGGATGAAGACGCTCAGGGCGTCCGGCTCCTCCGGCCCCGCGTACACCGCTCCCCCGTCCGTTTCCGGCACCTCGAACGGGGTGACCTCGTCGTAGGCGTCGTACAGCAGCTCGTCGTACGCCTCGCCCGCGGCGGCCATCTCGTTGAATGCGGCGAACACCGCGGCGTCCGCCTCGGCCTCCGCCTCAGGCGCCTCGGCTCGCCGTTCGATGGCGGCGAGATGCCGGTCGATCGCCTCTTTGAGCGCGTCGGCGGCGGCGCGGACTTCGGCAGCGGTCGGCTGCACAGCATCAGACATGGTGCAGACGGTATCGGCATCCAGGGCTTGCCCGCACAATAGATACGATGCCGGAATATGAGTTTCGCGATGTGTACGTGCCACGGGGGGTCTCCCGTGCCGCCGCCACCCGCCTGCTGACCGATCACGCGGAGTACGGCCACTGGGAGCTGGCCCGGCTCCGCCTGTATCCGGACGGCAGCCGCCGGGTGAGGCTGCGACGTCGCATCATCCGTCAACTGCGAGCCACATGGTGACGAGTGGGCCCCGCCAACGGGCGGGGCCCACTCGTCGTATCCGTACCTTCGTGGATCAGCCCTGGCGCGCCAGCCGGCCGCGCCGGTAGAGCACCACACCGCCGAACAGCAAGCCGGCACCCAGCGGGAGTACCCCGGCGACCGGCAGGCCGCCGCCCGTCGCCGCCAGTTCACCGGCCGGGTCCTGAGCGTCGCTGACCGGGACCGCCTCCGGCGCCGGGTCGGCGGGCAGCGGAGCCGGCTCCTCGTCCACCGGCTCGGCCGGTGGGGCCGGGTCGGTCGGCTCCTCGGGAGCCTCCGGCGAGACCGGGGGCGCAGGTGGCGCAGGCGGCGCAGGCGCCTCGGCGTCGACGGCGCAGCCGTTGCCGAACACGGGGTTGAGCACGCCCACGACCGAGACGCTGTTCCCGCACGCGGTCACCGGTGCGTTGACCGGCGCCTGGATGTTGTTGCCCGAAGCCACGCCGGGAGACCCGGCCGCCGTTCCGCTCGCCTCGGCGCCACCGCCACCGCCCCCGCCAGGGCCACCGGGGCCGCCGCCGGAGCCGCCGCCGACGACGCAGTTGTTGCCGAACGCCGGGTTGAGCACACCGACCACGTTCACGGTGTTCCCGCAGAGCGTGACCGGCGCGTTGACCGGTGCCTGAATGGTGTTGCCCGAGGCCACCCCGGGCGAATTCGCGGCGGCGCCGCCCGCGTTCGACTCGGCTTGTGCCGAGCCGGCCGCCAGGCCGAGCAGACCGCCCGCGGCGGCTACGGTGATCAGGCCCTTTTTCGTGACCTGTCGCATGGTGATTCCCCTGCCTCGATTCTCATGGACGCGGGGTGGGGGTGTGAGGGCACCCGCGGCCTGACTGTGCAGCCGGAACGGCCCCGGAGTGAGCGGTGCTCGTCCTCCGGGGCCGCGGCTCAAGCCCTCAAGAAGTGGGGCAGAACCTCACTTGACGATGCAGGTGTTGCCAAAGGCCGGGTTCAGCACGCCGATGATGTCAATCGTGTTCCCGCAGACGGTGATCGGGAGGTTGATCGGCACCTCCACGACGTTCCCGGAGAGGACACCAGGAGAACCGACAGCGGCCCCTCCGGCGTTGGACTCCGCGAGCGCCAGACCCGACCCAGCCAGCATCAGACCGCCGGTGGCAGCCGCAACAGCGACGACCTTCTTGATCATTCTTCCTCCTTGTTGACAATGCGGTCCCAGCCGGGGACTGCACTTGCTGCAACGAGGAGGAGTGAAACGAGGGCACGAAACGTTCCGGTCTTTCACTCACCTTGAGGAACACCGGACGCCTGATCGATTATGACCGGTCGCAAAAGCTCAGCATTGGTCCAGAAATCGGTCCAGCACCCGAACGCCGAATTTCAGTCCGTCAACGGGCACCCGCTCGTCCACACCGTGGAACATCCCGGCGAAGTCCAACTCCGGGGGCAGCTTCAACGGCGCGAACCCGAAACCCCTGATGCCGAGATCGTCGAAGGACTTCGCGTCCGTCCCGCCCGACAGCATGTACGGAACGGCACGGGCGATCGGGTCCTCCGCCTGCAGCGCGGACTGCATGGCCTCGACCAGCGCCCCGTCGAACGTGGTCTCCAGCGCCTTGTCGGCGTGCACGTCCTCGCGCCTGACCCGCGGCCCGAGCAGCCGGTCCAGGTCGGCCAGGAACTCCTCCTCGAAACCGGGGAGGAACCGCCCGTCGACGTGCGCGGTGGCCTGCCCGGGAATCACGTTCACCTTGTACCCGGCGCCGAGCTGCGTGGGCGCCGCCGTGTTCTGGAGCGTCGCCCCGATGATCTTGGCGATGCCGCCGAGCCTGGCCAGCGTCTCCTCCATGTTCTCCGGGTCCAGCTCGGTGCCCAGGGCGTCGGACAGCTCGTCCAGGAAGGACCGCACGGTCTTGGTGACCCGGACCGGGAACTTGTGCCGCCCGAGCCGCGCCACCGCCTCGCACAGCTCGGTGATCGCATTGTCGTTGTTCGTCATCGATCCGTGCCCCGCCGTGCCATCGACGGTCAGGCGCATCCAGTGCATGCCCTTCTGCGCCGTCTCGACGAGGTAAAGCCGCAGGTTCTCGTTCACGGTGAACGAGAAGCCGCCGACCTCGCTGATCGCCTCGTCGACCCCCTCGAACAGCTCCGGGTGATGATCGACGAGATGACGCGCCCCGTACACGCCTCCCGCCTCCTCGTCCGCGAGGAAGGCCACCACGACGTCCCGGGGCGGCTTGCGGCCCGTGCGCAGCCTCTCGCGCACGACGGCGAGGGTCATCGCGTCCATGTCCTTCATGTCGACGGCGCCCCGCCCCCACACACAGCCGTCCGCGATCTCCCCGGAGAACGGGTGGTGCGTCCAGTCCTCGGCATTGGCGGGCACCACGTCGGTGTGCCCGTGGATGAGCAGCGCGGGCCGGGAGGGATCGGCACCCTCGATCCGCGCCACGGTGGACGCGCGGCCGGGCCGCGACTCGAAGATCCGCGGTTCGAGCCCGACCTCGGCGAGCTGCTCGGCCACGTACTCGGCGGCGGCCCGCTCCCCCGGCCCGGAGTCGTCCCCGTAGTTGCTGGTATCGATCCGGATGAGGTCGCGGCAGAGACCGACCACCTCCTCCTCCGCGCGCCGGCTGCCTCCGTCATGATCCGGTGTCGGGCTCGACTGGCTCACGCTGCCTCCTCCTGCTGTGGGCTCGGCCCCCATACTCCCCCGTCCCCCCACCCACCCCAAGGCCCACTGCCCCCGATGCCCGGGGAGATCACCACGCCAGGACTTTGCTATGGTTTCCCACGTCGTCACCGGGGCGCACGCCCAGGCGACACACACCCCGTCCGGGTGGCGGAATGGCAGACGCGCTAGCTTGAGGTGCTAGTGCCCGATTAAGGGCGTGGGGGTTCAAGTCCCCCCTCGGACACGACCAGTACGCCCACGCGTGGTGCTGGCCGGGACTCGGCCAGCACCTCTTGTTTTTCATGGTCGTAGTTCAAGCGTAGCCCCGGATGGCGGTACACCTCCGCCTTGTCCGCCGGGTCGGCCTGACGCAGGGCGTTCAGCAGTCCGCCGAGGGCGTCGACGAGGTCGCGGATCTCCTGGCGGGACATTCGCCGCGCGGGGCCGGTGGGGCCCTTGAGCTGCTTCAGCCGAGTCTCTGCCGCGAGGCGCTCGGCCTGGATCTCGCGGCTCCAGGAGGCGACGAGAGCGGGATCGGCTCCCGCTTCCAGCGCGGCGCGGTGCCGGGCCGGCTTGCGGTCGCACTCGGCCACGGTCCGCCGGAGAGCTTCGGCCTGCGGGTCCTCCCGCGGCTGAGTGTCTTCCATCGCGGTGAGGGAGTGCTCGATCCGGTCGGGGGCGAAGACTCCGGCCAGCCAGGTGTCCAGCGGGTCGATGAGGTCGGCTTCGCGGACATAGGCGCTGCGCGGGTGGTCGATCTTGTTGGCGATGGCGTATTCGGCGGGGAAGCGGCAGCGGTAGTACGCCTCGTCGCGGACCCAGTTGCCGTGCATGCGCCGGCCGCAAGTGCGGTGGGTGATCAGTCTTTTGAAGGCGTAGGGGTGCTGGGTGCGTACGTGGCGGCCGGTGGAGGCGGGACCGCGGGAGGCCAGGCGCCGCTGGGCCCGCTCGAAGGTCCCCTTGGTGATGAGGGCGGGGTGGGCGGGCTCTTCGGAGAAGACCCAGTCGTTCTTGTCGTTCCAGGTCTGCTTGGTCCGGTGCCCCAGGGCGACGTCCTCGACGTCGATGAGCGATTCTTCCTTGCGCTGTTTGTTCCGGACCTCGTGGCCGGTGTAGCGAGGATTGGCCAGGATCGTGCGGACGGCGCTCTTGGACCAGGCGATGCCGGAACGGTGGCGGTCGCGGCCGTGGGCGGCCGTGAGGGCCTGCGCGCGCGTGAGCTGCCAGTTCCTTGATGCGACGGGGTCTTGCTGGTCTTCGGTGGAGCATCGGCCCGCGAAGGCAAAGGTGATGGTCACGCAGCCCTCCTTTCATCGCCGGGGTCGGTCATGTCGCTGCCCTCTTTTTCGCTACAGAGTGCGAAGCGGTGGGGCACAACCCGCGACAATGCCTGAGACACAAGCACAAAGTGCCCATACAAGGGACTGACGAGGAGAACGGCAGGGTGGCCTCCCTGGCGTGTGATTTCTGACATATCCTCGTAATGGTCGCGAGGGAGGGGAAGATTTCTCATGCGTGCGGTTGAGTTACCGGTGACCGATGACGGCGACGAGAGCGTGCTCGTGCAGGTTCGGGAGACGGGGGCGGATCCTGAGCTGGGTGTGGTGCCGGTTGGCAGGGCCGGGGAGCCGCCCGTCGGGCGGGCGGCTCAGTCTCTGGACGCGATGCTGGGCGTCGTCCGCCCCGTCGCCGAACGGTTCGTGGCGCGTCTGTCGGACATGGAGCGACCGCCTGACGAGGTCGGCCTCGACTTCGGTATCTCGCTGACGGCCGAAGCGGACGTGCTGATCGCCACCACTGCGGGGGAGGCAAACTTCTCCGTCACGCTGACCTGGCACCGGCGGCAGGACCAGCCGTGACCGCGCCCGAGCCGGCGCCGTTGGCAGGCGGCGTTCTGCGCGTGCTGCGTGACGACGGCGCGGTCGCTGGCGCGGCCTTCCTGGTGGCCGAGCGGTTGGCGGTCACCTGCGCCCACGTGATCGGGGCGGGCGGCGCTGGGCCCGGTCCGCAGGTCATGGTGGATGTTGGTGTCGCCGATGGTCCCGGTCCCTTCCCCGCCACCGTTCGCGAGTGGCATCCCGACGCGGACGTCGCCGTGCTGGAGCTGGGCGCGCCGTTGCCCGGCACGCGGCCGGTGCCCCTGGTGGAGACAGGGGACCTGCTGTGGGGCCATCGGGCGAGGACGCTCGGCTTTCCCAGGAACCACGACCAGGGCGTCTGGCACGCCGCGGTGCTGCGGCAGCAGCAGGGTAACGGCTGGCTCCAGTTCGAGCAGGCCACCGACGGCCGCTACGCTGTCCGCCGGGGCTTCAGTGGAGCGCCGGTCTGGGATGACGAGGTGGCCGCCGTGGTCGGCATGGTCGTCGCGGCCGACCTCGGCCACCCGGTGGCGTTCCTCATCCCCACCGAGCGGCTGGTCGCCGCATCCCCTTCACTACGCGACGTGGTCGGCCTGCCGTCCCCGTTCCCCGGTCTGGAGGCGTACCAGGAGAGCGATGCCGCGGCCTTCTTCGGCCGGGAACGGGAGACGGGGCAGATCACGCGCCTGATACTCGACCATCCGCTGTTGACCGTGCTCGGCGCCTCGGGCTGCGGCAAGTCCTCCGTGGTCCGAGCCGGCGTCGTGCCCAGGCTGCGCGCGGCGGGCATGGCCACCTGCGTGCTCCCACGCACCCGCGACCTGCTCGGAGCGCTCGCCACCGGCCTCACCTCGCTGGTCCAGCCCGAGTTACAAGGCGCGGCGCAGCGGGAGGCGATCCGCTCGACGCGCCGCGAGTTGACCGAGGGGGGCCTGCCCGACCTCGTGGACCAGATTCGCGCCACGCGGGGCGTCGACGGCCTGGTTGTCGTCGTGGACCAGCTGGAGGAACTGCTCACCCACGTGGATGCCGCACCGGCGCTCGCCCTGCTGTTCGGTGACGACCCACCAGAGGGCCTACGGATCCTGACGACCCTCCGGGTGGACTTTCTGCCAGCGGTCGAGGAGAACCCGCTACTGGGCCGCGCAGTGCGCGGCGCCACCTTCCTGCTGCCACAGATGACGGCCGGCCAGGTCCGGGAGGCAGTGACCGGCCCGGTGGCGCGGGTGCCGGCCGTCTCCTACCAGGATGGGCTGGTCGACCGGATCGTCGGGGACGTCGGCAACGCCGTGGGCGTGCTGCCACTACTGGGGTTCACCCTCGACCAGCTGTGGCGCGAGCAGCGCACCGGACGCCTGACCCAGCAGACGTACGCTCAGCTCGGTGGGGTGCACGGGGCGCTCGCCCAGCGGGCGGAGCGCGCCTGGCGGCAGTACACCGCTGACGGCGTGGACGAGGAGGCAGCCGCACACGTCCGCCGGTTGCTGATCCGGCTGATCCGGCTGCCGCCAGGCACCCACTCGCCGATCCGCCGCACCGTGCGCCGGGCCGAACTCGCCCCCGGCGAGTGGGCCGCCGCGCGGACCTTGGCCGACCAGCGGCTGCTAGTGATCGCACCGCCCGCGACGGAGGCGGACACCCGGTTCGGTGAGAGCGTCGAGCTGGCCCACGAGGCACTTATCAGCGGCTGGCCACGGCTGCAGCGGTGGGCGGAGGCCGACCGGGACTTCCTCGCCTGGTACGAGCGGCTGCGGCAGGACCGCGAGCGTTGGGTGGCAGAAAGGACCCCGAACGACCTGCTGCCCGGTGCCACGGCCCTGGCGGCCGCCGAGCCGTGGATCGCCGAGCGCCGCGACGACATCGACGCCGCGGCGCTGGACTTCCTCGACCGGGGCTGGGCGCGTCATGGCCGTCAACAACGCGTGCGCCGCGGCCTGTTCGGCTCGGCGGGCACGGTCGTCGTGGTCATCGCCGTCCTGACGGCGCTCTTCGCCTACCAGACCCGGGTCAGTGCGACCCGCGACGCCGAGTCCGACTCCCGTGCCCTCGCCGCGTCCTCCGCCACCGTGCTGGCCACCGATCCCACGCTCGCGGGTATCTACGCGCTGGCGGCGTACGAGCGGGCGCCCACAGACGAAGCCCGCGACGCGCTGCTCCAGACGTACGTCACCTACGGAAACACCGAGCTGGTGATGTCCGGGGCGCGTGGCGGCGTGCGGCGCGTCGCGGCAAGCCGCGACGGGCGGGTGATACTGACCAGCGGCCGGCAGGGGCAGGCCACCCTGTTCCGTCGGGACAGGGCTGACCAGTTGCACCGCGAACCTTTGCCGTTCGGCGACGACTATGCGATCTACCCCTTCGTGTCACGGGACGGGGATCGCATCGGGTATGTGACCCGCTCCGGCGCCCTCGTCTGGTATCCCTCGGATGACCTCGACGAAAAGCACACGCTGCCCGGTCACGAGTTCTCCATGGACGAAATGGACCTGAGTCCAGGTCAGCGGATGGTCGCCGTTTCCCAGGACAGCGATCGAATCGTGGCGGCGGAGTCCCTGGGCAACCAGTTGGTCCGCTGGGACCTGGAGGCGGGCACTGTCGCGGAGCCCATCACCATCGAGGGAGAAGTCGCCATCGAGAACGTGTGGTTCGGCCGCGACCCGAACTTCGTGTTGGTCGAGGTGGGAGCCTTTCAGCGCGACGTGCTCAGGGTCGACCTGCGGTCCGGTGAGACCACCACGGTGGTCGAGGACGCCGCAGGCACCACGTTCTCCGGGGACGGCACCACGATAGCCGTCTGTGGCCATGACGGGACGCTGCTCGTGGGTCGCGCCAATGAGACCATCCACACCTCGATCCCGAACGCCTGTCTCACGGACACGCCCGCACTCGACCACACCGGCCAGTACGTGTCGAACGGGGCGGTGGTACCCAGGGTGTACCGACTGTCAGGAGACGGAGAGGCGGTTCTCCTGCCGGAAGCCCCAGGGAACGTGCTGACCAGCGGCTTCGACCACACCACCCTCGGGGAAATCCTTCAGGACGGCGACCGGTACTTCCACCTCGTCGCGGACTCCGACGCCGTGGTGTTGATCGAGCAGCCCACCACCCCGGAACCCGAGTTCGCCTCGTTCCGCCTCCTCCGGGACGGTGACCGGATGCTCGCCTACACCTACGACGGCAACGGTGACGGGTCCGCCGACGACTCTTCCCTCATCCTGAACGACATCAGCGAGCTCCCCGGCGAGGAACGTGAGGAACTGGCGGAAGTGGAGCGGTCGGGTGCCACCTTCGTTCCAGACCGCACCACTGCCACGCCAATCTCCGAACATGCAGGGCTGATGGCCGACCTCATGACCGAGGAAGGCTGGATCCTGATCCGTGACATCGAGACACTTGACCCCGTCACCGACATCCGGGTGACGCCGCCGCCCACGGAGCCGCACCCCAATTCCGCACCCGGGGTCGAGATCATCTTCCAGGAGGACGGCCGACTGGTCACCCGGTCGGGAAGCTTGGTGGAACGGTGGGACCCCAGAACCGGCCGGCGAACCGATCACGTCGACCTGGCCGACCTCGGGCTGCTCAGCGACGACCCACTCCACGCTGAGTCGCTCCGCATCACCTCTGCGGCGCGGGACGGTCATATCGCCGTCGTCAACGGCGGTCCCGAGGTACGGGTGGTGGACGTGCGAGCCGACCGCGAGGTGCCCGAGCTTCGCATCGACACAGGCGAACGCGTCAACACCGTGACCTTCAACCCCCGCGACGAGCAGCACCTGATTGTCGTGCGACGCGGCACCTCGTGGGAGCAGTGGCGCATCCCGTCACCGTCCGACGGCGCCCCCGCGCGCCGGTTGACGGGGCCTACCGAGATCTGCGCCGGCTGCCCCGACCAGTTCGTGATCGCACCGTCCCTGCGGTCAGACGGCCGCTTCCAACTCGCCAGCGCCGGCCAAGTCCGAGTCTATGACCACGACTCCGCAGCTCCGACTGCCCGTTGGCAGGCCAGCACCGGCGGCGACTTCCTCGCCGCCTCGTCCGACGGGAACACACTGCTCTACTCTCCCTGGGACGCGGACGACGGCTGGGGAGGTGAGGGCGTCGTGAGCGTCATCCGCCTCGACGATGTCGACGTCTGGCGCGACGCCGTCTGCCGCATCACCGGCTGGATCACGGTCACCGACGGCGAAAGGGTTCGGGAGGCCACCGGAATCCAGGCCGGAGAGCTGTGCGACCCGTCCAGGGAAGGGGAAAGTGCAGAGAAGTTTCACCTGGGCCAAACGGCAGAGGCTGATCTTCTGCAACCCCACCAGCCGGATCAAGGACGGGCAGAATGAGTACGCCGTGCTGCAACCGCTCCTCCCCGAGCAGGTCGAGCGCTCCGTCGCGGCTGCGATGACACCGGCGGCGCGGCTCGTTCTCGTCCTCGCGGCGATCCACGCCGCCCGAGTCGCCCAGATCGCCGCCTTCATGCTCGACGACGTCGTTCTCGGCAACCGCCGCCTGACCGTCGCCGGACGCGCCCGGCCTCTCGACGACCTCACCCTGAAGCTTCTGATCGATTGGCTGGACCACCGGCGGCGCCGGTGGCCGAGTACCGCGAACCTCCACCTGCTGATCAACAACCAGACCGCCAACACAACCGGCCGGGCCGGCAATCACTGGATCAGCGCACCGATGCGAGGCAGGACGCCACTCTGGAGCGGCCCCGTGTCGACCGACAGCTCGAAGGGGCCCTGACCCATGGGCCTGCCCCGCTTCACCTCGCGGAGGTCTTCGGGCTCGACGAGAAGACCGCGATGCGCTACGCGGACTCCGCATGGGGTCTGCTGGAGCAGGCCGCCGAAGCCGAATCAGCGCTTCGGGCCCCGGACTCCTCCGCGGCCCGAAGGGGAGGGGTAACTGACGGGTAGTTGTCAGGGAGCTGGGCGACATCGCCGGGCGCGGGTCAGTCGGCGGGGTGGCGCCGGCCGGTGAGGGAGTCGAACTCCCAGGGGTGTTCCTCGGGCGGTTCGCCGCAGACGGTGCAGACGCCAGGGCGCATGAGCCCCTCGAAGTAGTTGTGAGAGAAGCCACCGGGGCCGTCGTAGTCGCGTTGCGCAGCGCTCAGGCAGTCCCGGGCCAGCAGCGGCCGCAGCAGTCGTGACCGAGGATGGTCGGGTTTACCTTCTTGCGGCACCCCTGGTGACTGCACACGTAGTAGCCGCCAGCGTGGTTGGTCCACCAGCGGGCGGGGTGAGTCGGTGCCCTCTTCCTCGACTGCACCGGCCGCAGTGGTGCGGGTGTTAGAAGACGCGATGAGACCTGTGACCACCGCAGCGGCCACGCTACTGATCACGATCACACCCGCCTTGCCAGCGAGCCCGAGGCGGTTCCACCTGTCAACGATCCGCTGCCGCAAGGGCCTTTCTCCATCGCAGCCTTCTGACGGCAGGTCGAAGGCTGAGGACCACCGCCCAGAGAGCGGGATGTTTCATTGTCCGGCACTGCCATCTGACGAATCGTCTTCTCTGCCCTGGGAGAAGTTCAGACGCGTGCCGGGCCATGACTACCTTGCACCGTGAGGCAGACAAGAGGACCCAGGTCGAGTTGCCTGTGAACCCACTGGCTCATCCCCCAGAATCAGAGCATCGCACCCGCAGGCTCATGGTAAAGAACCCTCGGATTCCGTGAACTCATGGGCCTCCCCGGGCCTGAGTAGTTGCGGTACAGGAAGTCACGGCAAGATTGATCTTGCTGCGGTTCCGCTCCTCTGGATGAGGCGTTCAGGTGGGAAGTGCGGTGAGGGCCGCGGTCACGGTGGCGGCGAGGGTGACCACCGTGGCAAAGGTGGTGGCGGCTCGGGCGAGAGCGGTGGGGAAGGTGGCGCCGTCCATCCGGGCGAGCTTGCCTGCGCAGGCAGCGGTCAGCAGTGCGACGACGGTCACGAGTAGGGTGTATAGAAGAACGACGGCCACGACGGACTCCCGGTAGAAGGTGGGGCGTTGACATGGTCCAAGGTCGTGGAGCTGCTGTGCGCCGGGGTTCGCCGGGACGAGAATGAACACCGTCGAACACATCGGGTCGCGGGGGCAGGCGCATGAATGACGAGCAGAACGGCCATGGCTCGGCACTCACCGAACTGCGCAGGAGGGTGGCCGACGGGGTGGCGCAAGCCCGGCTGAACCAACAGCAGCTCGCTCAGCGGGCAGGTCTCGGGCGGACCACCGTGTCGGAAGCACTCTCGCCCAGGAAGCCCGTGCCGTCTGCGGAGACGGTGGCAGCACTGGCCCGCGCACTGAGGCTGCCGGTCCCAGATCTGCTGGACTTGCAACGGACCGCGGCGCAGGAGGCGGGCACGGTCACCGCCGACGGGCCGGGCCGCCCGATCGGCGAGTGGGAGCCGCACGACCTGGAGGTTCATCCTGCCGGACCCGGCACGACGGCAGCAAGTTCTGAAGCGAGCGCGGAGCGGGCGCTGCCCGGATACGTGCCCCGCGAGCATGACCGGGTGCTGGCCGAAGCGGTCCGCGACGCGAAGGCCAGCCGCAGCCGACTCGTGGTACTGGTCGGCACTTCGTCCACGGGCAAGACTCGGGCGTGCTGGGAGGCGGTTCAGCCCCTCGCCGATCAAGGGTGGTGGCTGTGGCATCCCTTCCACCCGGACCGCGCGCAGGCCGCGCTGGAGCAGCTGCACCACGTCCGGCCCCGCACGGTGGTGTGGCTGAACGAGGCCCAGCACTATCTCGGCGACCGTGCGCTGGGCGAGCAGATCGCGGCGGCCGTGCACCACCTGCTGGTCAGACCGGAGCGCGGGCCCGTCCTCGTGCTGGGCACACTCTGGCCCGAGTACGAAGCCCAGTACAACGCCCTGCCCAGACCGGGCGAAGCGGATCCGTACAGCCGGGTAAGGGAGTTGCTCGCCGGCCGGACCCTGGCCGTCCCCGACGCCTTCGACGCCCCGGCCCTGTCTGCCGCTGCTGTCCTTGCTGAGGAAGGTGACCGGCTGCTGGCCGACACCCTCACCCGCGCCCGCACCGACGGACGCCTCACCCAGGACCTGGCCGGTGCCCCCGAACTCCTCAACCGCTACCAACACGCCAGCCCAGCCGCCAAGGCACTGTTGCACGCCGCGATGGACGCGCGCCGCCTCGGCGTCGGCCTGCACCTTCCGCAAGCCTTTCTCACCGACGCGGCCACCGACTACCTCAGCCAGAGCGACTATGACCAGCTCACGGACAACTGGGCAGAACGGGCCTATGCCGAACTCGCCAAGCTTGTCCACGGCAAACAGGCACCTCTGCCCCGTACCAACCCGCGCCCCCCACGGCGTCCGCCCACCACCACCCCTGGCGCCGGAACTGTGGCACCGCAGGCGGCGGGGCCACAGTTTCGGCTCGCCGACTACCTCGAACAACACGGCCGGACCAGCCGCCGCCACCTATGCCCGCCCGGATCCTTCTGGCACGCCGCCCACACCCACCTCACCCACCCCGATGACCTGCACCAACTCGCCGAAGCAGCCGACAAACGCCATCGGCTGGAATGGGCCCACCACCTCCGCCGCCGCGCCGCCGACCACGGCAGCACCGTTGCCCTGTCTCGCCTGGCGGACATGCGGGCGAAAGCCGGGGACCGGGCTGGCGCCGAAGACCTTCTCCGGCAGGCCGCCGACTTCGGCAGCGACATGGCCCAAGAGAGGGAGCAACTCGTCAGGCGATGGCCGTATGGTCTGGACCCGGATGGCATACCGACACTCTCATGGCAACCGTCCGTGTACGTCCCACGCACACCGCCAGATGCGTCATAGGGGTGCCATCCCTTTGCGACTGATGACACGGTCTTTCGCGTATGTACCGGCCACGCCTGATCAATTTCGGCGGCACTTTCTGCACCGCAACTACTCGCACCCGCAGTCCCACTCGTCCATCGGTGTGGCCAGTGGCGTACAGGCCGAGGACGTCGTGCCCCATACCGTGTAACGTCCGACGCACACTGCGTGGGCTGCGGAAAGACAGCAGCAGCCGCCCTCGTTGACGACGACGCACTCTGTCACCTCTGCTACAACCGACGCCGTCGGCCACGACGCCTCTGCGGCCGTTGCGGAGAGCTCAAGCGCATCGCCCGAACCAGCGGCTCGTCCAGGAGCTGCCATGACGCTGAACCTGCGGCGCGGGTCACGTTTTGAGCAGGCGGAGGCCGAGATCTGCCGCGTCGAGGTCGACGAGGTCACTGTTGCGCCTGGCCCACCGGCCGGAGTCGAGGTCGTCGCTGAGGCTTCGCACCGCCCGCTGCTCGGCCTCCGACCCGACCCTCGTCCACACCGACATCGCACGGCGCACGTGATCCTCCAGATACGCACCCGGCCGGCGCCAGTACGCCTCGAACAGGCCGTCGGTGCAGTCCCACGGGATGGGCACCGGCTCAGCGCGGGCGCCGATCGAGTCGGCCATCCCCGCAAGCGAGGGAAACTCTGCGAGGACGGCGGCGAACTCGGGCAGGTAGTCGCGGGTAAGCCAGAACCGGTCCTGCCATCCAGGTTCGTCGGTGTCGAACGTGAGCACCACCACACGTCGGGCCACACGCCGCATCTCGCGCAGCCCCGCTATCGGGTCCCCCCAGTGGTGAACGGTGGAGACGGCCATCGCGACGTCGAAGGACTGGTCCTCGAACGGCAGGCTCTCCGCGGCGGCGGCCACGCACGGTGCCGAGCCGGCAGGCCGCTGCGACCGCATGACCGCCGACGGCTCCACCGCGGTCACGGCGCGATCAGCAGGCTCGTAGGAGCCGGTGCCGGCCCCGACGTTCAGCACCGTCTGCGCGTCCCCGAGCGCGTCCAAGATCCGCGCGGCGATCCGCGGCTCGGTACGCCGTGTCGCGGTGTAAGCGCCGCCGATCGCGTCGTACAGCCGCGCACCGAGCATCTCCAGTTGCTCCCCCGGTGTCACCTTCAGTCCCTTCGCCCGTGCCTCAAGTTCCCTGTCGATGGCCGCCACCATGGCGTCAACGCGATCACGCCGCTCCAGCATCAGGCCGCGCAGTCGGCGCAGGTGCGCGACCGCGTCGGTGGACGGGTCGCCGACCAGATCCGCAATTTCCCGCAGCCCGAAACCCAACCGCCGATAGGCCAGCACCTCCCGCAGCCGCTCCACGTCGCCCGCCGAATAGGCCCGGTACCCGGCCGCGGTCCGCGCCGACGGCCGAACGAGCCTGACCTCGTCATAGTGATGCAGCGTGCGGACGCTCACGCCGGCCAGCTCGGCTACGCGTCCCACGGTCCAGTGATCCTCCACGGCACCGACTATGCAGCCTGACGCCACGTGAGGGTCAAGAGCTCACTCACGGCAGCAAGAGCTGAACGCGAAGCGGCGGTCCGAGGTCACTGACATTGATCACGATGCCCGCCCCAGAATGACTCCCGAAGTCGCTCCGAAATGACTCCCTCGGAAACTGACACAGCCACCTGCGAGCGTGCCTTCGCCGGAATCGGTCAACAAGCACGAGAGCGACCGGAATCTCGACCTCGTGTTCGCCGAGTCCCAAAACTACCAGCAGGGCATCCTCCCAGCTGGTCCCGGCGCCCGCAGCCTCACCGAGTTCTTCGCGCACATCGACGCCAAACTCGACGCGACCGCTGCGAAGGCGCCAAAGACCCAGCGCAGTGACCGCGACGGGCTCAACCTCCTGACCAAACGCGCCAAGGTCCTCCACCTCGGCCCGGCGAACTACTGCTGGTTCACCGACCCGTCCCGGACGCTCTGCCTCAAGCTGGCCGGCACCCCGACCGCAGACCGTCCACTGGTCGGGATGTGTGACTCCGCCCGCTGCCCGCAGGCCACCTACCACCCCTGTCACCGCCCCATCTGGTCCGAGCACGCCGAACGCACCGAGACCCGCGCTGATCAACGCGCCATCCTCCGACCCGCTGTTCCGTCCGGACGTCATCACGATCCCGCCCGATCACCCCGTCTACCGTACGAACTGTCTGGTCACGGACTGCGAACGGACCACGATGGGCCACGGCGACCTGTGCTCGGCCCACGAGATGCTCTGGCGTCGGCAGCGCGATGCCGGGACACGCACCTTCCTCTATGCCAACCCCGAGGCCCGGGCCGCCATCGCCTCCGCGATGGCCGAGGCAGGTGATCGCCGGACTCGGATGCTCGTCGGGCAGGTCGACGAGCGCGAGGCAACCTGGCGCGAGCGCGCGCTGAACGCCGAGGGCGCGCTCAAGGCCGCCCAGGCCGAGATCCTCGCCCGGCGCACCCGAATCGGTGAACTCCTCGGCCAGATCCGGGGCTTGGGAGCCGAGTGGACCGAAGAGGCCGTCCAGCGGATCACCACGGAGAACACCACCCTCAAGCAAAGGGTCCGCCAACTGACCGCCGACATCCGCACCCTCGACGAGCGGCTCAAAGCCGCCCGATCCAACCTCCGCTTCCGGACCGGCGCGTCGCCGACCTCGAAGCCCGCCTCACCGGCCGGAACCACCGGCCTGATTACATCCCTCCGGCATCTCATGGCCCGTCCACCGTCCCGGTGGACGGGCCATCCCACCAGCCCCCGATGCGCTGAGCGGGATCCGATCCCGCTCAGCGCGTCACGGACTGCGGGCGGCGGTATCAGCCGAGGTGCCTGGCGAAGAACCGCAGCGTGCTGTCCAGCTCGAATGCCGGGATCTCCCCGTGCTTGCCGGGGTTGGCATGCAGCGTCTTCTCGGCCGAGGCCAGGGCCTCGAACAGTGCCAAGCTCTGAGCCCGCGGCACCCGCTCATCGTCCCACTGCACCAGGAACTCCACCGGGACGGTGATCCGCGCGGCAGCCTCGGCCGATGCCAGCGCCCCGCCCAAGCCCAGCACCGCCGCGCCGACCCGAGGCTCGGCGGCAACGAACGGAACGCCGAGTCCGCAACCCAACGACACACCCCAATAGCCCACCGGACCAGTGCCGACGTGGTCGAGTCCCTGGACCGCGTCCAGGACCGCCCGCCACTCCGGGACGGTCTGGCGAGCTACGAGCGCCTGGAACCCAGCGACCAGCGGAGCCAGCTCCTCGCCAGCATCCACGCGCGCCCGGTTCTCGGTCGCGATCCGGTCGTACTCCTCATCCTTCGGCCGGTCGCCATGGCCGGGCACGTCGACCGCCGCCACCGCGAAACCACACTCGGCCACGAAGTTGCGCGCACGGGCCACGATGCCAGGGGCCTTCTTGTGCTGGCCGCCGCCGTGTCCCATAAGGATCAGGGGACGAGTCCCGGCGGCACCTGCCGGCGTCCACAGCACGCCGGGAATCTCACCGAGGGTAAAGAGCTGTTCGCAGACGCCGTCAAACGACGCCTCAGAGGCGAAGCGCATAGCGTTTCAAGCCTTTCGGGATGCCTTCCGCGGGCACTCCCTAGGCCATGCAATGGAGGGAGTCCCGACCTGTCACAGCGTTGATCGGTCTCACCTCCTCAGTTCACAGCAGCGCACGGCGCCGCCGAACGTATCACAACAGGTTTCCGCGCCTGCACGAGGCCATCGACAGAGCGAATGCCGCCTGCTGCGGCACGAGTTGCTGCAGCCACCCCGTCCCATCGTCACGAACATGTAGTCTACGAATCGCCGCAGTTCAGAGCAGGTACACGAGCTCCCGCGGTCGGTAAGGTCACGTCCCGTGAGGTGGTGTAGCCGGTCGAGGGTGGTGAACGCGCGGGTGTCTGCCCGGGGCGTGCATCCACCGGTAGTGAGTGCTCCCTGAACAGGGGGCAGGCCATCGCGCAAGTCTCCCTGGCGAACGGGCAGTTCGACCCAAGGAGCGCCCGACCGGACCCGGCCTATCCTCTCCCGGCCGACACCGAGTCATCGGCCCGCCGCTGGCCGGACTCCTGCCCGGGGCTCCCCTTCTCGGCGTCAGCCGCCTCCCGGCGTACGGTATCGACCGACGCCCGGGACTTTTTCGCCCCGACGTCAAGCCGCTTCCTCAGCGTCTCCGCGGAGATCGGCCGCTGATGCTCCTGCCGATGACGGGCGTCTTCCATCCGGGCCCGTTCCAGAAGATCACCGTTCAGGGGCGAGGGCCGTCGCTGCCGTCCGCGACGGCCACCCATCGCCCTCCGCTGCTGACCAGCAGGCGACGCAGGCGGGCCAGCCGGTCCTTCGCTCGCAGCAGCTACCGGACCCGCACTGCCGAAATCCGGCCCACCACCGCACGGAGGACGAGGCACGGCAGGTTCAGACACCGATGTCGGCAGAGAAGGTCCCGCCGGAGGCCGGTGAACCTTCCGCGGGTCGACTTCTTGGCACTCCTCGACGCCCCGCGCCCGAAGATGGTCTCCCTCGGGAACGTCGTCTCCGGCGGACTGGCCACCCGCCCGGTGAGGAACCAGCAGTTCGACAGGGAGCAGGAGGGCGACCGGGGGCCAGCCGGCGACGAGGACCGAGCGCCAAACGGCCATCGAGCATCACACCGACGCGTACGTGCGCTCCCGGGCCGCCGGTCCGGGACCCCTCCCGGTGCCGGTCTGCCAAGGTCTCGCCACCCGGCGGTCCACGCGACCGCGTCGCACGGCTGGTAGGGAGTGGATCGCTCATGCCCCCGGAACCCCCGAACCTCCACTTCACGAGAGACGATGTCGAGGCGGCGGCACCCGGCGGCAAGAGGCCGTGGACCCGGCAGACCGAGTTCGACACCGAGGTCGACGCCGACGCGATCGCCGATGCCGCGGCCGCCTACGGGCGGGCGGCGGCCGAGGCGCTGGGGGCGCAGGACCTCGCCGTGCGCGCCACGGAGATCTCCGCGCGGGGCGGGGGGCTGGACGGTACCGCGCTGGTGGACGGCGAGGCGCGCATAGACGAGACACGAGGCGGCCTGCAGGACGGCGGCGCCGATGTCGACGCCGTGGTCGGCCACCTCGTCCACGCCATGAACCTGGCACTCGCGACCAAGGACGACGTCCGCGGGCTGATCCACAACCCCGGCGGGCTGGATACCAAGTACGGCAACCACCTCGGGGCCGCCGCCGAGGAGTGGAACGGCTGGGCACGGGCGTTCAACGACGCGCTGGCGGAGTACCGGGGGCGTGTCTGGTTCACCGAACAGCCGCCCCCGCTGATCGTCAGCCACAACGGTGAGATGGTGCAGGCGTCGCTGACCTCGGACGGCTACGCCCTCCCGGATGACCTGGCCGGGCGAATCCGGGAGAAGCACCTCCGGCTCGCGGCGGGCGACGCGGCCACCACCTGGGACGACATCGAGGCGGAGATCGAGAGGTACCGCCGGCTGATGGCGGAGCGGGCGGACGAGCTGAGACGTCTCGGGCACGACGTGTCGGCGGGGCCGCTCGGGCTGTTCTCCACCACGGAGATGGACCGGTGGGCCAACGAGCAGGCGTTCCTGGAGCTCTGCCGGCAACTGGGTATCGACCCCGCCGCCTGGGACACCACCCGGGGGCTGTCCTTCAACGACGACCGCATCACACGGGTGTACGAGTACTACGCCGACCTGTTCCTGCGCAACCCCGAGTTGCAGTGGGCGGGCATGGCGAAGCTGGCCGGTGGCCTGGTCTACGCGGGCATGCAGGACCTGCACGTGCTGCGCGGGCTCAGCGGCGACGAGCGCCTGGCGTGGATCGCGTCCGCCATGCCGGGGATGCCGCCGGGGCTGGCGATGGCGCTGGCCACCGCCGGCGAGGCGGAGCTGGACCACTACGAGGACACGTTCGTCGCCATGCAGAAGGAGATCTTCGTGGACATGGGCTGGCAGCACGCGGCCTACGACCGCGGCGGGATCGAGGAGATGCGGCGCCTGGCCGCCGGGGGCGAGCTCTCCCCCCAGTTGCTCACCGCCTGGGAGGACATCGCCTCCGGCGATCCGCAGCGCATCGAGCAGGGCAACGTGGCCCTGCTCCGGCGTGAGCAGGAGATGATCCTCCAGGACGATTACGACGCGATGCAGGAGCGGGACCTCGGCCGCGCCGTCACCTACATGCTCGGCGTCACCTCCGAGTCGCCGGTACCGGACGGCAGGCCGTTCCGCGAGGTGGTGAACGATGTCCGGGTCGATCTCCCTGACCAGATCCGGATGCCGGTACCGGCCCTGCCGGGCGCGGGGCCGGTCGAGGTCGACATCCCGGACGCGCTCACGTTCGACTCCCCGCTGCCCACCGGCAACATCGCGAACTTCGAGTCCCGCTGGCAGTGGATCTCGCAGGACATGCTGCCGGTGTATCGGGAAAAGCTCGGCCAGGACATGGAGGGGCTGCGCAGCGAGGTCGGCCGCCCGCTGAACGAACGCGCGCAGGACTACCGCCTCGTTCCGCTGCCCTACGACCCTCACGACGGTGTCAACTGACCTCGCGCTGCACGACCGTGGGTGTGTCCGACGCGTGGTCGAACAAGCGCGGCCGGGTCGAGGGCGACAGTCGTGGCGTGGTGACGCAGGCCAGTGCCGTACTGCCCGGCATCGCGGCGGCGAGTCGGCCGGGGCGGGGCCCGGGCGCTTTCGTCGTCACCGGGGCCGCGGTTGCCGAGCGGGTCAACGGGTTTCGGCGGCCGACGGGTGCACGCCGAATTCGCTGGTCTCCATCAGCCGTGCCACGGCCCGGCCGGCGGGCGTCGGGGACAGGAAGGCGCGCGTCTCCAGGAGCCACGCGCGGTATCCACCCGGCACGTCCTCCTCCGGCCCCTGGTGGGGCACGCCCTTCGGCGTCCACAGCAGCGTGCCCGGCGCGTCCACCGCTCCGTACGCCCCCGGACCGGCGGCGTAGACGATCACCTCGTCGTAGTCGGCGTTGCGGTGGACCGGCGGCCGTGGGGTGCGGCGGCTGCCCACGGAGTAGATCATCGTTCGGGTCGCGTCGTCGCCGAGCAGGCAGACCGGCATGGGGTCGGGCCGCGCGGCGGGGTCGGGGGCGTGCACGTCCTCGATGCGGAACCGCCGCACGGCGGGGGCGCCCTCGACGGCCAGACACGGCAGCGGGTCCACCGGATGGAAGAACGAGGTGAGGCCGTCGCCGTGGCGGATCACGACCTCGTATTCCTTCTCGGCCGCGGGCGGCGGGCCCTGGGGGGCGGGGGTGTCCACGTGGCGCCGGGTGTCCAGCACCTCGGGGTCGTCGTCCGTCCGCAGGCTCAGCCGGTCCTCGGTGACCACGACGATCTCCTCCAGCGGCTCGGCAACGGCCCCGAACCGGTAGGTGACCGCGCGGGGCAGCAGGACGAAGTCCCCCGCGTGCACGTCGAGGACACCGTGGTCGGTCTCCAGGCGGGCCTGCCCGCGGAGCACATAGTGCAGTTCGTCGGCGCGGACGTTGCGCAGGGCGAAGGGCATGGGCACCTCGCGGCGGGCGGCCTCGACGCTCACGCCCTCCCCCGCCAGCAGGGGAACGGGCAGTGCGCGCGGCTCCGCGGGCAGGCCGGTGACCAGGGCCCCCACCTCCATGCGGTGCGGCGCGTAGGAGCCGTGGACGCGGCTGTAGGGCGGTGTGTACTGGGCGCGAACGATCGGGGTGGCAGGACCGGTGAACCCGTTGCGGGTGTACAGGTCGAGGTGCGGCGGCTCGGGCGGGACAAAGGTCACAGGGCTTCCTCCCATGGTGACGTGCAGGCGGACAGCAGTGGTGAGTGAATACTCACCCACCGCAGGTAAGTAAACACTTACCCCATCGGTCCGGGCAAGCTCAGGGGCGTGGGAGGTCCGGTAGCGGGCTCGTGGGGTCCTGCACGACCCTGTCCAGCAGGGCGGTGAACTCCTCGCCCCAGGCTTCGATGGTCGCGTGCTCGAACAGATCGGTGGAGTACTCGAAGGTCACCGTCATGCCCTCCTCCCGCGGCACCAGGACGACGTACAGGTCGTTCCGTGCGACGCCCTCCGTGGGCAGGCTGTGCACCGTTGCCGACACCTCGTGCAGGTCCAGGACGGGCGGCGGAGTGGTGACGACGGTGAACAGCACGTCGGGGAACGGTCCGTCGGAGGTGCCTGGCGCGATCAGATCGGCGACCTCGGCCAGCGGCAGCTCCTGGTGGTCCAGCGCGGCGAAGAGCGCGGTGCCGACCTGACGCACCAGGTCGGCGAAGGTGGCCGCCTCGCCGATCCGGACGCGCAACAGCACGGCCTCGCCCAGCAGTCCGACGACATCCGCTCGTTCGGGGCCGAGCCGGTTGGCGCTGGACGCGGCCAGCACGAGGTCGCCGGACCGGCCGCGGCGCCCGGCGGCCCAGAGGGCGAAGCCCGCCGCGAGCACGGCGTACGGCGGCGTGCCCAGCCGGCCGGCGGCCTTCTGGAGCCGCCCGGTCAGGGCGCCGTCCACGGTCCAGGTGCGCAGGGCCCCCCGGCCGGACAGCACGGCCGGCCGGGGCCGGTCGTGCGGCAGGTCCAGCGTCGGCGCGACCCCTTCAAGCTCGGCACGCCAGAACCGTTCCAGCCGCGCCCGGCGCCGGTCATCGAGCGCACGCTCGGCGCGGGCGCAGTCCGTGAACTGCGCGGGCCGCGGCGGCAGCGGCGCGCCGGCGCCCCCGCGGCGGGCGTTGTACAGCTCCTGTAGCTCATGCCAGAGGACCCCCATGGACCAGCCGTCGCAGATCGCATGGTGCAGGACGATCACGAGCGTCCAGCGGTCCTGGCCGAGCCGGGCCAGCCGGAAGCGGAACAGCGGGGCACGGTCCATCGCGAACGGGCGCGACGCGTGCTCCCGGCACCACTCCCGCAGGCGGTCCTCGTCCGTGGCGTGTTCGGACAGGTCGCTGACCGGAAGGTCCACCGGGACCCGGGAGAGCACTTCGACGAGGTGAACGCCGCCGCGGTGCGCACCCCGGCTGCGGAGCGCGTCGTGGCGTGTCACCAGGTCCGCCAGCGCCCGTTCGAGGTCGTCGGGCGAGAGCCGGCCGTGCAGGTCGACGCGGTGGGCGACGTTGTAGACGCTGGGATCGGCTCGTTCGTGGTGGCGGCGCCACAGCCTGCGCAGGATGGACGTCATCGGCACGGTGTCCTGCACGTCGTCCGGGGCGGGCGCCTGCTGCTCCGCGGCCGCGGTGCCGGGCTGTTCGAGCCGGGCCGCGAGCCCCCGGATCGTCGGCGAGCGGAACAGGTCGGACATGGGCAGGGTCAGCCCCAGCTCGGCGGCCATCCGGTTCACCAGCCGGATCGCACTCAGGGAGTGGCCGCCCAGTTCGAAGAACGAGCGGGTCACCGGGACCCTGCTCAGGCCGAGTTCCTCGCACCACAGACCGTGCAGCGTCTTCTCCAGCGGCGTGGCCGGCTCCGCGCCCTCCTGCTGCACGCCCGCCTCGCCCGGCTCGCCCGGCTCCGGCAGGCGTGCCCGGTCCAGCTTGCCCGAGGCGTTCACCGGCAGGCGGTCGAGGCCCGCCCAGCGGCGCGGGACCAGATGGTCGGGGAGGTCCGCGGCCAGCGCGGCGCGCAGTCCGGCGAAGTCCTCCCGCAACGCCGCGGGGACCACGTAGGCGACGAGCTCCGTTTCTCCGTGCCGGTCGCGGCGGGGCACGACGGCCGCCTCGCGGACGCCGGGGAGCGCGGTCAGCGCCGCCCGGACCTCGGCGGGTTCGACGCGGTGGCCGCGGATCTTGACCTGGTCGTCGGTGCGGCCGAGGTACTCAAGGGCCCCGTCCTGGCGCCAGCGCCCCAGGTCGCCGGTGCGGTACCGCACCGGCCCGGAACCGTCGTCGAGGAACGCCGCCGCGGTCTCCTCGGGCCGGGCGTGGTAGCCGTACGCCACCGGAACGCCGCCGACGTGTATCTCCCCGACCGCCCCGACGGGCACCTCCCGCCCTGCACCGTCGAGCAGTTGAATGCGGGCACCTGGCACCGGCCTGCCGATCGGCGGGTGATCGTCACCGCCGGGGTCCACCCGGCGGGAAGTGACGATGACGGAAGCCTCCGTCGGACCGTACTGGTTGTACAGGTCGCACCGCGGATGAGCGGCGAGGAACCGGCGGAAGGCTCCCGTGAGCCGCAGGGCCTCGCCCGCCGAGAACAACTCGCGCAGGGACGGCATGCGGGGGGCGGTCTCCATCAGGTGCGTCAGCGGCGTGCAGGGCATGAACATCCGCTCCACCCCGTGTTCGCGGACCGCGGCCGTCACGGCGTCCGGGTCGTGCCGCACCTCGTCGGCCACGAGGACGAGGGCCGCCCCGGACGCGAGGGTGGTGAAGATCTCCTGCACGCTGACGTCGAAGGCCGGGGACGTCCACTGAAGGGTGCGCAGGGCGGCATGCCGCCGCAGGTGTTCCCGCACGAGGTTGGCCGGACCGCGGTGGGGCACCACGACGCCCTTGGGGCGGCCGGTCGAGCCCGATGTGTAGATGCAGTACGCGGCATCGTCGGGCCCGGCCCCGCCGTCCGGAACGGCCTCGACCGGAACGTCCTGCGCGGAGGTGCCGGGCACGTCCGTGCCCGGTGCCGCCGCGGTCAGGTGCACGGGCACCCGGGGCGCCAGCTCGGGGTGCCGGGCGAGGACGGCGTCGCACGTCAGGAGGAGGGCAGGCGCGCTGTCGTCGAGGAGCGCGGCGAGCCGCGCGGTGGGCAGCGAGGGGTCGAGCGGCACGTAGGCGGCGCCGCTCCTCAGTACCCCGATGAGGGCGGCGATCAGCTCGGGCCCGCGCGGCAGCAGGACCGCCACGCGCTCGCCGCGCCCCGCGCCGCGGGCGCGCGCCCGCCCGGCGAGGTCCCGGGCGCGAGCGGCCAGGTCGCGGTAGGTGACGTGTTCCCGACCGGAGATGAGGGCGACCGCGTCGGGCGTGCCGCGGGCCTGCCGCTCGAACAGCCCGTGCAGGGTGTCCCCGGCCGCCGGCCGCGGCTCGTCCAGCCGGCCGAGCCGCACGAGGGCCGCCCGGTCGGCGTGCGTGAGGGCGGTCAGGTCGGTGAGTGGCGCGGCGGGCGCGGCGAGGGCGCGGCGCAGCACCTGTTCCACGTAGTCCACGAGCCGGCGCACCGTGCTCTCGTCGAAGAGGGCCGTGTCGTACTCGACCATGAACCGGACGCCGTCCCCGTGGTGTGTCAGGTAGATGCTGAGGTCGAACGGGGCTCGGGCGCTGGGCACGTCCAGCAGCGTGGCGGCGAGCCGTGGCGGGTCGAAGTCGGCCTCGCCCTCGTTCTCGTACTCGACCATGACCTGGAAGAGCGGGTTGCGGCCGGGGTCGCGCCGCGGGTTGACCGCGGCGACCAGTTCGTCGAAGGGAACGTCACGGTGTTCGTACGCCGCCGTGCTGCTGTCCCGGACGCGGCGCAGCAGCGCGGGGAAATCCGGGTCGCCGCCGAGGTCAAGACGCAGGGGCACGGTGTCGAGGTAGAGCCCGATCCGGTCCTCGGCGCCGGGCGGACGGGCGGCGACCGCGGTGCCGACGACCAGGTCCCGCTGTCCGCTGAACCGGCCGAGGACGGCCGCGACGGCGCCCGTCAGCGTCATGAAGAGGGTGGCGCGGTGCTCGGCGGAGAACGCCCGCAGGCGGCCGACGAGCCGGCGGTCCAGAGCGTGGGTGAGGCTCGCGCCCGCCCCCGTCCTGACCGGCGGGCGCGGCCGGTCGGTGGGCAGGTCGAGCTCGGGGGCGCCGCTCAGCGTGTGCCGCCAGAACTCCAGGGACTCGGCGGACCGGTCCTGGTCCGGCCGGCCGGCCCCGGGCAGGTCGGCGCGGGGCGCGTCGGCGAGAGGCGGCGGTTCCGGGTCGCCGTGGGACAGGGAACGGTAGTGCGCGGCGAGGTCGCGGACCAGCACGACCGTGGAGGCCGAGTCGAAGACGAGGTGATGGGCCATCAGGAAGAGCAGGTGCCGCTCCTCCGACAGGCGCAGCACGCGGGCGGAGAGCAGGGGGCCGGCGCCGAGGTCGAGCGGATGGTGCCCTGCGCTCCGCAGGACGGCCCGCAGCGCCTCCGCCTCCGACGCGCCGGTGTGGTCCTCGACGGGGCAGTCGAGGCCCATCCGGGGCAGGACCTCCCGGTAGGGAACGCCTTCGTGCTGCCGGAAAACCGTCCGCAGCGCCTCGTGCCGGGCGACGACGCTCCGGAGCGCCTGTTGCAGGGCCGGCACGTTCAGCGGGCCGTCCAGGCGGATGGCCTTGGGCTCGTGGTACATGCTGGTGCCGGGGTGCAGCTGCTCCAGGAACCAGATGCGGCGCTGCGCGGGCGACAGCGGCTCGCGCCGCGGTGCGGGCGGCACCCGTCCGGCCGAGGCGCCCGCGGTGCGCAGACGGACCCGGTCGAGCACCGGCAGTGCGGCCAGGACCTTGTCCTTCGGCACCCCGAAGTCCACGAAGCACGCGATCTCGTCCGCTCCGGCGGCCGTGAGGCGGCTCACCACCTCGGCGGCCGCGTGCTCGTCGCCGATCAGGGCGCGGGAGGCGCAGTAGCGGTCGTAGGCCCGTTCGAGCAGGAACTCCACGTCCTCCTCGGGGGTGTTGTCGAGGTCCACCTCGACACCCAGGCTGTTGGTCACCTGGTCGAAGAGGGCGAGCGAGGACCGCAGGTAGGACACGAAGGGCCGGTACGCCTCGGCCCGCGCGCGTTCCCCGTCCTCGTCGAGGTAGGTGTGCACGAGCACAACGACCCGCCCGGCCGCCGGGTCGAGGCCGTGCTCGGCACGGGTGCGCCGGTACAGCGCGATGTTCTCCGTCAGCTGTTCGACGGTCTGCGCCATCAGGTTGGTGACCACGCCCAAGTCCTCGGCGGCGGCCCGGCGGTAGCTGTCCGGATTGCCCACCACGGCCAGGTACATGGGGGGTTGGTCCTGGATCGGGCGGGGTTGCAACCGTATCTCCACGGGCTTGCCGTCCCCCGCGGTCGTCGCCAGGGGCTGTCCGGACCACAGCTGCCGGACCGTCCCGACCTGCTCGAACAGCGCCTCGCGGTGGCGGCCGAAATTCTGCGGGGCGAGGGCGAAGTCGGTCGCGTGCCAGCCGCTGGCGAAGCACAGGCCCGCCCTGCCGCCGGAGATGTTGTCGACGACCGACCACTCCTCGGCGACCCGGACGGGATGGTGCAGCGGCAGCACGACGGACCCCGCGTGCAGCCGGACACGGCTGGTCCGCGCCGCCAGCGCGGCGGCGAGGACGGAGGGGTTGGGGAAGAGCGCGCCGAACGAGTTGAAGTGCCGCTCGGGGAACCACAGGGCGTGGAAGCCGTTCCGGTCGGCGAACTCCGCCGCATCGAGGATCAGCGCGTACTTGTCGTGGGCGGCGTCGTCCGGGTAGTCGCCGAAGAAGTAGAGGCTGAAGTCGCATCCGGTGGCGGGGGCCGAAGCCGGGGCCCGGGCGGGGGCCGGCCGCTGGGCGGGGGCCGGGGCGGGACTCGGCTCCCTGGCCGGCCTCGGCGCCGGTGCCGGTGCCGGTACGGGCCTCGGTGCGGGCGAGGCGGTGGGCGGCGCCGGGGCGTGCTGGGCGGCGAGCATGTCGAGCTGGCGGGAGATCACTCCGGTCATCCGGTCGGCGAGCGTCTCCATCATCCTGAGCTGCTGTCCGAACAGGGCGTGCAGCTCGGGTGCTTCGCCGTCCGCGGCGGGCCGCGGCACCTCCACCGGATCGTCCCCCGGCTCCCCCCGCTCCCCCGGCTCCTGTCGCGCCTCCGGGTCCCGCACGGCGGGTGACGGCGCCGGGGCGCTGTCACCGCGCGTCCGGGCCAGCAGGTCGGCCAGTCTGCGCGGCGTGTCGGCATGGTCGAACAGCTCCCGGACCGGGACGCGGACGCCGTACCGCGCCGCCAGTTCGGTCGTCATGCTCATCATGGCGAGGGAGTCCGCGCCGAGTTCGAAGAACGATGCGTCCGCCGTCATCTCTGAAATGCCTATGCCCAGCTTGGCGGCAGCCACCTCCCTGACGCCTTCCAGCAGGCCGTCCACGGCGGCGGGCCGCGCGGCGGCGGGCTGCGCGGCGGCGGGCGGACGTTCCGGCGTGCGCGGGGCGGGGGCCGCCACCGGCACCCGGCGCAGCGGATGGCCCGGCAGCGGCACCCGCCGCCCGCCGCCGGCGATCGCGTGCCAGTCCAGCTCGGCGCCCCGGCTGTGGAGCGAGCCCAGCGCCGAGAGGAACCCGCGGACCTGGTCGGCCGCCTCGCCCTCGCCCTGGCCGCTCAACCAGCGGCTCCCGGGGGCGCAGTGCCGTCCGGCACCGGTGAGGGTGTTCCCCGCCCCGATTTCGACGAAGTCCTCGCAGCCGTGCCCGACGGCCGCGGCCATGGCCAGGTCGAAGCGGACCGGCTGCCTTGCCTGGCGGCAGAGGTAGTCCGCGCCGACGGTCCGGCCCGCGGGGTGCAGCTCGCCGTCGGCGGCCGTCACCAGCGTGGCGTCCAGCGGGCGGTACGCCGCCTGCTCCGCGTGGGGGCGGAACGCGCTCAGCGCCGGTTCGACCGCGGCCGAGTGGAAGGCCCGGTCGACGGGCAGGACCTTCCAGCGCAACTCCTCCCGGTCCAGCAGGCGTACGGCCTCCTCAAGCGCCTGCGGCGGACCGGAGAGCACGTGGGCGCGCGGGCCGTTGACCGCGGCCACTTCCACGCCGACGGCCTGGGCAATGCGCTGCGCGGTGCGCGTGTCGGCGCGGACGGCGAGCATGCCGCCGGGTGGGCAGGCCGTGCCCATCAGGTGCCCGCGCCGGGCGGTGAGCCGCAGCCCGTCATCGAGGCTCAGGGCCCCGGCCGCGTACAGCGCGGCGTATTCGCCGACGCTGTGGCCGAGGAGCAGAGCCGGGCGGACACCGGCGGCGCGCCACGCGTCGGCCAGTGCCGCCTGGTGGGCGAACAGGGCGGCCTGGGCCGTCTCCGTGGGCCAGACCTCGCGCGCGGCGGATTCCGTGTCGGAGGGCGCGTCGATCAGGAGCGGCAGCAGGGAGCCGCCGAACTCGTCGGCGTAGATCTCGGCGCATCTGTCGAGTGTCCGGCGGGCAGCCCAACTCGCGGCGTACGGGCCGCTCGCCATGCCGCGCCGTGCGCTGCCCTGGCCGGGGAACACGAAGGCCAGCGGGCCGAGTGGGGCGGCCGTGGCGTTTCTCGGTTCCTCCAGTGCCCGGGCAAGCTCCTCGGCGGTGCGGCCGATGGCCGTGGTACGTGCCGCGCGGTGCGGCCTGCCGAGTGCCAGAGTGGTGGCCACGTCGGCCGCCCGGAGCTCGGGCCGCTGCCGCAGCCGGTCAAGGAGCAGGCCGCACAGCTCGTCCAATGCCTGGGGATCGCGGGCCGACACCGGTACCAGGGCGGGCAGTTCGGGTGCGGGCCGGGGCGGCGCGGGCGGCGCCTCCTCCAGTACCAGGTGGGCGTTGGTGCCGCCGACGCCGAGCGCGCTGACCCCGGCCCGGCGCGGCGCCCCGTCCGGCACCGACCACGGCCGCAGCTCGGTGGCCAGTGTCAACGGGCCCTCTTCGAGGCGCAGTTCGGGATGGGGACGGGTCAGGTGCGCGGTCGGTACCAGAGTGCGGTGCCGCAGCATAAGCATCGTCTTGATCAGCCCGGCCATTCCGGCGCAGCTGTCGAGGTGCCCGATGCTCGGCTTCACGGAGCCGACAGCGCAGAACCCGGTGCGCCGGGTGCCTTCGCCGAGCGCCCGGCCGAGTGCCTTCAGCTCCACCGGGTCGCCGAGCGCGGTGCCGGTGCCGTGTGCCTCCACGTAGGAGATGGTCTCCGCGGGCACGTCCGCCCGCCGCAGGGCCTGGCGCACGACATCGACCTGTCCGGCGACGCCGGGCGCGGTGAAGCCGACCTTGCGCGAGCCGTCGTTGTTGACCGCGGAGCCGAGGATCACCGCGTGCACGGTGTCCCCGTCGGCCAGCGCCCGGTCGAGCCGCTTGAGCAGCACGGCGGCCACGCCGTTGCCGCCGACGGTGCCGTCGGCCTCGGCGTCGAAGGCCCGGCAGCGTCCGGTGGGCGAGAGGATCGAGCCGGGGTGGCTGCGGTAGCCGGTCCGCTGGGGGTGGTGCACGGCCGCGGCGCCCGCGAGCGCCAGATCCGTCTCGCCGCTCAGCACCGCCTGCGCGGCCAGGTGAACGGCGACCAGTGAGGTGGAACACGCCGTCTGCACGCCGATGGCCGGCCCCTTCAGCCCGAGGCGGTAGGCGACCCGGGTGGCGAGGAAGTCCGGCTGCTGGGCGATGGCCCGCTGCATGCCGGCGGCGGGGTCCGCCGCGTCGTAAGGGCCGGACGGCTCGTGCGACTGCTGGTGGTCGTACAGGTTCATGCCGGAGCCCGCGAACACCCCCACCGTTTCGTCGGAATCGGTGGCCGCGTACCCGCCGTCCTCGAGCGCGCGGTGGCAGCACTCCAGGAACAACCGGTGGGCGGGGTGCGTGCGTTCGGCCTCGCGGGGGCTCATGCCGAAGAAGCCGCCGTCGAACTCGTCGACGCCGTCGAGTATCCCGCCGACGGGCACGAGGTCGTGGGCGCGCCGCTGCTCCGGGGTCAGGCCCGCCTCGGCGAGCTCCTCCTCGCCGAAGGTCAGGACACTGCTCACCCCGTCGCTCAGGTTGGCCCAGAACCGTTCCGCCGAATCCGCGCCAGGGAAGCGGAACGAGAACCCGATGACCGCGACGCGCCGGTCGGCGGCGTCCGCCGGGGCGGGCGCGGTCCTGGCGGGCGCGGCCTGCACCCCGATGCCGCCGGACAGATGCGCGGCGAGCGCGGTGGCCGTCGGGTGCTCGAAGAGCGCGGTCCGGTCGATCGTCGTCCCGAGCCGCTCCGCCAGCCGGGCCCGCAGGCGCACGAGCAGGGCGGAGTTCAGGCCGAGGTCGTAGAACGGCACATCCGCCCCGGCCGGGCGGCCCAGCACCACGCCCAGCTCCTCCCGCACGATCCGCACCACCGCGTCGTGGTCCGGCCGGGCGGGCGGGGAGGTGTCCTGGCCGGGCCCGCCGTCCGTCAGGCGGTCCCTGAGCGCGGCGCGGCGCACCTTGCCGGCGGGCGTCCTCGGAAAATCGCCGGGCGCGACGGACACGACGTGGGCCGCGGTGAGCCGGAGCCGGCCGAAGAGCGCGGCCCGCACCTCGCGGTCGATCCGTGCGTCCTCGGCGGCGCCCCTGCTGACGAAGAAGACGGCCAGCTCCTCCGTGCCGCGATCCCGGCTCGGGATGCCGCAGGCCGCCACCTCCCCCTGCCCGACGCCCGCGACGGCGGTGACGACCTCCTCGACCTCGTGGCAGTAGACGTTGTGCCCGTTGAGGATGATCACGTCCTTGCGCCGGCCGGTGATGACGACCTGACCGCCGTCGAGAAAGGCCAGATCGCCGGTGTCCAGCCAGTCCGGTCCGGTGGGGAACGCCTCCGCGTCCGCCTCGGGGCTATGCGCGTAGCCCGGGGTGAGACGCGCGGGTGAGTGGACCTGGAGCCGCCCGATGCGGCCCGGTGGCGAGAGGTCTCCGCTCTCGTCGACGATGCGAAGGGTGACGCCGTGCGCGGGCGAGCCGGAGGCGACGAAGGTCACGCACTCGTCGTCCGGCGTCTGCTCGGCGGCCCGCACCAGTTCGCCGCCCAGGCTGCTCTTGAGCAGTCGGAACACGGTGCCCGGCAGGTCGAGTCGGCCGTAGGTACACGCCGTGACCGTCTCCGCCATGCCCCACACCGGGACGACGTGCCGCTCGCGGACACCGTAAGGGGCCGTCGCGTCGAGGAAGCGGCGCAGCACCGGCAGAACGACCCGTTCTCCGCCACAGACAAGGGACTTGAGGCCGCCGAGATCCCAGCGCCCCTCCTGGGGACCGGTCCGCTGCTCGGCGAGTGCGTCCGCGACGAGCTCGTAGGCGAAGGTCGGCGCCCAGCCGTGCCGCGCCCGGTGCTCGTGGAGGAGGTCGAGCCACCGCAGGGGATCGGCCAGGACCCGTTCCGTGGCGGCGTGGACGTTGGTACAGCCGACGAAGACGGCGAGCACGTGGTAGAGCAGAAACGCGCCGCTGTGGTCGACCGGCAGCCAGTTCACCATGGTGTCGTCCGGCCGGACGTCGAGTATCCGCCTGCTGCTCGCCGCGAAGTCCGCGAGGCCGGTGTGCGTCAGCCGCGCGGCCTTGGGCACTCCGGTGCTGCCGGACGAGAGCATCAGCAGGGCGGTCCCGGAATCGTCCGGCCCGTCCTGCTCCGCCGCAGGCGGCGCGTCCCGGCAGTCCCGCGCGACCGCGACGCGCAGCTCGGGTGCGGTCCTGGCGAGCGCCGCCGCACCGGACGCGTCACTGACCACGAGCGGACGGCCCAGCAGTCGGTGGGCGTGCAGCAGCCGTTCCAGAGCCGGGGAGCCCGGCGCGGGGTGCTCCGCGATGGCCACGGGCCGGGCGCCGCCGAGCACGCAGGCCCAGAAGGCGGGGAAGAACTCCTCCAGTGGCAGTCCGCACAGCACGACGGTGTCCCCGGCCCGCATCCCGCGTGTCCGCAGCCCCGTGAGCAAGCGGCGTGCGCCATCGAGCAGTTCGGGGTAGGTCTGGGACGTCTTCGTGCCGTCCGCGGCGACGGTGACGACTGCCGCGCCGGAGGCGGCCCGAGCGGCTCGCAGCAACGCCCGCACCGCGTCACGCGGATCGTCCTCGGTGCGAGCCGGCTCGGGGCCACGGCATTCCGCTTGTCCCCGGAGGCGTTCCATGCGAGTCATCTCCTCTGATCGGCCGCGGGCAATCGCGCCCGCCGCAGACGGTCTGCGCCGCGCCTGCCGGCCGTGGCCCGCAGCAGAACGAGCGCTCCGCATACGGCCGCTCCGTGGAAGACGGCCACAACGGCCAGTGCGGGCACTCTTTCCAACGCAGCCGCGGCGGCCACCGTGCCCAGCGCGAACCCGGACTGCTCCACGGTGGCGGACAGTCCGAAGAGCCGGTCGCGCTGCCGGGCGGACGCCATCTGGAGGCGCGAGGTGTAGACGGTCTCGGTCCAGCCGTCCGCGAACCCCGCCGACGCGGCGGCCACGACCAGCGCGACCGCCGGGAGTCCCAGGAACGCGGCGATGAACGAGAGCGACATGGCGCAGGTGCCGAGGGCGAACGCGCGCTCCCCCCAGGCCGCTTCGCCCCACCGGCGTCTGAGCACGAGCTGGGCGAGAACGGTGCCGACCGCCCATGCCGCCCAGAACTGGGCCATGAACACAGCGGGCTCGTCGGGAGCGGAGTCATGGGCGACCACGGGCAGGGCGACGTTGTGCGAGGAGGACGCCAGTGCGTCCAGCCCTCTCAGCGCGATCATGCCCATGAGGAGAGCGGGGAGACTTCTCGCGAGGCGCCACCGGGAGCGCTTCCCCGCCAGCACGCCCTTCTCCGCGCCCTGCTCCGCGCCGTCCTCCGCGCCGTCCTCGCCGACCGTGCCGGCCGTGCCGTCGTGGTCAGCACCGGGCTCGTCGTCCGCGCGCGGGAACAACACCCACAGCGCCACGGCGGATACGGCGAAGCTCGCGGCGTTGAAGGCGAACGCGAGCGAGTAACCCCCCAGCGCGATCACCGGGGCCGCCGAGGCGAACCCGAGCACCGTGGCCAGGGAACGGGAGGTGACCAGCAGGCTGTTCGCCCGGCCACGCGCCTCGTGGCCGACGAGGGCCGGAACCGCGCTGCGCAGGCCCACGGTGAACAGCGTGTTCCCCGCGCCCAGCACCATCGCCGCCGCGGCCAGCAGCCACAGCGGCGCGCGTTCGGCGGCGAGCGCCAGCATGATCATGGCGGTCCCCTGGGCGACATCCGCCCAGATCATGACGCTCCGGCGGCTCACCCTGGCCATCACCGCCCCCGCGGCCAGACCCGCGGCGAACCCGCAGAACAACCGCAGCACCATCACCGCGCCCACGCCGAACGCCGTACCGGTGACCTCGTAGGCGAACAGTCCGAGCGCGATCAGGTTCAGGTAGTTGCCATAGGTGGAGACCCCGTAGGCGCCCGCGAGCACCCGGAACTTCCGGTCCGGCCCTTCCACCGGCTCCCGGGGCCGGGTCAGTTCAGTGCTCGGGCTCATGGCCGGAAGGCCGGTTCCGCCGGAGCGAACGGAACCCCCGCTCGCGCAGGGCGGGTCCGGGGGCGGACGACGCCGCGCCGCCCGGTGTCCTGGCCCGCGACCCGGCGCTCCTCGTCACGTTCCGCGAGGCTGTCCTTGTCACGCACGAGGGCCCTCTCCAGCTTCTGGATGTCGGCGACGGCCGGTCTCCGATCATGTCATGGGGATACGGCGGAGTCGATCCGGGGATTCCGCGCGCGTTCGGTGTCGACTCCCGCCGCCGTGCGCCCGTGCTGCGTGTGGTGCCACGGGTTGAAGGTGAACTGTATGTTCGCCGTATGGACCGGCGTTCGGAGTTGAGGGGCTTCCTCCAGTCCCGTCGCGCGCGGCTGACCCCGGCCCAGGTCGGTCTGCCCACCTACGGGGGGCTGCGGCGCGTGCCCGGTCTGCGGCGGGACGAGGTGGCGAGGCTGGCCGGGATCGGGACCGACTACTACGTGCGGCTCGAACAGGGGCGCAACGAGAAGGTGTCCGCCGAGGTGCTCAACGCCGTGGCCAGGGCCCTCCGGCTGGCGGAGGCCGAGCGGGCGCATCTGTGCCGGCTGGCCAGGCCCTCCCGCGAGGCGTCACGGGTCTGTCCCGATCAGCCGGTGCCCGGCCTGCAACGGCTGCTCGACTCGATGCCGGCCGTTCCCGCATATGTCGTCGGCCGCCGTACGGAGTTACTCGCCTGGAACCGGCCGGCGCGTCTGGTCTTCGGGGAGGTCTTCTCCGTCCTGCCCGAGCGCCGCCACGCGGTGCGCGAGGTCTTCCTCAATCCGGTCGCCCGCCGCTTCTTCCGGGACTGGGAGGAGAAGGCGCGGAACGTCACGGCGCGGCTGCGCATGGGTTTCGGCCGCTGCCCCGACGATACGGCGCTGACCGAGCTCGTGGACGAACTCGCGGGGTGCAGTGCCGAGTTCCGCCGCATATGGGCGGAGCAGCACGTGCAGAACAAGACGCACGGCGCCTACGGGTTCCGCCACGAGCGGCTCGGGGACTTCACGCTGCCCTACCGGGCGTTGAGCCTGCCAGAGGAGCCGGACCAACTGCTCATCGCCTACACCGTGGAACCGGGTTCCCCGCTGGCCGACGCCCTCGCCCCGGCAGCCGGTCCGTGACGCGCGGGCGCCGGTCCGGCGGTTGACCGGCTCTTGCGGGATTCTTACATCGGGCATGGCAGCATCGCCTCCGCGGTGTTCGGGGACCGTGCACGGGGACAGGCCGTCCGGCGGCGGGGGTGCGGACGGCCTGTCCCCGTGCCCGGGTGGCGGGTGCGCCGGTCCTCAGTCGAACCAGTCCGCCGCGTGGCCGTCGTACGTTCCGTCGTTGAGGGCCAGGTGCAGCCACTGGTCGACGTACTCCTGGAACTCTTCCTCGCCCTGCGGCAGCAGATAGCCCTTCTCGGCGAAGGTGAAGGGCTCGTCCGGGTTGGTCGCGCACAGTTCCGGGTGCTGGGAGGACTGGTAGCGGGTCTCGCTGCCGTCGGTGATCATGACGTCGGCGCGTCCGGCGATGATCTCCTCGAAGATCGTGACGTTGTCCTGGTGCACGACGACGGTGGCCCGGTCGATGTGCTCCTGGACGAACTGCTGGTTCGTCCCACCGGGGTTGACGATGACCCGCACGCCCGGCCGGTCGATGTCCTCCAGCGTCCGGTAGCGGTCGGCGTCGGCGCAGCGGGCGATCGGGGATTTGCCGTCGGTCAGGTACGGCACGCTGTAGTACGCCTCCCGCGCCCGGTCCAGGGTCACCGAGACACCGCCCATGGAGATGTCGCAGGCGCCGCCGGTCAGGTCCGCGAGCAGGCTGCCCCAGGTCGTCGGCACGAAGTCCGCCTCGACGGCCAGGCTTCCGGCGAGGTCCCGGGCCATGTCGACGTCGATGCCCTCGTACTCCCCGGTGTGCGGGTCCAGATGGCTGAACGGGCGGTAGTCGCCGGTGGTGCACACCCGCAGGACCCCGCGTTCCTGGACCCGTTCCAGTACGGTCTCCGGCTCCGGCGGCCCGCCACCGCCGACGGCGAGCACACCGCCCGCCACGATCGCGGCGGCGGGCAGAACGGCCATGCGACGCATGTGAATCTCCTCCCTGCCGGCCGCGCGCGGGACGCCGCCGGCCACGTGGTACGACGAAGTGTCGGGCAGAACGCGCGCCTCGCCGAGCCCCCGGGCGCGAATTACCTCCTGGTGGTGACGGCTGCCGCGGCCCCGCGCCGGCGCATGCGGCGGGGGCCGCCACCGGCGTGCGGTGGCGGCCCCCGGGTGGGTGCGGAGCCGTTACGGCTGGTCGACGACGCGGAAGTGCAGCACGTCGGTGTACTCGCGGCCGTGGGCGTCGGTCGCCGTCACTTCGGCGCGATGGCGACCGGTGCCGAGGTCGGCGGGCAGCTCGAAGCGCCACAGGTGCATGGTCCGGTCGGCGACGCTGCCGCCGTGGACCAGCTGCTGGGCGACGGCGTGCGGGTCGGACCACTCGGGCCCGATCAGCTGGTCCTCGCCGCGCATCTCCTGCGTGCGGGTGGCCTCCCGGGCCCGGCGGCCGTCGATCTCGACCTCGACCGTGGAACCGGTGGAGCCCATCCAGAAGTTGGTGGTGAGCCAGGTCTGCCCGGCCAGGTCCTCGCGGGTCACCACGTGCGGGTCGCCCAGCTCGGGGGCTGCGCCCTGCGGGTCGTCGTTCCACGCCTGCCGCTCGGCGTACCAGTCGCGGTAGGTGGGGCTGTTGATGCCCAGCTGCGTCTGCACGCGGTCGCTCTCGCCGGTCACCGTGTAGCGCTCCCGGAACGAGTCGCCCCTGATGTCGAGGGTGAGCAGGCCGGGCCGACCGCCGTCACGCCCGACCGCGACGGGGTAGCCGTTCTCGGTCAGCTCGCCGGAGTACCAGTCACCGGAGATCGCGCCCGCGGTGATGTGCGGGAACGGCAGCCCTTCGACGCCGAAGAGGTCCTGCCAGCCCTGTACGAGGTCGCCGGTGCGCATGTTCTCGATCGAGTGGGTGTGCCCGGCGACGGAGACGGCCTCCCGGCCTTCCAGCAGCTCGTAGACCTCGCGGACCTGGTCGACCTGGTGGATGGCGCTGCCCTCGTCGGCGAAGGTCAGCAGCGGGATGTGGCCGGCGACCACGACGAGCTTGTCGTCGTCGACCGCGGCCAGGTCCTGCTCCAGCCAGGCGAGCTGATTCTCGTCGAGCCGGCCGTTGTACCGCGGCGAGTTCTCCGGGTCGTCGCACTCGGGGCGCCGGCCGTCGGCGTTGTCGACGTCCGGGGTGCAGGGGTAGCGCACGGTGTTGAGCGCCACGATGTGCACGTCGCCGACGTCGTAGGAGTAGTAGGCGGGCGCCATCTGGGCACGGAAGGTGTCGAACGCGTGCTCGGCGGTGGCGGAGTCGAAGTCGAGGTCGTGGTTGCCGGGCAGGAACCTGGCCGGGCCGTTGGTCAGGCTCGTGAGGTCCTTGACGTCCGGGTAGAGCGACAGGTCGTCGCCGACGACGTCGCCGATGAAGAGGGTGCCGCAGCCCTGGTAGTCGCGGCGCCCGGCGAGGTCGTTGATCGCGCCCTGGCGGGCGTACTCGACCTCGGTCCTGTCGTAGGTCTGCAGGTCGCCCGCGATGACGCAGTGCTGTTCCTGCGCCCGGGTGAGCTGGCTGCGCACGAGCGGGAAGTTCACGGCGTCCGGCAGGGGCCCGGTGGGCGCGATGCCGCCGTAGCGCAGCTCGGGCGAGCCCTCGGGCAGGTGGTTGTAGTGGAACTGCGCGACGTTCGACTCGTCCACCGGCACCTGGTAGCCGGCGGGCTGGGTGATGAAGACCGTCATGTTGTCGTAGGCGGGCAGCCGGTAGCGGCCGTGGCGGTCGGTCGTCACGACGTCGCGCCCGTTCGACACGACGACGCCGGCGAGGCCGCGTTCCCTGCGGTCGCTCGCGCTGTCGCGGTCCTGATCGACGAAGACCTTGCCGGTCAGGTACTCGGTGTCGGCCGGTCCTTCCGGCGTGCGGACGACCTCGACCTGGCCGCGGTAGGCGGTCTCGTCCCAGGACTTGGGCGCCGCGTTCGGCGTGGCGGTGGACGTGGTGGGGATCGCCGCGGCCCCTCCGGCGACCGCGAGGGTCGTGAGGGCCGTCAGGGCGACGCGGAGGCTGCTGTGTTTTCGCGAGGGGAAACTCAACATGCGGGGGTACTCCGGTGAGTCGTCGGACGCGGGTGCCGGCGCCGTCGGCCGGCCGCGGCGCTGATCCTGCGCGACGAGGCTGAACGCAGCCCGCTGCCTGGGATAACACCAGCCGTCCCCGAACGGTCCCGGGTGCAAACGTTCGGCGAACCCGTGCCGGAGCACTCCCCCCGGAGCACGCCGGGGTGGTGCCGGGCGGCGCGTTCTGCGGGACAATGCGCGGGTCTTCTGAACGACTCTTCCGAACGACGACGAGGTCGGGGAGGGCCATGTCTGTGTCAGCCGAACTCCGGGACCGCAGAACCGCCCTTGAGGAGGAATGGGCCCGCTGGGTGCCGGGGTCGGGAGGGCCGCACGGCGGCCGCCCGCCGGTACGTCCCGAGGTCGCCGACTCCTGGGCCCGTTCGCTGGGCACCGTGGACCCGCTGCGCGACAGCGCCCCGGTGCGCGACGGCGGCTCGGTGCACCCGCGCTGGTCAGGCTCCGTGCTGCGCAGTCCGGTCGACGCGCTCGCCGACGAACTGCACGCCGTCGCCGACGCGGGCTTCGTCGCCGCCGTCACCGACGAGTCCGGCACCATCCTGTGGACCGCGGGCGGGCGGGTCATGCGCCGGCGCGCCGAACTCGTCAACTTCGCGCCCGGCGGGCGATGGGACGAGCAGGCCATGGGCACCAACGCCTTGTCGCTCGCCCTGCGCACCGGTCGGCCGAGCACCGTGTTCTCCGCCGAGCACCTGGTGGCCGCGCTGCACGGCTGGGTCTGCTACTGCGCCCCCATCCACGGCCCGGACGGCACGGTGCTCGGCGTCCTCGACCTCTCCAGCACCTGGGACCGCTCGCACCCGCTGGCCATGCCCACCGTGCGCACGCTGGCCTCCGCCATCGAGGCAAGGCTCCAGGCCGGGAGCGTCGAACGGCGCCCCGGCGCGGGGGAAGCCGACGCGGTGCGGCTGACCTGCCTCGGCACCGCTCGCGCGGCCCGCGGCGGCCGGCCGCTCCGGCTGCGGCCCCGGCAGTTGGAGATCCTCACCCTGCTCGCCCTCCACCCAAGGGGCCTGTCGCCGGAGCGGCTGCGCGCGGCGGTCTACGGTGACCGGCCGGTCACCGCCTCGACGTTCAAGGCGGAGGTGTCCCATCTGCGGCGGGCGCTCGGCGGCCGGATCGCCTCCCGGACCTACGCGTTGACCGCGCCCGTGGCCTGCGACGCGCTCGACGTGCTGCGCGCGCTGGAGGCGGGGGACACCGACGGCGCGGTCCGCCGGTACGGCGGGGCGCTGCTGCCGCGTTCCGACGCGCCGGGCATCGCGGCCTGGCGCGCGCACCTGGAGGTCGCCATGCGGGTGGCCGTGCTCGCCAGCGACCGCCCGGAACACGCCCTGCGACTCGGCGAACTGGCCCCGTACGACGTGGAGATCCATGAGCACGCGCTGGGCCTGCTGGCCGCGGACGACGTGCGCAGGCCGGCCGCGGAGGGCCGGCTGAGCGCCGCGCTGCGGTACTGACCGGCCGCGGCGCGCGATCCCGCTCGCGCCGCGGCAGTGGCGCCAACCTTTTGCCAACCTTCGCGTCCCACAGTGATGTGCCTCACCCATTCCGACGGAGGAGGTCGACCGTGGTGTACGCGCAGCCCGGCACCGACGGCAGCATCGTCAGCTACGCCTCTCGGTACGAGAACTTCATCGGCGGCGAGTGGGTCGCGCCGGTGGAGGGCCGTTACTTCGACAACCCCTCGCCGGTGACCGGGCAGACGTTCTGCCAGGTCGCCCGTTCGACGTCGGCGGATGTCGAGCTCGCCCTGGACGCGGCACACGCGGCGGCCGGCCGCTGGCACAGCACCTCGCCCGCCCAACGGGCCGTCATCCTCAACAAGATCGCCGACCGGATCGAGGAGAACCTCGAAAAGCTGGCCGTCGCCGAGACGTGGGAGAACGGCAAACCGGTCCGCGAGACGCTGGCCGCCGACCTGCCGCTGGCCGTGGACCACTTCCGCTACTTCGCCGGGGTGATCCGCGCCCAGGAGGGCAGCATCGCGGAGATCGACGCCGACACGGTGGCCTACCACTTCCACGAGCCGCTGGGCGTGATCGGGCAGATCATCCCGTGGAACTTCCCCCTGCTGATGGCCACGTGGAAGCTGGCACCCGCGCTGGCCGCGGGCAACTGCGTGGTGATCAAACCGGCCGAGCAGACCCCGGCGAGCCTGCTGCTGCTGATGGAGCTGATCGCGGATCTGCTGCCGCCGGGGGTGGTCAACGTGGTCAACGGGTTCGGCGTCGAGGCCGGCAAGCCGCTGGCCGCCAGCCCGCGGGTCGCCAAGGTGGCCTTCACCGGCGAGACCACCACCGGGCGCCTGATCATGCAGTACGCGAGCGAGAACATCATCCCGGTCACCCTCGAACTGGGCGGCAAGAGCCCGAACATCTTCCTGCCCGACGTCACCGCGGCCGACGACGACTTCCTGGACAAGGCGGTCGAGGGCTTCGTGATGTTCGCCCTGAACCAGGGCGAGGTGTGCACCTGCCCCTCCCGGGCGCTGATCCACTCGTCGATCTACGACGCGTTCATGGCGCGCTGTGTCGAACGCACCCGGGCCATCACCGGAGGCGACCCGCTGGACCCGGCGACCATGATCGGCGCACAGGCCAGCAATGACCAGTACGAGAAGATCCTGTCCTACATCGACATCGGGACCCAGGAGGGCGCCGAAGTCCTCACGGGCGGGCGGCCGCGCACCGTCGCGGGCTACGAGGGCGGCTACTACGTCGAACCGACCATCTTCCGCGGCACGAACGACATGCGGATCTTCCAGGAGGAGATCTTCGGTCCCGTGGTCTCCGTCACCACCTTCGACTCGGTGGACGAGGCGCTCAAGATCGCCAACGACACCCTGTACGGGCTCGGCGCCGGGGTGTGGACGAGGGACGGCAACGCCGCCTACCGGCTCGGCCGGCAGATCAAGGCCGGGCGGGTGTGGACCAACTGCTATCACGCCTACCCGGCGCACGCGGCGTTCGGCGGCTACAAGAAGTCGGGTATCGGCCGGGAGAACCACAAGATGATGCTCGACCACTACCAGCAGACGAAGAACCTGCTGGTCAGCTACTCGCCGAAGAAACTCGGGCTGTTCTGATGGCGCCCCGGAGCCGCCGCGTGGAGCTGACCCCGGCCGCCGAGGAGCTGGTGCGGCGGCTGACCGGGACACACGGGCCGGTGATGTTCCACCAGTCCGGCGGCTGCTGCGACGGCAGTGCCCCGATGTGCTATCCACGCGGGGAGTTCAGGGTCGGCGGCCAGGACGTTCTGCTGGGGGTGGTGGCCGGGGACGTGCCGTTCTGGATGAGCGCCGACCAGTACGCGTACTGGCGGCACACCTTCCTGACGGTGGACGTGGTGCCGGGCCGGGGCGGCGGGTTCTCCCTGGAGGCGCCGGAGGGCGTGCGCTTCCTGCTGCGTTCGCGGCTGCTGACCGACGAGGAGACGCTCCGCATCGAGGCGGAGCCGGCCCTGCCGACCGGCGCCGACCCCGACGGGCCGTAGCGCCGGGAACCGCCGGGCGGGCGGATGCCCGCGCCGGGCCCGCTACCCGATGCCCGATGCCCGATGCCCGATGCCCGATCATGTCTGCGGTGTGCCCAGTTCTGTTTACTTTCCCACGACAGGGGCGTAACCTCAACGGCATCAACAGATCCGGGCAGTGAAACGGGCGTAAACCCACATGTACGCAGCAGAGCGCCAGCAGGAGATCCTGCGCCTGGCCCACAAGGACGGGCGCGTCGATGTGCTGTCCCTGGCCGAGGCGTTCCAGGTCACGGCCGAGACCGTGCGGCGGGACCTCAAGGTCCTCGACCGGGCCGGGCTCGTCCGCCGCGTGCACGGCGGCGCCATCCCCGCCGGCCGCCTCGACTTCGAGCCGGACCTCAGGGAACGCGACGCCGTCTCGGCCGACGAGAAGGACCGCATCGTGCGGTCCGCCCTCACCGAGCTACCCGCGAGCGGCAGCGTGATCGTCGACGCCGGGACGACCACCGCACGGCTGGCCGCCGTCCTCCCCGTGGACTGCCCGCTCACCGTCGTCACCCACGCCCTGCCGGTCGCCGCCCGGCTCGCCGACCACCCGGGGATCGCCCTGCACCTGGTCGGCGGCCGGGTCAGGCACCGCACCCGCGCCGCCGTCGACGCCTGGGCGCTGCGCGCCTACGCCGAGATCAGCGCCGACCTGCTGCTGCTCGCGACCAACGGCTTCTCCGCCGACGCGGGCCTGACCACGCCCGACCTGGCCGAGGCCGCGGTCAAGCGCGCGATGATCTCGGCCGCCCGCCGCACCGTTCTGCTGGCCGACTCCGCCAAGCACGGCCGGCAGCACTTCGCCCGCTTCGGCGCCCTCTCCGACGTCGACCTGCTCATCACGGACACGGGCCTCGGCCCTCAGGACGCCGCCGCCATCGAGCGGCTGGGCACGGAGGTAGTGCGCGCATGATCCTCACCGTCACCCCGAACCCCAGCCTGGACCGCACCTACGAGGTGCGGGGGCTGCACCGCGGGGCCCTGCTCCGCGCCGAGGGGGACCGGGTCGAGCCGGGTGGCAAGGGGGTGAACGTCTCGCGCGCCGTCGCCGCCGCGGGCGGGCGCACGACCGCCGTCATGCCGCTGGGCGGGGCGGAGGGCGCCCTGCTCGCCCGGCTCCTCGACGAGCAGGGCATCGAGGTGGCGGGCGTGCCGCTCGCCGGCTCCACCCGGGTCAACGTCACCCTGGTCGAGCCCGACGGGACCCTGACCAAGGTGAACGCGGCGGGCCCGGCGCTCACCGCGGCGGAGGCCGCCGCCCTGCTCCTGGCCGTCCGCTCCCGTGCCGCGCACGCCGACTGGATCGCCTGCTGCGGCAGCCTCCCGCGGGGTCCGGGGCCCGAGTGGTACGCCGAGCTGGTCGCCCGGACGCACCGGGCCGGCGCGCGGATCGCCCTGGACACTTCGGGCGAGTCCCTGACCGCGGCGCTCGCCGGCCGGCCGGACGTGGTGAAGCCGAACGCGGAGGAGCTGGCCGAGGCCGTGGGGCGTTCCCTGGCGACCGTCGGCGACGCGGTCAAGGCCGCCGAGGAGCTGCGCGCCCGCGGCGCGGGGACCGTGCTGGCCAGCCTCGGCGCCGACGGCCAGCTGCTCGTGTCGGACGGCGGCACCTACTGGGGCCACGCCCCGGTGGCGACCGTCCGCAGCAACGTCGGCGCGGGCGACGCCTCCCTGGCCGGTTTCCTCGCCGCGGGCGGGCACGGCCCGGCCGCGCTCGCCGCCGCGGTGGCGCACGGCGCGGCGGCCGTGGGGCTGCCCGGCAGCGCGATGCCGGGCACCGCCGATCTCGACCCCGCCTCGGTGGTGACCACCGCCGACATCCCCGTCGACCGGCCGCTGGCCGATCCGCGGACCGGGGGGCCGCCATGAGCCCGCGGCGCCCTCGTTCCCCCCGAACTGTCCTGACGTTCCCGTCACCCCCGCCGCCCGCCGGGCGGCCCGCGAGCGAAGGAGCCGCGTGATGGCCGAGCTGATCACCTCGGAGCTGGTCGACCTGGCTCTGCCCGCCGACACCAAGGAGGCGGCCGTGCGGGCCCTCGCCGAACGCATGGCCGCCGCGGGCCGGGTCGGCGACCTCGACGCGTTCCTGGCGGACGTGGCCGCCCGCGAATCCCAGATGCCCACCGGTCTCGAGGGCGGCATCGGCATCCCCCACTGCCGCAGCGAGCACGTGTCCGAGCCGACCCTGGCGTTCGGACGCAGCGCCGCGGGTGTCGACTTCGGCGCGCCGGACGGGCCCGCCGACCTCGTCTTCCTGATCGCCGCCCCCGCGGGTGGCGACCGGGACCACCTGGCCATCCTGTCCCAGCTGGCCCGCCGCCTGATGGACCCCGCGTTCACCGAGGCGCTGCGCGCCCAGCACGATCCCGCGGCCGCCGCCGCGCTCATCCGCGGTGACGCGCAGGCGACTGCCGAGGACACCGCCGCCGAGGACACGGCGGAGGCGGCCGCCGCCGACGAGCCGTCCCGGCCGTTCCGCGTCGTCGCCGTCACCTCCTGTCCGACCGGCATCGCGCACACCTACCTGGCGGCCGAGTCCCTGGAGCGGGCGGGCCGCGAGGCCGGCGTCGAGGTGGCGGTCGAGACGCAGGGCTCGGGCGGGTTCAGCCGGCTCGACCCCGCGGTGATCGCCGCCGCCGACGGCGTGATCTTCGCCCACGACGTCGAGGTGCGGGAACGCGCGCGCTTCGCCGGCAAGGCGACCGTCGACGTCGGTGTGAAGGCAGGCATCAACCGGCCCGCCGAGCTGATCGCGCAGGTCAGGTCCATGGCCGAACGCGGGGAAGCGAGCCCGGCCGCGGGGACCGCGGAGCCGGAGGCGGCGGGCGCCCCGGGCGAGGGCTTCGGCGCCCGGCTCCGCCGCTACCTGATGAGCGGCGTCAGCTACATGGTGCCGTTCGTGGCGGCCGGCGGTCTGCTCATCGCGCTGTCCTTCGCGATCGGCGGCCACGAAATAGCGAACGCGCCGTCCGTCGCCGAGCACTTCGTGTGGACCGAGGGCGACAGCTGGGCCGCGCTGTTCAACCAGATCGGCGGCGCCGCGTTCGGCTTCCTGGTGCCCGTGCTGGCCGGTTACATCGCCTTCGGCATGGCCGACCGCCCAGGACTCGTGCCCGGCTTCGTCGGCGGCGCGATCGCCGTCACCATCGAGGCCGGTTTTCTCGGCGGCCTGGTCGCCGGTCTGCTGTCCGGCGCGGTGGTGATGGCCATTCAGCGGGTCGGCGTCCCGCCCGCACTGCGCGGGATCATGCCCGTGCTGGTCATCCCGCTGATCGGTTCCGCGGTCGTCGGCTTCCTGATGTTCGTGGTCGTGGGCGAGCCGCTCGCCGCGCTGCAACGGGAGCTCACCGACTGGCTGGACGGCCTCTCCGGCTCCAACGCCGTGCTGCTCGGCCTGGTGCTGGGCGCGATGATGTGCTTCGACCTCGGCGGCCCGCTCAACAAGGTGGCCTACGCCTTCGCCGTCGGCGGCCTCGCCGAGGCCGGGGACGGCAACCTCAAGGTGATGGCCGCGGTGATGGCCGCGGGCATGGTGCCGCCGCTGGCCATGGCCCTGGCCACCACGGTGCGCGGCGGCCTGTTCACCCGCACCGAGCGGGAGAACGGCAAGGCCGCCTGGGTGCTCGGCGCTTCCTTCATCACCGAGGGCGCCATCCCCTTCGCCGCGGCCGACCCGCTGCGGGTGATCCCGTCCGCGATGGCCGGCGGCGCCCTCACCGGCGCCCTGTCCATGAGCTTCGACGCCACGCTGCGCGCCCCGCACGGCGGGATGTTCGTGGTACCGCTGATCGGTTCCCCGCTGCTGTACCTGGTGGCCATCGCCGCCGGCACGCTGCTCAGCACGGGCCTGGTCATCCTGCTCAAGTCCGGCCGCGCCGCTCCCGGGTCCGACCGCGGCGCGGCCGGGGAGTCCCCCGCCGCCGCGGAGCCGGCCGCCGCCCCCGCCCCGGCCCGCTGACTCCTCCCCACCCACCGACCGTCACACCTTGGAGTGAGATCCCATGCCCCAGCGCACCGTGGCCGTAGGCTCCCGCAGCGGCCTGCACGCCCGTCCCGCCTCGCTGTTGGTCCAGGCCGCCGCCCGGCAGCCGGTCACGGTGACCATCGCCCGCCAGGGCCACGCGCCGGTCGACGCCCGCAGCCTGCTCTCCGTGCTCGCGCTCGGCGCGGGCCCCGGGGAGCCCGTGGTCCTCGCGGCCGAGGGCGACGGCGCGGACGCGGCCATCGCCGAACTGGCCGCGCTGGTCGCCGAGGAGCACGACCGTCCGGCCGACGAGACCGCGGGTGCCGCCGGTGCCGCGGGCAGCGGGGAGTAGCGATGCCGGCCGTTCTCCAGGGCGTCGGCACCGGCGGCGGCACGGTCTTCGGGCCCGTCGCCCGGATGGCCCCCGCACCCGTCCCGCCTGCCCCGCGCACCGTTCCCGCCGCCGAGGCACCGGCCGAGGCGGCCCGGGTCCGCGCCGCGCTCAAGGGAGTTGCGGAAGCCCTCGACCAGCGCGCCGCGGCCACGACAGGACCCGCGGCCGAGGTGCTGTCCGCGCAGGTGATGATGGTCGCCGACCCGGCGCTTGCCGACCGCGCCGAGGCCCTGGTGCGGGACGGGGCCGACGGCCCGCGCGCCCTCACGGCCGCTTTCGGCGAGTTCCGCGCCGCACTCGGGGCCGCGGGCGGGCTCTTCGCCGAACGGGTCGCCGACCTGGACGACCTGCGGGACCGCGCCGTTGCCCGGCTGCTCGGCCTGCCCATGCCGGGGCTGCCCGAGCCCGGCCACCCCTACGTGCTGGTCGCCGCCGACCTGGCCCCCGCGGACACCGCGCTGCTTGACCCCGCGCAGGTTGTCGCCCTGGTCACCGAGCAGGGCGGGCCCACCAGCCACACCGCCATCCTGGCCCGCAGCCTCGGCGTGCCCGCCGTCGTCGGCTGCGTCGGCGCCGGCGCGCTGACCGACGGGCAGCCGGTCCTGGTGAACGGCACCGACGGCACCGTCGAGGCCGATCCGGCGCCCGAGGCGGTTGCCGCCGCCGCGGCACGGGAGGAGCGGCACCGCCGCCGGGCCGCCGGGCTGACCGGCCCGGGCCGCACGGCGGACGGCCACCCGGTCAAGCTGCTGGTCAACCTCGGGGCGCCGCACGAACTCCAGGCCGCGGCGGCGGCCGACAGCGAGGGGGTCGGCCTGTTCCGCACCGAGTTCCTCTTCCTCGACCGCACCGAGGCGCCCTCCGTGGCGGAGCAGACCGACGCCTACGCCCGGGTGTTCGCCGCCTTCGCCGGCCGCCGGGTCATCGTCAGGACCCTGGACGCGGGCGCCGACAAGCCGCTGCCGTTCGCCACCGCGGCCGACGAGCAGAATCCCGCCCTCGGGGTCCGCGGCCTGCGCACCGCCTCCCGCGACCCCGGGCTGCTCGACGACCAGCTCCTCGCCCTCGCCCGGGCGGCCGGGGACAGCACGGCGGAGGTGTGGGTGATGGCCCCCATGGTGTCGCTGCCGGGCGAGGCCGCCGACTTCGCCGAACGGGTCAGGGCCCACGGCCTCCCCCGCGCGGGCGCCATGGTCGAGGTGCCCGCGGCGGCCCTGCGCGCCGACGGGCTGGCCCGCGCATGCGACTTCCTCAGCATCGGCACGAACGACCTCTCCCAGTACGCCTTCGCCGCCGACCGCACCCTGGCGAGCCTGGCCGGGCTGCTCGACCCCTGGCAGCCCGCGCTCCTGGACCTGGTGCACCTGACCGCCACGGCGGGCGCCCGCCACGACCGCCCGGTCGGCGTCTGCGGCGAGGCGGCGGCCGACCCGGCCCTCGCGCTGGTGCTGACCGGCCTCGGCGTGACCAGCCTGTCCGCCGCGCCGGCCGCCGTCCCCGACGTCAGGGCCGCCCTCGCCGCCCACCCGCTCGCCGACTGCCGGGCCCTGGCCGAGCTGGCCCGCACCGCCCCGGACGCCGCGGCCGCCAGGGCCCGGGTACGCGAACGGCTCGCCGACCGGGACTGACCCGTCCGCGCGGGGCCGGCGTTACTGGCGTTGCCAGAGGGACGGGGTGTGCGGGGGCTCCCAGCCGGGGGTCGCCTGGTGGGCGATCAGGCATCGGTAGCTCACGCCCTGGTACCGCACCAGGTCCCCGACGCCGTAGGCGGCGCCGGCCCGCCAGGTGTCGCCCGGGCCGGGGCCCGGGCCCTCGCCGCCTGGCACGTCGACCACGAAGTCGAACGACGCCTCGCGTCCCGGTCCTGACGGGCGCACGTCCATCAGCAGGGCCGGGTCGAACAGGGCGTCGGTGTTGTTGCGCGGCTCGCCCGGGAAATAGAGCTGGGTGGTCAGGACCGGCTGGTTCGGTGCCTGGACCTTGACGTGCAGGTGCCGGGTCCTGCCGGGGTAGAGGCCGGGGAACACGGTGCTCAGGGCGAAGGCGCCGCGTGCGTCGGTGTACTGGTGGCCGCGGTAGCGATATCCCACGCCGTCGTAGGCGCCGCGGACGTCGGCCTGCCAGAAGTCGAGCAGGACGCCGGGCAGGGGCCGGCAGGTGCGGCTGAAGACGAAACCGGCGACCGTGAGCAGGGCGGTGTCGCCCGGCTCCAGGAGTGAGGTGCGCCGGGGCGAGTCGGGCTTGAAATAGGGGCCCTCCATCTGGGGTGGGGTGGGATCGTCCCCGTCGTCGCACTGCGGGGTGGGGGCGAGCGGCTGGCCCGTTCCGCTGCGGTCGCGGGCGAGAGCGGGCGCGGCGCCTCCCATCAGCATCGCTGCGGGTGGTGCGGCCACGGCCGCCTTGAGGAGGTTCTTGCGGCTGATGCCCTTGCGGGGGTCGGGGCGGTTCTCGCCTTCCACGTGCCTGCTCCTTCGACGTCTGCGGGGATGGGAGGGGGCCTGCGCCGGCCCCCCCCCACCGGCCCGGCCGACGTGCGGCCGGGCCGGTGGGGCGGCGTCAGAGCCGCTGCCACAGGGAGGAAGCGGCGGACGGCTCCCAGCCGGGCTGGGCGGTGTGGCCCTGGAGGCAGCGGTACTCGGCGCCGCCGAAGGTGACCGTGTCGCCGGTCCGGTAGGCGGTGCCGGCCGCCCAGGTGCCACCGGGGTCGCCGGGGCCCGGGTCGTCCGGTCCGCCGTCGCCGCTGGTCACGAGGGTGAGACCGAACTGCGAGAGCAGCGGGTTGATCGGCTGGTGGTAGGTGGTGCCGCCGGTGCGGCAGTTGCCGGAGCCGCCCGAGGTCACGCCCTGCGCCTGGTCGCCGGATATGTAGGAGCCGCCGGAGTCTCCTGGCTCGGCACAGACCGAGGTACGGGTCACGCCGGTGATGGTGCCCTCGGGGTAGGTGACGCTGGTGTTGTGCTGCTGGATCTGGCCGCAGTGCCAGCCCGTGGTGGAGCCGGAACGGCAGATGGCGGCTCCGACCGGGGCCTGCGCCGAGCCCGCGACGGTCACCGTGGTGCCGCCCTGGCCCGCCACCTGCGGGGTGGGGGTCCAGCTGCTGTTGACGGCGACCCAGGCCATGTCGCGGCCGGGGAAGACGGATGCCTGGAACGTGCCCTGTGCGACGCGGTTGTGCCCCTGGGTGGTGGCGCCCGCCCTGCCGCAGTGCCCCGCGGTGGCGAATCCCGGGCTGGTGCCCCGGGTCACCGGGAAGCCCACGGAGCAGCGGCCGGAGTTGTTGATGTAGTACGCCTCGCCGCCGCGGAGATCGTGGTAGGGGCGGGGCTGTTCGGCGGACGGCACGATCCGGACGCGTTCGGGGGACACGTCGGCGGCGGCGAGGAGGGTTTCGGCGGCCTGCTGCTGCCGGGTGTGGAGGACGACCGTGTTGCTGGTGACGTCCACGTACCAGACGGGCGCCCCGGTGGTGGCGTGTGTCCCGGCCGCGTCGTCCAGGGATTCCTTGACGGTTTCCAGCTCCGCCAGGGAGTGCGGAACGACTTCGGCGGTGGCGCCCGCGGCCTCGATGGCGGCGATGTCGTCCTGCTCGGTGGTGGCCACCACGAGCCGGGAGGCCGGGCCCTGTACCCAGGAGCCGGCGAAACTGTCGCCGATGCTCGCGCGGATCTGCGGCTCGGCCAGGGCGGCCCGGTGTTCGTTCGCGGCGCGGGCGGTGGCCTGCTCCGCGTCGAGGCCGAGGTCGCGCTGCATCGCGTCCAGCATTCCGGCGGGGAGCCGGGGGGTGTCGGCCGCGGTCGCGGGCGGTGCGGCGCCGGGGTGGCCGGCCGCCGCCGGTGCGGTGGTGGCGATGAGGGCGGCTGCCGCGGCGACTGCCGCGATCGCCGCACCACGTCTGCGGTGCATGAGGGCACTCCTCGCTGTCGGGGGTTGCCGGAACCGTAGCGGCCCCCACCGCAGTGCGTGCACCTGTCAAAAACGTTATGCCGCGGCCTTATGACGCGGCCGAGCCCGGCCACGAGGCCGTGCCGAACTCCGGGTGTTCCGCGAGCCAGGCCGGGAAACCGGCGCTGCGGCGCACCGCCTCCCCGTACACCCCGCGGGCGTGCCCCAGGATGTCGGTGGCCACCGGCTCCGGCGGGCTGTCCGGCCGCCGGCCGAGCAGGTGGCGCCAGCTCAGCGGGGCACCGGCCAGCGGCCGGACCACGACGCCGGGTGTGGGCGGCAGGGTTGCCCGGCACAGCCCCACGGCGGTGCCGACCTGCACCAGGTGAACGCACGCCGCGACGTCCGTCTCGTAGAACGACGCCGGGGAGAATCCGGCCCGGGAGCAGGCGGCGACGAAGCAGTCGCCGAAGCAGCCGTCCCCCGGGGCGCTGACCCAGCGTTCCCCGGCCAACTGGGCCAGCTCAAGCTCCCGTTCGGCGGCGCGGGGGTGGCCCTCGGCGAGCATGACGAACACCGGGTCGGTGCCGACCGGTTGCCACAGCAGCCGGTCGCCTTCCGGCGGCGGGCTCTGGCCGCAGACGCCGATGAGCGCGATGTCGACGCGGCCGGCGGCCGCCAGGGAGCTGATCTCGGCCACGGACCAGGCCGTGTGGAGCCCGACGGAGACGTCCGGGTAGGCCGTGGTGAGCTTGTCGACCAGGCCGCCGAGCAGCGGGCCGTGGGTGCCGCCGACGCGTAACCGCCGCACGCTCCCCATCGCCCGCGCGAAGCGGATGGCCTCGTCCTGGAGCTCCTGGACGGCGGGGAGCACCACCTGGGCCCGTTCGAGCACCAACTCGCCGAGCGGGGTGGGGCGGGCGCCGGAGCGGTCGCGGAGGAACAGCGCTCCGCCGAGCGCCCGTTCGATCCGCTTGAGCTGGGTGCTGAGGGCGGGCTGCGCGACCCCCAGCAGTCCGGCCGCCTTGTTGAGACTGCCCGTCTCCGCGATGGCCCGAATGGCCTTGAGGTGCCGCAACTCCAGTTCCATGTCCGGAACGTACGGTCCACGGGGCACTCCCGCAATCCGTCCCGCGCCCCTGCCGCACGCGGCCGGGCGGCCGCCCGTGAGCGGCGGCGGGCCCGCGGACCGGCGGACTCGGGGCAGATCCCGCACGGCTCGCCGCCGTTCATTCCGCCTGTCCGGCGACGAGCGCGGAACGCGTCCGGACGTCCGCGGACTTGACTGACACGTGCCGCGGCCGTTGACCGGTTTCCACCGGACTCGCCACGCTTTTGACCATGGCTGATACCAAAATCGAGCACGCGTCGATCTTTCAGGTGAGTGCCGAAGTATATGTTGCGGCGTCGCCGGAAGAGGTGTACGCCGTGGTCAGCGACCTCCCTCGCAGCGGCGAGTGGAGCATCGAATGCAGGGGCGGAAACTGGGTCTCCGGCCGGCCGGGAACCGTGGGCGCGGTCTTTCGCGGGGAGAACCACCGTACCGAGGACGTGGTGGCCTGGGCGCCTGTCGTCCGGGGCGACTGGACCACGGAATCCGAGGTAGTCGCGGCCGAACCGGGGCGTACGTTCCGCTGGTCGATCCGGAATCATGCGGGGCAGCGCCAGGAAAGCATCTGGTCCTTCGACATCCGGGCCGCGGACGGAGGCAGCGTACTGGTCCACCATTACTGGATGGGTGAAGCCACCGAGGGCATCCGCGGAATCACCGCCAAGATGGACGCGGCGGAGAAGGAGAAATTCTTCGCCGACTGGAGCGACAAGCTGAAGACGGATCTCGCGGCGACCGTCCAGCGCATCAAGAAGGTCATCGAAAGGGCCTGATTTCCGTTCCCCGCGGGATGGCGGCACCGGGCGCCCGGTGCGCGCGGGGAACGGAGAGCCACGGCACCGCCCGGGGCGCGAGCCGCCGGCCGGTGCCGTGGCGCACCTGCGGGGCCCGGCCGGGGCCCGCAGGTGCGCCACGGACGACAGCGTGGCAGGCACCGGCGGAAAGGGCAGAAGGAGCGGCATGGCGAGGATAGTTATTGTCGGCGGCGGGATCGGCGGTCTTGCGACGGCCATCGGCGTCGCCGGGAGCGGGCACCGGGCGGTCGTACTGGAGCGCAGCGACGACTTCACCGAACTCGGCGCGGGCATCCAGCTCGCGCCGAACGGCATCCACGCGCTCGACCGTCTCGGTCTCGGCGAGGCGGTGCGCGGATGTGCCGTGCACATCGACGAGTTGCGCTTCATGGACGGGGTGACGGGCGAGCACGTGGTGAGCCTGCCGCTGACCGGGGAGTACCGCCGCAGGTTCGGCAACCCGTATGTGGTGGTGCACCGCGGTGAGCTGTACCGGCTGCTGCTCGACGCCTGCCGCGACTCCCCCGCGATCGACCTGCGCGCCGGCTGCCCGGCCACCGGGTACCGGCAGGACGGCGGGTCGGCGACGGTGCTCCTCGACGGGGGCGAACAGGTCACCGGCGACGCGGTGATCGGGGCGGACGGCATCCATTCGGCGATCCGCAGGCAGCTCGTCGACGACGGCGAGCCGCGCGTCTCGGGCATCACGGTGTACCGGACGATCATCCCGATGGAGCGGGTGCCGCGTGAGCTGCGGTGGAACGCGGTCACCTGGTGGGCCGGGCCGGGACGGCACTTCGTGCACTACGCGATCGCCGGCGGCACCTACCTCAACCTCGCGCCGAGCGTGGAGAACGGCGCCACCGAGGCCATCTCCGGAGTACCGGTGGACAAGGACACCGTGCGGCGGACGTTCGCCCCGCTCGGCGACACCGCGCAGCGGCTCCTGGCGCTGGGCGAGGAGTGGAAGTCGTGGGTGCTGGTGGACCGGGACCCGGTGGACAAGTGGACCGACGGCCGGGTCGCGCTGCTCGGCGACGCGGCGCACCCGATGCTGCACTACGCCGCGCAGGGCGCCTGCCAGGCGCTTGAGGACGCCGTGCTGCTCGGTGACCTGCTCGACGGGTGCACCGACGCGTTCGCCGAGCGGTTCGAGAAGTACCACGCGGAACGGCGCGACCGCACCGCGCGGATCACGCATCTCGCGCGGGAGAGCACCCGGCTGTGGCACCCGGCCGGAGCGGCGGCCGAGGCGCGCAACGCGACGCTGTCCTCGATGTCCCCCGGGCAGCTGCACGACTACGTGGCCTGGATGCACGGGATGCGGGACTTCGGCGGTGAGGCGGCCCGCTGAGGCCGGCGGGCCCGGCGAGGCCCAGGAAGGCGCGGGGAAGTACGCGGCGGTGCGCCCGGCGGAGCGGGGGCGCACCGCCGCCGCGTCACGCCCCGGCGAGGTCGGTCAGCAGACCGGCGAGGATACGCACCCCGTCCTGGGTCAGGACCGACTCGGCGTGGAACTGCACCGACGCGAAGTGCGGCCCGCGCAGGGCATGGACCTCCCCGGTCGTCCGGTCCCTGCTCACCTCCACCGCGCCCACGCCCGGGCATTCCGCCTTGTCCTCGTCCCAGCGGGCGGCGAACGTGTTGTAGAAGCCGACGCGTTGCCGGGCGCCGAAGAAGTCGATCTCCCGCTGCGCGCCCTGGTTCGGGACCTCCCTGCGGACCAGGTCGAAGCCGAGCCGCAGGCCGAGCACCTGGTGGCTGAGGCAGACGGCGAGGAACGGGCGCCGCGCGGCCAGCAGCGCGCCGACCGCCGCGTGCAGATGCGCGATCTTGGGGTGCCCGGTGGCCCGCGGATCGCCGGGCCCGGGGCCGAGCACCACCAGGTCGTGGTCGTCGAACGCGTAGGGCTCGTCGAAGCGCCGCACCGTCACCGAGAGCCCGAGCGACCGGAGTTGGTGGCCGAGCATGGAGGTGAACGTGTCCTCCGCGTCGACGACCAGGGCCGTGCGCCCGGCCAGCGCCGGGTGCGCGGGGACGGCCGCCCTCTCCCCCGCGAGCCAGAAGCCGGCGACGGTCGCGTTGCGTTCGGCCAGGGCGGCCTCGACGCCGGGGTGGCCGGCGAAGCGGGCCGGGCGCCCGCCGTCGAGCGCGGCGAGCAGCGCGGCGGCCTTCGCCCGCGTCTCCTCGACCTCGGAGGCGGGATCGGAGTGGCGCACCAGGGTGGCGCCCACGCCGATGTCGAGGTGGCCGTCGCCGCCGATGTCCGCGGTGCGGATGACGATGGAGGAATCCATGGTGTGCGCGCCCCGTTCGTCCCTGCCGATGAGCGCGACGACGCCGCTGTAGTAGCCGCGGCCGGCCGGCTCGTGCCGGCCGATGACGCGGCAGGCGCTCTCCAGCGGGCTGCCGGTGACGGTCGGGGCGAACAGCGTCTCGCGCAGGATCTCCCGCGGATCGCGGGTGCTGCGCCCCTCGATGAGGTATTCGGTGTGCGCGAGCCGGGCCATCTCCTTCAGGAACGGGCCCCTGACCTCGCAGCCGCTGTCGCAGATGCGGGTCATCATCTTCAGTTCCTCGTCGAGGACCATGTACAGCTCGTCGGTCTCCTTGCGGTCGGCGAGGAAGTCCAGCACACCGGACAGCGCGGGACCGGACGGCGGGTAGCGGTAGGTGCCGCTGATCGGGTTCATCACGACCGTGCCGCCGGACAGGCTGATGTGCCGCTCCGGCGAGGCGCCGACGAGGGTGCGGGTGCCGGTGTGCACGAGGTAGGTCCAGTAGGCGCCCGCCTCCTGCTCCAGCAGCCGGCGGAAGAAGGACAGGGCGCTCGGCGGGCCGTAGTCGGCGATCCGGGCGCGGTAGGACCGTTTGATCACGAAGTTGGCGCCCTCCCCCGTGCCGATCTCGTCCGCGACGACGTCGCGCACCACGGCGGCGTAGGCGTCGTCGTCCGGCACGAAGTGCCCGCCCGTCGGCGTGGTGGGGACGTCCGGCAGCCGACGCAGCGCATCGGTCACCGGCACGGTGTCCTGGGCGGTGACGGTCAGGGCGAGCAGCGGCTCGCCGTCGTCCGCGCAGGCGTAGCCGCGTTCGCGGATCTGCCGGTAGGGGACGAGGGCCAGCACGTCGTGCCGGGCGCGGCCGGCTGGCCCTGGCCCTCGCCCCGGGAGGGGCAGATCGGCGAGCGTGTCCCGGGTGGAGATGTCGCCGACGAGCACGTCCAGCCGCGCGGCGCCGGTGGCCCCCGGCCGGTACAGCAGGGCGAACGGCGGCGGCTGGGGCGCGAGTACGCGTGCGAGCAGGTCGTGTGTCACGCGAAGACCTCCTTCGAGGTGGTGACCACGGCGCAGCGCTGGGCCGCGTAGTCGAGGGCGAGCCGGTGGTGGCGGGGCGAGAAGTCCGCGACGGCGTCGGCGGCGAGGAAGGTCTGGATGTCGTGGGTGAACGCCTCGACGGCGGTCATCAGCACCCCGACGTGCGCGTAGACGCCGCAGATCACCAGCTGGTCGCGGCCCAGGGCGCGCATCCGTGCCAGCAGGTCGGAGCGGAAGAACGCGCTGTAGCGCCACTTGGTGAGCAGCCAGTCCCCCGCCGCGGGCGCGACCTCGGGCACGATCCTGCGGTGCTCGGGGTCGACGCGCATGCCCGGGCCCCAGAAGTCCTTGAGCAGCCCGCGCTGTTCTTCGCTCATGCCGCCCGGCTGCGCGGTGTAGGCGACAGGAACGCCCTGGGCGGCGCAGCGTTCGCGCAGCCGCGCGGCGTTGCGCACCAGCTCCTCGCGGAGTGTGCCGGGCAGCGGCGCGAGGAAGTAGCGCTGCATGTCGTGTACCAGCAGAACGGCACGGCGCGGGTCCGCGGCCCACGGGGCGACGTTGCCGGGCAGGTCGCCCGCGGTCGGCATTGCGTACGGTTCGATGACAGGTATGCCGGTCATGGCTTCTTCTCCGCCTTTTCTCCGCGTGGGTCTCCGCCGTTTCGGATCGCGTCGCGCCTACACGCCGAGGGTGGCGCCGCCGTCGACGGTGAGGCCGTGCATGGTGATGTGGGCGGCCTGGTCGGACAGCAGGAACGCGACGGCGTCGGCGATGTGTTCCGGCTCGGCGAGCCGGCCCAGCGGTATGCCCACCCGGTATGCCTCCGGCCGGCCCTCGATGGTGCCCTTCCGGCCGGTCTCGTCGTGCCACATCGAGCTGAGCATCGGGGTGTCGGTGGAGCCGGGGGCGACGATGTTGCAGCGGATGCCGTGCTTGGCGACTTCGAGGCCGAGGCATTTGGTGAACATGGTGGCGGCGGCCTTCGACGCGGCGTAGGCCGCCATGTCGGTGCGCGCGGTGCCCGCGGCGTTCGACGCCACGGTGACGATCGCGCCGCGGCCGCGCGGGACCATCCGGTTGACGACGGCCCGCGACATCAGGAAGACGCCGGTGGCGTTGACCGCCAGGGTGGTCTCCCAGTCCTGGTCGCTCAGGTGCCGCGCCTCTGCGAGCCGCAGCACGCCCGCGGCGTTGACCAGGAAGTCCAGTGGTCCCAGGCGGCGTTCGACGGCGTCGACGACGGCCTCGACCTCGGCGCGGCCGGTGACGTCGGCCGGGAACGCCTCGGCGTTGAGGCCGTCGGCGGTCAGCTTCTGCACGGTTTGCAGCAGGCGTTCGGCGTCGCGGTCCACCGCGGCCACGGTGGCGCCCCGTTCGCCCAGGGCGCGGGCCACGGCGGCGCCGATGCCGCCTGCCGCTCCGGTGACCAGTGCGGTTCTGTGCTCCATCTGTCGGTCCTCCTCGTTCGGGCGGTGCGTGTGCGGCGTGCCGGTCCTCGTCCGGTCCTGGCCCGGCTCAGCCGTTCCAGGCCGAGACCACGGACACCGCCTGTTCCGGGCGGAGCCGCGGGTCGCAGAGGCTCGTGTACTTGTCGCGGGTCTCGTCGACGGCAGAGGGGTTGGGGACGCATTCGGTCACCTGGTCGGGCGTGGTCTCCAGGTGGATTCCGCCGGCGACGCCCTCGCCCGCGCGGACCGCTGCCTGGAAGTCCTGTACCTCGCGCACGATCCACTCCACGTACCGGGTCTTGAGCCCGTCGGGTGCGGTGACGGTGTTGCCGTGCATGGGGTCGGTGAGCCAGATGACCGGATGCCCCGCGGCCCGGACCGCGGCCACCAGGGGCGGCAGCCGGTCGGCGACGGCGGTGGCGCCCATCCTGGCGATCAGGGTGAGCCGGCCGGGCTCGCGGCCCGGGTCGAGCCGTTCGCACAGCGCGAGCAGGTCCCCGGTGGTCATGCCCGGCCCGACCTTGCAGGCCACGGGGTTGGCGACCGCGGCGAGCAGCGTGACGTGCGCGCCGTCGGCCTGCCGGGTCCGCTCCCCGATCCACGGCCAGTGCGTGGAGGCGAGGAAGGTCCGGCCGGCCGCGTCGCGCCGCAGCAGCGGTACCTCGTAGTCGAGGACGAGGGCCTCGTGGCTGGTCCACACCGGCGGGTCGATGCGCGGCCCGTCCGGGCGCCGCCGCCAGCCGAGGTGGTCCATCACCTCGCCGGCCGCCTGGTAGCAGTCGAGCAGGCGCTGCGGGTCGGGGCGCCTGCCCTGCGGGTCGGGCTCGGGACCGTTGACGATGTGCCCCCGGTAGACGGGGAGTTCGAGTTCGCCGACGCGTTCCGTGGGGTGGGAGCGCGGCTTGCCGAACTGGCCGGCGATGCGTCCCGCCCGCACCACGGGCCGGTGGGTGATGCCCTTCAGGACGCCGGCGAGCACGTCGAGCAGGCCGGCCTTGCGGGCGACGTCGCCCGCGGTGGACTCCGCGGGGTCCTCGGCGCAGTCGCCGGCCTGTATCACGTGCGCCTGCCCCGCGGCGACGGCGGCGAGCACCGAACGCAGGGTGTACACGTCGTCGGCGCCGACGAGCGCGGGGGCGGCCCCCAGCTCCTCCCGCACGCGCCGGACGTGTTCGGCGTCGTCCCACCGCGGCTGCTGCCGCGCCGTTTCGGACTTGATGTCGAGCACAGGGTTGTCCACTGATCTCTCCCGTGGTGGATTGACCGGTATGCGCGTGCGTCGCGCGGGCCGCGTGCGGGGAGGCGCGGGTGCGTGCGGGGGTGCGCCGAGTGGGCGGCGACCGGCAACCCGATCCTGTAGCCGTGGGCCGCCGGTGGCCAACGAGCCGTGTGTCACTTCGTCAGGTACCGCCGCGTTCGGGCGCGGCGGACGGCGGAACGGCGGTGGGCGGCGGCTCCCGGTGCCGGGAGCCGCCGCCCACCGCGGTGCCGCGCGGCGCGGCGTCAGCCCGTGCCGCCCGCCGCGAACGTGCCGTGCGCGGACGTCAGGACGGACACGGCGTGCGCGGCCGAGGCCAGGGTCACGTGGCGGTGCCAGCCGTCGAACGAGCGACCCGCGTAGTCCTCGATGCCGACGTTCTTGGCGACCTCGTCGAAGTCGTACTCGACGCGGTCGAGGAGCGCGCAGAGCTTGAGCAGGACGGCGGGGTGCACCTTCAGCATGTCGGTGAGCCACAGCTGCGGCGAGTCCGGGGCGTTGATGTCGGCGAGGCCGAGCAGCACCATCTGCCGGGCGCCGCACGCCCTGCGCAGCCCCGTCCTTCCGGCGTGGTACTTGACGGCCACGTGCGCCAGCCGGCCCGGACGCAGGGCACCCCCGGGACCTGGCTCGCGCCGGCGGACGGGCTGCGACGTGCCCTTGGCGGCTCGTATGATCTCCGCCGCCTGCATGACCGTGGAGCCGCGGTGGCCGGTCAGCGCCGGGTCGGTGACGGTGAGGGGGACCGATGCGTCGATGCGGGTCACGAACGGGATGCCCCGGCGGCCGAGCCGGTCGACGATCGTGGTGACGTCCATCAGGCGGGAGTCGAAGACGACGGGCCGGACGGGCATCGCCCAATCGGATACCAGCTCGACACACAGTTTCGCGGCCCGGTCGGCTAGCGTCTCCAGCTCGGCGTTGTCCGGGATCGAGGCACGGCTCCGCCGCGGGGCGTCCTCGATCCAGCCCTGGGGCAGGTGGAGACCCCAGTTGACGGGGCTGCTCCGGCTGCCCGAGGCGGCCCATACCCCGATGGCCTGCTGCGCGTTGAGCACGCGGCCCGCGGCCGGGACGAACTTGCGGTCCACGCCGACCGAGTGCTGCCCGGCCTTGCGGATCACCATGTTCTGCACCACCCAGGCGGCCACCGGCAGGCGCGGGACCAGGTACTGCGCCAGGGCTTGGCGCACCGGTGTCCAGTCCCAGGTCGACTCGCTGATGAAGTGGTGCAGGCTCTGGTCCGTCGCCCGGCCGCCGAGCAGGTGGGCCATGTTTCTTATTGATTTGCGCCCGGGAGTCTCCAGGAGACCCCGGACGTATTCGACACCTTTTTTGCGCTGGTCAGCGCGCGGCAGCGAAGCGAATAGTGACCGGGATATTTCGGCGAGCAAACTCCCGGAGCACCCCACGCCTCCAGGTAAACCACTCGCGTAGCCACTGTCGCGTTCTATCCGTGCCAATGGAAGCCATACTGCATTCACGGCGTACCCCCGAGTAGATTGCTCCCGCAAGCCAAGAGTCAACGCCTGCGGACTATCGTGGCAACATCTAACGGATCTCGACGGTTTCGCACGCGGGCATGACGGGGTGATGATTCCGCAGTTCCCCCAGGAAGACCCTGCCGGTGTCCCTCCGGCAGCAAGTCGTCACCGTGCGGTGACATGGTCTGGAATCAACCGGCTACTCGGCCAGCGCGCAGCCGTTACCCGCCGCCAACGTCCCTTACACCTTCCTGTGCGCCCCTGTCGCACCTTGTCCGCTGCATGGGAATCAACAAACCGGACCTGACTTTATTGCCGCTTCCCTCACGCCACCACCACCGGCATCTTTTTATGTCACCTGCCACGCTGATGAGGGAGAACGCGGGAGGCGGGACCCGAAGGCGTCCGGGTCCCCGGAGGGAAGGTGACGAACTGTTCCCGTCCCCGTTGACCACTCCGACCCACGCTTGCACCGTCGCAGGTATGAGCGGCAAGGCAGGACCGGAGGATCAAACGCCCGAACCATCGAAGACGACACGGCAGGCGGCCTTTTCGGAGGAAACCTACACGCTGGCGGGCCGCCTCGAAGGCACCGCCCTGCGCGAGGATCTGCCAGTCCCCGCCGACGAGACCTATACCCTCGCCGGACTACTCGACCTCGAACGGGAAACCCCGCCCGGCTGATGTGGCGCCCGCCACCGCGCGCACGCCGGGGAAAACAGGTTTTTTCGGCCGGAGTCGCCGCGCCGCGGCCCGGAGCCGTCGCACCAGCAGGTGTGCGGCAGCAAATCAGCGGTAGGGAAAGGGCTTGGAAGCCGCGCGCCGCAGCGGCCGCAGGACGGCCGGCCCCGGCGTTCGCCCGGTGGTGACCACGTGAATGGTCCTGCCGCAGTCGCGGCTGCCGACGGCGCGGGTGAGCAGCGCGTGGGCGAGGTCGGCGCGTGAGGTGTACCGGCCGGGCACCCCGTCCCCGGTCACCCGGTAGTCCGTGACCGTGACGTCGTCGAAGAGCACCGCGGGACGGACGATGGTCCAGTCGAGAGAACTCGCCCGCACGATGCTCTCCATGCGCCGCATGTCCTGGTGGACACCCCGCCACCGCCGCCGCAGCAGCGGCCGGACGTTCCCGAGGGACACCGGTGCCCCGTCCGGCGGGCCGGTGCCCGCGACACCCGCGGAGCTCACGCAGACCACGCGCCGCAGCCCGTGGCGGACCATCGCCTTGACGATGTTGTAGGTGCCCCGCGAATAGAGCGAGACGTCCCTGCTGCCCACGGGCGCGCCGATGGCCGAGATGACCGCGTCCTGTCCGGCCATCACCCAGTCCACCGCGTCGGCGTCCAGCACGTCGGCCGCGGCGATCTGGAGCACCACGTCGTTGAAGGGGAAGGCGAGGGGCCGGCGGGTGATGGCGGTCACGCTGTGGCCCGCGGCCATCGCCATGGCCGTGGCCATGCGTCCGGTGGGGCCGTTGGCGCCGAACACGACGAGCTTCATGGGAGGTCTCCGTTGCGCGGGCTCCGCCGGGGTGCCGACGGCGGACGGGCCGCGCGGCGCCGGGCGGGGAGGTGTGGAGGAGCGCGGCCGGCCGGCGGATGCCCCGCGAACGGCACCATCACCCATACTTCAGCCGCCGAACACGGAACGAGCACCGGTACATTGGTCCACCTCCCGATCAATGTACTACCCCCTTTTACCACCGGGGATACGATGACCGGGGAAGGGCGGTGGAGATCATCACGGGTAAGCCACAGGAGGACGACGCGGCGCCCACATGCGGTGGTCGGAGCGTATGGCTGCGACCGCCGCCCGCCACGCGGAACGGGCCGCCCCTGACCAGGGAGCGCATCACCGAGGCGGCCGTCGCCCTGCTGGACGAGGAGGGCATCGAGCGGCTGACGATGCGCCACCTCGCGGAGCGCCTCCAGGTGGGCGCGACCACCCTCTACTGGCACATCGACACCAAGGACGATGTCATCGACCTCGCGGTGGACGCCATCTTCGCCGAGGCCGCGGTGCCTGGGGAGCGCGCCGGGAGCTGGCGGGACGACGTGGTCGCGCTGCTCACCGGATGCCGGGCCACGCTCCTGAAGCACCCCTGGTCGGCGGCGCTGCCGTTGCGGCAGCGGCCGGTGATCGGGCCCAACTTCCTGATGTGGATGGAGTACCTCCAGGCGACGCTGGTCCGGGCCGGGCTCACGGGCCGGCACGTCCAGGCGGCGTGCTGGCTGCTGTACAGCCACGTCCAGGGCTCCACCGCGAGCCAGTCGAACCTGCGCTGGACGGACGCGGAACGCCACGCGGCGCACGAGCAGTTGGGCCGCCACAGCCACCGGTATCCGACGCTGCTCGACCACAGTTACGTGCTGGACGACGAGTGGGACGAGAACTTCCGCCTCGGCCTGACGTACGTCCTGGACGGACTCGAGGCGCAGATCCGCTCCGCATCATAGCCATCCCCGCGGCCGGGCCATCCGCGCGGCTGGGCGCCCGGTCGTACCGCCGCCGCTCACCTGACAGACCCGTACGCATTGTCTGGACCGTCTCCGTGCACGTGCACTGTCCTGTTTCCCAAGTGCTTTTTCATGGGTGCGGTGCTCCGCCACTGACTGGACGATAACGGAGCAATAAATGATCACATACGGTGCTGCGCACCGGGTTGCAGGCGTGCTCGGAACGGGTTCCTACGTGCCGAGCCGCGTCATCACCAACAAGGACGTGGGCGAATTGGTGGGGACGACCGAGGAGGCGATCCACCGGAAAACCGCCATTCGCGAACGCCGTTGGGCGAAATCCGAGGAGGCGACGTCCGACCTGGCCCTGGCCGCCGCACGAGCGGCCATGGAACAGGCGGGCGTCCGGGCCTCGCAGCTCGGGCTCGTCCTCGTGGCCACCTCGACCCCGGACTCCCCCCAGCCGCCGACGGCCTGTGTCGTCGCGGACGAACTCGGCGCCCCGGACGGCACCACGGCCTTCGACATCAACTCCGTGTGCAGCGGCTTCGCGTTCGCGCTCACGGTCGCCGAGCGCATGCTCGCGGACGCGGACACCGACCACGCCCTCGTCATCGGCGCCGACGTCTACTCACGCATCCTCTCCCCCGACGACCGCCGCACGACCGTGCTGTTCGGCGACGGCGCCGGGGCCGTCGTCCTGGGCCGCGGCGGCCGGCAGCAGCTCGTCGCGACGCGGCTGGCCAGTTTCTCGAGCGCGCGTGACCTCGTGGGAGTGCCCGCCGGGGGCAGCCGGATTCCCCCCACGGAGGAAACGGCCAGGGAAGGGCTGCACTACTTCACCATGAACGGCCGCGGCGTACGGGACTTCGTCGAGGCCGAAGTCGTTCCCGGAATTCAGGCGTTCCTCGCCGACCAGGGCGTGCGGCCCGAGGAGATAGCGCACTTCGTGCCGCACCAGGGGAACGGCAGAATGCTGGCGGACATGGCCGCGCAGCTCGGTATTCCCCTGGAGAAAACGGCGACCACGGTCACCGATTACGGGAACACCGGCGCCGCCTCGGTACCGGTCACCTGGGACCGGCTCAACCGTTCGGGCGCCGTGGCCCGTGGCGATCTGATCCTGCTGGCCGCGTTCGGCGGCGGGATGTCGATGGGGCTCGCGCTGCTGCGCGCCCGGTAGCGGCGGCGTCCTGCGGCCCTCACGGGCCGCAGGAGCCGCAGGGATCACCGCTTGTTCCCGATGTGCAGGGCCTCCTTGACGAAGACGCCGAAGTAGCTCGGCACGCCCCGGGTGGTGATGACCTCGACGGCGGAACGGACGTGGCGCCCGTCGACGGCCGCGCGCACCAGCGCGTCCGCGAGGTCACGGCGCGAGGTGAAACGCCCGGGGATGCGCGGCTCCCCGACGACGTAGTCGGTGACCTCGTCGCCGTCGAAGAGCCCGGCGGGACGCAGGACGGTCCACTCCAGGTCGGTGCCGCGCAGCAGTTCCTCCATGCGGCCCATGTCCGCGTAGATGGTGCGCCCCAGCTTCAGCAGGATCGGCGCGATCACCTTGCGGAACATCAGCGTCTCGCCCGGCGCGTGTTCGGGGGTGACGCCGATCGAGCTGACGCAGACCAGGCGCCGGACGCCGTGGCCGGCCATCGCCCGCGCGATGTGCGCCGCGCCCTGGGAGTAGACCGTCACGTTCTCCTTCGTATAGGGGACGCCGAGCGTGGAGATGACGGCGTCGTGCCCGGCGACCGCCCGGTCCACGGCGGCCGCGTCCATGACGTCCGCGCCGACGACCTCGGGGCGGTGTGCGCCCGCCGGGAAGGCATCCGGGCGCCGGGTGACGGCGGTGACGGAATGCCCCTCGGCGAGGGCCTGTTCGGTGGCGAGCCGGCCCGTCGGGCCGCTGGCGCCGAAGATCACCAGTTTCACGTGTTCCTCCTGTGGGGGTGCGACAGCATCGGCTGTCCGTGGGGGGCACGGCGTCTGACGTAACGGCTACCCCACCGCACGGTGCCATGCCGCGGCGGGCGCGGCGCGGTACCGGGCGGGGCAGGAAAAACCCCGGGCGGCCGTGCGCGCTGCGAGGCGGCACGGCCCCCGGGGCGGGGCACCCGTCGCGACGTCTGCGGCTCGGCCCCGGCGCCCGGGGGCGCGGGGGCCGTGCCGTGGCCGCCGTCGTCAGTTCATGGACAGCCGGGGGAACTTCCTGGTGAGGTCGTCCAGGGTGACGTACTTGATGGCGGACTCGGTCTGCTGGAGCCCGATCTGGTACGCCCTGGCCACCTCCACCAGGCGCAGCGCCTGGTACTCGATGGCCCTCAGGTTGTCCTCGTGCACGTTGTTCGCCTCATGCCGCGAGATGCTGCACGTGCCGTACGGGGACCCGTTGTTCTCGGAGCCGAGGATCTCGACGCTCGACCCGTTGGGGACGATGAGCGAGCCCCAGTGGCACAGCGAGTTGTGCACGGCCAGGATCGTGGTCTGCGCCCCCGAGTGCGGGGCGGACCCGGAGGCGAATACGGTGACCGCCTTGTTCACGAGCTTTCCCGGAATGGCGACAGGGCCCGAGTGATCGATGAAGTTGATGATCTGCGGCGCGGGGAGACCGAAGTGCACGGGCGTGCCGATCATGATGGCGTCGGCCCATACGAGGTCCTCAAGTGTCGCCACCTTGAGGTCGGCGGTGTCGGTTTCCAGTGCGGAATACGCCTCCTTGTCCAGCACCATCGGGTCGGGAAGTTCACCGACCTTCAGCAGCCGGGTCTCGGCACCCGCCTTCGCGGCGGCATCCGCCGCGGCGGCGGCGAGCTGGTAGGTGTTTCCGCTCCGGGAATGGAAGATGATGGCAACCTTGGTCACGGGGCACTCCTCGCAGGTGAACGTCGCTGGGGAATCGTCACGACTGGGCTTCGTGACCAGCATCATCATCGGTGCGCCGGTCGGCGGCCCAGCCATTCGGCGCATAGTTCGTCAGGTACGGGAAAAGCTGCTCATCGCGGCCGGGCCGGCGACCTGACAAACTGGCCCGCATCCGGTTGATGAGGCTCTTGCGGGTGCCCTGTGCTGTTGGCATGTCGAATCCCACTGATGAGAAGATCAGCCTGCCGGCGGAGCCCGAGGAAATGGCCGCGGCGTTCGTGGACGCCTTCAACTCGGGGAATCTCCAGGCCATGAAGGAGATTTTCGAGCCGGAAGCCATGCGCGTGATCTCGCCCGGGAATTACCAGGCGGGCAAGGAACTGTGGGCGGCCAGCGAGGAGACCCTCGCGCACCGGCTGCCGATTTCCCTTTCGGTCCGGCACGCGTACGCCGTGGGCGACATCGCGCTCCTGATCATCGACTACGTCCACGAGGGCGAGGACCCGGACGGAAAGCACGTGCGGATCGAGGGCACCGCGACGGACATCGTGCGGCGCGGCGCCGACGGTGTCTGGCGGTGCGTGATCAGCAATCCGTCCGGCACGGATCGCGCGTAGCCCGCGCCGCGGGCACCGGGCGCCGGGCACGGCCACCGGTGCCCGCACCGGCACCAGAAGACGTTTCAACGATTCGGATCGAGGCTGAATCAATGCTGGCTGCGGACCAGGAGTTCACCGGCAGGCCGTGGATGGACGCCATCGACGTGCACCACCACATCCTCCCGGATTTCTACCGCGACGCGCTGGAGGACATCGGAATCCCGACGATACTTCCTGGTGTCGACAAGCCGTCGTGGAGTGTGGACAGCAGTCTCACCATGATGGACCGGCACGGTATCCGGGCGGCCGTGGTGAGCATCTGGCCGGGCGTTCCGCCGATGGCGCCGAAGCCGGCGGCGGCGTTCGCGCGCCGGGTGAACGAGTACCTGGCGGGCCTGGCCGCGGCGAACCCGGGCCGTTTCGGGGCGTTCGCCACGCTGCCGTTCCCGCACATGGACGCCGTGGTGCAGGAGTTCGTGTACGCCGTGGACACGCTGGGGCTCGACGGCGCGGGCCTGATCTCCAACTACGGTGGCCTGTACGTCGGGGACCCGGCCATGGACCCGCTGTTCGCGGAGGCGGCCCGCAGGCGTTCGCCGCTGTTCGTGCACCCGACGGTGCCGCCCGCCACCGACCAGCCGATGTTCGGTCTGCCGGCCTCGCTCTACGAGTTCCCGTTCGAGAGCGTGCGGGTGGCGGCCCAGCTGCTGTACAACCGGACGCTTGAGCGGTTCCCCGGGCTGCCGGTGATCCTGCCGCACGGCGGGGGCGGCGTCGCGTACTACGCGGGGCGGCTCGCCTCGGGCGGGCTGATCAGCCCGCCGCTCGCCGACCGCCTGCCGGCGGACCCGATCGGCTCCCTCCAAGGGCTGTACTTCGACGTGGCGATGACCGGCGACGCGCACGCCCTCGCGGCCCTGCGTTCCTTCGCCCCCGCGAGCCAGATCCTGGTCGGGTCCGATTTCCCCCTGATGCCCGAGTCGTACACGGTCGGCACCGGGCGCTTCGTCGTGGAACACGGCGGTTTCAGCACCGAGGACCTGCGCGGGATCGACCACGGCAACGCCCGGGCCCTCTTCCCGCGATTCAACGGACAAGAGAGGTGAGTCGCCATGCTCGACGACAAGACAGTGGCCCAGTACCTGGAACGCATTTCCGCCGAACCGCCGGGGAAGCCGGACGCGGACGCCCTGCGCCACCTGCATGAGCGGCACGTGATGTCGGTGCCCTTCGACAGCATCGACTACCACCTCGGCGCCGAGATACACATGGACGAGCGGGCCGTCGACAAGGTCGTCCACCAGCGCCGCGGCGGCGGCTGCTACGAGATCAACACGGCGTTCTTCCTGCTGCTCGAAGCGCTCGGCTTCGACATCACGCTGCACCAGGGCCGGCTGCGGATCGGGGACCGGTCCACCCCCCCGTACCACCACCTGCTGGCCACGGTGGCCATCGACGGCGAGCGGTGGCTGGTGGACATCGGTTTCGGCAAGGGCAGCAGGCATCCGCTCCTGCTCGAAGCGGGACGTAAGCAGGCCGACCCGCAGGGCGAGTTCACCCTGCGGCCGATGGACGACGGCGCGATCGACATCTTCCGCAACGGGAAGCCGCAGTACTGCTTCTACGACGACCCGGTGGAGCTGGTCGACTTCCGGCAGACGCTGTGGTGGTACCGCACCAACCCGCGCTCGCCGTTCCTGACGAACCTCTTCTGCTCCCTGCCCCTGCCCGGCGGCTGGGTCAGCCTGCGCGACGACCTGCTGACGCTCACCACGGGGCGGGAGAAGCGGACCGAGAAGCTGCCGGACGACGCGGCGGTGCTCGCGGCGTACGAAAAGTGGTTCGGAATCAAGCTCGACGAGCGGCCCACGCCGAGCCCGCACATGACCAACACGCTCCGGTTCTCATTCGAGGAGGACTGAGAACAGATGACTTCCGACGAGGTCCTCATCCTGGACGACGCGACCATCGCCGCCTACCTGGAGCGCATCGGGGCCGAGCCGCCGAAGCGGCCCGACCTGGACGCGCTGCGGCATCTGCACGAACGGCACGTGATGTCGGTGCCCTTCGAGAGCATCGACTACCACCTCGGCAAGGAGATCTACTACAAGGACGAACGGGTCGTCGACAAGATCGTGCGCCAGCGCCGCGGCGGCGGCTGCGGCGAGATCAACACAGCCTTTCTCTATCTGCTCCAGTCCCTCGGCTACGACGTGACCGCCCATCACGCACGGGTGTGGATCGGCGGCGAACTCAACGCGCCCTACAACCATTTCATGATGACCGTCGTCATCGACGGGGCGACGTGGATCGTGGACGTGGGATTCGGAAAGGGCAGCCGGTTCCCCGTGCTGCTCGACGCGGCCGAGCCGCAGCCCGACCCGCACGGCCGCTTCTCGACGCGCAGGGTGAGCGACAAGGCCACCGACGTGCTGTGCGACGGAAAGCCGCAGTACCAGTTCTACGAGGGCCCGCTGTCGATGGCCGATTTCGAGCAGGTGGTCTGGTGGTACCGGACGAGCCCGGATTCCATGCTGCTCCAGAACATGTTCTGCTCCCTGCCGCTCGAAAACGGCTGGGTGATCCTCAAGGACGACAAGCTCACGATCACCACCGGCAAGGAATCGCGTACCGAAGTACTTGCCGACGACGCGGAGATACTCGCGGCGTACGAAAAGTGGTTCGGCGTGAAACTGGACGCGCGCCCCACCCCGAGCCCTTATCTCAAGGACCGTGTGCGCATGGCGTTCGAGGAAAAGTGAGTGCGGCACCACCGACTTGTCCACTGCCGAAGAGGAGGCCGTCATGCCCAGGTGGCAACTCAGCCCGGTGAGTCCCGAGAGTGTCAGTCTTGTCCTGCCAGAAAGGGTCGTCACCAACGCCGAGCTGTGCGAAACGCTGGACACGACACCGGAGTGGATCGAGGAGAAGACCGGCATACGTGAACGGCGTTTCCTCGAACCGGAGGACAGCCTGCTCGACCTGGCCGTCCGTGCCGCGGAGAAGGCCCTGGACGCCGCGGGCGCGGGCGCGCGGGACATCGACGTCCTGCTCGTCGCGTGCACCACCCCGGACTGGGTCATGCCGTCCATGGGCGTGAGCATCGCCGAGCGCCTCGGAATCGAGAGCCCGCGCATCGTCGACATCACGCAGCACGCGTGCGCCTCGTCGGTGTACGGGATCTACACGGCCTCCGCCCTGCTCCAGGAGCCCGGCCTCGAACGGGCCCTGATCGTCTGCGCCGAGCGCGGCTCCGGCGGCACCGACCCCACGGACCGGGTGACGCGGATCTTCTTCGGCGACGCCGCCGCGGCGACGGTGCTGCGGAAGTCGGACGGACCGGACGGCCTCCTCTCCTACGACCTCGGGAACGTGTACTCGGACGCGGTCCGGATGGCGGCGCCCTGGCGCGTGCACCAGAAGACGGCCGGCTCCAGCACTCCGACACCCGTCAACCCCTACCTCCAGATGGACGGGCGGGTGGTGCTGAGGGAGGCGCTGACCCGGCTGCCGAAGTCCATCACCGAGACGCTCTCCTCCGCCGGCGTCACGGTGGACGACGTGAGCGGCTTCGCGCTGCACCAGGCCAACGCCCGGCTCGTGCGCGAACTGGCGCGCATCGTCGGGGCGGACACCGAACGGGTGCCCGTCACCGCCGACACGCTGAGCAACACGGCCTCGGTGTCGCCCCTGACGTCGCTGTGGCGCCTGGCGAAGGAGGGCAGGGCGAAGCGGGACGACGTCGTCGTCATGGGAGCCATCGGCGCCGGCTTCCTCTTCGGCTCGCTGTGCTTCAGGCTCCCGCAGGAGATCAACGCGGCCGGGGACTGACGGCGCGCCACGCGCGGGCGGGGCGCGTTCGGCCCGGGTACGGCGCGGCGGTCCCGGTACGGGCCGCCGCGCCGCACCCGGGTGGGCCGGACGGGGTATCCCACCGGCCCCGCCGATTGACATGGCCATGGCGCTGCCCGAGGGTGGGAGCCGGCGCACGCCCGACCCCACGGGGCGTGCGCACGGTATCTGCGAACGGAGAAGCGTGTCCAGACGATCTGCCCCACCCCGTCGGATCGGCGTCACCGCACTCGCGGGCGCGGCCCTCGCGGCGCTGCTCGCCCCCGCCCAGCCCGCGGCCGCCACCGACGCCGCCGACGCCGCCACCGCACCGGTGACCGCCGCGTTCGGCGAGGCCGCCGCACAGTACGACGTCCCCCGGGACCTGCTGGTCGCGGTCGGCTACGGCGAATCCCGCCTCGACGGCCACGACGGCCTGCCGAGCCAGGCCCGCGGCTACGGCGTGATGCACCTGGTGAGCAACCCCACCCACCGCACCCTGGAAACCGCCGCGGCGGAGACCGGCCTGCCGGTCGCGGAGCTGCGGCAGGACACCGCCGCGAACATCCGCGGCGGGGCCGCCGTACTGCGGGAGTACGCCGACACGCTCGGCCTGTCCCCCCACGACCGCGCCGACCTCGACGCCTGGTACCCGGTGGTCGCGCAGTACGGCGGCGCCACCGAGGACTCCACCGCCCGCCTCTACGCGGACACCGTCTACGAGCTGCTGCGGGACGGGGTCAGGGCGCCCGTCGGCGGCGGCGAGACGGTCGAGGTCACGCCCCGCGCGGTCGCGCCGGAACGCGGCCGGTACGCCACCGCGGGACCGGTCGCACTCAGCGAGGACTACCCGGCCGCGCGCTGGGTCCCGGCGCACGAGGCCAACTACGCCTCCGGCCGCACCCAGTCGATCAGCGCCGTCGTCATCCACGTCACCCAGGGCTCCTACGCCGGGGCGATCAGCTGGTTCCAGAACCCGGACTCGCAGGTCAGCGCCCACTACGTGATCCGCTCCTCGGACGGCGAGGTCACGCAGACGGTCCGCGACGCGGACACCGCCTGGCACGCGCGGTCGGGTAACCCCTACAGCATCGGCATCGAGCACGAGGGCTGGGTCGACGAACCGGCGTGGTTCACCGACGCGATGTACCGTTCCTCCGCGGCCCTGACGAGCCACCTCGCCGACCGGCACGGCATCCCCAAGGACCGGGAGCACATCCTCGGCCACGTGGAGGTCCCGGGCAACGACCACACCGACCCGGGGCCGCACTGGGACTGGGACTACTACATGGAGCTGGTCGGCGGCGACCCGGGTGAACCCGGCGCCCCCGAGCTGGACTTCCCCGCCTACAGCTCGCTCGCCGAAGGTGAGAGCGGCCCCCAGGTGGCGGCCCTCCAGCACCTGCTGACCACCAACGGGCACGATGCCGGGGAAACCGACGGCGACTTCGGCCCCGCCACGGCGGCCGCGGTCCGCTCCTTCCAGACGGCGGTCGGCCTGCCCGTCGACGGCGTCGTCGGCAGCAGCACCTGGACGGCGCTGCTGTCCGCGGGACCCACCGCCTCGCTCGGCGAGGGCAGCACGGGTGAGGCCGTGTCACGGCTCCAGCGGGCGCTGACCGCCGCGCTCGGCCGCACCGTCTCCGTCGACGGCATCTTCGGCCCGCTCACCGGCGAGGCCGTCCACGACTACCAGTCGAGCCGCGGGCTGTCCGCCGACAGCCTCGTCGGCCCGCAGACCTGGGCAGCGCTCCAGGCGGGCAGGTAGCGCCACGCGGGGCGGGGGCCGCACGGCGCGGCCCCCGCCCCGCAGGCCCTGACGCACGTCCCGCACGTCCCCGACTCCCGCGTAGAAAGGGCCACGCCATGCGCATCACGACGGGCGCGCTGCTCGGCGCGGTGGCGGTCTTCGCCGCGCTGCTGCCTCTCTCCCCCGCCGCGAACGCCCAGGACGCCGACGCCCCCGCCCCCAGCTCGGTCGCCCCGGGACTGGTGATCGACGACGATTTCCCCGACCCGGACGTGTTCACGGAGAACGGCGCCCACTGGGCGTACTCCACCGGTTCGCGGCACGGCCGCGTGCCGTACGCCACCGCGGCCGGCCCGGACGGTCCGTGGACCATCCAGGGCGACGCCATGCCCGAGCCCCCGGCCTGGACCGGGGGCAGCGGCGGACTCTGAGCCCCGGACGTCTCCCTCACGCCCGCAGCGCGGCCGTCCACTCGTCGCGGATAACGACACCCCCGGCAAATACCCGCTGACCGCTTGAAAACGCGGCCCGCCGGTCCTGAGGCGAGGCCCGGACCCCTGCGGTGAGTCCGCGGCGGCCCGCGCGTGTACGGTACCGCCTCGTACCGTACGGTCGGTCGCGACGTAAGCTGATCACATGTCCGTCGCACCGCTGCGGGGTGGCCAGGCCCGCATGGATGAACTGCTGACCACCACGCTCGATGTCCTCAAGGAGACCGGCTACGAACGGCTGACCATCGACGAGGTCGTGTCGCGTGTCCACGCGAGCAAGGCCACCGTGTACCGGCGGTGGCCGTCCAAGTCGGCGCTGGTCGTCGCCGCGTTCGTGCACGCGGTCAGCCACCTGCCGGCCGAGTACGACACCGGCAGCCTCCGCGGCGACCTGCTGGCGGGCATGGACGACCTGCTGAACGAGATGGAGCGGCTGGCCGACGTGATGGCCGGGCTCATCGACGAGAAACGGCGGAACGAGGAGCTGGCGACGGCGCTGCGGGAGGGCTTTCTCGACGCGCGCAAGCAGGTGGCCGCGGGGGCGTTCGCGCGCGCCAGGGAGCGCGGCGAGATCGCCCCGGACGCCGACGTCGAGGTGCTGTGGCAGATCGCGCCCGCCGTCGTGATGTTCCGCTGGCTGATGATGGGCGAGTCCGTGCCGCGCGAGGAGGGGCACCGGCTGGTCGACGAGGTGGTGCTGCCCCTGGCCCGCGCGGGCCGCCGCGTCAGCGCGCCAGCCACTCCTCCACCGCCGCCGCCGCGGCGGCGGCATGCTCCTCCATCATCGTGAAGTGGTCGCCCGGCACGTCCACCGCGTCGTGCGGGTGCTTCCACGTGGCCCGCCACGGCTCGTTCTCCGGCAGCCCGGGGAGCGGTTCGCCGGAGCGGACCAGCAGTGTCGGCGCGGCGACCGGCGAGGGCGTCCAGTCGAAGCCCATGTAGCGCCCCATGGCCGTGAGCCACGCGTCGTCCTCGCCGCCCAGCATGCGGTCCTTGCGGTCCTGGATGCCGCGGACGACCGCCGGGATGAGCCGTTCCAGCAGCTGCGTCTCGTCCGGCGGGTAGCTGTCCAGCAGGACGACGCCGGCCGGGGCGGTGCCCGCGGCCTGCAGTTCCTCGGCGACGGCGTGCGCGACGAAGCCGCCGGAGGAGTACCCGACCACCACGAACGGTGCCCCCGCGGCGAGCCGCAGCGCCGTCGCCGCGTGGGCGCGCGCCAGGGCGCGGGCGGTGGCGGCGACCGGCTCGCCGGTGCGGAACCCGGGGTGCGGCAGGGCGACCACCGTGCGCCTGCCGCGGAGCGCGGCGGCGAACCGCGCGTACTGGTGCGGTCCCGAGATGCCGATGACCGGCGGCAGGCACAGCAGCAGCGGTCCTTCGTCACCGCCCGCGAGCCGCACGCCCGCGGCGTCGCCCGGCGCGTCGTCGAAGGCCGGGCGGAAGCGGGACAGCGCGTTCATGGCGCCCACGAACTCCCTGATCTCGCCGCGTTCCACGGCGTCCGCGAACAGCGGCAGCAGGCTGCCGCCCCCCGCCGGCCCGCCGTTCGCCACGCCCGGCGCCGCCGCGGGGGCGGCGGCGGCCTCGCCCAGCTCGGTGTGCAGCCGCCGCGCCAGGTCGGCCGGGGTGGGGTGGTCGAACACGAGGGTGGGCGGCAGCGTCAGGCCGGTTGCGGTGCCGAGCCGGTTGCGCAGTTCGACGGCCGTCAGCGAGTCGAAACCGAGTTCGCCGAAGCCCGCCTCGGCGTCGACCGCGTCGGCCGCGCCGTGGCCCAGGACCGTCGCGGTCTGCTCGCGCACCAACTCCCGTAGCGCGGCGAGCCGTTCGGCGTCCGGCAGGGCGGCCAGCCGCTGCCCGGCGCCCGGGTCGGCCGCGTGCTGCGCGGCCCGCCGCACGGCGGGCCGCACCAGGCCGCGGAAGAGGCCGGGAACGGGCACGCCCGCCGCCTCCGCCTGGGCGCCGAGCGCGTCGAGGTCGAGGCGCACCGGGACCAGCGCGGGCCGGTCCTGCATGGCGAGGGCGGTGTCCAGCAGCGCCAGGCCCTGTTCCGCGGTGAGCGGCACGATGCCGCCCCTGGCCATGCGGCGCAGGTCCGTCTCGGTGAGCGCCGTCATGGTGCTCGCGGGTGCCCAGGTGCCCCAGGCCAGGGACACGGCGGCCCGGCCGGCGGCGCGGCGGCGCGCGGCCAGCACGTCGAGGAAGGCGTTCGCCGCGGCGTAGTTGGCCTGGCCGAGGCCGCCGAAGGTGCCGGAGGCGGAGGAGAACAGCACGAACGCCTTCAGGTCCAGGTCCGCGGTCAGCTCGTCGAGGTGGGCGGCGGCGTCGGCCTTCGGCCGCAGCACGCGCCCCAGTTGCTCGTCCGTCAGGGACACCGCCAGCCCGTCGTCGAGGGCGCCGGCGGCGTGCACGACGGTGGTCAGCGGGTGTTCCGCCGGGACGTCCGCGAGGAGCCGGGCGAGCGCGTCGCGGTCGGCGACGTCGCAGGCGACCGTGGTGACGGCCGCGCCGAGCTTCTCCATTTCGGCGGCGAACTCGGCCGCGCCGTCGGCCCGTTCCCCGCTGCGGCTGGCCAGCAGCAGGTGCGTGGTGCCGTGCCGGGTCACCAGGTGCCTGGCGACGAGCCGGCCGAGGGTGCCGGTGCCGCCGGTGATCAGCGCGGTGCCCGGCAGCGGCGCCGGCGTGGCGTCGCCGGACGCGTCGGCGGCGCCGGGCGCGGGGGCGAGTCGCGGCACGTGGACGGCGCCGGAACGGATCGACAGCTGCGCCTCGTCGGCGACCGCGAGGGCCGCGGCGACGTCCCGCCACGGCACCTCCTCGTCCGCGCCCGCCACGTCGAGCAGCGTCAGCCGGCCCGGGTTCTCCGACTGCGCGGACCGCACCAGGCCCCACAGCGCGCCCGCGGCCGGGTCGGCGTCGGCGCCGCGCGTGAGCAGCGTGAGCCGCGCGGCGGCGAGTCCCGGCGCGGTCAGCCAGTCGCGGACCAGCGCCAGTGTCCGGCGCGCCGCCTCGTGCGTGCGCAGCGCCAGCTCCTCGCCGGTCTCGCCCGTCTCGCCGGTCTCGTCGGGGCCTGGTGCCGCGCCGTCGGCGAGGGCGAGGACCAGTTCGGGCGCGGGGGTGCCCGCGGCGACGGCCGCGGCCAGCTCGGCCAGGTCGTGGTAGGCGTCGACGGGCACGCCGACGGCCTGGAGCCCTTCCGCGGCGGCGATGCCGCCCAGCGCGGCCCACCGGCCGGGGGCGGACGCGGGCGGCGCCGCGGCGGCCAGGGGCGTCCAGGCCGTCTCGTACAGCCAGGTGTGGGCGGCGTCGGTCCGTTCCCCCGCCCGTTTCACGGCGTCGACGTCGACGGGCCTGGTCACCAGGGCATCCGCGGTCAGCACCGGCCGCCCGGCGCCGTCGGCGATGCGCACCGCCATCGCGTCGCCGCCGCGGGCCGTCAGGTGCACCCGCAGGGTCGCGGCGCCCACGGCGTGCAGGTCGACGCCCGCCCAGGAGAACGGCAGCCGCACCGCGGTGTCGGCACGGCCGGCCGCCGCAGCGTGCAGCGCGGCGTCGAGCGCCGCGGGGTGCAGGCCGTAGCGTTCGGCCTCGGTGCGTTCGCGTTCGGCGAGCCGCACTTCGGCGAACGTGTCCTCGCCGCGGCGCCACACGGCGGCAAGCCCCTGGAAGGCGGGGCCGTAGTCGTAGCCCGCCTCCGCGAGCCGCTCGTAGGCGCCGTCCAGGCCGACGGCCTCGGCGCCCTCGGGCGGCCACGCCGCGAACACCCCGTCCGCCGGGGCGTCGCCGGTCGCCGGGGCCAGCAGGCCGTCGGCGTGCCGCAGCCACGGCTCGTCGTCGGCCTGCCGGGTGTGGATGCCCAGGGCGCGCCGCCCGCCGGGGCCCGGCGGGTCGACGACCAGCCGCAGCTGCACGCCGCCGCGTTCCGGCAGCACCAGCGGGGTGTGCAGGGTCAGTTCCGCGACGCGCGCCGCGCCGGTGGCGGCGCCGGCGCGCAGCGCCAGTTCGAGCAGCCCCGCGCCTGGTACCAGCACCGTTCCGGCGACGGCGTGGTCGGCGAGCCACGGCACATCGTTCACGGCCAGCCGCCCGGTGAGGACGAGGCCGCCGTCGGGCAGTGCGACGTGCGCGCCGAGCAGCGGGTGCGGCTCGCCCTCGGCGCCCGCGGCGGCGAGGTCGCCCGCGCCGCGCCCGGGGGTCAGCCAGTAGCGGCTGCCCTCCCAGGGCTGGGTGGGCAGTGCGACGCGCCTGCCGCCCGGCGCGGCAGCCGCCAGGTCGACGCCGACGCCGTGCACGTGGGCCTCGGCGAGTGAGGTGAGGAAACGTTCGGTGCCGCCCTCGTCGCGCCGCAGCGAGCCGAGCGCGACGATGTCACGGCCGAGGGACGCCGCGGTCTCCTGGAGGCTGAGGGTGAGCACCGGGTGCGGGCTCAGCTCGATGAATGCGCGGTGACCCGCCGCCATCAGCGTCCTGGCGGCGCGGTCGAACCGCACGGTGCGCCGCAGGTTCGCGAACCAGTAGGCGGCGTCGAGTTCTTCTGTTCCGGTGAGGTCGCCGGTGACGGAGGAGCAGAACGCGACGTCGGACGGCCGCGGCTCGATGCCGCCGGCCGCCGTGTCGATGTCGAAGCGCAGCGCCTCGATGTGCGCGGAGTGCCCGGCGGCGGTGGCCGCGATGCGCCGCACCTTGACGCCCGCGTCGCCCAGCTCGGCCAGCAGCCCCTCGACGGCCGCCGGATCGCCGGAGACGACCGTGCTGCCCGGGCTGTTGACGGCGGCGACGGACACCCGCCCGGCCCACCGTTCCAGATGCGGCTCGACCTCCTCGTGCGGCATCAGGACGGAGCCCATGGCGCCGGTGCCGGCCAGCCGCTGGTAGGCGCGGCTGCGCAGCGCGGCCAGCCGCGCCGCCTCCTGGAGGGTGAGGGCGCCCACGGAGCAGGCGGCGGCGATCTCGCCCTGGCTGTGGCCGAGTACGGCGGCCGGGCGCACCCCGTGGGCGCGCCACAGCGCATCGAGGGACACCATGACGGCGAACAGCGCGGGCTGCACCACGTCCAGGCGCTCCATCGACGGCGCGTCCGGCTCGCCGCGGATGGCGGCGGTCAGCGACCAGTCGATGTACGGGTCGAGCGCCTGCTGGCACTCGGCGAGGCGTTCCGCGAAGGCCGGTGCGCCGTCGAGGAGTTCCATGGCCATGCCGGTCCACTGCGAGCCCTGCCCGGGGAAGACGAACACGGGCCTGGCCGCGTCCGCGGCGGCCTGGCCGGTGACGACGGACGGGTGCGGGCGGTCCTCGGCGAGGGCGGTCAGCGCCTCGGCCAGCCCGGCCCGGTCGCGGCCGAGGACGGCGGCGCGCCGGGTCAGCGCGGCGCGCCCGGTGGCCAGCGAGTGCGCCACGTCGACGGGCCGGCCGGTGCGCTCCCGCGTCAGGTGCCGGGCGAGCCCGGCGGCCCGGGCGCGCAGCGCGGTCCCGGTCCTGGCCGAGACGGGCAGCGCCACGAACGGCCCGGGCCCGGCCGCCGCCTCGCTCTCCTCGGCCTCCTCGCCGATTCCGTCGTCGGTCCCGGGGCCGCCCGGCCGGTCCTCGGGGGCGGGCTCCTCAAGCAGCACGTGCGCGTTGGTGCCGCTGACGCCGAACGACGACACGCCCGCGCGGCGCGGCCTGCCGGGGCTGTCTGGCCACGGGGTGGCCTCGGCGAGGAGGGCGACGGCGCCGCGGGACCAGTCGACGTGCGGCGTGGGCTCCTTGAGGTGCAGGGTCGCCGGCAGGGTGCCGTGCCGCATCGCCTCGACCATCTTGATGATGCCCGCCACGCCGGCGGCGGCCTGGCTGTGCCCGATGTTCGACTTGATGGAGCCCAGCCACAGCGGCCGTTCGGCGTCGCGGTCCTGGCCGTAGGTGGCGATGACGGCCTGGGCCTCGATCGGGTCGCCGAGGCGGGTGCCGGTGCCGTGGGCCTCCACCGCGTCGACGTCGGCCGGGGCGAGTCCGGCGTCGGCGAGCGCGGCGGCGATGACGCGCTCCTGGGAGGGCCCGTTGGGCGCGGTCAGGCCGTTGCTCGCGCCGTCGGAGTTGACGGCGGAGCCGCGGACGACGGCGAGCACCTGGTGGCCGTTGCGGCGGGCGTCGCCGAGCCGTTCGACGACGAGCATGCCGACGCCCTCGGAGAAGCCGGTGCCGTCCGCCGCCGCGTCGAACGGTTTGCAGCGGCCGTCCTCGGCGAGGCCGCGCTGCTTGGCGAGCGCGACGAACGGCGTCGGCGAGGGCATCACCATGACGCCCCCGGCCAGGGCCAGCGAGCACTCGCCCTCGCGCAGCGCGCGGGCGGCCAGGTGCAGCGCGGTCAGCGAGGAGGAGCAGGCGGTGTCGACGGTCAGCGACGGCCCTTCGAGGCCGAAGGTGTAGGACAGGCGGCCGGAGATGACGCTGCCGGTGTTGCCCGTCATCAGGTAGGTCTCCACGCCGTCCGGCAGTTCCGCCGTGTCGGAGCCGTAGTCCTGGGTGGCGGCCCCGACGAACACGCCCGCGTCGCTGCCGCGCAGCGCCGACGGGTCGATGCCGGCCCGCTCCAGCGCCTCCCAGGCGACTTCGAGCAGCTGACGCTGCTGCGGGTCCATGGCCAGCGCCTCGCGCGGGTTGATGCCGAAGAACGCGGCGTCGAACAGGTCGGCGCCGTCGATGAAGCCGCCTTCCCTGCCGTTCGTCGTGCCGGGGTGGTCCGGGTCGGGGTGGTAGATGCCGTCGAGGTCCCAGCCGCGGTCGTCGGGGAACGGGGTGATGCCGTCGCCGCCCGCGGCGAGCAGCTGCCACAGGTCCTCGGGGGAACGCACGCCGCCCGGGTAGCGGCAGCCCATGCCGACGATGGCGATCGGCTCGTCCGCGCGGCTGCGGGCCGCCGCGGCGGCCCGCAGCCGCGCGGCCCGGGCGGCGCCGGAGGTGCCCGCGGCCTCGGCCGCGAGGTGCGCGGCGGCGGCGCGCGCCGTCGGGTGGTCGAAGACGAGGCTGGCGGGCAGGTCGACGCCGGTGGCGGCGACGAGGCTGTTGCGCAGTTCGACGGCGGTCAGCGAGGTGAAGCCCATGTCGCTGAAGGCGACGTCGGGTTCGACGGCGCCGGGGTCGGCGTGGCCGAGGACGGCGGCGACGTGGCGGCGTATCAGGTCGAGGGCCGCCGCCTGCCGTTCCTCGGGCACGAGGCCGCCCAGCGGGTCGCCCGGCGCCTCGTCGCCCGCCTGCGCCGCCGAGGCCGCCGGGGCGGGCCCGGTCGCGGGCCCCGCGACGGGCCCGGCGTCCAGCCAGTAGCGCTCGCGGGCGAACGCGTACGTCGGCAGATCGACGCGGCGCGGCGCAAGGCCCGCGTGGAACGCCTCCCAGTCGGGCTGCCGCCCCACGGTGTGCAGCCGCGCCACGGCCGTGGTGACGTCGGTGACGGGGTCGCCGTCCGCCCGCAGCGTCGGCAGGAAGCGCGTGTCCGCGTCCGCGGGCACGCAGCCCTGCCCCATGCCGGTCAGCACCCCGTCGGGCCCCACTTCGAGGCAGGCGCTCACGCCGTGGCCGAGCAGGGCGGCGACCCCGTCGGCGAAGCGCACGGTGCCGCGCATGTGCCGCACCCAGTAGTCGGGGGTGCCGATCTCCGCGAAGTCGGCGAGCGCGCCGGTCACGTTGGACACCACCGGAACGGTGGGCCGGTGGTAGGTGACGCCGTCCGCGACGGCGCGGAAGTCGTCCAGGACCCCGGCCAGGTGCGGGGAGTGGAACGCGTGGCTGACCTTGAGGTCCTTCGTTCTGCGGCCCCTGTCCCGCCAGGCCGCGGCGATTCTGGCGACCTCGTCGGCGTCGCCCGAGATCACCACGGCCGAGGGCCCGTTGACGGCGGCGAGCGACACCAGGTCCGCGTTCCCGCTGAGGAACGGCTCGATCTCGGGCTCGCTCGCCTCGATCGCGGCCATCGCGCCGCCGCCCGGCGCCGCCGCCATCAGGCGGCCGCGGGCGACGACGAGGGCGCAGGCGTCGGGCAGCGTCAGCAGCCCGGCGACGTGCGCCGCGGCCAGCTCGCCGACGGAGTGCCCGAGAACGGCGTCGGGCCGTACGCCCCAGGTGGCGAGCAGCCGGGACAGCGCGATTTCCAGCGCGAACAGCGCCGGCTGGGCCAGGTCGGTGCCGTGCAGCGCCTCGGCCTGCGGCGTGCCCGGCTCCGCGGCCAGCAGGTCGCGCAGCGACCGGCCCAGCAGCGGGTCGATGTGCGCGGCGACCTCGTCGAGCGCCTCGGCGTAGGCGGGGAACGCCCCGGCGAGCGCCGCGCCCATGCCGGGCCGCTGGCTGCCCTGACCGGTGTAGAGGAACGCGAGCCTGCCGCGGCGGGCCCGGCCGGTCCACGCGCCGGGCGCCGGGTCGCCCGCGGCCAGCGCGGCGCAGGCCGCCAGGAGGCCGTCCCGGCCGTCCGCCACCAGCGCGGCGCGGTGCTCCATCGGCTCCCTGGTGCCGGCCAGCGAGTGGGCGATATCGGCGAGCCGCGCCCCGGGCCGCTCCCGCAGGTGCGCGCCGAGGCGTTCGGCCTGGCCGCGCAGCGCCGCCGCGGAGCGGGCGGACAGCGGGAATACCAAGGGCCGTGCCGGGCCGTCCTGTTCACCGGTGGTGCCGGGCTCGGGCTCGGCGTCCTGGGCCTGTTCCAGCAGCACGTGGGCGTTGGTGCCGCTGACGCCGAACGACGACACGCCTGCGCGGCGCGGGCGGCCGCCGGGCCCGGCCCACGGGACGGGCTCGGTGAGCACCCGCACGGCGCCGGAGGACCAGTCGACGGCCGGGGTGGGCCGGTCGACGTGCAGCGTCCTGGGCAGCACCCCGTTGCGCAGCGCCTGCACCATCTTGATGACGCCGGCCACGCCCGCGGCGGCCTGGGTGTGCCCGATGTTGGACTTGACGGAGCCGATCCACAGCGGCCGTTCGGCGTCGCGGTCCCGGCCGTAGGTGGCGAGGAGCGCCTGGGCCTCGATCGGGTCGCCCAGCGTGGTGCCGGTGCCGTGCGCCTCCACCGCGTCGACGTCCGCGGGCCCGAGACCGGCGCTGTCCAGCGCGGCGCGGATGACGCGCTGCTGCGCCGGGCCGCTGGGCGCCGTCAGGCCGTTGCTGGCCCCGTCCTGGTTCACCGCGCTGCCGCGGACGACCGCGAGCACCGGGTGCCCGTTGCGCCGCGCGTCGGACAGCCGCTCAAGCAGCAGCACGCCGACGCCCTCGCCCCAGCCGGTGCCGTCGGCGGCCTCCGCGAACGCCTTGCACCGCCCGTCGGCCGCGAGACCGCGCTGGCGGCTGAACTCGACGAACGCCGTCGGCGTGGCCATCACGGTGGCGCCGCCCGCGAGCGCCATGGTGCACTCGCCGCCGCGCAGCGCCTGGACGGCCAGGTGCAGCGTCACCAGCGAGGCCGAACAGGCCGTGTCGACCGTCACCGCGGGCCCCTGGAGGCCGTAGGTGTAGGCCAGCCTGCCGGAGACGACACTGGCCGCGGTGCCCGTGATGAGGAAGCCCTCGGCACCGCCCGCGGCCCCGGGGAACAGCGCGGCGTAGTCCTGGCCGTTCGTGCCCATGAAGACACCGGTGCTGCTGCCGCGCAGCGCGTCGGGCATGATGCCGGCCCGTTCGAACGCCTCCCACGACGTCTCCAGCAGCAGCCGCTGCTGCGGGTCCATCGCCAGCGCCTCACGCGGGCTGATGCCGAAGAAGCCGGGGTCGAACGCACCGGCGTCGCGCAGGAATCCGCCGCTGCGCGCGGCACCCCCGGACGGCTCGCCGTCCACCGGTTCCCCGTCCGCGGGCGCGGTGAGGTCCCACCCGCGGTCGTCGGGGAACAGCGACAGCGCGTCCTCCCCCGACTCCAGCAGCCGCCACAGATCCTCGGGCGACTCGACGCCGCCGGGGAAGCGGCAGCTCATCGCGACGATCGCGATGGGCTCCCTGGCGGCCTCCGCCAGCTCCCGGTTCTGCCGGCGCAGCTTCTCGGTTTCCTTCACCGAGGCCCGGAGCGCGGCAACGACGTTCGCCTCGGTGCCGGTCATTGCTGATCCCCCGTCTTTCCGTATGCCGTGTCGTCCGTGTCGTCCGTGCCGCTCGTGTGGTTCGAGCCGTTCGAGCTGTCCCCGTCGTCGCTGAGGACCAGCTGCACGAGGTCGGCGACGCTCATGCCGTCGATCTCCTCGTCCTCCAGCTCGCGCTCCTGCGCCGTACCCGCGGGCTCCGCCGGCCGTTCCGGGGCTGGCTCCTCGGCCAGGTTCCGCAGCGCCTCGTACAGCCCCGACTCCTTGAGGCGGGTGAACGGGATGCGGTCCAGGAGGCGGCGCAGCTCCGCCGCGCCTTCGGCCGGGCCGGTGTCCGCCGGGGCCAGCTCGGCCAGCAGGTGGGCGGTGAGGTCGTCGATCGTCGGGTGGTCGAACGCGAGCGTCGTGGGCAGCCGCAGCCCGGTGGCGGCGCCGAGCCGGTTGCGCAGGTCGACGGCCGTCAGCGAGTCGAACCCGAGGTCGCGGAACGCCCGCCCCCCGTCGACGCTGTCGGGCGCGGCATGGCGCAGCACCGCGGCGACGTGGCCGCGCACGAGCCCGGACACGATCTCCTGCCGCTCCTCGGCGTCGTGTCCGGCGAGGCGCTCCGCCAGTCCCTGGCCGGGCGCACCGTCGTCGGCCGCGGGCGCCGCCTCGGGCAATTCGTCGAGCAGCGGGGCGGGCCGCACGGCCCGCAGCGCCTGCGCGAACGTGCCCCACTCGATCGCGGCCACGCCGACGGCCGTCTCGTCCCCGTCGAGGGCGGTGTGCATTGCGGCGACCGCGCGCTGCGGGTCCATCGGCGCGACGCCGCGCTGCCTGAGCCGTTCGCCGACCTCGCCGGTCGCGAGCCCGGCCTCGGCCCACGCGCCCCACGCCAGCGAGGTGGCGGGCAGGCCCTCGGCGCGGCGGCGCTCCGCGAGCGCGTCGAGGAACGCGTTCGCCGCCGCGTAGTTGGCCTGGCCGACATTGCCGACGGCCCCGGCGAACGACGAGAACAGCACGAACGCCGACAGGTCCAGGCCCGCGGTCAGCTCGTGCAAGTGCAGGGCCGCGTCCGACTTGGGCCGCGCCACCGCGGCGAACCGCTCCGGCGTCAGGTCGTCCAGCGCCCCGTCGTCCAGCACCCCCGCGGTGTGGAACACGGCCGTCAGCGGCCGGTCTTCCGGCACATCCGCCAGGGTGCGGGCAAGCGCGTCGCGGTCGCCCGCGTCGCACGCGGCCACCGTCACCCCGGCGCCCAGGCCGCGCAACTCCTCGGCCAGGACCGCCGCGCCGGGCGCGCCGTCCCCGCGGCGGCTGAGCAGCAGCAGGTGGGCGGCGCCACGGCGCGCCAGCCAGCGGGCCACATGGGCGCCGAGCGCGCCGGTGCCGCCCGTGACCAGCACCGTTCCCTCGCCGGGGTGCCACGTGCCCGCCGCCGCGGCGGCGGGCGCCCGGGTCAGGCGGCGGACGGCCAACCCTGTGGCGTGGACGGCAAGTTGATCCTCCTGACCGGCGGCTCCGGCGAGCACCGCGGCGAGCCGCGCGACGGCGGCTTGGTCGGCCTGGCCGGGCAGGTCGACGAGGCCGCCCCAGCGCTCGGGGTGCTCAAGGGCCGCGACGCGGCCGAGGCCCCACAGCCGCGCCTGCCACGGGTCAGGCGGCGCGTCGGCCGTGCCCGTCGTCACGGCCTGGCGGGTCAGCACCCACAGCGGGGCGGCGATGCCCGCGCGCGCCAGCGCGCCGGGCAGCGCGGCGGTGGCGGGCAGCGGGTCACCCGCGTCGGCCAGGGCCAGCAGCGACACCACCCCGGCGACCTGCGAGCCGGGCGGCCCGGCCTCGCCGGCCGCGGCGACCACGACGTCGGCGCCCGCCCCCTTCAGACCGTCGGCGACCGCGGCCATGGCGTCGTTCTCGACGGCGCCGGAGGGGGTGAGCAGCAGCCACGTGCCCGCGAGGGCGGGTGGCTGCGCGGGCTCGCTCGCCGGTCGCCAGGCGACGCGGTACAGCCAGTCGTCCGTGCCGGTCCCGCGGCGGCCGGGCGGCGGCGCGTCGAGCCAGTAACGGCGGCGCTGGAACGGATACGTCGGCACATCAACCCGCCGCGCACCCTCAAACACCCGCGCCCACTCCACCGCCACCCCATGCACCCACGCCTCCGACACCGACACCAAAAACCGCTCC
>NZ_LZNS01000001.1:7017113-7019386 GCF_001984575.1 Streptomyces sp. MP131-18 | reverse complement strand
CCGCATCCAACGCGCCCTCATCCGCACCCGAAAGCACAAGAGGCACGACCGGCAGGCTGACCGGCTGCCGTTCGCTGTCGTTCCATACCGGCGGGCCCTGTTCGATGACGACGTGCGCGTTGGTGCCGCTCATCCCGAACGAGGAGATGCCGGCGCGGCGGAGCCGGCCGGTCTCCGGCCACTCCAGTTCGTCGTGGAGCAGCCGCACGTACCCTGCCGACCAGTCCACATGCGGCGACGGCTCGTCCACATGCAGCGTTCTGGGGAGGATGCCGTGCTGCATGGCCTGCACCATCTTGATGACGCCGCCGACCCCGGAGGCGGCCTGGGCATGCCCGATGTTCGACTTCAACGAGCCGAGCCACAGCGGTTGTTCGGCCGCCCGCTCCTGCCCGTACGTCGCCAGCAGCGCCTCGGCCTCGATCGGATCGCCCAGCGTCGTCCCGGTGCCGTGCGCCTCCACCACATCCACCTCGGCCGCCGAAACACCCGCATTCGCCAACGCCGCCCGGATCACCCGCTGCTGCGCCGGACCGTTCGGCGCCGTCAGCCCATTCGACGCACCGTCCTGATTCACGGCCGAACCCCGCACCACCGCCAGCACCCGATGACCGTTCCGCCGCGCATCCGACAACCGCTCCAACAGCAACACCCCCACCCCCTCCGCCCACGCCGTGCCGTCGGCCGCTGCGGCGAACGGCTTGCACCGGCCGTCGGGGGCGAGCCCGCGCTGGCGGCTGAATTCCACGAAGAGGCCAGGGGTCGACATCACGGTGACGCCACCGGCCAGTGCCATCGAGCACTCGCCGTTCCGCAGCGACTGCGCCGCCCAGTGCAGGGCCACCAGCGAGGAGGAACACGCCGTGTCCACCGTCACCGCGGGACCTTCGAGACCGAACGTGTAGGCGATGCGGCCGGTGGCCACGCTGCCCGCGCTGCCGCTGCCGAGGTAGCCCTCCAGCCCTTCCGCCTCGTCGGGTAGTTCCTGCAACCGGGCCGCGTAGTCGTGGTACATGACGCCCGCGAAGACGCCGACGTCCTTGCCGCGCATCCCGAGCGGGTCGAGCCCCGCCCGTTCGAACGCCTCCCACGACGTCTCCAGCAACAACCGCTGCTGCGGGTCCATCGCCAACGCCTCACGCGGCGAAATCCCGAACACGCCGGGGTCGAAGTCCGCGGCGTCGTGCAGGAAACCGCCCTGGGACACGTAGGACCGGCCCGCGCGGTCGGGGTCGGGGTCGAACAGCGAGCCCAGGTCCCAGCCGCGGTCGGCCGGGAAGCCGGATATGGCGTCCCCGCCTTCGGCCACGAGCCGCCACAGGTCCTCGGGGGACTGCACGCCGCCCGGGTACCGGCACGCCATCGCCACAATGGCGATCGGTTCGTCGGCCGCGGCGGCGGAACGGCGGCGCGGCGCTGCGGCCGGGCGGGGGCCGGTGCCCTGCCGGGCACCGGGGAGCCGTTCCGCGATGAACGCGGCAAGCGCCTCCGGGGTGGGGTGGTCGAAGACCAGGGTGGTCGGCAGGCGCAGGCCGGTGGCCGTGTTGAGGCGGTTGCGCAGTTCGACGGCCGTCAGCGAATCGAAGCCCAAATCCTTGAATGCGCGGCTCGCGGCGATCGACTGGGGCGCGGAGTGCTTGAGCACCTGCCCGACGTGGGTGCGCACGAGGTCGAGTACGGCCCGTGCCCGTTCCGCCTCGGGCAGGCCGGCGAGCCGCTGCGCGAGGCCGTCCGCGGGAGCGGCGGCGCTGCGCGGGACGGCGACGCGGACCAGGCCGCGGAGCAGCGGCGGCAGGTCACCAGCGGCGGCACGCTCCTGAAGCCCTGCGCGGGAAAGCGCCACCGGCACCAGGCAGGCGCGGTCGCTGCCGAGTGCGGCACTGAGCAGGGCCAGCCCCTGCTGGGTGGGCAGGGGCTTGATGCCGCCGCGGGCCATGCGGGCGAGGTCGGCCTCGCCAAGACCACCCGTCATCGCACTGCGCTGCTCCCACAAACCCCACGCCAACGACACACCCGGCAACCCCGCCCCACCCCGCACCTGCGCCAAACCATCCAACACCGCATTCGCCGCCGCATACGCCCCCTGCCCACCCGACCCCAACACCCCAGCCGCAGAAGAGAACAACACCAACGGCACCCGCCACCCCAACCCACCCAACACCTCATGTACATGCCACGCACCATCCACCTTCGACCGCAACACACGGTCGAGCCGTTCGGGCGTCAGCGCCTCGATCAGCCCGTCGTCGAGCACGCCGGCCAGGTGAAGTACC
>NZ_LZNS01000001.1:7014637-7015665 GCF_001984575.1 Streptomyces sp. MP131-18 | reverse complement strand
AACGTCTGCGGCCTCAGCCGGGCCCGCCGCGTCCACCGGCGGCAGCGGCCGCCACACGACCTCGTGCAGCGCGTCGTGTCCGGTCCGGCCCGCGGCGCGCAGCTGCTTCGCGTTCACCGGACGGGTCAGCAGCGCCTCGACGGTGGCGACCGGCGCGCCCGCCGCATCCGCCACGGCGAGGCCGACGGAGTCGCCGCCGCGGTAGGAGATCCGCACGCGCAGGGCCGAGGCACCGGCCGCGTGGAGGGTGACGCCGTGCCAGGCGAACGGCAACCGCGCCTGGTCGGCTGAGGTAACGGGTCCGAGGCCGACGGCGTGCAGCGCCGCGTCGAGCAGCACGGGGTGGATGCCGTAGGCCTCGGCTTCCCCGCGCAGCTCCTCTGCGAGTTCCAGTTCGGCGTAGACGTGCTCGCCCGCGCGCCACGCGGCGCGCACGCCGCGGAAAAGCGGGCCGTAGCGCAGCCCCAGGGCCTCGGCACGGTCGTAGAGGCCGTCCACCGGGAGGGCTTCACCGTCGGCGGGCGGCCACTCCACCAGATCGTCGTCGCCCGGGGCGGCCTCGGTCTGCGCGGGTCCGACGAGACCGGTCGCGTGGCGCGTCCAGTCGCCGGTGCCGCCGTCGTCGGGGTGGCGCGCGTGCAGCGTCAGTTCGCGCCGGCCGTGTGCGTCGGCCGGGCCGAGTTCGACTTGCAGGTGCAGATCGCCGCGGTCGGGGAGGACGAGCGGCGCTTCGAGCGTCAGCTCCTCCACGGTCTCGCAGCCCGCCTCGTGGGCGGCGCGCAGCGCCAATTCGAGAAGGCCGGTGCCGGGGAGGAGAACGACGTCATTGACGGCATGGTCGGCCAGCCAGGGCTGGGCGGTACGGGACAGCCGCCCGGTGAAGAGATAGCCATCCGACTGCGCAAGCCCCACCCAAGCACCGAGCAACGGATGCCCCGTGCCATCAAGACCACCACCCGCACCCGAGACCCCACCACCCGCAGACAACCAGTAACGGCGGCGCTGGAACGGATACGTCGGCACATCAA
>NZ_LZNS01000001.1:7006565-7013581 GCF_001984575.1 Streptomyces sp. MP131-18 | reverse complement strand
AACACCTCCGACTCCCCCCACAACTCCACACCCATCCCCACCCACTGCGACCCCTGACCAGGAAACACAAACACCGGGCGGCGGGCGCCGCTCACCACGCGTCCGCGGATTTCGTCCTCGCCGATCAGCACCGCGCGTTCGTCGAAGGCGGAGCGTCCGGTGGCCAGGGAGAATCCGAGATCCCTGAGGGCGGCCGAGTCCGGTGCACCGGCGCCGATGATGCCGCGGACGCGTTCCGTCTGGGCGAGCAGGGCGGGCTCGGTCCTGGCGGACAGGACGAGTGGGGTGGTGACCGGGGGCTCCGTCGCCGCTTCCGGCGTGGCGTCGGCGTCGGAGCCGTCGTCCAGCGGGGCCTGTTCGAGCACGACGTGGGCGTTCGTGCCGCTGACGCCGAACGACGACACGGCGGCGCGGCGCGGGCGGGCGGTCTCGGGCCACGCCGTCTCGTCGCTGAGGAGGCGCACGGCGCCCGCGTCCCAGTCGACGTGGCTGGTCGGCTCGTCGGCGTGCAGGGTGGGCGGTAGCGTGCCGCGGCGCATGGCCTCGACCATCTTGATGACGCCCGCGACCCCGGAGGCGGCCTGCGTGTGGCCGATGTTGGACTTCAACGAGCCGAGCCACAGCGGCCGTTCGGTCTCACGTTCCTGGCCGTAGGTGGCGATGAGCGCTTGGGCCTCGATGGGGTCGCCGAGTGTGGTGCCGGTGCCGTGTGCCTCGACGGCGTCCACGTCGCCGGGGACCAGACCGGCGTTGTCCAGTGCGGCGCGGATGACGCGCTGCTGGGAGGGCCCGTTGGGGACGGTGAGCCCGCTGCTCGCGCCGTCCTGGTTGACGGCCGAACCCCGCAACACCGCCAGCACCCGATGGCCGTTCCGCCGCGCGTCCGACAACCGTTCGAGCAGCAGCACGCCGACGCCCTCGGCCCAGCCGGTGCCGTCCGCGCCCGCCCCGAACGCCTTGCACCGGCCGTCGGGGGCGAGCCCGCGCTGACGGCTGAACTCCACGAACATGCCGGGGGTGGCCATCACGGTGGCGCCGCCGGCCAGCGCCATCGAGCATTCGCGCTTGCGGAGCGCCTGGCAGGCCAGGTGGATGGCGACGAGGGACGAGGAGCAGGCCGTGTCGACCGTCACGGCGGGGCCCTCGAAGCCGAAGGTGTAGGCGATGCGGCCGGTGGCGACACTGCCCGAACGGCCGCTGCCGAGGTAGCCCTCCAGTTCGGCGGGGGTGTGCGCGAGGTCGGTGGCGTAGTCGCTGTAGGCGACTCCGGCGAAGACGCCGACCGCCTCGCCGCGGAGCGAATCGGGGCGGATCCCGGCGCGTTCCATGGCCTCCCAGGAGGTCTCCAGCAACAGCCGCTGCTGCGGGTCCATGGCCAGCGCCTCGCGCGCGCTGATGCCGAAGAACTCGGCGTCGAAGTCGCCGACGTCGCTGAGGAATCCGCCCCTGCGGGTGTAGGAGGTGCCGGGCGTGTCGGGGTCGGGGTGGTAGAGGGCCTCGATGTCCCAGCCGCGGTCGGCGGGGAAGTCCGTGATCTCGTCGCGGCCTTCCGATACCAGCCGCCACAGGTCCTCGGGAGTACGTACTCCGCCGGGGTAGCGGCACCCCATGCCGACGAGGGCGATGGGTTCCCGGTCCGCCGCCTGGACGTCGTGCAGCCGCTCGCGGGTACGGCGCAGGTCGGTGGTGACCAGCTTCAGATAGTCGCGGAGCTTCTCTTCGTTCGACATCGGTCCTCTTCGGGCGGGAGCCGGGCGGGTGCAGGCGGGGACGGTCAGGACAGGCCGAGGTCCTTGTTGATGAGGTTGAACAGCTCGTCGTCCGTGGCGTCGGCGATGGCCTCGTCGGTGGCCCCTCCGGCGGCGGCACCGCCGGTGGGCCGCCACCTGGCGAGCAGCCGTTCGAGCCGGTCGGCGACGGCGAGGCGTTCCTCGTCGCCGACTTCCTCGACGGGCAGGGCGCCCAGGGCGGCTTCCAGGGCGTCGAGACCGGCGGCGGGCGTCGGCGCCCGGCGGGCCGGCGCCGCGGGCGTGGCCGCCGCGTCGAGGAGCGAGGCGAGTTCGGTGGCCATGTGGCGGGCCAGCGCCTCCGGCGTGGGGTGGTCGAACAGGGAGGTGGAGGCAAGCCGCAGGCCGGTGACCTCGTTCAACCGGTTGCGCAGGTCGACCGCGGCCAGGGAGTCGAACCCGGCCTGCGTGAACCCGCGGGCCGGGTCCACCGCGTCGGGGCCCGCGTGGCCGAGGGCGAGCGCCGCCTTGCCGCGGATCAGGTCGAGCAGCACGTCGTGCCGCTCGTCCGGGGTGCGCCCGGTCAGGCTCCGCCGCAGCGCCGCGGCCTCGGCGTCCGCGCCGGGAGCGGCGGTGGTGGCGGCGGTGGCGCGCCGGGGGCGGGCGGGTACGAGTTCGCTCAGCAGCGGCGGCACGGACTCGGCCGCGCGCAGCGCGATGGCGTCCAGGCGCAGCGGCACCAGGTGGGGTTCGGAGGTGGCGCCGGCCGCGTCGAACAGCGCCATGCCCTGCGCGGCGGTCAGCGGAACGGCGCCCGACCTGGCGAGCCGGTCGCGGTCGGCGCGGCCGAGGCCGCCCGCCATGCCGGTCTCCCACGCGCCCCAGGCGAGGGACTGCGCGGGCAGCCCGGCGGCGTGCCGATGGCGGGCCAGGGCGTCGAGGAACGCGTTCGCCGCCGCGTAGTTGCCCTGCCCGGCGCCGCCGATGACGCCCGCGGCGGACGAGAACAGGATGAACGCCGACAGGTTCATGTCCCGGGTGAGGTCGTGCAGATGCCAGGCGGCATCGGCCTTCGGCCGGAGGACGCCGTCGAGCCGGGCCGGGGTGAGGCCGTCGACGACTCCGTCGTCCAGGACGCCCGCGAGGTGGACGACGGCGGTCAGCGGGTGGTGGCGTTCGTCGGCGAGCAGTACGGCGAGCGCGTCGCGGTCGGCGACGTCGCAGGCACGCAGGTCGACGGTGGCGCCAAGCCCGGTGAGTTCCGCGGCCAGCTCCGCGGCGCCGGGGGCGTCACCGCCGGAACGGCTGACCAGCAGCAGGCGGCGCACGCCGCGTTCGGTGACGAGGTGGCGGGCGAGCCCCTGCCCCAGGGCGCCGGTCGCGCCGGTGACCAGGACGGTGCCGTCGGGGTCCCAGGGCCGGGGCGCGGGCGGCCCCTCCGCGGTGGCTGGGCGTTCCGCGTCGGCGGGGACGAGGCGCGGAACGTGCACGGTGCCCGCGCGGAGCGCGAGCCTCGGCTCGTCCGAGGCGAGTGCCGCGGCGAGGAGCCGCGGGTCCAGAGGCAGGTCCGCCTCGGCGTCGAGGAGGACGAACCGGCCGGGGTGTTCGGTCTGGGCGGAGGCGACCAGGCCCCAAACGGTTGCCGCGGCCGGGTCGCCGACCGCGTCGCCGGTGTCCGTGGCGGTCGCGGGGGCGGTGGCACCGTGGGTGACCAGGACGAGGCGTGCGGCGTCGAACGGGCCGGCCGGCCACGCCTGCACGTGGGCGAGCGCCCGGTGCGCGGCGTCGTGCGCGGCATCCGGCAGGGACAGCGCGGGATCGGGTCCGCAGGACACGAGGACGGTATCCGGCACGGGCGCGCCATCGGCGACGGCCTTTTCGAGGGCCATGAGATCGGCGTGGTGGGCCGTTCCCGCCAGGCCGGCGAGGCGTTCCTCCCCGAGGGTGGCCCAGCGGGCCTGCGGGTCCTCGGCGCCCGGACCGCCCGGGCTGTCCGGACCGGCGGGGCCGGCCGCGGGCAGTGCCCGCCAGGCAACGCGGTGCAAGGAGCCCCGGCGCGGCGCGAGTTGGTCCGCGCCGATGCGGCGGGTGACGAGCCTGCCCACGCTGGCGACGGGCAGTCCTTCGGGGTCCGTCAGGGTCACCGAGACACCGTCCGAGCCGGTGGCACGCAGGCGGACGTGCAGCGCGGTGGCGCCCGCCGCTTGGCGGGTGACGCCGTGCCAGGCGAACGGCAGCCGGCCGGTGGACTCATCGAGGGTGTCGAGGCCGCCCGCGTGCAGGGCGGCGTCGAGCAGCGCCGGGTGGATGCCATAGCGGGCGGCGTCGCCGAGGTGCTCCTCGGGCAGAGATACCTCGGCCAGCACGTCGTCACCGTCGCGCCAGGCGGCGCGCAGTCCGCGGAAGGCCGGGCCGAGGTCGAATCCGCGGGCGGCGAACCGCTCGTAGAAGTCGTCCGTTCCGATCGGAACGGCGCCGGGCGGCGGCCAGGCCGCGGCCTCCGGCTGCGGGGCCACGGCGTCGCCGACTGCGGTGAGCACGCCGGTGGCGTGCCGCGTCCACGGGGCTTCGGTGTCCGCGGCGGGGCGGGAGTGCAGGGTCAGCGGGCGGCGGCCGGTCTCGTCGGGGGCGCCGACGCGGACCTGTGCCAGTGCCGCGGCGCCGCCGGACGGCAGGAGGAGCGGCGCTTCGAGGGTCAGTTCCTCGATGGTGTCGCAGCCCGCCAGATCCCCGGCGTGCCAGGCCATCTCCACCAGGGCGGTGCCGGGCACCAGGAGCGTGCCGAGGATGGTGTGATCGCCGAGCCACGGCTGGTCGGCCGTGGACAGCCGCCCGCTGAGGAGCAGCCCGTCGCCGTCGGCGAACGCGACGGCGTCGGGCAGCAGCGGGTGCGCGTCCGCCGCGGCGCCGGGCGCGCCGGGGGCGAGCCAGTAGGTGCGGTGCTGGAAGGCGTAGGTGGGCAGGGGAACGGCCCGCACGTGCGCGTCCGTCCGCGCCGCGGCGCGGGCGTCGGCCGTGCGGGCGTCGGCCGTGCGGGCGTCCGCGCCGCGGTCCGCGAAGTAGGCGACGCGGTCGGGCGCGTGGCCGCGCACGTGCAGGGTGCCGAACGCTGCGGCGAGCGTCACGGCCTCGTCGTGCCCGCCGCGCAGGGCGGGCACGAACGCGGTGTCGCGGGCCTCGGGCAGGCAGTCCTCGCCCATGGCGGACAGCACGGCGTCGGGGCCGAGTTCGAGGAAGGTGCGCGTGCCCTGCGCGTACAGGTGCGTGATGCCGTCGGCGAACCGCACGGCCTGCCGGGCGTGCCGCACCCAGTAGTCGGGACTGCCCAGTTCGTCGCCGTCGATGACCGTGCCGGTCACGTCGGAGACCACGGGGATGCGCGGCGGGTGGAAGGCGACACGTTCGGCCACGGCGGCGAACTCGGTGAGCATGCCGTCCATGTGCGGGGAGTGGAAGGCGTGGGAGGTGCGCAGCCGCTTCGTCTTGCGGCCCGCCGCCGTCCAGTGGGCGGCGGCCTCGTCGACGGCGTCGGCGTCACCGGCCAGCACGACGGCCAGCGGCCCGTTGACGGCGGCAAGGGCGAGCCGTTCCGCGCGCGTGGCGAGGAAGGCCGCGGCCTCGTCGGCGCCTGCCTGGACCGCGAGCATCGCGCCGTCGGCGCGCTGGGCCTGCATCAGCCGGCCGCGGGCGGCGACGAGCAGGCAGGCGTCGGCGAGGGACAGGACGTCGGCGGCGTGCGCGGCGGCGAGTTCGCCGATGGAGTGCCCAAGCAGGTGGTCGGGCCGCACCTGCCAGGACTCCAGCAGCCGGAACAGCGCGATCTGCACCGCGAACAGCGCGGGCTGCGCATACGCGGTGGTGTCCAGCGCGGCGGGGTCCTCGTCGATGACCTGCCGCAGCGGCCGTTCCAGGTGGCGGTCCAACTCCGCGCAGACGGCGTCGAACGCGGCGCCGAACGCGGGGAACCGCGCGGCGGCGGCCAGGCCCATGCCGGGCCGCTGACTGCCCTGTCCGGTGAACAGGAACGCCAGCTTGCCGCCGTCCGGCGCGCCCCGCACGACGTGCGGCGCGTCGGCGCCGGCGGCCAGCGCGTCCAGTGCGGCGAGCAGCGGCGTGCGGTCCCCGCCGTCCGGCACGGTCACGGCGGCGCGGTGGCCGAGGGCCGCCCGGCCGACGGCGAGGGCGTGCGCCAGATCGTCCGGGCGCAGGTCCGGGTGGGCGGCGAGGTGGCCGGCGAGCCGCGCGGCCTGGGCGGGCAGCGCGTCGGCGGTGTGCGCCGAAAGCAGCACGGGCGCCGGGAGCGGGTGCCGCGCGTCGTCGCCGTGGTCGGATGCGGCGGCCGTCTCGGCGGGGAGTTCGAGAACGGCGTGGGCGTTGGTGCCGCTCACGCCGAAGGAGGAGACGGCGGCCCGCCGCGCGCGCCCGGTCTCCGGCCAGGCGGTCTCCTCGGTGAGAAGACGCACATGCCCCGCCTCCCAGTCGACGTGGGAGGAAGGCCGGTCGATGTGGAGCGTTCTGGGCAGCACGCCGTGCCGCATGGCCTGCACCATCTTGATGACGCCACCGACCCCGGCCGCCGCCTGGCTGTGCCCGATGTTCGACTTCAACGAACCCAGCCACAGCGGCCGTTCGGGATCACGGCCCTGACCATAGGTGGCGATGACCGCCTGCGCCTCGATCGGATCACCCAGCGTGGTGCCGGTGCCGTGCGCCTCCACCGCGTCCACCTCGGCCGCGGACAGACCCGCGTTGGCCAGCGCCGTACGGATCACCCGCTGCTGCGCCGGACCGTTCGGCGCCGTCAGCCCGTTGCTCGCCCCGTCCTGGTTCACCGCGGTACCGCGGACCACCGCCAGCACCTGATGCCCGTTGCGCCGCGCGTCAGAAAGCCGCTCAAGCAGCAGCATGCCGACACCTTCCGCCCAGCCGGTGCCGTCCGCCCCTTCGGCGAACGGCTTGCACCGGCCGTCCGGCGCGAGCCCGCGCTGCCTGCTGAACTCCACGAACGCGCCCGGGGTCGCCATCACGGTGACGCCGCCCGCGAGCGCCATGGCGCACTCGCCGCCGCGCAGCGACTGCGCGGCGAGGTGCAGCGCGACCAGCGAGGAGGAACAGGCCGTGTCAATCGTGAGGGCCGGGCCTTCGAGGCCGAGCGTGTAGGCGACGCGACCGGAGGCGACGCTGCCCGCGCTGCCGTTGCCGAGGTAGCCCTCCAGGTCGCGGGCTGCGGCCGAGCCACTGCCGTACCCGCCGTGGATCAGGCCGGCGAAGACGCCGACGTCCTTGCCG
>NZ_LZNS01000001.1:7001479-7004999 GCF_001984575.1 Streptomyces sp. MP131-18 | reverse complement strand
GCGGCCTCCCGGCCGGCCCCGCCCGGCGCGGGACCGAGCAGGTCGCGCAGCTGCGCGGCGAGCGCCTGCGGCGTGGGGTAGTCGAAGACGGCGGTGGACGGCAGGCGCAGGCCGGTCGCGGCGTTCAGGCGGTTCCGCAGCTCGACGGCCGTCAGCGAGTCGAAGCCCAGCTCCTTGAACGCCCGGTCTGCCGCCACGGCTTCCGCGGCGCCGTGGCCGAGGACCGCCGAGGACTGGGTACGGACGAGTTCGAGCAGTTCTGCCACCGAGGCGGAGGCGTAACGGCCAGGGGAGGCGTCGTTCGCCGCGCGCGCCACGCGCCGCCTGGGCGCGCGCACCAGGCCGCGCAGCAGCGGCGGTGCCTCGTCGACGGCGGAACGGGCGCGCAGCGCGGCCGTGCGCAGCCGGATCGGCGCGAGGGCCGTCTCCGCCGCGCCGAGCCCCGCGTCGAGGAGCGCGAGCCCTTCCTCGGTGGACAGTTCCTCGATCCCGGCCTGCCGCATGCGGGCCAGGTCCTCCGCGCCGAGGCCGCCGGTCATGCCGCTGCGTTCGGCCCACAGACCCCACGCCAGCGACACCGCGGGCAGCCCCTGCGCCCTGCGGTGCAGCGCCAGCGCGTCGAGAAACGCGTTCGCCGCCGCATAGTTGCCCTGGCCTCGGCCCCCGAGAAGACCGGCCGCGGAGGAGAACAGCACGAACGCCGACAGTTCCTGATCCCGCGTCAGCTCGTGCAGGTGCCACGCCGCGTCCGCCTTCGGCGCCAGGACCCGCACCACCTGCTCGGCGGTCAGGGACTCCACCACACCGTCGTCCAGGACGCCCGCCGCGTGCACGACGGCCGTCAGCGGGTGCGCGGCCGGAACAGCGGCGAGCAACGCGGCCAGCGTGCCGCGGTCCGCCGCGTCACCGGCGACGACGGTGACCGTGGCGCCCGACTCGGCCAGCTCCGCGACGACTTCCGCGGCGCCCTCCGCGTTCGGGCCGCTGCGGCTGATCAGTAGCAGGTGGCGGGCGCCGTGCTGTTCCACCAGGTGGCGCGCCACGCGGCGGCCGAGCGTGCCGGTGCCGCCGGTGATCAGCACCGTGCCGTCCGGGTCAAGGGCGCGCCCGGGCGCGGGCGGGGCGGGCACCGTGAGCACGATCTTTCCGACGTGCCGCGCCTGCTGGAGGTGGCGCAGCGCCTCGGGCGCCCGCCGCACGTCCCAGGTGGTCGCGGGCAGCGGGGCGAGCACGCCCGCGGCGGCCAGGTCGGCGCAGTCACGCAGCAGTTCCCGCACCCGGTCGGGCCCGGCCTCGATGAGGTCGAAGGCCCGGTAGGTGGTGTCCTCCCGCGCGGCGCCGGTCCTGATGTCGGTCTTGCCCATCTCGACGAACCGGCCGCCGGGCGCGAGCAGTTGCTGCCCCGCGTCGACGAAGTCGCCCGCGAGCGAGTTGAGCACGACGTCGACGCCCCGGCCGCCGGTGGCGTCCCGGAACGCGTCGGCGAAGTCCAGGGTGCGGGAGGACGCGATGTGGCGTTCGTCGAGGCCGAGCGCGCGCAGGTGGCGCCACTTCCCGGTGCTCGCGGTGCCGAAGACCTCGGCGCCCCAGTGCCGGGCGAGTTGCACGGCGGCCATGCCGACGCCGCCGGCCGCCGCGTGCACGAGCACCGACTCGCCCGCGCGCAGCCCGGCGAGGTCGCGCAGCCCGTAGGCCGCGGTGAGGAAGGCGATCGGCACGGTCGCGGCCTGCACGAACGACCAGCCCTGCGGCATGTGCACGAGCATCCGGTGATCGGCCACGGCCAGCGGCCCGAACGAGCCGGGCAGCAGGCCCATCACGCGGTCCCCGGGGCGGAACGCCGTGACGTCGTCCGCGACGTCGAGCACGATGCCCGCGCCCTCGCCGCCCAGCTCGTCGCGGCCGTCACCGCCATCGCGGCCGGACACCATGCCCAGCGCCAGGACGACATCGCGGAAGTTGAGCCCGGCGGCGCGTACGGAGACCCGCACCTGCCCGGGGCCCAGCGGCTCGGCGGCCTCGGGGGCGGCACCGAGCCGCACGTTCTCCACGGTGCCGCCGGCCGCCGCGTCGCCCAGGCGCAGCCGCCAGGCCCCGGCCGCGTCGCGCGGCGGGGCGAGCGGCGGCTCCTGGCGGTCGAGCCGGGGCGCGTAGGCGATGCCGGAGCGCAGCGCCAGCTGCGGTTCGCCGCCCGCCACCGCGGCGACCGCGGCCGCATCCGAGGCCGGGTCGCCGTCCGTGTCCAACAGGGTGAACCGGCCGGGGTGTTCGGCCTGGGCGGATCTCAGCAGGCCCCAGGCCGCCGCGCCCGCCAGATCGGTGACCGGCTCGCCCTGCTGCACGGCGACGGCCCCGCGGGTCACGAGAACGAGCCGCCGGTCCGCATGGGCGTCGTCCGCCAGCCACGCGCGTACCCGCTCCGCCGCGTCCGCGACGGTGGCGCGCACGGCGCCCGGCACGTCGGCCGGGGCACCGCCGCCGAGGTCGGCGAACACCGCCTCCTGTGCCGCGGCGTCCGGCACACCCGTGGCGGGCAGTGACGCCCAGGCCACCCGGAACAGGTGGTCACGCGCGCCGCGCGCCGCACCGGCGGCTTCCTGCCCGTCCGCGCCCGCGAAGGGGCGGGCGACCAGCGAGCCGATCGTCGCCACCGGCAGGCCACGGTCGTCATGGACGTCGAGGGCCACTTCATCGGCCCCGCGGGCCGACAGCCGCAGGCGGAGCGCCGACGCGCCGACCGCGTGCAGGGTCACGCCGCGCCAGGCGAACGGCAGCCTGCCCTCGCCCTCCAGCACGCCACCGACCCGCAGCGCTTGCAGCCCGGCGTCCAGCAGGGCGGGGTGCAGCGCGAAGTCGCCCGTGCCGTGCTCCGCCGCCTCCTCGGGCAGCGTGACCTCGGCGAACAACGCGCCGTCACCACCGCGCCAGACGGCCGTCAACCCCTGGAACGCCGGACCGTACCCGAAGCCCGCCGCCGCCGCGTGCGCGTAGAAGTCCGTCAGGTCCACGGCGACCGAGCCGGGCGGCGGCCACGTCGTCATGGCGTCGTCGCCGGAGGGGCCGGCGGGCAGCGGGGAGAGCACGCCGCTCGCGTGCCGGGTCCACACGTCCGACGCGTCGGCGCGGGCATGCAGGGTCAGGGGCCTGCGCCCCGTCTCGTCCGCGGCGGCCACGGTGAGTTGCACCTGCACGTCACCGGACTCCGGTAGCAGCAGCGGCGCTTCCAGCGTCAGCTCCTCCACCGTGCCGCACCCGACCTGATCCCCCGCATGAACGGCCAGCTCCAGCATCGCCGTCCCCGGCAGCAGCACCACACCGTTCACCGCATGGTCGGCCAGCCAGGCATGCGAAGCCAGGGACAGACTGCCGGTGAAGAGATAGCCATCCGACTGCGCAAGCCCCACCCAAGCACCGAGCAACGGATGCCCCGTGCCATCAAGACCACCACCCGCACCCGAGACCCCACCACCCGCAGACAACCAGTAACGGCGGCGCTGGAACGGATACGTCGGCACATCGA
>NZ_LZNS01000001.1:6997849-6999701 GCF_001984575.1 Streptomyces sp. MP131-18 | reverse complement strand
CCTCGGCCTCGATCGGATCGCCCAGCGTCGTCCCGGTGCCGTGCGCCTCCACCACATCCACCTCGGCCGCCGAAACACCCGCATTCGCCAACGCCGCCCGGATCACCCGCTGCTGCGCCGGACCGTTCGGCGCCGTCAGCCCATTCGACGCACCGTCCTGATTCACGGCCGAACCCCGCACCACCGCCAGCACCCGATGACCGTTCCGCCGCGCATCCGACAACCGCTCCAACAGCAACACCCCCACCCCCTCGGAGAACCCGGCGCCGTCCGCGTCCGCCCCGAACGCCTTGCACCGGCCGTCGGGGGACAGCCCCCGCTGACGGCTGAACTCCACGAACAGCGCGGGCGAGGAGAGCACGGTCACGCCGCCGGCCAGCGCCATCGAGCACTCGCCGCTGCGCAGCGACTGCGCCGCCAGATGCAGCGCCACCAGCGACGAGGAACACGCCGTGTCCACCGTCAACGCCGGGCCCTCAAGCCCGAAGCTGTACGCGATCCGGCCGGAGATGACGCTGCTGGACGCACCGGTGGCGAGGTAGCCCTCGACGTCTTCCGGCACGCTGTGCAGGCGGCTGCCGTAGTCGTGGTACATGACGCCCGCGAAGACGCCGACGTCCTTGCCGCGCATCCCGAGCGGATCGAGCCCCGCCCGCTCGAACACCTCCCACGACGCCTCCAGCAGCAACCGCTGCTGCGGGTCCATCGCCAACGCCTCACGCGGCGAAATCCCGAACAACTCCGCGTCGAAATCCCCCGCCCCTGGCAAGAATCCGCCCCGCCGCGTATACGACGTCCCCACCCGCTCCGGATCGGGGTCGTATATCCCCGCGAGGTTCCAGCCCCGATCACCGGGGAAATCACCGACCGCATCCCCGCCGTCCACCACTAGCCGCCACAAATCCTCCGGCGATTCCACCCCGCCCGGATACCGGCACGCCATTCCCACAATCGCCACCGGCTCATCCGCCCCGCCGCTACCGGCGAGGGTTTGCGGCTGTGCGGGGGCCAGGTCGAGGACGCGGGTGCGTATGAGGCCCGCGAGTGCCTCCGGGGTGGGGTGGTCGAAGACCAGGGTGGCGGGCAGGCGCAGGCCGGTGGCCGTGTTGAGGCGGTTGCGCAGTTCGACGGCCGTCAGCGAATCGAAGCCGAGATCCTTGAACGGGCGCCCGGCCGCGACGGTGTCGGGGGACGCGTGGCCGAGGACGGCCGCCACGTTCTCGCGGACGAGGGTCAGCACGGCGTGGCGCTGTTCGGGCTCGGCCAGGGCGGCGAGCCGCTGCCGCAGCGGGTCTGCGGCGGGCGCGTCGGCCGCGCGGCGGCGCCTGCGGCGGGGGGCGTGGGCCGGGATGCGGTCGCGCAGCAGCGCGGGCAGGTCCGGCGCTGCCGCGCCGGGGGCGAGGCGTGCGGCGAGCAGGGCCGCGCGGGCCGGGTCGGGCTCCAGGTCGGCGAGGGCCTGGTCGAGGAGTGCGAGTCCTTCCGCGGTGGTGAGCGGTTGCAGGCCGCCGCGGGCCATGCGGGCGAGGTCGGTCTCGCCAAGACCACCCGTCATCGCACTGCGCTGCTCCCACAAACCCCACGCCAACGACACACCCGGCAACCCCGCCCCACCCCGCACCTGCGCCAAACCATCCAACACCGCATTCGCCGCCGCATACGCCCCCTGCCCACCCGACCCCAACATCCCAGCCGCAGAAGAGAACAACACCAACGGCACCCGCCACCCCAACCCACCCAACACCTCATGCACATGCCACGCACCATCCACCTTCGACCGCAACACACGGGCCAGGGTGTCCTCGGTGAGGTTGTCGACGATGCCGTCGGCGAGGACGCCGGTGGCGTGGACGAC
>NZ_LZNS01000001.1:6993828-6995312 GCF_001984575.1 Streptomyces sp. MP131-18 | reverse complement strand
ACATCAGGTGCCGGGCCCGTTGCGGTCAGCGGTGCCGTCAGCGGCCGCCACACGACGGGGCGGAGGGCGGGGCCGGCCGCGTCCGCCGGTGCCCCGGCGGGCGGGCGGAGGGCGAGGCCGTGGATGTCGGCGACGAGTTCACCGGCGGCGTCGGCGACGGTCACCGCGACCTGGCCGGTGCCGAGGAGGCGCAGGCGGACGCGGAGCGCCGCGGCGCCGACCGCGTGCAGGCTGACGCCCGACCAGGAGAACGGCAGCCGCCCGCCGTCCGCCTCCGAGCCGTCCACCAGGGCCAGGGGGTGGAGCGCGGCGTCGAGGAGCGCCGGGTGGAGGCCGTAGTGTTCGGCGTCGGCCCTGGCGGTCTCGGGCAGGGCGACCTCGGCGTACAGTTCGGCCGGTTCGCCATCCGGGCGTGCGGCGCGGTGCCAGGCACCGCGCAGGCCGCGGAACGCGCCGTCGTAGGCGAAGCCGCGGGCGGCGAGCTGCTCGTAGAGACCGTCGACGGGGAGCGGTTCCGCGTCGGCCGGGGGCCAGGCCGCCGGCAGGCCGGGCGCGGGGGCTTCGGCGCCGGGGGCGACGATGCCTTCGGCGTGGCGGGTCCAGGGCGCCGTGGCGTCGGGGCGCGCGTACAGCCGCAGGGCGCGCCGGCCGTCGGCACCGGGCTCGTCCACGACGAGCTGGAGCTGTACGTCGCCGCGCTCGGGCAGGACGAGCGGCGCTTCGAGCGTCAGCTCCTCCACGGTGCCGCAGCCGACCTGATCGCCTGCCTGGACCGCGAGTTCGAGCAGGGCGGTGCCGGGCAGGAGAACGTCGCCGCGCACGGCGTGGCCGGCGAGCCACGGCTGGGCACGCAGCGAGATCTGGCCGGTGAACAGGACGCCGTCCGCGTCGGCGAGGGCGACCAGCGCGCCCAGCAGCGGGTGTTCCGCGTTGCTGAGGCCGAGTCCCGCGGCGCTTGCGGTACCCGCGGGGGCGTCGAGCCAGTAACGGCGGCGCTGGAAGGCGTAGGTGGGCAGCGGAACGGCCGGCCCCGTGGCGCCGGCGGCGGCCGGTGCGGCGTGGGCGGTCCAGTCGACGCGGGCGCCGTGGGCATGTGCCTCGGCCAGGGAGGTGAGGAAGCGCAGCGGCCCGTTCTCGTCCTTGCGCAGGGTGCCGACGGCGGCGGCCTCGATGTCGGCGTCCTCGGCGGCGGCCTGGATGCTGTCCTCGATGGCGGTGGTGAGCACGGGATGCGCGCTGACCTCGACGAAGAGGCCGTGGCCCGCGGCGAGCAGGGCCCGGGTGGTGTCCTCGAAGCGGACGGTTTCGCGCAGGTTGGTGTACCAGTAGGCGGCGTCGAGGCCACCGGTGTCGACCGGCTCGGCGGTGACGGTGGAGAAGAACGGGACGGTTGCCTGGCGGGGGGCGATCTCCGCCAGCGCGGTGAGCAGTTCGTCGCGTATGGCTTCGACCTGCGGACCGTGGGAGGCGTAGTCGACGGGGAT
>NZ_LZNS01000001.1:6987913-6992795 GCF_001984575.1 Streptomyces sp. MP131-18 | reverse complement strand
CACCAGGACCGGCCGGTCGGCGCCGGGCAGGGCGCGGCCGGTGACGGCGGACGGGTCGGGCCTGCCGTCGGCGAGCGCGGCAAGGCCGTCGAGGGCGGTGGCCCGGTCGCGGGCGACCACGGCGGCGCGGTGGTCGAGGGTGGCGCGGGTGGTGACGAGGGCGTGGGCGACGCCGCCGAGCGGCAGGGCGGGTTCGTCCTCCAGGTGGTCGAGCAGCGCGGCCGCCTGGGCCCCGACGGCGGCGGGCTCGGCGCCGTGCAGGACGAGCACAGTGGGGCGTTCGCCATCCGCGCCGTCCGCCGCGGGCCGCGGCGCCGGCTCCTCCGGCTGTTCGATGATGGCGTGGGCGTTGGTGCCGCTGGCACCGAACGAGGAGACTCCGGCGCGGCGGGGCCTGCCGGTCTCGGGCCACGGCACGGCCTCGGTCAGCAGCCGCACGTCCCCGGCGTCCCACTCCACGTGGGAGGACGGCCGGTCCACGTGCAGGGTCCTGGGCAGCAACCCGTGCCGCATCGCCATGACGGTCTTGATCACACCACCGACCCCGGCCGCCGCCTGGCTGTGCCCAATATTCGACTTCAACGACCCCAGCCACAACGGCCGTTCCGCCGAACGGTCCTGACCATAGGTGGCAATCAACGCCTGCGCCTCGATCGGATCACCCAGCGTCGTACCCGTACCGTGCGCCTCGACGCCGTCGATGTCGGCGGTCGTCAGCCCGGCGTTGGCCAGCGCGGCGCGGATGACGCGTTCCTGCGCGGGGCCGTTCGGCGCGGTCAGGCCGCTGCTCGCCCCGTCCTGGTTCACGGCGGAGCCGCGGACGACGGCGAGGACGGGGTGCCCGTTGCGCCGCGCGTCCGAAAGACGCTCGAGCAGCAGCACGCCGACGCCCTCGGAGAATCCGGCGCCGTCGGCCGCGTCGGCGAACGCCTTGCAGCGGCCGTCCGCGGCGAGGGCCTGCTGACGGCTCGACTCGACATACAGGTTGGGGCTGGCCAGCACGGTGGCGCCGGCCGCGAGCGCCATGGTGCAGTCGCTCTCGCGCAGCGCGTGGCAGGCCAGGTGGAGGGCGACGAGCGAGGAGGAGCAGGCGGTGTCGACGGTGACGGCGGGGCCTTCGAGGCCGAGCGCGTAGGCGATGCGGCCGGAGGCGACGCTGCCCGCGCTGCCGTTGTAGAAGTACCCCTCCAGGCCCTCGGGCGCGGTGGGCATGCGGGAGGCGTAGTCGTGGTACATGACGCCGGCGAAGACGCCGGTGCGGGTGCCGGCGAGTGACTGCGGGTTGATCCCGGCGCGTTCGATCGCTTCCCACGACGTTTCGAGCAGCAACCGCTGCTGCGGGTCCATGGCGAGGGCTTCGCGCGGGCTGATGCCGAAGAAACCGGGGTCGAACTCGGCGGCGTCGTGCAGGAATCCGCCGTGCCGCACGTAGGACGTGCCGGGCCGGCCACGCTCCTCGTGGTAGAGGGCGTCCAGGTCCCAGCCGCGGTCGGCGGGGAACTCCGTGATGGCGTCGCCGCCTTCGGCGACCAGCCGCCACAGGTCCTCGGGGGATCGCACGCCGCCGGGGTAGCGGCAGCTCATCGCGACGATGGCGATGGGCTCCGGCGTGCGCTCCTCGGCCTCCTTCAGGCGCTGGCGCGTCTTGTGAAGATCAGCCGTCACCAACTTGAGGTAGTCGAGCAGCTTCTCCTCAGTCGTCACCCCGTGGTCCGCCCTTCTGCTGATCGGTGGACTGCGCTTCGTTGAACTGCGCGTCGATGAATGCGAAGACTTCGTCGGCCGTGGCGTCCTTGAGCAATGCGTCAACGTCGCCGGCCGGTTCCTGCGCCTGTTCCGGTTCCGGTTCCGGTTCCGGCGCCGGTGCCTGGTCCGTCACCGTCACCGTCGGCTGCGGTGCGGGCCGGTCGCGGTCCGGCCACAGCAGTGCTCGCAGGTGGCGGGCCAGTCGCAGCGGGTTCGGGTGGTCGAAGACGAGCACCGCGGGCAGCCGCCTGCCCAGGGCACGGGCGAGGCGGTTGCGCAGCTCGACCGCGGTCAGCGAGTCGAACCCGGCCTCCAGGAAGCCCCGCTGCGGCGGCACCGCGTTGAGCGAGCCGTGGCCGAGTACCTCGGCGACGTGGGTGCGGACCAGGTCGAGCAGGGCCCGTTCGCGGTCCTCGTCGCCCATCGGGTCCAGGCGCCGCCGCAGTAGCTCCCCCGCGGCGCCCGCGGGACCCGCGCCGGCCGGGGCAGGCGCGGCGGCCGGGCGGGCCAGCCCGCGCAGCAGCGGCGCGATGTCGTCGCCGCGCAGCGCGTCGGGGTCGAGCCTGGCGGCGGTCACGACGGCCTCGCCGCCGCGCAGCGCGGCGTCGTACAGGGCGAGCCCCTCGGCCGCGTCGAGCGGCTGCATGCCCGCGGCGGCGATGCGGGAACGGGCGTCCCCGCCGAGGTGCCCCGTCATGTCGCTGGCCTGCTCCCACAGACCCCAGGCGATCGATGTCGCGGGCAGGCCGGTGGCGCCGCGGTGGGCGGCGAGCGCGTCGAGATAGGCGTTGGCGGCGGCGTAGTTGCCCTGCCCCTGGCGGCCGAACGTGGCGGCCGCGGCGGAGAACAGCACGAACGCCGACAGGTCGTGCCCCGCGGTGAGGTCGTGCAGATGCGTGGCGACGTCGGCCTTGGCCCGCAGGACGCGCGCCAGTTGACGCGTGGTCAGGTTCTGCACCACACCGTCGTCGAGGAGTCCGCCGGAGTGGACGACGGCGGTCAGCGGGTGTGCGGCGGGGATCGCGGCGATGACGGCGGCGAGCGCCTCGCGGTTGGCGGCGTCGCAGGCCGCGAATCGCACCTCGGCGCCGAACGCGGCGAGCTGCGTTTCCAGTTCGGCCGCGCCGGGCGCGTCGGGGCCGCGCCTGCTGACAAGCAGCAGGTGCCGCACGCCGTGTTCGGCCACCAGGTGGCGGGCCAGGAGCCTGCCCAGGGTGCCGGTGCCGCCCACGATGAGGACGGTGCCCGCCCCCGCGGCCCGCGGGGCCGGGCCTGGCGCGGCGGGGGCGCGGACCAGGCGCGGCACGGTGACCGCGCCGCGGCGCACGGCCAGTTGCGGCTCGCCCGCGGCGACAGCCGCCGCCACGGCGCCTGGCAGTGCGGCGCGGGAGGCCGGGTCGTCGTCGATGTCGGCGAGGACGAAACGGTCGGGGTGCTCGGCCTGGGCGGAACGGATCAGGCCGCGGGCCGCGGCGGCGGGCAGGTCGGTGACCGGCTCGCCCTGCCGGACGGCGACGGCGCCGCTGGTGACCACGGCGAGGCGCGCCGTCGCGGACCGTTCGTCGGCCAGCCAGTCCCGCACCAGGGTGAGGGTGTGGGCCGTGAGGACATGGGCGCCGCGTGCGGGGCCGCGCGGGTCGGCGGGGTCGCTGCCGAGGTCGGCGAACACCACCGGCTCCGCGTCCGGTTCGGCGTCCGCCGCGCCGGTCGCCGCGTCGGTCGCTGTGCCGGTCGCCAGTGGGGTCCACTCGACGCGGTAAAGGCCGTCGTCCTGTCCGCCGGGGCGGCGAAGCTGCGCGGCCACCAGCGGGCGCAGGGCGAGGGAGGCGACGGTCGCCACGGGCGCGCCCGTGCCGTCCGCGACGTGCAGCGTCACGCCCTCCTGGGCGCCCGCGGCGTCCAGGGCGGGCGTCAGCCGCACGCGCAGCATGGCCCCGGCCGGCGTGTGCAGGGTGACGCCGGACCAGGCGAACGGCAGCCGCGCCGCGTCGGATTCCGCGACGAGCCGCCCGGCGCCCATGGCCTGCACGGCCGCGTCGAACAGCGCCGGGTGGATGCCGAAGCCACCGCCCGCCGCCTCGGGGAGGGCGACCTCGGCGAACACCTCGGGCGCGGTCTCCGCCCCGGCCAGCCAGGCGGCCCGCAGGCCGCGGAACGCCGGGCCGTAGTCCAGGCCCGTCTTGGCCAGCCTGGCCTGCAGTTCCGTGACGTCCACGGGCGTGGCGTCCGCGGGCGGCCAGGCCGCGAGCGTGAACGCGGCGGGTGCCGCGTCCGCGGCCAGGGTGCCCGCGGCGTGCCGGGTCCAGGGCTGGTCGTCCGCGCCCCGCCCGTACAGGGTGACGGGGCGCCGCCCGTCGGCGTCGGCGCCGCCGACGGCGAGCTGCACCTGCGTCTCGCCGTCCTCCGGTACGGTCAGCGGCGCTTCGAGCGTCAGGTCCTCGACGCCGCCGCAGTCGGTGCGCGCGGCGGCGTGGAGGGCGAGTTCCACCACGGCCGTGCCCGGCAGGACGACCACGTCGTGCACCATGTGGTCGGCGAGCCACGGCTGGGCCGCGAGGGACAGCCGACCGGTGAACACGTGGCCGTCGCTGCCCGCGAGCGGCAGCCCGGCGCCGAGCAGCGGGTGCGCCTCGGCGGCGAGTCCGGCCGAGGCGACGTCGCGGGTGGCCGCGGGTGCCGCGTCGAGCCAGTAGCGGCGGCGCTGGAACGGGTAGGTCGGCAGGTCGACCCGCCGGGCGCCGGTGAACAGCCGTTCCCAGGCGACCGGGACGCCTGCCGCCCACGCCTCGGCGAGGGAGGTGAGGAAGCGGCCGAGGCCGCCGTCGTCCCGGCGGAGGGTGCCGACCGCGGTGGCGTCCTCGATGGCCATGGTCAGCACGGGATGCGCACTGACCTCGATGAACGTGCCGAAGCCCTGCTCGGCCAAGTCCCGGGTGACGGGCGCGAACTGGACGGTGCCGCGCAGGTTGTCGAACCAGTACCGCGCGTCGAGCGCCGCGGTGCCGATGCGGGTGCCGGTGACGGTGGAGTGGAACGGGACGGCCGGCGCGCGGGGCGTGATGGGCGCGAGGTCGGCCAGGATGCGGTCGGCCAGCTGGTCGACGTGCGCGGAGTGGGAGGCGTAGTCGACGGGGAC
>NZ_LZNS01000001.1:6977358-6987673 GCF_001984575.1 Streptomyces sp. MP131-18 | reverse complement strand
GACGAACACGACGCGGCCCGCACCCGGCTGGACGCTGCCGGTGACGGTGGCGTCGCCGAGCAGCACGGCCCGGTGCTCCAGGGCGGTGCGGCCGACGGCCAGGGACAGGCCGACGTCCTTCAGGCGGGCCGCGGATGCCGCGACCGCGCGGACCCGTTCCGTCTGTGTGGCGAGGGCGGCCTCGTCGGCGGCCGACACGACGAGCGGCACGACGGGCAGCGCGACGGGCCGCGGCCCGTCCTGCGGCGGCGCGTCGTGCGCTTCGCCGGTCACGGCCGGTTCGGCCGCCGGGAGTTCGAGGACGGCGTGGGCGTTGGTACCGCTCATGCCGAACGCGGACACCCCGGCGCGGCGCGGCCGTCCGGTCTCCGGCCAGGCGGTCTCCTCGGTCAGCAGCCGCACGGCGCCCGCGTCCCACTCCACGTGGGAGGACGGCCGGTCCACGTGCAGGGTCCTGGGCAGCAACCCGTGCCGCATCGCCATGACGGTCTTGATCACACCACCGACCCCCGCCGCCGCCTGGCTGTGCCCAATATTCGACTTCAACGACCCCAGCCACAACGGCCGTTCCGCCGAACGGTCCTGACCATAGGTGGCAATCAACGCCTGCGCCTCGATCGGATCACCCAGCGTCGTACCCGTACCGTGCGCCTCCACCGCGTCCACCTCGGCCGCGGACAGACCCGCGTTGGCCAGCGCCGCACGGATCACCCGCTGCTGCGCGGGACCGCTGGGCGCGGTCAGCCCGTTGCTCGCCCCGTCCTGGTTGACGGCCGAACCGCGGACGACGGCCAGTACCTGGTGCCCGTTGCGCCGCGCGTCCGAAAGCCGCTCAAGCAGCAGCACGCCGACGCCCTCGGCCCAGCCGGTACCGTCCGCCCCTTCGGCGAACGGCTTGCACCGGCCGTCGGCCGCGAGGCCGCGCTGCCTGCTGAACTCGGTGAACACCTCCGGGGTCGCCATGACCGCGACGCCGCCCGCGAGCGCCATGGCGCACTCGCCGAGCCGCAGGGACTGCGCCGCGAGGTGCAGCGCGACCAGCGAGGAGGAACAGGCCGTGTCGACGGTCACGGCGGGCCCTTCGAGGCCGAAGCTGTAGGCGATGCGGCCGGAGAACACGCTGGTGGCACCGCCGGTCAGCCGGTAGCCCTCGATCTCCCGGGGCGCCGAGGCCCCGTCGAGCCGAGCGCCGTAGCCCTGGGGCGAGGCCCCGACGAACACGCCGACGGAACGGCCGCGCAGGCCCCTGGCGTCGAGTCCGGCGCGTTCGAACGTCTCCCAGGACGCTTCGAGCAGCAGCCGCTGCTGCGGATCCATCGCCAGCGCCTCGCGCGGGCTGATCCCGAACACGCCCGGGTCGAACTCGGCGGCGTCGTGCAGGAATCCGCCGTGCCGCACGTAGGAGGTGCCGGAGCGTTCCGGGTCCGGGTCGTACAGGGCCGCGAGGTCCCAGCCGCGGTCCGTGGGGAACTCCGTGACGGCGTCGCCGCCCTCGGCGACCAGCCGCCACAGGTCCTCGGGGGAGGCGACCCCGCCCGGGTAGCGGCAGCTCATCGCGACGATCGCGATCGGCTCGTCCGCGGCGCCCGCACCACTGCCCGCCGCGCCCCGCTTCCCGGCCGGGTCCGCCGCCCGGTCCGCCGCCGGGTCGCCGAAGACCTGCTCCCGCAGGTGTGCGGTCAGCGCGGCGGGCGTGGGGTGGTCGAAGACGAGCGTCGTCGGCAGGCGCAGGCCGGTTTCGGCGGTGAGCCGGTTGCGCAGTTCCACGGCCGTCAGCGAGTCGAAGCCGAGATCCTTGAACGCCCGGTCGGCGGCGATACCGGCGGCCGAATCGTGTTCGAGCACGGCCGCGACGTGTTCGGTGACCAGGTCGAGCAGGGCGTGGTCACGGTCCGCGGGGGGCAGTGCGGCGAGGCGTCCGCCCGGCGTGGCCGCGCCCGGCTCGCCGCCCGCCGCGGGGGGAGCGGGGTCGAGGGCGGCGCGGACCTGCGGCAGTCCGCCGATGAGCGGGCGGGCGCGGGCGGCGGTGAACGCGGGGGCGAACAGCTCCCAGCGCACGTCCGCGACGGCCGCGTCGCCCCCGCCATCGGCGAGGACCGCTTCGAGCGCGGTGACCGCGGCCTGCGGGTCGAGCGCGGGAACGCCGCGCTGCCGCAGCCTGGCCACGGCGTCGCCGTGCGCCATCCCGCCGCCCGCCCACGGGCCCCAGGCGACGGCCGTGGCCGTCAGCCCGCGGGCCCTGCGGCGGGCGGCGAGCGCGTCGAGGTGCGCGTTGGCGGCGGCGTAGGCGCCCTGGCCGCCGCTGCCCCACACGCCCGCGACGGAGGAGAAGAGCACGAAGGCGTCCAGCGGGGTGTCGCCGAGCAGTTCGTCGAGGTGGCGGGCGCCCGTGGCCTTGGCCGCCGCGGCCCCGGCCAGCGCCGCGGAGTCCGTCTCCGGCAGCGGACCGCCCGCGTTGACGCCCGCCGCGTGCACGACGGCGGACGGCGGGTGCTCGGCGAGCAGCGCGGCGACGGCGGAACGGTCCGCCAGGTCGCAGGCGGCGATGGTGACCTGCGTGCCCAGGGCGGTCAGTTCGTCGCCCAGTTCGGCCGCGCCGGGGGCGGCGATGCCGCGGCGGCTGGTGAGCACGAGGTGCGGGGCGCCGTTGCGGGCGAGGCGGCGCGCGACGTGCGCGCCGAGCGCGCCGGTGCCGCCGGTGATGAGGACGGTACCGCGCGGCCGCCAGGGGGTGGCGGGGCCGGTGACGGGGGCGTGCGTCAGGCGCCTGGCGTGCAGGGTGCCGCCGCGCGCCGCGAGTTGGTCCTCGTCGCGGGCGTCTCCCGGCAGACCGGCCAGGACCGCGGCGAGCAGCGCGGGCCCCGTCCCGTCGGGGTCGTCGTCCGGCAGGTCGATCAACCCGCCCCACCGGTCGGGGTGTTCGAGGCCGACGACGCGGCCGAGGCCCCAGGTCATGGCCTGCTCCGCGCTGGGTGGCGCGTCGTCGGGCCCGGTGGTGACGGCGTGCCGCGTCACGAGCCACAGCGGCGCGGCGAAGTCCGCGTCGCCCAGGGCCTGCACGGCGGCCAGGGTGTGCGCGAGCCCGGCGGGCACCTCGGGCCCGTCGGGGTGCGGGCGTTCGTCGAACGCGAGGAGCGACACAACGCCGGTGACGGGCCCTTGCGCGGTCTCGGCCCGCAGCCGGGCGGCCAGCGTGTCGCGGGTGGCGGAGTCGTCGACGGCGACGGTCAGGACGCGGGCACCGTCGGCGGCGAGCCGTTCCAGGCAGGCGTCGGCCGTCGCGGCGTGCGGCGCCGCGGGGGCGGCGGGCAGCAGGGCGAGCCAGGTGGTGCCGGCCAGGCCGCCGGGGGCGCCGGGGGCGGCGAGCGGCAGCCAGCTCTCGCGGTAGCGCCACTGCCGCCACGGCTCGGCGCCCGCGCCGGAACCGGCGGGCGCGGCGGGCGCAGTGGGCCAGTACCGCTTGCGCTGGAACGCGTAGGTGGGCAGCGGGCGGAGCCGGGCGCCGGTGCCGGCGAACAGGGCGTGCGGGTCGGCCTCGACGCCGTGGACATGGAGGCGCGCCAGCGCGGCGGCCAGGGCCCGCGGCTCGGGCCGGTCGGCGCGGAGCAGCGGAACGGACGGCAGCGCGGCGCGGTCCTGCGGCAGGCAGTCGGGCACGGCGCCGGACAGGACGGCGTCGGGGCCGAGTTCGACGAAGGCGGTGGCGCCCTCGGCGTGCAGCGCGGCGACGGCGTCGGCGAACCGGACGGTGGCGCGCACCTGCCCGGTCCAGTAGGCGGGCGAGCGGGCCTCGTCCGCCGTCAGGGGCCGCCCGGTGACGGTGGAGACGACGGGGATGCGCGGCGGGGCGTAGTGCAGGGACTCGGCGATCTGCCGGTAGGCGTCGAGCATGCCGTCCAGGTGCGGGGAGTGGAAGGCGTGGGAGGTCCGCAGCCGCTTGGTCCTGCGGCCGGCGGCGTGCCAGTGCCCCGCCAGCTCCTCGACGAGACCGGCGTCCCCGGAAAGCACCGACGAGGCAGGCCCGTTGACGGCGGCGATGGACACGCGGTCCTCGTGTCCGGCGAGGAGCGGCGTGATCTCCTCGGGTCCTGCCTCGACGGCGATCATCGCGCCGTCGGCGCGCTGGGCCTGCATCAGCCGCCCGCGGGCGGCGACGAGGGCCGCGGCGTCGGGCAGCGCGAGCACCCCGGCGGCGTGGGCGGCGGCGAGTTCGCCGATGGAGTGGCCGGCGAGGAACTGCGGGGCCAGGCCCCAGCTCTCCAGCAGCCGGAAGAGGGCCACTTCGAGGGCGAACAGCGCGGGCTGCGCGTACTCGGTGCGATCGAGCAGGGCCGCGTCGGCGACGGCCGCGCGCAGCGGGCGGTCCAGGTGCGGGGCGAAGGCCGCGCACACCTCGTCGAACGCGGCGGCGAACGCCGGGTGGGCGGCGGCGAGTTCGGTGCCCATGCCGGGCCGCTGGCTGCCCTGTCCTGTGAAGAGGAACGCCACGGCGGTATCGGCCGCGGCCGTGCCGGTGACGACGTGGGCGGCGGGCCGCCCCGCGGCGAGCGCGTCGAGGCCGCGCAGCAGGTCGTCCCGGCCGCCCGCGGTGACGACGGCGCGGGCGGGCAGCGCGGCGCGGGCGGTGGCCAGCGTGAACGCCAGGTCGGCGTCGCCGCGCGGCTCCTCCCCCGCGCCGGTGCCGGTGCCCGTGTCGAGGAACGCGTGCAGGCTGCGGGCCTGGGCGCGCAGCGCGGCCTCGTTCCGCGCGGACAGGCGGAACGTTCCGGTGGCCGGCCCGGCGTGGCGGGCCGGCTCCTCGGTGGAGGCCGGGGTCGGGGCGGGCGGCGCCTGCTCGATGACGGCGTGCGCGTTGGTGCCGCTGATGCCGAACGACGAGACGCCGAAGCGGCGCGGCCGGTCCGGTACGGCCTCCCACGGCACGGCCTGGGCCAGCGGACGCACGGCGCCCGAGGACCAGTCGACGTGCGGGCTCGGCGCGTCGAGGTGCAGGGAGCGTGGCAGTTCGCCGTGCCGCATCGCCTCGACCATCTTGATGACGCCCGCGACGCCCGCGGCGGCCTGGGTGTGGCCGATGTTGGACTTCACCGAGCCCAGCCACAGCGGCCGTTCGGGGTCACGGTCCCGGCCGTAGGTCGCCAGCAGGGCCTGCGCCTCGATGGGGTCGCCCAGCCGGGTCCCGGTGCCGTGCGCCTCGACGGCGTCGATGTCGGCGGCGGCGAGGCCCGCCCCGGTCAGGGCCGCGGTGATGCAGCGCTGCTGGGACGGCCCGTTGGGCGCGGTCAGGCCGTTGCTCGCGCCGTCCTGGTTGACGGCGGAGCCGCGGACGACGGCGAGCACTTCGTGCCCGTTGCGCCGCGCGTCCGAAAGACGTTCGAGCAGCAGGATTCCGGCGCCCTCGCCCCAGCCGGTGCCGTCGGCCGCGGCGGCGAACGGCTTGCACCGGCCGTCGGCCGCGAGGCCGCGCTGCCTGCTGAACTCGACGAACAGGTCGGGCGTCGACATGAGGGTGACCGCGCCGGCGAGCGCCAGATCGCACTCGCCGCCGCGCAGCGCCTGCGCGGCCAGGTGCAGGGCGACCAGCGCGGAGGAGCAGGCGGTGTCGACGGTGACGGCCGGGCCCTCGAAGCCGAACGCGTAGGAGATGCGCCCGGACATGACGCTGGCCGCGGCGCCCGTGGAACGGTAACCCTCCGCGACGTGCGCGCCGTCGACGCGCCCGCCCTGCGCGGCCTCGGCCAGCAGCGCCGGGTAGTCCTGCCCGTTGGTGCCCGCGTAGACGGCGGTACGGCTGCCGCGGAGCGTGCCCGGGTCGATGCCCGCGCGTTCGAACAGCTCCCAGGTGAGTTCCAGCATCAGGCGCTGCTGCGGGTCCATGGCCAGCGCCTCGCGCGGGCTGATGCCGAAGAAGTCGGCGTCGAAGTCGGCGACGCCGTCGAGGAACGCGCCCTCCCGCACGTAGGAGGTGCCGGGCACGTCCGGGTCCTGGTCGAACAGGCCGTCGAGGCGCCAGCCGCGGTCCTCGGGGAACGGCGTCATCGCGTCGGTGCCCGAGCTGACCAGCTGCCACAGCTGTTCCGGGCTGTTCGCGCCGCCGGGGAAACGGCAGCTCATGGCGACGATGACGACGGGGTCCTCGGCCGCCCCCGCGGTGCCGGCCGCCGGGCCCGCGGCGGTCGGGGAGGCGCCGGGCCCCTCGGCGCCGTCGAGGAGTTCGGCGCGGAGGTAGGCGGCGAGCGCCGCGGGCGTGGGGTAGTCGTAGACGGCCGTCGCGGGCAGCCGCAGGCCGGTCGCGCCGTTGAGGCGGTTGCGTATCTCGACGCCGGTCAGGGAGTCGAAGCCGAGGTCCTTGAACGCCCGCCCGGCCGCGACGGCTTCGGCGCCCTCGTGCCCGAGGACGGCCGCGACGTGGCCGCGCACCAGGTCCAGGACGAGCCGCCCGCGTTCGTGCTCGGTGGCCTCCGCGAGGCGGCGGGCGAGCGCGTTGCCGCCCGGCTCGGCCTGCTCCCTGCGGGAGTTGGCCGCGCGGATGGCCCTGACCTCGGGTATGTCGTGCAGCAGCGGCCGGGTGCGGGAGGCGGTGAACGCGAGGAAGAAGCGTTCCCAGTCGATCTCCACGACCGCCACGCACGGGTCGCCCGCGTCGACGGCGTCCCGCAGCGCCGCGAGGGCCCGCTCCGGCGCCATGCCGGGCAGGCCGTGCCGCCGCAGCAGGTCGGCGACGTCGTCCTGGGCGGCCATGCCGCCGTCGGCCCACGCGCCCCAGGCGATGGAGGTGGCCGGCAGCCCATGGGCGTGCCTGGCCTGGGCCAGCGCGTCGAGGAACGCGTTGCCCGGGGCGTAGTTGCCCTGGCCGGGGACGCCGAGGGTGCCCGCGATGGAGGAGAACAGCACGAACGCGTCCAGCGGCAACTGCCGGGTCAGCTCGTGCAGGTTGACGGCGGCGACGGCCTTCGGGAGCAGGGCCCGTTCGATCTGCGCCGGGCGGATGGTGTCGACGACGCCGTCGTCGAGGACGGCCGCCGTGTGGATCACGGCGGTCAGCGGGTGCTCGGCGGGGATCGCGGCGATGACGGCGGCCAGCGCGTCGCGGTCCGCGGCGTCGCAGGCCGCGATCGTCACGCTGGCGCCGAGAGCGGTGAGTTCGGCGGTGAGCGCGTCCGCGCCCGGCGCCTCGCCGCCGCTGCGGGACAGCAGCAGCAGGTGCTCGGCCCCGTTGCGGGCCAGCCAGCGGGCGACGTGCGCGCCGAGCGCGCCGGTGCCGCCGGTGATGAGCGCGGTGCCCCGCGGGCGCCAGCGGCGGTCCTCCGGCACGGCGCGGGCGGGGGCGTGCACGAGCCTGCGGACGAACGTGCCGACCGCGCGCAGCGCGAGCTGGTCCTCGGGGGCGTCGGTGGGCTTGGCGTCGGCGGTGCGCACTCCGGCGAGCGCGGCGGTCAGCCGGGCACCCGCGGCGGCATCGAACTCGGGCGGCAGGTCGACCAGGCCGCCCCAGCGGTCGGCGTGTTCCAGCGCGACGACGCGGCCGAGGCCCCACACGAGGGACTGCACGGCGCTGCCGGGTGCTTCGCCGGGGTCCGCGGAGACGGCGCCGCGGGTCGCAAGCCACAGCGGGGCCGCCACGCCCGCGTCGCCGAGCGCCTGGACGAGCGCGAAGGTCGCGGCGAGCCCGGCGGGCGCCGCCGGGTGCTCCGGGTGCGGCCCTTCGTCGAGCGCGAGCAGCGACAGCACGCCGGCGGCCGGTTCCGCGGCGGCCTCGCCCAGCTGCGCGGCCAGCGCCTCCCGCCCGGCGCCGGACGGCACGGTGACGAGCACGGCGTCCGCGCCGCGTTCCGCGAGAGCCGCCGCCGCGCCGGCGACGTGCGGGTCCTCGGCGCGGCCTGCGGGCGCGACGACGAGCCAGCGCCCTGGCAGGGCGGCGGGGCGGGCGTCGGGGAGCGGTATCCAGCCGATGCGGTAGTGCCAGGAGTCCGCCCCGGAACGGGCCGCGGCCGGCGGGGGCGCGTCGAGCCAGTAGCGTTCCCGCTGGAACGCGTAGGTCGGCAGCTCCGCGCGGCGCGCGCCCGTGGCGGCGTGCTGCGCGGCCCAGTTCACGGGGGCGCCGTGCACCCACGCCTCGGCGAGCGCCGCCACGAACCGGTCCAGGCCGCCCTCGCCGCGCCGCAGCGTCGCCAGCACGGCGGCCCGGCGGTCCTGGGCCAGGTCGGCGGACTCGGCCATGCCGACGGTCAGCACCGGGTGCGGGCTGACCTCGACGAACAGCGTGTCGCCGCGGTCGAGGAGGGCGGCGACGGTGTCGCCGAAGCGGACGGTGCCGCGCAGGTTGCGGAACCAGTAGTCGGCGTCCAGCTCCGGCCCTTCGACGGGCGCACCGGTGACGGTGGAGTGGAACGGGACGGCGGACCGGCGGGGCCGGATGTCCGCGAGCGCGGCGAGGATGTCCGCGCGGAGCGTCTCGACCTGCGGCGAGTGGGACGCGTAGTCGACGGCGATGCGCCGGGCGCGCACGCCGTCCGCCTCGCAGGCGGCGAGGAGCTCGTCCAGCGCGTCCAGTTCGCCGGAGACGACGACCGAGCCGGGCCCGTTGACCGTCCCGACGGCGAGCCTGCCGTCCCACCGGGCGATCAGGCGCAGCGCCCGTTCCTCCGGGACGGCGACGGACACCATGCCGCCGAGCCCGGACAGGGCGCGCAGCGCCTTGCTGCGCAGCGCGACCACGGCGGCGGCGTCCTGGAGGGTGAGGATGCCCGCGACGCAGGCCGCGGCGATTTCGCCCTGGCTGTGGCCGACGACGGCGGCCGGCTCCACGCCGTGGGAGCGCCACAGCGCGGCGAGGGACACCATGACGGCGAACAGCGCGGGCTGCACGACGTCGACGCGCTCGAGCAGGGGCGCGCCCGGCTCGGCGAGCACGTCGGGCAGGGACCAGTCGACGTGGGGGGCGAGCGCGTCCGTGCACGCGCGCAGGGAGTTGGCGAACACCGGTGACTGCTCGGCCAGTTCGAGGGCCATGCCGGCCCACTGCGAGCCCTGCCCCGGGAAGACGAAGACGACCTTGCCGCCGTCGATCGCGGTGCCCCGCACGGCGCCGGGCCTCGGGTCGCCCGCGGTGCCCGGCTCGTCCGCGGCGGCGAGCGCGGGCAGCGCGTCGGCGCCGGTCAGCGCCACGGCACGGTGTTCGAACGTGGCGCGCGTGGTGGCCAGGGCGTGGCCGACGTCCGCGGGGTGCAGTCCGGGGTGGGCGGCGAGGTGGTCGGCGAGCCGCGCGGCCTGGGCGCGCAGCGCCTCGGCGGAGCGCGCCGACAGCACCCACGGTGCGGCGGGCGCGGCGGCGGGCGCTGTGTCCCGGTCGGGTGCGGCGGGCGTGTCGGCGGGGAGTTCGAGAACGGCGTGGGCGTTGGTGCCGCTGATGCCGAAGGAGGAGACGGCGGCCCGCCGGGCGCGTCCGGTCTCCGGCCAGGCGGTCTCCTCGGTGAGGAGACGCACATGCCCCGCCTCCCAGTCGACGTGGGAGGAAGGCCGGTCGATGTGGAGCGTTCTGGGCAGCACGCCGTGCCGCATGGCCTGCACCATCTTGATGACGCCCGCGACGCCGGACGCGGCCTGGCTGTGCCCGATGTTCGACTTCAACGAACCCAGCCACAGCGGCCGTTCGGGATCACGGCCCTGACCATAGGTGGCGATGACCGCCTGCGCCTCGATCGGATCACCCAGCGTGGTGCCGGTGCCGTGCGCCTCCACCGCGTCCACCTCGGCCGCGGACAGACCCGCGTTGGCCAGCGCCGCACGGATCACCCGCTGCTGCGCCGGACCGTTCGGCGCCGTCAGCCCGTTGCTCGCCCCGTCCTGGTTCACCGCGGTACCGCGGACCACCGCCAGCACCTGATGCCCGTTGCGCCGCGCGTCAGAAAGCCGCTCAAGCAGCAGCATGCCGACACCTTCCGCCCAGCCGGTGCCGTCCGCCCCTTCGGCGAACGGCTTGCACCGGCCGTCGGGGGACAGCCCGCGTTGCCTGCTGAACTCGACGAAGGTGTTGGGCGTGGCCATCACGGTGACGCCGCCCGCGAGCGCCATGCTGCACTCGCCGCTTCGCAGCGACTGCGCGGCCCAGTGCAGGGCGACCAGCGAGGAGGAACAGGCCGTGTCGACCGTCACCGCGGGGCCTTCGAGGCCGAACGTGTAGGCGATGCGACCGGAGGCGACGCTTCCGGTGTTGCCGGTCAGCAGGTGGCCCTCGAAGCCCTCGGGCGCGGCCGGGAACCGGGCAGCGTAGTCGTGGTACATGACGCCCGCGAAGACGCCGGTGGCGCTGCCC
>NZ_LZNS01000001.1:6974467-6977003 GCF_001984575.1 Streptomyces sp. MP131-18 | reverse complement strand
GGGACCACCGCGGCCGACGGCTGTTCGGGGGCGAGGTCGAGAACGCGGGTGCGCAGGTAGTCGGCCAGGCCCTCCGGCGTCGGGTAGTCGAAGACGGCGGTCGCGGGCAGGCGCAGGCCGGTCGCGGCGTTCAGGCGGTTCCGCAGTTCCAGGCCGATCAGCGAGTCGAAGCCCAGTTCCTTGAACGCGCGCGCCGGGTCGACCGACGCGGCCGTGCCGCGGCGCAGCACGTTCGCCGCCTGGGCGCGCACCAGCTCGACCAGCGCCGCCCGCTGCTCGTCGGCGGACAGCCCGGCCAGCGAGGCCGCAAGGCCGGTGCCGCCGCCGTCGGCGGGCGCGGTGAGCCGCGGGCGGCGCGGGGCGGCGGCCCGCACCAGCCCGCCGAACACCGCGGGCACGTCCTCGCCGGCGGGCACGGTGGGACGCAGCGTCGCGGCGACGGCGAACGGCTCGCCGAGGGCGGCGCCCGCGTCGAACAGGGCCAGGCCGGTGGCCGAGTCGAGCGGAACGAGGCCGCCCCTGGCCATCCGCGCCACGTCGGTGCCGCTCATGCCGCCGGTCATGCCGCTGCGTTCGGCCCACAGACCCCACGCCAGCGACACCGCGGGCAGCCCCTGCGCCCTGCGGTGCAGGGCCAGCGCGTCGAGAAACGCGTTCGCCGCCGCATAGTTGCCCTGCCCGGCGCCGCCCGTCGTGCCGATGACGGACGAGAACAGCACGAACGCCGACAGCTCCTGATCCCGCGTCAGCTCGTGCAGGTGCCACGCCGCGTCCGCCTTCGGCGCCAAGACCCGCACCACCTGCTCGGCCGTGAGGGACTCCACCACACCGTCGTCCAGGACGCCCGCGGCGTGCACGACGGCGGACAGCCGACGGCCCGCGAGCAGCGCGGCCAGGGCGTCCCGGTCGGCGACATCGCAGGCCGCGTGCTCCACGTGGGCCCCGAAGGCGCCCAGCTCCGCGTCGAGTTCGGCGGCGCCGGGCGCGTCGGCCCCGCGGCGCGAGACGAGCAGCAGATCGCGGATGCCGCGCTCCGTCACCAGGTGCCGGGCGACGAGGCGGCCCAGCGTTCCCGAGCCGCCGGTGATCAGCACCGTGCCGTCGGCGGCGAACGGCGGCAGCCCGCCCGCCCGTGGCCGCTCGGCGGCTTCGAGCCGCGGCACGGAGACGGTGCCCGCGCGCACGGCGAGCTGCGGCTCGCCCGCGGCGACGGCCGCGGCGACCCGTTCGTCCGCCAGCGGGTTGCCGTCCCCGTCCGCGTCGATCAGCGTGAAGCGCCCGGGATGCTCGGTCGCCGCGGAGCGCACCAGGCCCCACACGGCCGCCGCCACCGGGTCGGTCACGGCCTCGTCCGGCCCGGCGGCCACGGCGCCGCGTGTTACCACGGCCAGCCGCCGTGTCTCGTTCTCCGGATTGGCCAGCCAGTCCTGCACGGTCGCCAGGGCGCTGCAGGTCAGCGCATGCACCGCGACGGGTACGTCGTTCGCGGGGGTGTGCGGCGCCCCGAAGTCGACGCGCACGGTCGTCACTTGCTCGGCGGGCCCTTCGGCGGCGGGCAGCGGTGTCCAGACCAGGCGGTACAGGCCGCCGCCGCCCGCGGCGGTGTCCTGGCGCAGCGGGCCCGCGGTGGCGCGCAGCCGCAGGGCCGCGACCTCGGCGACCGGTCTGCCGTGCTGGTCGTGCGCCGTGAGGGACACATCGCCGCTGTCCGCGAGGCGCAGGGCCACGCGCAGCGTGGTCGCGCCGGCCGCGTGCAGGGTGACGCCGTGCCAGACGAACGGCAGGCGGCATGCGCCGTCCGCGCCGACCAGCACGTCGTGCGCGAGCGCGTGCAGCGCGGCGTCCAGCAGGGCGGGGTGCAGCGCGAAGTCGTCCGTGCCGTGCTCCGCCGCCTCCTCGGGCAGCGTGACCTCGGCGAACAACGCGCCGTCACCACCGCGCCAGACGGCTGTCAACCCCTGGAACGCCGGACCGTACCCGAAGCCGCCCGCGGCCAGGTGGCCGTAGACGGCGTCGGCCCCGACGCGTTCCGCACCGGGCGGCGGCCACGGCGCGGGCGCGGCGGGTGCGGGGGTGTCCGGGGTGACCGTGACGAATCCGGTGGCGTTCCGCGTCCAGGCGGCCCCGTCCGCGGGCTGCGAATGGAGGGCGACGGCACGCCGCCCGTCCGCCTCGGGCGCGGACACGGTGACCTGGATACGGACATCGCCCAACTCCGGTATCAGCAGCGGCGCTTCGAGCGTCAGCTCCTCCACCGTGCCGCACCCGACCTGATCCCCCGCATGAACGGCCAGCTCCAGCATCGCCGTCCCCGGCAGCAGCACCACACCGTTCACCGCATGGTCGGCCAGCCAGGCATGCGAAGCCAGGGACAGACTGCCGGTGCACAAGAAGCCCTCGCTGCCGCCCAGCTCCACGCCCGCACCCAGCAGCGGATGCGCCGCTTCGCCCAGCCCCAGTCGTGCCGCACCCACGGCGGCGCTGTCCGCGGTCAGCCAGTAACGGCGGCGCTGGAACGGATACGTCGGTACATCAA
>NZ_LZNS01000001.1:6750728-6973211 GCF_001984575.1 Streptomyces sp. MP131-18 | reverse complement strand
CCCCCGCCTCGATCGGATCGCCCAGCGTCGTCCCGGTGCCGTGCGCCTCCACCACATCCACCTCGGCCGCCGAAACACCCGCATTCGCCAACGCCGCCCGGATCACCCGCTGCTGCGCCAGGCCGTTCGGCGCCGTCAGCCCATTCGACGCACCGTCCTGATTCACGGCCGAACCCCGCACCACCGCCAGCACCCGATGACCGTTCCGCCGCGCATCCGACAACCGCTCCAACAGCAACACCCCCACCCCCTCCGCCCAGCCGGTGCCGTCCGCGCCCGCCGCGAACGCCTTGCACCGGCCGTCGGGGGACAGCCCCCGCTGACGGCTGAACTCCACGAACATCCCCGGCGTCGACATCACCGTCACGCCACCCGCCAGCGCCATCGAGCACTCGCCGCTGCGCAGCGACTGCGCCGCCAGATGCAGCGCCACCAGCGACGAGGAACACGCCGTGTCCACCGTCAGCGCCGGACCCTCAAGCCCGAAGCTGTACGCGATCCGGCCCGATGCGACGCTCGGGGTGATGCCGGTCAGGCGGTGGCCGCCGATGTCGTCGGTCGACTCGTGCAGCCGCGGCCCGTAATCCTGGGCGGTGGCCCCGACGAAAACGCCCACGCCGCTGCCGCGCAGCCCGAGCGGATCGAGCCCCGCCCGCTCGAACACCTCCCACGACGCCTCCAGCAGCAACCGCTGCTGCGGGTCCATCGCCAACGCCTCACGCGGCGAAATCCCGAACAACTCCGCATCGAAATCCCCCGCCCCCGACAGAAACCCACCCCGCCGCGTATACGACGTCCCCACCCGCTCCGGATCGGCGTCGAACAACCCCGCAAGGTCCCAGCCCCGATCACCGGGGAAATCACCCACCGCATCCCCGCCGTCCACCACCAGCCGCCACAAATCCTCCGGCGATTCCACACCACCCGGATACCGGCACGCCATTCCCACAATCGCCACCGGCTCATCCGCCCCGCCACCACCACCGGCGACGGACGGGGCGGGCCGTTCCTGCCGGGGGCCGTGCGCCAGGTAGTCGGCGAGTGCCGCGGGCGTGGGGTAGTCGAACAGCACGGTGCTGGGCAGCGGATGCGCGGCGGCGTCCCGGAGCCGGTCGCGCAGTTCGACGGCCATGAAGGAGTCGAAGCCGAGGTCGCGGAACGTGGTGCCCTCCGGCACCGAGTCCGCCGAGGCGTGGCCGAGCACGGCCGCGGCTTCCTGCCGCACCAGGGTCAGGCGGTCGCGCGGCGGCACGGCCGGTGCGGCCGGCGCGGCTTCGGGCCGGGGCTCGGGGTCCCGCTCCGGCCGGGCCGCGGCGGGCGCGCCGGGGGCGGGTTCGTCCAGCCAGTAACGTTCCCGCTGGAACGCGTAGGTGGGCAGGGCGACGCGCCGGGCGGGGCGCCCTTCGGCGAACGGGAACGCGGACCAGTCGACGCGGTGGCCGCGCGCGTGCAGTCGGGCGGCTGCGGTGGCGGCCGTCCGCGGCTCGGGCTGGTCGGCACGGAGCAGGGGCACGAACAGCGCCGCGGGATCGTCCGGGAGGCAGCCGCGGCCCATGGCGGACAGCACGGCCCCGGGGCCCAGTTCGAGGAACGTGCGCGCGCCCGCGCCGTGGGCGTGCCGCAGGCCGTCGGCGAACCGGACGGGCCGCCTGGCCTGCGCCACCCAGTAGGCCGGGGTGCGGATCTCCTGCGGGTCGGCGGCACGGCCGGTCACGTTGGACATGACCGGCAGCCGGGGGGCGTGGAGGCCCAGGCCGGCCACGATCTCGCCGAACTCGTCGAGCATGCCGTCCAGGTGGTGGGAGTGGAAGGCGTGGGACGTCGTCAGCTGCTTGACCCGGCGGCCGCGTTCCCGCCAGTGCGCGGCGATGTCGGCGACGGCCCCGGCGTCGCCCGAGATGACGACGGCATCCGGTCCGTTGACGGCGGCGAGGGTCACGCGTTCCTCGTGGCCGGCGAGCGTGGCGCGTATCTCGTCCTCCGACGCCTGCACGGCGACCATGCCGCCGTCGTCGCGCCGCGCCTGCATGAGGCGGCCACGCGCGGTGACGAGGACGGCCGCGTCGGCCAGCGACAGGACACCGGCGGCGTGGGCGGCGCCGATCTCGCCGACCGAGTGGCCGACGAGCGCGTCCGGGCGCAGGCCCCAGGAGGTGACCAGGTGGAACAGGCCCGTTTCGAGGGCGAACAGCGCGGGCTGGGCGTAGGCGGTGCGCTGGAGGAGGTCGGGGCGTTCGGCGATGACCCGCTGGACGGGCTCGTCCAGGTGGCGGTCGACCTCGGCGCACGCCGCGTCGTAGGCGGCGCGGAATGCCGGGGACGTCTCGCGCAGTGCCAGGCCCATGCGGGGGCGCTGGCTGCCCTGCCCGGTGAACAGCAGCCCAAGGCCGCCGGGGCCCGCGCCGTCGGCGGTGTCCGTGACCAGACCAGGGGCCGGCCGGTTCCCGGCGAGCGCCGCGAGCGCGGCGGCGGCCTGCTCCCGGTCGGCGGCGACGAACGCGGCGCGGTGCGGCAGGTGCGTGCGGGCGGTGGCCAGTGTGTGGGCGATGTCGGCCGCAGGCTGCGCGGGAGGCGCGTCGAGGTGGCGGGCCAGGCGGTCCGCCTGCGCCCGCAGCGCCGTCGGGGTGGCCGCGGACAGCAGCCACGGCAGGGCGCGCGGCCGTTCCTCCGGGGCGGCCTCCGCCTCCCCGGTGTCCTCGGCCTCGGCCTCGGCGTCCCACGCGCCCACGACCACATGGCAGTTGGTGCCGCCCATGCCGAAAGAGCTGACGCCGGCCACGGGCGGCCGCCCGGCACCGCCCAGCGGGGCGAGCGCGGTCTGCACGCGGAGGCCGAGGTCGTCGAGCGGGATGTCCGGGTTCGGGTGCTCGAAGTTGAGGCTGGGCGGGAGTTCGCGGTGGCGCAGCGCCAGCAGCGCCTTGAGCAGCCCCGCGATACCGGCCGCGCCTTCCAGGTGCCCGATGTTGGTCTTCACCGACCCGACGGGCAGGAACGTTTCCTTCTGCCGCGCGGAGCCGAGGACCGCGCCGAGCGCCGCGGCCTCGACGGGATCGCCCGCGCGGGTGCCGGTGCCGTGCAGTTCGACGAACGCCACGTCGGCCGGGTCCACCCCGGCCCGCCGGTGGGCCAGCGCGATGCAGTCCTCCTGGGCGCGCTGCCGCGGCACGGTGAGCCCCGCGCCGCCGCCGTCGTTGTTCACGGCGCTGCCGTGGACGACTCCGTACACGGTGTCGCCGTCGGCCAGGGCCGCGGCCAGCGGCTTGAGGACGACCAGACCGGCGCCCTCGCCGCGGACGTAGCCGTTGGCGCGCTCGTCGAAGGTGTGGCACTGCCCGTCGGGCGAGAGGGCGCCGAAGGCGCGGACGCCCAGGGCGCTTTCCTCGGCGAGGTTGAGGTGCACGCCGCCCGCGAGGGCGACGGCGGACTCCCCGGCGCGCAGGCTCTGGCACGCCTGGTGGACCGCGACGAGGGACGAGGACTGGCCGGTGTCGATGGTCATGCTGGGGCCGCGCAGCCCCAGGGTGTGGGAGAGCCGGTTGGCGACCATGCCGCGCTGGAGGCCGGTCACCGTGTGGTGGGTGATCGCGTCCGTGCCGCGCCGGTGGAGGAGGGCCGCGTAGTCGTCCGCGGTGGCGCCGACGAAGACACCGGTCTCGCCGCCGTCCGCGGCGAGCACGGCCGGGGTGAGCCCCGCGTCCTCCAGGGCCTCCCAGCCGAGTTCGAGCATCAGCCGCTGCTGCGGGTCGAGCATCGCCGCCTCGCGCGGCGAGACACCGAAGAACGCGGCGTCGAAACGGTCGGGGGCCGCCAGGTAGCCGCCGGGGCCGAGCCCCGGTCGGTCGGCCGGGGCTTCGGTGATGGCGCTGCCGCCCCGGCGCAGTAACCGCCATAGCTCCTGCGGGTCCTGCGCCTGTGGCAGGCGGCAGGCCAGCCCGACGACGGCTATGGCTGTCGAGTCCTGCGTGGACGTCCGCGGGCGCGCGGCAGAGCTACCTGACGTTCCGGTCACGTGTTCCCCCGTCATGGCCACACGTCTGATCTGCTTCGGCCCGGGCTGGTACTCGGGCAGGTCAGTCCGCATCCTAGACGAGGCGGACTGCGCGTCGCTCCAGGATAGTTACGGCTCTGTCACGTTCCGCTCATTTCCCGTCGCGGCGCCGGGGCGCGGTGGTGCGTTCGGCCCCGGCGCTGAACTGCGGCGACTCCTGGGGCACTGGAGGAACGCCGCGGCGAAAGGGGCAGCTTCCGCACGAAACGGAACCGGCGCTTCGGGCGTGGCGCTTCAGTGGGGCTTGAGAGGCCCTCTATCAGGGCCGTACATCGAGCGCCGGGCCCGGGGCCGGGCCCGGGGGGCGTCAGGCGGCCGGTTCCAGGGGTCGGTAGCCCACACCCAGCGCGTCGAGCAGCGGCAGATGTGCGGTCAACCGGCGGCGGAACTCGGCGAAGTCCCGGCCGCCCGTGGACCAGCCGACCTCGGCCAGGGCGGCCAACCGGGGAAAGGCGCGCCACTCGACCAGCTCGGGCGTCGGCAGGTACTCGCTCCACAACTGGCCCTGAACGCCCAACACGCCGTCCGGTGGCGCGTAGCCGTACACCTCGGACATCGGCAGGCCGGCGCGGATGGCCAGCGGCTCCTGCGGGGCGTCGCTCTCCGACCAGTCCAGGTAGGTCCGTTCCTGCGGGGCGGCGATCACGTCGAGCCCTTGGCGGAGGGCCAGCGTGACGCGTTCCGACGTGCGCCAGGCGAAGACGGCCGTGCCCTCGGGCACGCCGTGCTCGATCAACTCGTCCCAGACGGCGGCCCGCCGCCCCAGACCCGACAGGTGCCGGGCGAGCCGCGCGGACCACCAGCCGAGGAGCTGGTCCGGCCCCGGCAGTCCCTCCTCCGCGGCACGGCGGCGCGCGGCCGGGCTGGCCCGCCACTCGTGCGGGGGCACCTCGTCGCCGCCTATGTGCACGTAGCGGAAGGGGAAGACGTCCGTCAGCTCGTCCAGCACGTGCCGCACGAACGCGACGGTCTCGTCGGCGGCGTTGAGCACGTGGGAGGAGATGCCCCACTCCCGCCGCACCGGCAGCCGGCGGGCCGGGTCGTTGCCCAGCTCGGGGTGGGCGGCGATGGCGGCCTGCATGTGCCCGGGGGCGTCGATCTCCGGCATGATTCGCACGCCGCGCCGCTCGGCGTGGGCGACCAGTCCGCGTAGTTCGCGCTGGGTATAGAAGCCGCCGTGCGGAACCTCGTCGGTGCGGCAGTCCCTGGCGTGACCGACAGGGGAACCGGTCCGGAAGGCGCCGACCTCGGTCAGCCTCGGGTACCGCTCGACCTCGAACCGCCAGCCCTGGTCGTCGGTGAGGTGCAGGTGCAGGGTGTTCAGCTTGTACAGGGCGAGCAGGTCGACATAGCGGTAGAGGAACGGCAGCGGGTGGCACCAGCGGGCCACGTCGAGCAGCGAGCCGCGCCAGGCGTGCCGGGGCCGGTCGGTGATCTCCACGCAGGGCAGCCGGTCGCCGTCGGCGAGCTGCCGCAGGGTCTGCACCGCCCAGCGCAGCCCGGCCGGCGTCGCCGCCTCGCCACGCACCCCGTCCGGCGTGACCCGCAGGCGGTAGCCCTCCGCGCCGAGGCCGGTGCCGGGGCCGTTATCCCTGGTCAGGGACAGTTCGATCCCCTCATCCGCCGCGGCGCCGCCCGCGACGCCCAGTACCTCGCGCAGCAGATCGCCGATGTCGTCGGGGGCGCGCACCGCGGTGCCGGGGCCGAAGGTGAAGTGCCCCTCCCCCACGTGCATCGTCTCGGGCCGCGGCACGACGGCCGGCGGCCGGCTCACCGGGCGGCGCGGCCGGCGCCGCGGGGGGATATGGGGGCGGTCGGATCGGCGGCCGGGGGCCGGTGCGCGGTGCGGTGCCGGGATGCGTCCATGCCGTGCGGGACTCCAGACTCGTCGGCGAAGGGAAGGGGGCCGTGCCCGCCAATGCGACAGAAGGTACATCTCGCTCGACCCGCTGCCAATAGGGCCGCGGCACCCCCGCCCCCCTGCGGCCGGTACCCCCGCGGCGAACGCGGGCGCACCGGCCGCCGCGGTCAGGACCGCGCCGCGGGCAGCTGGGCGCGGACCTCGCGCGCCGCCGCCACCACGTTCGCCAGCGAGGCCCGTACTTCGGGCCAGCCGCGGGTCTTCAGGCCGCAGTCGGGGTTGACCCACAGCCGTTCGGCGGGGATGGCCTCAAGTCCCTTGCGGAGCAGGGCCGCCACCTCCGCCGCCCCCGGAACGCGCGGCGCGTGGATGTCGTACACGCCGGGGCCCACCTCGCGCGGGTAGTGGGCACCCGCGAGCTCGACGGCGACCTGCATGTGCGAACGCGCCGCCTCCAGGCTGATGACATCGGCGTCCAAGTCGTCGATGGCGTCCAGGACATCACCGAACTCGGCGTAGCACATGTGCGTGTGGATCTGGGTGTCAGGGCGCGCCCCGCCGGTCGTGAGGCGGAACGCCTCGGTGGCCCAGGCCAGATACCCGGCGTGGTCGGCGGTGCGCAGCGGCAGGGTCTCGCGCAGCGCGGGCTCGTCGACCTGGATCACCACACTGCCGGCCGCCTCCAGATCGTCGACCTCGTCGCGCAGGGCGAGGGCGACCTGCCGGGCGGTGTCGGCGCGCGGCTGGTCGTCGCGGACGAAGGACCAGGCGAGCATCGTGACCGGGCCGGTCAGCATGGCCTTGACCGGCCGGTCCGTCAGCGACTGCGCGTACCGGGTCCAGCGGACCGTCATCGGCCCCGGCCGCGAGACGTCGCCCGCGAGGATCGGCGGGCGGACGTAGCGGGTGCCGTAGGACTGGACCCAGCCGGATTGCGTGGCGAGGTAGCCGGTGAGCTGTTCGGCGAAGTACTGGACCATGTCATTGCGTTCGGGCTCGCCGTGGACCAGGACGTCGATACCGGCCGCCTCCTGGAAGGCGATGACGTCCCGGATCTCGGTGCGCACCCGCTCCTCGTAGGCTTCGGTGCCGATGTGCCCGGCGCGCAGGTCGGCACGGGCCGTGCGCAGTTCCGTGGTCTGGGGGAACGAGCCGATGGTGGTCGTGGGCAGCGGCGGCAGGGAGAGGCGCGTGCGCTGGGCGGCGGCCCGTTCCGGATAGGGCCGGGAACGGCGGGCGTCGGCGCCGGTGACGGCCTCGACCCGGGCGCGGACCGCCGGGTCGCGGGTGAGGGGTGAGGCGGTGCGGGAGGCCAGGTCCGCGCGGTTGGCGGCGAGTTGGACGCCGATGGCGACGCTGTCCCCGTTGAGCCCGCGGGCCAGGGTGACGACTTCGGTGACCTTCTGCCGGGCGAAGGACAGCCAGCGGGCGATCTGCGGGTCGAGGTCGCGTTCCGCCGACGTGTCGAGGGGAACGTGCAGCAGGGAGCAGGAGGCGGCGACGTCGACGCCGTCGGCCAGGCCGAGGAGCGTGGCCAGCGTGGCCAGGGAGCGTTCGAGATCGTTGATCCACACGTTGCGGCCGTCGACGACGCCCGCGACCAGGCGCTTGCCCGGCAGCCCGCCGGCGGCGGCCAGATCGCCGAGGTTGGCGGCGGCCCTGCCGGTGAAGTCCAGCGCGAGCCCGTCGACCGGCGTCTTGGCGAGGACCGGCAGCGCCGGGCCCAGCCGGTCGAAGTAGGAGGCGACCAGGATCTTCGGCCGGTCGCCGAGCGCGCCGAGCTCGCCGTAGGCGCGGGCGGCGGCGGCGAGTTCGGACGGGCTGCGGTCCTGCACGAGCGCGGGCTCGTCCAGCTGCACCCAGCGGGCGCCCGCCGCGCGCAGATCGGCCAGCACCTCCGCGTACACCGGCAGCAGCCGCTCCAGCAGGGCCAGGGGCGGGAAGTCGCCCGCGACGCCGGGGGCGGGCTTGGCCAGCAGCAGGTAGCTGACCGGGCCGAGCAGCACGGGCCGGGCGGTCAGGCCGAGCGCGATGGCCTCCTTCAGCTCGGCGAGCTGCTTGGCGGGGTCCGCGGCGAAGGACGTGTCGGGGCCCAGCTCCGGCACGAGGTAGTGGTAGTTGGTGTCGAACCATTTCGTCATCTCGAGCGGCGCGGCATCCTGCGTGCCGCGGGCCATGGCGAAGTAGCCGTCGAGGGCGCTCGCGGCCACGGCCGCGCGGTGCCGGTCCGGGATGGCGCCGACCATCACCGAGGTGTCCAGGACGTGGTCGTACAGCGAGAAGTGGCCGGTGGGAACCTCGTCGATCCCCGCCTCCGACAGCTGCTCCCAGGTGGCGCGGCGCAGCCGGGCGGCGGTGCCGCGCAGGTCTTCCGCGGTGCCCCGGCCCTTCCAGTAGCCCTCGGTCGCCTTCTTCAGTTCGCGGTTGCTGCCCTGCCGGGGATAGCCGTACACGGTGGCCCGTGCTGCCGCGGCTGCGGACTTGGTGGTCAAGAAACTCTCCTTCGCGAGCATGTCTCCTGCTGACCGCCGGGACGGACGAGGGCTGCGAAGGGATGGCGAACGGACGGCGGCCGCACGGTGGTTGCCGCGCCGCGCTCGCCCAGGCCGACCCGCCCTCGAAGGTCACCGCGATCACCGCGCGGAATCGGTCCCGCGCGGGCAGTGGCAGGTCTTCGGACTCGCGGGCACCTCTGCCAGGGGCAGAGACCTAGTGGCCGTCGCTTCCCAGGCCCGGCCGGACCCAGTGCATCAAGACGGCGGTCGTTCCCGCTCACCGCTGCGGGGCAGTCCCGGATTCCCACCGGGTTCCCTCTTGCGACGCGCCTGCCTGGCGGGCAGGGCGAACCAGCTGCGCCGCCAGCCTAACGCGCGGCGCCCCGGCGCGGAGGCTGCGCCCGCGAATTGAGAAGATCGTCCGAAACCCCGACCGGAGACCGAGGGGAACGCACGACACCATGGACCGCATGATGGCCGCAGAAGCCCCCGTCCTGCTGCACACCGAGGGCCGCGCGGCCCGCCTCACCCTGAACCGGCCCGAGGCCCTCAACGCACTCACCCACCCCATGGTCCAGCACCTGGACCGGGCGCTGACCGCCTGGGCGGAGGACCCCGCGGTCCAGACCGTCGTGATCGACGGCGCGGGTCCCCGCGGGCTGTGCGCGGGCGGCGACATCCGCGCCATCCACCGCAACGCGCTGGCCGGCGACAACGGGCCCACGCGGGCGTTCTGGCGCGACGAGTACCGCCTCAACGCGCGCATCGGGCGCTACCCCAAGCCGTATGTGGCCCTGATGGACGGCATTACGATGGGCGGCGGCGTCGGTCTCTCCGCCCACGGCAGCGTGCGGGTCGTCACCGAACGCTCGCGCGTCGCGATGCCCGAGACGGGCATCGGCTTCGCGCCCGACGTCGGCGGCCTGCACCTGCTGGCCCGCGCCCCCGGCCGGCTCGGCACGCACCTGGCCCTGACCGGCGCCCCGGTGGGCGCGGCGGACGCCATCGCCTGCGGGCTCGCCGACCACTACGTGCCCGCCGACCGGCTCGGCGCCCTCCGCGACGATCTGGCCACGGCCCCCGCCGCGGAGGTCCTGCCCCGCCACGCACGCCCGGCACCCGCGGGCGAACTCGCCGCCCACCGCGAGTGGATCGACCACTGCTACGCGGCCGGCAGCGTCGAGGAGATCGTGGCCCGCCTGCGCACCTCCCCCACCCCCGCCGCCCGCACCACCGCCGACACCCTCCTGGCCCGCTCCCCCACCGCGCTGAAGGTCACTCTCGCCGCCCTGGGCCGCGCCCGCCGCCTCGACTGCCTGGAACGCGTCCTGGAACAGGACTACCGCGTCTCGTGCGCCGCCCTGTCAACCCCCGACCTGGTGGAAGGAATCCGCGCCCAGGTCATCGACAAGGACCGCACCCCCCACTGGTCCCCCGCCACCCTGCAAGAAGTCACCCCCTCAACAATCTCCCGTTTCTTCACCCACCGCGGCCCGGAAGAACTGACCCTGCCGTAAACAACTCGGCCCCTGAAACCCGCGAACCCCCCGAAAACAAAGAAGGTCCGAGACCGTACGGTCCCGGACCCGGATCAAATCGATTCACGCGTAGAGGCACACCTTGGGCACCAGCCTCACCAGCTTCGTCTGATATGCGGCTCCCGCCTCTTCGTCCGCTATGACCGCGGCACCTGACACCGGATGACGGTCGTGCGCGGACGCACCGCTCGTCATTAATACCGTGACAACGGCGGTGGAGGCCAAGAGGGTAACAATCGAAGAACGCTTCGGGGACAAAAGGGCGCGCCTTTCCGAACGGAAATATCCGCCTCGGGCGGCTTATCCGCCGAGGGCTGGATCAGCGTAGATCATCCAGCCGACGGATGCAAAATCGTATGTTCGAAGGAGGACCCTGAGAGATATCGGGCCCGACGAGCACACGGGCATTACCCCATGGGCATGACTCAATCGCCGGCAGATTCACACGGGAGCACATTCGCGCGTCACGCCGACGGTGGCACGGACCACGAATATGGTACCCCCCGCAGGGCGGGCCGGTGACCGCGAATACCTTCTGCCCCACGCGCTTGCCAGGGCCTACGGCCCGGTCTCAGCTGTCTCGTTGATCGGTGAACTTGTCAGTCACCGAGAGCTTGCGGGCCGACCGCCCGGTCACGCCGGACAGGACTGCTGTCAAGACCTCAGGACGGAAAGCAACTCCTGTGCACGTGCAGCCTCACTTTCCGCACCGATACGCCGCGCCACCTCGAGTGCCGCCGCCGCGGACGAGGCCGCGGCCTCGTCCGCGCCGAAGTCATGCTCGGTGGCAGCCATGTCCAGCAGGGCCTGCGCCTCTTCCGGCGCGGCACCGATGGCTCGGGCGGCCCGCAGGGCCTCCTCATGGTGCCGTACGGACGCCTCTCTCCGGCCCTGCCTCCGCAGGATTACACCGATTCCATTCAGAACGATGGATTCGGTGCGCCGTTCACCGGCGTCGCGCAGCACGGGCAGCGCTTTCTCGTACAGGTCGAGCGAGGCATCGAATTCGCCGAAGTGCTGGAGTAGATCCGCCAGATTGAGCTGCACGGTCGCACGCTCCACAGCACTGCCATGAGTCTCGAAGATCCGGAGTGCACGCTCGTAGGAGGAACGAGCCTCACCCGGCTTGTCGCGTTCCCCGAAAATGTCACCCAGGTTATTGTGCGCCAACCCCATCAACCGGTGATGGCCGCTCGCCTCGAAACCCTTCAGAGCGGACTGGAAAAGTTCCTGAGCGGTGTCGAGATCGCCCAGGTGGAGAAGCGTAATGGCGAGATTGTTCTGCGCCCTGGCAGACTGGCTGCGATCGGATGTCCGCAGCCAGATGTCGAGTGCTTCTCTTTGCAGTTCGGCGGCACCGTGCCGGTTCCCGAGGAAAGTCTCGGGCAGGGACAATCGCGTGAGCGCTTCCGCCACGATGTCCGCGTCACCCAGCGAGCGAGCCAGATCCAGCGCCCTTTTCCCCGCGGTGACCGCGTCCGGCAGAAGACCGGCGTGCGTGCGCGCCGCGCACAAGTCAATCAGGGCGCGGGCCTCTTCCGCCCGTTCCTCCGTGGTCCGCCAATAAGCGGCGGCCCGCCGTATCAGCTCCGCGGCCACGGAGCCGAGACGTTCCGCGTCGTGGAATCCGGCAAGGACATGCGCAAACAGGGCGGCGCGTCGTGGCGGGCCGACGTGCCACGCGTGTTCAGCAGTTGCGAGCAGGTTCTCCCGTTCCGCTCCCAACCACGTACGCGCCTGCGCTTGGTCGGCCCATTCGGAGATTGTGTGCGCCACTGCGTCGACAGGCGTTCGCGGGCGGTGGGGGTACAGAGTGCGATCGGCGGCGTCCGCGTACCGAAGGTAAAAGTCGATCAGCTGGCCCTTCGCAGCCGCGCGTTCCGTCTCCGGCTCCTCCGAAGAGGCCAGTATCTGCGCGTACTCTCGCAGCAGATCATGTAGGGAGTAGCGCCCGGGCACGAGTTCCTGAATGAGGTACCGGTCGAGGAGATCTTCGAGAAGGTGCTCCGCCCGGTGGCTGGTCATGCCGGTCAGCGCGGCTACCGCCTCCGGCGTAATGTCCGGGCCGACATGGAGGCCGAGGCGCCGGAAGAGGCACTGCTGTTCACCGGTGAGCAAGCGGTAGGAGAACTCAAATGCTCGCCAGATCTCTCGATCGCCGTCGCGGATCGCACTTATCCGCTGACTGCTGCCCAGAAGCCGTCGGGTCAGGTCGGAAAGGCTCCACGTGGGGTGGGAGTTGAGCCGACCGGCCATGATCTCGAGCGCGAGCGGCAGGTAGCCGCTCAGCCGGACGATGTCCGCCACTTCCGCATCGTCCCGCGTGCGTTCCTCGCCCACCAGACGCCGGAACAGTGCGATGGCGTCGCGCTCCGGCAGCATGCTCAACGTGATGCGGCGCAGTCCTGGGATGCCGACCAGCCGGCGGCGGCTGGTCACCACGACTACGGACGGGGAGTCGCCGGGCAGCAGCGGGCGCACCTGGCCGGGGTCGGCCGCGTCGTCGAGCAGTACCAGCACCCTTCGCTGGGTGAGCATCGCGCGCCACAGCGACGTCGCCGAGTCAAGGTCCCTCGGTATGCGGTCGGTTGGCGTGCCGAGGAAGCGCAGCAGGAAATCGAGCGCCGCCGCCGGACTCATGGGGGCGGAGGCACCGGCGTGCGCCCGCAAATTAATATATATGAGCCCGTCAGGGAATAAATGCCGCATCTCACGCCCCACGGCGACGGCCAGCGCGGTCTTGCCCACGCCCGACATCCCCTCGATGGCCTCCAGGGCCACCGAGCCGCCCACCGCGCTCTCCCCGCGCTCCAATGCACCCCTCAGCGCGGAGCGTTCCTGATCTCGGCCGACGAGACCGGCGGCGGGCGGCAGGTTGTCGGGGGGCGGACCGGTGGCAGACCGGAGCTGCTCCCTGACGCCACCGGGCACGAGTTCCCCTACGGGGACGTTGCGCAGGATGCTCTTCTGGAGGCGCCTGAGTCGGTGATCGGGCTCGACGCCGGATTCCTCGCGCAACCGCCGCCAAGTCCTCTGGTAGACCTGAAGAGCTTCCGAAGTCCGCCCGCAGCCGTAAAGGGCGAGCATCAGGTACTCGGCCAGCCGCTGATCCTCGGGGTACTGGCTGGTGAGTGACACCAGCGCGCCGACGATATCGGCGAAATGGCCACGGCGAAGGCCTATTCCGGCCCGGATGAGTGCCGCCGCGAGCAGGCGTGGCGTCAGTGAACGGCGCACTTCTTCGGCCCACAGACCGGTGATTCCGGCCAGCGGGTCGCCGCGCCACAGCGGCGCCGCTTCGTCGAGCGCCTGAAGTGCCCCCTCGTCATCGCCTCCGTCGACGAGATGGCGGGCTCGTGCACTGAGCCCGAGATAACGGTAGAGATCAATGCTCTGCGGAACGACATCGAGGAGGTAGCCGTGATCCTGCTGCACCACGGGGGACTGATGCGTTCCGGGATGCTTCGTTGCCTTCCTGAGGCGCGACGTCAGAGAGCGCAGATTGCCACGCGGGGAAACCGGGGGCCGATCTTCCCACAATCGGTTGATCAATGTGTCGGAGGATACGGATTTGCGCACGTCAAGCGCCAAGGAGGCAAGCACGATGCGCTCTTTGATGGAGCCGGGACGGCGCACTTCACCGTCCACGACCATATCCACGCTGCCGAGTATCCGGAACTCCACCAGCCCCCTCCTGCCGGTATCGCTCCCCGATTCAAGTAAGACAGTATAAGAATGGCACACAAGCCGGAGTTGCCACCAGTGCCCCGAAGGCCCTCTCGCTCGCGATTGACACCCTTGCCCGCCTTCGATCACTTGTACGATACTGAAGTTTCAGGTTGGCCGCGTGAAATGCCGAGGGGGAGCAGTGGCGGAATCTGAGTTGTCAAGGGCACTTGCAGTGGCTCTCGACCGGGGGCAGGATGAGCCGGCCCGTGCGGAGTTGGCCGCCATCCTCGGTCAACTTCGCGGTCAATACCACGACATGGCGACACAATGGGCACGGCTCACGAAGACCGGCGCCGGGGCCGGGGACATCGCGTCGCTCGCCGAGGCCCTGGCCCGATATGGCGAGCGGGACGCCGCACTGGCCGAAAAGCTGCGCCACTGGGTCGGCAGAACACTGGGGAACAGGCCCCGCCTTCCCGACCGTGCCGATCACCACAATGTGATGGACGGATTCGGCCAGAGCTGGGGAATGGCTGTTCAGGCCCGGGACATCCTCGGGGGCATTCATCTGCACGAGCAGGTCACCCGGCCGCCCGTGCCGCGGCAACTTCTGCCCGTTCCCGCCCATTTCACAGGGCGGGAGAACGACCTTGACGCGCTCGACGTCATGCGCAGTGCACGAAGGGCCGACCGGCCCCAGGTCATCGTGGTCAGCGGCCCGGCGGGGGTGGGCAAGACCACCCTGGTGTCGCAGTGGCTGTGGCAGCACAAGGAGGAGTTCCCCGATGGCCACCTCTATGCGGACCTGAAGGGCTACTCACCCGGGCCTCCGGTTTCCCCCTCCGACATACTCGGTGATCTGCTGCGGGCTTTCGGCCGGAAAGAACTGCCCGAAAAGCTGCCGGAGCTGACCGCACTGTGGCGTTCGGTGACCGCCGAGCTCCGGTTCGCCCTCGTCCTGGACAACGTGCTCACCGCGGCCGTGGCCCGGCTCATGCTGCCGAGCGCCTCGGGGAGCCTGGTGGTCGTCACCAGCAGACACCGGCTGACCGGGCTGGTGACCGACGGTGCGTCCTTCCGGCACGTGGGCACGCTCGACGAAGGGGCGGCCGTGGAACTGCTGTCACTCAGCGTGGGTCATGAACGGATCGCGCGGGAACAGTCCGCCGCGCGTCAGGTGGTCACGCTCTGTGCTTCTCTGCCGCTGGCCCTGTGCCTGGCCGCGGCCCGCATCACCGCGCGCCCCGAGCAGCCGATGGCGCGTTTCGTCGAGGCCCTGACCCGGGGCGCCGGGCCGCTGGGCACGCTGGCCGTGGAAGGTGACCGCACCATGCAGACCGTTCTGGACGAGTCGTACGCGGCCCTGGCACCCGACGCGGCGGACGCCTACCGGCGCCTCGGCCTGCTCCCGATCACCGTCTTCGACGCGTCCCTGGCCGGCGCCGCCCTGGGCTCCGACGAGCACGAGGCCGACCGACGGCTGCAACTCCTGCTGGACGTCAACCTGCTGGAGGCAGTCGATGGGAGCCGTTACCGCTTTCACGACCTCGTGCACACCCATGCCGTGCAGCGGGGCCGCCAGGAGGCCGACGCCGCACGCGAAGAGACGGTGGGCAGGTTCCTCGACTGGTGCCTGGCCGGCGCCACCGCGGCCGAGGAGACGCTGACGCCCTCCCACAGAACGCTGGGCCCGCGCACGTACCGCCACCCGCCCGCGCCGCCGTGCTCCCTGCCGGACGAGGGCACGGCGATGGCATGGCTCGAAACTCACCGCGAGACGCTGGCGGCCGCCCTGCGGTATGCCGCGGACGCCGGGTGGGACGACACCGTGTGGCAGCTCACCGATGCCCTGTGGCCGCTCTTCCAGCGGCTGCGCCTTTATGAGTTCTGGGCGGATGCCCACCGGCGCGGGCTCGCCGCCGCGCGGCGCGCCGGGAACAGGCGGGCCGAGGCACGCATGCTGACCTCGGGCGGCATCGGCCTTCGAAGCGCGGGCCGTTGGGAGGACGCGGTCGAGTGGTTCCGCCAGGCGCTGGACCTGGCCAGGGAGACGTCCGACCGGCGGGACGAGGCCCAGGCGCTCAACGGCCTGGGCAGTTCGCTGAAAGGTGCCGGACGGCGTGAGGAGGCGGAGCGGTGCTTCACCGAGGCCCTCACCCTGCGCGAGGAGATCGGGTACCGCCGTGGGGCCGCGCTCTCGCGGGTGCGCCTGGGCGAACTCGCCCTGGAAACTGGGAATTTCGCGCGGGCCGTCGCCTTCCTGCGGCGGGCCTGTGCCGACCTCGACGCGGAGAACGACACATATGACGGCACCCGGGCGGGTGCCCTGCTCGGCTTCGCCCTCGTTCAGCAGGGGGACGAACGCGAAGGGCTCGACCGGCTGCATACCGCTCGGGAGCACTTCGCCACCACGGGCTCCGGCTTCTGGCACGGGCGCGTTCTCGACATGCTCGGTCAACTGGCGGCGCACCGGGGCGACACGGCAGGGGCACGGAAGTTCTTCGAGCAGGCCTTCCCGCTGCTCACCGCCGCGGGCGCGCCCGAGGCCGAACGTGTCGCGGAGCGCCTCAAGGAGCCGGAACCCGAGCCCCCCGAGGCCCCCGAGCCCTCCTGACCTCCGGCTGCACAAGGGGCCGCCTGCAAAGGGCGTCCGGCAGACGGGCCCCGCCCCGGAGGGGCTCCGGGACGGGGCCCGCCGCCCTCAGGCCACCGTGTCACCGCCCGCCGCCGGGCCGTTCAGCGGCAGCAGCAGCACGCGTAGCGCGCCGCCCGCCACCAGCAGGCCGTTCCGGGTCAGGGCGACGGGGCCGAGCGTGGACCAGGGGCGGCCCAGTACCAACTGGCAGTGCAGCAGGGAGGCCACGGCACAGCAGTCGGCCGCCGTCAGGGCCGGGCGGTGCGCGCCGTCCGGTACGGCCCGCAGGCGCGTTCCGTCCCGGGCGCCGACGACGCAGCCGCCGGTGTCCTCCCGCGCGACCGCGACCAGGCAACCCGGATACCGGGACAGCGCCCGGCCGACCGCCTCGGCGGCGCGGCCGACGGGCTGGCTGCGGTCGACGCGCAGCACGTCGGCGGTCTCGTACCAGCGGGAGCCGTACCGCGGATCGAGGGCCGCGCTCAGGTGAACGTCGGCCGCTCCCACGCCGTGACCGCAGTCCGGGGGCGAGGTGAAGGGCGGGGACCAGTGCCGCGCCCATAAGTGCAGCCGCTCCGACGAACGGGTCAGCTCCACCGTCATTCCGGGACGCGCCCCCGCCCCGGCCGGCGGCGGTCCTTCGCCCGCCCGGGCCACGGCGACGGACAGGCACCGTTTCATGCCGCCACCTCCGCGTCGTCCCCGGCCCCGTGGGTCCAGGTGTCCAGCGGCGGCGGCGCGGGGAGCGGGGGCAGCAGCGGCGGGCAGGCGGGCTCCCCGATCCCCAGCATCCGGTACATCAGCGACCGCATGTTGCGGTGGAAGCGCCCGGGCTCGGACGAGATGCGTTCGGCGATGCGCGCGTACGCGGACCGCCGGTACTCCCTTCTCGCGTAGTCGAGTTGTTCTTCGAGCGGGGACCCGGGCGACAGCACGGGCGCGGTGGCGGCCAGGGCCGCCGCGGGTGAGGCATGGTGCACCTCGGCGTGCGGGAAGCGGGCCAGCAGGATGGGGACCGGGATGAGGGTCGCGTAGGAGGTCAGCGATCCGTGGTCCCCGATGACCCAGTCGGCCGCGGGCAGGACCGCCCGCCAGTCGACCTCCGGCGGGATGATGGCGATGCCGCGGCGCCGGTATGCGGCCAGCCAGGCCCGGATCTGGTACCAGCCGTGTGCGGCCCAGATGTTGGGGTGGGGCAGCACGGCCGTGCGGAACGTGTCCTGCGGCAGTTCGCTGAGCAGCCGGGGCAGGAGCGCGTCGAACGCCTGGAAGGACGCCGAAGCGCCCCAGGTGCTCGCCACCACCACCAGCTTGCGGCCGTCGTTCAGGCCCAGTGCCCCGCGGTACCGGTCGCGGTGCCCGATGCCGTCCAGGAGCCGGTCGTACGCCGGGTCGCCGACCACCGTGGCGACCGGCAGTGCCTCGGGGCAGTCCCGGGCCAGCGTGGTCAGTTCGTCGCGGTGGGCCAGGGCGAGCGCGGCGGTGAGGAGCCGGTCGCCGCGCATGAGGTTGTCCCGGCTGAGCATGCCGGGCGGCCGCTCCCGCACGGTGCCTCCGGCCCATGACTTCTGAAGCTTGATGTGCCCGGCGCCGTGAGAGAGCAGAACGAGCGGCGCGCGCACCGCGTCGATACCCTCCCAGCCGGCGGCGAGCGCGAGGTCGAACTCGGTCGCGGTCGCCTCCCGCCACGGCAGCACCGGGCTGCCGAGGCGGTGCAGGAACCGCGCCACTCCTTCGCTGAACGCGTGCGGGGCCACGGTGAAGTGGACCTCGATCCGCATGTCGGACTCGAGCAGCGGAAAGATGTCGAGCAGACGCTGAGCGAAGGTGAGTGTCTGAGCGACAACGAGCACCCTCTTGCAGCCACGAACGGTCAGCCACTGCTCGTGAGTGTGAGGTATCGGCCCGTCGAGGCCGATCACGGATGACATGACATCCCCCTTAGGATCGCCCCGATCCCCCTGATCGGGGCGGTTGCACGGCCGCGCACCCGCCGACGGCATGGTGCCTCTCGGCCGCCAGTACGGCGCATTCCCGCGCGGGTGGACGGAAGCCTTGCAGAAAGGTTGCAGCGCATTGCCACGCGGTGCCGCGTGGCGCCACGCCCCGGCGGCGGCGCGGGGTGTGCCCCCGCGTTCCCGCACGTCACGGGCCCGGTTAAGGTACGCCGGTATGACGCATCGGCGGGATGGTGGGACCTGCATACCGACGTCCGAACCCGGTCTCGTGCTGCGGGAGTTGCTGGCCGCGGACGCCGGGGAGTACGTGAGTCTGCTGGCGGCGAACCGGGAGCACCTGGGGCGGTACGCGGACTGGGACGACGAACGGTCGTCCGATCCGGGGTGGATCGGGCAGCAGCTGGCGGAGGTGCCGTCGGACGGCTCCGTGCGGTTCGGCCTGCGACTGGGCGGAAGCCTGGTCGGGCGGGTGGACCTGATCGCGACGGCCGCCTCGCGCTACCGGATCGCGTACTGGCTGGACGAACGGCACACCGGGCGCGGTCTCGCGACGGCCGCGGCGCGCGCGGCCGTCGCACACGCCGGGGACGTGCGCGGCGCGCGCGACGTGTACGCGGCGGTGACCGGCGCCAACCGGCGCGGCGCGGCGGTGCTGGGGCGGCTCGGCTTCGCCGCGGCCGGGGAGGCGCGGGGGTACCGGCTGTTCCAGCGGGCGTTCGGCCCGCCGCCCGGGCCGGTGCCCGTGCCGCGGCCGGCGGCGCGCGTTCTGCTGGTGGACGACGAGGGGCGGCTGCTGCTGTTCTCCGGGCGCAGGGACGGGACGACCTATTGGTACTCGGCCGGCGGCGGCCTCGAACCCGGCGAGAGCCACGAGCAGGCGGCCCTGCGCGAACTGCGCGAGGAGACCGGCCTGACCGGGGTGCGGCTGAGCGGCGAGGTGTGGCGAGGCCGGCCGGTGATCGCGCGGTGGGGCGGCGTCGCGCACGAGCTGCGACAGCGCTACTTCCTGGCGCGGGTGCCGGTCTGCGAGATCGACACGTCCGGCTTCGACGAGCTGGAACGGGCGCGCGTCACGGGCCACCGCTGGTGGCCGCAGCAGGAGCTGGCGGCCACGGCGGACGTGCTGCGCCCGGCCGGGCTGCCCGGGCTGCTGGCCCGGCTGCTCGCCGAAGGACCGCCCGCGCGGCCGGTGCTGGTGGACGCCTGATCAGGCGGCCCGGTCGAGCTGCTCGGGGGTCACGCGGTGCAGGAGGGGCACGCCGGCCAGCAGGCGTTCCAGCTCCTCGACGACGGTGAGCCCGAGGCGCCGCAGCTCGTTGCCGTGCGAGCCGGCGATGTGCGGGGTGAGCAGCACGTTGGGCAGGCCGTACAGCGGGGAGTCGGCGGGCAGCGGCTCCGGCTCCGTGACGTCGAGGACGGCGCGCAGCCGCCCGGCGGCCAGCTCCGCGGTCAGCGCCCCGGTGTCGACCAGCGACCCGCGGGAGGTGTTGATCAGGACGGCGCCGTCGCGCATGAGGGCCAGGCCGGAACGGTCGATCAGGTGCCGGGTCCCGTCGTTCGCCGGGGCGTGCACGCTGACGATGTCGCTGTCGGCGAGCAGCTCGGCGAGGCCGGCGGACCGCACACCGAGCCGGTCGGCCGCCGCGTCGTCCACGTAGGGATCGTAGAGGCTGACGTCGAAGTCGAAGGGCCGCAGCAGCTCGATCACGCGGCGGCCGATGCGGGAGGCGCCGATGATGCCGACGCGGCGGCCGAGGTTGCCGATGCCGGGGTGAATCTTCCCGAGCGTGAAGCGGCGTTCGGCACGGAGGCGGTCGGCGAGCCCGAGCGCGTCCTTCCCGGCCAGCAGGATCATCGCCAGCGTGTACTCGGCGACGGGCAGGGCGTTGGCCGCGGCGGCAGAGGAGACGACGAGGCCGCGCTGCCACCCGCGCGTCGGGAGCAGGTGGCGGACCGAACCGCCGGTGTGGAGCACGGCCCGCAGCCTGGGGGCGGCGGCCAGCACCTCGGAGGGCACCTGCGGGCAGCCCCAGCCGGTGATCAGCACGTCGAGCGACGGCAGCAGGGGCCCGATCCGCGGGTCGTGGAAGTCGGCCGCGACCAGCCCCGGGTCGATATCGGCCACAGTCGTCAGCCGGGACAGCACCGCGGGCGGGAAGAGCATCGGCAGGTGCTGTGCGTCCAGGACGAACAGCGCAGAGGGACGTGCGGACATGAGGAAGGTCCCTCCCGGGCGGTAGAAATCGTTCTCTAATCTAGGAGGCGGCGAACCGCGCGGTCAATTCCCCCCGAAGGCGGACTGAGCCCGCGGCCGGGCCGGCCGCGGGCTCAGTCCGCCTTCGGCGGCGGGGCGACGGACTCGCGGACGACGACGTGCGTCCCGAGCAGCACATGCTGCTCGGGAACGCCCGCGCCGTCCCCGCGGCGGTCGAGCGCCAGCCGGACCGCGGTACGGCCCATCTCCTCGTACGGCACGTGCACGGTGGTGAGTTGGGGACGCAGATCCGTGGCAGGAGGCACGTCGTCGAAGCCGACGAGTGACACGTCGCGCGGCACGGAGAGCCCCGCCTCCGCGAGGGCCCGCAGCGCGCCCGCAGCCACGGCGTCGGTGAGCGCGAACACGCCGGTGAAATCACGGTCCCGGTGCAGCCGGGCCCGCATGCTCAGGTACGCCTCGCCGCGGTCGAAGGGCACCTTCTCCACCAGCGCCGCGTCGAAGGGAACGCCGAAGTCCGACAGCGCCCTGCGGTACCCGGCCAGGCGCTCCGCGCTGGTGGTCAGCTCCGCGTCGCCGCCGAAGAACAGCACCCGCCGGTGCCCCGCCGCGAGCAGGCGGCTGGTGATCGCGTGCGCGCCGCCCTCGTTGTCGTACTCGACCACGGTGGCGGGCACGGACTCCCCCGGGGCCGGCCGACCGCACAGCACCAGCCGCGAGCCGGACTGGTGCAGGGAACGGGCGATGGCCGACATCTGCCGCCGGTACGGCTCGTCGTCGCGGACGCTGCCGATGAGGATGACGGCCTCGGCGCCCTGCTGCCGCATGAGGTGCACCGCCTCCAGCTCGCGCGCGGGATCGCCCCCGCTGACGCACACCAGGCACAACCGCCCGCGGCGCGACGCCTCCTCCTCGATACCGTGCGCGACCTCGGCGAACGACGGCCCGCGGACGTCCTTCAGCACGAACGCGACGGTCTGCGCGCCGTGGCCGCGCAGTGCCCTGGCGTGCGTGTTGGCCACGTAGTCCAGCTCGCGCAGCGCCTTTTCCACCCGTCGCCTGGTGGCCGAGGCGACCGGGTAGTTGCCCGCGATGACCCGGGAGACCGTCGGCACCGAGACACCGGCCCGGTGCGCAACGTCCTTGAGCGTGGCCCGTCCCGTCGCGGCGCCGCCAGGCTGCCCGGTCTGCGTCGTCACACGCGCCAGTTTAACCGCGGGCCCACACGGGCCCTCCCCCGTCGCGCGGCCCGCGGTGCGGCCCGCGCATCTTACGGAACGGGGCCGCACCGGCGGTGCGAGTTCCGGGCGCGGCGGGCCGCGGGACGGCCGTTCGCGCCGTGCCTCAGACGCCCCCGCCACCGCCCCCGTTCCCCGCACCGTCCCCCTCCTCCTCCCACAGCACGGTGCGGTGCGCGCCGACGAGTGCCGCGATGCGGGACAGCGCGGCCTCGGCGGGCTGCGGGCCGGGGCGGCGCCCGTCGCGCAGCCGCAGCGCCACCTGACCGGCCGCGGCCTCCCTGGCGCCGATGACCGCCTGGTAGGGCACGAGCCTGGCCTGCCGGACGCGGGCGCCGAGGCTGCCGCGCTCCGGGCCCTCGACCTCGGCCCGCAGCCCGTGTTCGGCGCACCGCTGGACCAGCGCGGCGGCGTGCGGCACTTCCGCGTCGGACACCGGCAGGACGACCAGCTGGGTGGGCGCGAGCCAGGCCGGGAACGCCCCGCCGTGCTGCTCGATCAGGTGGGCGACGGCCCGTTCGACGCTGCCGATGATGCTGCGGTGCACCATGACGGGCCGGTGGCGGCCGCCGTCCGCGCCGGTGTAGTGGAGGTCGAAGCGTTCGGGCTGGTGGAAGTCGATCTGGACGGTGGACAGGGTGGACTCCCGGCCCGCGCTGTCGGTGACCTGGACGTCGATCTTGGGCCCGTAGAACGCCGCCTCTCCCTCGACGGCCTCGTAGGGCAGCCCGGACCGTTCCAGGACGTCGGTCAGCAGCGCCGCGGCCCGCCGCCACATGCCGGGGTCGGCGACGTACTTGCCGCCCTCGCCCGCGAGGGAGAGGCGGTAGCGCGCGGCGCGGATGCCCAGCGCCTGGTAGGCGGCGCGGATCAGCTCCAGGGCGGCCCGCGCCTCCTCGGTGACCTGGTCGAGGGTGCAGAAGATGTGCGCGTCGTTGAGCTGGATGGACCGCACGCGGGTCAGCCCACCGAGCACGCCGGACAGCTCGGAACGGAACATGGCGCCCAGTTCCGCGATGCGCAGCGGGAGTTCGCGGTAGCTGCGGCCGCGGGAACGGAAGATCACGGCGTGGTGCGGGCACAGGCTCGGCCGCAGGACGACCTGTTCCCCGCCCAGGTCGACCGGCGGGAACATGTCGTCGCTGTAGTGCGACCAGTGCCCGGAGATCTCGTACAGTTCGCGCTTGCCGAGCACGGGCGAGTACACGTGCCGGTAGCCGCCGCGGCGCTCGGCGGTGCGGATGTACTCCTCCAGGGTGTGCCGCACGACGGCGCCGTCCGGCAGCCAGTAGGGCAGTCCGGCGCCGATCAGCGGATCGGTGCCGAAGATGCCGAGTTCGCGGCCGAGTCTGCGGTGGTCGTGGCGGTGGCCGGGAACGGCGTGCTGGTCCTGCATGGGGATCTCCTTGCGGTCATGGGACGGGTGACCACAGGAAGAAGCCCCGGGGCACTCGCCCCGGGGCTTGAGAACAAAACGTCTGTCAGCGCGCCGGGACACTCTCCGGCGTCGTCGTCTCGAACACAGCGCGCTTCATACCGGCAACCGTAGCAGAGCGCCCCGCACCGGATCGCACGGATAGACATCGTTTTCCACAAGTCCCTTACCAAGAGCGGCCCGGTGCTCACTGGCAATTCGAGCGATCGAAATTGGCGGGGTCGGCCTCGTAGCGGTCCAGGTCCGGGTCCTCGTGGAGCTCGCTGAACTCGTTGAGGATCTGCCATCCCTGCCCGAGCTCGGTACGCAGACGATCGATGGCCCGGAGTGCTGCCTCGTTGAACCGGCGGCACTCCGCTTCGCGCCACGGTCCGGGGTCAGGGGGGTAATCCCAGTTCAGCGACGTGTCGAACCAGTTCACCAGTCTCGACAATTCATCCCGGAGCTCCTGACTGACGGGCAGCCGATTGTGATCGACCGCATAGTCCCAGACTTCGCGGGCCTCCCGCCCGACGGCCCACAGCACGGTGCCCGATCCCGGATCGAAGAAATACTTGAAGGTGGCCATGGCGTCGTCTCCCCATCGTGCCGTCGGCGCTTCTCCCGTACCGCGTGCACTCGGCCACCTCCGCCGACGTGTGCTGACGTTATCGGTCGGCGAGTTGCCGGTGGGGGGCGAGGAAGTCCAGGACGGCCGGGGAGGCGGTCTCGCGGAACTCCTCGAAGTAGGCGTGCCTGGCGCCGGGAACGAGGTGCGTGGTGGCGTTCGGGATGCGGTCGGCCAGGAGCGGGGCGTTGGCCGCGGGGTTGAACCTGTCGTCGGTGCCGTGGATGACGAGGGTCGGGGCGGTGATGCGGGGCAGCGCGTCCCAGGCGTCGTGCTCCGCGCTCGCGGCCAGGTGGCGGCGCCGGGCGTGCGCGGGCATGCCCGGATCGCCCACGGTCCGGTACGGGCCGCGGTGGGTGGCCAACCACGCGGGTGTGTACATGAGTTCGAGCAGGGTGCGGCCCGCCGCCTTGCGGTCCGGCTGTGACAGCGCCTTCCTGACGTCGTAGCCGCGTTCCACGCCGTGCTCGCCGCCGGGTGAGGTGCAGCCGAGGACGAGCGCGGCGACCCGGTCGCGGTGGTCGGCCGCGAGCCACTGGGCGACCCGGCCGCCCATGGACGTGCCGTAGACGTGGGCGCGCCGCACCCCGAGTGCGTCGAGCACGGCGACGGCGTCGGCCGCGAACTCGCGGGTGCTGTAGGGCAGGTCGGGCTTGTCGCTCGCGCCGGTGCCGCGGTAGTCGAACGTCGTGGTGCGGTAGCCGGCCTCCTCGAAGTCCTCCCGGACTCCGTCCCACCAGTGGTGGCTGTTGGACTGACCGGGCAGCAGCAGAAGCGGCTCGCCGCGGCCTCGGGTCTGGTGGTGGAGCGTGACGCCGTCCCGGGTGATGGCTGTGGGCATGCCCCGACCCTACGCAGCCGGAACGCGGGGCGTGCACCGGCGGGCTTCCGGGGCTTTGTACCGCTCTTGGACAGGGTTTCGCGCAAAAGTGCGGAACTTTCTCTTGACTATGAGGAAAGTCGTTTCTACGTTGTCGGCCATGGCAGGCGCGCCGGAGACGTCCGGCCCGCAGGAATCGACGAACATCCCGGCTCGCGACCCTCGATGAGCGCACGCCCGCGCGTTCCCCGGCGCGTGCCCCCGCCCCACGATCCCCGGCCCGCCGTCTCGCCCCGGTCCCCGCCCCACCGGCCCCGCGCCCCGTTCCGCGAGCCCGCGGCGGGGCCCGCCGTAGTACCGACCTTCCCCGACAGGAGCCGCCATGTGTTACGGATTTCCGGATGAACAGGCGCTGAGCGCCGCGCGTGCCCAGCGCGGCCCCGGCAGGCGCGCCATGCTCAGGGGCGCCTTCGCGGGCGCGGTGGGCGCCGGCGCGCTCGCCGCGGGAGTGGCCACCGCGCCGGGCGCGCACGCCCACACGCACCGGCGCGGGCGTCCGCTCGTGCCCCCGGGGCGCATCAGTCTGCAGCTGTACTCGATGCGCGACGACCTGAACGGCGAGCGCGGCTTCGACGAGACCCTGCGCGCGGTGGCCCGCATCGGGTACCCCCGGGTCGAGCAGGCCCTGGGCCTCTTCGGCCGCACCGCGGAGGAACTGCTCGCCTTCTACGAGGACATAGGCGTCCGGGCCACGTCGAGCCACAACGACATCAGCGCCGACGAGGAGGCCCTGGAGACCAAGCTGCGCGACGCCAGGACGCTGGGTCAGTCGTACATGAACGTGCCCTACCTGGACTCCGAGGTCCTGGACGACTGGAAGCGCTTCGCCGAGCAGATGAACCACGAGGCGGCCAGGGCGCGGCGCTACGGCGTGCGTTACGGGTACCACAACCACGCCCACGAGTTCACCCGCGACCTCGGCGGCGGCGTGACGCCCTGGGACGTGCTGACCTCGGAGCTCGACCCGCGTCTGGTGCACCTGGAGATCGACATTCACTGGGCCGTCACCGGCGGCATCGAGAGCGGCGACGGAGTCCGCGACCCGGAGCGCTTCACCATCGACGTCATCAGGTCCGCGCCGCAGCGTGTGCTCCAGTACCACGTCAAGGACCGCGACCCGGTCACCGGGGACACCGTCGACGTGGGGACCGGGATGATCGACTTCGAGCGAATCTTCCGGGCCCATCCGGTCAAGGAGTACATCGTGGAGAACGACACCCCGGACGTGACGCCCCAGCAGACCGCCGAGGTCGGCTACGCCTACCTCCGTCACGGGCGCTGCTGAGGTCCGGCAGTCGCGCCGTTCACGGCTCAGAACGCCCAGAAGAACCCGACCGGTTCCTGCCCGGCGGCGCCCGCCCAGGCCGGAACGCCACGAAAGGTCGTCATGCGCACCCTGCCCATCCTTGCCACCGCGGCGCTCATGGCCGCGGGGCTGCTGACCGCCCCCGCCCCCGCGGCGGCCCACGAGAACCATCCGCCGGAGGAAACCGCCCCCGCCGACGAAGCGTTCCAGAAGGTCACCCTCAACGACACGCCCGGCGAGCCGATCGACCTGGTCGTCCTGCCGGACTCCCGGGTCCTGCACACCACCAGGAACGGCGAGGTCTGGCTCAACGACCCCGACAGCGGCCTCAATACGCTCGCCGCCCAGCTCGACGTGTACGAGCACGACGAGGAGGGCCTCCAGAGCATCGCCGTGGACCCCGGGTTCAACGGCATCACCAACCGCTGGGTCTACCTGTATTACGCGCCCGTTCTCGACACCCCCGTGGACAACCCGGACACCCCGGACGTCAACGAGGGCGACGCGCCCACCACCGGGGAGCCGGCGGACTTCGAGCCGTTCGAGGGTGTGACGCGGCTGTCCCGTTTCAAGCTGAACGGGGACACCATCGACCTCGACTCCGAGCAGCAGATCCTGGACGTCGACGCGGACCGCGGCGTGTGCTGCCACGTCGGCGGCGACATCGCGTTCGACCGCAGGGGCGACCTGTACCTGGCCACGGGCGACGACACCAACCCGTTCGAGTCGGGCGGCTACACGCCCATCGACGAGCGCGAGGGGCGCAACCCCGCCTTCGACGCGCAGCGCACCGCGGCCAACACCGACGACCTGCGCGGGAAGGTGCTGCGCATCCGGGTGGGCCGGGACGGCTCGTACACCATTCCGCGGGGCAACCTGTTCGCCCCCGGCACCCCGCAGACCCGCCCGGAGATCTACCTCATGGGCCTGCGCAACCCGTTCCGCATCGAGATCGACCGGCAGACCGGCGACCTGTTCGTCGGCGACTACTCGCCGGACGCGGGCGAACCGGACCCGGAGCGCGGTCCCCAGGGGCACGGCAAATGGTTCGTGGCCAGGGACGCGGGCAACCACGGCTGGCCCTACTGTGTGACGCCCGACCTGCCGTACATCGACTACGACTTCGCCGCCGAGACGTCGGGCGAGGCGTTCGACTGCGCCGCGCCGGTCAACGAGTCGCCGCACAACACCGGCCTCACCGAACTGCCGCCGGTCGAGCAGCCCGACGTGTGGTACCCGGGCTCGCCGTCCGAGGAGTTCCCCGAGCTGGGCGAGGGCGGCGTGGCGCCCATGGCCGGCCCCGCGTACGACTACAACCCGTGGACGGCGATCGGCCGGCACCCGGTCGCCTGGCCGCGTGAGTACGACGGCGTCCCGCTGTTCTACGAGTGGACGCGCCACTACATCAAGGGCTTCCACTTCGACCGGTCGGGCGAGCTGACCGACATGGAGGACGTGGTACCCGGCATCGAGCTCTGGGGCGTGATCGACATGGAGTTCGGCCCCGACGGCGCGCTGTACGTCCTGGAGTACGGCGAGGGCTACTTCGCGGAGAACGACGCGGCGCAGCTGGCCCGCATCGACCACATCGGGTCCGGCGGCAACCACTCGCCGGTGCCGGTGGCGAGCGCCGACGTGACGTCCGGGGACGCGCCGCTGACCGTGTCGTTCTCCAGCGAGGGCACGGCGGACGCCGAGGGCGACCGCCTGAGCTACGCCTGGGACTTCGACTCGGACGGGCGGGTCGACTCCCGCGAGCCGAACCCGCAGCACACCTACGAGGAGAACGACCTGTTCCTGGCCAGCCTCCAGGTGACCGACCACGGCGGGCGCCACCGCGGGCGTTCCGCGTCGGCCGAGGTGGAGATCTCGGTCGGCAACGACCGGCCGGTCGTCACCTTCGTGACCCCGCAGGACGGGGACGAGTTCGCCTTCGGCGACGAGGTCGCGTTCGAGGTCGAGGTGACGGACGACCAGCCGGTCGACTGTGCCCAGGTCACCGTGTCGTACATCCTCGGCCACGACACCCACGGCCACCCGCAGTCCTCCGCCACCGGCTGCTCCGGAACGATCCGGACGTCGCACCCGGAGGGGCACGAGGGTGAGGACAATCTCGCCGGCGTGTTCAACGCCTCCTACACCGACCCCGGCTCCGATGTCGGCACCCCGCCGGTCACCGGCAGGGCGGAGGTCGTACTGACGCCCACCCACTGATGCCCCCACGCCGGGCGGCGTGCGGCAGTAACGCCGCCCGCAGAACGGCCGCAGCACAACAGCCCCGCCGGTCACGGCGGGGCTGTTCGCTGTTCGCTGTTCGCCCGGGTACTTACGGGTACTTACGGGAGGTACCGTCCTGATGGTCTGAGTTCAGAACGGAGTTCGGCATGCGACGTCCCGCTGACGACCACACCGGCGCACGGATCGCCGACTACAGGAAGCTGCGTCACCTCACCCAAGCGGGCTTGGCACAGCGCGCGTTCGTCTCCCGGGGCACCATCGCGAAGATCGAGGCAGGGCTGTCGCCCGCCTCCCCCGCTGTCGTCGCGGCCGTCGCCCGCGCGCTCGAAGTCGATGTCGCCGTGCTCAACGGCCAGCCGTACCTCGAAGAGATGCGGCAGGACCAGCTCGACCGCATGATCGCGCCGCTGACTTACGCCCTCGACACGTACGACCTCGGACCCGATCCGGGCATCCGGCCCAGGCCCCTCCAGCAGGTGTCGGCCGAGGTCGACGAGCTGTGCAAAGCGGCCTGCGCGACTGAGTACACCAGGACGGGTGACCGGCTGCCGGCGCTGCTGTCCGAGCTGACTACGATCATCAGCGGTCTGCCGGAAGGAGCCGAGCGCCGCCGAGCCGCTGCGCAACTCGCGTGGTGCTACTGGGTGGCCTACGAATTCGCCTACCGGCTGGGGTTCCACCACCTCGCCTCCATCGCACTGGAACGCATGGGCTTCATGGGCGAGCAGGCCCAGGACCCGCTGCTCCTGGCACTACGGCTCCAGCGCCGATCGAGCATGCTGTTGCGCCGCAGCGACAACCCGATGGCGCTCCGCGTCCTCGACCACGCCCACCAGCTCGTGGCACAGCATGACGCGCCCCGTTCCGTGCCGGCGCTCGCGGTGTCCGGGAGTCTCCACCTCGCGGGAGCCATCGCCACAGCGCAGGCGAAGAACGCCGAGGACGTCAAGGAGCGGATGACGGAGGCCCGTGCCGTCGCCGACCGCATCGGCAGGGATGTGCCCCTGGTGTACTGGGCGTCGTTCGGGCTGACCAGTGTCGCCCACTTCGATGTCGCGACCGCGGTCGAGCTGGGGCAGCTCGGCGAGGCGATGAAGTCCGCGCGGAAGGTGCGGTTCCCGGCGGATCACCCGCGGATGCGGGTCGGCCGCTATCACATGGAGCTGGCGCGGGCCTACTCGCGGATGGGCCGGTCGGAGGCGGCGCAGGAGGAGTTGTTCCGGGCGCGCGAGGCGGCGCCACAGCAGGCTCGGTATCACCCGCTGATGCGGGAGACGGTCGGCGTGTTGGTCCGTCGGTCGCGCGCGGTCCCGGGCACCCTCGCGTCGCTGGCGGCCTGGGTCGGCTTGTAGACGCGCTACGCGGCAACACCCCCTGTTGTTCCCAGTTACGGGAACACCACGGACTGTTGCACACGCCACGCTGTGACGGTCAGCACATGACCTGTCACAGGAGCGAACATGTCGAGAGCTGCCTCCGAGATCCTGCCCGAGTGGTTGCCGTCCGGTGGTGCGGCGGTGTTGCCGTCCGGCCGGTGGTGGGACGCGGTTCGCGTCACCTCGCTCGCCGGTACGCGTGTGGTGGGCGTACTACGCGAGCGGTCCGGGCCGGTGATCGAGGATCAAGCGCTGCGCACGATGACGTGGCTGGTACCCGTCGGCTCGGCCGACGGTTGGCCGCGGGCCGGTGGAATGCTGGTCATCGGGGCGGGTCTGGCCGCGCTGGTCCCGCCCGCCGAGGGCATCGGCGGCCCATGGGCGGACGGCGAATCGCTCCGGTGGCTGGCCATGGTCTGCATGGTGGCGTTCGCGGTCGCGCTGGCCCGGGTCACCCTGGTGCCCTCGCCCGGCGCCACGGAGCTGGTGCACACCAACCTGCGGCCCGGGCACTCGATCCGCACCTACCTCGACCAGCCCGACTGGCAGGACACGGTCCGGCAGATCGGTGGCAACGTGCTGCTCGGGGTGCCGTGGGGCGTGCTGCTGCCGATGCTCTTCCCGCGCGTCCGCGGCCTGGTGCGGGTGATGGCGTTCACCGCACTGGTGATGATCATGGTGGAGATCGCGCAGGGCTGGATCGTGGCGGGCCGCGCGTTCGACGTCGACGACGTCTTCCTCAACATGACGGGGGCCCTGCTCGGCTACGTGCTCGCGGGCCGTCGGCTCGGCCGGGCCCTGCACCCCCGCCGCCACCACTGGTGGCACCGGTGGACCGGCGGACCCGCCGACGCGGAACGCGGCGCTGACGAGGACCGCGTGCCCCGGGCCGCGTGACATGCTGGCCGGGAACGTGAACGACAGCGCTTGAGGAGAACGACGTGGCGCCGATGCAGACACCCGATGTACTCGCCCGGGTGGCCGAGCTGCTGCGCGAGGCCCCCGTGGACCAGGACGGCGCGCTGTGGCGCCTCGGCCCCGCCGACCGCCAGCTCGACGCCAACGTGGTGCGTCTCGCCCCGCTCGCCGGCATCGCCGGACACGTCGAACGGGACCTGGACGTCCTGCTGTTCGTGATCGAGGGCGCCGGGCACCTGGAGACGGACGCCGGAGACCTCGACCTGGTGCCCGGCACCATCACCTGGCTGCCGCGCGGCAGCCGCCGCGCCCTGTCCGCCGGGCGCGCCGGCCTGGTGCACCTCACGGTCCACCGGCGCCGCCCCGCGCTCGCCGTCCGGGGCACCGCCGCGGAGCAGGAGGGCGGCGAGGCGGCCTGCCTGCTCCACCGGGTCTGCACGGAGTGCGGGCGGCTGGCCGGCGAGCGGGACGCCCGCTACTGCGGCCGGTGCGGCACTCCCCTGCCCGAGGCCGCGTAGCTTCCGGTGTGCGGTCAGCCGCGTTCGAAGGCGAACGTGCGGCCGATCACCGTGAACCCGAGGCGCTCGTACCAGTCGCGCGGCCAGTCCGCCTCGTCGGCCAGCAGGAACCGCGTGCCGCAGCCGGCGTCCGCGGCCCGGCGCAGCGCCGTGGTCAGCACGGCGCTGCCGTGTCCCTTCCCCAGGTGTTCCTCCGCGGTGAGCACGTCCTCGATCTGCGCGACGCCCGCGGCCGGGTCGAGGTAGAGGTCGGCCCAGGACGCGGCCTCGCCGTCCGGCGCGCGGGAGGCGATGAACTCCACGGTGTCCGCGCCGCGGTGGCGTACGGCGCGGCGCTCGACGAGCTGGCGGATCGCCTCCTCGTCGGCGGCCGGGAGGAATCCGCGCCAGCGTCGGACGAGCGGCGCGCGGAGCGCGTCCAGGCCGACCGCCTGGGCGGCGCCGCCCTGGGGCACCGGCCCGGTGTGCAGCATGACCAGGTGAACGGCCTTCGTGTAGCCGGCCGCGAGCAGGGCGGGGCCGCAGGCCGCTCCGGCCCGCTCGTCGAGCACGGTGATCAGGCGGTGCGGCAGGTGCCCCAGGAGCGCGTCGGCGGTGGCGGGCAGCGTGCCCGGGTCGGCCGCCCCGTCGACGATCAGCTGGTTGTCCGTGTGGGAGTGCCCCAGGGCGTCGTTGAGGACGGCGAAACCGCCGGGCAGCGCGATCGTGCGCCCCGCCTGGCGGCGGGCGAAATCGGCCAGGAAGGAGCGAATCCGCGGTAGGTGAGAGCCTGACATGGGGGCAGCCTAGAAGCCGCCGCGGAACGTCCGCCTCCGCAATTCCGCCGGCGCACGCCGCGTGCCGGGCCGAGGGGAGCGACCGGCCGCCGCCGACCGTTGGTACAGACCTGTTGACCGGGCCGGGAATTGCCCTTACTTTCGCACCGACCGCAGCTCCATTCCCCCACCCCCCGGACGGCATTCGCAGCCCCGGGGACCTTGGAGAGGACGGCTATGGCCCTCGCCCACATCCTCCGCCGCTTCCGCGCCCCCGCCCTGACCGCCGGCCTGGTGGCCGGCACCGCGGCGCTGCTCCCCGCCGGCCCGGCGGGCGCCGCACCCGCCGCCACCCCGTTCGAGAGCTACGGTGCGCTCGACGTGTGCGGCACCACGCTCTGCGGCGAAGACGGACAGCCGGTACAGCTGCGCGGCATGAGCACCCATGGCACCCAGTGGTACGCGCAGTGCGTCACCGACGGCTCCCTCGACGTACTGGCCGGCGACTGGGGCGCGGACGTGCTGCGCGTCTCCACCTACGTGCAGGAGGACGGATACGAGACGGACCCCGAGCACTTCACCGAGCTGGCGAGCCGCATCATCGACCAGGCGACGGCGCGCGGGATGTACGTCATCGTCGACTGGCACATGCTCACGCCCGGCGACCCGAACGCCAATACGGAGCTGGCCGAGCAATTCTTCACGGACATCACGGCGCGGCACGGCGACCAGGACAACCTGCTGTACGAGATCGCCAACGAGCCGAGCAGCGTGAGCTGGCAGTCCATCAAGAGCTATGCCGAGGACATCGTTCCGGTCGTGCGCGCGGGTGATCCGGACGCGGTCGTCATCGTCGGCACCCGCGGCTGGTCCTCGCTCGGCGTCTCGGAGGGCTCGGACGAGTCGGAGATCGTGGCCAACCCGGTGAACGCCGACAACATCATGTACACCTTCCACTTCTACGCCGCTTCTCATCAGGACGGGTACCTGTCGACGCTCTCCCGCGCGGCGGACCAGCTGCCGATCTTCGTCACCGAGTTCGGCACCCAGGAGTACACCGGCGACGGGCCGAACGACTTCGCGTTCGCCCAGCAGTACATCGACCTGATGGCCGAGAAGAACATCAGCTGGACGAACTGGAACTTCTCGGATGACTTCCGCACCGGCGCCGTATTCGAGCCCGGCACCTGCGACAGCGGTTCCTGGGGCGATCCGGGTTCGCTGAAGGAGGCCGGCACCTGGATCAGGGACCGGATCGCCTGACGCCACGCCGCCGCCCGCCGCCCCCGCGGGCGTAAACGTGCGGACCGGCCGCCTCGGCAACCCCGGCGTCGCGGAGGCGGCCGACGGCATGGCGCGGGCCATCGTCCGCGCGGCGCTGTCCGGCAGTGGCCCGGCGGTAATCCCGTTGCCGGGCCCGGCGCGCCCTGCTGAGGTGGGCCCATGGATCATGCTGCGGTGCTCGACCTGTTCGACCGGACGATGCGGCGCGGGGCGGTGGCCGACGCGCCCGGCGCCCGCGTCGAGCACGCCGGGAATGTGGTGCGGCAGGTTGGCGTGGACGCGGCGGCCGGCGCCTGGGAGGGCGTGCTCTGGTCGGACCTCGACGCGTCCACGGCGGATGCGGACATCGCCGCGCAGACGGCGTATGCCGCCGCGCTCGGCCGGGAGTTCGAGTGGAAGGTCTACTCGCACGACCGGCCGCGGGACCTGTCGGACCGGCTGCGGGCCGTGGGCTTCGTGCCGGAGCCGCCGGAGACGCTGATGGTCGCGGAGACCGCCGTCCTGTCGGCCGCGGACGAGCCGCCCGCGGGTGTCCGCCTGCGCGCCGTGGCGGACGAGGCGGACATCGCCGCGCTCGCGGACGTGCACGACGAGGCGTTCGGCGGGTCGCTGCCGCCCCGGCTGCGGCTGCGGCTGCACGCGCAGCTCGGGGCCGGGGCACCGGCCGCGGGCGGCACGACGACCGTCGCGGTGCTGGCCCTGGCGAACGGCCGGGCAGTGAGCGCGGCCCGCATGGAGCTGGTGGCCGGCGCGCCGTTCGCGGGTCTTTGGGGCGGCGGCACCGCGCCGGAGTGGCGGGGCCGCGGCATCTACCGCGCCCTGGTGGCGTACCGGGCCGCCCGTGCCGCGGCGCTCGGCCACCGCTACGTGTACGCGGACGCCTCCGATCTCAGCCGCCCGATCCTCGCCCGCCTCGGCTTCTCACCGCTGAGCATCACGACTCCTCACGTGCTCCGGCCGGTCGGAAAAGACTATCCTGAGTGAACGGCTATCCCGTTCATATGCAGAAATGATGCTCGGCTGAACGCCATTGGCGGAATTCACGGTGCGTCTGGTACCCATGCTTCAGGGCATTCCGGATGCGCGAGGCTCCTCGACGACCAACTCCGCATCACACCGTCATTTTTTACCGGTGTTCGACATCCGTGAGCGTGGAGACTTACCCGTGACAGACGCTGTGGCAGATGCAGAAGACACCGTCGCGATCGTGGGCGTGGCCTGCCGGATGCCCGGGGGTGCCGACGACCTGGCCGGGCTCTGGGACATCCTGGAGCAGGGCCGGGACGTGGTCACCACCGTACCGCCGGACCGCTTCGACACCGGGCGGTTCGTCGACGCCCGCGGACCGCGCCCGGGACGCAGCCTCACGGCGGCGGGCGGATTTCTCGACGACGTAAGTCAGTTCGACGCGGAATTCTTCGGCATTTCCCCCCGCGAGGCGTCGCGGATCGACCCGCAGCAGCGTCTGCTGCTCGAACTCGCGGTCGAAGCATTGGACGACGCGGGGCAGGACGGGACCGCGCTGGCCGGCTCGGACACCGCGGTGTTCATCGGCATTTCCGGCCACGACTACGCCGATCTCCAGGCGGCGGACACCGACAGTGTCAACGCCTGGACCATGGCCGGTGGCACGGCGGCCAATGCGGCCAACCGCATTTCCTACACCCTGGACTGGCACGGCGAGAGCACCGCCGTCGACACCGCCTGTTCCTCGTCCCTCACCGCCCTGCACCTCGCCTGCGGTCACCTGCGGGCCGGGCGTTCGCGCGCGGCGCTCGCCGGCGGGGTCAGCATCCTGCTCAACCCCGCGCCGTTCGTCGGCTTCTCCGCCGCCGCCATGCTCTCCCCCACCGGGCGCTGCCGCTCCTTCGCCGCCGACGCCGACGGCTACGTCCGCTCCGAGGGCGGCGGCGCCGTGCTGCTCAAGCGGCTCGCCGACGCCCTGGCCGACGGCGACCGCGTCCACGGCCTGATCCTGGCCACCGGCGCGAACAGCGACGGGCGCACCGCCGGCCTGTCGGTGCCCAACTCGGCCGCCCAGGAAGCTTTGCTGCGGGAGACCTACGCCCGGGCCGGCGTGCCTCCCGACGACCTCGTCTACTTCGAGGCGCACGGCACCGGCACGCCCTCGGGTGACCCGATCGAGTGCGCCGCGATCGGCCACGCGCTGGGCCGGCACCGCACCGCGGGGCCGCTGCCGATCGGCTCCGTCAAGAGCAACCTCGGCCATCAGGAGTGCGCTTCGGGGATGGCCGGTCTCCTCAAGGCGCTCTTGGTGCTCCGGCACCGCCGCATCCCGCGGACGCTGCACGCCGAGCCGCTGAACCCGCACATCCCGTTCGACGCCTGGGGCCTCGCCCCCGTGCTCGGCGACCTGCCGGTGCCCGCCGCGGCGGCCAGGCCGGTCGTCGGCGTCAACTCCTTCGGCTTCGGCGGTGCGAACGCCCACGCCGTGCTGGCCGCTCCCCCGCCGCCGCGGCCCCGGCCGGCACCGGCCCCGCGGCCCGTTCCGCTGACCGTTTCCGGGCGCACGCCGCGCGCCGCGGCCGCCATGGCGGGCCGCATGGCCGACCGCCTCGCGGCGGCCGGGAACGCCGAGTTCCGCGACGCGGCCTGGACGGCCACCAGGCGGCGCGCGCACCACGAGCACCGCGCCGTCGTGCTGGCCGACGGCCCCGCCGAGGCGGCGCACGCCCTGCGGGCGCTGGCCGCCGGCGACCGGGCGCCGGGGGCCGCCACGGCGACGGCCGTGGCCAGGGGCCGGACGGCGTTCGTCTTCTCCGGCAACGGCTCGCAGTGGGCGGGGATGGGCGCCGGGCTCCTCGCCCGCGAAGAAACGTTCGCGGCGGCCGTGGCCGATGTCGACAAGGCGCTGGCCCGCCACCTGGGGTGGTCCGTGGCCGCCGCCCTGGCCTCCGGCGTCCATGCGGACCCGGGCCTGGCGGACGCCGCCGTGGCGCAGCCGCTGCTGTTCGCCGTCCAGGCCGGTCTGGTCAGCCTGCTGCGCGCGCACGGCATCACGCCGTCCGCGGTGCTGGGGCACAGCGTCGGCGAGATCGCCGCGGCCTGGGCGGCCGGTGCCCTCGACCTGCCCGCGGCCGCGCTGGTCGTGGCCGCGCGCAGCCGCACGCAGGCCGCCACGGCGGGCGCGGGCCGGATGGCGGCCGTGGGGCTCCCCGAGGCGGCGGCACGCAAGGAACTGGCCGCGTTCGGCGGCCGTGTCGAGCTCGCCGGCGTCAACAGCCCGCGCGACGTCACCCTCGCCGGGCCCGCGGCCGACCTGGCGGAGCTGGGGCGTCAACTGAGCGGCCGGGACGTGTTCTTCCGCATGCTGGACCTCGACTACGCGTACCACAGCCGGTCCATGGACCCGATCGAGGAGCCGCTGCGCGCCGCCCTCGCCCGGCTGCGCCCGGCCCGGCCCGCCCTCCCGTTCGCCTCGGGCGTCACCGGGGCGCTGCTGGACGGCACGGACCTCGACGGCGACTACTGGTGGCGCAACGTGCGCGAGCCGGTGCTGTTCGCCGAGGCCGCCGAGGCGCTGCTCGCCGAGGGCTGCGACGTGCTGGTCGAGATCGGTCCGCACCCCGTCCTGACGCCCTACCTGCGGCGCGTGACCAACCTGCGGGCGGAGCCGGCGGCCATCGTGCCCACGTGCCGCCGCGAGGACGACGGGCCGGACCGGATGCACCGGGCGGTGGCGAGGATTCTGGCCTCGGGCGCCGCGGCGGACTGGTCCGCGGTCTTCCCCGAGCCCGGGCGCGTCGTCGACCTGCCCGCCTACTCCTGGCAGCGGGAACGGCACTGGAACGGCGCCCCCGGCTGGTGGTCGCGTTCCGGCGAAGGCGAAGCGGGCGGCGGCCCCCACCCGCTGCTCGGCGCCCGGCTGCCCGCCGGGGACGCCGTCTGGTCGGGCCCCGTGGAGCCCGCCCGCGTGCCGTGGCTGGCCGACCACCGGGTGGACGGCCTCGTCGTGATGCCGGGCGTGGCCTACCTGGAGATGGCCTTCGCCGCCGCGGGGCAGCTCGCCCCCGGTCCCGTGGAGGTCCAGCACCTGGCGATCAGCCGCGCCATCGTGCTGCCCTGGGACGACGAGGCGGCGGGCGGCCCGCGGGTGCAGGTCTCCGCGGGGCCCGACGGCCAGGCCCTGCGGATCGCCACCCGCGAGGGCGCCGACGCCGACTGGCGCGAACACGCACGCTGCCGCGCACGCCGGCTGCTGCGCGCCGTGCCGCCGCCCCTGGACGTCGACGCCGTCCTGGCGCGGCTTCGGCCCTGGCCGGGCGCGGCGGAGGCGTACGAGCAGGCCGCGCGCCGCGGCCTCGGGCTCGGGCCCGCGTTCCGCGTCGTCACCGGCCTGTGGGCGCGCGACGGCGAGGCGCTTGCCGCCTTCGCCGGCGAGGTGGACACCGACGGTTACCGGGCCCACCCGGCGCTGCTGGACGGCGTCATGCAGGCGGGCGCCTGCCTCGCGGCCGAACTCACGGGCCAGGACGCCCTGTTCCTACCCGCCGCCGTCGAGAGCGCCCGCAGCTGGGACGACGTGCCCGCCGCGGGCTGGCTGCACGCCCGCTGCCGGGAGGTCACGGGCACCGAGGTCGGCTGGGACTTCACCGTCACCGATCGAACGGGGCGCATCGTCATGGAGCTGACGGGCTGCCGGCTGCGGCTGTTCGCCCGTGGCGACAGCGCGGCGCAGCGCCTGACGACGGTGCTGCGCGCCGCGCCGCGCGCGGCGGACGGCGCGCCGTGCGCCCTGCCCGCGCCCGGCGCGCTGCTGGCAGCGAGCGCGGCGCGGCGCGCCGCCCTGACCGCGGCCCACCGCGCCCAGCGGCCGGAACGCGCCCGGCGCGCCGCACGTGAGGTGCAGGCGCAGCTGGCGGCCCGCGCGCTGACCGAGCTGCTGCCGGACGCGGACGAGGTGGGGCTGCCCGCGCTGCTGGCCGCCGGGCTGCTGCCGAAGTACGCGGGTCTGTGCCGGCTGCTCCTCGGCCTCGCCACGGAACACGGGCTGCTGGCGCCGCCCCACGGCCGCGGGGAGCAGCCGCCGCGGCGCGTCGCCGCGCCGCCGGAGCCCGGCCGTGCGGTGCGGGCCGTGCTGTCCGCCGCGCTGCTCGACCAGCCGGGTTCGCTCGCCCTGTTCTGCCACTGCGGGGAGCACCTCGCCGAGGTGCTGTGCGGCCGGGCCGACCCGGTGGAGGTGCTGTTCGCCGATGCCGACCGGCACCTGGTGGAGCAGTTCTACAGCGACACCCCGGACTGCCGCTTCCACAACAGGACGGCGCGGGAGCTGCTGCGGGCCGCGGTCGAGGCGTGGCCGGCGGACCAGCCGCTGCGCATTCTCGAGGTCGGCGGCGGCACCGGCGGGATGACCGCCGAGCTGCTCCAGGTGCTGCCGCCGGAGCGCACCACCTACGTCTTCACCGACGTCTCCCCCGCCTTCCTGCCGCGGGCCAGGGCCCGTTTCGCCGCGCACGACTTCATCGAGTACCGGACGCTCGACCTGGCGGCGGACCCGGTGGCGCAGGGGCTGCCCGCGGGCGGCTTCGACCTGGTGGTCGCGGCGAACGCGCTGCACGTGACGGCCGATCTGCGCGACTGCCTGCGAAACGTGGCGCGGCTGCTCGCGGACGGCGGCCAGCTGCTCGCGTTCGAGTTCCACGACGCGCGCCTCGGCGCCATCGCCTTCGGACTTCTCGACGGTTTCTGGGCGTTCACCGACACGGAGCTGCGCACCGCGTCGCCGCTGCTGCCCGCGGAACGCTGGGCGACGCTCCTCGCCGAGTGCGGGTTCACGGACGTGTGCCGCGCCGGGGAGCCGGTGGCGGACGGCGCGGAGCCGGCGATGTCCGTGCTGCTCGCCCGCCGGGCGGGCGGGCCCGCCGCGGCGGACTGCGGGCCGCCCGCGGCCGGCGGGGCGGGCCTGGTCGTGGCCGCCGAGCGGCCGGCGGACGCGGCGGCGCGCGCCCTTGCCGCGGAGCTCGGCGCGGCGGCCGGGGCGCCGGTGCCCGTGGTGGACGCGGGCGCGGCGGGCGGGCTGCCCGGCGAGGTGCTCTCCGGTGTGCGGGGCGCGCCGCACGTCGTCTTCCTGCTCGCGGACGACCCGGCCGCGGCGGACCCGGCGGGGGCGCTGGACGAGGCGGTGCGGCGCACCGCGTTCCTCGCCGCGCTCGCCGGGCACGAGGCGTTCGTCTCGGCGCCAGGGGCCGCGCTGTCCCTGGTCACGCGGCCGTGCGGGGCGCTGCCCGCGCCCGCGGGCGTCTCCCACGTGCGGGACGCGGCCGTGTGGGCCGCCGCCCGCACCTTCGGGAACGAGCGGCCGGGGGTCGCCGTGCGCCGCATCTCGCTGGACCGCGGTCCCGATCCGGCCGCGGACGCCCGGCGGCTGGCCCGCGAGCTGCTGGCGCCGGACGACGGCGACGAGGTGGTGCTGACCCGCAGGGGCCGCTTCACGCCGCGCATGCTGCCGCTGGGCGCCGCGGCGGACGGGGGCACGGGTGAGGATGCGGACGCGACGACGGACGCGGGCGAGGGCGAGGGCGAGGTCGCGGAACGGGCGCCGTTCCGGCTCCAGTTGCGCGAGGCGAGCCTGACGCCGCGGCTGGCCTGGGTGCCCGCGCCGACCGCCGCGCCCGGCCCCGGCGAACTGCTGATCGAGGTGCGGGCCGCGGGGCTCAACTACCGCGACGCGCTCCTCGCCACCGGGCTGCTGCCCGCGGGGGCGGAGGACGGTGCGGCCGTGGCGCACCGGCTCGGGCTCGAATGCGCCGGCGTGGTCCGCGCAACGGGCGCCGGTGTGGAGGAGTTTGCGCCGGGCGACCGAGTGTTCGCCCTGGCGCCGGGCTCGCTCGCCTCGCACGTCGTCACGGACGCGCGCTCCGCCGGGCGCCTGCCCGACGGCATGGACTTCGCGGCGGGCGCGACCCTGCCCGTCGTGTGGTTCACGCTGCACCACGGCCTCGAACGGCTGGCCCGTCCGGTACCGGGTGAAACGGCCCTGGTGCACGGCGGGGCCGGCGGGGTGGGCCTGGCCGCCGTGCACCTGCTGCGGTCGCTCGGGGTCACCGTGATCGCGACCGCGGGCACGCCCGCGAAGCGGAGCCTGCTGCGGCTGCTCGGCGTCGAGCACGTGCTGGACTCGCGGAGCCTGCGCTTCGCCGAGGAGGTGCGGGAGCGCACCGGCGGCCGGGGCGTCGACATCGTGCTGAACTCGCTGGCCGGCGAGGCCCTGACCCGGGGCCTCGAACTGCTGTGCACCGGCGGGCGGTTCGTCGAGCTGGGCAAGCGCGACATCTATGCGGACAGCCCGCTGCCGATGCGGCTGCTGCGGGACAACATCAGCGTGTTCGTCGTGGACGCCTCCCGGCTGACGGCGGCCGCGCCCGAGCTGGCCGCCGAGCGCTTCCGCGCCGTGGCGGAAGGGGTCGCGGCGGGCACGTACCCGCCGCTGCCGCACCGGCAGTGGCCGGCCGCGGGCGTCGGGCAGGCACTGGCCGCGCTCCAGCACTCCAGGCACCTGGGGAAGGTCGTCATCGACCTGACGCGCCCGCCGCGGGTGGAACGTCCCGCCGAGCCGCCCGCCCTGGACCCGGGCGGCACCTATCTGGTGGCGGGCGGCCTCAGCGGGCTCGGCGCCGACACCGCGCGCCGGCTCGCCGGGCGCGGGGCCGGGCACCTGGCGCTGCTGTCGCGCCGCGGCGCGGACACCCCGGGCGCGGCCGAGCTGCTCGCGGCCCTGCACGGCCTCGGCGCGCGGACGTCCGTGCACGCGGCGGACGTCACGGACGAGGCGGTGCTGCGCGGGATCGTCGCCCGGGCCGCGGCGCAGGGGCGGCCGGTGCGGGGCGTCGTGCACGCCACCATGCACATCGACGACGCGCCGCTCGCGGAGCTGACGGCGGAGCGCATCCGGGCCGTGCTGGCGCCGAAGTTCCTCGGCGGCGCGCTGCTCGACGGGCTGACCGCGGAGCTGCCGCTGGATCTGTTCCTGGCCTACTCCTCGTTCGCCGCGGGCGTCGGGAACCTGGGGCAGGCGGCCTATGCCGCGGGGAACCTGTATCTCGAAGCGCTGGTCCGCCGACGGCGCGCGGCGGGTTCCCCCGGGCTGGCCGTGGCGCTCGGCACGCTGGGCGAGACGGGCTTCGCGGCGCGCGATCCGCTGCTGACGAGCCGCCTTGAGCGGATCGGGGTGCACCCGATGACGCCGGCGGAGGCGCACGCCGCGAGCCTGGCCTTCGAGGCGGCGGGCGTCGGGGTGGGCACCGTCGGGCACTTCGACTGGGACCGGCTGCGCGAGGTGATGCCGGGGGTGAACGGTCCGCGCTTCGCGGCCGTCCTCTCCGAGGGCGGCGGCCGGCCGCGCGACGGGGGCCCCGAGGAGCTGGGCAGACGCCTTTCCGGCCTGTCGGAGGAGGAGGCCACGGGCGTGGTCGCCGACGTACTCGCGGAGGAGCTGGCCAGAGTGCTGCACACCGAGCCGGACCGCATCGACCGGGCCCGCCGCCTCGACCGGCTGGGCATGGACTCGCTGATGGCCGCGGAGCTGGTGGTCGCGGCGCGGCGGCGCCTGGGCTGCGACCTGCCGGCCCTGGAGATCATGAACGCCTCCGGACTCACCGACCTCGCCCGGCGCACCGTGCCCAGGGTCGGCCGCGCCGCGCGGAAGGAGCATACGGGTGTCCGGGCATGACACCGGCGAGGTGCGGGAGTTCGCTTACGAGGGGTTCCGATACAGCTGCCGGGTGGTCGCAGCGCACCGCCCGCGCCTCGACCCGGTGCTGATCCTGGGCGGGGCGTTCCAGGACAAGGACTCCTGGCGGCAGCACCAGCCGTACTTCGGCGCGATGGCCGACCTGGTCACCGTCGACCTGCCGGGCTGGGGCGACGCGGACGACCTGCCGGCCCGGTACGGTTACGACTTCCTGGCCGCCGCGCTTGAGCACCTGCTCACCGGGCTCGGCCGGCCGCGGGTCAACCTGGTGGGGGCGTCCTACGGATCGCTGGTGGCCTACTGCCTGGCGCAGCGCTGTCCCGACCGGATCGCGCGCATGGTGCTCAGCGGCGCGTTCGACGGCGTTCCGGCGCACACCAAGGCCACGCACGAGCGGACGGTGGAGCTGCTCGCGGCCGGCCGGACCGTGGAGTTCACGGAGGTGATGCTGTCGCTGCTGGCGCCGCGGACGCGGGCCGGAGCCGCGGACGGGCGGAACGAGGCGCTGACGCAGCTGTTGCGCGCCCAGTTCGCCGGGATGACGCCGGAGGCGGCCGTCCGGTACGCGGAGAACTCGGCGCGGGTCCTCGCCCATCCGCGGCTGCGGTCCGGGGGGCACGAGGTGCCGACGCTGGTGCTCGCCGGTGAGCTGGACCTGTGCACGCCGCCGGAGACGGGCCGGCGGGTGGCGGCGATGATCCCCGGGGCGGCCTTCGTGACGGTGCCGGACGCGGGCCACCTGATGTGGCTTGAGCGGCCCAGGCAGTTCGTCGGGCTGCTCGACGACTTCTTCTCGGGCCGGTCCGTGGGCGAACTGGCCTGCGGCGCACGGTGACCCGGCGCCGGAGGCCGGGTCAGGCGGCGCGGACGGCGGCCGTGCAGCGGCGGTGCAGGTCCGCCACGACGGCGGGCAGGTCGCGGAACGCCGGGTTGTGGGTCTGGCCGTGGTGGTAACGGTAGGTGATCTGCTGGGCGATGGCCGCGAGCCGGAACCGGCCGAAGGTCTCGTAGAACGGCCAGTGGTCCGCGCGCAGGCCGGTGCGTGCGCAGTAGCGGGCCACGATCTGGGCGCGGGTGTACATCCCGGGCAGGTGGCTCGGCTGGCGGCGGGCGGCGAGGGCGGCGGGGCCGTCCCCGGCCTCGGTCCAGTAGGCGAGGGCGCCGCCGAGGTCCATCAGGGGGTCGCCGATGGTGGCCATCTCCCAGTCGAGGACACCGCGCACGCGCAGGTCGTCGGCGTCCAGGACGAGGTTGTCCAGCCGCCAGTCGTTGTGGATGACGCGGGCCCCGGTGTCGGCCGGCCGGTGGGCGGCGAGCCAGGAGGTGACGGCGGCGAAGTCGGGCGAGCCGGGGGTGCGGGCCCGTTCGTAGCGGCGGGTCCAGCCCTCGACCTGGCGCCGCACGTAGCCTTCGCCACGGCCGAGTTCCGCCAGGCCGGGGGCCGTGGGCTCGACGCGGTGCAGCTCGACGAGGGTGTCGACGTAGGTTTCCGAGAGGGCCCTGGCGCGGGCGGTGTCCAGGGCGAGTCCAGGCGGCGGGTCGCGGCGCAGGACGACGCCGGGCACGCGGTCCATCACCAGGAAGTCGCAGCCGATGACGGCGGGGTCCCGGCACAGCGCGCGGACGGCGGGCACCAGGGGGAACGCGGGCGCGAGCGCCTGGAGCACGTGGTGTTCGCGGGCCATGTCGTGGGCGGACGCGGCCTTGTGCCCGGCGGGCGGGCGGCGCAGGACGAGTTCGGCGCCGGGGTAGCGCAGCAGGTAGGTGAGGTTGGAGGCGCCGCCGGTGAACTGGGAGACCTCGGGGGTGCCGGTCAGGTGCGGGAGCTGCCGTTTGAGCCAGGTGTCGACGCGGGCGACGTCGAAGGCGTCCTCGGCGCGGACGGCGTTCACGACTGCTCCTGCTGCGCGGCGAGTTCGAGGCGGGCGACGAGGGCGAGGTGCACTTCGTCGGGTCCGTCGGCCAGGCGCAGCGCGCGGGCGGTGGCGTAGGCGGCGGCGAGCGGGGTGTCGTCGGAGAGGCCGACGGCGCCGTGCAGTTGGACGGCCATGTCGACGACGTCGCAGGCCATGGCGGGCACGGCCGCCTTGACCTGGGACAGCGGACCGCGGGCCGCTGCGGGCCCCCGGGTGTCGAGCAGCCAGGCGGCGTGCAGCACGTGCAGCCGCGCCTGGTCGATGGCGATGCGGGCGCGGGCGATGCGTTCGCGGTTGCCGCCGAGGTCGGCCAGCGGCCGGCCGAAGGCGGTGCGGGCCGTGGCGCGGCGGCAGGCGAGGTGGAGGGCGCGCTCCGCGAGGCCGATCAGGCGCATGCAGTGGTGGATGCGGCCGGGGCCGAGCCGGGACTGGGCGATGGCGAAGCCGTGACCCGGGCCGCCGATGACCGCGTCGCTGGGCAGGCGCACATCGGTGAAGGTGACCTCGCCGTGGCCGTAGGGCTCGTCATAGTGGCCGAGCACGGGCAGCATCCGTTCGATGCGGACGCCCGGGGTGCCGGTGGGGACGAGCACCATGGAGTGCCGCCGGTGGCGCTCGGCGGCGGGGTCGGTGAGGCCCATGAAGACGAGGAACCGGCAGTCGGGGTGGCCGAGGCCGGTGCTCCACCACTTGCGGCCGTTGAGGACGACCTCGTCGCCCTGGACGACGGCGGTGGCGGCCATGGTGGTGGCGTCGGATGAGGCGACACCGGGCTCGGTCATGCAGAACGCGGAACGGATCTCACCGGCGAGCAGCGGCGCGAGCCACCGGTCGCGCTGCTCGCGGGAGCCGTGGTGCAGCAGGACCTCGGCGTTGCCGGTGTCGGGGGCGTTGCAGTTGAAGACCTCGGGCGCGAGCGGCGAGTGGCCCATCTGCTCGGCGAGCGGGGCGTATTCGGCAGTGGTGAGGCCGGGCCCGTGCGCCGGGTCGGAGAGGTAGAGGTTCCACAGTCCGGCGGCGCGGGCGCCGGCCTTCAGCTCGGCGGTCACGGGCGGAACGGTCCACGGTCCTGGCCGTTCGCGCGCGGCGCTCAGATGCGCCCGGTGTGCGGCCTCGGCGGGCAGGATCTCCGATTCGAGGAAGTGGCGCACGGATTCGAGGTAGCCGCGCGCCCGGGGAGTGTGCGCGAAGTCCACATCGGCCTCCTCGTGCGGTGGTGGGGTGCGTGCCCGGGGAGGTTAGCGGCGGGCGGGGCGCGGCTCAACAGGGCGTGCCCTCGCGCGGCCTGGCGCGCTCTGGCGCGCGCGGCGAGGCGGGGCTACGGTTCGGCCGGTGGAGACGATGCCTGCGGGACGGCTTGACGTGGCGGCGGGACGGTTCACCGTCGAGGAGGTTCCGGTGCCGGAGCCGGGACCGGGCGAGGTGCTGATCGAGGTGCGGGCGGCGGGGGTGTGCCTCTCGGACGCGCACCTGATCGACGGCTCGCTGCGGCCGCTGTACCTGGCGGGCGAGAAGGTGACGCTCGGGCACGAGGTGGCGGGCGTGGTGCACGCGGCCGGCCCGCGGCTCGTGGGCGACTGGGCGCCCGGGCGGCGGGTCCTGCTGGCGGCCGGGCAGAGCTGCGGGGTGTGCCCCTCGTGCGTGCGCCGCAGGCCGTGCCCGCGGGTGCTGACCCGCGGCGTGGACTACGACGGCGGGTGGGCGCGGTACGCGCTGGCCCGCGAGGACACGCTGGTGCCGATTCCGGACGGGCTGCCGTTCGAGCAGGCGGCGATCATCCCCGACGCGGTCTCCACGCCCTATGCGGCCGTCGTGGGAACGGCGGGGGTGCGGCCGGCACAGTCGGTGGGGATCTGGGGCGCGGGCGGCCTGGGGGCGCACGCCGTGCGCCTGGCGCGGCTGGCGGGCGCGGTGCCGGTCATCGCCGTGGACCCGCTGCCCGTGGCCAGGGAACGGGCGCTGGCCTTCGGCGCGGACGCCGCCCTCGACCCGGCGGCGCCCGATCTCACCGCGGCGGTGCTGCGCGCGACGGGCGGCGCGGGCCTCGACGTCGCGCTCGACTTCGCGGGCGTGCCCGCGGTGCGCGAGCAGGCCGCGGCGGTGCTCGGCGCGGCCGGTGTGCTGGTGCTGGTGGGGCTGACACACGAACCGTTGACGATCACGCAGGGCACGCGGTTCAGCTACCTGGGCAACCAGGTGCGCGGCCACTACGGTTCAGGACCAGGGCACATCGAGGAGCTGATCCGGCTGGCCACGACGGGCCGCCTGGACCTGGGGCCCTCGGTCAGCGGCCTGGTGCCGCTGACCGAGGCGCCACATGCGGTGGAACGGCTGACGAGCGGCGCGGACCGGCCGGTACGCCTGGTGCTCGTGCCGTGAACGGTCAGGCGTTCCTCGTCGGGAAGAACTTCACGCTGCCTGCCCCCTCGCTCTCGAATCCGGCGCCGGACTGGATGTCCCGCGGCAACTCGTAGGTGCAGGCGCCGTCCGCGTACAGGCGGGCGGTGAACACCGTCGCGTTGAAGCCGCCCACGGCGGGCTCCTCCGGGTCGGCCAGCGGGTAGCACAGGTACGGCTCGGGGAGGTCGACGACGTTCTCGTTGCCGCCGAGGGTGTGGTACCTGAACTCCCCGGTCTGTGCCTGGGCGGTGACGGCCGGTCCGGTGACGGCGATGAGGGCGGCGGCGGCCAGGGTGCCCGCGGCGTGTCGAATGCGCATGATGTCCTCTCGGCTTGGCAATGGCCCTGCGTGGCGGCGCCGCTGCGGGGCAGCGCCGTGATCGGGGCCAATGAACACCGCCCGTGCTACCCGGTGCAATCGCCCGCATGCACTGCGTACTTCCTTCGTGTGATCCTCATCCCACGGGCGAGTGGCCGACGAGGCGGCGGTGTGTGGCAGAATCACCCACAAGGTCACGAGTGACAGCGCTGATGGACCCCGGTCCGCTGTCCGGCAACCCTCCTGCCGTGGTGGGGTGCTCCGGGTGATGACCGGGCCGCGGACAGCAAGGTCCGTGGCAAGCGCGGATCTTGGAGTTTTTCGCCATGACCACTCTGTCCTGCGGCACGCTGCCCGGAAACACACACGCCCCCACCGGCCCCGCGCTGTCCGTGCTGAGCGACGGGGTGCGCGTGCCGCTCGCCGCCGGCGGCGAAGTGGAGTACGCGGCCCTCGACTACGCGGCCAGCGCCCCCGCCCTGCGCTCGGTGTGGGCGGACGTCGCGGAGTTCGCGCCGCTGTACGGCAGCGTGCACCGCGGCGCCGGGTACCTTTCGCAGCGCGCCACGGAGTTGTTCGAACGCAGCCGGGAGACGGTGGCCTCGTTCCTCGGCTGCCGCCCGGACGACCGGGTGGTGTTCACCCGGTCCACCACCGACTCGCTGAACCTGCTGGCCACCGCGCTGCCCGCGGGCACGCACGTCTTCGTCTTCGAGACCGAGCACCACGCGGCGCTGCTGCCGTGGCGCCGCCACCACGTCACGCACCTGCCCGCGCCCCGTTCCCACGCGGCGGCCGTACGCGCCGCGGAGTCGGCCCTCGCGAAGGCGCCCGCGGGCGCGCCGAAGCTGCTGTGCGTCACCGGGGCCTCCAACGTCACCGGTGAACTGTGGCCGGTGCGCGAACTGGCCGCGGCCGCGCACCGGAACGGCGCCCGCATCGTGCTCGACGCGGCGCAGCTGGTGCCGCACCGGGCGGTGGACGTGTCGGACCTGGACGTCGACTGGGTGGCGTTCTCGGGCCACAAGCTGTACGCCCCGTTCGGCTCGGGCGTGCTGGCCGGCCGCGCGGACTGGCTGGACACGGCCGAGCCGTACCTGGCGGGCGGCGGCGCGACGCGCGTGGTGACGCGCGGCGCGGACGGCCGGCTGGCGGCGGAGTGGTCGGCGGGCGAGGCCAGGCACGAGGCGGGCTCGCCGAACGTGATCGGGGCCTACGCCATCGCCGCCGCGTGCCGGGCACTGTCGGCGGCCGGGTACGGGGCGCTGACCGAGCACGAGGAGCGGCTGCTCGGGGTGCTGCGGGACGGTCTCGCGGCGGTGCCCGCGGTCCGGGAGCTGTCGCTGTTCGGCCCGGACGCGCCGCGGATCGCGGTGGTGTCGTTCACGGTGGCGGGCCGGGACAGCGCGGAGTTCGCGCGGGAGCTGTCGGAGCGCTACGGGATCGGGGTGCGCTCGGGACTGTTCTGCGCGCAGCCGCTGGTGCGCCGGCTGCTGGGCGAGGCGGATACGGACGGCGACTGCGAAGGGCCCGTGCAGGCGATCCGGGCCAGCTTCGGCGCCGGCACCCCGGCCGAGCACGTGCACCGCCTGGTCCGCGCGGTGCGGGAGCTGGCGGGCTGAGGACGCGGGCGGCGCGGCCCCGGCCGGGAACGGCCACGGACCCGCTCACGTCGTAACGGGTCGTGTCACGACGTGTGTTCGAGAAAGCGCAGCACCGCGAGGACCCGACGGTGGCCCGGCTCGGTGGGGGGCAGCCCCAGCTTGAGGAAGATGTGGGCGACGTGCTTCTCGACCGCGCGTTCCGAGACGACGAACGACGCGGCAATGGACTGGTTCGTCCTCCCCTCCGCCATCATCGCCAGCACCTCGCGCTCGCGTGGCGTCAGCGCGTCGAGCGCGTTGGCCCCCCGGGCCGCGCCGAAGAGACGGCCCACGACGTCGGGGTCGAGGGCGGTGCCGCCTGCCGCCACCCGGCGCAGGGAGTCGGTGAACTCGGCGATGTCCATCACCCGCTCCTTCAGCAGGTAGCCGACCCCCGCCGCGCCGTCGCCGATCAGTTCGGCGGCGTACCTGGTCTCGATGTACTGGGAGAAGATCAGCGTCCCGGTGCCCGGGTGGTCCCTGCGGATGGCGACGGCCGCCCGCAGTCCCTCGTCCGAGTGGCCGGGCGGCAGCCGGATGTCGACGACGGCGGCATCCGGCCGGTGTTCCGCGACGGCGGCGAGCAGCGCCTCCGCGTCCCCGACGGCGGCTGCGACTTCGATGCCCCGCAGGCCAAGGAGTTGGACGAGGCCCTCCCTCAGGATGGCGGAGTCCTCGGCGATCACGATGCGCATGTGCTTCCGTTCGCTGATGCGGTTGTCTTCCGGCCTGCCTGGCCCCGGCCCGCTCAGCCCGCGCGCCGACGGGCGGGCAGTTCGACGGTGACGGTGGTCGGCCCACCGGGCGGGCTGGTACAGGCGAGTGTGCCGTCCACCGTACGGACCCGGGCCAGCAGTCCGGTGAGCCCGCTGCCCGCTCCGGGCGTCGCCCCGCCGGCCCCGTCGTCCCACACGGTCAGCACCAGGGTGCCGCCCCGCACCCGGACGTCCACCCGGACGCGGGTGGCGCGGCTGTGCTTGGCCGCATTGGCGAGCAATTCGGCGGCGCAGAAGTAGGCGATGGACTCGACGGCGGGGGCCGGCCGGAACGGCAGGGCGGTCGTCAGCTCGGTGGGCAGGGGCCCGTCGGTGACGAGCGTGGCGAGCGCGGTGTCCAGGCCCTGGTCGAGTACCGGTGGGTGGATGCCTCTGACCAGGCCCCGTAGATCGGACACGGCCGCCGAGGCGTTGGTCCGGGCCGTCTCGATCACGGCCAGGACCTGTTTCGGGTCCGCGCCGGCCTCGATCAGCTCCCGGATCGTGGCGAGGTGCACCCCTAGTCCCACCAGCCGGGCCTGCGTGCCGTCGTGCAGGTCGCGTTCGATACGGCGCAGGGTGGCAGCGGCGTCGTCGACCGCCTGGGCACGGGTCTCCTCCAGCGTCCTGATGCGGCGGTCCCGGTCGTCGGTGACGCCGGGGCCGAGGAGCGCGTGTTGCAGCAGCACGTGTGGAGTGGTGGCGACCCGCAACAGCCATGGCGCCGCCAGCAGCAGCAGGGCACCTACCGCCATGGGCACCAGCCAGCGGGGCCAGGTGTCGAGTTGCACCCCCGCCACCTCGATCGCGACGTGGTCGATGCTCCCGTCGGAGCGGCGGACCGTGTGGTTGTTCCAGTGCCGGACCACCGGGTGGGCGAACAGCAGGAGCCCGTACACGTATCCGACCAGCGCCGCACACGCCGGCAGCAGCGCGGCGAACGGCGCGGTGAGCGCATAACCCACGGCACGCCAGCCATTGCGCTGGGTCAGCCGCGCCCTCCGCCACCCCAGGGCACCCCGCCGCGAGGGCTCGTTCCCCACCGGGATGTCGGCCGGACGGTCGATCCGTTGACCGAGGAGTGCCCCGGTCAGGGCCCGCTGGACGTCGCCCAGGGCGAGCGCGCCACGGACGGTGAGCGCCATCAGCCACAGGCCGAACGTCGTCCAGGACAGCACCCCCGCAACGAGAAGTCCGGCGAGCACCAGCACCAGCACCAGGAGCGCGAGGGGCAGCGCGCACACGGCACACAGCAGGGCGGCGAGTGCCCGTGGGGTGAAGGGCGAGGCCAGGCGCGGGCGGCCCGGGCGAAGCCAGTCCCCGGTCCGGCGCTGGTGCACTCGCCGCTGGATCCGCCTCACAGTTGGTTCACGACGGGCCACGCCAGTGCGCCGCCGATCGCGACGGTCAGCAACGCCCTGACGAGGGTTCGGCCCGGGGCATGGTCCGTACCCAGCAGCGCGGTGAGGAGCCGGCTCTGGGAGGTGGTCAGCCCCCGGCCTATCCAGGGCATCACCAGCAGGAACGTCACCCCACCGGGAATGGCATGCGTCAGCCAGGCACCGGCGAGCGTCGGCCCGCCCCAGTCCGTCTCCGGGCGGGCGTCCGGCCGCAGCGGATAGCCCAGGTTCATCGGCACCAACCACCAGCCGTAGACGGTGACCAGCGCGGCGACCAGGTTCAGCGGCAGCGACAGCACCGCGTGCGCCAGCCCTCGCACCCGCCCGGCGCGCTCGGGCGCGGCGACCTCGACGCCGAGCAGCACTCGGGCCAGGCCCCGTTGCACCCGGCCGGCCGGCCCCCCGGCCAGGGCCAACGGCACGCAGAGCGCGCCCACGGGCAGGGCGAGCAGCAGGTAGGCGACGCGCTTCCAGGTCTCGGCGAGGAACGGCCGGCGCAGGACGGTCAGCGTGCGGGCGGTGGCGGTGCGGCTCTCGGTCATGCGTCCAGCCTGACGCGGCGCGGGCGCGGAGATCCATCGTGCGACCACGGAGATCCGGGGTTCGGTTTCCCCCACCCAGCCCTATTGCCAAAGCTGGTGATCGGGCAGCACACCGGCCGACCCGGCCCGCCGGAACCGCACTCGAACGGCTGCATCCGCTTCGCGCAGCCGCACCGCCCGCCGCGGTCAGGCGGAGAGGACCGCCGCCAGGCGGGCCAGTGCCCAGGTCAGCTCCTCCCGGGTGATCGTCAGCGGCGGGGCGAGGCGGATCGTCGAGCCGTGGGTGTCCTTCACCAGCACCCCCTCGGCCATCAGCCGTTCGCTGATCTCCCGTCCGGTGCCGATCGCCGGGTCGATGTCGACACCGGCCCACAGGCCGCGGCTGCGGTGGCCGACGACCCCGCGGCCCGCCAGGGCGGCAAGGCCGGCGTCGAGCACCTCGCCGAGCTCCGCGGCCCGCCGCTGGTATTCGCCGGTGCGCAGCAGATCGAGCACGGCGGAGCCGACGGCCGCGGCCAGCGGGTTGCCGCCGAACGTGGAGCCGTGCTGCCCTGGGCCCAGCACGCCGAGCACCTCACGGCGGGCCACCACGGCCGAGACCGGCACGATCCCGCCGCCCAGGGCCTTGCCGAGCAGCAGCACGTCCGGCAGCACGCGCTCGTGCTCGACGGCCAGGGTGGTACCGGTGCGGCCCAGGCCCGACTGGATCTCGTCGGCGATGAACAGCGCGTTCGCGCGGCGTGTCAGGTCCCGCACCCCCGCGAGGTAGCCGTCGTCCGGGATGACGACGCCCGCCTCGCCCTGGATGGGCTCGATCAGCACGGCCGCGGTGGTCTCGTCCACCGCCGCCTCCAGGGCCGGCAGGTCGTTGTAGGGAACGACGCGGAAGCCGGGGGCGAACGGGCCGAAGCCCTCCCGGGCGACCTCGTCGGTGGAGAAGCCGACGATGGTCGTGGTGCGGCCGTGGAAATTGTCCGCGGCCACCACGATCGTCGCCCGGTCCCGGGCCACACCCTTGACCTCGTACGCCCACTTGCGGGCGACCTTGACCGCGCTCTCCACGGCCTCGGCGCCGGTGTTCATGGGCAGCGTCATGTCCAGGCCGGTCAGCTCCGCGAGCCCTTCGGCGAAGCCGGCGAGCCGGTCGTTGTGGAAGGCCCTGGAGGTAAGGGTGAGCTGGTCGAGCTGGCGGTGCGCCGCCTCGATCAGCGCCGGGTGGCGGTGGCCGAAGTTCAGCGCGGAGTACCCGGCGAGCATGTCCAGGTAGCGCCGCCCCTCCACGTCGCTGACCCACACTCCTTCGGCGCGGGCGACGACCACCGGCAGCGGGTGGTAGTTGTGCGCGAGGGCGGTGTCCTCGGCGCGGATCAGCTCGGCCGAGGAGCGGGTGGCGGCGTGGGCGGTCGGTGCGGTCATGACCTGATCTCCTGGGTGCAGCACTTGATGCCTCCGCCGGCCTTGCGCAGCTCGGAAAGCTCGACGGGGACGGGAACGTATCCGCGGCGGTCCAGCTCGGCGATCAGGCCGGACGCCTCGGGGGCGATGAACACGTGACGGCCGTCGGAGACGGAGTTGAGGCCGAAGGCCATGGCGTCGGCCCCGGTGGCGATGACGGCGTCGGGGAACAGCCGCCGGAGCACCGCGCGGCTGCCCGGGGAGAACGCCTCCGGGTAGTACGCGACGTTCTCCTCGTCCAGCGCGAACAGCGCCGTGTCCAGGTGGTAGAACAGCGGGTCGGTCAGGCGCAGGCCGACCGTCGGCACGCCGAACAGCTCCTGCGCCTCCGCGTGCGCGGCGATGGCCGTGCGGAAGCCGGTGCCGGCCAGGATCAGGCCGCCGACGGGCACGAGGTCGCCCTCGCCCTCGCAGACGGCCTGGGGCTCGTGGACGTCGAAGCCGGCGTTCTTGAACCACAGCTCGTAGGCCGCGCTCTCCGGCTGCCGCTGCGCGGCGTGGAACCGGGAGCCGAGGACGCGGCCGTCCAGGACGAGCGCCGCGTTTGCCGCGAAGACCATGTCGGGCAGTCCCGGCACCGGCGCGACCGTCTCCACGGTGTGGCCGTGGTCGCGGTAGGCCCGCAGGAGGCCGTGCCACTGGGTGAGGGCCAGGGCGGTGTCCACGGGCGCGTCCTCGCGCATCCAGGGATTGATGGCATACCGCACGTCGAAGAACCGGGGTTCGCAGGTCAGGTAGCGCCTGGGGCGCCGAACGCGCGTGACTGGCATGTCTTCCACGGTAGGAACGCCGCAGGCGGGCGACAAGAAACCACGATTGCGTATACGCGCAGCAGTGTTGCGTCCTTGGGCCGCTCAGCGGCGGTTCGTTTCGTCGGCGGGGGTGGCCGGGCTCGCGCCGGCCTCCGGGCTGCCGGACAGCAGGTGGGAGAGCACGATGTAGCTGATCGTCTTGTCGATGAACGGCTCCGCCCGGATGCGTTCGAGCACCTCCTCGAAGTGCCCGATGTCCTCGGCCCTGATGTGCAGCAGGGCGTCGGCGCCGCCGGTCACCGTCATCGCGGCGGTGATCTCGGGATAGTCGCGGACCACCTCCGCCAGCCGCCGCGGGGGCGTCGCGCTGTGGCAGTAGACCTCCACGTACGCCTCGGTCCGCCAGCCGAGTGCCGTCGGCGAGACCATCGTGGTGAAGCCGGTGATCACCTCCGCGTCCCGCATGCGGTCCACCCGCCGTTTCACGGCCGGGGCGGACAGCCCGATGGCCGCCCCGATCTCGGCGAAGCTGGTGCGGGCGTTGGCCACGAGGGCGGCGACGATCTTGCGGTCCAGATCGTCCAGCGACGCGGGGTGACTTGTCATGGTTGATAGCCCTTTGTTCGGCCGGTGGGCGGTACGGATAGTCTGCCTGTCATGGTGAATACCCCGGTCGGCGCCGGTGCGGCGCCCGTGCGACGGGCGGCGGCCCCGGCATGCCGCTGAGCGTGCGGGAGCTGGTGGCGCGCCGCGAGTTCCGGCTGACCGTGGTCGCGGGCGAGGCCGGGCTCGACCGGCCGATCACCTGGGTGCACGCCAGTGAGGTGCCCGATCCGACCCCCTGGCTCGAGGCGGGCTCGCTCGTGCTGACCACCGGCGTCGGCCACGAGGACCCCGCCTCGGTCGCGGCGATGGCCAGGCGGCTGGCGGCCACCGGCGCGGCCGGCATCGGCATCGCCGTCGACCTGGTGTACCGGACCGTGCCGCCCGAGGTGGCGGCGGTCGGCGAGGAGACCGGGCTGCCGGTGCTCGTGGTGCCCTACGCGACGCCGTTCGTGGCGATCTCCCAGGCGGTGGCCAGCCGCGTCGCGGGCGAGGAACGGGCCGCGCTGGAACGTGCCCTGCTGGTGCACCGGCGCCTGACCGAGGCGGCCCTCGCGCATGGCGCGGCGCCCGGCGCGGTCCGCGTGCTGGCCCGGGAGTACGGCGGCTGGGCGGCCGTGGTCGACGCCTCGGGCGCGGTCCTGCACGCCGCCCCGGAGACCGCGGCGGCCGAGGCGGCCGGGGCCGCCGCGGAGGCGGGCGGCCTGCGCGGCCGGGAGGGGCAGTCGCTCTCGTTCGTCGATGCGCGCGGCCACCTGGTGGGGCACGCACTGGGCGCGGGGGCGGCCCGCGGGATACTGCTGATCTGGCGGCACACCGCGTTCACAGGACCCGAGCACAGCGTCGTCGCCGCGGCGGCCTCGCTCGTGACGTACGAGTTCGAGCAGCGCCGCGCCGCCACGGCCCAGGCCAGGCGGTCCAGTACGGACGCGGTGCGCCAGGCCCTGCGCGAGGGCGCGGACCCGGCCGCGGCGCGGCGGCTGCTGTCGGCCTGGGGCCTGGACCCCGCGGCGGTCACCGTGCTGGTGGCCCGCGCCGCCCGCTGGCCGGGCGACGCGCACGACGTGCTCGCCGACCAGGACCTGCCCGTGCTCGCCGCCGCGGGCACCGACGGCGAGACCGTGCTCCTGACCTCAGAGCCCGAACGGGTGCTCGCCCTGCTGGAGGACCGCACCGCCGGCGTGGGCGCCAGCGGCCGGGTCGGCGCGGGCGAGCTGGCCGAGGGCCTGCGCCAGGCCCGGCAGGCCCTGGTCATCGGGCTGCGCGAGGGCCGCCAGGTCACCTCGGTGGGCGATCTGGGGGTGATCGAGCTGCTGCTCGCCTCGGCCGAACGTTCCGTGCCGGACGCCCTGGTGCGGCGGCTCATCGACCCACTGCGGCGCGCCGAGACCGAGCGCGGCATCCCGCTGGTCGCGACGGTCCGCGCGTTCCTCGACAACAACGGTTCGGTGGCCAGGGCCTCCGCCGAGCTGGGCGTGCACCGGCACACGCTGCACTTCCGGCTCGGCGTGGTGGGCGACGTGCTGGACGCGGACCTGGACTCCTCCTACGTCCGCCTTGAGCTGGCCCTCGCGCTCCAGGCTCACGCGCTGCGCGGGGACGCCGCCGCTCCCTGAGCGGCCGGCGCCGGGGCCGGCTCCCCGGCGGCGGGCAGTTCGGGCAGGTCCTCGAAGTCGAGGTCTCCCGTCCCCGGGTCGGGGCGGGTGGCGAGGCTGACGCCGACGAAGGCGACCAGGCAGGCGAGCATGCCGTAGGCCACCGGCTCGTTCGCGTACAGGCCGGACACCATCATGAACAGCACGCAGGCCGCTGTCCCGGCCAGGACCCCGGCGATGGCGCCCGCGGTCGTGGACCGCTTCCAGAACATCGCGCCCACCACGGGCACCAGCAGGGCCGCCGCCAGCACGTCGGCGGCGACGGTGACCGCGCCGACGACGGAGTCCAGCGCGAAGGAGAACGCCAGGGCGACGAGACCGACGGCGAACAGGGCGATCCTGTTGGCCCGTACGCTCGCCAGGCGGGCACCGCCCAGCGGGCGCAGCACGTCGTTGGTCAGCACGGTGGAGGCGCCGATCAGCAGGCCGCTGGCCGTGGACATCGAGGCGGCGAGCGCGGCGGCGATGACGAGGCCGAACAGGCCGACGGGCAGCACGAGCGAGGCGACGGAGGCGTAGGCGTCGTCCGGGTTGTCGAGGTTGGGCAGCAGGGCGCGGCTGGCCGCGCCGATGAGGGCCCCGGCGAGCCCGTACAGCGCGCAGTAGCCGCCGGAGGCCACGGCGCCCCAGCGGGCCACGCGCTCGGAGCGCGCGGTCAGCAGGCGCTGCCAGTTCCCCTGATCGATCATGAACCCGAAGAAGAACAGCAGGAAGTAGGCGCCGATGGTGCCGATTCCGATGCCGGTGGGCGAGAAGAAGTCGTCCGGCAGCTCCTCGCGCATTGTGCCGAAGCCGCCCGCCTCGTGGACGGCCAGGGGCAGCAGGAGGCAGAAGATGCCCACGGTCTTGACGAGGAACTGCACGACGTCCGTGAGCGTGATCGACCACATGCCGCCGGCGACGCTGTAAATCATGATCGTCGCCCAGCCGATGAACGCGGCCGTGGTCGGCGTGACGTCGAAGACCACGGTCAGGACGCTGCCGATGCCGATGATCTGGCCGACGCCGACCATCAGGGTGTAGAAGACGACGATGGCGGAGCTCATGACGCGGGAGGAGCCGCCGAAGCGACGGCCGAGCGCGTCCGGCACGGTGTAGACGCCGCTGCGGAACAGCTTGCCCGCGAAGAAGAAGCCGATCGCGGCGATGCCGAGGGCCAGGGCGAGCACCAGCGCCATGCCGGAGACGCCGTACTGCCAGCCGAGGCTGACCCCGCCGACCGTCGAGGCGGCACCGAGGACGACCGTGCTCATGGCCGAGGTGTACATGAACGGCCCGAGCCGGCGCCCCGCGATCGCGAAGTCCTCCGAGGTGCGGCTGCGGCGCATGCCGTAGTAGCCGGCGAGGATCATGACCGCCAGGTACAGCAGGATGACGAGTTTGTCTGCCATATCAGGATTCCTCGGCATTCGAGCCGGTCACGCCACCGTGCACCACGAAGTGGGCCACGAGATAGGCGGCGAGGTTGGCGGTCTGGTCGTGCAGGTCGGTGAGCGGGTTGACCTCGGTCAACACCATGGCATCCACGTGCGGCGCCAGCCGCTGGACGAGCGAGATGGCCTGGAACGACGTCAGCCCGCCGGGCTCGTGCGCGCCCGCGCCCGGGGCGTGCGCCGGATCGATGCAGTCGATGTCGAACGCGAGCAGCACCCGGTCGGCGCCGGAGACGTGCGCGATCACGTCGTCGGCGACCGGGTCGGCGCCGCGCCGGTGGATCTCGGCGGCGGGGATGTTGCGCAGCCCGCGGTCGGCGCGGTAGGCGAGCGAGGAGGGGAAGTTGAAGTGGCGCGAGGCCAGCTGCACGCTGGCGGAGACGTCGACGGCCGGCAGTTCCGAGGCGCGGCGCATGCCGGAGCTGTGGCTGTGCGCGCCCTGCTGCTCGCTGCGGTCGAGCAGGTCGAGGTGGGCGTCGAGGTGGATGACCGCGACGCTGCCCGCGCCCGACTCGGCAAGACCGCGGGCGGCCGGGAAGAGCAAGGAGTCGTCGCCGCCGAGGAGGACCGGAAGCCGTCCGCCGGCGAGCGTGTCGCGGACGCCGTCGGCTGCGGCGCCGAGGGTGGCCTCCAGGTCGTGGGCCACGGTGTGCACGTCGCCGCCGTCGGTCAGCAGGTCCTCGGGGAACGGGTGCAGCGCCGCGTGGTCGAGGCAGTAGATCTGTCCGTTCTCGCGGCGCTGGAGTATCCAGCTCATCGCCTGCCGGATGCGCGCCGGGGCGTAGCGGCTGCCCGGCCAGCCCAGCGTGGCGGCGCCGTCGAACGGGGCCCCGAGCAGGGTGTAGCGGCGATCGGTTCCGGTGGTGGACATGTGGCTCCTGTGAACGGCGAGTGGGCTGGCGCACATCGTGCGGGCGGCGGGGCGGTCCACCTATCGCCCGGATGTCGAACGCGGACGGGCGCGGCTGGCCCGGTGGGCCAGCGGGGCGCGCCCGGCCGGGAAAACCGCAGGGTGACGCCGGTGCCGACGCATGCTCACCGGCCCGTCGGCCCACGTTGGCTTCTGGTTACTTCCGCGTTTCCACGAGGTGGCGCGACCGGACAACTAAACCGGTTCAGCGAATTTAGGTCCGTACCATTGACGCGAACATGGCGCACCCTTACGGTCCTCGCACCGGCCCGCGCGCAGGCCCCCCACCGACACCGTCGTCCGACTGGAGGGTCGCTCATGCGACGACTTCGCCCCCCGTTCCCCCCACGCCCCGCGCGCCGCGCCCCGCGGCTGCGCACCGCCCTGGCCGTGACCGCGCTGCTCGCGGCGGTGCCGGTGACGGCCGCGCCCGCCGCGGCGGGCGCCGCGCCCCAGGCCCGCCCGGCGTTCGCCCCCGCGACCCCGGGGGACGTGCTGGCCTTCCTCGACCGCATCGGCGGCAGCGCGACCGTCACCGGCCAGCACAACAAGGAGCCCAACTCCTGGCCCTCGCAGTACACCGCGCAGGTCCACGAGACCACCGGCCGCTACCCCGGCCTGTGGGGCGGCGACTTCCTCTTCGCGCAGGCCGACGTCGAGAACCGGCAGACGATGACCGACCAGGCCGTGACCGAGTGGACCAACGGCTCGCTCACGACGCTCACCTGGCACGTCTGCCCCCCGACCCGCGGCTCGTCCTGCGGCTGGGACGCCGGAACCGGCGTCATGGACCGCCTGTCCGACGCCCAGTGGCAGGAGCTGATCACCGAGGGCACCGCGCTGAACCGGGCGTGGCTGGCCCGGCTCGACGAGGCGGTGCCCTACCTGCGGCAGCTCGCGGACGCCGGGGTCCCGGTACTGTTCCGCCCGCTGCACGAGATGAACGAGGCGTGGGCCTGGTGGGGCGGCAGGCCGGGCCCGGACGGCAGCAGCGCGCTCTACCGCATCACGCACGACCACCTGGCGGGCACCCGGGCGCTGGACAACCTGATCTGGGTGTGGAACGTCAAGGACGTCCAGGGCGGCGCGGGGCAGGTCGCCGAATACTACCCGGGCGACGCCTACGTGGACGTCGTCAGCCTCGACGCCTGGATGAACCACTTCCCGCCCACCGCCTACTACGACGCGCTGCGCGGCCTCGCCGGTGACAAGCCGCTCGCGCTCGCCGAGGTGGGCCGTATCCCCGGCCCCGCCGAGCTGGCGGCGCAGCCGGAGTGGACCTACTTCATGGTGTGGTCCGAACATCTGAGGGACCCCGCTTTCAACACCCCGGAACGCATCCGTGCGACGTATGAGGACGAGCGCAGCCTGAGCCAGGGCCAGTTCGGCCTCGACGGCTGACGGCCTCGACGGCTGACATCCGCAAGAGCATCCCGGGCGGCGCCCGCCCGGCGGCATCGGCGGGCGCCGCGGCGGGAACCCTTCCCACGGGCCGCGGCGAGCACGGGCGGCCGGTGCGCGGGAGGAGGGTCGTTCCTGGTGACGCCGCACGGCGAGCACGCCCCGCGGGCCGCGGCCCCCGCCGGGCGGCCCACGATTCTGACGGTGGCCGAGCGGGCGGGCGTGGGCAGGACCACCGTGTCGCGCGTGCTGAACGGGTCCCCGCGGGTCAGCGAGGCGGCCAGGGCCGCGGTCCTCGCGGCTATCGCCGAGCTGGACTTCGTGCCCAACTCGGTGGCCCGCAGCCTCGTCACCAGCCGGGCGGACGCCATCGCCCTGGTGGTGTCCGAGCCCGGGCACCGGCCGGGCGGCGAGCCGTACTTCTCCGAGCTGGTCCGCGGCGTCAGCGACGGCCTCGCCGGGACACCGCTCCAGCTGCTGGTGTTCCTGGTGCGCGACCGGGCCGAACGGGAGCGGCTGCGCGAGCTCCTGACGGCCCGGCGGGTCGACGGCGTGGTGCTGGTCCCGGTGGCCGGGAACGATCCGCTGCCCGGCCTGCTCGAACGCCTCGGCCTGCCCGTCGCGCTGGCCGGGCGGCGCTCCGCCCGCGAACCGCTGCCCCACGTGCACGCCGACGACGCGGGCGGTGCCGCCGAGGCGGTGCGGCACCTGCTCGCGCGGGGCCGCACGGCGATCGGCACGATCACAGGCCCTCAGGACCTGGACGTGGCCGCGGCCCGTCTCGGCGGCTGGCGGGCGGCCCTGCGCGCCGCCGGGCGCTCGGCGGACGACTCGCTGGTCGCCGCCGCCGACTTCACCGAGGCGGGCGGGCGGCTCGCCACGCGCGCCCTGCTGGCGCGGCACCCGGACCTGGACGCGGTGTTCGCCGCCACGGACGTGATGGCGGCGGGCGCGCTGGCGGAGTTGCGCCGCCAGGGGCTGCGGGTGCCGGACGATGTCGCGCTCGTCGGCTTCGGCGACCTGATCGTCGCCCGCCACACCGAGCCTCCGCTGACCACGGTGCGCCGGCCGCTGGCCGCGGTGGGCCGCGCGGTCACGGAACTGCTGCTCGCGGAGATGGCCGCCCGCGGCAGCACCCGGCGCCGCGCCCCGCTGCCGACCTCCCTGGTCGTCCGCGCCTCGACGTGAACGCTCCGGTACGTGTCCCGGGGCGCGGTTCGCCTGAAAGGATGCCCGGAAGGCCGCCGGAGGTGGCGGCCGGCCCTCACCGGAGGAGTTCTCGTGGTCCGCGATCTGTATGGCGTGCGCGAAGTACCCGGGCCGCAGGACCCCGTTCCGCTGACGGAGGAGGAGGAACGGCGGTGCCGCGCCGCGTTCCTCGTCCACATCGGCGAACAGGTCGCGCGCCAGGGGTGGGCCACGTTCCCCGCTTACACGCCGGCCGAACGGGCGCGGCTGCTTGCCGTCGGCCGCGAGCTGGGCGAACGGTGGGGCCGCACGGTTCACGTGACGGCAGTGGACATCTGCTCGATGCGTTTCACCCTGGCCGACGGCATCGAGCCGGAGAACGGGCACTGAGCGCTGCGGCCGGGGCCGTTCAGGGGCCGCCCGCGCCCAGCGTCTCCGCCGCCACGCGCAGGTCGGCGACCAGCCCTCCGTAGACCGCGTCGCGGTCCTCGCCGGCCCGCAGCACCGCGGACGGGTGGATCGTCGCCACCAGCACACCTTCACCGCCGGGAAGTTCCAGCGGCAGCGGAACGCCGCGTTCCTTCGTCACGCGGAAGGACGAACCGCGCAAAGCCTTGCCCGCCGAGGCGCCGAGCGCCACGACGACCTCGGGGCCGACCTCGCGCAGTTCCGCGCGCAGCCACGGCTTGCAGGCCGTCAACTCCCGCAGGCTGGGCGGCTTGTGGATGCGCCGCTTGCCGGAGCCTGCGCGCGCGAACTTGAAGTGCTTGACGGCGTTGGTGACGTAGGTCTGGTCCGGGTCGAGCCCGGCCTCCTCGACCGCGCGCGTCAGCAGCCGCCCGGCGGGTCCGACGAACGGCTCCCCGCGCCGGTCCTCCTGATCGCCCGGCTCCTCGCCCACCAGCATCACCCGGGCCCGCGGGGCACCCGCCCCGAAGACCGTCCGCGTGGCGTCCGCGTGCAGCGGGCAGCCCTCGCAGCCTGCGGCGGCCCGCCGCAGGGCGGGCAGTCCCGCCTCGCCGTCCGGGAGGTAGGGCCCGGCGTCGTAGGCGTCCGGCCCGCTCCGCTCGCGCGGTGGCCGCCGTTCCGTTCCACGGCTCGTTCGCTGCGCCATGCGCGGCGAGTACCCGCCGCCGCGCGTCCTATCCGGGCATCGGCGCGTCCACGGCGCGGCGGAACGCGGCGGAGTAGGCGACCCAGCCGAAGACCCGCTCGACCAGGACGAGCGTGGACTCGTGGTGCTCCCGCCCCTGCGGCTCGCCGGTGCAGTCGGCCAGCACCACCGGCCGGTAGTCGAGGAACATCGCGTCCCTGACCGTCGACTCCACGCAGACGCTCGTGGTGCAGCCGGTGACGATCAGCGTGTCGACGCCGAGCCCGCGCAGCGTCGCGTCCAAGCCGGTGCCGTGGAAGCCGCTGAACCGGGTCTTCCCGATGACGAGGTCGCCGTCCCGGGGCGTCAGTTCGGCCAGAATCCGGGTGTTCCAGGTGCCGCGCACCAGGATGCGGCCGGTGCTGCCGTCGGGCGCGGCGGTCTCCTGTCCGACGTGGGTGGCGTGCACCAGCCAGTTCTTCGAGTCCCGCGGGCCCATGTCGGACAGGTCGGGCGCATAGCCGTGCTTGAGGTAGATGACGCGGATGCCCGCCCGGCGGGCGGCGTCCAGCGCCGCGGCGGTGGGCGCGACGGCGGCCCGCACCACCGAGATGTCCCCTCCCCCGGCGTGCACTCCGCCGCCCTCGGCCCCGAAGTCGTTCTGCATGTCGACCACCACGACCGCCATCCGCTGCGGGTCCGCTGTGAGCGGCCCCGGCCGTGCCTCGATGATCATGTCCGCCCCTCTCGCCGAACTGCACAGCATGTGCACTTCCTGGAAAGTACACAGCATGCGCAGTTGTGTGCAAGGCTGAGCGCCATGAGCCGCCCCATCCGCACACCGCGGAACGCCAGGAGCCGACGCACCCGCGCGGCGCTGCTGACGGCCGCGAGGAGCCTGCTGGAGGAGCAGGGGCTCGAAGCGCTGACGATGGCCGAGGTCGCCGAACGCGTCGGGATCTCCCGGCGCGGCGCCTACCTCCACTTCGCGTCCCGCACCGAGCTGATGGCCGCGCTGTTCGACCATGTGGCGGACGAGGAAGGGCTGCACGCCTCGATGGAACAGGTCTGGGCCGCCCCGGACGCGGAGGCCGCGATGGCGGAGTGGGCCGCACACCTCGCGCGCTATCACCCCCGGGTCCTGGCCGTCGACCGGGCCATCAGGCGAGTCGGACGGCGGGACCCCGACGCCGCCCGGCACATGGAGCGAGCCGCCGCTTCCCAACTCGCCCACTGCACGCGGCTCGCCGAGTGGCTGGCCCGGGAGCGGCGGCTCGCGCCGCCGTGGACTCCCGAGACGGCACGGGACATGCTGATGTCGCTGATCTCCTCCGACATGGTGGAGACCCTGCTCACCGAACGCCGGTGGACGGCCGAGACGTTCGGCGAAGGGCTGGCCCTCCTGCTGCACCGGACGTTCGTCCGCACCCCGGCCTAGTGGAAGCTAGTGGAAGCTCACGCTGTAGGAGCCGTCGGACGGCACCTGTCCGGATAACGCCGTCGGGGTGGGTGAGGGAGACGGCTCCGCCGTCACCTCCGCCTGCTGGGACGGCGCCGGTGCGGGACCGCCGCCCTCCTCGTCGCCCGGGGCCGAGAACGCCCCGCCGATGAACGCCGCGACCACCGCCGCGCTCCCGCCAATGAATGCCGCGCCCAGCGCCGTTACCACGCCCGACGAGCGCTTCTCGCCATCCCCCGCCACGTTCCACCCCCTCGCCCTCCCGGCCATGACGACGACGTTACTGCCCCCACGCCCCTCCACACCATGCCTTTGCGTCTCATGTGGAGAAAATGTGATGGCACGCCGACCGGGCCGACGCCGGACAGCCGCGGCCGACCGTGCCTACGGTGGGCCCGAGCCATGCCGACGGTCCGCGATCCTTCGAGGAGCAATCCGAATGAACGACACCAACGAGTACGACGTCATCGTCATCGGCGCCGGGCCCACCGGCGAGAACGTGGCCGACCGGACCAGCGCCGCCGGCCTGTCCACCGCCATCGTCGAGGCGCACCTGGTCGGCGGCGAATGCTCCTACTGGGCGTGCATTCCCAGCAAGGCACTGCTGCGCCCGTCGGCGGCGCTCGGCGCGGCCCGCGCGGTCGGCGGCGCCAAGGAGGCGGTGCGCGGGCCCCTCGACGTGGCGGCGGTCCTGGCCAGGCGCGACGCCTTCGTGTCCGACTGGCACGACGACGGCCAGGTGTCCTGGCTGGAATCGGCCGGCATCGACCTGATCCGCGGCCACGGGCGCCTGGACGGGCCGCGCCGGGTCACGGTCGAGGCATCCGACGGCAGCGTGCGGCAGTTGACGGCCCGGCACGCCGTCGCCGTGGCGCCCGGCAGCGCGGCGAAGCTCCCCGGCCTCCCGGGCGTCGCGGAGGCCAGGCCGTGGACCAGCCGGGAGGCGACCGCCGCCAAGGAGGCGCCGGGCCGGCTGGCCGTCGTCGGCGGCGGCGTGGTCGGCGCGGAGATGGCGGCCGCCTGGGCGGCGCTCGGGTCCGAGGTCACGCTGCTGATGCGCGGGGACCGGGTGCTGCCGCGGATGGAGCCGTTCGCCGGGGAGTTGGTCGCGGAAGGTCTTGCGGAACGGGGAGTGACGATCCGTTCCGGCACGTCCGTCACGGCCCTCGCCCGGCCCGGCGGCTCTGGCCCGGTGACGGTGTCGCTGGACGACGGCGGGCGGATCGAGGCCGACGAGGTGCTGTTCGCCACCGGCCGCAGGCCGCTGACGGACGATCTGGGCCTCGGGTCCGTCGGCCTGGAGCCCGGCTCGTGGCTGGAGGTGGACGACGCGCTGCGGGTGCGGGGCGTGCCGGACGGCTGGCTGTACTGCGTGGGCGACGCGAACGGACGGGCGCTGCTGACGCACCAGGGCAAGTACCAGGCCCGCGTCGCGGGAGCCGTGATCGCCGCCCGCGCCACGGGCGAGCCGGTCGACGGCACGGCGTGGGGACCGCACGCGGCGACGGCCGACGCGGCCGCCGTGACCCAGGTGGTGTTCACCGAGCCCGAGGTGGCGTCGGTCGGGCTGACCGCGGCCGAGGCGGAGCGCGCGGGGCGCCGCACCCGCGTGGTGGATTACGAACTGGGGAACGTGGCGGGCGCGTCCCTGTTCGCCGACGGCTACCGGGGCCGCGCCCGGATGGTGGTCGACCTGGACCGGGGGCATCTGCTCGGCGTCACCTTCGCCGGGCCGCAGGCGGGCGAACTGCTGCACGCGGCAACGATCGCCGTCGCGGGCGAAGTGCCGGTGGACCGCCTGTGGCACGCGGTCCCGGCGTTCCCCACGGTCAGCGAGGTGTGGCTCCGGCTGCTCGAAACGTTCCGGGGCTGATCCCGGCGGCGGCCCGCGCCGCCTCCCAGGCGGCGGGCCCGCCCGCGACCGGCCAGGCGCGGGTCCTGCCGCGCTCGCGCGGCACCGCCGCGCACGCCGCGGCGAGGTGCGCCGGCCGTTCGCGCCGGCGCCCGTCGTCGAGGCCGAGTGCCAGGACCAGGCAGGGCGGGTCGGCGCCCTCGGCCAGGGCGGCGACAGCGCGGTCGTGGCCGTCGAGCAGCAGGTGGCCGTCGAGGCCGCTGACCCACCACAGCAGCACCGGCGCGAGCGTCCCCTCCCGCGCGTGCTTGCGATACGCCTTGACCCGGCCCTCGTCCGGGCCGCCCAACGGGCGCAGCGGAACGATGCCGTGCCAGCCGTCGAACCAGTCGAGTTGGGCGGCCGGCCAGTCCGTGACGAGGTCGCCGCGCCAGCAGTAGGGCGGCAGCCCGGCCCCGTCGAGCAGCCAGCGGCCCGCGTGCAGCGGTCCGTTCCCCGCCGCGGCCAGCCGGGTGCGGAACACGTGCGCCCAGTCGGGCTTCCGTCGCATCACGGCCGCCCGCACCGGCGGCAGCGGCGAGACGTAGCCGGGGCAACGGAACAGCGACACGCCGTAGTTGTGCGGATCGACGCGGCCGAACAGCAGGGGCCTCGGGCCCTGGCGCACCAGCAGCCTGCCGCCGTCCGCGGTCTCGATCCGCAGACCCGGCCGGCCTGACGCGTCCCATCGGAGCATGCGCCCAGCGTAGGCCGGTACCCTCGGCGGGCGATCGGGCACGGAAAGGGAGGTCGGCGCATGGGCGAGGACAGGCGGCGCACGCCGATGACGGACGCGGAGATCGAGGCGGCGAGCGTCGGGGAGCCCTCGCGGGTCGACGGCCGCGTCGGCATCGCCGACTACGACCCGGCGTGGCCGACGGTGTACGAGCGGGAAGCCGCGCTGGTCGGGCAGCGGCTGAACGGGCTGGTGCGGCGCCTGGAGCACGTCGGGTCGACCTCGGTGCCCGGGCTCCCCGCCAAGCCGGTCATCGACATGCTGCTGCTCGTACCCGACCCCGCCGGCGAGGCCGCCTACGTGCCCCCGCTCACGGCCGTCGGCTACCGGCTGGCCGTGCGGGAGCCGGAGTGGTACGAGCACCGCGTCCTGCGCAAGCAGGACCCGGCGCCCGCCGCCGGGGCGGTCAACCTGCATGTGCTGCCCGAGGCTTGTGCGGAGGCCGGCCGGATGCTGCGCTTCCGCGACCGGCTGCGGGCACACGCGGGGGACCGCGAGCTGTACGCCGCGACCAAACGGCACCTCGCGCAGCGCGAGTGGACGTACATGCAGCACTATGCGGACGCCAAGTCCGAGGTGGTGGAGGCCATTCTCGCGCGGACCGGCGACGGGACGCCCTGACCGCGCGTTGCTACTGAGGCCGGCCCCCTTCTTCCCCTCCCCCCGCCTGACCACGGACCGTCTCGTCCTACGGCCGTGGACGCCCGATGAGGTCCGCGCCGAGGCGGAGACGGCGAACGCGGCGTCCCTCCGCATCCTGAAAAAATCCGGCCTCCACCCCGAACCCCCCAAAGGCCCGACCACCCGCTTCACCACCCACCCGCCGGCCTGCTGACGGCCCATCAAGAAAAAGAATGTCCGATCTGCCGTCAGGCGGCGGCCTCCGGCGCCTCCCGCAACAGCTGGGCATCGGGGTTTCCACTGACCGCCTCATACACCGACCGGGCACGAGCACGGGTGAGGCCCTGCCGGTGTGCGGCGGGCAGTTCGCCGTAGGCACGGCCCGCGATACGGGCGGCCTCGCCTCGTTCACCGTTGTGTGCAAGGCAGGCCGCCCGGTCCAGAGCGATCAGGCTGCGCGTCATCACGCTGGGCCGCCGGGACAGTTGCAGGGCGCGGTCCTGTGACGCGTACGCACGCCGGGTCTCGCCGAGGAGGGTGAGTGCCTGCGAAAGATGGACGTGGTGCTTCTGCTCCGGATAACCGAGCCACGTGTCGGCGGCCTGGTCGGAGGGCAAACGGCTCAGGAGCCCTTCGGCCTCGTCGATGGCGCTCGGCGCCGCCGCTCGGTCACCACGAGCCGCGTGTGCACGGGCCGCCACGACGGTGACCAGCGCGGTGGCCGCGGTGGCCCGTCCGGCGGCCACCGCGCGCGCCCGCTCGGTGATCTGTCCGGCGACCGCCGCGGCCCCGAAGTTGAGGGACACCATCGCCTCACGGCCGAGCACCCAGGCGTGCAGGTCGCGGTCCCCGCTCTCCGCCGCGGCACGGCCCGCGGTATGGAACCAGCGGGTGCTTTCCCGGTGCGCCCCCATGTCGTGGAGCACGATCGCGGTCATGCCCGCCATGTGCGCGGCGATTCGGCACAGCCGGGTACGAGCGGCAACCGTGCGCGATGCGGCCAGCAAGGCGGACACTTCCGGGAGTCGGCGCCGAGGTCCGGGAGCAGGTCGGCGGGCGAACGTCCGTCGTACCCATGGGCGCGGCGCTCCACGGTCTCCTCCCAGTGGGTGAGGTCCGCTGCGCCGCGGTCCTCCAGGGCCGAGTCGAGTCCCTGGCGCGCGGCGGACAGCGCGGTACCGACGGGCGCCGCCAACCCGGTGGCCAAGGCGCCGCGGACCAAGGCCCTGCGGTTCATCGAATCGTCACCTTCATTCTGCCCCGAGGGGGCGGAGCGGCCGTTGCCGATCGGCTCCCACGAGCGTTCGGCCAGGCCGAGCAGCGGGCCGGACCGGCGAAACGGTGTCGCTGCGGCTGGTGATGCCGCACCTGATCCACGAGTACGCACGGCACAACGGGCACGCCGACCTGCTGCGCGAGGGCATCGACGGAGCGGTGGGCGTCTAATTCGCTTCCGTGGCGCGGGCGGTGACGGGTAGCGTCCGCGGCGTGAGGTGAACCCCCCGGTGGCCGCGTCGTGCGGCCACGGACGTCGACACGGATCAGGCATCCGCGGCCCGCCGGGCCGCGGACACATCGACGTGGAGTTTTCACCGTGGAGTACCACCTCATGCCCGGCGCCGACGCCGAAACCACCCTGGCCGCGTTCCTTACGCGTGCCGAGGCCGATCCGACCGTCCTCGGGGTGGTCCTGTCCGGCTCACGGGCCCATGACGGCATGCCGACCGTGCACTCCGACTTCGACGTGCACGTCGTCACCGGCGACGAAGGGCCGTCCGCCTTCGACGCGTTGGACGGTTACCGGTCGGACCATCTGGACCTGGTGGTCCTGAAGCTCGCCGAGTTCCGCACGCGCGGGCTGCCCGGCGACCCGCAGAGCTGGTCCCGTTACGCGTACGTGCACGCGCGGGTGCTGGCCGACCGCCTCGGCGGGGGCATCGCGGACATCCTCGACCGGAAGCGGACGCTGACGGCGGCGGAGGCGGCGGAGCAGGCGGCCGGCTACCTCGACGCGTACACCAACCAGATCTACCGGTCCCTGAAGAGTCACCGCGACGGCCGGGGCGCGCTGGCGCACTTCGACGCGGCGGAGAGCGTTCCGTTCGCGCTGGAGGTGCTGTTCGCGCTGCACGGCCGGGTCCGGCCGTACAACAAGTTCCTGGAGTGGGAGCTGTCGCGCCGGCCGCTGGGGCGCGGCTGGGCGGCGGAACGGCTGCTGCCGCGGCTGCGCCGCATCCTCGCCGACGGCGATCCGGCCGTGCAGCGCGGCCTGTTCGCGGACGTCGAACGCGCGGCCCGCGCCGGCGGGCACGGCGGGGTCCTCGACTCCTGGGGCATCGACCTGGAGTTCCTGCGGCCCTGAGACGGGATGGAACGCGGGCCTACCCGGCGCCGGTCATGTACTCCTCGCACAGCTGCCGCAGGTAGTCGTCCCAGATCGCGTCGCCGATCTCGCAGTCCTCGGGGTGCAGTTGGGGCTCGGTCGGCTCGGCGGGCGGTTCCGGGGGCGGGGGCGTCTCCGCCGCCGGGGGCGCTGTCTGCGTGGGGTCGGGGCTCTGCGGTGTCGGCTCCGGCGGTGGCAGGGGGGTGGTCAGGTCTTCCCTGGGGGACGGCTCGGTCAGCTCGGACTCCGGTTCCGGGGCGGGCGGGGTGTCCTCCCGGGTGCGGACGGGCCGGGGGCCGTCGCCGTCCGGTGGCGCGGAGTCCTCGGCGCCGCAGGCGGTGACACTCAGCAGAACGACCAGCGTCGTGGCGCTCAACATCCTTGTTGAAGTGGTCACTTGGTCTCTCCAGCCGTGGTGTTGCCGGACACTCTCTCAGACCACGGGCGCCCCGCCCCTCGCGGGCTCGCCCCCCGCCCGCGGTCGTCTGCCCGGCGGGCCGGTGCCGGACCGGCGATGAGTTCCGGGCGGGCCGCCGGTCCGACCAGGTACAGGTATCCGGACCACAGGAGGTGACCTTCGTGCTGCTCGAAGGCAGGACGCGGTCGTGTACGGGGGCGGGGGCGCCATCGGCGCGGTGCCATGGCGCGGGCTTTCGCGCGGGCTTTCGCGCGGGAAGGGGCGCGCGTGCATCTCGTCGGGCGCACGCCGGAACCTCTGGAGGCGGTGGCGGCCACGATTCGCGCCGCGGGCCTGCCGCCCGCGTCCAGGGCCTGGACGGCCGGCGCGGTGGAGTTGGAGTTGGGAGACCCCTTCCGCACCGGGCGGAACGGGCCGGGCAGGGGCGGGGAGAGCTAGAGTCGAAGGCATGGGTGAGGACGCGACGAGCGTGCGGGTCGATGCGTGGATCTGGGCGGTCCGGCTGGCCAAGACCCGGTCCGCGGCAGGCGCGGCGTGCCGGGCCGGGCACGTGCGGGTGAACGGCGAGCGGGTCAAGCCCGCGCACCCGGTGCGGACCGGCGACGAGGTGCGGGTGCGGCAGCCGGACCGGGAGCGGCTCGTCGTGGTGTCGCGGCTGCTGCGCAAGCGGGTGGGCGCGGCCGTCGCCGCCGAGTGCTTCGTGGACAACAGCCCTCCGCCGCCGCCCCGCGAGGTTACGGCGGCGCTGCCGGTGCGCGACCGGGGCACGGGGCGGCCCACCAAACGCGACCGCCGCGAGATGGAGCGGCTGCGGGGGCGGTAGCGCCGCGCGTCCCGGCGGTGTCAGTCCGTGACGCGGCTGCCGCTGCGGTAGGCGAGGTCGTGGTACTCGGGGTGCCGCTCCAGCCAGCCGGAGATGAACGGGCAGGGCGCGAGCACCCGGAGCCCGCGGCTCCGCGCGTCGTCGAGCGCCGTTCTGGCCAGGCTGCTGCCGACGCCGCGGCCCTCGTAGCCCTCGGCCACCTCCGTGTGCGGGTACACCGCGAGGTCGCCGGTGCGCAGGTAGTCGGCGAAGCCGGCCCGTTCGCCGTCGAGCCACGCCTCGAAGCGGGAGGCGTCCGTATTGTCGCGGACCGTGGCCGTGGTGCTGCTCATGGGCGCTCCTCGCGTGCCTGCGTGCCCCGCGTGGAAGCCGGCCGGCCCGGAGCCGGGTAACGCGGTCCCGGGCCGGCGGCATCGGGCGGTACCCGAGTTTCCGCGCGCGGCGTTTTGACACGTCTCAGGCGCCGCGTTCCTCCAGCATGTCCGCCATCAGGGAGATCTCGGACTCCTGCGCCTCGACCATGCCGGCCGCGAGGCGCGTGATCTCGTCGGTGTCGGCCTGCGCCACGGCGGCCGCGGCCATGTCCACGCCCCCGCGGTGGTGCACGGTCATCAGCTCCAGGTACTGGACCTCGGCGTCGCGGCCCTCGGCCTCGCGCAGCGCGTCCAGTTCCTCGTCGGTGGCCATACCGGGCATGGGCCCGCCGCCGCCGTGGCCGCCGCCCTCGTGCCCCGGCATCCAGACCATGGGGGTGTTCGTGCTCTTGCTCGCCCCCCAGTTCTCCAGCCAGCCGAGCATCATGCCGCGTTGGTTGGCCTGGGTGTTGATGATGTCGTAGGCGAGCAGCCGCACTTCCTCGTCGTCGGTGCGGTCGCGGACGATGAACGACATCTCGACGGCCTGCTGGTGGTGAACGGCCATGTCGCGGGCGAAGCCGACGTCCGCGGAGTCCTCCCCCGGCTCGTCCTCGGCGGTGGGCACGAACGCCGACACGGCGATGAGCACCGCGGCGACCAGGCCGGTGAGGCCGCTGGCCGCCACCAGGGCCCGGCGGCCGGTCACTGCGACATTCCGCCCGTGCACGCGGCCCCGGGCTCGGGGGTCTGGGGGCCCTGCACGTAGGAGTCGAAGAACTCGGCGACCCGCGGGTCGTCGGCGGTGTCCAGCTGCAGCTGCGCGCCCCACGCGGTGAGCGTGATCGGCGACTCCTGGTCCGCCACGGGACTCATCAGGGAGTAGGAGGTGGACGAGACGCGCTCGCCGAGGGTCTCCAGGTCGGCTTCCGCGGCGGTGTCGTTGTAGGTGACCCACACGGCGCCGTGTTCGAGCGAGTGCACCGCGTTCTCGTTCGGTATTTCGTCCTCGTAGACGTCCGCGTCGCAGTTCATCCACACCTGGGAGTGCTCGCCGCCGGCCGGCGGGTTCATCGGGTAGTCGACCTCGCCCTCGACGTGGTCGCGGGCGAGGTCCGCCCAGGTCTCCACACCGGTGATGTCCGCCGGTTCGCCTGGCTGGGCGGTGTTGTCGCCGTCGTCGTCCTCGGAGGAGGAGACGATGAAAATGCCGCCGATGACCAGGGCGACGACGATGGCGACACTCGCGGCGATGGTCAGCAGGCGATTGCGGCGATCGCGGGCCCGCTCCCTGCGGCGGGCCTCCTCGATCTTCTCGCGGCGCCCGACAGCGGCGCTCTTCTTGTTCTTCTTGGCAGCCATGGCAACGTCCTCGGCGAGAGAGGGAACGGGGGGTGTGGTGCACGGGCACGCACGGCCGGCGCGCGGCCCGGTGGGGCGGCGTCACGTTCCCGCCCTAGGTGCGCTGGATCTGGAGGCGGTGCAGGTCCACGGACGGCGCGGCGTCGTGTACGGGGCCGGCCGGGCCCGGCGCGGCGCAGCCGAGTGCGGCACGCGGGACCGGGTCGGGGGCGGGCACGTGGAGCGGGACGGGCGGCGGGGGCACCGGGTCGGCCGGCGTGCCGGGGCCGCCGTGGCAGCTGCTCCCCGGCTCCTCGTAGTCCATGTCCGGCTCGATGCTCGTGTGGAGCCGCGGCCCCTCTCCTCCGCCGCCGTGGGCCGCGGAGGGCGTGCACAGCCCGATGGCGCACAGCAGGGCGACGACGGCGAGTACACAGGCGGACACGGCGGTACGCCGCGTGGCGCCGACCGGACCCCTGTGTGTTCGTATCATCGCCCGTCATCGTACTCATGAGCCCCTGCGGACGCAGCGGCGATGCGTGCACGGAACGGCCGCCGCTCCAGGGCGGCTTCCAGTGCGGTCAGCAGTTCGCCGAGCGGGTAGGGCAGTTCGGCTTCCAGGTCCGCGCGTGCGGCCTCCACCGCGGCCCACTCCGCGTCCAGGGCGGGCAGCAGCGCGCGGGCCCGTTCCGTGAGGTGAACGACGCGCTGCCGGGCGTCGCTGCCGACTTCGAGCGTGACGAGCCCGCGGCGGCTCATCTGGGCCACGGTCTGGCTGGCCGCCGAGTGCGTCACGCCGATGGCGGCGGCGAGGTCGCGGATCGAGCGGGGGCCGAGGGCGACGAGGGCGCGCACGACGGGCGTGAAGCGGGGCCGGTAGTCGTCGAGGCCGAGCGCGGGGTAGAGCGTCGCGACGTCGGACTCCAGTTGGTCGAGGAGGTGGCGCAGCCGGGTGCCGAGGCCGGAGGCGGCGTAGGAGGAGGCCATGCCCCGGTAATATCACAGCGCTGTTGTATGAGCGCTGTGATAACAGGCGGAGCCGGAGAGAAGAGGAACGATGAGCGCGCTGCACCCGGAGATCGAGCCGTACGCCCACGGGATGCTGGACGTCGGCGAGGGCCACCGCATGTACTGGGAGACCTGCGGCAACCCCGACGGCATCCCCGCCGTCGTCGTGCACGGCGGGCCGGGCTCCGGCTGCACGCCGGGCGCGCGCCGGTACTTCGACCCGGCGGCTTACCGGCTGGTGCTGTTCGACCAGCGCGGCTGCGGACGCAGCACCCCGCACGCGGCCGACCCGGCGACCGGCCTCGGCACCAACACCACCGACCGCCTGCTGGACGATATGGACCTGCTGCGCGATCACCTCGGCATCGACCGGTGGCTGGTGTTCGGCGGCTCCTGGGGGTGCGTGCTCGGGCTGCTCCACGCCCTGCGCCGGCCGGACCGGGTCTCCGCGATGGTGCTCTCCGGCCTGGCCACCGGCCGGCGGGCGGAGACCGACCTGCTCACCCGCGGCCTCGGCCACTACTTCCCCGCGGCCTGGGAACGCTTCCTGTCCGGCGTGCCCGCCGCCGACCGCGACGGCGACCTGCCGACCGCCTACGCGCGGCTGCTGCGCGCCGGGGACCCGGCCGTTCGGGAGCGGGCCGCGCGGGACTGGTGCGACTGGGAGGAAGCGTTCGACGTGGGCTCGGACGGCCCCAACTCCCGTTATGCCGCGCCCGACTTCAGGATGGCGTTCACCCGCATCGTCACCCACTACTGGAGCCACGGCTCCTGGCTGCCCGAGGGCGAGGTGCTGCGCCGGGCCGGTGAACTGTCCGGCGTGCCCGGCGCGCTCGTGCAGGGGGTGCTCGACCCGGGGAACCTGCTGGGCACGCCCTGGGAGTTGGCGCACGCCTGGCCGGGCAGCGAGCTGACGATGGTGGGCGACTCGGGCCACGGCCGCGGCCCCGGGCTGGCCCGCGCGCTCGTTGCGGCCACCGACCGGTTCGCCGCGCAGACGCACCGGTAGCGTGGGAACGCCGCGGCCCCATGAGGGGTCCCCCCGGACGGAGTCCGGGGGAGGCGCCGACACGGACGAGCAGCGAATGAGAGGGAGGGGACCGGGATGGTGTTCAAGAAGCTTCTCGGCGCATTGGGAGTGGGCGGTCCTTCGGTGGACACGGTGCTGAACGGCGGGGCCGTCGTGCCGGGCACCGCACTGGCGGGTCAGGTGCTGGTGGAGGGCGGCACCATGGACACGGAGATCACGCAGGTCACCCTCGACTTCGTGGCGCGGGTGGAGTCCGAGGCCGAGGACGTGGAGACCCAGGGCACGGTGATCTTCCACCGCGAGGTCGTCGGCGGCGGATTCAAGCTGACCGAGGGTGCCAGGTTCGCCATCCCCTTCTCCGTCGGCGTGCCCTGGGAGACGCCGGTGAACGAGGTGTACGGCCGCCAGATCGGCGTATCCCTGGGCGTGCGCACCGAGCTGGCGGTGGCCGGCGCCCTGGACCAGGGCGACCTGGACCCGCTGCTGGTGCGGCCGATGCCGGTGCAGCAGGCCGTCCTGGACGCGTTCGCGCAACTCGGCTTCGGCTTCAAGTCGGCCGACCTGGAGCTGGGCCGCATCGGCGGCACCGGGCAGACGCTGCCGTTCTACCAGGAGATCGAGCTGACCCCGCCCGGCCAGTACGCGCACGCCATCCGGGAGATCGAGCTGACGTTCCTCGGCTCGCCGGGCGGCGTGGAGATCGTACTGGAGGCGGACAAGCGGGGCGGCCTGTTCTCCGGCGGCGGTGACGCGCTCAACCGCCACGTCGTCGGCCACGCCGACGCGGCGGGCGTCAACTGGACCGCGCAGGTGGACGGGTGGGTGCAGCAGCTCGCCCAGCGCCACCGCTGACCCGGCCCGGACCTCCCGGCCCCCGGCCTCCTGGCCGCCTCCTGGCCTCCCCCGGGCTCCGGTCCGGGGGAGGTCCAACGTCCCGGGTCGAAACTCCCGGGCCATCACTCCTTCGTGTGCAATTCGCGCGTCCCTTATGACGGCCGGGCGCCGCACGCGTCACACAGGAGCCCAAGCGCCACAAGGGAAACAACCCGCTTGGCGGGTACGGAATTACCGCTCGCAGTATTTCTGGTGTATGAACGCGTAGGCGTCGACATCCGTTGTCCGGGCCCGGGTTGGTGTTTAGCCTCGTAGGCCATGACATTGCTCAGGAAACTCAACGCCGCGCTCGGTTCCGCGACCGGATTTCAGGTGCGCCGCGTGCCCAGGGGCCACGCCGGGCAGCGCGCCGGCTCCGCCCCTGCCCGCGCGCCGGGGCGTGTCCCCCCGCGCAAGCCGCGGGCCGGGGCCCCTGCCTACCGACGGCCCGCCGCCTCCGGCGCCGACCGGCTGCTGCGCCGCCCGGTGTTCATCATCGCGCCGGTGCGTTCCGGATCGACGCTGCTGCGGATGATGCTCAACGGGCACTCCCAGCTGCACGCCCCGCACGAACTGCACTTCCGCCGGCTCGAAGTGCACTTCGCCACCGGGCTCGCCGAAAAATCCCTCGCCGCGCTCGGACTTGGCCGCGGCGACGCGGAACACCTGCTGTGGGACCGGCTGCTGCACCGCGAGCTGGTGAAGTCGGGAAAAACCTTCCTGGTGGAGAAGACGCCGGGCAACGCGTTCGTCCACGAACGCATCGCCGCCTGCTGGCCGGACGCCAGATTCGTCTTCCTGCTCCGCCACCCGGCGTCCATCGCCAGGTCGTGGCACGAGGCGGACCCGGTCAGGCGCAGCCCCGAGCACGCGGTCCTCGACTCGCTCCGCTTCATGAACGCCGTGGAGCGGGCCAGGGACCACCTGACCGGGCACACCGTCCGCTACGAGGAGCTGACGGAGGACCCGGCCTCCGCGCTGAAGGGCATCTGCGCCTTCCTCGACGTGCCCTGGGAGCCGCAGCTGCTCGACTACGGCGACCACAATTCGAGCGAACCGGTCAAGGGCCTCGGCGACTGGAAAGAAAAAATCCGCAGCGGCAGCGTGCAGGACGGCCGCCCGCTCCCCGCGCCCGGCGACGTTCCCGCTCCCCTGCACCCGATCTGCGCCGCCTGGGGCTATCCGGCGGGCGACGCCACCGCGGGGCGGCGGACGGCATGAGGGCCCACGCGGAACTCGCGCAGGTCTGGCCACGCGACGGACGACTGCGCCTCGTCGGCGCGTTGCACGGTCACGACCCGGTCGGGAGCGCGGCGGCGCCCTGGACGCTGCTGCTGGTGCTGCGGGACGTGCCGGAGCACGTGCTGCGCTACCCGGCGCCGCTCGACGGACCGGCGTTCGACGTCTCCCTGCCCGCGGCCGATCTCGCGCCCGAGGGCGTCGCCCTGCCCGCGTGCTGGGACCTGTACTTCTCGCAGGAGCCGGCCTCGGGTGCGCGCGAACGGCTGCGGGTGGGGCGGGTGCTGGACGACATCGAGGGCAAGAAGAAGATCATGGTTTTTCCCGGGCAGTCCGTCGCCTCCGGCGACGGCACGGCGCTGGTGAAGCCGTACTACACCATCAAGGACAACCTCTCGGTCGAGGTGACACCGGCACCATGAAGATCCGTTACCTGCTGCTGCACGCGTACGGCATGGGCGGCACCATCCGGACCGTGATCACCCAGGCGAACGCGATGGCCGCGGCGGGCCACGACGTGGAGCTGGTCAGCGTGCTGCGGCGCCGGGACAAGCCGCACTTCGCCGTCGACTCGCGCGTGCGGCTGCGCACCCTGGCCGACCTGCGGCCCGGCGCCCGCGCGCCGCACGCGCGCGGGGTGCTCGGCCGGTACCGGGCCAGGCGCACCGCCCGGCTCGCGTTCAGGCCCCCGCGGCACATCCCGTTCAGCGAGCCGGGCCACAAAGCCATCAACCGGCAGATCGAACTCGCGGTGATCCACTACCTGTCGGAGCTGCGCGACGGCATCGTGGTCACCACCCGCCCCGCGCTGAACATTCTCGCCGCCGAGTACGCGACGGGCGGTGTGATCCGCGTCGCTCAGGAACACGTCAATCTCGGCACGCACAAGGAGGACCTGCGCGCGGCGATCATCCGCTGCTACCCGCGGCTCGACGCCGTCGCCGTGCTGACGTCCAGGGACCGGGAGGACTACCTGCGCATGGCGCCGGGGACGCGGGTGACCCGCATTCCCAACGCGGTGCACTCCCTGCGGCAGAAGCCGTCGACGTGCGCCTCGCACATCGCGCTCGCGGCCGGCAGGCTCCGGCCGCAGAAGGGCTTCGACCTGCTGATCGAGGCGTTCGCGCAGCTGATCGATGAGTTCCCCGACTGGCAGCTGCGCATCTACGGCACCGGCGACCGGCACGACCAGCTGCGCGCGCTGATCGACCAGCACCACCTCTACAACCACGTCCTCCTGATGGGCCGCACCGACCAGTTGGACGAGGAGATGGCCAAGGCGTCGATGTACGTGCTCAGTTCGCGGTACGAGGGGCTGCCGATGGTGCTGATCGAGGCGATGTCGCACGGCCTGCCCGTGGTGAGCTACGACTGCCCGACGGGCCCGGCGGACGTCATCAGCGACGGCAAGGAGGGCCTGCTGCTGCCGCCGGGCGACGTGCCCGCGCTGGCCGAGGGGATGCGGCGGCTGATGGGCGACGAGGGCCTGCGCGCACGGATGGGCGACGCGGCGCTCGGCACCGTGGAACGGTACTCCCCCGAGGCGATCCGCGGGCAGTGGACGGAGCTGTTCGACGACCTGCTCGCGGAGCGCCGCGCCCACCGGGGCCTGTAATGGCTTCGCCCGTGCTCGCCTCGTCCGGTACGGTCCCTGGGTTGTTATCACTGCCGGGAGCCCAGAGAGCAGGTTTTTGTCATGGCATGTCGTATCAGTGAGCTCGTGCTCGGTTGCCGCGACCCCGAGGTGCTGGCCCGGTTCTGGTGCGAGGTTCTGGATTTCGTCGTGCTCGACCGCGAGGACGACGGCACGCTGGAGATCGGGCCTCGCGAAGGGTTCGGCGGTCCGCAGCCGACGATCATCCTCAGCCGCAGGGACGAGCCGGAGAAGGGGAAGTCCCGGCTGCACATCGACGTCAACGCCACCGACCGCGACCAGGACGCCGAGCTGAGACGCCTGCTGGCCCTCGGTGCGCGCCCGGCCGACATCGGCCAGACAGGGGACGAGCAGTGGCATGTCCTGGCCGACCCGGAAGGCAATGAGTTCTGCCTGCTCAAGGCCCGCCTCGCCCCGCTCTGACGCGCATCGGTCCCGATGAGTTCCGGCTGTGCGGCAAGTCTCGTCTTGCGAGTAACAGTCTGATGGAAGGGAGACGGACATGGGCTCGCGGGACAGCATGAAGGTGGGCATGTACTCCTTCGACTGCCGTGACGCGGCGGCGTTGGCGGGGTTCTGGGCGGATGTGCTGATGCGGTCGGTCGACGAGGGGGCGACTCAGGCGTTCGCGATGATCGGCTTCGAGGGGGACGGCCCGACCTGGATGTTCCACCAGCCGACCGGTGAGCTTGCCGTCGGCGACAACCGCCTGATGCTCGATCTGGGCGGGGGTGACGACTGGGCGGAGCAGGCCGACCGGGTGGAGGCACTGGGCGCGGAGCGGGTCAGTGACAATGAGCAGGACGGTGTCCGCTGGGTCGTGTTCCGGGACCCGGAGGGCAACACGTTCCGGATTTTCGCGCCACGCCCCCGGTAGCCGGCGCGTTCTCCGGGGCGCGGGGCCGTTCAGGAGACGATGTCCTTGGTGCGGAAGCCGCGGTAGGCGAGGGCGAACAGGACGAGCGCGAAGGCCACCGAGACGGCCGAGCCGCGGATCATGCCGCCCCACTCCGGGTCCGGCTGAAGTGCGTCCGCCCAGGCGAACTGCCAGTGTGCCGGCAGGAATTCGCGCCAGGAGCCGAGCGCGGTGATCGCATCGAGGATGCTGCCGACGATGGTGAGGCCGATGGCGCCGCCGACCGCGCCGAGCGGCGCGTCGGTGACCGTCGAGAGCCAGAACGCCGCGGCGGCGGTGATCAGCTGGCTGACGAAGACGTAGCCCACGGCGACGGCGAGGCGGGCCGCGGCATCCCCGGCACCCAGCGAGCCGCCGGTGGGCAGCACCAGCGGGCCCCAGCCGTAGGCGACCGAGCCGACGCCGAGGGCGACCAGCGGCAGCACGGCCATCGCGGCGGCGCTGAACAGCAGCGCCACGGCCAGTTTTGCGGTCAGCAGCCGGGCGCGCGGCACGGGCGCGGCCAGCAGGTAGCGCAGCGAGGACCAGTTGGCCTCGGCGGCGATGGTGTCGCCGCAGAACAGGGCGACGGGCACCACCAGCAGGAAGCCGGTGGCCAGGAACAGGCAGGTGGCGGCGAAGTTGGCGCCGGAGACGGTCGCGGTGTCCAGCAGGGTGCTCTCCTGGTCCCCGCCGGGCTCGCCGCCGACGGCGAAGGCGGCGGCCACGACGAACGGCAGCGCCACCAGCAGCGCCGCGACGACCTGGGTGCGGCGGCGGCGCAGCTGCCGCACCGCCTCGACGCGCAGCGGGAGCGTGCGGTGGGGGCGGTAGCCGGGCGCCGCGTCCAGGGCCGTGGTCATCAGGCACCTCCGATGAGGGTGAGGAAGGCGTCTTCGAGGCGGCGGTGGGGGCCCAGGCTGTGCACGGGGATGCCGAGCCTGACCAGTTCGGCCAGCAGCGCGGCGGCCCGGCCGGCGTCGTCCTCCTCGCTCGCCCCGGCGTCGAGCCGGATCAGCAGCCCGCCTTCCGCCCGCCCGGCGGACGTCACGCCCGGCAGGGCGGCGACCTGCTCGATCAGCGCGTCGGTGAGCGGCCGGGGCGTGCCGACGAGGAGGGTGCTGCCGTGGCCGACGATGTCGGCCACGGGCCCGGCCTGCACCAGCCGGCCCTCGGCCATGACGACGAGGTGGGTGCAGGTCTGCTCGACCTCGGCGAGCAGGTGGCTGGAGACGATCACGGTCCTGCCGTCCGCGGCGTAACGGGTCATCACCTCCCGCATGGCGCGGATCTGCGGCGGGTCGAGCCCGTTGGTCGGCTCGTCGAGGATGAGCAGTTCCGGCAGGCCCAGCATGGCCTGGGCGATGGCCAGGCGCTGCCGCATGCCCTGCGAGTAGGTGCGCACCGCGCGGTCGACGGCGCCGCCGAGACCGGCGATCTCCAGGGCCTCGGCCAGGTGCGCGTCGGCGGCGGGCCGGCCGGTGGCGCGCCAGTACAGCTCCAGGTTGGCGCGGCCGGTGAGGTGGGGCAGAAAGCCGGCGCCTTCGACGAAGGCGCCGACGCGGGAGAGCACCGGGGCGCCGGGCCGGATGGCGTGGCCGAAGACGCGGATGTCGCCCGCGTCGGGCGTGATCAGGCCCATGAGCATGCGCAGCGTCGTCGTCTTTCCTGCGCCGTTGGGCCCGAGGAGCCCGAGCACCTGGCCGCGGGCGACCCGGAAGGACAGGTCGCGGACGGCGTAGCGGTCCGCGGACCCGGCGTAGCGCTTGGACAGGTCGGTGATCTGCAGCGGAACGTCGGCGAGTTGCGGGTCGGGGGCCGGGGTGCGGGCCGAGGGGCGGCCGGTGAGGAGCAGGGCGGCGGCGATGACGGCGCCCGCGAGGGGCAGGCCCCAGGCCCACCAGGGCAGCGCGGTGCCGCCGGTGGTGACGCCGGGCGCGGTGGGGACGGTCAGGCCGGGGCCGGCGAGGGAGACGGTGTGGGTGGCGGGCTCGGCGGGCGAGGCGTAGCCGAGGTCGGTGGTGGACAGCACCAGACGCATGCGGTGCCCGGCCTCGAAGGGGTAGTCGACGGCGGGCAGCGGCACGTCGACCGTCCGGCCCTGGTCGGTGTTCTCGACGCGGAGGGGTGCGACGAGCTGGGCGGGCAGGGACTGCTGGGAGCCGTCGGGCGAGATGTCGTAGACCTTGGCGAACAGCACGGCGGACGGCGCGTCGGAGCGGATGTGCAGCCGTACGGTGGGCGTTCCCGTGACGCGGACCGTCTCGCTCAGCGGCTCGGATTCGAACTGGGCGAACTGGCCCGGGAAGTCGAGGGAGACACCGAAGCCCAGGGCGGTCGCCTCGCTGAGGGCGCCGAGCCCGGGGATGGCGGAGACGGCGGGCGGCGAGCCGCCGGCCGGGTTGACGAACGTCTGGGGCTCGCCGGCGAGTTCGACCGCTTCCCGGGCGGCGGTCAGGCCGGGGTAGGTCTCCCCGGTGGCGCCGCGCAGCAGCGTGGCGCCGTCGGTGGAGTCGAAGCCGGTGACGCGGGTGGCGCGGAAGGCGGGCCCGGTGTCGGTGCCGGTGTCGCCCTTCAGGTGACGGTCGAACCAGTCGGTGACGCGGCGTTCGACGCGGTCGGCCTCGGAGATGCCGCCGTCGTGCCCGGCCCAGATCCAGTCGACGGCGACGGGGGCACCGTTGTCCTGGACGGCGCGGGCGATGGCGTCGGCGTGGTCGAGGGGGAACAGCGAGTCGTGCTGGCCCTGGACGACGAGGGTGGGCACGTCGATGCGGTCGGCGACGGCGGCGGGGCTGCGTTCGTGCAGGAGCCGCCGGGCCTCGGCATCGGGCTCGCCGGAGACGGCGACCCGCTCGTACAGGTCGCACAGCTCGGCGGTGAACCGGCCGCAGCCCGGATCGGGCAGGGGCTCGGCGGCCTCGTCGAGGTAGCCGGCCTCGGTGGACCCGGTGGTGAACAGGATGCCGGCCCACAGACGTTTGAACACGCCGCCGGGGAACAGCGCTTCGGACAGGTCCCAGTAGGTGATCTGCGGGGCGATGGCGTCCACGCGCGAGTCGTGGCCGGCGGCGAGCAGGGCGATGGAGCCGCCGTAGGAGGCGCCGGCGAGGCCGACGCGGGGGTCGTCCTCGGCGTCGAGCGCGACCTCGGGGCGTTCGGCGAGCCAGTCGATGAGGTGCCGGACGTCGGCGACCTCGGCGTCCGGGTCGTTCAGCCCGATGCGCCCGCCGGAGGCGCCGAATCCGCGGGCGGACCAGGTCAGGACGGCGTAGCCCTCGCGGGCGAGCCGTTCGGCCTGGGGGCGCATGTCGTCCTTGCTGCCGCCGAAGCCGTGTCCGAGGAGCACGGCCGGGCGCCGTTCGTCCGCGGGGCCCGCGGTGAAGTAGGAGGTGTCGATCCGGACGGTGTCCTCGCCGCCGGGCGACTCGGGCAGGTCGAACGCGCGGTCATGGCGGTTGACGGTCCGTTCGCCGCCGTCGGCGAGCACGCTCCAGGTGCCCGCGCCGGCGAGGAGGACCAGGGCGGCGGCACCGGCGATCAGGCGCCCGCGCCCGCGGGGCCGACGGCGCGGCCAGCGGAGTCTCATGTGCCGGGGGGTCCCTTCGAGACGGCCGACGATCTCCCCACGCTACCCAATCGGTCCGGGGCACACGGACACGGTGCCGGGTCGCCGCGGCGGCGGACGGCACGGTGGAGAATCAGGGGGTTCGCACCGAGTTGGAGCAATCGTGGCAATCGTTCGGGAGGCACCATGGGTCAGGGAGTACACGTTCAGGATCTGCCGGGGGTCGGCAAGCGGTACGACATCGATCTGGGCCGCGCGGATCAGCGGATCTCGGTGGTGATGCGGTCGGGAGGGGTGCGGGACCTCTACGTCTTCGCGTCCGACTCCGCGGACCCGACGGCGGTGATCGAGCTGTCGGAGGAGCAGGCGCGCAAGGTGGGCGCCGTGCTCGCGGCCACGTTCTTCGAGGCGTGAGGCGTGGAGCACGCCGATCTGGTCGGTCTTGGCTCGGCCGTACTGCTCGCGGGCCTGCTGGCGCGCCTGGCCCGCCGCTTCGGACTGCCGTCCGTGCCCTGCTACATGCTGGTGGGCATCGCCTTCGGCCCCGGCACGCCGGGGCCCGTGCTGGTCGATCATCCCGGTGAGCTGTCGCTGCTCGCGGCGCTCGGTCTCGTGCTGCTGCTGTTCCACCTGGGGGTGGAGTTCCCGCTGGACCAGGTGGTGGGCGGCGGCCGGCGGCTGTTCGTGGCGGCGGCCTGCTACATCGGTCTGAACGTGACGTCCGGGCTGCTGCTCGGCCTCGCGCTGGGCTGGGGCGGCTCGGAGGCGCTCGTGCTCGCCGGCGCGCTGGGTATCTCGTCCTCGGCGATCGTCACGAAGCTGCTGATCGAGCTGCACCGGCTGACGAACGCGGAGACGCCGGTGATCCTGGGGATCATCGTGATCGAGGACCTGTTCCTCGCCTTCTACCTGGCGCTGCTCTCGCCGGTGCTCTCGGCGGCCGAGTCGCCCGCGGAGCTGGCGGAGGACGTGGCGATGAGCTTCGGCTTCCTGGTCCTGCTGTTCGCGGTGGCCAGGTACGGGGCGCGGGCCGTGGCGGCCCTGATCGGCAGCCGGGAGGACGAGCTGCTCGCGGTGCTGACGGTCGGGCTGGTGGTGCTGGTGGCCGGGCTGTCCCAGGAGGTCGGCGTCTCGGATGCGATCGGGGCGCTGATGATCGGACTTGTGGTGTCGCGGACGGAGATCAGGGAACGGGTCGAGCGGCTGGTGCTGCCGCTGCGGGACGTGTTCGCGGCCGTGTTCTTCGTCACGTTCGGCCTGACGATCGACATCGCGGACATGGACGCGGTCGCGGTGCCGGTGGCGGTGGCGATCTGCGTGACCCTGCTGGCGAACGTGTCGGCGGGGATCGTGACGGCCCGGCTGTTCGGCTTCAACCAGCGGGCGGCAGCGAACATCGGTCTTACGGTGCTGGGCCGGGGCGAGTTCTCGCTGATCCTGGCGACACTTGCGGTGGGCGCGGGGCTCGACGAGCGGATCGGCCCGTTCATCGCCTTGTACGTGCTGCTGCTGGCGGTGCTCAGCCCGCTGCTCGCGACGCACTCCCGGTACCTGGCGCGGATCATGCCGGACCGGGTGCTGCGGCCGGGGTGGCGGTATGTGCGGGAGGAGACGATCAGCACGTCCTGCACGCACCTGGACCAGATCCGGGTGACCAGGACCGACGTGGACGTCTGCGCGGCGTGCGAGGCGCTCGGCGACGACTGGGTGGAGCTGCGGCTGTGCGTCACCTGCGGGCACGTCGGCTGCTGCGACGATTCGCCCCACCGGCACGCGAGCACGCACGCGAGGGAGTCGGGGCACCCGATCGTCCAGTCGCTGGAGCCGGGCGAGGACTGGCGCTGGTGCTTCCCGGACGAGACGCTGGTACGGGCACCGCTGGGCGCACAGCGATAAGGCTTAAAGCTTTCACCAATTCGTTACGTGTACTAAGCACCTTGTCGTATCGTCGCAAACGGAGAGCCACTACAGGGAGACCGTTTGACCACGCAGAGCCAGCAACCGCCGACGCCCGCCGAGACCGTACCGCCGCAGACCGCGCCCGCGGAAGCGGCGCCGATGACGCACCCGGAGATCATGAGGGCCCTCTCCGGGCTCCTCCTCGGCATGTTCACCGCGATCCTCTCCTCGACGATCGTCACCAACGCCCTGCCGCAGATCATCGGGGACCTCGGCGGCGGACAGTCCGCCTACACCTGGGTCGTCACCGCGACCCTGCTGGCGATGACCGCTTCGATGCCGCTGTGGGGCAAGCTTGCCGACCTGTTCAGCAAGAAGCTGCTGATCCAGACGGCGCTGGTCATCTACGTCGGCGGCTCCGTCGTCGCCGGACTCTCGCAGAGCCCGGCCATGCTGATCGCCGTCCGCGTCGTTCAGGGGCTCGGAGTCGGCGGGCTCGTCGGCCTCTCGCAGGTCATCCTGGCCGCCATGATCTCGCCGCGCGAACGCGGCCGGTACAGCGGCTACCTCGGCGCCACGTTCGCCGTGGCCACCGTCAGCGGCCCGCTCATCGGCGGCATCATCACCGACACCCCCTGGCTCGGCTGGCGCTGGTGCTTCTACATAGGCGTCCCGTTCGCCATAGCCGCGCTGCTGGTCCTCCAGCGGACGCTGCGGCTGCCCGTCGTGCGGCGCGAGGTGCGGATCGACTGGGCGGGCGCGGCCCTGGTCAGCGCCGCGGTCTCACTGCTGCTGATATGGGTGACGCTGGCGGGCGACCGCTACGACTGGGCGTCCTGGCAGACGGCCGCGATGGTCGGCGGCTCGCTCCTGCTGGGCGCGCTGTTCCTGGTGGTCGAGACCAGGGCGAGCGACCCGATCATTCCGCTGCGCCTCTTCCGCGACAAGACCATCGCCCTCACATCCGTCGCGTCCCTCTTCGTCGGCATCGCGATGTTCAGCGGCACCGTCTTCTTCAGCCAGTTCTTCCAGCTGGCACGGAACCAGTCCGCCACCATGTCCGGGGTCATGACGATCCCCATGATCGCCGGGCTCTTCGTCTCCTCCACCGTCTCGGGGCAGTTCATCACGCGCACGGGACGCTGGAAGTGCTGGCTGGTCAGCGGTGGGGTGCTGGTCACGGCGGGCATGGGACTGCTGAGCACGATGCGCTACGACACCCCGTACTGGCAGGTCGCCTCGTTCATGGCGCTGATGGGCCTCGGCATCGGCATGATGATGCAGAACCTGGTGCTCGCCACGCAGAACCAGGTCGAGCCGAAGGACCTGGGCGCCGCCAGTTCCGTGGTCGCCTTCTTCCGCTCCTTCGGCGGCGCAATCGGCGTCTCCGCGCTCGGCGCCCTGCTCGCCAGCCGCGTCGCCGGCTACGCCGAGGACAGCCTGGCCCGGCTCGGCGGGCCCCAGGCCGAGGCCGCCTCGGGCGCAACGGGCAGCGGCGCCATCCCCGACCTGGACCGGCTGCCCGGGCCGCTGCGCACCGCGGTCGAGAGTGCCTACGGGCACGGGGTCGCCGACATCTTCCTGTTCGCGGCGCCCTGCGCCCTGATCGCGCTGCTGCTCACCCTCTTCATAAAGGAGACGGCGCTCAAGACCACCACCGGCGGCGGCTCGGCCTGACGCTGCCGGCCGGGCCGTCCGGGCGCCGGGCCGACCGGGCGCCGGGCCGACCGGGCGCCGGGCCGACCGGGCCGACCGTTCGAGAAGGCCCGGCCCCGGCGGCCGGGGGGCGCCGCCGGGGCCGGAGTCGGGGTCGGAACGTCAGGCGCCCGCGGCCTTCAGCGCGGCGGCCACCTTGACGACGCGGGCGGCCTGCACCCGGGCCGCGGCGAGCGCGTCCTCGTCGACCGGGAGGCTGCCCTGGGCGTCGACGTGTGAGGTGCCGTACGGATTGCCGTCCACAAACTTGACGGGGTCCGTGTAGCCCGGGGCGACGAGGATGCCGCCGAAGTGGTGCACGGAGTTGTACAGCGCCAGCAGCGTGGACTCCTGCCCGCCGTGCCGCGTGGCCGTGGTGACGAAGCCGCTGTAGACCTTGTCGGCCAGCTTGCCCTGGCCCCACAGCCCGCCGAGCTGGTCGAGGAACTGCTTGAGCTGCGAGGAGACGTTGCCGAACCGGGTCGGCGTGCCGAAGATCACGGCGTCCGCCCACTCCACGTCCGCCGGCGTCGCCTCCGGGGTCCCGGCGCTCGCCGCCGCGTGCGCGGCCCACGCCTCATTGCTCGCGATGGCCTCGGCCGGGGCCAGCTCGGTGACCTTCAGCAGCCGCACCTCGGCGCCGGCCTTCTCCGCGGTCTCGCCGATCTCCTTCGCGAGGGCGGCGCTCGAGCCGGTCGCCGAGTAGTAGATGATGGCGAGCTTGACGGGTGTGCTCATGGATGACCTTTCTCGGGGTCGGTCCGGTTCACCGTTGAACCTTAAACTGAACCGCGCCCGCTCCTCCACCCGGACACCGAAAAGGCCGCCGAGCTGCGCTGCTGCGCTGCTCCGCGGCCGAGAACTGCTCCAAGGGCCGGGCCGGGGTCGCCCCGCCCGTCAGGCGAACAGGAAGTCCGCCTCTCCGCGCTTGGCTCCGCTGATGAATGTCTTGATCTCGTGCACCGTGTAGATCAGTGCCGGGCCCTCGGGGTCGGTGGACTGCCGCAGGGCCACCCGGCCGTCGGCCAGCTTCAGCGCTTCCACGCAGTTGCCGCCGTTCGGGCCGCTCCACGGCTTGCGCCAGCCCTCGTTCCCCAGCTCACCAGCGGGCATGCCGTTGTATATATGTCCCATCGGGTGAGTCGGTTGACGCTTGTCGTCAGTCATCCGGTCAGAGCTCCTTGCGAATTGCACCGAGAATCGCCTCGGTGTCGTGAACCGGTGCGGCCTGCGCACCCAAGCGGTCCAGCACCTCGAGGTAGGCCACGGTGTCGGGCCGCTCGTCGAGGTAGACCGCGCCGGTCAAGCTCTCCGCGTAGATGATGTCGGGCAGTTCCGGGATCTCGAACCGGAACAGCTGGAACGGCCCGAACATGCCGGGATGCGGACCGGCACTGAACGGCATGATCTGCAACGTGACGTTCGGCAACGCCGTCGCCTCGATCAGCCGGTCGATCTGCCCGCGCATGACGGAGGGCTCTCCGACACGGCGGCGCAGCACCTGCTCCTCGACCACGGCCCACAGCAGCGGGGCCCGCGACCGGGAGAGCAAATCCTGACGCTCCATGCGCAGCGCGACCCGGCGCTCGACCTCCTTCTGAGGGGCGTTCGGGAAGCCGGTCCGCAGCAGGACGCGTGCGTAGTCCTCGGTCTGCAACAGACCGGGGATACAGTGCGGTTCGTAGGCACGGATCAGACTGGCCTCGCCCTCCAGGCTCACGTAGAGGCTGAACCAGTCGGGCAGGACATCGCGGAAGCGGTGCCACCAGCCCGGCTGGTTCGCCTCCTCCACCAACCGCAGGAACGATTCCCCCTCGGCGGGCGGAACGTCGTAGCGCTCCAGCAGCGCCTTGACGTAGAGCGGCTTGAGGCCGACCTCCGCCTTCTCCATGCGCCGTACGGTGGTGGTGTTGACGCTGAGCGCCGCGGCGGCGTCGGCGAACGAGCAACCGGCCCGCTCCCGCAGATCTCTCAGGCGCAGCCCGAGGACGATCTGTCCCACGGTCGGCCCCGACCGTGCCTCTGCCACGTCGCCTCCTACAGCGCCGACTTCGTCTCCACCATGTACGGAAGAAGGTACGGAAGAAGTTTGCCACACCGGGTAGTGGCATCGACAGACATCTCTTCGCTTTCTGCAAATCGCAGAACTCCGCTTGCGCAATGCGCACATGGATGCGCATAGTTAACAGGTGACCCGGCTCACGATGGCTTCGGTACCACGGAAGGCGACCAGGACCGTGTCCCCACTTCACGGCACGACGCCGCTCCCCCGCCCCCGGCCGCTCCCTGCTCCGGTCGGCGCGCATGCGGGCCGACGCGGCGAGCGCTTCGAACTGCCTGCACTGGCGGCCTCCGTGGCCGCCGCCCGCAGCCGGGTCGCCCTGCGGGCCGGCCACTGGGGGCTGCCGGAAACGGTGTGCGACACGGCACAGCTGGTCGTCTCCGAGCTGTTCACCAATGCCATTCTGCACACGGACAGTGACGTTGTGCATTGCCGGCTTGAGGCCACCGGTCTGTTGCGGCTGCGCATCGAGGTCGCGGACGAGGGCCCGGGCCTCGACAAGCGCGCCCCCGACGCCGCGAGCGCGGACGCGGAGCACGGCCGCGGCCTGCTGCTCCTCGACGCGTTGGCCGCCCGCTGGGGCGTCATCGCACCGGACCGCGCCACGGGCTGCACGGTGTGGGCCGAGATACGGCCCTGACGATCGCGGCAACGGTCACGGCCACGGGCCGGACCAGCCGCCCACCTCACGCCTTCTGTCGCTTTTGCCGCTTCCGCCCGCGTACCGCGCCATTCCTGGTGCCGGGTGCGCATTGCTAGGCTTCCTCGCGTCCTGCCGCCGCCCCGCGCGACGCCCCGAGGGAGTTCTGTGGCCGTCATACCGCCACCCCCGCCCCACCCGCCCCACGTTCCCGGGCCCCACCCGCCCCGCATACCGCGCTTCGTGCTGCTCGGTGGCGGCCTTGCCGTCGGCATCGGCGGCCTCTTCCTCGTCGGCTCGCTCGCGCTCGGCGGCGAGATAGCCCCCGGCACCACCGTCCGCGGCGTCGACATCGGCGGGCTCTCGCCGGACGACGCGCGCGAACGGCTGGCGGCTGAGCTGGCCGCGCCCGCCGCCGCGCCCGTCGAGGTGCTGATCGGCGAGGAGGACGACGAGCCCCACGAGCTGAACCCGGCGGTGGCGGGTCTCACGTTCGACCCGGCGGCGACGGTGGACCGCGCGAGTCGGCCGGGCCTGCTCGGCCGCCTCTTCGGCACCGGGGGCGGGGAGATCGACCCGGTCGTGCGGCAGGACGAGGAGGCGGGGCGTGCCGCGCTGACCGCGCTGGCCGAGGAGTCCGACACGACCGTGCAGGAAGGCGCGGTCGCCTTCGAGGATGGCGCGGTGCGCGTCACGCGGGCGCGGGCCGGGTCCTCGCTGGACGTGGCGGAGTCGCTCGGCATGCTGCGGGACGGTTTCCTGCCGCACGGCGATGATCCGGACGCCGCCGGTCCGCTGCGGCTGCCGGTGACGGCGGCCCAGCCGGTCACGGACGCGGAGGAGGTGGCGCGCGCCGTCGAGGAGTTCGCCGAGCCGGCGATGTCGGGGCCTGTCGTGCTGAACGCGGGCGGCGCCAGGATCGAGCTGCCGCCGGAGGTCATCGGCGACCACCTGACCATGAACGCGGACGGCGCCGGCCGCCTTTCCCCCGCGCTGGACGGCGAGGCACTCGCGGACGACGAGCGGCTGGCCGAGCCGTTCGCCCGCGCGGCCGTCGCCCCCACCGACGCGACGCTGCGGCTGACCGGCGGCGAGGTGGTGGCCGAGGGCGGCGCCCCCGGCACCCGGGTCGTGACGGACGGCCTCGGCGACACGGTGCTCCCGCTGCTGCCGGGCCGCGGCGAGGCCGCGCGCACGGACGCGCTGCCGACCGAGCAGGTCGAGCCGGAGCTGAGCGCGGACAACTACCGTGAGCTCGGCATCGTGGAGGAGATGTCGTCCTTCACCGTCGGCTTCGAGCCGGCGGCGTACCGGACGACGAACATCGGCCGGGCCGCCGAGCTGATCAACGGCTCGCTGGTGCCGGCCGGGGACACCTGGAGCTTCAACGACACGGTCGGCGAACGCACCGAGGAGAACGGCTTCGTCGAGGGCGTCATCATCCTCGACGACCAGTACGAACGCGCGCAGGGCGGCGGCGTCTCGGCGGTGGCCACCACCATGTTCAACGCGGTGTTCTTCGCCGGGGTGGACCCCGTGGAGTACGGCGCGCACTCCTTCTACATCGAGCGCTACCCCGAGGGGCGGGAGGCCACGGTCGCCTGGGGCAGCCTCGACCTGCGCTTCCTGAACGACTCGGGGCACGCCATCTACATCCTGGCGAGCGCCACGGACACCTCGGTGACCATCACCTTCCTCGGCACCAAGCGGTACGACGAGGTCCTGGCGGAGGCCGGGCCGCGGGAGAACGTCACGCAGCCGGAACGCCGGGAGGGCGAGGGCGAGGACTGCGTTCCGCAGCCGCCGCTCGAAGGCTTCGACGTGGCCGTGGACCGGGTGTTCGTCGAGGGCGGGCAGGAAGCCGGGCGGGAGACGTTCCGCACCACCTACGTGCCGCGCGACGAGGTCACCTGCCCCGCGGCGGACTGACGTCCCCTGGCCGGTCCGCGGCCGCCGCGGACCGGCCAGGGGCGGGTTCACACGCTCAGCGCCCGCCGCACGGCGGTCTCCGCCTGCGCGTCGCCGCTGCCTGCGGAGGTGACGCGGCCGGCCTGGAGCACGTAGTACCGCTCCGCGGCCCGCAGGGCGAAGCCGACGTGCTGCTCCACCAGCAGCACCGAGAGGCCGCCGCGCCCGCTCAGCTCCAGAACGGTCCGCTGGATCTCGGCGACGACCGAGGGCTGGATGCCCTCGGTGGGCTCGTCGAGCAGCAGCAGTCCCGGGCGGGTGATCAGGGCGCGGGCGATGGCGAGTTGCTGCCGCTGGCCGCCGGACAGCAGCCCGGCCCTGCGCCCGCCCGCGGCCCGCAGCGCGGGGAACAGGTCGAGGGCCTCGTCGAGCGCCGCCCGGCCGTCCCTGAGGCCGTCGGCGACGAGGCGCAGGTTCTCCATGGCGGTCAGCTGGGGGAAGCTCTGCTGCCCCTGCGGCACGTAGGCCATGCCGCGCCTGACGCGCTGGTGGGCGGGCAGCCGCGTGACGTCCTGCCCGTCGAGAAGAACGGTGCCGGCACGGGGCCTGATGAGCCCGAGGGCCGCCCGCAGCAGGGTCGACTTGCCCGCGCCGTTATGGCCGAGGACGGTGGCCACCCCGTCCTCGGGAACGGCAAGGGTGACGCCGTGCAGCACGGTGCTGCGGTCGTAGCCGGCGACCAGGCCGGTGATCTCCAGCATCACGCCTCCACCTCCGCACCCGCGGGGGCGGCCGTCTCGCCGAGGTAGACCTCCTGCACCCGCGGGTCGGCCCGCACCTCGGCGACCGTTCCCTCGCTGAGCACCCGGCCGGCGTGGAGCACGGTGACGCTGGTGGCGAAGGTCCGCATGAAGTCCATGTCGTGCTCGATGACGACGATGGTGCGGTCCCGTCCGATGCGGCGCAGCAACTGCCCGGTGTGCTCCCGTTCCTCGTGGCTCATCCCGGCCACCGGCTCGTCCAGCAGCATGAGCTGGACGTCCTGCACGAGCAGCATGCCGATCTCCAGCCACTGTTTCTGGCCGTGCGCGAGCGTGCCCGCCGGGCGGTCGCGCACGGCGGTGAGGCCGACGGCGTCCAGGGCGCGGGCGACCTCATCGGGGATGCCGCGGCGGCGCCGCAGCAGGGTGTGCGGGCCGCGGCCCGCGCCCGCGGCGATGTCCAGGTTCTGGAGCACGGTGAGCTGCTCGAAGACGGTGGCGGTCTGGAAGGTGCGGCCGATGCCGAGCCGCGCGATGCGGTGCACGGGGCGGCCGAGGAGTTCCTCGGGGCCGAAGCGCACCGAGCCGGTGGCCGGGGCCAGTCCGGTGACGGCGTCGACGAGGGTGGTCTTGCCCGCGCCGTTGGGCCCGATGAGGAAGCGCAGGTCGCCGGGTCCGACGCGCAGGCTCACGCCGTCCACGGCGGTGAAACCGTCGAACGTGACGCGCAGGCCGCTGATCTCCAGGTCGTTCAGGGGGGCCGTGGTCATGCGGCCGTCACCGCCTCGGTACGGGCCCGGCGCCGTGTGGCGAGCTGCCACAGGGAGGCGATGCCGCCGGGCAGGAAGGCGATCACCACGACGAACAGACCGCCCTGGAAGTAGGTCCAGGCGGAGGGGAACTCCTCGGAGAGCACCGTCTGCGCCCAGGCCACCGCGATGGCGCCCAGGACGACGCCGACGACGCTGGCGCGCCCGCCGATGGCCGCGCCGATGACGAACTGGATGGACGGCACGATGCCGATGAGTGCCGGGGAGATGATGCCGACGGCGGGCACGAACAGCGCGCCCGCCACGCCCGCCATGCCCGCCGACGCGACGTAGGCGGCGAGCTTGACCAGCGCGGGGTCGTAGCCGAGGAAGCGGACGCGTTCCTCCGCGTCCCGCACGGCGACGAGCAGTTCGCCGTACCTGCTGTGGAAGATCTGCCGGGTCAGCAGCATCAGCGCCAGCAGGGTCGCGGCGATGACGAAGTAGACGGTGCGGCGGTTGACGGGGTCGAGCAGCGAGTAGCCGAAGAACCCCTGGAAGTCGGTCAGCCCGTTGCTGCCGCCCGTGGTGGCCTGCTGGCCGATGAGGAGGATGGCGAACGCGGCGGCGAGTGCCTGGCTGAGGATGGCGAAGTAGGCGCCGCGCACGCGGCGGCGGAAGACGAACCACCCGATGACCGCGGCGAGTCCCATCGGCAGCAGCAGTACGGCGGCGAGCGCCACGGCGGGCGAGCGGAAGGGCTCCCACCACCACGGCAGGGCGTCGGCGGTGCCGTACAGGAGCATGAAGTCGGGCAGCCCGCCTGGGCCCGCGTCGGCCAGCTTCATGTGCATGGCCATGGCGTAGCCGCCCACGCCGAAGAACAGGCCCTGGCCGAGGACGAGCATGCCGCCGCGGCCCCAGGCCAGCGCGATGCCGACGGCGACGATGGCGATGCACAGGTAGCGGGCGAACTGCCCGAGGCGGAAGTCGGACAGCAGCAGCGGCGCGAGGGCGAACAGCAGCACCGCGGCCAGGGCGTAGCCGGCGGGCGCGCGCCGGCGGTGGAGGAAGTCGGTCATGCCAGGCTCCGGGTGCGCAGGGTGTAGATGCCTTGGGGGCGCCATTGCAGGAAGGCGACGATGGCGATGAGCACGGTGACGCGGGCGACGCTCACGGTGGTGGAGTACTCCATCACCGCCTGGAGGACGCCGAGGGCGAACGCCGCGATCACCGCGCCGCGCAGCTGGCCGATGCCGCCGACGACGACCACGAGGAACGCGTCGATGATGACGTTGGTGCCCATTGTCGGGCCGATGGGGCCGACGAGGGTGAGGGCGACTCCGGCCAGGCCGGCCAGGCCCGAGCCGATGAAGAAGGTGATGCGGTCCACGCGCGCGGTGGCGATCCCGGACGCCTCGGCCAGGTCGCGGTGCTGCACGACGGCCCTGATGCGGCGCCCGAGCGGGGTCAGCCGGAGCGCCAGGGTCAGGGCCACGACGGCGGCCAGGGCCAGCGCGAGGATGAACAGCCGGGCATGGGTGAGGGTCAGGGGGTCGTCACCGCCGATGACGGTGACGCGGCCGGAGAGCCAGCCGGGGATCTCGGTGTGGACGTTGGGCGCACCGAACAGGTCGCGGGCCAGTTGCTGGAGCATCAGGGAGACGCCCCAGGTGACCAGCAGGGTGTCCAGCGGTCTGGCGTAGAGGCGGCGGATGAGGAGCCATTCGAGGAGTACGCCCATGGCGCCGGCCACGAGGAACGCGGTGGGCAGCGCCACCAGCAGGGACATGCCCGCGGAGGAGAGCGGGCCCTGGAGGAGGTACACGGTGTAGGCGCCGGCCATGATGAACTCGCCGTGCGCCATGTTGATCACGCCCATCTGCCCGAAGGTCAGGGACAGGCCGAGCGCGATGAGCAGCAGCACCGCGCCGATGCTGATGCCGGTGAACGACTGGGTGAGGATGATGCTCACGAGCGGTCCCCCGCGGCCAGGCCCCGCGCCCACTCGTACGCGCGCAGGTACGGGTCGGGCCTGATGGGCGTCTTCGAGCTCCACACCTCGGTGATGAGGCCGTCGGCACCGATGCGGCCGATCCGGTTGGTCTTGTGGAGGTGCTGCGTCTCGCCGTCGACGGTGACGGTGCCCTCGGGGGCGTCGAAGGTGATGCCGTCGGCGGCGGCGCGGACGTCCGCCACCTCGAAGGAGCCGGCCTCCTCCACCATCGCGGCCCAGAGGTGGACGGAGGTGTAGGCGGCCTCCATGGGGTCGGACGTCGGCCGGTCCTCGCCGTACTCGGCCTGGTAGGCGGCGACGAAGCGCTCGTTGGCCGCGCTCGGGGTGGTCTGGTAGTAGTTCCAGGAGGTCAGCTGGCCCGCGAGGGTCTGTGCGCCGATGCTGCGGACCTCTTCCTCTGCGATGGACACGGACAGCACGGGCATGCTCTCCGCGGTGAGGCCGAGCGCCTGGTACTCGCGGAAGAACGAGACGTTGCTGTCGCCGTTGAGGGTGTTGAACACCGCGTCGGCGCCCGCCGCCTGCACCTTGTTGGCGATCGTGGCGAACTCGGTGGAGCCGAGCGGCGCGTAGTCCTCGCCGGCGATCTCGATGCCGTGCTCCTCGGCGTACGCCTTGATGATGCGGTTGGCCGTGCGCGGGAAGACGTAGTCGCTGCCGACGAGGTAGAGCGATTCGACGCCTTCCTCCTCGCGGAGGTAGTCCAGGGCGGGGACGATCTGCTGGTTGGTGGTGGCGCCGGTGTAGAAGATGCTGGGCGACTGTTCGAGTCCCTCGTACTGCACGGGATAGAACAGCAGCGAGCCGTTGCGTTCGAAGACGGGCAGTACGGCCTTGCGGCTGGCCGAGGTCCAGCAGCCGAACACGGCGGCGACCCGGTCCTGCCGGATCAGTTTCTCCGCCTTTTCCGCGAACGTGGGCCAGTCCGAGGCGCCGTCCTCGCTGACGGGCTCGATCTGCCTGCCGAGCACGCCGCCGGCCGCGTTGATCTCGTCGATGGCGAGCAGCAGCGCGTCGCGGACGGTGACCTCGCTGATGGCCATGGTGCCGGAGAGGGAGTTGAGCAGGCCGACCTTGATGGTGTCGGCCGACGTGTCGACTTCCGCGACGCGGCCGGCGGGCGTGTCCTCCCCTGTCCTGGCCCCGCAGGCCGTCATCACCACGGCGGTCAGCAGGGCCAGTACGGTCGTGAGCAGGCGGTGTCCCCGGGCTTTGGGCATGTCCGTCCTCCTTGTTCCCTCGCGGGACGGGGAATGCGGGGTGGGGAGCCGGGCCGCGCCGCCCGGCATGGGCACGCCACAGCTTCAAAGGGGGCTGTTTCCCCGGGATTTCCTTGCCATTAATACTTCCGTTCGGAAGTATCACGGCCGTTCGGGTGGCCCGCTCCAGCCGTCGAGGTCCGCCGTCACCGCGAAATCGAGCCCGTCCGCCTCGGCGAGGTAGATCCGCTGGCGCGCGTGACGCCCGTTCAGGCGCAGCAGCCCGCGGGCCCCTTCCCACGCGACGTCGCCGACCGTGCCCTCGATCGCCGGCACGGCCCAGGAGCCCGCCCTGGTGATCAGTGCGGCCAGCAGCAGCACGCCCTCGTAGCAGGACTCCCCCAGCGCACTCGGGGCGGGCGCTTCGGGGCCGAACCTGGCCGCGTAACGGCCGTGGAAGTCGAGGGTGTCGGCGGTGGCGAGGGCGCCGAAGAACCCGGCCGTGGCGCTGAGTCCGCGGGTCGCGTCGGCGCCGCTGGCCAGCAGCATGTTCTCGTCCATCAGCGTGCTCAGGCGCAGGCACTGCCGGTCCAGCCCGGCGGCGGCGAACGCCCGGTTGAAGCGGACGGCGTCGCTGCCCACGAGCAGCATCAGCACCGCCTCCGCGGCCTGCCGTTCGATGTGGGCCAGCGCCGCGGCGAAGTCGTCGGTGCCCAGCGGCAGATAGCTCTCGCCACAGATCCGCCCGCCGCTCTCGCGCGCATAGGCGTGCGCGGCGCGGGCGGTGCGGCGCGGCCAGATGTAGTCGTTGCCGACGACGTACCAGCGGCGGACCCGCCGCTCCGCCGCCAGCAGCCGCATCGCCGGGCGGAGCTGGCCGTCCGGCGTCTCGCTGGTGAGGTAGACGCCCTCGGAATCCTCCCCGCCCTCGTAGAGCGCCGTATACACGTAGGGCACGTGCCGGGCGATGCGCGGGGCGACCGCCTGCCGGACCGAGGAGATGTGCCAGCCGGTGACACCGTGCACGATGCCCGCCGCGACCAAGTGCTCCACCTCGGCCGCCACCTGCCGCGGCGGCGCCCCGCCGTCCACGGTCACCAGCCGCAGCTCACGCCCGAGCACGCCGCCGGCCGCGTTGACCTCGTCGGCGGCCAGCCGCGCACACAGCTCGCAGGCCGGCCCGAAGATCCCGGCCGGCCCCTGCCGGGGCACGACCAGGGCGACGCCGAGCACCTCGGGGTCGGGGCTCAGCGGCGCGGGGCGGTCCGTGCGCGTCACCGGCCCATGATGGCGGCTTGCGGGGGCGCACGCGCCCCTGGACCGCACAACGAGACGCACGGGCCCCGCCCCGCGCACCGGCCGTACGATGGCCCCATGCCCGTTGATCTCGTGGACCTGCTGACCCGGGCCGAGCGGCTGGCCGTTCGGCGGCTGCGGGGGGTGCTGGACGAGGCGGGGTGCTCCGTCGAGGCGTGGCGGGTGATGTCGCTGCTCGCCGACGGCGAGGGACACGGGATGACGGCGATAGCCGACTGCGTGCTGCTTCCGCCGCCCACCCTGACCCGGCTCGTCGACCAGCTCGTCGACGACGGCATGGTGCACCGGCGCGTCGACCCGCTCGACCGCCGCCGCATCCTCGCCCACCTGACGCCGCGCGGCGCGGAGCGGTGGCGGCACCTGGACGAACGGGTGCGCGGCCTCTGGGAGTTGCTGCCTGGCAGCGGTGACGACGAGCTGCTCGCGGTGCTGCTGCGCCGGCTCGCGGCGGGCCTGGAAGGGCCCGCGGCCCCCGCCCCGGTGGACTTCACCGCTTGAACGCACCGCTTCCCTTTTCATGGGGTGCCGGGTGTTTTGCCCTTCGGAACGGCTACGGTATGAATCTCCTCGCTCACGTTGGGCTCTTTCGTCGTTGAGTGGTGAGTTTTTTTCGCATGCATCACGGAAATCGGGGTAGCCGCCCGCGCAGCACAGGGCGGCCCCCCGCGGGCCGCCCATCCGCTACATGTTGAAGGGAAGGATTGATACGCGTGCCAGGCGACAAGGGAGGCCCGACCACGGCGGGCGGCACCAGACGGACGTTCCTCGGCGGACCACAGACGGACCCCGTGGTGTTCGGGATCGCGGCAGTGGTGACGCTGGCGTTCGTCGTCTGGGGTGCCGCGTCGTCGCAGTCACTCGCGGACGTCTCCGGCGACATACTGGAGAGCGTCATCCATCACGCGGGCTGGGGCTTCGTACTCGTCGCCTCCGGATTCGTCGTCTTCGCCCTGTGGATCGCGGTCAGCAGGTACGGCCGGATCACGCTGGGCAAAGAGGGCGAGAAGCCGGAGTTCAAGACGGTCTCCTGGATCGCCATGATGTTCAGCGCCGGCATGGGCATCGGCCTGATGTTCTTCGGCGTGAACGAGCCGCTGACCCACTTCGTCAGCCCCCCGCCGGGGACCTCCCCGGCGAACGAGGGAGATTCCATGGCCACGGCCATGGCCACCTCCCTCTTCCACTGGACGCTGCACCCCTGGGCGATCTACGCGGTGGTGGGCATGGCCATCGCCTACAGCACCTTCCGGCGCAAGCGCAGGCAGACGATCAGCGCGGTGTTCACACCGCTCATCGGTGAGCGGCACGCCAACGGCGGCGTCGGCCGCGCCATCGACATCCTGGCGATCATCGCGACCCTCTTCGGCTCCGCCGCGTCCCTGGGACTCGGCGCGCTCCAGATCGGCAGCGGTATAGAGCACCTGGACTGGATGTCCGACGTCGGCAACGGGATGCTCGTCATGATCATCGCCGCGCTGACCATGGCCTTCGTGCTGTCGGCCGTCTCCGGCATCGCCAAGGGCATCCAGTGGCTGTCCAACATCAACATGGTGCTGGCCGCGCTGCTCGCCCTGTTCGTGCTCCTCGTCGGCCCCACCGTGCTGATCCTGGACCTGGTCCCGACCTCGGTCGGCACCTTCCTGTCCGACCTGCCCGACATGGCCGCGCGCACCGAGGCGAGCGGCGGCGAGGGCATCGCGGGCTGGCTGTCCGGCTGGACGGTCTTCTACTGGGCGTGGTGGATCTCCTGGACGCCGTTCGTCGGCATGTTCATCGCCCGCATCAGCCGGGGCAGGACCATCCGGCAGTTCGTCGGCGGCGTGATCCTCGTGCCCAGCACGGTCAGCCTTGTGTGGTTCGCCATCTTCGGCGGCGCCGGCATGCGGGAGGAGCAGAACGGCGCGAACATCTCCGCGGAGGCGACGCCCGAGGCGCAGCTGTTCACGACGCTCAGCGAGTTCCCGATCGCGAGCATCACCGCGATTCTGGTGATGATCCTCGTCGGTATCTTCTTCGTCTCCGGCGCCGACGCCGCGTCCATCGTCATGGGCACGCTGTCCCAGCGCGGTGCCCTGGAGCCGAGCCGCGTCCTCGTCATCTTCTGGGGCGTGCTCACCGGTGCCGTCGCCGCCATCATGCTGCTGATCAGCGGCGATTCGGACGAGGGCGACTCGACGGCACTCGACGGTCTGCAAAACCTGACGATCCTGGCCGCCGTGCCGTTCACCCTGGTGATGATCGGGCTCTGCGCCGCGCTGATGCGCGACCTGCGCCGCGACCCGCTCATCCTGCGCGGCGAGCGCGGCGAGGAGGCCGTGGAGATGGCCGTCATCGCCGGGCACGAGCAGTACAACGGCGACTTCGAGCTGCGCATCGGCCCCGGCTCCAACGGGACCGAGGACGGAGTCGACATAAAGGTCAGTCCGGGCTCGCCGCCCGAATCGGCCGGGAAGTAGCTCAGGCGGGGCGGGTCGCGCGCACCGAGAACATCAGCGGAACGCGCGGCTCGCCCGCCGGGTACCGGTACTCGCGGGCGCCTGCCCGCTGAAGGGCCGGGAAGCGCGGCCACATCGTGTGGTCGTGCTCGTGCAGGAAGTCGATCCGCAGGCCCGCCCCGGCCAGCGCGGTCACAATGTCACCGAGCGGGTGGTGCCACTGCACCTGCACCGTCCGCGACAGCGGCGGACCGTCGGTGTAGGTGTGCGCGAAGTCGAACGTCTCGCCCGCCCGGTCGAAGTAGTCCCGCTCGACGGCCTTGCCGTCCTCGCCGAGCAGCTCCGTGAACGGGTGGAACTCCACCAGGTACAGCACGCCGCCCTCGGCGAGGAGCGAGGCGACGACCCGGGCCCAGCGCGGCAGGTCGGGCAGCCACACCAGAGCCCCGAGGCCGGTGTAGACGACGTCGAACCGCTCCCCGCCCAGCGCCGCCTCCGCCTCGTACACGTCGGCCACGACGAACCTGGCGCGGTCGGCGAGGCCGATGTCGGCCGCCAGGGCCGAGGCGGTGCGCACCGCCTCGGCCGAGAAGTCGAGGCCGGTGACGCGGGCCCCGCGGCGCGCCCAGGAGAGCGTGTCCTGGCCCATGTGGCACTGAAGGTGCAGCAGGCTTCGCCCGGCCACCTCGCCCAGCTCGTCCGGCTCGAACAGCCGCAGATGGTCCTCGCCGGCCCGGAAGGCCGGCAGGTCGTAGAACTCGCTCGCGGCGTGCACCCCCACCCGGTCGTCCCAGTTCTCGCGGTTGTGGCGCAGCCAGCCCTCGGTCATGGGGCGACCGTACGAACGGCGGGTACGCGCCGCAAGCGGATTTCCGCCCGCTCGGGTGCCCGCCGGGTGCCCGCCCGGGTCAGGCCGAGTGGCCGCCGTCGATGACGAGTTCGGCGCCCGTCACGTACGCCGCCTCGTCGCTCGCCAGGTAGGCGACCATGGCCGCCACCTCCTCGGCGCCGCCGAACCTGCCGAGGGCGGTCGCCGCCCGCTGCGGCTCGGCGAACGGGCCGTCCGCCGGGTTCATGTCGGTGTCGACCGGCCCCGGGCTCACGACGTTGACCGTGATGCCGCGGTCGCCGACCTCGCGCGCCAGCACCTTGGTCAGCCCGGTCAGCGCGGCCTTGCTCATGCCGTACAGCGTGCCGCCGGGGCCGCCCGCGTACCGGGTCAGCGCGCTGCCGACGGACACGATCCGGCCGCCGCGCGCCAGGCGCGCCGCCGCGGCCCGGGAGGCCAGGAAGACGGCCCGCACGTTGACCGCGAGCACCCGGTCCAGGTCGGCCGTCGTCAGGTCGCCGACCGGGGCGAGCACGCCGAGGCCCGCGTTGTTGACCAGCACGTCGAGCCGCCCGAACGCATCCGCGGTCCGCTCGACGGCGCCGGTGACGGCCGCCGCGTCGGCGACGTCGGCGCGCAGCGCCACACCGCGGACCCCGGCCGCCTCGATCTTCGCCACCACCTCGTGGGCGGCCTCCTCGTTCTTGACGTAGGTGATGGCGACGTCGGCGCCCTCGCGCGCCAGCCGCAGGGCGACGGCGGCGCCGATCCCTCGGCTGCCGCCGGTGACCAGCGCCGCCTTGCCGCCGAGTCCGCTCTGCACGGTCATGTCGGTCTCTCCTCCTGCTCGGTGGTGCGAACGCCCTCAGTGAAGGCGAGCGGCACCTGGCCGCGCTGGCGGGAAACGGACGGCGCACTGCCCCCGCGCGCTCGTCAGGCGCCGGGGTGCGGGACGTACGGGCGGGCGTACACCCGGCGGCGGCGCGCCCGTCGGACGAGGAGGAACGCGAGCACGGCGGCCGGGGCCGTGCCGCCCGTGGTCACGATCCACGCCGGGACGCCGCCCCAGGTGAGCAGCCGGTCCTCGTAGATCACGGGCCGGTACTCGGTGTCCTCGGCCGTGCGGCGCAGCACGTGGTCGCCGTCGATCAGCTCGGGCCGCGGGAACTCCTGGTCCAGCACGGTCAGGAACGCCGGGCCCGCCGCGAGGTCGCGCAGCGGGCCCGCCGGCTGTTCGGCCACGGTCAGCGGCGCGGCGAACGCGATGGCGGGCTCCTCGCCGCCGATGGTGTCCGCCGGCTCCATCCGGCCCTCGGCCAGGACGTACAGCCGCAGGGACTGTTCCGTCGTCGCCGCGCGGGAGAGCCGCATCGGGTAGACGAGTTCGTCGGAGGCGAACGTGAGGCTGATGGGGTCCAGGGTGCCGCCGAGCACGGCGGGCGTCTCCCCGCCCGCCTCCTCGGGCGCCAGCCGGATGGCGACGTACTCCCACTGCTGCTCGACGTACGGGGCCAGTTCGTCCGCGAGCCGGTCCGGCAGGTCGAAGCCGTTCTCACCGAGCCACGCGTCCAGCGCCGCCGGGTCGGTGGCGGCCAGGCGTGCGACGTCGAACGGGCCGAGCCGGTCGCGGCCGATGACGTCCACGCCCGCGCCGCGGTCCTGCGGCGCGCCGCCCCCGGCACCGTTCCACATCTCGTCCGAGCCGAGCGGCCAGTCGCCCTCGCGCGGCCAGAAGTAGTGGCGGGTCTCGCGCACCGGCCGGATGGCGGCGCGCAGGTCGTCGAACAGTTCCCGGTCGCCGAGTTCGACCTCGGCGCGGCTCGGCACCGGCATGATCCACGCCGCCTCGCTCGCCTCGCCGCCCACCGTCAGACTCATCACGATCCGCTGCGTCGTGCCGTCCCAGCTGACCGCCGACGTCTCCTGTTCGACGGTGACCGGCGTCTCCGGGTCGGTCACCATGCCGCCGCAGCCGCACGCGTACGCGGGCCAGGCGACCGCCGCCAACTGGGCCAGGAGCAGGAGCAGAACGGTCGTGGCCGCATTTCTTCCAGTGCTCATCGTCTGCATGGACGGGCTCGCGGTACACACCGGTTCCTTTCGGACAGGCACGTTTGGCGCCTGTTCCCCAAGGAACCCGGCACGAGCCATGGCAGAGAAGAACACGCAAGCAGAGAGACGCGATGACGACGGCCCTCGTCCGGTGCTCGACGTCATGCGCACGGCGGGCGCCGAGTTCGCCGAGCTGACCGGTCTGCGCCCGGAAGCGGTGACCAGGCTGGAACGTTCGGGCGACGGCTGGGTGCTCGACGCCGAGGTCCTCGAACTGTCCCGGGTCCCGGACACGATGAGTCTGATGGCGACCTACGAGGTCGCGGTCGGCCCGGACGGCGAGGTCACCGGCTACCGGCGCGTGCGGCGCTACGAACGAGGGCGCTCCGACCAGCGGTAGCGGTCGGAGCGACGACGAGGCCGGCAAGGCCGGGCAGGAGGCCCACAGCATGACCACAGCAGTCGCGACAACACAGCCGACGGCGAACCGAGCCGGTGGGGGCGGCGGCTCCGGCACCCTCTACGACGTGCTGGAACTCATCCTCGACCGCGGGCTGGTGATCGACGCGTTCGTCCGGGTCTCGCTGGTCGGGATCGAGATTCTGAAGGTGGACGTCCGGGTCGTGGTGGCGAGCGTCGACACCTACCTGCGCTTCGCCGAGGCGTGCAACCGGCTCGACCTGGAGGCCGGGCCGAAGAAGGACCCGGGCGTGCCAGAACTGGTCGGGTCCGTGACCGAATCGGGGGCACGCGGCAAGACCAAGGGCGCCCTGGCGGGCGCCGCAGAGACCATCTCCGACGCGTTCCGGCAGGGCAAGGACGGCGAGAGCGAGGGCGAGGAGGCCGAGAAGGAGCCGCGCCGCACCCGCCGTTCGAGCACGTCGTCCCGGCGGGAAAAGGACGCGGAATGACCACCTACGTATACGGCATCGCGCGGGCCGGTACGCCGCGCCTCCTCCCAGACGGGCTGGCCGGCGTGGGCGACCCGCCGCGCCCGGTGCGCGTGCTGCGCTCCGCGGGCATGACCGCCATCGTCAGTGACTGCCCGCCGGGGCTGCGCCCCAAGCGGCGCGATCTGTTCGCCCACCAGCGGGTGCTGACGGTGGCCGCGGCGGGCGGCGCGGTGCTGCCGCTGCGGTTCGGCAGCGTGTCGCCCGACGACGCGGCGGTCCGTTCGGCCCTGGCCGACCACGCCGAGCTGTACCGCGAGCAGCTGGACCACGTGGCGGACCGCGTCGAGTACAACGTCAAGGCCATGCACCACGAGAACGTCGTGCTGCGGCGCGTCCTCGACGAGAGCCCCGAGATCCGGCGGCTGAACGAGACCACCAGGACCGGCGGCGACGCCACCTACCAGGACAGGCTGCGGCTCGGCCGGCTGGTGGCCGAGGCGGTGCGGGACCGGGAGGCCGAGGACGCGCGCACCGTCGAGGAGGCACTCGCCCCGCACGCGGGCGCGAGCCTGCCGGGCCCCGAGGGCACGGGCCGGGTGGTCAACGTCTCCTACCTGGTGGGGCGCGACGAGGCCGCCGGCTTCCTCGCGGCCGTCGAGGAGCTGCGGGAGGCGAGCCCGCAGCTCGACCTGCGGGTCAGCGGGCCGCTCCCCCCGTACAGCTTCGTGCGGACCGAACCGGCCGAGGTCGCCTGATGGCCTTCGGGCTGCTGCGGGAGCTGCTGATGCTGCCCCTCGCCCCGGCCCGCGGCGCGGGCTGGGTACTGGGGCAGGTCGTGGCGGAGGCGGAACGCACGTTCTACGACCCGGCGGTGGTGCAGCGGGAGCTGGCGGCCCTGGAGGAGGACCTGATCAACGGCGCGATCGACGAGGCGGAGTTCGATCGGCGGGAGGACGAACTGCTCGACCGCCTCCAGCCCACTCACGATTGGATGACACGTTGACGAACAGAATGGCACTGGGCCTTGCCGTGACCACGGGTTACGTGCTCGGCCGGACGAAGAAGGCCAAGCTGGCACTGGCGCTCGGCGGAATCGCGGTGGCCAGAAAAGTCGACTTGACTAACCCCAGACTGCTCCGGGCGGGCGACCAGCTGCGCGGGACCGCGCGTTCGCTCGTCGCCGGCCCGCTGGACAACCTGGCCGACGGCCTGCACGGCAGGACCGAGGCGGTGCAGGAGCAGCTGAACGGCGCGGCCTCGCAGGCCGCGGATACCGGTGGCAAGGCCGCGGACACCGCGAAGAAGACCGCGAGCGGAGCCGGGGCGAAGACCGGCCGGGCGGCGGGTGGCTCGGCAGGCGGCTCGGCGGGAAAGGCCAAGTCCGCCACGTCGGCCGCGCCGGCGAAGCGGGCCGCCAAGCAGCCCGCGAAGAGCACGCAGGCCAAGCGGTCGGGCGGAGGCGAGAAGGATGACTGACACGGCGAAACCCAGTCCCGGTGACCGCGTGAAGCAGGAGGCCGCGGCCTTCGCGACGGCCCAGGCCGAGCGGCTGCTCGTCAGGACCAGCCACGGCCTCGGCCGGGCGACGGCCAAGCTGACCGACATAGCAGAGGGCAGGAGCACGGGAGCCGTGAAACTCGCGATGACGACGGGCAAGAAGACCGCCGAGGGCAAGGGCCCGGTGCGCGCGGCCGTCGAGGCGGGCGCCACCGGACTGAAGGACAAGGTCGTCTCCACGGTGCCCAAACCGCACCTGCCGCACCTGGGCAGCAAGAACGGCGGCAAGGATGGCGGCAAGAACGGCAGCAGCGGCAAGTTCCTGACGGTCGTGGAGGACATCGACGTCGGCGTTCCGGTGCGCGAGGCGTACGACCAGTGGACGCAGTTCCAGGAGTTCTCCGGCTTCGCCAAGGGCGTGCAGAGCGTCGACCAGGTCGACGACACGACCACGAACTGGCGGGCCAAGGTGGCGTTCGCGAAGCGGAGCTGGCAGGCCCACATCACCGAGCAGGTGCCGGACGAGCGGATCGCCTGGACCTCGGAGGGCGGCAAGGGCACCACGAAGGGCGTCGTCACCTTCCACCGGCTCGGCGAGACGCTGACGCGCGTGCTGCTGGTCATCGAGTACTACCCCAAGGGCCTGATGGAGCGGACCGGCGCGCTGTGGCGGGCCCAGGGCCGCAGGGCCCGGCTGGACCTGAAGAACTTCCGCAGGTTCCTGATGCTGCGCGGCGAGGCCACCGGCGACTGGCGCGGCGAGATCGACCACGGCGAAGTGGCCGTCGGCCACGACGAGGCCGCCGCCGAGGAGCGCGAGGAGCGCGACGCACAGACGGAGGAGGAGAACGACAAGGACGCGCGGTCATGACCTCCCCCGCGATGCGCGGCCCGTACGGCGGCGCGCCCTCCCTCTCCGAGACCGGCGGCGGCAGCGCCAACCTGGCGGACATCCTCGAACGGGTGCTGGACAAGGGCGTGGTGATCGCCGGGGACATCCGGGTCAACCTGCTCGACATCGAGCTGCTCACCATCAAGATCCGGCTGCTGGTGGCCTCCGTCGACAAGGCGAAGGAAATGGGCATCGACTGGTGGGAGCACGACCCGTCCCTGTCCTCCGGCGCGCGCTCGCGGGAGCCCGACCGCGAGATCGAACGGCTGCGCGACCGCGTCGCTGCCCTGGAGACGCGGCAGGAGGAGACGCCATGACAGACACCGGAACGGGGACGCTCGCCGACGGGGAACGGCGCTACTGGTACGTGTACGCGGTCACCCCGGCCGCGGGCCCGCCGCCGCCGGACGGGCTGCGCGGCGTGGACGGCGCCCCGCTGTGCGCGGTGCCGCACGACGACCTCACGGCGGTGGTGGGCGCGGTACCCGCGGCGGACTTCGCCGAGGAGCCGCTGCGGCGGCATCTGGAGGACCTGGCCTGGCTTGAGGCGACGGCCCGGGGCCACCAGCGTGTGATCGACGCGCTGACGGCGGACCCCGGCTGCGTGCTGCCGCTGCGCCTCGCCACGGTCTGCCGGGACACCGCGGGGGTGCGGCGGCTGCTGTCGGCCAACCAGGAGCGCTTCCTCGAAGCGATCAGCCGGCTGGCGGGCCGCGCCGAATGGGGCGTGAAGGTGTTCGCCGACGCGCCGGAGCGCACCGAGACGGCGCCCGCCACCGGCCGCGACTACCTGCGGCAGCGCGCCCGGCGCCGCACAACGGACGACGAGGCGTGGCGGCGCGCGGAGGAGACCGCACGGGCGGTGCACCTGGACCTCGACGCCGTCGCCGAGCAGTCCCGCCTGCACCGCCCCCAGGACCCGCGGCTGTCCGGCGAGTCCGGCCGCAACCTGCTGAACGGCGCCTACCTCGTACCGCAGGAGCGCGAACAGGAGTTCTGCGCCCTGGTCGGGCGGCTGGCCGGGCAGCTGTGCGGCCCGCGGCTCAACCTGACCGGGCCCTGGGCGCCGTACTCGTTCGCGCAGGTGAACGATCTGGCTCCGGACCCGGACTCGGCCCCGGAGCCGGCCCGGGAGAACGCGACGTGAACGAACTTGCAACGCGCGAGATCGCGCTGGTCGACCTGCTCGACCGGCTGCTCGCGGGCGGTGTGGTGCTCACGGGCAACCTGACGCTGCGGATCGCCGACGTGGACCTGGTGCGCATCGACCTGCGGGCGCTGGTCAGTTCCGTCGCACCGGCCGCCGGACAGACGGCCCTGGCGGCCACGGACGGCACGGAAGAGGACATATGAACGCACGAGAAGCGCGGATCGAGATGGACCGCGACACCGTGGAACGTGACCTGATGCGGCTGGTGCTCACCGTCATCGAACTGCTGCGCCAGCTGATGGAGCGCCAAGCGCTGCGCCGGGTCGAGCACGGCGACCTCGACGAGCGGCAGGAGGAGCGGATCGGGCTGACGCTGATGCTCCTGTCGGAGCGGATGGATCAGCTGTGCGCCCAGCACGACCTCGCACCCGAGGACCTCAACCTCGACCTGGGCCCCCTCGGCCCGCTGCTGCCGCGCTGAGCTAAGCCGCATCACAGGGCGCGGGCGGCGGCCCGCCCCGCGGTGCGGCCGGAGAAGAGGCAGCCCCCGAGGAACGTGCCTTCGAGCGAACGGTAGCCGTGCATGCCGCCGCCCCCGAACCCGGCGGCCTCCCCGGCCGCGTACAGGCCCGGCAGCGGCTCGCCCTCCGGGGTGAGGACGCGCGCGGACAGGTCGGTCTGGAGCCCGCCGAGCGTCTTGCGGGTCAGGACGTGCAGCCGGACGGCGATCAGCGGCCCGGCCGCCGGGTCGAGCATGCGGTGCGGCGCGGCGACGCGGATCAGCCGGTCGCCGAGGTAGCCGCGAGCGCCCCGCAGCGCGGTGATCTGGAGGTCCTTGGTGAACCGGTTGCCCAGCTCCCGGTCACGGGCCTCGACGAGGCGGCGCAGGGCGCCCGCCTCGATCAGGTCGTCGCCGGTCAGCGCGTTCATCCCGCGCACGAGGGCGTCGAGGTCGCGTTCCACGACGAAGTCGGGTCCGTGTTCCATGAACGCCCGCACCGGCGCGGGCGCCCCCGCGCGGGCCCGGCCGAGCACGTCGCGGACGCTGCGGCCGGTCAGGTCCGGATTCTGCTCCGAGCCGGAGAGCGCGAACTCCTTCTCGATGATCTTCTGGGTGAGTACGAACCAGGTGTACTCGTGGCCGGAGCGCGTGATGTGCTCCAGCGTGCCGAGGGTGTCGAAGCCGGGGAACAGCGGCACGGGCAGACGGCGGCCCGTGGCGTCGAGCCACAGGGACGAGGGGCCCGGCAGGATGCGGATGCCGTGCGCCGACCAGATCGGGTTCCAGTTGGTGATGCCCTCCGTGTAGTGCCACATCCGGTCCCCGTTGACCAGGCGCCCGCCGGCCCGTTCCGCGACGCCGAGCAGCAGGCCGTCGACGTGCGCGGGCACGCCGCTGAGCAGGTGCGCGGGCGGGGTCCCGAGCCGCCGCGGCCAGTGCGCGCGGACCAGGTCGTGATTGCCGCCGATGCCGCCTGAGGTGACCACGACCGCCTGGGCCCGCAGTTCGAACGCGCCGCTGACCTGGCGGTTGCTCGCGGTGCCGCGGCGGGCCGCGCTCGGGGCGAGCACTTCGCCGGTGACGGTGTCGAGCGCGCCCGCGCTGCGGGCGAGACCGGTCACGCGGTGCCGGAAACGCAGGTCGACCAGGCCGCGTTCGGCGGCGGCGCGGACCCTGCGCTCGAACGGCTCGACGACGCCAGGGCCCGTTCCCCAGGTGATGTGGAAGCGCGGCACCGAGTTGCCGTGCCCCGCCGCGTCGTGGCCGCCGCGCTCGGCCCACCCGACGACCGGGAAGAAGCGCAGGCCCTGACCGCGCAGCCAGGAGCGCTTCTCCCCCGCCGCGAAGTCCACGTACGCCTCGGCCCACCGGCGCGCCCAGTCGTCCTCTGGACGGTCGAAGCCCGCGGTGCCCAGCCAGTCCTGCCAGGCCAGGTCGCGGCTGTCCCGGATACGCAGCCGCCGTTGCTCGGGCGAGCCGACGAGGAAGAGACCGCCGAAGGACCAGTGGGCCTGCCCGCCGAGGGAGGCTTCCGGCTCCTGCTCCAACAGGATGACCCGGCGCCCGGCATCGGCCAGTTCGGCGGCGGCGGCCAGGCCGGCGAGGCCGGCTCCGATCACGATGACGTCGGCGTCGTACGCCATGGTCCTGGCCTCCCTGAACGCGGATGGGTGGTGAAGATCCTCGGCCGCGCCGGGGCGCACGTCAACGGGCGCGGCGCAGCGGCAGGAACCGCAGCGGGGTGCCGGGCACGGCCTGCGCGGCGGCGGCGAGGTCCCGTTCCGGCACGACGCCGATCACCGGATAGCCGCCGGTGGTGGGGTGGTCGGCGAGGAAGACGACGGGGCGGCCGTCGGGCGGGACCTGCACGGCCCCGAGTACCAGTCCCTCGCTGGGCAGTTCCGCCCGCCGGATGCGGCTCAGCGGCGGGCCCTCGGTGCGCAGCCCGATCCGGTTGCTCGCGGAGGCCACCCGGTAGCGGCCGGCCGCCAGGGCGGTCAGGGCGGCCGGCGCGAACCAGTCGTCGCGCGGCCCCGGCCGCAGGCGCAGCACCAGCTCCTTCGGCGGGCCCGGCTGCGGCACCGCGTCGGCGGGCGGCGGCGGGGCCACCGGGGCGCCGATGGGCAGGATCGCCCCCTCGGCCAGCGGCGCGGGGCCGAGCCCGGAGAGCAGGTCGGCGGAACGGCTGCCCAGCACCCGTTCCGCGGCGACGCCGCCCCCCAGGGCCAGGTAGCTGCGCACGCCGCGGGCCGCGCGGCCGATGTCGAGGACGGCGCCCGCGGGCACGCGGAAGGCGGCGCCCCAGGGCGCCGGGCGGCCGTCCACGGTGACGCCGCAGGGGGCGCCGGTGACGGCCGCGGTCACGGCGCCGTGCGGGCGGACGGCGCACCCGGTGAGCGTCGTCTCCAGGGTCGCGGCGTGTGGCGGGTTGCCGACGAGACGGTTGGCCAGCAGGTGCGCGGGCAGGTCGAGGGCACCGGCGCGCGGCACGCCGATGTGGGCGTGTCCTGGGCGGCCGAGGTCCTGCACGGTGGTCAGGGCACCGGGCCGCAGGACGGCGAACGCGCGGTCGGTCACGAGGCGGGCTCCGGGACGAAACGGACCAGGACTCCGGGGGCGAGCAGCGCCGCCGGCTCACGGCCGGGGTCCCACAGCACGGCGTCCGTGGTGCCGATGAGCTGCCACCCGCCGGGCGAGGCGCGCGGGTAGACGCCCGTGTAGGGCCCGGCCAGCGCCACGGAGCCGGGCGGCACGGCGGTCCGCGGCGTGCCGCGTCGCGGGGTGGCGTACCGCTCGGGCAGACCGGTGAGGTAGCCGAACCCGGGCGCGAATCCGCAGAACGCGACGCGGTAGGCGGCGCCGGAGTGGATGGCCGCCACCTCTTCCGGGCGGACGCCCCAGGCGGCGGCCACCTCATCGAGGTCGGGCCCGTCGTAGCGCACGGACAGGGTGAGGGCCGCCTCGGCGGCGGGCGGCGCCGGGGGGATCTCCCAGCGGGTCAGCCGCCGGGCGAGCGCGCCCGGCTCCTCGACGCCGTCGAGGAGCACGGTGCGCGCGGCCGGCACGATCTCCCCGATCCGCGGCAGGGTGCCGGCCGCGCGGCGGCGCAGCAGTTCGGCGTGCAGGGCCAGGGCCGCCTCGCCGGTGGGCAGTTCGACGAGGAGCGCGTGGTCCCCGACGGGCAGCACTCTCACGCGAAAGGCTCCAGACGCACGCCGGCGGCGCGCAGCCCGTCGCGCACGCGCACGGCCAGGTCGTGCGCGCCCGCGGTGTCGCCGTGCACGCACAGGGAACGGGCGCGCACGCGCACCGTGCTGCCGTCGCGCGCGGTGACGCGGCCGTCCCTGGCGATGCCGACGGAACGCCGCACGACCTGCCCGGGGTCGCTGACGACCGCGCCTTCCTCGCCGCGCGGGACAAGGGTGCCGCCCACGGTGTAGGCGCGGTCGGCGAACGCCTCGGCGACGGCGGGCAGTCCTGCCCGCCTGGCCGCCTCGTGGAGCCGGGAGCCGGGCAGGCCGAGGAGCGGCAGGCCGAGCCCGGTGAGGGCGACGCCTTCGGCCACGGCCGCGGCCTGCTCCTCGTCGCGCACCGTCCGGTTGTACAGCGCGCCATGGGGTTTGACGTAGCGCACGCGGGTGCCCGCGGCGCGGGCGAACACCTCAAGGGCGCCGATCTGGTAGGCGGTCTCCGCGGCCAGTTCGCCGGGCGGCACGTCCATCGCGCGACGGCCGAAGCCGGCGAGGTCGCGGTAGGCGACGTGGGCGCCGACGGCCACGCCGTGCTCGGCCGCCAGTTCGCAGACGCGCCGCATGGTGGGGGCGTCGCCCGCGTGATACCCGCAGGCGACGTTCGCGCTGGTGACCACGGCGAGCAGCGCCGCGTCGTCGGTGAGGTGCCAGCGGCCGAAACCCTCGCCGAGATCGGCGTTGAGGTCGATGGCCCCGGTGTCGTTGCCGCTCATGCCACTCGGTACTCCTTGTCCCGTGCGTCGGTAATGAACATATAGCCGGGCGCGTGCGTGATGGCGAACGGGATGCGCGCCCGCATCAGGGCGGCCTGGGGGGTGACCCCGCAGGCCCAGAAGACCGGTACGTCGCCGGGCTCCAGGGCGACCGCCTCACCGAAGTCGGGGCGGTCCAGGTGGCCGATGCCGAGCCGGGCGGCGTCGCCGACGTGCACGGGGCCGCCGTGCGCGGCGGGCAGGGCCGCGCTGGCCCGCCACGCCCCGGCGACCAGCCGCGCCGGGACGGGCCGCATCGACACCACGAGCGGGCCGTTGAGGCGTCCGCCGGGGCGGCAGGCCCGGTTGGTCACGTACATGGGCACGTTGCGGCCCTGTTCGACGTGGCGCAGCGGGATGCCCGCGTCGGCGAGGGCGTTCTCGAAGGTGAAGCTGCATCCGATGAGGAACGTCACCAGGTCCTCGCGCCAGTGCGCGGTGACGTCGGCGGGCTCCCCGGCGAGTGTGCCGTCCTGCCAGATCCGGTAGCGGGGCAGGTCGGTGCGCAGGTCGGCGTCCGGGGCCAGCGGGGTGCGCCACGCCCCGGGCGCGGTGACGTCGAGTACCGGACAGGGCTGGGGGTTGCTGCGGCAGAACTGGGCCAGGTCGGGCGCCCAGCCGGCGGGCACGGCGACCAGGTTGGCCTGGATGTGGCCGGGCGCCCAGCCGGCGGTGGGCCGGGCGGCGCCGCCGCGGAAGTGGGCGCGGGCGGCGGCCGGGCTCATGCGGGGCGGCGAGTCGGGGAGGGTCACGGCGGGCTCCTAGTGCTGTGCCGGGTGGTTGCCTGTGCTGCTTTCGGTGCGGTTTCTTGTGTTGCTTCCGGCGCTGCTTCCGGTGCGGCTTCCGGCCGGGCGCGGGTCAGGCGAGCTCCCTGCCCTTGGTCTCGGGCAGGCCGAGGAGGGCGATCAGTGCGAGCCCGTAGCCCGCGGCGCCGAAGATCAGGGCGCCGCCGACGCCCATGCTGTCGGCCATGAAGCCGACGAGGGTGGGGAAGAAGGCGCCGATGGCGCGGCCGGTGTTGTAGGTGAAGCCCTGTCCCGTGCCGCGGACGTCGGCCGGGTACAGCTCGGCCAGGAAGGACCCGAAGGAGCTGAAGATGGCCGACATGCAGAACCCGAGGGGGAAGCCGAGGACCATCACCAGGGTGTTCGCCCCCTCGGGGAGGTTGGTGTAGACGATGATCGCGGCGGCGGAGAGCACCGCGAACAGGGCGACGTTGTTCTTGCGCCCGAGCCGGTCGGTGACCCAGCCGCCGGTGAGGTAGCCGGTGAACGCGCCGGTGATGAGGAAGGCAAGGTAGCCGCCGGTGCCGACGACGGTGAGTCCGCGTTCGTCGTCGAGGTAGGTGGGCACCCAGGTGGCCAGCGTGTAGTAACCGCCCTGTACACCGGTCGACATCAGGACGGCGAAGAGGGTGGGCCTGCGCAGTCCGGGCCCGAAGATGGCGCGGAACGAGCCGCGGCGCGGGCTGCGCAGGCGGCGGGCGGCGGCCTCGGGCGCGTCCTGGACGCTGCGCCGGACGTAGACGAGGAGGACCGCGGGCAGGGCGCCGGTGAAGAACATGACGCGCCAGGCGGTGTCGTCCTCGACGACCTGGAACACGACGGTGTAGACGAGGACGGCCAGGCCCCAGCCGACGGCCCACGAGCTCTGGATGAACGCGAGGGTGCGCCCGCGGTGCTTCGCGGAGGCGTACTCCGCGACGAGGATGGCGCCGACCGCCCACTCCCCGCCGAAGCCGAGGCCCTGGAGCGCGCGGAACGCGAGCAGCGTCTCGTAGGTGGGGGCGAGTCCGCACAGGACGGTGAAGAAGGCGTACGTGGCGACCGTGATGAGCAGCGCCTTGACGCGGCCGATGCGGTCGGCGAGGACGCCCGCGACGGCGCCGCCGACGGCGGAGGACACGAGCGTGACGGTGGTGAGCAGGCCGGTCTGCCCGGAGTCGAGCAGGAAGTACGCCTCGATGGCGACCATGCTCAGCGGCAGTGTGAAGAAGTCGTAGGAGTCGAGGCCGTATCCGCCGAAGGCGCCGGCGAAGGCCCGTCGGCCGCGCGGCCCGAGCTCGCGGAACCAGCCGAGGGCGCCGCTGTCGTCGCGCTGTTCGCCGGAAGGGGTGGGGGCAACGGATGGTGCGGGCGTGCGCATGTGCACCTCGCAGATGAGGAGAAACCAGCAGGAAGTTGACTGATTTGCCCGGCAGTTGAGGCTGCCTTCACCAACAAGGTAGAGGATCGTTCAACAATCCTGCAATACCCATGTTGTCTCATCCTTGTTTCTGCGATTAACTACCCTGGGCACGGGGGTGCGGTGAGCGGAGAGAGGGAGCACGTGACGGACACCGGGGAAGCGCTCGCCGGACTCGCTGAGGACCGCGCCCTGTTGGCCCGGAAAAGCACGGCGGAAGGGGTCGCGCACATCCTGCGCGGCCGCATCGCCAAGGGCGACCTCGCGCCGGGCACCCAGCTCTCGGAGAAGGAGATCGGCGAGGCGCTCGGCGTCTCGCGCAACACCCTGCGGGAGGCGTTCCGGCTGCTCACGCACGAGCGCCTGCTGGTCCACGAGCTGAATCGCGGCGTCTTCGTGCGCATCCTGACCGTCGAGGACCTGGTCGACATCTACCGCGTGCGCCGCCTGGTGGAGTGCGCGGCGCTGCGCGGCCTCGGCGCGCCGCCCCACCCGCTGGGCGGGCTCGAAGCCGCGGTCGCCGCCGGTGAGAAGGCCGCGCGCGCCGAGCAGTGGCGCGACCTGGGGACGGCGAACATCCGCTTCCACCAGGAGGTGGTGGCGCTGGCCGGCAGCCCGCGCACGGACGAGGTGATGCGCGGCATCCTGGCCGAACTGCGCCTGGTCTTCCACGTGATGGAGGACCCGCGCCGGTTCCACGAGCCGTACCTGCCGCGCAACCGGCAGATCCTCGCCGCGCTCGCGGCGGGCGACGCGACCGGGGCGGAGGCCATGCTCGCCTCCTACCTCGACGACTCACGACGCCAGCTGTCCGAGGCGTACGGGCGCAGGCTCGCCTGATCCCGGACCGGAGCCGGGGCCGGGAACCGGTCCGGGTCAGCCGAGGGCCGCGAGCAGTCCGCGTTCCCGCTCGGCGCCGAGTCCCGCGCGGCGGGGGCGGTCCAGGCCCTGGGCGCGTTCCCACCGCAGGGTGTCGGCCAGCAGGTCGGCGCGCGGCCGGTGCCGGAGCCCCGCGGCGCGTGCCGCCGCCCCCGCCCTGGCCGACCAGCCCTCCCAGCCGGGCCTGGCCAGCCACATCGGCAGCGACTCCTCGCCCATGTACTCGGCCACGCCGTTCGCCAGCAGCCACGCCGAATCGGCGGGCACCACCGGGCCGGTGTGCCCGCCGACGCTGCGGGACAGGCTGATCCACTCCCCCAGCGGAACGACAGGACCGACCGCGTCGAACGTGCCGGTCAGCCCGCGCTCCGCGGCATCGAGCAGCCAGGCGGTCAGGTCCCGCACGTCGACCGTCTGGGTCGGCATGGCCGGCGCGTCGGGAACGAGCAGGGGCCCCAGCGGATCGCGCGCCGCACGGGCCACCCAGTAGCCGGAACGCCCGCTGCGGTCGCCAGGACCACCGATGAGACCGGCGCGGGCGAGGAGGAGACGGCCGCCCACGGCCGCCGTTGACGCCTGCTCGCAGGCGGCCTTCGCGGCGCCGTAGGACCCGCGGTCGGCCTCGCGCCCGCCGGCCGGAGCCAGTAGCGGCGCGGACTCGTCCGCGCCCGGCACGGCGTGCGAGGCGTAGGCACTGATCGAGGAGATGTAGCTCCAGTGCCCGGCCCGGCCGCCCAGCGCGGCCAGCGCGTCGCGGACGAAGCCCGGCTGCCAGGACACCTCCACCACCGCGTCCCACTCCCGGCCCCGCAGCGCCGCGTACGCCCCGGGTTCGCGCCGGTCGGCCGCCACCAGCCGTGCGCCGTCCGCGACTTCGCCGCTCTCGCCGCGCGCCAGGCAGGTCACGCGGTGGCCCCGTGCCACGGCCTGCCGCGACACTTCCCGCCCCACCCACGCCGTTCCCCCGAGCACCAGAATGTCCATACGGACACCCAAGCACCCCGCATACCCGGCGCCCAGTCGGATTAGCCGACAGCAGAGTGCCGCGCGTCGGCGCGCGCAAGCCCACGCCGCGGCCACCGCCTACGCTCATCACATGATCCGAAAGGTCCTGGACACGGTGCGGCTGTGGTTCTCGCCGCAGCGCCTGCGGGCGGAGGGCGTCACGCCCGACTACCGCTTCTCGCTGGCGAACGAACGCACGTTCCTTGCCTGGCTGCGCACCGCACTGGCGCTGCTGGCCGGGGGCATCGCCGTGGATCAGTTCCTCACCGACCTGCGCTGGGCGGTGCGCACCACGATCGCGCTGGTCCTGCTGGCAGGCGGCGCGCTGTGCGCCATCCGCGCGGTCAACCACTGGGTGCGCTCCGAGCGGGCCATGCGCCGCGGCGATGACCTTCCCGCCAGCCGCTTCCCCGCGCTGCTGGCCATCGGCACCGTACTGACGGCCCTTCTGGTGATCGGCGCGGTGCTGCTGGGCCGGGCAGGCGCATGACCCGCGACCCCGGCGCCCAGCCGGAGCGCACCCGCCTGGCATGGCGGCGCACGACCCTGTCGTTCGCGCTGGTGGTGGCCCTGGCCGGACGCGGCGTCGCGACCGCGGAGGGCGCCCGCGGTGCGGGCGCCCTGCTGGTGGCGACGACCGCACTGCTGTGGGTCGCCTTCCTGGCGCTGGCCCACCACCGCATCAGAACCCTCACCGCGCACAGGCAGCCTCCCCCGGCCGGCGCCACCGTGCCGGCCGCGACAGCGGTGGTGGCCGCCACGGCCCTGTGCGCGGGCGCACTGCTGGCCGGCCCCTGGTGAGCGGGCCGTCAGGTCTTCGGCTGGGTGAATCGGATGTGGTTGCCGAAGGGATCGCGGAGGCCGCAGTCCATTCCGTAGGGGCGCTCGGTGGGCTCCTCGGTGAACTCGACGCCCCGCCCCCGCAGCGTCTCGTACGTCTTGCGGCAATCGTCCGTACTGAAGATCAGGGACCCCATCGCCCCCTTGGTCACCAGCTCCCTGACCTGCTGTGCCGTCTCCTCCGACAGCGCAGGACCGCCCGGCTTCTCCAGCAGGACCTGGCGCTCCGGACACCCGGGAACGCCGACGGTCAGCCAGCGCATGAAGCCCAGGTCGACGTCGGCGCCGACTTCGAGGCCGAGCGTGCCGACATAGAAGTCGAGGGCCTGGTCCTGGTCGAGGACATATATCTGCGAGTGCGTAATGGCGTTGAACACGTGCCTCACGCTACCGAGCGGGCCGGCCGGAAACTTATCCGAAACTGCTCAGCCGTCGGACGGCAGCCGGCCGGCGCTCGGCCGTGTCCACGCCATCGTGAAGCACGTCGGTACGCCCGCGGTGGCGGCCGCCCTCTTGCGGTAGGCCCTCGGTGAACTGCCGACGATGGCGCGGAACGTGCGGCTGAAGGTGCCGGGGCTGCCGAAACCGACGTCGAAGGAGATGTCCGTCACGCTGCGGTCGGTATCCCGCAGCAGGGACATCGCACGCTCGACACGGCGGCGTTGCAGGTAGCGGTGCGGCGTCTCGCCGAACGTCGCCCGGAACGTGCGGGAGAAGTGTGCCTGGGACACGTGGGCGATCCGGGCCAGGGCCGGCACGTCGAGCGGCTGCGCGTAGGCGCGGTCCATCGCGTCCCTGGCCCGGAGCATGCGGCGGTTGGTGTCCTCTGCGGCGCGGCTCACAAGGCCCATCACACCACGGTTCCGCGCCCCGCAGGCCGGCGAGCGGCCCCGGCGGACGTCTCGTCACACCCTCGCCGCGGCCCCGGCCCACTCGTCGCGGATGATCGAGTGCACGAGGGAGTCGCGCCAGGCACCGCGGACGTGCACGTGGTGCCGGATGCGTCCGTCCTGGATGAACCCGGCCCGGTCCAGGACGATGCCGGAAGCCGTGTTGACGGGGGATCGCGCGGCCCAGATGCGGTGCAGACGCAGATCCCCGAACCCGAGGGCGAGGAGCGCCCGGACGATTTCGGTGCCGTAGCCGCCGCCCCAGGAGTCCGGGGGCAGGGCGAACCCGATCGTCGCCGCCTGATGCCCGTGGCTGTCCAGCGACAGGCGCGCGTACCCGACGAGCCGTCCGCCGTCGCGCTCGCACGCGGCGAGGGCGTATTCCGCCCGCGGTGCGGCCTGGGCGGAGACCACCGACCTGGCAACGATGTGCCCGACCTGCTCCCGGGTGAGCGGTTCGAACGAGAGGTGCTCCGTCGCCGCCGGGCTGCCGTAGATCGCGTGGACGGCGTCCACGTCGTCCACGGTCAGCTCCCGCAGGGCGAGACGAGCGCTGTTACGGCTCACTGGGTGCATGCCCGGCGACTCTACCGGCGGCGAACGCCTCGCTCCCGGCGCGCAGTTCCGCACCCCGAAAGCCGGCGGATCAGGCGGCGGACCGTTCGCCGGATGTGCGGCGGCGCAGCGCGGTCTGCTGGATCGCGGGTGGGTCGTAGGTCATATCGAGCGCGCTGACGTCGGTGCCGGGCGGCACGATGGCGTCGATCCGGTCGAGGATGTCCTCGGTCAGCGTGGTCCCGGCGCCGGCGAGCAGGTCGTCGAGGTGCTCCATGGTGCGCGGTCCGATGATTGCGGAGGTGACGCCGGGGTGGGCGATCGCGAAGGCCATGGCCAGGTGCGCCGGCGGCATCCCCGCCTCCTCGGCGAGCGGAATGAGCCGCTCGACGGCGTCGAGCCGGCGCTCGTCGCTCATGAACGCGAAACCGTAGCCGGCCCGGTGGGTGTCGGCCGGCCGGCCCTTGCGGTAGCGGCCGGTGAGCAGGCCCCCCGCGAGCGGGCTGTAGACCAGGGCGCCCATGCCGTAGCGCTCGCAGACGGGCAGCACCTCGCGTTCGATGCCGCGGTCGAGGATCGAGTACGGCGGCTGCTCGGTGCGGAACCGCTCCAGGCCGCGCCGCTCGGCGACCCACTGCGCCTCGACGATGTCCGAGGCGGGGAAGGTGGAACTGCCGATGGCGCGGACCTTGCCCGCGCGCATCAGGTCGGTGAGGGCGGAGAGGGTCTCTTCCACGTCGGTGTCCGGCGCGGGCCGGTGGATCTGGAACAGATCGACGTGGTCGGTCCCCAGGCGGCGCAGGGAGTCCTCCAGCGCGCGGACCAGCCAGCGCCGCGAGTTGCCCTGCTGGTTGGGGTCGTCCCCCATCGGCAGGTGGGCCTTGGTGGCGAGCACGACGTTGTCCCGGCGGCCCTTGAGGGCGCGTCCGACGATCTCTTCGGACTCGCCGTGTGAGTAGGCGTCGGCGGTGTCGACGAAGTTGATGCCCGCGCCCAGCGCCTTGTGGATGATCCGGACGGAGTCCTCGTGGTCGGTGTTGGCGATGGCGCCGAAGTTCATCGCGCCGAGGCAGTACGGGCTGACCTTGATGCCGGTTCGGCCCAGTGGGCGGTACTTCATGAAGCTCCTTGTGCGTTGGCCGGTGCCCGATGCAGCGCGCTACGCCGCATAAACGGAACAGCGTTCAGCCCAGACAATACGGAACGGTGTTCCGCTTAGCAAGTGAGCAGGGGAGCAAGGGAGCATCGTGAGCGAGGACGCGACACAGGAAGCCGACGCCGGCGCGGCCGGCGGAGAGCCCCGCAGGCGCGTGCGCGCCGACGCCGCATCCCCCCTCGCCGCGCGGCACGCACCGGCCGAAGCACTCACCAAGCGGCTCCGGCGCTTCACGGCCTTCATCGCCACGAAACGCGGACTGAGCGCCGCCCTGCACTCGGGGGACCCGGCCTGTGGCGCCCTGCCCTCCTGCTTCGAACAGCGCCTGCTGCCCGTCCTCGGCACCCTGCTCGACACCGCGGCGAAAGCCGGCGAGATCCGCCCCGACGTCGCCCCGGAAGACCTGCTGCTCGCCACCCGCAACCTGACCCTGCCGGCACAGGACGACGACAACGGCCACACCCGGCGCATGGTCGCCCTGCTCGTCGACGGACTCCGCTACGGCACCGCACCCACCCCACCCGGCAGGCGGCGGCACCACGCACCTTTGGGTAAGTACGCACTTCATTGTGGGTACTTGTGCCGCCAGGTCGCCTCCGTGAGGGTGAGGAACGACAGCGATCAGCGCACCCGAGGGAGTACCCACATGAGCAACAACGCCCAGGTCAGCGTGCTCGGCCTCGGCGAGATGGGCCGGGCCCTGGCCGCCGCCCTGCTCGCCGCCGACCGGCCGGCCACGGTGTGGAACCGCACCGCCGCCAAGGGGGACGAGCTGGTGGCGCGCGGCGCGTCGCGCGCCGACTCGGTCGAGGCGGCGGTGACCGCGAGTCCCCTGGTCATCGTGTGCCTGCTGGACCACGGGTCCGTGCTGGAGACCCTGGAACCGGTGGCCGGGCAGCTGGCGGGCCGCACGGTCGTCAATCTCACCACCGGCACGCCCGCACAGGCCGAGGAGCTGTCGGCCTGGGTCACCGGGCACGGTGCGGACTTCCTGGCCGGCGGCATCATGGCCATTCCGACGACCGTCGCCACCCCGGACGCGTTCTTCCTCTACAGCGGTCAGCAGCGCGTTTTCGACGCGCACCGGGAGGTGATCGAGGTGCTGGGCGAGGCGAGGTACCTCGGCGCGGACACCGGTCTCGCCTCGCTCTACGACCTGGCCCTGCTGAGCGGGATGAACCTGATGTTCGAGGGCTTCCATCACGCGGTCGCGATGGCCACCTCGCGGCCGGAGGGCACCGCGGCCGGCTTCACCGGGCTGCTCGTGCGCTGGCTGGTGAACATGGCCGGGGTGCTGCCCGCCTTCGCCGCGGAGGTGGATGCGGAACGGGAGTCGGGCGCCGAGCCGCGGCTCGTCCAGACGCTCGACTTGCAGATCGCCGCGATGGCGAACATCGTGGACGCCTCACGCGCGGCGGGGGTCGATCCGGCCCACTTGGAGCTGTCCCTCGCGGGGCTGAGGGACCTGCTCGGCCAGGGCCACGTGGTGGCAGGTGCCCCGACCGCGGTGCGGCGCCTCAGGCTCGCCGAGCCGATGGCCGGTTCCCACGTGACGCGGACCGGGTCGCGGAATGGGACGCACGGGAACGGAGGCGGGGGGCGCGGATGACGAGTGGCGGCATGGCGTGGCAGGTGCAGGAGTGCCGGGAGTGCGGGCATCCGCGCGCGGACCACGACCGGCTGGTCCTCGTCGACGGCCGGTGCCGGGGAACGACCGGCAGCCGGGCCGGTGGCGCCGCGCCCCGGCCCTGCGGCTGCCGGGAGTTCTGGCCGAAGCCCGCGGACGTGGGCGGACCTGAGACGTGGCCGTGCGCCTCGTGCGGCCATCGGCGGCACCTGCCGGCCCCGTGCCGCGGGAGGGCGCCGGGCGGCCACGGCCTGCCGCGGGAATGCACCTGCGGGTACCGGCCGAAGGAGCCCTGGCTCGACCAGGTCGTCTGACCCGGGTCCGGCGGTCCGCACGGCCCCGTTCCCCTCTTGCTACCGGCGAGTATCCTGGCGGGATGACGGAGCCGCGTATCTTCACCTCGCCGGACGCGCTGCGTGCCGCGGTGGGCGAGCAGTTGGGTGTCAGTGACTGGCTGACGGTGGACCAGCAGCGGATCGATCTTTTCGCCGAGGCGACGGGCGACCACCAGTGGATTCACACCGATCCCGAGCGGGCGGCGCACGGCCCGTTCGGGTCGACGATCGGCCACGGGTACCTGACGCTGTCGCTGCTGCCGGCCCTGCTACCGGATCTGATCCGGGTGGAGGGCGTCCGCATGGCCCTCAACTACGGGACCAACAAGGTGCGTTTCCCCTCCCCCCTGCCGGCCGGCTCCCGTATCCGGGCCACCGGCAGCCTGGCCTCGGTGACGGACGTCCCCGACGGTATCCAGACCGCGCTCGCGGTGACCGTGGAGCGCGAGGGGGGCACCAAACCGGTCTGCGCCGCGGAAACGGTCACCCGGTACTACTTCTGAGCGGTCGGCACTCCGGGCCCGGGCCCGGAGGCGCCCGGGGCGTGCGACGGCGGCGTGGAGGACGGGGTCGTTCATGGCTCCACCGTCAACCACCCGGCGCACGACCACCACGCGCGCGTGACCGCACGGCGTGCATGCGAACTCGATCGTGTGATGGTGACGCAGGGCTCAACGGCCCTGTGCCACCGTGCGCCCTGCCGACGCGGGCGCCGCCGTGAGAACACAGGACCATGACGAACCGGCGCGGCCCGAACTACGAATTGCGGGCGCTGCTCACCGAGGCCGGCTGGACCCAGGAGGCGCTGGCCCGCGCCGTGAACGCCCTGGGTGCCGAGATCGGCGCGATCCTCCGGTACGACCGCACGGCCGTGGCGCACTGGCTGTCCGGAACGCAGCCACGGCACCCTGTTCCGCAGCTGACCGCGGAGGCGCTGACCCGGCGCATCGGCAGACCGGTCACGCCGGAGGCGGCCGGATTTCCCGGCTGCGCCCGGGACACCACCCCGGCCGACCCGGTCGCCGGATTCACGGCGCTGTGCCGCACGGACACCGATGCCACCCGGCGCACGCTGCTGCACCAACGCCCCTACCGGGTGGCCGACGCGGTGGTGGCGGGCGCCCCGGCGCACGCCGTGCCCGGCCGCCCGCTCGGGGGGCGCACGGAGGTCACGGCGGCGCTGCACGACGCGGTGGTGTTCTTCGCGGCGTCCATCGACACGCACGGCGGGCGGCACGCCCGCAGCGCGCTGTCCGCGTATCTTGCCGACGACGTGATGCCCCTGCTCACCTCGGCGCAGCCGCAGCGGCTGCGCCGTGAGGTCCTGGTCCTGGCCGCCCGCCTCGCGTTCCTGCTGGCCCGTATGTACGAGGACGGACTGCTGCACGGAGTTGCGCAGCGCTACTACACCTATGCGCACCGGCTGGCCGACGAGTCGGGCGACCGCACGACCTGGAGTGTGGTGGTGCGCGCGATGAGCGCCCAGGCGCAGCGCCTGGGGCACCTGCCCTCGGCACTCCAGCTGGCCGATGCCGCGCACCGGGGGGCGCGCACGGCGCCCCCGGCGCAGCAGGCGTACGTACAGGCGCAGCTCGCGGTGGTGCTCGGGCGGACCGGTGATCGCCGGGGGGCGCTCGCGGCGATGGGCCACGCCGAGCGGGCGGCCGAGCGCGCCGGGAGCGCGTCCGCGCCGTTCGACAGCTACCCGGCGGCCGCGCTGCACTTCCAGACCTCGGCCGTGCTGGAGTCGCTCGGCGACCTGCACGGTGCGCTGGCGGCGCTGCGCCGGGCGGCGGGCGAGCGGGCCGCGTCCGATGTGCGCGGCCGGGCGCTGAGCCAGGCCAGATTCGGCCAGTTGCTGCTGCGTACCGGGCATCTGGACGAGGCGTGCGCGGCGTGGGAGAGCTTCCTCGCGGCGCGCGAGCGGCTGCGTTCCGGTGACGCAGAACGGGCGATGCGCGACATGCGGCAGGCGCTTCAGCCCTACCGCAACCGCAGGCCCGCGGCGGAGCTTTTGGCACGCACCGTGCACGGACGTTGACGCCACCGCCCACAATTCCTACGGTCGAACAAAGGAATGGTTCGGTGACGGGAGCGTGGGCGATGGGCACGGAGACACGGGACATGGGCGAAGCGGCCGGCTCCTCCGGCGGGTTCGGCAATCAGCACAGCAGTGAGGCGGTCGCGGGCGCGCTCCCGCTCGGGCGGAACTCGCCGCAGCGCGCCCCGCTCGGCCTGTACGCCGAGCAGCTGAGCGGGACGGCATTCACCGAGCCGCGCGCCACGAACCGCAGGTCGTGGCTCTACCGCATCAGGCCCTCGGCCGCGCACCCGCCGTTCCTGCGCATCGGCAACGGCGAGCTGCGCGGCGCACCGTTCGGCGAACGGGAGCCCGATCCGAACCGGATGCGCTGGGACCCGCTGCCGGAGCCGCCGGCGGGCACGGACTTCGTGGCCGGCCTGTGGACGCTGGGCGGCAACGGTGACGCGCGCGGGCGCACGGGCATGGCCGTGCACCTGTACCGCGCCAACGCGCCGATGACCGACCGGGTGTTCGGCAATGCGGACGGCGAGCTGCTGATCGTTCCCGAGCGCGGCACGCTGCTGGTGCGCACGGAGTTCGGGCCGCTGCGCGCGGGCCCCGGGCACATGGTGCTGATCCCGCGCGGGGTGCGCTTCCGCGTCGAGCTGCCCGACGGCGCCGCGCGCGGGTACGTGTGCGAGAACTACGGGGAGCCGTTCGAGCTGCCCGAGTTGGGCCCGATCGGCGCCAACGGCCTCGCCGCCGCCCGTGACTTCCTCGTCCCCGCCGCGGCGTACGAGGAGGCGGCCGGTCCGGTGGAGGTGATCAACAAGTTCGGCGGGAGCCTGTGGGCCGCCCGTTACGACCACTCCCCGCTCGACGTGGTCGCCTGGCACGGCAACCACGTGCCGTACCTGTACGATCTGCGCCGCTTCAACGTGATCGGGTCGATCAGCTTCGACCACCCGGACCCGTCGATCTTCACGGTGCTGACCGCCCCCGGGGCCGACTTCGTCGTCTTCGCCCCGCGCTGGCTGGTCGGCGAGGACACTTTCCGGCCGCCGTACTTCCACCGCAACGTGATGAGCGAGTACATGGGCCTGATCGAGGGGGCGTACGACGCCAAGGCCGAGGGGTTCGTGCCGGGCGGCGGCTCGCTGCACAACATGATGTCGGCACACGGCCCGGACCGGGAAACGTTTCAGCGGGCCGGCGCGGCCGAGTTGAAACCGCAGAAGATCGACGACGGGCTGGCCATCATGTTCGAGACGCGCTGGCCGGTGACGCTCACCGAGCAGGCCTGGAGTACGCCGTCCAGGCAGCGCGCGTACGACGAGGTGTGGCAGGGTCTGAACTCCCACTTCCCCTCCTGACCCGGGGACGGCCCCGAGGAAACGACCCGCCGAGCCGAAAGCGACCGCCGTGACCGTCTTCGCCCCCGACTCGCTTGAGCTGAACCGGAAGCTGCCGCTGTGGTACCAGGTGTCGCAGTCGCTGCGCGCGTCCATCCTGGGCCGCTCCTCCGAGGCGCCGTTGCGGCTGCCGACCGAGGAGCAGCTGGCCGCCCACTACGGGGTGAGCGTGCTGACTATGCGGCAGGCGCTGAAGGAGCTGGAGCTGGAGGGGCTGATCACCCGCCAACGGCGCCGCGGCACGTTCATCCGGCCGACCGCGGGCGGGGGCACGCCGGTGCGGCTCCTCGGCTCGGTGGACACCATCGTGGCGCAGCAGTCGGGCGAGGTCACCACCCTGCTCGACCACGGCCCCGTGCCCGTCCCGGCCGAGCTGGCCGAGTACTTCCCCGGCGTCGCCGAGGTGGTCCGCTTCCGCCGCCTGCGGCGGGACCGGGCCACCGGCGAGGCGGCGAACTGTGCGGAGAACCTGGTGCGTCCCGAGGTCGCGGACCGGATCGACCCGGCCGCGCTCGAACGCTGGCCGATGACCAAAGTGCTACGGGACATAGCCGGGGTGACGGTCAGCCGGATCGCCAACACCGTGCAGGCGCGGCTGGCCGATCCGCCCGTGGCGCAGTTGCTCGGCGTGCCGTTGCTGAGCCCGATCCTGCACATCACGGGGGTCGAGTACGACGGACAGGGGCAGGCCGTGGACGTCGCGCGGATTCACTACCGGGGGGACCGGTTCTCCTTTGCCGTGTCCATGGACGCCTCCCCCGACGAGTGACCGCCGGGCCGCCGGGCCGGGCCCGGCGGCCGGGTCAGCCGCGACCGCCGAACAGCGTGCGGCGCAGCCTGCGCAGCGGTGCGACGAGGAGCACGCGGGGACCGCGGCGCGCTCGGGCCAGGGCCTTCTCGTCGCGCTGGGTCAGCTCGCGCATCAGCGTCGTGGCCTCCTCGGCCTCGCGCTGCGGCACCGCGGGGCCGGAGAGCACGCTCAAGTGACGGTCGAGACGAGCGCTGTTGGCGCTGCTCCCGCAGTTGATCGCAGGCACTCGTGGCGGCCCGCTCCGCGCTGTTATCTGCTTCATGACTCTCCCACCCGTACAACGGCACCCGGTCCGGGCAGGGTAACCCTAACGCCCCACAGGGACGCATGGGTATCCCGGTCCCATGATTCACCTTTCCCAGCAACGGGGTTGACGAACACCCCGAGACAGGCGTTCACCCACCGAAACCCCTGTGCGTGCGGGCACGGCGGCCTGATCATGAACGGAGTGGCCGCACCGGTCGCGGCCACCCCCACCAAGGAGTGACCGCGACCGCTCCCCCCGCCGGAGAGGGTGTGACATATGCCACGGCAGGGCCCCCACGGGTCAGTGCGGGCCCGGGCCGGATGCGTCCGCCGCTCAGTAGAACTCGGCGGCAAACATGCCCGGCTCGTAGGAGCCGCCAGGCTCGTGCACGATCACGGTGAGCCGGTTGGCCGCGTTGATCAGGGCCACCGAGGAGACCAGCGCGGCGATCTGGTCATCGTCGTAATGCTCGCGCACCTGGGCCCAGGTCTCGTCGGACACACCGTGGTGGGCGTCGGCGAGCCGGGTGCCCTCTTCGGCGAACGCCAGCGCCGCCCGTTCGGCCTCGGTGAACACGGTGGACTCGCGCCAGGCGGCGACCAAGTGGAGCCGGACCGCGGTTTCCCCGGCGGCCGCGGCCTCCTTGGTGTGCAGGTCGACGCACCAGCCGCAGCCGTTGATCTGGCTGGCGCGCAGCGACACCAATTCCAGCGTGGACTTCGGCAGCGATGACTGGTGGATCACCAGGCCCGCGTTGGCGAGCCGCTTGGCGAACTTGGTGGCGACCTCGTTGGCGCGCATGTCGAATCGGGCTTCCATACTTTCGTCCTCACTCGTGGTCTTGCACTGAACGAACACGAGATGCCGACGGGCCGCCCCTTGTGACGGGACGGTGGCGTGACGTGCGCCACCTCTCAGGGGCGTCACAAAGCTGCGGGGGCCGGCGTCTTGTGCGCGTGACACCGTCCGGAGCGAACAGGCAGGGGCAGCCGGTGCAGAGCGAGCGCGGAGAACGTACGGAGGACACGGCCGGGCGGCCCGCCGACGGCGGCGCCGACCCCGCCACGGAGGCGTTCGTCGCCCACCGCAATCTGCTGTTCACCGTCGCCTACGAGTTGCTCGGCTCGGCCGCCGACGCGGAGGACGTCCTCCAGGAGACCTGGCTGCGATGGGCGGGCGTGGACCTCGGCACGGTGCGGGACCCACGGGCCTACCTGGTGCGGATCACCACCCGCCAGTCCCTCACCCGGCTGCGCACGCTCGGCCGGCGCAAGGAGTCCTACGTCGGCCCCTGGCTGCCCGAGCCGCTGCTCACCACCCCTGACGTGGCCGAGGACGTCGAGCTCGCCGACAGCGTCTCGATGGCCATGCTGCTGGTGCTGGAGACGCTCACCCCGACCGAACGCGCGGTGTTCGTGCTGCGCGACGTCTTCGACCTCGCCTACGACGAGATCGCCGAAGCCGTCGACAAGACCCCCGCCGCGGTCCGCCAGATCGCCCACCGGGCACGGGCGCACGTCGCCGCGCGCCGGCCGCGCGGCACCGTCTCCCCGGCCCAGAGCCGGAACGCGCTCGCGGCCTTTCAACGGGCCGTCGAAACGGGCGATCTGCAGAGCCTGCTCGACGTCCTCGCGCCGGACGTCGTCCTCCTGGGGGACGGTGGCGGAGTCAAACAGGCCGTCCTGCGGCCCATCGTGGGGGCCGGCAAGGTGGCCCGCCTGCTGGCGGCCGGGCTGGGCAGGATCACGGCGGCGTCGCTGCGGCCGGCCCAGGTCAACGCCTACCCGGCGCTGATCATCCGGCTCAACGGGGAGCTGGACACCGTCGTGGCGGTGCGCATCGACGACGGCCTCATCACCGGGCTCTACGCCGTGCGCAATCCCGAGAAGCTGTCGCACATGCAGCGGGAGACCACGCTGCGCCGCTGAGCCGCTGAGCCGGCCGGTCAGGGGCGGGCGCGGAACAGGGCCGTCCAGAGGAACGGTTCGCCGAACCGGCCGGACGCGGGCTGCTCGTCACGCATGCGGCGCAGTTCGACCTCGGCCAGGTCGGCGAAGATCTGCCGCAGCGACTCCGGCGTGTAGGCGAGGCCGCCGTGCAGGCCGGACGTGCGGTAGAAGTCGGCGTCGGAGAGCTCCGAGCCCATCGCACCGGCCGCGAAGCAGGTGAGGGCGAACCGGCCGCCGGGCGCGAGCAGCCGGTCCAGGAGGGCGAGGTAGCTGATGCGGCGGTGCGGCGGCAGGTGGTGGAAGCAGCCGGAGTCGTAGATCAGGTCGTAGGGGCCGGTGAGTTGCTCGCCTGCCGGGCCGAAGGCGTCGCCGCACACGAAGCGGACCGCGGAGCCCGCGGCACGGGCGCGGTCCTCGGCCCAGGCGATGGCGACGGGCGAGAGGTCGACCGCGTCCACGTCGAAGCCCCGCGCGGCGAGGTGGCGGGCGTTGCGGCCGGGCCCGCAGCCCAGGTCGAGGGCACGGCCGGACGTGATCAGGCCGTGGTCGAGCCAGGAGACGAGGCTTTCGTCCGGCTTGTCCGCGAAGAACGGCACCGGCCTGGCGCGGTCCGCGTAGAAGTCGTCCCACCAGCCGCCCGCGTCGGCCGTCCAGCGGTCGGCACCCGGCGCGAACAGCGTGTCCATGAGCCCCAGCACATCGTCCACGGTGCGTATGTTCCGGTCCATCACATCCCCTTTCCGGCTCATGTGATCGTAGGCCCGTTTCCGGCGAATCCCCAGCTCAGAGTGGGTGAACGGCGGCCGTGTGCGGTCGTGCGGCGACCCCGCGCGGCAACGCGGACGGCCCTGGCCCCGCCGGGCACGGCGGGGCCAGGGCACCCCCGCGGCGGGCCGCCTCGGGGCGTTCCGCAGCGCGCCAGGAACGCTTTTCGCGCGAGTTCGCGCGCGGGCCGGGGACGGGACGCGCCTTCCCCGGCCTCAGTCGGTGCCGTCCGGTGTCGGTCCGCCGCCCGCCGCGGGTGGCGCGTTTCTCAGCGGCCGTGCACCGCCTCGTACTCGGCTTGGAGTTCGGCGTCCACCCGGTCGCCGCCGTCGGTGCGCCAGGTGCGGATGGCCTGGTCCCAGCGGTCCATCGAGGCGCGGCCCTGGATGATGGCCAGCATCGCGTCGAGGAACAGGTTGGTGTGCTTCTGCCGTTCGAGGCGGGAGTCCTTGACCACCAGGCCGGACGTCAGCGGCGGGATGCCGTCCGCCACCTCGGTGAGCTGATGGGCGTGGGCCCGGCGCGCGGCGTCCGGGTCGCCGGGGAAGTAGTGCACCGGCGGCGGGGCGGTGAGGTAGCTGACCGGCACGGTGCTCGAGTTCTCGGTGTCGGCCAGCTCCGTGCGTTGGATGTCGCCGTCCTCGCGCGTGAAGTGGACGCCTTCCACCCCGAAGTTGACCAGCTCGTACTCCTCCGTGCCGAACGGCGAGGCCAGGAAGTCGAGTACGCGCAGCATCAGCCGGATGCGCTCGGGCGCCGCGGGCCGCAGGATGGCCGCGCCGTAGGTGCCGCCGCCGAAGTGCGGCCGCGGCCTGGGGGAGAGCCCGGTGGGCGGGCGGAGCAGGTCCACGGTGAACGAGTCGCCCACCACGGCCACCTCGGTCCGGTACCCGGAGAGGTTGTCGAGATGGCTGCGCACCGTACCGTTGAAGAAGAGGGACTTGAGCGTGGTCGTGGGCAGGGTCGCGGCCCCCGGGTAGTACACCTTCTCGTCCAGGTGCAGGCGCGCGGTGAACTCGACCGCGGCCCGGTACTCCTCGGTGAGTTCGGCCCGCAGGAAGTTGCCCGCGTCGTCGATGCCGTACAAGTTGGGTGCGCCGAACCACCCCGCGAAGGTGGGGGCGCCGAAGGCCCAGCCGCCCTCGGGGACGCCGAAGCCGTAGTGGTTGCCCTCGGTGGCGGCGCGCAGGACCGCGACGAACTCCTCCGCGTCCCAGGCGTTGTAGGCGTCGCCGGCCAGGTCCGAGAGCACCTCGCGGTTCGCCAGGATGGCCGAGCCGGTGCGGGGGCGGACGATGGGGACGCCGTAGATGCGGCCGGCCATCAGCCCCACGTCCTGCCACGCGTAGGTGGGGAGGTTCGCGAGGCTGGGGTAGTCGGCCACGGCGTCGCCCGCCAGGTGGTCGCTGAGGTCGGCGGCCTGGTTGACCATGTAGTCGGCGATACGCGGCATCCAGTTGCGCACCATCATCAGGTCGGGCATGTCGCCGCTGGCCATCATGGTGGCGATCTTGTGGCCGAGGTTGCCGCTCGGCACGATCTGGAGGTCCAGGTCGACGCCGAGCGCCTCGTTCAGCGCGGCCCAGTACTGGTTTCTGTCCGGCCCGAGCGGCGGCGACTCGTAGGTCTCCACCAGGGCGGTGATCCGCTCTCCATTACCCGGCCGCCCGGCGGTGGCGCGCGTCAGCCGGTCGGGGTAGCGCAGGAAGCCCGCGTCCACGCCACGCGGGTCGGGCGGCAGGTCGGGCCGCGGCCCTGGCAGCGGGATGTGGGCGGGCCAGGGCACGGGGTCGGTGCCCACGTTGGCGGCGCTGCGCACCTGGGAGGTGCCGCAGCCCACGAGTGCGGGGGCGCCGGCGAGTGCGGCGGTCGCGGCGGCGGAGCCGCGCAGGAAACCGCGTCGGGTGGTCGGTGCCATGTGCGTCGTCTCTCCTCGGCTCAGCTCTTGATGGCGCCGGTCAGCACGCCCTTGGTGAAGTACTTCTGGATGAAGGGGTAGATGACGAGGATCGGCACGATGGCGACGACGACGGTGGCCATCTGGTAACTCTGCGGCGCGGCGAGGGCGCCGGTGTCGGAGAGCGCGTCGCTGGTGTTGCCGCCCAGCGCGGCGCCCTGGGTGACGACGGTCTGGAGGACCGCCTGGAGCGGCCAGTCGCTGGAGTCGTTCAGGTAGAGGATGGCGTGGAAGAAGCTGTTCCAGTAGCCGACGGCGTAGAAGAGGCCGATCACCGCGATGACGGGTTTGGACAGCGGCAGGACGATGCGGGTCAGCACGGTGAGTTCACCGGCGCCGTCGATGCGGGCGGCGTCGTACAGCTCGCCCGGCAGCGCCTGGAAGAAGCCGCGCATGATCACCAGGTTGAACACGTTGATCGCCACGGGCAGGGTCAGCGCCCAGTAGGTGTCCAGCAGGCCCAGGTTCTTCACCACCAGATAGCTCGGCAGCATGCTGGGCGGGAAGAGGAAGGTGAAGAGGACCATCAGCAGCAGCGGGCGGCGCAGCGAGAAGTGGTCGCGGCTGAGCGCGTAGGCCAGGGTGATGGTGCCGAACAGGCTGATCAGCGTGCCCCCGACGGTGATCCCCACGCTGATCACGAGGGAACGGGTGATGGTGCCGCCGGAGAGGATGTCCTGGTAGGTCTGGAGCGTGGGCTCCGTGGGCCACAGGACCCAGCCGCCGCCTTCGGTGACCTCGTCGGGGGAGGCCAGCGAGGTGGAGACGACGACGAGCAGGGGGACCACGATGAGCGTGCAGACCCCCAGCAGCGCCACCACCTTGCCGATGCGGGTGGCGAGCCGGGGCCGTTCCTGCCAGGCGGGGCGTTCCTCGGCGGTCCCGAGGACCCGGTCGATGACGGCGCTGCTCACTTGTAGACCCCTTGTTCTCCGAGCCGGTGGGCGATGCGGTTGGCGGCGAAGACGAGCACCGCGCCGACCAGGCCCTTGAACAGGCCGGCGGCGGCGGAGTAGCCCCAGTCGGCGCCGAGCACGCCGTGGAAGTACACGAACGTGTCGAGGACTTCACCGGCCTCGGGGCCGACCGCGTCGCGCTGGAGCAGGATCTGCTCGAAGCCGACGGTGAGGATGTCGCCAAGACGCATGATCAGCAGCAGGATGATGATGGGACGCAGCGCGGGCAGGGTGATGTGCCAGAAGCGGCGCCAGGGCCCGGCCCCGTCCAGGGCGGCGGACTCGTACAGGTCGTTGTTCACCTGGCTGAGCGCCGCGAGGAAGATGATGGTGCCCCAGCCGCAGTCCTTCCAGATGATCTGGGCGACCATCAGCGGCTTGAACGCGTCCGGGTTGCTGAGCACGTCGGCCACGAAGGCCACGTCGCCGCCGAACATGCCGGTGGGGCCGAGCATCTGCTGGAAGAGGGCGACCACGATGACCCAGGACAGGAAGTGCGGCAGGTAGACCACGGACTGCACCAGGGCCCGTATTCGGCCCCTGGCCAGGCTGTGCAGGAGCAGGGCGAGGGCCAGCGGCAGCGGGAAGAAGAAGACGATCTGGAGGCCGGCGATGGCCACGGTGTTCCACGCGGCCTGCCAGAACGCCTGATCCTGGAACATCCGCTCGAAGTTGTCGAAGCCCACCCAGGGGCTCTCCCAGACGCCCTGGAACGGCACGTAGTCCTTGAACGCGATGACGTTCCCGAACAGCGCGGCGTAGTGGAACACCAGGAAGTAGACGATGCCGGGCGCGGCCAGCAGCAGCAGCGTGCGCTGGCCGCGCAGCCGTGCGCGCCAAGGGGATCTGGGGCGTTCGCCGGGTGGCCGTCGCCCCGGCGGGGCGCCCGTCGAACGGGTGCGTGAAAGGGTATTGGTCACGGCGGTTCCTGTCGGCTTCGGGCGGCGCGGCATGCGGGGACGAGCACGTCGGCGCGCCCGGAACGTGTCACGGGCCCGCCGACGAGAGGTGGCCGATACGTTCCGGCTCGAAGCAACATCGGTCAACAAATCACGCAACAAGTGATCGGAAGGCATCGGAAACGATCGGCACGGTAAGTCACCGCAGGCCAAAATCGTCGCTTTCCGTCACTTCAGCACTCCATGAATGGCCACCAACCGGAACAAGTCGCCCTCCACATCGCGCCCGGGCCGGGCGGCAAACGAAACACACCCGGGCCCGCGGCGGGGCTCAATCCGGCTGACCGCCGCAGGACTCGCGGACCTCAAGGGTCGGCCACAGCTGCACGCGGTGCACCGGGCGGCGGCCGGCCTCCGTGGCGCGGGCCAGGGCCAGTTCGGCGGCCAGTTTGCCCAGCCGGTGCTTCTGCGGGCGGACGGCGGTCAGCGGCGGATCGGACGTGGCGGCGACCTCGTCGTCGTACGAGACCACGGCCAGCTCGCCGGGCACCGCGATGCCCAGGTCCCTGGCGCGTTCCACCATGCCGATGGCCTCCCGGTCGGAGTGCACGAGCAGCGCCGTCATCCCCTGCTCCCGGCAGCGCCACAGCACTTCGTCGTACGCGGTCGCCCAGCCGGGAGTGCCGTAGCTGGCGACCTCGAACAGCCAGGCGTCGGGCCGGGGCATGCCGAGCTCGGTCATGGTCTCCGCCCACCCCTGCCGCAGCGCCCGGCTGGTGGGGCTGCTCCCGGAGAGGACCAGCGCGATGTTGCGGTGCCCCAGGGTGACCAGGTGCCGGACGCCGAGCCCGGCACCGATCGCGTGCGCCGTGGTGGCGGCGTCCAGGGCCAGGGTCGGCAGTTCGGGCGGGGGCTGGCGTTCCACCAGCACCACGGGTACCGGCAGGGCGGCCAGCCAGCGCAGCAGGTCGAGGCCGTAGGTGCCGGTGACGACCGGGGCGACGAGCAGGGTGCGGACCCCGCGTTCCAGCAGGGCGGTGATCTGCCGCCGGTCCTCGCCGGGCTCGTAGCTGGAGACGCGCATCACCAGCCGGCCCTCCGCCGCGTTCACCGCGGTCTGGGCGCCCTGGATGACGTGCGGCCAGTAGTACTCCACGGACGGCACGACCATGCCGAGCAGCACGCCGGCGGCCGTGGGGCCGAAGGGGGTGCGCTGCTGTTCCGGCTCGCGGCCGCGGCGGTGCCGCAGCGTGACGCCGCCGTGCACCCGTTGCAGCAGACCCCGGTCGGCCAGGGCGGTGACGTCGCGCCGCACGGTCACCGCCGAGACGCCGAGGCGCTCGACCAGCTCGCTCAGCCGGACCGTGCCCTGCTGGCGCACGGCGGCAAGGATGCGCTCCTGGCGCTCCGAGGGAAGGAACACCGGCTGCCCTCACTTTCGCATTTGATCGATTTTGATCGTTATGGCTCCAGGTGATTGACCGTGAACTATCCCACAGGTTGGAGTGGCCCGACAGATTGTTCGGGAAGGAAGAGAGGCTATGGCGCAACACACCGGCTGGTCGCGCCGCGCGCTGCTGCGCGCGTCGGCCGGCACCGCCGCATTCGCCGCCGGTGGCGTCGGTCTCGCCGGCTGTACGTCCTCGACAACCGCCTCCGGGGCGACCCGGGTCACCCTGTGGTCCTGGATGACCGGGATGGATCAGTACGTGGCGGCATTCAACGCGGCACAGAACGAGGTCCACGTCGACCTCAGCGTGATCGCCGCCGGTCTCTCCGGCGGCTACGCGCAGCAGACCAACGCCATCAAGGCCCACAACGCGCCCGACATCCTGCATGTCGAGTACCAGGGCCTCATCCAGATCCTGGCCACCGGCGGACTGCGGGACCTCACCGCGGACATGGCCGACCTCGCGGACGGATACTCGCCGGCCGCCTGGCGGTCCGTGCGCCCGGACGGGCGCACCTGGGCCGTCCCCATGGACCTGGCCCCCATGGCGCTCTACTACCGCAAGGACCTTTTCGACCAGCACGGCATCCCGGTCCCCCGCGACTGGCGCGAGTTCACCGACGCCGCCGAGCTGGTGCGCGAGGCCGACGCCGATGCCCGGCTGACGACGTTCCCGCTGAACGACGGCTCCTTCTTCGCCGGCATGTGCTGGGGCGCCGGGGACCCGTGGTGGCGCATCGAGGGCGACACCTGGCTGGTGAACGTGGCCGGCGAGGGCACCCTGCGCACCGCCGAGTTCTGGCAGGAGCTGATGGACGCCGACCTGGTGCGGAACGGCGGCACCGGTACCCAGGACTGGATCGCCGGCATGCACGAGGGCCGGCTGTGGGGATACCTGGGAGCCGCCTGGGGCGTGGGCACGCTGAAGAAGTCCATCCCCGACGACACCGGCCGCTGGGCCGTGACCGCCATGCCGGTCTGGGACACCAACCGGCCCGCCAACGGCGTGCAGGGCGGCACGGCCTTCGGGATCTCCGCGGAGAGCGAGGTGGCCGAGGCAGCGATGACGTTCCTGCGCTGGCTCAGCACCGACCCCGAAGTGCCGCGCATCGGCGCGGCGTTCACCTCGCCGTTCCCCGCCTACCTGCCCAACCGGGACGTCGCCCGCGAGGTCGTCCCCGACGACTACTTCATCGGCGCCCCCGTGTACGACGTGCTGGACGAGGCGGACGCCCGCGTGCCCGAATGGACCTGGGGCCCCAACGCGCTCGGCCTGTTCTCCTCGGTCGCCGACTCCTTCGGCGGCGTGTCCACCGGCGGCACCACCATCCCCGCCGCCGTGCGCGAAGTGCAGGAGGCGGCCGTGTCCACCATGCGCGACCGCGGCCTGTCGGTCAGGGAAGGGGGTGCGGCGTGACCATCGTGACCCCCGACCCGACCGGCGGGAAGACGCAGAAGGACACCGCGCCCCGGCCGCGTCGCCGCTCCCGGCTGGCGCCGCTGGTGCTGGCCGCGCCGTTCGCGCTGCTGCTGCTGTGCACCGTTCTCGTGCCCATCGGCTACGCCCTCTACCTGAGCCTGTTCACCGAACGCCTCTCCGGGCTCGGCTTCGACGGCCCGCACGACGTCTTCGTCTGGCTGGAGAACTACGCCGACGTGCTCGGCGACGCCGCGTTCCGCGAGAGCGTGGGCAACGTCGCCCTCTACGCCGTCATCCACGTGCCCCTGATGCTCGGCGGCGCGCTGGTGCTCGCCCTCCTGCTGGACGGCGCGACCGTGCGGCTGCGGCAGGTGTGGTCGCTGGCGGTGTTCCTGCCCTACGCCGTGCCCGGCGTGATCGCCGGACTCATCTGGGCCTACCTCTACAGCCCCAACATCGGCCCGCTCAACGACGTGCTGCCCTGGGACCCGCTGGGCAGCAACGGCGTGCTGCCGTCCATCGTCAACATGGCGACCTGGCAGTGGATGGGCTACAACATGATCATCTTCTACACCGCGCTGCGCACCGTGCCGCGCGACGTGCTGGAGGCGTCCACCGTCGACGGCGCGGGGCCGATCCGCACCGCGCTCGCCATCAAGGTCCCGATGATCCGGCCGACCATGTTCGTCGCGCTGGTCTTCACCGTCATCGGCTCCCTCCAGCTGTTCACCGAGCCACTGGTACTGCGCTCGTTCACCACCTCGGTGACCAGCACCTGGACGCCCAGCCTGTACGTCTACGAGGCCGCGTTCATCAGCAACGACTACGGCCGGGCCGCCGCCGCCTCGCTGCTGCTCGCACTCGCCTCGGCCCTGCTCTCGGCGCTGGTGATGCGCCTGTCCGCCCGGAGGTCACGATGAACGCGCCGCGGGGGACATCCCGCTGGATGTCCAAGAGTGTGGTGCACACCCTGCTGCTGATCGCGGCGCTCTACAGCGTGCTCCCCCTGATCTGGCTGTTCACCTCCGCCACCAAGAACGTCGGGGACTTCTCCACCACCGGCGCCTTCGAGCTGGGCGACTGGAACCTGTGGAGCAACCTCGGCGACCTGTTCGCCGAGGAGGACGGCGTCTTCCTCGACTGGGTGCGCAACTCCCTGCTGTACGCCGGGCTCGGCGCCGTCCTCGGCGCGCTGATCTGCGCCGCCTGCGGCTACGCCATCGCCAAGCTCGACTTCCCCGGGCGGCGCGCCCTGTTCGCCGTCACCCTCGCCGGCGTGCTCGTGCCCACCACCGCCCTGGCGCTGCCGCTCTACCTGCTCGCCTCGGAACTGCGCATCGTCGACACCTTCTGGGCCGTCTTCATCCCCCTGCTGACCAACCCCTTCGGCGTCTACCTGGCCCGCGCCTACGCCGAGGCCGCCGTTCCCGACGAGGTGCTCGAAGCGGCCCGCGTCGACGGCGCGGGCGAACTGCGCACCTTCTTCACCATCGCGCTGCCCATGATGCGGCCCGGCGTGGTGACCGTTCTGCTGTTCCAGTTCGTCGGCATCTGGAACAACTTCTTCCTGCCCCTGGTCATGCTGACCGATCCCGAGCTGTTCCCCATGACGCTCGGCCTCTTCCAGTGGAGTTCCCGCGTGAGCCAGTTCCCCCAGTACAGCCCCCTGGTCATCACCGGCTCGCTGCTCGCCGTGGTGCCCCTGGTGATCGCCTTCATCGTGCTCCAGCGGCAGTGGCGCTCCGGCCTTGCCACCGGGAGCGTCAAGTGAGCCACCAGGCCGGGCCCCAGACCATGCTCGTCATGGGGCACGACACCTTCACCGCCCAGTTCGCCGAAGCCGAGCTGGCCCGGCTGCGCTACCTCGCCGCCCTCGGCGACCCCCTGGTCACCGACGAGCTGCACTCCCCCGGAACGCTCAGCCGGCTGGCCGAGACCGAAGTGCTCATCACCTCCTGGGGCTGCCCCTACCTCACCGAGGACATCTTGAACGCCGCCCCGCGCCTGCGCGCCGTCCTGCACGCCGCAGGCTCGGTGCGCCCGCACGTGAGCCGGGCCGTCTTCGACCGCGGCCTGCTCGTCACCACCGCCGCCGAGGCCAATGCGGAGCCCGTCGCCCACTACACCCTGGCCGCCGTGCTCTGGGCCTTCAAAAAGGTGCCGTTCCTCGGCGCCGACGCCCGCACGTTCCGCACCGACTGGAGCTACCGCGACCGCCGCGGCGAACTGTCCGGGCGGGACCGCACCGTCGTCCTCGTCGGCCACTCGCGGATCGGCGCGCGGGTCTGCGCCCTGCTCACCGGCCTCGGCCTGGCCCGCGTCCTGATCGTCGACCCCGTCGCCGACCCCGCCGCCATCCGCGCGGCCGGCGCCCAGCCCGCCACCCTCGCCGAGGCCCTGCCCCAGGCCGACGTCCTCAGCCTGCACGCCCCGGCCCTGCCGCAGACCCGCGGGCTGATCGGCGCTGCCGAACTCGCCGCGCTGCCCCGGCACGCGGTGCTGATCAACACCGCGCGCGGCAGCCTGGTGGACACCGAGGCGCTGACCCGGGCCTGCGCCGACGGCGGACTGCACGCCATCCTCGACGTCACGGAACCGGAGCCGCTGCCCGCCGACTCCCCGCTGTACGACCTGCCGAACGTGCTGGTCACCCCGCACGTTGCGGGCTCGCTCGGATCGGAGACCCGGAGAATGGCCCAGGCCGCACTCGACGAACTGGAGCGCTACCGCGCCGGCCGCCCCCCGGTGGACCCGGTGTCCTCGCACGACATGGCGGTGCGCGCATGAACCCGCCGGAGGACCGCGCTCTCTCGCCCCACACCGGCTGGACCCGCGCCCACTGGGCCGCCACCGCCGACCGGCTGCTGGCCGCCGTCGACCGGCACCGGTCCCCGCTCGGCGCGCGCGTCGACCTGCCGGGACCGCCCAGCCGCTTCGGCCCCGCCTCCGACGGCCTCGAAGGCTTCGCCCGCACCCTGCTGCTGGCCGGCTTCCGCATCGCGGGCGAACGGGGCGCCGACCCCACCGGGCTGCTGGAACGCTACGCCGACGGCCTCGCCGCCGGAACCGACCCGGCCTCGCCCGAGGCGTGGCCCCGGCCGGACGAACTGGGCCAGGCCAAGGTGGAGGCCGCCTCCATCGCGCTCATCCTGCAACTCACCCGCCCCTGGCTGTGGGACCGGCTCGACGACCGGGTGCGACAGAACACCGTCGACTGGCTGGCCACCGTCATCGGCCAGCCCTACCCGCCGATCAACTGGGTCTGGTTCCGGATCGTCGTCGAATCCTTCCTGCGCGAGGCCGGCGGGCCCTGGTCCGCCACCGACATCGAGGAGGACCTCGCCGTCCACGCGTCCCTGCGGCGCCCGGGCGGCTGGCTCTCCGACGGCGCCGACCAGCGCGCGTTCGACCATTACACGGGCTGGGCACTGCACCTCTACCCACTGCTGTGGAGCCAGGCGTTCGACGTCACCGGCACCCTCTGCCCGCCCGGACTCCGCCGGACGTGGGCCGACGACCTCACCCACTACCTCCACGACGCGGTCCACCTCGTCGGCGCCGACGGCTCCCCCCTGCTCCAGGGCCGCAGCCTCATCTACCGCTTCGCCGCCGCGGCCCCGCTGTGGACCGCCGCCTACACCGGCACCGGCGACCTGCCGCCCGGCCTGCTGCGCCGCGCGGCCAGCGGCATCGTGCGGCACTTCGCCGACCACGGCGCGCCCGACGCCGAGGGGCTCCTCACCCTCGGCTGGCACCACCCCTGGCCCGCCATGAAGCAGGCGTACTCGGGCCCCGGCTCGCCCTACTGGGCCGCCAAGGGCATGCTGGGCCTGGCCCTCCCCGCCGACCACCCCGTGTGGACCGAGCCGGAAGCGCCCCTTCCGGTGGAACGCGGCGACTTCGGCCGGGTCGTCGAGGCACCGGGCTGGCTGGTCTCGGGACGGCAGCGCGACGGGCTGGTCACCGTCGTCAACCACGGCACCGACCACGCGAGCCCCGGCACCACCGCCACCGACGCCCCGCTGTACGCCCGGCTCGGCTACTCCACCGCCACGCTCCCGCCGCTGACCGGCCCCACGGTGGACGCGCCGCTGGACAACGCCGTGGTGCTCCTCGACGCCGAGGGCCGCGCCACGCACCGCACCGGCTTCACCGCCCACTTCGCCCGCCAGGCACCCGGCGGCGTGCTGCTCGCCGCCTCCGGCGGGCACACGTACTGGGTGGACCCGGCGCCCGACGCCGGACCCGACCACGGCTCCGGGCGCACCGGCCGGATCGCGCCGGGCCCCGGGATCACCGTCGCCTCGGCCGTGCGTGACGGCATCGAGGTCCGGCTGGTGCGCGTCGCGACCGCCGGACTCCCGGCCGGACCGCACGACTTGCGACTCGGCGGCTGGCCGGTCGCCGCGGCCGACCGGCCGGCGGCGGGCCCCGGGGCCACCGCGTGCACCGCCGCCCTGCGTTCCGCGGTCCGACCGCTGCGCGGCTTCCCCGGGGCGGGGGTGCACGCGGAACGCGACTCGGGTCCGCTCGGCACCTGGACGGCCGTGCCCTGGGTCGCCACGGACGGCACCCTGCCGCCGGACGGCCTCCTCGCGGCCCTGGTCACCCTCGACCGCGGCGGAGAACCCCTCGGCGCCGCACCGGAGTTGACCGTGCATCCGGAAGGAGCCACGATCCACTGGCCGGACGGCCACCGAACGCAGGTGCCGATCTGACGCCGTTTCCCTGGCGCCGGGCCTCGTCGTCCGAACCTTCATACGGCGTTCTCTGCACAGATGTCATCGAGACATGGCCGACCGGGTGATGAGGACAAGCGGCCCCGTCGGCCCGACTTACGCGGGGCCGCAGCAACGCAAGGCCCGGAGTGAGGTGTTCGGCCGCCTCGTGAACGTTTCGTGGTCCTTCTCCAGCAGGGGCCGATCGCCATCGGCCTGGGGCTGCTGGTGGATGTCAGGGCTCCGGACACCGTCCGGGCAAGGTGTGCGTTGCGGGCAGATGGCGTTGCTTCGCCGTTGCCGGGAGGGCCTCCCGGAGGTGCGTCGTTCCTCGGCGGTCGAAGGCTGCGGAAGGAGTATCCAGTGGCACGCGCTGCACCGTCTTCAGTAGGTTCTGCGGATGCGGCAATTCTCGGACATCGAAGACCTGTCGGGGCTCGTTCGTGACGCACTGGGAGCGGGATGCCACGTCGCCGCGGTGGAACGGTTGCGCGGGGGGAGCAAGAAAGGGGTGTACCGGGTCCGCCTCGACGGAACCCGCACACCGAGCGTGATCGTGTACAGCTGGGCCGAAGCCGAGAACTTCTGGCCGGGCGCGCGGGAGGCCGACCCGGCTGACCCGTTCGCGCCCGCCTCCGGGCTGGTCCCGTTCCTGACCGCACGGCGGAGCTTGGACAGCCTCGGGGCACGGGTTCCTCGGGTACTTCTGGCGGATGACAGCCGGCGCCGGTATCCGGCGGACGTCGCCGTGGTCGAGGATGTCTCCGGCGGCACGCTCGAAGCACTCTTCGAAACCGATCCCGCGCGCGCCGCGGGAGCCCTGGACAACCTCGCCGTGATGCTTGAGGTGATGCACCGGCACCAGGGGGGTGAGCACTACGGGAGGGTGGATCTGCTGGAGCAGGGCGGCTCCGCATCCGAGATCTCGTGCGAGCGGCGCGTCCTCGACCGCGCACTGCGGGATCTTGCGGAGGCGGCGGGGCGCGACGACCGCATCAAGGCAGCCGGCGCCGCGTTGCGCGACCGCTTGCAGGAGCTGGCCGACCGGGTGAGCCCTCGCACGGAATACGGGCTGATCCACGGAGAACTCGGACCCGATCACGTCCTGGTCGACGCCGACGGTCACCCCGTCCTGATCGACATCGAGGGCGTGATGTACTTCGACGTCGAGTGGGAGCACGTCTTCCTCCGGCTCCGCTTCGGCGAGCGGTATACCGCGCTGGTCCGGCCCGGTCTCGATTCGCAGCGGCTCGACCTCTACATGCTCGCGATGCGTCTGTCGCTGGTGGCCGGTCCACTGCGTCTCCTCGACGGCGACTTCCCCGACCGGGCGGTCATGCAGGGGATCGCCGAACACAACGCGAAAGAGGCGCTGGCGCTCCTGCCGTTGGTGTAGCCCCGGGATACGCGGGGCCGCGCGGAACACCCGCCTGCTCCTCGACATGATCCACGTGTCTGTTCCTCCATCGTCGTCCGACGCCTTCCCGGATGACCGTCAGACGTTGCCGCGACCGCCGTTCCGCCTGCCGCCGCCCGGCACGACACGGCGACGAGCAGAAGACCGCAGCCGCCGGGAATCCGGCTTCAGCCGTACGCCCTTCTTCCGCAGGGCGGATTCCTGGAAGCGGACATATGGGCGCTCGACGCTCCCAGGACCGGCCCCATCGACACCTTGATCGGTCGCGGAACGCACGGAGAGCGACTCGAAGCCACTGCCCCACGCCTCGTCCTGCTCACCGGAAGCGGCGGGGCTCTGCCATGCCCGTTGACCAGCCGGCGCCCTCGGACCGGCAGGCAGCCGTGCGGGGCGTCCGCACACTGCGGATGTGGCGGTGCGGGAGGGATTGACTGTTCGGGGCACGGGCCCATACTGAACGGCGTCGGCCACCCATGTTTACGCAAACACATCTGGCCGTCCCGCTCCACCGAGTTTTTCGAACGGCCCCTTCACGAGCCGCGTCAGAAAGGTAGGGCACCCATGCACTCCCCCACCGCGAGCGAGCCAGGAGGCCGGGCCGTGCGCCTCGCCCGGCTGCTGGTCACCGCTCTCTGCCTGAGCCTCGCCGCCGTCGTCCTCGCGGCGCCGACGGCCAGGGCGGCGCCGGTCACCGTGCTGAACGGGACCCAGTTCACCGATCCGAACGGCGACCCGGTGCACGCCCATGGCGGCGGTGTCATCGAAGTGGACGGCTACTACTACTGGTTCGGGGAGAACCGGCAGGAGGACAGCAACGCCTTCCGCTACGTCTCCGTGTACCGCTCCACCGACCTGAGGACCTGGGAGTTCCGCAACCACGTCCTCACCCAGGACTCCGACCCCGAGCTCCAGCAGGCCAACATCGAACGCCCCAAGGTCATGTACAACGAATCCACCGGGCAGTTCGTCATGTGGATGCACAAGGAGAACGGCCAGGACTACAGCGAGGCCCGCGCCGCCGTCGCCGTATCCGGCACCGTCGACGGCGACTACGCCTGGCAGGGCAGCTTCCGCCCGCTGGGTCACATGTCCCGTGACATCACCGTCTTCGTCGACGACGACGGCACCGGTTACATGGCCTCCGCCGCCCGCGAGAACTACGACCTCCACCTCTACCGCCTCACCGACGACTACACCGACATCGAAAGCCTGGTCGCCAACCCCTGGCCCGGCGGCCACCGCGAGGCCCCCGCCCTCTTCAAGCGCGACGGCATCTACTTCATGCTCACCTCGGGCGCCACCGGCTGGAACCCCAACCAGCAGCAGTACGCCACCTCCACCAGCCTCACCTCCGGCTGGAGCAGCATGCGAAACATCGGCGACTCCACCACCTACGGCTCCCAGACCGCCTGGGTCCTGCCCGTCCAGGGCACCAGCGCCACCACCTACATGTACATGGGAGACCGCTGGGGGAACTCGTTCGGCGGCCGGGTGAACGACTCGCGTTACGTCTGGCTCCCGCTGTCGTTCCCGACGAACCGCACGATGAGCATGAGCTGGTCCCCCGAGCTGGCCATCGACGCCGACGCCGGAACAGTCCGCGGTGTCGGCGGGCCCTACCAGACGCTGACCGCGCGGCACTCGGGCAAGTGCCTCGACATACCGAGCCGGTCCCAGACCGTGGGCCAGCAGCTCGCCCAGTACCCGTGCAACGGCGGGGGCAACCAGCACTTCTGGCCGCGCGACGCGGGCAACGGCCACGTCCAGCTCGTCACCCGGCACAGCTCCCTTTGCCTCGCGGTCGCGGACGGCTCGACCACCGCGGGCGCCGCCGTGGTCCAGACGACGTGCGGCGGCGGGCCCGAGCAGCAGTGGCAGGTGACCGACACCGGCGACGGGTACGTCCGGCTCGCCGCCCGCCACAGCGGCATGTGCCTCGACGTCTCGGACGAGTCGACGGCGGACGGCGCGCGCCTGATCCAGTACAGCTGCTCGGACGCGCAGCACCAGCAGTTCAGGCGGGCGACCGTCTGATCCGGTGGCGGAGGGGGTCCCGGGCCGCGCACGGCGCGGACCGGGACCCTCACTCGGCGCGCCAGCTCTCCGTGTCGAACCCGTACGAGTACGTCGCGCCCTCCCCGCCACCGCTGGTGCGGAACGGCTCGCCGCCGTCGTCGATGACGAGCGTGCCGCGCTCCTCGCCGCTGCTCCACTCCAGCTCGACCGACCAGGAGCAGTCGCAGGCGCCGGCCGCCGCCTCCACCCGGAGCACCAGGGGCTCGTCCGCGGTGACGGCGAACGGCAGGGCGGGGGCCGGGAGTTCGGTCATGGTGTCCCCGTCGAACCCGGCGACCGGCCGGGCGACGGGGCGTTCCGCATCGAGGTCGACCGCAAACGTGGCCGGGGTCAATGCGCCCCCGCAGCCCAGCGACATGTCGAAAACCGGCCATTCCAGCGGCGCCCTGCGCTCGACGACCCGGATGTGCACGGCCTCGACGACGACCGTGCCGGGCAGCGCCGCGCGGACCGTCGACTCGACGATGGTGGAGTCGCCGTGCACCGCACCGAGCCGGTCGGCCCACGGCTCCGCGTCCTGCGCGACCGGCGGCGGCGGAACCTCGGCGGCGGGCCGGTCGGCCAGGTAGCGGTGACCGCAGCCGCCCGCCCACACGTGGGAACGCGCGGTCCAGGTCAGGGGCGCCTCGGCGGAACTCGCAGCGGGCGGCCGGTCGGTGGGGGAGCCGCCGGAGCTCGCGGCGTTCAGCGCGGTGACGATGACGACGAGCAGCGCGGCGAGCCCGGCGGCCAGCGGCCAGCGCCGCCGCCCGCGCCGGGCGGGCACCGGCACGCCCCGTTCCTCCTGCTCCGGTGCCTGCTCCTGCTCGGTCGCCTGTTCCGGCTCCGGCTCCGGTGCCCGTTCCGGCTCCGGCTCCGGTGCCCGTTCCCGCTCCGCCGGCTCCCGCACATCCGACGCCGCACCGCCCTCCGGTTCCCGCTCCTTCCGCGTTCCCGCGGAGCGCGACGCGGAGCGTGCCGCGGGACGCAGGGCGTCCGCGCGCAGCCACAGGCGGTGGAGGTCGACCAGCTCCTCCGGGGTGGCCCCGCACAGCCTGGCCAGCCGCTCCACCGGGGCGTACTCGGCGGGGACGACCGCGCCCGAGCAGTAGCGGTGCAGTGTCGACGTGCTGATGTGCAGGTGCCGGGCGAGCGCGCCGAAGCTACGCCCGGAACGTTCCTTCAGCTCGCGCAGCCGCTCCGCGAAGCGCTCGGCCGCGACGTTCCCCGTCATCTCTCCCCCATCTCCCCGTCCCCGGCCGCCGTTCCAGGGGAGGCCCATCGTCCCACGTCAGAGGGCCCGGGAACGTCCCCGCGTCCCCGATCGGCACGGAACTGTTGCCGCGCGCGGCGCACGGCCCGCAGGCTGCTCGCGGCAGACATCCGCACGTTCCTTCTGGGGGGACACGTGAACCTTCTTTCCTCCGGCCGCCGTTACGCGGCGGCCGGTTCGCTCGCCGCGGCCTGCGTCCTGGCCGTGACCGTTCCGGCCGGCGCGCAGCCGGCCGCCGCCGAGGTACCGCCCGAGGCGTTCCTCACCGGCGACGAACTGCCCGCGCACGACACCGGCTGGTACTCCTCGGGTGCCGTGGCCGGGCTGCCGGAGTGGCCGGTCTTCTGCTTCGAGGACCAGCTGCCCGCCGAGGACGCCTGGCACCAGCCGTACTGGACCGAACTCGACACAGGCGCCCTTCAGGTCGTCGTCGAAGCCGGTGACGAGGCCGGTGCCGAGGCGCTGGTCGCCGCGCTGTCGACGGCGGCGGCCGACTGTGCGGCCGACTGGCTGCGCGAGAATCCCGGTGCCTCCGCGGCCTGGGACGACTACGGCCCGGTCGAGGCCGCCGACGGCGGCCACGTGTACGGCGTGCACACCGCCCCGCAGGAAGCCGGGCTCGGTGTGCGGCTGTTCGGCGTGGGCCGCGACGGCACGCGGGTCACGCTCGTCGACTGGGGCCAGATGGGCACCCTCCAGGACGCGCCCGTCGAGGAGTTCGGCACGACGCTGAGCACGGCCCTGGACAAGCTGGGGGCCTGACACCACAGATGTCACCCGGTGCCTGCCGTCCGGGGGCGGACAGGCACCGGGTGACTATTTTCTGCACACGTTTACATCACCCGTTTCAAGCGTTTCACCTGGGACTCTCTCGTCAAAGTGACGGTTACGCGCACCAATTCGGCGAGAACTCAAGATCTTTACATGTAAGCGATTGCATTCCCTCCTCGGTCGGCAGTACGTTCGGCACACTGCCGTGATCGGAGGGTTATGGCCGCCAGCATCATTGATGTCGCCCGGCGCGCGGAGGTGTCGACCGCGACCGTCTCGCGGGCCCTGCGCGGGCTGCCGAACGTGTCGGAGGCGACCCGTGAGCGCGTGCTGCGCGCCGCGGAGGAGCTGTCGTACTCGGTCTCCCCGCACGCCTCCTCCCTCGCCTCCGGCCGGACGGGAACGGTGGGCGTCGTCCTGCCGTTCGTCAACCGGTGGTTCTACAGCCAGGTGGTGGCCGGCATCGACACGGTGCTGCGCGCCAACGACCTCGACATACTGCTGTACAACCTCGGCGACGAGCGGGTGCACGAGCGCTTCTTCGCCCGCATGCCGCTCCGCCGCCGCGTCGACGCGTTGATCGTGCTCAATCTGCCGCTCTCCGCGAGCGAGTCCGAGACGCTGGTGTCGCTGGAAGTGCCCATAGCCGTGCTCGGCACCCGCATACCCGGCTGCTGGCACGTCGCCATCGACAACGCGGAGGGGGCGAGCACGGCAGTCCGCCACCTGATCAACCTCGGGCACCGGAGGATCGGTATGATCACCGGCGCCCTCGGGGACCCCAGGGGCTTCACCACGCCGATCGTCCGTCAGCATGCCTACCGCACCGTACTGGCGCAGTCGGGAATTCCCTACGACCCGGATCTCGAAGCTCCGGGTCACCTCGGCATCGAAGAAGGTGCGTCGGCGATGGCACAGCTGCTCAGCCTGCCCGATCCGCCCACCGCCGTCTTCGCCGAGTCCGACCAGATGGCGTTCGGCGCGCTGCGCACGCTGAGCCGGATGGGCCTGCGCGCCCCGGACGACGTCTCGGTCATCGGCTTCGACGACCACGAGACCGCGGAGCTGCTCGACCTCACCACCATTGCACAACCCGTATCCCACCAGGGCGAGTTGCTTGCTCGTCAGATTCTGGACGCGCTGTCCGGAGCGAGCGAGGAGCCGACCCGGGTGGTGGTGCCCACAAGGCTGGTCGTCCGTGGGACCACCGGCGCATGCTCACGCAGCGCGCCTCTCTCATGATCACCACTCACCCCGGCCGGGACCTGAACCGGACCAGTACAGCCGCACTACTGCGCGGTGAGCCGCTCAATCCGCGCATTTTCCAGGGTCAACTCGCAAGAGGAATGGAAGATACGTGCCCCGCACCCGCATTCATCAGAACACGGCCGCACCCTGGTGGCGCACCGCCGTCGTGTATCAGGTCTACATCCGCAGCTTCGCCGACGGCAACGGCGACGGCATCGGCGACATCGCCGGACTGCGGGCCCGGCTGCCCTACCTCAGGGAGCTGGGCGTCGACGCCGTGTGGATCAATCCGTGGTATCCGTCGCCGATGGCGGACGGCGGTTACGACGTGGCCGACTACCGCGGCATCGACCCGGCCTTCGGCACGCTGGCCGAGGGCGAGGAGATGATCGCCGAGGCGCACGCCCTCGGCATCCGCGTCGTCCTGGACATCGTGCCCAACCACACCTCCGACCGGCACCGCTGGTTCACGGAGGCGATCGACGCGCCTCCCGGCTCGCCGGAACGGGACCGGTACGTCTTCAGGGACGGCCGCGGACCCGATGGTTCCGAGCCGCCGAACGACTGGCGCAGCCGCTTCGGTGGCCGGGCCTGGACCCGGGTCACCGAGCCGGACGGCTCGCCCGGGCAGTGGTACCTCCACCTGTTCGCCTCCGAGCAGCCCGATCTCAACTGGTCGAGCCGCGAAGTGCGGGCCGAGTTCGAGTCGATCCTGCGCTTCTGGTTCGACCGGGGGGTGGACGGGTTCCGTATCGATGTGGCCCACGGTCTGGCCAAGGACCCCGCGCTGCCGGACCTCGGCCTGCCGGAGGGGGCGCTGTTCGACGAGGACCGGCAGCTCGAAAAGCACCCGCACTGGGACCTCGACAGCGTGCACGAGATCTACCAGACGTGGCGGAAGATCGCGGACTCCTATGCGGGCGACCGGCTGTTCATCGCCGAGGCCCACGTGAACGACGACCGGCTGCCGTTGTACGTCAGGCAGGACGAGTTGCACACCGCGTTCAACTTCTCGTTCCTGAAGTCCGCCTGGGACGCCGAGGAGCTACGCGCGGTGATCGATCGCTGTGTCACCACGCTCGGCGCGGTGGGCGCGCCCTCGACCTGGGTGCTTTCCAACCACGACGTGCCGCGGCACGTCACCCGGTACGGCCGCGCCGCGACGTGCACGCACGAGCACGACGTGGACCCGGGGCCGAGTGATCTCGGGCTCGGGCTGCGGCGGGCGCGGGCGGCGGCGCTGCTGATGCTGGCGCTGCCCGGCAGCGCCTACCTGTACCAGGGCGAGGAGCTGGGCCTCTGGGAGGTCGAGGACCTGCCGGAGGGGGTGCTGGCCGACCCCACGTGGGAGCGGTCGGGCCACACGGTGCGCGGCCGGGACGGCTGCCGGGTGCCGCTGCCCTGGTCGGGTTCCGACAGCCCGTTCGGCTTCGGGCCGAAGGGCAGCAAGCCGTGGCTGCCGCAGCCGGCCGGCTGGGAGTCGCTGACCGCGCAGACACAGTCCGGGATTCCGGCGTCGACGCTGGAGCTGTACCGTTCGGCGCTGCGGCTGCGTCAGGACCAGCCCGGGTTCAGGGGCGAGTCGCTGCGCTGGCTGGACGCGCCCAAGGGCGTGCTGGCGTTCGAGCGGTCGCCGGTGCTGCGCTGCGTCGTCAACTTCTCGGGCGAGCCGTTCCCCCTCCCGAAGAACTGGGGCGTGCTGCTGACCAGCGACCGGATCACGAACGGGACCCTGCCGTCCGACACCACGGTGTGGCTGTGGGGCGGCGGCGCGTCGCGCGCCTGACCACCGGCTATCCGGTCGGGGGGCGCGCGTCCCCGGTCGGGTAGGCGGCGCGGATCGCGTCCTGGACCACGGCCTCGGCCGCGGCGCGGTCCAGGCCGAGCCGGGCGACGCGCTGCGCGTAGGTCTGGGCCGCCGCCGCTGCCTCCCGCGCGGCGGCGTCCCGGGCCGCGGCGACGAACGTGCCGTTGCGGCCCCTGGTCTCCACCACGCCGTCGCTCTCCAGCGCGCGGTAGGCCTTGGCCACGGTGTTCGCGGCGAGCCCCAGCTCGTCCGCGAGCCCGCGGACGGTCGGCAGCCGGTAGCCGACGGGCAGTTGCCCGCGCCGTACCTGCTCGGCGATCTGCGCGCGCAGCTGCTCGTAGGGCGCGCCAGGCGCCCGGGAATCGATGGTGACCTTCACGGAGGCGATTGTGCCGCAGCCGCGATCCGGCGGCATCAGGCCCCGTGCTCGCGCAGGCGGTCGCTGACCTCGCCCAGGGCCTCGGCGAGAACGGTCAGCTGGTGGCGGTCGAGGCCGTCTATCAGCACCTCGCGCACCCGCGCCACGTGGCCGGGCGCGGCCGCGCGCAGGGCGGCGGCGCCCACGTCGGTGAGCCGGGCCGTGACGCCCCTGATGTCGCCGGGGACCTCACCGCGTACGACGAGCCCGCGCTCCTCAAGGCGGCCGATCTGGTAGGTCAGGCCGCTCTTCGACGTGATGAGGGATTCGGCCAGTTCCGTCATCCGCAGCCCGGCGCCGCCGGCGGCGGCGAGCTTGACCAGGATCTCGTACTGCGGGTGGGAGAGGCCGGCCTCCTCCTTCAGCTGCTGCTCGACGCTGCGGAAGACGCGGTGGCTGGCTTCGAGGAATGCCGTCCAGGCCGCCATTTCCTGCTCGTCGAGCCACCGGGTTTTCGCCATACGGCCATCATAGGGAGGTTGTTCGGATCTGAAGTACCGGGTACTGTCGACCGGGTAGTTGTTTTAATTTGAACCACCCCCCGTATCGACAGCGCCCCCGCAGGAGGCCGCCCGTGACGTCCCCCACCACGACCGGTACCGCGCCCACCGCTCCGCCCGCCGCAGCCCCCGCCCCGCTCCCCGGGCAGGCACCCGCCGGGCTCGACCTCGGCCTGCTGCTCCTCCGCCTCGCCGTCGGCCTCACCATGGCCGCGCACGGCAGCCAGAAGCTGTTCGGCTGGTTCGACGGCGCGGGACTCGATGCCACCGGGGCGGGCTTCACGTCCATGGGTTACCCGTCCGGCGAGACCATGGCCCTGGTGGCCGGTCTGTCGGAGACCTTCGGCGGACTCGGGCTCGCCCTCGGCCTGTTCACGCCACTGGCCGCGGCGGCGGTGCTCGGCACCATGATCAACGCCGTCTTCGCCGTGCACTGGGAGAGCGGATTCTTCCTGCCCGCCGGCTACGAGTACGCCATGATCATGGGCTTCGGCGCCGCATCGCTCGCGCTCACCGGACCGGGGCGCCTCGCCGTCGACCCGCTGCTGCCCGTTCCCGCGCTGCGCACCCACCGCACGACCTACGGCGCCGCCGCGCTCGGCCTCGCCGTGGTGACGGCGGTCGTCGTCCTGCTGCTGCGCGACTGACATCCCCGCGTTCCACGAGGAAGGCCGATGAACGACACCGCCGCGCGCATGCCCGTGCTGTACCTGAGCCACGGGGCGCCGCCCCTGGCCGACGACGCGCTGTGGCCCGGACAGCTCGCCGCCTGGGCGGCGCGGCTGCCCCGGCCGCGGGCGGTCCTGATGGTGTCCGCGCACTGGGAGAGCGCCCCGCTCACACTGGGCGCGACCACCACGGTTCCCCTGACCTACGACTTCTGGGGCTTTCCCGAGCGCTACTCGCGCGTGACCTACCCGGCGCCCGGCGCGCCGCGGCTCGCCGAGCGCGTGCGCGGGCTGCTCGGCGGGCCCGGCGTTCCGGTGCACGACGCCCCCGGCCGCGGCCTGGACCACGGCGCGTACGTGCCGCTGGCCGAGATGTACCCGGACGCCCGCATCCCGGTGCTCCAGCTGTCCATGCCGACCCTGGAGCCGGAGCGGCTGCTGCGGCTCGGCCGCCGTCTCGCGCCGCTGCGCGACGAGGGCGTACTGATCGTCGGCAGCGGCTTCTTCACCCACAACCTCTCGGAGCTGACCTGGGGTTCGGGGCCGCGGGAGGCGCCCGGCTGGTCGCGGGAGTTCGACGCCTGGGGCGCGGAGGCCCTGGCGCGCGGGGACGTCGACGGGCTGCTCGACTTCGCCGTGCGGGCTCCCGCCGGGCGGCGGGCGCATCCGCGCACCGAGCACTTCGCGCCGCTGTTCCTGGCGCTCGGCGCGGGCGAGGCCGACCTGTCCCGGCAGCGGACGGTGATCGACGGCTTCTGGGCCGGCCTCGCCAAGCGGTCCGTTCAGCTGGGCTGACCGAACGACTGGAACGCGGTCCTGCGCGGGATGCGGAAGACGTCGCGGCCCGCCACCGCGTTCAGGATCAACGCGCCGCGGTAGGCGCCGATCCCCAGGTCGGGGGCCGCCGCACCGTGCGTGTGCAGCTCCGCGTTCTGCACGAAGAGACCGGCACTCACCTCCGGAACGGTGCGCACCCGGTGACCGGCCGTCACGTCGTAGCGTCCCTTGTCGTCCCAGGCGATCAGCTTCTCCACCGGCGCGATGCAGTCGGGGCGGCGCCCGGCGTAGCCGGTGGCCGCGACCACGGCGCCGGTGGTGCGCTCGGCCCGGCTGCCGGTGTCCGCATGTGCGGTGGTGAGCCGCACGGTGCCGTCCGCCACCCGGGCGTCCAGCAGGGCGGTGGCGGGCAGCAGGGTCACCGGCGGGCGGTCGCCGTCGAGCAGGTGGTCGTACAGCTCGTCGTGGATGAGGTCGATCGTCTCGGTGTCGATGCCCTTGTACAGCTGCCACTGGGAGGTGATCAGCCGGTCGCGCACGGCCGGTTCGAGGCCGTTGAAGTACCGCATGTAGGCGGGCGTGGTGTATTCGAGGACCAGCTTGGAGTAGTCCAGCGGGGCGAAACCCCAGGACCGGGTGAGCCAGGTGACCGCCCAGCCCGCCTCGCGCTGGCGCCGCAGCAGGTCGAGGAACACCTCGGCGCCGGACTGCCCCGAGCCGACGACCGTGACGTCGCGCACCCCGGCTGCGGTCAGCCCGTCGATGCGGTTCAGGTGTTCGCCGGAGTGGAAGACCCGGTCCCCCGCCACCTCCGCCGCCTTCGCGAGGGCGGGCGGCAGCGCCGGCTCGGTGCCGACGCCGAGCACGAGGTTGCGCGCGGCGTGGACCGCGGTGCGACCGGTGCCGGTGTCGCGCACCGTCAGCTCCCACAGATCGCGCGCGGCGTCCCAGCGCACCTCGTCGACCGAGGCGCCGAACCGGCAGCCGGGCAGCCGGGCCGCGGCCCAGGCGCAGTAGTCGGCGTACTCGCGCCGGGGCACGTGGAAACGTTCCGCGATATAGAACGGGTACATCCGGTCGTGCTCGACCAGGTAGTTGAGGAACGACCAGGGGCTGGTGGGCCGGATCAGCGAGACGAGGTCGGCGAGGAAGCCGACCTGGAGCGACGCCCAGTCGAACATCAGGCCCGGGTGCCAGTCGTAGGCGGGCCGCCGGTCGAAGGCGGCGAACGAGAGGCCGTCGACCTCGTCGGCGAGGGCGGAGAGCGAGAGGTTGAACGGCCCGATGCCGACCGCCGCCAGGTCGAGCACCTCGGGCTCGCTAGCGTCGCCGCTCACGCCGCCTCCTCCACTGCGGAGCCGGCGGCGACGACCGCGGCGATGAGTTCGTCGATGTCGTTCTTGGTGGCCTGCGGGTTGAGCAGGGTCAGTTTCAACCGGACCCCGCCCGCCGCGTCGGTACGGCCGATGAGCGCGGTGCCGCGGGCGAGGAGGCGGCGGCGGAGGGCGCCGTTGACGGCGTCGGCGTCGGCGTCCTGCGCGCGGGGCAGGTAGCGGAAGACGACGGTGGTGAGGGTGGGCGGCGCGGTGAGTTCGAGCCGGGGGTGGGAGGTCACCGTGCCCGCCGCATGCAGGGCCAGGTCGTGGCAGGCGTCCAGCATGGCGCCGATGCCCTCCTGACCCAGCGCCAGGAAGGTGGCCGCGACCTTCAGCGCGTCGGCCCGCCTGGTGGTCGCCAGCGAGTGGCCCAGCAGCCCGTCGTACCCCGCCGCACCGTCGTCGTCCGGATTGAGGTAGGCGACACGCAACCCGGTGGTGGCCGCGAAGTCGCGGCCATCCCTGGCCAGCAGGACACTGGCCGCGGCGGGCTGCCAGGCCGTTTTGTGCAGGTCGATGGTGACCGTGTCGGCCGCCTCGATACCGTCGAGCAAGGGACGCATCCGGTCGGAGAACAGCGCACCGCCGCCGTAGGCCGCGTCCACGTGCAACCGCACGCCGTGGCGGGCGGCCAGGGCGGCAATCTCGGGCAACGGGTCCACCGAGCCGTAGTCGGTGGTGCCCGCGGTGGCGACAACGGCGATGGGCACCTCGCTCTCACTGCGCCCGGCGAGCGCGCGGGCCAGCTCGTCGGTGCGCATGCGGTGGGCGCCGTCGGCGGGAATCAGCCGCACGGCGTCCTCGCCGAGGCCCAGCACGGCGCAGGCGCGGGCGACGGAGAAGTGCGCCAGCTCCGAGCAGTAGACCACCGGCTCCGCGGCCAGGCCGGTGAGCCCGGCGCTCCTGACGTCGCGGCGCGCGCCGAGCGCGGCATCGCGGGCGATCAGCAGGGCCTGGAGGTTGGAGGCGGTGCCGCCCGGGGTGAGGACACCGTCCCCCTCGGGCCCGTAGCCGGCGAGCGCGGCGAGCGCACGGACGACACGGCGTTCGATCTCGACCGCGTAGGGGCCGCTGTCCCAGGTGTCGACCGAGGCGTTGAAGACGGACGCGAGCACATCCGCGGCGGCGGCCACCGACAGGGCGGGCGGCTGGAGATGCGCGGCGGCGTGCGGGTCGGCGAGGTCGACGGTGTGGGCGGCGTAGGAACGGGCGAGGGCGAGGACGGCCTCCCGGCCACCGCCGGTGCGGGGCAGCGGGCCTTCCGGCAGCTGGGCGTCCAGCAGGCGCGCCAGCTCCTGCGGGGTGAGAGCGGGCAGCGGCCCTGTGCGGCGGCGCAGGGCTCCGGCGGCCTCCCTGGTCAGCTCGGTGACGAGTCGCCCGACATCGGCGAGGCCGGCCGGGTCGGCGGCCAGCAGATCGGGCTCCAGGAGCGTGGGGGGCGCGGGCACGGGTGGGGCATGGCCGGGCATGCTCATGGGTTCTCGGGGTGTCCCTTGTCTTGGCGGCGTGTTGCGGCGGCGTGCTGCGGCGGCGAGCGGCTGCTTTCAGGGGCTGGGGCGTACGCCGGGGCAGGCTCGGCGGACGAAAGCCCCGGATGCTCCCGCGGTCTCCGCCCACCGGATCAATTTAGGTTAGGCATACCTAAGTTTGTCAACCGGGCCCACCCGGACACCCCCGCTTTTGAGGTCACAACCACCCGGAGCAGAACGGAGGTTGACCGCCGCTTCGGCACCGGCGGCGCCGCGGGTGCACTGGGGCTCGCCGGCGGTGGCGCACCACTCGGTACGACGAACTCCCACCGGAAGTGGGCGCCTCAGCCCTCCTCGAGCACCGTCCGGATCACGTGCCTGGCGTTGTGCGCCATCGCCGCGTTCGTCCCCCGGTAGTAGGGCAGCGCGATCAGCGCCTGCGAGAGCGTCCGCCCCCGGCCGCGAATCCAGGTCGCGTCGTCCACGCCCAGCGCCTCGCGGAAGGCTTCCCTCCCATCGGCCGGCAGCAGGTTCCATGCCGGAAACAGATCGCACGCCGGATCACCCGTCCCCAGGCATCCGAAGTCGATCACCGAGGTCAGCCTGCCACCGTTCACCAGCAAGTTGCCCGGCATGAGATCGGCGTGCAGCCATACCGGCGGGCCATTCCAGCCGGGGGCCTCCAGCGCCTCCTCCCACACAGCGGCGGCGGCGTCACAGTCGACGCCCTCCTGCGGGACCCCGCGCAGTTCCTCGATCGCGGTCCGGGTCGCCGCATCGAGCGAGGCGACCGGCCCGCCCCGGTGGGCTTGCGGCGCCCCGGGCAGGGTGATGCTCCGCATCGCCGCCACGAATCCGGCCAGATCCCCGGCCAGCGCGATGGGGTCGCTCAGCGCCCCCGCCGCCGGATTCTCCCCCGCGAGCCACTTGTACACCGACCACGGCCACGGATACCCCTCGGCGGGCTGCCCGCCGCCGAGCACCTCGGGAATGGACGTGGGCAGGCGGGGCGCGAGGCGCGGCAGCCACGTTCGTTCCAGCGATACGTCGCCTGCCCCGCCCGCCATCAGGGGAAGCCGCACGACCATGTCGTCCCCCAGCCGGTACATGGCGTTGACCGTGCCGCCCGAAGGAAGCCGCTCCACCGCCAGCCCCGCCCACTGCGGGAACTGCCCGGCGATCAGCCGCCGCACCAGGTCGTCGTCGATGGTTTGTCCCGTGCTTCCCGTGCTTCCTGTGCTCATGGCAGACCATCCGACCGCCGGACGCCGACGAGCGTCAAACGCCTTTCCGGTCGCCGGGCACCACATCCCATCCCATGGCCGAGAGCCGGCGGACGGCAGCCCCGATGGCGGGGCCAGCGCCGTCCTCGTCGATCCAGGGCGACCAGTTCAGCGACAAGTCGAGGGTCAGGTCCCCCGATTCGTTGACGATCCGCACCCCGAACGGAGCGCTGCCGGAGTACCAGTCAAGCGGGCCGGCCACCCAGAGGGTGTCCGCGGACTTCTCGACGGGAAAGCGGATCACCCCGTTACCGCAGGACACCGGCAGCTCGCTGCCGTCGCTTTCGAGAAGAGCGCGCGTCGCCTCGGGCAGGCGCACCCGGACCGCTTCGACGATCAGTTCGGTCCAGCCGGTCCTGGTGTGAGCCCGCGAGCACTCCTGCTGGGCGAGGATGGTGCGGAACCAGTCCAGGATGACGGCACGGTCGAGCCGCTCGCGCCGAGCCACCAGGAGCTCGTTCCAGATATCCGGGATTCCGACCCATTCCGGCGGCGCGGCTACACGCAGCTGGTGAAAGCGCGCGGTCGGCTGCGGCTCCCTGAGCGGATAGCCGAATTCGGCGTCACAGCAGGCGACCTCGACGTTCACCGCGAGCGGTTCGAAAAGACCGTCTCCGAGAGCGAGAAGCGCGTCGACGGCCAGCACGGCGAAATCCAGCTGATCGTCGGAACCGTCCGGGGCGACGAGTCCGGCATACACATGCGGGCGGGCCTCGGACCTGAAGCTCACCTCGGTGACGCCGCCGCCCTCGCGTCTCTCATCCATGTCGTCCCCCTGCCCGGCCGCCTCGGTCGGACGAGCCGGGACCACGCTAAGGCAGCCTTCTAGGCTGCTCCACATGCCCGACGACATGACGCACGCGAAGCGCGACGACCGGCCCGAGGAATCCCGGCGGGAGGGCCTGCGCCGGACTTTCGACGAGGACGCGGAGCTGTACGACCGGGCCAGGCCCGGATACCCGCCGGGCCTGTACGACGACCTCGCGGAACTCGCGGGCGCCCGCCCCGGCGGCCACGTACTGGAGGTGGGCTGCGGCACCGGCCAGGCGACCGTGCCTCTCGCCCGGCTCGGCTGCCGGATCACGGCCGTCGAGGCGGGCCCGCACATGGCCGCCGTCGCCCGCCGCAATCTGGCCGGGGCCGCGGCGGTGGAGGTGGTGACGGCGGACTTCGAGAGCTGGCCGCTGCCGGAGGAACCGTTCGACGTGGTCGTCGCGGCCACCGCGTTCCACTGGATCGACCCGGCCGTGCGGATGGCGAAGGCCGCCGAGGCACTGCGCCCGGGCGGGGCGCTCGCCGTGGTGCGAACGCAGCATGTGAGGGGCGGCACCGAGGAGTTCTTCGTCGAGGTCCAGCGCTGCTACGAGCGCTTCGATCCGGACACACCGCCCGGGCTGCGGCTCCCCGCGGCCGCCGACATCGACGGCTCGGACCATGCGCACGAGGTCGCACTGAGCGGCCGGTTCGGCCCCACGGTCTTCCGCCGCCACGAACAAGATCTCACATACACGACGTCGGAGTATCTGGACCTGCTGCGCACCTACTCCGGCCACCGGGCTCTCCCGGAAGCCGCCAGGACCGGACTGCTGAAATGCATCGCAAGCCTGATCGACAAACAGCACGGCGGCCGGGTGACCAAGCGTTACCTCATCGAACTGGCAGTGTCACACAAGCCGTAAGGCCGAGCGGAGAACGCGGACCGCTCGCACTGTGCTTCACACGGAGACCGGCTGCCGGACACCGAACTCGCCATTGATCCTCGTCGCGCGCGGCATGAAGGAGAGGACGAGATCGATGCCTCCGGCCCCACCGACCCGGCCCTCGTTCGCCAGACGCGCTCGGCGGACGAGCAGGCCGGCTTCATCGGGCCACGTGCGCAGGCCCGACCAAACCGAGTGCCGGTTTGCTGTAGTTCGCGACTCGTTTGACAGGCCGGTTACTGCTGCGGCGCCGCGCCGAAAGGAATGAGTGGTCCGTCGACACCGAGGAAGAGCAGTGGGCGCTGCCCGGGGCCGGTCATCGCCGCACCCGGCAGTCCGGCTCGATGAGGAGGTCCGACGAGCGGCTTTGGCCGCTTCCCGGACCGAAGATCGGCGTCGATCGGTATCCAGTCCTTGCACTCGATGCTGGCGCCGGTCGGCGCCCGCCGCTGGGAGGGTGACCGGCATGACGATCACCGGAAAGGCCGATGCCGGGCAGGCGGCCTGGCTCGATCGGATCAACGATGGTGGCTATCGGCTCACTCCAGGACGGCCAGGTGATCGGCGGCACCTCCACGCCAGTCGATGAGGAAGAGGGTTGCGTCATCGCTGGTGCTGCCGCCCCGTTCCTGCCTGAGGGCGTGCGAGAGCCGACGCAGCATCCCCCGCACCCCTTCCTCGGACTGGCCGATGCGGTCGACGCAGCGGACGAAGTGGTCCTCGCCGAACTCGACACCACCGGCTTCGTGTTCCTCGATCACGCCGTCGGTGAAGCACAGCACCCGGTCGCCGCGCTGGAGGGTCTGGGCGCTGATCCGTGGTTGCTCACCGCCGAAGCCGACCGGCAGCGTGGTCGGGCCCGTCAGGCGTTGGACGACGCGGTTGTCGCGGATCAACAAAGGTGCCGGGTGGCCCGCGTTGACCCACTGCAGGTGGCCCGTGGTGATGTCCAGACGCATCATCTGCGCGGTGACGAAATGGTCGGGCCCGAACTGCTCGGCGATGGCCCGGTCCATGAAGGCGTAGATCTCGGCCAGGTCGATACTGGCGCGCCGGGCATGCCGGTAGGCGCCGACAGCGACGGTCGCCATCGTGGCGGCGTCCAGGGCGTGGCCCATCGCGTCGACCATGGCCACGTGCAGGATGTCGTCGTTCAAGGCGTAGTCGAAGCTGTCACCGGCGATGTCGTAGACAGGTTCGAGGATTCCGGCCACCGCGACCTGCGGCACGGACATGGCCAGTGGCGGCAGCAGGGACCACTGGATCTCCGCGGCCAGGCTCATCGGTCCGCGGCGGCGGGCCATGAAGAACTGGTCGGTGTAACTGTTCTTGGTGACCAGCATGTCGGCGACCAGGCCGGCCAGCCTCCGCAGGAGGCGGCGGTCGTCGTCGTCGACGGTGTCCAGGGTCAGGGCCATCACTCCCACCTGGTCGCTGCCGTCCAGCAACGGCAGGTACATCCGGACGCCGCCGGCCTCCGGCACCTCGACGGCGGACTCGCGCAGAAAGGCCGTGCCGGCGTGGGAGTCGCCGATGTCCTCGGGGTCGCCGACCGTCAGCCCCGGGCCCGACAGCGGCACCAGGAGCAGCTGGGCGTAGTCCTGCAGGAGGATCGAGACATCCCGGCCGCCGATCCTGGCGACCTCCTCCGCGATCAGTGCCCCGATCAGCTGCGGCGGCATCTCATGCGCCCGGTCCAGCAGCACCCCCAGCAGTCGCTCGCCGAACCCTTCCGACCGGTCCACCGCGCCCTTGCCGGGCCGCCGTTCGCCCTGCGCCATTGGCCGTACCCCTTCGTGCTGTGGGCCGTCCTGCCCCGGCTCCAGTAGCTCCTGGAACGGCCTTGATCACCCCGCACAGGGTGGCGCGGCCGACCGGCCCGCCGAGCCCATTGGGCCAAACGCGGCATGTCACGCCCGGTGACAGACAGTGGCTGATCCGGCCCACCGGCACCTGCCTGACCGACCCGCCACTGCTCCTCGACGCACTGGCCCACATCCTCCCCGCCCGAGGAGGCAGCCGTGCCTGACGCGCCGCTGCCCGTCCTGCTGATGGGCCTCGACCTCGAACGGGACCTGACGCCACGGCAGTGGTCCGGAACCGCCTGCGTACTGTGCCGGACCTGGCTCGGCCACCGCCCCGGCGAACGTTCCCGCGTCCTGGCCACCGTGAACGGCCACCCGCTGCGCGCCTGCACCCCGAACTGCGAGGCCCGATCGTGAACGCCGGGGTACTGGTATCCGTCGAAGTGGACGCCGCCACCATCGCCCGCGGCGACCAAATCATGATCGGCGGCCACACCTTCACCGTCACCGACATGACCGCGATGCGCGGCGGCGCCAAACGCCTCGTCTTCAGCTCCGGCGAATCACTCGTCATCAACCGCACCACGACCCTATGGGCCGCCCGCCGCACCAACCCCCGCCTCCTTCGCAGACACCACCACAGCCTCTGACCAGCCCAGAAGCCATATGCCGGGGCGGTCTGCGCCCTGCCAGGCCGGCAGCCGTGACCGCTTACGGACTATGGCTCATCGGCGGTGGCGCAGACGTCGGGAAGAGGACTGTCGGTTGGACGGACAGAAGGAACTGCCGGAGCGGCGGGTCGGGAAGTGGCACAAGGTCCGGGCGAACGCTGGCGATCCAGGGCAGGGCGACGCAGGCAGAGACCGTGCGTGACAGCGGGAGACCCGCCAGCACAACGGCCCAGCCTGGGAGGCATGTCCCTGACTTGGGCCTTGACCGTTCGGAGCGGGCGACGAGGATCGAACTCGCGCTCCGGAACCCTTCAGAACGCTGACCTGCTGAGACCTCGGCTTCTGCGACGGATCGGCCCACCGCTGAGAATCGCTGTTGACCCGTGATCAACCGTCCTGACGGGCACGCGTCGGCACGGCGCCGCGCTGGCCGGACGTGCCGAAGATCGGGGCCTTCACCTCGACTGCCTCGACCTGCGCGGGCCCGCGTTGACGGCAGCACGGCGTTGCACTGCGGACGGTGACACGATCCTGCGAGCAGTCAGATCAGGTCTCCTCGACGCCGACGACCTCGATCGTGCATCGCGGCTTTTGGATGCCCCGCTTGATTCTGGCGTCCGTGGTGACGAAGGGGACGCCGAGGGTCTCGGCGAGGGCGACATAGGTGGCACCGTAGGCGGACAGGCTGGCGTGCAGGACCCGGACGCGTGGCAACAGGGGCATTGCCTCATGACGGTCGATGCGCAGGGCACTGTACGTCTTGATGTGCTCGTCCAGCACAGCTTTCCGCAGCTTGGGAAGGCCGCTTCTTGTGCCGCGCGCCATGCCGAGGAGTGCGGATGCGACTTCGGTGTCCAGGAGGTGGGGCGCGTGCAGAGTGTCTTCCTGGGCGACGCGGGCGCGGACCTGCTGGCCGACGACCCCGCTGTCGGTGAGAAACATGGTGATGGCTGAGCAGTCAATGACGATCAACGTGCGGCTCGTCCTTCGTCGATGAGCGCGAGCACATCATCGTTGTCGACCTCACTGACCGCGTACTGCTCGGCACGCTGCGCGATCTCGGCAAGAGTGGGCTGAGTTGCCTCCCGGGTAACGAGGGCAAGAAGGTAGGTCTGGAGGGACTGGCCGGCTTCAGCGGCGCGGATCTTCAGGCGGGAGGCGATGTCGTCAGGCACTTCCCTGATGGTGAAGGCAGTCATGACTGCATTCTAGCGTCAACGCAGTCATTATGCAGTCAGGAGAAAGTGGTGATTGCCCACGACGGGCGGACGGGCCCGGTTCAGGACATCGTTCCCCGCCGGGGCGATCGTTCCGGGAGCCCGCTGAGCCATCAACCCGCGATGTCGACATGTCGCGGACGCTTCCGCCGGGTAAGGAGGTCGAGGGCGAGGGCGGCTTCGAGCCCGGCCAGGATCGGACGTTCGAGGTACTGACCGAGCAGATCTTCACGCCGCGTCGTCCAGGTGGCCCGCGGGGGTGGCTGCCTTGGGGCCGAAGAGTCTGCGGGCGCGGTCCGCCGCCGCCTCCGCGCGGTGGCGGCGTTCCTCGGTCGGGTCCAGGGAGAGCTGACGGGTGGTGTGTGCCGCGTCCGCAAGCTCCTCCGCGCGCAGGGCGACCGCGCGCACCCGGGCGCGCTGGAGGCCGAGCGCGTCGTGCAGTGCGTAGGCCGCGCCGGTCAGGTCCTGGGTGTGCGCGGTCGGCTCCGCGAGGGTGCGGCTGCGGGTGGTGGTGCTCCGGTCCGCGTAGTGGATGGTCAGGGTGAGGGCGCGGGCGGCCTGCCCGGTACCGCGCAGCCGGTAGCCCAGCTCGTCGGCGAGGGTGAGCAGGGCGCGCCGCCGCAGCCCCGCGTCCAGTTCGTCGTGGCCGAAACGGTGCTCCGCCGACGCCGAACGGGCCGGGGCGGACGGGGTGACGGGCGTGGGGTCGGTGCCCTGCGCGAGGGCGCGGACGCGGCGGGCGCGGGCGGCGCCCAGGATGCGCTGGAGGGTGGCGGGCGGCGCGGCGGCGATCCGGCCCACGGTGTCAAGGCCGTAGGAGGCGAGGGTGCGGGCGGTGGCGGCACCGACGCCGTGGAGGGCGGTGGCGGGCCGGTCCGCCAGGAAACCGGCCACGGCGTCCGCCGCGTCGGGCAGTTCGGCCACGCCGGGGGCGCCGTGCGCGTCGGCCGCCATGCGGGCCAGCAGCGGGTTGGCGGCGACGCCGATGACGCAGTCCGTGCCGTGCAGCGCCAGCGCCCGCACCCGGACAAGGCCGGCGAGCCCTGCGGCATCGCGCCCGAAGTACCGCAGGGCGCCCCCGACATCGGCGAACGCCGCGTCGGGCGGCACGGCCTGTACCACGGGCGTGATGCCGTGGAGCAGCCGCAGCAGTGCCGGATGCCCTTCGGCGGCGGAGCGGCCGATGAACCGCACGTAGAGCACCCGGGTCATCCGGCGCTCCCCGGGCTCGCGTGCCACAGCTTGCGCGGGTACTTGGCGGAGTCCCCGGCGGGCCGCAGGTCGGCCCAGGGGTGCAGGGAGTAGCCGGTGGCCAGCTCGATGCGGCGGCCCTCCGTAGCGTCCGCCGTAGCGTCCTCCGCCGCCGCGCCGTCGTCGCCGCCCGCGGCGAGCCGCGCGGCGACCGCGTCGAGGCCGCCGGTGCGGCGGAGTCCGGCCAGCTCGTCGAGGTCCCAGGCGGTCCGGCCGACGACGCTCAGCGTCCGCGGACCGCGCCGCTGGACCGTTCCGCGCACCAGCAGCAGCCAGGAGTGGAAGACCGTGCGGGCGGACGCGGGGTGGCTGTCCTCGAAGAAGGCCAGGTCGACCAGGCCCGTGGTGTCGTCGAGGGTGACGAAGATGATGCGCTTGCCGGACCTGATGGCCGGCGTCTGGGTGGCGGCCTTGGCCCCGGCGACCAGCACCGTTTCCCCGTGCGCGGCCTCGCACAGGCGGCGGGCGGACAGGACGCCCAGCTCCTTGAGGAAGGTGTGGTGGCCGCTCAGGAGGTGCCGCGTGGTCTCCATGCCGAGCACGCCGAGTTCGGCGCCGAGCCGTTCGTCCTCGTCGAGGTCGGGCAGCCCGGCGGGGGGCGTCTCCTCGCCGTCGTCGAGCGGCAGTTGGGGGCCGCCGGGCCGGCCGGCCGTGCGCCGCTGCGCGTGCTGTTCCGCGAGGTGCAGCAGCAGGTCGCGGCGATTGCCGCCGAAGGCGTCCAGGGCGCCGACACGGGCCAGCCGTTCGGCGACGGGGCGCGAGGGTGCGGCGCGGCCGAGCAGGTCGGTGAGGGAGGTGTACGGCCGCCCGGCCGCGATCCGTTCCGCCTCCTCCTCGGTGATGCCCTGCACCTCGCCGAGGGCGAGCCTGACCCCCAGCACTCCCGATTCAGACTCCAGTTCGATTCTATAGGCCGCATCGGACCGGTTGACGTCGAGCGGCAGCACCGGCACCCCGCGCCGCCGCGCGTCGGCCAGCAGCAGCCGCTTGGGGTACATGCCCGGATCGTGCGTGAGCAGCCCGGCGTAGAAGGCGGCCGGGTGGTGCGCCTTGAGCCAGGCGGACTGGTAGGTCGGAACGGCGAAGGCGACGGCGTGCGCCTTGCAGAAGCCGAAGCTGCCGAACGACTCCAGGATCTCCCAGGTGCGGGCGACGGCCTCGGGCGGATAGCCGCGCCCGCCCGCCTCGGCGGCGAACCAGTCACGCACCCGCCCCCGGCGTTCCGGATCGGACAGCGCCCGCCGCGCCTCGTCGGCCAGCGCCCGGTCGCAGCCGGTCAGCGTGGCCAGAATGCCGATGACCTGCTCGTGGAAGATCACCACACCGTGTGTCTCGCGCAGCACCGGCTCCAGGTCGCGGTGGGGATAGCGCGGCGCGCGCCGCCCGCGCCTGGCGTCGATGAACGGCCGCACCATATCGGCCCCGACGGGCCCGGGTCTGAACAACGATATGTCGACAACGAGGTCGTGGAACGTCTCCGGCTGGAGCCGCCCGACGAGATCGCGCTGCCCCGGCGACTCGATCTGGAAGCAGCCCAGCGTCTCGGTCGAACGGATCAGTGCGTAGGTCTCCTGATCCCCCTGCGGAACCCGTTCCAGATCGATCCGCTCCCCCGTGACCCGTTCCGTCTCGCCCACCGCGTGCGCCATGGCGGACTGCATCCGCACCCCCAGTACGTCGAGCTTGAGCAGGCCGAGATCCTCCACGTCGTCCTTGTCGAACTGCGACATGGCGAACCCCTCGCCGCTCGTGGGCACCACGGGCGTGCGCAGGCGCAGCGAGGCGTCGGACAGCAGCACGCCGCACGGATGCATGGCCACCCCGCGCGGCAGCCCGTCCAGCGCCTCCACCAGCTCCCACATCCGCGGCCCGTAGCGGTCGGCGTCGACGTCGCGCAGCTCGGGCAGCTCGGCCAGCGCGGCACGCGCGTCCCTGGCGCGGATATGCGGGAACGCCTTGGCCAGCCGGCCGACCTCGGCCGGGTCGAGGCCGAGCGCGAGGCCGACGTCCCGGACCGCGTGCCGCACCCGGTAGGTCTCGGGCATGGCGACGGTGGCGACCCGTTCCTCCCCGAAGCGCTCGAAGATGGCCCGGTACGCCTCCAGGCGGCGGGCCGACTCCACGTCGATGTCGATGTCGGGCAGCGCGCCACGGCGCGGGGAGAGGAACCGTTCCATCAGCAGGCCGTGCTCAACGGGGTCGGCGTGCGCGATGCCGAGCAGGTGGTTGACCAGCGACCCGGCCCCGGAACCGCGGGCGGCGACCCGGATGCCCAGGCCCCTGAGGTCCTCGACGACCTGGGCGACGGTGAGGAAGTAGGAGGCGTAGCCGAGGCGTTCGATGATGGCCAGCTCCTCGTCCAGGCGCCGCCAGCGCGCCGCGTCCCGCTCGTGGCGGCGCACGACCATCCCCGCGGCGCAGCGCGAACGCAGCGCACGGTCCGCGGTGCGCCCGGCCGCACCCACGAGCCCGGGCTCGGGGAAGTGCACGCCGCCGAGGCCGAGGTCGCGGCCCGGGTCGACCCGGCAGTCCGCCGCCGTCTCCTCGGTGAGGGCGAGCAGCCGGTGCGCGGCGGACCGCCCGTAGCCGGCCGCCTCCGCGGCGCGGACCGCCGCGGCGGCCATCTCCTCCGGCCCCTTCAGCCAGCGCTCCCCGCCGTCCAGGGGGCCGCGCGGATCGATGGGAACGAGCCGCCGCGCCGCGTCCAGCACGTCGGCGACCGCGCCCTGGCCCGGGTCGGCGTAGCGGACCGCGTTGGTGAGCACCGGGCGCACGCCCTGCTCCGCGGCGAGGCCGAGGGCGCGGCCCGCGGCGGCGGCCGGGCCCGCGGCGTCGGCCTCGATGCGCAGCGCGCCGCCGAACCGTTCACGCCAGGGGGCGAGCAGCCGGGCGGCCAGGTCGGGGCGGCCGGCGGCCAGCGCGCGGCCGGGCTCGGATGCCGGTCCGAGCAGGACGGTCAGCCCGTCCCCGTGCGCCTCGGACCACGGCAGCACGGGCCGTTCGCCGCCGGCCGCACCGGCGTGCGCACCGGCGTGTGCGGCCGTGACCAGCCGGCACAGCTGCGCCCAGCCGGCCGCGCCGTCCCTGGCGAGGAAGATCACCCGCGGCGCCGATTCATCGGCGAAGGCGCCACCGCGCACCGGGGTCCTCGGACGCCGCCGCGCGGCCTCGGCCGGGCGCTGCGGGGAGACGGCGAGCTCGACCCCGTACACCGGGCGCACCCCGGCACGCGCGCACGCCTTGGTGAACCGCACGGCGCCGGCGAGGGTGTCGCGGTCGGTCAGCGCCACGGCGTCCATGCCCCGCTCGGCGGCCCGCTCGGCGAGCCGCTCGGGGTGCGAGGCGCCGTAGCGCGCGGAGAATCCGGACGCCACGTGCAGGTGTGCGAAGCCCGGCATCCGCACCTCCTGTCACACCCGGCCCCCCTGTTTCGCCGCTGTCCGTCTCCACCATAAACCAGCCATCGAACACAAGTGCGAATCTGGCGAACGACCAGGTCACACCCCCGCCGACCGGGGCCAGCGTGGCCGAAAACATCCCCGCTACGGCTCCGGCCGCAGAGCGCCCAACACCGCCGCCACCGCTGCCTCCCCCGCGACCACCCGCCGCCGCCACGCCGCCCGCACGGTCCGCTCCGCGTCCGCGAGCAGCCGCGCAACCGGTCTCCCGTGGCTGTCACTCGGACAGGCTAGGCTGTCGGCGTGACGCCTCCTCCAGCCCCTTTCGACCTCGTCATCTTCGACTGCGACGGCGTGCTGGTGGACAGCGAGCCGCTCGCCCTGCGGGTCTGCGTCGAGCTGGGCGAGGAGCTTGGCTGGCCGCTCACCGAGGGCGAGATCATCGACCGCTTCCTCGGCCGCTCCGAGCGCGCGGTCCGCGCGCAGATCGCCGAGCGCCTCGGCAAGGAGCAGGCGGCCGTGTGGGGCGAGCGGTACCGCGAGCGGCTGGACGCGGCGATCGACGCCGAGCTGACCGAGGTGGAGGGCATCGGCGAGGCGCTGGACAGCATCACCATCCCGCACTGCATAGCGTCGAGCGGCCTGCACACCAAGATGCGCCGCACCCTCACCCGCACCGGCCTGTATCCGCGGTTCGAGGGGCGGATCTTCAGCGCATCCGAGGTGGCCCACGGCAAGCCGGCGCCCGACCTCTTCCTGCACGCGGCGGCGCGGATGGGGGCCGAGCCCGAGCGCTGCGCGGTGGTGGAGGACAGCCAGTACGGCGTGCGCGCCGCGCGCGCCGCCGGCATGCGCTCGTTCGGCTACGCGGGCGGGCTGACCCCGGCCGAGTGGCTGGCGGGCCAGGGCACGGTGGTGTTCGACGACATGCGCAAGCTGCCCGCCCTGCTGGCCACCTAGGGGTGACCTGGACCCCGCAGGTCAGGCGGGCGCCGCGGGGCGCAGCCCGCCGCGGACGATCGCGATCATGCGTTCTCTCGCGGCCGGTTCCGGGCCCGACCGCTCCCGGGCGACGCAGCCGCTGAGCAGGGCCTTGACGTCGGCCACCTCCACGTCGCCGCGCACCGCGCCGGCCCGCTGGGCCCGGGCCAGCAGCTCCCGCCAGACGCCGGTGACGTCGTAGCCGCCGCGGGCCGCGGCGGCCTCCATGTCGAACCCGACTCCGGCGAGCCCTTCGGCCAGCCCGCGGTCGGCCGCGCCCTGCTCGGCCATGAGCCGGAAGAACGCGAAGAAGCCCTCCGCCGGATCGCCGTGTTCGAGCAGGGCCCGGCCGTCCCCGACGATCTGCCCGACGCGCTCGCGGACGATCGCCTCGTACAGCGCCTCCTTGGTGGGGAAGTGCCGGCTGACGGTTCCCGTGCCGACGCCCGCGCGGCGGGCGATCTCGTGCACGGGCACGGACATGCCCTCCGCGGCGAACGTGTCGATGGCCACGGCGAGCACCCTGGCGCGGTTGCGCCGGGCGTCGGCGCGCAGGGGACGTTCCTCCGGCACCTTGGTCCGCCTCCCTGTCTCCCCGGCTGCTCGCCCTCCCGATTCTAGGGCTCGGCTCTGCGGGGGCGGCGCGGCTCCCGACGGCGTCCTGACCGCACCGCCTGGACAAGCGGGATGGGCGTCCCGTATTTTCAAACGGGACAGCCGTCCCGCTTCCGTGGGGCGGCTCCCCCGCACATCCCGCGAAAGGACCCCCGATGCACACGGTTGCCCTCGGCCCCACCGGCCTGGAGGTGTCCGCCATCGGCCTCGGCTGCATGAGCATGAGCGAATTCTTCGGCCCGGCCGACCGACAGGAGGCCCTCGCCACCCTCCGGCTGGCCGTCGACCAGGGAGTGACGTTCCTGGACACCTCCGACATGTACGGCGTCGGCTCCGCGAACGAACTCCTGCTGGGCGACTTCCTGCGCACCTCGGCGGCCCGCGCGGACGTGGTGGTCGCGACCAAGTTCGGCGCCGTGCGCGACCCGCACGACGGGCGGCTGCTCGGCCTGCGCGCCGACCCCGCCTACGTGGCCGCCGCCTGCGACGCCAGCCTGCGGCGGCTCGGCACCGACCACATCGACCTCTACTACCTCCACCACCCGGACCCCAAGGTCCCCGTCGAGGACACCGTCGGCGCCATGGCCGCCCTGGTCGCCGCGGGCAAGGTGCGCCACCTCGGCCTGTCCAACGTCACCGCCGCGCAGCTGCGCGCCGGCCACCTGGTCCATCCCGTGGCGGCCGTGCAGAGCGAGTGGTCGCTGTTCGGCCGGGACGCGGAACGGGACCTCGTACCGGCCTGCGCTTCGCTCGGTATCGGCTTCGTCCCCTACTCGCCGCTCGGCCGCGGCTTCCTCACCGGCCAGTACTCCTCGGCCGCCCACCTCACCGAGGACGACTTCCGCCGCACGATCCCCCGCTTCAACGGCGAGAACGCGGCCCACAACGCCCGCCTGCTCGCGCCGCTGCTGCGGATCGCGCAGGCCCGTTCCGCCACTCCGGCGCAAATCGCCCTGGCCTGGCTGCTCACCAGGCCGGCGCACCACGGCGGACTGCCGGTGGTGCCGATCCCCGGCACGAAGCGCCGCGCCCGGCTCCTGGAGAACGCCGGTGCCGCCCACATCAGCCTGACCGCGGCCGAGACCGCGGCCCTCGACCCGCTGGCCGAGCGCGTCAGGGGCGCCGGATCACCCGAGCTGACCCCGGAACAGCTCCGGATGCTCCACCCCGACCGGGCCTGAACGCAGGGCCCGCCGGAACGGGCCGCCCGCCCGGCCGGCCCCGCACGCCCGCCCGGCCAGGGCTCAGTGCGGGCCCGCGGCGTCGAACTCCGTACCGCAGGGGCCCGCGCCCTCGCTCTCCGCCAGCGGCACCCGGTCGCCGTTCATCGACAGCGTCCGGTACCAGTGGCCTATCCGCTCGGCGGACCGGCCCACGTAGTGGCAGATGAACGAGCGCCGGAACCGGTCGGCCGTGCGGTTGGGCTGCGAGCCGTGCACCAGGCTGCCGTTGAAGAACAGCACGTCGCCCGGCGACATGTCGACCGGCACCGTCTTCAGGCCGGGCGGCGGCGGCACGTACTCGCGGACGAACGAAAGCTCCGGATCGGCCTCCTCCGGGCAGAAGAGGTCCATCCGGTGCGTTCCGGGAACGACTTCGAGGCCGCCGTTGTCCCGGTCGATCTCATCGCAGGCGATCCATGCCGCCACGCACGTGCCCGGCTCCACCCGCAGGTAGAAGTTGTCCTGGTGCAGCGCCTGGCCGCGGGCCCCCGGCGGCTTGAAGTAGAACATGCTCTGGGCCGCGAGCACCTCCTCCCCCAGCAGGTTCTCCAGGATGCCGCGCAGTCGCGGCTCCAGCAGGTACCGCAGCGCCAGCTCGTTGATGCGGTGGGGGTGCATCACGCGCGGGAAGCTGTGCAGCGGGTCCGCCGGGCCTTCGTCCTCCCGGCCCCGCGGCTCGAAGTGGCCGGGAATCGGCCCGCCCGCGTGCAGCGCCATGAACTCCGCGCGCAGATCCTCGATCTCCGCCGCCCCGAACAGGCCGCGCACCACCAGGAAGCCCTCGTCCTGGAATTGCCCGACGTAGTCGTCCACGGCCGTGGTGACTGTCATCCGCCCGCTCCTTCCGTGAGCCTTCCGTGAGCCTTCTTCCCCTGCGACGCTAGGCCCGACCGCACCGCGCTGAGGATGCCCGTGAACGCTGCCGACCTGCCAGAAACCCCTGCCCCGCCGCCCGGCCTGGTCACCGCCGGGTACTTCGACGAACGGCCCGGCTACGCCGTCAGCAGGCCGAGCGGCACCGAGAGCTGGCTGTTCACCTGGACCGCGGTCGGCCGCGGGCTGCTGCGCCAGGGCGCCGCACGGGCCGAGGCGGGCCCCGGTGACCTGGTCGTGCTCGGCCCCGGCGTTCCGCACCACTACGCGACCGCGGCGGGCGCGGAGCGCTGGGCGTTCTGGTGGGTGCACTGCCGGGCCAGGGCGGCCTGGGCCGCGTGGCTGCGCCCGCACGCCGCGGGCGGCCGGCTGTACACGGTCGTGCCCGTGCCCGCCGCCGTCCGCCCCCGCATCGCCGCGGCCTTCCGCCGCCTGCACGCCGACGCCAGGTGGTCGGGCGAGGGCGCGCCGCCGGACCCGGACCCGCGGCCGGTGCCGAACCGGGTCGCCGTGGCGCACGGGGCCGCCGCCACGGAGCTGGCCCTCGGCAGCCTGGAGGAGATCGTCCTGCTGGCCACCGCCGTGCCCCCGGCCGCCGCGGCCGGGGCGACCGGGGCGGGCACCGATCCGCGGGTGCGGCGGGTGGCGGCGCTGATCGCCGCCGACCCGGCGGCCCCGCACACGGTCGAGTCACTGGCGGCCCGGGTCGCGCTGTCCCCGTCCCGGCTGGGGCACCTGTTCGCGGAGGCGCTCGGCGACACCCCGATGCGGGTGCTGCGCGACGCCAGGCTGCGGCACGCCGCGCGGCTGCTGGAGGTGACGGATCTGCCGGTGGCTCGGGTGGCCGCCGCCTCGGGGTTCGCCAGCCCGTTCCACTTCAGCCGGGTATTCCGCGCCCGCTACGGCGTGCCGCCCGGCGCCTACCGGGTGCGGCACAGGTAGCCGGCGCCGCGTTCCAGCAGGCGGCGCAGTGCCAGGGCGTCGTCCGCGACGGCGGTGACCAGCGCGGCCGGTCCGGCGAGCGGCGTCAGCACGGCCGTGCCGCCGAGCGAGCGGGCCTCGGCCGGCGCGTCGGCGAGACGCGGGTCGACCACGAGCAGCTGGCCCACCGCCCGGTGGCCACCGAGTACCGCGCCGCCGTCCCAGCCCGGCGTTCCGGGGCCGAACGCGAGCTGCTGGTCGAACAGCGGCCGCCCGTCGCGGCGCACCGTCAGCCGCGCGCGCAGCCGGCCCGGCTCCTCCCCCGCCCGGCCGAGTACCTGCTCCTCGCGCAGCACCAGGCGCGCTCCGGCGGCCAGGTCGACGCGGGTGGTGGTGTGCAGCTCGCTGCCGCGGACCGAGATCACGGGCTCGGGCAGCCAGCGCAGCTCTCCGCCCTCGCCGACGGCGAGGGCGATGTCGTAGGTGGCGGGCTCCGACGGCGCGCGGCCCGGCAGGGCGAGCGTGGCCGCGGCCGAGCCGACGCGCAGCGCCGCCCCGGCCGCGACGTCGGCGGTCAGGCGCAGCCGGTCGCCGCCGAGCGGGGCGCTCATCGCACCGACGACCGCCACCTGGGCCCACGGCCCGGCCGCGCGGGTGCGGCGCAGGGCCAGGGGCGCTTCGCTGCGCAGCACGGGCAGCGCGCCGCCCGGGGCGGCGGCGATCCTGGCGTGCGCGGCGACGCCGGCCCGGCCGGGTGCGTTCACGCGCCGACCCCGGCCGGGTGCGCCGCGGTCCAGGCGGCGAGCCGGCCGCGCACCCAGTCGACGACCGGGCCGATGCCGCCGGGGGCGGTGAGCGAGGTGAACGCGACCGGCAGATCGCCGCGCTGGGCCCGCGCGTCGCGTGCCATGGCGGCCAGGTCGGAGCCGACGTGGGGCGCCAGGTCGGTCTTGTTGACCACCAGCAGGTCGGCCGTGGTGACGCCGGGGCCGCCCTTGCGGGGGATGTCGTCGCCCGCGGCGACGTCGATGACGAAGACCTGGGCGTCGACGAGGCCGGTGGAGAAGGTGGCGGTGAGGTTGTCGCCGCCGGATTCGACGAAGATCAGGTCGAGCGGCCCGGTGCGGTCCTCCAGTTCCTCGACGGCCTCCAGGTTGGCGGAGATGTCGTCCCTGATCGCGGTGTGCGGGCAGGCGCCGGTTTCGACGGCGGTGATGCGTTCGGCGGGCAGCACGGCGTTCCGCAGCAGGAAGTCGGCGTCCTCGCGGGTGTAGATGTCGTTGGTCACGACGGCGATCGAGAGGCTGTCGCGCAGTTCGCGGCACAGGGCGGCGACCGTGGCGGTCTTGCCGGAGCCGACGGGCCCGCCGAGGCCGATGCGCAGGGCGCGGCGCGTGCCGTCGGGGCGGAGGGTGCAGGTGTGGCGGGTGGGGTACGTCTCGTGGTGGTCCAGGTGCATGGCGGGGCTCCGTTCAGGAGGCGAAGAGGCGCACGGGCCAGGTGGCGTGTGCTTCCGCGGTGATATCGAGCAGCGGCGCCGAGGCGGCGGGCAGGGCGTCGGTACCGTGCCGGGGAACCGCCGCGGCCGCGGCGGTGGCGCGGTCCGCGACGCGGTCGAGGTCGGGGGCCAGGCGGGCGAGTACGGCGGTGGCGTCGAACGGGTCGAGCCCGAGCAGCCGCACGGCCGCGAAGGCCGGCCCGCCCGCGGCCTCGTGGGCGGCGGCCAGGGCGGCGTCCCGCGGGGCGAGGCCCACGGCGCGGGCCGCGAGGCCGAGCACGACGGGCTGGTGGAGCCCGCCCGGGTGCTCGGCCGCCACGGCGTCCAGGTGCGGTGCGGGCCAGGTGGCGCGCGCGGCGCGCAGCAGCTGCCGGCCGAGCCTGCGCGCGGTGGCGCGCAGCGCGGGCGAGGGCGTGCGGGCGTCGGCCGCCTCGTCCAGGTCGCACGGATCGCAGCCACCGCAGGCCGCGGCGGCGAGAGCGGCGGCGGTGAGCCCCGCGGTGTGCAGGCGGCCCGAGCAGAACGCGGCCAGCGTGGCGGGGCCCGTGACCCGGCCGGCGCGGATGGCCGCTTCCATACCGCCGGAGTGGGCGTGGCCCCCGGCGGGGAAGCGGCCGTCCGCGATCAGGAGCAGTGCCGCTGTGGACATCGAACGGGCCCGTCAGAAGAGGAAGTAGCGCTGGGCTAGGGGCAGTTCAGTGGCCGGCTCGGGGGTGACCGCCTCGCCGTCGACGGTGACGGTGAAGCTGTCGGGATCGACGGCGACGTGGGGGCGCGCGTCGTTCAGCCGCATGTCGGCCTTGGTGGTGCCGCGGGTGCCGGCGATGGCGACCGGCCGCTTGGCCAGGCCGAGGCCGTCGAGCGGCCCGCCGTCGAGGGCGAGGTGGGTGACGAAGTTGACGGAGCCGGCGGCCGCCGCCCGGCCGAGCGCGCCGAACATGGGCCGCGGCAGCACCGGCTGCGGCGTGGGGATGGAGGCGTTCGAGTCCCCCATCTGCGCCCAGGCGATCTGGCCGCCCTTGATGACAAGCAGCGGTTTGACGCCGAAGAACGCGGGCTCCCACAGCACCAGGTCGGCGAGTTTGCCCGGCTCCACGGAGCCGATCTCGTCGCCGAGCCCCTGGGCGACCGCCGGGTTGATCGTGTACTTGGCGACATAGCGACAGGCCCGGTGGTTGTCGGCCGGACCGTCGCCCGGCAGCGCGCCGCGCCGCCGCTTCATCACGTGGGCGGTCTGCCAGGTCCGCATGATCACCTCGCCGACGCGGCCCATGGCCTGGGAGTCCGAGGAGATGATGGAGATGGCGCCCAGGTCGTGCAGGACGTCCTCCGCGGCGATGGTGGAGGGCCTGATGCGGGACTCCGCGAAGGCCAGGTCCTCGGCGACGGCCGGGTTGAGGTGGTGGCAGACCATCAGCATGTCGAGGTGTTCCTCGACGGTGTTCAGGGTGTGCGGCCGGGTCGGGTTGGTGGAGCTGGGCAGCACGTTCGGCTCGGAGACGACCGTGATGATGTCGGGCGCGTGCCCGCCGCCCGCGCCCTCGGTGTGGTAGGCGTGGATGGACCGGCCGGCGATGGCGGCGAGGGTGTCGGCGACGAAACCGGCCTCGTTGAGGGTGTCGGTGTGGATGGCGAGCTGGGCGCCGGTCTCCTCGCACACCCCGAGGCAGGCGTCTATGACGGCGGGCGTGGCGCCCCAGTCCTCGTGGATCTTGAAGCCGACGGCGCCGCCGCGCAGCTGGCTGAGCATGGCCTCGCGGGAGACGGTGCTGCCCTTGCCGAGCAGCCCGACGTTGACCGGGACGTCGTCCAGGGCCTGGAGCATCCTGGCCAGGTGCCAGGGCCCGGGCGTCACCGTGGTGGCCTTGCTGCCCTCGGCCGGTCCCGTGCCGCCGCCGACGAGGGTGGTGACGCCCGAGGCCAGGGCCTCGTCGGCGAGGCGAGGCGAGATGAAGTGGACGTGCGCGTCGACGCCGCCCGCGGTCAGAATCCGGCCGTTCCCCGCGATGATCTCCGTTTCCGGGCCGATCACCAGGCCCGGGTGGACCCCGTCCATCGTGTCCGGATTCCCGGCCTTGCCGAGCGCAACGATCCGGCCATCCCTGATACCGAGATCGGCCTTGACGATGCCGGTGTGATCCAGTACGACGGCGCCCGTGATCACGGTGTCCGGGGTGCCCTCGGCACGGGTGGCGCGGGACTGGCCCATCGATTCGCGGATGACCTTGCCACCGCCGAAGACGGCCTCGTCCCCGGCGCGGCCGGGGCCGCCCGCCAGGTCCTCCTCGACCTCGATCAGCAGGTCCGTGTCCGCCAGCCGCACCCGGTCGCCCGTGGTCGGCCCGTACAGGTCCGCGTAGCGGGCCCGTGCCAGCTCAGTCACGGGCCCCGCCCTCCACGAGTGCCCCGCCGGCTCCGCCGCGCAGTCCGGGGACGATCCGACGGCCGGCCAGCGGCACCAGGGCCACCTCCGCGGGGATGCCCGGCTCGAACCGCACGGCGGTGCCGGCCGGGATCGCCAGGCGCAGCCCGCGGGCCGCGGCCCGGTCGAAGTCGAGTCCTGGATTGGCCTCGGCGAAGTGGTAGTGGGAGCCGACCTGGACGGGGCGGTCCGCAAGGTTGCGCACGGTGAGCCGGGTGACGGGGGCGCCCTCGTTCAGCGGTACCGGCGTCTCGGCGAACAGGATCTCTCCGGGAATCACGACTGCCCTTCTCGGGTATCGGCCGCGGGGCCGCGGCTGCTCGGGGCCCTGGCCCCGGAATGTCAGGCGATGGGCTCGTGGACGGTCACCAGCTTGGTGCCGTCGGGGAAGGTGGCCTCGACCTGGACGTCGTGGATCATCTCCGGAACGCCCTCCATCACCTCCGCCCGGCCGAGGACCCGGCGGCCGGAATCCATCAGCTCGGCGACTGTGCGCCCGTCGCGCGCGCCCTCGAGGACGTGCGCGGTGATCAGCGCGACGGCCTCCGGATGGTTGAGCCGCAGCCCTCTGGCCCGGCGGCGGTCCGCCACGTCGGCGGCCACATGGATGAGCAGACGTTCCTGCTCGTGCGGGGTCAGTTGCATGCTTGCCCACCTCACGTCGTCCGGTCGGAAACCGCCAGAACTGGAGGTTAGTTCGACCTCGTTACGGCGGCGTTACTTTCATTCAGAAGTATCAACGTGACGGGGCTCACCGAGTGTGACCGACGTCAAAGAATTCGCCGTCGTCCGGCCATCCGGTGCAGGGTAGGAGCAGGTCTGGAGACCCGCAACGGACACGAGGAGCGTCATGAGAATCGGGATCATCGGTGCCACCGGCCAGGTGGGCGGCGTCATGCGGCAGATACTGGCCGAACGGAAGTTCCCGGTGGACGAGCTTCGGCTGTTCGCCTCGGCCAGGTCCGCCGGCAGCACGCTCCCCTGGCAGGACGGCGCGATCACGGTCGAGGACGCGGCGGCCGCCGATTTCTCCGGTCTCGATATCGCCCTGTTCTCCGCGGGCAAGGGCACCTCGAAGGAGCTGGCGGAGCAGGTCGCGTCGGCCGGCGCGGTGGTCATCGACAATTCCTCCGCCTGGCGCATGCACCCCGAGGTCCCGCTCGTCGTCTCCGAGGTCAACCCGCACGCCGTCGCCCAGCGCCCCAAGGGGATCATCGCCAATCCGAACTGCACCACGATGGCCGCCATGCCGGTGCTGCGCCCCCTGCACACGGAGGCGGAGCTGACCGCCCTGGTCGTGGCCACCTACCAGGCGGTGTCGGGCAGCGGGCTCTCCGGCGTCGCGGAGCTGGACCGGCAGACGCGCGGCGCCGTCGCCCAGGACGCCGCCCGGCTCACGTTCGACGGGCTCGCGGTGGACTTCCCCACGCCCGAGCAGTACGTGCGGCCCATCGCGTTCAACGTGCTGCCGATGGCCGGCTCGATCGTGGACGACGGCCTCGATGAGACCGACGAGGAGCAGAAGCTGCGCAACGAGAGCCGCAAGATCCTGGAGATCCCCGGCCTCAAGGTGTCGGGGACCTGCGTCCGCGTCCCCGTCTTCACCGGCCACTCCCTCCAGATCAACGCCCGCTTCGCGCGTCCCCTCCCGCCCGACCGGGCCCGCGAGCTGCTGGCCGGCGCGGCGGGCGTGGAGCTGTCGGACATCCCCACCCCGCAGCAGGCCGCCGGGCGCGACGCCAGCTACGTGGGCCGCATCCGCCGCGACGAGACGGCCGACAACGCCCTGTCGCTCTTCGTCTCCGGCGACAATCTGCGCAAGGGGGCGGCGCTCAACGCGGTCCAGATCGCGGAGCTGGTCGCCGCCGAGCGCTGAGGGCCGAGGCCACGGCCGAAGCCACAGGGCCCGCACACGCGGTTCCCCGCCCGCCCGGCCCCTTGCGGGGCGGGCGAGCGGGGAACTTTGTGCATGCGGACGGTGGTGTGCCGTCGGGCCGTTACGGCAGGGTCGCGCCCACCGCGTCGAGCGCGTCCGTCACCGGGTAGAAGAACGTCTGACCGCCCGAGGAGCAGTTGCCGCTGCCGCCCGAGGTGATGCCGAGAGCGTCGGAGCCGGAGAACAGCGCGCCGCCGCTGTCGCCGGGCTCGGCGCAGACGGTCGTCTCGATGGTGCCGTTGACCGTGCCCTGCGGGTAGCTGACGGAGACGTCCACGGCGGTGACTTCGCCGCCGTGCAGGCCCGTCGTGCTGCCGCTGCGCTCCACCGACTGACCGACGGTCGCCTCGGCGGCGCCGGTGATCTCCTGGGTGGAGCCGTCGTACCGGTTGACGGCGCTCGGGTTGTCGATGTCCGCGCTGTACTCGACGAGCGCGTAGTCGCCGCCCGGGAACTCGCCCGCGGTCATGGTGCCGATCTCGCCGCCGCCGGAGGAGTCGGACCAGCCGCTGCCGACCGATCCGCAGTGCCCGGCGGTCAGGAAGCCCGGCTGGCCGCCCACCGACACGTTGAACCCGAGCGAGCAGCGCGCGCCCGAGCTGTAGATGGCGTCGCCGCCCGCGATGAACGGCTGGTACTCGCCGGCCCGCTGCTCCAGCGTGGCCAGGCCGTCGAGGGCCTCCACCGAGTCACGGACCGAGGCCAGTTCCTCGCCCGTCACCGTGCTGTCCACGGTGACGCGCACGGTGTTGCTGACGGGGTCGATCGACCAGGCGGTGCCCGGTACGGCGAAGTCCTCGACCGAGGCCCTGACTTCGCTCAGCGTGGCGAGGCTGTTCTCCACCACGCGGGCTTCGGCCCCTGCTTCCCGCACCGTGTCCGCGGCGGCCTCGTCCACGACGTTGACCACGAGGGTCTCGGTGTCGGAGTCGTAGAAGGTGCCGCCGGCGGCCTCGTCGCTGAGCAGACCGGCCAGGGAGCCGGCCAGTTCGCCGGCCTCGGCCGAGGAGAGGACGTCGGGAACGGCGTCGGTTGCGGGAGAGGTGGCGTTCGCCTGAGTGACGGCGAACGAACCGGCGAGGAGCGCCGCGAGCCCGGTGGCTGCGACGGCCATGCGCCGGTGTGAGGTACGTCGGTGTGTCACGCTCTTCCTCCTGTGGGGGTTGGAGCCCTTTGACTCCGGAGAGAGCACGGACTTGGCCAGTCCTGCGAGGTCGGTCACGTCCATGCCAAGCGGTGTTGGCGAGTATTCCCACCATGGCCGAGTCATACAAGCACGAGATCCTGCCCCGGACATACGATCACACTGCGCGGTGTAATACGCGTAAACCCTCCAGAACACACGGCGTTTTCATGCCTAGGCCACCCAGAGGAGGCACCCCGTGCCGCCCAAGTGTCACCGGGTGTGAGGGGAGCATCCTTGCCCCGTGAGGTCTACACCTGTCTGAAAATCGCTGTTACGGGCCGTTCTTCGTGCCGGCTGTCCGTTTTTCGGCCTCGCGGCACGCGACTTGGGCCACTCCGCTCGCGCCCACCACACGAAAACCGCCCCCGCCCGGGGCGCGGGCGGGGGCGGTCGGTGCGCACTACCGGCGCGATGGCGCTAGATGACCCTCACGCCATAGGCGTTGAGAGCTTCCACGATCGGCTGGTAGAAGGTCGTGCCGCCGAAGGAGCAGTTGCCGCTGCCCCCCGAGGTCAGGCCGAGCACGGTGTTGCCGGAGAAGAACGGGCCGCCGCTGTCCCCGCCTTCGGCACAGGCGTTGGTCCGCGTCAGCCCGGAGACGACGTCGCCGCCGCCGTAGTCGACCGTGTAGTTCAGCCCGGTCACCGTGCCGCTGCGCAGGCCCGTGGTGCTGCCGCTGCGCTGCACCGACTGGCCGTTGGAGGCGTTGGCCGCGGCGGTGATGTCACGCGTGGAACCGTTGTACAGGTTCACCGTGCCCGGGTGCGGCACCGAGCTGTCGTAGCGCACAATCCCGTAGTCGTTGCCCGGGAAGCTGGAGCCCGCCGTCGGGCCGATGTAGGTGCTGAGTGAGGAGTTCGTGTACCAGTCGGGGAAGCCCTCGGTGCAGTGCCCCGCGGTGATGAAGTAGTACGTGCTCCCGGACTGGACGTTGACTCCGGCCGAGCAGCGCCAGCCGGCGTCGGCGTAGATGGCGTCGCCGCCCGCGATGTAGCGCTCGAGCGTGCCCGGCATGTGCTCCACCGTGATGGCGTCGGCGAGCGAGCCCGCGTCCTTCAGGATGCTGTCGACCTCGGCGTCCGTGACGGTCTCGTCGACGCTGAGCAGAACCCTGTTCGTCTCCTCGTCGACCGTCCACGCCTTGCCGCCGTCGACGTCCGAGGTCAGCACCGCATCGCTGGCCGCGGCCAGCTGCGAGGCCGAGAACGTCTCCACGGGCTCCGCCTGGGCGGAGCCCGGCATCACGAATGCCGCCATGGCGAGCAGGCCCGTCGCGGCGGCGGTCAGCCCCAGCCGTCGGGTCCCGCGTCTGTGGGGGTTGGTGCGCTTCAAACTCACTTGGCTTCCTCCAGTAAGGAATCAGGGGCCGCTGGATGAACGGCCCGTGAGGCCTGGTCAGGAGCTCGCTGTACGGCATGCTCCTGACAAGCGCTGCATTGAGTCTTCTCGCCGTCAGCCCTGTTGCCAAGAACGCCTTTCGGTCACAGCGGACACGCCCCGTGTCACCCGGTTGGCGGGGCGTGCACAACTTACTCTCCGTCAGCGCCCCGACACCCCAATCCCGCTGATGAGACGGCACATCGTATGCACCAGAACCGTTACGAAAGCGGCCCGAAGCGGCTATCCGCTTGGCGCATTGTCCGCATCATGGTCAACCATAGGAGGGCCGCGGACGGGTAGGGGACCGCGTAGCAGAGAGGAGGCGACCATGGGATCGGTGCGCAAGGCGAGTGCCTGGCTTGGCCTCGTCGACGACAGCGAGATGCGTTACTACGACGATGAGTACGCCGAAGGGCCCGAGCCGGGGGAAAAGGCTCCGTCGTGGACGACGGACCCAAGGCTCCGGGTGGCGGCCGAGGCCGCCGAGGAGCAGGGCGGCAGGATCGCCACCGTCACCCCCGGCAGCTTCCGGGACGCCCGCCGCATCGGTGAGCTGTTCCGGGACGGCATCCCGGTCGTCGTCAACCTCACGGTGCTCGAGTCCGCCGACGCCAAGCGCGTCGTCGACTTCGCCGCGGGGCTGACGTTCGGGCTGCGCGGCGACATCGAGCGCGTCGCCACCCGCGTCTTCCTGCTGACCCCGGCCGACTACGAGGTCGTCAGCGGCGACAGCCGCCACGCCTCGGAAGGCGGATTCTTCAACCAGAGCTGACCCGGCTCCGCCGTCACGGCGGAGCCGGACCGCCGGGTCACGGCGGCCCAGAGCCGGTCAGCCAGACGGCGCCGTAGAGCGCCGCCCCGGTCGCGGCCGTGACCAGCACGACCGCGACCACTCGGGCGCGCGCACCGGCCAGCGCCACCGCGGCGGGCAGCAGGAGGGGGAACGCGGGGAGCAGCAGGCGGGGCTTGCTGCCGAAGTAGCCCGCCGCGCACAGCGCCAGCACCACCATCGCCCCGCCGTACACCAGCAGCGGAAGCGGCAGCCCCATCCGCACGCACCGCACGCACACCCACAGCAGCAGCGCCACCCCCGCGCACAGCCCGAGGCCCGCCACGGGGTTGCCGCCGGCCAGCCGGTCCCCGATGAACCGGGCGAACGCCCACCCGCCGTCGAACCCGTTGCCCCAGTCCCCCTGCACCCGGAGGTAGCCGAGCGGCTCGCCGGTGCGCGCGCCCACCCACAGCACGTAGCCCGCCCAGCCGAGCGGCGCGAGCAGCACGCCGGCCAGCATGCGCCGGTGCGCCGCCCACGGCCACGGCCCGGCGGCCACGCCCGCCGCACGTTCCGCCGCGGGCTCCGCAGCGCGCCGCTCCGCCCGTTCGGCGAGCAGCACCGCCAGCGCGGCCGCGGCCACCGCGGCGGCCACCGCGAGCCCGGCCGGCCGGCAGAGCCCCGTGGCGGCCGACAGCAGTCCGGCCGTCAGCCACCGCCCGGTGAGCACGGCGTACAACGACCAGGCGGCGAGGGCCGTGAACAGCGCCTCGGTGTAGGCCATCGACTGAACGATCCCGACCGGCACCGCCGCCCACAGCACGGCGAGCAGCACCCCCGCCCGGCGGCCGTACAGCCGCTCGCCGATGGCGAAGAGCGCCCAGGCCGCGGCGAGCGAGGCGACGGCGCTCACCAGCAGGCCGGCCTCGCCCGCGGAGAGCGGTGAGACGGCGGAGATCACACGTTCCAGCCAGGGAAGCAGCGGAAAGAAGGCCAGGTCGGAGTGCACCCCGCCGTCGTCCGCCACGACCGTGCGGCCGTAGCCCTCGTCCGCGATGCTGGCGTACCAGACGGAGTCCCAGCGCCCGGACAGCAGGCGCACCACACCCTTGTCCTCGGCCGGGTCCCACAGCGCCAGCACCATGACGCACAGCAACCGGACGGCGGCGAAGCCGAGCAGCGCGGGCGCCACCGCACGCAGCCGCCGCAACGTACGGCCGGCGCGTCCGTCGGGGCCGGCCTCTCCGGACAGGGCACCGGCGCTGGCGAGATCCGTCACGGTCCGATTATCGGTGATGCCCGCCGCGGCCCCGGACCCGGCCCGCGTCCGCGGTCCGCGGATGCGGTCAGCCGAACGCGTCCAGGCCGGTGAGGGCCTTGCCGAGGATCAGCTGATGCATCTCGCTGGTGCCCTCGTAGGTGAGGACCGACTCCAGGTTCGCCATGTGGCGCATCACCGGGTACGCGTAGGAGATGCCGTTCGCGCCGAGGATCGTCCGCGCCGTCCGGCAGATCGCCAGCGCCTCGCGAACGTTGTTCAGCTTGCCGAAACTGACCTGTTCCGGCCGCAGCCGCCCGGCGTCGAGGCGGCGGCCGAGGTGCCAGGCGAGCAGCAGCCCCTTGTGCAGTTCGACGGCCATGTCGGCGAGCTTTGCCTGCGTGAGCTGGAAGCCGCCGATCGGCCGGCCGAACTGCTCGCGGGTGCGCGCGTAGTCGAGCGCGGTCTCCAGACAGGTGCGCGCGGCCCCCAGGGCGCCCCACACGATGCCGTAACGGGCGTGGCTCAGACAGCCGAGCGGTGCGCGCAGCCCGCGCGCCTCCGGCAGCGCGGCCGCGGCGGGCAGCCGTACCCCGTCGAGCACCAGCTCGCTGGTGACCGAGGCACGCAGCGAACCCTTGTGCCGGATGTCGGACGCCGAGAAGCCCGGGGTGCCGGCGGGCACCACGAAGCCGCGGATGCCGTCCTCCGTCCGGGCCCAGACGACGGCGACCGAAGCCACCGAGCCGTTGGTGATCCACATCTTCCTGCCGGTCAGCACCCAGTCGCCGCCGTCCCGTTCGGCACGGGTCCGCATCCCGGCCGGGTCCGAGCCGTGGTCGGGCTCGGTCAGCGCGAAGCAGCCGATCGCCTCCCCCGCGGCCATCGACGGCAGCCAGCCCTCGCGCTGCTCCGCCGAACCGAACCGGTGGATCGCGTACATCGCGAGCGAGCCCTGCACCGAGACCAGCGAACGCACCGCGGAGTCGACGGCCTCGAGCTCCAGGCAGACCAGACCGTACTGCACGGCCGACGCCCCGGCGCAGCCATGGCCGTCGAGCGTCATGCCCAGCGCACCGAGCGAGCCCAGCTCCTTGGTCAGACCGCGGACGTCGGGCAGCTCACCCCGCTCGTGCCACTCGGCGATGTGCGGCAGCACCCGGTCACGGGCCCACGCGCGCACGGTCGCCCGCAGCGCGCGGTCCGTGTCGTCGAGCAAGTCGTCGATGCCGAGCGGGTCCGCGGGGTCGAACGGGGGCAGGGTTCCGGCAGCCATGGCGCCGACGTTATGGGCGGGTAACCCCGCTCGGCAAGAGCGTCAGGTCCTTCTCGTCCCGCGCGGTGTGGCCGGTCAGCTCGCGCGGCAGGCGCAGCGCCGCGAGCGCGCCCGCGACCAGCAGCAGCGCGCTGGCCAGCAGCGTCATGTGCATCCCGTGCACGAACGCGTCGCGCGCCGCGTCCCGCAGCGCATCCCCGGGGTCGCCGCCGATCCTGGCCGCCACGGTGAGCGCCTCGCCCAGCGAGTGCCCGGCCGACTCGGTGTCCGCCGCACCGACGCCGTCCACCCGGCGCACCGCGGGCGCGTACATGGCGTTCATGACACTGCCGAGCAGGGCGATGCCGAGGCCGCCCCCGAACTGGTAGGCGGTCTCCCCGACGGCCGCCGCTCCCCCGGCCTGCCCCGCCGGAACGTCGCTGAGCATCGACTCGTACGACCCGAACAGCGTGGTCTCCAGGCCGAAGCCGAGCAGCACGAAGCCGACGGACATGACCAGCGGGCGGTCGTGGTCGTCCAGGCAGGTCAGCGTCAGCACGGCCACCGCCGTCAGCGCGAAGCCCAGCGCGACCATGCGGCGCGGGCCGAGACGCTGGAGCATGCGGGAGCCGGCCAGCCCGGCGGCGATCGCGGCCAGGCTCAGCGGCAGCAGCCGCAGCCCGGTCTGCAACGGGGAAAGACCGAGGACGAGTTGCAGGTACTGGGCGGCGACCAGGGCCAGGCCCACCAGGGACAGCACCGTGAGCACGATGCAGCCCACCGAGGTGCCGAACGCCGGCCGGGAGAACGCGGACAGGTCGATCAGCGGCTCCCGGCGCCGCCGCTGCCTGCGCACGAACGCGGCCAGGAGTCCGCAGCCGAGCCCCGCCGCGGCCGCGGTGCCCGGGGTGAACAGGTCGCCGCCGCCGGCCCGTTTGACCGCGAGGATCACGGCGAAGAGACCGGCCGCGGCCAGCAGCGCGCCGCCCACGTCCCACGGTCCCCGCCGGTCGCCGGTGGACTCCGGCAGCACCAGCGCGCCGACCGGCAGGCACACGGCCATCAGCGGAATGTTGATCAGGAAGACCGATCCCCACCAGAAGTGTTCCAGGAGCACGCCCCCGACCAGCGGACCTATCGCGGCGCCCACGGCCGCGACCGCGCTCCAGATGCCGATGGCCAGCGCCCGTTCGCGCCGGTCGGGGAAGACCTGCCGCAGGATCGAGAGCGTGGCGGGCATGATCATCGCGCCGCCGACGCCGAGCAGCCCGCGGGCCAGGATCAGCACCGCGGGGGTGGCGGCCCAGGCGGCGAGCGCGGAGGCGAGGGCGAAGCAGGCGTAGCCGATCAGCAGCACCCGGCGCCGCCCGACGCGGTCGCCGAGGGTGCCGAAGAGGATGAGCAGCGCCGCGCAGGCCAGCGGGTAGACGTCGACGATCCACAGCAGTTCCACGCCGCTCGGCCGCAGGTCCTCGCTCACGGCGGGCACGGCGACGTGCAGCACGGTGGCGTCGACGGCGACGAGGAGCAGGCTGGCACAGAGGACGACGAGAACCGTCCAGCGGCTGCGGTCCTGAGCGGGGATTCCGGGCGGGGTCGCCCCGGACATCAACGCACCTCCCTGTCTTGCGCCGTCCCCTCGCCACCGCGGGGGAAACCCGGCGGTGCGCGCGCGCCGGGCACGGTGAAGAGGGCAGATGGTCAGACAGACTACGACAGCCCGGTCCCCTCAACCCACCGCTCCCCCGCCCGCCCCCGGGCACCGCGGCGGGTAACGCGCAGTGCACGTTGTTCACCTGGGCATTGCCGCGGAATGCGACGGCGGAAGCCCGTTCCGCACCACCCGTCACGGCAAATCCGGGCCTCCCGGAATTTCGTAAAGCCGGGAAATAGGATGGCGGAAAATGTCAGCCCTACATCACATCGCCATTACGAAGGCGGGCCGCAGCAGGAAGCCCGCTATCACGGGCTGTAATCTGACGAGTGTGCGTACCGACCGATTCCTAGCCCGCCTCGAACAGGAGCCGCAGCCGCCGAACGTGCCGGCTCCTGTTATGAGCCGTACCCGCTTGATGCTCCTGTGGGCCACCCTGGGGTTCTACGCGGTGATCGTGGCGGCGGTGTGGTCGACCACCTGGCTGGTCGACCTGGACTGGCAGGTGATGCTGTTCCGGCCGTACAAGCAGTGGCCCGGCATGCACGCGTTTCTGGACTATTTCGTCGTCCTGGGCCAGCGCGGCCCCACGGCCGTGCTGATCGCCGCGTGGCTCGGCTGGCGCTGCTGGCGGCAGCGGACGCTGCGCCCGCTGCTGGTGATGGCCAGCGCCCTGCTCCTGCTCAACGTCTCGGTCGGCGCCGCGAAGCTGGGGATGGGCCGCGAGGGCCCGCACTACGCCAACGTCATCGGTTCGAACGAGATGTGGCTGACCGGCGATATATTTCCCTCAGGACACACCGCCAACGCCGTTGTGACCTGGGGCATCCTCGCCTACCTGGCCACCACCCCCCGGGCCAGACGGACGCTGTCGGTCATCGCCGCGGTTTTCGCGCTCGGCGTGGGGGCCACCACCGTCTACCTCGGCACCCACTGGGTGAGCGACGTGCTCCTCGGCTGGGCGGCCGGACTGCTCGTGCTGCTGGCCCTGCCCTGGTGCGAGCCGCTGATCGCGACGGTCGAACGTTACGCGTTCCTGCTGCGGGACCGGCTCTACGGGGTGCCGGGGCAGTCGCGCGGCGCCGTGCCCGCCTTCGACGTGCAGCAGCACCTGCCCGCCACGGCCGGCCGCACATCCGAGGAGCCGCGGTCGCGCACGGAGCCCGCGGTGACGGCCGGGAGCCGGGCCGGCACCGCACCCCGCGGGGTGAACGGGGGGCGGCTGCGGCAGCCGGGCCGCACGCACCCGAGCTGCCCCGAGCACCCGGCGCGGCCGGTCAGCAGCCACTGACGCGGCGCGGGGGCCGCGCCGGCCGCCCGTGAGCCGCCGTCAAGCCGCCGTCAGCCGTGCCAGCAGCGGACGACGTGGCCGTCGCGCACCGCGAGGTTGAGCCGGCCCGGCATGTGCTCCATGGTGATGATCGCGTCCGGTGCGAGGCGCCGGACGCGGGGCCACCCGCGGTCGTGGGCCCGCCGCTCCGCCGCGTCGGCGTCCAGGCCGACGTACTCCTCGGGGCTGTCGTCGGGGGTCCTCGGCGGACGCGGAATCGGTGCCATGCCGCCACCGTACGGCTTCGTCCGACCACCCGGAAGTCCCGCCAGGATCAGGGGACTGTCACGCTTGTGTCACAGCGAACCCCCCGCCCACCCGTTCGGCGTAACGTGCACGTTCTGTAATTAATGGGCCGCCCTTAATGGCGTCACCGCCCTTCGCATGTAATTCCGAGAGGCCGGTGAGGCGAATGCGGCAGGCCCGTTGTGAACGCCTCGCATTCACCTTTTCTGTGAACACGGTGAACGGATGGTTTATAGCAGCTCACCACCGGCGGGAGGTCGCTCACCCGTGCGGGGTTCGCGACGACGGACGACTCGCCGTTCGATTCCGGCCCACCCGGCGTGACCCCGCGCGGCTCCCGCCGTTGTGCACGGGGCACCCCGCCGCGGAGCGCGGGGAAGACCCCCAACCGAGGAGCCGACAGTGTCCCCCTTGCTCGACGTCAGCGACGACGTACGCGCCGAGATCGGCGACGAAGAAGCCGATCGCCTGCTCGCCGGCGAGAACGCCCCGGGCAGCTATGACTGCACCTCATGCCGCACCCCTGGCAACCCGGGACAGGAGCGCACCAGCACGGTCCTGTTCGTCGGCGGGGAGACGGCGGTGCTCGCGTTCGCCCACGCCTCCTGCATCCCCTCCCAAGTGGTCTCCGTCTCCGAGGAGCAACTCCAGGGCGCCGTGCGGTCCATCACCGGCCAGACCGCCGTGCCCGCACCCGCCGCACCGGTGTCCCCGGCGTCGCCGGCCGCGGCGGCCGGTGACGCCGGCGAGACCGGTCAGGCCGTCCTCGGCGTGACCTGCGGGCAGATCCTGCTCGGCAACGACCTGCACCCGGCGATCGTCGTCGAACCCACGGGCCCGATCGCCCGCCCCGGCTCCACGGGGCCGGGCGACGACTTCCTGCCGCTGCTGATCGAGGCGGGCTTCCTGCCCGTCACGAACGTCGCCACCGAGCCGTCGCTGCTGCCCGGCTGGTCGGTGCTCATCGCCATGGGCCAGCTGCACGCCGTCCTCCAGGGCAATCCGGCCGGCGGCCAGCCGAGCGCCTGGTGGCAGGCGCACCAGCCGCTCACCCTGACCGACGGCTGGCGGGCCAGCGCCAACCAGCGGCACACCGTGCTCGTGTACGCCGCGCCCGCCGGCTCCATCGGGCAGCAGCCGCGGGAGGACCTGCTCCGCGACGCCCTGGAGAAGGCCGCCGCCGGCGGCACCCTGGTCGCCGCCGCCATGCCCCTCGCGGGCACCTGAGCGGCACGCCGGCAGGACGATCGGGGGACAGGACCGCATCCGGCGCGGCGCCCGCTCGTTGGACCGATGTGCACGCTTACGAACCCCCCAGGTCCCAGCCCAGCCACCGGCACATCCCCGGCATGCGTTCGTCCTACGAGCGGCCGGCGCCCTCGGCGACGCCCATCTACGACGCCCTGTGCGCCGAGTACCGCAGGCTGTTCCGGGCGCTGCCGGGGGACCGCACGGGCGAGGAGGACCTGCGCTTCGTGGCGTTCTCGACCAGCTACGGCGTGGGCGCGGGCAGTTGGCGCTGGCGTGAGCCCGGCTACGCCGGGTACGGCGGCATCGGGACCCCCCAGGCGGCGCGGCTGAGCCCGGCCGCACTGCCCCCCGGCGGGCGGCGCGGCGGCGACCCGCACGAGGCTGCCAGGAGCCGCTGAGGCGGCTCCTGGCAGCGCCAGGGGGGCGTCACTTCCGCCGGCCGCGCTTCTCCCGCACGCGGACCGAGACCTGGATCGGCGAGCCCTCGAAGCCGAACTCCTCGCGCAGCCGGCGCTCGATGAAGCGGCGGTAGTTCGCTTCGAGGAACCCGGAGGCGAAGAGCACGAAGCGCGGGGGCCGCGTGCCCGCCTGGGTGCCGAACAGAATCCGCGGCTGCTTCCCGCCGCGCACCGGATGCGGGTGGGAGGCGACGAGCTGGCCGAGGAAGCCGTTCAGCTTCCCGGTCGGTACCCGGCTCTCCCAGCTCTCCAGCGCCGTCTCGACGGCCGGCACCAGCTTCTCGACGTGCCGGCCGGTGTGCGCCGAGATGTTGACCCGCGGCGCCCACTGCACCTGGACCAGCTCCTGCTCGATCTCCCGCTCCAGGTAGAACCGGCGCTCCTCGTCCATGACGTCCCACTTGTTGTAGGCGATCACCAGGGCCCGGCCGGCCTCCACGGCCATGGTGATGATGCGGGTGTCCTGCACGCTGATCGGCTCGTTGACATCGATCAGGACCACCGCGGCCTCCGCCTTCTCCAGGGCGGCGGCGGTACGCAGCGAGGCGTAGTAGTCCGCGCCGTCCTGGAGGTGGACCCGCCGCCTGATGCCCGCGGTGTCGACGAATCGCCAGGTCTTCCCGCCCAGCTCGATCAGCTCGTCCACCGGGTCCCTCGTGGTCCCGGCCACGGGGTCGACGACCACCCGCTCCTCGCGCGCCACCTTGTTCAGCAGGGACGACTTGCCGACATTCGGCCGCCCGATCAGCGCGATGCGGCGCGGGCCGCCAGTCGTGTCGCCGAACGTCTCGGCCGGCGCGTCCGGCATGACCGCGAGCACCGCGTCGAGCATGTCGCCCGTGCCGCGGCCGTGCAGGGCGGAGACGGGGTGCGGCTCGCCGAGGCCGAGTGACCACAGGTAGGTGGCGTCGGACTCCATCGAGAAGCCGTCGACCTTGTTGGCACACAGCACGACGGGCTTGCCTGCCCTGCGCAGCAGCTTGACCACGGCCTCGTCGGTGTCGGTCGCGCCCACCGTGGCGTCCACGACGAGGACCACGGCGTCGGCGGTTTCGATGGCGAACTCGGCCTGGGCGGCGACGGACGCCTGGATGCCCAGCACGTCCTGCTCCCAGCCGCCGGTGTCGACCACCTTGAAGCGCCGCCCGGCCCACTCGGCCTCGTAGGTGACGCGGTCCCTGGTGACGCCGGGCCGGTCCTCGACGACGGCCTCGCGGCGGCCGAGAATCCGGTTGACCAAGGTCGACTTGCCGACATTCGGCCGCCCGACGACGGCGAGCACCGGCAGCGGGCCGGCCGCCGCCGCGGCGAGATCGCCCTCGATGTCCTCGGCGTCGAAGCCCTGCTCCCTGGCGAGCTCCATGAACTCCGCGTACTCGGCGTCGCCGAGCGCGCCGTGCGCGTCCGCGCTGCCCGGGTGGTTCTGGTCGTTCATGGAGTCCTGTACCTCGTCCGTGTCCGTTGATTGAGTGCGTGGAGGACGCACGGCCGACCCTAGCGGGCCGTGCGGCGCCTGGCGTCGCGCAGATGGGCGGCCAGGCGCTCCTGGAGGCGCGCCGTCGCCTCGTCGAGCGCCGCCCGGGTGCGCCGCCCGCCACCGACGGTGACCGGCTCGCCGAACACCACGTCGATGCGGGAGCGCGCGGCCGGGAGCGCCGGTATGACCCGGCCCCGCCGCTCGCCGCTGCCGAGCACGACGACGGGCACGACGGGCGCCTGCGCGCGCAGCGCGAAGTAGGCCAGGCCCGAGCGCAGCGCGGCGAAGTCCCCGACGCCGCGGGTCCCTTCCGGGAAGATGCCGAGCACCCCGCCCGCGTCGAGCACCGCGAGCGCGGAGGTGACGGCGGCGCGGTCGGCGCCCGACCTGTCGACCCCGATCTGGCCGATGCCGCGCAGGAACGTGCCCAGCGGCCCGATGAACGCCTCCTGCTTGACGAGGAAGTGCACCGGGCGCGGCGCGGTGCCCATCAGCACCGGGCCGTCGACATTGTGCGCGTGGTTGACGGCGAGGATGACGGGGCCTGCCGCGGGCACCCGCCAGGCGCCGAGTACGCGGGGCCGCCACACGGTGTGGATCACGCCGACCGACAGGCGGCGTCCGGCCGCCGCGCCGCGGGCGGCGGGCGGGGTCACCGTGCCCGCCGCTTCCACTCTTCGACCAGGATGACCACACACTCGACGACCTGCCCGAGCGTCAGCTCGCTGGTGTCCACCTCCACCGCGTCGTCCGCCTTGGCCAGCGGCGACGCCTTGCGGCCGGAGTCGGCCGCGTCCCGCTTGACGAGCGCCTCCCGGGTGGCGGCCACGTCGGCCGCGTCCTTCCCCTTCAGCTCCGCGCTGCGCCGCGCGGCCCGCACCTCGGGTGAGGCGGTCAGGAAAACCTTGACGTCGGCGGCGGGCAGCACCGTGGTGCCGATGTCCCGGCCCTCGACGACGATGCCGCCGGGGGCCTCGGCCGCGATGGTCCGCTGCAGCTCGGTGATCCGGGCCCGCACCTCGGGAACGGCACTCACCGCGCTGACCGCCGCGGTGACCTCGGAGGTGCGGATCGGCGCCGAGACGTCCGCGCCGTCCACCGTGATGGTGGGCCCCTTGGGGTCGGTGCCGGAAACGATCAGGGGCTTGTCGCAGGCGCCGGCGACGGCCACGGGGTCCTTGACGTCGATGCCGTTGGCCAGCATCCACCACGTCATGGCCCGGTACTGGGCGCCGGTGTCGAGGAAGCCGAGGGACAGGCGCGTGGCGACGGCCTTGGAGGTGCTGGACTTTCCCGTGCCGGAGGGGCCATCGATGGCGACGATGACGGAGGATTCAGCCACGGCGGTGCGCACCTTTCTCAAAGACGGGTCCCGTGCGCCTCATGCTCGGCGCGGGAGAGGCATGGAGGGGCCGGCGCCCCCGGCAAGGGCCGACGCCCCGTTCAAGAAAAGGGCCCTCACCAGAAGAAGCGTACCGGCACCCGGGTGGCGGCCCTACTGCCGGATCGACCATCCCCGCTCGCGCAGCGACGCGATCAGGACGGGCGCGGACACCGGCTCGACCATCAGCTGAACGAGACCGGCCTGCTGCCCGGTGGCATGCTCGATGCGCACATCCTCGATATTGACCCCGGCCCGCCCGGCGTCGGCGAAGATGCGGGCCAGCTCGCCCGGCTGGTCCGTGATGAGCACCGCCACCGTCTCATACGCGGCCGGCGCGGCTCCGTGCTTGCCCGGCACCCGCTCCCGGCCCGCGTTCCCCCGCCGCAGCACGGCCTCGATGCCCGCGGCGCCGCCCTCGCGCTTGGCCTCGTCCGCGGCCTCGAGCGCGCGCAGCGAGCGGATGGTCTCCTCCAGGTCCGCGGCCAGCTCGGAGAGGACGTCGGCGACGGGCCCCGGGTTGGCCGCGAGGATGTCCAGCCACATGCGGGGCTCAGAGGCCGCCAGCCTGGTCACGTCCCGGACCCCCTGCCCGCACAGCCGCACCGCGGACTCGTCCGCGGTGCCGAGCCGCGCGGCCAGCAGGCTGGACAGCAGCTGCGGAGCGTGCGAGACCAGCGCGACGGCCCGGTCGTGCGCGTCCGCGTCCATGACGACGGGCACCGCGCGGCACAGCGCGACCAGCTCGAGTACGAGGTTCAGCACCTCGGTCTCGGTGTCCGGCGTGGGCGTGAGCACCCACGGCCTGCCCTCGAAGAGGTCGGCGGTGGCGGCCAGCGGCCCGGAGCGCTCCCGGCCCGCCATGGGGTGCGAGCCGAGGTAGGAGGCCGTGTCGCCGCCCAGACCGGCCAGCTCGCGGCGCGGGCCGCCCTTGACGCTGCCGACGTCCGCGTAGGCGCGGGCCGCGCCGCGGCGCTGGAGACCGGCCACGGTGGTGGCGATCAGGGCGGGCGGCACGGCGATCACCGCGAGGTCGACCCGGCCCTCGGGCGGCTCCTCGGTACCGGCGCCGAGGGCGGCGGCCGTGCGGGACCGGTCCGGGTCGGTATCGGCCAGGTGCACCCGCACGCCCCGGCCGGAGAGGGCGAGGGCGAGGGAGGTACCGATCAGGCCGGTGCCGATGACGAGGGCGGTGCGCATCGTTCCAGCGTAGTGCCGCGGGCGGCGGCGCAGGGCCGCCCCTTACAGGCCCACCTCGCGCATCAGCCGGCCCACCTCGGTGTTGGTCATCCTCCGCAGCCAGCCCGACTTCTGGTCGCCCAGCACGATCGGCCCGAACCTGGTCCTGACCAGCTTGTCCACCGGGAAGCCCGCCTCGGCGAGCATGCGGCGCACGATGTGCTTGCGGCCCTCGTGCAGCGAGACCTCGACCAGGTAGTTGCGCCCGGTGTTCTGCACGACCCGGAAGCTGTCGGCGCGGGCGTAGCCGTCCTCCAGCTCCACGCCCGCCTTCAGCCGCTTGCCGAGGTCGCGCGGGATGGGCCCCTGGATGGCGGCGAGGTAGCCCTTGGTCACGCCGTACTTGGGGTGTGTGAGGCGGTGGGCCAGCTCACCGTGGTTCGTCAGCAGAATCAGGCCCTCGGTGTCGGTGTCGAGCCGGCCCACGTGGAACAGCCGCGTCTCGCGGTTCTGCACGTAGTCGCCAAGGCACTGCCTGCCGTCGGGGTCCTCCATCGAGGAGACGACGCCGACCGGCTTGTTCAGCGCGAAGAACAGGTGCGACTGGGTGGCGACGGTCAGGCCGTCCACCCTGATCTCGTCCTTGTCCGGGTCCACCCGCCGCCCCTGGGAGGTGACGATCTTGCCGTTCACCTCGACCCTGGCCTGGTCGATCAGCTCCTCGCACGCCCGCCGGGAGCCGAGCCCGGCGCGGGCCAGCACCTTCTGGAGGCGCTCGCCCTCCTGGTCGCCGAACGTCTTGGGGAGGCGCGGCGCCGGCTTGTCGTGGCGCGCGCGGTTGCGCTCCTCGATCTGCGCGTCGTACTCGCGGGAACGCGCCGGGGCGGCCCGCTTCTTGCGCGGCGCCGGGCCGCCGCCGCTGCCGTACCTGCGCTCCTCCGGTCGGGGCCGGCCCGAGCTCTGCTGCCGGTCGTCGCGGCTGTTGCCCGCGCCCCGGTAGTTCCGGTTGCTGTTCCTGCCGCTGCTTCGCATCAATGATCCGTTGGGGAGTCGCCGGTGTCGTCTTCTTCGTCCACGTCGAACGACGGCACTCCCTCCTGGCTCTCGCCCTCGACCTGCTCGGCCTCGGGGAGGAAGGGCGCCAGCTCGGGTAGCTCGTCAAGGCCGCGCAGGCCCATCCGCTCCAGGAAGTAGTGCGTCGTCACATACAGGATCGCACCTGTTTCGGGTTCGGTGCCCGCCTCGGCCACCAGCCCGCGCTGGAGCAGGGTGCGCATGACGCCGTCACAGTTCACGCCGCGGACGGCGGAGACCCGGGAACGGGTGACCGGCTGCCGGTAGGCGACGACCGCCAGCGTCTCCAGGGCGGCCTGCGTGAGCCGGGCGTGCTGGCCGTCCAGGACGAAGCCCTCGACGGCCGCCGCGTACTCGGGCCTGGTGTAGTAGCGCCAGCCACCCGCGATCAGCCGCAGCTCGAAGCCGCGGCCCTCGCGCGTGTACTCGTCGGCCAGCTCGCGCAGCGCGGCCGCCACCGCGCGCCGCGGCCGGTCGAGGACCTTCGCCAGGTGCTCCTCGGTGGCCGGCTCGTCGACGACCATGAGAACCGCTTCCAGCCAGGGCTTCAGCGGCGGCTGCGCGGGCGGTGCCGCGGCGGTGGTGTCCTCGCTCATGGGAGCTGCGCCTTTCCTTCCTCCCGGGCCCCGTCCGCCGTCTCCTGCGGCACGGCCTGGTCGAACTCGTCGGTGACCAGCGGACGCCCCGGCTCGGCCCCCTGCCAGCTGATGATCAACGGGCCGAGCGCCTCGTCCTGGTCGAACTCGTCGGTGACCAGCGGACGCCCCGGCTCGGCCCCCTGCCAGCTGATGATCAACGGGCCGAGCGCCTCGTCCTGGTCGAGCGTCACGGCACGCTCCCGGTACAGCTCGAGCAGGGCGAGGAAGCGGGCCACGACGGTGAGCGTGTCCGGGGCGTCGCGGGTCAGCTCGGCGAAGTCGGCCCGGCCCAGCTCCTTCAGCCGCGCGACGACGACCTCGGCCTGTTCGCGGACGCTGACCAGCGGGGCGTGGATGTGGTCGACGTACACCTGCGGCTTCGGCTTGGGCTGCATGGCCTTCACCGCGAGGCGGGCGAACCCCTCGGGGCCGATACGGATGACGACGTCGGGCAGCAGCTCGGCGTGGTGCGGTTCGAGGCCGACGGTGCGCGGATGGCGGCTGGCCTCCGCGGCCAGGCGGTCGTTGAAGATGTCCGCGACCCGCTTGTAGGCGCGGTACTGGAGCAGCCGCGCGAAGAGGAGGTCGCGGGCCTCCAGCAGCGCCAGGTCGGCCTCGTCCTCGACCTCGGCGGTGGGCAGCAGCCTGGCGGCCTTCAGGTCCAGCAGGGTGGCCGCGACCACCAGGAACTCGGTGGTCTGGTCGAGGTCCCAGTCCGGGCCCATGGCACGGATGTGGGCCATGAACTCGTCGGTGACGCGGGAGAGAGCGACCTCGGTGACGTCCAGCTTGTGCCGGGAGATGAGCTGGAGCAGCAGGTCGAACGGGCCCTCGAAGTTTTCGAGAACGACCTTGAACCGCCCGTCGTCCGCGTCCTGGGCACCGCCCGCGGACTCCTCCGGGTCTGCGGCGGCTTCCTCGGCCCCGGCCGCCACCTCGCCTACCGCGCCCGGGCCGTGCTCCACCGGCTCGGGGGGCTCCTCCGCCGTCGCGGGCGGTGGCGGCTCGGCGCCCGCCCCCGGAGCCCCGGCACCGGCATCGGCCGGCTCCTCGGGAGTTTCACCGGCGGGCGCGGGAGCGGCTTCGGGAAACTGCGTTCCCGGGCCGCGGCCGAGCAGGCGCCGGGGGCGTGCCGGGGTGGTCACCCGGGGGTCAGCGGCCACGCAGGCGGCGCACGAGGATGCTCGCGTCGCCGCGGGATTCCAGATCGGCCAGGACGACGGCGACGGCCTCGCGCACGATGCGGCCGCGGTCCACGGCGAGACCGTGCTCGCCGCGCAGCACCAGCCTGGCGTGCTCCAGGTCCATCAGCTCCTCGGCGGAGACGTAGACCGTGATCTTCTCGTCGTGGCGCTCACGCCCGCTGGGGCGGCGAGGGCTGCGCCCGCGGCGCCGTTCGTTCGCCGGTGCGGCGCCCGCGCTGTTCGCCCGGGCGCTCTTGCCCGCGCCGGACGGCGTCTGACGGCCGGCGGGCTCGCGCTTGGGCTGCCCGGGCACGGCCGCCTCGCGGCCCGCGCCCGGCGTGCGGCCCGCGGTCTTCGGCTCCTGCTGCCGCGTGCCCTCGCCCTCCTCAGCGCCGGGCGCCTGCTCCCCCGGGGAGGGGGAGGGCACCCGCGGCGCGGAAGGGCTCTCGGCGGTGCCGCCGGCGTTCTCGGGAGGGGACGAGGGCTGCACCGCGGCCCCTCCGGTACTACGGAACAGTTCGTCGGCCGCCGGGAGACTCACTCGGCGTGGCACCGGGCGAGCACCTCCCTGGCCAGCTGGCGATACGCCGCCGCCCCCACCGAGTTGGAGGCGTACGTGGTGATCGGCTCCCCCGCGACCGTGGTCTCGGGGAAGCGGACGGTGCGCCCGATGACGGTGTGGTAGACGTTGTCGTCGAACGCCTCCACGACCCGGGCGAGTACCTCCCGGCTGTGCACCGTACGGGAGTCGTACATCGTCGCCAGGATGCCGTCCAGGCGCAGCTCCGGGTTCAGCCGCTCCTGCACCTTCTCGATCGTCTCGGTGAGCAGCGCCACCCCGCGCAGGGCGAAGAACTCGCACTCGAGCGGAACGATCACCTTGTGCGCCGCGGTAAGCGCGTTCACCGTGAGGAGGCCCAGGGAGGGCTGGCAGTCGATGATGACGAAGTCATAGTCGCTGACAAGCGGTTGCAGCGCCCGCTGGAGGGTGGACTCGCGGGCCACCTCGCTGACGAGCTGCACCTCGGCCGCCGAGAGGTCGATGTTGCTCGGCAGCAGGTCCATACCGGCGACCGCCGTCTTCAGCAGCACCTCGTCCGGCGCCATCCCCCGCTCCATGAGCAGGTTGTAGATGGTGAGGTCGAGCTCCATCGGGTTGACCCCGAGGCCGACGGACAGCGCGCCCTGCGGGTCGAAGTCGACCAGCAGCACACGGCGGCCGTACTCCGCCAGCGCGGCCCCCAGATTGATGGCCGAGGTCGTCTTGCCGACCCCGCCCTTCTGGTTGCACATGGCGATGATCTTGGCCGGACCGCGCTCGGTGAGCGGCCCGGGAATGGGGAAGTACGGCAGCGGACGGCCGGTCGGTCCGATGCGCTCCCGGCGCTGCCGGGCCGCGTCGGGGGCGATGGTGGCCGCGTACTCGGGATCGGGCTCGTACTCCGCGTCCGGGTCGTAGAACTGCCCGTCCGGAAGCTCTTCGTAGTCGGGGAAACGGCCGGCCTCGCCGCCCGTTCGGTCTCCTGCCATGGCATTGGCGTCATGGCTGTCCGTGCTCTGATGCGCTGTCATGCTCGGTGGGCTCTGGTGGGTTGCGTAGGAATGGACAGCGACGGAGCTCCTGTGGCCCGCCGGCTCCGAGGCGCCCTGATGCCGCTCCGGGACCCCTGGTTGTCCCCCCCGGGGAGTAATTGTCGACTCATTCACAAGTCGTCTTACCTCCTTGGGGACCAGGAAACTTCTAGACAGGGTCAGCGTTGCACCATGCCGACGTTTGGCGACTCTATGGCGTGTCGGTGGTTCGCAGCAACACAATCCGCCGGACCGGCACGGATGTGTCGGGCCTCGAACATTCGGTTGTCAAGGCCACAAGACGCGTCAGTGGGACGATTCAACGGCGCACGAATCGGTTAAAGCACTACGTTCGCGACGAGTTGGCCACCGCGCGACGGCGCGCGCGACGCCCGCTCCGCGCCGACGCGCCGGGATCGCGCCCGGCGTGGTGTGACATTCCCGATGTTGACGCCGGGAGTTGACCGCGCCCGCGCGTCAGCCGAGCACCGCGTGCAACTCCGCGTGCGGCAGGTCGTGCGCCTGCGCCACCGGGCCGCAGACGACGTGGCCGTCGTGCACATTGACCCCCGCGGCGAGCGCCGGGTCACGGCGAACGGCCTGCTGCCAGCCCTGGTTGGCCAGCTCCACGATATACGGCAGCGTCGCGCTGGTGAGCGCGTGGGTGGACGTGCTCGGCACCGCGCCAGGCATATTGGCGACGCAGTAGAAGAGCGAGTCGTGGACCGCGAACGTGGGGTCCGCGTGCGTCGTAGGGCGCGAGTCGGCGAAACAGCCGCCCTGGTCGATCGCGATGTCGACAAGAACACTCCCCGGCTTCATGCGCGCCACCGTCTCGTTGGACACCAGCTTGGGCGCCCTGGCCCCCGGCACGAGGACCGCGCCGACGACAAGGTCGGCGGCGAGCACCGCCCGTTCGACCTCGAAGGCGTTGGCGGCCACGGTCCGCACCTGCGTGCCGAAGATCCGGTCGGCCTCGCGGAGCTTGGCGATGTCCTTGTCCAGGACGGTGACCTGGAAGCCCATGCCGACCGCGATCTGCGTGGCGTTCCACCCCGAGACCCCGGCGCCGATGACGACCGCGGAGGCCGCCGGCGTGCCGGGCACGCCGCCGGGCAGCACGCCGCGCCCGCCGGCGGAACGCATCAGGTGGTAGGCGCCCACCTGCGGCGCGATCCGCCCGGCCACCTCGGACATCGGGGCCAGCAGCGGGAGCTGGCGGCCCGGCCCCTCGACCGTCTCGTAGGCGATGGCCGTGGTGCCGGAGCGCAGCAGCGCGTCGGTGCACGCACGGGAGGCGGCCAGATGGAGGTAGGTGAACAGCACCTGGTCCTTGCGCAGCCGGTGGTACTCCTCGGCCACCGGCTCCTTGACCTTCAGGACCAGGTCCGCCCTGGCCCACACCTCGTCGGCGTCCGCGGCCAGCTCGGCCCCGGCCGCGGCGTACTCGTCGTCGGGAATGGCGGAGCCGAGGCCGGCGCCCCGCTCCACGTGAACCTGGTGTCCGCCGGTGACGAGCTCATGCACTCCGGCCGGGGTGGTGGCCACGCGGAACTCGTTGTTTTTGACCTCACGGGGGATGCCGACCTTCACGTCGATCACGGTCCTTGCGTCACGGAGGGTTACGGCAGCCAGTCTAATGAAGGATTGACCGATGTACAGCCTTGCTTTCAGTCAAGTTTCGGCGACTCTAGCTCTGTTTCATTAGTGTTTCCCTCTGTAGTCACAGAGGATTCCACCGGGCGAGTCCCGGCCAGGAGCGCCTGTGCCGCGGAACGGTGGGCGGCGGCGGCCGCGGAGTGGCCGAGCCGGTCGGCGCTGTCGGCGAGGCGCAGGCGCAGCGCGGCCTGGAGGCGGCGGTCGCCCGACCGTTCCGCCAGCCGCAGCGCCTCCTCCCCCGTGCGCCCCGCCTCCTCCGGCCTGCCCGCGTACTCCTGCACCCGCGCCGTCTCCGCGACAGCCCGCGCGTGGGCACGCGCGTCCCCCGTCCTGCGGTGCGCAGCGGCGGCAGCGCGCCAGGCGCGCAGCGCCTCGGGCCAGTTGCCGGTGTAGGTCCACGCGGCGGCGATGCGGCCGTGCAGCCGCGCCTGCGCGAGCAGGTCGCCGCGGGACTGGGCGAGCGCGACGGCCCTGCTGTACCAGTCGGCCGCCCGCTGCCAGTCGCCGAGCTCCGCGTAGGTGCCCGCGATGGACTCCAGGGTGCGGCCGACGGCCAGCGGGTCGGCCTGGTCCCGTTCGCTCCTGGCCGCCTCCAGAGCGGCCCGGTACCGCTGAAGGGCCTCGGCCAGGCGGCCCGTGCGAGCGTCGATGTCGCCGAGGTTGAGCAGCGCGGCGGCACGTTCCCTCGGCAGGTTCTGGCGCTCGGCGACGCCGAGCACCAGCTCGTGCAGCCGGTACAGCTCCGGGGCCGCCGCCTCCGCGCCGCGGTGGGCGATCAGAGCGCGGCTGAGGGCGCTCACCAGGCGGCGGGCGAGCGTGTCGAGCTGCCCGTCCGCCACGACCAGGCGTGCGGCGGCCAGCAGCGCCGACTGCCGGGAGGCCAGCCAGCCGGCCGCCTCGGCGCGCCCGGCGAACCGGAGGGAGCCGGGCAGGCCGGCCAGCCACGCGCGGGCCGGCGTGCCCTGCGGCTCGGTGACCGCGTGGCAGGCGCGCAGCAGCCGGACGGTCCGCTCCAGCATGCGGGCGCGCGCGAGCAGGATCTCCGCGGGCCGGTCCCCGGCGTGCAGCAGCGCCCGCAACAGCGCGTCCAGGCAGCCGGGCACCAGGTACTGGGCGCCGCCGCCCGCGCCCTCGCGGGCGGGCACAGGCCGCAGCAGCCCCGCGGCGGCGAAGCCGGCCAGGGCGGTGCGGGCGGTCGGCACGGGGCAGCCGGCCAGGGCGGCGGCGGTGTGCGCGTCGACCAGGCCCGCCGGGGCCAGCGCGAGCAGCCGCAGCATCCGGGCCGCGGGCGCGGGCAGCGTGGCGTACGCGAGGCGGAACGCGCGGCGCAGCGGCTCGTCCGCGGCGTCGGGCGGCGGGTACGGGGGCGGGGCCGGGTAGCCGGGCGGGGCGGAGGAAGGGGGCGGGGCGGCGTCCTCGTCCGCCTCCTGCTCGGCCGCCTCGCCTGAGGCGGCCACGGCATCCCCCGCCTCCGCCATGCGCCGCACGGCGTCGGCGACGGTGGCCTCCGGGTGCGCGGCCAGCCAGCCGGCCACGAGAACGAGGGCGGCGGGCTGGTGGCCGCACGACTCGGCCAGGGTGTCGGCCGCGCCGGGGTCCACGGTGATGCGGACATCGCCCGCGCCCCGCTCCAGCAGCGACACGGCGGTGATCCGGTCCAGGGCGCCGATGGTGCAGGGGCGGACGTCGGGCACCTTGGGAAGCGGCCCGCGGGAGACGGCGACCACCAGGCAGTCGCGGTGGTCGGGCACCAGCTCGGCGAGCTGCTCGGCGCTGCAGACGTCGTCGAGCAGCAGCACGACGCGGCGCCCGTCGAGCGCCTCGCGCAGGATGTCGGCCAGCTCGTCCTCGTCGGCCCCGGGCGGGGCGTCGGCGCCCAGCTCCGTCAGCAGGTCGCGCGCGACGCGTTCGACGGGCACCGGGCTGCCGCCCGGCTCGGTCAGCCGGGCGCGCAGCAGCCCGTCCGGGTAGTCGGCGCCGCTGCTGATCTCGGCGGCGAACTCCTCGGCCAGCGCCGTTCTCCCGCTGCCGGGACGGCCGGCGATCAGCAGGACCCGGCCGCGGGCCACGGGGCGGCCCGCGAGGGTGTCGAGGCCGGCCTTCTCCACGTCGGAGTGCAGCGCGGCCAGCTCACTTCTGCGGCCGAGGAATCCGGGAGAGCCGGCCCCGCCGGTGACTGTCTGTTCGGTCACATCCGTCACGGGCCGAGCGTATGCCACGCCGCGGCAGGGGCCGGTCAGGACACGTCAGGCCGGGAACGGGCGGGCCGGCCAGGGCGCGTTGGCGGGGCGCAGCGACTCGATGCCGTCGCCGGCGCGGGCGGCCTGGAGCGCCAGCACGCCCACGGCCAGGCAGGTGTTGTGCAGCCGGCCGGCGAGCACGCCGCGCACCAGATCCGCCACCGGCACCCGGTCGTGCCGCATGTCGGCCTCCTCGCCGAACACCTCGAACCGTTCGCCCTCGGCCTCCGACAACTCCCTGGCCAGGAAGACGCGCACGGCCTCGTCGCTGCCGCCAGGTGTGGTGTAGACGTCGGCGAGCACGCGCCAGTCCTCGGCCTTCACGTGCGCCTCCTCGTACAGCTCCCGCTGCGCGGCGTGCAGGGGATTCTCGCCGGGGACGTCGAGGAGCCCGGCGGGGATCTCCCAGAGCTTGTGGCGGACGGGGTGGCGGTACTGCTCGATGACGACCACCCGGTCCCGTTCGTCGAGGGCGAGAACGGCGACGGAACCGGGGTGCACCTGGTAGTCGCGGCGGGCGGCGGAGCCGTCGGGCATCACCACGTCGTCGGCGCGGACGCTGGTCTTGTTGCCCGTGAACGGAGTGTCCGTGGCGGTCACGGACCAGCGTTCCGGGGTGTCGGCGAGGAACTCGCGGGGCTGCTCGGTCATGGCCCCAAGTCTGCCCCGCCCACGGCCCCCGTCCGGCACGGCACCCCGCGACGGGCCGCGTCGCGGGGCACCGGACGGAACGCCTCAGTCGGCCCCGCGGCCCGGTGCCTCGTCCGGGTCGCCGACCGGCGCGCCACGGCCGGCCACGGCCGCCCGGATCAGCCCGGCGAACAGCGGGTGCGGACGCGTCGGCCGGGACCGCAGCTCCGGGTGCGCCTGCGTCGCCACGAGGTAGGGGTGCACGTCCCGCGGGTACTCCACGTACTCCACCAGCTTGTTGTCCGGGGAGGTGCCGGAGAAGACGAGTCCCGCCTTCTTCTCCAGCTCCGCGCGGTAGGCGTTGTTGACCTCGTAACGGTGCCGGTGGCGCTCCTCGACGTACGGCTCGCCGCCGTACACCTCGCGGACGACGGAGCCCTCGGCGAGCTTGGCCGGATACAGGCCGAGCCGCATCGTGCCGCCCATGTCACCGTCGCCGGCGACGATGTCCAGCTGCTCCTCCATCGTGGAGATCACCGGGTGGGCGACGGCCTGGTCGAACTCGGTGGAGTTGGCGCCCTCGATCCCGGCGAGGTTGCGCGCCGCCTCGATCACGATGCACTGGAGGCCGAGACACAGCCCGAGCAGCGGGATGCGCTGCTGCCTGGCGTAGGTGATGGCGGCGATCTTGCCCTCGATGCCGCGGTCGCCGAAGCCGCCGGGAACGCAGATCGCGTCGCAGCCCGCGAGCTGCTGGGCCGCCCCGCCCGGCGGGCGGCAGTCGTCGGAGGTGACCCACTTGATCCGGACCCTGGCGTTGTTCGCGAAGCCGCCGGCCCGCAGCGCCTCGGTCACCGACAGGTAGGCGTCCGGCAGGTCGATGTACTTGCCGACCAGCGCCACCGTCACATCGTGCTCGGGACGGTGGACGCGGCGCAGCAGATCGTTCCACTCGGTCCAGCTGACGTCGCGGAACGGCAGGTCGAGGCGGCGCACGACGTAGGCGTCCAGGCCCTCGTCGTGCAGCACCTTCGGGATGTCGTAGATCGATTTGGCGTCCATGGCGGCCACCACCGCGGCCTCGTCGACGTCGCACATGAGCGAGATCTTCCGCTTGATCGCGGTGGGCACCTCGCGGTCGGCGCGCAGCACCACCGCGTCGGGGTGGATGCCGATACTGCGCAGGGCGGCGACGGAGTGCTGGGTGGGCTTGGTCTTCAGCTCGCCCGAGGGGCCGATGTAGGGCAGGAGCGAGATGTGCACGACGAAGACGTTGTCCCGCCCGACCTCGTGGCGCACCTGCCGCACGGCCTCGAGGAACGGCAGCGACTCGATGTCGCCGACGGTCCCGCCGACCTCGGTGATCACCACGTCGACGTCGTCGGTGGCCATCCGGCGGATGCGGTGCTTGATCTCGTTGGTGATGTGCGGGATCACCTGCACGGTGTCGCCCAGGTACTCGCCGCGCCGCTCCTTGGCGATCACGGTGGAGTAGATCTGGCCGGTGGTGACGTTGGCGCTGCCGTCGAGGTCGACGTCGAGGAAGCGCTCGTAGTGCCCGATGTCCAGGTCGGTCTCGGCCCCGTCGTTGGTGACGAAGACCTCACCGTGCTGGAACGGGTTCATGGTGCCGGGGTCCACGTTCAGATACGGGTCCAGCTTCTGCATGGTGACTCGAAGTCCGCGTGCCTTGAGCAGCGCTCCGAGGCTTGAGGCGGTGAGCCCCTTGCCGAGCGAGGAGGCGACCCCGCCGGTGACGAAGATGTGCTTGGTCGTCGTACTACTGGGCGGCATGGCCAAGTGGAGCTCCCGTGGTCGCGAGGTCGGATGCCAGACGCTCCGGCGCGGGGATACTCCGGGGGAACGTCGCTTGGGTTCGGGGGTTCACTGCCCTCCGGTCCACGGGCTACCAGGGTATCAGTGGAGGGAACCTAAGGTGACGCCGAAGTGTTTCCATCGGAAGACACCGACATTTTTGAACCAACGTGAACAAGCTCACCCGGGCTGCCCTGGGCAACTGTGACGTACGTCCAGCAGATCGGTGAGCGTCGTCGTATTCTGCTCGGACGCCCGAATGGGCGACGGAAAACCGCACGTCCCACGGGGCGGAACACTGTTCGACTGGAGTGGCAAGTGGCCGGGCGCATCGAGGATTACGCACTCGTCGGGGACATGCAGACCGCCGCCCTCATCGGGCGCGACGGGTCGGCCGACTGGATGTGCCTGCCGCGCTTCGATTCCCATGCCGTGTTCGCCGGGCTGCTCGGCACCGACGACCACGGCTTCTGGCGGATCGGTCCCGCGTACGGCAAGGACATGCCGCCGCCGCGCGCGAGCCGGCGCCGCTACGTGGGTGATTCGCTGATCCTGGAATCCGAGTGGGACACCCCGCGCGGCACGGTCAGAGTGACCGATTTCATGCCGCCGCGCGGGACGGACGCCCCGCAGCTGGTCCGCATCGTCGAGGGCGTCAGCGGCCGGGTGCCGATGCGCTCCGCGCTGCGGATGCGGTTCTCCTACGGCTGGGTGGTGCCCTGGGTGCACAAGGTCGAGGACCGCACGGTGGCCGTCGCCGGGCCCGATTCGGTGTGGCTGGACACCTCGGCCGACACCTACGGCAAGAACCTGACGACCTACTCCGACTTCACCGTCGCGCCGGGCGACCGGGTGGCGTTCACGATCGTCTGGCAGCCCTCGCACAAGAGCGAGCCGCCCGTCGCCGACCCGGAGGAGTCGCTGCGGGTCACGCAGGAGTTCTGGCGGGGCTGGGTCGCGCAGTGCAGCTACCACGGTCCGTACCGCGAGGCCGTGGTCCGTTCCCTGATCACCCTGAAGGCGCTGACCTACGCGCCCACCGGCGGCATCGTCGCCGCCCCCACCACGTCGCTCCCCGAGGAGATCGGCGGCTCGCGCAACTGGGACTACCGCTTCACCTGGCTGCGCGACGCGGCGATCACGCTGTCGTCGCTGCTGCGCACGGGCTACCACGACGAGGCCCGCGCCTGGCGCGAGTGGCTGCTGCGCGCGGTGGCGGGCGACCCGCAGAACCTCCAGATCATGTACGGCATCGCGGGCGAGCGCGAGCTGGCCGAGGCGGAGCTGAGCTGGCTGCCCGGCTACGAGAACAGCCAGCCCGTCCGGGTGGGCAACGGCGCCGCGGGGCAGCTCCAGCTCGACGTGTACGGCGAGGTCACCGAGGCGCTGCACCTGGCGCACATGACGGGCCTGGCCCGCAACGACCACGCGAACCTGCTCCAGCTGAAGCTGATCCGCTACCTGGAGGACCACTGGGACGAGCCCGACGAGGGCATCTGGGAGGTCCGCGGGCCGCGCCGGCACTTCGTGCACTCCAAGGTGATGGCCTGGGTCGCCGTCGACCGCACCGTGAAGCTGATCGAGTCGGGCGAGGTGGACGGCCCGCTGGAACGGTGGCGCGAGCTGCGGGACGAGATCCACCGTTCGGTGTGCGAGCAGGGCTACGACAAGGAGCGCAACACCTTCACCCAGTCCTACGGCTCAAGGGAGCTGGACGCCTCCCTGCTGCTCATCCCGCAGATGGGTTTCCTGCCGCCCGACGACAAGCGGGTGATCGGCACCATCGAGGCGATCCAGCGGGAGCTGTCCACGCTGGACGGCTTCATCCTGCGCTACCCCACCGCGGGCGAGGAGGCGGGCGTCGACGGCCTGGAGGGCGACGAGGGCGCGTTCCTGGCGTGTTCGTTCTGGCTGGCCGACGACCTGGCCATGATCGGCAGGGTCGACGAGGCCCGCAAGCTGTTCGAGAAGCTGCTCGCGCTGCGCAACGATCTCGGCCTGCTGGCCGAGGAGTGGGACCCGCGCCGGATGCGCCAGGTGGGCAACTTCCCGCAGGCGTTCAGCCACGTGCCGCTGATCGACACAGCGCTGCGCCTGACGGCGTCGGGGGCGTACGGCGGCTGATGCGGCGCGCTCGGCCGCCGTACGCCCGGCTGGTCAGGGGCCGGTGACCGAGACGGACACGTAGTCCACGGTCAGCTTCCCGCCGGACACGGTGGCGGGCGTCGGGGTGGTCTGTCCGGCCACCCCGTTGGGGAACGCGCCGCCCATCGCGAGGTTGAGCAGGATGAAGTGGCCGTGGTCGGTGGCATTGGCCCACGTCGCGGCGTCCATGTCGGCGGAGCTGACCGAGTGGTACTCCTGACCGTCCAGGTACCAGCGCAGGTACTCGGTGTCACCCGTGCGGTCCAGCTCGATGGCGTACTCGTGGAACGCGGTGCCGCAGGTGTCGCACGGGGTGGAGGCGCCGATGCCGTTGGTCTCGTTGCACGGGCCGCCGGGGTTGACGCCGCAGTGCAGCACGCCCCAGACCTGCGGCAGGCCGTTGACGTTCTCCATGATGTCGAACTCGCCGATGCCCGGCCAGTTCCAGTAGTTGCCGCGGTAGTCGCCGCCCAGCGTCCAGAACGCGGGCCAGTAGCCGAGGGCCTGCTCACCGGAGACGTCCGGGCGCTTCAGGGACGCCTCGATCCGCAGCACGCCGCCTTCGGGCGCGGCGAAGTCGGCGCGCTGGGTCTCGATGCGCGCCGAGGTCCAGGCATCGCCGTTGCGCAGCGCGGTGATCTCCAGCTGTCCCGAGCCGTTCAGCTGGATGTTGGCCGGGTCGTCGGTGTACGTCTGGATCTCGCCGGTGCCCCAGTTGGGCGGCCCGCCCGGGTAGCCGGTGCCGGTGTCGATGATCCAGTCGCTGCCGGCCGGGAGGGAGCCGGCCGGTCCTTCGAAGTCGCTGCGCCAGATCTCGGCGAGCGTGCCGGGCGCGTCCTGTGCGGCGGCGTCGGGCTCCTGCGCGCCTGCGGTGGGGAGGGAGAGGGTGACCAGCGCGGCCAGGGCGGCCACGCCGGCCGCGGCGGCGGCCGGCCACCTGCGGATTTTCAGTTTCATGACAGTGCACTCTTCCGGTGTGGGGGGAAGTGGGGGGCCGTACCAAAGACGGTGAGAGCGCTCTCATGTCGTGCCACTGCACACTGCCGCCGCATGCCGGTAGCGTCAAGAGCCCGCGAAGGAAGAGGACTGAAAAGTGCACGGTGACCATCCCACCCTGGAGGCCGTGGCCGCCCATGCGGGCGTGTCGCGCGCGACCGTCTCACGCGTGGTGAACGGCACGGCGGGGGTCAGGCCCGAGCTCAGGGAACGGGTCAAGGCGTCGGTGGCCGCCCTGGGGTACGTGCCGAACATCGCGGCGCGCAATCTGGTCACGCGCCGCACCGGCGCCGTCGCCGTGGTGATCGCCGAGCCCGAGACCCGGGTCTTCGCGGACCCGTTCTTCGCGCGGCAGCTGCGCGGCATCAGCAGGACGCTGGCGGCACACGACACGCAGCTGCTGCTGATGCTGCTCGAACAGCGTGCCGACTACGAACGGATAGGGCGCTACCTGACCGGCGGTCATGTCGACGGCACGCTGATGTTCTCGCTGCACAACGACGACCCGCTGCCGGCCATCGCGGCCGCCTCCGGCCTGCCCACCGTGTTCGGCGGCCGGCCGGGCTGGAGCGGCGCCGAGCGGCAGCCGGACATCCTGTACGTGGACACGGACAACCGGGACGGCGCCCGGCAGGCCGTTCGCCACCTGCTCGAACGTGGCAGGAAGCGGATCGCGGTGATCACCGGACCGCTGGACCAGACCTCCGCCTCCGACCGGCTCGACGGCTACCTCGACGCGCTCGGCGCCGAGGCCCCCGACCCCGGCCTGCACGCGCACGGCGACTTCACGGTGGAGGGCGGCGCGCAGGCCATGGCCTGGCTGCTCGACCGCTCCCCCGGCCCCGCGGCGCGGCCCGACGCGGTGTTCGCGGGCAACGACCTGATGGCGACGGGCGCCCTGCGGACGCTGCGGGACCGCGGCCTGCGGGTGCCGGACGACGTGGCGGTCGTCGGCTACGACGACCTCGAACCGGCCGCCACCTGGTCCGAGCCCTCGCTGACGACGGTGCGGCAGGACGTGGAACGGATGGGCGAGCTGATGGCCGGCCTCCTGCTGCAACGCCTCGGCCGCGGCGGCGCGTCCGAAGACGACGCGCCCCCGGCCCCGGTGGTCACTCCGGCGCGCCTGGTCGTCCGCGGCTCGTCGTGACGCGCGCCCCGCGGACGGCGGGCCGCGTCACGGGGCGGCGGCCAGCTCGTCGTACACGCTGAGCACCTGGGCCACCGTGGTGTCCTCCGTCGGCCAGCTGCGCGCCCTGGCGCGCCCGGCCGCGGCCAGCGCCGCGCGCCGGTCGGGATCCGACAGCAGCGCACCGACGGCGGCGCCCAGCGCCTGCGGATCGCCGTAGGGCACCAGGACCGCGGCATCGCCGACGACCTCGGTGACGCCACCCACCGCCGTCGCGACCAGCGGCACCCCGCGCCGCAGCGCCTCCTCGGCCAGCGGGGCGCGTCCCGCCCAGCGGGCGATGAGCAGGGCCACGTCGGCGTCGGCGAGCAGCGCGGCCGGGTCGTTCCCCCGGCCGAGGAGCCGGACGGGCAGTCGTTCCCGGTCGATGCGCCGCTGGAGCGCGGTGCGCTCCGGCCCCTCGCCGACGACGGCGAGCAGCGGCTGGGGCGCCAGCCGCCGCCAGCCGCGGGCGGCGGCGAGCAGTACGCCGGCGGTCTGCGAACGGTCGAGCCGCGCCTCGGCGACGAGCAGCGGCCTGCCGACGGCGCCCAGCTCGGCCCTGAGCTTGCACGGCGCGGCGCCCTCGTCCGCCGGGGGCGCGGACGGCAGGGCCACCGGCGCGAGGCGGGCATCGCGCGCTCCCCGGCTGCGGGCCCGGTCGACGAGGTCGGAGGTGGTGGCGAGCACCACGGACGCGGCGCGCGCCACGCAGGACTCGGTGAGGCCGCGCCCCCGGGCGCGCAGCCCGGGGGCCGTGGACCGGCTGTGCCAGGTGACGACGAGGGGCGTGCCGCGGCGACGCAGCGCCAGCGCGCCGAGCAGTCCGGCCCGCATGCCGTGGGCGTGCACGAGGTCGGCGTCCGCGCACAGGGCCGCGAACATGCCGAGCGCCGCCGGGGTCATCCGCACCGGGACCGGCACGAAGCGCGCCCCGGCCGCGGTGAACCGGTATTTGCGCTCCGCCGGGGGCGCGGCCCCGACCGTGACGCGGACACCGCGGGCGACGAGGCCCGCGGACAGCGAACGAACGTGTGCGCCCGTGCCCACGCTCCCGCCGCCGAGGAGCTGCACCACGTGCAGCGGGGGACGGCCGTGCGGCGGTGCGGTCGAGCTGCTCACGCCATCCTCTCCCGGACTTGCCCGCCGTAGCGGCTTGGTGGTCGCGTCGCCGCCGGCCGGCCCGCGGTGCGCTCGGCGACCTCCCGTTCGTGGGAGTGGGACGCCGTCCAGGATGCCAGCCGGGCCCCTGATCGCGGTAGCGCCCGCCACTCGCACGGGTGAGTGAACGGGCCTATGCCCCCCGCCCTCCGCCGGCCGCGCGGCGGCCGAGGCTCGCCGCGGTGGCCAGCAGTTCCTCGGCGTGGGCGCGGGCCAGACTGGAGTCCTCCTGCCCGGCGAGCATCCGGGACAGCTCGCGCACCCGCCCCTCGCCGTGCACGGAGCGCACGCCGCTGCGGGTGACGGACCCGTCGCTGGTCTTCTCCACGACGAGGTGCCGGTCGGCGAACGCGGCGACCTGCGGCAGGTGGGTGACCACCACGACCTGGGCGGAGTCGGCGAGCCTGGCCAGCCGCCTGCCGACCTCGACCGCGGCCTTGCCGCCCACCCCGGCGTCGACCTCGTCGAACAGGTAGGTCGGCACGGGCGCCGCGTCGGCGAACACCACCTCGACGGCCAGCATCACGCGGGACAGCTCGCCCCCGGAGGCGCCCTTGGCGATCGGGCGCGCCGGGGCGCCCGGGTGCGGGGCGAGCAGCAGTTCGACCTCGTCGGCGCCGTGCGGACCGACGGCCACCTGGCGGCCGTCGAGGTCGATCGCGTCCTCGTCATCCGGTGCCGCCTCGGTCAGGCGGACGTCGACGAGGATGCGCGCGTGCGGCATGGCGAGCTGGGCCAGCTCCTCGGTGACCGCGTCGGCGAACCGCTTCGCCGCCTCGCGGCGCGCGTCGGTGAGCGTGGCGGCGAGGCCGGCCAGCCGGTCGCGCAGGGCGTCACGTTCCGCGGTGAGCTCGCCGATGCGGTCGTCGTCGCCGTCCAGCTCGGCGAGGCGGGCGGCGCCGTGCTCCGCCCAGGCCAGCACGGCGGTGCAGCCTTCGGTGTCCCCGTCGCGGTCGGCGTACTTGCGGATGAGGTGGGTGAGCGCCGCGCGGCGCTCCTCCACGGCGGCCAGGCGCAGCGGGTCGGCGTCCAGGCCGTCGGCGTACCCGGCGAGGTCGCCGGAGATGTCGGCCAGCAGGATCGCGACCTCGCCGAGCCGGTCGGCGAGGCCGGCGAGCGCCGGGTCGTGGTCGCGGACGGCCTGGAGCGCGCGGTGGGCGCCGCCGGCCAGCGTGACGGCGTCGACGCCCTCGGGGTCGGCCGGATCGCCGGCCAGCGCGCCGTGGGCGGTGGCCGCGGCGGCGGCCAGCGCCTCGGCGTGGCCGAGGCGCGCGGCCTCCGCGGCCAGTTCGGCCTCCTCGCCCGCGCGCGGCTCGGCCGCGGCGATCTCATCGAGTCCGAACCGCAGCAGGTCGGCCTCCTGGGCACGTTCGCGGGCGCGGGTGGTCAGCTCGGCCAGCTCGGCGGCGACGGCGCGCAGCCGCTGATACGTCTCCCGGTAGTCGACGAGGGGGGCGGACACGGCCCGCCCCGCGTAGCGGTCGAGGGCCCGCCGCTGCCGCGCGGGGCGCAGCAGCCCCTGCTGGTCGGTCTGGCCGTGGACGGCGACCAGGTCCTCGCCCAGCTCGCCGAGCAGTCCCGCGGGAACGGTGCGCCCGCCGACGTGGGCGCGGGAGCGGCCCTCGGCCGAGACGGTGCGGCTGACGAGCAGCGCCCCCTCGTCCAGCTCGGCGCCGGCTTCCCCGGCCCGGTGCGCCGCCGCGGAGTCGGGCGCGACGGCGATGCGGCCCTCCACGACCGCGGCGGCGGCGCCGGCCCGTACGTACCCGGCGTCCGCGCGCCCGCCGAGCAGCAGGCCCAGGCTGGTGACGACCATGGTCTTGCCCGCGCCGGTCTCCCCCGTCACCGCGGTGAAGCCGGAGGACAGCTCGACGATGGCGTCGTCGATCACGCCCAGGTCCTTGATCCGCATCTCCTCCAACACGGATACGACCATACGAGGTTAACCGGGCGCCTGGCGACGACGGCCCCTGTACGGAAGGCTCCGGCTCAGTGCGTGCCGCCGCGCCAGCCGGCCACCGGGAGGGCGAATTTGGCGACGAGACGGTCGGTGAAGGGGGCGTGGTGGAGCCGCGCCAGGCGCACGGGAACGGCCCCGCGGCGCACTTCGACGCGGGCGCCCGGCGGCAGGTCGACGCTGCGGCGGCCGTCGCACCACAGCACGCCCGGCTGGGTGTGGTGCCTCAGCTCGACGGCGAGGACCGAGTCCGGCGCGGTGACCAGCGGTTTGGCGAACAGGGCGTGGGCGCTGATGGGCACCATGAGCAGCGCCTCGACCTCGGGCCAGACGACGGGCCCGCCGGCGGAGAACGCGTAGGCGGTGGAGCCGGTCGGGGTGGCGCACACGACGCCGTCGCCGCCGAAGCCGGAGACCGGACGGCCGTCCACCTCGATCACGACTTCGAGCAGACGTTCGCGGGCGGCCTTTTCCACGGACGCCTCGTTGAGGGCCCAGTCGGCGTACACGGTGTTGCTGTTGTCACGCACGAGGACGTCGAGGGTCATGCGTTCCTCGACCTCGTAGGCGCGGCCGACGACGCGGTCGACGACCTTGTCGAGGTCGTCGCGTTCCGCCTCGGCGAGGAAACCGATGCGTCCGAGGTTGACGCCCAGCATGGGCACACCCGAGGCGCGGGAGAACTCGGCGCCGCGCAGCAGGGTGCCGTCGCCGCCGAGGACGATGAGGAGTTCGCAGCCGTCCAGGACGCCGCAGCCCGGCGCGTCCTTCTCGACCCGCTCCACTGCCGGGGGCAGCGGCAGGTCGGCGGCCTCCTCGGCGAGTACGCGGACGCCGATGCCGTGGGCGAGCAGCCCCTGGACCACCAGTTCGGCGCTGCGGATGGCCGCGGGGCGGCCGGTGTGCGCGAGCAGGAAGACGGTGCGTGCGTCCTCGCTGGTGGTCACTGCGGGCCCTCCGTCACGGCGCGGTCGACGTCGGCCGGGTCGAGTGCGGGTGCCCCGGCGCACAGCCAGAGAAAGTATTCAACATTGCCGGAGGGGCCGGGCAGCGGGCTGGCCGTGACGCCCGCCACGCCGAGGCCGTGGCCGGCCGCGTGCCGGGCCACGGTGCGCACGGCCTCGGCGCGCAGCTGCGTGCTGCGCACGACGCCGCCGCTGCCGAGGCGTTCGCGGCCGACCTCGAACTGCGGCTTGACCATGAGCACGAAGTCGGCGCCGGGAGCCGCGCAGCGGACCAGGGCGGGCAGGACCAGGCCGAGCGGGATGAACGACAGGTCGCCGACGACGAGTTCGACCGGCTCGCCGCCGATCTCCGCCACGGTCAGCTCCCGCACGTTGGTGCGGTCCTTGACCGTGACGCGGTCGTCGGCGCGCAGGGACCAGGCGAGCTGGCCGTAGCCGACGTCGACGGCGACGACCGAGGCAGCGCCCGCCCGCAGCAGCACGTCGGTGAATCCGCCGGTGGACGCACCGGCGTCCAGGGCGCGCCGGCCGCCGACGGTCAGGCCGTGCGGGGTGAACGCCGCCAGGGCCCCCGCGAGTTTGTGGCCGCCGCGGGAGACGTAGTCCGGATCGCCGTTGTCCTCGCGCACGACGACGGCGGCGCTGGTGGCGACCTGGGTGGCGGCCTTGGCCGCGGTGGCGCCGTCCACGGTGACCCGGCCGGCGTCGATGAGCGTTCTGGCGTGCTCCCTGGAACGGGCCAGCCGGCGCCGTACCAGCTCCGCGTCGAGTCGGCTCAGGCGTCGCTGTGTCGCTGCTGCCACGGGGAGTTCAGCTCCTGGGGGTGACGGACGGCCGGTCGAGGGCGGCCAGCGTCTCGCGCAGGCCACGGTGGACATCCTCGTACACCTCGATGTGGCCGCCGACGCCGAGTCCGTCGGCGTCGGCGAGGCGCGCGAGCCGGGCGTCGACCTCGGCGTTGCCGGTGCGCTCGACGGCGATGCCGAGCGGGCGCGGGCCGTCCTCGGCGTATTCGCCGGCGGCCGGGGCCTCGTCGGAGGCCTCGTCGTGGGCCGGGGGCTGCTCCCCGGACGGTTCGCCGGCCCGGTGGGCCCGTTCCGCCGCGGGCGGCGGCGCTGCGTCGTGGGGCTGGGGCTGGTGCATGCGCCCGACGCTACCCGGTGGCCGCCCGGGCCGGCCGCCGCGCCGCGGGAACGGCCACGGCGCATGGGGCGCGCGCGGGTCGCACGTCCCTCCGGCTGCTGGATCTCGCGGGCACCGTGCAGTTAGGTTAGCCTAACCTTTGCCCGAATCGACCGAGAGGCCAAGGCAGTCTGTATGGCCAGACCCCGCACGCCGATCCCCTCCCCCCGGCGCGTCGCCACCGCGCGCGGCCGGGTCCCGGCGGCCCGCACGCGGGCCCGCCGGATCGTGCCCTGGTCCATGGAGGAGCGCTGGACCCACCAGGGCTGCGCGCCGCTCGTCGAGCGGCTCACCCAAGCCCTCAGCAACGCCGAGCGGCTCGGCTGACGCCGAAGCCGGACCCCCGGGAGGACGACCATGACAGCCGCACCCTTCGAATTCTTCGACGTGCACGTCCTGCGCGCCGACCGCATCAGCCCCGGATTCGTCCGGGTCACCGTCGGCGGTGCGGCGCTGGCCCGGTTCGCCGGCGGCGGCCGGGACCAGCGGATCAAACTGTTCCTGCCGCACCCCGGCCAGCCAAGGGCCGTCGTGCCGCGCGGCGCGGGCGCCGGCTGGTGGCCCGCCTGGCAGCGCATGAGCCCCGGCGAGCGCGCCACGATGCGCACCTACACCGTGCGCGAACACCGCCGCGAGCCGGACGAGCTGGACATCGACTTCGCCCTGCACGGCGACGTCGGCGTCGCCTCCCGGTGGGCCGCGCGGGCGGTCGCGGGCGACGAGCTGACGCTGCTCGGCCCGGTCGAGGAGGACAACGGCGGCGTCGACTTCCGCCCGCCGCCGGAGGCCGACTGGGTTCTGGTGACCGCGGACGCCACCGCGCTCCCGGCCGTCGAGGGCATCCTCGCCTGGCTGCCGCCCGGCATCGGCGCCCAGGTGTGGATCGAGGTGGACCACGCCGCCGACCGCAGGGAGCTGCCGACGAAAGCGGACGCGGACATCACCTGGCTGGTCCGCGAGGAGGCGCCGGGCGCCTCCGTGCTGGACGCGGTCAGGAGCGCCGCGTTCCCCGGCGGCACGCCCTACGCGTGGCTCGCCGGCGAGGCGAGCACCGTGCGGGGCCTGCGCCGCCACCTGGTGAACGACCGGGGTGTGGACCGCCCCCGCGTCACGTTCACCGGCTACTGGCGCCGCGGCACCTCGGAGGAGGACCTGATCAACGAGGCGATCGCCGCGGCGGCCGCCGCCTGACGGCCGCCGCGCCGTTCCCCGCCGCCCGGCCGTACGGGCGGCGGGCCCAGGACCGCGTCACCAGTCGTGAACGGTGCCGTCCTGGAGCCGGTTGACCGGCAGGTAGGACGGTGCGTAGGGGTGGGCCGTCGCGAGCCCGCGGTCGAGTTCGACGCCGATGCCCGGCTCCTCGCCCGGGTGCAGGTACCCGTCGGTGAACGTGTAGGCGTGCCGGAACACTTCGTTGGTCAGCGCGGTGTGCCCGGAGAACTCCTGTATCCCGAAGTTGTGCACCGCGAGGTCGAGGTGGATCGCGGCGGCCATGCCGACCGGCGAGATGTCCTCGGGCCCGTGGATGGCGCTCTTGATCTGGTGCTGCGCGGCGTAGTCGAACAGCTTCTTCAGCGGCGAGACCCCGCCGAAGTGCGTCACTGCCGAGCGCACGTAGTCGATCAGCTGCTCGTCCACCAGCGTCCGGTAGTCGTGCACGCTGTTGAACACCTCGCCGATCGCCAGCGGCGTGGTGGTGTGCTCGCGCACCAGCCGCAGCCCCTCCTGGTTCTCGGCGGGCGTGCAGTCCTCCAGCCAGAACAGCCGGTACGGCTCCAGCTCCTTGCCCAGGCGCGCGGCCTGGATCGGCGTCAGCCGGTGGTGGGCGTCGTGCAGCAGCGGCAGCTCGGGACCGAATTCGCTGCGGACCGCCTCGAACACCCGCGGGATGTGGCGCAGATACGCGTCGGTGTCCCAGTCCTCCACCACCGGACGGGCCACGCGCCCGCGACCGGCGCTCTCCTCGGCCAGCTCGGCCTCGCTGCGCACGCCGTACACCTTCGTCAGGCCGGGAACGCCCGTCTGCACGCGGATCGCGGGGTAACCCTCGGCCAGCCGCGCGCGAATCGAGTCGAACAGTTCGGGAACGTCCCGCCCGCCCGCGTGCCCGTAGGTCCGCACGCGCTCGCGGCTCGCGCCGCCCAGGAGCTGGTACAGCGGCAGGCCCGCGGCCTTGGCCTTGATGTCCCACAGCGCGACGTCGACCGCGGCGATGGCCGCCATGGTCACCGGTCCGCGCCGCCAGTAGGCGCCCCGGTACAGGTACTGCCAGGTGTCCTCGATGCGGTGCGGGTCGGTGCCGAGCAGCAGCGGCACGACGTGGTCGGTGAGGTAGCTGGCGACGGCGAGTTCACGCCCGTTGAGCGTCGCGTCGCCCAGGCCGGTGAGGCCCTCGTCGGTCGCTATCTCCAGGGTGACGAAATTGCGGCCGGGGCTGGTGACGACGACGTTCGCGTCGACGATCTTCATAGGGGATTCTTCCTGCACTTCCTGGCGTGGGGCGGGCGTGGACGGGCTGGGGGCGTCAGCCCTTGGTGGCTCCGGCCGTCAGACCGGCCACCAGGTATTTCTGCCCGATGAGGGCGGCGATGACGACGGGAACGGTGATCAGGCTGGCGGCGGCCATCAGCCCGCCCCAGTCGGTGCTGGCGTAGGAGATGAAGTTGAACAGCGTCACGGGCACCGTCTGCGTGTCCTCGTCCGCGAAGATCAGCGCGAACATGAAGTTGTTCCAGCTGGAGACGAACGCGAGCAGCGCGGCGGTCGCGGTGCCGGGCGCGGCCAGCGGCAGCGCGATCCGCCAGAACGCGCCGAAGGCGCTGAGCCCGTCCGTGCGGGCGGCCTCCTCCAGCTCGACCGGCAGGCTCTCGAAGAAGCCGATCATGATCCACAGGATCAGCGGCACCGAGACGAACATGTGGCTGAGCACCAGCACGGTGTAGCTGCCCACCAGGCCGATCTGCGCGAACAGGTAGTACCACGGCACCAGCAGCGAGATCGCCGGAACGATGCGCGCGACGAGCACCACCGACCCGGTGCGGTGCATGCGGAACCGGCCGACGGCCCAGGCGGCGGGCACGGCGATGACGGCGGACAGAACGGTGGAGACCACGCCGACGATCAGCGAGTTCAGCATGGAGCGGAAGACCTCGCCGTCCTCCACGATGTTGCGGAAGTTGTCCAGGGTGGGCGAGAAGATCAGCCCGACGCTCGGGTCGGTGACCTGCACGTTCGTCTTGAACGCGGCGGCGAACATCCACACCAGCGGCAGCGCGAAGACCAGGGACACCACGGTGACGGCGACGCCGCGCAGCCACGACCAGCTCCGCCGCCGCCCGCGGCTGCGGACGCGGGGGCGCTGCGGCGCGGGACGGGACGAGGTCGCGGCACTCATGCGGACTTCCTTCCGGCGCGGCGCCTGAGCACGACCACGACGCCGATGATGAAGAGGGTGAACAGGACGAGCACGGCCGAGGCGAGCCCGTACTCCTGGTAGTCGAACGTCAGCCCGTAGGCGTAGACGTTGAGGGTCTCCACCTCGAAGTCCGAGCCGCCGCCCGGTCCCTTGGTGGCGTAGAGGATGTCGAACGTCTTCAGCGCATCCACGGAACGCAGCACCAGCGCGGTGGCCAGCGTGGGGCCGAGCATCGGCAGGATGACGTGCCGGAAGCGCTGCCAGCCGTTGGCCCCGTCGACCCGGGCCGCCTCCTCCGGCTCCTCGGGCAGGGTGGACAGGCCCGCGAGGAGCAGCAGCGTCATCATCGGCGTCCACTGCCAGACGTCGATGAACATCAGGGTCGGCAGCGACTGGCTCACCGAGCCGAGGAATTCCTGCGGCGGCAGCCCGAGGGAGTCCAGCAGGTGGTTGGCGATGCCGTTGGTCGGGTCCAGGATGAGCAGCCACAGGATGCCGATGGCCACCGGCGTGGTGAGCAGCGGGATGATCAGCAGCGTGCGCACCCAGCGCATGCCGCGGAACGCCTTGCGCATCAGCATCGCGAGGGCGAGGCCGAGTACGGTCTCGATCGCCACGGCACCGATCGTGAACCAGACGGTGCGCCGGATCGCCGGCCAGAAGCGCCTGGAATCCTCCAGGGCATCGGTGAAGTTCTGGAAGCCGACGTAGCCCTTGTCCGCGTTCACCGCGCCGAAGGCATCGGTGAAGCTGAGGTTGACGGTGAAGATCAGCGGGAAGACGATCATCGCCCCGACGAACACGAGCGCGGGGGCGAGCATGGCCCACTTCAGCCGCCGGTTGGCCTGCTCGAACGTGCGGGGCGCGCGCGTGGTGCGCGGGCGGCGCGGGCCGGGGAGGGCCGCGCGCTCCGGGGTCGTCTCCGGGGCCTTGGTGGTGGGCATCAGCTCTCCCGGTGGCGGTTGTCGCGGACAAGGAAGTCGGCGAACTCGGCGTCGGCGTCGCGCGCGACGGGCGGCACCGATTCCCCGAGGATCCCGGCCACGAGCGGGCGGCCGACGATGTCCCTGGCGCGGCTGACCTGGAGTACGTCGGGCCGGTCGTGGCCCAGGCCGTTCTCGGTGCTGATCCGCATGCTCTCGGCCAGTTCCCCGGGGAACGCGCCGAGCGTCGCGGGGTCCGACCACGCGGACTCGCGGGCCCCGGGTATGCCCTCGGACTGGAGGGCCGCGACCATCTCGGGGCTCGACGCCCAGCGGATGAACGCCCAGGCGTCGTCGCGCAGCAGGGAGAACTCGTTGATCGCCAGGCTCCACGACGGGATGTTGTGCGGCCGCGACCCGGCGGGGCCCGCGGGGAACGGCGCGAAGCCGACAGTGTCCTGGACGGTCGAGACGCCCGGGTCGAGGAAGTTGGTGTAGATGGCGTCGGCGTCGATGTAGAACGCCGCCTTGCCCTGCGCGAAGATCGGCATGGCCTGTTCGAGGCTCATGTTGGTGACGCCGGGCGGCCCGGTGCGCTCCAGCAGCCGCCCGTAGAACTCGTAGGCCGCGATGGCCTCGGGCGTGCCGATCGCCGACTGCCCGTCGACGGTGAAGTCGCCGCCGAAGGAGTACAGGAAGCTGGACCACTGGCTGACCGAACCGTTGCGCTGGCCGCGTCCGACGTAGCCGAAGAAGTTGTTCCGCCGGTCGGCGAGCTCCAGGGACTGGTCCATGAGGGCGTCCAGCGTGCGCGGCGGGCCGCCGAGGTCCGCCACGAGGTCCTTGCGGTAGTACAGCGCGGGCCGCTCGGTCACGACGGGCACGCTCAGCACCTTGCCCGCGGTCGCGGAGCGCTCACGCGGCGCTTCCTGGAAGTCGTCCCAGCGGAAGGCATCGTCCCGCACCCGGTCGGACAGGTCGGTGAGCCAGCCGTTGTGGGCGAAGATCAGCTGCTCCTGGAGCGCGCGGACCATCATCACGTCCACGTCGGTGGCCGACGCGTTCAGCTTCACGTTGTAGCTGTTGGCCAGCTGGTCGGCGGTGAGCATCGATATGGACACCCGTCGGCCGATCAAATCCTCGAACTCGCCGAGGCGCTTGCTGATCGTGTGCGTCCACACGTGATTGATCGCCATGATCCGCAAGGGCGCGTTCGGCGAGGCGGTGCCCCCGCCGCTCGAACAGGCGCCGAGCGTGACCCCGCCCGCGGCTGCCGCCGCGGCCGCCGCGAGTTTCCCGAAGGAACGGCGGCTGAGGGACTGGCTCCTCGTGGACATCCGCGTCCTCGACTTTCTTGCTACGTTCTGTCCCGCTTTTCCTGGTCCAACTGGTAGGACCAGTGGGACCATAACAGCGAGACCACCGGATGACCACCCTCAATCCGCGAGCCCCCCGGAAAGCCGCCGCCCGCGACTAGGCCCTGTCGTTCGGATCTTCGCGGGCCCGCGGCTGCCAGCTACGGCACTCCCCCGGCCTGGCTCCCTGGGAGGTGCCCAGTGCGATCCACCGCCTTGGGGGCACCTCCCAGGCCCCCAAAGACCTGGGGGACCACCGCATCTGACAACGCGACCTGACCCACGAAGATCCAAACAACAGGACCTAGGAGTGGCCGTTCCCCTGCCGCAGCAGTGTCTCGATGTGCTGCTGCGCCATGACGCCGACACTCACATCCAGGTCCCGCCCGTACGTGCGCAGCCCCAGCCGCAGATGCTCGCGCATGTGCCGGCGCGCAAGCTCGACGTCGCGGTCCAGGATCGCGGCCAGGATCTCCGGATGGTGCGGCACCCCTGGCTCGCCGATCGACGGGTCCGAATTGGACCGGAGCATCATCTCGAACATCATGCCGCTGATCGACGACAGCATGATCCGCAGCACCGGATTGCCGCTCGCCGCCGCGATCGCGTCGTGGAACGCGAGGTCCGCGTTCGCCTTCACGATCACGTCCGTCGCGTGCAGCAGCCCGTCGTTGGCCGCCCGCATCACGGCCAGATCCTCCTCGGTGGCCCGCTCGGTGGCGAGCCCCACGATCTCGACCTCCAGCGGAATACGCGCCTCGATCAGCTGCCTGACCGTCGGCCGCCCCGCCCGGTACAGCGCGTCGTAGCTGCGCGCCTGCCCCGAGGACTGCTCGCTGACGAACGAGCCGCGGCCGGGTGCCACCGAGATCAGGTGCTGCGCCTCCAGACGCCGCAACACCTCGCGCACCACATTGCGGCTCGCGCCGAACTGCGTGGCCAGCTCCCGCTCGGACGGAAGCTTGGCCCCGACGGCGAACTTCCCGGACCGGATGTCGTGCTCCAGCTGACGAGCGATCCGCTCGGTCAGCAGTCCCCGCTGCTGAGGGGCGACGCGGCCCGGCGCTGAGGCGGGGACGGCGGGCATGCTCTGGAGGATACAGGGTGCCGCCACCGCGGTGACTCCCGCGTCACAGCCCCAGCCGCGCGACGGCCGCCCCGCACTCCGCCGTGCCGCGCTCCCGTCCCGCCGCCGACCAGGCCGCGGCGCACAGCGCGCGCAGCCCGTTCAGCGGGTCGTCGTCCTGCCCCGACAGCTCCAGCCGCCCGGCGCGCACCGACGCCCGCCACCCGCCGCAGGCGAACCCGTCGCCGTCCGGCACCGGGGCCGGCTGGGCGACGAGCAGGCCGCGCAGGTCGGCCGCCACGTACGTCGGCCGGTGCGCCGGCCGCGCCGCGAGCAGTTCCGCCGCGTCCGTCACACCGCTCAGCACCAGCAACGAGTCGACGCCGCCGGCGTGCGCGCCCTCGATGTCGGTGTCCAGCCGGTCGCCGACCACCAGCGGGCGCCACGCGCCGGTCCGCAGAATGCTCTCCCGGTGCATCGGCGGGCACGGCTTGCCCGCCACCCGCGGCTCCTTGCGGTACCCGGTCGCGATGCGCACGACCTCCACCGCGGCCCCGTTCCCCGGCGCCGTGCCGCGCCCGCTGGGAATCGTCAGGTCCGTGTTCGAGGCGAACCAGGCCGCCCCGCGGTTCACCGCGAGCGCCGCCTCCGTCAGCACCCCCCAGGGCAGTTCCGGGCCGCCGTACCCCTGCACCACCGCGGCGGGATCGTCGTCCGCCGAGTCCACCGGCAGCAGGCCCCGTTCGGCCAAGGCCACCCGCAGGCCCTCGCCGCCCGCGCACAACACCCGGGCGCCCACGGGCAGTTGCTCGGCGATCAGCCGCGCCACGGCCTGCGCCGAGGTGACGACCTCCGCGGGCTCCGCGGGCACGCCGAGCCGCGTCAGATGGTCCGCGACGGTCCGCGGCGTCCTGGCCGCGTTGTTCGTCACGTACGCCAGCCGCATCCCGCGGGACCGAGCCGTCCGCAGTGACGCGACGGCGTGCGGCAGCGCGTCGCCGCCCGCATAGACCACGCCGTCCAGGTCGAGCAGCGCGGTGTCGTACGCCTCGCACAGCGCCTGGGCGCACTCGCCGGGCGCGGTCCGCGGGGCGGACGGCGGGTCGCTTCGTTCATTCGTCGATTCAGCCATGTCGGTCCGATCATCGCGCACGCCCCCCAGCGCCTACGATGCGGGGATGCACGCCGGTCTCGACCTCGCGCCGTTCCGCGCCCTGCGCTACGCCCAGGACCGGGTCGGCAGCCTCGCCGCCGTCACCTCCCCGCCCTACGACGTCGTCGTCCGCCCGGACGGGCTGCGCGAACTCCAGACCGCCGACCGCTACAACATCGTCCGGCTGATCCTCCCGCAGGCGGGCGACCCCGCCGCGGCCCACCGCGATGCCGCACGGACGCTGCGCGGGTGGCGCGCGGAAGGCGTGCTGGCCGCCGACCCGGACCCGGCCGTGTGGGTCTACGAGCAGCGCGCGGGCGGAACGCTCCAGCGCGGCCTGATCGGCGCCCTCGCGCTCAGCCCTCCCGAGGCGGGCGTGGTGCTGCCGCACGAGGACGTCATGCCGGACGTCGTCGAGGACCGGGCCGCGCTGATGCGCGCCACGGCCGCGAACCTGGAACCGCTGCTGCTCGCCTGCCACGGCACCGACTCCACCACGGACGCCGTCGAACGCATCGCGCGCCGCCCCCCGTTACTGGCCACCACCACCGCGGACGGCACACGCCACCGCCTGTGGCCGGTGACGGAACCGGCCGAAGTCGCCGCGCTCACCGGGGGCCTGAGGGGCCATCGGGCCCTGATCGCGGACGGCCACCACCGCTGGGCGACCTACCTGCGGCTGTCCGCCGAGCACGAGGGCCGGCCGCCGTGGGACCGCGGACTCGTGCTGCTGGTCGACACCGCCAGGTACCCGCTGCATGTGCAGCCCATCCACCGCGTCCTGCCCACGCTGCCGCCGGCCGCGGCCCTGGCGCGGCTCAACGGTGCGTTCCGCACCCGGCGCCTCGACGTACCGGCCGCGCACGCCCTGGACCTCCTCGACACGACACCGGGCACGGCGTTCCTCCTGGCGGGCGAGGGCCACTGCCATCTGCTCGACCGACCCGATCCGGGGCTGCTCGACCGCACCGTCCGCCACGACCGCCCGCCCGCCTGGCGCCGCCTGGACGCGACCGTGCTGCACGCCGCGCTGCTCGGCACGCTGTGGCGGTCCGACGTCGAGCCGGGAACGGTGCGCCACCTGCACGACGCGGACGCCGCCGTCGCCCAGGCCGAGCGTGCCGGCGGCAGCGCCGTCCTGATGCGGGCCGTGGCCGAGCCGACGGTACGCGCGCTTGCCGAGGCCGGGGTCACCATGCCGCACAAGTCGACGTCGTTCGGTCCGAAACCGGCCACGGGCCTGCTGCTCAGGCCACTCGACATTGCCGACGAAAATTAGGTTAGGCTAACCTCACTCCCAGCTTGACCGCCTCATCTGGGAGCCGCATGAGCGCCACCATTTTCGCCCGACAGGACGACCGGCTGGGGCAGTTCGCCCTCCGCCACGTCGACCCCGCCACCGACGCCGAGCTGCTCCACCGCTGGCTCACACACCCCAAGTCGGTCTTCTGGCTGATGCAGAACGCCCAGCTCGCCGACGTGCAGGAGGAGTTCCGCGCCATCGCCGCCTCCCCCACGCACGAGGCCCTGCTCGGCCTGCACAACGGCCGCCCCGCGTTCCTCGTCGAACGCTACGACCCGGCGACCGAGCCGGTCGGCGCCGCCTACGACGTGCGTCCCGGCGACGTCGGGATGCACTTCCTGGTCGCCCCCACCGACACCCCGCTGCACGGCTTCACCCGCGCCGTGATCACCACCGTCATGGAACTGCTCTTCGCCGACCCCGCCACCCGCCGCGTCGTCGTCGAACCCGACGTGCGCAACCGGTCCGTCCACGCACTGAACGCCGCCGTCGGCTTCCGCGTCGAACGGACCGTGTCCCTCCCCGGCAAGGACGCCTACCTCAGCACCTGCACGCGCGAGCAGTACGCACCGGCGGCAGCCGCCGCCCCGGCGACGACCAGGAGTGAATGACCCCATGCCCCTCCCCCACCCCCACCCCGCCGCCGGACACGAGATCGTCGCCCACCTCACGCCCGAGCACTGGGAGCGCGCCAACCGCCTGCTGATCCGCAAGGCACTCGCCGAGTTCTCCCACGAACGCATCCTCTCCCCGGAGCCCGCGCCCGACGGCCGCCACACCGTCCACAGCGACGACGGCACCGTCGCCTACCGCTTCGCCGCCCGCCGCCTCGCCCTTGACCACTGGCAGGTCGACGCCTCCAGCATCACCCGCGAACGTGACGGCGCCCCGCTCACCCTCGACGCCCTCGACTTCTTCGTGGACCTGCGCGGCACCCTCGGCCTCGACGACTCCGTCCTCCCCGTCTACCTCGAAGAGATCAGCAGCACCCTGGCGGGCACCGCGTACAAACTGGCCGCACCCCCGCGCACCGCGGCCGAACTGGCCCGCAGCGACTTCCAGACGATCGAGGCCGGGATGACGGAGGGCCACCCCTGCTTCGTCGCCAACAACGGGCGCATCGGCTTCGACGGCCTTGAGTACCACGCCTACACACCCGAGGCCGCCGCCCCCGTCCGCCTGGTGTGGCTGGCCGCCCGCCGCGATCTGGCCACGTTCAAGTCGTCCGCCGACCTCGACTACGACACGCTCATCGCCCAGGAAATCGCCCAGGAAACCCTGCGCGCCTTCGCCGACCGCATGGCCGACCTCGGCCTCGACCTGGACGACTACTACCTCTTCCCGGCGCACCCCTGGCAGTGGGTCAACAAGCTGACCATCACCTTCGCCGCCGAGATAGCCCGCCGTCACCTGGTGTTCCTCGGCCACAGCGACGACGAGTACCAGGCCCAGCAGTCGATCCGCACGTTCTTCAACACCAGCGCCCCCGGCAAGCACTACGTGAAGACCGCCATTTCGGTCCTCAACATGGGCTTCCTGCGCGGCCTCTCCGCCGCCTACATGGACCGCACCCCCGCCATCAACGAGTGGGTGGCGGAGACCGTCACCGGCGACGCGTTCCTCACCGCCAACGGCTTCGGCGTCCTGCGGGAACGCGCCTCCATCGGCTACCACCACACGCAGTACGAGGCCATCGCGGAGAAGGGCTCGCCCTACCTGAAAATGCTCGCCGCCCTGTGGCGCGAGAGCCCGGTCCCCTCCCTGCGGCCCGGCGAACGCCTCGCCACCATGGCCTCGCTCCTGCACGTCGACCGCTACGGCGACCCGTTCGTCGGCGCGCTCATCGAGGAATCCGGCCTCACCGCCGCCGACTGGCTGCGCCGCTACCTCACCGCCTACCTGACGCCGCTGCTGCACTGCCTGTACGCCTACGACCTGGTGTTCATGCCGCACGGCGAGAACGTGATCATGGTGCTGGCGGACGGCGTCCCGCAGCGGGTGTTCATCAAGGACATCGCCGAGGAAATCGGCGTCATGAACCCCGACACCCCGCTGCCCCCGGTCATGGAGGCGCTGCGGCTGGACATATCAGACGACCTGTGGACGCTCACCCTGTTCACCGACGTCTTCGACTGCTTCTTCCGGTTCCTCAGTGCCATCCTCAGTGAGGCCGGCCTGCTCGACGAGGACGATTTCTGGGCCGCGGTCGCCGAGTGCATCACCGACTACCAAAAAGCGACGCCCCACCTGGCCGAGAAGTTCAATCGCCTCGACCTGTTCGTGGAGCGTTTCGCCCTCTCCTGCCTGAACCGCCTTCAGCTGCGCAACAACCAGCAGATGGTGAACATCCAGGACCCCGCGCAGGCCGCGGAGGCCCTCCAGCTCATCGGGACGCTGGAGAACCCCCTGGCCCGCTTCGCCTGAGCGGCGTCACTCCTCGTCTGGTTCGTCGGCGTCCGGGTCCAGGGCGTCGACGAACTCCACCCCGTCGATCTCGGCAAGCCGGTCGGCGGCATTCGTGGTGCCGCCGCTGTCGGCCTCGACCGTCTTCGCGAACCACTCCCGCGCATCCTGCTCGCGGCCCACCGCGAGCAGGGCGTCCGCGTACGCGTAGCGCAGCCGGGCCGTCCACGGATGCACGGCCGTGGACGCCAGCTCCTGGCTCTGCAACGTCACGACCGCCGCCTCCGCCTGACCGAGGTCACGCCGTGCGCCGGCCGCGACCAGCCGCATCTCGACCTGCCCCGCCTTGTCCAGCTGCCGCACCTCGGGCTCCCCGGCCATTGCAAGCGCCCGCTCCGGCCGCCCGATACCGCGCTCGCAGTCCGCCATGATCGGCCACAGGTCCACCGCCCCGGACATGCGCCGGGCCGCGCGGAACTCGGTCAGCGCCTCGCTGTACTTCTCCACCCCGTACGCGGCGAAGCCCGCGGCCTCGCGTACGGCGGCCACGCGCGACGCCAGCCGCAACGCAACCCGCGCATAGCCGTAGGCTCGCTCGGGGTCCTCATCAAGCAGCTGCGCCACCATGACCAGGTTCCTGGCCACGTCGATCGCCAGGGTCCTCGGCAGACTCATCAGCTCCTGCCGCACCGACCTGTCGATCTCCTCCCCGGTCACCTCGTCCGGGATGGGCAGCCGCCGCGTCTGCTGCTCCGGACCGCGCGCCCGTCCCTCGCGCCGGTACCCCGCACGGGGACCGCCGCGGTCATCGCGCCGCCCCCGGAAGTCCCGTCCGCCGGGCCGATCCGAGTCACGGCGCTCGTCGCGCCTGTCGTCCCTGCGGTCGTCCCGCCGGTATCCGGCGGCACCGCCACGCCCTCGGTCATCCCGCCGGAACCCAGCCCCGCCGCCCCGCGGCCGGTCAGCATGCGGCCGGTCATCACGCCTGTCATCGCGCCGGAACCCGCCCCCACCGCCACGGGGACGATCACCGTACGGCCGGTCATCCCGCCGGAACCCACCCCCGCCGGAATGCGGCCGATCGTCCCGACGAAAGCCACCGCCCCCACGGGGCCGTTCACCCTGCGGCCGATCGTCCCGCCTGTCGTCACGCCGGAATCCACCACCACTGCCGCCAGGCCGGTCGTCCCGCCGGAATCCGCTTCCGCCACGGGGCCGTTCACCCTGCGGCCGGTCATCCCGCCTGTCATCGCGCCGGAACCCACCACCACTGCCGCCAGGCCGATCGTCCCGACGAAAGCCACCGCCCCCACGGGGCCGTTCACCCTGCGGCCGGTCATCCCGCCTGTCATCGCGCCGGAACCCACCACCACTGCCGCCAGGCCGATCGTCCCGACGAAAGCCACCGCCCCCACGGGGCCGTTCACCCTGCGGCCGATCGTCCCGCCGGTCGTCACGCCGGAACCCACCACCACTGCCGCCAGGCCGATCGTCCCGACGAAAGCCACCGCCCCCACGGGGCCGTTCACCCTGCGGCCGGTCATCCCGCCGGTCGTCACGCCGGAACCCACCACCACTACCGCCAGGCCGATCGTCACGCCGGTCATCGCGCCCAAACCGGCCGGAGCTGCGCGGCCGCTCATCACGGCGAACATCACGACGGTCCCCGTCCCGCCCACCGAAACGACGTTCGTCCCGCCGGTAACCGCGGTTCCGCCCGTCGTCCCGTCCATCCCGGCCGGACCCGCGCTCGGGCCGCGCCGGCCGTTCCTCGTCCGAATTCGACATCGCCGTGATTCCTGCCTCTCAGCTCACAAAAAAAAGACCTCTGATTTCCCAGCATGAACGCTGAGAAACCAGAGGTCCCATAAAAATTGTCCGGCGGTGTCCTACTCTCCCACACGGTCCCCCATGCAGTACCATCGGCGCTGGAGGGCTTAGCTTCCGGGTTCGGAATGTAACCGGGCGTTTCCCCTCCGCCATGACCACCGGAACACTTTGGAAGTGCTCCAAGCGAACAAGCGCACTCTTCACTTGTCACTTCAAGATAAATAGCCGTC
>NZ_LZNS01000001.1:6568950-6747492 GCF_001984575.1 Streptomyces sp. MP131-18 | reverse complement strand
CTGTGCCCACTACGTTAGCCGACTTCCTGGCTGTTTCCTAATCCGTTCCCGTCAGACTGTTTTCGGGGAACCCGAAAGACCTCTGACGAGGGAAGTCAATGCTGAAACAGTGGATCGCCCGCGGAGCGCTTCCAGCTTGCCATCGGCCGCTGTAGTGCTGTGTCCGTCTCAGGCGACTCGACCAACATTACGACTCGGGCCGCGACGCGTCAAGTCGCTTCCCCCGGCGCCTCGGCTGGTGTGCCCGGTAGGGGCTGACCGACGGGTCGTCGGTGACCCAGAACCGCCAGGGGTGGACGGCTCCTTCACCGCCGACGCCGGTGCGCGGGCCGCTGCTCACGGCCGCGCGCGGAACGGGCGAGCCGTGCAGGACGCGCAGGTCCGCCGCGGCCCGCCCGCCGCACACGTCTGTGCCGTCCATCGTGCGGTCGACGTCGAGCGCCGTCGCCAAGCGGGCCGGGCCGCGGGCGAGCTCCGCGTCGTTGCGGGCCTTCGGCCGGCGCCGGCGGGCCAGCTCGGCGCCCGAGATGATCTCCCCCGCGCGCAGCAGCACACCGCTCGCATGGCCGGCGGGCCCGCAGACCAGGTTCATGCAGTGCCACATGCCGTACGTGAAGTAGACGTAGGTGTGGCCGGGCGGGCCGTACATCGTCGCGTTCCGCTCGGTGCGGCCGCGGTATGCGTGGGAGCCCGGGTCGACCTCGCCCGCGTACGCCTCGACCTCGGTCAGGCGCAGGCGGATCTCCCCGTCCGGCAGCCTCCGGACCAGCGTTCTGCCGAGCAGGTCGGGCGCCACGTCGAGTACGGGGCGGTCGAAGAAGCCGCGGGGCAGCGGTGCGGCGGTCGAGTCGGTCGTCATTCCTGTTCCAGCAGCACGGTCATCGGGATTCTGCGGGTCCGCCAGTGGATGACGGCCCCCTCGACGATAGGCCGTGCCGTCGCGGCGACGCCGGGCGCGGTCTGCATCAGCGCCTCCCAGCCGGTCGCGATCAGCAGGTAGCCGCGGGGAGAACCCCACCAGGAGAGGTCGGTGAGGCAGTCCTGGAGGGCGTCCCAGTTGCGGCCGAACCAGTCGGGCAGCTCCAGCGCCCCCGCGCAGGCGCCGAGGAACGAGGACTTGTCGGTGACGTCCGCCAGCGGGAGAACCGCGGCGTGCCAGTGCGCTCGGGCGGCCAGGCGCACCGCGTCGGCCGCCGCGTTCCCACGGCCGGCGCCCGGCCAGCGGTAGACGCCGGGGGGAGTCGTTCCGTCGAGGATGCGCGCGACCACGCCGTCCGGCAGATCTCCGTGGCTGCTCATCGTCCCCTCTCCTGCTGACTAGGCTAGCGCCGGCAGCGATCCTCCCCGCGTGAGCGGGAGGTACCCCCCGATCAGGAGGTTCCTTCATGTCCGAGCTTCGGCGGCGCCCGCTTCCCCACGACTTCCACCCGCCGGTGGCCTCGTTCACCGTGCTCAGCGACGACGTGGCGGACGGGGCGCGGCTGGCGGACGCCCAGGTGTTCGCGGCCGGCAACGTCTCGCCCCACCTGCGCTGGGCCGACGCCCCCGAGGGCACCAGGAGCTTCGCCGTCACCTGTTACGACCCGGACGCGCCGACCGGCAGCGGGTTCTGGCACTGGGTGGTCTTCAACATTCCCGCCGACGTGTCCGAGCTGCCGGCCGGTGCGGGCAGCGGCGAGAAGCGGGGGCTGCCCGCGGGTGCCGTCCACGTGCGCAACGACTACGGGACGCGGGACTTCGGCGGCGCCGCGCCGCCTGCGGGCGACGGCCCGCACCGTTACGTCTTCACCGTGTACGCCGTGGACACCGAGCAGCTGGGGCCCGACGAGAACGCGACGCCCGCGCAGGTCGGGTTCATGCTGCGGTTCCACGCCGTCGGGCGGGCGCAGCTGATCGGCGAATACGAAGTCCCGGCGGAGGACTGACCCGGCCGCGGCGACGTCACCTCCCGTTCGCCTCCTCTCCCCGGGAAATTGCATTGTCCGTCCGACGGGCCCCGGGCACAGTTGAAGCGGCCCGCCGCGGGGCGGGGGACGCAACGGGAGGTGGGCGGGATGCGGCAGACCCTTGTGCTCAACGCGAGCTACGAACCCTTGTCGACGGTGTCCCTGCGGCGCGCTGTGGTCCTGGTGATCCAGCACAAGGCCGTCGTGGAGCACGCCCATCCGGGGCTGCGGGTCCGTGCCGCCGCGGTCGACCTGCCCGTGCCGCAGGTGATCCGGCTGCGGCGCTTCGTCAAGGTCCCGTTCCGACAACGGGCGCCGTGGTCGCGGCGCGGCGTGCTGGTGCGCGACCGGCACCGGTGCGCGTACTGCGGACGGCGCGCGACGACGATCGACCATGTGGTGCCGCGCTCGCACGGCGGCGGGGACACCTGGCTGAACACGGTCGCGGCCTGCTCCGAGGACAATCACCGGAAAGCCAACCGGACCCCGGCGCAGGCGGGGATGCGGCTGCTGGCCCCGCCGTTCGAGCCGACGCCCGCCGATGCGCTGCTGCTGGCGGTCGGGGCGCAGGACGGCGATCTGCTGCCGGAGTGGCTGGCGCTGCCGGGCGCCGCCTCGGCCTGAGAACGGTGGGAGCGTGCCGATGCCCGGCCCCGGATGTGTCCGGGGCCGGGCATCGGCACGTTCGCAGGGCTGTTCGGTGCGGGGTGCTACTCGATGCGCGGCTGCTCGCGGCGCGGGGGCTTGCCGAGCGCGGAGGCGCCGCCGTCGTCCGGGCCGCTGCCGCCGCCGTTGGGTGCCGTGATCCGGCTCAGGTTGCCGCCGAGGCCCTTGAGCGCCTCGCCGATCTCGCTGGGCACGATCCACAGCTTGTTGGAGTCGCCCTCGGCGATCTTCGGCAGCATCTGCACGTACTGGTAGGAGAGCAGCTTCTGGTCGGCGTCGCCGGCGTGGATGGCCTCGAACACGGTGCGGATCGCCTGGGCCTCGCCCTCGGCGCGCAGCGCGGCGGCCTTCGCGTCACCCTCGGCGCGCAGGATCTCCGACTGCTTGGCGCCCTCGGCCTGAAGGATCTCGGACTGGCGGACGCCCTCGGCCTGGAGGATCGCGGCTCGTTTGTCGCGGTCGGCGCGCATTTGCTTCTCCATCGAGTCCTGGATGGAGGTGGGCGGCTCGATGGCCTTCAGCTCGACGCGGTTGACGCGGATGCCCCACTTGCCGGTCGCCTCGTCCAGGACGCCGCGAAGTGCCGCGTTGATCTCCTCGCGGGAGGTGAGGGTCCGTTCCAGGTCCATGCCGCCGATGATGTTCCGCAGGGTGGTGACGGTGAGCTGCTCGATGGCCTGAATGTAGTTCGACACCTCGTAGGTGGCGGCTCTGGCGTCGGTCACCTGGTAGTAGATGACGGTGTCGATGTTCACCACAAGGTTGTCCTGGGTGATCACCGGCTGCGGCGGGAACGGCACGACCTGCTCGCGGAGGTCGATGCGGTTGCGGATGCGGTCGATGAACGGCACGACGATGTTGAGGCCGGCGTTCAGCGTCCGGGTGTAGCGGCCGAAGCGCTCGACGATGGCAGCGCTTGCCTGCTGGATGACCTGGATGGTCTGGACCAGCGCGATGACGACCAGCACCACCAGGATGACCAGCACGATGATGATGGCGTCCATCGTGTACTCCCCCTGCGACTAGACGAGTTGGAACAATTGTCGATGAGGCGACAGGGTCATCACATCACGACGGCGGTGGCCCCGTCGATTTCGACGACGCTGACCTGGCTTCCGGGCTCGTAAGTGTCGCCCTCGCCCAGTGCTCGGGCGGACCAGACCTCGCCCGCGAGCTTGATCCGCCCGTTGGCGGCGTCGACCCGCTCCAGCACGACGGCCGACTTGCCCATCAGCGCGTCAGGACCCGATCTGAGCGCGGGTGGCTGCACGCGGGAACGGCGGGCGATCGGGCGTACCACCAGAATGAGAGCGGTGGAGACGACGGCGAACACGACGACCTGAATCACGACGTTGTCGGTCACACCGGCCGTGAGGGCACCGGCGACGGCGCCCGCGGCGAGCATGCCCAACTCGGGCATCGCAGTCAGGACGAGTGCGATCGAAAATCCTCCGGCGGCGATCAGCCACCACACCCAGAAGTCCACCAACTCATGGTAGAACCGCGGGCACGCTGCGGAACAGGCCCGGTGCCGTGTCCGCGGAAGCTCAGCCGAGCGGGAGGCCGTGAGCTGTCCAGCGGTCGCCCTGGCGCTCGACGATGAGCGGCAGGCCGAAGCAGTGCGAGAGGTTCGCCGAGGTGAGCACGGAATCGACGGGCCCGGCGGCGAGAACCCTGCCCTGACGGATGAGAAGCACGTGGGTGAAGCCCGGCGCGATCTCCTCGACGTGGTGGGTCACCATGATCATCGAAGGCGCGTACGGGTCGCGGGCCAGGCGGCCGAGGCGCCGCACCAGGTCCTCGCGGCCGCCGAGGTCGAGCCCGGCGGCGGGCTCGTCGAGAAGCAGCAGCTCGGGGTCCGTCATCATGGCGCGCGCGATCTGGGTGCGCTTGCGTTCGCCCTCGGAGAGGGTGCCGAATCTGCGGTCCAGGTACTCGTTCATACCGAGCCGGTCGAGGAACGCGCGGGCACGCTGCTCGTCGACGTCGTCGTACTCCTCCTGCCAGCCGGCGGTCATGCCGTAGGCGGCCGTCAGCACGGTCTGGAGAACGGTCTGGCGGCGGGAGAGTTTGTCGGCGAGCGCGCTGCTGGCCATGCCGATGCGCGGGCGCAGCTCGAAGACGTCGACGGCGCCGAGCTTCTCGCCGAGGATGCCGACGGTGCCCGAGGTCGGGAAGAGATAGCTGGACGCCAGGTTGAGCAGGGTGGTCTTACCCGCTCCGTTCGGCCCGAGGACGATCCAGCGCTCCCCCTCGGCGACGGACCAGGAGACCTTGTCCACCAGCGACCGGCCTTCGCGGACCACGGATACGTCCACCAGCTCCAGTACATCGCTCATGCGCGCGGTCTCTCCCCTTGCAGTCGCTGTCAGACAAAACCTACGCCACCGCCGCCGGACCCCGATCGTCAGGAGGCTCGTTGGGCCTACTTCCCTAAGGTAGAGGGCATGCTGGATGAACCTCGTGCGGGGCGCCTTGCTGCGTGGGGCAATGCGCTGTTCGCCGGACTTGTCTCACCGGACGACGCCGCGCTCAGAGCCGTGGGCGCCGATACGGTCCACCGCGTCGCCGGTTTGCCGGATGAACCTGGCGTGGTCGGGTTGACGCTCGCGTTCGGCAGGCTGCGGGCGCTGGGGGTGGCTGGGCTGCGCATCGCGCTGCCCGCGCCGGGGCACCCGCTGGGGCTGAGCGGGCCCGCGGAGTTCAACGCCGCGGCGATGGAGGCGGGTGAGGCGGTGGTGTGCCCCGGCCCCGGTCTCGGTCTCGTGCCGGAGGTCATGGCGGCCGGGCCCGCCGGTGACGTGCTGACCGAGGTGGTGTGGCACTGCCTGCCGGTGCGGCAGGCGCCGCCCGCGGACGTGCCTTCGCTCGGCGACGCGGAACGGGAGCTGTCCGAGGTCCTGCGGGAGGCGACCGAGGCGCTGACGCGCCTCGACGTCGCCGGGGCTGGGCCGATGGCGCTGACGCGCCTTGAGGCGTACCGCGCGCGGATGGAGCGGGGGCGGCAGCTGCTGGCGCCGGGGTACCCGCCGCGGGCGGTGCGGGTACTCGAACTGGCGCAGCGCGTGGGGGCGCTGGTGGAGATCGCGGACGACACGGCGGGTGATGAGCGGCTGGCCCACGGCGCCGCGGTCAGCGCCGCGCAGATCGCGGAACGGGACCGGCTGCTGCGCCAGGTGGAGCGGGCCGCCCGCCGGGCGCGGGTCGCGTCGTACAACGCGTACGCCGAGGAGCTGGAGCGGCAGCGGGGCTGAGCCGGGCGGACGCGCAGGACCCCCGGAGCGCGGCACCGTGCGGTGACCTGCGCGACGGGGGTCCGGTGGCGGGGGCCGGTGTCAGCCGACGACGGCGGCGTTGCCGAACGTCGAGTTGAGCAGGCCGACCACATTGACCGAATTGCCCACCGCGGTGACGGGGAGGTTGATGGGCAACTGGACAACGTTGCCCGAGGCGACGCCGGGCGAGGCGGCGGCCTGGCCCCCGGCGTTCGCCTCGGCGGCGGCGGTGCCTGCGGTCGTACCCGCCACGGCGCCGGCGGCGACCAGTACGAGGGCGGCCCTCTTGGCAGTGTGCATGGTTGCGGTCCTCCTGGATTGCTGTGCCGCGGCCCCGGTGACGGGGCCGCACGCTGCACAACGCACAGGCCGAACGCGCGGTACGGGCGGGCTGCCCGTTACGCACGTTCGGCCCAGCGTGCCCTCAGGCACCGCGGAAGTCGGCGGTGACTCAGCCGACCAGGCTGCTGTTGCCGAACACCGGGTTGAGAACGCCGATGACGTTCACCGAGTTGCCGTTGACGGTCACCGGCACGTTCACCGGGACCTCGACGACATTGCCCGAGGCGACACCCGGGGAGTTGAGGGCCGTGCCCGCGGCGCCCGCGTGGGCGGAGGCGACACCGGCACCGGCGGCGGCGATGCCCCCGGCCATGAGGGTGACGGCGGCGGCCTTCTTGAGGTTCTTCACTGTCCAGACCTTCCTTGCACGATGCCGCGGCCATCCGCCGCGGCGTGCCCTGGACAACGGCCGGGCGGCCGGAACGTTGCGCCGATCGGGTTACTTCACACGACCGTATGAACTTGTGCCGGGAAGGCAACGTGCAGTGGGAAGTAGTCCGTTGTTTGGGGTAACGGGGTCAGTCGGAGATTCCGTGCCGGACCGCCCACAGCGCAGCCTGGGTGCGGTCGGCCAGGTCCAGCTTCATGAGGATGTTCGACACATGGGTCTTCACGGTTTTCTCGGAGAGCACCAGGGCACGGGCGATTTCGCGGTTGGAGCGCCCGCGGGCGATCAGCGCCAGGACTTCGCGTTCCCTGTCGGTGAGCGAGCCCGTCCGGCCGCCACCGCCGGACTCCTCCTGCGCCAGCAGGGCGTCGGCCACCTCGGACTGGAGCAGCACGTGCCCCGCATGCACGGAGCGGATCGCGCCGGCCAGCGCGTCGGGGTCGATGTCCTTGTGGACGTAGCCGGCGGCCCCGGCACGCAGCGCGGGGACCACGGTGCGGCGCTCGGTGAAGCTGGTCACGATGAGCACGCGGGCGGCATTGCCCAGCTCGCCGAGTCTGCGCAGAGCCTCGACGCCGTCGGTGCCCGGCATCTTGACGTCCATGAGGATGACGTCGGGCCGCAGTTCCCCGGCCAGCTCGACGCCGGCGGCGCCGTCGGCGGCCTCGCCGACGACGTCGATGTCGTCCTGGACCTCCAGGAAGGTGCGCAGGCCGCGGCGCACGACCTGGTGGTCGTCGACGAGCAGCACACGGATGGCGTCAGCCACCGGGGACCTCCATCTCGATGACGGTGCCCTTTCCGGGCGCCGATTCCACGATCAGATTGCCGCTCACCGCGGCGGCCCGGTCGCGCATGGAGACCAGGCCCAGGTGCCGGCCCGCGGTGCGTACGGCCGACGGGTCGAAGCCCGAGCCGTCGTCGGTGACGCGCAGGACGGCGTCCAGGCCGCGCCGGAAGAGGGTGACCTCGACGTGCCGGGGTGCGGCGTGCCGCAGCGCGTTGTGCAGCGCTTCCTGGGACACGCGCAGCAGCGCTTCCTCGTGGGCGGCGGGCAGCGCCCTGAGGTCGCGGCAGTCGAAGGTGACGCGGGCCGGGTGGGCGCGGTCGAGCACCTGGATCTGAGCGCGGAGAGTGGCGACGAGGCCGTCCTCGTCGAGGGCGGCGGGGCGCAGTTCGATGACGGCGGCGCGCAGTTCGTCGGCGGCCTCGGCGGCGAGGGCGGTGACCTGGCGCAGCTCGTTCCTGGCGCGGGCGGGGTCGCGCTCGACGAGGGCGGCGGCGGCCTGGGCGGTGAGACGGAGGGAGAACAGCTTCTGGGAGACGGCATCGTGCAGTTCGTGGGCGAGCCTGGCGCGCTCGTCGGCGATGGTGAGTTCCCTGCTGCGCTCGTAGAGCCGGGCGTTGGTGAGGGCGATGGCGGCGTGCTCGGCGAGGAGGCTCAGCAGCTCCTCGTCCTCGGCGGTGAAGGCGCACACGCCCGGCTTGCGGCGGCCGGACGGGCAGCGCTTGTTGGCGAGGAAGAGGGCCCCAAGGATCTCGACCCCGTCGGCGATCGGCATGCCGAGGAAGTCCGACATCTCGGGGTGCGCGGACGGCCAGCCCTCGAAGCGGGGGTCGAGGCGGACGTCGGCGAGGCGGACGGGATTGCCGTCGTGGAGCATGGCGGCGAGGATGCCGTGCTGGCGGGGCAGGGGCCCGATGGCCTTCCACTGCCGGTCGCTGACGCCCGCCACGAAAAACTGGGCGAAGCCGCCGTTCCCGTCGGGGATGCCGAGGGCGGCATAGCGGGCGTCCAGCAGCTCGCGGGCGGAGGCGACGATCGTCTGGAGGACGTCGCGCACCTGGAGCGTGCGGTTCATGGCGAGCAGGGCGGCGCTCACGGCTGCCAGCCCGGATCTGGGGCCCATGGGGAGACCGTAGCGCGCCGGGCGGCGGCCCCGGATCGGGCCACGGCCGGTGGGTGAGTGCGGCGGCGGGACTAGGCCAGGACCTAGGACCGGAGGTGTACCGGGGCGGGGCCGGCGGACGTGGCGGCGGCGGGCGCCCCGTCGGGGTGCCCGCCGCCTCGGAACGCTGTCCGCAGGGATTACTTGCGCATGACCTCGGGCTCGTGCCGCCGGAGAAACTTCATGACCAGGTAGCCGCAGACGACGCCGATGACGACGAGCATCGTCACGTCGAGCATCCAGTAGCCGGCCTCGTGTTTCCAGATGGGGTCGGGGTCGGTGTCGCCGGTGGGCGAGGCGGTGAGGACGTTGAGGTCGACGGTGGTGCCGGTCCCGGCCAGGGCCCAGCGGGAGGGCATCAGCCAGGCCAGCTGCTCGACGCCGAGGCTGCCGTGGACCTGGAAGAGGGAGCCGGTGAACACGAGCTGGACCACGGAGATCATGACCAGCAGGGGCATGGTCATCTCGGAGGTGCGGACCAGGGCGGAGATGAGGAGGCCGATCATCATGGAGGTGCAGCCCAGGACCATGAGGACCATGGTCATCTCCAGGGCAGGAGCATCCTCGAAGATCACGCCCTCCATGGGCATGTCCCGCGGCATGAAGCCGATCAGGCTGAGGATCGCGCCCTGGAGCACGGTGACGATGCCGAGCACGAAGACTTTCGACATCAGGTAGGCGGACCGGGAGAGGCCCACGGCGCGTTCGCGCTCGTAGATGACGCGTTCCTTGATGAGCTCGCGGACCGCGTTGGCCGAGCCGGTGAAGCACATACCGACGACGAGGATGAGCAGGATGATGCTCGCGTCGCCGTTGCGCCCCCCGTTCTCCGCCGTGCCGTAGCCGAGGCCGTCGTCGGCGGGGATGAAATTGCTGACCACCCCCAGGACGACGGGCAGGGCGAGGGTCAGCCCCAGGAAGCCCTTGTCGGCGATGATCACCGCGGCGTAGCGGCGCATCAGGGTCAGCACCTGGGAGCTCCAGCTCTGCGCCTTCTGCTGGACCGCGGCCATCGGCTGGAAGTGCGAGGCCTGCGCCTGCACGGCGTCGAGGTCCGCGGCGTACATCTGGTAGTGCTGGGAGCCGCGCCAGCGGCCCATCCAGTCGTAGTCGCGGTAGTTCTCGAAGGCCGAGAAGACGTCGGCCCAGGTTTCGTAACCGAAGAAGTTCAGCGCCTCGTCCGGCGGGCCGAAATAGGCGACGCCGCCGCCGGGGGCCATCACCAGCACGCGGTCGCACAGGCCGAGTTCGGCGACGGAGTGGGTGACGACCAGGACGGTGCGGCCATCGTCCGCCAGGCCGCGCAGCAGCTGCATGACGTCGCGGTCCATGCCCGGGTCGAGACCGGAGGTGGGCTCGTCCAGGAAGATCAGCGACGGCTTGGTCAGCAGTTCCAGGGCGACGGAGACGCGCTTGCGCTGACCGCCGGAGAGGGAGGAGATCCGCTTCTCGGCGTGGTGGCTGAGCTTCAGCTCCGCGAGGACCTCCTCCACGCGGGCGTCGCGCTCGGCGTCCGCGACGTCGCCGGGGAAGCGGAGCTTCGCGGCCAGCCGGAGGGCCTGCCTGACCTGGAGCGCCGTGTGCAGGATGTCGTCCTGCGGGACCAGGCCGATGCGGTGGCGCAGCTCGGCGAAGTGGGTGTAGAGGTTCCTGTGGTCGTACAGGACCTCGCCGTAGGTCGCCGGACGGTAGCCGGTCAGGGCCCGCAGCAGCGTGGACTTGCCGGAGCCCGAGGGGCCGATGACGCCGACCAGGGACTTCTCCGGCACGCCGAAGGAGACGTCGTTCAGGATGGTCGTCTGGCCGTTGTTGACCTGGACGGTGAGGTGGCGGGCGGAGAAGGAGACCTCACCGGTGTCGACGTATTCCTGGAGCTGGTTGCCGACGAGCCGGAACGTGGAGTGGCCGATGCCGACCGTGTCGTTCTGCCCGATGTAGCGACGGCCGTTCTTCGGCAGCTGCTGGCCGCTGACATAGGTGCCGTTGTGGCTGCCGAGGTCGTGGATCTCGAAGCGGCCGTCGGGGTGCGCGAGGAACTCCGCGTGGAAGCGGGAGACCTGGAGGTCGGACACGACCAGCTCGTTCTCCAGCGCACGGCCGATCCTGGTGACCTGGCCGACGGCGAGCTGGTGGAGACTGGTGGCGCCGCGGTCGTTCCCGCCGTACCCCTGCTGCTGGGACGGCGGCTGCTGCGGTGCGTACTGCTGATGCTGCTGCTGGTGCGGCATCTGGTGCTGCGGCGGCGTCTGGTGCTGTGGTGGCACGGCGGGCTGGTGCGGCGCCACCGCCGGCGGCTGCCCGGCCATGGCGGCGGCCGGGGCGTCGAACGCGGCGGTGTGCTGCTGCTGATGCGGTATCTGCGCGGCGCCCGAGAAGGTGAGGCGCGGTCCGTCGTTGGCGTTGCCCAGGTGCACCACCGTGCCTGGGCCGAGCGCCGTCTGCTGCACGCGCTGCCCCTGCACGTACGTGCCGTTGGTGCTGCCGTGGTCCTCCACCACCCAGCCCTGACCGCTCCAGCGCACCGTGGCGTGCCGCCAGGAGACACGGGAATCCTGGAAGACGAGGTCGCCCTGTGGGTCCCTGCCGAGTCGGTATGACCGGGTGGGATCCAACGTCCAGGTTTGTCCGTTCAATTCGAGTACGAGTTCCGGCACTCCAAGCCCCACAAAGTTGTCCCCCGAATAGACCTCCGCCCGGAGATCTAGGGATGTTTGACCATCGTGCGGGGAACTATTCCAGGCTCGGGCCGTCAACGGGAACCCGCCCCCCGAAAGTCACCAAGCTGGTGCACAGCGTCAGCGGCTCCGTGACGTTCATCTCCGCGTCGTGTCCAGGGGCCGGACGGGACACTCAGCCGATACCGGGAACGGCTACCGTGGAAGCACCATGACCCTTGCACATACGGCCGAGGCGCCCGGGGAAGACGCCCCCACCCTGCTGGTGAAAATCTTCGGCAAGGACCGGCCCGGCCTCACCGCGGGCCTGCTGCGGACCCTGGCCGGCTTCGCGGTGGACGTCGTGGACCTGGAGCAGGTCGTCACCCGGGGCAGGATCACGCTGTGCGCGCTGGTCACCGCGCCGGGGCAGGGACAGGGGCAGGCCACGGGCACGGAGGGCGAGCTGCGCGCCACCGTGCACACGTGGGCCGAGTCGGTGGGGCTCCAGGCGGAGATCATCTCCGGCACGGGGGACAATCCGGCGCGCGGTGTCGGCCGCTCCCACGTCACCGTGCTGGGCAATCCGCTGACCGCCGAGGTGACCGCCGCCATCGCGGCGCGGATAACGGCGGCGGGCGGCAATATCGACCGGATCAACCGGCTGGCGAAGTACCCGGTGACCGCGGTCGAGTTCGACGTGTCGGGGGTGCCCACCGAGCAGTTGCGCACCGAGCTGGCCACCGAGGCCGCCGCGCGGTCGGTCGACGTGGCGGTGGTGGCCTCGGGACTCCAGCGGCGTGCCCCGCGCCTGGTGGTGATGGACGTGGACTCCACGCTCATCAGGGACGAGGTGATCGAGCTGTTCGCGGCGCACGCGGGCTGCGAGGAGCAGGTCGCCGCGGTGACGGCGGCGGCGATGCGGGGCGAGCTCGACTTCGAGGAGTCGCTGCACGCGCGGGTGGCGCTGCTGGCCGGTCTTGACGAATCGGTCGTGGACAAGGTCCGCGCCGAGGTCACGCTGACACCGGGGGCCCGCACCCTCATCCGGACGCTGAAACGTCTCGGCTGCCAGGTCGGCGTCGTCTCCGGCGGGTTCACGCAGGTCACGGACGGCCTCCAGGAGCATCTGGGGCTCGACTTCGCCGCGGCGAACACGCTGGAGATCGTCGAAGGCAAGCTGACCGGCCGGGTGACCGGACCGGTCGTGGACCGGCCGGGCAAGGCGCGGCTGCTGCGCGCCTTCGCCGCACGGGCGGGCGTTCCGCTGTCGCGGACGGTGGCGATCGGCGACGGGGCGAACGACCTGGACATGCTGAACGCCGCCGGCCTCGGCGTCGCGTTCAACGCCAAGCCGCTGGTGCGGGAGGCGGCGCACACCGCGGTGACCGTGCCGTTCCTCGACACCGTGCTGTACCTGCTGGGGATCACCCGGGAGGAAGTCGAGGCCGCGGACGCCCAGGGCTGACGCCACGGGCGACGCGTTCGCTCATCGCCTGCATGAACGTGATCAGCTCGGGCGGGCCGTGCAGCTCCCAGGGAACGTCGAGGAGCGCGATGCGGCAGGCCAGCCAGTCCAGCGCGTCGCCGCCCGTGCGCAGCAGGCAGCGGTCCTCCCCCAGCGGCGTCAGCTCGCCGGTGCCCGCGGGCAGTGCGGCGGCGGCCCGTTCCAGCGGGGCGTGCAGGGTGAGGAGCGCCCGGTGGCGGGCACGGTGGCTGACGATGGATTCGGAGACGAACGCGGCGGCGTCGGCGACCGGCAGGGGTCTGGGGCGGGTGCGGGCACCGGTGGCGGCCGGCCGCGTGAGCCGGTCGAGGCGGAAGCTGCGCCAGTCCTCCCGGTCGAGGTCCCAGGCGACGAGGTACCAGCGGCGTCCGTCGCTGACGAGCCGGTGGGGCTCGACGTGCCGCTCGGCGGGCTCCGCGGCCCGTTTGGCCTGGTAGCGGAAGCGGAGGCGTTCGCCGCGCCGGCAGGCGCCGGCGATGAGGACGAGGGCGTCGGGCGCGACGGCGTCGCGTTCGGCGGCGGGCAGGGCCGGTTCGCCGGTCAGCGGGAGGGTGGCCTCGTGGAGGACGCGCACGCGCGGGCGCAGGCGGGTGGGCAGGACCTGTTCCAGTTTGGCCAGGGCGCGGGCGGAGCTGTCGGCGATGCCGGTGACGGAGCCCGCGGCGGCGGTGCGCAGGCCGACGGCCATGGCGACGGCCTCGTCGTCGTCGAGGAGCAGCGGCGGCATCGCGGTGCCTGCGGTGAGCCGGTAGCCGCCGGCGGAGCCGCGCGCGGAGCCGACGGGGTAGCCGAGGTCGCGCAGCCGCTCGATGTCGCGGCGGACGGTGCGCACGCTGACGCCGAGCCGCGCGGCCAGCTCGGGGCCCGTCCACTCGCGGGCGGTCTGGAGCAGGGAGAGCAGCTTCAGGAGGCGGGCGGCGGTGTCGTTCACCGTTTCATGGTGGCAGCGCATGCGGACATGTCCTGACCTGTTGGCCGCCTAGCGTCGGGTGCATGGCACGTCACAGAGGTATCCGGATCACCGGGGCGAGGACGCACAACCTGCGGGACGTCACGCTGGAGATCCCGCGGGATGCGATCACGGTATTCACGGGGGTGTCCGGTTCCGGCAAGTCGTCGGTGGTTTTCGACACGATCGCGGTCGAGTCGCAGCGGCAGTTGAACGAGACGTTCCCGTGGTTCGTGCGCAACCGCCTGCCGCGGTACGAGCGGCCGCTCGCGGACACCGTGACCGGGCTGACGCCCGCGGTCATCGTGGACCAGCGGCCGGTCGGCGGCAACGCGCGGTCCACCGTGGGGACGATGACCGACATCGGGTCGGCGCTGCGGGTGCTGTTCTCGCGGTGCGGCACGCCGGGCGCGGGCGAGGCGTCGGCGTATTCGTTCAACGACCCGCACGGCATGTGCCCGGAGTGCGAAGGGCTCGGGCGGGCGCGGCAGGTGGACGTGGCGGCGATGATCGACCGCGACCGGACGCTGAACGAGGGGGCGCTGCGGTTCCCCGGGTTCCGGGTGGGCAGCTGGCAGTGGCAGATCTTCGCCAGGTCCGGGCTCTTCGACGCGGACAAGCCGCTCAGGGACTTCACGGCCGAGGAGTGGGAGCTGCTGCTGCACGGCAGCGGGTTCAAGGTTTCGCGCACGGGCGGCGTCGGGGTGCGCGACGGCAACACGTACGAGGGGCTGGTACGGCGCTTCACCCGGCTGTACGTGAAGCGGGACCCGTCGGGGCTGCCCGAGGGGCTGAGGCACGCGGTCGAGCAGGTCGTCACGCGCGGGCCGTGCCCGGCGTGCGGCGGTGCCCGGCTGAACGAGGCGGCGCGGGCGACCCGCGTGCTGGGCCGTTCCCTGCCGGAGCTGGCCGCCATGGAGATCGGCGACCTGATCGGGGTGCTGCGCCGGGTGCGGGACCCGGTCGGGCGGCCGATCGCGCGCAGCGCCGTCGCGGGTCTGCGGCGGATCGAGGCGGTGGGGCTCGGGTACCTCAGCCTCGACCGGGAGACGGCGACGCTGTCGGGCGGGGAGGGCCAGCGGCTGAAGACCGTGCGGCACCTCGGGTCCAGCCTCACCGGACTGACGTACGTGTTCGACGAACCGAGCATCGGGCTGCACCCCGGCGACGTGCACCGCCTGCTCGAGCTGCTGCGGCAGCTGCGGGACCAGGGGAACACGGTGCTGGTGGTGGAACACGACCGGGACGTCGTCGCCATCGCGGACCACGTCATCGACATGGGGCCAGGCGCGGGCGGGCACGGCGGGGAGGTGGTGTTCGCGGGGCCGGTCGCCGGGCTGCTGGCGGCGGACACCGCGACCGGGCGGGCGCTGCGGCGCGGGGTGGTGCTGAAGGACCGGGTGCGCCGGCCGTCCGGCTGGCTGCCGGTGGAAGGGGCGCGGCTGAACAATCTGCGCGAGGTGTCGGTGCGGGTGCCGACCGGAGTGCTGACGGCGGTGACCGGGGTGGCGGGCTCGGGGAAGAGCTCGCTCATCCACGGGGAGTTGTGCGCGCGGCACCCGGAGGCGGTGGTGGTGGACCAGTCGCCGGTCGGGGCCTCGGCCAGGTCGACCCCGGCGACGTATCTGGGGATCTTCGACCAGGTGCGGAAGATCTTCTCCCGGGTGACGGGCGAGGCGCCGGGCCTGTTCAGCTTCAACTCGCAGGGCGCCTGCCCGCGGTGCCGCGGGCGGGGGGTGATTCACACGGACCTGGCCTATATGGACCCGGTCACCACGCGCTGCGCGGCCTGCGGCGGGCGGCGCTTCGTCGCCGAGGTGCTGGAGCACACGGTGCGCGGCAAGTCCGTCGCGGACGTGCTGGACTTCACCGCCGGGCAGGCGGCGGACTTCTTCGCCGACGAGCCGGGGCTCGCCCGTCCGCTGCGGTCGCTGGCCGAGGTGGGCCTGGACTATCTGGCGCTGGGGCAGCCGCTGGCCTCGCTTTCCGGCGGCGAGCGGCAGCGCGTGAAGCTGGCGGCCGAACTGCACCGTACCGGCGGCCTTTACGTGCTGGACGAGCCGACGACGGGGCTGCACCTGGCTGATGTGGCGGCGCTGGTGGCGTTGCTCGACCGGCTGGTGGCGGCGGGCAACACGGTCGTGGTGATCGAACACGACCTGGATGTGATCGCCGGTGCCGACTGGGTGATCGACCTGGGGCCCGGTGGGGGCAGGCGGGGCGGGCGGGTCCTGTTCGAGGGGCCGCCGGCCGCGCTGGCCGCGGCGGAGGGGCCGGCGACGGCGGAGCACCTGCGGCGGGCGCTGGGCGCGGCGCGGTAGCGCCCCGGCGGCGCCGCGTGCGGGCGGGCCGCCGGGGGTGTCCTCAGTCGTGCGGCGTCCAGTAGGCGACGAGGCGGGCCGCGCCGTGCTCGGCCGACTTCCAGTCGCCGTTCAGGCTGAGCACGGCGAGTGCGGCGGTGGGGAATCCGCCACGGTTCATCCGGGGGCGGGTATCGCCCTCGGACTCGCCCGCCAGGGCGTCGGCGAGTGCGTGGATGGACGGGTTGTGCCCGACGAGCATGAGGTCCATGACCTGGTCGTCTGTTTCATTGATGACGGCGATCAGTTCGCCGAGTGACGCCTCGTAGAGCCGCTCGTCGTACACGGTCCTCGGGCGCTCGGGCAGCTCGGCGGCGCACAGCTTCCAGGTCTCGCGAGCGCGGACGGCGGTGGAGCAGAGGGTCAGTTCGGGGTGGACGCCGGCGCCGGCGAGCCAGCGTCCGGCCACGGGGGCGTCCTTCCGGCCCCGCTCGGCGAGGGGCCGCTCGTGGTCGGACACCTGCGGCCAGTCGGCCTTGGCGTGTCGGAGGAGAATGATCCTTCGGGGAACATCGACGCTCATGTGCCCCAGCTTCGCACGAAAGGTGCTATGGGGCGCGGGGCGTTGGGAATCCCGTCCGGCCCGGTTGATACGGCGGGGCCGGTGCCGGTCACGGCGTCAGGCTGTCGTGGATGTGCTGGATGAGCCGGCCCACCGGCTGCCGCTCGTCGGGCATGGCGGCGTCCGCGTCGCCTCCCGAGACGAGCAGCATCAGCAGGGCGGCGAAGGCCGCGGCCGGCAGGGCGACGGCCCACCAGCGGAGGCGGACGTCCATGCCGGAACGGTGCGGGCGGGCTGCCATGGCGTCGTCTCCATCCGTCGCGTGCGTGCGGTGCTCGTGCACTGGTGAAGAACTTACGGACCCGGGGCGTGCGGTCCCATCCGGTGAGCCACCCAGCCCTCCCTGAACCTGGCCCCCTAAGGGTTGGTGGTGCCAGCACCACCCGTCGCGCCGGGTGGCGGGCGGGGTCAGGGGGACGCGACCGTGGCGATGACGGCGATGACGACGCTGATCCCGAGCATGGCGCCCAGGATGAGGAGCAGCTTCCGCTGCCCGCCGGTGGGATGGGGGTCTAGCGCTGGCATGGGAACAGTCTCCCACTCAGTCGCCGTCCTCCACGCACCGGTCCCGCCCGGCGGCCATGCCGACGGCGATCTGCGCGAGCATCAGGACGGTCATGAACGCGAGCGGAACGTGCCAGCCGCCGGTCATGTCGTTCAGGGTGCCGACGAGCAGCGGCCCGGGAACGCAGAGCAGGTAGCCGGTGCTCTGGGCGAACGCGGAGAGGCGGGCGACGCCCGCGGGGGTCCTGGCGCGCATGCCGATCATGGTGAGGGCGACAGGGAAGGCGCAGTTGGCGATGCCGAGGAGCACCGCCCACAGCCACGCGCCGCCCGCGGGGGCCAGCCACAGTCCGGCGTAGCCGGCCAGGCCGCAGCCGCCGAGGACCAGGACCAGCGGGCCCTGGTGCCGCAGCCGGGTGGCGATGCGCGGCAGGACGAAGCCGAGCGGGGCGCCCAGGCCCATGATGACCGCGAGCAGCAGACCGGCCGTGCCCGCGGAGACCCCGGCGTCGCGGAAGATCTGCGGCGCCCAGCCGAGGGTGATGTAGGCGGCGGTGGCCTGGAGGCCGAAGAAGCCGGCGAGTGCCCAGGCGGTGCGCGAGCGGATCATGCGGGGCGGGGCGGCCTGCGCCTCCCGAGCGGGCCGCGGGGCCGCGGGGACGGCGCCGTCGGCGCGGCGGCGGGCGGGGGCGAGGACGGCCAGCCACGGCAGCAGGGCCAGGGCCGCAGTGGCCGCCCAGACGGCGAGGCCGTTGCGCCAGTTGCCGCCGGCGGCCTCGGTGAAGGGAATGGTGAGCCCGGCGGCGCCGGCGGCGCCGAGGGCGAAGGCCATCGAGTACAGGCCGGTGACGGAACCGACCCGGTCGGGGAAGTAGCGCAGGACGAGGACGGGCATCAGCACGTTGCCGACGGCTATGCCGGCCAGGGAGAGGGCGGTGGTGGCGAGGAAGACGGCCGTGTTGCCGGCGAACGAGCGCAGCGCGAGGCCGAGGGCGACCGCGGCGAGGCCGGCGAGCACCACGGCGGCCGGGCCGAAGCGGCGGGCCAGGCGCGGGGCCGCGACGCCGAATACGGCGAAGCACAGGGGCGGTACGGAGGTCAGCAGCCCGGCGACGGTGCCGCCCATGCCGAGGTCGTCGCGGACCTCGGCGAGGACGGGGCCGAGCGCGGATATGGCGGGGCGGAGGTTGAACGCGGTCAGCACGAGCCCCAGCGCGACCAGCCAGGGAGCGGCGCGGCGGGCGGGTGACGGTGCGGGGGGACGCTCGTGGAGAGTACGGTCGTCCTTCGTCAACTCCATGAGCTACATCATAGAATCATGGGATGAATCCCCCGTGTGGGGTTCCGGACAGTTCCCGGGAGAGTTATGTCACTGACCGCGCCCCGCCGTTCCGCCCTGGCCGACCAGGTCATCGGCCAGCTCCGCCACGAGATCACCTCGGGCGCATGGCAAGTCGGCTCGCGCATCCCGACCGAGCCCGAGCTGGTCGAGCAGCTCGGCGTGGCGAGGAACACCGTGCGCGAGGCGATCCGCGCGCTGGCGCACAACGGGCTGCTCGACATCCGTCAGGGTTCGGGGACGTACGTGGTGGCCACCAGCGAGCTGGCGGGCGTGATGCACCGCAGGTTCGCGGACGCCGATCCCCGGGATGTGGCGGAAATGCGCAGCACGCTTGAGGCCGCGGCGGCCCGGCTGGCCGCGCGGCGGCGCACCGAGCAGGAGCTGCGGCAGCTCGACGTGCTGCTGGGGCGCCGCGAGGCCGCCTGGGCCACCGGGCGGGTGGAGCAGTTCGTGGAGGCGGACGCCACCTTCCACATGGCGGTGGTCAAGGCCTCGCGGAACGAGGTGCTGACCGCGCTGTACGCGGACCTCGGCACGGTGGTGCGGGCGTTCCTGCGCGACGAGGTGGGCGAGACGCTGCGGGCCGAGGACCACGTGGACCACAGCCGTCTGGTGGCGGCGATCCGGGCCGAGGACGCGGAGGGCGCCGCGGCGGAGGCCGGCTCCTACGCCCTGATCTGCCGGGCGCTGCCCGCGGGCGCCGGCGCCTGACCGCGGCCGTGCCCCCGACCGCGCGGGCGGCCGGGGGCACGGAACGGGACGGGACGCGGCCCGGCCGGGGCGCCGGGCCGGATCCGGGGCGCCGGGTCAGGCGCCCATCATGTGGACGCCGCCGTCGACGTGGACGATCTCGCCCGTCGTCTTCGGGAACCAGTCCGACAGCAGTGCGACCACGCCGCGGGCCGCGGGCTCCGGGTCGGACAGGTCCCAGCCGATGGGCGCCCGGTTGTCCCAGACATCCGCCAGCTCCTCGAAACCAGGGATCGACTTGGCCGCCATCGACTTGATGGGCCCGGCGGCGACCAGGTTGACCCGGATATTCCGCTCGCCCAGGTGCCGGGCGAGATAGCGGGAGGTGGCCTCCAGGGCCGCCTTGGACACGCCCATCCAGTCGTACTTGGGCCAGGCCACCCGCGCGTCGAAGTCCATGCCGACGACGGAGCCGCCGCGCGGCGTCAGCAGCGGGAGCAGCGCCATGGTGAGCGACTTCAGCGAGTAGGCGGAGACCTCGACGGCGGTGGCGACCGACTCCCAGCCGGTGTTCAGGAAGTTGCCGCCGAGCGCGTCCTGCGGGGCGAACCCGATGGAGTGCACCACCCCGTCCAGGCCGATGCCCTCGCCCAGGTGCCCGGCGACGCGGTCGGCGAGGCCGTCGAGGTGCTCCTGGTTCTGCACGTCCAGCTCGATGACGGGCGCGGGCTTGGGCAGCCGCTTGGCGATGCGCTCGACCAGACTCAGCCGGCCGAAGCCGGTGAGCACGACCTCGGCACCCTCCTCCTGGGCGAGCCGCGCCGTGTGGAAGGCGATCGAGGATTCGGTGAGCACCCCGGTGACCAGGATGCGCTTGCCGGCCAGAAGTCCGCTCATGTTCAGTGCCCCATGCCCAATCCGCCGTCAACCGGGATGACGGCTCCAGTGATGTATGCGGCGTCCTCGGACGCCAGGAAGCGCACCACGGCGGCGACTTCCTCGGGCTGGGCGTAACGGCCCAGCGGCACCTGTCCGACGATCTCGGCGCGCCGCTCCTCGCCCAGGGCCCTGGTCATGTCGGTGTCGACGAAGCCCGGCGCAACAACGTTGCAGGTGATGTTCCGCGAGGCGAGTTCACGGGCGACGGAGCGGGCGAAGCCGACCAGACCCGATTTGGCGGCGGCGTAGTTGGCCTGTCCCGCGGACCCGCTCAGGCCCACGACGGAGGAGATCAGCACGATCCGGCCGTTGCGGGCGCGGAGCATGCCGCGGGAGGCGCGCTTGACGACGCGGAAGGTGCCCGTCAGGTTCGTCTCCAGGACGGCGGTGAAGTCATCCTCCGTCATCCGCAGCAGCAACTGGTCGCGGTTGATGGCGGCGTTGGCCACCACGACCTCGACGCGGCCGTGCACATCCTCAACTTCTTTGTATGCCTGCTCCACCTGTTCCTGATCGGTGATGTCACACTTCACCGCCAGGACGCCGCGGTCGCTCAACTCCTTCGGGGGCTCCCCGGAGCGGTAGGTGATGGCGACCTTGTCGCCTGCGTCGGCCAGGGACCGGGCGATGGCCAGGCCAATTCCGCGGTTTCCTCCGGTGACGAGTACCGAGCGGCTCAAGGGACCACCCTCCTTCTGCTTGGTGTGCTCCGCACAAACGCTAGCCCGCCGCCCGGTTCGCGCGGGGGGTGGGGCATGACAGGGGCGCCGCCGCGGTCCTGTCGGGTTTCTACAGCAAGCGGTGCGGGCACTCCCGGGCGGGAGGCGCCGGGGCCGCGGGAGCCACGGGGGCCGGGGCCGCGCCACCCCTGTCCCGGGCGCATCCGGCGGGGGCATGATCGTGAGCGGGGCGTCCCCCGCCGCCCCGGCCCACGCAGTTGGCAACGGACAGGAGACACCGTGCCGAGATCCATCGACGAAACGTTCCTCGCACTCCCCCTGCGCCCGCTCGCCGACGCGGCCCTGGCCAGGGCCAGGTCCCTGGGCGCCGACCACGCCGACTTCCGGCTGGAGCGCGTCCGCAGCGCCAACTGGGTGCTGCGGGACGCCAGACCAGCGGGCTCCCGGGACACCACCGACCTCGGCTACGCGGTGCGCGTGGTGCACGGCGGCAGCTGGGGCTTCGCGGCGGGCGTCGACCTGACGCCGGACGGCGCGGCGCGGGTGGCCGCCCAGGCCGTGGCGATGGCGAAGCTGTCCGCGAAGATCATTGCCGCGGCCGGCTCCGACGAGCGCGTCGAGCTGGCTCCGGAGCCCTCGCACGGGGAGCAGACCTGGGTGTCGGCCTACGAGGTCGACCCGTTCGACGTCCCCGACGCGGAGAAGACCGGGCGGCTGGCCGAGTGGAGCGAACGGCTGCTGTCCGCGCCGGGCGTGACCCACGTCGACGCGCGCCTGTGGGCGGTGCGGGAGAACAAGTTCTACGCCGATACCGCGGGCACGGTCACCACGCAGCAGCGCGTGCGGGTGCTGCCCGAGCTGACGGCCGTCGCCGTGGACGCGGCGAGCGGCCGGTTCGACTCGATGCGCACGCTGGCCCCGCCGGCGGGCCGCGGCTGGGAGTACCTGACGGGCACCGGCTGGGACTGGGACGCCGAACTCGCGGAGATCCCCGACCTGCTCGCCGGGAAGCTCGCGGCGCCCTCGGTCGAGCCGGGGGCGTACGACCTGGTCATCGATCCGTCGAACCTGTTCCTCACCATCCACGAGTCCATCGGCCACGCCACCGAGCTCGACCGGGCACTGGGCTACGAGGCGGCGTACGCGGGCACCTCGTTCGCCACGTTCGACGGGCTCGGCTCGCTGAAGTACGGCTCGCCGCTCATGAACGTCACGGGCGACCGTACGGCCGAGCACGGCCTTGCCACCACCGGCTACGACGACGAGGGCGTGCGCACGCAGTCCTGGGACCTGGTGAAGGACGGCGTGCTCGTCGGCTACCAGATGGACCGGCGCACCGCCCGGCTGAAAGGGTTCGAACGCTCCAACGGCTGCGCGTTCGCCGACTCCTCCGCGCACGTCCCGCTCCAGCGCATGGCCAACGTGTCCTTGCAGCCCGCGCCCGGCGGGCCGGACACCGCGGGCCTGATCGCGGGCGTGGAGCGCGGGATCTACGTGGTGGGCGACGGCTCCTGGTCGATCGACATGCAGCGGTACAACTTCCAGTTCACCGGGCAGCGGTTCTTCCGGATCGAGAACGGGCGGCTGGCCGGGCAGGTGCGGGACGTCGCCTACCAGGCGACCACGACGGACTTCTGGGGCGCCATGGAGGCCGTGGGCGGCCCGCAGACCTACGTCATGGGCGGCTCGTTCATGTGCGGCAAGGCGCAGCCGGGGCAGCTCGCGGCCGTGTCGCACGGCTGTCCCTCCGCCCTCTTCCGCGACATCACCATCCTCAACACCACCCAGGAGTCCGGCCGATGACCTCCTTCAGAACCGGCACGCCCCACGAGATCGTCGAACGCGCACTTGAGCTGTCACGGGCCGACGGCACGGTCGTGATCGCCGACGAGGAGTCGACCGCGAATCTGCGCTGGGCGGGCAACGCGCTGACCACCAACGGCGTGACCCGCGGCCGGCGGCTCACGGTCATCGCCACCGTCGACGGCGCGCACGGCACCGCCTCCGGCGTGGTGTCGCGCAGCGCGGTCACCGCGGAGGAACTCAGGCCACTGGTCCTGGCCGCCGAGGAGGCCGCGCGCCAGTCCCCCGCGGCCGAGGACGCCCAGCCGCCGGCCGGGGTCAGACCGGCCGACGCGCGGTTTACCGAGCCGCCCGCCGTGACCTCGCCCGAGGTGTTCGCGGACTTCGCGCCCGCGCTCGGCGAGACGTTCGCCAGGGCGCGGGCCGGCGGGCGCGAACTGTTCGGCTTCGCGCACCACCAGGTGGTCTCCACCTACCTCGGCACGTCGGCAGGGCTGCGGCTGCGGCACGACCAGCGGACCGGCCACGTGGAGCTGAACGCCAAGTCGCCCGACCGCGGCAGGTCCGCGTACGTGACCGTGCCCACCGACGATTTCTCCGACGTCGACCCGGCGGCCCTCGACGCCGGTCTGGCCGTTCGGCTGCGCTGGGCCGAGCGCCGGGTCGACCTGCCCGCCGGGCGGTACGAGACGCTGCTGCCGCCCAGTTCCGTCGCGGACCTGGTGATCTACCAGCACTGGATGTCCGACGCACGGAACGCGCACGAGGGCCGCACGGTCTTCAGCCGCGCGGGCGGCGGCACCCGCGTCGGCGAGCGGCTGGCCGCGCTGCCGCTGAACCTGTGGAGCGACCCGGCGGCGCCGGGCGTCGAGGGCTTCCCGTTCCTCGTCGCGCGCTCCTCGACCGACTCCCTGACCCCGGCGGTGTCCGTCTTCGACAACGGCCTGCCGCTGTCGCGGACGGACTGGATCACCGAGGGGGTGCTGCGGCGGCTGCCGACGACCCGGCACACCGCGGGGCTGACCGGGCTGCCGCAGGCGCCGTTCAGCGACAACCTGCTGCTGGACGCGGGCGGCACGGGCACGGTCTCCGACCTGGTGGCGCGCACGGAGCGCGGGCTGCTGATCACGTCGCTGTGGTACATCCGCGAGGTGGACCCGAGGCCGCTGCTCCTGACCGGCCTGACCAGGGACGGCGTCTACCTCGTGGAGAAGGGCGAGGTGACCGGCGTGGTGAACAACTTCCGCTTCAACGAGTCCCCGGTCGACGCGCTGGGCCGGGCCACCGAGGCGGGCGCGACCGACCGGTGCCGCTCGCGCGAGTGGGGCGAATACTTCCCGCGCACGGCCATGCCGGCGCTGCGCGTCCCCGAGTTCCACATGAGTTCCGTCAGCCCCGGAGTGTGAGCCGGCGGGGCCGGGAATTCCGCGGCCCGGGGAAATGCGCCTTTCGCCCGGACCGCATTCACGGCGCGCGGTTCTTCCGGTCCCGAATGCATAAGCGCGCGGTCGGCGTTGCGGTCGCTTCCGGCCATTTTCCGCGCGTCGGCGCCGGTGGCCGCGCCGTAGGATGGGCGGGACCCGTCCGCCCCTACTTTCAGGACACAACGTGACACGCCTCGGTGAATCCGTGCGGCGCGCCCGCGCGCTGCTGACGCAGGATCTCTCCTCCGACTCCGTCGTGCGGCAGCTGCTGGAGGAGACGGGCACGCGGCGTTATCTGGACCTGTCCGACCTGTCCCCGGCCGAGCAGGCGCGGCTGATCGCGGGGCGCGCCGTCGACGTGCTGCCCTCGCCGGACACGCTGGCGGAGCGGATCGAGGCGGCCCGTTCCGGCGGGCGCGGGCTGCACGTCAAGCTCGGCATCGACCCGACGGCCACCGACGTGCACCTGGGGCACGCGGTGCCGATCATCGTGCTCAGCCGCTTCCAGCGCATGGGGCACGACGTGACCCTGATCATCGGCGACGTCACCGCCAAGATCGGCGACCCGTCGGGGCGTTCCACGGAACGGCCGCCGCTGACCGACGAGGACATCGCGCGCAATCTGGCGGGCTACCGCGAGCAGGTGCGGCCGTTCTTCGACTTCGAGCGGGTCGCCTTCCGGCACAACAGCGAGTGGCTCGGCGCGGTGACGCTGCCGAAGCTGATCGGTGTCCTGGCGCAGGTGCCGGCCTCCTCGCTGCTCCAGCGGGACGACTTCCGCACGCGTCTCGACGGCGGCCACGGGCTGACCATGTCGGAGCTGATCTACCCGGTGGCCATGGCCATCGACTCGGCCGAGATCGACGCGGATGTGGAGCTCGGCGGCGTCGACCAGCTGCTCAACATGCAGATGGGGCGCCGGGTCATGGAGATCTACGGACTGACCCCGCAGCTGATCGTCACCATGCCGCTGATCGAGGGCACGGACGGCTCCGGCGCGAAGATGTCGAAGTCCAAGGGCAACTACGTGCCGCTCGCGGCGACGGCCGAGGACGTGTTCGGCAAGATCATGTCGATTCCCGACCGGCTGATGGAGCCCTACCTGCGGGCGTGGACCGAGTGGACGGACGAGGAGCTGGCGGCGGCCACGGGACGGCTCGCGGACGGCTCGCTGCACCCGATGGACCTGAAGAAGGTGCTCGCCGGCGAGGTCGTGGCCGTGCTGCACGGGACCGAAGCGGCCATGGCGGCACGGGCGGGCTTCACCGCCCAGTTCTCCCGGCGCAGCTTCACTGACGTGGGCGCCCTGCCCGAGGTGGACCTCGGCGAGCACGGCGGCGAGGGCATCGCGACGGTGCTGACCAAGATCCTCGAGTTCACCCCGAGCGCGTCGGCGGCCCGGCGGCTGGCGAAGCAGAAGGGGCTGCGCCTGGTCCTCCAGACCGGCGAGGAGCAGGACAGTGCCGTGCTGGCCGAGGCGGACGCGCTGCGCCCGCTGGGCGAGGTGGTGGCCGAGCATCTGGCAGCGGCGACGGGGACGCCGGACGGCGTCTTCCTGAAGGCCGGACGAAAGCTGGCCCAGGTGCGGGGCTAGCCTGATGGCGGGTGGTGAGGCAATGCGCTTGCGACGCGATACGGCCGATACGGCGGTCTTCCGGATCACGGAGGCCCGCCAAGGGCTCGACGACGACGTACGGGGGCGCCAGCGCCGTTACATCATCTCCATGCTCGTACGCACCGTGGCGGTGTTGCTCACCTTCGTGCTGTGGGACGTGAGCCGGCCGCTGGCGATCGTGGCACTGGTTCTGGGGACGGTGCTGCCGTATGTTGCCGTAGTGATCGCGAACGCGGGCCGGGAGAACGTGCCTTCGCTGCCGTCCACCTTCCTCGGCGACGAGGCGAAGCGCGCCCTGCCACCTGGAAACAGTGACCTCCACAACCGGAGTTGACCCCTCCGGCCTGCGAAGCTCAAGGAATCCTCAAATCAATTGAGCAGATCCCCTGCGCCCACCGGGGCAATGCATGTCATACTTCAAGAGCGCTCCGTATCCCCCGTCGGAGCGACGACCGACGCCGGGCGGCTCCCCCCGTGGCTGCCCGGCGTCGCCTTCTGTGTTTTCCGTGCGCATTGTTGAGGATGTTGGATGGATTCCGTGTCTGCCTCATCCGCATCCACCGACCTGATCTGCTCGGCCAAGGGCTGCCGCGCCGCCGCTGTCTGGGTCCTCGCCTGGAACAATCCGAAGCTGCACACCCCCGAGCGGCGCAAGACCTGGCTGGCCTGCGAGGAGCACCGCGAGTACCTCTCGCGCTTCCTCGGCATCCGCGGCTTCCTCAAGGACGTCGTGGCGCTCGACGCGTGGCAGGCATCAGCCCCCGATCGCTGACATCGGGCGCTGCGGCTGGACGAAGGAGGGGTCGTCCAGACCCGAGCCCGCCTTCTTGCCCCACATCGCCACCCGCCACCGCTCCGCCAGCTCCGCGTCGTCCACCCCCGCGCGCAGCGCGCCCCGCAGATCGGACTCCTCGCGCGCGAACAAGCAGGTCCGGACCTGGCCGTCGGCCGTGAGGCGCGTACGGTCGCAGGCCCGGCAGAACGGCCGGGTGACCGAGGCGATGACCCCGACCCGGTGCGGACCGCCGTCCACCAGCCACCGCTCGGCCGGGGCCGCCCCGCGCCGCTCCTCCTCGGGCGTCAGCGTGTAGCGGGTCCGCAGCGACTCAAGGATGTCGCCCGCCGTGATCATCTGCGTCCGCTGCCAGCCGTGCTGCGCGTCCAGCGGCATCTGCTCGATGAACCGCAGCTCGTAGTCCTGTGCCATCGCCCAGGCCAGCAGGCCGGGCGCCTCCGTGTCGTTGAGCCCGGGCATCAGCACCGCATTGACCTTCACCGGCGCCAGGCCCTCGGCCTTGGCCGCGGCCAGGCCGCGCAGCACGTCCTCGTGCCGTCTGCGGCGGGTGATGCGCGCGAAGACCTCGGGGTCGGTGGTGTCGAGCGACACGTTGACCCGGTCGAGACCGGCCGCGCGCAGTGCCCCGGCCGTGCGTTCGAGACCGATCCCGTTCGTCGTGAGAGACAGCTTCGGCCGGGGGGCGAGGGCGGCACAGCGCTCCACGATGGAGACCAGGCCGCGGCGCAGCAGCGGCTCGCCGCCGGTGAACCGCACCTCGGTGACGCCGAGCCGGGTGACCGCGATCCCGACCAGCCGCACGATCTCGTCGTCCGTCAGCAGCTCCGGCTTGGCGAGCCAGGACAGGCCCTCCTCCGGCATGCAGTAAGTGCAGCGCAGATTGCACCGGTCGGTCAGCGAGACCCGCAGGTCCGTGGCAATCCGCCCATAGGTGTCGAGCAGCATGTCTCGCAGCGTACGTCACACGTGGACAGACGTGCGTGGCAACGGCTCCGCGGCCGTTCCGACGGGCCCTCAACTCCCGGCGGCGGTGCGGCCACTGTCGGTGCCGGGCCGTATCCTCGGTGACCATGCTCGAAGACCACCAGGCCGCCGCGGCACGCATCCAAGTCCAGCAGCCCGCCGATGAGTCATGGCCCGCGGGGTACCCCGGGGGGTACGCCGTGGTGGACGTCGAGACCACCGGCCTGCGCCGCAGCGACCGGATCGTGTCCGCGGCCGTGTACCGGCTGACGGCCAGGGGCGAGGTCGAGGACCACTGGTACACGCTGGTCAATCCGCAGCGCGATCCGGGGCCGAGCTGGATTCACGGGCTGACGGCCGAGGTGCTCGCCGACGCGCCGCTGTTCTCCGAGATCGCCGGGGAGTTCGCGGAGCGCCTGGCCGGGCGGGTGCTCGTGGCACACAATGCGGTCTTCGACTGGACGATGATCGCCAGGGAGTACGCGCGGACCGACCGCACGGCGCCCGTGGAGCAGCGGCTGTGCACGATTCTGCTGTCCAAGGCGCTCGGTCTGCCGCTGGACAACCACAAGCTGGAGACCCTGGTTTCCTACTTCGGGGTGACGCAGCGGCAGGCGCACCACGCGCTGGACGACGCCCGGGTGCTCGCGGAGGCGTTCCGGCCGAGCTTGCAGCACGCGGCCAGGCGGCGGCTGGCGCTGCCGCTGCACACCTGCCGCCCGCTGGCGGGCTGGACGGATGCCGGCGGCGCCGAGCCGCAGGGCGTGGCCATGGCCACGGCCGCGCCTTGGCGGGGCGGGTGGCGCACGGCCAGGCGCCGCCCCCCGTGCCCGTGGCCCAATCCAGGGCGGTACGAGGCGGGCGGGCGGCTCGTGCAGGGCATGCGGGTCGCCTTTTCCGGGGACACGTCGGTGGACCGCGAGCTCCTGGAGGACCAGGCGTTCGAGGCGGGGCTGCACGTCGCCTCCGGCGTCTCGCGCCTGACCAGCCTGCTGGTGACCAACGACCCGGACTCCAGGACCTCCAAAGTGGTGAACGCGCGGGCGTTCGGCACCCCGGTCCTGGACGAGGCGGCCTTCACGCACCTGCTGCGGGACGTGGCCCCGGCGCCTGAGCGCTGACCCCGTTCGGGTACCGTCGACTGCTGTGTACCGCTTTCTGCTGTCCCGGCAGTGGGTGATCCTCACCCTCGTTGCGCTGCTGATGGTCCCGGCCCTGACGTGGCTCGGGTTCTGGCAGTTCGACCGGCACGGGCAGCGCGTCGAGCGGAACGACCTGATCGCCGGCAGCCTGGCGGCCCCCGCGGTGCCCATGTCCGAGCTGTCCTCGCCCGGCGGGCCGGTCGACCCGGACGACCGCTACCGCCCCGTGACCGCGACGGGCGTCTACGACCAGGACCGCGAGGTGGTGGTCCGGCAGCGTTCCAATGGCGACGGTGCCGTGGGCTACTACGTGCTGACCCCGCTGCTGCGGGAGGACGGCACGGCAGCGATGGTCAACCGCGGCTGGATCGCGGCAGGAAACGACCTGACGCGGATGCCCGAGGTGCCGGCCCCGCCGGGCGGCGAGGTCACGGTCACCGGCCGCCTGATGGCCGACGAGTCCACGGGCACCACCGGGATCAGGGAGCGGCAGGGGCTGCCCGACGGCATGGTCATGATGATCAGCAGCGAGGAGCGCGCCGACGCCCTGGGCAGGCAGGTGCTCGGCGGCTACCTGGAGCTGACCGCGACCGACCCCGCCCCGGCGGACGAGGCGGCGCAGCCCGAGCTGCTGCCCGAGCCCGATCACACGGGCATCGGCGCCCACTTCGCCTACGCGGTGCAGTGGTGGCTGTTCGCGGCGGGCGTTCCGGTGGGCTGGGTGCTGCTGCTGCGGCGCGAGGTCCAGGACCGGCGACGCGCGGCGGAGAAGCCGCGCTCCGCGCCGGGTGCGGAGCAGAAGAACGAGAACGAGGAGGAGCGGGCCCCGCGGAAGGCCGCTCCGGCCGCCACCTCCTGACCCCTCACCCCTCCCCCACCACCCGGACCGACTGCCCCGCCACCACGCCAAGCGGCGGCCCCGACCGGTGGCGGACTCACCGGCTCCGGGCAGCAGGTAGCCCGTCGGCAAGTCCCGAGGGGCTCGGGCCTGCGGCCGAGTGCGGACGATCCTGTTCCGTGGCGGCGCATGTCGTGTACTTGCCACTGAACTTCGACCACCGGTACGTTCCTGGCACTGAGCCTTGACCGGTGGGGTTGGGGGCCTGGCAGGGGGACGGGGAATGCAGGCTCCGGAGTTGGCCGCCGCGGCGGTGCGGGTGCTGACCGGAGGCGCTCCGGCCTCGGCCGAGCAGGAGTCAGCGGTACGGGAACTGGTCTGGGGCCGCCTCGGCAGAAGCACCCTGGGCGCCTCTGCGTTGGCCCGCCTGCACGAACAGCGCGACGAGGGATCGGCGAGCATCGTCGCCTCTGTACTCGCCGAAGAGTTGCGGGCGGACCCGGACTTCGCCGGGCTGATGTCCAAGGTCCTGCGTCTGTGGCCAGCCCCACCGGCTCGGACCGCCACGCCCCAGGGCGCCGCTGCGGGCCCCCCACCAGCATTCCCGCCCCCCATGCCGGCCGCGGCGGCTCCGGCCCAGGTCACCCCGGATGCGGCCGAGGTATGGAAGGTATGGCTGCTGGGGCTTCCACAGCTGGTCCTGGTCTACATCGTCATCAACATTGCCGCACCGAGCGGGGCGGGAGGGGCTCTTTCGGTCGTCATGGTGCTCGCGTCGGCCGGCCTGGCAGCCTACGGAGTGTGGCGGGGCAGCCGCCTACTCCGGCGAGGCATACGCGGTCGCCTGCTCGAAGCCGGATTGGTCCTCAACGTGCTGGTGCTGATCGTGCCGATCAGGTTGGTTCTGGGGCTGCTGCTGGGGGGCTGAGCCCTCCGCGGTCAGTCTTCGGCGGCCGCGGTTACCGGCCGGCTAACTGACGCGCTCCGCCGGGTGTTTGGTGGCGCGGAGGCGGGCTTCCGCGGGCAGGGCGTCGAGCCCTGCCGAGGCGCGGGCGTGCTCCACCGCCTCCGTGCGCAGCCGCCTGACGACGTCGTCGGGGGCCGCCTGCGGGGTGAGCAGCAGCCCGAGGCCGAGCCGGGGCTGGTTGCGGCGGCCCGTCAGGCTGACCCGCGCCCGGTCGACGCCCGGCAGGGTCTCGGCCTCCGCGGCCACCACGTCCTCCATCGCGCGCCCGCGCAGCTGGGCGCCCACGCCGTCGCCGCTGTCCACCAGCATCTCGGCCAGCCGGCGGCGCCGCAGCTGGGCCAGCAGCCACCACAGGGACAGCAGCACGAGCAGCGAGAGGCTGCCGATGACCACCGGCCACCACCAGCCTTCCGCTCGCCACTGGGTCCGGTCGGCGTGCGCGAGCAGCACGTCGTGCGGGGCGCGCCAGGACCAGCCGGACGGCATGTCGAAGCCCCACCGGCGCGGCAGGTCGAGCGCGGCGACGAGGGCCGCGAGACCGGCACCGATCAGGCAGAGACCGGTCAGGAGCAGGAGGGCACGGTTCACGGTGCGCAGCACGGCGGCCATCACCTCATCGCTTCGGGGGCCGGCGGACGTGCACGCTCAGCGCGGGCTGCCGGGCGAGGCCCAGCTCCCTGATGCCGTGGGTGAGCACAGCGTCCAGATCGGCATGGACGACGTCCAGCTCGCGGAAGTGCGCCTCGGCCAGGGCGCGGACCCGGCGCCTGCCGACGTTCACCCGGACCGACCTGACGCCGGACACTTCGAGCGCCCGGTGGCGCAGGACGGCCGCGGCGGCGCCCCGTTCGATGCCGGGGCGCATCAGCTCGCTGTCCCGGCGCATCGGCAGCAGGCCGCGCAGCCCGGGCGTGACGGCCAGGACGATCAGCCAGACTCCGGCGAGAACGGCCGCCGCGGCGGCCACCACGACCCAGGCGTCGTCCAAAGTGCGGGCGGCCAGGTCGTCGGCCAGGGTGCGGCGCCAGGAGGCGGCCGGACGGCCGGCGCGCACCGAGACGACGTCGTAGAGCAGGAGGCCGGACGCGCCCATCAGCACCACGGCGACCAGCGCGGCGGGGCCGCGCCTTTCGGACCAGAAACGGCCCGCCGCCACCTCGCCGCCCGGCTCCGCGGACTCCTCCGCCGGGCCGGCGGGCTCCTCCGCCGTCACGGGCGGCGCCTTTTCGAGCGTGGGGGCGGTGCGCTCGGCGGCGCCCTCGTGCCCGGACGGACCCGCGGGACCGGTCACTGCACCCTCCCGGAGGCGTCGCCGGTGAAGTGCGCGGAATGCAGGCGCTCCACCGTCACGGCCACGTCGGGGGTCTCCATGCCCGCCAACTCCTGGATGCGCAGGGCGACGAGGCGCCGGACCGCGCCGCACTGCGCACCGATGTCGGACGGGTAGCCCAGCTCCACGGTCACCCGGACACCGGCCAGGCCGCCGGTGCCGTCGGCGCCCGGCGGGCGCCGCACCACCGCGGTCGCGTGCGGTGCGCCGCCGCGCGGGGGCGGCGGCCACGACCGCGTGCCGTCGTCGGCGCGCAGCGCCTCACGGGCCGCCTGGGCGGCCAGCTTGGCCACCACGCGGTCGGCGATCTTCGTCGCCCCGCGCTCGGCCGCGGGCAGCACCGGTTCCACGGGTCACCGCCGCCGGTCGTCGTCGCGGTCCCTGGGCCGGAAGAAGTCCCCTGGCTCAAGGTCGCCGTCGACGAACCTGCCGACGACGAAACCGATCGTGCCGAGCGCCGCGACCAGCAGGAAGGCCCCGAAGCCGCCGAAGTAGGTGGCGAAGCCCAGCGCCATGCCGGCGATCATGCCGACCACAGCCATGTTCATGATGTGCTCCTGGCTTCCGCTCCGCTCCCGCTACTGCAACGGGGGCCGCTCGTCGTCGTCCTCTTCGTCTTCCGGCAGGTTGACATCGCCGACGTTGATGTTCACCTCGACGACCTCGAGGCCGGTCATCCGCTCGACGGCCGAGATCACGTTCTCCCGTACGGTACGGGAAACATCGGCGATGGAAACGCCGTACTCCACAACGATTTCGAGATCGAGGGCCGTCTGCACCTCGCCGACCTCCGCCTTCACGCCGCGGGTCGCCGACTTGCTCGCGCCGGGCACGCGGTCCCGCACGGCGCCGAACGTACGGGAGAGGCCACTGCCCATCGCGTGGACACCCACCACGTCCCGCGCCGCCATGCCGGCGATCTTGGCCACGACGCCGTCCGCGATTGTCGTGCGCCCGCGCGTCGCGGGGTCGCCCGTGCCGCGGCGCGTGCCGAGCTGCTTGCCCGACACGTCGATCGTGGTGGTGCTCGTGCTCGCTTCCGTACTGGTGTCGGTCACTTCGCCATCGCCCCTTTCCGAACGGCGGTCAGTCCCGCCGATCCAGTGCCACATTATGTGCGCCGACGGACACCCGCCCCGGCCACGGGCCCCCGAACGGGTGGGCCGCGCGGTCATGGCCGCCTCCGCTCCGGCCGTGCATACGAGATGCTGTACCCAGCCCCGGCCGATTGAGTACGACCGGATACCGACGGAAGGCGAAGGGACATGGGTTCGGATTCTCTGCTGCGGGCCGTGCGGCAGCAGTTGAGCCTGGGCCGCCTGGTGCCGCTCGGGGAGCCGACGGACCGCGCCTGGCTGGCCGAGCGGGCGGCGGCGCCGGTCCTGCGGGAAGCGGCGGAGTCGGTGTCCGGGGTCTCGGTCGTGGAGTTGCGCCTCGCGCTCGCGGGTCCCGCCGGGGCGGCCGTGCCGGAGTCGGCCCCGCCGAGCGCGCTGCCGCCGGGACCGCTGCGGATCGAGGCCCGGCTGGCGGCCGGGGCGGTCCGGCCGCTGCACGAGACCGCCGCGCGGGTGCGGGCGGCGCTCGCGGCCGCCGCGGACGACCGGATCGGGCTCGTGGTGACGGCGGTCGACGTCGCGGTGGTGGACCTGCTGCCCGCACCGGCCGGGCCGCCGAGCGGCCGGGCGCCCCGGCCGGCTGCCGGGCCGGCCGGGGGTGCCGCCGCCCGGGTGGCGGCGGCGGTGCTACAGGTGCCGGGGGTGCGCGGGCTGTCCGGCACGGTGGAAGTGCCGGAGGGCCGGGGCCCGGTGCATGTGCGGCTTGCGGTCGACGGCACGCGCCGCACGCTGGACGCCGCACGCGGGGCCTCGCGCGCCGCGGCAACGGCGGCGGGCCGGCCGGCCGCGGTCCTGGTGACGGACATCGCGATGCCCCGCTGAGGCCCGGCAGGACCGGACCAGGACGGCGATCAGCTACGCCCGCTCGATCCTCACGAACGGGTGAGCTGCGAGTACGAGGGGTCCGCGGCGGTGCGGGGCTATTCGCCGAGGCCCGCGAGGTCCTTCACGCGGCGAGCCTGCGCCGCGCGTTCCAAGGCTCGCTGCTCGTCGTAACCGTGGGTGGTGGCGGCGCGCAGCAGGGCCTTGGTCTCGATCAGCGCGTTCCTCGGCGCGGCGAGCAGCGCGGCCGCCAGGTCGTCGGCGGCAGCGGCGAGGTCGGCGGCGGGCACCACGAGGTTGGCCAGGCCGATGCGTTCGGCCTCGGCCGCGTGCACCGTGCGCCCGGTGCCGCAGATCTCCAGCGCGCGGGCGTACCCCACCAGCGCGACCAGCGGATGCGTACCGCCGAGGTCGGGCACGAGCCCGAGGGCGGTCTCGCGCATCGCGAACTGCACGTCCTCGGCGCAGACGCGCAGGTCGCAGGCGAGTGCCAGCTGGAAGCCGGCGCCGATCGCGTGCCCCTGGACGGCGGCGATGCTCACCAGGTCGGTCCTGCGCCACCAGGTGAACGCCTCCTGGAAGCCGGCGATCGCGGCCGTCGCCTCCGCGTCCGAGGAACGGGCCAGGGCGGCGAACGACAGCTGGCCCTCGATGCCCTCGGGCGTGAAGGCCCGCCGGTCGAGGCCCGCGGAGAAGGAGACGCCCTCGGCGCGCAGCACCACCACGCGGACATCGCCGGGCAGGCCGCGGCCCGCTTCGGCGAGAGCCCGCCACATCGCCGGGGTCTGCGCATTGCGCTTGTCCGCGTGGACGAGCGTGACGGTCGCCACGGCTTCATGGACGGTGACACGCACACCGTCGCGGTCGAGCAGGCTCATCGGACGTCCTCCGGTGTTACCAGGCGGTAGCTTCTCGTCCGCAGAGTAACCCGTCCGGAGTCCTGGCCGTCCCGTCAGGGAGTCGGCGCCGCCTTCTTGCCGCGGGTCGCGCCGCCGCGGCCGCGCAGTGTGACGTCCGCCTCGCTCAGCATCCGGTGCACGAAACCGTAGGACCGTCCGGTCTCCTCGGCCAGGGCCCGGATGCTCGCGCCCGATTCGTACTTTCGCTTCAGGTCCGCGGCGAGCTTCTCTCGCGCGGTGCCGGTCACCCGGCTGCCCTTCTTCAGAGTCTCGGCCACCCGTGCCTCCTCGTGGGAAGTGCGCTCTGGACTCTCATGATCACCCCTATCCGGCTTCCTGGCCACCCATTCGTCCGGGTCCGTACGACAAACGGACAGCCGCCGCACCCGCGCGGCGGGTGGACAACGGCGATCCGGCACGACGGGCGGGGCGAAGATGCAGGTCAGAAGGCTTCGGCAGAGCGGACGCCGGTCAGGGGTGTCGACACGCCGGGGTACGACCACCCTCACTCAGATGAATGATCAAGCGTCGGCCGAATGATCCACCGGACATGATCACAAACGACGGACCGAACCCGTCACGCAAGCGCGACCAGGTCCGCGTAGTCCGCACTCCACAGGTCCTCGACGCCGTCCGGCAGCAGGATGATCCGCTCCGGCTGGAGGGCGTCCACCGCCCCCTCGTCGTGGGTGACGAGGACGACGGCACCCGAGAAATTGCGCAGGGCCCCGAGGATCTCCTCGCGGCTGGCCGGGTCCAGGTTGTTCGTCGGCTCGTCGAGCAGCAGCACGTTGGCCGAGGAGACGACCAGCGTGGCCAGGGCGAGCCGCGTCTTCTCGCCGCCGGAGAGCACCGCGGCCGGCTTGTCCACGTCGTCGCCGGAGAACAGGAAGGAGCCGAGCGTCTTGCGCATGGCCACCATGTCCATGTCCGGGGCGGCGGACCGCATGTTCTCCAGGACGGTCCGCTGCGGGTCCAGCGTCTCGTGCTCCTGCGCGTAGTACCCGAGCTTCAGCCCGTGGCCCGGCGTGACCGCACCGGTGTCGGGCGTCTCGATCCCCGCGAGGAGCCGCAGCAGCGTGGTCTTGCCCGCGCCGTTGAGGCCGAGAATGACCACGCGGGAGCCGCGGTCGATCGCCAGCGACACGTCGGTGAAGATCTCCAGCGAGCCATAGGACTTCGACAGCCCCTCCGCCGTCAGCGGGGTCTTGCCGCACGGTGCGGGGTCCGGGAAGCGGAGCTTGGCCACCTTGTCCTGCCGCCGCTCCGCGTCGAGGCCCGCGAGCAGCCGCTCGGCGCGCCGGGCCATATTCTGCGCGGCCACGGCCTTGGTCGCCTTCGCGCGCATCTTGTCGGCCTGCGTGTTGAGGGCCGCCGCCTTCTTCTCGGCATTGGCCCGCTCACGCCTGCGCCGCTTCTCGTCGGCCTCGCGCTGGACCTGGTACTGCCGCCAGCCCATGTTGTAGATGTCGATGGCCGACCGGTTGGCGTCGAGGTAGAAGACCTTGTTGACGACGGTCTCGATCAGATTGTTGTCGTGGGAGATCACCACGAGCCCGCCGCGGTAGGTCCGCAGGAAGTCGCGCAGCCAGCTGACGGAGTCGGCGTCAAGATGGTTCGTCGGCTCGTCGAGCAGGAGGATGTCGGCGTCCGAGAAGAGGATGCGGGCCAGCTCGACGCGGCGCCGCTGGCCGCCGGAGAGGGTGTGGAGCGGCTGGCCGAGCACCCGGTCGGGCAGGCCGAGGCTGGCGGCGATCGTGGCCGCCTCCGCCTCCGCCGCGTAGCCGCCCTTGGTGAGGAACTCGGTCTCCAGGCGCTCGTACTTCTTCATCGCCTTCTCGCGCGTGGCGCCCTGCCCGTTGGCCATGCGCTGCTCGTTGTCCCGCATGCCACGCAGCACCGTGTCCAGGCCCCGGGCGGACAGGATGCGGTCGCGGGCCAGGACGTCGAGGTCGCCGGTGCGCGGGTCCTGCGGGAGGTACCCCACCTCGCCGCCGCGGGTGATGGTCCCCGAGGCCGGAATGCCGTCCCCGGCCAGGCATTTGGTCAGCGTGGTCTTGCCCGCGCCGTTGCGGCCGACGAGACCGATGCGATCGCCCTGGGCGATGCGGAACGAGGTGGACTCGAGCAGGATGCGGGCGCCGGCGCGCAGCTCGATGCCGGTGGCGGTGATCATGGACGGACTCCTGGAACGGCGGGACGAAACGTACGTACGAGCGAGGGCTGGGTACGTCCGCTAATGCACGAGGAGCAGAATGTCCATGCGGGCCATTCTAACGGTGCGGCGCAAGCGAATTGTCCAGCCGCCGACGGCCCGGTCAGGCGCCGCCGGTGTGCACCTGGAAGGCGGCGCGGCGCACCCGTTTGGCGATGGCGGGGTCGGGGTGGGCGGCGGCGAGCGCGAGCAGCACCTGCACGGTGCGGGGGTGGCCGCAGGTGCGGATCTCGTCGACCAGCTGGGCGATGCCCGGCTGGGGCGCGGCGTCCAGGTGGTCGAGCAGGAGGCGTTCCGCGCCGTGCTCCTGGGCGGCCGACGCGGTGTCCACCCACAGCCAGGTGGCCTCGGCCCTGGTCAGCACACCGTGCGCGGAGTCGGTGTGGTCGCGCGGGTCGCCCGCCTCGTGGTCGGCCAGCCACAGCAGGGCGTAGGGGCGCAAGCCAGGCTCGTCGGCGGCCTCGCGCAGCGCGGGCAGGGCAGGCGCGCCGACGACGCGCAGCGCCTCGAAGGCGAGGCCGCGGATGAGGGCGTCCTCGCCGCGGGCGGCCTCCAGCAGCTCGGTCACGGCGGGCCCGGCGGGGCGTACGGCGAGCCAGGCCCGGTACTCGGCGCGGGCGGGCCCGGGGGTCAGTCCTGCGCAGCCGCGCAGCATGGCGACGGCGGACTGCTCGATATTGCCCGCGGGACTCTGGGCGGCGATGCAGATGTGTTCCAGCTTGGTCCACATGGCCCAGCCGCCCAGCTCGGTGAGCCGGGCGCGTTCGGGGTGGTGGCCGCGTGCGTGGAGGGTGAGGGCGCCGACGGAGGAGAGGGTGTCCAGGGCCCAGCCGAGGATACGGACCAGCTCGGGAACGTCGCCCTCGCCCGTTATGCCGTCCTCGGGGCCGCGGTCGGCGCGCAGCTCGGAGATGCGCTGCCGCATCAGGTCGATCAGCCCCGCCCCGGTGACGGGCCCGTCGGAGAGGTACATGACGGACAGCAGCTGCGGCACGGCCGCGACCACGTCGGCCACCGTGCCGGGGTCGGCGTCCGGCGGCGCCGGGCGGGCCAGGGACCAGGCGTCGAGCAGCGCCACCCAGCCGCGCAGCGCGGCGGTGTCGTCCTGGTCCCAGGCGCGCAGCCGCCAGCCGGCCCGTACGGCGTCGGTGCCGTCTCGGCCCTGCTCGATCAGCCCGGCCAGGCGGGCGCGGCCCCACTGGTCGCGCACCTGGCGCACGGTCAGGCCCAGCTCCCCTGCGGCGTGCTCCGCCCGGGCGTCCGGCGAGGTGCCGGTGCGCTGCGCCCAGTGCGCGAGCCGGACGGCGTCCGCCAGCTGGGCCCGCGCCTGGCGGGCCAGTTCGTCCTGGGGCGCGACCCCGCCCGGCGGTGTGGGAGTGCGTCTGCCGCCCTGCGTGCGCCTGCTCGTCGCGGCGCGCTGTGGTGGGGTCTGCGGGACAAGTCGCAACCGGGGCTCACGCGGAGTACGGGACGTCACGTGAGCAGTTTCACCGCTCGGGCCGCGAAAGCCCAAACCCCCTGCCCCGCGGGCTCACATGAGCGGGGTGAGAAAGCGGCGCAACCGCTCCTCGTAGGCGGCGGGAGAGGCGTTCCACATGGCGGCGTGCTCTGCGTCGGGGATGGTGTGCAGCACGATGCTCTCCGGGTGGCGCGCGGCCAGCTCGCGGGAGGCGCGCCAGGGTGCGACGGTGTCGGCGGGGCCGTGCAGGATCAGCACGGGAACGGGCGCGCCGCCCGCGCCGAGCGGCACCTCGGGCGGGCGGTCCTCGGCGTCGAAGCCCCAGCCGCCCCTGGCGGCGCCCAGGGCCAGCGGCAGCAGCGGTCCCGGGATGCCGCGGCGGGCCGCGAGGGCCCTGAGCGTCGCGGCGGGGTCGAGGACGGGCGAGTCGAGAACGAGGCCGACGACCCGGCCGCGCAGCGCGGAGCGGGCGGCGGCGCGCAGGGCCATGGCGCCGCCCGAGGACCAGCCGTACAGGACGACGCGCCGCGCGCCGTGCCGGACGGCGTAGCGCAGGGCCGCGTCGGCGTCGCGCCATTCGGTGGCGCCGAGCCGGTTGACGCGGTCGCGCGGGCGCGGGGCGCCCGGGTCGCCGCGGTAGCCGGGGATGAGGACGGGGAACTGCTGCTCGTGGAGGAAGGGCAGCAGGTTGAGCGGGTGCTCCCGGGTGGCGCCGATGCCGTGCAGCGCGATGATCCACGTCTCCCGCGAGCCGGGCACGAACCAGGCCGGGAGCGCGCCGCGTTCGCCCGGAACGGTGACGTCGGTGTGCTCGATGCCGAGGGCGGTACCCGGGGTGCCGAGGTGCAGCTGCGGGGTCAGGGCGACGGCTGAGCCCGGCACCAGCGCGCCGTGGTCGACGCGTTCGAGCCGCCGCACGACGCTGTCGGGGCCGCTCGCCACGTCGAGCACGGGCCCGATGACGGCGTGCGCGGCCCTGGCGGTGATGCCGAAGGTGCCGGGGCGCAGTGAGTCGAGGGAACGGGTCAGCGTGACCTGTCCCGCCGCGGTGCCGTGGACGGCGAGGCGGCTCCCGGCGAATCCGGCCGGGCGGGCCGCGCGGGCGGGCCCCAGCGTGACCCCGAACGCCCACCGCCCGGCGGCGACCGTGGCCACGGCCGCACCGGCACCCAGCAGTGTGGTGGCGGCCACGGCCGCCTTCGTGTGCCGACGCATGCTTCCCAGCATGCGGCCGGGGCGCCGCGCCTGCCACCCGGCGGGCCGGGCGGTGGCGCGGCGCGGCGGGCCGGGCGCGTCAGCGCTGGCCGTAGCCGCGGAACCGCTCGGCGACGCGCGCCAGTTCCTCGGGGGACAGCAGCGCGGGGGTGTGGCCGGGGACGGACGCGGCGGCCAGCCAGACCCGGCACATCCACTCCAGCTGCGCGGTGTTGTCGTACGCCTGCCGCAGGCTGCTGCCGTGCACGACGGTGCCGTGGTTGCGCAGCAGGCAGCCGCTGCGGTCGCGCAGGGCGGTGAGCATGTGCGCGGCCAGCTCGTCGCTGCCGTACGTGGCGTAGGGCGCCACCCGCACGGGGCCGCCGAGCGCGGCGGTCATGTAGTGGACCGCGGGCAGTTCGTCCACGAGCGTGGACACCGCGGTGGCGTGCACCGCGTGCGTGTGCACCACGGCCCGCGCCTGCGTGGTGCGATAGACGGCCAGGTGCATCGGCAGTTCGCTGGTGGGGGTCAGCGATCCCGCGATGCGCCGCCCCGCCAGATCGACCGCCAGCAGGTCACGGGCGCGCAGCCGGTCGTAGGGCACGCCGGAGGGGGTCACCAGTACGGCGTCCCCAACCCGCACGGACAAATTGCCCGATGTGCCCACGACCAGCCCGTCGGTGACCGTCTGTCGCGCCCGCGCCAGAAGTTCTTGCCATGCCTCGTGCCGCTCGTCGGAATCCCGCCGCCACCAGTTCATCTCATGTTCACCTATTAACCCTACGTTAACGTCGTTTGCCTCCCACCCGTCGAGCGATTGTCCGGTACATGGAACACATAACGCTGCTCCTCGCGATCGTGATCATCACGGCCCTGGCGTTCGACTTCACCAACGGCTTCCACGACACGGCCAACGCCATGGCCACCACCATCTCCACCGGCGCAATGAAGCCGAGGGCCGCGGTCGCCATGTCGGCGGTGCTCAATCTGCTCGGCGCGTTCCTGTCGGTGGAGGTCGCACGCACGATCTCCGGCGGGATCATCGACGAGGAGGCGGGCGTCAAGCCGGAAGTGATCTTCGCCGGTCTGGTCGGCGCCATCATCTGGAACCTGCTGACCTGGCTCGCCGGACTGCCCTCCAGCTCCTCGCACGCGCTGTTCGGCGGGCTGATCGGCGCGACCCTCGCCTCCGTGGGCACCGGCGCGGTGAACGGCGACGCGGTCGTCACCAAGGTGCTCATCCCGGCCGTGGCCGCCCCGCTGGTGGCCGGGACGGCCGCGCTGCTCGCCACCCGGCTGACGTACCGGGTCACGCGGGGCGTGGAGGAGCGGCACGCGGCCAAGGGCTACCGGGTGGGCCAGATCGCCTCGGCCGCGCTCGTGTCACTCGCACACGGCACCAACGACGCGCAGAAGACGATGGGCGTGATGACGCTCGCGCTGATCGCCGGCGGGGCGCTGGCGCCCGGCGCCGACCCGCCGATGTGGGTCATCGCCTCGGCGGGCGCGGCCATCGCGCTCGGCACCTACCTCGGCGGCTGGCGCATCATCCGCACGATGGGCAAGGGCCTGACCGACATCCGGCCGCCGCAGGGCTTCGCCGCGCAGACCAGCGCCGCGACCACGATCCTCGCCTCGTCCCACATGGGCTTCGCCCTGTCCACGACGCAGGTGTGCTCCGGCGCCGTGCTGGGCTGCGGCCTCGGCCGCGCCGGCGGCGTCGTGCGCTGGTCGACCGCCACCCGCATGGTCGTGGCCTGGGGGCTGACCCTGCCCGCCGCCGGGCTGATCGGCGCCGCCGGTGCGCTCATCGCCGACCGTGGCGACTGGGGCGTGGCCGTCGTCGCCCTGCTGCTGCTCGGGAGCAGCGCCGCCATCTGGTCGCTGTCCCGCCGCCGTCCCGTCGATCACTCCAATGTGAACGACGACGTGCAGGTGAACGACTCGGTGGCGGAAAAGGCGAACGACCCCTCCGACGGGCCCGCGGGGATGTCCGTGCCCGAGCAGCGGACAGCGCCGGAGCCGGCGCCCCCTTCCGCGTCATCCGTCTCCTGACCGACCAAGTCCCCGGGAACGCCATGAACATCGAGTGGGCCGTACTCGGCCAGGTCATCCTCGTCTCCGTGCTGCTGACGGTGGCGGTGGTCGGCCTCTTCTCCCTCGGCATCCGCGCCGGATCGGCCCGGTCCTCGGCCCGCCCGGCCGGCTACCTCTGCTTCTCGCTGTGCGCGGCGGCCGTCGGCTACGGCATCTGGATCGTCGCCACCTGAACCGGGCGCCGGGGCCCGCGAGTCCGCGGGCCCCGGCGCCTCTCAGCCCCGGTCGGCGGCGGCCCGCCGGCGGCGGGCGACCAGCACGGTGGCCGCGCCCGCGACGAGCAGGCCGGCCGCGCCGCCGACGACGTAGGGCGTCGAGGAACTGCCGCCGGTCTCCGCCAGGTCCGCGTCCGCGGGCTGCTCCTCCGTGACGGTCTGCGCGCGCGGCCCCTCCTCGGCGGCCGGGGCCGCGCAGCTCACCTCGGCGAGCGTGACCGTGCCGGTCACCTCCGCGACGTTGAGGTCCAGCGGGTTGACATGAACGGTCAGGTCCAGGGCGCTCGCCGCGGCGGTGCCCTCGCCCGTCTCGCGGGTGGACAGGCCGAGGCCGACGTCGCCGACGCCCGGCACCGACACGTTGGTGGTGCCCTCGGCGGTGAGGGCCGCCTCGCGGCCGAGCACGGTGGCCGTGGCCGGCATCTCCGTCTCGGCCGCGGGCTCCTCCCCCACGGGGCAGGCGGCGCGCGCGGAGACGGCCTCCAGCTCGATCACGGACAGCAGGGGCAGCCCGGGGACGTGAACGCGGGCGCCGGTCAGGGAGGTTTCGGCGAAAGCGCCGTCGGCGCCGGTCGTGGCGGTGGCCGAGGCGACGTCGGCACGCAGCAGCTCGAACGGCTGCCCGCCGTCGACGCCTTCGAGCGACGCGGTCAGCACCGTGTCGTCGGCGCTGCCGCCGCCTTCCGGCGCGCTGACCTCGTTGAGTGCCGCCGCCAGCGGGACGCGGACCTCGCCGTCGAGGAGGGAGACGTCGAGGCCGGCGCGCAGTACGGCGGCGTTCGCGGTGCCCTCGCTCCGGCCGTCGTCGGCGTGGGCCGTGGCGGTGGGGGTCGTCAGGGCGGCGGCGGCGAGCAGCGCGGCGGCTGAGCGGCGGCAGGCGGATCGGTTCACGGCAGGGAACTCCCACGGGAAGGTGTTGCTGGGACGCCCGCCATCCTTCGATCCCATGTGCCGAATCGCCCCCGATCCGGGGCCGCTTCACCCGAACGGGGTAACTCAGGCGACGATCTGCCCCCGCAGCACTACGCGTTGGGGATCGGCCAGGATGCCGAGGTCCTGCCGCGGGTCGTCCGCGTACACGACGAGGTCGGCCGGTGCGCCCTCGGTCAGGCCGGACTTGCCCAGCCAGTCGCGGGCCCGCCAGGTCGCGGCGCCGAGGGCGTCGTGGACGGGGATGCCGGCGGTGCGCAGCTCGGCGACCTCCCGGGCGATGAGTCCGTGCGGCAGCGCGCCGCCCGCGTCGGTGCCCGTGAAGACGTCGAGACCGGCGTCGTGGGCGGCGCGCACGGTGTCGTACCTGCGGGCGTGGAGCCGGCGCATGTGGGCCGACCAGCGCGGGTACTTGGCCTCGCCGCCGTCGGCGAGGCCGGGGAAGGTGGCGATGTTCACCAGGGTCGGCACGATGGCGACGCCGTGCGCGGCGAACAGCGGGATGGTCTCCTCGGTCAGCCCGGTGGCGTGCTCGACGCAGTCGATACCGGCCGCCACCAGGTCGGGCAGCGAGTCCTCGGCGAAGCAGTGGGCGGTGACCCGGGCGCCCGCCTCGTGCGCGGCGGCGATCGCGGCGCGCAGGGCGCCGGCGGGCCAGCAGGGCGCCAGGTCGCCGCGTTCGCGGTCGATCCAGTCGCCGACGAGCTTGACCCAGCCGTCGCCGCGGGCGGCCTGGTGCCGGACGGCGGCGACGAGGTCCGCGGGCTCCACCTCCTGCGCGTAGTTGCGGATGTAGCGCCGGGTGCGGGCGATGTGGCGGCCGGCGCGGATGAGGTGCGGCAGGTCGGTGCGGGCGTCGATCCACCGGGTGTCGGCCGGCGATCCGGCGTCGCGCAGCAGCAGGGCGCCCGCGGCCCGGTCGGCCAGGGCCTGCTTTTCGGCGGCGGCCCGGTCGACGGCGCCGTGGGCGTCGAGCCCGACGTGGCAGTGGGCGTCGACGAGTCCTGGCAGCACCCAGCCGGTGAGGCGGACGGTTTCGCGGGCGCCGCGCGGGCGTTCGTAGGTGATCCGGCCGCCGACGACCCACAGTTCGTCCCGCACGTCGAGGTCGGGTCCGCCGTCGGGCCCGGGGCCGACCAGCACCCGGCCCCTGATGTGCAGTACGGGCGGGAGAACGGGTCGTTCACTCATGCTCGGCAGCTTACGCATTGACTGCTACGCTCGCCGGGGGCTGGACGGAGAGACGAACGCTGCACGTCCCGTCGAACAACTTCGACGGATTCAGGAGCCGTTGACCGAGGGAGGTTGGCGTGTCCGGCCCCAGCGATGAGTTCCACGCCTTCTTCGAGCAGCACCATGCGGAACTGTCCCGGCTGGCCCGCCTGTTGCTGGGCGGCACCGAGGGCGCCGACGGTGCGGACGACCTGGCGGCCGACGCGCTGGTCGCGATCTGGCACCGCTGGGACCGCGTGCGCGCGGCCGATCACCCGCTGGCGTACGCGCGCGGCGTGGTGGCGAATCTCGCAAGATCCCGTATCCGCAGCCGGGTGCGGGAGCGCCGCCGCATCGCGCTGTTCTGGTCCAGGGGCGTTGAGCCCGCGGAGGGTCCCGACGTGCCCGCGGTGCTCGACGTGCGGGCGGCGCTCGGCCGGCTGCCCTACCGCAAGCGCGCCTGCGTGGTGCTGCGGCACGCGTTCGACCTCTCCGAGCAGGAGACCGCGCGCGCCCTGGGGATCTCGGTGGGTACCGTGAAGAGTCAGACCTCGCGGGGCATGGCCGAGTTGCAACGGCTGCTCGTCGAGGCGGCGGCCCCCGAAGGCGAGGGCGGGACCGGGGAGTTCCTCCGCGCGCTGCGCACGGGCCCGGTGCAGCGCAGGAGTTGGTGAGCAGCGAGGGGACCGCGGAAGAGGAGCCATGGGAGACCGCCCGGACGCACGCGAGTTGCTGCACGCGGCAGCGGCCGCGCACCGGCCCGACCGGGCGCGGATGCTGGCGCGCGTCGAGCACGGGACAGCGAGGGCCGGGCCCCGGCGGAGGGCGGCCAGGCTCCGGGTGACGGCCGCGGCGGTGGGGTTCGCGGTCACGCTGGCGCTCGCGACGCTCGCCGTCGGCTGGGCGGGCAGCGATGACGGGCGGCCGACGGGGCCGGCGCGGCCGTCGGCGGCGGAGCGGCTCGCCTCCTCGGGCGCGGTGGACCCGGACAGCCACGCCTACTGGTCGCAGAGCAACGTCACGGTGGCGACGAGGGAGCCGCTGACCTCGTTCGCCGTCGAGGTGCGGGTGGTGGCCGAGGCGGGGATGCGGCCCACCGGGGGATGGCGGACGCTGCCGGGCGACGACTTCGATCTGTCGGTGGCCAACGAGGACGGTGATCTGGTGTTCCGCTGGAAGCTGCGGCCGGGGGCCGAAGTGCCGCCGGGCGAGCACGTGTTCGCCGCACAGTACGACCACGATCTGGGGGCCCGCGGCGCGGGCCTCGACCGGTACCGGGTGACGGGGTCCGGGCCCTCGGGGCCGGTTGCCGCGAGTGGCGGCTTCGACACTTCCGCGGGATAATTCTTCGACGCCTCTTCTGGCTCTTCGACTTGAATTCAACGAGCGTTTCCCGGGTAATTCCGACGGACCTTGCGGGCCTCTTCTGCCCGCTTTATCGAGGTCTAAACGGGACATCTACGGGATCGTGACCCATCACCGGATCGGGCCAACACCGTCACTTCTTCGTTACGGACATGTGACCGACTCCACACAGCTGTCCGTTTTGCCCGGTAACTAACGGACAGAACGTAACTTTTCACTCCGAACAAAGAGGGCCGCCCACGCGCGCGCGATAACACATCCGGCGCGCCCTGTTAAGCCCGACTGGCGATGCAATTTCCCGACCTGCTGGGTAAATTAAATCTGCATGACCCCCGCACAAGCAGACCATGCACGTGCCCGACCCGATTTCATGGACAGTGAATTCCCCGCAGGACGTGAAGGGCTCACGCTCGACACCCCGCGCCTGGACGACGGGGCCGCCCTGTGGCGTCTTGCCCGGGACTCCAGGGTCCTGGACCTGAACTCGTCGTACAGCTACCTCCTGTGGTGTCGCGACTACGCGCGCACCTCGATCGTCGTCAGGGACGCCGCCGGCGCCCCGGTCGGCTTCATCACCGGGTACACCCGCCCTCAGGCGCCGCGCACCCTGCTGGTGTGGCAGGTCGCCGTCGACGGCGGTCAGCGCGGACGCGGTCTCGCTGCCGCGATGCTGGACGCTCTCGTCCTCAGGACGGGCCGGGAGCTGGGGGTGAACACGATCGAAACGACCGTCACACCGGACAACACCGCCTCCAACCGGCTCTTCGCATCCTTCGCCGAGCGGCACGGGGCCGCAGTGGAACGCGAGGTGCTGTTCGACGCCGGGGTGTTCCCCGAACGGGGCCACCAGCCGGAAGTGCTGTACCGGATCGGGCCGATACCCGAGCCGGCGGCCGCCGTCCGCTGACCCGACCCGACCGACACCGCTTCCGCCACTCCCCGCGTGATCAACCCCTGAGATCAGGAGACCGTTGTGACCATCACCCAGCCCGACCTGAGCGTCTTCACCACACTGGAGTCCGAGGTCCGCAGCTACTGCCGCGGCTGGCCCACCGTCTTCGACCGTGCCCAGGGCAGCTACCTCTTCGACGAGGACGGGCACACCTACCTGGACTTCTTCTCCGGTGCCGGCTCGCTCAACTACGGACACAACAACCCCGTGCTCAAACGCGCCCTGCTCGACTACCTGGAGCGCGACGGCATCACCCATGGCCTGGACATGTCCACCACGGCGAAACGGGCCTTCCTCGAATCGTTTCAGAACGTGATCCTGCGGCCCCGCGACCTCGACTACAAGGTCATGTTCCCGGGCCCGACCGGCACCAACGCGGTGGAGGCCGCGCTGAAGCTGGCCCGCAAGGTCAAGGGCCGCGAGTCGATCGTCTCGTTCACCAACGCCTTCCACGGCATGTCCCTGGGCTCGCTCGCCGTCACGGGCAACGCGTTCAAGCGCGCGGGCGCCGGCATCCCGCTGGTGCACGGCACGCCGATGCCGTTCGACGACTACCTCGACGGGCAGACCCCGGACTTCATCTGGTTCGAGCGGCTGCTGGAGGACACCGGGTCCGGCCTGAACAAGCCGGCCGCCACCATCGTGGAGACGGTGCAGGGCGAGGGCGGCATCAACGTGGCCCGGCCGGAGTGGCTGCGCGGCCTGGCCGACCTGTGCCGGCGGCACGACATGCTGCTGATCGTCGACGACATCCAGATGGGCTGCGGACGCACCGGCCCGTTCTTCTCCTTCGAGGAGGCCGGGATCGTTCCCGACATCGTCACGGTGTCGAAGTCGATCAGCGGCTACGGGCTGCCGATGGCGCTGACCCTCTTCAAGCCGGAACTCGACATCTGGGAGCCGGGCGAGCACAACGGCACGTTCCGCGGCCACAACCCCGCGTTCGTGACGGCCGCCGCGGCGCTCGACACGTACTGGACCGACGGCCAGATGGAGAAGCAGACCCTCAGCCGCGGCGAGCAGGTCGAGGCGTCGCTGCGCGCCATCGCCATGGAGCACGCGCACGCCGGGGCCTCCTACCGCGGCCGCGGCCTGGTGTGGGGCATGACGTTCGACGAGAGCGCCCGCGCCTCCCGCGTGTGCCGCCGCGCCTTCGAGCTGGGGCTGCTGCTGGAGACCTCGGGCCCCGAGAGCGAGGTCGTCAAGCTGCTCCCCGCGCTGACGACCACCCCGGAGGAGCTGGACGAGGGACTGCGCGTCCTCGCCCGCGCCATCCGCGAAACCGCCTGAAAGCCCACAACCGAAAACCGGAAGGGAAGTACAACGCCGTGATCGTCCGATCGCTCAGCGACATCGAGGGAACCGACCGGGACGTGCAGTCCGCCTCGGGCACGTGGCGCAGCAAGCGCATCGTGCTGGCCAAGGAAGGCGTCGGTTTTTCGCTGCACGAGACCGTGCTCTACGCGGGTACGGAGACCACTATGTGGTATGCGAACCACATCGAGGCCGTGTTCTGCGTGGAGGGCGAAGCAGAGCTCACCAACGAGAACACCGGCGAGAAGCACTGGATCAAGCCCGGGACGATGTACCTGCTGGACGGGCACGAGAAGCATACGGTCCGTCCCAAGACCGACTTCCGGGTGATGTGTGTCTTCAACCCGCCGGTCACCGGCCGGGAGGACCACGACGAGAACGGCGTCTATCCGCTGCTCACCGAGGTGTAAGGAGAGGAAGGAAGCACCCCATGACCACCGCACCCGAACGCACCGCCGACCTGTACCCGACCCGCGGGGCCACCGAGGTGGCCACGCCGCGCCAGGACCCGGTGGTGTGGTCCGAGCCCGGCGCCCGGGGGCCGTTCGCCGCCGGGGAACTCGCGGCATTCGAACGGGACGGCTTTGCCGCCATCGACCAGCTGATCACGCCGGAGGAGGTGCTGGCCTACCGCGCGGAGCTTGACCGGCTGGTCACCGATCCGGACATCCGCGCCGACGAACGCTCGATCGTCGAGCCCACGTCGCAGGAGATCCGCTCGGTGTTCGAGGTGCACAAGATCAGCGAGAAGTTCGCCGGACTCGTGCGTGATCCCCGGGTGCTCGACCGGGCCCGGCAGATCCTCGGCTCGGACGTGTACGTCCACCAGAGCCGGATCAACGTCAAGCCGGGGTTCGGCGCCAGCGGCTTCTACTGGCACTCGGACTTCGAGACGTGGCACGCCGAGGACGGGCTGCCGCGCATGCGCACGGTGTCGGTCTCGATCGCACTGACGGAGAACTTCGACACCAACGGCGGCCTGATGATCATGCCGGGCTCGCATCTGACGTTCCTCGGCTGCGCGGGCGAGACGCCGAAGGACAACTACAAGAAGTCCCTCCAGATGCAGGACGCGGGCACCCCGTCCGACGAGGCGCTGACCGACTACGCGGACCGGCACGGCATCAAGCTGTTCACCGGCCGGGCGGGGTCCGCCACCTGGTTCGACTGCAACTGCATGCACGGCTCGGGTGACAACATCACCCCGTACCCGCGCAGCAACGTCTTCATCGTGTTCAACAGCGTGGAGAACGCGGCGGTCGAGCCGTTCGCGGCGCCGGTCCCCCGCCCGGACTACATCGGCGCCAGGGACTTCACCCCGGTGCGCTGAGGCCCGGACGCGCAGGGGCGCCGGCCACCCCGAGGGTGGCCGGCGCCCGTTCGTGCGGTGACCGCGGTCCGCGGCCGGTGATCCGCGGCCCCTTCCATGAGTGACAGTGATTGACCCGTGGCGCGTCGAGCGGGGGCGGTGCCGTTCAGATGCCGTTCAGGTGCCGAGGTGCACCACCCGCACGGCTCCCGCGGGAACGGCCAGGGGGCCGGTCACGCGCGCGCCGGTGAGCAGTTCCGTGCCGGGGGCCGGCGGGGTCACCGTGGCCTCGTCGGCGGTGTGGTTGATCGCGAAGAGAAAGTCGCCGCCCGCGCCGGAGCGCCGGACCACTTCGACGTCGCGGGGCAGGTCCTCGCGCGGGGCGAGACCGGCGTCGGCGGTGGCCGCGGCCAGGACGGCACGCAGTCCATCCTGGCCGAGCCGCGCGGACACGTACCAGGCCGTGCCGCCGCCGATGCGGTGACGGGTGACGGCGGGGCCGCCGGCCGCCGGGCCGTCCGCGTAGGTCCAGACCGGCTCGGCGCCCGTGGTCCGCACCGTCTCGGCCCACACGTCCGCGGTCAGCAGGGCGCCGTCAGGACCGGCGAGCCGCACGCTCTCCCCCGCGCGCAGCGGCTGGAACTCCTCGACGACCAGGCCGAGTACGTCGCGCAGCGCGCCCGGGTGCGGGCCCGGGTGGACGGCGTCGTGCGCGTCGACGATGCCGGAGAAGCAGGAGACGACGAGGGTGCCGCCGCGCTCGGTGTAGCGGCGCAGGTTCTCGCCCGCGGCGCGGGTGGCGAGGTAGAGGGCGGGCACGACCAGCAGCGGGTGGTCCGTCGGCCCCTCGGCCTCCGGGTGCACGAAGTCCACGGTCAGGTGGTGGTCGAACAGCGCGGCGTACCAGGACTCGGCGCGTTCCCTGGCGTCCAGGTCGTCGCTCGGGCGCCACTCCAGCTTCTGGGCCCACCAGGATTCCCAGTCCCAGGCGATGGCCGCGTCGGCGACGGTGCGGGTGTCCTTGATCCGCTGCAACGCGCCGATGTCCGCGCCGAGTTCGACGACCTCGCGCCAGATGCGGCTGTCGGTGCCGGCGTGCGGCACCATCGCCGAGTGGAACTTCTCCGCGCCGGCCCTGGAGGCGCGCCACTGGAAGAACATGGCGCCCTCGGAGCCGCGGGCCACGTGCGCCAGGCTGTTGCGCGCCATTTCCCCGGGGCGCTTGGCGATGCCGCGCGGCTGCCAGTTGACGGCGCTGGTGGAGTGTTCGAGGAGGAGCCAGGGGCGGCCCGCGCCGACGGAGCGGGTGAGGTCGGCGGCGAAGGAGAGGTTGATGTGGTTGCGGTCGTCCTCGGCCACCAGGTAGTGGTCGTTGGTGACGATGTCGACCTCGCGGCCCCACTTCCAGTAGTCCATGGTGTCGCACTGGGTGGGCGAGACCATGAAGTTGGTGGTCACGGGGATGCCGGGGGACAGCTCGTGCAGGATGTCGCGCTCGGCGCGGAAGTTCTCCAGGGCGCTGTCGGAGGCGAAGCGGGCGAAGTCCAGGCGCTGGGCGGGGTTGGCGGTGGTGGGCGTGAGCCGGGGCGGCCGGACGTCCTCCCACTCGCCGTACGCCTGGCCCCAGAAGGCGGTGCCCCAGGCCGCGTTCAGCGCCTCCACGGTGCCGTACCGTTCGGCGAGCCAGCGCCGGAAGTGCGCGGCCGAGGTGTCGCAGTAGCACTCCAGGACCGGGACGCCGTACTCGTTGTGCACGTGCCACAGTTCGAGTGCGGGGTGGCTGCCGTAGCGTTCGCCGAGCGCGCGGGTGATCCGGGTGGCGGCCTCGCGGTAGGCGGGCGAGCTGTGGCAGATCGCGCCGCGTGAGCCGAACTCCCAGCGCACGCCCTCGCGGCTGACGGGCAGCGCCTCGGGGTGCGCGCGGTAGAACCAGGCCGGGGGCACCACGGTGGGGGTCGCCAGGTCGACGCGGATGCCGCCCTCGTGCAGCAGGTCGACGAGGCGGTCCAGCCAGCCGAACTCGTAGTGTCCCTCGCGCGGTTCGAGCAAGGCCCAGGAGAAGATCCCGACGCTGACGAGGGTCACCCCGGCCTCACGCATCAGCGCGACATCCTGCGGCCAGACCTCCTGCGGCCACTGCTCCGGGTTGTAGTCCCCGCCGAACGCGAGTCGTTCCATGTGCATTTTTCTCCGCGCCTTTCTGTGAACGTGCACAGGCAACATAACCGCACAGCAACAACCATTGACAAGTATCGGCACTGTTTCTCTACTGTGAACGCTCCCAGACACCGGCCCGTCATCCGCCCGGAGGAACCATGCACCGACACCGCGTCGCCGCACTCTCCTGCTCCGCCGTCCTCACCGCCGCCGCGCTGACCGCCTGCGGCGGCTCGGACGACTCCGGCTCCGGCCCTGTCGACCTCACCTACTGGGCCTGGGCGGACATGGAGCAGGTCGTCGACATGTGGAACGAGGCCAACCCGGATATCCAGGTGACCGTCAAGGAGCAGGCCGCCGGTGACGACCTCGTCACCAGGACGATCACCGCCGCCCAGGCCGGCCAGGGCCCCGACCTGGTGCAGGCCGAGTACCAGGCGCTGCCCACCCTCGTCAGCAACGACGTGCTCGCCGACATCTCCGGACAGGTCGCCGACGTGGAAGACCAGTTCGCGCCCGGCCTGTGGCAGCAGGTCACGCTCGGCACCGACGCGGTCTACGCCCTGCCGCAGGACTCCGGGCCGATGATGTTCTTCTACCGGCACGACCTCTTCGAGGAGTACGGCCTGACCGTCCCCACCACCTGGGACGAGTTCGCCGAGACCGCGCGCACCGTCCGCGACGTCGCCCCCGACACCTACCTCACCACCTTCTCCGCCAACGACGCCGGCCAGTTCGCCGGACTCGCCCAGCAGGCCGGCGCCCAGTGGTGGACCACCGAGGGCGAGACCTGGCAGGTCGCCATCGACGACGAGGCCACCCGCCGCGTCGCCGAGTTCTGGGGCGGCCTGGTCGCCGAGGACGCCATCCTCAACGAGCCCATGTACACGCCCGCGTGGAACCAGGCGATCAACTCCGGTGAGCAGATCGCCTGGGTCAGCGCCGTCTGGGCGCCCGGCTCCCTCACCACCGCGGCCCCCGACACCGCGGGGAACTGGGCCATGGCGCCGCTGCCGCAGTGGGAAGCGGGCGAGAACGCCACCGGCAGCTGGGGCGGCTCCACCACCGCCGTCACACGCGACTCCGAACACGCCGAGGCCGCCGCCGAGTTCGCCACCTGGCTGAACACCGACCCCGAGGCGCTGGCCGGGCTGGTCCGCGAAGGCGGCATCTACCCCGCCGCCACCGCCGCGCAGACCGGCGAGGCCCTGGCCGAGCCGCCCGCCTTCTTCCCCAACCAGCCGGACTTCTACGCGCAGGCCGCCGAGATAGCCGCCGGCACCGCGCCCGCCGCCTGGGGCCCCAACGTCAACGTCGCCTACTCGACCTTCAACGACGCCTTCGGCGAGGCCGCACAGAGCCGCGGCGACTTCCCCGCCGCCCTCACCGCCATGCAGCGCTCCGTCGTCGAGGACCTGGAATCCCACGGCTTCCAGGTGAGCGAGTGACCCGCCGCCGGCGGCCCGGGGCGCGGCGGCGCGCCCCGTGGGCCTTCCTCGCCCCGGCCATCGTCCTGTTCCTGCTGTTCTTCGCCCTGCCCATCGGCTACGCCATCCACCTGAGTCTGCGCACGATCGAGGTGCAGGGCCTCGGCCTCGGCAGCGGCGCCCGCAGCGAGGTCTGGGCCGGGCTGTCCAACTACGCCGACGCGCTGTCCGATCCCGAACTGCTCGACGGCGCCCTGCGCGTCGGCGTGTACGGGCTCATCGTGGTGCCCGTCATGCTCGGGCTCGCGCTGCTGTTCGCGCTGATCCTCGACGCCGACCGGGTCCGCGGACGCCGCTTCGGCCGCCTGGTGATCTTCCTGCCCTACGCCGTGCCAGGCGTGATCGCCGCCCTGCTGTGGGGCTTCCTCTACCTGCCGTCCGTCAGCCCGCTGCACCACACCCTCGACGCGCTCGGCCTGCCGGAGCCCGACCTGCTCGGCGGCGGCGCGCTGTACGCGGCCCTCGCCAACATCGCGGTCTGGGGCGGCACCGGCTTCAACATGATCGTCATCTACACCGCCCTGCGCGCCATTCCGGCCGACGTCCACGAGGCCGCCCGCCTCGACGGCTGCTCCCAGCTCCAGATCGCGCTGCGCATCAAGGTCCCCATGGTGACGCCCGCGCTCGTGCTCACCTTCTTCTTCTCGATCATCGCCACCCTCCAGGTCTTCAGCGAGCCCACCACGCTCCGCCCCCTGACCAACGGCATCTCCACCACCTGGAGCCCGCTGATGAAGGTCTACCGCGACGCGTTCGACACCGGCGACGTCCACTCCGCCGCCGCGACCGCCGTCGTCATCGCCGTCGTCACCCTCGCCCTGTCGTTCGGCTTCCTGCGCGCGGCCGGCGCCCGCACCCGCCAGGAGGAAGCCCGATGACCGCCCAGGCCCTGCGCCCGGGGCGCGCGGCCCCGCGCCGCGTCGCGCTGCTGCCCACCGCCGCGCTGCTGCTCGGCGCCCTGTACTGCCTGGTGCCCGTGGCCTGGGTGCTGGTCGCCTCGACGAAGGCGGGCGACGAGCTGTTCTCCACCTTCACCTTCGCCCCCGGCACCGGGCTGCTGGACAACATCGCCGACCTGTCCGCCTACCGCGACGGCGTGTACTGGCGGTGGATGGCCAACTCCGTGCTCTACGCGGGCGTCGGCGCCGTCCTGTCCTGCGCGGTGTCCGCCCTGGGCGGGTACGCCCTGGCCGTGTACCGGTTCCGCGGCCGGGAAGCCGTCTTCGGAGTACTGCTGGCCGGGGTGCTGATGCCCCCGGTGATCCTGGCCGTGCCCCAGTACCTGCTGCTCGCCGAGGCCGACCTCGCCGGCAGCAGGCTGTCCGTGCTGCTGCCCGTGCTGCTGTCCCCCTACGGCATCTACCTCGCCCGCATCTACGCGACGGCCGCGGTGCCGTCCGACGTGCTGGAGGCGGCCCGCATGGACGGCGCGGGCGAGTGGCGGACCTTCCGGACCATCGCCCTGCCGATGATGCTGCCGGGTCTGGTCACGATCTTCCTGTTCCAGTTCGTCGCCATCTGGAACAACTTCCTGCTGCCGTTCATCATGCTCAGCGACGACGAGAAGTTCCCGATGACGCTGGGCCTCTACACGCTGCTGAACCAGGGGTCCAACAGCCCCTCCCTCTACACCCTGGTGATCACCGGCTCGCTGCTCGCCGTGCTGCCGCTGATCGCCCTGTTCCTGTTCATCCAGCGGTTCTGGAGCCTCGACCTGCTCACCGGCGCCGTAAAGTCGTGAGCGTGAGCCCGAACAACGCGACGCGGCGCCGACGGCCGACGATCCACGACGTGGCGCGGGAGGCAGGCGTCTCCCGCGGCACCGTCTCCCGTGTCCTCAACGGGGGGCACTACGTCAGCCCCGCCGCAGCCGAGGCCGTGAACGCCGCCATCCGCAGGACCGGCTACGTGGTCAACCGGCATGCGCGCAGCCTGATCACCGGACGGTCCGGGTCCGCGGCGTTCCTGCTGACCGAGCCGCAGGAGAAGTTCTTCGAGGACCCCAACTTCAACGTGCTGCTGCGCGGCTGCACCCAGGCCCTCGCCACGCACGACATCCCCCTGCTGCTGATGATCGCCGGCACCCGCGAGGAGCAGCGCCGCATCACGCGGTACATCTCCGCCGGCCACGTGGACGGCGTGCTGCTCGTCTCCAGCCACACCGGCGACCCGGTGGCCGAGGCGCTGGTGCACGCCGGGATACCCGTGGTCATGTGCGGCCAGCCGATGGGGCACAGCACGCGGCTCGCGCACGTCGCGGCCGACGACCGCGACGGTGCCAGGCAGATGGTGCGCCACCTGCTGGCCGCCGGCCGCCGCAGGATCGGCACGGTCACCGGGCCGCTGGACACCCCGGGCGGCGTGGAGCGGCTCGCGGGCTACCGCGAGGTGCTCGCGGACGCCGGGCTGCCGGCCGACGACAGCCTCGTCGAGGCCGGGGACTACAGCCGCGACGGCGGCGCCGCGGCCGCGTCGGCCCTGCTGACGCGCCGCCCGGACCTGGACGCGCTGTTCGTCGCCTCGGACCTGATGGCGCAGGGCGCGCTGGCCGTGCTCGAACGCGCCGGGCGCCGCGTTCCCGCCGACGTGGCCGTCGGGGGCTTCGACGACTCCACCGCGGCGGTCGGGTCCCGGCCCGCGCTGACCACGATCCGGCAGCCCTGGGACCGCATCAGCGCCGAGATGGTGCGCGTCCTGCTGTCGCAGATCGGCGGCGAGGACAGCTCGGCCGTCATCCTCCCCACCGAGCTGATCAGACGCGAATCGGCCTGAACGCACCGGTCCCGCGGCCACCGCGCTCGCCCCGCCGCTCCTGCTCGCGGCCACTCCGGCCCACGCCGCCGGAACGCCGATCGAGCCCGCCGACGTCCCGGGCGAGCTGCCCTGCTGCGACGAGTCGCCGACGACGCCCGGATCAGGTGAGCAGCTCCGCCAGCCGCTCCGTGAGATGCACGAGCCACGCCTGTTCACCGTGCAGCCGGCCCCAGTGGGCCGACTGCACGGTGCGCAACTGGGTCCAGCGCCTGGCCCGTTCGCGGTCGACGCCCGCGGCGTCGGCGAAGATGTCGATGCGGCGCAGCACCGGGGTCCTCAGGTCGTCGGCGCCGATGACGTCGAGCAGACTGCGGCGCACCAGGGTGAACGCCTCGTACGCGGGGTCACCCGCGTAGCCCTTGGGGTCGATGGCGAGCCACGGCTCGCGCTCCGCACGCAGCACGTTGCCGTGGTGCAGGTCGCCGTGCACGAGGGTGTCGGGCTGGTCGCCGCACAGCTCGGCCACGGTTGCCAGCGCCGCGTCCGTGACGCGGCGCGGCAGCGGGCGGCCCAGCGTCTCGTCGTTCTTGCGCAGCTCCTCCGCCCACTCCCCCGCCCGCTCCGCGAGCCGCGGCAGCCCGGGCGGTGCGGGCACCGCCAGACGGCGCAGCACCCGCCCGCCGATGGCGACCGCCTCCTCCGCGTCGGTCACGTCGGCCAGCGTGCCGGGCCCGGCGCGCTCCAGCAGCATGGCGAACGAGGCGTCGTCGCGCGCGTACAGCTCCACCGCGCCGTGCCCCTGCCACACCGCGAACGCGTCGGGCTCGTGCACGTTGCCCGGGTGGGTGAAGGAGATCTTCAGCACGGCCGGGGTCCCGTCGGCCCGCCGCACGGGCACGACGAGGCCGACCTTCCCGTGGGTGACCCGCCCTTCGGGCACGCAGTCCCAGCGCGCGAGCAGGTCGTCGGCCAGCGCGGGCAGCCCCGCGAGCCAGACCTCACCCCGCTCGCCCTCGCGATCCGCGGTGAGGCGGATGAAGTTTCCGGGAATCTCGACCATGTTCGCACCCTAGCCGCTGTTCATGTGGACGTCGTCCGCGCGACGTCCGCAGCGGGCGGGCAGCTCATTCGCGCTTTCTAGGGTCCCCGATGCTTGTCCGTTCACCGAACCAGGGAGAACACCGTGCGCAAGGCCAGGATGACTTTCGCCGCAGCCGCGGCCGTCGCCGCCGTCGCCCTCGCGACGCCGGCGCTCGCCGCCCCGCAGCAGGACGGGCCGGGCGGGCTGCCCACCACCATCCACGGTGGGACGTGGCCGACCAGCCACGTGCAGGGCGTCACCGTCGACCGCGAACGCGGTTTCGTTTATTGGTCGTTCACCCAGATGCTGGTGAAGACCGATCTGGAGGGCAACGTCGTCGGCACCGTCGAGGGGCTCACCGGGCACCTCGGCGACATCGACCTGAACGCGGCGGACGGCCGGGTCTACGGATCGCTTGAGTACAAGGCGGAGGAGGCGTTCTACATAGCCGTCTTCGACGTCGACGCCGTCGACCGGGTCGGCATGAACGCGGAGACCGACGGCGTGATGACGGCCGTTCACCTCGACGAGGTGGTCGAGGACTTCACCGCCGACATGGACGGCGACGGCGTCTTCGACGGCGACACCGCCGACACCGCCGACCACCGGTACGGGTGCAGCGGCATCGACGGCGTCTCCTTCGGCCCGTCCTTCGGACGGCAGCACGGACCGCAGCGGCTGATGGTGGCCTACGGGGTCTACTCGAACACGGAAAGGACCGACAACGACCACCAGGTCATCCTGGAGTACGACGTGCGCACCTGGCACAGGTACGAGCGCCCGCTCTCGCAGAGCGACCCGCACCGCAGCGGGCCGCGCCGCCCGGCCGGGAAGTTCTTCGCGTACACCGGCAACACGACGTACGGCGTGCAGAATCTGGAGTACGACGAGCACACGGGGAACTGGCTGATGGCCGTCTACGACGGCGTGAAGCCGCAGTTCCCCAACTACTCGTTCTTCATCGTCGACGGCTCGGCGCGCCCGCGGTTCGGCGAGATCGCCGGGCAGCCCGAGCGGGAGTACGGCCGGCTGCTCAGCCTGGTGGACGGCGGCCTCCACGACCCGGCCACCGGCATCCGCGGCTGGGACTTCCACGGCAACTACGGGCTGGCCGCGCTCGGCGACGGCTACTACTACGCGGCCGAGGGCGGCCCGGTGCCCGGCGGGCAGGAGGGCGAGGCGCACCTGTACCGCTGGACCGGCGCCACCCCGACCCCGTTCGAGCGCGTCACCCGCTGAGGTCCTGCCGCCCGGGCGCGCGGCGCCCGGGCGGCACCCGGCGCGGGGAGCCGCGGTCAGCCGGGCAGCCGCTCCCTGAGCTCGCGGAGCCCGGACCTGACCTCCCCGGAGGCGTCCAGCAGCTCCACGGCGGCGCCGAGGGCCGCGAACACGGCGGTGTACTGCGTGACCAGCTCGGCGGACTCCGCGCTGAGCCGGACGGCGCACGCGTCAGGCCCGAGCGGCTCGATCTCGCCCGGCACGTGCACGAACAGCCGGGACCGCACCGCGTCGGCCCCCAGCGCGATCCGGAGCCGGGCGGTGTGACGGTACGTGGCGGCGGCGAACGACCGGGTGAGGTAGGCGGCCGGGCCGGACGCGGGCAGCTCGCGCGGCTCGAACCGGCGGTGCGCGGGCAGCGGGTCCGCGATCCGGTCGGCACGGAAGGTGCGCCACCCTTCCCGGCCGGGGTCGTAGGCGATCAGGTACCACCGCCCCTGAACGGTGACCAGGTGGTGCGGCTCGACGCGCCGCGCGCTGCCCGCACCGGCACGGCCGCGGTAGTCGAACGCCAGCACCTCGCGGTCGCGGCAGCACGCGGCGAGCACGCCGAGCACCATGGGGTCGACGCACGGGGCGCCGCGCGCGGGGACGGCGACGGCCACCCCGCCGAGGGCCGCCAGCCGGGGCCGCAGGCGGGCCGGCAGGACGCGTTCCAGTTTGGCCAGCGCCCGCACCGAGCTCTCCTCCGCCCCGGCGACGCCGCCGCCCGCCACCGTGATCAGCCCGAGCGCGACCGCCAGCGCCTCTTCGTCGTCCAGCGGCAGCGGCGGCAGGCTCCGGCCGGAGGCGAGTCGGTAGCCGCCGGCGGTGCCGGTCGTGCTCTCCACCGCGTAGTCGAGCGCGCGCAGCCGGTCGATGTCCCGGCGCACCGTGCGGTCGCTGACGCCGAGCCGCTCGGCCAGCTCGGCGCCCGCCCATGCGCGCCGGCTCTGGAGGAGGGACAGCAGGCGCAGCAGCCGCCCCGGCACGGCGTGACGTGCTGATTCCGATTCCTCGCTCACACGTGCCAGATTGCCATTCCTTGCGGACAGGTTCTGTCCACAAGGGCTCCTAGCGTGAGCCGCATGAACGACATCACGCATCAGCTCGACGCCCGCGTGCGCGGACCGGTGTACCGGCCGGGCGCCGACCGCTACGACGCGGAGCGGACCGGATTCCAGCTCCTCGACCCGCACCGCCCCTCGGCGATCGTGGCCGCGGACGGTGCCGAGGACGTGCGGGCCGCCGTCGCGTTCGCCGCCGGGCACCGGATGCCGCTGGCGGTGCAGTCCCGCGGGCACGGCCGCGCGGCACCCGCCGGGGGCGTGCTGATCAGCACGCGCCGCATGTCCGGCGTACGGGTGGACCCGCTCGCCCGCACCGCGTGGGTCGAGGCGGGCGCGTCCTGGGGGCAGGTGATCGAGGCGGCGGCGCCGTACGGCCTGGCGCCCCTGTCGGGCAGCTTCCCCGGGGTGGGCGCCGTCCCCTACACGCTGGGCGGCGGCGTGGGGCTGCTGGCCCGGCGGTACGGCTTCGCCGCCGACCACGTGCACCGCCTCGACGTGGTCACCGCCGACGCGCGGCTCCGCCGGGTCACGGCGGACTCCGACCCCGACCTGTTCTGGGCGCTGCGCGGCGGTGGCGGCAGCTTCGGCGTGGTCACCGGCATGGAGATCGGCCTGGTCCCGGCCGCGCGGTTCTACGGCGGCAGCCTGTGCTTCGACGTCGGGGAGGCCCCCGACGTGCTGGACGCCTGGCACCGCTGGACCGCCGACGTGCCCGAGGAGATGACCTCGGCGGTGACGACCCTGCCGTACCCGGACGTCCCGGAGCTGCCCGCGGCACTGCGCGGGCGCCAGGTGGCCCATATCCAGATCGCCTGCCTCACCACGCAGGAGGAGGGCAGCCGCCTGGTCGAGCCGCTGCGCTCGATCGGTCCCGTCCTGCTCGACACGCTGCGCGAACTCCCCTACGCCGACTCGGGCACGGTGTTCGACGAGCCCGACCAGCCGCACGCCTACCGTTCACGGAACGTCCTGGTGCGCGACCTTGCCCCGGAAGCCCTGGCCCACCTGACGAAGGCGGCGGCCGGACCACCGGCGCCGGTGATGGCCGTGGTGGGGCTGCGGCACCTGGGCGGCGCCCTCGCCCGCGCCCCGCGGGTCGCCGGCGCGGTCGGCCACCGGGAGGCCGCGTACCTGGTGACGATCCTGTCCCCGGTGGGCCCCGGCGAGGGCGAGGTGGTGCGCGCGACGCACCGCGAGGCCCTCTCGCCGTTCGCCGGGGACGTCCTCGGGATCTCCCTCAACTTCGCCTTCGGCCCGCTGGGCGAGGAGGAGATCCGCTCCGCGTTCGCCCCCGCCGCCTACGAACGGCTCACCGAACTCAGGGCCGCATACGACCCGCACGGTCTGCTACACGTCAACCACGCGATCCCGGCCGCCCGTTGAGGACCGCATGGGCCCGGCGTCACCCGCCGACGCCCTGCCGCCCGGGCGCGCGGCGCCCGGGCGGCACCGGACGGGCCCGGACCGGCGGGGCCGCCGGGGCCGGCTGCGGCAGCGCGCGGACCGCGAGGGCCAGGGTGTCGTCCGGGTGCAGGATCACGGTGTGCATGTCGCCCGCGATGGCGGACGGCACGTCCCCGATCGGGATACGGGCGTGCCGGGTCGCGGCGCGGATCAGCCGCGCCTCGCCCTCCAGCGGGTCCTTGCGGCTCTCGGTGAGGCCGTCGGTGTAGAGCACCAGCAGATCGCCGGGGGCGAGGGCGGTGCGCAGCACCGCGTCGCTGCCGGCCATGGGGAAGCCGATGCCGCGGCCCTTCACCTCCAGGTAGCGGTGGCCGCCGTCGGCGCCGATCAGCAGGGCCGGCGGGTGGCTGCCGTTGGCCAGGAGCAGTTCGCCGGTGGCCGGGCTCAGCCGGGCCAGCTGGACGGTGGCCATCAGCTCGCGGTCGAACGGCAGCAGGATCTCGTCGGTGCGGGCGATGATCGAGTCGAGCCGGTGCCCCTCCAGCGCGAGGGTGCGCACGGCGTGCGTGACGTTGAGCGCGCTGCGGGTGCTGGTGACGCCGTGGCCGAGCGCGTCCACGACCGTGATGTGCACGGAGCCGTCCGGCAGCCGGAACCAGTCGTAGAGGTCGCCGCCGGTCGGGGCGTCGGTGCCGGCCGGGGCGTAGTGGACGGCCAGTTCGAGGCCGTCGACGTCGATGGGCGGCGGGCGCAGCGCGTCCTCCAGCTCCCTGAGCGTCTTGCCGTGCGCGCGGCGCAGCCGCTCGTCGCGCTCCTCCAGCTGCACGTAGAGGGCCAGGACGCCGCTGTTGGTCTCGGCCAGCTCGTCCTTCAGGCGGCGGTGGTCCACGGCGAGCGCCTCGGCCCTGGCCATGGCGTAGCGCAGCTCCTCCTCCCTGGCCGCGCCCTCCGCCGCGGCGTCGCAGTCCGCGGGCGCGTCCGCGGCGGGGCCGTCCCCGTCCGGCAGCGGCAGCTGCCAGACGGCGGAGCCGTCGGCGGACACCTCGGCGGACAGCGGCAGTTCCGCGAAGGGCGGCAGGGTGCCGCCCGGCAGCGCGTGGCAGGCGACGGTGAGCACGCCGGGGCGCCCGCGCGGCTCGCGGCGCACGGTGGTGTCCAGGCCGATGGGCCGGCCGGCGGCGAACTCGGCCTCGGCCACGGCCGTCACGGAGACCACGAGACGGGCCCGCAGGTCGACGGGCAGGCGGTGGGCGCGGGCCAGCAGGCGTACGGCGCTGAGCAGGTCTGCCGCGGTGGTGAAGCGGCGGCTTTCTTTCGTCGTCATGGCATCAGGGGGCAAGGGCTATGACCGCCGCATCGTCCCTGAGGTGCCGGTGGCGGTGGGCGAGGGCGGGGGCCAGGAGGGACGGGGGCAGTCGGAACAGGAATGGGGCGGAGCCGCGGCTCCAGGAGGCGTCGATGCCGTCCGTGTGCAGCAGCCAGGTCGTGGCCGCCGTCACCGGAAGGCGGTGCACCACGGGCCGCGGCAGGTTGTAGCCGACGATCCCGGGCGGACCCTGCGGGCCGCTGCGGGCCCGGTCGGGACCGGTCAGCACCAGCCGGACGTTCCCGGTGGCGCAGAACTCCATGTGGTCGCCCGCCAGGCGCAGCAGCGCGACGGCGGCGCCGCGGGTGCGGCCGAGCGCGCGGTGCAGGGTGGTGATCAGCTCGGCCGGCGGGGCGTCGGGGGCCTGCCGGAAGGCGGCCATGGCCCGTTCGGCGGCCTCGTCGGCGACCGGGCCGTGGCCGAGGGCGTCGACGAGGAGGGCGGTGCGGCCGGCCGGGGTCTCGACGACGGCGGCGGCGTCGCCGCACGCCGCGGCCTCGCCCGTGGAGCTCTGGCCGTCGGCCGGGAGGCAGACGGTGCCGATCTTGCCGACGCTCTCGCCGCTCTCGCCGCTCTCGCCGCTCTCGCCGGGAACGACGAGCCTGGCGCAGACCAGCGTGCCGGACCCGTCGGTGCGGATGGCCAGTTCACCGGCGATGCGGCGGACCGCGCCGAGCCCGGCGCCCAGGGTGCCCCTGGTGGTGAACCCGTCGGTGAGTGCGGCGTCCACGCTGCGGATACCGGGACCGCCGTCGGCGGCCACGATCTCCACGCCGCGGCCGAGGGGCAGGGGCTGGAGGTAGAGCACGCCGCCGGTGGCGTGCTTGTGCAGGTTGGTGGCCAGCTCGCCGGCGACGACGGCCGCCTTCTCCGGCAGGGCGCCGGGCAGCCCCGCCGCCTCGGCCACCCGGCGGGCGGAGGCGACGGCCAGCTGCACGGCGCTGCGGTGGTCGATGGGGATCTGCCTGGTGACCGGCGGTCGCGTGGTGTCCGGCACGGCGGTTACCCGGAGGTCCAGCGGGTGACGCACACGATGGTGCCGCCGCCCGGCGGGCAGTCGATGCGGAACTCGTGCATCAGGCGCCGGGCGCCGCCCAGGCCGTGCCCGAGCCCCGAGCCGGTGCTGAACCCGTCGGCGAGCGCCGCGTCGACGTTGGCGATGCCGGGCCCGGCATCGCTGACGGTGAGCCGCACGCCCCGGCCGCCGGGCCGCCGCAGCCGCTCGATGACGAGCGTGCCGCCGCCGCCGTGGATGTAGGCGTTGCGGACCAGCTCACTGGCGGCGGTGACCACCCGCGTCTGGTCGACCAGGCCGAATCCGGTCTCCAGCGTCGCGGCCCGGACCGCGTGCCTGGCCTCCAGCAGATCCTCCTCGGTGCGGACGGGGTACTCGGTGCGGTGCTCGGCCGCCGCGGCCCCGCCCCACCCCCGTCCTGCCGGAGTCTCACGAGGCGTCGTCACCACGGGAACCTTCCCGGGAAGACCTGGTCCTGTACCAGCCGAGCGCGGCCATTCCGGCCTCCGCGTTCAGCGCCGTTTCGACGCCGTGCAGCTTCAGGCCGAGCTCGACGAGCGTGATGGCGACGGGCGGGCGCATGCCCGCGACGATCACCCGCGCGCCAAGCAGCCGTGCGGTGGTGGTCAGTTCGCTCAGCGTACGGGCGACGAAGGAGTCGATGATCTCCAGGCGGGAGATGTCGATGAGGACACCGGTGGCCGCCTCGCGGGTGATGCGCTCGGTCAGCTCGTCGACGAAGGCCATGGCGGACCGGTCGTCCAGCTCGTCGAGAAGGCCCGTGACGAGGACGTCACCGAGACGCAGGATCGGCACGCCTGCCGAATGCCTTCCGGTCACCGGCCTGCCGTCTCGCCCAGCGGAACCCCGGACTGCCCTGTGATCTTGACGGCCTCGGCGAGCGCGTCGGCCAGTGTGGCCTTGGTGACGATGGCGGACAGGTCGAGTCCGAGCTGCGCGATGGTCTGGGCGATGGGCGGCCGGATGCCGCTGATCACGCAGTCGGCGCCCATGAGCCGCACCGCGGCCACGGTCTGCATGAGGTGCTGCGCCACGGAGGTGTCCACCGCGGCCACGCCGGTGATGTCGATGATGGCGACCTGCGCCTCGTCGGCCTGGATGGCCTGGAGGAGGCTCTCCATGACGACCTGGGTGCGGTCGGTGTCCAGGGTGCCGATCAGCGGCACCGCGAGGACGTGCCGCCAGAGCCTGACCACGGGGGTGGACAGCTCCATCAGCTGCCTGCTCTGCCGGCTGATGATCTCCTCCCTGCTGGCCACGTAGGTGTCGAACGACAGCACACCGGCGGCGTCGAGCAGCCGGTTGATCACGACGGCCGACTCGAAAAGCTCCCTGGCGTTCTGCGTGGAGCGCTGGATGATCTCCAGCATGACCTCCTTGAGCGACAGCACGGCGAGCGAGGTCGCGGTGGGGGTGGCGCCCGCGCGGGCGCGGCGCAGGGACAGCTCGGTGACGGTCTCCCGCAGCTCGGTGTGCTCGGTGACGAGGCGGCCGACGGGCATCGCGCTCTCCAGGCCGCCCAGCAGCGCGGACAGCAACTGGCCCGCCTCGCCGCGCAGTTCCTCCTCGCCGATGCCGCTGACCATGACCTCCTGGTCTATCTGGAGCCGGACCCAGTTGTCCGCGATCTCGGTCGTATGGTCACGCAGCGCGTGGATCAGCCGATCGCGCACGGCTGACTCGATGGCACTCACAACAAACCCTCTCGCCGTCGGCGCATCCGGCCGCATCAACGTCCTCGGACGCCAACACCGTTACCGTGAGCCTCATAGTTGCACTCCGGCAAATGTTAGCGTTCATCCGGCCGGGCCAGGAAGCCCCGTCCGCCGACCGGTACCTGCCCCCTCATAAGCCGTCCGAACAGCGAGGAGTCCGCATGAGCCCGTTGTCCTGCCTACGCGGAGCGGGCCTGGCGGTCGTCCGGACGGTCGGCACCGAGATCCGTGGTGCCGCGCACCGCCGTCCTGAAGCCGGCCAGCCCCTCGGTGAGGGCCGTACGGGCCGCGGGCGGCATCGCCGCGATCGCGGAGCGCAGCGCCACCTCGCGGCGGGCCCGCAGCTCGGCGAGGAAGCGGCGGCCACTGGGCGTGAGCCACAGCTCCAGCTCGCGCCGGCTGGTCTGGCTCGTGGTCCGCTCGACGAAACCCACGGCCTGGAGCCGGTCGCAGAGCCGGCTGACCGAGGAGGGCGCCGCACCCAGCAGCCGGCCCAGGTTGCGGAGATTGATCCCCTCGTCCCGCTCCAGTATGTAAAGCACCCGCAGCTGCGAGGACGAGACGGGCGCGGGCGACGCGGCGTCCCGCCCGCGCTCCCACAGGATCTCCAACAGCTCGATCATTTCGGAGACCGCGCAGGCGGTGGCGTCCGAGGAGCGATGCGGAGAAGGCGGATTCACGTATCTCACTGTGGCACTCACTCCCGTGCTTGTCATCCCGGATGTCCGGCACCGCCCCCATCTCCCGCCGGTCGCCCGGCCGGTGAACAACGACACTTCTGAAGAAGGTGAATCCCACCCAGTGGACAGACTCGTGGCCGCGTACCGCGCCCTGCGTACGGCGGCCCCCTATGAACTGCTCGGTTCCCTCCGGGCGGTACTGCTGCGGCACTACGCCATCGGCGAGGCGCAACTCCGGCTCGTCGACTACGCGATGAGCGCGCTGCGCCCGGTGGAGACCGGGCCGGACGGGGCCGGCGCCGTGTCCGCGCGTACCGGTCCCGCCGGACGGGCCTTCGGCTCCCAGCGGCCGTTCGTCGAGCCGTCCGGCCGGGCGGACGGGGGCGGCGGGGGGCCGCTCACCGTGCATCTGCCGGTGAGCGTGCGCGGGAACACCACGGGCGTGCTGACGGTCCGGGTGCCGCGGGACCGGTTCTCCGCGGACGTGCTCGCCGAACTGGGCGAGATCGCCGAGGCGCTGGGGCACGAGCTGACGGTCGCCGACCGCGATACGGACCTCTACCTGCGCGCGGGCCGGACGGAACGGCTGACGCTGGCGGCCGAGATGCAGTGGCAGCTGCTGCCCGGCCGGTCCTGCTCCCGCCCGGAGTTCGACCTCGGCGGGCATCTGGAGCCGGCCTACGCGATCCGCGGGGACAACTTCGACTGGGCGACCTCCGCCGAGCACCTGACGCTGTCGGTGATCAACGGCATGGGCGAGGGGATAGCGGCCGCCCTGCTGACGAACCTCGCCGTCAACGCGCTGCGCAACGCGCGGCGGGCCGGGCTCGGCCTGGTGGAGCAGGCGTACCTGGCGGACCAGGCCCTGTACGGCCAGTACCGGGGTGCCGCCCACGTGTCGGCGCTGCTGCTGCGATTCGAGCTGGCCACGGGCCTCGTGACGGTGATCGACGCCGGGTCGCCGCGCGTGTGGCTGCGGCGGCGGGGCACCGTGGAGATCCCGGCGTTCGAGGCCCAGTTGCCGCTGGGAATGTTCGAGGACACCGAGTACAGGACCGAGCAGTTCCAGGTCGAGCCGGGCGACCGGCTGTTCTTCCTCAGCGACGGCGTGTACGACGCCGCCTCGCCGGCCGGCGAGCGGTACGGCGAGAAGGCGCTGGCGCGGGCCCTGTCGAACAGCGGCCTGCTGCCGCCCGCACAGGTGCCGCGGGCGGTGCTCGGCGAGCTGGCGGGCTACCGGGGCGGCCCCTCGCCCGAGGACGACGCGATGGTGGTGTGCCTGGACTGGCGCGGCTGAGCGCGGGCCCGGCCGGGCGCGGGGGTGCCGCGCCCGGCCGGGGAAGAGCGGTCGCCTCAGGCGCCGATGACGCCGCCGTCGGTGCGCCGGATGACGACGGTGGCGGAACGGGGGCGGCCCTCGGGGTCGAAGTCGGGCCAGTTGCTGACCACCCGCGGGTCCTCGGGCGTCGGGGTGCCCCAGGCGGTGGTGGACTCGCCGGGGTGCTGGACGTTGACGAACATCGTCCGCTGGTCGGGGGTGAAGGTCAGCCCGGTGATCTCGGCGCCGCGGGGCCCGGTCAGGAAGCGGCGGATCTCACCGCTGCGCGGGTCGGCGGCCAGCATCTGGTTGTTGCCGATGTTCTCGTAGCCCTTCTCCGCCAGGTTCTGCGAGGAGTTGGACACGTCCGTCTGAATCCACAGCCGCCCGTCGCCGTCGAAGGCGATGCCGTCGGGCGAGCCGAAGATGTTGGACGCGTCCAGCTCGACCTGGGGGTCGTGGGCCGGGTCGCCGGCCAGCACGAAGATGTCCCAGGCGAAGGAGGTGGCGGCGTGGTTGCCGCCCTCCTCGGTCCAGCGGACGATGTGGCCGTACGGGTTCGGGGTGCGCGGGTGGACGGCGCTGTCCCAGCCGCTGCCGTTGGTGAGCGTGCAGTAGACGTCGCCGTTGCGCGGGTTGATGGCGATCCACTCGGGCCGGTCCATCTTGGTGGCGCCGAGCGCGTCGGCGGCCTCGCGGGTGCGCAGCAGCACGTCCGCCTGGTCCGCGAAGCCGTTCTCCGCGGTCAGCGCGCCGGTGCCGTGCTCGAGCGGCAGCCAGCTGCCGGAGCCGTCGTCCTCGAAACGCGCCACGTAGAGCGTGCCGTGGTCGAGCGGGCTGCGGCCGAGCGCCCGCTGCACGCGCCAGCTGCCCTGCCCGACGAACTTGTAGATGTAGTCGCCGTCCTGGTCGTCCCCCGAGTAGGCGACGACCCGGCCGCGCGACTCGGTGACGGTGCAGCCCTCGTGCTTGAAGCGGCCGAGCGCGGTGCGCTTGACGGGCTTGGCGCCGGGGTCCTTGGGGTCGATCTCGACGATCCAGCCGAACCGGTTGATCTCGCCCGGGTTGGCGGCCAGGTCGAAGCGCGAGTCGGCCTCGTGCCAGCGGAAGCCGCCGCCGGAAGCCGAGACGCCGTAGCGCTCCTGGGCCGGGGTGGGCTCCCAGCCGGCCTCCTCGGTGCCGAAGTAGTTGTTCCAGTTCTCCTCGCAGGTGAGGTACGTCCCCCACGGGGTGGCGCCACTGGAGCAGTTGTTCAGCGTGCCCATCGGTTCGTTCGCCGAGGCGAGCGCCGGGTGGTCGGCGCGGACCGGTCCCGAGAACGCGACGGGGGTGGTGCCGGTCACGCGGCGGGCGCGGCGGGAGTTCACGACGTGCCAGGTGCCGCCGCGGCGCTGCTCGATCTCGACGACGCTCACGCCGTGCGCGGCGAGCGCCTTCTCGACCTTCTCCGCGGTGATCTCCTCGGCACCGTCGGGGAACAGCAGTTCCTGGTCGACGTACTCGTGGTTGAGCACGAGCAGGCCGCGGCGGCTGCCCTCGCGGCCGTTACCGAGGGGGAAGAAGTGCATGCCGTCATGATTCATCCCGATCTGCTCGGCCTGGTCGGCCGCGGAGTCCGAGGCGTCCTTGTGCCAGGCGGGGCCGCCGGGGCGGATCGGCGTGCCCCAGGGGATGAGGACCTGTGTCTCGTATCCCTCGGGGACGGTGAACTCGTCCGCGGTGCTGGTGGGCACCGGGTCGAAGCCCAGGAGCCTGCGGGGCCTGACGCCGCCCTCCCAGCCGCCGTCGCCGCCGGCCGCCGGGGTCCTGGCCACGGCTGTGCCGGTGCCGAGACCGGTCGCGGTCAGGAAGCCCGCCGCCGCGGCGGTGCCGCCCATGAGGGCGGTGCGGCGGGACATCCGCTGCTGGACGACCTCACCGAACGACCGGTTGCCCGAGGCGTTCGAACTCACGTCGTCCGGGTCGTACTCGGGAAACACCGGGCGCTTTGCTGCCATCGCGGGTCCTCACTAGCTGATGTGACGAAAGTGATGTTCCCGTGAGGCTAGGAGCCGACAGTGGCGCCGAGCCGCCACCAAGGTGAACACGCGGCCACCGCCGCACATACGGACGATTCACCGTAACTGTTCACTTGGCGGCGGCCACGGAACGTCAGCCCTCGCGCCGCCCGTCGACCCGCCGTGGCAGGCCGAGCGGGTTGTCGTCGCGCAACTCGGGCGGCAGCAGGGCCGCCGGGGCGTCCTGGTAGGCGACCGGGCGCAGCCAGCGTTCGATCGCGGTGGCGCCGACGGAGGTCGACGTCGAGGTGGTCGCCGGGTAGGGGCCGCCGTGCTGCTGGGCGGCGGTGACGGCGACGCCCGTGGGCCAGCCGTTCACGAGAATCCGCCCGGCCAGCGGGGTGAGCCGGGCCAGCAGCCGGGCCCCGGTCCCGTCCTCCTCCTCGCCCTCCGCGGCGCTCAGGTGCAGGGTGGCGGTGAGGTTGCCCGGCAGCCGGGAGAGCACGGCGGCGGCCTGTTCGGCCGTCTCGTAGCGGACCAGAACGGTGACCGGGCCGAAGCACTCCTCGATGAGCAGATCGTGCGGGCCCTCGGCGGCCAGCCGGGCCGCGTCCACCGTGAGGATGCCGGCGGTCACCGCGTTCTCCCCGGCCTCGCCCGCGGCCACGGGGGCGCCGACGCCGTCGAGCGCCGCGCGCTCCCGCACCCCGGCTGTGAACGCGTCGCGCATCCTGCCGTCGAGCAGCACGCCTGGCGCCGCCTCGGCGACCTTGGCGGTGAGCGCGGCCAGGAGGGCGTCGCCCGCCTCGCCCGCCGGGGCCAGGACGAAGCCGGGCTTGGTGCAGAACTGGCCGGTGCCCAGCGTCATGGAGCCGGCCAGGCCGCCCCCGATCTGCTCGGCCCGCTCGCGGGCGGCGTCCTCGGTGATCACGACCGGGTTGAGGCTGCCCAGCTCGCCGTGGAACGGAATCGGCACCGGCCGGGCGGCGGCGGCGTCGAACAGGGCGCGCCCGCCGCGGACGGAGCCGGTGAACCCGGCGGCCGTCACCAGCGGGTGCTTGACGAGCTCGACGCCCGCCTCGAAGCCGTGCACGACGGAGACGACGTCCTGCGGGACCCCGACCGCGGCGGCGGCCCTGCGCAGGGCGGCGCCGCATCGCTCAGAGGTGGCCGGGTGGTCCGGGTGGGCCTTGACGACGACCGGGCAGCCGGCGGCCAGGGCGCTGGCGGTATCGCCGCCGGGCACGGAGAAGGCGAGCGGGAAGTTGGAGGCGGAGTACACCGCGACGACGCCGAGCGGGATCTTGTAACGGCGCAGATCGGGGCGCGGCGGGGTGAGGGAGGTGTCGGCGTGATCAATGATGACGCCGAGGTAGGCACCGTCCGCCACTTCATCGGCGAAGGCACGCAACTGGCCTGTGGTGCGGGCCAGTTCGCCGGTGAGGCGGGTACCGCCCAGGGCCGTCTCCGCGTCCGCGGAGGCGATGATGCGCGTGCCGTCCGCCTCCAGCTCGTCGGCCGCGGCCCGCAGCAGCGCGATGCGGGTCTCCCGGTCGGCGAGGGCCGGGAGGGCGGCGTGGGCGGCACGGACCGCGGCGTCCACGTCCGCGGCGGTGGCCTCGGCCCCCACCTGCTCCCGCTGCTTTCCGGTTCGGGGGTCCACACTCCACACTGGTACTGCCACCGGGATCGATCCTCCTGCCGAGCGTCTGCTCCCACAAGGCGACGTTCGCTATAGTGCCGTTCGAGATATTGAACATCGTCCCTGTATGTGAATTTCGTTGGGGACTCTATAGCGGTTCGAACAAAGGGGCAAGGCGATGTCAGCCGGTGAGACGGGCGGTTCCCAGGTCAAATCGGCAGTCCGCACGGTGGAACTGCTGGAGTTTTTCGCCGGGCGCCCCGGCATGCATTCCCTCGCCGATGTCCAGACGGCCGTCGGGTACCCCAAGTCCAGCCTGTACATGCTGCTGCGCACGCTGGTCGAGCTCGGCTGGGTCGAGACGGACGCCACCGGCACCAGGTACGGCATCGGCGTCCGGGCGCTGCTGGTCGGCACCTCCTACATCGACGGTGACGAGGTCGTGGCCGCGGCCCGGCCGACGCTGGACCGGCTCTCCGACGACACCACCGAGACCATCCACCTCGCGCGCCTCGACGGCACGAACGTCGTCTACCTCGCGACCCGGCAGTCCGAGCACTACCTGCGCCCGTTCACCCGGGTCGGCCGCCGGCTGCCCGCCCACTCCACCTCGCTGGGCAAGGCGCTGCTCGCCACCTACAGCGACGAGCAGGTCCGCAAGCTGCTCCCGGAGACCCTGGACCGGCTCACCGAGCACACCATCACCGACCGCGAGCGGCTGATAGCGGAGCTGGCCCAGATCAGGGAACGCGGCTACGCCACCGACCGCGAGGAGAACACGCTCGGCCTGAGCTGCTTCGGCATCGCCATCCCCTACCGCACGCCCGCCAGGGACGCCATCAGCTGCTCCGTACCGGTCGCCCGGCTGACCCCGGCGCACGAACAGCTGATCAGGGACGCCCTGGTCGACGCCCGTGACCGGCTCACCCTGGCCACCCGCCACCTCTGACCGGCCCGCCTCCCCCGCGCGGGGGAGGCGGTTCGGCACGTGGCAGGACGTGCCAAGGCCGGCGACGCGGCAGGTTGGGGGCATGACCACGACGACCCACTCCCCCGCGGCCACCACGGCGGACCCGGCGGACCCGGCGGACCCGCGGGCCCGCCGCCGGCGCGACGCGCGGCCCTTCCTCGGCAGCCTCGCCATCGCCGCCTGCGTTCCCTACCTCACCCTCAAGATCGCCTGGCTGGCGGGCAGCCACGTCGGCATTCCGGAGGGCAGCGAGCTGCGCACGCCGGAGGGCGAGGACGGCCTGTTCGCCGCCAACGCCATGACGGCGGTCATGGACGCCCTCGTCATCGTGCTGGTCCTGGCCCTCACCCGGGCCTGGGGCAGGCGGCTGCCCGCCTGGCTGGTCATCACCCCGCTGTGGGTCGCGACCGGCCTGCTCGCCCCCATCCTCGTCGGCTTCCCCTCGATGACCCTGATCGAGGCGTTCTCCGGCTCCCCTGCCAGCTCAGGCCAGGACGAGATCTTCCTCGACCCGTGGGTCTTCACCGCCGTCTACACCGGCTTCGGCGTGCAGGCGCTGGCGCTCGGCGGCCTGTTCACGCTCTACGTGCGCGACCGCTTCGGGCATCTGCTGTCCGGGCGGCTGGCCGCACTCGCCCCCGCGGCGACCGCCGCGGCGCAGCGCGCCGGGGCCGGTGCGGCGGTGCTGGTGCTGACCTTCCCCGCGGGGATGAACGCGCTGTGGCTCGCGGGCGGCACGGCCGGTCTTTCCGAGGCCGAACGCGGGGAGCGGGACGCGCTCTTCCACCTCACCAGCGCCACCAGCGTCCTGTTCGCCCTCGCCGCGGCGGCCGGGGTGCTGCTGCTGGCCTTCCGCCCGCGGCGCCTCGGCGGCGTCCGGGTGTTCACCGCGGTCGCGGCGGCCTGGGTCGGCGGCGCCGCGACCGCCAACTGGGGCGGGTGGCTGCTGACGGCCGAGGTGTTCAACTCGGGTGCCGTGTCCGGCGCCGAGCGCGCGACCCCCCTGGTGACCCTCGTCCACACGGCGGCGGTGATCGCCGGCGTCCTGGTCCTCGCCGTGGGCGCCCACCTCTTCGCCGAACGGGCGGCGCACGCCCCCGCCCCGCGGCAGGCGCCGTGAACCGCGGCGCGCGGTGGCGCGGCCCGGGGCGGCGGTGGGTGCACCTGCTGCTCGGCGGCGCGCTGCTCATGCCGTACTTCCTGCTGACGGCCGTCGCCCTGGGGGTGGCCTTCCGGGTGGACGCGACGAACGGTCCCGGCTGGCAGTTCCTGGCCTTCGCCCTGTCCCTGCCGCTGGTCGCCGCCACCGGCCTCCTCGCCCCGGTGCGGCTGCTCGAAGCGGGTGCGGCCCGGACGCTGGCCGGGGTGCCGGGGGCGGCCCTGGCCGCCGCACCGGCCGGGAGCTGGGCCGCGCGGCGGCGCGCCGCTGCGTGGTTCACCGCACACCTCGGCCTCGGCGGCCTGGTCAGCGGCGCCACGCTCGCCGTTCCGCCGCTGGCCTGCGTGCTGCTGGCCGCGCCGTTCTCCGCCGCGCTGCGCGGCAGCAGGTTCGGCGCGCAGCTGCCGCTGCCGGGCGACGCTCCGTGGCTGGGCCCGCCTGCCGGGCTCGCGCTGCTCGCCGCCCTGACCGCGGCCGCGGCGGGCGCGGGCGCGCTGCTGGTGCGGCTGGCCCCCGCCCTGCTCGGCCCGACCCCGGCCGACCGGCTCGCGGCGGCGGAGGCGAGGGCCGCCGACCTCGCCGCCCGCAACCGGCTGGCCCGCGAACTGCACGACTCCGTGGGGCACGCGCTCAGCGCCGTCACGCTCCAGGCCGCCGCCGCCGGCAAGGTGCTGGACGCCGACCCGGAGTTCGCCCGCGAGGCACTGGCCGCGATCGAGGACACGGCCAGGGGCGCCGTCGCCGAACTGGACACGGTGCTCGGCCTGCTGCGCGAGGACGAGGCCGCGGGCACGGCGCCCGCGCCGACCCTCGCCGACCTCGACGGGCTGCTGAGCAGGACCCGCGCCGCCGGGGTCACGGTCGTGCTCCCCCGCGGCGGACCGCCCGGGGGCCTGCCGCGGCTGGTGTCGCGCGAGGCGTACCGCATCGTTCAGGAGGGGCTGGCCAACGCCCTGCGGCACGCGGGAGCGGTCCGGGTCGCGCTGTGCCTGACCGCCGACGAGGAGGAGTTGACGCTGACCATGGAGAACCCGCTGACGGCCGGGCGCGACGACGCGGCCCGCGGGGGCGGGCGCGGACTGCGCGGCATCGAGGAGCGCGCCGCGCTGCTGGGCGGCAGCGCGCGCTGGGGCGCGCACGAGGGGACCTGGCGCCTTGAGGTCCGGCTCCCGCTGGGGGCGGCCCGGTGACCGTGCGCGTGCTGGTGGCCGACGACGAACGCCTGGTGCGCACCGCCCTGCGCGCCATCCTCGGCGCCGAACCCGACCTCGACGTGGTGGGCGAGGCGGCGAACGGCGACGAGGCCGTGACGCGGGCCGGCGAACTGCGGCCGGACGTCGTGCTGATGGACGTCCGGATGCCGGGCACGGACGGCATCAGGGCCACGGAGGCGCTGCTGGCCACGATGGACGAGCCGCCGCGCGTCATCGTCGTCACCACCTTCGAGAACGACTCGTACGTCTACGAGGCGCTGCGCGTGGGCGCCAGCGGCTTCCTGCTGAAGCGCTCGGCGGCCGAGGACCTGGTACGGGCGGTGCGGCTGGTGGCGCACAGCGACTCGCTGCTGTTCCCCGCCGCGGTGCGGGCACTGGCGGCGCGGCACGCCCGCAGGGAACGGGCCGGGGCACTGCGGGCGCGGCTCACCGAACGGGAGGCACAGGTGCTGCGGCTGATGGCACAGGGACTGAACAACGCGGAGATCGCGGCCCGGCTCTCGGTGGGCGCGCAAACGGTGAAGTCGCACGTGGCGGCCGTACTCGCCAAACTCGGCGCGCGCGACCGCACGCAGGCGGTGATCGCCGCCTACGAACACGGCTTCGTCACGCCCGGCTGACGCGACGGCGGGCGCGCCGGCCCTACGGGTAGCCGAGGCCGCGGCGGATGAGGAAGGCGAGCGCGTCGGCCGCCGACTCCTCCTCGGCCACGGTGTGCTTGCGCGAAAACAGCTGGTGGAAGGTGCGTTCGGTCATCCAGGTCAGGGCGAGCGCCCGCAACTCGTCGCTGTTCTCGGCTCCCTCCACCGGGACTCCGCGCGCCCGGTCCCGGCGCACGGCCTCGGCGAGCAGCCGCGCCGCGCGGCCGCACAGCGAGTCGTACACGGCGCGCACGGCGGACTCCCGGCTCAGCAGGCCGGCGCCGGCGACGAAGACGAAGCCGTAGGAGCGCCAGTTGTCGAGGATGACGGCGATCAGCCGTTCGACCACCGCGCCGAGAGGCGGTTCGGCCTCCGCGGCCAGGGCCTCTTCGAGGCCCGCGAGGAGACGGCTGATGCCGCGGTGCACCACGGCGGCCAGGACCGTGTTCTTGTTGTCGAAGTAGAAGTAGACGGAGGAACGGGACAGCCCGGCCGCGGCGGCGATGGTCTCCATGGTGATCCGTTCCGGCGGATGGTCCCGCAGCAGCTCCTCCGCGGCGGCCACCAGGGCCTCTTCCCGCAGGTCGCCCCGGCTGACCCGGCGCTGCCTCGGCCGCCTGCCGGTCACGGCGCCCCCGGGCGCCCGCTGTCCTTCCATCGGGCCAGGCTATGCGCCGCGCGGGGCACCGCGCCGCCGTAACCCGGTGCCGGTGCCCGGCTCTGGGGCCCCTGTTCTTCCGCCGGTGCGGCGCCGGGGTGGGGCGCCGACGCCGTGCCCGCCGACGCCCCGTACACTCGCCCGCGCCCGCGGGCCGCCGCAAGGCCCGGATCAACTACCGCTGTCCGTTCCGGTAGTTTGGCCCGGACGGGCGGAAGGCCGAGTCGCACCCGTCCGCAGCGGGCGGCATGTGGGGGAGAACTGACGTTGATGGACGCACTGCGTTCGGTCGCTGACCGGTACGAGTTGCGGCAGGTGGTGGGCCGCGGGGGGATGGCGGAGGTCCATCTGGCCCACGACCGGCGCCTGGCGCGGACGGTGGCCGTCAAGCTCCTGCTGCCCGACCTCGCCAGGGACGCCGTCTTCCAGGCCAGGTTCCGCCGCGAGGCGCAGTCCGCCGCCTCGCTGAACCACCCGGCGGTCGTCGCCGTCTACGACACCGGCGAGGAGGAGGTGGACGGCGTCTCCACGCCGTTCATCGTGATGGAGTACGTCGAGGGCGCCACCCTGCGCGAGTTGCTGTCCGGTGGCCGCGGGTCGCCCGAGTGGGCGCTGGAGATGTGCGCGGGCGTGCTGGACGCGCTGGAGTACGCCCACCAGGCCGGCATCGTCCACCGCGACATCAAGCCCGCCAACGTCATGCTCACCGGTTCCGGCCGGGTGAAGGTGATGGACTTCGGCATCGCCAGGGCCATGGGCGACGCGGGCATGACGCAGACCAATTCGGTCATCGGCACCGCCCAGTACCTGTCCCCCGAGCAGGCCAGGGGCGAGCCGGTCGACACCCGTTCCGACCTGTACTCCACCGGCTGCCTGCTCTACGAACTGCTGACGCAGCGGCCGCCGTTCACCGGCGACTCCCCGGTGTCCGTGGCCTACCAGCACGTCAACGAGGAGCCCGCGCCGCCGGGTGAGTTCGTTCCCGGCATCACCGGGGACGCCGATGCCGTGGTGCTGAAGGCGCTGGCGAAGGACCGCGACCACCGCTACCAGAGCGCGGCGGAGATGCGTGCCGACATCGAGGCGGTTCTCGCCCACCGGCCGCCGGCCGCCACCGCCCGGACCGCGGCGGACCCGCCGACCGCGGAGCTGCGGCCCCGTCCTGGCCCGGCGACCAGGCCGTTTCCGCCGGTGCCCGGCGCCCCACGCCAGGGCTCCGCCGACCGGCGGCGCACATCGAAGAACGGGAAGATACCGCTGGCCGTCCTCTCCGTGCTGCTTCTCGTCGGCGCCGCCGTCCTCGGCTTCGCCCTGCTCGGCGGTGGGGACGAGGAGGGCGGCACGGACGGCGGCAGCGGCGGGTCGGCCACGCTGACCGTTCCGGAGCTGGCCGGTATGTCCCTCGACGAAGCCAGGGAACGGGCGGCCGAGGACGACTTCGAGATCGCCGAGGGCGGCAGCAGGCCGTGCGCGGCGGCGGAGGACACCGTCTGCGAAACCAGCCCGGCGGCGGGCACGGAGATCGATCCCGGCGGCCTGGTCACCCTCATCATGTCCTCGGGCGCCGAATCGGTCGAGGTGCCCGACGTCACCGGCGGCACGGCCGACGAGGCGCGCCGGCTGCTCGATGAGCTGGGGTTCGACGTCACGGAGGAGCAGCAGACCGCGGAGGCGCAGGCGCCGGTCGGCACGGTCCTGACCCAGGCCCCGGAGGGGGGCGCGGACGCCGACCCGGGCAGCACCGTCACGCTGACCGTGCAGGGGGAGGTGCCCGAGGACGAGCCGGCCACCGTGCCCGTGCCCGAGGTCACGGGCCTGCCGTTCGAGGAGGCGGAACCGGCCCTCCGCGAGGCCGGATTCGAGGTCACCCGGCAGGACGTGCCCGGCGAGGCACCGGCCGGCGAGGTCGTCGGTACTTCCCCCGCCGCCGGCACGCAGCACCCGGCGGGCGGCACGGTCACCGTGAGCGTGTCGACAGGACCGCAGGACGGGGAGCAGCCGGGCCCGGGGGAGCCGGTGCGGATTCCCGACGTCAGCGGCCTGGCGTACGCGGATGCCGACGCGGCACTCCGGGCGCTCGGCCTGGACACCATGGGCACCAGCTACCCCGCCGAAGACCAGGGCTGCGTGCCCGAGGACATCGTCCGCTACACCAGCCCGGCGGCCGGCGAGACCCTGGAGCCGGGCGGCCGGATCTACCTCAACTGCTACCGGGGGCCCTGACACGCCTCAGTGTGCCAGGGCAGCGCGGCGTACCGGGCGCGTCACTCGACTCCGAGCAGCTGCTCGACGGGGTTGATGGCGAAGTAGACCACGAACAGCGCCGCGGTGATCCACAGCAGCCAGGTGATCTCGCGGGTGCGGCCGAGCACCACCTTCAGCAGCACGTAGGTCACGAAGCCCGCACCGATACCGTTGGTGATGGAGTAGGTGAAGGGCATCACGGCGATGGTGACGAACGCCGGGATGGCGAGGCCGGTATCGGCCCAGTCGATGCGGCCGACCTGCGTCATCATCAGGAAGCCGACGGCGACCAGCGCGGGGGCCGCGGCCTGCGAGGGGACCACCGCCGCGAGGGGCGCGAAGAAGAGCGCGAGCGCGAAGAGGCCGCCGGTGACCAGGTTCGCGAAGCCGGTCCGCGCGCCCTCGCCGACCCCGGCGGCCGACTCGACGTAGGAGGTGTTGGAGGAGGCCGAGGCGGCGCCGCCCGCCACGGCGGCAAGGCCGTCGACGAACAGCAGCCGGCCGAGCCGCGGCACGCGGCCGTTCTCGTCGAGCAGCCCGGCCTCGCTGGTGACGCCGACGGCGGTGCCCATGGTGTCGAAGAAGTCGGTCAGGAACAGCGTGAAGGTGATCAGCACGACGGTGATGAAGCTGATTTCGCCGAACGCGCCGAACAGGCTGAACTGGCCGAGCAGCCCGAAGTCGGGCGCGGCCACGATGTCGTCCGGCACGCTGGGCACGGACAGGCCCCATTCGGCGTCGCCGATGTCGGCGATGGCGTTGACCACGACGGCCAGAACGGTCATGGTGACGATGCTGATGAGGATGGCGCCCTTGACCCGGCGGGCGAGCAGCGCGAGGGTCAGCAGCAGGCCGAGGCAGAAGATCAGGATGGGCCAGCCGTGCAGTTCGCCCGTGCCGCCCATCGCGAGCGGCGGCGACATCTCCTGGCCCGTCGTGAACCCGGCGTCCACGAAGCCGATCAGCGCGATGAACAGGCCGATGCCCACGCCGATGGCCTGCTTCAGCCCCATGGGGATCGCGTTCATCACGGCCTCGCGCAGCCCGGTCGCGGACAGCACGCACAGGATGATGCCCTCGATCACCACCAGGCCCATCGCCTCGGGCCAGGTCATGCGCGGCGCGATCTGGTAGGCGACCATCGCGTTGATGCCGAGCCCGGCGGCCAGGGCGAGCGGCAGGTTGGCGGTGACGCCCATGAGTGCCGTCATGATCGCGGCGACCAGCGCGGTGACGGTGAGCAGTTGCTCTACGGAGAGCCGGTCGCCGTTGATGTCCGTGGCGCCGCTGAGGATGATCGGGTTGAGCACCAGGATGTAGGCCATCGTGAAGAACGTGGCGAAGCCGCCACGCACCTCGCGGCCGAAGGTGGAACCGCGCTCGGAGACCTGGAAGAAGGAGTCCAGGCGCCCGAGCGGGGACGCACGGTCGTGGGCGACGGAGCGTGACGGCATCGTTGAATCCTTGACTGAACGGCTTCGGGGACCGGGGCATTCTCCCCGCTCGGTCGCCCCCGCGGGTTTTCGCCGTGTAACACGATGCCGCACCGTTACGGAATTGCGCCCTCCCGGCCCAGGTCGCGCAGGGCGCCGGCGACCGCGGACAGATCGGCGTCGTTGGCCAGTCCCGCGTGGTAGAGCCGCAGCTCGGTCGCGCCGAGCGACGCGGCGTGCGCCGCGTCGGCGGCCAGCGCTCCCGGCTGCCCGCCCATGCCGCCGACCACCGTGAGATTGGCCGCGACCGTCGTACCGGCGCCGCGGTGCGCGGCGAACGGCCCCAGCGCCGCGGCCCGCTCCGCCGCGCCGCCGCCGCTGGGCACGACGACGCCGTCCGCGTGGGCCAGGACACCGGCCGGGTCGACGCCCACGTTGGCGCCGCAGCGGTGCGGGGCCGGGTCGGCGTGCAGCAGCACCCGGAAGCCGGGCGGCGCGGCGGCGCGCACGGCGGCGACGGCTTCGCGCTGGAAGCTGCCGGCCACGCCGTTGCGCCAGTCGGCGACGGCGTGCGCCGGCTTGTCGCCGAGCAGGCCGGCGATCTCGGTCCACTCCCCCTCGCGGTCCCCCGCCGCGGGCGCGGGCCGCCCGTGCCATACCGGTCCGAGGGCGCGCAGGACGGCCGCGCGCAGCTCCTCGGGGTCGGCGCCCGCGGCGGCGTACCCGCCGCGGCACACCTCGCAGAAGCACAGCGACATCAGATAGGTGCCGACGGCGCCGAGCGGGCCGCCGCCGATCTTGTCGTGCGCGTGCAGGTGCGCCAGTCCGTACCAGCCGCAGGACTCCAGCTCCGTGCCGGCCGTCCCGGGCCGCACGGCGGCCTCGGCGGCCAGGGCGGTGGCGTAGGCGCGCACCTCGGGGCGGGCGATGCACGGCGCCCAGGGGTAGCGGTCGCCGTACGCGTTGCGGACGGTGACGGCCGGGTGCTCCTCGCCGAGGCGGGAATTGTGCGCCAGGACCACCCAGGAGTGCACCTCGACGCCCGCCCCGGCCAGCGCGGTGGCCGCCTCGCCGTACGGGTCGGCGCCGGCCACCCAGTCCTGCCGGAAGGGGCGCAGCTCGCGGCCGGACCAGCGGGCGGGGTCCTGCGGGTAGTACACCGCGGAGTGCCGGGCGGTGACGATGCGGTGGCGCGGGTGGCGCGGGGTGAGGGCCCTGGTGGTGTGGTAGGCGGCGGCCAGGGTGGCCTGCTGGACGCCGAGCCCCGCGATGCGCCCGGCCGCGGCCGGGTCGCCGACGACGTCCCAGGGGTAGACGAAGGCCGAGGCGCGCATCAGCGGCCCACCAGGTCGAGGCCGTGTTCGAGCAGGGCGGCCAGCTCGGCGAGGTGCTCGGGCTCGGGCTCCGCCAGCGGCGGGCGCACCTCGCCGACGTCGAGGCCGCGCAGCCGGACCCCGGCCTTGACCAGGGACACGGCGTATCCGTTGCCGCGGTTGCGCAGCTCGACCAGGGGCCGGTAGAAGCCGTCGAGGAGGCGGCGCACCGTCGCCTCGTCGTCCTTCTCCAGGGCGCTGTGGAAGGCGAGGGCGATTTCGGGGGCGAAGCAGAAGACGGCGGAGGAGTAGAGCCGCACGCCGAGGCCGCGGTAGGCACGGCCGGTCAGCTCGGCGGTGGGCAGCCCGTTGAAGTAGCGGAACGAGGTGCCGGGCAGCTCGGCCCGGACGGCGGAGATGATGCGCTGGAGCAGGTCGAGGTCGCCGAGGCCGTCCTTGAGGCCGACGATGCCGGGAGTCCTGGCCAGCTCGACGGCGGTGGCGGGGGTGAGGACGACGTTGTCGCGCTGGTAGACGATGATCTCCAGCGGGGTGGCCGCGGCCAGCGCCCTGAAGTGGCGCAGCAGGCCGCGCTGGCCCGCGTTGACGAGGTAGGGCGGCATCGCGAGGAGGCCGTCGGCGCCTTCTTCCTCGGCGATGCGGGCGAACTCCACGGCCGTGGCGGTGCCGTAGCCGGTGGCGGCGACGACGGGCACCGCACCGGCCGCCTCCTCGACGGCGGCGGCGATGCAGGCGCGGTACTCCTCGCGGGTCAGGGCGTGGAACTCTCCGGTGCCGCAGCAGGCGAACACGGCGCCGGCGCCCGCGTCGACCCCGGACCGCACGTGGGTGCGATAGGCGTCCAGGGCGAGCGAGCCATCGGGAGCGGAGGCGGTCACGGGAAAGAACAGCAGGCCCTCAAGGCGGCTGACGAGCGCGGCTTCGGTCATCGCGTCCTCTACTCCCTCGCCGTACATGATTATGATTGGCGTCCATATAGCTGAACAGACACGCTAGTTGAGCCCGGAATCAACGGTCAAGGCGTCGTTGACGCTCCTCGGCCCACCCTCTAGCGTGTCCTCATATATGAATGATATTTACGGATGGAGACCTGATGCCTGCTGGTCAGTCCGCTGAACGACGCACCGTGCTCCTCACCGGCGCCTCCGGGGGCGTCGGCACCCTGATGCGCGAGCTGCTGCCGTCGCACGGTCACGACCTCCGGCTCCTGGACGTCGTGCCGGTACCCGGCGCGCCGGACGCCATCACCGCCGATCTGGCCGACCGCGACGCGCTGCGGGCGGCCGTTCGCGGCACCGACGCGATTCTCCATCTCGCCGGCATCTCGCTGGAATCCACCTTCGAGAAAATCCTGCGGGCGAACATCGAGGGCACCTACAACCTCTACGAGGCGGCACGCGCCGAGGGCGTGCGCCGGATCGTGTTCGCGTCGAGCAACCACGCGGTGGGTTACACGCCCTGGCCCGCGCCCGGCGCTCCGCCGTTGCCGGTGGACGCGCCCCACCGGCCGGACACGTTCTACGGGCTGTCCAAGTGCTTCGGCGAGGATCTGGCGCAGTTCTACTGGGACAAGTACGGCATCGAGACCGTGTCGGTCCGCATCGGTTCCTGCTTCCCCGAGCCGACCTCCGTCCGGATGCTGGCCGTCTGGCTGAGCCCCGCCGACGGCGCCCACCTCTTCGACCGGGCGCTGCGGGCCGAAGGCGTCGGCCACGCCATCGTGTACGGCTCGTCCGCCAACACCCGCGCGGTGTGGGATCTTGAGCCGACGCGGGCGCTCGGCTTCGATCCGCGGGACGACTCCGAGACGTTCGCCGCCAAGCTGATCGCCGAGCAGGGGGAGCTGGACACCACCAGGCCGGATCAGGCCCATCTGGGCGGTGCGTTCATCACCGACCCGCCGATCTGGCCCCGTTGAGCGCCCCGCCCGCCCGGTGCGCCGCCGCGGCCCGGGCGGGCGGGAGCGAGGTCAGCCCGCACGCCGCGCGCAGGCGCGCGCCAGCGCGGCAAGGCGCTCGGTTGCTGGCCCCGCGCCGCCCGGCACGGGAAAGCGGCGGCGGACGAAGCCGAACGCCAGTCCGCAGGACGGGTCGGCGAACGCCATCGAGCCGCCCGCGCCGTCGTGCCCGAACGCGTCGGCACCGAGGAACGGGCGGCCCGTCATGAAGCCGAGACCGTAGGTGCGCGGCAGGCCGAGCACCACGTCGAGGCCCGTCGAATACGGGCGGGCGCACTCCGCGGCCGTCGCGGGCGTCAGCAGCGGCGGCGCGCCGCCGCTGCCCGTGACGGCCGCCGCGTACAGCCCCGCGAGACCGCGGGCCGAGCCGATGCCCGCCACGGATGACTGCCCGCCGGCCCGGACCGCGCGGTCGTCCGGCAATGCGGACAGCACGGTCGGCTCGGGGTGGTGCAGGTTCCCCGCGATCCCGCCGATGCTGTCGGGCGCCTCGGGCACCGCCGCCGGGTCCTGCGCCGCGGGGCGCGGTGGCAGCACCGGCAGCACCCGGGGCTCCTCGGCCGCGGGCAGGCCGAGCCACAGATCCACGCCGTGGGGGCGGCGGATGCGCTCCTCGTACACCTGCTGGAGCGTGCTGCCGGTGGCCCGGCGCACCACCTCGCCGACCAGGGCGCCGACCGTCAGCGTGTGGTAGCCGAAGGCGGCGCCGGGCCGCCAGTACGGCCGGTGCGGGGCCAGCCGGGCGGCCAGCGCGGCGTCGTCCGCCACCTCGGCCGGCGTGAAGCCGTCCGCGGTGCCGATGGCTCCCGCCCGATGCCCGGCCAGGTCCCGCACGGTCACCTCGCCCTTGCCCTCGGCGGCGAACTGCGGCCAGTAGGCCGCCACCCGCCGGTCCGGGTCGAGGGCGCCCTCCTGGGCCAGCAGCGCGAGCACGAGGAACGCGGCCCCTTTCGTGGAGGAGAAGACGCCGGTCAGGGAGTCGCCGGTGACGCCGTCCCCGGCCCACAGGTCGGCGACCTGCCGCCCCGCCACCCGGACGGAGAGCTGCGCGCCCTCGCCCGCCACTCCGGCGAACTCCGCGCGCAGCGGCTCGTATCCGGGCGCGACCTCCCCCCGTACCGCCACCGTGTCCTCGTGCCGCACCGTATCCTCCACCGTGTTCTCCGCGGGGCGTGCGCCGCCCGGCGCATTGTCCCCCGCAGCCCTCGGCGCAGGCGCCCGGCCCCCGCCCCGCGGTCGACGACGCGCGGCACCGCGCGCGGGTGGTCGACCCGGTCCCGCAGCTGTGGGGTCCAGCCGGCGTCGTCGCCGAGCGGCGCTTCCGGGTTGGCCTCGTGGCAGGCGCCGAGCAGGTCCACGGGCCTGCCGCCCACCCAGTTGCCGTGCTCGGTGACCGAGGTACCGGCCGTCCACCGGTACAGCACCTGCGCCGGTCCGATGTCCGCGGGCAGCGTGAACGCGTTGCACTCGGCGACCAGGGCGGACTCGATGCCGATGCCCCAGCTTTAGCCGTAACGGGCCCCGGCGTCCTGCCGGAAGTGGTTGTTGTAGACGTCGGCCTGCCCGTAACGCACGCGCGGCGCGCGCTCGTTCACGTCGTGGAACAGGTTGTGGTGGAACGTGGTCCGCGGCTTGCCGCGGTCGTCGGCCGCGGCTCCGTCGCTGTTGCCGAGCACGATCGTCTTGTCGTGCTCGGTGAACGCGTTCCAGCTGACGGTGACCAGGTCCGTGCCGCGCACGATGTCCAGCTGGCCGTCGTGCTGCCGGAGCAGCCGACCGAAGTACCGCGGCTGCGCGTCGTCGGGGCGGCGGCCGTCGGTGAACGTGTCGTGGTCCCCCCACACGCGGCGGGAGCCGTACGGCACGAGGCTGTTGTACTCCGAGTGCCACTCGCCGAACTCGCCGTCCGTCGGGTCCCACTGCGGGAAGCAGTCGAAGGTGTCCTCGAACGTGCGGTTGCGGACGATGACGTTCTCCGCGCCGGCAGCGGATTCCCACACGGCAGATACAGCGCACGGTGGAAGTCCCGGTTCGCCGGCGAACGCTCCGCCGTGTCACCCGCGGGATCAGCCCGCCGCAGCGCCTCATACGCGGCCGACAGGACCGCACCGCAGGCCACCGTGCGGCGCACCGCCTCCGGCTCCGGCAGCAAGCGCACGTCGTAGACGCCGCGTTGGTCACCGCGAAAGGCTGGGGGCGGACTCCGGCCCGGCCCCGATACGGACGTCTCCCGGCCCGTCGACGGTGCCGCTCCGGGCCGCGAGGTGCACGTTGTGGCAGTCCTCGATGAGGATGGCGTTCCTGCCGGCGCGGGAGATGGTGATGCGGTCGATCACCGCGCCGCCGCTCCCCGACACGCAGAGGATGCCGTGCCCGCCGCCCCGTGCGATCACCTCGCCGACGCGGATGTTGACCGGATACCCGTCGCCGATGCGACCGTTGCGGTTGGCCATGCGGAACGCCGCGTACCCGGTGCCCGCGCCGGTGCCCTCGCCGTCCACGCGCGCGATCCGGGCGTTGATGGTGTCGTTCAGCAGCAGCCCCGATTCGCCGGTGTCGCGGGCCGTGACGGTGCCGATCGTCAGCCCGTCGACCCCGTAGGTCTCCACGGCGTGGCTGCCGCTTCCCGAGACCCGGACATCGCCGATGCGAACGTTGCGGGTGCGGACGTCGCGGTCGTCGTGGTTGTCGATGCGGATGCCGAGACCGCCCGACAGGTCCATGTCGATCTGGCCCATGGTGATGTCGGTGCCGTTGCGCACGAGGATGCCGAAGTGGGGCGCGCCGGTGAGGGACGCGTTGCGGATCTCGACGTCCGTGGTGTTCCTGGTGCGCAGGGGGGCGTGATCGGCGCGGGCGGGCCCGGTGACGTTGATCGTGCCGCAGAGATCGATCATGGTGTGACTGGGCAGGTCGAGCGACTGGTTGCCGGGCACGTCCCCGGAGCCGCGGACCAGGACCCCCGCCATGGCCGTGCGGCCCGGGGGCAGACTGCCGACCGCCGCGCGCATGGCCGAGAGCATGTCGGTCCCCGAATAGCCGGGCGCCGTCCAGGTGTTGCCGTTGCGCACCGCCTCTGCCTGGTAGGTACCGCCGCCGCAGGCCATGGCACCGACGGCCGTGCCCGCCGCGGCACCGACCGAACCTGTCAGCGTCGTGGCGGTGACCAGCGAGACGATTCCGGAGAGAAATGCGGCTCTGCGTCCCATCGTTCACTCCTGGTGGGGGGATGTGGGGGGAATGCCGATCACACGCCGAACCACCCTGATGAATCGATTCACTGCCGGAGCGTCCTTCACCGGAGGCGACGAGCAGCGTGGGGCACTCGCAAGGACGCGGTGGCGGTGCGCGAGGGGAAAGCGCTTGCGATCACGGGGAGTATCGCAACGCCTCCGGTGGGCGTCAAGAGTCGCGCGAAGCCGCCCGGTCGCGCTCCGCGCGGGCCGACGCTCGCCCACCCGAATCAGCCTCAACGCGTTCGAGCCATCCGGTGACGATCGGCACGCTGTCCGGCAGCGGGCCTGGTGCGAGAGCGCCCAGTGCGTATCGCATGGGTCCGACGCTCGGCAGCGACGCCGATGCGCGTCGGCCGGGGCCTGATGCCGGTCAACCGTCGATGACGAGGCTGCTGCCGGCACGGCCCCGCGCCGCGGTTCTCGGCGCCGACGCCTGCGCCTGCGCCTGCGCCACCCTGGGGGAGAAGGCGGCCGCACTGCCGCATTCGTCTGGCGTCGGCCGCGACGCTCGCGTGTCTCCGTGTCTCCGTGTCTCCGTGTCTCCGTGCCAACGGGAAGCGGCCGGCTTTCCGGCGACGAGGCGTACGACTGCGTCGTCGCCGTGGCTGCCGGTGAGCTCGACGACGTTGCCGGGCAGGGGCGGCCCGCCGCAGGCGGGCCGGTGAGCTCCGCTGACGACGGAAGTTGGGCCGTACGCCACGAAAGTCCGCCCAGTGGCAGCGGCGACGGAGACGACGGGGAACCGTTCCGCCAAGGCCGGGCGGCCGGGCGGGCTGCCCGGCTACCGGTCGATCGCAGGCGAACCCGGGTCCTGTGGTGCCCCGGGCACGGCCGGCGCGGCAGACCGGTTGCGGGCCAGCATGATCGCGGGCACCGCGGCGAGGGCGAAGAGCACTCCCGCCATCACGACGTAGAGGTACACGCCGGTCGCCGTGCTCACCGGGGCACCGTCGGCAAAGGTGCCGGGAATCAGGGTCGCTTTGAGCACCTCGCCCCCGGCGAAGCTGAAGACGACCGAGCCGAGGGCGAGCACGACCGACACCAGGCCGGTGGTCGTGCCCTGCCGTTCGGGCGCTTCGATGCTGGTCGCCAGGTTGTAGCCGGAGGCGCCGATCGCGCCGGCGGCCATGCCGACCATGGCGCCGCAGGCGATCGCCAGCGGGAGGCTCGATACGCCCGCCAGCATTGCGAACGTCGCCGCTGTCCCGAGGGCGATGCCACCGAGGAGGGGCAGCGCGGGACCGAACCGCCCCGCGATCCATCCGGCACACGTGCCGCCGACGACGATGCCGAGGTTGGACGTGGCGAGCAGCGTCGCGACCGCCTCTCCGTCGCCGAGACCGTAACCGAGCCCCAGGTCGGGGGGCACCTGGGCGACGATACCCGTCAGTTGCAGCATGCTCCGGAAGGAGCCTGCCGCCAGCACCAGGGCGAGCAGCGTCAGCAGGATCGGGCGGCTGAGGGCCCGGATGTCGATGATGGGTTCGTCGACCCGCAGCGCGAGGAACGCCCAACCGGCCAACGCGGCGGCACCGGCCACCAGCAGGGCGATCATGCCCCAGGACAGCCAGCCGAGGTCTCTTCCGAGGCTGATGTAGGCGAGCACCGCGCCGAGGCCGCCGCCGAGCAGGAGCGCCCCGCCCACGTCGATCCGGCCGGTGCTGCGGATCGGCGATTCCGGGATGAAGGAACGCACGCTGAGCGCGGCCGCCGCGGCGAGCAGCGCCGCCACGATGAAGACGCTCCGGTAGCCGAACACGTCGATGACCGGCTCCATCAGGTACGGCTCGATGACTCCGACGATCGACGAGCCGGACGTCACGAGCCCGACCACGGCCATCGCCACCCCCGGGGTGCAGATCTGGCGCGCGAGGGCCACCGTGATGAAGATCGCGGCGAAGGCGGCGCCCTGGAGGAAGCGCCCCACCAGGAAGATCCAGACGTTGGGCGCGGCGAGGCAGACCAGTGCTCCCGTGCATGCGAGGAGCAGCGTGCCGATGAGTACCCGGCGCTTGCCGAAGATGTCGGAACTCTTCGCGAGCAGCGGCGACCAGATGGCCCCGGCCAGCATCGCGCTTGCGTTCAGCCACGCGGTCTGGTCGGTGTCGAAATGCGCCAGCAACTGGGGCAGGACCATCATGGGCGAGCCGACGGCCACGTCGGCCAGGACGTTGGCGAGGGTGAGAACGGCCGCCCAGAGGATGAGCCGCTTGCTCCAGCTGTCCTCCAGGGCGCCGGGGGCGGGCCTTTCCAGCGTGTCTTTCACTATGCATTCTCTCCAGCGCATTGAGGGTGAGGTCCCGGCGAACGGCACGCCCTGTGGGTCACCGGGTGGTCTGCTGAAGGCCGTTGGGCGTTGCCCGCATGACGCGGAGTTCAGGGCGCGCCGGCGCCGGGTGCTTGCAGCGCCTTGTTGCGGGCGGCAATGGCGGCCCAGGTGGCCGGCAATATGCGATCGCGACCGCTGTAGACACGGTCCTGGGCGAAAGTGACATAGGGGCGCTGCCGGGCCTCGTACCGTGCGAATGCGGCGGTGTGGTCATTGCCGCACCGTTCGAGTTCCTCGGCGAGAAAGCGGGCGCCGGTGAGCGCGAGTGAGGTGCCCCGGCCGGACAGGAAGGCCGGGCAGTACCCGGCGTCCCCGACGAGGGCGACGCGGCCGCGGTGCCAGGAGGGCAGGTGGATCTGGCTCGCGGAGGTGAAGAAGAAACCAGGATCGGCGCGGGCCGCGTCGAGCAGCTCCGGGATACGCCACGACCGGTAGCCCTCGAAGGCGTCGATGAGGATCTTCTTCTGGGCGTCCAGGTCGTGGTGGTCGTAGTCGATCGGTTCCGAGCGGAACTGGAAGACCGCAACAGCCTTGCCGTTGTACCGGAAGATGCCGGCCATCCGGCCCGGGACGTTGTATATCGAGTTGGTGCCCTCGGACCGCGCCTCGCCGGGGTGGTCGGCGAGGGCGAAGTAGACACCGAGGTGCCGGAGATAGTCCTCCTCGGGCCCGAACACCAGCCTGCGTACCGCGGAGTGCTGGCCGTCGGTGCCGAGCACCAGGTCGTACCGACCGGTGCGGCCCGATGTGAAACGCACGTCGACGCGGCCGTCGCCGCCGCCGTCGGTCAGTGTCTCGATCGAGTCGCCGAAGCGGATCGCCGCGCTGTCCGGGAGCGCATCGGCGAGGATACGCACGAGGTCCTCGCGGAGAAGCTCGATGTCGTCGTCGGAGTCGCTGATCTCCGCCATCGGGATTCGGGCCACCGGCTCGCCCCCGCTGTCGACGAACTGGGTGAGCTCGGACATCCGGACCCGTTGCTTCTGGATCTTCGTGAGCAGTCCCATCCTGTCCGCGGTCTCGATGGCATCACCGCGGATGTCGATGGGTGTGCCTGTGAGCCGGAGGTGGCGGGCGTACTCGACGACGGTGACGTCGTGGCCGCGGGTGCCGAGCTCGAGCGCGCAGGCGAGCCCGGCGATACCGGCTCCGGAGACAAGGATGTGCACGTGTGCGCTCCAGGTTTCGCTGAGGTGGGTGGCGATCGGATCGGCCGCGGGCGCGGCCGATCCGACGACTAAAGAAACAAACAGTTGCTTTTAGCGAGCTTACTTACCACCGGCTTGCACCGCAACGCCGCACCTGGCGACAATCGGCACCCGAGCAGAGAGGTGGAGGTGAGCGCGGCGATGGCCCACGGGACCGCCGACCGGCCGCCCGCACGTCGCCCCGGAGGCCGCAACGCGCGGGTGAGAGCGCAGATCCTCGCCGCGACCGTCGAGCTCGTGGCGCGCGACGGCATCGCGGGCTTCCGCTACGAGGAGGTCGCCGAGTTCGCCGGCGTGCACAAGACCAGCGTCTACCGCAACTGGCCCGACCGCGAGGAGCTGGTGGTCGAGGCCCTGTTGCGGTACGCCGAGGATCTCGCCTCGGTCGCCGACACCGGCGACATCCACCGGGACCTGGTAAACTTCCTGCTGGCCCTCGCCGGTGGCCTGGAAACGCCGTTCGGCCGGACGCTCGAACAGGCCATCCAGCCGGCCCGCCAAAGCCCCACCGTCCAGGCGCTGACCAAAATCCTCGACCAGCGCGTGGCCGCCATGCGGCGGCGGGTGGACACCGCCGTCGACCGGGGCGAGCTCCCCCCGGTCGACAGCTCCTTCCTCGGCGAGATGATCTCCGGCCCGGTGCACCTCATCGTCAACCGCGGCATGCGCCCGTTCACCCGCACGGACGCGGAGCGCATCGTCGGCGTGGTACTCGCCGGCATCCGGGCCACGGCTTCGCACGCCTGACTCGCGGCTCGTTCGGCTCACTTCTCGAGGACGCCTCCGCGCGCGAAAGTCCGGGGGCGCCGAGAAGCCGCTCGGCCGAGCAGTCGGATGATGCCGGTCCGGCCCTGGCCAACACCCGGGGGCGGCCACGGACGTGGACGCGTCGGCAGTTGATCGACGGGATACGGTGGCGGACCCAGGCTGGCACGCCCTGGCGGGACGTCCCCGAGCAATACGGCCCATGGGACCGGGTCTACGACCTGTTCCGCCGCTGGCAGCGCGACGGCACATGGAAGCGGATCCTGGAACAACTGCAGGTTCAAGCCGATGCGCAGGGCCTGATCACCTGGGACGTGAGTGTGGACTCGACCGTCTGCCGTGCCCACCAGCACGCCGCCGGGGCGGCGAAAAGGTAACGGGGATCTGCAGCGCGAGCCGTCTGGTGGGGTCGACACCGAGCCGGACGATCACGGGCTCGGACGTTCCCGTGGTGGCCTGACGACGAAGATCCGCCTTGTGGCCGAGCAGGGGCAGAAGTCGCTGTCCCTGCTGATCACTGCGGGCCACCGTCACGACAGCCCGCAGTTCCAGCCCGTCCTCGAACGCATCCGCGTGCCTCGCACCGGTCCCGGAGGCCCGCGCACCACGCCGGACAGGGTCCGTGCCGACAAAGCCTACGGATTCCGCGCGAACCGCTCCTACCTGCGCAGACGCAGGATCGGATGCACCATCCCGGAGAAGGCCGACCAGGTACGCAACCGCAAGAAGCTCGGCTCCCGAGGCGGCCGGCCACCAGCCTTCGACAAGGACGACTACAAGGAACGCCACACGGTGGAGTGCGGGATCAACCGGCTGAAACGGAACCGCGCTGTGGCCACGAGATACGACAAACTCGCCGTCCGATACGAGGCGACCGTGCTGGTCGCAGCCCTCAACGAGTGGCTGTGACCAGCGCTTTCGGGATCGACTCTAGGGGTGGAAGGTTGTGGTTGCCTCCAGGGCCGCCCGGCCGGTCGCGACCCGGTTTGCCGCCGCATTCTCGTCGGCGTAGCCGAAGGAGATACCCACGAGCAGCTTCCCCTCGTCCACTCCAAGTTGGTCGCGGACGGTGTCGGCGTAAAAGCTGAGCATGCCCTGCGGGCAACTGGCTACGCCGTAGCCGGTCATGGCCAGCAGCAGCGTCTGCAGGTAGGCGCCGACGTCGGCGGCCAGTCGCGGCCCGCCGTCGCCGGTGACGAACAGGAACGCGGCATGGGGCGCCCCGTAGAAGCCCATGCTCTCCACGTCGTAGGCGGCGCGGGCCGGGTGGTCGTCGGGGCCGATGCCCAGAGCTCCGTACAGACCGGCGCCGAAGGCGGCCCGCCGTTCCTGGTGGACGGGGGCGTACATGTTCTCGGAGTACGGGTAGTCGGCCGTGACACGTCGCTCACTGTGGGCCGTCCGCAGGGCGTCGGCCAGACGGCGTCGCCGTGCGCCACCGACCACCTCGACACGCCACGGCTGCGCGTTGGAATTGGACGGCGCGGCGCCGGCCAGGGAGAACACCACGCGCAAAACGTCCTCGGGCACCGGGTCGGGACGGAATGCGCGGGTCGCGCGGCGCCCGCGGATCAGCTGCTCGGCGTACTCCCTCGTGCGGGTCCCGCCCGTCTGCATCCCGCCGGTGGGCGCCTCGCTCGTGCGTGTCCGGGGGAAGACCGGTCCGCTCATGGAACTCTCCTCGGGATCACTGAAGTAAACAGTATCGTTTACCTGAAGTCGCACTATAGTCAGCCACCCCCTCCGAAGTAAACGAGAACGTATACTTACGTCATGCCCACGATGACGACGGCGTCCCGACGGCAGGGTCGCGGAGGGCGGGAGCGCATCCTGGCCGCCGCGGCCGGACTGTTCGCGGCCCAGGGAATCAACGCGACCGGCATGGAGCAGATCGCGGAGCGGGCGCCAGTGTCCAAGCGCACCCTCTACGCACACTTCAGGACCAAAGACGAGCTGGTCCTCGCCCACCTCAAGGACCTCTCCTCGACGGGGCGCACCCTGGAGGGCGCGCTGGCACGCGAGGACATCCCCGCCAAGGAGCGAATCCTCGCACTGTTCGACCCACCCCCAGCCGGCACGGATCCCGTGCGCGGATGCCCGTTCATCGACGCCGCCGTGGAGTTCCCCGACCCGCAGAACGCGGTCCACTCCTACGCCCGCGAACAGAAACTGCTGATGGTGCGGCTGGTGACCGACCTGGTAGCGGAACTGGGTTGCCGTGAGCCCGCCGTCCTTGCCGAGCAACTCGTGACCCTCGCGGACGGCGCCGCCAGCCGCGCCATGGTGCTGGACGAGGCGAACTACGGCCGGCACGCGCGGACAGCGGCGGAGATCCTCCTGGAGAACGCGCTGCCGACCACGATCTGACAGGCCCCACCGGGTTGCTCGGTATGCCTAGTGCCTGATGCGAAGTTCCCGCCGCTCGACCGAGAGGAAGGCGGGACTTTCACAACAGGCCCAGGTCAGGCGACCGAAATAGAATCCGGAGGCCCCTCGACCTTACCCAAGGCATACAATGTCGCGATGTCCGCAAGGAGTGCGGCGCGAATATCTGGGCCCATTCGTCGCCAACCGAAGAGTTCACATGCGTGAGCCATCAGTTCCTCGCCGGAGATCCCGGGGCTTTCAGCCGCAAGCGCCAGTAGCGCCAGTTGGCGTTCTCCCGGTGCGACATGACCCACCCGACGGACGATGTCACCTGACGGGCGGCGCGCCACCGAAAGATTCCTGCCGGCGACATCGTAAAAATCCCCCTCTCGGATACTTCTGCCCGCCCGGATGTGCACTTGAAGAACGTGGTGCACGTTGCCGCGGATCCTGGCGCCGGCGCGGCTCAGACCCCAGGCTTCTCTCGCTCGCTGCACCAGGAGTTCCTCATGGATCGGGCCTTCCGCTTCTATGACTCGCATTAACAGCCGTCCGAGCTGTGGCCGTGCCTCCGGCGTGTGTAGTTCGCCCGCGGGTGATAGTGCCACTGGAAGCATCGTGTAATCAACGACCCAAGGCCGTTCCGGCTCCTCCGCGACAGGCACCCGCTGATGTACCACGGCCGTGGACGGGCTCCGATCGAATGCGTTGACCGTCGTGTCCGCCCGATCATCCACGTCCTGCGCGGCGGATGCCTCCGCCATGGCGGCCTCCACTGCGTCTCGCAGCCGCGTTTCAGCCGAAGCTCTGGCCCGGTACCAATCAGTGCCCCAGATCCGGTACAGCTTCCAACCAAGCCCCGTGAGAACCTGCTCTCGCAGCCGGTCGCGGTCCCGCGCGGCCCGGGACGAGTGATACATCGCGCCATCACATTCGATACCCAGCGCGAAGCCGCCAAGCCCCGCCGGGTGCCGTAGGCCGAGGTCGATCCGATAACCCGCGACACCCACCTGCGGCTGCACCGCGTACCCCCAGGCGCGTAGCACCTTGTACACCGATTCCTCGAATGGGCTTTCCGGCTCGGCATCGGAGTCCTGGACCGTATCGCGCGCGAGGGTGGCCAGCCCATTGCGGGCGTACTCAAGATAACGCTTCAGCGTTCGTACGCTCTCGTTGGTGCTGTCGCCGAGCTCGCTGCCCAGGAAGGAGGCCACCACTTCTGTACGGTAACGGGCTCTGGTGACGGCCACGTTGAGCCGCTTCCAGCCGCCGTCCTTGTTGATGGGGCCGAAATGGTGTCTCAGCCGTGCGTGTTCGTCCGGCCCATACCCTACGGACAGAATCATGACGTCCCGCTCGTCGCCCTGGACCGATTCGAGGTTCTTGACGAAGAAGCCGTCCAGGCGGTCCTCGGTGAAGTGCTCGTCCAGATCGGGACGGTTGATCCGAGCCTGCTGCACGGCGAGGTCGATGGCCGATGCCTGCGCCTGCGACAGCGCGACGACACCGAGACTGCGGTTCCGCCGGGTGTCGAAGTGGTGCACCACCCGCTGGGCGACGTACTCGGCTTCCCGGAGATTGTCCCGGCGCCCCCCACGGTCGTACCGCCCGTCGGCAACGTGAAAGAAGGCAACGCCTGTGTCGTTGCCCTCTCCCACGGCCCCAGGAAAAGTGATCATGGCGTTGTCGTAGAACTCGTGGTTGGAGAAAGCGATCAGGCTCTCATGACGACTGCGATAGTGCCAGCGAAGAGGCAGCACCCTCATGGCAGCCGCCTTGCAGGCATCGAGCAGTGACTGGAACGTATCCGGCAGGTCCTCGTCGTACTCGTCGCCGTCGTCCTCCACGGCGGAGTCGAAGAACGAGGTCGGCGGCAATTGCTTCTCATCGCCGGCGACGACCAGCGAACCGGCCCGGTAGATGCAGTTCACGGCGTCCGCGGGGCGCACCTGTGATGCCTCGTCGAAAATGACGACATCGAAGGAGAAGTCCGATGGCAACAGCTTGCTGACTGTCAGCGGGCTCATCATGAAACACGGTTTGACCGTTTTGACCACGTCCCTGGTACGACCGAGGAGGTCGCGCACCGGCATGTGGCGACGTTTCATCTCGGACTGCTTGATGATCAGGCCCGCGGCACCTCCGCGCACATTCCGGGGGCGACGGCCGTTGCAGGCTTCGATGACCGCCCCACTCGCTGTTTCGACCAGCCGCTCATCCGCCTGCCGGAACTGCGCGACCCGGGCGTCGAGGTCTGCCGAGCGGGCTCTTTGCAGTCTGGGGTCCTCGTCCAGGACGTCATCCGCCCAGGACTTCAGAACGGCGTATTCCACCGCTGTCGGCAGGGTTTCACCGGTGAGTTTCCGCGCTACCGCGCTGTCGACGAGCTGGTCGACCTGGTGTGCGGCAAGCACATCGCGCCCGCTCCGGTAGGCCCGCCATTCCGAGGGCCCCGCGGGGTCGTCCCGCAGTTCCGCGACGGACAGAACGGCCTGGTCGAACGGACCGAGCAGTTCTGCGACCAACTGGGCCCGCCGCCCTTCCCCGAACAACTGGATCAAAGCGGTCGCGGAAGCCGTCCAGCGTTCGGCGCACCGAACCGCCGCGTCGCACCATTCGGCCAGCGCACTGCGTGCGCTCTCGGCGTGCAGGCCGGGGAGCGGATCGGATGCCGCACCGTCGGCCAGAGATGCGCTGAGCAGGTCACGCCGTTCAACTGCCCCGGAGAGTGCGGCAATGCGCTCGGCCGCCGCAAGGGCCTGGTCAAGTACCGCCAGGCCGTCCGTGTCGCGGGGGGTGTAACGGCCGAGCACCGACTGTGCCTGATCGGCCAGGCGCTCAACCTCCTGGGCTGCCTCGTGCCAGGCCAAGGCATCCCCGAGCCGGCCGATGAGCTTCCTGTGCCACACGCGATCCCTGGTCAACGCGGTGACCGTCTCCCGGTCGACCTTGAACTGGTCGGAGAACCACCGGGCGAAGATCTCTCGGTGCTGCTGGGTGAATCGCTGTACAAGCTCTGGCAGTTCCGCGGTTGTGCGCACTCGCTCGTCGAATGTGTCCTCGGCCGCCGCGGCAGCTTCCTTCTCCGAGGCCAGCGCCTTCCGAAGCCCGTCCGCCATCCCTTTCGCGGCGCGGAGTGTTTCGGCATCGAACCACTGACGCGGCGGACGGTGATCGGCCCCGGCGAGATCGGCCAGTTCGAGGAGTGCGAAGGCCTCTTCTGGCGTGGCGGGCTCACGCGCGCCCAGTACCTCGGCAAGTCGGGCGAGCGGCGCCGCGGCGTCCCCGCCGATTCCTGCCGGGCCTTGTTCCGTCCCCGTCCGCGAACCTGGCCGGAGCCTCTCCGCGGTCGCGCGCAGTTCCGGCGAGGTGCGCGGCTCCGGCATCGTGCCGGCGAACGGCCTGCGTTCCGCCACGGCACGCACGGTGGTCAGCGCGTCCTCCGCCTCGGCGAGTACGGAGGTCTCACCCGAACCGATGAGCCCGTGCCAGACGAAGGCGGGCCCCTGGGCGGCAGGCCGCCAGGCGCGCCCGATCGCCCCAGCGGCATCGAGCATCTCCTGCAGGCCGCTCGCGCTGAGTCCACGGGCAGCGAGCCGGTGAGCCGCGGGAAGGGCCAGCTGCGCCGTGCCGTCCTGTTCGAGAAGCACCAGACGTCCCAGGACGTCGTGCACGGTGCGCCCCAGAGGCTGTCTGACCTCGTTCATGGCCACCGCGTACGCCGAAAGCTCCTCGCGGAGCTGCCGAGCCCGGTCGAGCTCGTGCTCGGCCGCGCCGCCTATCCTGATCTCGCTGGTGAGCACCCGTGCCAGTTCCGTGGCGACGGCCTTCTTCGTGGTGTCGCCACTGTGCAGCGCGAGGACGAAATCGTCGAGGCCGACGCTACGCAGGCGATTCCGCACCACGTCGAGCGCTGCCGCCTTCTCGCTGACGAAAAGGACGCGGCGACCGGCGTGCATCAGGGCAGCAATCATGTTCGTGATCGTCTGGCTCTTCCCGGTCCCCGGCGGGCCGTTCATCACGAACGAGCGCCCGGCCAGCGCGGCAGCGATGCACTGCCGCTGCGAGGCATCAGCGTCCAGTACCAGCGGCGTCCGCTCCGGCGCCTGAACCTCGTCGATGCGCTCCGGGTCGGGCGGCTCGAAGTCGATGCTGTCCCCCGGGGGTCCGGCCTCCGCACCGAGAGCCACGGCCCGGATCAGGGGGTGGCCGAGTATGCGCTTCTCGTTCTGCAGCAGGTCCTGGTACATGGCCTCCTTATGGGAGGCGAAGAGCCCGAGCACGACCCGCTCCTCCACCGACCACCCGGGCTGCGCCGCCAATTCCGCACGGGCTGCGGCGAATACCTGCTCCGCATTCGCCGGGTCGGCTTCGGCCAGTGCGTCACACGCGATACCGAGGTGCCCCAGTTTCACGGTCAGCGCCGGGTTGAGCACGCGTTCCTGGCCTTCGGCCGCGTGCAGCCGGTGGCGTCCGTCGCGGCTCCGGCGAAGTTCGACGGGAACGAGAAGCAGCGGTGCCGCAGCGGTCTCCTCGCTTCCGCCCTCCCGCCAATCGAGCATGCCGACCCCGAGCCACAGCACCCACAGCCCGTAGTCGTTGAACATCTGCCCGGCCTTGCGCCGAAGGCGGTGGAGAGACGCGTCCAGGGCCGCCTGGGTGCGCTTCTGGGTGACAAGTCCCGGGCGCTTGCCGTTCGAAGCGACGGACGCGTCATCGCCGACCGGCGCGAACGCCCAGCCCTGGCCAAGTTCGGAGAGCAGCGCATGCGCGTCGGGCGTCGTCAACTCCAGCGTGCCGCTTCTCGTGTGCCGGAAGTTCAGCAGCCGGTTGCGCCCGCCCATGTCGAGCAGCGAGCTTCGCCAGCTGTCCAGTACGACCCGCAGGTTGCCAAGTCCCGCATCCCCCGCGCCGGTTGTCGCCCGGTTTTCTGCGTACCTGCCGCTCGTGCTCACGAAAACCTCCGGAGTCCACACGTGCCGTAGAGATGTCCGCTGATGAACCACATACCGTAGCTGCCCGCCCGCTGTGCGCGACACCGCAAGGTCGGCGCCGCGCGAACGGAACTCAGCGCCTGCCGGACAGCCGGACCGGCGTCTTCCACGCAGTTCTGCCACTCCGTGCGGGACAGCTGCCCGCGTAGCAGCGCCAGTACCACTCGCCTTTGCCGTAGCGACGGAGGTCCACCTCGTCGCCGCCACAGGCTCCGCAGCGCGGCGGGGCGGCGAAACTCTCGGCGTGTTCGTGAGCGAGTATCTTCCTCGCGAAATGGGCCCCGCGGATGGTCAGCATGATCTCGCGTGACCTACTTTGGGACAGCGCGTTGAGGCTGCCGAGCAGCACGGTGTGCTCGTCGATGACGACGATTTTCTGGTGCATCACGTTGACCGGCACGACGGTGTGCACAACGGAGCGGAGCTCACGCACCAACTTTGTTCGGTCCCTCTGTCCTCGGTCGCTGGGGTCCCGGACGAAGACGGTCACGCGCACGCCGCGGCCCACCGCATCCGACAGCGCGGGCAGCAGACCGGTCAGACGCGTCGCCGTCCACGGCGACCAGATCCACAGCGATGTACGCGCCTCGGCGATCCTGTCGGTGAACGTGCGGTAGAAGGAGATCTCGTCATCGACGGCGGCGACTTCCACATGCCGGCTCAGTACCTCGGCCAAGCGGCTGCCGAACGGGCCGAGTTCCGGCCCGGGTACAGCGGTGGGCGCGACGAGTCGTGTCGCCGGTACGCTCCGGACGCGTCGGCCGTCGATCAGTGCGCCGAGTTGGCCGAGTGCGCCTTCTGCGCCTGCGTTCCGGACGCGCCACCGGCTGCCGATGATGTACAGCCGGGTCTGTACGCGGGTCACGGCCACGTTGAACAGGCGCACTCCGTTGCGTGCCCATGCGTCGGCCGGTGCCCGCCGGGTGGCTTTCGCCATCCACAGTCCGTCGTTGTAATCGTCCTCGACCATGTCGAAGATGACGACGGGGAATTCCCGCCCCTGGAACCGGTGTGCGGTGCCCACTTCGGCGGGCAGCCTGTCGCCACTTTCCATGTCGCGCAACGCCTCAAGCGTCGTTTCGGCCTGCGCTTTGTAGGGGGTGACGATGCCGGCCGGTTCGCCATCCTCCTGGTGGAGCTCCACCAACGCACGCGCCAGCAGCGCGCCGGCCGGCCACCAGCCGCTGCTGCGACTCACCAAGTTGACCGAGGCCAACTCCCCGAGGCCATCAGTGTCCAGCAGCACGATCTCCGGATCGTCCTCGGCCAGGGTCTGTGCCCGCCGTTCCACTCCGGGCCCCGCCTTCAGCGTGCCGTCGTAGGCCAGGGAGTTGGCGAGCGCCATTACGTCCGCACCGAAACGGTGCTGCACGTCCAGCACGATGCACCCGTCGTGGCGGCCGGCTTCCGCCGCCGACGCGATGCCGAAGTGTTCGAAGACCTCTGTCAGCAGCCAGCGCGCGATGTCCGGCCGGCCCCTGTCGTCGAGGCGGGGCTTGACCGGCCCAAGCTGCATGAAGTCCCCGAGCAGCACGGCGGTCCGCTTGGCCTTGCCGACGGCGAGCAAGATTTCCGGCAGCATCGCCGTCCCGGCCTCGTCGACGAGCACGAGATCGTACTCTCCCTCGAAGACCGCCCTATTGGTGCGGAAACGGGCCAGCGTCGTTGCGACGAGCCGCGCCGCGCGGATGATCTCCCCTTGGGCGTCGCGAGCCAGTTTCTCGTACTGTTCCTGCAACTCGGTGTGCTGTCGCTCCAGCTCGTCCCGGTGGGCCGCGTCTGCGGCCGTCCGGAGACGCAACCGCTCCGCCCGGGCGGCATGGCGCGGGTGGCCCCGCCGCTCAGCCTCGCTCACCCGAGCCCACGCGGCTTCGGCCTCCGGGAGAGCCGAACGGAGCCCTGCGACGCGGGATGCTGCGAAATCTGCCTCCCCGGCCCGGGTGCGGTCGTCGGCGAGAGCTGTCCGGGCAGCCTGCTCCCGGCGCACGATGGCCTCCCGGGACAATGCAATACCGGCCCGCGCCCGTTCGATACCCGCGGCGAGCTTGGGGCGGGACCGGGCCAGCACGGCACGAGCCCGGTCGGCATTCGCCTCCGCCGCCACGGCCGCCGCCTCCGCCTGCCTGACCGCTTCCCGGGCGTCCGCCAGAGCGCTGCGCGCCCGGAGCCTCGCGAAGCCGGAGCGTGACTCCAGTTCGGCCAGGTGAGCTTGGGCACTGTCCCGCTCCCGTACCGCCACCAGTGCCCTGGCCTCCAGGTGCGCCACGGACTCATCGGTCTCCCGCAGCCGCTCGACGGCTTCATCGTGCCTGGCCCAGTCCCGCCGCGCCGGCTCGGCGTCCCGCAGCGCCTGCCGGGCCCTTTCGCTGCGGGCCTGTGCCTCGGCGGCCCGTGCCGCGGCGCGTTCGGCGGCCTGCTCGGCCTCCGCCAGTTCCGCTCGTACCCGCTCCGGGCTTCCTCCGAGGCCCACCAGCAACTCGCGGTCCCGGGTGTGGGCTTCGGCATCGAATCCCACGAGCAGCGAGTCGAGGGCCGCCAGCTCCGCGGCGCGGGCGCGGAACTCGGCCAGTTGACCGGCGACGGCCCGGCGCTGCGCCTCGATACCGGCCAGACGCTCCCGGACCATGAGAGACAGGCATACAGCGGAGTTCTCCGCGATGTCGCGGAGGTGGGGCGGACCGACGCGCACCACGTGCCCTTCACCGTGCCGCCCCTCCTTGACGACGCCGAGCAAGGCGTTGTCCACGGCGATATTGGTCGCGGACACCAGCAGGACCCGCTTCCCGGACGCGATGAGGTCGCTGATCGCCCGCCGCAGCACGGTGGTCTTGCCGGTGCCCGGCGGCCCCCAGACCAGCCACAACCCCTCGCCCGCGCAGGCGCGGTAGGCGAGGTCCTGAGCAGGCAGCAGGAGGTTCTCGGGCAATCCGACCGGGGCGAGGCGGCCACCGGCCCTCCCTCGCGCCGCCTGCTCGGCCAGCGGCGCGTCGCTCAACGTGGCAATGCCCTCGCGCAGCGCCTTGAGCAGGAACGCCGGCGGCTGGGGCTTGATCCACAGGTGCGGCTCGGGCAGATCGGCGAACTCGGCGACGCGTACCCGCAGCGCCGTGCCGTCCTGATAGATGTCCATGACCGGATAACCGGCCTCGACGTGTGCCTCGTCGGGGCCCGCGAGCCGGACGCCGTCACCGGCCAGCTGGTCGGGGGACAGATCCGATCCGCGGATGTCGACCAGATAGCGCCCGGCCTCCTCCTCGGGTACGGCCCGCCCGACGCGGCGCCATCGCCGACGACGGGGCGAGTCCTCGTGCGCGATCTGAGTGTCGAGCGCCGTGACGATCTCTTCCCGCCAGCCCACTGACCCCCCAGTCCTTGTGGTGTGCAGCCCGGTGCGAAGCCTTCCAGTCCTACCATCTGGGCGGTCGTGGCGCAGGCGGATCGGCACATGTGGCCGCGGAAGTCTCCGGCCGGTCCTCCCGGCTTGGTACAGCCTTCACCTGTCGTCCGTACTCGCTGCGACCTGGCTGGGAAATCCAACGGACACGTGCGGCATCAACGGCGACAGGACGAGGCGGAACGGTCGGCGGGTAACAGTCTCTGGCCACGGTGATCGCCGCGGTGCGGCCGCGGCGGGGCACGTCGGCCGACTCCGCGGCGTGCTGCGGTTCGTCACCGAGGCCTTGGCCACCGCCCGCGAAGCCGGCCGCACCGGCGTCCGCGTCCTGCGGGCGGACAGCCAGTTCTACAGCGCAAACGTGGTGGCCGCGTGCCGCCGCGCGGGCACCCACTTCTCGATCACGACGGGAATGAGCCCGTCGATCAAGCTGTCCATCACCGCCATACCCGGGGACGCGTGGACGCCGAGTGCTGCCGTTCTCACGCGGTGCTCGCTCGGGGATATTCGGCCGTACCTGCTGCTGACTTCTCCGCACGTGGTGGTCCTCGACCTCGTGTTGCCGGAGACACCGACTGGGAACATCTGGATCGAACGGAAGTCCGAAGCCGCCCGAGGACTCGCTCGACCTGATCCGTCGCATTGCCAAGGATCACACACCGTGATTCCCGCGAAGTCCGGCCCAACATGGCGCGCGAGCGGCTACAGCGGTCCTCCGCACGTGGGTGGACCCGGCGGAGCCGCCGGACGCGCTGCTCGGGTGTGTTCATGGTCCCCTCTTCGTGCGGAGCACGGGTGGCGGTGTGCCCACCGACCCCCTCCCTTCGCCACGCCACCCGTGCTCACGCGCTTGCGGTCCCGGGGGAACCACAGGGGCTTCCCCGCACGTATCAAGCTCCCTGCGAGGCCTCCCGCTTGTGGCTCACACGGGCCGCGGAACGGCATGTCTCCCGCGGCCGGACAAACGACGGAAGAGCCCTCATTCACGCCCGGACTTCAACAGGCATGAGCAGCAAATCGCCCTTATGGAGGGCGAATTGACACGCGCACCCCCCATGTTTAATCTCGATGCCTACGAGCCATTCGGCGAGGATCGGCGCGGTGTCCGGCAGCGGTCGGATGCTCTCCCCCGGGAGCGCCTCGAACTGGCGAGTCACAGAACGGTATTTCAGCTCAGCGCTTGAATCCGTCCTGGTGACTCGGGCGAGTGAGAGACCGTCAAGAGAGCCGCCGGAGTGACGCAGCGCGTATCGCATGGGTCCGACGCTCGGTAGCGACGCCCGTGCGCGTCGGCCGGGTCGGCAGGTCGCAGCGGTGCAGCCGCACGATGTCCTGAGTCCTGATCGGGTCCGAGCGAAGAAACGGCTAGCACGATCAACAATCACCTTCCTGCCGACCGCACTTTCCACTGTGACGAGTCCGGCGTCCCCAAACGCAACCTCGCTCTGTTCACCGCCGTCGGCGTCGCAGCCGCGGATTCCGCGACCGTGCTGGGTGACTGGCGTGCGGAGCGCCGCAGATGGTTCGCCGAACACGGCGTCCCCGTTGACTTCGAGCTGCACGCCCGTGACTTTCTGGCGGGACGTGGCCGCCCCGGCGGGCGCAACCCGCTCAAGATCGAGCGCTATCGGATGGCCCAGAGCGCCCTCGAACTGCTCGGCGCGCAATCGGCGCTCACGATCACGACAGCCTGGACCGTGCATCCCGCGGGCTGGCGGGCAGCGAAGGGAGCCGCGTACCGAGGGCTGCTGCGCTCGCTCGACAGGCTGCTCGACCGATCCGGCGAGCACGGCGCGCTGATCGTCGACGGGGACGGCTCCGACGCGATGTACGAGGAGGCGCACACGGAGGTCCGCCCGGCCCGCGTCCCGCGCCCGGCGGTGCAAGTCCCGGCCCACGTGTCGGACTGGCTCCAGATGGCGGACCTCGTCGCCCACACGGCATTCCAGGCCATCGCCCGGCAGGAGAGCCGCCGGGCTCTGTGGGGCTGGTACAGCAGGTATTTCCCCAAAGCCCCCGCACCCGAACGATGCTGACCGCGGCCGGTGAGCCCGGCGGGAAGCCGGCCTCACCTATGACGAAACCCCGACCCGTGGGCCGAGGCTTCGTGAAAGCAGACCTGGCACGCGCCTCGCGCGGCCCGGACTGCGCTGTCCAGTCTAGCCACGGAACCGACGCCGAGCCAGTGAGGTGCCGGATCGATCCATACCAGGCAGAACAGAGAAAGAAAGGAACGTCGTGAGCATCCCCACTGGATTCCAGGAGCCAGGAACAGACGACCACGGAAAAGAAACCGAAATCACGGACGGGAGGAACGCGGCAGCCGCCGGGCCGGAGACGATCTCGTTCACCCTTGATGGCGAGCAGTTCACCGTCTCCGGCTTCGAGCGTTCGCTTCCGGGCATGTCCTCGGCCGGTGCGCGCGCCCAGCTCGTCCGCGCCGGTCTGACTGCCGAAGGCACCTCGCTGGACGAGGACGCCTGGCACGCGGTGGCACGGGCCGTCGTCACCCCGGACGCCGCCGCGGCACAGTTGCGCGCCCAGAAAGGGGAGCCCTCGGCCCTCGTCGAGGAGCATGTCGAGGGCGCCACGCTGCGCTCGCTGCACACCCGCGCGTGGCTGACCGAGCTGTTCCCCGGGCTTCAGCCGCGCACCGGCCAGGGCAACTTTTCGAAGTTCGATCCCGAGGTATACGGCGAGGTCGACGAGGCGGGCCACCCGCGCGCAGCCGTTCGCTACCACTATCGCGACCGTGCACACCTGCATGCCCACCTCAAGGAAACGATCGTGGCCACCCGGAATGCCAATCCGGAGCCGTACGACCGTTCCATCCTGGCCCGGCGCATCACCCGGGCGGTCATCGCCCATCCGGCGCGGCTCACCTTCGCCGACGGCACGGAGCCCGTCGACGTCCTGCTCGTCCGCGACGGCATCACCCGCCTGACCAGTGCCTGGGCGCTCCTCACCGAGGACCAGCCACCTCACGCGGACGACATCGCCGAGACCGCCGTCGGCATTCTTCTCGCCGAAAAGCCGCAGCGCCGTGGTGCCGCCGAGAAGGCGCTCAGTCAGCGTATGGCCCTTGGCAGGCAGGACGCGCTCTCCGGGCTTCAGGCCGAGTTCCACCAGGGGCTCGGCTCCGTCCAGCCCGCCGACCGCTCGGTACGGCTCAGGCAGACCCTGGTCGTTCCGGCGCAGATCATGGTCGGTTTCCGCAGGCACGGCTCGGCCGCACTCGCGGCCCGGGACGCGTTCGACGATGCCGTGCGGTCCATCCTCGCCTCCGTGCACGTCGAGTTCCGTGCCTGGGAGCCCGCGGCGCAGAACGTGGAGGTCGGCTCGCGCGCCATCAGCCGGGTAGTTCTGCCCGACCTGCCCTCGGACAATCTGATCGACGGCTACACCGGCCTGGCCCTCGGCCGGCGGCAGCCCGAGGGCCTGCCGGAGATCTTCCAGGACAAAGGTTTCCCGCCCACGCCACTGTGGCGGGCCGTGCTGCTCGTTCACTTCCTGACCAGGCCGGACGTGTACGAGCAGGTGAAGCGGTACGCGAAGGCCATCAAGGGCACGAAGAAAATGTCGGACTCCGGCTACGCGGAGCTGCTCGGCCCGGTCGTGGACCTGCCCTGGCGGCCAGCGAAGACCGGTTCGCTCAAGCAGGCCCGCAACGCCTGGGCCAACGGAGGGGTGCTGACCAAGGCGGTGCTGGGCGAGTGGGAGCCGATGCCGTGCGGGGACTTCACGGAGCTGGTCGGCCCCGCCCTGCGGGGAAATCAGGACGCCCGGCAGACGCTCGCGGTCGCCGGCGGAACGGCGTTGATCGCGGACAAACTCCTCACCCGAAACGTCGGTTCGGCCGTGGGCCGGACCGTGCCGTTCCGCGCCAACGTGGACAAGGTGATCGCAGGGCTGAGCGAGTCCGAAGAGGGACTGTGGATTCTGGCCTTCGCCGCCCAGTCGTTCGACGCAGCCCGGGAGTGCCTCAACTCCTTCACCAAGGCACAGCTGATGGGCCGGAAGGTCGCGCGGATGTACACCGTCCCGGCCGTGGATCTCACGGCTGCGGACAAAAGACTCCGGGACCGGGGCGGGGTCGCCGAGGAGCCGCTCGACCCGTGGCGCGTTGTCGAGGCATCCAACCCGGAAATGGCGCTCAGGGCCAAGGAAGAAGCCCGGCAGTCGGATACTTCCGGGCCGGAAAGGCCGATAGGCGACCGGCTCGCCGGCGAACGGCGCGCGCTGCGCACCGCGGTACGGGAGGCCCGAGAGGCCGTCGAGCGGTTGCTCGGCCTCGCCGAAACCCCGGAGGCCCTGGCCACCACCCAGGACCCCTTCGGCTCCGACGACGAGGTGAACAGGCTGATCGACGAAGTGCGCCGCCTCGCCGGCACGATCATGGTGCACCGCAGCACACCGGACGCCGCCACGGATGACGACGAGGAGGCGGAAGAGCCGCTGACCGACTGACGGTCGATGGCGCCCCACCATCGGGCGGCGGGCCACCAGTGGGGACCGCGTCCCGGCTCAGACCGGCATGATCGGCACGTCGTACTGCGGGATTCGCTTGTCGCGGGTCACGAGCGTCAGCCCTTCGATCTGCGCCTGGGCGACAAGGACCCGGTCGAACGGGTCTCGGTGGTGGTCCGGAAGCCGACCCGCCCGCACCCCGTGCCCGGCGGTGACGGGCAGGCCGGTGAACTGGCTGTCGCGCACCCGCTCGGCCAGGTCCTCGGGCCCGTCCAGCCTGCCCAGCCGCTGCTTGGTGGCAATCTCCCACGGAGTCACCGTACTGACGTACACGGCTGGCTCGGTGTCGAGCAATTCCTTCACCTCTCCCGACAGCAAGGGAGAGTCGGACGGCCACCACAGGACGACATGCGTATCGAGCAGGAGGCGCATCAGCACGCCCCGAAAGCGTCGGCGATGTCGTCGGGCAGGTCGTCGAAGTCAGCCGGGATATGGAAGGACCCTGGCAGCGAGCCGCGGCCGGTCCGTCTCACCTTGGGGCGCAAGGGGCACCAGCTTGGCGACGGGCTCGCCGGCCTTGCTGATCACCACCTCCTCGTCGGCGGCCACCTGCTCCAGAACGCGGGAGAAATGCGTCTTCGCTTCGTGCACGTTGTACTGCCGAACTGCTTCCATACCTGCTCCTCTCTGCTCATCGCCCCTCGGCAGGCCCACAAACGGTGAGCGGATGCGCTGGGGCGACCCGGTGCAGGGCCATCCCCAGTCCAGGCGCCACTGCTCCGGCTCGCCGCCGAGCGGGGCGTCTTCTCGTCAAGAGATTCGAACGGTGAGGGGCTCGGTTGCGGGGAGTCTGAGCAGGGTGCCGTCTTCCAGGCCGAGAAGGACGGCGAGACCACCCGTGGCATAGGGCTCGCCGCGAACGGTATGAATTGTGTACCACTCACCCCGGACCTGCACACGTTGTCCGGCGCTGACGGCCGCAGCGGCGATGTTGGTCGTCGTCGCAGGCGGCGCGAGGCCGGGGACTTTCAGCTCGGCCCACACCCGCTTGCCCGTGCCGTTGGGAAAGCCTTCGAAGCCCCAGGCATGGGCAACGGCCTCCACCAGAAGCAGTCCGCGTCCGCCGGTGTCCTCCTCCGCGGGAGCACGGATCTCCGGCATCCCGGGGCCTGTGTCGCTCACCTCGAGCACCAGCATCCCCTCTTCCACCGAGAGGGAGATCCGGATCTCGACGCAGCTCCCGAGCGCGTCGCCCGCGCGCAGCGCGTTCGTGACCAACTCGGCGAGCACCAACTCCGCATTGTCGACACTCTCGTGATCCACCCCGGGCTCAGCGAGTAAGGCGCGCAGCAGGGCGCGCGCTCGCCCCGCGTTGCGGTGGCCAGAGGACAACCTGAAGCTGACTTCTTCCAGTGCGGCCATTGCAGCTCCCGCCGGTCGGCATTCGACGGCCCTCGGCGCAAAGGGCGGTTGCCCTGTGGCGTCGAAACCGCAGGAGCAGCTTGCCCACGGATCATGCCGTCCTGCAACGTTGCCAATCAGGATGAGCGCAAACTTCCCTCCTGTGAGTGAACCACCGTCCGCGAAAGGGCCCGGCTCTGCTACTGGTGTGGGTATGCGCCCCAAGAACACCAGCCCCACGCCGTCCACTGTCCTGGGACGTCAACTCGGAGACGAGCTGCGACGCTTCCGCGAGTCGGCCAAGCTGACCACGGCCCAGGCCGCCGTCGCTCTGGACTGCACGAAAGGCAAGATCAGCCGAATGGAGAACGGGCGCGTCGCAGTGCGGCTCCCGGACCTGACGGCGATGCTGCGCGCCTACGGCGTGACGGCACCGGAGACGCTCGAACGGCTGGCCGCCCTGGCCCGGAAGGCCAACCGTCGCCGCAGACAGGGCTGGTGGAGTCAGTACGGTTCCGTCCTCGCAGACACCTACCGCGACTACATCGCTCTTGAAGCCGTGGCATCCTCCATCCGGACTTTCCAAGCGCAGTTGGCACCCGGCCTGCTCCAGACCCCGGAGTACATCAGGGCTGTGACTGTGGCCTCCCGGCAGTGGCAGACCGCCGACGAGATCGAGCAGTTCGTGCAGGTGCGGATCGCCCGGCAACAACGTCTCACTGGTGAGCCACCGCTGCGTCTCTGGGCTGTCCTTTCGGAAGCAGTGCTGCTTCAACAGGTCGGTGGGGCAGAGGTCATGCGGGATCAGTTGAGGCACTTGATCGAGACGGCGGAAAGGCCGAACGTCACCGTCCAGGTGCTGCCGTTCTCCTATGGCGCACACGCCAGCATGTTCGGGCCCTATGTGCTGCTCGGGTTTCCAGAGGTGGAAGCACTCGATGTCGTGCTCGCGGACAACCCGACTGGTTCGATGTGGCTGGAGCAGCCTTCCCAAGTCAGTCGCTACCATGAGCTGTTCGACGCGGCACGTACGTCGGCCCTGTCGCCGACGGCATCCCGGGCACTCATCCACCGCAGGGCAAAGGAGTACGAGGTATGAGCCGCGCATCGCAGTCACCGCACGGCGCATGGCGCCGAAGCACCTACAGCGGTGGGAACAACGAATGCGTCGAGGTAGCGACGCCGGTGAGAAACTGCATACCTGTCCGGGACAGCAAGCAGCCCGAGGGGCCCGTCGTCGTATTCGGCACGGGTGCGTGGGGTGCGTTCGTCGCCTCACTGCGCTGACGGCTGACGCCCCGGACGACAGCCGGGCGCGGCTGGGCGCTTCGCTACCGCGGGACGGTCCGGAGTCGACCATCATCGCTCGCGTCCCACTCCTCGAACGCTTCCGCGTGCTCCGCTTCCCGCATTACCACCTCATAGGCTGCCCAAGGCCACAGGCGGCCGCCACTCGACCGGCGCGGCGGCTCTCCCGCGGCCCGATACGGTGCCGGCTGATCGGGCAGCCCGAGCCCGAGGTCGCGCAGCGCGATCTCGGCAGCAGAGCGGCCAGTCGTTCACCCGGACCCGGGATGGGCGCCGCTATGCCCCGCGGGGCGCCGTCGCCCTACCCCCGCAGTGTGACCTCCCGTGGGCCGTTGAACGGGGCGAGGGACCGCACCGTGTGCGGGGTACGCAGGCCGTCGTGGCCGGTGAACAGGGTGCGCGCCGCGTCGAAGGGGACGTCGGGGCCCGCGGTCAGGGCCGCGACCTCGTCGTAGAGTGCGCGGATCTCGTCCGTCACGGCGGCATCGCTGTCCGCACCCGCGCCCCAGACGTCCCACAGCAACGTTTCCGACTTGTTGAGCGCGGCCAGGTCAAGCCGGACATACCCCCCGACGAACCACTCCCCCGCCAGCGGGCTGCCGGGCGCGAAGCCGAACGACGCGGGGTCGGCCTCCCCCGCGCGGATCGCCTGCCAGGCGGCACCGGCGACCAGGAAGCGGTCGCGCGGCACGTCCAGCGGGTCGAAGCCCGGCTTGAACACGTCGCCGACCACCGGATCGGTCAGCTGTGCGTCGGCGAGCAGCCAGCCGCGTTCCTCGTCCCAGTACTCGGTGACCACGTGGTCCACGTGGAAACCGTCGTCGTGGAAGTAGTCGGCGAAGCCGACACGCAGCCGCGCCGGAACGCCCGCGTGGCGCAGGAACGAGCAGTGCAGCAGCGAGAAGTCGCGGCAGACGCCGACGAAACGGTCCTCGGGCTCGCGTTGCAGGGTCAGCGGCGCGTCGTTCCGCCCGGTGACGATGCGCAGGATGTCGTCGATGTACCGCGTCTCCGCGTCGTCGTGGAGGCGGTCGGCGGGGATGTCGTAGGAGTAGATGCCGCCCTCGGTCCGGTGGATCGCCAAGCCCCGCGCGACACCGGCCAGGCGCTCGGGGTCCGCGGGCAGGCCCACGTAGTGCGCGCCGAGCGCTCCCGGGTCGGAGAAAGTGCTGTGCGCACGGTAGAAGGCGGCGGCTTCGGGCGCGAGACGGTCGGTTGGCATGGCGGACCCCAGGCAGCTATCGGCCGCACGTTCGAAAATGGGCCGGTGCTCACACCGTGCCAAATTCCGCGGACACCTGTCCACATATCCGCCGCCCGGCGGCGGTCCTCAGCGCAGTGACCTCGACTTGAACGCCGCCTTCCTCGCCTGCTTGGCCAGCCGCTTGTCGGGGTGCAGCCGGCCCACCGCCTCCAGCACGTCCGCCGTCGCGGGATGGTCGGTGCGCCAGGCCCGCTCGAAGAACTCGCTGTGCCGGCCGGCGAGATCGGACACCAGCTCCCGCAGCTCCGCCGCGTCGTCCTCGACGGCGACCGTCGCGAGCTGGGCGGCCAGCGTGTCGATGGTCAGCCAGAAGACCAGTGCCTCGCCCGGCGGCGGCACATCGGCCGCCCCCCGTTCGGCCAGCCAGACGCGGGCCAGGCCGCCCAGCTCACCGTCGTCCAGCACCTCACGGAGCGCGGGCTCGGCCCGCTCGTCGAGGAAGGAGAGCACCAGCTGGCAGCCGAGGCGGCGCCCCGGGCCGCCCGGATCGCCGCCGCGGGCCGCCGCCAGCAGGTCGCGCGCCGCGTCCCGCGGGGTGCGCCCGGCGAGCCACAGCTCCGCCTCCTCGCGGGCCGCGGCCTCCGGCCGGTACGGCAGTACGGCGAGCAGCGTCGCCGCGTCGCGCACCGCCAGCTCGCCGATGAGGGGGGCATCAAGACCGGCGTCGAGCATCCGGCGGCGCACGCCGTAGAGACCCAGGGGCGTGAGACGCGCGAGCCCGTAGCGGGCCAGGTCCTCCTCGTCCTCGTCCTCCTCCTCGTGCTCGTCACGCTCCGGCACCGCGGCATCGGAACCGGCCTCCGCCTCCTCGAGCACGGAGTCGTCGACCGGCTGGTACTCCAGCAGCCCGGTCCCCGCCAGCGCGCCGAACTGCCCGTCCAGCTTCAGCACGGCGGCCGACAGCTCGTCCAGCGCCTCGGGGGACAGCTCGTCCATGTCCTCGGGAACGATCGAGGCGGCGGCGACCATCGGCAACGGCACCATCGACGCGGCCTGCCCGGCCTCGTCCGTGACCGCAAACAGGTAGAGGCTGCCCAGCGCGGCATCGAGGTGACCGGCCGCCTCCTCCTGATCGAACTCCAGCGCGTCCACGTCGATGGCGCCCGGGTCGATCTCACCGTCGGCGCCGAACACGCCGCCGAGTCCGCCGAGTCCGCCGATCAGCTCCTCGAAGGTCGGGGTCGCGGCGTCGGCGAGCACCGCGTCCACACCCGCGGACCACAGGTCGAGGACCCCGCCGGGGTCGTCCTCCGACATCAGGTCGAGGTCCTCGCCGGGCGACGCGGTGCCCATCGCCTCGGACCCGTCGTCCGCCGGGGCCTCGGCGATCTCGATCAGGCCGGTGTCGACGGCGAAATGCCAGGCGTCGGCGGCGAACTCCTCGCCGCCCTCCACGGCGTCGAGGCCGAGGTGCGCGACGGCGGACCGCAGTTCGGCCGCGGGCAGCTCGCCGCCCGCGCCGACGTGCGTGCCGGGCGCGGCCCACTGCGCGAGCCGGACGGCCCGGGCGAGCAGCGGCGAGGCCAGCGCCGCACGGGCCAGCTCCACCTCGGCGGGCAGCCGCACGGGCGGCATGGTGGGACGGTCGTCACCGGGGTTCACGAACGCTCCTCAAAGCGGCGAGCTGGGCTGGTCACCAGCCTAGATCAGCCGAGCCCCCCATGCGCGACGGCAGCCGCCCGGCCGTGGGCAACTCGGCCGGTCCGCCCGCCGCTTCGGCACCTGGCCGACGGCGGCGGGAGGAGGCATTGTTCAGTCCGCGCCGGCAACGCGGATGGCACCGGCCGGGCAGCGTTCGGCGGCGGCCAGCACGGCGGCCCTGCGCTCCTCGGCCGGGCGATCGTCGATCAGGACGACGGTCCCCTCCTTCTCGTCCTGGTCGAAGACTTCGGGGGCGAGCAGCGCGCACATGCCGCTGCCCGCGCACAGAACGGGGTCGGTCTCCACACGGAGCCGGGTCATGGTGGTGGCCCCTCCCTACCAGGCGACGGGCAGCCGGTAGGCGCCGTAGACGGGCATCTCGGAACGGATAGGGATTTCCGCCAAGGGCACGGCGAGCCGCAGTCCGGGGAACCGGCGCAGCAGGGCGGGGAAGGCGATGCGCAGTTCCATGCGCGCCAGTTGCTGTCCGAGGCAGGCGTGCGCGCCGTGCCCGAAGGCCACGTGCCGGCCGGGCGGTCGCGTGATGTCGAGGGTGTCGGGATCGTCGAAGACGTCCGGGTCGCGGTTGGCGGCGATGAAGGAGACGCTGACGGAATCGCCGGCCCTGATCAGCCGGCCGCCGAGTTCCACATCTTCGAGCGCGGCGCGGACCCCGACGTCGAACTGGGCGATGGTCACGTAGCGCAGCAGTTCCTCCACGGCGCCGTCGATCAGCGCCGGGTCCTCGCGCAGCAGCGCCAGCTGGCCGGGGTGGGTGAGCAGGGCGAGGGTGCCGAGACCGAGCATGCCCGAGGTGGTCTCGTGCCCGGCGACCAGGAGCATCAGGGCGATACCGAGGGCTTCCTCGTCGTCGAGGCTGCCCTCGTGGATCACGCCGCTGAGCACGTCGTCCGTCGGCCGGGCGCGCTTGTCGGCCACGATGCCCGCCAGGAACGCGGTCAGCGCCGCCTCGGCGGCCTGCGCGTCCGCCAGGGCGCTGCCGGCGCTGGACATGACGTTGGTCCAGCGCTCGAAGTCCTCGTGGGACTCGTAGGGCACGCCGAGCAGTTCGCAGATGAGCAGGGACGGTACGGGCAGCGCGAAGGTCTGTATCAGGTCGGCGGGCTGCCCCGCGGCCTCGGTGGCGTCCAGGGCCTGCTCGACGATCTGCTCGATGCGGTCGGTCAGTTGCCGGATGCGGCGCACGGTGAACTGTCCGGTCAGCAGCTTCCGGTACCGGGGGTGCTCCGGGGCGTCCATGCCGATGAATACGCCGCGGGGCGCCGGGGTCGGCGGGTCGGTGCGCATCGGGGAGTGGATGAGCTCGCTGCGGGAGCTGAACCTGGGGTCGGCCAGCACCTCGCGGACCAGGGCGTTCGAGGTCACCAGCCAGCCGGCGGTGCCGTCGGGGTGGGCGAGCGGGCTGACCGGCTGGTGCTCGCGCAGCGGGGCCAGGCCGGTGGGCGGGTCGAGCGGCGTCGCGCGCTCGGTGGGCAGCGGTGCGGGCCGCCGAGAGGGGGCTTCGGTCATCGCGTGATTCCTCTTCCGGAACGGGCTGCGGGAAGACTCGTACACCATAAGACATCACGGCCCCGACAGCCACCACCCGCCCGCAGCCTCCGGCCCCTACCCGGCCGCTGCGCACACAAATAGGCCAGATATCCGGCTGGACTGGCTAGCCGCACCCTCGTTTCCACACGAGCGAAGCCGCCATTTCGTCACACCTCACGCGTGGTACGGTGACGCCGCAGCATCTTTGGTCCGTGACGAAATGAAGGGCCGGCCATGCCGATCTGCGCACAGTGCGCGCGCGAGTTCACGCGCCTGTCCCGGGGACGTGCGCCCCGGTACTGCTCCCGCGCCTGCCAGGCCCGCGCCTACCGGGCCAGGAAGGCCGAGCCGCAGAACGCGCCGCCCGCGCGCCGCGGGCAGCCGACCGCGGCGGCACCACCGCGGACGGGCCGGCCGGCCGCCGGCCCGGGCAGATCCTCGGGGACGCTGTCCGTGCCCGCCATCGTGCGGGCCGCCGTACGCATCGCCGACTCCGAGGGGCTGGACGCGCTGTCGATGCGGCGGGTGGCGGACAGCCTCGGGGCCGGGGCGATGGCCCTCTACCACTACGTGACCGGCAAGGACGAGCTGATCGAGTTGATGGTCGGACAGGTCTACGCCGACAGCGGCGCCGCCGCGCCGCCGGGACCTGGCGGCTGGCGGGCCGCGCTGGAGCACGTGGCACGCGCCGAATGGGCGCTGTACACCGCTCACCCCTGGACGCTCCGGGTGCTGGCGACCGTGCGCCCGCCGCTCGCGCCGAGCGTCCTCGCCGGGGCCGAGCGCGCGATGGCGGCCCTCGACGGCACGGGCGTCGACGCGTTGACGGTCCACCGGCTCACGCAGAGCGTGCTCGGCCAGGTGCAGGGCCTCGGCCTGCTGCGGGTCAGCGAGATCGAGGCGGCGCGCCGGGCGGGCCCGTCGCTGGCGCACTGGCGCACCGTCACCGCTCCGGCGGTGCTGATGCCCGACCGGGACACTCCGTATCCGCGGCTCGCGTCCACGGCGCGGGACGCCGAGGCCGCCGCGGACCTCGACGCGCTCTTCGAGTTCGGCCTGGCCCGCATCCTGGACGGTGTCGCCCTGTTCCTCGACGGACTTCCGGAACACACGGACCACTCAGGGGGCACGGCGGGCACGGCGCACGAGGGCGCCGCCCGGCCCGCGGCACAGGAGCCGCGCGCCGGTGGCGGCGGCCCGGCCGTTCACCGGAACGTCGCGGACCCGACGGCCCGCGGCCGTTGACAGCGCCCGGCGCCCTGCGGGACTTTGACGCGCGTAGAGCATGTCCTACCGACCCCGGAGGGTCCCTTGACCGCTGCACACACCGCCGCCTCCCCCGCCAGGACGCGCCGAACGGCCGCGCTCGGCGCCCTCCTCGTCGCCGGGCTCTGCGGAACGCTGCTCTCCCAGCCCGCACCCGCCGCCGCGGACGAGGCGGGCGGGCTGCGTATCCACGACCTCCAGGGCAGCACCCGCCTCTCCCCGTACGCCGGAGACGAGGTGACGGACATACCGGGGATCGTCACGGGCGTGCGCACCTACGGCTCGCGCGGCTTCTGGATACAGGACCCGCGGCCCGACCGGTCCGCCGCCACCAGCGAGGGCATCTTCGTCTTCACCGGCTCGGCACCCGAGGTCGCCGTGGGCGACGAGGTGCTGGTCTCCGGCCGGGTCGGCGAGTACTACTACGGCGGTGAGGAGTCCGGCGGCCAGTCGGTCACGCAGCTGACGCAGCCGCGGGTGACCGTGCGCTCGTCGGGCAACGAACTGCCCGCGCCTGTCGAACTGGACGCCCGTTCCCTCCCGCGCCGCTACGCCCCCGGGGGCGACCCGGCCGCGGGCGGCGGCATCGAGCACCTGCGGCTGCGCCCCGGCACGTACGCCCTCGACCGCTACGAATCCCTCGAAGGCATGAACGTATCGATCGCGGACGCGGCCGTCGTCGGGCCGAGCACCGCTTACCACGAGCTGTGGGTGACCCTCGAACCGCACCGCAACCGCACGGCCGGCGGCGGCACCCGCTACGCCTCCTACCACGCGCCCAACCCGGGCCGCCTGAAGGTGGAGTCGCTCGTACCGGTCGCCGAACAGCCCTTCCCGGCCGCGAACGTCGGCGACGTGCTGGCCGGGCCGAGCACGGGGCCGCTGGACTACGACGAGTTCGGCGGCTACACGCTGGCCGCCCGCGAGCTGGGGGAGATCGCCGGCGGCGGCCTGGTGCCGGAGACCACGCGCCCCCAGCGGGCCGACGAGCTGGCCGTTGCCGCGTACAACGTGGAGAACCTGCACCCGGGCGACGAGCAGGAGAAGTTCGACCGGCTCGCCGAAGGGGTGGTGACCTCGCTCGCCTCGCCCGACATCCTCGCGCTCGAGGAGATCCAGGACGACAGCGGACCCACGGACGACGGCACGGTCACCGCTGGAGAGACCCTGCGGCGCTTCACGGACGCCATCGTCGCCGCGGGCGGTCCGCGGTACGAGTGGCGCGGCATCGACCCGGCGGACGGTCACGACGGCGGCCAGCCGGGCGGCAACATCCGCAACGTCTTCCTCTTCGACCCCGCGCGCGTGTCGTTCACCGACCGGCCCGGCGGGGACGCCACCACCGGGACCGAGGCGGTCCGCCGCGACGGCCGGGCCGCCCTCAGCCTCTCCCCCGGCCGCGTCGCCCCCGGGAGCGAGGCGTGGCAGGACAGCCGCAAGCCGCTGGCGGGCGAGTTCACCTTCCGCGGCGAAACGGTCGTCGTCGTCGCCAACCACTTCGCCTCGAAGGGCGGCGACCAGCCGCTGTACGCACGCAGCCAGCCGCCCGCGCGCGTGTCCGAGGAGCAGCGCGTGGCCCAGGCGCGGGAGGTGAACGCGTTCGTCCGGGAGCTTCTGCGGGTGCAGCGGAACGCGCAGGTGGTCGTCCTCGGCGACATCAACGACTTCGAGTTCTCGCCCACCACCCGTGCCCTGACCGCGGGCGGCGCGCTGGAGAGCGCGGTCACCTCGCTGCCGCCGAGGGAGCGCTACACGTACGTCTTCCAGGGCAACTCGCAGGTGCTCGACCAGACGCTCGTCTCGCCCGCGATCCGCCGATACGACTACGACATCGTGCACATCAACGCGGAGTTCGCCGACCAGGCCAGCGACCACGACCCGCAGGTGCTGCGCTTCCGGCCCTGAACGGACGCGCCCCACGACACGCGACCCACGACCCACGACCCGTGCCGCACGGCGCGGGTCGTGTCGTGTCGTGTGGTGCCGCCGGGTCACATCCATGTCCTACCGGTGAGCTTTGTCGTCTTTTCGCCTGGTGCGTCGTTCTTACTGGCGGGGATGTGCTGATCGCATCCCGCACGAGTGAAAGGACTGAGAAGACATGCGTATTGCACGGCGCTTCGCCATGGTGACCGGGATCGTGTCCGTGGTGGTCGGCGGCCCGCTCGGCCTGGCCGCAGCCCAGGCCGCCGATGCCGACGCAGGTTCCGGCGGCCTGCTGTCGAACCTTTCAGGACGGAACTCGTCCGGCCACGCCAATCTGTGCGGCACCGGAAAGCTGTCGATCCTCAAGGAACGCACTTGCTTCACCTACGGCAGCGGCGGACCGACCGGTGACGCCGCCGGCCCCAGCGGGGGCATCCTCTCCAACCTGCTTTTCGCCCGCAATGCCTCGGGACACAGCAACAACTGCGGCAACGAGACGGTTTCCGTGCTGAGCAGGACCACCTGCGTCACCGTCGACCGCTGACGGCGACCGCGCCCCGCAAGCACGACAAGGAACGACAGGGAAAGACAAGGAAGGAAGCGGATGATGCACCGGGAGAAGACGCCGCCGACATCACTGTGCATCGGTGCGGTGGTACCGCTGACGGGTCGGTTGGCCCCCCTCGGGACTCCCCTGTCGTTCGTACTGCGCGCGCTGGCGCCCCGGCTGGCACGGCTCCACGGCGGGGGGCGCCGCCGCGTGCGTATCGCGGTCCGCGACAGCCGCTCCGACCCGGCGGCGGCCCGCCTGGCCGTCCGGCAACTCGCCGTCGAGGAACGGGCGCAGATCGTGCTCACTATGGCGGGCACGCACGTGCTGCCCGCCGTCACCGAGACCTGCGAGGCACTGGGCGTGCCCTGCGTGTCGACGACGTTCCCCTGGCAGGCGTACGTCCACGCGCGCGGCGCGGAGGGCCGGCCCCCGTTCCGGTGGACCTATCACTTCGCGTGGGGCCTGGACGACATCGCCGCGGTGTTCGCCGAGTTGTGGGAAAGCGCGGGCGGCGGCACGGTCGGCTGCCTGTGGAACGACGACCTCCAGGGTCACCTGCTGCGCCGCGACTTCGCGTCCGCGGCCGCCGCCCGCGGCCACTCCCTGGTCGACCCGGGCGCCTACCGCGAACCCGCGGCCGGTTTCCGCCCGCACCTGGACACGCTGCTCGCACACGGCACCGAACTCATCACCAGCGCCGCCACCGCCGAGGACCTGGCGCTGTTCCTCCGGGAAGCCCGCCAGTCCGGTCTGCGACCGCGGCTCCTCACCTGCTCGCGCTGGCTGACGTACCCCTATACGCAGACCTCCGTGTCCCGGCAGGTCCACGAGGAGCTCGCCGATGCGCGTGTGGCCACGCTGGTCTACTGGAGCCCGGACCATCCCCACCGTTCCGGCTTCGACGGCACGACGTGCGCCGACCTCGCCCGCGCCTACGAGGAGGAGACCGGCGGGCCCTGGCTCCAGCCGCTCGGGCTGGCCCACGCCCTCGTCGAAGTCGCCGCGCACGCGCTGTCCACCGCGGCCGATCCCACCGACCGTGCGGCCGTGGCCGACGCTGTCGCAGGCAGCCGAGTGCCGACCATCGCCGGGGTCCTGGACTGGGCCGCCGGCCCCACCCCGAACATCGCCCTGCTGCCCCTGGCGGGCGGGCAGTGGCAGCCCGGTCCCCGCGGTCCCCGGCTGGCCGTGGTCGCCAACTCCACCGCGCCCGGTGAACCTCTCCGAGGGGAGCGAGCGCCGCAGTCGCGGTAACAGAGTGGACCGGCGGGCGCCGGGGTTCCAGACTGCGTGGCATGCACGAATCCACGACGACGCCCGCGCCTGCCGGGCCCTTCGGCCGCTGCGCCGCGGCCATGATCACTCCGTTCACCGAGGACGGCGGCGCGCTCGACCTCGACGGCGCCAGGCGGCTGGCCACGCATCTGGTGGACCGGGGCGGCTGTGACGCCCTGGTCCTCAACGGCACCACGGGCGAGTCACCCACCACGACGGACGCGGAGAAGACCGCGCTGGTCCGGGCCGTCGCGCAGGCCGTCGGCGACCGCGCCACCGTGGTGGCCGGGGTCGGCACGGCCGACACCCGGCACTCCGCCGCTCTGGCCCGCGCGGCGCAGGCCGCGGGCGCGGACGGCCTGCTGGTCGTGACGCCGTACTATTCGCGCCCCACCCAGGAGGCGTCCGTCCAGCATCTGCGCAACGTGGCGGACGCCGCCGAACTCCCGGTGATGCTCTACGACATCCCGGCCAGGACGGGCACGGGAACGGCACTGACGGCGGATTCCCTGCGGGCCCTCGCGGAGCACCCGCGGATCGTGGCGGTCAAGGACTGCTCGTTCGACCTGCTGAAGGCGGGGCTGGTGATGGGCGCCACCGACCTGGCCTACTACGCGGGCAGCGAGGAGCTGAACCTGCCGCTGCTCGCCCTCGGCGCCGCCGGCTGCGTCAGCACGCTGGCCAACGTCGCAGGGCCGCAGGTGCGCGGCGTGCTCGACGCGTTCGCCGCGGGCGACACCGAGGGCGCGGCCCGCAGGCACCGTGCGCTGCTGCCGCTGGTGGACGCGCTGATGCACGAAGTGCCGGGCACGGTCGCGGTCAAGGCGCTGTTCCGCGTCGCCGGGCTGCCCGGCGGCCCGGTCCGCGGCCCGCTGCTGCCGGCCGGCGAGCCGCTGACCGCGCGGCTCGCCGACGCGCTCAAGGACGCGCTGCGTTCCTATAGTGTCGGCCCAGGCTGACGGGGCGGCGGGCGATCCGGCCCCGGTGCAGCGGCACATGCGACGTCTGGGCTCGGGGGAACGCAGTCATGAACGGTACTTCGCCGACCGGGGTCTTCGAGCCGCTCGAACCGGACGACCCGCGGACGGTGGGCGGTTACCGGCTCGCCGCACGGCTCGGGGCGGGCGGCATGGGGCGGGTGTACCTGTCGCACACGCCCGGCGGGCGGGCGCTGGCCGTCAAGGTGATCCGCGAGGAGTTCGGCGCGGACCCCGAGTTCCGGCGCCGCTTCCGGCGCGAAGTACAGGCCGCGCAGCGGGTGCAGGGGCTGTACACGGCGCCGGTCCTCGACAGCGACACCGAGGGGACGCGCCCCTGGCTGGCCACCGCCTACATCCCGGGGCCGTCGCTGGCCGAGGCCGTGGGGCGGCACGGCCCGCTGCCGGTGCCCACGGTGCTGCCGCTGCTCGCGGGGATCGCCGAGGCCCTCCAGGCCATCCACGACGCCCGCCTGGTGCACCGCGACCTCAAGCCGTCGAACGTGCTGCTCGCCGCGGACGGCCCGCGCGTCATCGACTTCGGCATCGCGCACGCGATCGACGCGACCTCGCTGACCAGCAGTGGACTGGTGGTCGGCACCCCGTCGTTCATGGCCCCCGAGCAGGCCGCGGGCGGGCGGACCGGGCCGGCCACCGACGTCTTCGCGCTGGGCCAGCTCGCCGCGTACGCGCTCACCGGCGCGCCCGCGTTCGGCGAGGGCACCTCGCACGCGGTGCTCTACCGGATCGTGCACGAGCACCCCGATCTGTCCGGGCTGCCCGAGCCGTTGCGGAATCTGATCGCCCACTGCCTGACGAAGGACCCGGATGCCCGGCCCACCGTGAGCGCCGTGATGGCCGCCTGCCGGGTCGCGCCGCACGGCGCGCCGCCCGCGCCCGGCCAGTGGCTGCCCGCGCGCGTGGCCGCGGAGCTGACGGCGCACGCGACGCCGCCCGCACCACCGACGGCAACGCGCGGTACGGACGGGCTCGGCGGGCGGGGCGGTCCGCGGCGCGGCGTGCTCGTGGCCGCCGCGGCGGCGGCCGGGGCGCTGCTGGCCACCGGCGTCACCGCCGCGGTCCTGTGGGACGGCGGCGCGGACGGCGGGGACCGGACGGGGGACGCGGGCGGCGAGGCGCCGGAGCGTAGCCCGGACGGCGGGCCCGCGCAGCCGGATGGGGAGCCGGAGCCGGCCGAGTACACCGGCATCGACCTGCCGGGCAATCATCACCTGTTCTTCGGCGACGACCCGCCCGCGCCCTCGCTGTCCGACGCCGACACCGCGGCGGAGATCGACTTCCGTTACTTCACCAACAGCGACCCGGCGCAGCTGCGGACCGGGCAGGGCAACAGCCTGGTGCTGCTCGGCGAGGACCAGGAGGGCTCGTTCGCGACATGCGCCGCGGAGACGCGGTTCACGCGGCAGATCGACGCCGGAACGGTCGCTTCCGGCACGCAGGTCTGCGTGCGCACCGGCGCCGGTCACCTGGCCCTGGTGACGGTGACCGGCCGTTCCGCCGCGGACGAGCCGAGCGACTACCTCACCGTGGACGCCACCGTGTGGCGCGACGCGCTCGGCTGACCCGGTCTTTCGCGCGGGTCAATCGCGCGGGGGCGGGGCGCCCCCGGCCAGGTCCCTGACCAGGAGGGTCGCTCCGGCGACCGCGCCCGGCATCAGCACGACGGCGGCCAGCGGCACGAGGAAGAGCAGGATGAGCGGCAGGCCGAACCCGACGGCCACGCCGAGCCGCCCGCGCAGCAGCCGCATCCGCTGCCGCAGCGGGATGCCGCGCCGTTCCATGGCCACCGACGTCAGCTCGACGGCGAGGAAGAAGCCGGAGACGCAGAAGCCGAAGGCCGGCACGACCGTCTGCCCGAGGACCGGGACGAAACCCAGCACGAACAGCGGCACGGTGAACGCCAGGACCCGCAGCAGCACCCGCACGCTGTCGCGCAGGGAGATCCACAACTCCACCGGCAGCGAACGCTCGGGCCCGGTCGGCACGTTGCCCTCGCCGCGCTCGACATGTTCGGAAAGCGACTCGTAGAACGGGTCCCCCACCAGCAGCGTCACGGCTGTGAACGTGAGGACGGCGAGCAGCAGGCCGAAGGCGAACAGCAGGAAGGCGAACGTGGTGCGCAGCACCGTCCGCCAGGTGTCGCCCCAGTCGTCGGCGAACGGGGTGGCCCAGGAGGCCAGGTCCCCGGTGTACAGGGCGAGTACGACCAGGGCCGCCGCGTAGACGACCAGGGTGATCAGGGCGGGGATCAGACCCCACGCGAGCCACCGCCGGTGGGTGAACACCCATGCCTGACCCCGCACCACGTACCGGATGCCCGCCGCGAAATCTCTCACGGCGGCCAGGCTAGCGGCTCGGGGAACGCCGCCTCGCACCGGTCAGTTGTGCCGGTGCAGCGCCTCGTTGAGGCCGCCCCAGGTGCCGGTGCGCTGCAAGGCCTCGACGACGCCCGTGGTGGAGTTGCGGCGGAAGAGAAGGTTGTGCGCGCCGGACAGCTCGCGCGCCTTGACCACCGAGCCGTCGGGGAGGCTCACGCGGGTGCCGGCCGTGACGTAGAGGCCCGCCTCGACGACGCAGTCGTCTCCGAGGGAGATACCGATGCCCGCCTGCGCGCCGAGGAGGCAGCGCTGGCCGAGGGCGATGATCTCCTTGCCGCCGCCGGAGAGCGTGCCCATGATGGAGGCGCCGCCGCCGACGTCGGAGCCGTCCCCGACCACGACGCCCGCGCTGATGCGGCCCTCGACCATCGAGACGCCGAGCGTCCCGGCGTTGAAGTTGACGAAGCCTTCGTGCATGACCGTGGTGCCGGTGGCCAGGTGGGCACCGAGCCGGACGCGGTCGGCGTCGCCGATGCGGACGCCGGGCGGCGTGACGTAGTCCGTCATGCGGGGAAACTTGTCGACACTGGTGACCGCGAGGTGCCCGCCCGCGGCGCGGACCGCGAGCCTGGCCTGCTCGACGCGCTCCACGGGCACCGGCCCCGCGTTGGTCCAGGCCACATTGGCGAGCAGGCCGAAGATGCCCTCCAGACTGAGGCCGTGCGGGCGCACCAGCCGGTGGCTGAGGAGGTGGAGGCGCAGGTAGACGTCGTGCGCGTCGACCGGCTTGGCCGCGAGGTCGGAGATGACCGTGCGCACCGCCACCACCTCGACGCCGCGCCCGGCGTCCCGGCCGGTCGCGCCGGTGACGTCCTCGCCGAGCAGCTCCACGGCCCGCCCCGCGCCCAGCCGTTCGGTGCCGCATGCACCGGCGTCGGCGGTCAGCACGGGCGCTGGGTACCAGGTGTCGAGGACGGTGCCTTCTGCGGTGATCGTGGCGAGCCCGGCGGCGACGGCGCCGGTGGCGGTGGCGGTGGTGTCGGTCATGGATCAGACGCTAACCGGTGGGAACGTCCGGGGGCGAACCGGTCCCCGGCAGCAGCCGCGCGAACATGGCCGCGGCCTGCCCCGCGTCGCACTCCCGCCCGGTCAGCAGCAGCTGGATGATCAGCCCGTCGGCGGCCGCGATCAGCGTGCGGGCGGTCGTGTCGTCGGCGACGTAGGGGCGCAGCAGGTCGGCCATCCGCTCCAGGCAGCCCGCGGCGAGCGGCCGGACGGCGGGCAGGCGCAGGCCCGCGAAGTACAGCTCGTACGCCAGCTCGGTGGCCGGGCGCTGCGGCCCGAGGCAGTCTGCGACGTAACGGGCCAGCTCCTCGGCGGGCCGCGCGGCGGGGTCCACGGCGGCCAGCCAGCCCTCGAACCGGTCGAGCCACGCGTCGTTGATGCGTTGCAGGGCGGCGGTCAGCAGCTCCTCGCGGTCCGCGAAGTGGTAGGTGGTCGAACCGAGCGGCACATCGGCGGCGGCGGCCACCGCCCGGTGGCTGAGCCCGGCGATACCGCGCTCCCCGACGACGGTCACGGCTGCGGCCACGATGCGCTCGCGGCGGTCCGGGTCATAACGGCGGGGCATCAGTGGGCCGCCCCGCCGAGGTTGAGCAGGACGACTCCGCCGATGACGAGGCCGACGCCGCACACCTTGGCCGGGGAGGCGCCCTCGCCCAGGAACAGCGCACCGATGACCGCGACGACGGCCGTGCCGGCGCCGGACCAGATGGCGTAGGCCACGCCGACCTCCATCGACTTCAGGGTCTGCGCCAGCAGCGCGAAGGCGACGGCGTAACAGCCGAGGGAGCCGAGGCTCGGCCACAGCTTCGAGAAGCCGTCGCTCGCGCGCAGCATCATCGTTCCGAAGATCTCCGCCACGATCGCGGCGGCCAGCGTCAGATAGGCCATGCGTACGATCGTACACATCGCCTTTCCGCTCCCTCGGTGGAGTGACTGCTCCTGCGCGTCCGCTGCCGCCTCCGGCGGCTTCCTGCGGCTTCCGGCCATCCTTGCGGCGAATTCGCCGTTCCTGCCGAAGGAGAGACAGCCATGGCCGAGTGCGAGGTCTGCGGCAACGACTACCGAATGGCCTTCGAAGTGCGCGCCGCGGGTGAGGTGCACGTCTTCGACAGCTTGGAGTGCGCGGCCCAGCGCATGGCGCCGGTCTGCGAGAACTGCCAGTGCCGCATCCTGGGCCACGGCCTGGAGACGCAGGACGGGCACTTCTACTGCTGCGCACACTGCGCCAGAACCCAGGGCCACCCCCAGCTCGTCGACCGGGCGTAGGCACCGGGCGCGGCGGCCCGCGGCGGCCCGCGGCGCACGACGTGCCGCGGGCACGGGCCCGTACGGCCCGTGCCCGCGGCACGTGAACGATCAGGGGAACGCGGCCGCGCGGGCCGTCGCTCAGACGTTGAAACCGAGGGCCCGCAACTGCTCGCGGCCGTCGTCGGTGATCTTGTCCGGACCCCACGGCGGCATCCAGACCCAGTTGATCTTCAGCTCGTTGACCAGGCCCTCCGTGGCCGTCTTCGCCTGGTCCTCGATCACGTCCGTCAGCGGGCAGGCGGCCGAGGTGAGCGTCATGTCGACGGTCGCGATATTGTCCTCGTCCACGTGAACGCCGTAGATCAGGCCGAGGTTGACGACGTCGATCCCCAGCTCGGGGTCGACGACGTCCATCATCGCCTCGCGGATCTCTTCCTCGCCCGCCGGTGCGGTGGTCGTCGTCTCCTCAGTCACAGCTTCTCCTTCGCGGCGCTCTCGCCCAGGGCCTGGGCGGTGGCGTCCTTCCATGCCATCCAGCTCAGCAGGGCGCACTTGACGCGCGCCGGGTACTTGGAGACGCCGGCGAACGCCACCGCGTCCTCGAGCACCTCCTCCATCGCGTCGTCCGGAACGACCTGGCCGCGGGACTGCATCAGCGTGAGGAACGTCTCCTGGATGTCCCTCGCCGCCGCCAGCTCCTTCCCCACCAGCAGCTCGTTCAGCACGGAGGCGCTGGCCTGGCTGATCGAGCAGCCCTGTCCGTCGTAGGAGACGTCGGCGACCACGTCGCCCTCGTACCGGACCCGCAGCGTGATCTCGTCCCCGCACGTCGGGTTCACGTGGTGCACTTCGGCATCGCCGTCGCGCAGCCCGCGGCCGTGCGGGTGCTTGTAGTGATCCAGAATCACGTCCTGGTACATCGATTGCAGCTGCACGTCGTCAACCCGTCCTCATCCGAAGAAGCCACGGACGTACTCGAGACCCGCGACGAGGGCGTCGACCTCCGCCGGCGTGGAGTACAGATAGAACGACGCCCGCGTGGTCGCGGGAATTCCGTAGCGCAGGCAGACCGGGCGGGCGCAGTGGTGACCGACACGCACGGCGATGCCCTGCTCGTCGAGCACCTGCCCCACGTCGTGGGGGTGGATGTCCGCCAGCGTGAACGAAATCGTCGCCCCGCGGTCCTCCCCCGACACCGGGCCGATGATGCGCAGGTCGGGCACCGTGGACAGCCGGTCGAGCGCGTACCGCGTGATCGCGTGCTCGTGTGCGGCGATCCGCTCCATCCCGATGCCGGCGAGGTAGTCCACGGCCGCGCCGAGGCCGACGGCCTGCGCGATCGGCGGCGTCCCCGCCTCGAACTTGTGCGGCGCCGGCGCGTACGTCGACGCGCTCATCGTGACCGTCTCGATCATCTCGCCGCCCCCGAGGAACGGCGGCAGGTCCTCCAGCAGCTCCTGCCGGCCCCAGAGCACGCCGATGCCGGTCGGGCCGCACATCTTGTGGCCGGTGAAGGCCACGAAGTCGGCCTGGAGGGCCTGCACGTCCAGCGGCATGTGCGGCGCGGCCTGCGAGGCGTCGATCACGACCAGCGCCCCGACCTGCTGCGCGCGGCGGACGATCTCCTCGTACGGGTTGACCGTGCCGAGCACATTGGAGACCAGCACGAAGGAGACGACCTTCGTCCGCTCCGTGATGACCTCGTCGATGTTCGACAGGTCGAGCCTGCCGTCGTCGGTGAGACCGAACCACTTCAGCGTCGCGCCCGTGCGCTGGGCCAGGAACTGCCAGGGCACGATGTTGGAGTGGTGCTCCATCTCCGTGATGACGATGTCCGTGCCGGCGTCCACCCGGTACGGCTCGTCGGCCCAGCCCAGCATGTTGGCGACGAGATTGAGCGACTCCGAGGCGTTCTTGGTGAACACGACCTCGTCGCGGCTCGGCGCGTTGATGAACGCGGCGACCTTGTCCCTGGCGCCCTCGTACAGCGCGGTGGCCTCCTCGGCCAGCACGTGCACACCGCGGTGCACGTTGGCGTGGTGGCGCTCGTAGTAGTCGTTCATGGCGTCCAGCACCTGGCGCGGCTTCTGCGAGCTGGCCGCGTTGTCCAGGTAGACCAGCTGCTTGCCGTCGTGGACGGTGCGGTCGAGCAGCGGGAAATCCTTGCGGATTGTCTCGGTGTCCAGGAGCCCCGCCGGCAGCGCCGCGTTCGCCTGCGTCATGAGACGCCTCCCTTGGTGTACTGCTCGTAGCCCTCGGCCTCAAGCTTGTCCGCCAGCTCGGGGCCGCCGGATTCCACGATCCGGCCGCCGGCGAACACGTGCACGTGGTCGGGCTTGATGTAGCGCAGGATGCGCGTGTAGTGCGTGATCAGCAGGGTGCCGACCTCGCCGCTGTCGCGGACCCGGTTGACGCCCTCGGACACGATGCGCAGCGCGTCGATGTCCAGGCCGGAGTCGGTCTCGTCGAGAATCGCGATCTTCGGCTTCAGCAGCTCCAGCTGGAGGATCTCGTGCCGCTTCTTCTCACCGCCGGAGAAGCCCTCGTTCACGTTGCGCTCGGCGAAGGACGGGTCCATCTCCAGGCGCTGCATGGTCTCCTTGACCTCCTTCACCCAGGTCCGCAGCCGCGGGGCCTCACCGCGGATGGCGGTGGCGGAGGTGCGCAGGAAGTTGGACACGGAGACGCCGGGCACCTCGACGGGGTACTGCATCGCGAGGAAGACGCCGGCCCTGGCCCGCTCGTCGACGGACATGTCGAGCACGTCCTCGCCGTCCAGGGTCACGGTGCCGCCGGTGATCGTGTACTTGGGGTGGCCGGCCAGCGAGTAGGCCAGGGTGGACTTGCCGGAGCCGTTGGGGCCCATGATGGCGTGCGTCTCGCCCTGCTTCACGGTCAGGTCGACCCCGCGCAGGATCTCTTTCGGACCGCCTTCGCCGTCGACGGAGACGTGCAGGTCGTGAATCTCAAGCGTTGCCATGGGGATGCCTCAGGACTCCTGGGTGACGGAGACGAGCACGGCGGCGCCGGGGCCGTCTCCTTCGATCTTGACGGGGTAAACGGGGATGGGGCGGGTCGCGGGCAGCCCGGACGGCTTGCCGGTGCGCAGGTCGAAGCTCGACCCGTGCAGCCAGCACTCGATCTGGCAGTCCGCCACCTCGCCCTCGGACAGCGAGACGTTCGCATGCGAACAGATGTCGTTGACGGCGAACACGCTGCCCTCGGTACGGACCACGGACACCGGGATTCCGCCCAGCTCGACCCGCCTGGGGACGTCCTCCTCCAGGTCGCCCACCGTGCAGACCCGGACGAAACCCTCGGCGCCGCTCATGCGATCGACTCCGCCAGCTCGGCCTCGAGCCGCGCGATCAGCCGTTCCTCGACGTCGGGGACGCCGATCTGCTGGACCAGCTCGGCGAAGAAGCCGCGCACCACCAGGCGGCGCGCCTCCTCCGCGGGAATGCCGCGGGCCATCAGGTAGAACAGCTGCTCGTCCTCGAACCTTCCCGTGGCCGAGGCGTGGCCGGCGCCGACGATCTCCCCGGTCTCGATCTCCAGATTGGGGACCGAGTCCACCCGTGCGCCGTCGGTCAGCACCAGGTTGCGGTTCAGCTCGTAGGTGTCGGTGCCGGTGGCGGCGGCCCTGATCAGCACGTCGCCGATCCACACGGCGCGGGCCCGGGCACCCTGGAGCGCCCCCTTGTAGGCCACATTGCTGCGGCAGTTGGCGGCGGAGTGGTCCACCAGCAGCCGGTGCTCCTGGTGCTGCCCGTTGTCCGTGAAGTACAGCCCGTACAGCTCGGCCTCACCGCCGGGGCCCGCGTAGCTGACGCGCGGGTGCAGACGGACGACGTCGCCGCCGAAGGTGACGACCACGGACTTGAACGTGGCGTCCCGCCCGACCAGCGCATTGTGCTGCGAGCAGTGCACGGCCGTGTCCGCCCAGTCCTGCACGGAGACGACGGTCAGCTTGGCGCCCTCCCCGACCTGGAACTCCACATTCGCCGCGCGGACGGTGTCACCGGTGTGGTCGAGGATCAGGACCACCTCGGCGAAGCGGCCGATGTCGAAGACGGTGTGCCCGTAGGTCACGCCGCCCTCGCCGTGCAGGCTCACCCGCACGGGCTCGGCCGGCACGGCCTCCGCGGGAACGGTGACGACCGTCGCCTTCTCGAAGGCGCTGAACGCCTGTGCGGCCACCCGGTCGGCGGGCTTCCCGGCCCGGCCGACCCGCGGGTCGTCGCGGCCCACCGTCTCCACGGTGACGCCGTCGGGCGCGACGATCTCGGCCTTCACCGATCCGTCGGCGACCGCGGTGCCGTCGTGCAGCCCCCGGAGCCGCTCCAGGGGCGTGAAGCGCCACTCCTCCTCGCGCCCATGGGGAACGGGGAAGTCCGCCACGTCGAAGGACGGCGGCGCGCTCATCCGGGTGGCGACGGTGGATTCCGCGGCCACCGCGACCGCCCCTCCCGCCGGGATGCTCTGGGCCTCAGCCATGGGTGTCGTCGTGCTCACTCTCTTGATCGGTCTGCTGGGTGTTCTGCTGGGTGGTCCGCTCGATGACGAGGTGCCGGCGCGCCCGCGGGCGCGCCGCGCCGCCGGGTCAGCCGACGGCGCCCTCCATCTGGAGCTCGATCAGCCGGTTGAGCTCCAGGGCGTACTCCATCGGCAGCTCCTTGGCGATCGGCTCGACGAAGCCGCGCACGATCATCGCCATGGCCTCGTCCTCGGAGAGACCGCGGCTCATCAGGTAGAACAGCTGGTCGTCGCTGACCTTGGAGACCGTCGCCTCGTGCCCCATCGTCACGTCGTCCTCGCGGACGTCCACGTACGGGTAGGTGTCGGAGCGGGAGATGGTGTCCACCAGCAGCGCGTCGCACAGCACGTTGGACTTGGAGCCCGCCGCGCCCTCGCCGATCTCGATGAGACCGCGGTAGGAGGTGCGCCCGCCGCCCCTGGCCACCGACTTGGAGACGATGTTGGACGAGGTGTTCGGCGCCATGTGCACCATCTTGGCGCCCGCGTCCTGGTGCTGCCCCTCGCCCGCGAAGGCCACGGACAGCGTCTCGCCCTTGGCGTGCTCACCCATCAGGTACACGGCCGGGTACTTCATGGTGACCTTGGAGCCGATATTGCCGTCGACCCACTCCATGGTGGCGCCCTCGTAGGCCACGGCCCGCTTGGTCACCAGGTTGTACACATTGTTCGACCAGTTCTGAATGGTCGTGTAGCGGCAGCGGCCGCCCTTCTTCACGATGATCTCGACGACCGCGGAGTGCAGCGAGTCCGAGTTGTAGATGGGGGCGGTGCAGCCCTCGACGTAGTGCACGTAGGCGTTCTCGTCGACGATGATCAGCGTCCGCTCGAACTGCCCCATGTTCTCCGTGTTGATCCGGAAGTACGCCTGGAGCGGGATGTCGACGTGCACGCCCGGCGGCACGTAGATGAACGATCCGCCGGACCAGACCGCCGTGTTCAGCGCGGCGAACTTGTTGTCGCCGGCCGGGATCACGGTGCCGAAGTGCTCCTGGAACAGCTCCGGGTGCTCCCGCAGCGCCGTGTCGGTGTCCAGGAAGATGACGCCCTGCCGCTCCAGGTCCTCGCGGATCTGGTGGTAGACGACCTCCGACTCGTACTGCGCGGCCACACCCGCGACCAGCCGCTGCTTCTCCGCCTCGGGGATGCCCAGCCTGTCGTAGGTGTTCTTGATGTCCTCCGGCAGGTCCTCCCAGCTCTGGGCCTGCTTCTCCGTGGACCGCACGAAGTACTTGATGTTGTCGAAGTCGATGCCGCTGAGGTCGGAGCCCCAGGTGGGCATGGGCTTCTTGCCGAAGAGCTTCAGTCCCTTCAGCCGCAGCCTGAGCATCCAGTCCGGCTCGGACTTCTTGCCCGAGATGTCGCGGACGACGTCCTCGGACAGGCCGCGCCTTGCGACAGCACCGGCCGTGTCGGAGTCCGCCCAGCCGTACTCGTAGTTACCCAGCCCCTCGAGCTCGGGGTGGGCCGTCTCCGTGGGGAGCGTCATGCGGGGTTCCTCCCGGCGATGCGTGGTGGTGCGGTGGTCTCGTTGTCCTCCGTGGCCGCCGCCTGCTCGGGCCGCGGGACGAAGGTCGTGCACACGCCGTCACCATGGGCGATGGTGGCCAGGCGCTGCACGTGGGTGCCCAGCAGGCTGGAGAAGACCTCGGTCTCCGCCTCGCACAGCTGCGGGTACCGCGCGGCGGCGTGCGCCACCGGGCAGTGATGCTGACACAGCTGCTCCCCCGCGGGCGCGGGGACCCCGCGGGCCACGGCGGCGTAGCCGTGCCGGGACAGGGCCTCGGCCAGCGCCCTGGCCCGGTCCTCCGGGGCGGCCCGCTCCAGGAACGGGCGGTACTGCTCGGCCTGCGCGGCGGCCTTGGCGCGCGCGAAGTCCATGACGGCGGCCGCGCCCCGCTCGCTGCCGCCGGCGGCGCGCTCGATCCAGCGCAGCGCCTCCACGGCGAGCTCGTCGTAGGCGTGGTCGAAGGCGTCCCGGCCGGAGTCCGTGATCGCGAAGACCTTGGCCGGACGGCCCCGGCCGCGCGAGCCGTAGACCCGCTTCTCGCGGGGCTCGACCAGCCCGTCGGCGACCAGCGCGTCCAGATGCCTGCGCACCGCCGCCTGGGTGAGTCCCAGCCGGCCGGCCAGCTCGGCCGCGGTCGAAGGGCCGTGGCCGAGGATCGACCGCACGACGCGCCGCCGCGTGCCGGACTGCTCCTCGGACGCCGCGGGCAGCACGGGCTCCCCGGCGGCACCTGTGGCCGCCGGCGCCTCACGCCGCTCGCTCCGCTTTTTCACAACGCCATTGTTGCGTAATTCGCGCGACACGAGCAAGCCAGGTTCTGACCTGGCCGGATGCAGTACATCACGTAAGGCATGCCTTACCTCCGCGTCCCGGGGAACGGCTCCGGGGGCCCGCGGTCAAGGGCCGCACCGCGGGCTTTCTACACTCCACTGCATGCACACCCCAGGGGCCGCACCGGCCGTCGAAGCAGTCGGCCTGGTCAAACGGTACGGCCGCACGACCGCGGTGGACGGCCTCGACCTCACCGTCGCACGGGGCACCGTGACCGCCGTGCTCGGGCCGAACGGAGCCGGCAAGACGACCACCGTCGAATCCTGCGAGGGGTTCCGCACCCCCGACGCGGGACACCTGCGGGTACTCGGCCTCGACCCGGTCGCCGATGCGGCGGCGCTGCGCCCCCGCGTCGGCGTGATGCTCCAGAACGGCGGCGTCTACCCGGGCGTGCGCGCCAAGGAGATGCTGCGCCACGTCGCCCGGCTGCACGCGCACCCCCTCGACGTCGACGCGCTCGCCGACCGGCTCGGGATCGGCGGTTTCGGACGCACCACCTACCGGCGCCTGTCCGGCGGCCAGCAGCAGCGGCTGTCCCTGGCCCTGGCCGTCGTCGGCCGGCCCGAGCTGGTCTTCCTCGACGAGCCGACGGCCGGCCTCGACCCGCAGGCCAGACACGCCACCTGGGACCTGATCAGGGAACTGCGGGCGGACGGCGTCACCGTGGTGCTCACCACGCACCACATGGACGAGGCCGAGGAACTGGCCGACGACGTGGCCATCGTGGACGGCGGACGCGTCATCGCGCACGGCAGCCCGGCGGACCTGAGCCGCGGCGGCACGGCGGACGTCCTGCGCTTCACCGGCAGGCCGGGGCTCGACCTGGTCTCGCTGCGCCAGGCGCTGCCCGCGGGGAGCGAGGCCACCGAGCCGAGCCCGGGCAGCTACCGGATCACCGGCGACGTCGGCCCCCGGCTGCTGGCCACCGTCACCGCCTGGTGCGCCCAGCACGGGGTGCTCGCCGACCGGATCACCACCCAGCGGCACACCCTCGAAGACGTCTTCCTGGAACTGACCGGCAAGGAGCTGCGCCCGTGAGCACCGAAACCGGCGCGGGCCCCGGCCGCCACGCGCCGCGCCCCGGAGCGGCACCGCTGCCGCGCATGATCGCCGCACAGGCCGCCCTGGAGACCAGGATGCTGCTGCGGCACGGCGAACAGCTGCTGCTGACCGTGGTCATCCCGACGCTGCTGCTGGTCCTGTTCAGCAGCGTCGACGTGGTGGACGTCGGCGAGGGGGAACGGGTCGACTTCCTCGCCCCCGGCATCCTGGCGCTCGCCGTGCTGTCCACGGCGTTCACCGGACAGGCCATCGCCACCGGCTTCGAACGGCGCTACGGCGTCCTCAAGCGCCTGGGCGCCTCGCCGCTGCCGCGCTGGGCGCTGATGTGCGGCAAGACCTGCGCCGTTCTCGTGACCCTGGTGCTCCAGACGGTGCTGCTCTCGGCCGTGGCGCTGGCCCTCGGCTGGTCGCCGCACGGGAACCCGGCGGCCGTCGCACTGCTGATGCTGCTCGGCACCGCGGCGTTCTCCGGACTCGGGCTGCTGATGGCGGGGACCCTGCGCGCCGAGGTGACGCTGGCGGCCGCCAACCTCGTCTTCGTGCTGCTGTTGTTCTCCGGCGGCGTGATCGTTCCGCTGGACGACTTCCCCGCGGGGCTGCGCGGCGTGTTGGAGGCGCTGCCGCTCGGCGCGCTCTCCGACGGTCTGCGTGCCGTGCTGGACGACGGCGCGGGCATGCCCTGGGGCGACGCGGCCGTGCTCGCCGGCTGGGCGGTGGCGGGCCTGGGCGCCGCAGCCCGCTTCTTCCGCTGGGAGTAAGAACCGGAACCCGCCCCTCGTGAAAGCGCGCACAAGCGGGGGCCTAGCATGAGTGCGTGCTGAAAGCAGTGCGAAACCCCCTCGCCTTCATCGCCGACCGGTGGACCCCGCACCCGCGCACCGTGCGCCGGGCGGCGCTCACGGCCCTCGTCATGAGCGTGTGCATCGTCGTCACCGGCGGCGCGGTCCGGCTCACCGGCTCGGGTCTCGGCTGCGACACCTGGCCCAAGTGCAGCGACGACAGCCTCGTGGCCACCTCGGAGATGGGGCTGCACGGGCTGATCGAGTTCGGCAACCGGATGCTCACCTACGTGGTGAGCGCCGCGGTCGGCTGGGCCATCATCGCCGCCAGGTCGGCCAAGCCGCGCCGCCGCGGGCTGACCCGGCTGGGCTGGGCGCAGTTCTGGGTCGTGGCCGGCAACGGCATCATCGGCGGCGTCACGGTGCTCACCGAGCTGAACCCGTACATCGTCGCCGCGCACTTCCTGGCCGCCACCGCGCTGATCACGGCGGCCACCGTGACCTGGCAGCGCACCCGCGAGGGCGACGCGGAGCCGCGGCCGCTGGTCGGCCCGCCCGTGCGGCGCGCCGTCTTCGGGCTGACCGCACTCACCGGGGCACTGATCATCGTCGGGACCGCGGTCACCGGCAGCGGCGAGCACGCCGGCGACAGCAGCGACATCGAGCGCATGCCGTTCGACTGGGAGACCATCACCCGCGTGCACTCCGCGCTGGCCTGGGCGGTCGTCCTGGCAACGGCCGCCATCTGGATCGTGCTGCGCCTGGTGGACGCCCCTGGCGGACTGCGGGCCCGCGCCCGCGACCTGTTCGCCGTGCTGATGGCGCAGGGTGCCATCGGCTACGCCCAGTACTTCCTCGACGAGCCCGAGCTGCTGGTCGGGTTCCACCTGCTGGGTTCGACACTGGTGTGGATCGCCACCCTCCGCCTGCTGCTCGCCACCCGCGACCGCGGCACGGCTCCCGGCTCCGACCACGGCGCGCCCCCCGCGCACGCCCCCGAACCGGTGCCCGCGACCACGGCGTAGGCCCTTCTCCCCCGGCCCTTCCTCCTCCCCCCGGCTCCGCCGCCCCGTGCTCAGGTGTCCCCGGGGGAGCCGATCTGGAGGCCCGCCATCCGGCTCCACTCGTCGGGGCCCGTGCGCAGGCGTGCGGCCAGCTCCCCGTCGAGTGTTTCCCGCAGGGCCACGCCCGCCTGGTCGGCCGCCGCGGCGAGTACGGCGCGGTCGGCCGCGACCACGTCGCCCCAGCCGCCGTCCGCGCCGACCAGCACGAGCCGGTGGCCGCGAATGCCGAGGTAGGAGATCTGCCCCTCCGCGTCGCCGCCGTGTGCGGTGGCGAAGGCGCGGATGCGGCGCGTCAGGCGCGCCACGGCCCGTTCGTCGGGGCGGGTACCGGGGTCCGATGATTCCGCGGAGTCAGCCATGGCCGCATCCTACCGGCCGGTAACGGAGTGCGGGCTGGCGCGCCTCAGCGCAGGAACGGGTCGATGGCCACGGCGAGGAAGACCACCGACACGTAGGTGATCGACCAGTGGAAGAGGCGCATCTCCTTGAGCTTCACGCCTTGGTGTCCCGCCCGCGCGCGGCCCAGCAGCGTGTGCGCCTCCCACAGCCACCACGCGCCGGCCGCCCCGGCGACCACCGGGTAGAACCAGCCGGTGTAGCCGAGCGGCCACAGCGCCAGCGAGACGAGCACCATCACCCAGCTGTAGATCACGATCTGCCGCGCGACGACCGTATTGGCCGCGACCACCGGCAGCATGGGAACCCCGACGCGCGCGTAGTCGTCCTTCACCTTCATCGACAGCGGCCAGTAGTGCGGCGGCGTCCAGAAGAAGATGACGAGGAAGAGGATGACGGCCGCCCAGGAGACGGAGTTCGTCACCGAGGACCAGCCGATGAGGACCGGCATGCACCCGGCGATGCCGCCCCACACGATGTTCTGCGACGTACGGCGCTTGAGGAGCATCGTGTACACGAGCACGTAGAACGCCAGCGCCCCGAGCGCCAGCCAGGCGGACAGCCAGTTGACCGTCAGCCCGAACCACAGCGTGGAGACCACGGCGAGCGCGATGCCGAACGCGAGGCACTCCACCGGCCGGACGACGCCGGTCACCAGCGGCCGGTTGCGGGTGCGGTGCATCAGCGCGTCGATGTCGCGGTCGAGATACATGTTCAGCGCGTTGGCGCCGCCCGCCGAGAGGTAGCCGCCCAGGCAGGTGGCGAACACCAGCCACAGATCGGGCACGCCCTGCTCCGCCAGGAACATCACGGGGACCGTGGTGATCAGGAGCAGCTCGATGATGCGGGGCTTGGTAAGCGCGATGAACGCCTTTACCCGGTCTCCCGGAGTCCTGCGGACCGAGCCCTGGGCAAGCTCTGCCACGGGACGGGAATCGACGGCCGTCACGGACACCCCTGATTGTGCGACATCAGCGATTGGCGCTGCGGGCAGAATGGCGGGCTCCGTCCGGCGATCGGCCGTGGTCGCAGCTCGCATGTTACGCCGTCACTCTAGACGCCCGGCTTGCGCGCCTTGTCGGCGGGGCCCCGTCTCGCCGGACGTGCCGGAACGTCCGGCCTGGGGCACTGTAGTAAGCGTTGGCCGGCGGGCAGTCCTTGCGACCTGACAATGTCGCACGTGTGCCGGGGTCGCCCGGACCGCCGGAGGTAGGCTCGACAGCGCCCGGTGAGCCGTATCCGCCGCCTGGCGGTGAGGCCCTTCACCGGCCTGAACATACGCGGAGAGGAGCCCTGACGCAGGGTGAGCAGCAAGCCGACCACCTCAGACCTCGAATGGACGGATCTGGACGAACGGGCCGTGGACACCGCCCGGGTCCTGGCCGCCGACGCCGTGCAGAAGGTCGGGAACGGCCACCCCGGCACGGCTATGAGCCTGGCGCCCGCCGCCTATCTGGTATTCCAGAAGCTGATGCGCCACGACCCGTCCGACCCCGACTGGGCGGGCCGTGACCGTTTCGTACTGTCCGTGGGCCACACCAGCCTGACGCTCTACGTCCAGCTCTACCTGGCCGGGTACGGCCTGGAGCTGGACGACCTGAAGTCCTTCCGCACGTGGGGCTCCAGGACTCCCGGCCACCCGGAGTACGGCCACACGGTCGGCGTCGAGACGACGACGGGGCCGCTGGGACAGGGCATCGGCAACGCGGTGGGCATGGCGATGGCCGCCCGTTACGAGCGCGGCCTCTTCGACCCGGACGCGGAGCCCGGCACCTCGCCGTTCGACCACACGATCTGGGTGTTCGCCGGCGACGGCTGCCTCCAGGAGGGCGTGTCCGCCGAGGCCGCCTCCCTGGCCGGGCACCAGAAGCTGGGCAACCTGGTGCTCCTGTACGACGACAACCACATCTCCATCGAGGGCGACACCGAGACCGCGTTCTCCGAGGACGTGCTCGCCCGCTTCGAGGCGTACGGCTGGCACGTCCAGCGCGTCGCCCCCAAGGAGAACGGCGACCTCGACCCCGCGGCCCTGCACACCGCGTTCACCGCGGCGCGGGCCGAGACCGGGCGGCCCTCGATCATTTCGGCGCGTTCCATCATCGCCTGGCCCGCGCCCCACGCGCAGAACACCGAGGCCGCGCACGGCTCGGCGCTCGGCGACGACGAGGTGGCCGCGACGAAGCGGGTCCTCGGCTTCGACCCGGAGCAGCACTTCCAGGTCGAGGAGGCGGTACTCGCGCACGCCAGGTCCGCCGTCGAGCGGGGCCAGACCGCCCGCGCCACCTGGGAGAAGCAGCTCGCCACCTGGCGGCAGGCCAATCCGGAGCGGGCCGCGCAGTTCGACCGGATTCGCGCCGGGCAGCTGCCCGAGGGCTGGGAGCGGGAGCTGCCGTCCTTCGACCCGGGCACCGACGTCGCCACCCGCAAGGCGTCAGGCAAGACCCTGGCGGCTCTCGGCGCGGTCGTCCCCGAGCTGTGGGGCGGCTCGGCCGACCTCGCCGGCTCCAACAACACCACGATCGACGCGTCGTCTTCGTTCCTGCCGACGGGCAACCCGCTGGCCGAGGCCGACCCGTACGGCCGCACCGTGCACTTCGGCATCAGGGAACATGCCATGGGCTCCGCCATGAACGGCATCGCCCTGCACGGCAACACCCGCATCTACGGCGGCACGTTCCTGGTCTTCTCGGACTACATGCGCCCGGCCGTGCGCCTCGCCGCGCTGATGAAGCTGCCGGTCACCTACGTGTGGACGCACGACTCCATCGGCCTGGGCGAGGACGGCCCCACGCACCAGCCCGTCGAGCACCTGGCCGCGCTGCGCGCGATCCCCGGACTCAATGTGGTGCGGCCGGCCGACGCCAACGAGACCTCCCTCGCCTGGCGCGAGATCCTGCGGCGGCACGGCACCCACCCGGCCCCGCACGCGCTCGCCCTGACCCGGCAGAACGTGCCGACCTACGCGGCCAACGAGGATGCCGCCAGGGGCGGTTACGTGCACACCGAGGCGGAGGGCGGCGCGCCGCGCGCCCTGCTCATCGCCACCGGCTCCGAGGTGCACCTCGCCCTCGCCGCCCGCGAGCAGCTCCAGGCCGAGGGCGTGCCCACCCGCGTGGTGTCGATGCCGTGCGTGGAGTGGTTCGAGGAGCAGGACCAGGCGTACCGGGACCGCGTGCTGCTGCCCGAGGTCAAGGCGCGGGTCGCGGTCGAGGCCGGCGTGGGCCTGACGTGGCACGCCTACGTCGGAACGGCGGGCCGGATCGTGTCGCTCGAACACTTCGGTGCCTCCGCCGATTACAAGACGCTTTACCGCGAGTTCGGGATCACCCCGGAAGCTGTGGCACAGGCCGCGCGGGAATCCCTGACGGCCGCCGGGCGCTGACACCGATACACGAGACAGCAGGAGATGCGATTTCCATGACCGACGCACTCAAGCGGCTCTCCCAGGAGGGTGTCGCGATCTGGCTGGACGATCTGTCCCGCTCGATGATCACCTCGGGAAGCCTCGGCGAACTGCTCGATCAGCAGCACGTCGTGGGCGTCACGACCAACCCGTCGATCTTCCAGAAGGCGATCTCCGCCGGGGAGGGGTACGAGGAGCAGGTAGCCGACCTGGCCGCCCGCCGGGTCACGGTCGAGGAGGCGGTGCGCATGATCACCACCTCCGACGTCCGGGACGCCGCCGACGTGCTGCGCCCGGTGTACGAGGCGACCGGCGGGCTCGACGGCCGGGTCTCCATCGAGGTCGACCCGCGCCTGGCGCACAACACGCGGGCCACCGTCGCCGAGGCCAAGCAGCTCGCGTGGCTGGTGGACCGGCCGAACACGTTCATCAAGATCCCGGCCACCAGGGCCGGACTGCCGGCGATCACGGAGACCATCGGCCGGGGCATCAGCGTCAACGTGACGCTGATCTTCTCGCTGGAGCGGTACCGCGAGGTGATGGACGCCTACCAGGCCGGGCTCGAGCAGGCCGCCGCCAAGGGGCTCGACCTGTCGACGATCTACTCGGTCGCGTCGTTCTTCGTCTCCCGGGTGGACACCGAGATCGACAAGCGTCTCGCGGCCATCGGCACCGAAGAGGCGACCGCGCTGCGCGGCAAGGCCGCCGTCGCCAACGCGAGGCTGGCCTACCAGGCGTACGAGGAGGTCATCGGCGCGGACCGCTGGCAGGCCCTGTCCCGTTCCGGGGCGAACCCGCAGCGCCCGCTGTGGGCGTCCACAGGCGTGAAGGACCCGGCCTACCCGGACACGCTGTACGTGACCGAGCTGGTCGCCCCCGGCACCGTCAACACCATGCCGGGCGCGACGCTGCGGGCCACCGAGGACCACGGCGAGATCGCGGGCGACACCATCCGCGGCACCTACGACCGGGCGCGCGCCGATCTGGACGCGCTGGAGAAGGTCGGCGTCTCCTACGACGAGGTGGTGCAGCTGCTGGAGGACGAGGGCGTGGACAAGTTCGAGACGGCCTGGACGGGCCTGCTCGACTCCACGAAGGCCGAGCTGGAGCGCCTGGCAGGCGGGGAGGACTGAGACACCGGTGAGCGTCAGCGCGAACCAACCGGAACAATCCAACCCCCTGCGCACCTCGCAGGACCGGCGGCTCCCGCGCATCGCGGGGCCGTCGGGTCTGGTCATCTTCGGCGTCACCGGTGACCTCTCCCGCAAGAAGCTCATGCCCGCCGTGTACGACCTCGCGAACCGGGGGCTGCTGCCTCCGGGCTTCTCGCTGGTGGGATTCGCCCGCAGGGACTGGGCGGACGAGGACTTCTGCGACGTCGTGCACAACTCCGTCAAGCAGTATGCGCGCACGCCCTTCCGCGAGGAGGTGTGGCGCCAGCTGGCCGAGGGGATGCGGTTCGTCTCCGGGACCTTCGACGACGACGAGGCGTTCGTCAATCTGCGGAGCACCATCGACCGGCTGGACAAGGAGCGGGGCACGGGCGGAAACTTCGCCTTCTACCTGTCCGTTCCGCCCAAGTACTTCCCCACGGTCGTGCGCCAGCTGAAGCGGCACGGCCTGTCCGAGCCGCCCGCGGACTCCTGGCGGCGCGCGGTCATCGAGAAGCCGTTCGGCCACGACCTGGCCTCCGCCCAGGAGCTCAACCAGGTGGTGCACGAGGTCTTCCCGCCCCACGAGGTCTTCCGCATCGACCACTACCTGGGCAAGGAGACGGTGCAGAACATTCTTGCGCTGCGCTTCGCCAACACGATGTTCGAGCCCATCTGGAACCGCTCCTACGTCGACCACGTGCAGATCACGATGGCCGAGGACATCGGCATCGGCGGCCGGGCCGGGTACTACGACGGCATCGGCTCCGCACGCGACGTCATCCAGAACCACCTCCTCCAGCTGCTCGCCCTCACGGCGATGGAGGAGCCGGCGTCCTTCGACGCGGACGCGCTGGTCACCGAGAAGCTGAAGGTGCTGCACGCGGTGCAACTGCCGGAGGATCTGGGCCGGCACACCGTGCGCGGGCAGTACACCGGCGGCTGGCAGGGCGGTCAGAAGGTGGCGGGCTACCTCGACGAGGACGGCATCGACCGGGCCTCCGTCACCGACACCTACGCGGCGATGCGCCTGGAGATCGACAACCGCCGCTGGGCGGGCGTCCCGTTCTACCTGCGCACCGGCAAGCGGCTCGGCCGCCGCGTCACGGAGATCGCGATCGTCTTCCAGACGGCGCCCTACTCCCCGTTCGACACCACCGACACCCAGGAGCTGGGGCACAACGCCCTGGTGATCCGGGTGCAGCCGGACGAGGGCATCACCGTGCGCTTCGGCTCCAAGGTGCCGGGCACACAAATGGAGATCCGGGACGTGACGATGGACTTCGCCTACGGCGAGTCGTTCACGGAGTCCAGCCCCGAGGCGTACGAGCGGCTGCTGCTCGACGTGCTGCTGGGCGACGCCAACCTCTTCCCCCGGCATCAGGAGGTCGAGCGCTCCTGGGAAATCCTCGATCCCGTCGAGGATTTCTGGGCAGGGCACGGCAGGCCCGAGCCGTACACGGCGGGCACGTGGGGGCCCAAGGCGGCGGATGAGATGCTCGCGCGCGACGGACGGAGCTGGCGGCGACCATGAATATCGACCTGACGGACACCACGTCCAGCCAGATCAACGCGGCTCTGGTCCAGGCGCGGCGGGCGGTCGGCTCGGCCGTGGGGATGGTGCTGACCCTCGTCATCGTCACGGACGAGGGCAACCACTACGACGCTCTGAAGGCCGCGAGCGAAGCGTCCCAGGAGCACCCCTCGCGGATTCTGGTCGTCATCAAGCGCCCCGGGCGCTCGCCGCGGGAGCGGGCGAACGCCCGGCTGGACGCGGAGGTCCGGGTGGGCGGGGACGTGGGCAACGGGGAAACGGTGCTGCTGCGGCTGCACGGCGAGCTGTCGGCGCACGCCTACAGCGTCGTGATGCCGCTGCTGCTGCCGGACGCGCCGGTCGTGGTGTGGTGGCCCGAGGAGGCCCCCGGCCACCCGGCGGACGACCTGCTGGGCACCCTGGCCCAGCGGCGCATCACCGACGCGGCGTCCACCGAGGACCCGGTCGCGGCACTCGGCCTGCGGGCCCGGGTGTACGCGCCGGGCGACACCGACCTCGCCTGGACGAGGATCACGCCGTGGCGCAGTGTGCTCGCGGCGGCGCTCGACCAGAAGCACGCGGCGATCTCGTCCGCCGAGGTGGAGGGCGAGGAGTACAACCCGAGCACGGAGCTGCTCGCGCTGTGGCTGGCCGACCGCCTCGGCGTGCCGGTCGAGCGGGTCGTCTCCCCCGGCCCGGGGATCACGGCCGTTCGGCTGAACGTGGCGGACGGCGTGATCTGCCTGGACCGCCCGGACGGTTCGCTGGCGACCCTGGCAGTGCCGGGCCAGCCCGACCGGCACGTGGCGCTCCACCGCCGCAGCACGGCCGAGCTGATCGCGGAGGAGCTGCGGCGGCTCGACCCGGACGAGGCGTACGCGCAGGCGGTGCGGCACGGGGTCGGGCAGCTGCACAAGCGGCCGGGCCAGGCGCAGGCGGTGCCTGCGGCGCAGGCCGCACCCGGGGCGGAGAAGCCGACGCGGAAGGCCGCGGCGGCCAGGGCCGCCGACGGGGAGCAGGGCAAGCCGGAGAAGAAGTCCGGCAAGCAGGCGGAGCAGCCGTCGTGACGGCGGTGCCGCCCGCCGGCCCCTCCGTCGTCATCCACCGCGACAAGGAGCTGATGGCGCAGGCCGCGGCGGCCCGGCTGATCACGGCCGTCGTGGACGCGCAGGCGGCGGGCGGCGCCGCCTCGGTGGTGCTGACCGGGGGCCGGAACGGGAACGGCCTGCTGGCCGCGCTCGCCGGCTCCCCGGCGCGGGACGCGGTGGACTGGGGGCGGCTCGACGTGTGGTGGGGCGACGAACGCTTCCTGCCGTGGGGCCACCCCGACCGCAACGACACCCAGGCCAGGGCGGCGCTGCTCGACGCGGTGCCGCTCGATCCGGCCCGCGTGCACCCGATGCCCGCGTCCGACGGCCCTCACGGGGACGACCCGGAGGCGGCGGCGGAGAGCTACGCGGCCGAACTGGCCGCCGCGGCAGGCCCGTTCGACGTTCTGCTGCTGGGTGTGGGGCCCGATACGCATATCGCGTCGCTGTTTCCCGGCCACCCGGCCGCCGAGGTCACCGACCGGACGGTGGTCGCGGTGCGCGAGGCACCGAAGCCGCCGCCGACCCGCATCTCGCTCACCCTGCCGGTGATCAATTCGGCTGGTGAGGTGTGGCTGCTCGCCGCGGGCGAGGACAAGGCGCAGGCCGTGGCGGCGGCGCTCGGGCCGGACGGTGCCGCCCCGGCCGCGCGCGCCGCCGGCGCCCGCACGCTGTGGCTGCTCGACGAGGCCGCCGCGGCCGGCCTGCCCGCGGCGGCCTGACCGCCGGGGCCCCGCGGGGCCCCGGCGGGCGGGCTCACCGCCCGCGCAGCTCGCGGTATGTGGCCACCAGGGCCGCCGTGGAGGCGTCGAGTCCCGGCACCTCGGCGCCCTCCACGAGGGCGGGCTCCACGCGCTTGGCGAGGACCTTGCCGAGCTCGACGCCCCACTGGTCGAAGGAGTCGATGTCCCACACCGCGCCCTGGACGAACACCTTGTGCTCGTACAAGGCGACCAGCTGGCCGAGGACGGAGGGCGTCAGCTCGCCCGCGAGCACGGTGGTGGTGGGCCGGTTCCCCGGGAACGTGCGGTGCGGCACCAGGTCCTCCGCGACGCCCTCTGCCCGCACCTCCTCCGCGGTCCTGCCGAAGGCGAGCGCCTGGCCCTGCGCGAACAGATTGGCCATCAGCAGATCGTGCTGCGCCTTCAGGTCCTCGCTCAACTCGGCGACGGGCCTGGCGAATCCGATCAGATCCGCCGGGATGACCTTCGTGCCCTGGTGCAGCAGCTGGTAGTAGGCGTGCTGCCCGTTGGTGCCCGGGGTGCCCCACACCACGGGCCCGGTCTGCCAGCCGACCGGCCGCCCCGCCCGGTCGACGTACTTGCCGTTGGACTCCATGTCCAGCTGCTGGAGGTAGGCGGTGAAGCGGGAGAGGTAGTGGCTGTAGGGCAGCACGGCGTGCGACTGCGCGTCGAAGAAGGCCCCGTACCAGACGCCGAGCAGCCCGAGCAGCAGCGGCACGTTCTCCTCGGCAGGGGCGGTCCTGAAGTGGTCGTCCACCAGCCGGAACCCGTCCAGCATCTCGCGGAACCGCTCGGGGCCGATCGCCACCATCAGTGACAGGCCGATCGCCGAGTCGTAGGAGTAACGGCCGCCGACCCAGTCCCAGAACTCGAACATGTTGGCGGTGTCGATACCGAACGCCGCCACCTTCTCCGCGTTCGTCGACACGGCGACGAAGTGCCGGGCGACGGCCGCGCTGTCGCCGCCGAGCCCGTCGAGCAGCCAGCGGCGGGCCGACGTGGCATTGGTGATCGTCTCGATGGTGGTGAACGTCTTGGAGGCGACGATGAACAGCGTCTCCGCCGGGTCGAGGTCGCGCAGCGCCTCGTGCAGGTCGGCGCCGTCCACGTTGGAGACGAAACGGAAGCCCAGCCCGCGGTCGGCGTACGGCCGCAGCACCTCGTAGGCCATCGCGGGGCCCAGATCGGAGCCGCCGATCCCGATGTTGACGACCGTCCTGATGCGCCGGCCCGTGTGGCCGGTCCACTCCCCGGACCGCACCCGCCGCGCGAAGTCGGCCATCTTCCCGAGCACCTCGTGCACGGCGGGCACCACGTTCTCGCCGTCCACCTCGACCACCGCGTCCGACGGCGCCCGCAGCGCGGTGTGCAGGACGGCCCGCCCCTCGGTGACATTGATCTTCTCGCCGCGGAACATCGCGTCCCGCAGCTCCGCCACGCCCGTGGCGGCGGCCAGCTCCCGCAGCAGCCGCAGGGTCTCGTCCGTCACCAACTGCTTGGAGTAGTCGAGGTGGAGGTCCCCGACGCGCAGGACGTACCGTCCGGCCCGCCCGGGGTCCCGCTCGAACAGCTCCCGCAGGTGCACCTCCCCCAGCTCCTCGCGGTGCTTGCCCAGCGCGCTCCACTCGGCCATCCGATCGAGCCTGACTCGGCCGGCTACGTTCATCTCGCCCTCAGCCATCCATCGCAACGACGTTCCCAGGTCGCCCCCACGCTAGTCGATCGGCGGGGGCACCGGTGGAGACGCCGGCGCACGAGACCGGCCCGGGGCGCCTTTCGGTGCCCCGGGCCGGTACGGCGGTCGAGCCGCCCCGTCAGATCTCGCCGCGCAGCTTGGCCAGTGCCTCGGCGAGGATCGCCTCGCCGTCGGCGTCGCTGCGGCGCTCGCGGACGTACGCGAGATGCGTCTTGTAGGGCTCGGTACGCGGGGGGTCCGGCGGGGCGTCGCGCTGTGTGCCTGCCGGGAAACCACAACGCGGGCAGTCCCAGGTTTCCGGGATCTGTGCGTCGCTGGCGAAGCTGGGCTGTGTCTCGTGCCCGTTCGCGCACCAGAAGGAGACCCTCAGCCGAGGGGCGGACTCGCCGCGTTCGGCTTCACCCATGGGCCCCGCCCCGACCCGGCTGCCCCGGATCGCGTTGCCACCTGCCACGGTCGTTACTCCTGCCTGACATCCTGCGAAGTCCTCAGTCTATGCAAGGCTCAACGCACGTCCAGTGCTAGGAGTTACTTGAGACAGGACTTCGCTAGGACTTCATCAGCAGACCGAGCACCACGACGATCGCAAACCACATCAGGGCCACGACCACGGTGATCCGGTCCAGGTTGCGCTCGGCGACCGACGAGCCGCCGACGGAGGACTGCATGCCGCCGCCGAACATGTCGGAGAGGCCGCCGCCCTTGCCCTTGTGCATCAGCACGAGCAGCCCCAGCAGGGCGCTGAACACGATCAGGGCGATCTGGAACGCCGTTTCCACGACTGGACCAACTCTCTCAGGGACGGATGGACGTATTACCGGGGGCCGACGCGGGCCGACCCCCGGACAGGGTACCGCTAGCGCGGGAGATGGTCTCTACTGATCGCGGAAGCGGACGATCTTGACGAACTCGTCCGCGTCCAGTGAGGCACCGCCCACCAGGGCGCCGTCCACGTCCGGCTGGGCCATGATCGCCGCGACGTTCCCCGACTTCACCGAGCCGCCGTACTGGATGCGGACCCCCTCGGCCAGCACGCTGTCGTACAGCTCGGCCAGGCGGGCCCTGATGGCCGCGCAGACCTCCTGCGCGTCGTCCGGGGTGGCGACCTCGCCGGTGCCGATGGCCCACACCGGCTCGTAGGCGATGACCACGGTGGCGGCCTGGTCGGCGGGCACGTCCTTCAGCCCGCCGTCGAGCTGGGCCAGGGTGTGCGCGACGTGGGAGCCGGCCTTGCGGACCTCCAGCGGCTCGCCGATGCACAGGATCGGGGTGAGCCCGTGCCGGTAGGCGGCCTTGACCTTGGCGTTGCAGATGTCTTCGTTCTCGCCGTGGTACTGACGGCGCTCGGAGTGCCCGACCACCGCGTAGGTGCAGTTGAGCTTGGCGAGCATCGGTCCCGAGATCTCACCGGTGTACGCGCCCGAGTCCTGCGCGGAGATGTCCTGAGCACCGTACTTGATCTTCAGCTTGTCCCCGTCCACCAGTGTCTGCACCGAACGCAGATCGGTGAACGGCGGCAGCACGGCGACCTCGACCGCGTCGAAGTCCTTGTCCGAAAGGCCGAAGGCGAGCTTCTGGACGTGGGCGATGGCCTCGAGGTGGTTGAGGTTCATCTTCCAGTTGCCCGCCATCAGCGGAGTGCGCGAAGCCATCGTCCTTCAGTCCTCCAGTGCCGCAAGGCCGGGGAGCGTCTTGCCCTCGAGGTATTCGAGGCTGGCTCCGCCGCCGGTCGAGATATGGCCGAATGCCGACTCCTCGAAGCCGAGGGTGCGGACGGCCGCCGCCGAGTCACCGCCGCCGACGACGGTGAAGGCCGGGCTGTCCGCGAGCGCCCGGGCCACGGCCCTGGTCCCACTCGCGAAGTCGGGGTGCTCGAAGACGCCCATCGGGCCGTTCCAGAAGACGGTCGCCGCGTCCGCCAGCTTGGCCGCGTACAGCGCGCTCGTCTCCGGGCCGATGTCCAGACCCTGCCGGCCGGCAGGGATGGCGTCGGCGGACAGCACGGCCGGATCGGCCGGCGCCTTGGTCTTCAGGTCGGGGAACTCCTCGGCCGCCACCACGTCGACGGGGAGCACGAACTCCACGCCCAGCTCGGCGGCCCGGCGCAGGTACTCCCGCACGGCCGGCACCTGGTCCTCCTGGAGCAGGGAGTCGCCGACCTCGTGCCCCTGCGCCTTGAGGAACGTGTAGGCCATGCCGCCGCCGATGAGGATGCGGTCGGCCCTGGCGAGGAGGTGGTCGATGACGCCGAGCTTGTCGGAGACCTTCGCGCCGCCGAGGACGACGGCGTAGGGGCGGCTGACATTCTCGGTGAGCTGCTCCAGCACGCCGACCTCGGTGGCGATCAGGCCGCCCGCGGCGTGCGGGAGCCGGGCCGGGAGGTCGTAGACGGAGGCGTGTTTGCGGTGCACGGCGCCGAAGCCGTCGCCGACGTAGACCTCGGCGAGGCCCGCGAGGCGGTCGGCGAAGGCGCCGCGCTCGGCGTCGTCCTTGCTGGTCTCGCCCGCGTTGAAGCGCAGGTTTTCCAGCAGCGCGACCTCGCCGTCGGCGAGGCCCTCGACGGTGGCCCGGGCGCTCTCGCCCACGGTGTCGGCCGCGAACGCGACCGGGCGGCCGAGGAGTTCACCCAGGCGCTCGGCGACGGGCGCGAGCGAGTACTGCGGGTCGGGGGCGCCCTTGGGCCGCCCCAGGTGCGAGGCGACGACGACGCGGGCGCCGGCCCCCGCGAGCTTTTCGATGGTGGGCACGGCGGCCCGGATGCGGCCGTCGTCGGTGATGGTCCCGTCGGCGAGCGGAACGTTCAGGTCCGCACGGACGAAGACGCGCCGCCCGGCGACCTGGAGATCATCGATCGTCTTCATGCTTGTCTGGGCTCCTAGAGGCTGCTCTGCCATGGCACGAGGGCCCGCAGCGGGCGGTGAGGCGCGCTGCGAGCCCTGCGGACGCGACGGGTCAGAGCCGCTCGCCGACGTAAGAGGTCAGGTCGACGAGGCGGTTGGAGTAGCCCCACTCGTTGTCGTACCAGCCGACGATCTTGACCTGGTTGCCCTGCGCCATGGTGAGCGAGGAGTCAAAGGTGCAGGAGGCCGGCCAGTTGACGATGTCCGAGGAGACGATCTGGTCCTCGGTGTACTCCAGGACGCCCTTCAGGTCGCTGTCCGCGGCGCTGCGGAAGGCGGCGTTGACCTCGTCCCTGGTGGTCTCGCGGCTCAGCTCGACGACCAGGTCGGTGACCGAGCCGGTCGGGACGGGCACGCGCATCGCGATGCCGTCCAGCTTGCCCTTGAGCTGCGGGAGGACCAGGGCGGTGGCCTTGGCGGCACCGGTCGTGGTCGGGATGATGTTGAGCGCGGCGGCGCGGGCGCGACGCAGGTCCTTGTGCGGGAAGTCCAGGATGCGCTGGTCGTTCGTGTACGCGTGGACCGTCGTCATCAGGCCCTTGACGATGCCGAAGCTCTCGTCGAGCACCTTGGCCATGGGCGCCACACAGTTGGTGGTGCACGAGGCGTTCGAGATGACGTGGTGCGCGCTCGCGTCGTACTGGTCCTGGTTCACGCCCATGACGACCGTCAGGTCCTCGTTCTTCGCGGGCGCGGAGATCAGGACCTTCTTGGCCCCGGCGGCCAGGTGCTTGGCGGCGTCGTCGCGCTTCGTGAAGATGCCGGTGGACTCGATGACGATGTCGGCGCCCAGCTCGCCCCACGGCAGCGCCGCCGGGTCACGCTCGGCGAGCGTCTTGAAGGTCTGGTTGCCGACCGAGATGGTGTCCTCGGTGTGGGTGACCTCTTCCTTGAGGCGGCCGAGGATGCTGTCGTACTTGAGCAGGTGCACAAGGGTGGCGTTGTCGGTCAGGTCGTTGACACCGACGATCTGGACGTCCGCCCCCTGTTCAAGGAGTGCGCGGAAGTAGTTGCGACCGATACGGCCAAAGCCGTTGATTCCTACGCGGATCGTCACGAACCGATCTCCTCGTTGGTACGCCGGTGAAACGAACACCGGCGATGCTGTATTGGGATGTCCCCGACCACTTCCGACCCTACCGCGCCCGGGTCCGGCCGGTGACATCGGCCAGGCGTGTTCGGGCCCGGAAACACGGGCCCGCGGGGCCCGCACGGGCGGCCGCGTCAGCCGACCATCTCCTCGGTGAGGGTCGACTCGGTACCCGGAATGCCCAGATCCTGCGCACGCTTGTCGGCCATGGCCAGCAGCCTCCTGATGCGGCCCGCCACCGCGTCCTTGGTCAGCGGCGGATCGGCCAGCGCGCCCAGCTCTTCGAGCGACGCCTGCTTGTGCTCCATCCGCAGCCGACCCGCCGCGGCGAGGTGCTCCGGCACTTCGTCGGCCAGAATCTCCAGCGCGCGCTGGACGCGCGCGCCCGCGGCCACGGCGGCGCGCGCGGAGCGCCTGAGGTTGGCGTCGTCGAAATTGGCCAGGCGGTTGGCCGTGGCGCGCACCTCGCGCCGCATCCGCCGCTCCTCCCAGGCGAGCACGGACTCGTGCGCCCCCAGCCGGGTGAGCAACGCGCCGATGGCGTCGCCGTCGCGCACGACGACGCGGTCCACGCTGCGCACCTCGCGGGCCTTGGCCCCGATCTGGAGGCGGCGGGCCGCACCGACGAGCGCGAGAGCGGCCTCGGGCCCGGGGCAGGTGACTTCGAGCGAGGAGGAACGGCCCGGCTCCGTCAGCGAGCCGTGGGCGAGGAAGGCGCCGCGCCAGGCGGCCTCCGCGTCGCAGGTGGCGCCGGAGACGACCTGCGGCGGCAGGCCGCGGATCGGGCGGCCCCTGCCGTCGACGAGACCTGTCTGCCGGGCCAGCTGATCACCGCCCGCGACCACGCGCACGACGTAGCGGCTGCCGCGGCGCAGCCCGCCCGGGGCCATCACCACCAGGTCGGACGAGTGGCCGAAGATCTCCAGAATGTCCCGGCGCAGCCGCCGCGCGGCGATCCCCGTGTCCAGCTCCGCCTCGATCACGATGCGCCCGCTCACCAGGTGCAGGCCGCCCGCGAAACGCAGGATCGACGACACCTCCGACTTGCGGCAGCAGGTGCGGGTGACGGGAAGCCGGGAGATCTCGTCCTTCACCGCAGCCGTCATCGCCATGGGCCGATCCTTCCATGCATCCGAAAAATACGGTCGTACGCGGCGGCAAGCAGCTCCGGGTCATGCCGGGAAGAGCCGCCCTGCGGGGAGGTGTCCCCTCGGGCGGCCACCGGCGCCAGCTCCACTTCGGCCCCCAGCCGCTCGGCGGCCCGGCACAGACTCTCCTGGTCCGGCACGGCGGCCCGGTCGGCCAGCACCACGTCAAAGGCGAGTTTAGGGGCGTGTTGTACCAAAACCTCCACATGACGCTGCGGGGAGAAGCCATCAGTTTCCCCGGGCTGGGGCGCCAGGTTGAGCGAGAGGACGCGGCGGGCCCTGGTCGCCACGAGGGCGTCGAGCAGCTCGGGAACGAGCAGGTGGGGGATGACGGAGGAAAACCAGGAGCCGGGGCCGAGCACCACCCAGTCCGCGTCGAGCACCGCTTCGACGGCCTCGGGGACGGCGGGCGGGTCGTGGGGAACGAGCACGACCTGCCGCACCTCCCCCGGGGTCAGGGCGACGGCGGCCTGCCCGCGGACGCGGCTCAGCTCGTCCGGGCGGTCCGGCCGGTGGCCGCGGACCAGGGCCTCGAGCTCCAGCGGCACCGCCGACATGGGCAGGACCCGGCCGTGCGCGCCCAGCAGTTTGCCGACGAGGTCGAGGGCGCGCACGTGGTCGCCCAGCTGCTCCCACAGGGCGACGATCAGCAGATTCCCCACGGCGTGGTCGTGCAGGGCGCCCTCACTGGTGAAGCGGTGCTGCACGACCTCCGACCAGGTGCGGCCCCACTCGTCGTCGCCGCACAGGGCGGCCAGTGCCTTGCGCAGGTCCCCGGGGGGCAGCACGCCCAGCTCGTCGCGGAGCCGGCCGCTCGACCCGCCGTCGTCGGCGACGGTGACCACGGCCGTGAGGTCGCCGGTGATGCGGCGCAGCGCGGTCAGCGAGGCGGACAGGCCCATGCCGCCGCCCAGGGCGACGACCTTCGGCTGGGCGCCGCGGCGCCCGCCGCGCAGCGTCCGGACGGTGCCGCGGCTCCGCGGCTGGCCCTCGGCTGCCCGGCGGTGCCGGAGACCCTTGCGCGGCATCTACTCGCGCCCCATGTCCCGGTGGACGACGACCGTTTCGACTCCCTCTGCGGCCAGCCGGCGGGCCAGCCGCTCGGACATGGCGACGCTGCGGTGCTTGCCGCCGGTACAGCCCACCGCGATCGTCACGTAGCGCTTGCCCTCGCGCCGGTACCCGCCCGCGATCAGCTGGAGCAGCTCGGCGTAGCGGTCGAGGAACTCCTTGGCGCCCGGCTGGTTGAACACGTAGCCCGCGACCTCCTCGCTGGTGCCCGTGTAGGGGCGCAGCTCGGGCACCCAGTGCGGATTGGGCAGGAACCGGCAGTCGACGACGTGGTCGGCGTCGACCGGCAGGCCGTACTTGTAGCCGAACGACATCACCGTGGCGCGCAGCTCGGGCTCGTCCCCGCCCGCGAACTGGGCGTCCATCTTGGCGCGCAGCTCGTGCACGTTGAGGTTGGAGGTGTCGATCACCAGGTCGGCGTCGCCGCGCAGCTCGCGCAGCAGGTCACGTTCCGCGGCGATGCCGTCGACGATACGGCCGTCGCCCTGGAGGGGGTGCGGCCTGCGCACGGACTCGAAGCGCTGGACGAGCGCATTGTCCGACGCCTCCAGGAAGACGATGCGCCGGGTGACGCCCTTGGCGTCGAGGTCGGTCAGCGACTCGCGCAGACTGTCGAAGAAGCTCCGGCCGCGGACGTCGACGACGACGGCGATACGGGCCACGTTGCCCTGGGAGCGGGCGCCGAGGTCGACCATGGTCGGGATCAGGGCGGGCGGCAGATTGTCCACGACGAACCAGCCCAGGTCCTCCAGGCACTTGGCCGCGGTGCTGCGCCCCGCGCCGGACATGCCCGAGATGATCACCAGCTCCGGGGTGGTCAGGGCCTCGTCACCGCCGGCCGGCGCGGCCGGCTGCTCTTCGCCTCTGGTCTGTTCGCTCATCATGCAGATCCCCCGCGTGTTCTCTCTCGTGCGTGAAGTGGGTGGGCTCGCTCCCCGCTCAGTCCTCCAGGATCTCGCCGGTCGCGGTGTTGACCGCGGGTGCGGACCGGGCGCCCGCGAGCGCCGCGACGACCGTCTCCGCGGTCCTGCGGCCCACTCCCGGAACCTCGCAGATCTCCTCGACCGTGGCGGTACGGAGCCGCTTGACCGAGCCGAAGTGCTTGAGCAGGGCCTTCTTGCGGGTCTCCCCGAGGCCGGGGACGGCGTCGAGGGGACCCCTTCTTATCGATTGTGACCGCTTGCCCCGCTGATAGCGGATCGCGAAGCGGTGCGCCTCGTCACGGACCCGTTGCAGCAGGTAAAGGCCCTCGCTGGACCGGGGCAGGATCACCGGATCGTCCTCACCCGGCAGCCAGACCTCCTCCAGGCGCTTGGCCAGTCCGCACACGGCGACGTCGTCGATGCCCAGCTCGTCCATCGCCCTGCGGGCGGCGGCCACCTGGGGCTGCCCGCCGTCCACCACCACCAGCTGCGGCGGATAGGCGAAGCGCCGGGGGCGGCCGTCCTCCGTCCTCGGAGACGCCGGAGTGTCCTCCTCCGGTTCCTCCACGGCCCACTCCCCCGTCTTCTCCCGCTCCCTGAGGTAACGGCGGAAACGGCGGGAGACGACCTCATGCATGGCGCGGACGTCGTCCTGGCCGCTGAAGCCCTTGATCTGGAAGCGCCGGTACTCGCTCTTCCTGGCGAGCCCGTCCTCGAAGACGACCATGGACGCCACCACGTCCTCGCCCTGGAGGTGGGAGACGTCGAAGCACTCGATGCGCAGGGGGGCGGAGTCGAGGGCCAGGGCCTCGGTGATCTCCTCCAGGGCCCTGGACCTGGTGGTCAGGTCGGAGGCGCGCTTCGTCTTGTGCAGGGCCAGCGCCTGCTGGGCGTTGCGCTGGACGGTGGCCATGAGGTCCCGCTTGTCGCCACGCTGCGGAACGCGCAGGCTGACCCGGGCGCCGCGGCGCTCGCCGAGCCACTCGGCCAGGGGCTCGGGCGGCTCAGGCAGGGCGGGGACCAGCACCTCCTTGGGCACGCTCTCGCCGCGCTCCTCGCCGTAGAGCTGCTGGAGCGCGCTTTCCACGAGGTCCGCGGTGGTGACGTGCTCCACGCGGTCGGTGACCCAGCCGCGCTGGCCGCGGACCCGGCCGCCGCGGACGTGGAAGATCTGCACGGCCGCCTCCAGCTCGTCCTCGGCCAGGGCGATCAGATCGGCGTCGGTGGCGTCGGCGAGCACCACGGCGTTCTTCTCCAGGGCGCGCCGCAGGGCCTCGATGTCGTCGCGCAGCCGCCCGGCCCGCTCGTACTCCATGGCCTCGGACGCCTCGCGCATCTGCTGCTCCAGGCGCCGCAGGTACGCGCCGGTGCGGCCGGCCATGAAGTCGCAGAACTCCTCGGCCAGCGCGCGGTGCTCCTCGGCGGTGACGCGGCCGGTGCAGGGGGCCGAGCACTTGTCGATGTAGCCGAGCAGGCAGGGCCTGCCGACGTCCCGCGCCCGCTTGAACACACCGGCGGAGCAGGTGCGGACGGGAAAGACGCGCAGCAGCAGGTCGACGGTCTCGCGGATGGCCCAGGCGTGGGCGTAGGGGCCGAAGTAGCGCACGCCCTTGCGCTTGGGGCCGCGCATGACCTGCGCCCTGGGGAACTCCTCGTTCATCGTCACGGCGAGCGACGGATAGCTCTTGTCGTCGCGGTATTTGACGTTGAATCGGGGGTCGTACTCCTTGATCCAGGAGTACTCGAGCTGAAGGGCCTCCACCTCCGTGGAGACCACGGTCCACTCCACGGAGGCGGCGGTGGTGACCATGCTCGCCGTCCTCGGGTGCAGCCCCGTCAGGTCCTGGAAGTAGGAGGACAGGCGCTGCCGCAGGCTTTTCGCCTTCCCGACGTAGATCACCCGGCGGTGATCGTCGCGGAAGCGGTAGACCCCGGGCGAGTCGGGAATCTCGCCCGGCCTGGGGCGGTAGGTGGAGGGGTCGGCCATGAACGCAACCCTACTGCCGCCCACTGACGGCGAGTGACGGTGTCACCAGCCGCGTTGGCGCCACTCCCCGAGGCGCGGACGCTCGGCGCCCAGGGTGGTGTCGGCGCCGTGGCCGGGGTAGACCCAGGTCTCGTCCGGGAGCCGGGCGAAGAGCTTGGTCTCCACGTCGTGCAGCAGCCGGTTGAACGCCCGTGCGTCACCGCGGGTGTTCCCGACGCCGCCGGGGAACAGGCAGTCCCCGGTGAAGACGTGGGGATGGCCCTCGGGATCGTCGTAGATCAGTGCGATGGAACCCGGGGTGTGGCCGACGAGGTGCCGTGCGGTGAGGCGGCAGGTGCCCACGGCGATCTCGCCGCCGTCCTCGACCGGGTGGTCGGTGGGCACGGGGATGCCCGGGGCATCGTGCCGCCCGGCGTAGGTGCGCGCACCGGTGGCGCGCACGACCTCGTCGAGCGCCTGCCAGTGGTCGGCGTGCCGGTGCGTGGTGACGACGGAGGCGATGCCGTCACCACCGATCAGGCGCAGGAGGGTGCCCGGCTCGTCCGCCGCGTCGATGAGCAGCTGCTCGCCGGTGTCGCGGCAGCGCAGCAGGTAGGCATTGTTCTCCATGGGGCCGACCGCGACCTTGGAGATGATCAGCTTGGCCAGCTCGTGCGCGTCGGCCGGGCCGCCGACCGTGACGTTGCCGGTGTAGGACATGGCCGCCAGTGTGTCAGAGCGGCGGCGGCGCGGGCAGGGAACCGGCGGTGGTGAGGCCGCTGCCGGACGTGCGCCCGGTCAGCCAGCCGACCAGGGAGGCGGGGGTGCCGGCGACGACCTGCCGGTCGCCGTTCCCGTCGTCCTCTCCGCTCTCCCCGCCGGTGCGCCAGTGGCGGCCGTCCTCGGCGCGCAGCTCCAGCGGCGGCAGCGCCGGGTGGCCGGCGAAGCGCCGGGCGAGGCTGTCCAGGGAGCGGTCGAGGAAGGCGCCGGGCAGGTCGGCGACGGTGCGGCCGATCCCCAGGTCGATGTGGTGCAGCTCGATCTCGGTCAGGCGGCGGAAGGGGATGCTGTCGAGCGAGTCCGTGACGCCGTTGCGCAGGGTCACCGTGACCTGCCAGTCTGTACCGGTGAGCCGTGCGGCCGTCCGGGCCAGGCGGGCGGCGCTGTCGCGCACGTCCGCGCGGTGGACGGCGGCCGGCCGGTGGGCGTCGCGCTCGATGTCCCCGTTCCTGGCCGCTTCGCTCGCGTACATCGGGCGCCCGTGCAGCACGTTGTCCAGGGCGTCGGCGTTGCGGGCGAGGTGGGCCAGGACGTGGCCGCGCGTCCAGCCGGGCAGGTGCGAGGGCGCCGCGACGTCGCCGTCGTCCAGGGCTTCGAGGGCGGCGAGGAATTGGTCCGTGGCGTCCTGGAGGGTGGCGAGATCCGCTGCGGGTCCGGTCATGATCGCCACGCTAGCCGGATCACTCGGTCGAGGGAAAGTAGGCGGGGTGCGGCACGAAAATGCCGAGAATCGAACGCTCGTGCTATAGGGTGCGGAGCGGTAGGGGACCCGGCATCCGGGGGACATTTGTCCGATGCCGCCCATACTCTTGGACGGGGGTTCCCCACATCCGGCGGTCCCCTTGATCACACAAGAAAGGTGCCATCCGGCGTGGCCGACCGACTCATCGTTCGTGGCGCTCGCGAGCACAATCTGCGGAATGTCTCGCTCGACCTCCCGCGCGACTCGCTCATCGTCTTCACCGGGCTGTCGGGATCGGGGAAGTCCTCGCTCGCCTTCGACACGATCTTCGCCGAGGGCCAGCGCCGTTACGTGGAGTCGCTGTCCGCGTACGCCCGGCAGTTCCTCGGGCAGATGGACAAGCCCGATGTGGACTTCATCGAAGGGCTGTCGCCCGCGGTCTCGATCGATCAGAAGTCGACCTCGCGCAATCCGCGCTCGACGGTCGGCACGATCACGGAGGTCTACGACTACCTGCGGCTGCTGTTCGCCCGCATCGGCAAGCCGCACTGTCCCGAGTGCCGCCGCCCCATCGCGCGGCAGTCGCCGCAGGCGATCGTGGACAAGGTGCTCGGCCTTGAGGAGGGCAGCCGCTTCCAGGTGCTGTCGCCGCTGGTGCGCGAGCGCAAGGGCGAGTTCGTCGACCTCTTCTCCGACCTCCAGACCAAGGGCTACAGCCGTGCCCGTGTGGACGGCGCGACGGTGCAGCTGACCGACCCGCCCAAGCTGAAGAAGCAGGAGAAGCACACCATCGAGGTGGTGGTGGACCGCCTGACCGTCAAGAGCAGCGCCAAGCGCCGCCTGACGGACTCGGTGGAGACGGCGCTCGGGCTCTCGGGCGGCATGGTCGTGCTCGACTTCGTCGACCTGCCCGAGGACGATCCGCAGCGCGAGCGGATGTTCTCCGAGCACCTGTACTGCCCCTACGACGACCTGTCGTTCGAGGAGCTGGAGCCGCGGTCCTTCTCGTTCAACTCGCCCTTCGGCGCCTGCCCGGAGTGCACCGGCATCGGCACCCGTATGGAGGTCGACCCGGAGCTGATCATCCCCGACCCGGAGAAGACCCTGGAGGAGGGCGCGATCCACCCGTGGTCCCACGGTCACACCAGGGGCTACTTCAATCTGCTGATGGGCGCGCTCGGCGACGCGCTGAACTTCAGGACCGACATCCCCTGGCAGGGCCTGCCGCAGCGGGCGAAGAAGGCGCTGCTGCACGGGCACAAGACCAAGATCGAGGTCCGCTACGAAAACCGGCACGGGCAGGAGCGCGCCTACACCACGGCGTTCGAGGGCGTCCTGCCGTTCATCAGGCGCCGGCACGCCGAGGCCGAGAGCGACTCGAGCCGCGAGCGCTTCGAGGGATACATGCGCGAGGCGCCCTGCCCGGCCTGCCACGGCACCCGCCTCAAGCCGCTGATCCTGGCCGTCACCGTGCAGGACCGGTCGATCGCCGATGTCGCGGGCATGTCGATCAGCGAGTGCGCCGACTTCCTGCGCGAGATGAAGCTGAGCGCCCGCGAGAAGACCATCGCCGAGCGCGTGCTCAAGGAGGTCAACGAGCGGCTGCGGTTCCTCGTCGACGTCGGCCTGGACTACCTCTCGCTCGACCGGGCGGCCGGCACCCTCTCCGGCGGCGAGGCGCAGCGCATCCGGCTCGCCACGCAGATCGGCTCCGGTCTGGTCGGCGTGCTGTACGTGCTCGACGAGCCGTCGATCGGCCTGCACCAGCGGGACAACCACCGGTTGATCGAGACCCTGGTCCGGCTCCGCGACCTGGGGAACACGCTGATCGTCGTCGAGCACGACGAGGACACCATCCGCACCTCCGACTGGGTGGTCGACATCGGCCCCGGCGCCGGCGAGCACGGCGGCAAGGTCGTGCACAGCGGGCCGCTGGCCGAGATGCTGGCCAACGAGGACTCGGTGACCGGGCAGTACCTGTCCGGCGCGCGGTCCATCCCGACGCCCGTGGAGCGGCGGCCGGTCGACCCGGAGCGGCAGCTGACGGTGCACGGCGCGCGCGAGCACAATCTGCGCGGCGTCGACGTCGCCTTCCCCATCGGCGTGCTGACGGCCGTCACCGGTGTGTCAGGCTCCGGCAAATCGACGCTGGTCAACGACATCCTCTACACGCACCTGGCCCGCGAGCTGAACGGCGCGAAGGCCGTGCCGGGACGGCACACCCGCGTCACAGGCGACGATCTGGTGGACAAGGTGGTGCACGTCGACCAGTCGCCGATCGGCCGTACCCCGCGGTCCAACCCGGCCACGTACACGGGGGTCTTCGACCACGTCCGCAAGCTGTTCGCCGAGACGGTGGAGGCCAAGGTCCGCGGCTACCTGCCGGGCCGCTTCTCGTTCAACGTCAAGGGCGGCCGCTGCGAAAACTGCTCGGGCGACGGCACCATCAAGATCGAGATGAACTTTCTGCCCGACGTGTACGTGCCATGCGAGGTCTGCCACGGCGCCCGGTACAACCGGGAGACGCTGGACGTGCACTTCAAGGGCAAGTCGATCGCCGAAGTGCTGGACATGCCGATCGAGGAGGCGCTGGACTTCTTCGAGGCCGTGCCCGCCATCGCCCGCCACCTGCGCACGCTCAACGACGTGGGCCTGGGTTACGTGCGTCTCGGGCAGCCGGCGCCGACGCTCTCCGGCGGCGAGGCGCAGCGCGTCAAGCTGGCCGCCGAGCTCCAGCGGCGCTCCACCGGCAGCACGGTGTACGTGCTGGACGAGCCCACCACCGGGCTGCACTTCGAGGACATCCGCAAGCTGATCGCGGTCCTCTCCAATCTGGTCGACAAGGGCAACACGGTCATCGTCATCGAGCACAACCTCGACGTGATCAAGACGGCCGACTGGGTGGTCGACATGGGTCCCGAGGGCGGCAGCGGCGGTGGCCTCGTCATCGCCGAGGGCACCCCGGAGCAGGTGGCCTCCGTTCCGGCCAGCCACACCGGGAAGTTCCTGCGGGATCTGCTGGGCGACTCCATCAGCGACGCCCCCGATCTGCGCCCCGAGCGCACGCGGAAACCGCGGACCGCGCGGCGTTCGCAGACGTCACGCAGGAGCTGAGCCGGGACAGTTGTTTCCCGGAAGTTCCCGACGACCCCCTGGTGGGAAAGGGGCTCCCTTGGAACGCTGACCGCCGGCTGCGCGCAACGCGCAGTCAGGGCAAGCGTTTCTAGGGAGTTCCTGTGTCAGGAATCGCTGCGCGCAGAAGACTTTGCGTGCGTTCGCTGATCGCGGTGGGGGCCGCGTCGGCTCTGACCATCGGTCTCGCGCCGCCGGGAGCGGCCTCGGCCCCGGCCGCCGCCGCACCGGCCGCCGCGCCGGCGTCGGCCGTGTCGGCGGGCCCGGCGGGAGTGGTCGACGGCGACGGCATCGAGCTGTCGCGCACCGAGCAACCGGTCGCCCCGGGCGCCGAGCTGAGCACGTTTCACCGCCTCGAATCGGACAAGTGGCTGAGCGCCCAGGCACTCAGTATCGACCTCACCAGCGACCTGCGCGTCGACTACCTCGCCCCGGAGAACGTCGCCGACGCCGCACCCGTCAGCGAGCTGGCCGCGGCGCACGACCCCGGCGAGGGCCGCACCACCGTCGCCGCCATCAACGGCGACTTCTTCGACATCAACGCCACCCAGGCCCCGCTGGGCACCGGCATCTCAGCAGGCCGGCTCACGCAGTCCGCAAGTCCCGGCACCGGAACGGGCGTCACCGAGGCCGTCGGCATCGGCCCGGAGAGCGCCGGCCGCATCCTGGAGCTGTACTTCGACGGAACGGCCGTTCTGCCCGGCGGCCGCACCCCGCTGGCCGCCTACAACGCCGCGGCCGTCCCCGCAAACGGCATCGGCCTCTACACCCCGCAGTGGGGCGAGGCCGACCGCGCCCAGGCCGTGGCCGACGCCGCCGACGTCACCGAAGTCCTCGTCGAGGACGGGCTGGTGGCCTCCGTGTCCGACAAGGCGGGCGGCGGTCCGATACCCGACGGCGCCTTCGTGCTCCTCGGCCGCGAAGCGGGCGCGGGGACGCTGGGCGCCCTGGCCGCGGGCGACGCCGTCGCCACCGAATACGCCCCGCGCACCGGCGACGGCGGGCCGCTGCCCACGACCGCGGTCGGCGGACGCGGGCTGCTCGTCGTCGACGGCGAGCCGCAGAACTGGGAGGGCAGGCCGAACAACGCGACCGCGCCGCGCACGGCCGTCGGCTTTTCCCGGGACGGGCAGGACATGCACATCCTGACGGTGGACGGCCGGCAGTCGCACTCCGGCGGGGTCACCCTCACGGAGCTGGCCGTGATGATGGCCGACCTCGGCGCGCACAATGCGCTCAACCTCGACGGCGGCGGCTCCAGCACCCTGCTCGCCCGGGACCCGGGAGCCTCGGAGCCCGACCTGGTCAACAGCCCCTCCGACGGCGAGGAACGTCCCGTGCCCAACGGCCTCGCCATCACCGCGCCCGAGGGCAGCGGGACGGCAACGGGCTTCCGCGTCGGCACCGCCGCCGACCCCGCCGTCGCGCCGACCGGCGACACCGTGCCCGGCGGGCACCCGGACCGGGTCTTCCCCGGACTCACGCGGCAGCTGACCGCGGTCGCACACGACGAGACGTACGGCCCCGCCGACTCCCCCACGCCCCGCTGGCACTCGGCGCGCCCCCGCGTCGGCACGGTCGACCGGGACGGCGTCTTCCACGCGGGCCGCCCCGGCACCACCGAAATCACCGCCTCCCGCCACCGCGCAGACGGCGCCACGGAACTGACCGTCGTCGGGGAACTTGACCGCATCGAGCCCACCGCCAGGCGCGTCGGGCTCGCCGACCCGGACGCCACCGGCACGTTCGGCATCCTGGGCCATGACGCCGCAGGCACCTCCGCCCCCATCGAGCCCGCCGACGTTGCGCTCACCTACGACACCTCGCTGTTCACCATCGAGCCCGACCCGGCGAGCGGCGGCTTCCGCGTCACCGCGGCCTCGGCCGCCCCCTCCGCGTCCGGCCTGGTCGAGGTCGCGGTGGCCGGGACCAGCACCGTGCTGGCCGTCACCGTCGGCCTGGACGACACCGCCGTGGCCGACTTCGAGAACGCCGGGGACTGGACGTTCAGCCACGCCCGCGCCGACGGCTCCCTCGCCCCCGAACCCGCCGGCCACGACGGCGGCGCGCTGCGCATAACGTACGACTTCGGCCTCAGCACCGCCACCAGGGCCGCCTACGCCACGCCGCCCGCCGACATCCCCGTCGCGGGGCAGCCCCAGAGTTTCACCCTGTGGATCGAGGGCGACGGCCGCGGCTCCTGGCCGTCCCTCCACCTGAAGGACGCCCACGGCACCGCGCAGGTGCTGCGCGGTGAGCACATCACCTGGGAGGGCTGGCGGCAGGTCACGTTCGACGTGCCGGAGGGCGTGGCCTACCCGCTGTCGGTGCACCGCTTCTACCTAGCCGAAACGCGGCCGGACCAGGCGTACGCCGACAGCATCGTCATCGACGACCTGCGGGCCCGGACGCCTCCCGCTGTCGAGCTGCCCCCGGCCGGGCGGCACGACGATCCGCTGATCGGCTCCGCCGCCGAAGCGGCCGGGCGGGACTGGCAGTTCGCCGTGGTGTCCGACGCCCAGTTCGTGGCGAGGGCCCCGGACAGCGACATCGTCGCCGCGGCCCGCCGCACGCTGCGCGAGGCCAGGGCCGCCGACCCCGACTTCGTCGTGATCAACGGCGACTGGGTGGACGAAGGCTCGCCCGCCGACCTGGACTTCGCCCGCGAGGTGATCGAGGACGAGCTCGGCGACGACCTGCCCTGGTACTACCTGCCCGGCAACCACGAGGTGATGGGCGGCTCCATCGACGCCTTCGAGGCCGAATTCGGCGAGAGCCCGATGACGTTCGACCACGAGGGCACCAGGTTCATCACGCTGGACACCTCGTCGCTGACCCTGCGCGGCGGCGGCTGGGAGCAGATGCAGGAGCTGCGCGGGCAGCTTGACGACGCGGCGGGCGACCGTTCCGTCGGGTCGGTCGTGGTGATGGGCCACGTGCCGCCGCGCGACACCACGGCCCAGCCCGCGAGCCAGCTGACCGACCGGCTCGAAGCGGCGCTGCTGGAGGACTGGCTCACCGACTTCCGCCGGGAGACCGGCAAGGGCACCGCCTACTTCGGCGCGCACGTCGGAATCTTCGACTCCTACCACCTGTCCGGCGTGCCCTGGTTCATCGGCGGGAACGCCGGGAAGGCGCCGTCCGCGCCCGCCGCCGAGGGCGGCTTCTCCGGCTGGGCACTGGTCGGCGTCGACGAGGTGTCCCACGGCGAGCAGGCCAGGGCCAGGCAGCGGCCCCACGAGGTGCTGCCCGACTGGCTGTCGGTGCAGACCAGGCCGCACGTGGACGCGCTGGAGCTGACCGCCCCGGACGCCCTGACCGCGGGCGAGACGGCCGCCGCGGAGGCCGTCCTCACGCAGAACACGCAGGGCACCGCCCGCGAGGTGCCCGTCGCCTCCCCGGTGAGCGCCGACTGGACGGGCTCCCGACGGCTGCACATCGGCGACCCCGACGACGCGGGCCGCCGCGACATCGCCGCGTTCGACCCGGCGACCGGGGAACTCACCGGGCTGCGTCCCGGAACGGTCACCCTCGGCGTCGAGGTCAGCGGCGAGGAACAGTCGGCCCGGGTGCGCGTCACCCGCTGACCGCCCGGCCCCCGGCCTCCGGGGTGTCGGCGGCGCGCGCCGCCGACACCCCGGAGGTCCGTGCGGGGCTACTTGAGCCCGACCTCCCGCATCTGCCGCAGCTCCTTCTTCATATCGGACACCTCGTCGCGCAGCCGGGCCGCGATCTCGAACTGGAGCTCCGCCGCCGCGGCCCGCATCCGCTCCGTCAGCTGCTCGATCGTCTCCGCCAGCTCGGCCGCGGGCCGGTCGGTCAGCTCCTTCTTGCCGCCGCCCGCCGACACCGAGGGCACCGGCGCCCTGCCCTTGGACTCGCCGCCCTGCCGGTAGCCGGTGCCGAGCAGCTCCTTGGTGTCGACCTCCTCGCGCGCGATGGTCGCGACGATGTCGTTGATCTTCTTGCGCAGCGGCTGCGGATCGATCCCATGCGCCTCGTTGTACGCAATCTGCTTGGCACGCCGCCGGTTCGTCTCGTCGATCGCCTTCTCCATCGCCGGAGTGACGCGGTCGGCGTACATGTGGACCTGCCCCGACACATTCCTCGCGGCGCGGCCGATCGTCTGGATCAGCGACGTGCCCGAGCGGAGGAAGCCCTCCTTGTCGGCGTCGAGGATGGCGACGAGCGACACCTCCGGCAGGTCGAGTCCCTCCCGCAGCAGGTTGATCCCGACGAGGACGTCGAACTCGCCGGAGCGCAGCTCCCGCAGCAGCTCGACCCGCCGCAGCGTGTCGACGTCGCTGTGCAGGTAGCGCACGCGGATGCCCAGCTCCACGAAGTAGTCCGTGAGGTCCTCGGCCATCTTCTTGGTCAGCGTCGTCACCAGGACGCGCTCGTCCTTCTCCGCCCGCCCCCGGATCTCGTGCACGAGGTCGTCGATCTGCCCCTCGGTGGGCTTGACCACCACCTCCGGGTCGATCAGGCCGGTCGGGCGGATGATCTGCTCCACCACGCCGTCGCCGCGGGAGAGCTCGTATGCCCCGGGCGTCGCCGACAGATAGACGGTCTGGCCGATGCGCTCCTGGAACTCCTCCCACTTCAGCGGCCGGTTGTCCATGGCGGAGGGCAGCCGGAAACCGTGCTCGACGAGCGTCCGCTTGCGGGAGGCGTCCCCCTCGTACATCGCGCCGATCTGGGGCACCGTGTTGTGCGACTCGTCCACGACCAGGAGGAAGTCCTCGGGGAAGTAGTCGAGCAGGGTGTACGGGGGCGAGCCCGTCTCACGGCCGTCGACGTGCAGCGAATAATTCTCGATGCCGGAACAGGTGCCGATCTGGCGCAGCATCTCGATGTCGTACGTGGTGCGCATCCGCAGCCGCTGCGCCTCCAGCAGCTTGCCCTGCTGCTCGAGCGCCGCAAGCTGCCCCGCCAGCTCGGACTCGATCGCGGAGACCGCCCGCTCCATGCGCTCGGGGCCCGCGACGTAGTGGGAGGCCGGGAAGACGTACAGCTGCTCGTCGTCGGAGATGACCTCGCCGGTCAGGGGGTGCAGCGTCGAGAGGGCCTCGATCTCGTCGCCGAACATCTCGATCCGGACGGCCAGCTCCTCGTAGACGGGGAAGATCTCGATGGTGTCGCCCCGCACCCGGAAGGTGCCGCGGGTGAAGGCCAGATCATTCCGCGTGTACTGGATGTCGACGAAGCGGCGCAGCAGGGCGTCGCGGTCGAACTCCTCCCCCACCTTGAGCGGGACCATCCGGTCGACGTACTCCTGCGGCGTGCCCAGACCGTAGATGCAGGAGACGGACGCCACCACGACCACGTCCCGCCGGGTGAGCAGCGAATTCGTCGCGCTGTGCCGCAGCCGCTCCACCTCCTCGTTGATCGAGGAGTCCTTCTCGATGTACGTGTCCGTCTGCGGAACGTACGCCTCGGGCTGGTAGTAGTCGTAGTAGGAGACGAAGTACTCCACGGCGTTGTTCGGCAGCAGCTCGCGGAACTCGTTGGCCAGCTGGGCGGCCAGCGTCTTGTTCGGAGCGATGACCAGCGTCGGGCGCTGCAACCGTTCGATCATCCACGCGGTGGTCGCCGACTTGCCCGTGCCTGTCGCGCCGAGCAGCACCACGTCCTTCTCGCCCCCGGTGACGCGCTTCTCCAGCTCGGCGATGGCCGCGGGCTGGTCGCCGCTGGGCTGATAGGGACTGACGACCTCGAAGGGCGCCACCGTGCGTTCGATCTCTGAAACGGGCCGCATGACCCCCACCGTACGACCCGCCACTGACAACCGTGGCACGCCTACCGTCCGCCGTCCGCTGTTCAACTGACGGTCACTGTTCTCCTCCCCGCCTGTTTCCGCCGGCCGGGCAGCCTGCACGCGTCCGGACACCGGGAAGCAAGGAGTCCCCCCATGCCGTTCAACGCCTCATCCGACTGGGTCGGCTGGCTGGCCGGCCTCACGCTGGCCGCCCTCGGACTGGCGCCCGCCGCCTCGGCTGCGCAGGACCAGGTGGCCGTGCCGGCGGCCGAGCGGGCCGAGCACGCGGCGCCGGCCGACGGCCCGCTGGTCGTCGCCCACCGCGGCGCGTCCGGCCACGCCCCGGAGAACACCCTGGCCGCGGCGGACGCGGCGGCCGCGCTGGACACGACCTGGGTCGAGACGGACGTCCAGCGGACCGCGGACGGCGAGCTGGTCCTCGTCCACGACACCACGCTGGCGCGCACCACCGACGTGGAGGAGGTCTTCCCCGGGCGGGCCCCGTGGAACGTCGCCGACTTCACCGCCGCGGAGATCGCCCGGCTGGACGCGGGCAGCTGGTTCGGCGAGGAGTTCGCCGGTGAACCGGTGCCGACGCTGGCACAGTTCCTCGACCGGCTGACCCGGAACGACCAGCGGCTGCTGCTGGAGATCAAGGCCCCCGAGCTGTACCGGGGCATCGAGGCCGACATCCTCGCCGAGCTGGAGGCGTCGGGCTGGCTGACCCCGGAGCCTCCCGGGACGCGGCTGGTCATACAGAGCTTCGGCGCGGAGTCGGTACGGACCGTGCACGAGCTGGCACCCGGTGTCGAGACCGGGTTCCTCGGCACGCCCGAGGTCGCGGACCTTCCCGAGTACGCGGCCTACGCCGACCAGATCAACCCCAGGTACGGCGATCTGACCGCCGCCTACGTGGCGGAGATCCAGGCCGTGGAAGGGCCGCACGGCGAGCCGGTCGAGGTTCACACCTGGACGGTCAACGACGGGACCACCGCCAGGGCCGTCGCGGATCTTGGCGTGGACGGGATCATCACCAACTTCCCGGATGTGGTGCGGTCCGCCCTCGGCGGCTGAGCGGAACGCCGCTGTCAGTGGCCCCGCCTAGGCTGCCAGTCATGAGTGGTGAGACCCAGTGCGCATGGGCCGTCCGGCATTCGCCGGTCGGCCCGCTGCTGCTCGCGGCGACCGGTGCGGGCCTGGTCACCGTCGGCTTCCGGGCGGACGAGGGGCGGATACGGCGGGCGCTCGGCCGCCTCGCCGGGGAGCTGGGCGCCGATCCGGTGCGCGACGAGCGGCACCCGGTGCTGAGCCGGGCGGCGGCCGAGCTGGATGCCTACTTCGAGGGGCGGCTGCGCGCGTTCGGTCTGCCGCTGGACTGGTCGCTCGTGTCCGGCTTCACCCGGCAGGTGCTGCGGGAGCTGGCGGCGTCGGTGCCGTTCGGCAGTGTCCTGGAGTACGGGGAGCTGGCCCAGCGGGTCGGCGATCCGGGGGCGGCCCGCGCGGTGGGCGCGGCCATGGGCGCCAATCCGCTGCCCGTCGTCGTCCCCTGCCACCGGGTGGTGGCGGCGGGCGGGAGCATGGGCGGCTTCAGCGGCGGTCTTGAGACGAAGCGGGTGCTGCTCGCCCATGAGGGGGTGCTGCCCGCGCCCCTGTTCTGACCTGCCCGCTCTCCCACGCGGACGTATGGCAGGCCGGTCCCGCGGGCATCACCTCTGCGACGGTGCTCGCTCCCGTCTCCGAGCGGAGGAGGCGACGATGGTTCTGTCCCGTCCACGGACCCCCACGACCTACTGTTCCACGGCCACGCTGCGGGCCCGCGGCTGGACGCCGTCCCTGATGCGGGCCTTCCTCGGCGGACCCGATCTGGCCTCGCCCACCGAGCTCTTCCTGGTCTCGCGGGTGCGGGAGGCGGAGCGGAGCCCCGAGTTCACCGCCGCGCGGGGTCTGCTGCGCCGGCGGGCGGAGGCGCTGCGGCAGGCGCGGGCCAGGCGGCGGGATCTGGCGCTCGCGGCGATCCGCGAGGCCCCGCTCGACCTGCCCCTGCTGTCCCCGCCCGAGCTGACGGACCGCGCGATCCGCCACCGGAACCTGCGGGACGCCCAGCGCGCCGTGGTGTCCTTCGGGCACCGGCCCAGGCCCGCCACGGCGGATTCGGCGCAGCCGAGGGAGCTGGCGCGCTGGCGGGTGGAGTACCTGCGGGACGCGCTGGCCCCGCACGGTTCGCTGCTGGACGCGCTGCCGCCCGGCGACTGCCGGGCGGAGGGCCGGCGGCTGCTCACCGAGCGGGTCTTTCACGCGATAGCGGCGGCCTATCCGGCGCTCGCGGTGGAGTGCCGCAGGCAGCGGGCCGCCGCGCTGGCGGGCTGACGGTGTGGACCGCGTGGGTCACACGTCGGCGTCCTGCTCACGGAGAAACTTCATCGGGTCGATGGCCGAGCCGTAGTCCGCGGTCGTCCTGACCTCGAAGTGCAGGTGCGGGCCACTGCTGTTCCCGGTATTTCCGGACCTGGCGATCTCGTCGCCGGCCTCGACCTTTTCGCCCGCCTTCACGTCGGCCTCGGAGAGGTGCGCGTACTGGGTGAAGGTGTCGTCGTCGTGCTTGATCACGACGGCGTTGCCGTACGCGGGACCGTCGCCCGCACCGTTGCCGCCGGCCTTCACGACGGTGCCGTCATGCACGGCCTGCACGGGGGTGCCGACCGGTACGGCGAAGTCCTGGCCGCTGTGCTTGGCGGCCCAGCGGTCGCCGCTGTTGCCGTAGGTCGCCGTCAGCTCGTAGTCGTCCGATATCGGCGAGACCCAGGACGCGTCATTCTTCTCGGCCTTCTCGGCGGCGGCCCGGCCGGTGACGGATTCGGCGGCGCCGTGCGTGGCGAGGGTGCCGCTCTGGCCGCCGTCCGCGGCGGCGGCGCCGGTGAGGACCACGGAGCCGCACAGGCCGGCGGTGATGACGGCGGCGGCGCGGGAACGGAGCGCGATGTGCTTCGGCATGGGAGACCACCTCGGGGAGTCGGGATTCCGGCCGGAGCGGGCCGGGTGAATCTCCTGGGTAGTCGGCGGCTCCCACGGGCGACAAGCACCGTCATTACGAAGCCGGGCCGTAGCCGGAGCCGGCGGAACAAGCGCCGGGCGCCGCCGGCCCGCCGCGGCCGGGGACGGTCCCGTCCGCCGGCTCCCGTGGCGCCCGACCTGGGCATGTCCGCGCCATGACCTGGGGCCCCGGCCCCGCACGGCCGAACGCCCCGGCCGCGCGGGCCGAAAGTCCAGGACACGAGTCCCCCGGTCCTCCTAAGCGCGGCCGTAGCCCGCGTCCCGGGCGTGAGGAGCGTCACGGGGAACGCGGCGGAGCGGGCGCTCCCGGCCCGGAACGATCAGCGCGAGAACAGCTCGAAGGGAACGCAGCGCCGCCCGCCGAACCTGGCCGCCGCCGCGTCCGCCATCGTGGTGTGCAGCTCCCGCGCGTAGGCCGACGGCTCCTGGTCCCCGAGGGCGGAGATGTACGCGCGGTGTTCCGCGAGCGAGGCGATGGCCCGTTCCAGCGAGGCGTCGCCGACCGCCTGGGCGTGTGTCGACTCGGGGGACCCGGCCACCGCGACCCAGCGCACCCCGCCCCACGGCCCGGGGCCGGTGTCGCCCAGCTGCTCGGGGAAGATCCACCGGTTGCCCGCGTCCCCCGCGGCGTCCAGCACGGCGCGGCCGACGACGCGGTGGTCGGGCGTGTTCCAGGCCCGCTCGCCGAAGTCCCAGGTGTCGTGGTGGTTGAGCGTGATCAGCAGCTCGGGCCGGTGGGCGCGGATCGCCGCGGCCAGGTCGCGCCGCAGCGCGACTCCCTCCTCGATCACCCCGTCCCGGTGGCCGAGGAACGTGACCTGCTCCACCCCGACGAGCGCCGCGCTCGCGCGCTGCTCCGCCTCCCTGACCCGCGCGCTCTCCTCCGGCGGGAGCGTGTCGATCCCCGCCTCGCCGCGGGTGACGAGCAGGTAGGCCACCTCGCGGCCGGTGCCGGTCCACTCGGCGACCGCGGCGGCGGCGCCGTACTCCAGGTCGTCCGGGTGGGCGACGACGGCGAGTGCGCGCTGCCAGTCGGTGGGCATGGGGGTCAGTGAGTCCGTCACCGCTGCTGTCTCCTTGCTCGTCTTCCGTCCGGTGGCTGCCACCCTAGGCCGCCCCCTGGCCCGGTCCCCGGATCAGGGGGCCAAGGCTTCGGCCAGGCGGCGCCTGCACCGTTCGGCACGGCGGGCGATGGCCTCCCAGGCCGTCCGCGCCCCTGGACCGCGACGGGCCGCGAGGGCCTGCTCGCACAGCGCGAGCGCGGTGGCATGGTCACCGCGGTGCCGTTCGTGGTGCATGGACAGCCGGTTGAAGACGACGGCATCGCGTGCCCCGCGGTCCACGGCCCACTGCCACAGCCGGACGGCCTCGTCGGCGCGCTCCGCCCTCTCCCACGCCTGGCCCGCGTATCGCGCGCCCCTGCCGAGCGCCGCCAGGTCGCCGGCGTCGGCGAGCAGCGGCAGCCGCGCGGCCAGGTCGTCGGCGTGCGCGGTGCCGGGGCCGTGGTGGGAGACCAGCGCCCGGCCGGGGCTGCCGGTATCGCACAGCCCGACGGCGTCGCAGGACCAGCAGCCGCGGCAGTCGGGAAGGGCGGCGATGGCGGCGGCCTGCTCGGGGAAGAGCCCCAGCAGGTGCACGGGCGTTGCCGCGCCGCGGTCCAGGGCCGCCAGGTGGGTCACGATGTGGGTGACGTCCTCGCGGTTCGCGCCCTCGTCGGCGAGCTGGAGCCGCAGCCCCGCCAGCAGCGCGGAACGGGCGAGCCCGGGGCGGGGCGGGCCGAAGACCGAGGTCTCTTCGCACAGCATGCCGCCGAACCAACCCCACAGCCGCCCCGCCTCGGGGCACCCCTCGGCGCCCAGGCAGGTCAGGGCGCGGTGCCAGCCGGCGGCGCCGCCCTCCCAGGCGTCGACGAGGAGGTGCGCGGCGCGGTGCGCCGCGCCGATACCGGCGGTGGCGGCATCGCACCGCACGCGTTTGCGCCGCTCGGCGCGCAGTACCTCGGCGGCCGGTGCGGAGAGCCGCGACAGGTCCGTATGCCCGTCGGCCGCCGCCCGCCGCAGCAGCTCGATCAGCAGCGCGGCGGTGACCTCGGCGTCGGAGTCCGCACGGTGCGCGCGGTGCGGAACGCCCAGCGCGGCGACGCACGTGGTCAGCCGGTGGTTGTCCAGCTCGGGGAGGAACCGCCGGGCCAGGCGGAGGGTGTCGAGCGCCGTCGCGGGCAGCCGTTCGCTGCCGGCCCGCTCCAGCTCCGTGGCCAGGAACCGCAGGTCGAAGCCGACGTTGTGAGCCACCAGCACGGCGTTCTCCAGCCGCGGGAGTATGTGCGGGACCAGCTCGGCGAAGCGCGGGGCGGCCGCTGCCTCGGCGTTGGTGATGCCGTGGACGTGCACGGGCCCGGTGTCCCGGCCGGGGGCGGCGAGGCTGCTCCAGCGGTCCGTGACCCGGCCCTGTTCGACGGTCACCAGGGCGAGGGAGACCATGCGGTCGCCCCGTTCCGGACTGAATCCGGTGGTCTCGCAGTCGAGCACCACGAAGCGCTCCCGGAGCAGGCCGGGGGGTATGTCACCCGTCATGGGCCTCAGCGCCAGCCGTGCCGCAACTGGAGGCTGTGCACCACGCGGTTGAAGCGCGCGCGGTCCAGGGCGCACGCCTCGCGGCGCATCCCCTCGGGATGGACGCGCAGCACGCGGTCCAGGTGCACCCAGGAGTCGCGTCCGCTGGTGTCCCACGGCCCGGAGCCCAGGGGCAGCCACTCGTCGTCGTGGTCGCGGTCCCTGCTGGTGAGCTGAACGGCGAGCAGGGTCTCGCGTCCCGTCTCGCGGGCGACGACGAGAACGGGGCGGTCTTTGCCGCGCCCGTCGTTCTCCTCGTAGGGGACCCAGGTCCAGACGATCTCGCCCGGGTCCGGATCGCCGTCCGGCTCGGGGGCGTACTGCGTGCGCACCGGGCCGACGGCACCGGGCCGGATCTCGACGGTGGCCGCCGGGCCGCCGCGCCCGGGGATCTCGTCCGTGTCTATGCGGTCCATGGCCCCCACGCTATCGCCGGGCTCGGACAGCACCCGCGGTGCGTCGCCTCCAGGCGGCGCTGCCCGTCGCGTTGTCAGTGGCGGCCCCTAACGTTCTGTACATGCGATCCCGGCCACGGTGGCCGAGGGGAAGGAGCTTGCCGTGCCCGAGACCAAGACGTACCTGGAGCTGTCCGAGGACGGCGGCGGTGCGCACAAGTTCTACGAGGTGTCGGTGAACGGCACGGTGGTGTCCGTGCGTTACGGGCGCATCGGGACCCCGGGGCAGCTGAAGACGACGGCGTTCGCCACACCCCAGAAGGCACGGGACGCGGCGGCCAGGAAGATAGGAGAGAAGGTCCGCAAGGGCTACGAGCCCGCGGTGCAGGGGCGGCGCGCCGCGCGGGCGGTGACGCGCCGTCAGGTGACATCGGCGCCCTCGACGGCCAGGGCGGTGGCGCCGGTGCTGTGGCGTTTCCGCACGGGGGCCTCGGCGTTCGGCATCCACATCGACGAGGACCGCTGCTGGGTGGGCAATCAGGGCGGCGACGTGCACACGCTGGCGCACGACGGGGAGGTGCTGGCCCACTACCGGCTGCCGGACGGCGTCAAGTGCCTGGTGGCGGACGACTTCTGGATCTACGCCGGCTGCGACGACGGGACGGTGTACGACCTGTCCTCCAAGCTGCCGTTCGCCGCCTACGAGATCGCGGCCGATGTCGACATCTTCTGGCTGGACATTCACGAGGGTGTGCTCAATGTGTCGGACCGGCAGGGCGGGCTGACGGTCATCGACCACGAGGACGAGTTCCAGTGGTCGCGGCGCAGCACGGGGGACCACGCGTGGATGGTGCGGCGCGACGCGCGGGCGGTCTACCACGGTCACGGCAAGGGCGTGACGGCGTATGCGCCGGACGGCAGCGGGGAGTTGTGGCATACGCAGACCAGGGGCGCGGTGCTGTTCGGCTGGCAGGAGCACGGCGCGGTCTACGCGGGCACGGACCGGCGGGTGGTCCAGCGGCTGGCGAAGCGCAGCGGGCGGGTGGAGGCGACGTACGCCTGCGACACGGTGGTGTACTCGTGTGCCGCGGCGCCCGACGGCAGGTACGTGTTCGCCGGGGACAGCGCCTCGTCCGTGTACTGCTTCGCGCAGGACGGCACGCGGCTGTGGAAGCTGGGCACGGGCGGCGGCTCGGCGCTGTCGATGCAGTATCTGAACGAGCAGTTGTTCGTCGTGACCACGGACGGTTCGCTCGCCTGCATCGACGCGAGCGAGGCGGCCATCGCGGAGGCCAAGGACGGCCGGGTGCCCGCCGCGGTGGACGTCAAGTCGGCGGCGGCGCTGCCCACGTACACCCCGGCGGCGGCGCCGGAGACGGTCGCCGCGGTGCCCAGCGGCGGGGTGCTGGTGGAGTGCGTGCAGGACGGGCCGCGGCTGCGGGTGCACGTCGTGACGGACGGATACGACCCGCGGTGGAACGTGCAGTTCCCCCGGCACATACGGCAGGCGGGCGCCCGGTACGTGGTGGACTCGGTGCACGCGTCGAGCAGCGGCTTCTACCGGGTGCGCGGGGAGATACGACGGCTGGCCTGACGGGCCCGGCGGGCCCGGCGGGCGGTGGAGGGCGCGGGCCTCAGAAGCGGGTCGTGCGCAGGGTCCGTTCGCGCACGGTGTCGAGGAAGCCCGGCACGTCCTCCATCCTGGTGCCGGTGCACTGGATGATCAGGTCCATCACGTCGCCGGCGGACAGGGCGCCCACCACGGGGTGCACGTGGGCGAGGCCGATGCGCTCCTCCATGCGCTTCAGCACGTGGATGGCAAGATTCAGCTCGGGGACGCGACTGGTGTGGCCGAAGTCCATATTCTGCTTGATCACCCACATTTCAGGAATGATCTGGCCGAAAACGATGACGTGGGCGAGCGCGAACATTGACCGGGCGCACTGCCGGGCGCTCTCCTCCGTCTCGTCCTGGAGGGCCTTGACCGCCTCCTCGTCCTCCGCGAGATGGGCCTGGATGAGCGCCACCGCGTGCAGCACTTCCTCCGTGTCATAGGGCCTCCCGATGTCGTCCATCGCCACCACCCCTGATAACTGTCCGTCGATCGACTGCACACCCAGTGTGGCAGCTTCACCTCCCGGCCGGGGTCGTTCGCCCCGCAACGCCCCCCGTCGCATGGGATTTCGGTCATCCGGCCGGGCGGGGCGCACCGTTCCAGGCGGGGCGCCGCGGATCGTCCGTCCGCACCACGATGTCCGCGGCGTCGGCGGGCGCCACCTCCGCCTCGTAGCGGGCGAAGGCGGGCAGCGTCCACCGGTCCTCCTCCGCGGTCCTGCGGGCGAGGGCGCCGGGCGACAGGCTCAGGTGCACGGCCAGGTCCGCGGGGAACCAGCGCCCCAGCAGGAAGGTGCCGTGCACCAGCAGCACGCCGCCGGCCGGCAGGGGGACGTAAGGGCTGCGCGTGGCCCGGTCGCGTTCCGCGTCCCACAGGTCGGGCAGCACCCGGCCGGTCCCGCCCGCGTCGGTCGGGGTGAACACTTCGCGCCACAGGGCGCCGGTGTCGAGCCACAGGTCGTAGTAGGCGTCGGGGTCCTGTCTGCCGTGCTCCAGGCGCAGCGATGCGGCGCGCAGGAAGCCGCCCGCGCCCACCACGAGCGCCGGGCGTCCGAGGAGCCGGAGCTCCTCGGCGATGTCCCGCGCCAGGTCTCCCGCACGGGTGGGCGGAGCGCCGTCGAGCAGCACCCGCGGCCAGGCGCCGCCGCCTTCCGGCCGCAGCCCGGCCACGCGGTCGGCGAGCGCCGCGGCCAGCCGTTCCCAGGTGATGGCGTGCAGTCGCATGGCTTCATCCTGCCGGGCCCGGACGTGGAAGGGCCCGGGGGCATAGCCGGCCCCCGGGCCCGGATGGGTGCCGCTCGTGGCACACCCGGCGTTCGAGTGGCGCGGATCAAGGTAAAAGGTCGCGCTCTGCCTTTGAGCCACCGCCGCACGTGGCGCGGCGGGCCGGAGTCGAACCGGCATTCTCAACACTTCTGCCCGCGCCCGGCCGGCCGGGCGATGAACGGCGATGCTGAATCTGGAGCGAGAGTCTGAGATTGATCACTCACGACAAGCTTCAGTGTCAGCTTGCGCTCCTTCGGCGCACCCCGGCGCCGCGAGCCACGCGGTACCGGGGAGTTGACGAGGCTACCCGCTCACTGCCCGAAGAGGTAGCCGAATACCGCGTCGCCCACCCGCCGGTCCTCGACGTCGGAGCCATTGGCCTCCTCCCGGGCGAACTTCACCGCCTGCTGCACCTTGTCCATGCGCTCCAGCAGCTCGTTGACCCGGCGCGCGGGCAGCGCCCCGGAAAACTTGACGGTGGTCCAGTAGCCCACGGGGATGTCCTCGTAGTACACCTCGACCTGCGCCGGGTGCTTCTCCGTGGCCTCCGCCTTCACGTGGTTGCGCGGCACCTTCCTGGTGCGCACGGTCCGCACCTGCTCCGTGCGCCACCAGTCCGTCGAGGGGTCGAGGGACCAGGACTCGGCGCCGTCGAGCACGGGCAGCTTCCGCAGGAACGCGGCGAGGTCGGCCAGCTGCTTCTCCAGGAACAGCAGGTAGGACACCGGCACGTCGCGCAGCAGCGTGCGGCCGTCGACGGTGACGTCGGCCCGCGCCGTGCAGTTCGCCCAGTCCTTGGTGGCGGTCACGTCGAACAGCCGGGTCAGCGTCCTGGCCGTGTCGCGCAGCACCTCCTCTGCCTTGACCTGCACCCGGGTGGACTCCGGCGGCAGCTGCTCGCCCTCCTCGTCCTTCGGCTGGTAGGTGCGGGACAGACCGGCCAGCAGCGCCGGCTTGGTCAGGCCGTGCTGAACGGCCGTCAGGTCCGCTTGCGTCCTGGACTTGACGCCCTTCTCCACTGCGATGATCTGATTGAGCTTCGCCACCACGGCACCGTAACGGCCCGCGAGGGCCGCCCGCGAGCGGTTTCCGCGCACCTGAGGCGTCCTTCCCTCGGCGCGTCCCGGCCCGCACGATAGAGCACATGGACACAGAGACCGGCCCGGCGCGCCTCGACCACCACATCGAGTCGCTGCGCGCCCGACTGCCCGCAGGCCAGTTCATCCTGCTGATGCGCGTCTTCAATGCCTGCCTCACCGGCGGCCACGGCGGCGCGGCCCGGCTGCATCTCACTCCGCACGAGCAGGAGTTGTTCACCCCTCAGGTACAGGGCGAGATAGTCACCCTGATGAGCCTCGCCCTGCCCCGGCCATCATCCGCGTCCGCGCCCACGCCCACCCCCACGCCTGCTCCCGCACCGCTGCGCGCCGCCTAGCCAGCCGGGGCGTCAGCCCTCGTCCGCCCGCGCGGCATCGTCGGCCTCCTCCGGTGGCGCATGGGCCTCCACCGGCAGCTCGGGGTCCCAGTCGGAGGGGCGCGGCGGCTCGGGCCCGTCCGGGCCCAGCCGGACCAGCCGCTCCAGCCGGGTGATGCGGAAGTGCCTGCCCAGCACCACGATCCGGTCCAGCCGTTCGCCGGAGAGGCGGGTGGCCGCGCGGGCGCACTCGGCGAGCTGCTCGTCGGTCAGCCGCTCCTCGCCGGGATCGAGCAGTCCGAGCTGGCCGGCCATGACGTTCTTGAGCTGCTGCGGCATCTCCGGCAGGCCGGGCGGTCTGCTCCGCGTCCTGCGCAGCGACGCGGGGAGCAGCGTCTCGAAGCGCCGCGCCAGACCGTCCCGCGCCTCCTGCGGCGTATCCGCTCCCGTGGCCCTGGCGATCCAGCCGGCGCCCGTTCCGCGCACGAAGACGCTGAACACGGGGGGCAGCAGCACGCCGCCTGGGTGGGTGTGCAGCGCGAGCACGGAATCGGCGCGGACGTCGACGGGGATGACGGCGGAGGCGTAGACGTACTTCAGCAGGTCGAGCTTGAGCAGCCCTTCCGACATCCCGGTCGCCGCGGTCGGGTCGATGAGGAAGCCCGCGGTGCGGGACCTGGACTGCCGGCCGCGGCCGACGGGCATCGGGTCGGGGTCGCTCGGCCGCGGCGGCTCCGGGCCCTCGGGGCCGAGACGCAGGAACATGTCGCCCCTGGCGATGCGGAACCGGCAGTCGGCGACGTGGAGTTCGTCCAGCTTCTCCCGGTCCATCCGCCGGGCCGCGGCCATCCACGCCCGCTCCGCCGCGCCGCGGCCCGCGTCCGCCGCGGCCCGGGCACGCATCCGGCACGTCCGGCCCAGCTCGTCGCGGGAGCCCTGCGGGCCGCCTTCGTCGGCCGTCAGCACCCGCCACCGCCCGTCGGCCTCCTGCTCGGTGACGGCGAACATCGGCCCGCGCGGCAGGATGTCCGGGTAGGTGTCCCTGGCGCGCCACGCCTCGGAGTCGGCGATGACGGCCACCGGGTCGTCCAGCCGCATCATCCGGATGACGCGGTGTGGCTCGGGCAGCTCCTCTTCGTCATCACTCATACACACATTGTGCTGGCGCCCGGGCGCCTTCCGCAGGCGTTTGGGGAACCGCGGGTCAGCCGCCGATGAGCTGGGCCATGAGCTGCTCGGCCTCGGAGATCACCCAGTACTCCACCGGCCGCCCGTCCGCGATCCGCAGGATGTCGTGGCCGTGGAACTCCACCGGCGTGCCGGGGGGCGCGGTGACCCCGGGCAGGGCGTGCACCCCACCCGCGTACGCCCCCCGCGCCGACCAGCGTGCCGCGATCAGGTCGCCGTCGGCCAGCGGGCCCACCTCGACGGCGAACCTCAGCCCTTCGAACGGCAGGCGCCCCTGCCGGATCACCTCGGCCAGGGCGGCGGGCCCGCGCACCAGCCCGGGCCTGCCCGGCCAGTGCCCGGTGAAGTTTTCCGCTACCAGGCCGGCCGCGATGTCCGGCAGCGCTTCCAGGTCGCCGTTCCACAGCTCGTTCAGCCAGCGGTCGTAAATCGAAGACATGGCCTCACCCTAGGCGCCTGACGCGCAGAGCATTCGCGGGTTCACCTCCGATTCGCCCCGGTAATGACATCTTTTTCCTGCATCGGAGCATGCGGTGCGAAAGGAGCCGAGAGTGCCGGACGTTCACGATCAGATCATGGACATCGCCAAGCGCAGCACTGAGCCCGTCGTGGTGCAGACGCTCCGCTCCGTGACCGCGGCGACCATGTCCTACGTCGTCGCGCTGTGGCTGACGGACGTTCCCGCGCCGCTCCTGGCGCCGCTGACCGCGCTGCTCGTCGTACAGGTCACCCTCTACGCGACGCTCACCACCGGCATCCGCCGGGTGAACTCCGTCATCGCCGGCGTGCTCGTGGCCACCGCCTTCAGCACCCTCGTCGGCCTGAGCTGGTGGAGCCTGGGGCTGCTGCTCCTCACCGCACTCACCGTCGGCCACCTGGTACGCGTCAGCGAGTTCGTGCCCGAGGTCGGAATCAGCGCGATGCTCGTCCTCGGGGTGAGCCAGGTGACCGGCGCCGCGCTGGACCGCGTGGTGGAAACGGTGATCGGGGCGGTCGTCGGCCTGCTGTTCAACACCCTGATCGTGCCGCCGGTATGGGTCCGCTCGGCCAGCCAGGACATCGAGGAACAGGCGGCCAGGATGCGCGAACTGCTGCGCCGCCTCAGCGAGGAGACCGAGGAGGGCCGCACCCCGGTCCACCGGGCCGCGGCCAAGCTGGCCGAGGCCAGGCGTCTCGACCAGGACATCGCCCAGGTGGACGCCTCCATCATCCAGGCAGAGGAGAGCGTGCGGTTCAACCCGCGGGTGAAGGAGCCGCTGCTCACCCGCATCGTCCTGCGGACCGGCCTGGACACCCTGGAGGTCTGCGCGGTCATCCTGCGCACCATGACCCGCACCATGACGGACCTGGCGGCGCGCCGCGAGGAGGAGCCACTGTTCCCTCCGGAGGTGGCCCCCGCCGTCCAGGAACTGCTGAGCAATCTGGCGGGCGCCGTGGACAGCTTCGCCACCCTGATCACCAGTCAGGTCAGCACGGCTGCCGACGAGGCGGAGGCGTTCCTCGCCGTCGAGCTCGACGCCGCCCGCATCAGCCGCGAGCACGTCGCCCAGGTGCTGCTCGCCCGCGTGCAGGAACACCCGCGCCACTGGCAGCTGCACGGCTCACTGCTCGCCGAGATCGACCGCATGCTGACCGAACTCGACCTCGACAAGCGGGCCGAGCAACTGGCGGAGGAGCTGGACCGGGTCTCCCGCCAGAGCCGCGCCCGCCACCCGCGACTGCGCCGTATCAGCGAAACCGGCCGGCGGGCCCTGCGCAAGGCGTCCCGCGGGCGGTACGGGCACCGCAGGGTCTGACCCCGGAACGCCGCACGCGCGGCGCGGGAGCGCCGGACGTCAGGCGCCGAAGTGGATGTCGCCGTGGACGGTGCCGGTCTGAATCAGGTTCTGCACCTGGGCGTCGCCCGAGACGGTGTTCTCCACGCGGGTCTGGGTGACGCCGATCACCCCGCGGTGCCGCTCCGCCCAGGCCAGCAGCTCGCGCGCGAACTCCTCGTCCGCGCCCGCCCGATCGGCGATCCGCCCGCTCAGCGCGCGGACCGCCGCCTCGTCCTCCGGGTCGACCGGCTCGGGCGAGGCGCGACCGGTCAGGCGACGGGTCAGGGACAGCAGGGACTCCCAGGCGTGACGTCCGGCCTCGGTCGCGGCGCTGCCCGCCGCGGCGGAGACGAGGGCGATGGCGGCTTCGACGTTCATGGCCTCACATTAGCCCGGCGGACGGACACGCGGCAGGGCATTCGCCTTTCACACCGGCGCACGCCCCGGGGCGGCAGCGCGCGTAGCGTGCAGGGGGCGCGCTCAGCGGCCGCGGCCGTGGCCGCTCAGGAGCGCCGGACGGCTCGTTCGCTCAGGTGCTGCCACAGGCGCGCCGTGTGGACGGTCAGCTCCTCCAGCGAGCCGTCGTTGTCCAGGACGAAGTCCGCCGCGGCGAGCCGCGTTTCACGGTCGGCCTGGGCCGCCATCCGGGCACGGGCGTCCGCCTCCGGCATGCCGCGCAGCCGTGTCAGCCGGTCCAGGCGGGTCGCGTCGGACGCGTCCACGACGATCACGGCGTCGTAGCGGCCCTGGAGCCCGTTCTCCACGAGCAGCGGCACGTCGTGCACCACGATGGCGCCGGCCGGAGCGGCGTCACGCAGCGCGGCGGAACGCTCGGCCACCAGCGGATGCACGATGGCGTTCAGCGCCCGGCGGCGCTCCTCGTCGCCGAAGACGATCGCGCCCAGCCGCGCGCGGTCGAGCGAGCCGTCAGCGGCAAGCACCTCCGTGCCGAACTCGGCGACGACGGCCGCGAGTCCCGGCGTGCCGGGCTCGACCACCTCGCGCGCGATGCGGTCCGAGTCGACGATCACCGCACCGTGCCCGGCCAGCAGCCGCACGGCCTCGCTCTTGCCCGCACCGATTCCGCCGGTCAGTCCCACGTTCAGCATGCGGGCAGGCTACCGGGCGCCGTCGCCGTCCTCGTGCTCGGCCAGGAACCGCTCGAACACCTCGCCCAGCTCGTCCGCGGACGGCAGGTCCACCGGCTCGGCGACGAGGCTGCCCCGGGTGGTCGCGCCGGCGATCGCGTCGTACTGCTGTTCCAGGCCGCGTACCACCGCGACCAGCTCCAAGTCTCCCTCGGCCAGCTCGCTCTCGATCTCGTCCTGTGTCTTCAGGGCGCGGGTCCGCAGCGCGTGCGCCGCCTCGGGCAGCACGAGACCGGTGGCGGCCGTCACCGCCTCGAGAACGACGAGCGCCGCGTCCGGGTAGCGGGAGCGGGCGATGTAGTGGGGTACGTGCGCGGCCACCCCGACGACGTCCCGGCCCGCCTCCGAGAGCCGCAGCTCCACCAGCGCCGCGGCGCTGCCGGGCACCTGCGCCTCGTCGAAGACCCCGCGGTGACCGGCAATCAGGTCCGCCCGGTTCCCGTGGGGGGTGAGGCCGACCGGCCTGGTGTGCGGCACGCCCATCGGGATGCCGTGGAACGTCACCGCGAGCCGCACCCGCAGCCGCTCCACGATCTGGCGCACGGCCGCGGAGAAGCTCTCCCACTCCACGTCCGGCTCCGGCCCCGACAGGAGCAGGAACGGCTGGTGCGTCGCGTCGTGCACCAGCCGCACCGTGAGCTCGGGCGTGTCGTAGGCCGTCCACCGGTCGCGCCGGAACGTCATGGCCGGGCGCCTGGCCCGGTAGTCCACGAGCCGGTCGTGGTCGAACCGCGCCACGGTGGTCGCCGAACGGCCCTCCAGCAGCTGCTCGGTGAGCTGCGCACCGGTCTCGCCGGCGTCGATGAAGCCCTCGAAGTGGTAGATCAGTACCAGACCGGCGCTGTGCGCGCCGCCGACGGCCTCATCAACCCTGGCCAGACCGGCCGGGTCCCATGCGTACAACTCCTGCGGATCGCGCACCGTCACCGCACCCCTTCCGCTGTCTCGCGTGTACAGAGGACAACGCACTGTACGCCGGGGGCATTCCCCCGTGGAAACGGCCGGGGCCCGCCCCCCTGAAGGGAGCGGGCCCGGCTGGAATCCGCGACAGCGGGAACGGGTCAGCTCTGGCCGCCCGCCAGCTTCTCCCGGAGCGCGGCAAGCGCCTCGTCGGAGGCCAGCGCGCCGGAGTCCTCGGACTGCGGCGACGAGTACGAGCCGCCACCACCCGAGCCGCCGGACTGCGCGGGACCGCCGCCCGAACCGGACGACTCGGCCTCGGCCTGCGCGTCCGCCTCGCGGGACTTGATGACCTGCGCCTGGTGCTGCTCGAAGCGCTGCTGCGCGTCGGCGTACTGGCGCTCCCACTCCTCACGCTGCTTGTCGTACCCGGGCAGCCAGTCATTGGCCTCGGGGTCGAAGCCCTCGGGGTAGATGTAGTTGCCCTGGTCGTCGTAGGACGCGGCCATGCCGTACAGCGTCGGATCGAACTCCACGACCATCGGGTCGGCGCCGAAGTTCTCGTTGGCCTGCTTGAGGGACAGGCTGATCCGGCGACGCTCCAGGTCGATGTCGATGACCTTGACGAAGATCTCGTCGTTGACCTGCACGACCTGCTCCGGGATCTCCACGTGGCGCTCGGCCAGCTCGGAGATGTGGACCAGGCCCTCGATGCCCTCGTCGACCCGGACGAACGCACCGAACGGCACCAGCTTGGTGACCTTGCCGGGAACGACCTGGCCGATCTGGTGCGTCCTGGCGAACTGCTGCCACGGGTCTTCCTGGGTCGCCTTCAGCGACAGCGAGACGCGCTCGCGGTCCATGTCGACGTCCAGAACCTCGACCGTGACCTCCTGGCCGACCTCGACGACCTCGGACGGGTGGTCGATGTGCTTCCAGGACAGCTCGGAGACGTGCACCAGGCCGTCCACGCCGCCCAAGTCCACGAAGGCACCGAAGTTGACGATGGAGGAGACGACGCCGGAGCGCACCTGGCCCTTCTGGAGGGTGGTGAGGAAGGTCTGGCGGACCTCGCTCTGCGTCTGCTCCAGCCAGGCGCGGCGGGAGAGAACCACATTGTTGCGGTTCTTGTCGAGCTCGATGATCTTGGCTTCGAGCTCCTTGCCGACGTACGGCTGAAGGTCGCGGACCCGGCGCATCTCGACGAGCGAGGCGGGAAGGAACCCGCGCAGGCCGATGTCGAGGATCAGGCCGCCCTTGACGACCTCGATCACGGTGCCGGTGACGATGCCGTCCTCGTCCTTGATCTTTTCGATGGTGCCCCAGGCGCGCTCGTACTGGGCACGCTTCTTGGACAGGATCAGCCGACCCTCCTTGTCCTCCTTCTGGAGAACAAGGGCCTCGATCTCGTCACCGACGGCGACGACCTCGTTCGGGTCGACGTCGTGCTTGATCGACAGCTCGCGCGAGGGAATTACACCCTCGGTCTTGTAACCGATGTCGAGCAGGACCTCGTCCCGGTCGACCTTCACGATGACGCCGTCGACGATGTCGCCGTCGTTGAAGTACTTGATCGTCTCGTCGATCGCGGCGAGGAAGGCTTCCTCGGAACCGATGTCGTTGACCGCAACCTGCGGGGTGGTCACGGTGGTCTCGGTGCTGCTCGTCATGTGGTAAAGGGCTCCGGTACGGACATGTTCGTAGGCACTGCTACGCCGGAGCCCGTATCGCACTGCCGAAGCCGGACAGCCTGAGAAGCGCTTTCCAAGTCCGAGAACCGGAAGCGCCTCGAGAACCGAGGGGACATACAACAGATGCGAGCGCGACCTGCTCCGTCCGAGGCGCGCAGGCCCGCAGCGCGTCTTATAGCATACGGGGGCATCCCAGCAGGGTCAATGCGCGGTTCGCCCCACGAGGCGCACTATTGGGCCAAATCTGGCACTTCCCGGCTCATTCCGGAGGCCAAAAGCTGGCGCGCACGGTCATGTGAGCCCCACGGAACGGCACCGCGGCC
>NZ_LZNS01000001.1:6531399-6568906 GCF_001984575.1 Streptomyces sp. MP131-18 | reverse complement strand
GGGGCGTACCTCTCGGAGGATCAGGCGGCGCGGCGGGTGGCCGTCGCGGATTCGGTGGGCTCCGGGGTGGGCGTGGGACCGGGCTCGCCCGGCTCCTCCGGGTCCTCCTCGCCCGGCTCCTCCGGGTCCTCACAGCCGTCCGGGTCCTCCGGGTTCTCGGGGTCCTCCGGGTTCTCGGGGTCCTCCGGGTCCGGGCTCTCCGGGGCGGTGGGCTCCGGTGTGGGCGTGGGCGTGGGCTCGCCCGACTCCTCGGACTCCTCCTCACCCGGGTCCTGCGGGTCCTCGGGGTTTTCCGGGTCCTGCGGGTCCTCCGGGTCCGTGGGGCACTCGGGGTCCTCCTCGCCCGGCTCGCCCGGCTCCTCGGGCTCCTCCGGGTCCTCGCCGCCCGGCTCCTCCGGCTCCTCGGGCTCCTCTGGCTCCTCGGGCTCCTCCGGGTCGTTCGGCCTGATCTCGCCGTCCGACTCGGCGGGCGGAAGCGGCGACGGGCTCTCCGGCCCCGGGGTGGCGCCGGAGCCGCTGCCGCCTCCCCGGCCGCCGCCGCCCGCCCGCTCGTCCGGGTCCGGGTTGCCCGGGCCGGGGCTCGACGGCAGCCCGCCCTCGCCGTCCGGCACCTCGTGCGCGCCCTCGCGGTAGTAGTCCAGCCAGGACCGCACGGTCCGCACGTAGTCCCACGAGTGGTTGTAGCTCAGCAGGGCCCGGTCCAACTGCGAGGACACCGACAGGTCGCGGTTCGAGGCGCAGAGGTAGTCGCCGGCGGCCAGCGCGGCGTCGTACACATTGTTCGGGTCCGAGCGGCCGTCCCCATTGCCGTCCGCGCCCCAGCTGGCCCAGGTGGACGGGATGAACTGCATGGGCCCCACGGCCCGGTCGTGCACCGTGTCGCCGTCCCAGGCGCCGCCATCCGTATCGAATATCTGCGCGAACCCGTCCCCGTTCAGCACAGGGCCGAGGATCGGCTCCGCCGTGGTGCCGTCCGCGTCCACCGCGCCGCCGCGGGCGTGACCCGATTCGACCTTTCCTATGGCCGCCAGCACCTGCCACTCCAGATTGCAGTCCGGAGTGGTGCCGGCCACCGTCGACTCCGCGCGCCGGTACGCGTCCAGCACTGTCGCCGGGATGCCCGCCTCGGAGGGGCCCAGGTCGGTGTCCTCGGCGCCGCCGCCCTGGCCGGGGCCGCGGGTGTCCAGCGGAGGCAGATCGGTGTGGTAGGGCAGCTCCTGGTCCTCACCGGGCGCCACGGGGTCCGCCTGCTCCTGAGCCGAGGGGCGGTCCGGCGCCTCGGGAGCGCTCGGACTCTCACCTCCCAGGACCTCTGGCGCCTGCGACGCGGTGAGCGCGGCCATCGCCGCGGCCGCGATCGCCGATCCCGACATACCTCTGCGGACCCTGCCGATACGCAACCCCACGCGCCTTCCCCTCCGTCTGCGGTCCGGGTGACCTCACCGACCGGAATGACAGTACGACACCTGCCCGTTCGGGACCAGAACGTACCGGTGACGCCGGAGTGGCGGTTGCGAAACCGCGACACTTCGCGCCTCAGTGCGCCGCGGACTCCCAGGTGTCGCCCCAGCCGACCGACACGTCCAGGGGCGCGCGCAATTGCACCGCGCCGGCCATCTCACGCCGCACCAGCTCCTCCACCGACCGGCGCTCGCCCGGCGCGACTTCGAGCACGATCTCGTCGTGCACCTGGAGCAGCATCCGCGACGCCAGCTTCTCCCGGTCCAGCGCGTCGCTCACCCGCAGCATCGCGATCTTCACAATGTCGGCGGCGGTCCCCTGGATCGGCGCGTTGAGCGCCATGCGCTCGGCCGTCTCCCGGCGTTGCCGGTTGGAGCTGCTGAGGTCCGGCAGGTAGCGGCGGCGGCCGAGCAGCGTCTGCGTATGACCCGTGACCCGGGCCTCCCCGACCACGTGCTGGAGATAGTCCCGCACGCCGCCGAACCGCTCGAAGTAGGTGTCCATCAGCTTCTGCGCCTCGTCGGGCGGGATCGACAGCTGCTGGCCGAGGCCGAACGCCGACAGGCCGTAGGCCAGTCCGTAGCTCATCGCCTTGATCTTGCGCCGCATCTCCGCGTCGACCCCGGACTTGCCGACGCCGAACACCTGCGAGGCGACGGTGGTGTGCAGATCCTCGCCCGAGGTGAACGCATCGAGCAGATCCTCGTCCTGCGACAGGTGCGCCATCACACGCAGCTCGATCTGGCTGTAGTCCGCCGTCAGCAGCGCCTCGTACCCCTCCCCCACGACGAACCCGCGGCGGATCGCGCGGCCCTCGTCGGTGCGCACCGGAATGTTCTGGAGGTTGGGATCGGTGGACGACAGGCGGCCGGTCGCCGCGACCGTCTGCTGGAAGGTCGTGTGAATCCGCCCGTCCGGCGCGATGCTCTTGATCAGGCCCTCGACCGTGGTCCGCAGCCTGGCCTGCTCACGGTGCCGCAGCATGATCACCGGCAGCTCGTGCTCGGTCTGCGCGGCCAGCCACGTCAGCGCGTCCGCGTCCGTCGTGTAGCCGGTCTTCGTCCGCTTCGTCTTGGGCAGCCCCAGCTCGCCGAACAGCACTTCCTGAAGCTGCTTGGGCGAGCCCAGGTTGAACTCGCGGCCCACCGAGGCGTGCGCCTCCGACACCGCCTGCTGCACCGCCGCGGCGAACTGCTGCTCCAGGCGCTCCAGCCACGCGCGGTCCGCTGCGATCCCCGCCCGCTCCATGCGGGACAGCAGCCGGGAGGTCGGCAGCTCCAGGTCGTCGAGCAGCTCCGCCGCGCCCACCTCCGCGAGCCGCGCCCGGAACAGCTCGCCCAGGTCGAGCACCGTGCGGGCCTGCCGCATCAGCGAGTCGGCCTGCGCCGCGTCGTCCGCGCCGAACGCCAGCTGCCCGCTGTCGTCCGCCGGGCGCTCCAGCTCGCGGCCGAGGAACTCCACGCTCAGTGCGTCCAGCGCGAAGGACCTGCGGCCCGGCTGCACCAGATACGCGGCGAGCGCCGTGTCCATGGTGACGCCCGCCACCTGCCAGCCGTGCTCCGCGAACACCCGCTGCACGCCCTTTGCGTGGTGCAGGATCTTGGGCCGGTCGCCGCCCGCCGACCAGTCGGCGAACGCCCGCTCGTCCGCCTCGTCCAGCGCCGCGGGATCGAACCAGGCGGCAGGGCCGCCCGCCGCGGCGAGCGCCACCGCGTGCACGCTGCCCGCGCCCAGCTTCCAGTCGTCGAGCGTGGCCACGCCGAGCGGCACCCCGGCCGCCCCGTGCTCGGCCAGCCACGGCGCGAGAGCGCCCGCGGCCAGCACCACCCCCTCCACCCGGGGCCCCTCGGCCGCCGCAGCCGGCGCCTCCTCCGCCGCGGGATCGACCGCGAACAGCCGCTCCCGCAGATTCGGATTGCGGAACTCCAGGGCATCGAGGAGCACGGTCACCGCATCCGTGTCGTACGGCTGCCGCTCCAGGTCCGCCGGGCCACAGCCCAGGTCGACGTCCCTGGCCAGCTCCGTCAACTCCCGGTTCAACCGGACGGAATCCAGGTGGGTGCGCAGATTGTCGCCGGCCTTCCCCTTGACCTCCTCGGCCCGCTCCGCCAGCTCGTCCAGCGAGCCGAACTGATGGAGCCACTTGGCGGCCGTCTTCTCGCCCACCCCGGGAATCCCCGGGAGATTGTCGGAAGGGTCGCCCCGCAGCGCCGCGAAATCCGCGTACTTCGCGGGCGGCAACCCGTACTTCTCCAGCACCTTCTCCGGCGTGAAGCGCGTCAGCTCCGAGACGCCCTTCGTCGGGTACAGCACCGTGATCATGTCGCTGACCAGCTGGAACGCATCCCGGTCGCCCGTGACGATCGAGACCTGGAAGCCCTCGTCGGCCGCCCGCGTCGCCAGCGTCGCGATCACATCGTCCGCTTCGAAGCCCGGCACCGCGAACCGCCGCACCCGCAGCGCGTCGAGCAGCTCGCCGATCAGCTCCACCTGCCCCTTGAACTCGTCGGGCGTCGCCGACCGCGTCGCCTTGTAGTCGGCGAACCGCTCCGAGCGCCACGTCACCCGCGACACGTCGAACGCCACCGCGAGATGCGTGGGCGCCTCGTCGCGCAGCGTGTTGGCCAGCATCGACGTGAACCCGTAGATCGCGTTCGTCGGCTGGCCGACCGTGGTCGTGAAATTCTCCGCGGGCAACGCGAAGAAAGCCCGGTACGCCAGAGAATGCCCGTCCAACAGGAGCAGGCGCGGAGCGGTGGTCGTCTGCGATACGTTCTCAGCCACATGCCCGATCCTGCCACGGACCACTGACACTCCCCGCCGACCGTGCGACGATCGCAGACATGCCAGCCAAGCCACCCGAAGCCGATCCAGTCCAGGACGCACCCCACGTCACCGGCCCGGAACACTCGGCCGCCGGTGCCCCGGCCATCGGCCACGCCCTGCGCACCGCGCAGCGGCAGATGGGGGTCCGCCGCACCGCACTCACGCTGCTGCGCGTCAACCAGCCGGGCGGATTCGACTGCCCGGGCTGCGCGTGGCCCGAGCCGAGCCGGCCGCACGCCGCGGAGTTCTGCGAGAACGGCGCCAAGGCCGTCGCCGAGGAGGCGACCCTCCGCCGCGTCACCCCGGAATTCTTCGCCGAGCACTCCGTGACCGACCTCGCCGACCGGTCCGGGTACTGGCTCGGGCAGCAGGGCCGCCTCACCCGCCCCATGTACCTGCCCGAGGGCGCCGACCACTACGAGCCGATCGGCTGGGACCGCGCGTTCGACCTCATCGCCGAGGAGCTGCACGCCCTGCCCGACCCCGACCAGGCCCTCTTCTACACCTCGGGACGCACCAGCAACGAGGCCGCGTTCCTCTACCAGCTGTTCGCCCGCGCCTACGGCACCAACAACCTGCCGGACTGCTCCAACATGTGCCACGAGTCCTCCGGCGCGGCGCTCACCGAGACCCTCGGCGTCGGCAAGGGCAGTGTCCTGCTCGACGACCTGTACCAGGCCGACCTCATCATCGTCGCCGGGCAGAACCCCGGCACCAATCACCCCCGCATGCTCTCCGCGCTGGAGAGGGCCAAGTCCGCGGGGGCGAAGATCATCACCGTCAACCCACTGCCGGAAGCCGGACTCGAACGGTTCAAGAACCCGCAGACCGCCCGCGGCCTCGCCGGCGGCGGCACCCCGCTCACCGACCTCTTCCTCCAGATCAGGATCGGCGGCGACCAGGCGCTCTTCCGCCTCCTCAACAAGCTGATCATCAACCGCGGCGCCGCCGTGGATTCCGTGTTCATCCGCCGCCACACCGCCGGGTACGAGGAGTTCGCCGCCGCCGCCCGCGCCGCCGACTGGGAGGAGACCCGGCGCGCGACCGGACTGACCCGCAGCGATATCGAACGCGCGCTCGCGATGATCCTCGCCTCCCGGCGCATCATCGTCTGCTGGGCCATGGGCCTCACCCAGCACAAGCACTCCGTGCCCACCATCAAGGAGATCGTCAACTTCCTCCTGCTGCGCGGCAACGTGGGCCGCCCCGGCGCCGGCGTGTGCCCCGTGCGCGGCCACAGCAACGTTCAGGGCGACCGCACCATGGGCATCACCGAGAAGCCCGCGGCCGACTTCCTCGACGCCCTCGGAACGGAATTCGGCTTCGACCCGCCGCAGCGGCACGGCCTCGACGTCGTCGACTCCATCCGCGCCCTGCGCGACGGCCGGGCCAAAGTGTTCTTCGCCATGGGCGGCAACTTCGTCGCCGCGAGCCCCGACACCGCCGTCACCGAGGACGCCATGCGCCGCGCCGCGCTCACCGTCCACGTGTCGACGAAGCTCAACCGCTCCCACTGCGTCACCGGCGCCCGCGCCCTCATCCTCCCCACGCTCGGCCGCACCGAACGCGACCACCAGGCCGCGGGCCCGCAGTCCGTCACCGTCGAGGACTCCATGGGCATCGTTCACGCCTCGCGCGGCCGCCTGAAGCCCGCGAGCCCCCACCTGCTGTCCGAGCCCGCCATCGTCTGCCGCCTCGCCCGCCGCGTCCTCGGCGACACCGGCGCCATCCCCTGGGAGGACTTCGAACGGGACTACCGCCTCGTCCGCGAGCGCATCGCCCGCGTCATCCCCGGCTTCGAAGACTTCGAGACCCGCGTCGCCCAACCCGGTGGCTTCGCACTCCCCCACGCACCGCGCGACGACCGGCACTTCCCCACCGCCACCGGCAAGGCCAACTTCACCGCGGAACCCGTGACCTGGCCCGCCGTTCCCCCCGGGCGCCTGCTCTTGCAGACCCTGCGCTCCCACGACCAGTACAACACCACCGTCTACGGCCTCGACGACCGCTACCGCGGTATCACCGGCGGCCGGCGCGTCGTCCTCGTCCACCCCGACGACGCCCGCGAACTCGGCCTGCCCGACGGCTCCCACACCGACCTCACCAGCGAATGGACCGACGGCTCCGAGCGCACCGCCCCCGGCTTCCGCGTCGTCCACTACCCCACCGCGCGCGGCTGCGCCGCCGCCTACTACCCCGAGACCAACGTTCTCGTCCCCCTCGACGCCACCGCCGACACCAGCAACACCCCCGCCAGCAAGTCCGTCGTGGTCCGCCTGACCCCGGCAACGGCCCCCTGAAAGGACCTGATAGAACGCTCCCATGGGCGAGCACACCAGCACACTCTTCCCCGCGCAGATCATCGACCAGTGGGCGGGGCTCGGCATCGACCTGCCCGCGCTCTTCTCCGCGGGGCGCTTCGGCGAACGCCTCGGCATCCGTATCGCCGAGGCGTCCCCGGACAAGGTCGTCGGCACCCTGCCCGTCGAGGGCAACACCCAGCCCTACGGCCTGCTGCACGGCGGCGCCTCAGCCGCACTCGCCGAGACCCTGGCCTCCATCGGCGCGATGCTCCACGCGGGCCCCAAAAAGATCGCCGTCGGCGTCGACATCAACTGCACCCACCACCGCGCGGTCCGCTCCGGCACCGTCACCGGCGTCGCCACCCCGGCCCACACCGGCCGCACCTCGGCCACCTATGACGTCACCATCACCGACGAACGGGGCAAGCGCGTCTGCACCGCCCGCCTCACCTGCGCCCTGCGCCCCGCCGCCGGCGGACAGCAGACGGCGGAGCCCACGAGCGAGGCGCCCCCCGCCCCGTGACCGGGGCTACCCCTTCTCCTCCGCCTGCTCGGCCACCTCACCCAGATACGCGGCCCGCACCCGCGGGTCGGACAGCAGTGCCGACGCCTCGTCGGACATCACCACCGCACCCGTCTCCAGCACGTAGCCCCGGTGCGCCAGCCGAAGCGCCTGCGCGGCGTTCTGCTCGACCAGCAGCAGCGTCGTCCCCTGCTCGTTGATCTCCTTCAGGATCTCGAAGATCTGCCGCACGATCAGCGGCGCGAGCCCCATCGACGGCTCGTCGAGCAGCAGCAGCTCCGGCTTCCCCATCAACGCCCTGCCGATCGCCAGCATCTGCTGCTCGCCGCCGGACAGGGTGCCGCTGACCTGCTTGCGCCGCTCCGCGAGCACGGGGAACAGGGAGAACACCCGGTCCAGGTCGGCGTCGTCCGGCCGCTTCAGCCGGTACGCCCCCATCTTCAGGTTCTCCAGCACCGTCATCCGGGCGAAGACCCGGCGCCCCTCCGGTACATGACCGATGCCGAACTGCACCAGCTCGTGCGACTTGATGCCGTCCACGCGCTCGCCGCGCAGCAGCACCTCGCCCGAGCGCGGCGCCAGCATTCCGGACGCCGCCTTCAGCGTCGTCGACTTGCCCGCGCCGTTCGCGCCGAGCAGCGCCACGACCTCGCCCTCGCCCACCGTCAGACTGACGCCCTTCAGTGCCTCGATCGCGCCGTAGAACACGTGCAGGTCCCGCAGTTCGAGCAGCGCGGGGCGCCCGTCCACCGCTCCCGAGGCCGCGCCGGCCTCCTTTTCGACGCCCACGTTCACGCCCGTCCCTCCTCGTCGTCCGCCGCCGCGCCCGCGGCACCGGGCGGCCCGTCCGGCCGCTCCTCCGCGCCGTGCTCCTCGCGCTCCGCGACCACCTCCGCCACCAGCGCCCGCTCGTCCTCGGCCGACGCGCCCAGGTACGCCTCGATCACCGCGGGGTCCTGCTGTACCGCCCCGGGCGTTCCCTCGGCGATCTTCCTGCCGAAGTTCAGCACCACCACCCGGTCCGCCACCGACATCACCAGCCGCATGTCGTGCTCGATCAGCAGCACGCTCACCGCGAGTTCCTGGTTGATCCGGCGGATCAGCACTTCCAGATCCCGCTTCTCCGTCGGGTTCGTCCCCGCCGCAGGCTCGTCGAGCAGCAGCACCTCCGGCGTCGTCGCCAGCGCCCGCGCGATCTCGAGCCGCCGCTGCTCGCCGTAACTGAGCGCGGAGGCCAGCTCGTTCAGCCGGTGGCCGAGACCGACGAACGACAGCACCTCGTGCGCCTTCCGGTCGCTCTCCCGCTCGTCCCTGCGCGCGTTCGGCAGCCCGAGCATGATCGAGATGGCGTCCGTGCGCTGCCGCGTCTCCACGGCGACCTTCACGTTCTCCAGCACCGTCAGCGCCCCGAACAGGCGGATGTTCTGGAACGTGCGCGCCACCCCGAGGCGGCTCGTCTTGTGCGGCTTCCGGCCCCGCAGCTCGTGCTCGCCCCCCGCCCGCGGGCGGAACGTGATCTGCCCCTCCTGCGGAACGTACGACCCTGTCAGCGAGTTGAACAGCGAGGTCTTGCCCGCCCCGTTCGGCCCGATGACCGCCAGGATCTCACCGCGCACCATCCGCAGGGCCACGCCGTCCAGGCTCGTCAGCCCGCCGAACCGCAGCGTCACGCCCGACGCGTCCAGCACGTCGTCCGACAGCGCCCGCGCCTTCGCGGCCTCGTCCAGCATCTCGGTCGTCATGCCTGCGCACCTCCCGGCCGCGCGCCCAGGGCATCGGCGGACCCCGAGCCCTCCTCCGCCATCCGCAGCTCCCGCTGCCGCCGCCGCGACGGCAGCAAACCCTGCGGCCGGTAGATCATCATGACCACCAGCAGCCCGCCCAGATACATGTAGCGGTCCTGGGGGTCGACCGTGTCCCGCAGGTACTCCGGCAGCCACACCAGCACCGCCGTGCCGATCAGCACGCCCGGGATCGAGCCCATGCCGCCGAACACCACGTAGGACAGGGCGAGCACCGACAGCAGCAGTACGAACATCTCCGGGTTGATGAAGCCAAGCTTGCTCGCGTAGATCACCCCGGCGATGCCCGAGGTCGACGCGCCGATTGCGAACGCCAGCAGCTTGAACCGCACGGTGTCCACGCCCGTCGCCGCCGCCGCGACCTCGTCCTCCCGGATCGCCGTCCAGGCCCGGCCCACCCGCGAATGCTCGAGCCGCACGAACAGCAGCAGCACCACGACCACGAAAGCCAGCTGGAGCCAGTAGTACGGCCGCGGATCGAGCTCCCACTCGTACGACCAGAATCCGAGGTCGACCGAGAACCGGTCCAGCTGCGGGGCTCCCCGCGAACCGCCCGTGAACTCCGTCCAGTTCTTGGCCGTCAAGTACACGATCTCGTGAAAGCCCAGCGTCACGATTGCCAAGTAGTCGCCGCGCAGCCGCAGCGTCGGCGCCCCGAGCAGCACGCCAGCGACCAGACAGGTGAGAACCGCGATCGGAATCACCAGGAAGTTGTTCAGCTCCACCGGCGGCTCCACCGGCAGCCCGCCCGTCCAGAACGCCGAGCTGTAGGCGCCGATCGCGAAGAACGCGATGAATCCCAGGTCCAGCATTCCGGCCCAGCCGACCACCACGTTCAGCCCGATGGCGACCAGCACGAACATGCCGATCTGGTCCACCATCACCTGCTGCCAGAAGGTCGACACCATCAACGGCAGCACGATCAGCAGCCCGAGCAGCGCCGCCATCGAACCCCACCGGTAAAGCCGCTGCCCGCGCACCACGTCGGTGACGAACCGGACCGTGCGCGCCAGCAGCGCCGGCAGCCACACCGGCGCCGCTGCCGGCGAGAACCCCCCGGACGGCGTCAGATCGCCCGGCCGCTCCGCGGGGCGGCCCGCCTCCTCCTTCACCCGGGACGTGTAGCGGCCGAGCAGCTCGTGCGCGAACTCGCGGACCAGCCAGATCGCCACGGCCAGGCCGAGCCAGCCCCAGACCGCGCCGCCGCTGAAGTTCTCCTCCAGCGCCGCGAACAAATCGCCACGCGTTCCCTGCGCACCCGTGACCTGGGCCAGTACCAGCGCCGTCACCACCAGCGCGAACAGCCGGTGCCAGCGCGGCTGCTGATACCAGGAACGTTTCCGCAGCTTCGCCGCGGAAGGCACCTTCGGAGCGGTTACTCCCGCGGTCATGCCGTCCTCCCCACACGCTCACCGAGAATGCCCGTCGGACGGAACATCAGCACCAGCACGAGCACCGCGAACGCGCCCGCGTACCGCCACGCATCACCGAACCACTCGACCGTGAACGCCTCCACCACACCCAGCGTCAGCCCGCCGAGCATCGCCCCGCGCACGTTGCCGATACCGCCGAGCACCGCAGCCGCGAACGCCGTGATGCCGGGCAGGAAGCCCATGGTGTACTCGACCTGAAGGTTCGTGCCGAACAGGAAGCCGGCCACCCCGCCCATCACGCCGCCGAGCACGAACGTCCTCGACACCACCTTGTCGATATCCACACCCATCAGCGACGCGACTTCCGGGTCCTGCGCGACAGCCCGGATTCCGGAGCCCATCTTGGTGCGGTTCACCACGAAATCCACCGTCAGCAGCATCAGCACCGCGGCCACCACGATAAGGAGCTGCGTCACGTTGACCGAGGTGCCGAACACCTCGAACACCTGCTTGTTCTCGTACATCGTCGGCATCGGCATCGGATAGCGGCCGAACATCTTGCCCGCGAGATTGTAGAGAAAGAACGACGCACCGATCGCCGTGATCAGAAAGATCAGACGCGATGCGTGACGTCTCCGCAGTGGACGATAGGCACCTTTTTCAAGGCCAAAGGCGACCAGGCCACCGAGCAGCGCTCCACCGAGAATTCCGAGAAGCACGTAGAGGGCCGACTGAAGACCGGAAGGATCAGTGGCGGGTTCGAAAATGGTGAGGGCGATGACGCCGCCGAAACCACCGGCCATGAAGACCTCGCTGTGCGCGAAGTTCAGAAGCTGGAGGACACCATAGACCAGCGTGTAGCCAATGGCGATGACGGCATACAACGAGCCGAGCACCACACCCAGGACAAGAACGTCCCAGATATCGGAAAGCGACATGGAACTGACTTCCTTGTGGGAACGAGCAGCGGTGGGCTGATCGGCCGGCGGGGCGGAACGGGTCGGCACCCCGCCCCCGCCGGCCAGGTGGACTCAGCCGCCGACCAGCTCGTCGACGCCGCCCAGGTAGCCGCGGACGCCGTCCTCGACCTGGTACATGAAGATCGCCGTGTTGGTGAACTCGCCGTTCTCGTCGAAGGCGAACGTCTTCGTCAGCCCCTCGTACTCGGTCCCCGCGAGCTGCTGGTAAAGCGCCTCGCGGCTGACGTCGCCGCCGAGCTCGGCCATCGCCTCGATGATCATGTTCGTGACGTCGTAGGACTCGGCCGAGTAGGTGCCGGGCGCGAGGCCGAACTCCGCCTCGTACGTCTCCGCGAACGCCGCGGTGCCCTCGTTCTCGGTGGCGTCGGTGCACGGGCAGGTCAGGTGCCAGCCCTCGGCGGCGTCGCCCGCCAGGTTGATGAACTCGTCGTCGTTCGAGCCGTCGCCCGATATACGGATGCCCTCGTACCCGGCTTCCTGGAGCCGGATCGCGAACGGCCCGAGCGCCTCGTAGTAACCCGCGTAGATAAGCGCGTCCACACCGGCTTCGGTCACCGTGCGGGCGGCTCCGCTGTAGTCGACGGTGTCGGCCGGCACGCTCTGCCGCTCCACGCTCAGGCCGGCAGCGGTCATCTCCGACTCGGCCACCTCGGCGAGACCTTCGCCGTACGGCGTGACGTCGTCGACGATCATGACGCTCTCGATGCCGTCCTGGGCCGCCAGGAAGTCCGCCATGGCCAGACCCTGCGCGTTGTCGTTGGGCACGGCGCGCAGGAACGTGGCGAACTTACCGTCCTCCGTCAGCGTCGGGTCCGTCGCGGACGAGCTGACCGCCGGCAGCATGGCCTGCGCGTACAGCGGCGCGGACACGTTCGCGGGGCCGGAGAACGCCGGGCCGACCACGGCCATCACGTCCTGGTCGTCGATGGCGCTCTGCGCCGCCGCGGTGGCCTGGGTCTCCACGCCCTGGTCGTCGGCCGCGACGTACTCAACGGTGAAGTCGTAATCGCCACTTCCATTGGCCTCGTTGATGGCCAGCTGAATACCGTTTTCCATGTTCTCGCCGAGCGCCACGTTCGTACCGGAGAGCGGCCCCTGGAAGGCGATCTTGTACGTGGTGCCCCCACCCCCGCCGTCGCCCCCGTCGTCGTCACCGCCGCAAGCAGTGAGCACGAGCGCGCCGGCGGCGACGGGTATCGCGAGCCTCACGATGGACTTGTTGAGCACTTCGAAAACCCCCTGGAGCGAGCCCAGTCATGTCGTCACCGCACAGCTCCCATGCGCATACGGCACACCGGTGCGGCGTGCAGCGGAATCTATTGCCATGCAAGCTGTGCGAACACACTGTCGCGACAGATGTGATCGCCTCGTGACCTCTGGCACATGCCGGAAACAGAACATGACTGACCGGTCAGCGGACGATCCCGACAAGATCCACTCAACCCGGACCAGATAATGTGCAAACGACAAGAGCGCGCCCCGGACGGACACCGGGACGCGCTCTGACCCATTTTGGGGGAATTAACGAAGACTTAACTCCCCGCGGGGCCTTCGCCGCTTCTGCCGCTATTTCTACTGCTTCTGCCGCTTCTCCTCGGCGTCCTGGATCACAGCCTCGGCCACCTGATGCATGGAGAGCCTGCGATCCATGGACGTCTTCTGAATCCAACGGAAAGCGGCCGGCTCCGACAGACCGTACTGGGTCTGGAGCACACTCTTGGCCCGGTCCACCAGCTTCCGCGTCTCCAGCCGCTGCGCGAGGTCGGCGACTTCACCCGCGAGCGTCTTCAGCTCCTGGAACCGCGAGACGGCGATCTCGATGGCCGGGACGACGTCACTCTTGCTGAACGGCTTCACCAGGTAGGCCATGGCTCCGGCGTCCCTGGCCCGTTCGACCAGGTCACGCTGCGAGAACGCGGTCAGCATCAGCACCGGCGCGATACTGTCCGCCGCGATCTTCTCCGCGGCCGAGATGCCGTCCATCACCGGCATCTTCACGTCGAGAATCACCAGATCGGGCCGCAGCTCCCGCGCCAGCTCGACAGCCCGCTCACCGTCCCCGGCCTCTCCGACAACGCTGTACCCCTCCTCCTCCAGCATCTCTTTCAGATCGAGCCGGATCAGTGCCTCGTCCTCGGCGATGACGACACGGGCGGTGTTGGGCGGGACATGAGCCGCGGATTCGGCGGCATCCGCCGGGGTGGGCTCGTCGGGGACGTCGGGGGTGGTCACGATGCTCCTCGTTTCCTGCCGAATGGGGCACCCACGAGGGTACCTAGTCGCTGGGGCTGCGGCGGAGCCGCTAGACTGTCCGGGCGCCATCAGGCCGGGTTGGTGGAAGGGCAGACACGGAGGTCTCAAACACCTCTGCTCGCAAGAGCGTGCGGGTTCAAATCCCGCACCCGGCACTCAAGTCACTCGATCAGGTGATCGATTCCCGGATCTCGTGACTCTGCGTACACGAGCTGCGACGCTTCCCGTATGGAGCAACACGCACCCACAGCTCGTTCGGCAGCCCTGGCGATGGCCGCCCGGCAATGGACTTCCTGCGTCGGGCCCGAGTGCCGGGGCCCCCGGGCCGGTTCACCAGCCGTGGCCGCCCAGGTATGTCTCGACGCGCCGGGTGTCCCAGGCACCGTCGGCGACGATCATCCGGTATCGGTAGAAGAAGGACTCCTGAGGGGCGAGTGCAAACTCCTCGAAGAAGGCCCAGGAGAACGCGATGGTGGGCGTGGGTGCGGAGCGGACAAACCAGTGGGACGGGTGGATCGCGGCTTCGCCGGTGTTGTCCGGGGCGTGGACGAAGACGAGGGTCGAGTGGGCGTCGATGTCGTCGTGTTCGGTGGTGAAGGCGATCCAGGGCGCGTCGGCGGCGGGAGTGCCCATGGTGGCCTGATCGGTGGCGGGCCCTGCGGGGGTGAGGATCTGGCCGCCGGCGAAGTCGCGCGGCCCGCGCCACTGGAGGCCGGTGTAGCCGGCCATCTCGCGCCCCGCGGTCGTGGGCGAGCCGAAGTACAGGGGTTCGCCGCGGAGGTTGGTGAGCCGGATCGTCCAGTCCAGCGCCCATGCGCCTTCCGCGGGGTCGGCGGAGTGGACGGCGAGGGTGCGTTCCTCGTGGGCCCACTCCTGGCCGCCGTGGTTGAGCCAGGTGAGGTCCTCGGCGAGGTCGACGCGGTCGCCCGCGGCGTCGATGCGGGGGAAGCCGTCGTGGCGCATGGAGCCGACGCGTTCGGGGACGCGCTGGTAGCCGGTGTCCGGGCCGAGGTAGGAGTTGCCGCCCCAGAAGTTCTGCTCCGACACGTGGCTCGCGGTCATCTGGATGCCCTTGTGCCAACGGTGGTCGTTGGGCCGGTAGCCGGTGACGAGGTGTCCGGCCAGGGTCCGCACGGGGTGGGCGTAGGGCTTGCGCGATTCGAACGTCTCGGGATCGGGGCGGTAGACATAGGAGAGGATCTCGGTGCCGCCCGCGGATACCGTGACCCGGTCCCCGTGGATATGGACGAGGGTGAGCTGCGCGGTCACTGCGCCTCCTTGGGCGCCCAGTCGGGGTGGTTGCCGTGCATCGCGGAGTAGAACGGGTCGCCTTCGGCGATCTCGCCCGCGCGGACGGGGCGGCCGGTGAAGGCGGCCTTGTAGAGGGCCGCATTGAATTCGAGGGTGCGACGGGCGTCCGCGCCTCCGCCGGGCGGGCGGGTGCCGGTGCGCATGGCGGCCAGTACGCCTTCGAGTTGGGCGGCGTGCGAGCTGGGACGGTCGGCGGTGGGGGTGCGCCAGCGCGTGATGCGCGCCTCGTCCGCCAGGCCGGGGCGCGGGGTGTAGGTCCAGTCCTCGTTGCGGTGACCGTAGAGGTGGGTGAGCTCCACGGTGGCGTCGGCGCAGTCGATGCGGATGCGGCTGACCTCGTCGGAGGACAGCACGCTGTTGACGACGGTGGCGACGGCGCCGTTGGCGAAGCGGACGAGGGCGGTGGACACGTCCTCGCTCTCGATGTCGTGGACGAGGCGCGCCGCCATGGCACGGATCTCGGTCCAGTCGCCGAGGAGGTGGAGGAGCAGGTCGGTCTGATGGATGCCGTGGCCCATGGTGGGGCCGCCGCCCTCGGTGGCCCACCGGCCGCGCCAGGGCACGGCGTAGTAGGCGCGGTCGCGGTGCCAGGTGGTCTGGCAGTGGGCGACGCGAGGGGCGCCGAGGTCGCCGGAGGCCAGCAGCCCGCGGGCGTGGACGGTGCCCGAGCCGTAGCGGTGCTGGGCGACGACCGCCATATAGGGGCCGCCTTCGCGTTCGGCGGCGGCGATCTCGTCGTATTCGGCGAGGGAGAGGCACAGGGGTTTTTCGCTCCACACCCACGCGCCGGCGCGGAGGGCGGCGAGGGCCTGTGCGCGGTGGAGGGCGGGCGGCGTGCCGAGGATGACGAGGTCGGGGCGTTCGGTGGCGAGCATGGCCGCGAGGTCGGTGTACCCGGTGGGCGCGCCGATCCCTTCGACGGCCGCCACCTGTTCGCGGAAGGCAGTGAGGCGGGCGGGGTCGATGTCGACGGCGGCGACGAGTTCGGCCTCCGCGGAGTGTGCGGCGAGCGCGGGGAGATGGCCGACGGTGACGATGGCGCCGGTCCCGATGACGGCGGCCTTGATGCGGCGTTCGGCCATGGTGGTGGTGGCTCCTGGCTGGGCGGGAGTAAGCGCTTTCGCCGTGCAGCCAACCATGTGCACGATCGGAGTGACAAGAGGCACCGCGGCGGCCGGGCCGTCGCGGTGCCTGTGGGTACCTGCCGGTGCCCGTGGCTCCCTGGCGCCGGGTCAGCGCGGGGCGTCGTCCTCGCCGACGTGGTGCACACGCACGAGGTTGGTGGTGCCGGGGGTGGCGGGCGGCGAGCCCGCGGTCATCACGACGATCTCGCCCTTGCGGCAGCGGCCGATCCGCAGCAGCTGCTCGTCCATCTGGGCCACCATCTCGTCGGTGGTCTGGACCGTCGGGACCAGATAGGTCTCGACTCCCCAGGTCAGGGTGAGCTGGGCGTGGGTCGCCGGGTCGGGGGTGAACGCGACGACCGGGATCGGGGAGCGGTACCGGGAGAGACGCCGGGCGGTGTCGCCGCTCTGCGTGAACGCGACGAGCAGCTTGGCGTCGAGGAAGTCGCCGATCTCGGCGGCGGCCCGCGCGACGGCGCCGCCCTGGGTGCGGGGCTTGCCGCCCTCGGCGAGGGGGGACAGCCCGTGCGAGAGCAGCTCCTCCTCGGCGGCGGCGACGATGCGGCTCATGGTGCGGACGGTCTCGACCGGATACCTGCCGACGCTGGTTTCGCCGGAGAGCATGACCGCGTCGGTGCCGTCCATCACGGCGTTGGCGACGTCGGACGCCTCGGCGCGGGTCGGCCGGGAGGACTCGATCATCGAGTCCAGCATCTGGGTGGCGACGATGACGGGCTTGGCGTTGCGCTTGGCGAGCTTGACGGCGCGCTTCTGGACCAGCGGCACGGCTTCCAGGGGGACTTCGACGCCGAGGTCGCCGCGGGCGACCATGATGCCGTCGAACGCGTCGACGATGTCCTGGAGGTTGGCTTCGGCCTGCGGCTTCTCGATCTTGGCGATCACAGGGAGGAACCGGCCCTCCTCCGCCATGACGCGGTGCACGTCCTTGATGTCGTCGCCGCTGCGCACGAAGGACAGGGCGATGATATCGACGCCGGTGCGCAGGGCCCAGCGCAGGTCGTCGATGTCCTTGGTGGACAGGGCGGGGACGGAAACGGCGACGCCGGGGAGGTTGAGCCCCTTGTGGTCGGAGACCATGCCGCCCTCGACGACGTGGGTGCGCACGCGGGGGCCGTCGACGGCGGCGACTTCGAGGGCGACGCGGCCGTCGTCGACCAGGATGCGCTCGCCGGGGGTGACGTCTCCGGCGAGGCCCGGGTAGGTGGTGCCGCAGTGGTTCTGGTCGCCGGCGACGTCCTCGGTGGTGATGGTGAATTCGTCACCGGCTTCGAGGAGGACCGGCCCTTCGCGGAAGCTGCCGAGCCGGATCTTGGGGCCTTGCAGGTCGGCCAGAATTCCGATGCTGCGTCCCTTTTCCTGAGCGGCGCGGCGGACGCGCTGGTACCGCAGGTCGTGCTCGCGGTGAGCGCCATGGCTGAGGTTCAGCCGGGCCACGTCCATTCCCGCCTCTACGAGCGCGGCGATGCGCTCATACGAGTCGGTGGCGGGCCCAAGTGTGCAGACAATTTTTGCTCGGCGCATAGGCCAACCATAGGAGTTACCAGCCAGTAGAGAGCCATCCGAAAGTGACCACTCAACGGCTGGAATTTAAAGAGAGTCCGACAACTCTCGGAATGAGCGGGGGCCCGCTCTTATGAGCTTTTCCACCGGCCCTTATCGAGAGGTAATCTGCCCGCTGCCTTCCGTGGTGAAACGTTGCTCTGCGACGGCGCGCGCGCCGGTGGAACTCGCCCCGAAGGTGGTGAAAGCGGTGCGCTCCGGGAGCGGGTAGCGCTCCTCCCCCGTCAGGTGGTTGAGGATCGTCGCGCTGCGGTGCGCGACCAGGCCGAGGTCGGGCGCGCCGACACCGTGGGTGTGGCGTTCCGCGTTCTGCACGTGGACGGCACCGGTGACCCGCGGATCGAGCACCAGGCGGTAGTTCCGGTCCACCTCGAAGCGGCCGGCGGCGTCGCGGCGCGCCAGCGGGGCCAGGTCGGCGAGCAGCGTCGCGAGGGGGCGTTCGCGGTAGCCGGTGGCGAGCACGAGCGCGCCCGTGGTGAGGCGGGTCCTGGCGCCCTGTTCGGCGTGGTCGAGGTGCAGTTCGAGGCGGCCCGCGGCCGTGCGGCCCGCGGTGCGGACGGTGACGCCCGGGGTGAGCACGGCGTCCGGCCAGCTGCCGCCGGGGCCGTCCGGTCCGTCCGGTCCGTCCGGTCCGTCCGGTCCGTCAAGGCTGCGCCGGTACAGCTCGTCGTGGATGGCGGCGAGCGTTTCGGCGTCGACGGCCTTGTGCAGCTGCCATTGCCCCTCGGTCAGCCGGTCGCGGACGGGCTCCGACAGGCCGTGGAAGTAGCGGGTGTAGTCGGGAGTGAAGTGTTCGAGGCCGAGCTTGCTGTATTCCATGGGTGCGAACGCGGGGGTGCGGGCGAGCCAGTGGAGCCGTTCGCGGCCGGGCGGGCGCCTGCGCAGCAGGTCGAGGAAGATCTCGGCGCCGGACTGCCCCGAGCCGACGACGGTGACGTGGTCCGCGGCCAGCAGTCGTTCGCGGTGGTCGAGGTAGTCGGCGGAGTGGACGACGGGCGCGGTCGCGGTCGCGGAAGCGGCCAGCGGGCGCAGCGCCTCGGGCACGTGGGGTGCGGTGCCGACGCCGATGACGAGGTTGCGGGCATGGGCGCGGCCGGAGCAGGCGGGCCGCGCGGTGCCGTTGTCTGCCCGCCCGCCGTCGAGGCGGGTGAAGTCCAGCTCGAAGACGGCGTGCTCCTCGTTCCAGCGGACGGCGTCGACGCGGTGGTGGAAGTGCAGTCCGGCGAGCCCGCGGCTGACCCACCGGCAGTACGCGTCGTACTCGGCGCGCGGGATGTGGAAGCGCTCGGCGAAGTAGAAGGGGAACAGGCGCTGCCGGTCGCGGAGGTGGGCGAGAAAGCTCCAGCGGCTGGTGGGATCGGCGAGAGTGACGAGGTCGGCGAGGAAGGGGACTTGGAGGGTGGTGCCCTCGATCAGCAGGCCGGGGTGCCAGTGGAACGCGGGGCGCTGCTCGTAGAAGGCGGTGCGCAGGCCGCGCAGGGGCTCGGCGAGGGCGGCGAGGGAGAGGTTGGCCGGTCCGATGCCGATGCCCGCGAGGTCGAGGGGGTGGCGGGGGTCGGCGGGGGTCATCGGCTGCTGTCCTTCCGCGGGCGCGGCGTCTGGTCGAGGACGAGCTTGACCAGGGCGGCGAGGTCGCTCGGCTGGGCATGGGGGTTGAGCAGGGTGGCCTTGAGCCACAGAACGGTGCGGCCGTCGTGGTCGCGGGCGCGGGCGCGGCCCAGGACGGCGCGGCCCTCGGTGAGGAGGCGGCGGCGGATGGCGGCGACCTGTTCGTCGTCGGCGCCCGCGGGGCGGAAGAGCACGGTGCTGATGGCCGGCCTGGTGTGGAGGGTGAGGCGCGGTTCGGCGGCGACGCGGTCGGCCAAGTCGCGCGCGGCGTCGCAGGTGCGCTCGACGAGCGCGGCGAGGCCGGCGGTGCCGAGGGCCCGTATGGTCACGGCGATCTTGAGGATGTCGGGGCGGCGCGTGGTGCGCAGGGAGCGGCCCAGCAGGTCGGGCAGTCCTGCGTCGGTGTCGTCCTCGGCGTTGAGGTAGTCGGCGCGGTGGCCGAGGGGCGCGAGGGCGCGCCCGTCGGGGACGGTGAGCAGACCGGCCGCGACGGGCTGCCAGCCGAGCTTGTGCAGGTCGATGGTGACGGTGTCGGCGCGGTCGAGGCCGGCGAGTTTGGTGCGGTGGGCGGGGCTGAACAGAAGGGCGCCGCCATAGGCCGCGTCGACGTGGAGCGCGGTGGGTCTGCCGCGGCGATGGGCGGCGACGGTGTCGGCGAGGGCGGGCAGGGGGTCGATGGCGCCGCTGTCGGTGGTGCCCGCGGTGGCGACGACGAGGACGGGAGTGGGCGGGCCGGCGGTGCAGTTCAGGGTGTCGAGGCCGGTGAGCGCGTCGTGCACGGCGGCGGGGTCGAGGATGCCGCGCGGGGTGGGCAGGACCATGGGCGCGGGCAGGCCGAGGAGCCAGGCGGCGCGGTGGACGCTGTGGTGGGCGTTGGCGCCGCAGAGCAGGGCCAGGCGTGGTGAGAGCCGTTCGCGGGCGAGGAGCACGCCGAGCAGGTTGGCCTCGGTACCGCCGGTGGTGACCAGGGCGTCGGGGCCGGGACCGCGGGGGTGGACGAGGGCGGCGAGGTCGCGGGTCAGCCGCTGTTCGAGGGCGGAGGCGGCGGGTGCCTGGTCCCACGAGTCCATCGAGGGGTTGAGAGCGGAGGCGGCGAGGTCGGCCGCGGCGGCGACGGCGAGCGGCGGGGCGTGCAGGTGGGCGGCGCAGTGGGGGTCGGCCGGGTCGGCGGCGCCGGCGGCGAGCGCGGTGACGAGGGTGTGCAGGGCGTCGAGGGCGCCGGTGCCGTGGTCGGGGAGGGTGGGGCCGCAGCGTTCGAGCAGTTGGGTCACGGCATCGGGGCCGCCCGCGGGCAGTGGTCCGCAGCGGGCGGCGGCTCCCTCGGCGAGGGCGTCGAGCACCGTGTCGAGCAGGGGGCGCAGGGCGCGCGGACCGGCGGCTCCGCCGGCGAGGAGGGCGGCGTCGGGCAGGGGGTTCGCAGGCAGGGGGTTCGCGGGCATGGGGAACCCTTCGGTGGGCGGCAGGCACCGCGTGCGGCGGGACGGCGCTCAAGCTACGCGCGCGCCGGGGGCGCGGTCCGCACGTTGCCCCCCGTTCCCCCGAAGGGGTTAATGCGGCTTGCGGATGCGCCCTGGTTGTGCGCCGGGGGCGCGGTCCGCGGACCAGGCTTCGCGGGCGTCGACCAGCTCGTCCCAGTGCTCGGCGGTCCAGGCACAGACGGCGGCGAGCGGCTCCAGGATGCTGCGGCCGAGCGGGGTGAGCGCGTAGTCGACGCGGCGGGCGGGGCCCGGGTGGGCGGTGCGGGTGAGCAGGCCGTCACGTTCGAGGGCGCGGAGGGTGCGGGTGAGGACGCGGGGGGTGGCGCGGTGCAGGGGGACGCGCAGCTCGGAGAAGCGGCGGGGGCCGTCCGCGAGGCAACGCAGCACGGGCGCGGCCCACTTGTCGCCGAACCGGAAGGGGGCGACGGCGGACGGGCACAGTTCGTCGAGCATGTCGGGCCTGAGCGGCCGCGGTTGTGTCGCGCGTTCCGTCATGCGGCCACGGTAGTGCGGGCGGCGGTATCCGGGGGGATACCGGGCGTGCGGTTACGGTCCCGGAACGGGTCGGCGCCGGGCCGACCGGACGAGCGGAGAGGGACGTGGTGATGGGCGCGATCGTGGTGTTCGGCGCGGGAGGCAGGGCGGGGCGGCGGGCCGTCGCTGAGGCGCGGGCGCGGGGGCACGAGGTGACGGCGGTGGTGCGCGACCCGGCGCGGTACGGGGGCCCGGCGGACGGATCGGTGCGGGTGGTGGCGGGCGACGCTGCCGATACGGCATCGGTGGCGGCCGTGGTGCCGGGCCACGACGCGGTGGTGTCGGCCGCGGCGGTGTACCGGGAGGGGACGCGTCCCGACGTGTTCTTCCCCGCGTCGGCGCACGCGCTGCTCGCGGGGGCGCGCGGCGCGGGGGTGGGGCGGCTGGTAGTGGTGGGGCTGTCGGCGCTGCTGCCGGACGCGGCGGGGGTGCCGCTGCTTTCGGCGATACCGGAGGAGCACCGGCCGTTCTGCCGGGCGCACGGGGCGGGGCTGGAGGTGCTGCGTTCCGCCGGCGGCGACGTGGACTGGCTGTACGTGTCCCCGGCCGGGGACTTCGACCACGAGGGCGGGCGCGGCGGCACCTACCGGGTGGTGGCGGCGGGTGACATGGCGACCCGGATTTCCTATCAGGACTTCGCGGTTGCGCTGCTCGACGAGGTGGAGTCGCCCGCGCACCACCGGATGCACCTGGCCGTGACGGCCGGCTGACCGCCGGGCCGGGGCCGGGGGCAGCCATCGCCGCCCCCCGGCCCCGGCCCGGCGGCGTCACCGGCCGCGGACGTGCAGGGCGCGCCGCAGGTCGTCGAGCTGGTCGGCGAGGGGGCGGCGCAGGGCGGGGGTGAGGTCGGCGCGGCGCAGCGCGTCCTCGCCGAGCCGCAGGGTCCCGGCGTCGGTGAAGCCACGGGGGAACGCCTGGCGGCCGGCCAGGACGCCGAGCGTGTGCCCGCGGCGGGCGGCGACACCGACGGCGGCGGGGAAGTAGCGCGCGACCCACGGGGCGAGGAGGTCACGCTGCTCCGGCTGCCAGAAACCCTGCGCGGTGGCCGCGAAGAGGTAGTTGGACAGGGTGTCGGCCGGGTCGAACATGGCGTGCCAGGCTGTTTCCTTGGCGGCGGCGTCCGGAAGCGCGGCGCGGCAGCGGGCGGCGCCCTCCTCGCCGTTCGCGGTGACGTCCCGGGCGGCCTCGGCGGCGATCTCCTCCTCGGTGGTGGCGCCGAGGACGGCGAGCCGGCCGAGGAGGCGCCAGCGCAGTTCCGGGTCGAGCACCGGGCCGCCGGGCACGGTACCTGCCTCCCACCAGGAACGCAGCTGCCCCGGCTCGGTGGCGGCGTCGATGGCGGTGCGGGCGGCGAAGAGGCGGCGGGCAGGGTCGGTGACGGCCGCGCCGAGGAGGTCGCGGGCGAGGGCGGAGAGCGCCGCGAGCCCGGCCGGGCGCTGCTCCGGGGTGAGGTAGCGGTCGGTGACGGGGCCGCGGGCGAAGGCGACGACGGCTTCGAGGATGGCCGTGGACGGTTCCGCGGGCAGCAGGCGGCGGGCGGCGTCGAGGTAGGCGGCGGGGGCGAGTTCGCCGTCGCGCACCATGTCGCGGGCCGCGTTCCACACGACGGTGCGGGTGAGGGGCTCGGGCAGGTCGGACAGGACGCGCTGGGCGGTGTCCCAGGAGCGGGGGTCGAGGCGGACCTTGGCGTAGGTGAGGTCGCCGTCGTTGAGGACGAGGAGGTCGGGGCGCGGCCCGGGGAACGTGTGCTCGGTGGTGCCCTCGGCCGCGGGCAGTTCGATCTCGTGCCGGGCGCGCGGCGCGCCGTCGGCGTCGTAGACGCCGAGGCACAGCCGGTGCGGGCGCGCGCCGGCGTGCGCGAGGCGCAGCCGCCAGCCGTCCGCGTTCCCGTCCGCGTCTTCGTCCCCGTGCGCGTTCGTGCCCGTGCCCGTGCCCGCGTCGATCTGCGGGGTGAGGGTGTCCGGGCCGGTGGTGCGCAGCCAGGCGTCGGCCCACGCGGGGACGGAACGGCCGGAGGCGCGGGCCATGGAGTCGACGAAGTCGGCAAGCGTGGCGTTGGCGAACCGGTGACGCGTGAAGTGGTCGTTGACGCCGGCGAGGAACGCGTCCTCGCCGAGCCAGGTGACGAGTTGACGCAGCGCGGAGGCGCCCTTGGCGTAGGAGATGCCGTCGAAGTTGAGCAGCGCGGAGGCGGTGTCGGGGACCGCGTCGGGCTCGGGGGCGACGGGGTGGGTGGAGCCGCGTTGGTCGGCGTCGTAGCCGCGCTGCTTCTGGTCGGTGCAGAACTCGACCCACGGCCGGTGGTCGGTGGCGTCGGTGAGGACCTGGTAGCCGAGGTAGTCGGCGAAGGACTCGTTCAGCCAGATGTCGTCCCACCAGCGGAGGGTGACGAGGTTCCCGAACCACATGTGCGCCATCTCGTGCGCGACGACGACGCCCCGTACCTCGCGCTGGCTGTCGGTGACGGCGGAGCGGTGGATGTAGCCCTCGCGGAAGGTGACCAGGCCGGGGTTCTCCATGGCGCCGGCGTTGAACTCGGGGACGAACGCCTGGTCGTAGGAGTCGAACGGGTAGGGCTCGTCGAAGATTTCGTGGTAGCGGTCGAAGCAGCGCCGGGTGATGTCGAAGATCTCGTCGGCGTCCTTGTCGAGGTGCTCGGCGAGGGAACGCCGCACGTGGAGCCCGAAGGGCAGGCCGGCGTGCTCGGTGCGCACGGAGTGATAGGGCCCGGCGGCCACGGCCATCAAGTAGGTGCTGATGGGCGGGGTGGTGGCGCAGCGGTGGACTCCGGGCCGGCCCGCCACGGGGGTGACGCTGCCATTGCCGAGCACCGTCCAGCCTTCGGGCGCGGTGACGGTGACGTCGAAGACAGCCTTGAGGTCGGGCTGGTCGAAGGCGGCGAAGACGAGCGGGCAGTCGGCCAGGAAGCACATGCTGTACAGGTAGGTGAGGCCGTCGGCGGGGTCGGTGAAGCGGTGGATGCCCTCGCCGGTGCGGGAGTAGGGCATGTCCGCGGTGACCCGGAGCTCGTGGGTGCCGGCGGTGAGGCCGGTCAGCGGCAGCCTGCCGTCGGCGAGGGTGTCGGGGTCGAGGGCCCGGCCGTCGAGGGTGGCGCCGTGGAGCGCGGTGGACCGCAGTTCGGCGAAGGTGTCGCCGTCCCGACGCGCGGTGAAGCGGATGGTGGTGACGGAGGCGAACGTGTCCTCGCCGTGGGTGAAGTCGAGGTCGATCGCGTAGTGGTGGACGTCCAGGAGAGCCGATCGGGCTTCCGCTTCGAGGCGTGTCAGTGGGGCCATGGGGGCCATCGTGCCGCAGGGGCCGCGGGCGGTGCACGCAGATTGCGTGCCGCGCGGCCGGGCGCCGTTCCCCGGCGCCATACCGGAACCTGGCCGCCGGGAAATTGGTCCAGTCCAGAGCCTTGACGCTCCTGGGAGTCACGCCTTGAATCAAGCCCTGAGGCAGGCCCGCGGCGCCGGCCGGCGGCCCGCCCGGGACGGCCGCGAGTGACCGTTCCTCCGCGGGACACCGTCCCCCGGAGCCTCCCGCCGGTCACTCGCGGCCCTACTCGTGCGGCGGCGTGCAGCGCACCTCGGAGGTGCAGTAGTAGCCGCGCCCCTTGCAGTGCCAGCACCGGTGCGGCGCGGCAACCCCGTGCACCGGCCCGGACGCGGGAACGTACAGCGTCTCGCGGAACTCCACGCGCTGCCCGGTGCATGCCTGGCACTGGTGGTGCGGACCTGGGCAGTCGTCCTCTGGCTCGGCCATCCCGTTCCCTCGCACTCGTACGCACCCGGCGGGCACGCCGGGTCTACGGTAAACGCCCCACGGCCCACCGAGTTCAGCGGCGCCTGCGGGCGAGACGCGGGTCGGTGCGACGCGCGGCCCACAGAATGGTGGTGCGGGTCACAGTGAACGACTCCCCCGAGTCGAACAGCAGCCGCTTCGCGCCGCCGCGCAGCTCGGTCATATCCGCCACGGTGAACCGGTGGCCGCCAACCATCACCTGATCCCCACGGGCGATGGCGGCGTCCCGGAAGCCGTGTCCCAGAAGTCCGAGTGCAGTCTGTCGGCGAGTTCGTTGATCGGGGAGGACCGACGACGCTCGCGGTTGCGCAGCTCCGCAGCCACTCTCCGCGCCGTCGCGTGGTGGCGCATCCACTCCGGAGCGGCTTTCTCGGCGACCAGCAGCGCACGCACTGCGGCCTCGTCGTTCTTCTCGTCCACGTGGGCGATGGCCCGGTCCACGTGGAAGCGAGCAGCCCACGTCGGAGGGAGTGAGCCCGCGTCGTGCACCGCGCGTGCCTCCCGCAGGGCCTGTCCGCCCTTCTCCGTCTCGACCAGGAAATTGACCTTGGCCACGCCCGGATTGGCCGGGCCGAAGGGGATCGCGTACACGAGCTGGTTCCTGCCGATTCGAGCGGCCGCCGCACCTGCCATGCTCAGCAGCTCCTCGACCGCGCCTTCCTTCTCCCGGCGGACGGCAGCCGTGGCCGCTCTGAGCAGGAGAATGCCCCACAGCGCAAGATCAAGCGGCTGAGACTTGAACGTGGGCTCGATCTTCTCCGCATACGCGAGAGCAACACCTTCGGCGTCGGCAAGGCGGCCCTGTTTCGTGAAGATCCACGCCGAAGTGGAAATGCCGACCGACTCCGAGTGCGGATCGTCGGACTGGCCGACCGCGTGCAGGGAGCGCTCAAGCGCGGTGAATGCCGCGTCCTCCTTGCCGAGCGCGGCCAGCGTGGTGGCGGCGACCTGGTACGCCTCGGCCGGCACGGACCACGCGGCCGCCCGCTCCGGCCCCTCGTGGGCATGCACTGCTGTCCGGGCGTCACGGATCAACTGCGGTAGCAGCGTACCGGTTTCCCCCATGCGCCCCTCGCGCCGAATCCGCTCCGCGGAGCGCAGCGATGCGCGCAGCTGCCCGATGGTCGGTGGCGTTTCGGGATCGGGGTTCCTCTCCGAGCAGGTGGGAGACGGGAGATACGGCCTGCCGCAGGGGCCAGAACGGACGGCGCGTCCCCGTCCTCGCGCGCCTCGAACGTGGTGGGCTGGCCGACCAGGACGGACGGCTCCACGTCCATGGCGCGCGCGAGCGCATTGAGCGTCGTGAGCCGCGCGGTTTGCCGTTGCCCCTGTTCGAGCTTGCGCACCGTGTCTGCCGACAGCCCCGATTTCTCGGCGAGCTGTTCCTGCGTCAGCTTGCGTCTGTTCCGGAGCCGCGCGATGCGGTCGCCGATGCCCGCGTTCTCGTCGGATTGCATGTCCACCCCGGCCAGCAGGTCGCTCCACCACGCTAGGTCCGCATGGTCACGGCTGTGTAGAGCTGCCGGTGATCCGCACCCGAACCCGCGAGCGCGGCACGGCGACGGCGTGCCGCGCCTCCGGCAGGCGGCTGGTCGGCGTAACCCGCGGAAGGTCGTCGTCACCCTGTGCCGCAGGTGTCGTACGCCGCCGTCGGCACCGGCGTCGGCGGACAGGGGCCGGCCCCCGGCGGTCAGTCCGCGTTGCCGGGGCCGCCGGCGGTCGTGGCTTCGCTGGCGAGCGTCTCGTGGTGGCGGATGACCTCGGCGATGATGAAGTTCAGCAGCTTCTCCGCGAAGGCGGGGTCGAGTTTCGCGTTCTCCGCGAGCTGGCGCAGCCGCGTGATCTGGCGGGCCTCTCGGGCGGGGTCGGCGGCGGGGAGGCTGTGCTCGGCCTTGAGCTGGCCGACCCGCTGCGTGCATTTGAACCGTTCGGCCAGGATATGAATGATGGCTGCGTCGATGTTGTCGATGCTGTCCCGCAGCGTGTCCAGCTCCGCGCGCACGTCCTCGTCGAGGTCCCCGGGGCCTTGGCGGCCCTGTCCGGTACTGCTGCTGTTCATGTGCACCACCCTATGCTGCACATCGTGATCGCAACTTTGCAGTGCACGGTGATCGACTGTCCGAGTCCGATCGCGCTTGGCCGCTTCTACCGGGAGATCCTGGGCTGGAAGCTGGACGGGAGTGACCCGTCCTGGGTCACCCTGACGTCGCCCGGCGGCCAGCGGCTGGCTTTCCAGGCGGCGCCGGACCACCGGCCGCCCCGGTGGCCGGACCCGGAACATCCGCAGCAGTTCCACCTGGACTTCGACGTGCCGACGCGCGACGACATCGATGCGGCGCACGAGCGGGTGATCGCGCTCGGCGCGACGTTCCTGCACGACAGCGGCGGACAGACCAGCGGATTCCGGGTCTTCTCCGACCCTGCCGGTCACCCTTTCTGTTTGTGCTACGGCCAGATGTGAGCCGAGCTACCGCGCGGGCTCCGCAGAGCCAGCAGGATCCGGTGCAGCTCGGTGCGATCGTGAGGCGAAATCTTCGCCAGCCTGCGGTGGAACTCCGTCGCGAGCACCGCGAGCGCGCGGTCCCGCGCCACCTCCCCTTCGGCAGTCAGTACCACGCGACCTCGAAGACCCGGTCTTCCTCCTCGTCGACAACAGCATCAAATGGCAAGCGATGCCCGCGGTCTTCCTCTTGGTTACGTGGAATCACGCGCCGGAGGATGCGGGCTCTTCTCCGAGCGCGGACCCGCTGCCGCCCGGGGCGAGCCGGTCCGGGACTCAGGCTGCGGTGGTCATGCCGTCGGCGATCTTCGCGGCGAGTTCGCGAGCACGGTCGTGGGCGTCGGCCATGGATGCCTCGTGCATCGGAAGCAGCGCAGCCAGCGCCGGTGCGTGGGGGGCCATGGTCAGCTCGGGGATCACGGTGGTGACGTCGAGGCCGAGCATGTCCTCGTGGCCGAGCAGCGCCTCGATGATGGGTATGACGTAGTCCAGGCCGTGCCTGGGAGCGCCGGGGCCGTAGCTGCCACCCCGGGCCGAGATCACCACGGCGGGCCGCCCGGCAACTTGAGAGGGACCTTCGTGGTTGACGGTGTGGCCGAAGACGATGATCTGGTCGAGCCACGCCTTGAACACCGACGGCATTGTCAGGTTGTACATCGGCACCGTGAAGAGGTAGGCGCCCGCGCCGAGGAACTCCTCGATCAGTGTGTCCTGCATCGCGGCCGCGGCAGACTGCTCGTCGGTGTGCTGGGAGGGGTCGGTGACGCGTGCGGTGATGCCGGCCGCGCTGATGTGGGGCACGGGCGCGGCCGCGAGGTCACGGTGAACGACCTTGCCGTCCCAGCCTTCGAGAAAGGACTGGGCGACCTGACGGGAGACCGAGGCCTCGCCGAGCGAGGAGGAGTCGATGTGAAGCAGGTAAGACATGGGTCGGTTCCTTTCAGAGTGGTTTGAGAGCGCGCTCAGGTGATCCGAGAGCGGCCCGTAGCCGTGAAGTGGTGTGTGGTCGCCCCGTGGGCGTTACATACTGGTAGTGCGGTTGCACCCGGATGAGAGGTAATCGAGATGGCGTCAGCGCGACAGATCAGCGGTCCGTGCCAGGCATGGCCGGAGGACAGCGCCTTTATCCGTGAGGTACTCGACCGCATCGGCGACAAGTGGACGGTGTTGACCATCAGCACCCTGAACGCCGGCTCGCTGCGCTACTCCGACTTGCAGGCGAGCATCGCAGGGATCTCCCAGCGGATGCTGACCCAGACGCTCAAGCATCTTGAGCGCGACGGCCTGATTACCCGGACCGCGTACGCCGAGGTCCCGCCGCGAGTGGAGTACGCGCTGACGGACCTGGGCCGGTCACTGATGGACGCGGTGACGACGATGGTCAGTTGGGCCGCCGACCACCACAGCGAGATCGCCGGCAACCGGGCCGCCAGCGAGCTGACCGGAGTCGGCCGAGGCAAGGGCGCGGTCAGCGCGTCGGCAGGCTGAGGTGTCCGTGGCGCTCATCGCTCCGTAGCGTCGGGCACCTCGGCACCGGCCCGGCCACCTGCTCCAGCAACTGGCCGTAGACCGGGACCTTCTGGGCGCCCGGGGCGGCCACCCGGCGGTCGAGGACGACGAATGGGACGCCAGTGGCGCCCAGCGCCAGGCCCTCGGTCCGGTCGGCGCGCACGCGGTCGGCGTACTCGTTGCCCGCGAGGATCTCGCGGACTCGCTGCCCGTCCAGCCCGGCCGACTCCGCGACGCCTGCCAGGGCGTCCGAGTCGTAGGGGTTGAGGGTGCCCGCGAAGAAGCCGTCCTGGACGTCGGAGAAAAGCTCGAACCCGCGGCCCTGGTCGCCTGCGTACTGCACCACGCGGTGCAGGTCGAAGGTGCTGGCGCTGAGACGGTCCGGAGAGAACGCGAGCCCCTCTCTGCGTGCGATCGCCTGGATTTGACGCTCGGCCCGGAGGAAGTGGGCGGCGGTACCGCCGTGGGCCCGGATGAATGCCTTCTCGATCGTCTCCAGCTCCTGCGGTGCGGTCGGGTTCAGTTCGAAGGACCGCATCCTGACATCGAACCTGTCCGCATCCGGGCGCTGCGCGATCGCGACCTGGAGCCGGTGCTGACCGACATAGCACCACGGGCAGCCCAGGTCAGACCACACCTCGATGACGACCTGCGCCCCCTCGGGGCGCGTTACCCGCTCAACCATCTCTCTCCCTCACCTCACTAGTAGTGCGTAACACCATCATGAGTGAGTAAGAGAGGGCTTACAAAAGGCACTTTCAAGTGCGTGGGCACCGCGAACCGGCTGCACGTGGCCGCGTTCGTGAAGGAGTTGGCCACGCGACCGAGCCGCCGCGGGGGCGACGTCGTCGCGCTCGACTCGGGGGCCGGACTGGCGAACGCGACACTGCATCAGCGTCTGGTGCCGGTCCGGCAGTTCTGCGGCTTCCTCATCGAAAAGGGACTGCGGGAGCCCCACCCGGTCGGAGCTGCCGCGCATAGTGATGCTCGCCCGGGGCCCCGCCGGATGACGGCCACCGCGACGCGTCCGGACCGGGGGACCCGGTCAAGTCGCGTGCACAGCTCCTACCTGTGATTTCCCGCCTCGGGGACGCCGGAGCGATGCGCTCGCTCGTACAGCGGGCCGGTGATCGCGCTGGTCAGCGGTGGCCCGGCCAGGTATCGGACGCAGTCGGCGGAGTCCCCCTCCTGGCACCAGTCCCCGGCGGCGTTCATGTGCCTGCCCCGGGTGTTCAGGCCGACCACCACGCCCGTTCCGGCCTCGGGGTCGAAGTCGGCGAAACGGGGACCGCCGCTCGCGCCGCCCCCCATGTCGCAGGGGATGCCGCGTGTGTCACTCGGGTTCGGCGCCTCCGGGTGGTCCGGCAACGCCTGGCTCGTGCCCCAGCAGTGGGCGAGCCGCAGGCCGACGAACTCCGGGCGCCCCTGCTGCGCCGGGTCCCCGGTCGCGCGGGGATAGCCGAACTCCTGGACTGGCTCGCCGACTTCCGGATCGAAGGCGAGTTCATGAACGGCGCCGACCGCATCGGCGACCCGCTCGCCCTCCTCGTTCTCCCCGAGCACCAGGAAGGACTGGTCGTAGTCGATCGCCTCACCACTGGCCACCCAGCGCGCGTCCACGACGCCGGAGACGGCGGGGAAGGCGCCGAAGGGCATCTCACCGTCGTGGAATCCCGGGACGAAGAGAAGCCCCTCGGCCCACCGGGCGTTCTCACCCAGCAGGTCGTGCGTCACGACGCAGTGGCCAGCCGTCACCACGGTGCTCCGATTGGCGCTCTCCACGACGGTGGCCGTGCAGCTGGAGTCCTCGCCGCCGTGGTCGACGTAGAAGAGTCTGCCCACCGTCGTGGACACCGCTCCGTCACCCGAGTAGGCCGCGCCTGCCGGGCCAGGGGACGGCGGCAGGTCAGAGGGTTCCTGGTGGGGCACCTCGGCGATCCGTTCCGCGGTCCAGTAGTCGCGCACCTGCTGCTGCTTCGCGGCGGTGTCCGCCAACGGCTGGGACACGACATTGTCGGCGGCATCGGCCGGTTGGGCCGCCGCGCCGGTCTCCCGGGCGGCGGTATCGCTCCGTGCGTCGGTGTCCAGGGCCAGGGCCTGGGCGGAGAGCCCCGCCGTCAGCGCCAGGGTCGCGACCGCCGCCACGGTGGTCGCGGCCCTGCTCCGTGGATTCAGAAATCCTGTCATGCGGCTAGAGACCCCGCGCCGGCCACGCCGGTTGTGTTGATCACACGAAGGTTTCGCGGAGTTCGGTAAGCGTACGCACGCGCAACGCGCACACCTGCGTCGGCGACGAGCGATCTGCCGGCGCGACCGTTGGACCACCGTCCTGGACACCGTCGTCCCCAGTGCGGAGCCGATGACGCGGCCGTCACCACCCGCCAGTGGCCGCGGCGTCGTCGCGGCGGCTCGTGGCCGCCGGCCAGTGGACGGGGACGCCCAGCCGGCGCCGGGGACAGGCGCCCACGGCGCGTGATGACGTAGGACGCGTCCTGGCCATCGGTGAGGCAGACGCACCCCGACTCTCCACAGGAGGGCACGCAAAGAAGGGCACGGACAACCGCACGGCCGCCTTCGGTCCGGTGGCCGCCGACTGAATTCTCCGCCGTCCGGAACCGCTCACCGATGTCGAACAGCTACGGCCCAAGGCCGTCCTGACCACGTGTCCCAAGCGCGAGGCCCTCGCCGATCACGTCCGGTCCTCGGCCCGCATGCTCACCGAGCGCGAAGGCGAACGGCTTCCGCAGTGGCTCGAGGCCGTCCACCCCGACGACCTGCCCAGCCCCCACCCTCTCGGCACCGGTATCGCCCGCGACCGCGACGCCTTCATCGCCGGCCTCTCCCTGCCCTGGAACTCCGGCGTCGTCGAAGGACACGTCAACCGCATCTCCCACGGAATCAGATTTGTTCAGTCTGCGCTGCTTTGCCCTGCCGGACGTCGACGATCGGCAGGAGTCGCGCCGTGCCGGGTGCCTCGATCTGGCGAGGAGTTGGTCGATCGCGGTCCGACCGTCGGTGACTCCATCATGCTTGCCGGACCCGCCCCATCTGGCGGTGTTGGTCACGTCCCGGCGTTGTCAGGGCCGCTCTCGCCCGCCCCGCCGTCAGCCGGATCAGGCTGCCCTCAGCTACAACCTCGCTGCTGCGACGGCCGGTTGATGCAGGTCTTCCACTTCCACTCGAACCAATAGCGCCTCACAGCGCAAACGGAAGCCGAGCCAGAACCCGGACTCCGGTCTGGCGTCGGTCGATAAGATCAATCGGACGTATTCAAGGCACGTCACGATGGCACGTCACGACGGAGGCAGTCATGGACCCACTCGCCCCCGGTCATCCGGCTTCCGTGGGCCCGTACCGGCTGCTGGGGCGGCTCGGGGCCGGGGGGATGGGGGTGGTTTTCCTCGGGCGTTCGCCGAACGGCCGGACGGCGGCCGTCAAGCTGGTGCACGCCGAGTTGGCCGCCGACCCGGAGTTCCGCCGCCGCTTCCGGCAGGAGGTGGGCGCCGCGCAGCGGGTCAGCGGGCAGTGGACCGCGCCGGTGCTGGACAGTGACACGGAGTCGGCCGTGCCCTGGGTCGCCACCGGGTACGTGCCCGGGCCCTCGCTGACCCATGTGGTCGAGGGCCTGTACGGCGCGCTCCCCGAGGAATCGGTCTGGTCACTGACCGACGGGCTCGCCCGGGCGCTGATCGATATTCACGGGAACGGGCTGATCCACCGCGACCTCAAGCCGTCCAACGTGCTGGTCACCCTGGAGGGCCCGAAGGTCATCGACTTCGGCATCGCCCGCGCGGTCGACGCCAGCCTGGCCACGCGCACCGGTTCCATGGTCGGCTCGCCCGGCTACATGCCGCCCGAACAGATCCGCAGTGAGCAACTGACGGGCGCCGCGGATGTGTTCGCGTTCGGTGCCGTACTGGTCTTCGCCGCCACCGGGACCGGTCCTTTCCACGCCGGTGAGCCGGCGGTCCACACGCTGCTGTACCGCGTGGTGCACGAGGAGCCGGAGCTGGGCCCGGAGTCGGGGCCGCTGTCGGGGCCGCTGCGCGAGCTGGCGGAGCGCTGCCTCGCGAAGGATCCGGCCCAACGTCCCGCGGTCGAGGAGATTCTGCGGCTGACGGCCGGGCGCGCCGCCGTGGACGCCGACAGCGGTCTGTGGCTGCCCGCGACGCTGACGGCCCGGCTGGGCCGGGACGCGGCCGGGCTCCTGGCCCTTGAAGGGCCTTCGCCGACGGCGTTCGACCAGCCGGCACTGCCGCCGCCCGCCGCGCCGACCACCGCGCCGCCCGCCGCGCCGCCCGCCGCCCGGAAGCGGCGCGGCCTGGGGTTGGGGGCCGCCGCTGTCGCCGCCGTGGTGGCCGTGACGGCCGTGGTCGTGGCCACCCGGTCCTCCGGCGACGAGGAGCCGCGGGCCGGAAACGAGCAGAACGGGCAAAATGGGCAGGAGCAGAACGGGCAGGAGCAGAACGGGAACGAGCCGCAGGAGCAGCCGCAGGAGGAGCCGCAGGAGCAGGAGAACGACGCCCCGCTGCACGATCTGCTGCCCGCTGACATCCGGGAGTCGGGCGAGATCGAGGTCCTCACCGGGGTGAATTCCCCACCGCTCTTGTTCCGCGACGAGGCGGACGACTTCGCCGGGGTCGAGCACGAGCTGGCCGACGCGCTCGGCGAACAGCTGGGCGTGGAGTTCCACTTCCAACAGGTCGACTACGGCTCGCTGCTCCAGTACCTGGCCACGCAGGGCGCGGCGGGGCAGAGCGGGACGGTCGGCATGGGGGCGCTGCCCGACACGGCGGAGAGCCGCGACGGCCTGTACCTGGACTTCGTCAACCACTACCGGGACGGCTGGGTGCTGATGGTCCCGGCGGAGGATGCGGCGCGCGTCGACGCGCCGGGCGACCTGTGCGGCGGGACCGTCGCCACCTACGACTTCGACGAGCCGAAGGAGATCGTCGGCCGGTACAGCGGGGGTTGCGCCGAGCCGATCGAGTTCTCCGGCCGCGCCGACGTCACGGAGATGGCGGACGCCGTGCGCGGCGGTGATGCCGATGCCGTCTTCGTGTCGTACTCGACGGCCTCCGGCTTCCTCGCCGACGGGCGACACGACGACCTGGCCATCACGGGCGAGCAGATCGACGTCCAGCCCTACGGCATCGCCCTGCCCCAGGCGGACGAGGGGTTGCGCGACGCGCTCACGGAGGCGTTGCAGTCGCTCATCGACGACGGCACCTACGGTGAGATCCTCCAGGAGTGGAACGTGCCGGACGTGGCGGTTGACTCCGCGACGGTCAACACCGGGGACTGACGCGGCGCGGTCAGCGGATCGCGCCGGACGCGAGGCCGCCGGCGAGGCGGCGCTGCACGAGCACGAAGAAGATCAGCACCGGCAGGGTGATCAGCGTGGAGCCGGCCATGACCGCCCCCCAGTCGGTGCTGTACTGGCCGAAGAAGCGGTGCAGCCCGACGGCCGCCGTGTACTTGCTGTCGTCCTGCATGAACACGAACGCGAAGATGAACTCGTTCCAGGCCGTGATGAACGCGAAGATGCTGGTGGCGACGAGCCCGGGTGCCACCAGCGGCAGCAGGACCGAGCGGAACATGCGCCACCAGCCGCAGCCGTCCAGGTAGGCGGCCTCCTCGACTTCGCTCGGCACCGCGGCGACGAATCCGCGCAGGGTCCAGACGGCGAACGGCAGGGAGAACGCGAGGTAGACGATCGTCAGGCCGATGAGGCTGTTGAGGAGTTCGAGGTCGCGCATCTGGAGGAACAGCGGGATCACCAGCGCCTCAAGGGGCACCATCTGCACCACCAGGATCATGACCAGCACCTTGGTGCGCATCCGGAAGCGGAAGCGGGCGACGGCGACGGCGGCGAAGAGGGCCAGCAAGCCGGACAGCAGCACGGTGCCGAGGCCGACCAGCGCGGAGTTCGCGAGGTAGCGGGTGAACTCCCCCTCGTTCAGGACCTGCCGGAAGTGGTCAAGCGTGAAGCCCGCGGGCAGCACCTCGGAGCCGCGGTGGTCGGCATCGGGGTCGAACGCCGAGGAGATCATCCAGTAGACCGGGAACAGCGTGAAGACCAGCAGCGCCGCCACGGCCGCCGCGATGCCGATGCGCCCTGCGGTGGAGGTGCGGCGGGTCACGGTTCGTCCTTCTCCCTGGACAGTGCACGCACGTACACGACGGTGATGGCGAGCAGCAGCAGGGTCAGCAGCACGGCGATGGCGGAGCCCGTGCCGTACTCGTTCCTGCTGAACGACTGGATGTAGGACCAGACGCCGAGGTTGAGCACGTCCTCGTTCGCGCCCGCGCCGCCCGGCATCAGGTAGATCTGCGCGAACACCTTGAAGTCCCAGATGATCGACAGGATGGTCACGACCGCGAACGCGGGCCTGATGGTGGGCACGGTGATCAGCCAGAAGCGCTGCCACGGCCCGGCGCCGTCGCAGACGGCCGCCTCGGGCAGCTCCCTGGGGATGGTGAGGAGCGCGGCGTAGAGGGTGATGGCCACGAAGGGGAAGCCGTGGTGGACGACGTTGAGCGTGGCGATGGCGTAGAACGACCAGCGGTCGGTGAACCAGTTGGTTTCCCGCGGCTCGATGAGGCCGAGCCCGTCCAGGCCGCCGCTGACGACGCCGTCGAGCGGGTCGAAGATCCAGATCCACACGTAGGTGCCGGTGACGGCGGGCATCGCCCAGGCCATCATGATGACGGTGGAGCAGATGACGCGCCACACCCGCCCCAGGCGCTGGAGCAGCAGCGCGACCAGGGTGCCGACGACGAGGGTGAGGCCGACGCAGGCACCGGCGAAGAAGACCGTGTTGGGCAGCACGGTCTTCCACAGGAACGAGTCGCCGAGGATGTCGCGGTAGTTGTCGAGCCCGGTGTAGTTGCTCTCGCCCGTGTTGATCTGCCGCAGCCCGTAGTCCTGGAACGACAGCAGCACGACGCGCGCCAGCGGCCAGAACAGCAGCACGGCGAGCACCGTGAGGGCGGGTGCGAGCAGCAGCCAGGGTCGCAGCGCGCGGCCGGTCGCGGCGCGGCGCGCGCTGCGCGGGGCGCGCCCCCCGCGCGGCGGCCGGGCCTTGACCGGGCGGTCAGCCGCCAAAGGTCTCGTCCATGGCCGCGGCGGCCTCGTCGGCGGCCTCCTGCGCCGAACGGTCGCCGGACAGGATCGACTGGAGCATGCCCTGCACGACCTGCTCGCCCTGGATCGCGCCGTACCGGTCCGTCACCGGCAGGCTGGCGCCGGCTTCGAGCATCGCTTGCGCGAACGGCGCGACGAGCGGGTCGGCCTCCTGCTGGACCTCTTCGAGCAGGGACTGCTGCCCGGGGAAGTAGCCGGACTGCTCGGCCCAGGCGGCGGCGTGTTCGCCGGTGGTCATCATGCTGATGAGTTCCCAGGCCAGTTCAGGCTCGTCGCTGCCGAACTCGCCCAGCAGGGAGCCGCCGACGAACGAGGGGCTGAAGCCGCCGTCCTGCCCCGGCACGGGGACGACGCCGATCCGGTCGGCCCACGCGGGGTCGTCGGCGATCAGCGTGTTGACGGTCCAGTTGCCGTTGATGACCATGGCGGAGTCACCGTTCTGGAAGCTTTCCAGCTGGTCGGTCTCCAGCCAGGTTTCCGCGGCGGCGACCGACAGGCCGTCCTCGGTGGCCAGCGAGGTGTAGAACTCGATGCCCTCGACGGCCTCCGGCGCGTTGATGGCCGACCGCCACTGTCCGTCGCCGGTCTGCTCGGCGATCTCGCCGCCCGCGCCCCACACGAACGGGTACAGGCCGTACTCGCTGCCGCCGCTGACCGGGAACGGGATCATGTCCGGCTCCGAAACGCGCAGTTGCCGGGCCACCTCGCGCAGTTCCTGCCACGTGGTGGGCGGCTGGAGGTCGTGCTCGGCGAAGATGTCGGAGCGGTACATGAGGGAGCGGATGCCCGCGTACCAGGGCATGCCGTAGACGGCGCCGTCCACCTGCGCCGCCTCGTACAGGCCAGGCACCAGATCGTCGCCGAGGCCGTCGGCCTCGATCTGCTCCGCGAGGTCGGTCAGGGCCCCTGCCGCGCCGAACTCCGGCGCCCAGGTGGTGCCGATCTCGGCGACGTCGGGCAGCTCGCCGCCGGCCATCGCGGTCGTGAACCGGTCGTGCGCGTCCGCCCACTGGATGAACTGCACCTCGAGCGTGGCGCCGGTCCGTTCGGTGAACGCGGCCTGGAGCTCCGCCACGTAGGGGCCGGCGTCCGGGTTGGTGCCCTCCATGATCCAGACTTCGAGAGTCGGCCCGCCGCTCGCGCCGTCGTCCCCGTCGTCGCCACCGCAGGCCGTGACCAGGCCCAGGGAGAGCACCGCGGCGCCGGTGGCCAGACGCCGAAGGGCCGTTCTGGAGGCGCGCCCCCGGAAAGATTGACGCATGGCCGGTCCCCTCCGCAAAGGTCGTGGGATCTTCGAGCCGGGCTGGGCGTCTGATTGTGACAGTGCCGGGTGCGGGCCACCAGATGGTCACATCACGGAACGGCACCGTTTGTGGGCTGGACCACTGAC
>NZ_LZNS01000001.1:6487303-6531374 GCF_001984575.1 Streptomyces sp. MP131-18 | reverse complement strand
GTGCGGAACGTCTGGGGTGGTCGCCGGGGTCAGACCGCCAGGGAGCGGTCGGTCGGGCGGATCGGGTAGGGCAGCGTGGACTCGCCGGTGAGGTAACGGTCGACGCCGCGGGCGGCGGCGCGGCCCTCGGCGATGGCCCACACGATGAGCGACTGCCCCCGGCCCGCGTCGCCCGCGACGAACACGCCGGGCGCGTTGGTCGCGTACTCGGCGTCGCGGGCGATGTTGCCGCGCGCGTCCAGGTCGAGGCCGAACTGCCGCACCAGGCCGTTCTCCTGGTCGGTACCGGTGAAGCCCATGGCGAGGGTCACCAGCTGCGCCGGAATCCGCTTCTCGGTGCCCGGCTTCGGCGTCAGCTTCCCGTCGACGAACTCGACCTCGATCAGGTGCAGCCACGCGACGTTGCCGTCCTCGTCGCCCTCGAAGTGGGTGGTGGAGACGGAGTAGACCCGCTCGCCGCCCTCCTCGTGCGCCGAGGTGACCTTGTATGTCATGGGGAACGTCGGCCACGGCTGGTGCGCGGGCCGCTCCTCGCCCGGCCTGGGCATGATCTCCAGCTGCGTGACCGAGGCCGCGCCCTGCCGGTGGGCCGTGCCGACGCAGTCGGCGCCGGTGTCGCCGCCGCCGATGACGACGACGTGCTTGCCCGCGGCGGAGATCGGGGCGGCGGTGAGGTCGCCCTCCTGCACCTTGTTGGCCAGCGGCAGGTACTCCATGGCCTGGTGCACGCCGTTCAGTTCGCGCCCCGGCACGGGCAGGTCGCGCGCGGTGGTGGCACCGGCGGCGATGACGACCGCGTCGTAGCGCTTGCGGAGCGCCGCGGCGTCGATGTCGCGGCCGATCTCGACCTCGGTGCGGAACTTGGTGCCCTCCGCGCGCATCTGCTCGACGCGGCGGTTCAGGTGCCGCTTCTCCATCTTGAACTCGGGGATGCCGTAGCGCAGCAGCCCGCCGATCCGGTCGGCCCGTTCGAACACGGCGACGGTGTGCCCGGCCCGCGTCAGCTGCTGCGCGGCGGCGAGCCCGGCAGGACCTGAGCCGATGACGGCGACGGTCTTCCCGGAAAGACGCTCCGGCGGCTGCGGGGTGACGGTGCCGGCCTCCCACGCCTTGTCGATGATGGTGACCTCGACGTTCTTGATGGTCACCGCGGGCCTGTTGATGCCGAGCACGCACGCCGACTCGCACGGCGCCGGGCACAGCCGCCCGGTGAACTCGGGGAAGTTGTTCGTGGCGTGCAGCCGCTCGCTGGCCGCCGCCCAGTCCTCGCGGTAGGCGTAGTCGTTCCACTCGGGGATCAGGTTGCCCAGCGGACAGCCGCTGTGGCAGAACGGCACGCCGCAGTCCATGCAGCGCCCGGCCTGCTTGCTGATGATCGGCAGCAGCGAGCCGGGAACGTACACCTCGTTCCAGTCCTTGACCCGGGAGTCGACGGGGCGGGCCTGGGCGACCTCGCGCTCGGTGGAAAGGAATCCCTTCGGATCAGCCATGGGTCGCCGCCTCCATCATCTTCTCGTGGGTCTCGGACTCGCTGAGTCCGGCCCGCTCGGCGGCGTCCTTGGCGGCGAGCACGGCCTTGTAGGTAGTGGGCATGATCTTGCTGAACCGGGTCAGGCTCGCGTCCCAGTCCTTCAGCAGGCGGTCCGCCACCGTGGAGCCGGTCTCCTCGGCGTGCCGCCGCACCACGTCGTGCAGCCACTGGCGGTCGGCGTCCGTCAGCTCCTCCACGGCGACGAAGCCGGGGTTGACGTGGGCCGGATCGAGGTCGACGACGTAGGCGACGCCGCCGGACATGCCGGCCGCGAAGTTCCGCCCGGTCGCGCCGAGCACCACGGCCCGGCCGCCCGTCATGTACTCGCAGCCGTGGTCGCCGACGCCCTCGGCCACGACGGTGGCACCGGAGTTGCGCACGCAGAAACGTTCACCTACCCGGCCGCGCAGGAAGATGTCGCCACCGGTGGCGCCGTAGGCGATGGTGTTGCCCGCGATGGTGGAGAACTCCGGCAGGTGGTCGGCCCCCCGGTCCGGGCGGACGATCAGCCGGCCGCCGGACAGGCCCTTGCCGACGTAGTCGTTGGCGTCGCCCTCCAGGCGCAGCGTGACGCCGCGCGGCACGAACGCTCCGAACGACTGGCCGGCCGAGCCGGTGAAGGTGATGTCGATGGTGTCCTCGGGCAGCCCGGCGCCGCCGAACCGCTTGGTCACCTCGTGCCCGAGCATCGTGCCGACGGTGCGGTTGATGTTGCGGATGGCGACCTGCGCGCGGACCGGCTGGGCGTCTTCTGGGGTGTCCGCCGACAGGGCGTCGGCGGCCAGCCGGATCAGGTCGTTGTCCAGCGCCTTGGCCAGGCCGTGGTCCTGCTCGGTGGTGCGGTGCCTGGCCGCGCCTTCGGACAGCTGCGGCACGTGCAGCAGCGGCGCCAGGTCCAGGCCCTGCGCCTTCCAGTGGTCGACGGCGCGCGAGACGTCGAGCAGCTCGGCGTGGCCGACGGCCTCGTCCAGGGTGCGGAAGCCCAGCTCGGCCAGCAGCTCGCGGACCTCTTCCGCGATGAACTCGAAGAAGTTGACCACGAACTCCGGCTTGCCGGTGAACCGCTGCCGCAGCACCGGGTTCTGCGTGGCGATGCCGACCGGGCAGGTGTCCAGGTGGCACACCCGCATCAGGACGCAGCCCGAAACGACCAGCGGTGCGGTCGCGAAGCCGAACTCCTCGGCGCCGAGCAGCGCCGCGATCAGCACGTCGCGGCCCGTCTTCAGCTGACCGTCGGTCTGGACGACGATCCGGTCGCGCAGCCCGTTGAGCAGCAGTGTCTGCTGAGTCTCGGCCAGGCCCAGCTCCCAGGGGCCGCCCGCGTGCTTCAGGGAGGTGAGCGGGGAGGCGCCGGTGCCGCCGTCGTGCCCGGAGATCAGCACCACGTCGGCGTGCGCCTTGGAGACGCCGGCCGCAACGGTGCCCACGCCGACCTCGGAGACCAGCTTCACGTGGATGCGGGCCGCGGGGTTGGCGTTCTTCAGGTCGTGGATGAGCTGCGCCAGGTCCTCGATCGAGTAGATGTCGTGGTGCGGGGGCGGGGAGATCAGGCCGACGCCCGGCGTGGAGTGCCGTGTCCTGGCCACCCACGGGTACACCTTGTGGCCCGGCAGCTGGCCGCCCTCGCCCGGCTTCGCGCCCTGCGCCATCTTGATCTGGATGTCGTCGGCGTTGACCAGGTACTCGCTGGTCACGCCGAAGCGGCCGGAGGCGACCTGCTTGATGGCGCTGCGCCGCTCGGGGTCGACCAGCCGGTCGGAGTCCTCGCCGCCCTCGCCGGTATTGGACTTGGCACCCAGCCGGTTCATCGCGATGGCCAGCGTCTCGTGCGCCTCGCGGGAGATGGAGCCGTAGCTCATCGCGCCGGTGGAGAACCTCTTGACGATCTCGCTGACCGGCTCGACCTCCTCCAGCGGCACGGCCGGGCGCTCGCCCGGCTTCAGCCGGAACAGTCCGCGGAGCGTCATCAGCCGCTCGGACTGCTCGTTCACCCGGCCGGTGTACTGCCGGAAGACGTCGTAGCGACGCTCGCGGGTCGAGTGCTGGAGGCGGAAGACCGTCTCCGGGTCGAACAGGTGCGGCTCGCCCTCGCGGCGCCACTGGTACTCGCCGCCGATCTCCAGGTTCCGGTGGGCGGGCGCCACGCCGGAGGCCGGGTACGCCTTGGCGTGCCGCGCCGCGACCTCGCGGGCCACCACGTCGATGCCGGCGCCGCCGATCTTGGTGGTGGTGCCGTGGAAGTAGGTGTCGACGAACGACTCGTCCAGGCCGACGGCCTCGAAGACCTGCGCGCCGCGGTAGGAGGCGACGGTGGAGATGCCCATTTTGGACATCACCTTCAGTACGCCCTTGCCGAGTGCCTTGATGAGGTTGCGGATGGCCTCGTCGGCCGCCATTCCGGGCAGGTAGGTGCCGCGGGCGACCAGGTCCTCCACCGACTCCATGGCCAGGTAGGGGTTGACCGCGGCGGCGCCGTAGCCGATGAGCAGCGCGACGTGGTGCACCTCGCGCACGTCCCCGGCCTCCACCAGCAGACCCACCTGGGTGCGCTGCTTGGTGCGGATGAGGTGGTGGTGCACGGCGGAGGTGAGCAGCAGCGACGGGATCGGGGCGTGCTCGGCGTCCGAGTGCCGGTCGGAGAGCACGATGAGGCGGGCGCCGTCCGCGATGGCCGCGTCGGCCTCGGCGCAGATCTCGGCGATCCGGTCGGCCAGGGCCGCCCCGCCGCCCGAGACCCGGTACAGGCCGGAAAGGGTGACGGCGCCGAAGCCCGGCAGATTGCCGTCGGCGTTGATGTGGATGAGCTTGGCCAGCTCGTCGTTGTCGATCACCGGGAAGGGCAGCGTCACGCTGCGACAGGAGGCCGCGTTCGGCTCCAGCAGGTTGCCCTGCGGGCCGAGGGACGACAGCAGGGAGGTGACGAGCTCCTCGCGGATGGCGTCCAGCGGCGGGTTGGTGACCTGCGCGAACAGCTGGGTGAAGTAGTCGAAGATCAGCCGCGGCCGGTCCGAGAGGGCGGCGATGGGCGTGTCGGTGCCCATGGAGCCGATCGGCTCGGCACCGCTCTGGGCCATCGGCGTGAGCAGGACCCGCAGCTCCTCCTCGGTGTAGCCGAACGTCTGCTGGCGGCGGGTGACCGAGGCGTGGGTGTGGACGATGTGCTCGCGCTCGGGCAGGTCGGCCAGCTCGATGAGCCCGGCTTCCAGCCATTCGGCGTAGGGCTGCTCGGCGGCCAGGGCCGCCTTGATCTCGTCGTCCTCGATGATGCGGTGCTCGGCGGTGTCGACGAGGAACATCCGGCCGGGCTGGAGCCGGCCCTTGCGGACGACGCGGGCCGGGTCGATGTCCAGGACGCCGACCTCGGAGGACAGCACGACGAGCCCGTCGTCGGTGACCCAGTAGCGGCCCGGCCGCAGTCCGTTGCGGTCGAGGACCGCGCCGACCTGCGTGCCGTCGGTGAAGGTGACGCAGGCAGGGCCGTCCCAGGGCTCCATGACCGTGGAGTGGTACTGGTAGAACGCGCGGCGGGCCTGGTCCATGGAGCCGTGGTTCTCCCACGCCTCGGGGACCATCATCAGCACGGCGTGCGGCAGCGACCGGCCGCCGAGGTGCAGCAGTTCGAGCACCTCGTCGAAGGTGGCCGAGTCGGACGCCTCCGGGGTGCAGATCGGGAAGAGCCGCGCCAGCTTCTCCGGCGGCCCGAAGACGTCACCGGCGAGCTGCGACTCGCGGGCCCGCATCCAGTTGCGGTTGCCCTGGACGGTGTTGATCTCACCGTTGTGGGCGACGAAGCGGTAGGGGTGCGCCAGCGGCCAGCTCGGGAAGGTGTTGGTGGAGAACCGCGAGTGCACCAGGGCGATGGCGCTGGTGAGACGACGGTCGGACAGGTCGGGGAAGAACGGCTCCAGCTGCCCCGTGGTGAGCATGCCCTTGTACACCAGGGTGCGCGCGGACAGCGAAGGGAAGTAGATCCCGGCCTCGCGCTCGGCGCGCTTGCGCAGCACGAAGACGGCGCGGTCGAGGGCCAGGCCGCTCTTCTCGCCCGCGGCGTCGGCGACGAACAACTGCCGGAACGCGGGCATCGTGTCGCGGGCCGCGGTGCCGAGCAGCTCGGGCGCGACGGGCACCTCGCGCCAGCCGAGCACGGCCAGTCCCTCCTCGCCGGCGATCGCGGCGACCCGGCCCATGGCAGCGGCAGCCGCTTCCGGGCCGGTGGGCAGGAAGGCCAGGCCGACGGCGTAGGAACCGGCGGGCGGCAGCACGAAGGGAACGCTGTCCCGGAGGAACGCGTCCGGGATCTGGAGGAGGATGCCGGCACCGTCGCCGGTATCGGGGTCCGAGCCGGTGGCCCCGCGGTGCTCAAGATTGCGCAGCACGGTGAGCGCCTGGTCGACCAGCTCGTGGCTGGCTTCGCCGGTGAGCGTGGCGACGAAGCCGACACCGCACGCATCGTGCTCGTTGCGCGGGTCGTACATCCCCTGCTTGACCGGGTGGGACGCAGAACGCATCGGCTCTCCCGTCGTCGTCTTGGTGTGTGACTTGTTCCGAGGGACGACGCTGGCCCTGGCGTACGTTAAATTTTCGTGCAGATTACACGATGACCCGAATCCCGGGAAGCGGATACCACTGTCCACGATGCGGACTTCGCCGCGCGAGGCCGTACCGGAGATGGCGGAATATGTCCGCCTCACATGCAAGCCTGCGCGGGCGCCTGTGCCCGCGGGCCGAGAACCACATGCCCGCCGTCAAGGAACTGAAACCACCAGGAAACAAACCTCACCCTGAAGCACGCACATGCGACATAGCGTGGTCAATTGTCGTTCGTATGGATCAGCCCAGCGATGTGCCCAGCAGGGAGCCCAGCGCGTAGGTCAGGCCCGCCGCCGCGGCGCCGAGCCCGAGCTGCCGCAGCCCGCTGAACCACCACGGCCTGGCCGTCACCCGGGCGACGGCCGCGCCGCACAGGAAGAGGCCGAGCAGCGCCAGCAGCACCGCGGGCCACAGCGCCGTGGCCCCCATCAGGTAGGGCAGCAGGGGCAGCACCGCCCCCGCGGCGAAGGAGCCGAACGAGGAAACCGCCGCCACGGTCGGCGACGGCAGGTCACCCGGCGCGACGCCCAGCTCCTCGCGCGTGTGGATCTCCAGCGCCTGCTCCGGGTCGGCCGACAGCTGCCGGGCGACCTCCCGGGCGAGGCCCGGCTCCACCCCGCGCCGCACGTAGACGTCGGCCAGCTCGGCCAGCTCGTCGTCCGGGTGCCGGCTCAGCTCCCGGCGTTCCACGTCGATCTCGGCCAGGACCAGCTCGCGCTGGGACGCCACCGAGGTGTACTCCCCCGCCGCCATGGAGAACGCGCCGGCCGCCAGGCCGGCCGTGCCCGCCACGGCGATGGCCTGGGAGGAGGCGGAGCTGCCGGCGACGCCGCTGATCAGCCCCAGGTTGGAGACGAGCCCGTCCATGGCGCCGAAGACGGCCGGCCGCAGCCAGCCGCCGTTCACATCGCGGTGGCTGTGGTGCGCCTCCGCTCCCGCCATGTCCGGTGCCTCCCGACTCCTCACGATTGCGTGCAACGCACCCGGCGGCCGACGCATTCCCCGGCCGGGCCCCGGCATGCGGCGCGGCCCGGCGGAGCCGGGCCGTGCGAGAGGGACGTCCCGGTCAGGGCCGCTTGGCGGACGCGGCCTCGTCCGCGCCGGCTCCCGCGTCCTTCTGCTCCGCGCGCTTCTCCGCGTCCGCGTCCTTCTTCTCGTCCGCGTCCTTCTTCTCGTCCGCGTCCTTCTTCTCGTCCGCCTCGTTCTCCGCGTCCGCCTGCGGCTCCTCGGCGCCGGCCGCCGCACCGTCGGCGCCGTCCGGTCCTGCCGCGCCGTCCGGCTCGACCCGCTCCTCGCGGCCCGGGCTGCGCCGGGCGGACAGCACCAGGTAGGCGACGGCGGCGAGGAAGACCACGATGGAGGTCCAGTTGTTCAGCCGCAGCCCGAGGAACTCGTTCGCCTCGTCGATCCGCAGGTACTCGATCCAGAAACGGCCGGCCGTGTACGCGGCCACGTAGAGCGCGAACGCCCGGCCGTGCCCCAGCCGGAACCGGCGGTCCGCCCAGATCACCAGAACGCCGACGCCCAGGCACCACAGCGACTCGTACAGGAAGGTGGGGTGGAACGTGCCGCTGTCCAGACCGTTGTCGATCTCCACGGCCCACGGCACGTCCGTGGCCTTGCCGTACAGCTCCTGGTTGAACCAGTTGCCCCAGCGCCCGATCGCCTGCGCGAAGGCGATGCCGGGGGCGATCGCGTCCGCCATCGGCGGCAGCGCGATGCCCCGCCGCCGGCAGGCGATCCACGCGCCCAGCGCACCGCCGGCGATGGCACCCCAGATGCCGATGCCGCCGTCCCAGATCTTGAACGCGTCGACCCAGTCGCGGCCCTCGTCGAAGTAGAGCTGGTAGTCGGTCACGACGTGGTAAATCCGCGCGCCCACCAGACCGAACGGCACGGCCCACACGGCGATGTCGGCGACCGTTCCCGGATTGCCGCCGCGCTGGACCCAGCGGCGACCGCCGAGCCAGATGGCGAGGAAGACACCGATGATGATGCATAGCGCGTACCCGCGGAGCGGCAGCGGTCCGAGGTGGATCTCGCTCTCGCTGGGGCTGGGGATAGAGGCAAGGATCTCCATGGTGGTCCAGACGCTACCCTGCCCGCCCCGCGGGACGGAATCCGCCGGGCGCGTCGGCCGCCGTGTCAGGCGTCAGTTGCCCGATCCGGCGGCCTCCTCCACTCTCTCCCGCAGCCGCTCGGGGGTCAGCGGGTCCTCCGAGTCGCCGTAGATGTTCTCACCGTCGAGCAGCACGGTCGGCGTGGCGTTGAAGTCCGCGTCGAGGAACCCGGCGTTGGAGCTGCTGACCCACTCGTCGTGCGTGCCGTCCTGGACGCAGGAGCGGAACGACTCGGTGTCGAGCCCCTCGACGTCCTCGGCGAGGCCGATCAGGCGTGCCTTGTCGCCGAACGTGTCGTCGCGCTCGGCCGGCTGGTTCTCGAACAGCACGTCGTGGTACTCGGAGAACTTGCCCTCGTCCCGGGCGCACAGCGCGGCGTTCGCGGCGAACTTGGAGCCGTTGCCCCCCATGTTCCCGTCGATGATGGTGACGAGGTGGTAGTCGACCTGGAGCTTCCCCTCCTCCGTCAGGTCCCGGATGGTGTCCCGGAACCCGTTCTCGAACTGGCCGCAGGCCGGGCAGCGGAAGTCCTCGTACACGGCGAGGGTGGCCGGGGCCGAGGACCGGCCCACGGTGACGGGCTCGGTGCCCGGAACGTCGTCGCCCTCGCCACCGCCGTTCGCGGCGATGACGCCGATCCCCGCGGCAATGGCGAGGACGACGACGGCGATCCCGCCGACCTTGACCGTCCGCTTCCTGCGCTCGGCCGCCTTCTCCCGTTCCCGCTCCTCGCGCAGCCGTTCGCGGGCGCTGCGCTTCCCCTCACGATTCCGTTCGCTCACGTCCTGAGCCAACGAACCCGGCCAGGACAGGACACGCCCCGCGCGCGGATCTGACGAAGCGGTGACATCCGCCCGCAGACGAGCCGTTTGCGGTCCCGGCGCGCCTAGCGTGAGGCGGGTGATCGCTCGCAAGACCGCGCTCGACCTGCTCGCCGCGGCCCTGGCCGTACTGCTCTTCGCGACGGCGGCCGTCGTCGGGGCCGCCATCAACGACGACGACGTGCTGACGCTGAAATGGCCGCCGATGTTCGCCCGCTGGGAGCCGCACGTGGGTCCCGGCACGCCCGCGGCCCTCATCGTCGCGGGCCTGGTGCTCCTGTACGGGCCGCACGTCGCCCGGCGGCTGCCCTGGCGGTGGCTGCCGCTCGCGGCCTGGGGCGCGTCGATGGCCTGGGTGTGGTCGCTCGCGCTGATCGACGGCTGGCGGCGGGGCGTAGCACGCAGGCTGGCCTACGGGCACGAGTACCTGACGGCGCTGGACGACATCGACGGCATCGGGCACTTCCTGCGCACGTTCACCGACCACATTCCGCTGGAGTCGCAGGACAACTGGCCCGCGCACGTCGCCGGACACCCGCCGGCCGCCACGCTGACGTTCGTGCTGCTCGACCGGGTGGGCCTGGGCGGCGGGGCCTGGGCCGCGGCGTTCTGCATCACGGCCGCGGCCAGCGCCGCCGCCGCCGTGCTGATCGCCGTGCGCACGCTCGCGGACGAGGAGACGGCCCGGCGGGCCGCGCCGTTCCTGGTGCTCGCCCCGGCCGCGGTGTGGCTCGGGGTCTCCGCGGACGGCTGGTTCACGGCCGTCGCGGCCTGGGCGCTGGCGCTGCTCGCACTCGCCGCGACCCGAGCGGTGCGGGCCCCGTGGGCGGCGGCGCTCGGCGCCGGGGTGCTGTCCGGGCTGCTGCTCTACCTGTCCTACGGCCTGGTGCTGATGGGCGTGGTGGCCGTCGCGGTCCTGCTGCTCGCGCGGTCGTGGCGCCCGCTGCCGTGGCTGCTGCTGGGGATCGTGCCGTGGGTGGTGGGATTCACCGCGGCCGGGTTCTGGTGGTACGACGGCTACGACATCCTCGTGGACCGCTACTACGCGGGCTCGGGCGGGCACCGGCCCTACGGCTACTTCATCTGGGCGAACCTGGCGGTCCAGGTGGCGTCCGTCGGCCTCGCCACCGCCGCCGGCCTGCGCCGGGCAGGGGAACGGCCCTGGCGGACGTCCGGGCCCCGGCGGGCGCTTGTGGTGCTGGTGGGGGCGGCCCTGGCGGCGATGCTGCTGGCCGACGTGTCCGGCATGAGCAAGGCGGAGACCGAACGGATCTGGCTGCCGTTCGCCGTCTGGCTGCTGCCCGCCGCGGCGCTGCTGCCCGAACGGCACGCGCGCTGGTGGCTGGCCGCACAGGCCCTGGTGGCCCTGACCGTCAACCATCTGTGGATGACCCGCTGGTGAGGTGAGTACGCGTGCGGACCTTCATACCGTTCCGTGGCCGGCTGCACGACGCCCGCACGGCCACGGCCGTCGGCCGGTGGCTGGGTGCCGGTGTGCTGGTGTGCTTCCTGACCGGCCTGATCAGCCACGGCCTCCAGACCCCGCCCGGCTGGCTCGCGCCGCACCTGCCGGCCAGGCCCGTGTGGGGCTACCGCGTCACGCAGGGCCTGCACGTGGCCACCGGGATCGCGCTGGTGCCGCTGCTCCTGGCCAAGCTGTGGACGGTGTACCCGCGGCTGTACGTCCGCCCGCCGGTGCGGTCGGTCCGGCACGCGCTGGAGCGCGCGTCGATCGCGGTGCTGGTGGCCGCCGCGCTGCTCGAAGTCGCCCTGGGGCTGGCCAACATCGCGCAGTGGTACCCGTGGCCGTTCGGCTTCAAGCGCGTGCACTGGGCGCTGGCCTGGGTGCTGTGCGGGGCCCTGCTGCTGCACGTGGCGGTGAAGGCGCCGCAGATCGCCGCCCACTGGCGGCGGCCCGCGCCGGGCACGGACCCCGACGCGGGCGAACGGCGGTCGCTGCTGCTCGGGGTGGGCGCGGCGGTGGGCGCGGTGACGCTGGTGACGGCGGGGCAGTCGCTGACGCCGCTGCGTGCCACGACCCTGCTGGCGCCGCGCCGCCCGGACGGGACGGCGCAGGGCCTGCCGGTGAACCGCACGGCCGCCGAGGCCGGAGTGGCGCACGTCAGCGGTGCGGCGTGGCGGCTCCAGGTCACCGGGCCGCGCCCGTTCCACCTGTCGCTCGCCGAGCTGCGCGCGCTGCCACGGCACCGGGCGCGGCTGCCGATCGCCTGTGTGGAGGGCTGGAGCGCGTCGGCGTGGTGGGAAGGGGTGCGGCTGGCGGACCTGCTGGACCGGGCGGGGGCGCCCGAGGACGCGTTCGTGCGGGTGGTGTCGTTGCAGAAGAGAGGCGGGTACCGCGTGATGGAGATGGGGCCGCACTACGCGCGCGATCCGCTCACGCTGCTCGCGCTGCGGCTGAACGGGGAGGTGCTGTCGCCCGACCACGGCTTCCCGGCGCGGATCATCGCGCCGAACCGGCCGGGGGTGTGGCAGACCAAATGGGTGCGGCTCATCGAGGTGCTGCGGTGAGGGCGGCGCGCCTGGTCCTCGGGGCGGCCGGGCTGCTGCTGCTCGCGGCCGGGGTGCGGTTGCTGATCACGGGCAGCCCCGCGGACGCGCCGCGGCAGGTCGCGGTGTGGCTGGCCGGCGCGGTGGTGCTGCACGACCTGGCGCTCGCGCCGCTGGTCCTGGCCGCGGGCCTCGTGGTGCGCCGGCTGCCCGCCCGCCGCGCGGTGCGCGGCGGGCTGATCGTTGCGGGCTGCCTGACCCTGGTCGCGCTCCCGCCGCTGCTGCGGCCGGGCGAGCCGCGCAACGCGACGGCGCTGCCGCTGGACTACGGCCGCAATCTGGTACTGCTGCTCGCGGCGACGGCCCTGGCAACGGCCGCGGCGGCGGCCTGGCGCCGCGCCCGCCGCCCGGGACCGGGAAGCCCCGGCGCCTGACCGTCCCGCATACGGGGCTCACGCACCGCGGGTGTTCGGGGGCGCCGCCACCGAACATCCGGCGGCACGGTCCCCGGCCGGGGCTCCTGCCGTCCCGTGCGCTGTGATCCGGTTGCTCGGGGCGCCGCCCCGTCGCTGTCTGCCGCGAGCCATCGCCGGGCGTGCCGCCCGAATGCGCGACCGACTCGGTGGGAAGCACCATGCGCGGCACCGCCCGGCCCCGCCCGGCAAACCCCGCGCGGGAAGCGCTCGGCGCTCAGCGGCGGAGGGCCACGAACGTCCGGCCGTGGAGTGTCCAGCGGACCACCGGCGTCCAGCCGGCGGACTCCGCGTCGGCGCACAGGGCCGGGGGGCCGATGCGGGCCCAGGGGAACGCGGGCCCGAGGGGGCCGTTGCCGTTGTCGAGGCGCACCTCGAAGCGTTCGTCGACGTCTCCGGGCGCGGTCTCGGCGAGCAGCAGCCCGCCGGGGGCGGTCAGGCGGCGGATGCGGTGCAGGAGCGCGGCCGGGTCGCCGCCGATCCCTATGTTGCCGTCCATCAGCAGGACGCTCCCCCACCGGCCCTCGGCCGGGATGTCCTGGAACACCGAGCGCAGCAGGGCCGTTCCGCCGCCGCTGCGGGTGCGGGCGACGGCCGCGGGCGAGGTGTCGATGCCGAGCGCGGGGCGCGCGGCGCGGGCCAGTGCGGTGACCATGCGGCCGGGCCCGCAGCCGATGTCCAGGACGCTGCCGGTGCAGCGGCGCAGGACGGTGCGGTCGGCCGCGTCGGGGCCTGCGCACCAGCGTTCGACGTCGAGACGGAGGCGGCGTCCGTCGGCGCGGCGCAGGAACAGCGGGCCGCGGCCGGTGCGCAGGGCCCAGGCGTAGGCGTCACCGGTCCAGGTCACGAGGCGACGCCGGTGCCGAGGGCGTGCCACGCGGCGGCGAACCGGCCGCCGGGCGCCTCGTGGGCGACCCGTTCCGCGTCCGCGGCGCTGTCCACGTCGCGCAGGACGGGCAGTTCTTGCACGTCGAGGCCCGCCTCGGTCAGCCGCCGGTGCTGGGCGCGGCCGGTCAGCGGCGTGGACATGGGCACGCCGCGCACGAGCGCCGGGCGCGGCTCCGCCATGCCCAGCGCCCAGAACCCGCCGTCCGCCGCGGGCCCGAACCAGGCGCGGCGCCGCGGCCAGCCGCCGGGCGGCGCGGTGGCGGGGCCCAGCAGCGCGGGGGTGAGCTGGGGGGTGTCCATGCCGACGAGCAGCGTGGGGCCCGCACAGTGCGCGAACGCGGCGGCGATGCGTTCGTCGAGGCCCCCGTCGCACTGCGGGACGACGTCGAAGCCGGGCGGCAGCCAGCGGCCGGTGCGCCCGGCCAGGACCAGCAGCCGGCGCCTGGCGGGCACACGCAGCAGGGTGCGCAGGGTGTCGGCGAGCGCGGCCTCGGCGAGCCGGGCGGCCTGGGCTGGGGTGCAGGGCGGGGTGAGGCGCGTCTTGACGCGGCCGGGTACCGGCTCCTTGGCGATGACGACGAGGGTCGTGGGCCCTTCCGGCGGGCGCGCGGTCATTTCAGCACCGCCCGCATGTCGGTGACGGCCTGCCAGGTGCCGCGCCAGGTGCCGGTCACTTTCGAACGGCCGGTGCGCGGCCGGTAGGCGACGTCCGTCTCCTCGATGTGCCAGCCCGCCTCGGCGGCCAGGACGACCATCTGCAAGGGGTATCCGCTGCGCCGGTCGGTGAGGTCAAGACCGAGGAGGCCGGTGCGGCGCGCGACGCGCATCGGGCCGAGGTCGCGCAGCCGAACGCCGGTGCGGGTGCGCACCATGCGGGACAGGGCGCGGTTGCCCGCCCTGGCGTGGAGCGGCCAGGCGCCGCGCGCGGTGGGGCGCCGGCGGGCCAGCACCAGGTCGGCCGTCCCGGCAACGACGGGCGCCGCGACGCGCGGCAGTTCGGCCGGATCGAGGGAGGCGTCGCAGTCGCAGAACGCGACCAGGTCGCCGGTGGCGGCGAGGAGCCCGGCGTGGCAGGCGGCGCCGAAGCCGCGGCGCGGTTCGTGGACGACCCGTGCGCCGAGCCGTCCGGCCAGGTCGGCGGAGCCGTCGGTCGATCCGTTGTCCACGACGACGGCCCGCCAGCCGTCGGGGACCCGGCCCAGTACCCAGGGCAGTGCTTCGGCTTCGTTCAGGCAGGGCAGCACCAGATCGCCCCGCGTCGGTGGAGAGGTGGTCACGCTCCTTACCCTACGGAGACAACTGGTACATATCAGGGCACTGCTCCTTACGAAACCCTGACGTCGCTCCGTTTCCGCCGACGGCGCCCGGCCGATGGCCGCGCGCCGGTGTGAGACTCGGGGGCATGCAACAGCCGCGCCCGCAGCACCATGTCCTGGTCGTCGACGACGACCCGACCGTCACCGAGGTCGTGGCCGGCTACCTGGACCGGGCCGGCTTCACCGTCGACCGCGCCGCGGACGGCCGCGACGCCCTGGCGCGGGCCGCCGCGCACCCGCCCGACCTCGTCGTCCTCGACCTGATGCTGCCCGGCCTCGACGGGCTGGCGGTCTGCGCGCGACTGCGCGAGGCCGGCCCGGTGCCGGTGGTGATGCTGACCGCGCGCGGCGACGAGGAGGACCGCATCCTCGGACTCGAGGTCGGCGCGGACGACTACGTGACCAAGCCGTTCAGCCCCCGTGAACTGGTGCTGCGCGTCTCGTCCGTGCTGCGCCGGGCCGCCGGGGGCCCGGCGCCCGGCGGGGGCGCACTGTTGCGCGGCGGGGGCGTCGTGCTCGACCCGGCGGCGCGCACCGCGCAGGACGCGCGGGGCCCGCTGCGGCTGACGCTGCGCGAGTTCGACCTGCTGGCGCACTTCCTGCGCCACCCCGGGCGGGCGTTCAGCCGCGAGGAGCTGATGGCGACGGTGTGGGGCTGGGACTTCGGGGACCTGTCAACCGTCACCGTGCACGTGCGGCGGCTGCGGCACAAGGTGGAGAACGACCCGGCGCAGCCCCGGCTGATCACCACGGTCTGGGGCGTCGGCTACCGGTTCGACGGCGGTTGAGGGCGACCGGCATGGGAATGGCTCAACTGCTGCGCGATCTGCCGCTGATCGCGCTGTACGCGGCGGCCGGTGCGGCCGCCGCCGGGGTGGCGGGCGCGCTGGTGCTTGCGGCGGTCAGGCGCCGTTCCGTGGCGGTGTCGCTCGCGGTGCTGATCGGCGTGACGGTCGGCGCGCTGCTGGCCGGGACGCTGTCGGTGGCGTGGGCGATGTTCCTGTCCGCGCACGACCTGGCCGTCGTCGTCACCGTCGGCCTGACCGGCGCCCTGGCCGCGACCGCCACCGCGCTGCTGCTCGGCCGCTGGGTGATCGGCGCGCACCGGGCGCTCGAACGTTCCGCGCACGCCCTCGGGGAGGGCGGGGCGTTCGCGCCGCCCGCCGGGCCGATGCCCGCGGAACTGGCCTCGCTCGCCCACCGGCTGGCCGAGGCGGACGCGCGCCTCGCGGCGTCGCGGGAGCGCGAACGGGCCCTGGAGACCTCCCGCCGCGAGCTGGTCGCCTGGATCTCCCACGACCTGCGCTCCCCGCTCGCCGGGCTGCGGGCGATGGCCGAGGCCCTGGAGGACGGCATCGCCGAGGACCCCGCCCGCTACCACCGGCAGATCCGCGGCGAGGTGGAACGGCTCGGCTCGATGGTCGGCGACCTCTTCGAACTCTCCCGTATCCAGGCCGGTTCGCTGGCCCTGACCCCGACCCGGATATCCGTGTACGACCTGGTCAGCGACGCCATCGCCGGCGCCGACCCGCTGGCCGGCGAACGCGGCGTACTGCTCGCGAACGACGGCGTGGCGCCGCTGCCGGTGGAGGTGGACGGCAAGGAGATGAGCCGCGTGCTGGCCAACCTGCTGGTCAACGCGATCCGGCACACTCCGGCGGACGGCACGGTGGCCGTGTCCGCCGCCCGCCACGCTGACTCGGTGGTGCTCTCGGTCACCGACGGCTGCGGCGGCATCCCCACGGAGGACCTGCCCCGCGTGTTCGACACCGGCTGGCGCGGCACCGACGCCCGCACCCCGCCCGCGGGCGCCGGGCTCGGCCTGGCGATCGTGCGCGGCATCGTCGAGGCCCACGCGGGCAGCACCCGCGTGCGCAACGTACCGGGCGGCTGCCGCTTCGAGGTGATCCTGCCGGCGGGGGAGCGAACGGGCGGGTAGCCCGTAGGGTGCCCGGGTGCTGAACGTCTCGCTCGACGCCATCGAACAAGCCGCCCGGGTGATCGATCCGGCGTTCCTCGACACCCCGGAGATCGAGCTGTGGCCCGGGCTGACGTTGAAACTGGAGACCCTGAACCCGGTCCGCTCCTTCAAGGGCCGCGGCGGCGACTGGCTGGCCGCGCGCTGCGGCGCCGCCGAAACCCTGGTCTGCGCCTCCGCGGGCAACCTCGGCCAGGGCCTGGCCCACGGCGCGCGCCGCCACGGCCTCGAGCTGCACGTCCTGGCCGCGCGCACCGCCAACCCGGCCGAGCTGCGCCGCCTCGGCGAGCTGGGCGCGCGGCTGACGCCGGTGGACGGCGATGCCGACGAGGCCGCGGCGCGGGCGGCCGCGCTGGCGGCGGAGCACGGCTGGCGGCTGGTCGGGGCAGGACCGGAGCCCGCGCTCGCCGAGGGCGCGGCGACCATCGCCGTCGAACTCGCCCGCCGGCACGGCCGCGCTCTGCACACCGTGGTGGTGCCGGTCGGCAACGGCTCGCTGGCCTGCGGCGTCGGCACCTGGCTGCGCGCCGTCAGCCCCGGCACCCGGCTGGTCGGGGTCGGCTCGACCGCCTCCAGGGCCACGCACGACGCCTGGTGCACAGGCGTGGCCGAGCCCGGGCCGCCGTTCCACACCGCCGCCCCCGGCCTCGGCGTGCGGGTGCCTGAGCCGGACGCGGTCGCGCGTTTGCGTCAGGTCGTGGACGAGTTCGTGCTCGTGGAGGAGGACCAGCTGCTCGACGCGGCGAAACTGCTGTGGAACAACCGCGGCGTGCTGACGGAGCCGTCGGGCGCCGCCGCCGCGGCGGCCGTGATCCAGCGGCCCGACCTGGCCGGTGACGGCGTGACCGCGCTCGTCCTCACCGGCGCCAACGCCTCGGGCGACGTCCTGCTGCGCACCCTGCACGGCGACCCGCCCTGAGCGCGCGGGCGCCCCGGTCCCCGCGCCCCGGTCCCCGCGCCCCGGTCCCCTCGCCCCGGCCTCAGCGCGCCGGCACGCCGCCCAGCGGGGCGTTCGCGAACCGGGCCATGCCCGCCTCGAAACCGACCCGCGGGCGCCAGCCGAGCTCAGCGCGCAGCCGCGACGAGTCCGCCACGACGTGCCGCACGTCCCCCAGCCGGTACTCGCCGGTGACGACCGGCTCGGGGCCGCCGTGCGCCGCGGCGAGCGCCCGTGCCATCTCGCCGACGGTGTGCGGCTCGCCGCTGCCGGTGTTGAACGCGCGGAGTGTCCCGGGCGGGCCCGCGGGCAGCGCGGCCAGCGCCGTCACGTTTGCCGCCGCGACGTCCTCGACGTGGACGAAGTCCCGCAGCTGCCCGCCGTCCTCGAAGACCCGCGGCGGCCGGCCCGCCGCGAGCGCGGACCTGAAGAGAGCGGCCACCCCGGCGTACGGGGTGTCGCGCGGCATGCCGTCGCCGTACACGTTGTGGTAGCGGAGCGCGATCGCCCGACCGCCGGTCGAGCGGGCCCAGGCGGCGGCCAGATGTTCCTGCGTCAGCTTCGTGGTGGCGTACACGTTCCGCGGGTCGGGCGGCGCGTCCTCCGCCACCCGCCCGGGCACGAGCGGTTCGCCGCACCGCGGGCACGGCGGCTCGAAGCGGCCCGCGTCGAGCTGTTCCGGCGTGCGCGGCCCGGGGCGGACCCGGCCGTGGCGCGGGCAGTCGTAGCGGCCCTCGCCGTACACGACCATCGAGCCGGCCAGCAGCAGGTCCCGCACCCCGGCCGCCGCCATCGCCGACAGCAGGACCGCCGTGCCCAGGTCGTTGACCCCGACGTAGTCCGTCGCGTCCGCGAAGCCCTTCCCGAGCCCCACCATCGCCGCCTGGTGGCACACCGCGTCCGCCCCGGCCAGGGCGCGGGCCACGGCCTGCGCGTCGCGGATGTCGGCCTGCTCCCAGGGAACGGCGGCCCCGGGCGGCCGGATGTCGAGGACCGCTGCCTCGTGTCCCGCCGCCAGCAGTTCCGCAACGATGTGCGAGCCGATGAAGCCGGCTCCTCCGGTGACCAGTACGCGCATGCCAGCACGCTAGCCACGCGGGCGGCGCCGGGGGAGCAGGCGTGGCCCGGCGTCAGCGTTCCGTAAGATCCGCGGGCGACTGCTCCCACGGCACGCTGAGCCACGGGCTCTCCGGATCGGTGCTCAGGATCTGGTGCACGGCCACCATGTCCGTGTACCAGTCGCCGAACTCCTCGCTGTCGAAGTGCAGGCAGCGGCCCAGCACGAAGCCGATGGCGAACTCGGCCCACGAGCGGTACACCTGCCGGCTGGCCTCTCCCGCCCGCAGCAGCGCCCGTTCGCTCTCCTGCCGCTCGGCGTAGCGCGCCCCCAGGCCCCAGCGCGCCATACAGGAGGCCCGGCCGAAGTCCCAGGCGAGCACCGAACGCACGCACATGTCGCCGTGCAGCAGCCCGTCGGCGCGGAACCGCGCCTCGTAGCGCAGGATGCGGCCGATGAGGTCCTGCACCAGGGCGATGTCCGCGTCGAGGTCGAACTCCGGCGGCTTGCCGGTCTGGTCCACGACCTCCGCGGTCCTGGACACCAGCACGCGTTCCGCCGTCTCCCGCCACCGCACCGCGTCGGGCGGCACGCCGTACTCCTGCACCAGCGCCTGGCGGACACGCAGCGCGAACTCCCAGGCCGGGGAGACGACATCGCCGCGCAGCAGCTGCTCGACGATCTCCAGCCACCCCGCCCGCCCGGTCACGCCCCACCAGCGCTTCAGCAGCTCCTTCTCCTCGGTGTAGCCGCCCCACTGCCAGCCGAGGTGATTCCAGATGGCGCCGTTGTTGACCATCAGCATCGCGCCGCAGGCCATGCCGTGCGCGAGCGAGCCGTGCCGGTGGCCGGTCCACAGCGTCTTCAGCCGGTGCTCGGGCACCGAGTGCTTGCCGTGCTTCTTCCACCGCTTGGGGTCCGCGGGGAGGAACGCCTCGGCGGGCGTGCCCGGGTTGACCGCCAGCCAGCGGACCGTCTTGGGCCACACCTTGGCGAGGGACGCCAGGTCGCTGCGCTCGAAGACCTGGTCCCCGGACGGCGGCGTGAGCAGCCCGCGGGTGAAGACGGCCAGGGCGAGCCCGTCGAACTTCGGGTCCCGGAACGGCCGGAACGGGATGGTGCCGGGCACCGCGTCCATCAGCTCGCGCGACATGGGAAAGTACAGGTCCGTGCCGGCCAGCACGTCGAAGAACGCCGGCCAGTCTCCCCCGAGCCCCGCCTGGTACAGCTGATGTTCGACCACCGTCGGCGGCTCCCACGGCGCGTGGTCCGCCTCCCCCTGATTCCCCATGCGCTCGACTGTATCGGGGAACGGCCCCCGGCCGGCACACGGGCCGGGGGCCGGAAACGCGCCGGTAACGCGCCGGTCAGGTCCGGCAGCGGACGCCCTGAACCAGGTCCTGGGCCAGGGAACGCAGCTCCCGCAGGGCCGCGCCCTCGTCGTCGGCGTGGTCCAGGACCCGCCGCACGAACGCCGAGCCGACGATCACGCCGTCGGCGAACGCGGCGACCTCCGAAGCCTGCACCGCGTTCGACACCCCGAGGCCGACGCACACCGGCAGCTCGGTCGTGGCCCGGATGCGGCGCACCAGATCGGCCGCGTCACGGCTGACGGACTCCCTCGTCCCGGTCACGCCCATCAGCGACGCCGCGTACACGAAGCCGCTGCCCACGTCCGTGATCCCCGCGATGCGCGCGTCCCTGCTGCTGGGCGCCACCACGAAGACAGTCGCGAGACCGTGCCGTTCGGCCGCCTTGCGCCACGGCTCGGACTCCTCGAGCGGCAGGTCCGGCAGGATGCAGCCGGCACCGCCCGCCTCGGCCAGCTCGGCGGCGAACCGCTCGGGACCGTAGCGGTCCACCGGATTCCAGTAGGTCATGCACAGCACGGGAACGCCGGTCGCCGCGTGCACCTCCCGGACCGTGCGCAGCACGCCGGCGATGCGGATACCGCCGCGCAGCGCGATGTCGTCCGCGGTCTGGATCACCGGGCCGTCCAGGACCGGGTCGCTGTGCGGCAGGCCGATCTCGACGATGTCGCAGCCGCCCTCCACCATGGCGGTCACCGCCCGGATGCCGCTCTCCAGCGCGGGGAACCCGGCCGGGTAGTAGCCGATGAGGGCGGCGCGCCCCTCGCGCCGGGTGGCGGCGAGCGCCTCGCTCAGCGCCTGTGCCTTGCCGCTCACTTCGCGTCCCCCTCGCCGTCGTAGAGCCCGAAGTACCGGGCGGCGGTGTCCATGTCCTTGTCGCCGCGGCCCGAGAGGTTGACCAGGATCAGCCCGTCCTCGCCCAGCTCGCGGCCGAGGTCGAGGGCACCGGCCAGCGCATGGGCGCTTTCGATGGCCGGGATGATCCCCTCCGCGCGGGACAGCAGCCGCAGCGCCTGCATCGCCTGCTCGTCCGTGACCGGCCGGTACTCGCCGCGGCCCGCGTCCTTCAGGTAGGCGTGCTCGGGGCCGATGCCCGGGTAGTCCAGGCCCGCGGAGATCGAGTAGGGCTCGGTGATCTGGCCCTCCTCGTCCTGGAGCACGTAGGACCTGGAGCCGTGCAGGATGCCGGGCTCGCCCGCCGTGAGGGTCGCGGCGTGCTCGCCGGACTCGACGCCGTGGCCCGCCGCCTCGCAGCCCACCAGCCGGACGTCGGCGTCGGGGATGAAGGCGTGGAAGAGGCCGATGGCGTTGGAGCCGCCGCCGACACAGGCGACGACCGCGTCGGGCAGCCGCCCGGCGCGCTCCTGGATCTGGCGCCGCGCCTCGACGCCGATGACGCGGTGGAAGTCGCGGACCAGGGTGGGGAACGGGTGGGGGCCCGCGACGGTCCCGAAGAGGTAGTGGGTGTGCCCGACGTTGGCGACCCAGTCGCGGAACGCCTCGTTGATGGCGTCCTTCAGGGTGCGGCTGCCGGAGGAGACGGGCACGACCTCGGCGCCGAGCATCCGCATGCGCGCCACGTTCAGCGCCTGGCGCTCGGTGTCGATCTCGCCCATGTAGATGGTGCAGTCCAGGCCGAACAGGGCGCAGGCGGTGGCGGTGGCCACGCCGTGCTGGCCCGCGCCGGTCTCGGCGATGACGCGGGTCTTGCCCATGCGGCGGGTGAGGAGTGCCTGCCCCAGCACATTGTTGATCTTGTGGGAGCCGGTGTGGTTGAGGTCCTCGCGCTTGAGGAAGACGCGGGCGCCGCCGGCCCTGGCGGCGAACCGCGGCACCTCGGTCAGCGGGCTCGGCCGGCCGGTGTAGTGGACGAGCAGCTCGTCCAGCTCGGCGGCGAATGCGGGATCGTCCTTCGCCTTCTCGTACTCGGCGGCGACCTCTTCCACCGCGGCCCGCAGGGCCTCGGGGATGAAGGTCCCACCGTAGTCGCCGAAGTAGCCCCCGGGGCCGGGAACCCGGCCCTCGGGGTCGGGAAAGAAGTGTTCAACAGGCATGCGGACGGAGCCTCCTGGCAGAGTGGCACGAATGCGACGACGCGGATGAATGCGGACGAACGGGGCTGTCCCGGCGGCACGCCGGACCGCCTGCGGTCCTCCGCCCGGCGGCCGGCCGCGGGAGCCGCGGGCCGCGCGTCAGGCGGCGCGCCGCGGCGCGGCGACGGTGACCGGGCAGGGCCGGGCGGTGCCCCCGGCGGCCTCATGCCATCGGCGGCCGTTGATCTGGCCGGGCTCGCAGCCGATGTGATAGCGGACCCGCCGCCCCAGCACGCGCCGCGCCGGGGCCCGGCACCCGCGGGGGCGGGTGCCGCGGGCCGGGTCGCGGTCGGCGGTGAGCGGAGCGGGCACCGGCGTCAGCGCCCCTGCCGCAGCGCGGGGTGGGCGCCCGCGGCGACCAGGTCGGCCACGGCGGACCGCGGATCGCCGCCGGTCACCAGGGACTCGCCCACCAGCACGGCGTCGGCGCCGTCGTTGGCGTAGGCGATCAGATCGTGCGGGCCGCGCACGCCGGACTCGGCGACCTTGACGATGTGGTCGGGGACCTCGGGTGCGACGCGCGCGAAGGTGGACCGGTCGACCTCCAGGGTCTTCAGATCCCGCGCATTGATCCCGATGATCTTCGCCCCCGCGTCGAGCGCCCGCTCGGCCTCCTCCTCGTCGTGCGCCTCGACGAGCGGGGTGAGCCCGATGGACTCGGCCCGCTCCACCAGCGACACCAGGGCCTCCTGCTCCAGGGCCGCCACGATCAGCAGCACCAGGTCGGCGCCGTGCGCCCGCGCCTCCCACAACTGGTAGGCGGTGACGACGAAGTCCTTGCGCAGCACGGGAACGTCGACCCGGGCCCGGACGGCGGCCAGGTCCTCCAGCGAGCCGCCGAAGCGGCGCCGCTCGGTCAGCACGGAAATCGCCGCGGCGCCGCCCGCCTCGTAGTCGGCGGCAAGACCGGCCGGGTCGGCAATGGCGGCCAGCGCCCCCTTGGAGGGGCTCGACCTCTTGACCTCGCAGATCACCGTGACGCTGTCGCCCTTGAGGGCGGCCACCCCGTCCTTGGCCTGCGGGGCCCTGGCCGCGGCGGCCTTCAGGTCGTCGAGGCTGACGCGTGCCTGCCGCTCGGCCAGGTCGGCGCGGACTCCGTCGATGATCTCGTCGAGCACACTCACGCGACTGGCCCCTTCCTGTCGGTCAAACACTTCGATGGTATCGGGCGGCAGGCGGAGGGTTCGCATCCGCCTGTGACGCCTTGCTCAGGACACGTCAGGGCACCAGGGTGGCGCCCACGGGCAGATTCCGCAGGAGCGTGAACACGAAGACAGCAGCGCCCAGCGCCAGGCCGTGCGCCGCCCGGGGGACCCACCGGGATCCTGCGCTTCCGCGCAGCGCCCCGGCCAACCGGACGAAGAGGACCACGGCGGCGACGGCGCAGCCCGCCACCGCCAGGGCGTTGGCCTTGAGCGCGGCAACCGGGTCGCCGTGCGCAAGGGCGTGCGCGCTGCGCAGCCCGCCGCAGCCGGGACAGTGCAGGCCGGTGAGGGACAGCACGGGGCAGGCCGGGTAATGGCCCGGCTGATTAGGGTCGACGAGGGCCACGTAGCAGAACGCGGCGGCGGCCGCCGCGAGGACGGCCAGGGGCGCGCCGGCCGCGGCCGGCGGGCGGAGGCGGATGGGCACGCGACCAGCATCGGGGCGCGCCCGCGCCGGCGCAAAACGGCCGGGCGCGCGGCGCGCCGCGCGCCCGGCCGCAGCCGGGGTCCGGCCGTCAGCTGCTGACGGCGGCCTGCTCCTGCTCCCCGGTGGCCGGGGCGGGCACGGTCGCCGCGGCCGCACCGCTGCCGGCTGCGGTGGTGGTCGGCCTGGCCGGTGCCGGGGCCTGGCCGAGGCCCATCGCGCGCATCACCAGACCGACGACGCCGCCGAGCGCGACGACGACGGCGCCGGCGAGCACGCCGAGCGGCTCGGCCATCACCGTGTAGGCGCTGCCGATGGAGAAGCCGACGAAGATGATGAGGACGGCCGTCCAGGCCGCAGGGCTGTTTCCGTGGTGATAGTGGCGGCCCGCCATGTGCTGCTCCTCGTGGTCAGGATCGTGGGTGCGTTCCCTCGGTGCGCCCGCCTGCCATTGTGGCAGGCGGCTCGGACAACCCGGCGAACGGGCCCGGCCAGGCCGGACCTACGTCGGGTCCTCGCCGCGGTCGAGGGCGCGCCATATGTCCTCGGGCCGGTCGGAGCCGCTCTCCTCGCGCCGCGGGGCGCGGCGGGCGGCCCGCTCGTACCTGCCGGACATCGCGGGCCACTGCCGGCCGTAGCTGAGGGCCAGCAGCCCCGCGCACAGCAGCAGCAGCCCGCCGAACGCGGAGAACCACGGCCACCCGGTGTGGCCGACACCGGTGACGGCGGCCTCGGCCAGGCCCATCGTCTCGGCCGCGCGGTCCTCCAGGGCCGCGGTGTCGCTCGCGCCGATCAGGGCGGCGCCGATGGCGCCCGCACCGCTGAGGGCGAGCAGGGAGGCGACGACGACGCGGCCGGTGCGGCGGACCGCGAACACCGCGACCAGCGCGGCGAGTCCGACCAGCGCCAGGGCGCTCGGCAGTCCCGACACGTCGCTGCCGCTCGCGGTCACGGGCAGCTCGGCGCCCGCCACGGCGGCCTCGGCCTCGCCCCAGGTCTGCCCGGCGGAGACGAGGACGATGGCGGCCCCGGCCGCGCCGCTGAGCAGCGCGGCGCCGAGCGAACGGCGCGTCGCGCTGGTGCTGCTGCCGGCGGCGGGGTCACGCTTCACTCTTCCACGCTACCGTGCAGCTTCCCCGCGGTGGCGACCGCCCTGAGAACGGCCGCCGCCTTGTTTCCGCACTCGGTGTCCTCGGCGACGGGGTCGGAGTCGGCGACGACACCCGCACCTGCCTGGACGTAGGCGGTGCCGTCACGCAGCAGGGCGGTGCGGATGGCGATGGCGGTGTCGGCGTTCCCCGCGAAGTCGAGGTAGCCGACGCAGCCGCCGTAGATGCCGCGCCGGGTGGGCTCGATCTCCTCGATGATCTGGAGCGCGCGTGGCTTGGGCGCCCCGGACAGCGTTCCGGCGGGGAAGCAGGCGGTCAGCGCGTCGAACGCGGTACGCCCTTCGGCGAGGCGGCCGGTGACGGTGGACACGATGTGCATGACGTGGCTGTAGCGCTCCACCGACATGAAGTCGACGACCTCGACGGAGCCGGGGGCGCAGACCCGGCCCAGGTCGTTGCGGCCGAGGTCGACGAGCATCAGGTGCTCGGCGCGCTCCTTGGGGTCGGCCAGCAGCTCCTCGCCGAGGGTCGCGTCCTGCCGCGGGGTGGTGCCGCGCGGCCTGGTGCCGGCGATGGGGTGCAGCATGGCCCGGCCGTCCTCGACCTTCACCAGCGCCTCGGGGCTGGAGCCGACCACGTCGAACGGCCCGTCCTCGCCCTCGAACCTGAACAGGTACATGTACGGGCTCGGGTTGGTGGTCCGCAGCACCCGGTAGACGTCGAGGGCGCTCGCGGGGCAGGGCGTCTCGAAGCGCTGCGAGGGCACGACCTGGAACGCGTCGCCCGCGCGGATGTACTCCTTCACGGTCTCCACGGCCCGCTGGTAGTCGGGACCGCCCCAGGGGACGGTGTGCGGCGGCAGCTCGGAGGCGGGCAGCGCGACGGCGGCCGAGGGCGCGGGGTCGGCCAGGCGCGCGGTCATCCGGTCGAGGCGGCGCACGGCGTCGGCGTACGCCTCGTCGGCCCCCGTCTCCAGATCGTTGTGGTTTATGGCGTTGGCGATCAGCAGCACCGTGCCGTCGCGGTGGTCGACGACGGCCAGGTCGGAGGTGAGGAGCATGGTCAGCTCGGGCAGCCGCAGGTCGTCGCGGGCGCTGTCGCCGACCGATTCGAGGCGGCGGACGACGTCGTAGCCGAGGTAGCCGACCATGCCGCCGGTGAACGGCGGCAGCTGCGGGTCGTGCGGGGTGTGCAGGACCTCGATGGTCTCGCGCAGGACCTCCAGCGGATCGCCGTCCACGGGCACGGACACCGGCGGCGTGCCCAGCCAGTGTGTCCGCCCCTCGCGCACGGTCAGGGTGGCCATGCTGGAGACGCCGATGAAGGAGTAACGGGACCAGGTGCGCCCGTTCTCCGCGGATTCCAGCAGGAAGGTGCCGGGGCGCTCGGCGGCCAGCTTGCGGTAGAGCGCGATCGGGGTGTCGCCGTCGGCGAGGAGGCGACGGGTGACCGGAATGACGCGGCGCTCCTTGGCGAGTGCCCGGAAACGGTCGAGGTCTGGCGTCGTCATGGCCGCTGAGCCTACTGCTCCATCAGGGGGAGCCGGCCGGCGTCGAAGCAGGTGCGGTCACCGGTATGACAAGCGCCACCGACCTGGTCGACCTGGACGAGAACGGTGTCGCCGTCGCAGTCGAGGGAGACGGCCTTCACGTGCTGGACATGCCCCGAGGTGTCGCCCTTGACCCAGTACTCGCGGCGGCTGCGGCTCCAGTAGGTGCAGCGGCCGGTGGTCAGCGTCCGGCGCAGCGCCTCGTCGTCCATCCAGCCGAGCATCAGCACCTCCCCGGTGTCGTACTGCTGGGCGATGGCGGCGACCAGGCCGTCGGCGGTGCGCTTGAGGCGGTCGGCGATGGCCGGGTCGAGGGACGGCGGGATGCGGGACATGGCTCCATTCTGCCGCGCCGCACGCGGTGAGCGTGGCCCGCTGCGGAAGGCGGGCGATTAGGGTGGATGCATGTCAACCCATGCCAAGCGTGAACGTCTGCTGCTCGCGGATCTGTTGGAGTCCGCGGGCCCCGAGGCTCCCACCCTGTGCGAGGGGTGGACGGCCCGTGACCTGGCCGCGCACCTGGTGGTGCGCGAGCGCCGCGCGGACGCGGCGGGGGGCATCCTCATCAAGCCCCTGGCGGCCCGGTCCGAGCGCGTGCGGAACGAGTTCGCGGCCCGGCCGTACGACGAGCTGATCCAGCTGATCAGGACAGGACCGCCGCGGGTCTCGCCGTTCTCCCTGAAACAGATCGACGAGGCGGCGAACACGGTGGAGTTCTACGTCCACGCCGAGGACATCAGGCGCGCGCAGCCCGAGTGGACGCCGCGCCCGCTGGACGGGGTGTTCGCGGAGGCGCTGTGGAAGCGTCTGGAGACGGCGGGCCGGATCATGGGCCGCCGCAGCCCGGCCGGTCTCGTGCTGCGCCGGCCCAACGGGCAGACGGTGGTGGCCCACAAGGGCGCGCCGGTGGTGACGGTCACCGGGGAGCCGGGCGAGCTGCTGCTGTTCGCGTCGGGGCGCCAGGAGGCGGCGCGGGTCGAGGTGGAGGGCGAGCCGGAGGCGGTCGCCAAGGTACGGCAGGCGAAGCTTGGCTTCGGCTGAGCCGCGCGATGCCGCGCTCGAACTGGAGGTCACGCGGGTACGGGCCCGGAGCGCACGGGAGTTGCCCACCCGTCCGGGTGAGCCGGCGGGAGTGTGCGGCGTGAGCGCCGGGCGCGCGGAGGGGATCGTCGTCGACGAGGGCGTCACGTTCCCCGTTGTGGGCCCTGGGCAGTCGTGGGTCGTGGGCGCGGTGATCCTGAACGGGCGCGGCGAGGTGTTCGCGCAGTTCCGGTCCGCGGCGAGGCGGCTGTTCCCCAGCACGTGGGACCTCGTCGGCGGGCACGTCGAGCCGGGTGAGTCGCTGCTGGACACGCTGGTGCGCGAGGTGACGGAGGAGACCGGCTGGCGGGTGCGGCGCGTCCGCAGGTTCCTCGGCGTGCTGACCTGGGAGGGCGACGACGGCCTTGGCGTGCGGCACGAGGCGGACTACGTCGTGGACGTGGCGGGCGATCTGGACGCGCCCGCGCTGGAGTGGGCCAAACATCCGCGCTACGGCTGGTTCGGCCCGGCCGACCTGGAGCGGCTGAAGGAGAACCGGCTGCCCGCCGACCAGTTGGTGTACGACGTGGCGGCGCGGGCGCTCGGTCTCGCCCCCGGCTGAGCCGGGGGCGTGGGCCCCCGCCCCGTGCGCTCCCGGCGCGGGGAGGCACGGGAGGAGCGCGCGGGGCGGGGCGGACCCTGGTTTCAGTCCTTGCCGCGGCCGCTCAGCGCGTCGCGCGCCCGGTCCACGAGCCCGGCACCGGGCGCAAGCAGCTTGTTGAACGGCGGCCGGTCGGGGGCCGAGGGGTGCGGCCGGGTGGGCGCCATGGACTTGGCGCGGCGGGCCTTGTCGCCCAGCTCCTCGAGCTGGTCCTGCGAGCATGCCTGCCGCAGCATGGGGAAGAGGTTCTCCTCCTCGTCGCGGATATGTTCGCGGATCTCCAGCATCAGCCGGCCGATCAGCCGGTCGAACTCCGGCTCCGAGGCGCCGTGGCCCTCCAGGGCCTTCATGATCTCCTCGGCGGTGGCGTGGTCGTCGATCTCCTTGTCCGCGATGCGGCCCCCGTCCGGCACGTGCTCCCGCACGGCCGGGTAGAGGTACGCCTCCTCCGCGACGGAGTGCCGCACCAGCTCGATCGTGGCCCGGTCCGCCAGTTCCTTGCGCGCCTCGTGCCCCGGCGGAAGCGCCTCGATCTCCCGGAAGACGTCCTCCACCTCCCCGTGGTCCGTGGTCAGTTCCCTGATGATGTCTCCGCCGTGTCCCATGGTGCTGTCTCCTTCGACGTGCGTGAGGGCGCGTGTGCGCGACGCGTCGCGCGCCCGGGTATCCGGCGGGGGCGCGCGGAAAACATCGGGCTTCAGTCGTGGCAGACGCCGTCGCGCACCATCTCCAGGTGCATTTCCACGACCGGACGGGCCGCCTCGGCGGCTGCCTTGACGTCCGCGTTCGTGCCGGCGTCCAGCTCGCGGTCGATGAGGGCCAGCGTCGCCTCGTGGGCGGCGGCCTGGGTGAGGAGCCACTTCTCGTCGTACGCCGGTGTGCCCGCCTCGGCCCGGACCTCGGCGAGCTGCCGCTGCTGCTCCTCGGTGGGGGCGTCGGGCAGCGGTATGCCGAACTGGTCGGCCAGCTCGGTGAGCGCCTCGTCCAGACGCGTGTGGTCGCGCACCAGGGCGGCGCCGACGTTCTTGACGCACTGGGTGGTCGCGTTCTCACCCGCGTCCTGACCCGCGGCGATCTCCGCCAGATTGGACTGGTGTGCGCTTGTGACGAACGTCTCGTCCTCGGCGGAGACGTTGTCCTGCGCGTGGGCGAGGCCCGCGGGGGAACCGGCCAGGCACAGGGCGGCCAGGGTGATCGCTGCTGTTCGGACTGCTCGCATGGCAACTCCACTTGAGTGAACGGGGCGAGGCCCCGGGGCGCCCGCGCGCCTCAGTCGCCACTGTCCGCCGCCGCCCCGGGCGGCGCACATGGCCCGCGGCCATTCGGGTGAGAGTGGCGCGCGGCCGAGCGACTACCCTGGCTGGCGTTTGTCACCCGTACGCCCTACGCACGCCGGATCGGGAGGAAGTCGTCCGTGTGCGCCGATCTCTCACCCGTGATCGCGGCCACCACCCAGTGGCTGCTGCGCGCCTACCCGGCCGCGGACGGGCCGCTGGCCGAGGTCCTGGCGGAGGTGCAGGCGCGGCAGGCCGTCACCGTGGCCGCCTGGCTCCGGTATCCGACGGAGCTGGACGCCGCGCTGGTCGCGCTCGCGGGCCCCGGCGGCTCGGCGCACCTCGACTGGGTGGTCGGGGCGGACACCGTGCTGCTCGACGGCGCGGATTTCGCCTGGCGCACCTGGGTGGACGAGGCGGTCGCGAGCTGGGCCGCGTGCCTGCTGACCTCGGCCGCCCTGGCGGAACGGGCCGTTGCGACGGTGGCCCGCGGCGCGCACGCCAGCTCGTCCGCGGTCGAGTTCCGGCGGCTGACCGACCCCGCGGAACGTGACCGGCGGGCCGCGGCGCTCCTGCGGCATCCCGATCTGACCGCGCCGGTCGCCGAGCTGCACCGCGCGCAGTTGCTCTCCCGGCTGGCCCCCGGCGGCGGTGCGGCCTCCGGCGCCGCACCGGGCGCCGGCCAGGACCCGGACGCGGTCGGCAGCGCGTAGGGCCCTCAGGCGGCGCGGGCGCCGCCGCCCGCGCGGTGCGCGGCGACGGCCCGCCGGGTCTCCTCGTCGATCAGGTCGGCGTTGATGGCCGCGCCGGCGCGCACGCCGGCGTCGGCGGCGCCGATGACCTGCTGGGTCACGTTCGCCACGTTGCCCGCGACCCACACGCCGGGCACCTCCGTGGCGCCCATGGGGTCGGCGGCGACGTGGCTGCCGATCACGTGCCCGTCCCGTTCCACGTCCGTGGCGCGCAGGCCGAGCGGGGCGAGGAGGTCGGCGCGGGCGGTGAAGCGGGGGGCGACCGCCAGGGCGTCGCACGGGACGGTGGGCCCGGCGGCCGGCACGACGCCGGTGAGCCGGTCCCGTGTGATGTCCAGGCGCGCCACCGGCCCCTCGACGACGGAGATGCCGCGCGCCGCGAGCTGTTCGCGCCCGGCCTCGCCCGGCTCGGGCGCGGTGTGCAGGAACAGCGTGATGTGCGGGCTCCACTGCCGCCACAGCAGGGCCTGGTGCACGGCGGCGGGCCCGGTGGCCAGCACGCCGATCGCCGCGTCGCGCACCTCCCAGCCGTGGCAGTAGGGGCAGTGCAGCACTTCCCGGCCCCACCGTTCCGCCACGCCAAGCACCTCGGGCAGTTCGTCGCGCAGGCCGGTGGTCACCAGCAGCCGGGACGCCGCGACGTGCGCGCCGCCGCCGAGCACGACGCGGAAGTCCCCGCCGGGCAGGCGCTCGGCCCCGGTGACGGTGCCGGCGACGATCTCACCCCCGTAACCGGTCACCTCGGCGCGGCCGCGGGCGAGCAGCTGGGCGGGCGGGGTCCCTTCCCGGCCCAGGTAGGTGTGGACGCCGTCGGCCGGGGCGTTGCGGGGGCGCCCCGCATCGACGACGAGCACGGAACGCCGGGCGCGGGCGAGGGCGAGCGCACCGCTCAACCCGGCGGCGCCACCGCCGATGACCACGACGTCGTAACGCTTGGATGCCGGGAATTCCCGCGGGGTTGCTTCGGACATGAGTGATACCTCCGTTCCCTGCCGATGCTGCGGGACGGCTCCCCGGAGAGCAACACACGTTGCCACTCCGGCAACCTCCACACGGGGCGGTGGCGCGCAAAGGGCGTGCGCCGTCCTCGGACGCTCGGGCACACTGCCCGGATGAGCGGCTTCATCCCCGGTTCGGCGCAGGACAGGGCGCTGCGCGACGTCGCTGCCCGGTCGGCGGGCGGGCCTCTCGGCTGCGGCCTGCGCGTGACGATGAACTTTCATCCCGACCGGTTCTCGGGCGGCCGGGCCATCCTGGAACGGCTCGCGGCGGACGGCGTCTACCTGTCGCAGTTCGTGACCGGCACGAGCAACGGCGGGCTCACCGCCCGCCCGGGGGGCGACCGCTGGCACTGGGAGAGCCGGATCTTCGGCGGCGCCTACGACCATGCCCCCGCACGGGAACGGCCCGTCTACGGCGGGCTGAACGTCGCGCGCCTGAGCGTCGGCGCGGCACCGCGGTTCGGCTCGGCGCACTTCCGGCTGACGGCCGGGGTACTGCCGCGGGCGACGTTCTGCTACCCGGACAGTTCGGCGGGCCCGTCCGCGTTCGGCGTCGCCGCCCGCTTCGCGCTCGCCGAACGGGCCGCCGCGGACGGCTTCGACGTGCTGGACGGCCACATCGAGGCGCAGATTCACGGCGGCGTACGGCTCGGCCGCGACGTGGAGGCGCTGGTCCTCGACCCGTGCCACCGCGGAACGGCCGTGGAGGCGGCGGCCCGGCTGCTGCCCTGCCCGGTGGAGTGGCACGGCGGGTACCGGCTGACGGTGGCGGAGCTGCGGCGGCATCCGGACTTCCGCGGGCCCGAGTTCGTGGACCTGGGCGCGGAAATCGCCGTGAACGGGCTCCTCGTCCCGCGCACCATCGGCGAGGCCGCCGCGACCGGCCGGTACGACCCGCAGGCGCTGAAGAAGGTCTGGCACTACCTGGCCCGCTTCGGCGCGCCCCCGGAGCCGACCGCGCCCCCCGCGGACGGCCGGCCCGCCCCACGCCCCCGGACGGCACCCACCGGCTGAACGAGCCCCGCCGCGGCGCTACTCCCCCGCCCCGCAGGCGTTCCGCTTCGGCGCGGGTGGCGTCACGTCCGGTGGTCACGAAGCGGAGGACCACCGCGAGTTCGCGTTCCGAATCCGACGAGGACGGCCATCGTCCGCTCCCCCATGCCCGTGCAGAACTCCCCCGGCCTTCGACCGCCCGTCCACGGTGGGCTCGACCACGACCCGGCGGCGGTCGGACGCGGCGGGCACGCGACGGACGCATCCGGCACGGCCGAGACGGTCGAGCAGGCGCGCCCGGTCATCCGCATGCATGTTCACACGGGGTTGCACAAGTCTTGACTTAACCAATCGTCCGTTGCCACACTCCGGTGCAGCCGAAAGCGCTTGCTGCGGCTGCATGGCAGTCATGTCCGCCATGCGAATGAATCGATTCACGCACGTACTTCAGACGGACCCCCTCGTCCGGGAAACAAAGGAGCACCGGATGAGCCGCAGAGCCGCGGCCCTCGCCGCGGGACGCCCAGGACGAACGGGCCGTCCCGGCGGGCGGGACGGCCGCGGACCGGCCCGGCGCGCGAGACCCCGCGCCGCCGCCGGGACTTGCGGTCGCGGGCGAAGCAGGCAGACCGCCGGGCACGCCGACGGGAGGGAAGGGCGGAGCCGACGCGGCCCGCGGCCCGCCGCGTGACGCGGTGAGGAACAGGCCGGTGACGAACGGCCGGTGACGCCGTACGGGCACACCGGCCGGCCCGGCCGTGCGCAGACGTCGCGGAAGTGGGCGGAAAAGCCCTCGCCGACGTTTCCGAAAAGTTACCCGCTGTCCGGTTGCCCCCGCCGACCCCGACGGTATTGTAACGATTCACTTCGGGTGCCGCAGGGGGCTGAAAAGGCTATGACACCGCTCCTGAAGTGCTGTTACGCAATGGCAGAGCAGGGAGGCTCTACATGTCGATCAGAAAGACCGCGACGCGCGGTCTGACCCTGGCCCTCGTTGGTTCGCTGGCACTCACCGCATGCGGCTCCGATGGCGACGGCGGCGATGACGGAAAGGTCACGCTCAACTTCACCTGGTGGGGCGGCGCCGAGCGATCCGAGCGCTACGAGGCGGCCATCGACCTTTTCGAGCAGGAAAACCCGGATATCGAGGTGCAGACCAGCTTCGGCGAATTCCAGGACTACTGGACGCAGCGCAGCACGGACGCCACGTCCGCCGAGCTGCCCGATGTCATTCAGATGGACGCCTCGCGCCTGCTCGAATACGCGAACAACGGCCTGCTGTACGACATGTCCGAGTTCACGGACGGCGGCGCGCTCGACGTCTCCCAGATCGACGAGGAGCTGATCGCCTCCGGCGAGGTGAACGAGCAGCTGGTGGCCATTCCCACCGGCACCAACACCCTCGCCCTGCTCTACAACCCGGACCTGCTGGCCGAGCTCGGTGTCGAGATACCGGACTGGGACTACACGTGGGACGAGTACCACGACTTCCTTGCCGAGGTCACCGCGGCCGGCGCGGACATGGACCCCCCGGTGTACGGCGCCACGGACTACACGATGGTCTGGTGGTTCTTCATGCAGCACCTCGTCCAGCAGGGCATCGAGCCGTTCTCCGAGAACGGCGAGATGAACTTCGACGAGGAGGACATGCGCACGTTCATCTCCAGCACGGACGAGCTGCGCGAGCCCGAGGACCTCACCTTCCCCGCCGAGCGGACCGAGCAGCTGCTGCCGAAGGGCGGGTTCACCAGCGGTGAGGCCGCGGTGGAATTCCACTGGGACAACTTCCTGCACGGCTACTCCGCCGACCTCGGCACCGAGAACATGCAGCTGATGCCGGTGCCCTCGGGCGCGGACGGCCAGAAGCACATGTTCTTCAAGCCGACCATGCAGCTCTCCATGGGTGCGAACACCGATCATCCCGAAGAGGCCGCGCAGCTGATCGACTTCCTCATCAACTCCCCCGAGGCCGGCGAGATCATCGGCACCGACCTGGGTGTGCCGTCCTCCCAGGGCCGGCTGGACGCGCTGAACGTCGAGGAGGGCAGCCTGGACGCGCGGGTCATGGAGTACGAGCAGCGGGTGCGGGACGAGGGGCACGCGACCGCCACCGTTCCGGTCCAGCCGGAGGGCTTCGGCGCCCTGGAGACGGAGTACGTCGAGGTGCTGGCGCAGGAGTTCGGCTTCCGGCAGATCGACACGGACGAGTTCGTCGAGCGCTGGTTCGGCGAGGCGCCGAACCTGCTGGTGACCTACTGAACGCCACCCGCCCCGTGACGACGACTCCCCCGAACGGAACCAGCACATGACCGTGACGCACGAGGCGTCCCGGGCCACTCGGGCCGGCGGGCCCGCGCGACGGCCGCAGAACAAGCGGCCGTCGCGGCGGGCTGCCGAGACCCGGGCCGGTTACGCCTTCCTCGCCCCGTGGTTGCTCGGCTTCATCGCCCTGACGGCCGGGCCCATGATCGCCTCGCTCTACCTGGCGTTCACCGACTACCACCCCATCCGCGGCGGTGAGTGGATCGGCACCGAGAACTTCACTCGCCTCTTCGACGATCCGCGGTTCCTGGACTCGGTCCAGGTGACGCTGACGTACGCGATCGTCGGAACGCCGATCAAGCTGGCCGCCGCGCTCGGCGTCGCGATGCTGCTGAACAACAGGAAGCGCGGCAAGGGCACCTACCGGTCGCTTTTCTACGCCCCGTCACTGATCGGCGCCAGCGTCTCCATCGCCATCGTGTGGAAGGCGATGTTCAACGACCAGGGCATCATCGACGACATCGGGGACTACTTCGGCACCTGGAACGGCGGCTGGGTCGGCGACCCGGGCCGGACCATGCCGATGATGATCCTCCTGGCGGTGTGGCAGTTCGGCGCACCCATGGTCATCTTCCTGGCCGGTCTGAAGCAGATACCGAACGAGCTGTACGAGGCCGCGCAGGTGGACGGCGCCGGGCCGATGCGCCGGTTCACGCGGATCACGCTGCCGATGCTCTCGCCGGTGCTGTTCTTCAACCTGGTACTGGAAACGATCAACTCCTTCCAAGTCTTCGCGTCCGCGTTCATCATTTCCGGCGGGCGCGGCGGTCCGGCGAACTCCACGTTGTTCTACACGCTGTACCTCTACCAACGCGGCTTCGGCCAGGGCGGTCAGCTCGGCTATGCCGCGGCGATGGCGTGGCTGCTGGTCATCGCGGTCGGCATCATCACGCTGATCTTCTTCAGGACCTCGCGCTACTGGGTCCACTACTCCGGGGAGGGCCGATGAGCGCCACCATCCTCACCGACGGCCAGGCCGCCCCGGCGGCCGACCCGGGCGCCGAGCTGCGACGCCGCGCCAAGCGGCGCCGCGCGGGCAAGACGCTGCTGCTGCACATCGGCATCCTCGCGCTCGCCGCGGTCATGCTCTACCCGGGCGTGTGGATGCTGCTGTCGTCCTTCCGGCCGACGAACGAAATCGTCGGCCAGACGGGCCTGATTCCGGACAATACGACGCTGGACAACTTCAGGACCGCGTTCGAGGGAATCGGTGGCGTCTCATTCTGGACGTTCTTCACCAACTCCATGATTCTCGCGGTCGGCTCGGCCGTCGGCGTCTGCCTGTCCTGTTCGGTGTCGGCCTACGCGTTCGCGCGGATCGATTTTCCGGGGCGGAACCTCTTCTTCTCCCTGATGATCGGCACCCTGCTGCTCCCGTTCCACGTGGTGATCATTCCGCAGTTCATCATGTTCAACGAGATCGGCTGGACAGATTCCTACATGCCGCTGCTGATCGGCAAGTTCCTCGCGGCGGAGGCGTTCTTCGTCTTCCTGATGGTGCAGTTCATGCGGAACCTGCCCCGCGAGCTGGACGAGTCGGCGCGGATCGACGGCGCCGGGCACCTCCGGATCTTCACCGCGATCATGCTGCCGCTGATGCGTCCTGTGCTGGCCACGGCGTCGATCTTCGCGTTCATCTGGAGCTGGAACGACTTCCTCGCGCCGCTGATCTACCTGCGGACGCCGGACAAGTACCCGCTGCCCTTGATGCTGCGGCAGTACACGGACCAGACGAGCGTCTCGGACTACGGCGGCCAGATGGCGGCCGCGGTGCTGGCGCTCGCACCGGTGCTGATCTTCTTCATCCTCTTCCAGCGCTATATCGTCGAGGGCGTGGCGACCCAGGGCCTGAAGGGCTGATCTCATGGACGGCAAACGGTGGCAAACGGGCTTCGCCCTCTTCGGCGAGGTCGTCATCACCGGCCTGGTCGTGGCCCTGCTCACCGTGCCGGTCGTCACCGCGCTGCCCGCGCTGGCGGCCGGCGCCGCCCATCTGCGCCGGTACCTCACCGGCGACAGCGTCCGGGTGGCCGACCTGCTGCGGGACTTCACGGCGGCCTGCCGCACCCTGTGGCCGGCCGCGCTCGGCTGGACGGCGGCGCTGCTGCTCCTGCTGTGGAACCTGTCGCTCGCCCAGGCCGACGTGATCCCCGGCTCGGCCGGGATGCTCGCGGTCACCGTGCTGCTGCTCGCGGCCTGGGGGTCGCTGCTGCTGCGCGCCGCGGCGGCCTGGCGGCCGGGCCGCGCCGCGGCGCCGACCGTGCATGCGGCCGTCGCGCGGGCGCGGGAGGACGTGGCCGGCTCGGTGCTGCTGGCGTTCGCCTGCGGGATGTGTCTGGTGTTCGTATGGATGCTGCTGCCGCTCTACCTCGTGGCGGGCGGGTTGCTGGCGCTGGCCGCGATCGCCGTCGAGCACCGCGCCGCGGCCCGCGCCGAGCCCGGGTACGGCACCGCGGAGCCAGGCGGCCCGAGCGCCTGAGCGCCCGGGCCCTGTCCGGTCCTCCCGGGGGCGCCGCGTAGGTGCCGCGGTAGGTGCCGCGTAGGTTCCGGGGCACGGAGACGGCGGCACCACCGCGCGACGGTGGGCGAGCCCTCAGGCCAGGTCCGGGACTTTCGCGAGTTTGTCCGGGTTGCGCACGATGTCGATCGCGGTGATCAGCCCGGCGTCCACCGTGAACGCCATGACCGACAGCTCGCCATCGCTGCTCCGGAACACCAGCCCGGGAGCGCCGTTGACCTGGGTGAGCACGATGTCCAGCGGGCCGCCCTCGCGGGCTCTGGCGATCATCATGGGGGCCACCCGCGCCGCGCCGCGTTCCGCGTGCTGGAGCGTGGCGACCTTGCCGCCGCCGTCGCCGCGCAGCACGATGTCGCGGTCGAGCAGCGCGATGAGCCCCGGCAGGTCGCCGCCCTGGCAAGCGGCCAGGAACGCGTCGATCAGCTCCCGCTGTTGGGCTTCCGTCACCGGCCTCCGCGGGCGCCCGCCCTCGACCTGCCGGCGCGCCCGCGAGGCGAGCTGGCGCACGGCCGCCGGTGAGCGGCCGACGATCCCGGCGATCTCGCGGAAGGGAACGCCGAAGACGTCGTGCAGCACGAACGCGGTGCGTTCTGCGGGGGAAAGCCGCTCCAGGACGACGAGCAGCGCCATGCTCACCGACTCGTCCAGCGTGACGCGGTCGGCCGGGTCGCGCGAGCGGTCCTCGACCAGCGGCTCGGGCAGCCACGTGCCGACGTACTGCTCCCGGCGCGCACGCGCGCTGTTCAGGGCGTCGAGCGCCAATCTGCTGACGGTGGTCGTCAGCCAGGCGGCGAGATCGCGGACGACCGCCGGATCGGGCAGCCCGCGCAGCCGCAGCCACGCCTCCTGAACGCAGTCCTCGGCCTCGGCCAGCGAGCCCGTCATCGTGTAGGCCACGCGCAGCAGCCGCGGCCGGTTGGCCTCGAAGGAGCGCGCCAGCCGCTCCTCGGTCTCCCGTGCGTCCGACTCTGTGATTCCCATGCCCTGTTGACGACACAGCCGCTCCCGATGTGACACGTCCACCGGCCGGCTGGTGTGCGTGTCACACCTCGGAGGGCTGCGTCGTCAACAGGCTGCGGAAGCCCGGACCACCAGGAAAAAGCACGCCGACCGAGGAGAAGCCATGTCAGCAGACCAGCTGTCCCGCAACAAAGCGACGTTCAACCGCCTGCAAGAAGCCTTCGGCGGCGGCGATACGGAGCTGATGTCGAGAACGATCGACGAGGTCTTCCGGCCGGACGCCCTGATCCACATGCCGCTGCCGGTCGAAGCGACGGGGGCGCAGGCGATCAAAAAGGTGTTCACCACGCTCCACCAAGCCTTTCCCGACCTTCATATCGCGGTCGAGGATCTGATCGCCGAGGGGGACAAAGTCGTCTGCCGGAACACGGTGACAGGAACCCACCGAGGGGAGTACATGGGAATCCCGCCCACCGGCATCTCCATCACCTACAAGGAGATTTTCATCGGCCGCTTCACGGACGGCCGCGTAGCGGAGACGTGGGGAGTCGTCGACCTTTTGTCGCTGATGCGGCAGCTCGGCATGATCCCCGGTGGCTTTTCACCCGAATCACGTGGGGAGTGACGCACATATGCACGTCTTCCTGTGGATCGTGCAGGCGGTCCTGGCGGCCATGTTCGCCATGTCCGGCCTGGCCAAGGCCGTCCAGCCGAAGGAGAAGCAGGCCGCCAAGTATCCGTGGATGCGGAACGTCTCCCCGGCGACGGTGCGGTTCATCGGTGCCGTGGAGCTGCTCGGCGCGATCGGGCTGATCGTGCCGGCCGCCACCGGAATCGCGCCCGTGCTGACACCGCTCGCCGGTGCCGGGCTCGCGGCCGTGATGGCCATCGCGGCGGCCCTGCACATCCGCCGCGAAGAGCCGTCCGGAGTGGTGGTCACCGCCGTCCTGTTCGCGCTCGCCGCGCTCGTCGCGTGGGGCCGGTTCGGCCCCTACGGCTGGTGACCGCGGCCCGCGGCGGCGGGGCAATGCGGCTCGATGCGGCTCGATGCGGCTCAATGCGCCATGAGGATGCGCTGCAATTCTCTCGCCGCCCGGGGCGGGGAGACGTCGCCGCGGTGGGCGACCGAGATCGTGCGGTGCAGTCCGGGCGGGGCGAACGGGGTGGCGCGCAGGCCGGCCCGTTCGGCGACCATGCTCGGGACGACGGCGAGGCCGAGGCCCGCCCGGACGAAGCCGAGCACCGCGTCCATCTCGCCGCCCTCGACGCTGAACGTCGGCTCGAAGCCGGCGCCGTGGCAGGCCGCGAGGGTCAGCTCCCGCAGGTCGTAGCCGTGCCGGAACATCACCAGCGGCTCGCCCCGCAGATCCTCGATGCCGATGCGGTCCCCCGGCACGGGCGGCGGCAGCATGGGCGAGGAGATCACCACCAGCTCCTCCCGCAGCAGCTCCTCGGTGGCCAGCGCCGGGGCCTGCCCCGGCAGGGGCGTGATGATCAGCGCCAGGTCCAGCTCGCCGGCCGCGAGGATGCGCACCAGGTCCTGCGAGCCGTCCTCGTGGACGAACAGCTCGACGCCCGGGTAGCTGTCGCGGAACGTCCGCAGCACCCCGGGCACCAGGCTGGCGCACAGGCTCGGCGTCGCGCCGAGTCTGACCCGGCCGCGCCGCAGCTGCGCGACCTCCTGCACCTCGCGGCGGGCGGTGTCGGTGTCGGCCAGGATGCGGCGGGCCAGGGGCAGCAGGGCGGCACCGGCGTCGGTGAGCGAGATGTGGCCGCGGGCCCGGTGGAACAGCTCGGCGCCCAGCTCCCGTTCCAGGGCGCGGATCTGCTGCGAGAGCGACGGCTGGGCGACGTGCTCGCGGCGGGCCGCGCGCGTGAAATGCCGGGTCTCGGCGACGGCCGCGAAGTAGCGGAGCTGCTGCAATTGCATGTTGATAGCCTACGGCTATCGGAATCAGCCGTTCTATGTCTTGGACTGATTCCCCTGCCGCGACCTACGGTCGGATCATGGCTCTGGCGACGCGCCCGGAACAGCGCGACAAGCAACAGCGCGAAAAGCAGCGCCCGACCCGGCCCGTGTCCACGGCCGGGCGGCTCTGGCGATCCACGATCGGCAAGAAGACGGTCATGGCCGTCAGCGGTGCCGTCATGCTGCTCTACCTGATCGCGCACATGGTCGGGAACCTGAAGGTCTTCTTCGGCCCCGACGACATGAACAGCTACGCGCACTGGCTGCGGACCATCGGCGAGCCGGTGCTGCACCACGAGTGGTTCCTGTGGATCATGCGCGTCGCGCTGCTCGCCGCCGTGATCGCGCACGGCGTCGCCGCCTACCAGCTGAGCCGCCTCGACATCGCCGCGCGCCCCGTGAAGTACGTGCACCAGCGCCGCCGCACGAGCTACGCCACCCGCACCATGCGCTGGGGCGGGATCATCCTCGCGCTGTTCATCGTCTGGCACATCCTGGACCTCACCACCGGCACGGTGAACCCGAACGGCGAGCACGGCCGCCCGTACGAGAACATCGTGGCGACGTTCGACACCTGGTACGGCAACGTCATCTACTTCGTGGCGATGATCGCCGTCGGCCTGCACATCCGGCACGGCTTCTACGGCGCCGCGCAGACCCTGGGCGTCGGCAGCCCGACCCGCGACCGCGCGCTGAAGGTCACCGCCAACGGCCTCGCCCTGATCCTGACCATCGGCTTCCTCTCCGTACCCATCGGCGTGATGACGGGAGTAGTGGAATGACCACGCCCCACGGCAGCTACCTCGACTACCGCACCGGCGAGCCCGTCGTCGACACCAAGGCCCCCGACGGCCCCGTCGCCGAGCGCTGGAACCGGCGCCGCTTCGAGGCCAAGCTCGTCAACCCGGCGAACCGCCGCAAGCAGACCGTCATCGTCGTCGGCACCGGGCTCGCGGGCGGCGCGGCCGGCGCGACGCTCGCGGAGCAGGGCTACCGCGTCGTCCAGTTCTGCTACCAGGACTCCCCGCGGCGCGCCCACTCCATCGCCGCCCAGGGCGGCATCAACGCCGCGAAGAACTACCGCAACGACGGCGACTCGGTGCGCCGCCTCTTCTACGACACCGTCAAGGGCGGCGACTTCCGCGCCAGGGAGTCCAACGTCCACCGCCTCGCCGAGGTGTCCGTGGAGATCATCGACCAGTGCGTCGCCCAGGGCGTTCCGTTCGCCCGCGAGTACGGCGGCCTGCTCGACACCCGCTCGTTCGGCGGCGTCCAGGTCTCCCGCACCTTCTACGCCCGCGGCCAGACCGGGCAGCAGCTGCTGCTCGGCGCCTACCAGGCGCTGTCCCGGCAGATCGCCGCGGGCAACGTCGAGATGCACCCACGCACCGAAATGCTGGACCTGATCGTCGTCGACGGCCGGGCCCGCGGCATCGTCGCCCGAGACCTGATCACCGGCCGCGTCGACACCCACCTCGCCGACGCGGTCGTGCTGGCCACCGGCGGCTACGGCAACGTCTTCTTCCTCTCCACCAACGCGAAGAACTCCAACGCCACCGCCATCTGGCGCGCCCACCGGCGCGGCGCGTACTTCGCCAACCCGTGCTTCACCCAGATCCACCCCACCTGCATCCCGCGCTCGGGCGACCACCAGTCCAAGCTGACGCTGATGAGCGAATCGCTGCGCAACGACGGCCGCATCTGGGTGCCCAAGGAGCGCGGCGACACCCGGGCGCCCGGCGACATCCCCGAGGACGAGCGGGACTACTACCTGGAGCGGGCCTACCCATCGTTCGGCAATCTGGTGCCGCGCGACATCGCCTCCCGGGCCGCCAAGACCGTCTGCGACGAGGGCCGCGGCGTCGGCCCCGGCGGCCAGGGCGTCTACCTGGACTTCGCCGACGCGATCGCCCGCATGGGCCGCCCGGCGGTGGAGGCCAAGTACGGCAACCTCTTCGAGATGTACGAACGCATCACCGCCGAGGACCCGTACCAGGTGCCGATGCGCATCTACCCGGCCATCCACTACACGATGGGCGGCCTGTGGGTGGACTACGACCTCCAGACGACGATTCCCGGCCTGTTCGCGATCGGCGAGGCCAACTTCTCCGACCACGGCGCGAACCGGCTGGGCGCCTCCGCCCTGATGCAGGGCCTGGCCGACGGGTACTTCATCCTCCCGTCCACCCTCGCCGACTTCCTCGCCCGCCACCCCCACGACGAGGTGCCGGCCGACCACCCGGCGGTCACCGAGGCCGTGTTCGGCGTGACCGACCGCCTCTACCAGCTGCTGTCCAACAACGGCGACCGCACGCCCGACTCGTTCCACCGCGAGCTGGGCGAGCTGCTGTGGGACGAGTGCGGCATGTCCCGCAGCGACTCCGGGCTGCGCAAGGCGCTGGACCGCCTCCCCGCCCTGCGCGAGGAGTTCTGGCGGCGGATCAAGGTCCCCGGCAGCGGCACCGAGCTGAACCAGTCGCTGGAGAAGGCCAACCGCGTCGCCGACTACCTGGAGCTGGCCGAGCTGATGTGCCTGGACGCGCTGCACCGCGCCGAGTCCTGCGGCGGCCACTTCCGCGAGGAGAGCCAGACCCCGGACGGCGAGGCCGAGCGGCACGACGAGGAGTACACCTACGCCGCGGCCTGGGAGTTCACCGGCAGCGGCGCGGCGCCCGTGCTGCACAAGGAGCACCTCGTCTTCCACGACGTCCACCCCACCCAGCGGAGCTACGCGTGAACCTCACCCTGCGCATCTGGCGGCAGACGGGCCCCGACACCGAGGGCGCCATGACCACCTACGAGGTCACCGACGTCTCCCCCGACATGTCGTTCCTCGAAATGCTCGACACCCTGAACGAGGACCTGATCCTGCGCGGCGAGGAGCCCGTCGCGTTCGACCACGACTGCCGCGAGGGCATCTGCGGCGCCTGCGGCATGGTCATCAACGGCAACGCCCACGGGCCCGAGCGCACCACGACCTGCCAGCTGCACATGCGGCAGTTCGAGGACGGCGACGTCATCGACATCGAGCCCTGGCGGGCCGCCGCGTTCCCCGTGGTCAAGGACCTCGTCGTGGACCGCTCGGCGTTCGACCGCATCATCGGCTCCGGCGGCTACGTCACCGCCCCGACCGGCAGCGCCCCCGAGGCGCACGCCACCCCGGTGCCCAAAGCGGCGGCGGACACCGCGTTCGAGCACGCCGAGTGCATCGGCTGCGGCGCCTGCGTGGCCGCCTGCCCCAACGGGTCGGCCATGCTGTTCACCTCGGCCAAGGTCGTGCACCTCAACACGCTCCCGCAGGGCGGTCCCGAGCGCGAGAGCCGCGTGCTCGACATGGTCGACACCATGGACGACGAGGGCTTCGGCGGCTGCACCAACACCGGCATGTGCACCACGGTGTGCCCCAAGGGCATCCCGATGTCGTCCATCACCACCATGAACCGCGAGTATCTGCGCGCCCTCCGCAAGGGCGTCTGACTCGGGCGGCCCGGGGGCGGTCCTCTTATACGGCGGCGGGAAGGGAGAGCGGCCCTCCCGCCGGAGGGCCGCCCCCTTTCCTTGCCCGGATCAGCCGGGCATACGGCTCACAGGCCGATGGTGCCGGTGCCCGCTCCCGCCGTCACCAGCGCCTTGACGTCCGCGGCCGGGTCGGGCGTGTAGGAGTAGAACGCGCCGGGGTCGCGGACCTCGCCGCCGACGACGGGCTCGCCCGTCTCCCCCTCGAAGTGGTTGTTGCGCTCCACGATGTTGCCGCTGGGGCCCGAGTAGTCGGTCGTCATGGGCTCCTCGACGTCCTCGAAGAAGTTGCTCTCGATCCAGCAGCCGGAGTCGGCCTGGCAGGCCGGGCCGGTGTCGCTGTTGTCGAAGAAGTAGTTGTTGAAGACGTGCACCGGGTTGCCGAACCGCACCCGGGGATTGCGCTGCGGGGTCTGGTCGTACCAGTTGTGGTGGTACGTGACGTTCAGGTGGCCCACGTCCTGGGCCGCGTTGTCGTCGTCGTGCCCGAGCAGCATGTTCTTGGCGTGGTCGTGCGTGTGGTTCCACGAGACGGTGATGTAGCTGGAGCCGCGCTTGATGTCGATGAGGCCGTCATAGCCCTCGGCCAGATCGTTGTGGTCGATCCACACGTGGTGCGAGAACATCTGGACGTTGATCGAGTCGTCGCTCGCGTCCCGGAAGTTCAGGTTGCGGATGATCACGTTGTGCACGGCGTCCGGCGGCGGCGAGGTCACGGACTCGTCGACCGGCAGGCCGACGTTCAGCCCGCCGCCGCTGATGCCGGAGTCGGCGCCGACGCCGACGATCGTGGTGTCGGAGCTGACGTCGTACATGCCGGCGGGCAGCGTGATCATGCCCTCCACGACGACGGTCCGCGGCCCGTCGGCCGCGATCGCCTCGATGAACGAGGCCGCGTCCGAGACCGGGATCTGCGGCCCGCCGGCGCCGCCCGTGGTGCCGTCCTGCCCGAGCGCGGACATGCTCGCGAACCCGGTCGGCGTCTCGGCGAGCACGGACGGCGGCACGGTGTGGGCGGCGGCCGGCGCCGACTGGGTCACGGCAAGACCGGTGCCGAGCACGGTGACGGCGGCGGCCGAGACGGCGGCCGCCTTGGTGCGGAGCTTCATGGCTCCT
>NZ_LZNS01000001.1:6390093-6485814 GCF_001984575.1 Streptomyces sp. MP131-18 | reverse complement strand
TCCAGGAAGTGGATGTGGGGGGAGTGGGGGGGGAGGCGCCGTCAGGCGACGCGGCCGACACCCGCGCCCGCGGGCACGATCTCGGGCAGGCGCTGCGGATCGTCCAGGGTGTAGGCGTAGTAGGTGCTGGGCTCCACGACCGTGCCCAGCGTCTCGGGCGTGCCCGAGCCGACGTACACGTTGTCCCGCTCGACCACGCGGCCGGGACCGCTCTCGTCGTAGCCGGAGTAGATGGGGTGCGGCACGTTCTCGAAGTAGTTGCCCTCCACCAGCACACCGGCGTCCTCGGTCGAGGCGACGCCGTACAGGGCGTTGTCGCGGTAGTAGTTGTTGAACACGTGCACGGGCTCGGCGAAGCGGACGCGCGGGTGCCGCTGCTCCGTTCCGTCGAAGAAGTTGTGGTGGAACGTGACCCGCAGCTTGCCCGTGTCCTGGCCGCCGTTGGCGTCGGAGTGGCCGATCAGCATCGTCTTGCTGTGCGTGTGGAAGTGGTTCCACGACACGGTGATGTAGTCCGCGCCCCGCACGATGTCGATGAGGCCGTCGGCTCCGGCCGTGAACTCGCAGTGGTCGATCCAGATGTGGTGCGAGTCCTGCTGGATGCTGACGGAGTCGTCCTCCCCGCCGGTGAAGCGCAGATTGCGGATGATCACGTTCTGCCTGCGGTACATGTCGAGGCCGCCGCCGGTGATCTCGGCGTCAGGACCGAGACCGACGATCGTCTTGTCGGAGCGCACACCCTGTTTGCTGGTGATCGCGATGGTGCCCTGCACCTGGATGACGTACGGCTCGTTGCGGTCGCAGTAATCGAGGAACGTGTCCGCGTCCGACACGGTGACCACCTCGCCGGCGATGCCGCCGGTCGTGCCGTCGAGACCCAGCGCGTTCACCCCGGCGAAGCCGTCCGCGGTGGCGGCGGCACCGGGCGCCGAACGGGGAGCGGCACGCGGCGCCGAACGGGCCTGGCCCGCGAGGGCCAGCGCGGCGGCCGTGCCGGCCGTGCCGGCGAGGAGGCCGCGGCGGGTGAGGGAGACGTCGCGCGTCATGCCGCCCCCCCCCTCGATCCGCCCGGCACCGGCGCCGGCCGGGACCACCTCGGGAACGTCTGCGGCCGGGTCCAGCGCGTAATCGTAGGAGGCGCCCGGCTCCGCGACCGAGCCGCGGGTCTCGATCTCGTGATTGCAGTCGACGAGGATGTTGTCGCGCTCCACCATGCGCCCCAGATCGCCGCTGAAGTCGACGCGGCCGGGGTTGTTGACGCTGTAGAAGTAGTTGCCCTCCAGCACCACACCCGCGTCCATGGCCGAGACCACGCCGTAACTGTTGTCGTAGTAGTAGTTGTTGTAGACGTGGACCGTCTCGGCGAAACGAACGCGCGGGTTGCGCTGGTCCGAGGTGTCGAAGAAGTTGTGGTGGTACGTCACGCGCAGGCGGCCGGCGTCCTGGGCGGCGTTGTCGTCGTCGTGCCCGACGAGCAGCGTCTTGTCGTGGTCGTAGAAGTGGTTCCACGAGACGGTGACGTAGTCGGAGCCCCGCTTGACGTCGACGGCGCCGTCGTCGCCGTCCGAGAAGTCGTTGTGGTCGATCCAGATGTGGTGGGAGAACATCTGGACGTTGATCAGGTCGTCCGTCGCGCCGGATACCGACAGATTCCGGATGATGATGTTGTGCACCGCGTCCGGCGGCGGCGAGGTCACGGATTCGTCGACCGGCAGGCCGATGTTCAGCCCACCGCCGGTGAGGGCCGCGTCGGCACCGAGCCCGACGATGGTCTTGTCGGACGCCACGTCGTGCATGCCGTCGCTGTCCCCGGTCGGCAGCGGAATGGTGCCGCTCACCTGCACCACGAGCGGCTCGGGCCGCGCGATGTAGTCGAGGAACTGCTCGGTCGTCGAGGCGGTGACCACCTCGCCGCCCGCTCCCCCGGTGGTGCCGTCCTGCCCGAGCGCGGACACGCTCGCGAAGCCGTCCGCGACCGCCGCGGGCGCGACCACATCGGGGGCGACGGACGCGGCGCCGGCCGTACCTGGCAGCACGGCGGCGGACACGGCCGCCACTGACGCCGCGGCCAGGCAGGCTCCCAGCGGGCCTGGCCTGTTCCTGAATAACGTTCTTGATGGCTGCACGGTGCTTGCCCCTTCCTCGCCGTCCGTCGACGCGCACGCCGAAGGTGCGGCTCGTGGCTGGTGAAGGTTCCGGCGGGCGTGCCCGCCGGTGCCGTGGGAATCGCTTGCCCGGGGGGTCGTCCCAGCCCCGGGCAAGCGCCTCACCCCGGAAAGTAAGCGCTTACTGCATACATGTCAAGAGTCGCGCCCGGCTTCCTCGATGGAGGCGGGTAGCAAGGAAAGAACGATGCAGCAAGCGGTTGTCGACCCGCGGTCTGCCCCGGCGGCGGATCGGTCGTGCGCTCCGTGTCAGGCGGGGTCGGGCAGGGGGTGGCGGACCGGGTGACCGGCGGTTCGCAGGGCCGTCTTGACCTCGCCGATGCGCAGATCGCCGAAGTGGAAGACCGATGCGGCGAGCACCGCGTCAGCGCCCGCGGCGACGGCCGGGGCGAAGTGTTCCCCGCGGCCCGCTCCGCCCGAGGCGATGACCGGGATCGACACCTGGGCGCGGACCGCCGCGATCATCTCCGTGTCGTACCCGTCCTTCGTGCCGTCCGCGTCCATTGAGTTGAGCAGTATCTCCCCCGCCCCGAGCCCGGCCGCCCGGTGCGCCCACTCCACCGCGTCCAGGCCCGTGCCGCGCCGGCCGCCGTGCGTGGTCACCTCGAAACCGGACGGGGTCGTGGTGCCCTCGGGGCAGCGCCTGGCGTCCACCGACAGCACCAGCACCTGGCGGCCGAACCGCTCCGCGATCTCCCGGATCAGCTCGGGCCGCGCGATGGCCGCCGTGTTCACGCCCACCTTGTCCGCGCCGGCCCGCAGCAGCCGGTCGACGTCGTCCGCGGTGCGGACGCCGCCGCCGACGGTCAGCGGGATGAAGACCTGCTCCGCCGTCCGGCGCACCACGTCGTACGTCGTCTCCCGGTTGCCCGAGGAGGCGGTGATGTCGAGGAACGTCAACTCGTCCGCGCCCTCGGCGTCATAAACCTGCGCCATCTCCACCGGGTCACCGGCGTCCCGCAGGTTCTGGAAGTTGACCCCCTTGACCACCCGGCCGTTGTCCACGTCCAGGCAGGGGATCACTCGTACGGCCAGGGTCACGTTGCGGCTCCTCGATACGCTTCAAGCTCCACTTCCACCAGCACCCGCGAGTCGGCGAACCCGGACACCACCACGACCGTGACGACCGGCCCGACCGCGCCGAGCAGCTCCCGGTGGGCACGCCCCACGTCCTCCGCGTCCCGGGCGTGACTGATGTACAGGCGGGTGCGGACGACGGATTCGGCGCCGATCCCGAACGGTCCCAGCGCCGCGATTGCCTCGCCCAGCGCCGATTTGGCCTGCTCGTACGGGTCACCAATGGCGGCCGCCCCGTCCGCCTCCGGGATCGTGCCCGCCACCAGCACCAGGTCGCCCGCCGCCACCGCGCGTGCGGAACCGATGGTCTCCTGCCAGGGACTTCCGTTCCGCACCCGCTCCACACTCATGCCGCCACGGCCTCCAAGGCCTCTTCCAGGGTGAACGCCCTGGCGTAGAGCGCCTTTCCGACAATCGCACCTTCGACGCCCTCGGGTACCAGGGTGGCAAGGGCCCGCAGATCGTCAAGGGTGGCCACGCCCCCCGAGGCGACGACCGGGCGGTCCGTGGCGGCGCACACGTCCCGCAGCAGCTGGAGATTCGGGCCCTTCAGCGTGCCGTCCTTGTTGATGTCGGTGACGACGTACCGCGCGCAGCCCTCGCGGTTCAGCCGCTCCAGCGTCTCGTACAGGTCGCCGCCGTCCCGCGTCCAGCCGCGCCCGCGCAGCGTGGTGCCGCGGACGTCGAGGCCCACGGCGATGCGGTCGCCGTGCTCCGCGATGACCTTGGCCACCCAGTCGGGCGACTCCAGCGCGGCGGTCCCCAGGTTGACGCGGGTGCAGCCGGTGCCGAGCGCGGCGCGCAGCGAGTCGTCGTCGCGGATGCCGCCCGACAGCTCGACCTTGATGTCCATGGCCTGCACGACCTCCGCGATCCTCGCGCGGTTGTCGCCGGTGCCGAACGCGGCGTCCAGGTCGACCAGGTGCAGCCACGGGGCGCCGGCGCGCTGCCAGGCCAGGGCCGCGGCGAGCGGGTCGCCGTAGGAGGTTTCCGTTCCGGACTCGCCGTGCACCAGGCGCACCGCCTGGCCGTCGCGGACGTCGACGGCGGGAAGCAGTTCCAGCATCAAAGAGTCTCGATCCAGTTGGTGATGAGGCGGGCACCGGCGTCGCCCGACTTTTCCGGGTGGAACTGCGTGGCCCACAGCGGGCCGTTCTCCACGGCGGCGACGAACGGCTCGCCGTGGGTCGCCCAGGTGACCTTGGGGGCGGACAGGGCCGCGGTGCCGCTGTCGGGCGGCAGCTCCCACTCGTGCACGGCGTAGGAGTGCACGAAGTAGAACCGCTCCTCGGCGGACAGTCCGGCGAACAGCGCGGAGCCGGCCGGGGCGCGGACGGTGTTCCAGCCCATGTGCGGCACGATGGGCGCGCGCAGCGGCCCGACGGTGCCGGGCCATTCGTCCAGGCCCTTGCTCTCCACGTCGTGCTCGATGCCGCGGGCGAAGAGGACCTGCATGCCGACGCAGATGCCGAGCACGGGCCGCCCGCCCGCGAGGCGCCGCTGCACGGCCCAGTCGCCGCGCGCCTCGCGAATGCCGTTCATACAGGCGGCGAACGCGCCGACGCCCGGCACCAGCAGCCCGTCCGCCCGCAGCGCGGCGTCGAGGTCCCGGGTGATCTCGACCCGCGCCCCGGCCCTGGCGACGGCCCGCTCGGCGGAACGGACGTTGCCGAACCCGTAGTCGAAGACGACGACACTCTTCATGGCTACCACTCCAGCCTCAGCACCCCCGCCAGCAGGCAGAGGCCGCTGGCGACGGCGAGCAGCACGACGACGCCGCGGGGCAGCCCCTGCTTCGCGAACGAGTACACGCCGCCGGCCAGGAAAAGCCCGACGACGATGAGCAGCGTCGAAACCCCGTTCACAATGTCTCTCCGTTCACAGGGCGCCCTTGGTCGAGGGGATGCCCGGCTGCCTGGGGTCGATCTCGCTGGCGTGGCGCAGGGCGCGGGCCAGGGCCTTGAACTGGCACTCCACGATGTGGTGCGCATTGCGGCCGTACGGGACGTGAACGTGGAGCGCCACCTGTGCCTGGGCGACGAAGGACTCCAGGATGTGGCGCGTCATCGTGGTGTCGTAGGAGCCGATCATCGGCGCCATGTTGTCCGGCTCGCGGTGCACCAGGTAGGGACGGCCCGACAGGTCCACGGTCACCTGCGCGAGCGCCTCGTCCAGGGGGACGGAGGCGTCGGCGAAACGGACGATGCCGCTCTTGTCGCCGAGCGCCTGCCGGAAGGCTGCGCCGAACGCGAGGGCGGTGTCCTCGATGGTGTGGTGGCTGTCGATGTGCAGGTCGCCCTCGGTCTTGACGCTGAGGTCGAACAGGCCGTGCCGGCCCAGCTGGTCGAGCATGTGGTCGAAGAAGCCGACTCCTGTCGACACATCGACCTGCCCGGTGCCGTCGAGACCGATCTCGACGAGCACCGACGTCTCCTTGGTGGTGCGTGACACGCGGCCCACGCGGGTCATTCGCTGATCTCCTTCGTCACTGCACGTATCGCGTCGAGGAACGCGTCGTTCTCCGCGCGGGTCCCGGTCGAGACCCGCAGCCGGCCGGGCACGCCGTTGTCCCGGACGAGCACGCCGTGGTCGAGCAGCCGCCGCCAGACGGCAGCCGCGTCGGCGAACCGGCCGAACTGCACGAAGTTGGCGTCGGACTCCGTGACCTCGCAGCCGATCGCCCGCAGCTCGGTCACCAGCCGGTCCCGTTCGGCCTTGAGCTCCTCGACGTAACTCAAGAGAGTATCCGTGAACTCCAGGGCGGCGAGCGCCGTGGCCTGCGTGACCGTGGACAGGTGGTAGGGCAGGCGCACCAGCTGTACCGCGTCCACCACGGCCGGGTCAGCCGCCAGGTAGCCGAGGCGCAGCCCGGCCGCGCCGAACGCCTTCGACATGGTGCGGCTGATCACCAGCAGCGGGCGGCCCCCGGTCAGCGGGAGCAGCGAGGGGTGGTGGCTGAACTCGGCGTACGCCTCGTCCACGACGACCAGTGCGCCGCGCGGCCCCGGCGCGGCCCGCTGCGCCGCGTCGTACAGGGCGAGCACGGTCTCCGGGCCGACGGCGGTGCCCGTCGGGTTGTTCGGCGAGCAGATGAACAGCACGTCGGGCCGGTGCTCGTGCACGGCGGCGACGGCCGCGTCCCGGTCGATGCCGAAGTCCTCGGTGCGCGGCCCCGAGATCCACCCGGTGCCGGTGCCGCGGGCGATGAGGGAGTGCATCGAGTACGTGGGGTCGAAGCCGAGCGCGCTGCGCCCGGGGCCGCCGAACGCCTGGAGGAGCTGCTGGAGCACCTCGTTGGACCCGTTCGCGGCCCAGACCTGCTCGGGCCCGAGAGCCAGGCCCGCGGTCCTGGAGAGGTAGGCGGCCAGCTCGGTGCGCAGGAGCACCGCGTCCCGGTCCGGGTAGCGGTTCATGTCGCGGGCCGCGGCGGCCACGCGCTCCGCGATGCGGCGCACCAGATCCTCGGGCGCGGGGTACGGGTTCTCGTTGGTGTTGAGCCGCACCGGAACGTCCAGCTGGGGGGCGCCGTAGGGCGTCTTGCCGCGCAACTCGTCCCGGACGGGGAGGTCGTCGATGCGTGTCACGCGCCTGACCGGGCCTTCCCGCTCTCGAAGCGCACCTTGACCGCGGTGCCGTGGGCGGGCAGGTCCTCCGCCTCGGCCAGCGCCACCACGTGGTGGGCGACCTCGGCCAGCGCCTGCCGGTCGTAGTCGACGACGTGGATGCCGCGCAGGAACGACTGGACGGACAGCCCGGAGGAGTGGCAGGCGCAGCCGCCGGTGGGCAGCACGTGGTTGGAGCCCGCGCAGTAGTCGCCCAGCGAGACGGGGGCGTGCGGCCCGACGAACACGGCGCCGGCGTTGCGGACGCGGGCGGCGACGGCCGCGGCGTCCTCGGTGTGGATCTCCAGGTGCTCCGCGGCATAGGCGTCGCTGACGGCGAGACCGTGGTCGAGGTCGCGGACCAGGACGATCCCGGACTGCCGGCCGGTCAGCGCCTCGGAGATGCGTTCGTGGTGCTTGGCGGCGGCGACCTGCGGGCCCAGCTCGGCGTCGACCGCGTCGGCCAGCTCCGCGGAGGGTGTGATCAGGACGGCGGCGGCCAGCACGTCGTGCTCGGCCTGGCTGATGAGGTCGGCGGCGATCAGCCGGGGGTCGGCGGAGGCGTCGGCGAGCACGGCGATCTCGGTCGGCCCGGCCTCGGCGTCGATGCCGACGATGCCCTTCAGCAGACGCTTGGCGGCGGTCACGTACACGTTGCCAGGGCCGGTGACCAGCTTCACCGGGGCACACTCGGCCGTGCCGTGGGCCAACATGGCGACGGCCTGGGCGCCGCCCGCGGCGTGGACCTCGGTGACGCCGAGCAGGGCGCAGGCGGCCAGGATCGTGGGGTGCGGCAGGCCCTCGCCCCACTCGTTGCCCGGGGCGCGCTGGGGTGGCGAGGCGATCACGAGCGAACCGACGCCGGCCTCCTGCGCGGGCACCACGTTCATGACGACGGAGGAGCCGTACGCGGCCTTGCCGCCGGGCACGTAGAGGCCGACGCGCTCCACCGGCACCCACCGCTCGGTGACGGTGCCGCCGGGCACGACGCGCACGGCGGTGTCGGTGCGCCGCTGCTCGCGGTGCACGAGGCGGGCGCGCCGGATGGACTCCTCCAGGGCGGACCTGACGGCCGGGTCCAGCTCGGCGAGGGCGCGCTCCAGGGCTTCCGCGGGCACGCGGGTGCGCTCGATGGTGACCTGCTCGAACCGCTGCGCGTAGTCGATCAGCGCCGCGGTCCCCCGATGGCGTACGTCCTCGCAGATGGGCCGCACCTTCTCCAGGGCGGCCTCGACGTCGAGTTCGGCGCGGGGCAGCAGGTCGCGGTCGATCGCCCCCTGGCCGGGGGAACTCCGCAGGTCGATTCGGGTCAGCACCCGTCCAGTCTCGCAGACGTCACACGGGCACCGCTGACGCGTTTCACCATGCGGGCCCTCCCCCGGAGCCCAGCCGATAGGCTGGCCGGTCGTGACGACCACGCGCCTGCCGCTCTTTCCGCTGAACACCGTGCTGTTTCCCGGGCTGGTGCTGCCGTTGAACGTTTTCGAGGCCAGATACCGGGCCATGATGCGGGACCTGCTCGAACTTCCGGGCGAGGGGCCACGTCCGTTCGGTGTCGTCGCCATCAGGGACGGCCACGAGGTGGCGCCGAGCGCGCTCGGCCTGCCGGACGGCTCGGAGCCGCCGGAGGCGGGCGCGGGGGCCGGGTTCGCGCAGGACCCGATGCTGTCGTTCCACGGCGTGGGCTGTATCGCGGACGCCTCGACGATCAGGGCGCGGTCCGCGGCGGGCGGCGCGGACGAGGAGGATGCCGAGGGCTACGAGGTGCTGGCCACCGGGACGACCAGGTTCCGGCTGGTCTCGGTGCACACCGAGGGGCCGTACCTGACGGCGGACGTCGAGCCGCTCCCGGAGGAGCCGGGCGAGGGCGCGGGCGCGCTGGCCTCCGGGGTGCTGCGGGCGTTCCGCGCCTACCAGAAGGTGCTCGCGGGGGCGAACGAGCGGACGCTCGCCCCGGGGCAGGAGCTGCCGGAGGACCCGTCGGTGGTGTCCTATCTGGTGGCGGCGGCGACGATGCTGTACACGTCGGACAAGCAGCGGCTGCTCCAGGCCAAGGACACGGCGACGAGACTCGCGGAGGAGCTGCGTATTTTGCGGCAGGAGACGTCACTGATCGGCAAGCTGCCCTCCGTGCCCGGCGCCGAGTACACCGCCCGTCCGACGAGTCTGAACTGAGCGGAGGGAACGGCAGTGGGCAGGAAGCAGCGCGCCGCGGCGGGCGGCACGCCGGCGACGGTGGCCGCGACGCGGGCGGGCATCGCCTTCCGCGTCCACGCGTACGCGCACGATCCGGCCGCCGCGTCCTATGGCGAGGAGGCGGCCGAGGCACTGGGCACCGACCCGCGGCGGGTGCTGAAGACCCTGGTGGCCGAGGTGGACGGGGCGCTGACGGTGGCGGTGGTGCCGGTGTCCGCTTCGCTGGGCCTCAAGGCGCTGGCGGCGGCGGTCGGCGGGAAGCGGGCGGCGATGGCCGACCCGGCGGCGGCGGAGCGGACCACGGGCTACGTGCGGGGCGGGATCTCGCCGCTCGGGCAGCGCAAGCGGCTGCCGACGGTGATCGACTCCTCGGCGGCCGGGCACGAGACGGTTTTCGTCTCGGCGGGCCGGCGGGGTCTGGAGATCGAGCTGTCCCCGGCGGACCTGGTGACGCTGACGGGCGCGCGCACGGCGCTGATCGCGAAGGACTGACCGAACGGGGGCCGGCCGCGCGTTCCGGCCGCGAAGGCACCGTTCGGCACGCCGCCGATCCGCAGGCGGCCGGTCGTGCCGCGCCCGTTCAGGAAGTGCCTCCCGGCGCGTGGTCCGGCGGCGGCGCGCCGTGTTCGCGCCAGTGCGGCAGCTCCGCGGGCTGCTGCTGCGGCTCGCGGGGCCCCCAGGCCGCCATGCACAGCAGGTGGACGCCGACGGCGGCGAACGGCAGGCCGAGCAGCACGCCGCGGGCCCCGATGTTGAGTGGGGCGTCGAACTCGACGCCGGCGCCGACTTCCCTGGCATGTCCGGCGACGTCCTGCGCCGGGCCGAGCCACACCCCGAGCCGCCAGGCCAGCCACGAGCCGGCCAGGGCGCCCGCGGCCAGGCCGATCGCAGTGCCCACGCCGCCGCGGCGGCGCGCCACGAAGACCGCGATGCCGACCGGCACGCCGAGCGCGAGGCCGAACAGCAGGAACGTGGCGTCGGCGCCCATGGCCGCCTGCCCCTCCGAATTGGCGAGCAGCACCGCCTGGCCGTCGGAGACGAGCGGAACGCGCGGCGCGCGCCACAGCCACAGCAGGCCGAGCACCAGCCCGCCGACGACGGCGACCGGCAGGGCGACGAGCAGGCCGTCGCGTATCTCGCGGCCCCAGTCGGGCGCGGTCCCCGCCGCGGCGCGGCCGGGCACGGGCGCCGCGGCCCTGGCCGCCCACGGGTCGTGGCCCTCGCCTCCGGCGGTGTGCTCGGCGGCATTGTCGGCGGCCGGACGGTGATCCGGTGCAGGCTGGGGAACGGTCACCCCGTCATCCTGCCAGGTGCGGGCACCTGTTCGGCCCGCGGGACGGCCGTTCGGGCGTATGAGCGTATTTTCGGGCGGCTCAGCGCAGGGCCGCCCTGCGGTACGCCCACGTGGCCAGGGCGAGCGCCGCGGCGCCGACGGCGGCGCAGACGGCGAGGTTCGCCGCGACCGAACCCCAGTCGGTCCGCGGGGCCAGGGCCGCGGCCAGCGCGTCGACGCCGTAGCTGGACGGCAGCAGCTCCCTCAGCCAGCGCACCGGCTCCGGCAGCCGCCCCTCGGGCAGCACCCCGAGCAGCAGCGCCGCGGACATGCCCAGCTGTCCGCACAGGGTGGCCAGCTCGGCACGCGGCGCCAGCAGCCCGAGCGCGGCGCCGAGCCCGGCGAGCGCGGCACCGGCCAGCGGTACGACGGCCGCGATCACCCACAGGCCGCCCATCGGCAGCTGGTAGAGCAGGCTCCCGGTGACGGCGGTGACGATCACGCCAGGCACCGTGAACGACGCGTACGCGGCGGCCGTGCCCAGCGCGACCGCCGCCGCGGGCACCGGCAGCGTCGCGTAGTGGTCGAGGCCGCCTGCGGACCGCAGCTGCCCGAAGTACTGGGCCAGCAGGTTGAGCGCGACGAACGCCACGACGAGCACGGCGGAGCCGGCCACCACGGCGCGCGCCTCCTCGCCCCCGCCGCCGTCCACGACGCCGCGCATCAGGACCATGATCCCGATGGACTGGAAGGTGGCGACGAACAGCAGCGGTATCCGCGCCACGCGGGCGCGCGAGAGCTGCGCCCGGTAGACCGCCCCGAGAGCGGGCCACAGGCGAGCGCCCGGTGCCAGGGGGTGCACGGCGCTGATCGCGGATGTGCTCACGAGCGCTCCAGTCCCGCGCCCCGGCCGCCGAGCGCCAGGTAGACGTCCTCCAGGCTGGGGGTGGCCAGGGTGAAGTCGTCGAGCGCGGCGAACGCGGGACCCTGGGTGACGGCGGCCACGACCGAACGGGCCCGCTCCGGCGGCAGCCGCAGCGTCCAGCGGCGGCCCGCGACGGTGGCCGCGCCGTACAGGGCGGCGATCTCCGGCTCGTCCAGCGGCGGTTCACCGCGCCAGACCAGGTCGAGGCGCACCTCGGAACTGACCATGCCCTTCAGACCGCCCGGTGTGTCACAGGCGATGACACGCCCTGAGTCGAGGACCGCGACCCGGTCGAGGACCGTTTCCGCCTCGATGACGTTGTGGGTGACGAGCAGCACCGTGGTGCCGTTCCCGGTGCGCCGCCTGTCGATCGCCGACCACACCGCGCGCCTGGCCACCGGGTCCATGCCGGCCGTCGGCTCGTCCAGCACGAGCACGGGGCGTTCGCCGGTCAGCGCGGCGGCCACGCAGGCGAGCCGCCGCTGCCCGCCGGACAGCTTCTTCAGCGGCTGCCCGGCCAGGGGCGCAAGCCCCAGTTCGTCGAGGACGGCGTCGCGCTCGCGGCGGGCCGCGTCGGGCCCGAGGCCGCGCAGCCGCCCGGTGGTCTCGGCGGCGAGCGCCACCGTCAGCTCGTCGAGCGCGGTCGACTCCTGCCCGAGATAGGCCAGCAGCCGCGCGGCCCGGCGCGGGTGGCGCACCAGGTCGTGCCCGAGCAGGGTGATGTGGCCGGCGTCGGGCCGCAGCAGGCCGGTGAGCTGCCGGACGAGCGTGGTCTTTCCCGCTCCGTTGGGCCCCAGCAGGCCGAAGATCTCCCCGCGGGCCACGTCCAGGCTGATGTCGTCGCTGGCGCGCACGGGCCCGGGCCGTTCGGCGTTCCGCCCGCGGCCGGCGCGGCCCCGCGCGGCCGGGTAGGTCTTGGTCAGGCCGCGCACGGCGAAGGCGGGCCGGGCGGCGGTCGCCGTACTGCCCGGCGCGCGCCGCTCCGCCGTGGGATGGGAGCCGGCCCGTGCGATGGATGAGGCCACGATGGAGGAGCCTACGTGGCGGCCCGCACCCGCCGGACACCGGGGCACGTTTCGGTCAAGTCGCCGCCCGCCGGGGGCCCGCGCCCTCAGGAGGCCCGTTCGGCGCCGGTGCGCCCGTCGACCTCGCGCCAGAAGCCCGCGCGGATCGCGTACCGGTCCTGCTCGTCGATCTGATCGTCCTTGTGCGCGAGCAGCCCGAAGCGGGCCGCGTAGCGCAGCAGTTCACCGTCGATGCGGTGCGGGATGCGCGGGTACTCGCCGGAGAGCTGCTGCAAGTGGACCGGGGCGGAGAGGCGTTCGGCCCAGCGGCGGGCGAAGACCTGGCCGACCTCGAACGGGTCGCCGCTGACGGCCGTGATGTCCTCCTCGCGGTCGGCCCACCGCTGTTCCGCGGTGGTGAGCTGGGAGAGCATCGGCAGCCCGGCGACCTCCGGCGGTTCCTCCGGGGTGCCGCGGTCCACCCAGCCGCGGTCGGAGGACCAGCGCAGCGTGGCGGTGGCCGGGGGCGGGACGGGACGGCCGAGCGAGGCGAGATCCTTGGGCGTCGGAACGCCCTTGACCGCGGGGCCGGTGGCGTCGCGGTGCGGGGGCGGGCAGGGGGGCTCCCCGGTCTGCGGGGCGCCGTTCTTCACGGCGACCGCCGGCTCCCGCCCGGCGGGCTGTCCCGCGGGCGCGCCGGTCTCCGGCAGCGGGGCGGCGAGGATGGCGGCGATCTCGGAACGCGGAACGCCGTGCGGGGTGCCGGGGACGGCCGTGTCGCTGACGCGCACGGCGCGGGTGATCCAGGCCCGGTCGAGGACGCGGCGTTCGTCGGCCTCTGCCACCAGGTCCTCGGACTGGTTGTAGTCGCCGTCGGCGGCCTGGACGGCCCAGAGGTGCACGGCAACGCCGTGCTCCTTGGCCGACATCAGGCCCGGCAGCAGGTCGCCGTCGCCCGTGACGAGGACGATGTCGGCGCAGGCGCGGTTGCGGGCCAGCTCGGTCAGTTCGGCGTGCATGGCCGCGTCGACGCCTTTCTGCGCCCACCGCCCGTCACTTCTGGTGAGCGCGCCCAGGCGCACGGTGACGCGCGGCATGACGCGCAGCCGCCGGTGCTCCGGCTGGGGCACGCGGTCGGGCGCGCCGTCGAACCAGTAGATCCGCAGGAGCGGCCGGCCGGTGTCCGCCTCGGCGCGCTCCCGCAGGCCCTGGATGAGGGCCGCGTGGTCCACGGTGATGCGGGGCCGGGCAGGTTCTCCGGCGAGAAGGCTGGCGGCGGCGCCAAGCAGATAGCCCGCGTCCACCAGGACGACGCAGCGGTCCACGTTGCACCTTCTTTCTCCCGACGTTCCCGTACCGTTTTCTTGAGTCTGCCCGACCACGCCGCCGTTATCTGTGCCAACTCGATCTTCGGCGTGGCGAATCGACGACCCTCGCCGCCCGGAATGCGAACTATGTTGCGCCGTGCGAATCTGGTGGCGGTCGGCGTTCCGCGCCCGGAGGATGATTCACCCAGGAGGCGATCATGGCCAGGAACAAGAACCGCAACCGCCGGTCGGAGCAGCAGCGTCCGGCCGAGCAGAGCCGCGCCGAGGTTCCTGACGAGCAGCAGAAGACCAGGAAACGCGAGCGGCGCTTCGGCCACAACTGACGCGGCTCCGGCGCCGCGGGGCGCACACCCCGTCGCGGGAAGTGCGCCCCGTGGCGCCGGAGCCGGTCCGGCGGGCACCTTTCAGTCGGTGAAGGCGTGCCGTTCGTGTGCCGCCGCGAAATACCGCGCGTCGGACACCTGGGACACGACGGATTGCGCGGGCTCTTCGCCGCGGCGGGCGATGTCCCAGGCTTCGTGGACGCAGCGCAGCCTGTCCTCGAATGCCGCGCCGGGGAAATACACGGCCAGCGCGTGCACGGCCTCCTGCCGGGAACTGTGCACCTGGCGCAACAGGAATACTGCCTTTTCGATCATCCGGGTCTCCATGACGGCCCACCCCTCGAGTGGCGAAATCCTCCCTTTCGAAGGTAGACCTCGGAATTACCCGTTTCGGTAAAGCAGCTTCCATCATCGCGCCAACTTGCGGCATCACCCGGCCAAGCAGGCGGGCCCGAGCAGTGCCTTGAGGTCGCCGAAGAGCGCGGGATCGGCCTGCACCCGGTGCCGGTCCAGGCGCAGCACGGTCGTGGTCCGCGCGCCCTGGAGCTTCACCCGCACCTCGGTCGGCCCGCGGTGCTGGCCGAGCACCTCCCCGAGCCGCTCCACCAGCGGCGGGGTGACCTTCAGGGTGGGAATGGTGATGGTCACGGGGGAATCGGCGGACGCCTCCGACAGGTCGGGCACCATCAGCTCCATGGCGACCAGCCGCGGGACGTCCTCGCGCTTGTCGAGGCGGCCCTTGACGAACACCACCGTGTCCTCGACGAGTTGCGTGGAGACCAGTTGGTAGGTGGCGGGGAAGAACATGCAGTCGATGGAGCCCGCCAGGTCCTCGACGGTGGCGATGGCCCAGGGGTTGCCCTGCTTGGTCATCTTGCGCTGGAGGCCGGAGATGATGCCGCCGATGGTGACGATCGCGCCGTCGCTGTAGTCGCCTCCGGTCAGTGCCGAGATGGCCGCGTCCGCCTTGTCGTCGAGCACGTGCTCGATGCCGAACAGCGGGTGGTCGGACACGTACAGGCCGAGCATCTCCCGTTCCTGCGCGAGGAGATACGCCTTCTCCCACTCCTCCTCGGTGAAGACGACGTCCATGCCGAAGCCGGGTCCTTCGCTGCCGGCGTCGTCGTCCATGCCTCCGAAGAGATCGAACTGTCCCTCGGCCTCCTTGCGCTTGACCTGCACGACGTTGTCGATCATCGGCTCGAAATGCGCGGTCAGGCCCTTGCGGGTGTGCTTCAGACTGTCGAATCCGCCGGCCTTGATCAGCGACTCGATGGTGCGCTTGTTGCAGACCACCGCCTCGACCTTGTCCAGGAAATCGGGGAACGAGCTGTACTTCCCCTTCGCCTTCCTCGTGGCCACGATCGAATCGACAACATTCTGCCCCACGTTGCGAACCGCGGTGAGACCGAAAACGATCGTCTCGTCTCCGCGCGGGGTGAAGAAAGCCTCCGACTCGTTCACGTCGGGCGGCAGCACCTTGATCCCCATGCGCCGGCACTCGTTCAGATAGACGGCCGACTTGTCCTTGTCGTCCCGCACGGAGGTGAGCAGCGCGGCCATGTACTCGGCCGGGTAATTGGCCTTGAGATATGCCGTCCAGTAGGTGACAAGGCCATATGCCGACGAGTGCGCCTTGTTGAACGCGTAGCCGGAGAACGGCACCAGCACGTCCCACACGGCCTGGATGGCCTCGTCGGAGTAGTTGCGCTCCCGCATGCCCTTCTGGAACGGGAGGAACTCCTTGTCCAGGATCTCCTTCTTCTTCTTGCCCATGGCCCGGCGGAGCAGGTCCGCTTGTCCGAGGCTGTACCCGGCCAGCACCTGCGCCGCCTTCTGCACCTGCTCCTGATACACGATCAGGCCGTAGGTGACGTCGAGGACCTCCTTCAGCGGCTCTTCCAGCTCCTTGTGGATCGGCGTGATCTCCTGCTGGCCGTTCTTGCGCAGGGCGTAGTTGATGTGCGAGTTCATGCCCATGGGGCCCGGCCGGTACAGGGCGCCGACGGCGGAGATGTCCTCGAAGTCGGTCGGCTTCATCATCCGCAGCAGCGACCGCATGGGCCCGCCGTCGAACTGGAAGACGCCCAGCGTGTCCCCGCGCCCCAGCAACTCGAACGTCTTCGGGTCGTCGAGCGTCAGATTCAGCAGCTCGATGTTGACGTTCTTGTTCTTCTTGATCAGCTTGACCGCGTCATCCATGATCGTGAGATTCCGCAGGCCCAGGAAGTCCATCTTCAGCAGGCCGAGCGCCTCACACGTCGGATAGTCCCACTGCGTGACGACCACACCGTCGTTCTTCGGCGCGAACAGCGGCACGTGGTCGACCAGCCGCTCGCTGGACATGATCACGCCCGCGGCGTGCATGCCCATCTGCCGGACCAGCCCCTCCAGGCCACGCGCGGTGTCGATGACCTTCCGCACGTCCGGCTCGTTCTCGTACATGCCGCGGACCTCGGCGGCCTCGCTGAACCGCGGGTGGTCCTTGTCCGTGATGCCGGACAGCGGAATGCCCTTGCCGAGCACGTCCGCGGGCATCGCCTTCGTGATGCGGTCACCCATCGCGTAGGGGTAACCCAGCACGCGCGAGGCGTCCTTGATGGCCGCCTTCGCCTTGATCGTGCCGTAGGTGCCGATCATCGACACCTTGTCGGCGCCGTACTTCTCGGTGACGTAACGGATCACCTCGCCGCGCCTGCGCTCGTCGAAGTCGATGTCGACGTCCGGCATGGAGACGCGCTCCGGGTTGAGGAAGCGCTCGAAGATCAGACCGTGGTCGATCGGGTCGAGGTCGGTGATGCCCAGCGCGTACGACACGATCGAACCGGCCGCGGAACCGCGCCCCGGGCCGACCGCGATGCCCTGCTGCTTGGCCCACATGATGAAGTCCGCGACCACGAGGAAGTAGCCGGGGAACCCCATCTGGATGATGACGCCCATCTCGTACTCGGCCTGCCGCTGCCGCGACTCCGGCACCCCGCCCGGGTAGCGGCGGGCCATGCCGCGGGCCACCTCCGCCTGGAACCAGGAGACCTCCGTGTACCCCTCGGGCACGTCGAAGCGCGGCATCAGGTCCCGCGGCTCGAACCAGCCGCTGGTCTCGACCTGCTCGGCCACCAGGCGGGTGTTGGCGCAGCCCTGCTGCCAGGCATCGGAGGAGTCGATGGCGTACATCTCCTCCGGCGACTTCAGGTAGTACCCCGAGCCGTCGAAGCGGAAGCGATCGGGGTCCGACAGGTTTTTCCCGGTCTGCACGCACAGCAGCGCGTCGTGCGCGGCCGATTCGTGGGCGTGCGTGTAGTGCGAGTCGTTCGTCACCAGCGGCGGGATGCCCAGCTTGCGGCCGATCTCCAGCAGCCCGTCCCTGACCCGGGTCTCGATTTCGAGACCGTGGTCCATCAGTTCGAGGAAGTACCGGTCCTTGCCGAAGATCTCCCGGTACTCCCCCGCCGCCTTCAGCGCCTCCTCGGGCTGGCCGAGCCGCAGCCGCGTCTGCACCTCGCCGGAAGGGCAGCCGGTGGACGCGATCAGGCCCTCCGCGTGCTGCGCGATGGTCTCCCGGTCCATGCGGGGCCACTTGACGAAGAAGCCCTCGGTGTAAGCGTCGGAGGAGAGCCGGAACAGGTTGTGCAGCCCCGTCCTGTTGTACGCCCAGATCGTCTTGTGCGTGTAACCGCCGGAGCCGGAAACGTCGTCCCGCTTCTGATGCGGCTGCCCCCACTGCACCCGCCGCTTGTGCCGCCGCGACTCCGGCGCCACGTACGCCTCGATGCCGATGATCGGCGTGATCTCCGCGGCCCGCGCCTGCTGGAAGAAGTCGTAGGCGCCGTGCAGGTTCCCGTGGTCGGTGATGGCGATGTGTGACATGCCCATCTCCCGGCACGCCTTGAACATGTCCGCAAGCCGCGCCGCTCCGTCGAGCAGCGAGTACTGGGTGTGCACATGCAGGTGTGTGAAGGGCTTCGTCACTCCACGGCCTTCCGCAGCAGGGGCTTGGATCACCCTGAACCCTACATCCGCACCAGCCGCACCGGCCCCGCGCACGCGATCGCAATTCCTCGGCGTTTCCGCAGGTCAGAGCCATGATCACGGCAATGCCCAAGGTCAGGACGGTGCCCCGCTCCCGGCCCCGGAACGCACGCCGCCCACCCGGGGAACAGCCGGCGGGGAAACGTCACCCGGCACCGCCCGTGCCCCCGCACCGCGGGTCGTGGCACACTCGGGCTCGATGGGTATATCGGCTCCCGGCATGCGTGCGGCCCGCGCGGCGATGTTCGCCGCGCTGTGCGTCACGCTCTCCGCCGGTGCCCACGTCCTGCTGTCCGGCGCGCCCCTGCCCGCACCGGCCGTCGCCGTCGTCGGCGCCGCGGTTTTCGCGTGCGCCTGGCTGCTGTTCGGCGGCGGGGAACGCGGCTTCGGCACCATCGCCGCGCTGCTCGTCCCCCTGCACCTGGCGGCCGACACCCTCTTCACCGCGGGACAGTCCACCTGCTACGGCCCCGGCGGCGGTCCGGTCACCGGGCCACTGCGGCTGCTCGGCGTCGACCTGCTCTGCGCCGGCGAGGTCGGCACCCCGCTCGTCAACCTCGCTGCCGCCGGCCGCGGGCCGCTGGACGCGTCCGATCCGGCCGGGCCCTGGGTGCTGCTGGCCGCGCACGTCTGCGCCGGCCTGGCCGCGGCCGGCTGGCTGCGCTGCGGCGAACGGGCCCTGGCCCGGCTCCTGCACGCCGCCGTCGCGGCCGGCTTCCGGCCGCTGCTGCTCGCCGTCACGTTCCGCAACGTGCCCGCGGCCGAGCCCCCGCGGCTGCCGCGCCGCCCCCGGACCGCTCCCGCCGCGCCGGCCGCGCCGCCCCTGGCCCACTCCGTCCTCCGTCGGGGCCCGCCCGGCGCGGCGCTCGCCCACTGAGCGAGCGCCCCGCACCGGCAGCCACCCGTCCCGGCCGCCCGCCGCGCCCGGGACCACCGACACTTCTCGACGGAGATCCCTCATGAGCAAGCGCAACACCTCCGTGGCCAAACGCGAGGCCCGCGAACGGCTGCGCGCCGAGCGCGAACGCCAGGCCAGGCGTGAAAAGGTGCGCCGCCAGGCAATCGTCGGCGGCTCGGCCCTGGCCCTCCTGGCCGTCGCCGGCGGCATCGGCGTGGCCGTCGCCAACATGGGCGACGACGCGGACAACACCGACTGGGGCGCCGTCCGCACACAGATCGAGGACGGCGGGTCAGGCGAGTTCGCCGCCGACGCCCCGGCCAACACCTCGGGCGAGGACGGCCTGACCATCCGCATCGGCGAGGATGACGCGGCCAACACCCTCACCCTTTTCGAGGACCCGCGCTGTCCCGCCTGCGCCAACTTCGAGCAGAACATCGGCGACAGCGTCCGCGCGGGCATCGACGACGGCACCTTCGCCGTCGAGTACGTCTTCGGCTCCTTCCTCGACGACCGGCTCGGCGGCTCCGGCTCCAAGAACGCCCTGAACGCACTCGGCGCCGCCCTCGACGTAAGCCCCTCGGCGTTCCTGGACCTCCAGGCGGCCCTCTACTCCGAGGAGTTCCACCCCGCCGAGTCGTCCGACGCGTTCGCCGACGACGAGCGGCTGATCGAGATAGCCCAGGAGGTTCCCGAGCTGGAGGGCAACGCGGACTTCGAATCCGCGGTCACCGACAGCGCGTTCGCCGTCTGGGCCCTCCAGATGTCCGACAAGTTCGACGCCGCGCCCGACGTGTCCGGCACCCCGACGCTGAAGTACAACGACGAGGTCGTGGACGTTCCCAAGACGCCCGAGGACTTCGCCGCGGTCATCGAGGCGAACAGCGTCCAGCCCTGAGACGGACGCCGTGCCCGGGGCACGACCGGGTAACGAAGCTGCCACAAGGGCCGGGCGGACGCGGCTCCGGCCGCGTCCGCCCGCCGCTCGTTCCGTAGGCTGTGGCCGTGGCAGGGGCGCAGCCGGGACAGATCATCGACGACCGCTTCGAGTTGCTCGCGCGGCTCGGGGCCGGCGGCATGGGTACCGTGTGGCGGGCCCGCGACCTCGCGCTGCACCGCGAGGTCGCCCTCAAGGAGGTGCGGCCCGCCGATCAGATGGCCCGTTCGGGCCCTGACGCGGAACGCACCCTGCGGGAGCGCGTGCTGCGCGAGGCGCGCGCCCTCGCCCGCATCGACCACCCGAACGTGGTGCGGATCTACCACATCGTCGACATCGAGCCGCATCCCTGGCTGGTCATGGAGCTGCTGCCGGGCAACAGCCTGGAAGCCCTGGCGCGCCGCGGGCCGCTGCCGCCCGCCGAGGCCATCCGCCTGGGCCGCGACGTGCTCGCCGGACTGCGCGCCGCGCACGCCGCCGGAATCCACCACCGCGACGTCAAACCGGCGAACGTGCTGCTGCGCGACGGCGGCTCCTCCGCGGTGCTGACCGACTTCGGGATCGCCGCGGTCGCCGGCTCCACCTCGCTGACCGTCACCGGCGGCATCGTCGGCTCCCCCGAGTACATCGCGCCGGAACGTATCCGCGGCGCCCCCGACCACCCCGCGGCCGACCTGTGGTCCCTGGGCGTCATGCTGTACGTCCTCACCGAGGGCTACAGCCCCCTGCGCCGCGGGACCACCCTGGCCACCCTGTCCGCGGTGCTGGAGGACCCGGTGCCACCGCCGGTCAGGTCGGGGCCGCTCGGGGACGTGCTCAGAATCCTGCTCGTCAAGGACCCAGCCGCCCGCCCGGACGCCGCCCGGCTCGACGCGATGCTGGCCCAGGCCCAGGCCCCGCCGCCGACCCCCCAGACCCCACAGGCGGCGTGGGCGTATGCGCCGACCGGGACGAACGCGGTCCCGCCGGCGCGCGGCCGCTCCCGTTCCGCGCTGGTCGCCGGCATCGCCGCGGGCGCGGTGCTGCTGGCCGGCGGCATCACCGCCGCGCTCGTGCTGCCGGGCGGCGGCACCGAGGCCAACGGCTCCGACGGCCCCACACCCACGCCCTCGGACACCGCCGAGCCACCGCCGTCCGAGGATCCCACCGGGGACCCCACCGGGGAAGCGAGCGAGGAGCCCACCGCAGAGCCGCCACGCGAGACCGACCCCGCGCCGGGCGACCTCGACCCCGGTACGTGGATCGCCCAGCTGTTCTCCGAGCCGGTCGCCACCGGCACCGAGGTCCGCGACCAGCGGCTGGCCGCGATCCGTGCCTCGGTGCCCGAGGCCGACGTCCTGCTCAGCGACGACTACGCCTCGCTGAACCCCGGCTACTGGGTGATCTACGTCTCCGACGACTTCGAGGACGGCACCGATGCGGTGGAGTTCTGCGCCGAACACGGCCTGACCGACGGCAACGCCTGCGTGGGCCGCTACCTCAGCGACTCCCCCGGCGACGCCGATCTGATCTGCCACCCCATGGACGGCGGCAGCGGGCGCTGCGAGGAGGACTGAGCCGCGGCCCTGGCCTTCGCCTCCAAGCCCTGGCCCTAGCCCTCGCCGAACGAGGCGAGGAAGCCGAGCGCCGTCCGCCAGGTGCGTTCGGCGGCCTCTTCGTCCCAGTCAGCGAGCTCCGGGTCGGTGTACACGTGGCCGGCGCCCTGGTACCGGAACACCTCCACGTCCGTCCCGGCCCGCCGCATCCGCAGGTACCACGCGTTCAGCCAGTCGTGGGGCTCGAACGGGTCGGGGTCGGCCACGTGCAGCTGCACCGGCAGCCCGTCCGCCGAGGCGTCGTCCGCAACGTCCCCCGTGCCGTGGAACAGCAGCAGCCCGGCGGCCCTTGCGTCGCCGAGCGCGACGGTCTGGGCGAGGGAGGCGCCCAGCGAGAAGCCCGCGTACACCAGGCCGGCGTCCGAGTGCGGCGCGGCGGCGGCGACGGCCCGCCGCAGCAGCTCCTCGGTGCCGATCTCGTCCTTGACGGCCATTCCCTCCTCGACGGTCCCGGTGGTCCGCCCGTCGTAGAGGTCGGGGGTGAGCACCTGGTGCCCGGCCGCCCGGAGCCGGTCCGCGGCGGCGAGCACGGCGGGCCGCAGCCCGTACGCGGAGTGCAGAAGCATGACATGACTCACGGTCTCGACTGACCTTCCGGTAATACGCAGGGGTTTGCGGGGTTCGAGGGGTTCTCGGCCGCCCATCCTGCCAGCCCGGCTGGCTAACCTTGCGGTCGGAAGCAGGCAACCAAGGAGCTGAGAGATCCCATGGACGACGTGCTGCGACCACTCCTGGTCATCGGCGGCACCATCGCGCTCACGCTGGTCATCGGCTGGCTGATCGACCGCGCCCTGCGCGCGGCGGACCGGCGCCACCCGGACACCAGGGTGTGGGGCCTCATGCGGCGCTGCCAGCTGCCGTTGCAGGTGCTGCTCGCCTCGGCCGCCGTGCAGATCGCGTACGACGCGTTCGATCTGGAGCTGAAGCGGGACGACATCATCCAGAGCCTCCTCGCGACGGTCACCATCTTCTCCGCGGCCTGGCTGACGATAAGGGCGGCGAACGCCGTCGCGGAGAACTCGCTGGCCACCTACGCGGCCCGCACCACCGATCTGGCCCGGGTGCGGCAGTTCAGGACGCAGCTGGCGATGATCCGCCGCGTGGTGACCAGCATCCTGGCGGTCGTCGCCACGGCCGTGGCCATCCTGCTGCTGTTCCCCGGGCTGCGCGCCCTCGGCGCCTCGATGCTGGCCTCCGCCGGCGTCATCGGCATCATCGCCGGTGTCGCCGCCCAGTCCATGCTGAGCAACCTGTTCGCCGGCCTCCAGGTCGCGTTCGGCGACTCGGTACGCATCGGCGACACCGTCGTGGTCGACGGCGAGTGGGGCACCGTCGAGGAGATATCGCTGGCGTTCCTCACCGTGCGGATCTGGGACGACCGGCGGCTGACCATGCCGGTGTCCTACTTCAACAGCAAGCCGTACGAGAACTGGTCCCGCGGCGGGCACGAGATCACCGGCACGATCTTCCTGCACCTCGACCACTCGGCCCCGATCACCGACCTGCGCAAGCGGCTCCAGGAGTACCTGCTTGGCCGCAAGGACTGGGACGGCCGCCAGTGGAGCCTGGTCGTCACCGACACCACCCCGACGACGATCGAGGTGCGCGCCGCGATGTCCGCCAGGAACGCGGACGACGTCTGGACGCTGCGCTGCGCGGTCCGCGAGGAGCTGATCACGTGGCTGCGTGAGAAGCACCCCTACGCGCTGCCCCGCGTCGCCACCTCACCCGCCGCGCTCCCCCCGGCGGCGCCCGGCGCGGAGACCTGAGGGGCCGCCCCCTACGCGCTCTCCGCGCGCAGCGTCTCCAGCGCGGAGTCCAGGTCGGCCGGGTAGCCGGAGGAGAATTCGGCCCACTGCCCGTCCGCCGGGTGCGCGAACCCCAGCCGCACCGCGTGCAGCCACTGCCTGGTCAGGCCCAGTCGCTTGGCCAGCGTCGGGTCGGCCCCGTAGGTGAGGTCGCCGACGCAGGGGTGCCGGTGCGCGGCCATGTGCACCCGGATCTGGTGGGTGCGGCCGGTCTCCAGCTTGACGTCCAGGAGGCTGCTGCCGCGGAACGCCTCGATCAGGTCGTAGTGGGTGACGGCGGGCTTGCCGTCGGCGGTGACCGCCCACTTGTAGTCGGCCTGCGGATGCCGCCCGACCGGGGCGTCGATGGTGCCGCTGAGCGGGTCGGGGTGGCCCTGCACGAGGGTGTGGTAGTGCTTGTCGACGGTCCGGTCGCGGAACTGCTGCTTCAGCCGCGAGTACGCCGTCTCGGACTTGGCCACGACCATCAGCCCCGAGGTGCCGACGTCGAGGCGGTGGACGATGCCCTGACGCTCGGCGGCGCCCGAGGTGGCGACGCGGAAGCCGGCGGCGGCGAGGCCGCCGATGACGGTGCGCCCGCTCCAGCCGGGGCTCGGGTGCGCGGCGACGCCGACCGGCTTGTCGACGACGACGAGGTCCTGGTCGTCGTGGACGATCTCCATGCCCTCGACGGGCTCCGCCACGACCCGCACCGGGGTCGGGGGCGGCGGCATCTCCACCTCGATCCACGAACCACCGGTGACCCGCTCCGACTTGCCCACCTCCGCGCCGTCGAGCCTGACCTTGCCCGCGGCGGCCAGCTCCGCGGCCTTGGTGCGGGAAAAGCCGAGCATACGGGCGAGGGCGGCGTCGACACGCTCCCCCTCAAGTCCCTCCGGTACGGGCAGTGCGCGGGTCTCGGGAAGGGTGTTCACCCGACGAGTATGCCGGACGGCCGGTCAGTCCCGGTGCACGGTGCCGTCGGGATCGAGGCCGCGGAAGGAGAGCAGAACGATCAGGATGCCGCCGCACACGATCGCGGAGTCCGCAAGGTTGAACACCGCGAAGTGCTTCGGCGCGATGAAGTCCACCACGTGACCCTCCAGCGCGCCGGGCGCGCGCAGCAGCCGGTCGGTGAGGTTGCCGAGGGCGCCGCCGAGCAGCAGCCCGAGGGCGATGGCCCACGGCGTGCTGTACAGCTTCCTGGCCAGCCGGATGATCACGACGATGACGGCGGCGGCGATGCAGGTGAAGACGACGGTCAGCGCCTCGCCGATACCGAACGCCGCTCCGCCGTTGCGCACGGCCCTGAACTGGAGCCATTCGCCGAAGACCTCGACGGGCGGCTCGTTCTCCAGCCACTCCACCGTCATGATCTTGGTGATGAGGTCCAGCGCATAGGCGAACGCGGCGACCCCGGCCAGCACCATGACCCGCCGCGGCCCGCGGTCCGCGGTCCCGTCCTCGTCGGCCACCCGCGCCGGCTCGCCGGTCCCCGCCGCCCCGGCCGCCCCGGCCGCCTTCTCGGGGTCGTCAGGTGTCTCGATGGTCCTCTCCGCCTCGCTCACGTGATGAGGGTACGCCACGCCAGTGCGATCACCGGAAATCCGTCAGAACCGCCGTTCCTGCTTCTGCTTGCAGTCCACACACAGCGTGGCCCGCGGGAAGACCTGCATCCGCGCCTTGCCGATCGGCTGCCCGCAGTTCTCGCACAGGCCGTAGGTGCCGGCTTCGAGCCGCTGGAGCGCGCGCTCCGTCTGGTACAGCATCTCGCGCGCGTTGGAGGCCAGGGCCATCTCGTGCTCGCGGGTCACGTTCTTGGTGCCGGTGTCGGCCTGGTCGTCCCCGGCGCCGTCGCCCGAGTCGCGCATGAGCCCGGTCAGGGCCTCCTCGGAGGCGGTGATCTCGGCACGCAGCCGGTCGGCCTCGGCCGTCAGCGCGTCCCTGGCCTCCTCGGCCTCCTCCGCGGTCCACGGGTCCTCGCCGGTGCGGACGGCCAGGTCACCGGGGTCGGCCGGGGCCGCCGTGCGGGCGGTCGAAACAGGGGTGGACGGCTCGTCCGCGGTGCTCTTCTTCGCTGCCACCTTCTTGGCTCCTGTCTGCCCGTCCTGCGACGTCTTCCTGGCCGACTTCTTCGCTGCCACCATGGCGGCGGCCCCTTCACATAGTGTGATCTTGCTCGCGAATCGTGACCGGAACGATAAATCGACTGGGGAGGCGCGGCAACGGGGGCGCGCCGGTCTCCCTGCGTTGTGCCCCGCCCGGCGGCCGGATAACCGGTCACCACCGCTCCGCGGCGGCCCGTACACTGGTCGAAGCGGAAGGCAGCGATGGGGACGAGTAGCGTCGTCCGCAGCCGCGAGCGACCCGGGGACGGTGTGAGCCCGGGGGCGTGCGCGACGTGAAGATCACCCCTGAGCCGCCGGCAGAAAGCTCACCGCGAGCGAGTAGACCCGGCACCGCGGCCCAATGAGGGGGCAGGGGCACGGCCGACGGTCGGCGCACCCGGCCAAGGAGGGTGGTACCGCGGGAGCGCGCTCTCGTCCCTCCGACGGAGAACGCCATGTGTGTCCGCCGGAGGACGATCCGATGACGCAATACCGCCCCGTACCAGCCCAGGTCGACCTGCCCGCCCTGGAGCACGGCGTGCTCGACCTGTGGCAGGAGAACAAGACGTTCACCCGCAGCCTCGCGCAGTCGGAGGGACGCCCGGAATGGGTGTTCTACGAGGGGCCGCCCACGGCGAACGGGATGCCCGGCGCGCACCACATCGAGGCGCGGGTGTTCAAGGACGTCTTCCCCCGCTACCGGACGATGCGCGGCTTCCACGTCACGCGCAAGGCCGGCTGGGACTGCCACGGCCTGCCCGTGGAGCTGGCGGTGGAGAAGGAGCTGGGCTTCACCGGCAAGCAGGACATCGAGGCGTACGGGATCGCCGAGTTCAACGCCAGGTGCCGCGAGTCCGTGACCCGCCACACCGACGCGTTCGCCGAGCTGACCCGGCGCATGGGCTACTGGGTGGACCTGGACGCCGCGTACCGCACCATGGACCCCGCCTATGTCGAGTCGGTGTGGTGGTCGCTGAAGGAGATCTTCGGCAAGGGCCTGCTGGTCCAGGACCACCGCGTGGCGCCCTGGTGCCCGCGCTGCGAGACCGGTCTTTCCGACCACGAGCTGGCGCAGGGCTACGAGACGGTCGTCGACCCCTCGGTGTACGTCCGGCTGCCGCTGCTCTCCGGCCCGCTCGCGGGCGAGGCGGATCTGCTGGTGTGGACCACCACCCCCTGGACGCTGGTGTCCAACACCGCCGTCGCCGTGCACCCCGACGTCACCTACGCCGTCGCCACCGACGGCGCGCGCCGTCTCGTGGTCGCGCGGCCGCTGCTCGCCGCGGCGCTCGGCGAGGAGTGGCGCGAGACCGGGCAGACGTTCACCGGCGCCGAGATGGAACGCTGGGCCTACCGCCGCCCGTTCGAGCTGGTCGACTTCGGCGGCGCAGAGGCGCACTTCGTGGTGACCGCCGACTACGTCACCACCGAGGACGGCACCGGCCTGGTGCACCAGGCGCCCGCGTTCGGCGAGGACGACCTGCTGACCTGCCGCAGGTACGGGCTGCCCGTGGTGCGCCCGGTGCGCGCGGACGGCACCTTCGAGGAGGCCCTGCCGCTGGTGGGCGGCCAGTTCTTCAAGAAGGCCGACGAGGCGCTGGTCGCCGACCTGCGCGAACGGGGGCTGCTGTTCCGCCACCTCGCCTACGAGCACAGCTACCCGCACTGCTGGCGCTGCCACACCCCGCTGCTGTACTACGCACAGCCGGCCTGGTACATCCGCACCACCCAGGTCAAGGACGCCCTGCTGCGGGAGAACGAGAAGACCGCCTGGTACCCGGACTCGGTCAAGCACGGCCGGTTCGGCGACTGGCTGACCAACAATGTGGACTGGGCACTGTCCCGCAACCGCTACTGGGGCACGCCGCTGCCCATCTGGCGCTGCGACGACGGCCACCTGACCTGCGTCGGTTCGCTGGCCGAGCTGAGCGAGCTGACCGGCGCCGACCAGTCCGGGCTCGACCCGCACCGGCCGTTCATCGACGAGGTCACGTTCGCGTGCACCACGGACGGCTGCGCGCGGAGTGCCCGGCGGGTCCCCGAGGTCATCGACGCCTGGTACGACTCGGGCTCGATGCCGTTCGCGCAGTGGGGGTATCCGTACCGCAACCGCGAGGAGTTCGAGCGCCACTACCCGGCCCAGTACATCTGCGAGGCCATCGACCAGACCCGCGGCTGGTTCTACACACTCATGGCGATCGGCACCCTCGTCTTCGACCGCTCCTCGTACGAGTCGGTGGTCTGCCTGGGCCACATCCTCGCCGAGGACGGCAGGAAGATGTCCAAGCACCTGGGCAACATCCTGGAGCCCATCCCGCTGATGGAGCGGCACGGCGCGGACGCCGTGCGCTGGTTCATGGCGGCCGGCGGCTCGCCCTGGGCGGCGCGCCGGGTGGGGCACGGCACCATCCAGGAGGTCGTCCGCAAGACGCTCCTCACCTACTGGAACACGGTCGCCTTCCAGGCGCTGTACGCGCGCACCACCGGCTGGTCCCCGGGCGAGGCCGATCCGCCGCCGGCCGACCGGCCGCTGCTCGACCGCTGGCTGCTCAGCGAGCTGAACGCGCTGGTCGACATGGTCACCAAGGCCATGGACGACTTCGACACCCAGCGCGCCGGCAAGCTGATCTCCACGTTCGTCGACGACCTGTCCAACTGGTACGTCCGCCGTTCCCGCCGCCGTTTCTGGCAGGGCGACCCGGCCGCGCTGCGCACGCTGCACGAGGTGCTGGAGACGGTCACCCGGCTGATGGCCCCGCTGGTCCCGTTCATCACAGAACGGGTCTGGCAGGACCTGATCGTGCCGGTGACGCCGGGCGCGCCCGACTCGGTGCACCTGGCCTCCTGGCCCGCGGCCGATCCCGGCCTGGTCGACCCGGACCTCTCCAGGGACATGCTGCTGGCGCGGCGGCTCGTCGAGCTGGGCCGGGCCACGCGCGCCGAGTCCGGCGTGAAGACGCGCCAGCCGCTGTCCCGCGCGCTGGTTGCCGCGCAGGGCTTCGAGCTGCTGGGCGACGACCTGCGGGAGCAGATCGCCGACGAGCTGAACGTGGCCTCGCTCGCGGCGCTGTCCGAGATGGGCGGCTCGCTGGTCGACACCTCGGCCAAGGGCAACTTCCGGGCGCTGGGCCGCCGTTTCGGCAAGCAGACGCAGCCGGTCGCCCGCGCCATCGCGGAGGCGGACGCCGCCGAGCTGTCGGCCGCGCTGCGCGCGGGCACGGCCGCGGTCGAGGTGAACGGCGAGCTGGTGCCGCTGTCGGCCGAGGAGGTCATCATCACCGAAACGCCCCGCGAGGGCTGGTCGGTGGCCTCGGACCCGGGTGCGACGGTGGCGCTCGACCTGGAGATCACGCCGGAGTTGCGCCGCGCCGGGCTCGCCCGCGAGGTGATCCGGCTGATCCAGGACGCCAGGAAGAACAGCGGCCTCGAAGTGGCCGACCGCATCGTTGTGCGCTGGCAGGCCACCGACCCCGAGAGCGAACGCGCGCTCGTCGACCACCAAGCGCTGATCGCCGGCGAGGTGCTGGCGACCGACTTCGCCGAGGGAACGGGCGACGACACACTCGGCGAGCCGTTCGGCGACACCCCCCTGGGCGCCACCTTCCGGCTACGCCGGGCTTAGGCCCTGCCCTGCCGAAGCAGGCCGCGCGCGAACGGGCCGGCCGGGACCTTGAGGTCCCGGCCGGCCCGCTGCGATATGCCGGTGGTCTCGGACGTCAGTCGACGCCCGGGCCCGTCAGTTGTCGTCCTCGTCGATGAGGAAGCCGCGCATCGGCGAAGGCGCCTGCTGCATCGGCTGCGGCCCCTGCGGCCGCACCGGCGCCATCGGCTGGGTCATCGCCGGCGACATCTGCTGCTGGCCGCCGTACGAGGGCGGGCCACCGGGGCCGCCGTGGCCACCGCCGTGGCCGCCGTGCGAGCCGTGCCCGCCCATCGACTGGTTGCCGCCGAGCGAGCCGTGCCCGCCCATGCCGGCCCCGGGGCCGGTCGGCGCGCCCGCCGAGGCGAGCGAGGGAGCCGGGGAGGGCGGCAGGGAGGCGGCGGCGGGCGAACGCGGCGGCGCGAGCGAGTCGTCGGACTGGCTCTCCAACTGGCGGAGCTGGCTCTCCAGGTACGACTTCAGACGCGTGCGGTACTCGCGCTCGAAGCCGCGCAGGTCCTCGACCTTGCGCTCCAGCGTGGCGCGCGCGGACTCCAGGGAGCCCATCGCCACGCGGTGCTTCTCCTGCGCGTCCCGCTCCAGCGCGTCGGCCTTGGCGCGGGCGTCCCGCTCCAGGCCCTCGGCGCGGCTGCGCGCCTCACCCACGATCTTGTTGGCCTCCGAACGGGCCTCCGCGATCGCCTGGTCCGCGGTCTGCTGCGCGAGCGAAAGCACGCGGGCCGCGCTCTCGTTGCCGCCCGCGGGCTGCGGCATCTGCTGCGGGCCGCCGGGGCCACCGAGACCGGGGCCGCCGAGGCCGGGCCCGAGGCCCTGACCGCCGTGGGTGCCCATCGGCACCGGAGCGCCGGGGTGACCCTGCGGGCCGCCGGGGCCACCGGGACCGCCGGGACCACCAGGACCCATCGGTCCGCCGGGGCCGCCGTGGCCCATGGGGCCCGGGCCACCGGGGTGACCCTGCGGGCCGCCGGGGCCACCGGGACCGCCAGGGCCACCGGGGCCGCCAGGACCACCGGGTCCGGCGGGAAGTTGCGGAGGGCCGCCCATCGGCTGCTGCTGATGCTGCTGCTGCTGCTGATGCTGCTGGGGGCCCGGACCTGATATGGCCGACATGGGGCCACCCGGCCGGTCCTGCGGCTCGGGCTTCCGCATGTTCTGCTGGTTCTGCGCGGCAGCCCTGGTGGCCGCGGCCAGCTTCGCGCGCAGGTCCTCGTTCTCCCTGAGCAGCCGGGTCAGCTCTGCCTCGACCTCGTCGAGGAAGGCATCGACCTCGTCCTCGTCATAGCCTTCTCGCAGACGGACGGTTGTGAACTGCTTGTTCCGCACGTCCTCGGGGGTCAGCGGCATCTCTTCACCTCAACGTAATTCGTCGGCATATCGGCAAGACCGTACTCGTTCACAGCCTGGCCACGACGTTGATCAGGATGTAGACGATGATCATGAGTACGAAGAAGGACAGATCAAGCGCCACACCCCCGAAGCGCAGCGGCGGGATGACCTTCCGCAGCGCCTTCAGTGGCGGATCGGTGACAGTGTAGGTGGCCTCCAGGGCAACAACCATCGCCTTGCCGGGGCTCCAGGAGCGGGCGAACATGAACACGTAGTCCATCACCAATCGGAAGAGCAGCAAGCCGAGCAGACAGTACAAGGCAACCAGGATCACCTGTTGAACGATGCCCATTCCTGCCTGTCCCTCTCCCCTTGTCCGAGTGTCCCGGCCGCTCGGCCGGAACGTGACCTTCCGGTGTCCTGTCGTCAGCTCTGGTTGAAGAACCCGCCCTCGGCGATCCGGGCCTTGTCCTCCGCCGTTACATCGACGTTAGCAGGCGACAGCAGGAACACCTTCTGCGTCACGCGCTCGATGCTGCCATGGAGACCGAAGACGAGACCAGCGGCAAAGTCGACAAGTCGCTTTGCATCTGTGTCATCCATCTCCGTCAGATTCATGATCACCGGGGTGCCCTCGCGGAAGTGTTCCCCGATGGTACGGGCCTCGTTGTACGTCCTCGGGTGGAGCGTGGTGATCCGGTACGGCTCCCGCTCTGACACGACCTTGGGCATGATCACCGGCGCGCTCTTCTCCACGTTCTGTCGTTCGGGTGTGATGGAAGACACGGGAGCGATCCTCCCGGGCCGTCTGCTTTCGGTCAGGAGTGGAGCGGGGGTTGGCTCCGTCTCCCGCTGCGCCGGCGGGTGCACGACCCGCACCGGCTCCTCGGTCCGCTCCCGCGCCGGCGGCTCGTGCGCCTGCTGACGCCGGCCCCGATCCGGCTCCGGCTCCGGCTCGAATTCGTCGTCGGGGCCATACCCCGGGCGGTCGTACCCGTCGTCCTCCACGAGGCCGAGGTAGACCGCCATCTTGCGCATCGCGCCAGCCATCGACTGCGTCCTCCGCTCTGTGGTGGATCGGCTCCGATCTGCCCGGGCCGCGCATCCACGTAACCTGCCCCCGACCGAATCGGGATTGACCATATTTTCGGCTGTAGCCCCTCGTTTGGCGACGTTACCCGAGGGCGGGGCGGACGCCGAGCACCGCGCTCCCGACGCGTACGTGTGTCGCTCCCGCGGCGATCGCCTCCTCCAAGTCCGCGCTCATGCCTGCCGAGACCATGTTCGCAGCCGGATGGACCGAGCGCAGTCGCCTTGAGATTTCCTGCAACCGCTCGAACGCCGCGGCGGGCGCCCCTGCGTACGCGCCCGTGAGCGGAGCAACCGTCATGAGCCCCGCCAATCGGAGTCCCGGCGCCTCGTCGAGTGCCGCCGCCAACTCCCCGACCGCGTCCGGCGCCACACCTCCCCGGTCACCGCCCTGCCCCGACGCCTTTTCCAGTGCAACCTGCACGAGGCAATCCAGGGGCGCACGTTCCAGACTCACAACCGCCGCGGAGAGCGCACGAGCCAGCCGCACCCTGTCCACGGAATGCACACATTGCGCGTACTTGGCGACAGAACGCGCCTTGTTTGTTTGCAGCTGTCCCACGAAGTGCCAGTTCAGCGCGAGGTCCGCGCACGCCGCCGCCTTGGCCGCGGCCTCCTGGTCCCGGTTCTCCGCAACGTCCCGCACGCCGAGCGCGGCGAGCCGCCTGACGTCCTCGGCCGGGTACGTCTTGGTGACGACGATCAGAGTCACGTCCGTCCGCGCGCGCCCCGCCGCGTCACATGCGCGGGTGATGCGCTCCTCCACCCGGGCGAGATTGGCGGCGAGTTCGGCCTCGCGGGAGCCCGGCGTACCGGGCTCGTCCCATGCACTCACGATGCGGCCACCCAGACATAACTGGCCTGCCGGCCCGTGAGCCGGTCCCGCCGGTAGGAGAAATGGGCATCCGATTCGAGGGTGCAGACCGTGGAGAGCCTGATGTCGCGGACCCCGCAGCCGGCCAGCTGCCGCCGCACCCCGGCGGGAATGTCGACGGCCGGGGTCCCCCACCGCGTCGTGCCCGCACTGCCGGGCACCAGGCGTTCCGCCTCCTGCCGCATGTCCTCCGGCACTTCATAACACTGCCCGCACACGGCGGGTCCGGTGCGGGCGGTGATCCTGGCCGGCTCCGCGCCGAGCGCGCACATCGCCTCGACCGTCGCGGGCACCACCCCGGCCAGCAGCCCCGGCCGCCCGGCGTGCGCGGCGCCGGCGACTCCGGCCACCGGATCGGCGAGAAGCACGGGAGTGCAGTCGGCGGTGAGCACCGCGAGCGCGAGCCCCCTCCGCGCGGTGACCACGCCATCGGCCTCCGGCGGCTCGCCGCCCGGCCACGGGCCGTCGGCCACCGCCACGCTCCTGCCGTGCACCTGGTTCATCCAGCGGACGTCCGCCGGGTCGAGCCCGAGGGCCTTCGCGGCCAGCTCCCGGTTCTGCGCAACGGCCGCCGGATCGTCGCCGACCGCGCCGCCGAGATTGAGGGTTCCGTACGGAACGGCGCTCGCCCCGCCCCACCGGTCGGTGAAGGCGAAGCGGGCGCCGTCGTCCGTGCTCTGCTGCGCTATCACTTCAAGAAGTCGGGCACATCGAGCTCCTCGACCTGACCACCGTCGTACGGCCGGGCGGAAGGAACCTGGGGCGTGCCCTTGACCGGCTCGCGCGACTGGTCGGCCGAAGGCTCCGGAACGGGCGGGGCGCTCTCGCGCTCCGGAACGGCGCCGGTGTCGCGCGGCGGCAGGGTGCCGAGGCCGCCGAACGAGGGGCGCTCCGGCTCGGGGTCCATCGCCGGCCTGTCCTGGCCGACGGCGGACTGCTCCTCCTTGGTGCCGTACCCGCCGAGTGCCTTGTCCCTGCTGCGGGAAGGCGGCTGACCGCCGTCGAACCCGGCGGCGATCACGGTGACCCGTACCTCGTCGCCGAGCGCGTCGTCGATGACGGCACCGAAGATGATGTTGGCCTCGGGGTGGGCGGCCTCGCTCACGAGCTGCGCGGCCTCGTTGATCTCGAACAGACCGAGGTCGGAACCGCCGGAGATGGACAGCAGGACTCCGCGGGCGCCGTCGATGGACGCTTCGAGAAGAGGGGAGGAGATCGCCATTTCCGCGGCGGCGACCGCGCGGTCGTCCCCACGCGCGGAGCCGATACCCATGAGGGCGGAACCGGCTTCCGACATCACGGACTTGACGTCGGCGAAGTCGAGGTTGATCAGGCCTGGGGTGGTGATGAGGTCGGTGATGCCCTGGACACCGGACAGCAGCACCTGGTCGGCGGACTTGAAGGCGTCCAGCACGCTGACCTGGCGGTCCGAGATGGACAGCAGCCGGTCGTTCGGGATGACGATGAGGGTGTCGACCTCGTCACGGAGCTGCGCGATGCCGTCCTCCGCCTGGTTTGCCCTGCGGCGGCCCTCGAAGGTGAACGGCCGGGTCACCACGCCGATGGTCAGGGCCCCGAGGGAACGCGCGATGTTCGCCACGACCGGGGCACCGCCCGTGCCGGTGCCGCCGCCCTCGCCCGCGGTGACGAAAACCATGTCGGCCCCCTTGAGGACCTCCTCGATCTCCTCGCGGTGATCCTCGGCAGCCTTGCGACCCACGTCGGGGTTGGCGCCCGCGCCAAGCCCTCGGGTGAGCTCCCGGCCGACGTCCAGCTTGACGTCGGCGTCGCTCATCAGCAGCGCCTGCGCATCGGTGTTGATCGCGATGAACTCGACGCCCTTGAGACCGACCTCGATCATCCGGTTGATGGCGTTGACGCCACCGCCGCCGATACCGACGACCTTGATGACTGCGAGGTAGTTCTGCGGTGCTGCCACGTCGAAGGCCTCTCGCCTCGATTTACGTGTCGCCGCTCCGCGTGAGCCGCAGTGCGCCGACTGATGCCGATGGGGCGGTTGGATAAGCCACCCCGAACCCTAACGCTCAAGTTTAGGGTTACCTGTGCTTGCCGTTCCTTGGATTCCTCGGAACGGACACTAAGTCGACAAGTGGTACGCGTTCAACGAACACGCCGAACCTCCTGTTTTTCTTTTCACCCTATGTGATCGCGCTCGGTCCCCGTCAACCTGGGTGCTCGTCCGGCACCGGGCCGACCGGGCCGTCAACCTCCGGAAGCGGCCGGGGCACTGGGCGCGCTGACGTCGAAGTACGTGGCGTCTTCTGCCGCGTTCATCACCGCCTCCAGTGCGTCGGCCTTCGCCGCCGACTCCTCCGCGCTCCCCCACCGCACCACACGGTCGCCCGACAACTCCAGGGTGATGGAGTCGAAGGAGGTGACGCGGATGACCCGCGTGCTCCCGCGCAGCGCTTCCGGCAGGGCGGCGGCCACGGAGACCGCCTCCTGGCGAATGCGGTCCTCGCCGAATCGGCGGAGACTCGCGCTCTCTTCCAGTTCCAGTTCGAGCAACGGTACCCCCGCGTCCGCCTCCTCGGTCCTGCCGAACGGCACTCCGTCCTCGTCGACCTCCGTGAAACCACCGTCCTCGGGCATCAGGACCTCGGCCCTGCGCTCCGTCAGCTTCAGCGTGACGCCGTGCGGCCAGCCCCTGACCACCTCCGCCGAGGCAAGCCGCGGCAGCCGCTCCAGGAGCCGCGCGCGCACCGCCCCCTTGTCGAGCGATGCCATCGGGGAGCCCTCCGGCACGGCGGCGGCCCGCAGGACCTGTTCCTCCGTCAGCCGGTGCTGTCCGCCCGACCAGTGGACGGACACGCGCTCGATGCGCAGCCAGTCCGAGCCGTACAGGGCCCAGGTGCCGAAGCCGCCGAGCAGGACGGCGAGCACCAGCACGACGATCGTGCGCGGCCGGGGACGGCGCGGCCGGAGGCGCGCGAGCGACGAGCGCCGCTCGGGCGGACGCGGGCGCGGGCCGGAGTCCGGCCGACGGCGGCTGCCGTCCCGTTCCGCGGTCGTCGCTCCGGCCACGCTCGTGTCAACTCCCCAGGTCGCGCTACGCCCTGCGCGCAGCGATCGCCTCGTGCACCATGCCGACCAGCAGCTCGTCGGCGTCCCTGCGGCCGAACTCGGCGGCGGCGCGGGACATCGCCAGCAGCCGGCCGGGGTCGGTCAGCACCGGCAGCACGGCGCTCCTGACCCACTCCGGCGTCAGCTCGGCGTCGTCGATCAGCAGTCCGCCGCCGGCCTTGACCAGCGGCTGGGCGTTCAGCCGCTGTTCGCCGTTGCCGATCGGCAGCGGAACGTAGGCGGCGGGCAGCCCGACGGCGGACAGTTCGGCGACGGTCATCGCGCCCGCGCGGCAGAGCATCATGTCCGCGGCCGCGTACGCGAGGTCCATTCGATCCACATACGATAGCGGGATGTAAGGCGGCATACCGGGCATCGTGTCGACCTGCGGCAGTTCGTTCTTGGGGCCGACCGCGTGCAGCACCTGGACCCCGGAGCGCTGGAGCTGCGGGACGACGGCGGCGATGACCTCGTTCAGCCGCCGCGCGCCCTGCGAGCCGCCGGAGACCAGCAGGGTCGGCAGATTGGCGTCGAGCCCGAAGAACGCGCGGGCCTCCTGGCGCCGCGCGGCCCGGTCCAGGGTCGCGATGGCCCGGCGCAGCGGGATACCCAGGTACCTGGCGTGGCGCAGTTTGCTGTCCGGCGTGGAGACGGCGACGAAGCGTGTGTAACGGGCGCCGATCCGATTGGCGAGCCCCGGGCGGGCGTTGGCCTCGTGCACCACGATCGGCACCCGCTGGCGCTTCGCGGCGAGGTAGCCGGGGAGCGCGACGTAGCCGCCGAAGCCGATCACGCAGTCCGCCTTGGTGCGCTCGATGATCTCCTCGGTGGCCTTGATGGTGCCGCGCAGCCGGCCCGGCACCGTGATCAGCTCCGGCGTCGGCTTGCGCGGCAGCGGCACCGCCGGAATCAGCCCGAGGTCGTAACCGCGCTCGGGCACCAGTCGGGTTTCCAGGCCACGTTCCGTGCCGAGGGCCGTGATGCCCACGGTCGGGTCCTGCCTGCGCAGCGCGTCCGCGAGGGCGAGCGCGGGCTCGATGTGGCCGGCGGTCCCCCCGCCGGCGAGGACAACATGCACCGAATTTCACCGCTCTCCGGACGGCGCCGACTTGCCGCGCCGTCTCATCGTCTTCCACTTGAGCCCAGGTCCCCGCATGGCCAGGGCGGCCCTGGCCGCCGGATCGCTGCGCGCGAAGGCGATCAGCAGCCCGATGGCAAACATGGTGGGCAGCAGGGCGGAGCCTCCGTAGGAGAACAGCGGCAGGGGCACCCCGGCGATGGGCAGCAGGCCCAGCACCGCACCGATGTTGATGACGGTCTGGACCATGAGCCAGGCCGTTACCCCTCCCGCGGCATACCTCACGAAGGGGTCCTCCGTGCGTCCGGCCACGCGGATACCCGCATAGCCTAGAGCCGCGAAGAGGGCGAGGACCGACAGCGTCCCCGCAAGACCAAGCTCCTCGCCCGTGATGGCGAAGATGAAGTCCGTGTGGGGCTCCGGGAGTTCACCCCATTTTTCGACGCTTGCCCCCAGTCCCGAGCCGAACCACCCGCCCGAGGCAAGGGCGTAAATCCCGTGCACCGCCTGCCAGCAGCGGTCGCCCTCGCCCGGATCGGTGGCGCCCATGCAGGCCAGCCGGTCCATGCGGTGCGGGGCGGTCGCGATGAACAGCGCGCCGAGCGCCGCCGAGGTGACCAGCACCCCGGCGAAGAGCCGGGTGGGCGCCCCGGCCAGCCACAGCAGCGCGAAGAGGATGGCCGCCAGGATCATCACGGTGCCCATGTCACCGCCGACCATCACCAGGCCGCACACCAGGAGCGCCCCGGGGACCAGCGGGACCAGGAGGTGCCGCCACTGCGTCAGCAGCCGCTTGTCGCCCTTGCGCGCGAGCAGGTCGGCGCCCCACAGCACCAGCGCCAGCTTCGCGAACTCGCTCGGCTGGAGCTGGAACGATCCCCCGACCGCGATCCAGTTGGTGCTGCCGTTGACCTCGACGCCGATGCCCGGCACCTGGACGGCGACGAGCAGGACCGCGGAGCAGACGAGGAACGGGTACGTGAGCGCGCGCAGGAAGCGGACGGAGACCCGGGAGGCGAGGAACAGCAGCACGGTGCCGAGCACCGCCGCGAGCAGCTGCTTCCTGAAGTAGAACGTGGCGGGCAGGTCGTAGCGCAGCGCCTGGATCTGGGAGGCGGAGAAGACCATCACGAGCCCGAGGAGCGTGATCAGCAGGCCGGTGCCCATGACGATGTAGTAGGCCGTCAGCGGCCGGTCCCACGCACGGCGCAGACGGACGACGAACCGCGGCGCGCGGGGCCTGCGCGTGCGCGGGCGCGGAGCCGTGGCGCGCGGCGCCGGGCGCCCGCGGGGTACGCGCGGGCGCGCGGGCCGGGCACGCGGGGTTTCGCGCGCCCGGCCCGCGGGCGAAGGCTGTCGCGGCGCGCGGTGGTCAGCCCTCATCCTGGCCCCTCCTTCGTCCCGCGCCTGCGGTCCGCGGGCTACTGCTCGTTTCCTGCCCGGCCGTCGGCCAGGTCGCGAACGGCGGCGGCGAACGCGTCACCGCGCTCGTTGTAGTTGGTGAACATATCCATCGAGGCGCACGCCGGCGCCATCAGGACGGTGTCCCCCGCCCGGGCCAGCCGGGCCGCCTCGCGGACGGCCTCCGCCATCGCCCCAGTGTCCGTCCGGGCGAGGTCGACCACCGGCACATCCGGGGCGTGTCGCGCCAGTGCCTCGGCGATGAGCTGCCGGTCGGCGCCGATGAGAACGGCCCCGCGCAGCCGCGGCGCGGCGCCGCGCACCAGGTCGTCGAACGTGGCGCCCTTCGCGAGGCCGCCCGCGATCCACACCACGGACGGGTAAGCGGCGAGGGACGCCTCGGCGGCGTGGGTGTTCGTCGCCTTGGAGTCGTCCACGTACCGCACGCCCGCCACGTCGCCCGCGTGCTGGATGCGGTGCGCATCGGGACGGAAGTTCCGCAGCCCGTCGCGCACCGCGTGCGCAGCGACGCCGTAGGCGCGGGCCAGGGCGGCGGCGGCCAGCGCGTTGGCGATGTTGTGCGGGGCGGGCGGGTCGACGTCCGCGACCCCGGCCAGCTCCTGCGCCTGGGTCTGCCGGTTCTCCACGAAGGCCCGGTCGACCAGGATGCCGTCCACGACGCCGAGTTGGGAGACCGCGGGCGGGCCGAGCGTGAAGCCGACCGCCCGGCAGCCCTCCGTCACGTCGGCCTTGCGGACCAGCGTCTCGGTCGCGGGATCGGCCACGTTGTAGACGCAGGCGACCTCGTTGCCCTGGTAGATCCGGCCCTTGTCGGCGGCGTAGGACTCCATCGACCCGTGCCAGTCCAGGTGGTCGGGCGCCAGGTTCAGCACCGCCGCCGAATGCGGGCGCAGCGAGGGCGCCCAGTGCAGCTGGTAGCTGGACAGCTCGACGGCGAGCACGTCGTGGGGCGGCTCGGCCGAAACCTCGTCGATCAGCGGGGTGCCGATATTGCCGACCGCCGCGGTGCGCAGGCCCGCCGCCGAGAGGATGGCGGCGAGCATGCGCACGGTGGTGGTCTTCCCGTTGGTGCCGGTGACGGCCAGCCAGGGCGGCCCGGCGGCACCGCGCAGCCGCCACGCGACCTCGACGTCGCCCACGACCTCGACGCCCGCCGCGTCGGCGGCGGCGAACAGCGGGTGGTCCGGCCGCCAGCCGGGCGAGGTGACGACGAGTTCGGTGCGGGCAGGGAGGATCGTTCCGTCGCCGAGTCTGACGTCGACGCCGTCCCCGGCCAGCTCGGCGGCGTGCGCCTGCTGCCGCTCCCCCGAGCCGCCGTCGACGACGGTGACGTGGGCGCCGAGCCGGGCCAGGGCGCGCGCGGTGCTGATGCCGCTCACGCCCAGGCCCGCCACGGTCACGTGCTGCCCCGCGAAGGTGCTCACCAGTCCGCCACCCAGGTGCCGTAGAAGATGCCGATACCGACGATCACGCACATGCCCTGGATGATCCAGAATCTGACCACGACCAGGACTTCGCTCCACCCCTTCAGCTCGAAGTGGTGCTGGAGCGGCGCCATTTTGAACACGCGCCGTCCGGTGAGGCGGAACGAGCCGACCTGGATGACCACGGACATGGTGATCAGGACGAACAGGCCGCCGAGGACCGCCATGAGCAGTTCGGTGCGCGAGACGATGGCCAGGCCGGCCAGCGCGCCGCCGAGGGCGAGCGAGCCGGTGTCGCCCATGAAGATCTTGGCCGGCGAGGTGTTCCACCACAGGAAGCCGAAGAGGGCGCCCATCAGCGCGGCGGCCACCACCGCCCCGTCGAGCGGATCGCGCACCTCGTAGCAGGACGCGCCCGCGGTGAGTTCGTCGGCGCAGGTCTGGCCGTACTGCCACACGCCGATGAAGACGTAGGCGCCGAAGACCATGACGGAGGCGCCGGTGGCCAGGCCGTCCAGACCGTCAGTCAGGTTCACGCCGTTGGACATCGCCAGGATCATGAACAGCGCCCACAGTACGAACAGCACGGGCCCGATGGACCAGCTGAAGTCCTGGGTGAACGACAGGTGCGTCGAGGCGGGCGTCAGTTCGCGGGCGTCCGCGAAGTTGAGCGAGAGGATCGCGAACGTGACGCCGACGATGAACTGGCCGAGCATCTTGGCGCCGGCGCGCAGACCGAGGCTGCGGCGCCGCACGATCTTGATGTAGTCGTCCAGGAAGCCGACCAGGCCCATGCCGGCCATCAGGAAAAGCACCAGCAGGCCCGAAATGCTGGGCTGTTCGCTGGTCACGATCTTGGTGACCGCATAGGCGATGAGCGTCGCCAGGATGAACGCGATGCCGCCCATCGTGGGCGTGCCCCGCTTGCTGGCATGGTCGCGGGGACCGTCGTCGCGGATGTACTGGCCGTATCCCTTGCGGGCCAGCAACTTGATCAGGAGGGGGGTGCCGACCAGGGTCAGGAAGAGTCCGATCGCACCGGAGAAGAGGATCTGCCTCATCGGGCGGCGACCTCGCCATCGGCGCCGTCGGCGTCGCCCGTCAATCGGAGGGCCACGTCCTCCAGGCCGACCGACCTGGACGCCTTGACCAGCACGACGTCTCCCGGCCGCAGCTCATCGCGCAGCAGCCGTACCGCTGCCCCAGCGTCGGACACGTGCACCGACTCCTCACCCCACGAACCCTCGTTCTTGGCGCCCATGTCCAGCCAGGCGGCCTCCTGGCCGCCCACGGACACGAGCCTGCTGACGTTGAGCCGGACGGCGAGCCGCCCGACCGCGTCGTGTTCGGCGAACGCATCGTCACCCAGCTCCGCCATCTGACCGAGCACCGCCCACGTGCGCCCCCCCTTCGCCCTGGTGGACTCGCCCATGGCGGCGAGTGCCCGCAGGGCGGCCCTCATGGAATCCGGGTTGGCGTTGTAGGCGTCGTTGACGATGGTCACGCCGTCCGCTCGCTCGGTGACCTCCATCCGCCACTTCGAGAGCGGGTCCGCGGCGGTCAGTGTTTCGGCGATCGCCTCCGCGGACATGCCTACCTCATGCGCAACAGCCGCAGCGGCAAGCGCGTTCGACACGTGGTGCTCACCGTACAGCCGCATGGTCACGTCGGCGCACCCGGTGGGGGTGCTCAGACTGAACGCGGGCCGTCCTTCGGGCGTCAGCCGAATCCGCTCCGCGCGGACCGCGGCCTCCTCGGACTCGCCGAAGAGGACGACGCGGGCGCGGGTGCGGGCCGCCATGGCGCGCACCAGCGGGTCGTCGGCGTTCAGCACCGCCACGCCGCCCTCGTCGGCCGGCGGCAGGGCCTCGACCAGCTCGCCCTTGGCCTCCGCGATGGTCTCCCTGTCGCCGAACTCGCCGATGTGCGCGGTGCCGACGTTCAGCACGGCGCCGATGCGCGGCGGCGTCAGCGAGGTCAGGTAGCGGATGTGGCCGATGCCCCGCGCGCCCATTTCGAGGACCAGGTAGCGGGTGTCCTCCGCGGCGCGCAGCGCCGTCAGCGGCAGGCCGATCTCGTTGTTGAACGAGCCAGCGGGCCAGACGGTGGGTCCGGCCCGCTGGAGCAGCTGGGCGATGAGGTCCTTGGTGCTCGTCTTGCCGGCCGAGCCGGTGAGCGCCACGACCGTGGCGCCGAGACTGCGCACGGTGTGCCGCGCGAGCGCGCCGAGGGCGGCGGTCACGTCGTCGACGACGACCGCGGGGGCGCCCACCGGGCGCGTCGCCAGCACGACGGCGGCGCCCGCGGCGACGGCCGTGGCGGCGTAGTCGTGTCCGTCGACGCGTGCACCGGGCAGTGCGGCGAAGAGGGAGCCGGGCTCTGCCAGCCTGGAGTCGATGACCACGGGCCCGGTGATGCGGGGTGGCGACTCCGGTATGTCGTGCGGCTCTCCCCGCACGACCGTGATGAGCTCAGCAACGGAAAGGGGGATCACTGCAACGGGCCTCGCCTGGCGTCGGGGTCTTGATCGGGTGGGGCAGTGGGGGACACAGCGCAGTTAGCGGTGGGGGCATGCGCTGCCGTCGGGGAGAACGGGCAGCGCCCGATGGCCGCGCGCAGCTCGTCCCTGTCGTCGAAGGGCCGGATGACTCCGGCGATGTCCTGACCCAGCTCGTGGCCCTTGCCGGCCACGAGGACGGTGTCGCCCGCCTCGGCGCGGGCCACCGCGGCGGCGATGGCGGCGGCCCTGTCCTCCTCGACGAGCACGGTGCCGCGTTCGTGCGCGGGCACCTCGGCCGCGCCGGCGAGCATGGCGGCCAGGATGGCCAGGGGGTCCTCCGAACGCGGGTTGTCGGAGGTGAGCACCGCGGTGTCCGCGAGCCGGGCCAGGGCGGCGCCCATGCGCGGCCGCTTGTGCGGGTCCCGGTCGCCGCCGCAGCCGAGCACGGCGTGCACGCGGCCCCTGGTGACCTTGCGCAGGGCGTACAGCACGGATTCGACGGCGTCGGGCTTGTGTGCGTAGTCGACGACGGCGAGGTAGGGCTGGCCCGCGTCGACGCGCTCCAGGCGGCCGGGGACGCCGGGCACGGCGGCGATGCCCTCCGCGGCGGTCCGCGGGTCGAGGCCCGCCACGGCCAGGGCGGTGATCGCGGCCAGCGCGTTGGACACGTTGAACGGCCCCGGCAGGGGGGCCGCGGCGCGGAAGCGGGTGCCGCCGGGGCCGAGTGCGGTGAAGGTGGAGCCGAGCGGCCCGATCTCGACGTCCGCGGCGCGCCAGTCGGCGTCCGGATGGCCCTCCGCGGAGAAGGTGGTGACGGGGACGCCGGCCTCGGCGGCCAGCCGCCTGCCGTACTCGTCGTCGATGTTGACCACGCCCGCCCCGGCCCGCGCCGGCGTGAACAGCTGCGCCTTCGTCCGGAAGTAGTCCTCCATGTCCGGGTGGAAGTCGAGGTGTTCCGGGCTCAGGTTGGTGAAGACCGCCACGTCGAACACGCAGCCGTCGACCCGGCCGAGGGCCAGGGCGTGGCTGGAGACCTCCATGGCGACGGACCGCACCCCGCGTTCGCGCATGACCGCGAAGAGGGCCTGGAGCTCGGTGGCCTCCGGGGTGGTGCGTTCGGACTTGATGCGCTCCCCGGCGATGCGGGTCTCGACCGTGCCGATCAGCCCGGTCTCCTCGCCGTCCTTGGCGGCGTGGCGCAGGCCGCCCTCGATGAGGTAGGCGGTGGTCGTCTTGCCCGAGGTGCCGGTGACGCCGATCTGGAGCAGGTCGCGGCCGGGGTCGCCGTAGATCGCGACGGCCGCCGCGCCCATGCGGGCGCGGACGTCTGGCACCGTCAGCACGGGCAGCCCCGTGGCGGCGGCGCGTTCGGTGCCCGAGGGGTCGGTGAGGACGGCGACGGCGCCGAGACCGGCCGCCTGGACGGCGAAGTCGGCGCCGTGGAACCTGGCTCCCGGCAGGGCCGCGTAGATGTCGCCCGGCTGGACGGCGCGCGAGTCGTGGGTGATGCCGGTGACCGGGTGTTCGCCCTCGGGGACCGCGGTGCCGAGCAGCTCGGCCAGCGTCGCCAGGGGCACGGGGCTCACGTGCCGCGGGCGGGGCGCCGGGCGGGAGTGATCAGCGTGTGGCACGGCGGTGAGCGTACCGGGCGCGGCGGGGGTGGAGCGAAACGAGGCCGACCCGTCGGTGATGGTTCTCACGTGCTGATGCTCCGCTTTCCTCGTGCGTCGGGGTGCGTCGGGACCGTCATGCGTCGGGGTCGAACGTGACCGGGAGCCCGGCGAACTCCTCGCCCGTCGGGGGGATCTCCAGGGCGGCCAGCGAGAAGCGCATGACCTCGTTGAACACCGGCCCGCAGACCTCGCTGCCGGTATAGGCGCCCTCGGTGGGGTTCTGGACGGCGCAGTACACGGTGAGGCGGGGCTCGTCGGCGGGGGCGAAGCCGGCGAAGGACGAGGTGTAGCCGTCGTAGACGCCGGTCTCCGGGTCCACCCGGTTGGAGGTCCCGGTCTTGCCCGCGACGCGGTAGCCGGGGATACGGGCGGCGCTGCCGGTGCCCTCCTCGTCGACGACGACGGTCTCCAGCATGCGGGTGACGTCCTCGGCCGTCTCCTCGCTCACCACCCGTTCGCGCTCCGGCGCGGGCGCCGGCTCGTACTGGCCGTCGGCCCCGGTGGCGCCGCGGACCAGGCTGGGGGTGACGCGTTCCCCGCCGTTCGCGATGGTGGAGTAGACGGAGGCGGCCTGGACGGCGTTGACGGACAGGCCCTGGCCGAAGGGGATCGTGTACTGCTGGCTGGAGTTCCAGTCCTCCGGGTCGGCCAGGATACCGGCGGTCTCGCCGGGGAAGCCGAGCCCGGTGGGCCGGCCGAAGCCGAAGGCACCGAGGTAGGAGTGCAGGATCTCGTTGGCCTCGGCCTGGGTGTCGCCCAGCTCCTCGGCGGCGAGGATGGTGCCGATGTTGCTGGAGTGGGCCAGGACGCCCGCGAGGGTCAGGTACAGCGTCTCGTGGTTCACGTGGTCGGCGAAGCTGCGGTCGGCGCGCGGCAGCCGGTTGGGCACGGTCACGTGGGTGCCCGTGGTGGCGGCCTGCTCCTCCAGGACGGCGGCCATGGTGATGACCTTGCTGGTGGAGCCCAGCTCGTAGGCGTCTTCGAGCGCCGGGTTGCCGAGGCCGGAGGCGTCGGCGGAGGCGATGTCGTTGGGGTCGTAGCCGGGGGCGCTCGCCAGGGCCAGGATCTCGCCGGTGACGGTGTCCTGCACGACGACGTAGCCGCTGTCGGCCTCGGACGCCTCGACCTGCTCGGCGATGGCGTTCTGGGCGGCCCACTGCACGTCGCGGTCCAGGGTCAGCTCGATGTCGAGGCCGGGGACGGCCGGCTGCTCCTCCTCGCCCGCCGTCGGCACGCGCCGCCCGCCGGACTGGGCGTACCTGATCTCGCCGTCCTCGCCGCGCAGTTGCTCCTCAAGCTGCGCCTCAAGGCCGCCGCCGCCCTGCCCCTCGGCGTTGACGAAGCCGAGGACGGAGGCGGCCAGCTCGTCGTTGGGGTAGCTGCGCTTGGGGTTCTCCACGGCGAAGACACCGGAGAGCACCTGCTGCCCCGTGCCCTTGGCGGCCTGCTCGGCCAGGTTGGCGCGGACGTCCTGGATCTGCCGCCAGGTCTGCGGGGTCTGCTGGCGGGCGAGCAGGGCGTAACGGGACTCGGGGTCGTCCAGGAGCGCGGCCAGCTCCGCCTCGTCGCGGCCGAGGATGGGTGCGAGAAGGGCGGCGGCCCGTTCGGGGGCGTCGGGGATACCGGACTCCGCCTCGCTGAAGAGGAGGGGGTCGGCGGTGATGTCGTAGGCGTCGACGGTGGTGGCGAGCGCCTGGCCGTTGCGGTCGGTGATGTCGCCGCGCTCGGCAGACAGTTCGACGGTGACGTAACGGTTGAGGGCCGCCTGCTCGGTGTACGAGTCGGCGCCGACGGCCTGGACCTGGAGCAGGCGGATACCGAAGGCCAGCATGACCAGAGTCAGGGCGAGGCCGACCAGACGCAGGCGGGGCCGGGGGCTGCCCAGGCGCAGCGGGCCGCCGTCGGGCTTGGGGCGCCGGGGGCTCGGGGGCTTCTGGCTGCTCATGGGATCTCCCCTGGGCCAGGCGCGGGCGGCGCGGGCGGCGTCACGGGCTCGTCGGTGCCGTCCGCCGGAGCGGTGGGCGCGGGCGTGGGCTCCGGCGCGTGCCCCGGCTCGGGGGCGACGTACGCGCCCGGCGCCTGGGGGGCGCCCGTGCCGGAGGGAGCGCCGGGCTCCTCCGGCGTGAGCGCAGGCTCCGGCGTGGGCGCGGGGCCGTCCGCGGGGCCCGACTGGGGGGCGACGGGCCCCTCGGGGATCTCGGTGCCCCCGTCCTCGGTCTCCTCGGCCTCGGGGCTGGGCGCGGGCGCGGGCTCGGCGTCGCCGAGCACCGAGCCGTCGGGGTCGATGAACGCGGGCGGGCCGCCGGGCACGAGGCCGAGTTCGCGGGCGCGTTCCGCGAGCGCGTCGGGGGCGGAGTAGCCGTCGACCTCGGCCTGGAGCTGCTGTTGCTGGTCGGTCAGCTCCTTCTGCTCGCGGCGCAGCTCACTCAGCTCGAAGGAGCCCTGGTTCAGTGAGGCGTTGAGGAACAGCAGGCCGAGCATCCCGGCGCCGAGGAGCACGACGACCAGCAGCACGAACGGGGTGCGGGCGGCCGAGGAGCCGCGGGCGGGGCCCAGGCCGGTCAGCCGGGCCAGGCGGCCGGGCGCGCCGGCCGCGGGGGGACGCTGCGAGCGGCTCATGTGACGGCCTCCCGGATGCGCTCCGCCGCGCGCAGCCGGGCGGGGGCGGCGCGCTTGTTGTCGGCGACCTCCTGCTCGTCCGGCACTTCCGCGCCGCGGGTCAGCAGCCGCAGGCGCGGCTGGTACTCCTCGGGCACGACCGGCAGGCCGGGCGGCGCGGTGTTCGCCGCGCCCTCGGCCAGGGTGCGCTTGACGAGCCGGTCCTCCAGGGAGTGGTAGGAGAGGACGGCGATGCGCCCGCCGACCGCAAGGGCGGCGACGGCGGCGGGCAGGGCACGCCCGAGGACGGCGAGTTCGCCGTTGACCTCGATGCGCAGGGCCTGGAACGTGCGCTTGGCAGGGTTGCCGCCGGTCCGCATGGCCGCCTGCGGCAGGGCTTCGCGGATCAGGGCGACCAGGCGGGCGCTGGAGGTGATGGGCTGCCGGGCACGTTCGGCGACGACCGCTGCGACGATGCGGCGGGCGAACCGTTCCTCTCCATAGGTCCGCAGCACCCGGACCAGCTCGCCCGGCGCGTAGGTGTTGAGGACGTCGGCGGCGCTCGGCCCGGTGGTCTGGTCCATCCGCATATCGAGGGGGGCGTCCCTGGCATAGGCAAATCCGCGGCCGGACTCGTCCAGCTGCATCGAGGAGACGCCCAGGTCGAACAGCACGGCGGCCACGCGGGTGAGACCGAGGTCCGTGAGCACGGACGGGAGTTCGTCGTAGACCGCGTGCACCAGCGTGGCCCGGTCGCCGTGCGGGGCCAGGCGCTCCCCCGCCAGCCGCAGCGCCTCCGGGTCGCGGTCGAGCCCGATCAGGCGGGCCGAGGGGAAGGCGGCGAGCAGCGCCTCGCCGTGCCCGCCGAGGCCGAGGGTGCAGTCGACCACGACCGGCTCCGGCCCGCGCAGCGCCGGGCCCAGCACGTCCAGGCAGCGCTGGAGCATCACGGGGCGGTGCCGGACTTCCGGCGGCCGGTCGTTGCTGGTCGTCATGTGCCTTCCGGGGGGAGGTGAGACAGGTGACGGGCGAAGACGGCGGCCTGGTGCACGCCTCCCAGTGCGCGTCACACTAGCCCACCTGTTTCCGCGGTCAATCACTGAGGTTCGTCGGGTGCGGCGTTTCGGGCTAACGCGGCAGCCCGCCGCTTTGCTGTGACCCGCATCACCCAACTCGGCGAGACGGGCGCACAGGGGTCGTATTAACGTCGCAGATATGACGGACGCGGTCACTGACCAGCTCATCGAGGCCAACAAGCGCTACGCCGGCGGATTCACCGACCCGGGAATGGACGCCAGGCCGGTACGCAAGGTTGCCGTGGTGGCGTGCATGGACGCGAGGCTCGACCTGCACGCGGCCCTCGGACTCTCCCTGGGCGACTGCCACACCATACGCAATGCGGGAGGCGTGGTGACCGACGACGTCATCCGCTCCCTGACGATCAGTCAGCGCCAGCTTGGCACGAGGACGGTCGTCCTGATACACCACACGGGCTGCGGGCTGCTCGGTCTCACCGAGAACTTCCGGCACGAGCTGGAACTCGAAGTCGGCCAGAAACCGAACTGGGCGGTCGAGTCGTTCACGGATCTGGACCAGGATGTGCGGCAGTCCATGGCCCGCGTGCGCACCTCGCCTTTCCTCCCGCACACTGAGGACGTACGCGGCTTTGTGTTCGATGTAACGACCGGTCTGCTCCGTGAGATCCACCTGGCGGACTCCCCGGCCCCGTGACGTGCGTCCCCCGGGTGTGAAGAATGCTCGGGGGGAGCAACCGTCCGGGGCGGATTCGGTGTCCCGGTTATCTGTGCAGCCCGTGCCACACGTCGGACCGGGCATGGGATGAGGGGCCGAGGAGGGCCGGGTGACGACCTATGAGGAGCAGTCCAAGCTCACCGATCTGAGCGCCACCGCGGAGCAGGTGCGCCGCGCGGTGGAGAGCGTGATCGAGGGCAAGCCGGAGGTCGTGCGGCTCTCGCTGACAGTTCTGCTGGCCGGGGGGCACCTGCTGCTCGAGGACGTTCCCGGCGTGGGAAAGACGATGCTGGCGAAGGCCCTGGCGAGGTCCGTCGACTGCTCGGTGCAGCGCATCCAGTTCACGCCGGATCTGCTGCCTTCCGACATCACCGGGATCAGCATTTACGACCAGGAGCGCAAGGAGTTCGAGTTCAAGCCGGGCGCGGTGTTCGCCCAGATCGTCATCGGCGACGAGATCAACCGCGCCTCGCCCAAGACGCAGTCGGCGCTGCTCGAGGCCATGGAGGAGCGGCAGGTTTCGGCCGATGGCCGCACGTACGAGCTGCCCAACCCGTTCATGGTGATCGCCACGCAGAACCCGGTGGAGATGGAGGGGACCTACCCGTTGCCGGAGGCACAGCGGGACCGGTTCATGGCGCGGGTGTCCGTCGGGTACCCGAGCCCCGACGCGGAGCTGCGGATGCTCCAGGCGCACGGCGGCTTCTCGCCGCTGGAGTCGCTCCAGCCCGCGGCCCACGCGCACGACATCGTCAAGCTGATCGAGGCGGTGCGCGAGATCCACGTGTCGGACTCGGTGCGGCGCTACGCCGTGGACGTGACCGCCGCCACGCGCACCCACCCGGAGCTGCGGCTCGGGGCCTCGCCGCGCGCCACGCTGCACCTGGTGCGCGCGGCGAAGGCCGCCGCGGCGCTGGCCGGGCGCGGCTTCGTGCTGCCGGACGACATCCAGCAGCTCGCGGTGCCCGTCCTCGCCCACCGGCTGCTGCCCAGCGCGCAGGCCCAGCTGAACCGGCACACCACCGAGCAGTTCGTCGCCGAGATCCTGCGCCGCACGTCGGTGCCCGACCCGTACGCGGCGCAGCGTCTGCGGGGCGCTTGATGGCGGCGGCCGGTCCCACGCCGGGCGGCGAGGACGACCGCGGCCCGCTGCGGGCGGCGTTCAGCGGGCTGACCACCCGGGGCCGGTCGTTCCTGGCCGCGGGCGCCGCCGCCGCGGTGTGCGCCTACGTGCTCGGACAGCCCGACCTGCTGCGGGTGGGCATGCTGCTGGCCGCGCTGCCGGTGCTGTGCGTGCTGGTGCTGCACCGCACCCGCAGCCGGGTCGCCGCGGCGCGGCGGCTGACGCCGGCCCGGGTGCCGGCCGGGTCCGAGGCGCGGGTCCACCTGCGCGTGGAGAATGTGGCGCGCATCCCCAGCGGGCTGCTGCTCCTCCAGGACCGGGTGCCGTACGTGCTGGGCCCGCGGCCGCGGTTCGTGCTGGACCGCATCGAGCCGGGCGGGCGCCGGGAGGTCACCTACCGGGTGCGTTCCGACCAGCGCGGGAGCTATCCGCTGGGGCCGCTCCAGCTGCGGCTGGCGGACCCGTTCGGGATGGTGGAGCTGAGCCGGTCGTTCAACGCGTACGACGTGATGACGGTCCTGCCGCGGATCGAGGCGCTGCCGCCGATACGTCTGGGTGGTGACAGCAAGGGGCACGGCGAGGGTTCGCAGCGCACGATCGCGGTGGCGGGCGACGACGACATCATTCCCCGCGACTACCGGCACGGCGACGATCTGCGGCGCGTGCACTGGCGGTCGACCGCGCACCGCGGCGCGCTGATGGTGCGGCGCGAGGAGCAGCCGCTGCGGGCGCGCTGCACCGTGCTGCTGGACACCAGGCGCGGCGGGTATGTCGGCGGCGGCCCGGATTCCCCGTTCGAACGCGCGGTCTCGGGCGCGGCCTCGGTGGTGTCGCACCTGGCGGGCCAGGGCTACGAGGTGCGGCTGGTGACGGACACCGGGCTGCTGCTGCCGGGGCCCGGTGGTCAGGGCGCCGACGCGGCGGAGACGACCGGACTGATCATGGACGCGCTCGCGGTGGTCGACCACTCGCCCGGCCAGGACTTCACGGACGCCGCGAGCGCGGTGCGGGGCGGGGAGGGCGGGCTGCTGATCGCGTTCACCGGCACGGTGGGCCGGCGGGAGGCGGCGGCGCTCGGCGCGCTGCGGCAGCGCGCGAACGCCGCGGTGGCCTTCGTCGCGGCCGGCCAGTTGGACCCGGCCTTCGAGGCGGACCGGCTGCGCGGCCTCCTGGGTGCGGGCTGGACCGCGCTGGCGCACCCTCCGGGGGTGCCGCTGGGCCGGCTGTGGCAGCAGGCCGCCCTGGAGCTGTCGGCCGCGGGCCGAGGGCCGTACTGAACGACCGGATTGAGCCGGATGAGGTGGACGGGCGGATGAACGGCCGGATGGACGGCACCATACGGATGGCGGTCGCCGCGTGGCTGGCGACGCTGGCCGCGGCCGGCGCGCTGCTGCCGCTGATCGACGGGACGGACTGGCTGGTGCAGGTGGCGGTCCTGCTGGCCGTGCAGACCGGCATCGGGGCCCTGCTGCGCGGCCGTGGCATGCCCGTCGCCGGGGTCTTCGCCGTTCAGGTGCTGGCCTCGCTGGTGATGCTGACGATCGTCAGCGCGCGGGATCACGCGGTCGGCGGGCTGCTGCCGGGGCCGACGGCGTTCGACGAGTTCGGGCGGCTGCTCACGGCCGGCGCCGACGACATCGGCCGTTACGTGGCACCGGCGCCTGCGACCGACGGAATCCGCCTGATGATCTTCGGCGGTGTCCTGCTCATCGGGCTGCTCGTGGACCTGCTGGCCGTACCGATGCGCAGCGCCGCCGCAGCCGGACTCCCGCTGCTCGCCCTGTACTCGGTGGCCGCTGGGGTCGCCCAGGAGGACGGCGGCTGGCCGTACTTCCTCGCGGCCGCGGCCGGCTATCTGGTGCTGCTGCTCGCGGAGGGGCGCGAACGGCTGGGCCGCTGGGGCCGCTTCCTGTCCGGCCCCGGGCACGGCCGGGCGATGACGCCGCACGACCGGGCGCTGGCCGCCGGACCGCGGGCGCGGGCGGGGCGCCGCATCGGTGCGCTGACGCTGGGCATCGCGGTGCTGGCGCCCGCACTGCTGCCCTCGCTCGGCGAGGGCCTCCTCGACCTGGACGGGAGCGGCGGCTCCGGCGGCGGCGGCCGCGGGCAGCTCACCGCGGTCAACCCGGTGGTCTCCCTCCAGGACCAGCTGAACCGGCCGCAGAACCAGGAGGTCCTCACCTACGTCACGAACAGCCCCGCCGCCTCGGACATGTACCTGCGGCTGGTCGCGCTGGACACGTTCGACGGCGAGGAGTGGACTTCCGCTGGCTGGATCGAGAACCGGCTGCCCGAGACGCCGTGGCCGGTGCCGGGGCTGGCGCCGGACGTGCCGAGGACGGAAGTGGTCACCACCATCGAGGCGTCGGACTCGTACGCGCAGTCCTCGCTGCCCGTTCCGTATCCGGCGCAGTGGATCGAGACCGGGCAGGGCTGGCTGTTCGACCGCGGCTCGCAGACGCTGGCCTCGGACGACAACGACCTGACCACCAGGGGCGCGACGTACGACGTGGGACACCTGCTGGTGGAGCCGACGGCGGAGCAGCTGGCGAACGCCCCGGCGCCCCCGCAGGACTGGGCCACGTACTTCACCCGGCTCCCGGAGGACCTCCCCCCTGCGGTCGGGTCCACGGCGGCCGAGGTGACACGGGAGGCGGGCAACGACTACGAGCGGGCCGTCGCGCTGCAGAACTGGTTCACGCAGGAGGGCGGCTTCCGCTACGACACCTCGGTCGACGCGGGCAGCGACGCCGACGCCATCGTCAACTTCCTGTCCCGGCGTGAAGGATTCTGCGTCCACTTCGCCTTCACCATGGCGACGATGGCCCGCACGCTCGACATCCCCGCGCAGGTCGTTGTCGGCTTCACGCCGGGCACCCGGCAGGCCGACGGCTCCTTCCAGGTCGGCACCCACAACGCCCACGCCTGGCCCGAGCTGTACTTCGAGGGCGTGGGCTGGGTCCGCTTCGAGCCGACCCCGGGGCAGGGCAACGCGCCGGAGTACACCAGGCCGGAGCTGGAGCGCCCCGAGCCGGACCCGACCGAACGGCCGGAGGCGTCGGAGCCCACGCCGACACAGCCGGAGCCGAACACGCCCTCCGAGGCGCCGGAGACCTGCACGCCGGGCGAGGAGGGCTGCGGGGAGCCGCCGCGGCTGCCGGAGAGCGACGAGGACGAGGCCGGATTCCCCGTCTGGCCGCTGCTGTGGACCGGCGGCGGGCTGCTGGTGGCGCTGGCGCTCGCGGGGCCGCTGCTGTGGCGCTCGCGGGCCAGGTCCCGGCGGCTGACGGCGGAGGCCGGGACGCTCGCCGCCTGGCGCGAGCTGAACGACACGGCCTGGGACTACGGGATAGAGCCGCAGCCCTGGGAGACGCCGCGGCAGGCGGCGGAACGGGTCGTGCGGGTGGCCGAGCTGGCGGACGAGTCGGCCGCGGCCGTGCGCCGGGTGGCCTCGGCCGTCGAGGAGGAGCTGTACGCGCCGCGCACGTCGCTGCCGCGGCGGAGCCTGGCCCACGACGTGCAGGCGGCGGCCGGAGCGCTGCGCGCCGGGTCGGGGCGCTGGGCGCGGCTGCGGGCGCTGCTGCTGCCGCGTTCCGCCATGCGGGTGATGCACCTGGCGGCCGAGCGCAGGACCGCGGCCGGGCAGCGGCTGCGGGCGCGGCTGGCCCGGCTGGCCACCCGCCGTACGTGACGGTAGGAGTACACGGCGGCCCGAGCCGGCCGCGGGAACGGCGAGGGCCCCCGGTGATTCCGGGGGCCCTCGTGGCGGTAAGCCGATTCTCGAATGTCTCGGAAAAACGTCCGAAGCCTTAGTCGCCTTAGTCGTCCCGCTCGTCGCGGCGCCGCTGCCAGCGGTCCTCGATGCGGTTCATCATGGAGCGGCGCTGCTTCTGGGCGCGGGGCTGGCGGCCGCGGGAAGAACCCGCACTCCGCTGCTGCCCCTGGCCCTGTGCCGGTGCCCTGCGCCAGCCCGTCACCGCCACGACGGCGCAGCCGAGCATGACGAGGAAGCCCACCACGCTCAGCGCGATGAACTGGGTGACCATGCCCCCCATGAGCAGGCCGATACCGACCAGGAAGCCGGCAATGGCCTGGTAGACCCGCTTGCGCGTGAAGGTGCGCAGCTCGGTCCCCTCAAGCGCTGTCGCGAATTTGGGATCTTCGGCGTACAGCGCTCGCTCCATTTGCTCGAGCATGCGCTGCTCGTGGTCCGAGAGCGGCACGGGGTCCTCCTACTCGTCGGTCGCGGTGCGACCCGATCCGACTCTTCAAGGATAGGCAGGGAAGTCTCCCTGTGAAACCCACCCCTGTACGCCAATTTCGCCCACCACACCCGGGCGCCGGACCCTGCGGGGGTGGAAAACTCATTCCCTCGCCTGACCCGGATCATGCCGGAGGGCTTCCTCCCGATGATACGAGGAACGGGACTACTGGTCCCCCGGGAGTCCGGCGAGCAGGTGCAGCCGGCCCGCGATGGCCTGGAACGCGGGCAGCGCGGCGGCCTCCGCCTCCAGGCTGGTCAGGGCCTGCAACGCCGCCGGCTCGGCATCCATCAGGGAGCCCGGCACCAGATCCGCGAAGATACCGACGCCCTGCACCTCCCCCGGGACCAGGCCCGCGGCCCCCACCAACGCCGTCAGACGCCCGACGGTGAACCGGTGCGGCACCGGATCACCCTCGCCCCAGCGCCCGGCCGGGTCCGCGAGCACCTGTCTGGCCTCCGTGAACCGCCCGGCCAGCGCCCGGGACAGCACCGCGCCACCCGCGCCCGCCACCAGCAGGCTCACCGTGCCGCCGGCCGGCCGCAGCGCCCCGGCCACGGCGCGCAGCGCCGCGGCGGGATCATCCACGTGCTCCAGTACGCCGTGGCACAACACCAGGTCGTACCGCTCGCGTCCGGCGACGTCGAGGAGGTCGTGCGTATCGCCCTGGACGCCGGTCACCCGATCGGCCACCCCCTCCTCCGCGGCCCGGCGCTCCAGCGCGAACAGCGCGTCCGGGCTCGGGTCCACGACCGTCACCCGGTGGCCGAGGCCCGCGACCGGGACCGCGAAACTGCCGCTGCCGCCACCGGTGTCGAGAACGTCGAGCGCCTGCCGCCCGGCCGCCTCCGCGCGCCGCACCAGCGCGGCGCGCAGCACCTCCCACACCACCCCGGCCCGCAGCGCGGCGTGCGGTCCCGGCAACGGGGCCGCCGCGGCCCGGGCCCTCGACTCTGACGGCATGGCAGATGGCTCCTCGGTGCGCTGTGGCGGGGGCGTCACCACCCTACTTCGCGGCGGGTCCGCCCCGGTCCCCCTCCGCCCGGAGCACCGGCTGCCGCAGCAGACGGTCCTCCACCAGGCGCAGGAAGAAGCCGGCGGCACGGCGCAGGTCCGCCGCGTCCTCCGGGCCGGCGACATCCCTGATCCCCGCCTCTATCCGGGCCCGCCGGTCGGCGCTCGCGGCGAAGAGCAGGCTCCACTCGGCCAGCTCGGGGGCTATCTCCGGCAGCACCTCCCACACGCTGCGGATGCGGCGCCGGCCGCGCGAGGTGGTCTCGGGGCGGCCCCGGACCGCGAGCACGGCCGCCGCCGCGCGCAGGGCGGCGAGGTGGGCGGCGACGTAGGACTCGCCGGGGTCCGTCAGCGCCGCCGCCTCGTCCAGGCCGCGCGATGCCTGCGCGAGCAGGCCGAGGGCGGCCGGCGGCGCGGGCGCCCGGCGCGGCACGGGGTGCACATCGGTCGGGAGTCCGGTCATGACGAGCCTCCAGTCAGTCGTCACTCACGTCGGTCGGCGGTGGGTCCGCCGGGGTCCGGTTGCGTCGTGCGGTGGTCCTCGGCCTCGTGGGCCGCGGCGGTGCGGCCCGTCGATCCATACGTTTTGCTCGGTGCGTGCCATGCGTTCCGTGCGCTGCTTCTGCGCGGTATGCGTACCTGTGCACATGGTGACGCACGGCACTGACAATCCCTCCGGCAAGCCGTCGAGGGGGGAGGTAGAGAATCGCCCCATGACTAGGACGGGCACGGGCACCCGACGCGGCGCGACCCGGCAGCGGCTCTACGAGGCCGCGGTGGCGCTCATCGCGGAACAGGGCTTCTCCTCCACCACCGTGGACCAGATCGCCGAACGGGCCGGCGTGGCAAAAGGCACGGTGTACTACAACTTCGGCAGCAAGACCGAGCTTTTCGAGGAGTTACTGCGGCACGGCGTCCGCCCGTTGACCACGTCCCTGGAACACGCGGCGCGGGCGGCGTTCGCCCGGGGCGGCGGCGCGGCCGACGCGCTGGACGAGGTCGCCAGGGCGGGCCTGGTCTTCATCGCCGCGCACCCGGACCTGGCGCGGCTGCTCGTCGCGGAACTGTGGCGGCCCAACCGCGCCTGGCACGCGACGCTCGTCGAACTGCGCGGGCAGGTGGCGGAAGTGGTCGAGGAGGTGCTCGTACGGGGCATGAAGACCGGGGAGTTCGACGGGGGTCTGGACGTCGGGCTGATCTCCGGGGCCCTCATCGGCACGGTCGTGGCCGGCGCCCTGGACTGGCAGACCTTCCACCCGGGCCGGCCGCTGGACGAGGTGCACGCCTCGCTGTCCCTGCTGCTGCGGGGCCGTCTCGCCGGAGGCGACAGGCCCTAGCGGCCCGCGCACCCCCGGCGAGGCTCCCACCCCCGGGACGGCAGGGCCCCGCCCGCTCCGCCGCCCCGTGCCGGCGGTGCGGTCCCCCCGGGGCCTGCCAGGAACAACCTTCCCGCGGCCGCACCTCCCCTCCCATCGGCGCTCGTACTCAGGCGCCTACTCACCCGGGTACTCAGGCCGGGTAGGGTGCTGGCCCATGTCCCGGATCGTGGTGGTCGGCGCCGGCATGGGCGCCATGGCGGTTGCGGCCCGGCTGGCCAGGGCGGGCCACCGGGTGACGGTGCTGGAGCGCTCCGGCACCCACGGCGGCGCGGTCGGCCGCGCGGAACGTGACGGGTTCGCCTTCGACACCGGGCCCGGGCTGCTGTACTTCCCCGCCGTCTGGCGGGACTTGTTCATCAAGACCGGCCGGGTGGAGCTCGCCGGGTGCGTGGACCTCGCCCGGGTCGACCCGGCCGTGGAGCACCGGTTCACGGACGGCACCGCGGTGCGGCTCCCGGCGGGCCTCGGCGGGGTCAGACAGGCCCTGGACGCGGCGTTCGGCGGCGGCGCCGGGGCGCGCTGGGCCGAGCTGCTCGGGCGGGCGCGGGAGACGTGGGAGGCGACGCGCCGCCCCCTGATGGAGGAGCCGCTGACGACGCCCGTGTCCGCGCGGCTGACCGGGGAGGGCGACCCGTATCCGGCGAGGCGCGGCGTGCTGCGCCGCCGCCCGGCCACGCTCGCGGCGCTGGCCGCACAGGAGTTGCGCGACCCGCGGCTCGCCGCGCTGCTGACCGGCCTGGTGCAGGACTACGGCTGCGATCCGGAGCGCGTGCCGCCGAGCGCGGCCGTCCTGGCCTATATCGAGCAGACCTTCGGCACCTGGTATCCGGCGGGCGGGATGCGGGCCCTCGCGGACGCCGTCCACCGGCGGTGCCTGGACCGCGGCGTGGAGTTCGCGTTCGGTACGGCCGCGGCCCGGCTGCTGTCCCGCGACGGCCGCGCGGCGGGCGTGGAACTGGCCGACGGCCGCAGGCTCCCGGCCGACTCGGTCGTCTGGAGCGCCGCGGGCGTCGGGGCACCGCCCTCGGGCAGCAGCCGGTTCACGCTGCTGCTGGCGCTGCGCGGCGCTCGGCCCGCGGGCACCCCGCACCGCACGCTGGCCCACGCGGACGGCCTGACCGTCTCGGTACTGCGCCCGGACGACCCCGCGCTGCGCCCCGACGCGGAGCACGAGACTGCCGTGCTGTCGGCGCGGGTGCCCACGGGCACCGACGGGCCCGACTGGTCCGCGCCCGCCGTGGCCGCGCGGTGGGCGGAACGGCTGCTGTCCGCCGCCGACGCGGCGGGCCTCGCGCTGCGGGAGCGCGCGTTGTGGCACGAGGCGCGCACCCCGCTCGACATCGAACGGCAGACCGGCGTACCGGGCGGGGTGGTGCCGCCCCCGGCGTTCGCGGGCGGCGGCGGCGCCCACCTGGCGGCGGCCACCACGGGCCGCCTGCCCGGCGCCTACCGGGCCGGGGCGCTGGCCCACCCGGGCGGCGGCCTGGCCAACGCCGGAATGTCGGGGGCACTGGCCGCGGGCCTGATCACCGAGGGCCCCGACTGGCGCGGCTCGTCCTAGATCCCAGGCCCAGGCCCTGGGGCCGCGGCTCGGCCGCTCCGCGGCCGTCGCGCGCCGGGTGGAGGGGTCAGTAACGCTGATCGTCGGTGAAGTAGTAGCCCTGGCCCGAGGAGTCGTAGCCGTCCCGCCCGGGGGACGGGTCCTGCTGCGGCTCCTGCGGGTAGCCGTAGCCGGGCTCGGGCGCGGCCACGGACGGCTCGCGCTGCTGCGGCACCCACAGCCCGCCGGGCGGCGTCTCCTGGTAGTACGGGTCGCCGCCGCCGGCCGCCGGCCAGGCGGCCGTGCCCTGCTCGTCGCCGTAACCGGTCTGCTGGGCCGGGTAGTCCTGGGCGTACGGCTGCGCCTCCTGCTGGTCGGTGCCGGGGTAGGACGGGCCGCCGCGCCAGCTCTCCGCCGGGGACCCCCAGCCGGCGGGCTCGGCGGCGTACTGCCCGGCGTAGGTGTAGCTCTCGCCGGTGTCCTGCGCCCCGGGGTACGGCTCCTGGTACCCGCCCGGCGCGTAGGAGTCCGCGTAGTCGGCGGCGGGCTGCGGCTGCCCCGCGGGCTCGGGAGGTATGCCGTCCCCGTAGTCCGACGCGTCCGGATAGTCCTCGGCGCCGGGGCGGGCCGCGGCGAACTCCGCGGTGGCGGGCCCCTCGTCGGGCGGGGCGGCCGACGCGTCCGGTACCGGCGGCATCGGCTGCACCGAGCCGCCGCCGCCCGCCCGGCGCCGCTTGCTGGTGCCCGGCTTGCCGCCGAGCGCCCAGCCGGTGGAGAAGCCGCGGCGGAAGGAGAGCGTGACGAACGTCTGCCCCGTCGCGAAGGCCACCGCGCCGAGCGCGATGACGGGCACCGAGGGCAGCAGGACCCCGATCACGACGCCGAGGAAGCCGCTGAAGGCCACCAGCCGCCAGCGCAGCCGGGCCTTGTACTGGAGCAGAACCTCACCTAGCAGCCACAGGGCCACGACGCCAAAGGCGAGGTAGAGGACCGTCCAGCCCATGTACGCCCCTCTCTGCGCAGATCCGGCCCTAAGTCCGTTGGTCCAGACCCAGGTTCCGGTAGACATCCAGCGTCGCCGTGGAGTGGGTCGACGTGTTCAGCGTGATGAAGTGGAGTCCGGGAATGTCCTCGTCCATCAGCCTCGCACAAAGCTCCGTGGCGAAGTCAATCCCGACCGAGCGTACAGCCATCGGGTCGTCTTTGACCGCGTGGATGCGCCTTTCCAACTCCGGTGGGAACGCCGCATTGCTGAGCTGCGTGAACCGCTCGATCTGCCGTACGTTCGTGATCGGCATGATCTCCGGGATGATGGGGGTCTCGCAGCCCGCGGCGGCGACCCGGTCGCGCAGCCGCAGGTAATCCTCGGGGTAGAAGAACATCTGCGTGATGGCGAAGTCGGCTCCGGCGCGGCACTTGTTGACGAAATGCCTGATGTCGGTCTCCCAGTCCACCGACCGCGGGTGCATCTCGGGGAACGCGGCGACCCCGACGCAGAAGTCGCCCGCCTCCTTGATGAGCGCGACCAGCTCGGCGGCGTAGCCGACGCCTTCCGGATGTCTGGTCCACTCCCCCATCGGATCGCCCGGCGGATCGCCGCGCAGCGCCAGCATGTTGCGGATGCCGGCGCCCGCGTACTGGCCCACGATGTTGCGCAGCTCGGCGACGGAGTGGTTGACGGCGGTGAGGTGCGCGACCGGGGTCAGCGTGGTGTCGGTGGCGATCCGCTCGGTGGCCCGCACGGTGCGCTCCCGGGAGGAGCCGCCCGCGCCGTAGGTGACCGAGACGAACGTGGGCGCCACCGCCTCGACCCTGCGGATCGCGTTCCACAGGGTGCGCTCGCCCTTCTCGGTCTTCGGCGGGCTGAACTCGAAGGAGAACGAGCGCTCACCGGCGGCGAGCAGCTCGCGCACGGTCTGCGCCCGTCCGGTCATCCTGCTGGCGATCCCAGAAGCCATGAGTGCAGGTTACCCACGGCGCGGAACGGATCACCCGTCCGTCCGGCCCGCGGACGCCCGCAGCCGGCCGGCCAGCTCCGCCGCCGCCGCGCCCGGATCGGCCGCCTGCGTGAGGGCCCTGACAACCACCACGCGGCGCGCGCCCGCGGCCATGACCTCCGCCAGATTGCCCGCGTCGATGCCGCCGATGGCGAACCACGGACGGTCACCGGCCACCGACGCGGCGTACCGCACCAGCGGCAGGCCGGGGGCGGCCCGGCCCGGCTTGGTCGGGGTGGGCCAGCACGGGCCGGTGCAGAAGTAGTCCACCGCGGGGTCGGCCAGGGCCGCGTCCACCTGGCTCTCGCTGTGGGTGGAGCGGCCGACGGCGACGCCGCCGCCCAGGATGGCCCGGGCGGCGGCGACGGGCAGATCGCCCTGGCCGAGGTGGAGCACGTGGGAACCGGCGGCGTGCGCGACATCGGCCCGGTCGTTGACGGCGAGGAGCTTCCCGTGCCGCCGGCAGGCGTCGGCGAAGACGGCCAGGTGCTCCAGCTCCTCGGCCGCCTCCATGCCCTTGTCCCGCAGCTGCACGATGTCGACGCCGCCGGCCAGCACGGCGTCGAGGAAGGCCGGCAGATCGCCCTCCCGCCTCCTGGCGTCGGTGCACAGATAGAGCCGGGCATCGGCGAGCCGCATGGGTCCCCCTCGGGTCGTGACGGTGGTCAGTCTCACGCGGTGGTCAGCTCACACGGCGAGCGCCTGGGCACGGCGCTTCACCTCCGTGCCCCGATTCTCGCGCAGGGCCTGGGCGGGCGTGCCGGGGAGGCTGTCGTCCGGTGTGAACAGCCACTCCAGCATCTCCTCGTCGGTGAAGCCGTCGTCCCGCAGCAGGGTCAGGGTCCCGACCAGGCCACGGACGATCTTTCCCTCGCCGATGAAGGCGGCGGGCACCTGGAGGATGCGGCCCTCCCCCCTGCGCACCGCGATCAGCTGGCCTTCCTTGACCAGCTGGCGGACACGCGTCACCTCCACCTCCAGCTCGTCTGCGATGTCGGGGAGGGTGAGCCAGGCGGGGACGAGAGCGTCGGTCTTCGCATCAATCTCGGTCACCCCTCCAGCCTGCCATCTCGCACCGACAGTCGTCAGCGGGCGGTGGCCTTGAGTGGTACGGACGGGTCGGCGACGAGCGCGGGGTCGAGGGGCACGGCCCGCTGGAGCAGGCGGCGCCCCTGCATGAGGTCGCGCGGCTTGTCGACGGTCAGCAGCGCGGTGGGCGTGCCGTCCGCCCGCAGCCAGCACACCGACCAGGCGGCGTCCCCCGCGGCCGGGTCGCCGCGCCGCACCGGCAGGTCGCCCTCGGCGTGCCGGCCCGCGAACTGCACGCGGCGGCCGAACTGCTCGGACCAGAAGTAGGGCACCGGGTCGTGGACCTCCACCCGGCCGAGGATGCCGGCGGCGACGGTGGCGGGGCCGGTCAGCGCGTTGTCCCAGTGGTGGACCAGCAGCCGCCTGCCGTACCTGGCGGAGGGGTAGGACGCGCAGTCCCCCACCGCGTACACGCCCGGTGCGTCGGTGCGCAGCCGTTCGTCCGCACGGACGGAGCCGTCGGGCGCCAGGCCGATCCCTGACCCGGCCAGCCAGCCGGTGGCGGGCCGCGAGCCGATGCCGACGAGAACGGCGTCCGCGCCGATGACCGTGCCGTCGGCCAGCTCCACCTCGCCGTCGCGGACCGCGGTGACCGCGTGCCCGGTGCGCAGCTCGGCGCCCGCCTCGGCGTACCACCGCCGCATGGGCTCCGCGAACGCGGCGGGCAGCGCGCCGGGCAGCGGCTGGTGCGCCGCCTCGACGACGGTGACGCGGCAGCCGGCGGCGCGGGCCGCGGTGGCGGTCTCGGCGCCGATCCAGCCCGCGCCGACCGCCACCACGCTGCGGCGGGCGTCGAGGACCCGCTTCAGGCGGCGGGCGTCGTCCAGGGTGCGCAGCACGGAGACGTTCGGCTGCCCGGCGGTGCCGGGCAGCGTGACCGGCTCGGCACCGGTGGCCAGCACGAGGTGGTCGTACGGCAGCGGCCCGGTGTCGGTGTCGAGCAGCCGCGCGGCGGGCCGCAGCCCGGTCGCGGCGCGGCCCGGCAGCAGGTCGATGCCGAGGGCGGCGAAGTCGATGTCCAGTGCGGTGTCCGCGGCGTCGCCCGTGCCCAGGAGCACTTCCTTGGACAGCGGCGGTCTGTCGTAGGGCGGGTGGGGCTCGGCGCCGAGCAGGGTGACCCGTCCTTCGAAGCCCTGCTCCCTCAGCCGGGCGGCCGTCCACGCGCCGGCCAGCCCCGCACCGACGATCACGGCACGCTCATCAGTCACGGGCTCCAGCCTACGAGGGTATAAATGCGGGGTGACCACGGAGCCGCCCTCGCCGTCCAGGCCCGTCACGCTGGAGCACGTGGCCCGCGCCGCCGGGGTGTCGCGCGCCACCGTCTCCCGGGTGATCAACGGCGAGTCGACCGTCGACCCGCGCCTGCGCAAGCTGGTCGAGGAGGCGATCGCCCGCACCCGTTACGTGCCGAACCGGGCGGCGCGTTCCCTGGTGACCCGGCGCACCGACTCGGTGGCGCTCGTGGTGTCGGAGCGCGAGCAGCGGGACGTGTCGGGGCCGTTCGTCGGGCGGATGTTCTCCGACCCCTACTTCGGGCGCGTGGTGACCGGGCTGCTCGAAGTGGCGCGCCCGCGCGGCGTGCAGGTGATGCTGATGCTGGCGGACGACGAGGCGTCGCGCACGCAGCTGCTCGGCTATCTCCGGCAGGGGCACGTGGACGGGGTGGTGCTGATCTCCTCGCACGCGGCCGATCCGCTGCCGCGGCTGCTGGCCTCGACCGCGCTGCCCGCGGTGCTCGCGGGCCGGCCGGCGGCGCCGACGGCCATCACCTACGTCGACGCGGACCAGCGGGCCGGGGCGCTGCTGGCCGCGGAGCACCTGGCGGCGACGGGGCGGCGGCGGGTGGGCGCGATCGCCGGGCCGCAGGACATGACGGTCGCCCAGGAGCGGCTCGCCGGCTTCCGCGCGGCGATGGCCGAGCACGGACTGCCCGAAGTGCTTTGGGCGGAGGGCGATTTCACCCAGGCGAGCGGCGCGCTGGGGATGAAGCGGCTGCTCGACCGGTGCCCGGACCTGGACGCCGTGTTCGTCGCGTCGGACCTGATGGCGCTGGGCGCGGTGGCGGCGCTGCACCGGCACGGCAGGCGGGTGCCCGACGATGTGGCGGTGGTCGGCTTCGACGACAGCAGCTCGGCGCTGGCCTGCGATCCGCCGCTGACGACGGTGCGTCAGCCGGTGGAGGAGATGGCGGCGGAGATGGCGCGGCTGCTGCTGCGGCAGATCGACACGGGGGAACGGCCGCTGCCCTCCGTGGTGTTCCCCTCCGCGCTCGTGGTGCGGCAGAGCGCGTGAGCGCGCCTGTCAGGGGACGTGGCGAGCCGCCGGCGCCCGGGGAAGGTCGGGCGCCGGCGGCCGGCCGGCTCACTGATAGACGCGGACGTAGTCCACGCGCATCTGCTGCGGGAAGACCGTGGAGCCGTCGGGCGGCCCCGGCCAGTCGCCGCCCACCGCGGTGTTCAGGATGATGAAGAAGTCGTGGTCGAAGACCCAGGGCCCGACCGTCCTCTCCAGCTCCGCGCGGTCGACGGTGTGGACGACCTGGTCGTCCACGGTGAACACCATGCCCTGGCTGTCCCACTCCACGGCGTAGACGTGGAAGTCGGCGGAGGCCGGCTCGGGCAGCTCGTAGGAGTTGCCGTGGCCGCCCGCGCCGTTGTAGGCCGGGGCGTGCAGCGTGGAGTGCACGGTGTTGGGCTCGTGGCCCACGTGCTCCATGATGTCGATCTCACCGGTGTAGGGCCAAGGCCTGCCCTCGGAGTAGAAGTCGGAGCCGAGCATCCAGAACGCCGGCCACATCCCGCGGGTGCTGGCCACCTGGATGCGGGCCTCGACCCGCCCGTAGGTGAAGTCGAACTTGCCGTAGGTGTTGATGCGGCCCGAGGTGTACTGGCAGGTGGTGCTACCGCTCAGCGGGTCGGGCGGGCACGCGGACCCGGGCGTCTCCTCGCGGCGCGATTCGATCACCAGACTGCCGTTGCCGTCCATCGTGGTGTTCTCGTTGTCGGTGTACATCTGGAGTTCGTTGTTGCGGCCGTTGCCCGGGTCAGCGCTCCACTTGGCCGGGTCCGGGGTGGCGCCCGCCGGGCCGTCGAACTCGTCGCTCCACACCAGCTCCGGCGGGTCGGACGGGTCGGGCGGCAGCGGCGGCGGGGTCTCGGGGGAGCCGCCGGTGCCGTACACCTGGAACTCCCACAGCGAGTACCCGTAGCCGTTCGACCGCTCGGTGCCGTACATCCGCACGTAGCGGCCGGTCCCGGTGACGGCGATGTCCTCGCGGTAACCGGGGCCGTCGGTGTTCTCGTGGACGGTCTCCCAGTTCTGGGCGTCGTCGGAGACCTGGATCTGGTAGTTGACGGCGTAGGCCGGGTCCCACTGGAGGACGACGCGGCTGATGTCGGCGGTGGCGCCCAGGTCGACGTAGAACCAGCCCGGGTCCACCCAGCCGCCCTCGGGGGAGGTGGCCCAGCGGCTCGCCGGGTCGTTGTCGAGCGCCTTGTCCGGGGTGCACTCCCAGCAGCTGCCGTCGTTCTGTGACGTCGACGCCTGCGCCGGCTTGTTGTAGGACAGCAGCACCTCGTCGGCCGCGGCCGAGGAGGGTCCGGCCGTGGCGATGAGGCCGAGGAGCGTCGCCGTTGCGGCCACCGCCGCGGCCGCGACGCGCGGCAGGCGCCTCCTCGGTTTCTTGGCATGCATGATCTCGTCCTGGTCCTTTCCTTGGTGGGGGGTGCGGCGGCGGGGCCGCCGGGCGGGGTGCGCGGGGTCAGCCGCCGAGCCGTTCCAGCTCGGCCAACTGGCCGGTGCGCGCCTCGTCGAGGTCCGCGGCGAGTGCCGTCGCGGCTTCGGCCGAGCCGGCGTCCCGTTCGGAACGGGACACGCGTGCCGACTGCTCCAGGTGTTCCGCGACGAGGGCCATGGCCTCCCGGTCGAAGTCCTCGTCCCGGGTGCCTTCGAGGGCCGCCAGTTCCTCGTCGGTGACCATGCCGGGCATGCTGTGGCCCTCGTGCACGTTGGTGTAGGTCACGCCGGCGTCGCGGAGCAGGGCGTGCAGGCCGGTCAGTTCGGTCTCGTGGCCCGCGGCGAGTTCCTCGGCGAACTCCCTGAGTTCGGGGGCGGAGCCGCGCCGCGTCACCTCGTCGAGCAGGGGCAGCAGCTGGTCGTTCATCGGGATCATCAGCTGCGCCCAGGCGAGGTCCGTGGGGCTGAGGTCACCGGCCGCGGCCGGCTCGCCGGCCGCCTCGGTCGCCCCAGCCGTGCCGCCGGTGTCCGTCGCCGCTGCCGGACCGGTGCCGGCGCCCGCGTCCTCCTCGGGGCCGCCGTCCGAACCGCCGCAGCCGGCCAGGAGGAGGCCCGCGAGCAGCGCCGCGGCGGCCCGCGCGGCCGGGGTGAGTGTCATCGGAATCCCATCCCTCTCGTCCGGTGCCGGCCCGCGGTCGCGGGCCGGCACGTGGGTACGGCCGGCTACGAAGGAACGCCGTCCGTGCCGCACTTGATGACGGGATTGATGCAGTCCCGCACCCGCCGCTCGAGTTCGTCCTCGGGCCAGGCGTTGAAGAAGTCGCCGTGCATGGTGTATCCGGGCCCGGATGCCAGCTCGAATCCGGACGGATCGCCGCTGACCGGGTAGCGCAGCACCTGCCTGAGCTTGGGCACCGCGACCGGGTGGGTGGCGGGGCACTCGCCCGCGACCGGGTACGCCATGTGGCTGGTGAAGTCGGAGGACTCCAGGTCCCGGCCGTTCCAGCACTGCGGGAAGTCGAGGTACGACTCCAGCGCCGTGCCGGACGGGCAGTTGACGAAGTCCTTGGAGGGGTTGACGTGTCCCGCGTGCAGGCAGGACCAGCGGGCCGAGGATTCCTCGGGCCCGGACGCCAGCGCGTTGCCCGCCACGAGCTTGAGCCCCTGCGGGAACGGCTGGATCTGCCCGACGACGTCCTGGTTCACGCCCTCGCCGAGGTAGTAGAACGTGGCGCTCTGCGGCTCGACCGGCTCGCCGTCGACGAACAGGGTCGGCACCCAGTACGAGGACAGGTCGACGGATGGCTCGCAGGTGCTGTCCCCGGCGAGCAGGTCGCCGAGGTTGGTGTAGGCGTCCGTGACCGTGCTGCCGAAGAAGCTGTGCGAGTGCGAGGCACCGGGCAGTCCGGGGAAGACGATCGGGTCGTCCGGGGCGCGGTGGCTGAACTCGCACTCGGCGACGAACTCGGCGACCCGGACCGCCCGGGTTCCGGCGTCGGCCTCCTCCGTGGCCGTGGCCGTGGCCGTGGCGGCCGTGGAGGTGATCAGGGAGGCGACCAGGGACACGGCGGCCAGGGCGCTGAAGAGGGCGCGGCGCGGCCAGCCGCGGCGGCCCGGCGGAGCATCGTGCGCAGGTGGACGTTTCACATGCTCTCCTTCACGAGTGGGGGGCTTCCAGAGAGCGCTCTCTGAACCGGGAACTTAGAAGTGGCCGCGAGGGGCGTCAAGGAGTCCCGCACGTTCCCGGAACTGATTTCCGCCGCGCGGCGCCGTTCGGGCATATAGGCGAGAGAGCGCTCTCTCGAGCCCGCGCTGCCCGCCGTCCCGGCGCCGTACTAGGCTGGCCGGTGGAAAGGCACCCGCGGGAGCCCGGCGCACCGGGCTGAGAGGGAGGCTCGATCGGCCTCCGACCGTATGCACCTGATCCGGGTCATGCCGGCGAAGGGAGGAGGCGCGTTGGATTCGCGCACATCGCACGCACACACGCACCGGCCGGGGGTACGGTCCGCGGCCGGTCCGGCAGGCCGCCGGGCCGCGTTCGACGCGGTCGTCGTCGGCGGCGGCGTCATCGGCCTGGTGACCGCCTGGCGGGCCGCCGGGCGCGGGCTGCGCACCGCGGTCGTCGACCCGTCGCCCGGCGGCGGCGCCGCGCAGGTCGCGGCGGGCATGCTCGCGGCGGTCACCGAGCTGCACCACGGCGAGGAGGCGCTGCTCGACCTCAACCTGACCTCCGCGGCGCGCTATCCGCGGTTCGCCGACGAGCTGGCCGAGGCCGCGGGAACGGGTATCGGCTACCGGGCCTGCGGCACCCTCTCGGTGGCGCTCGACGCCGACGACCGCGCGCAGCTGCGGGAGTTGCACCTGCTCCAGCAGCGCTGCGGCCTGGATGTGCAGTGGCTGACGGGGCGTGAGTGCAGGAAGCTGGAGCCGATGCTCGCGCCGGGCGTGCGCGGGGGCCTGCGCGTGGACGGCGACCACCAGACCGATCCGCGGCTGCTGACGGCCGCGCTCCTGACCGCCTGCGAACGGGCCGGGGTGGTCTTCCACCGCGGCTGGGCGCGGGAGGTGACCGTTCGCGCGGGGCGCGCCACCGGGGTGGTGCTCACGGACGGAACGGCGCTGGCGGCCGGGCAGGCGGTGCTGGCCGGCGGCTGCCGCAGCGGCGAGCCGGCCGGGCTGCCGCCCGAGGTGGCGGTGCCGGTGCGGCCGGTGAAGGGGCAGGTCCTGCGGCTGCGCATGCCGGACGCCGGGCCGCCGTTCCTTTCGCGCACGGTGCGCGCGGTGGTGCGCGGCGGCCACGTCTACCTGGTGCCGCGGCTCAGCGGGGAGCTGGTGATCGGCGCGACCTCCGAGGAGCGCGGCCTGGACACCACGGTGACCGCGGGCGGCGTGTACGAGCTGCTGCGGGACGCGCACGAGCTGGTGCCCGGGCTGACGGAGCTGCCGCTGACGGAGACCAGGGCCGGGCTGCGGCCCGCCACGCCGGACAACGCGCCGCTGCTCGGGCCGACCGCGCTGCCGGGTCTGCACCTGGCGACCGGCCACCACCGGAACGGGGTGCTGCTGGCGCCGGTCACGGGCGAGGCGCTGGCCGATGCGCTGGTCACCGGCGAACTGCCGGATTACGCACGCCCGTTCAGCGCACAGCGGTTCGCCGGGGGCCGGGGGGTGGCGGCATGAGCGACCTGCTGGCCGTCCGGATCAACGGCGAGCGTCGCGAGGTGGCCGCGGGCACGTCGCTTGCCGATCTCGTGGCCGGGCTGTCCTCGGCCCCCTCGGGCATCGCCGCCGCGGTGAACGAAACGGTGATTCCGCGCAGCCGGTGGTCCGGCACCACGCTGGCCGAGGGCGACCGCGTCGAGGTACTGACCGCCGTTCAGGGAGGCTGACCCATGTCCGGAACAACCGACGGGTCCTCCGGGGCCCTTGACGACGACGCGCTGGTGCTCGGCGGGCTGCGGCTGACGTCGCGGCTGATCATGGGCACCGGCGGGGCGCCGAGCCTGACGGTGCTGAACGACGCGCTGGCCGCCTCGGGCACGGAGCTGACGACGGTCGCGATGCGCCGGCTCGACCCGGCGGTGCAGGGCTCGGTGCTCTCGGTGCTCGACGAGCTGGGCATCCGGCCGCTGCCGAACACGGCGGGCTGTTACACCGCGGGCGAGGCGGTGCTGACGGCGCGGCTGGCGCGGGAGGCGCTGGGGACCGACCTGGTGAAGCTGGAGGTGATCGCGGACGAGCGGACGCTGCTGCCCGACCCGGTGGCCACGCTGGACGCGGCCGAGATTCTCGTCGACGACGGCTTCACGGTCCTGCCGTACACGAACGACGATCCGGTGCTGGCCCGGCGTCTTGAGGACGCGGGCTGCGCCGCGGTGATGCCACTCGGCTCCCCCATCGGCTCCGGCCTCGGCATCCGCAACCCGCACAACTTCGAGCTGATCACCGAGCGGGCCGGGGTGCCGGTCATCCTGGACGCGGGGGCGGGCACGGCGTCCGATGCCGCGCTGGCGATGGAGCTGGGCTGCGCCGGGGTGATGCTCGCCTCCGCGGTGACCAGGGCGCGCCAACCGGTGCGGATGGCGCACGCGATGCGGCACGCGGTGGCAGCGGGCCGGCTGGCGCGGCTCGCGGGCCGGATTCCGCGGCGGCACTTCGCGGAGGCGTCCTCGCCGGTGGCGGGGCTCGCGGCGTTCGATCCCGAACGGCCCGCGTTCTCGCACTGATATACGATCCCGCTGTCGCTCGGGGGGCGGCGCCGCAACGGGGAATGACGGGAACGACGCAGCCGACCGGCACCAGCTCCTGGGGGGACCGTGACCACACCGCAGCCGCCGCACGGCGGGGCCCCGCCACCCGCGCCGCAGCTGCCACCGATGCCCGCGGCGCCCCCGCCGATGCCAGGGCCGGTCCCGGTCGCGGGCGCGCTGGCGCCGGTGCCTCCGGCGCCGGCCCCGCCGCCGGAGCTGCGCTACAGCGGGCTCGCGGTCGGCTCGCTGATCGCCGCGGTGGTGTTCTTCCCGGCCGGGCTCGTGCTCGGCATCCTCGCGCTGGCCGGTCTTGACCGCAGGGCCGAGCGCGGCAAGGGGCTCGCCGTGGCGGCGGTGGCCATCGCCTCGACGGCGATCCTCACGCTCGCCGTCGTCATCCCGGCCGTGGTGACCAGCGAGGACCACGACGCGGGGCGCGGCGGCGACGCGTCCGCCCACGCGCAGCCAGGCGACGTCCGGGCGCCGGGCGGCGAGCAGGAGGACGGCCAGGGCCGCGAGGGCACGGACCTCAGCGTCTTCGACATCGCGGTGGGCGACTGCTTCGACTCCGGCGCCGGGCTCGGCACGTTCGATGAGGGCGCCGAGGAGCTGACCGTCACCCGGCTGCCGTGCGAAGGGCCGCACGAGGCGGAGGCGTTCGCCGCCGTCCAGGTCGAGGGCCACGGTGCCTTCCCCGGCGACGACGAACTGTTCGCGGTGGCCAACCGCGAGTGCGGCGCGCACGTCCAGGGCTACGTGCTGGACTCCTGGGCGCTGCCGCTCGACGTGCAGCTGTACTACTACTATCCGGGCGCCGCGACCTGGCAGCTGGGCGACCGCGAGATCGTCTGCTTCTTCGGGCAGTCGGGCGGCGGTGCGCTGACCGGGACGCTGCGCGGCGACGCGGCCGCGATGGACGCCGACCAGCTCAGGTACCTGGAGGTCACGACGCCGCTCGAAGTGGCGATCTGGGGCGAGCCGCTGCCCGAGGAGGGCCTCGACGCCCGCCGGGAGTGGGCCGGCCGGATGGCGGACTCGGTCGGACAGGAGGCCGGCACGCTGACCGCGGAGAGCTGGCCGCGGGAGATCGAGCCGCTGGTCGCCGAGCTGGCCGAGGCCAGGCTGACCAGCCTGGCGCACTGGAACGACGCGGCGGGGGCCGGGGACGAGAGCGCGTTCGCCCGGCACGTCGAGGCCGGCTACGACGCCATGGGAATCGACAGCGAAATCGAGATCCGCGGAATCCTGGGCCTGCCGGTCGGCGGCTGACGGACCTTCCGTCACCGTTCGGCTTCAGTCCTGCTGCGGGACGGCCGTCGGCGGACGGGCGCTCCGTTTCAGCTCGTAGACTCGATCGCCGTGGACAGCACCCTTCATGATCCGCTGCTCGGTTCCGTTCTCGACGGTCGTTACCGCGTCGAGGAGCGAATCGCCGTGGGCGGCATGGCAACGGTCTACCGCGGCGTGGACACCCGCCTCGACCGAGTGCTCGCACTCAAGGTGATGCACCCTTCGCTGGCCGAGGACGCGGCGTTCGTCGAGCGGTTCATCCGCGAGGCCAAGTCGGTGGCACGGCTGGACCACCCGAACGTCGTGGGGGTCCTCGACCAGGGCACGGACCGGTCGTACGTCTATCTCGCGATGGAGTACGTCGCGGGCTGCACGCTGCGCGACGTACTGCGCGACCGGGGGGCGCTGCGCCCGCGCGCGGTGCTGGACATCCTGGAACCGATGCTCGCCGGCCTCGCCGCCGCCCACCGCGGCGGCCTGGTGCACCGCGACATCAAGCCGGAGAACGTGCTCATAGGTGACGACGGCCGGGTGAAGATCGCCGACTTCGGCCTGGTGCGCGGCGTGGACAACCAGACCTCCGCCACGACGGGCTCGCTGCTGGGAACGGTCTCCTACCTGGCCCCCGAGCAGATCGAGGGCGGCACGGTCGACGCCCGCACCGACGTCTTCGCCTGCGGCGTGCTGCTGTACGAGATGCTGACCGGCGCGCGGCCCCACGCCGGGGACTCCGCGGCGCGGCTGCTGTACGCGCGTGTGAACGAGGACGTTCCCCCGCCGTCGAAGGCGGTGCCGGGGCTGCCCGCGGCGCTGGACCGGCTGGTGGCCGGGGTGGCGGCCCGCGAACCGGGAGAGCGGCCCGCGGATGCCGCCGGGGTGCTCTCGCTGGTGCGGGCGGCGCGCGCCGCGCTGACCGACGAGCAACTGGACGCCGAGCCGCCCGCGGCCGTCGAGGCCCGGGCGGCCGGGGCCGCGCGGGCAGCCGCGCAGGCCGCGGCGGAGGAGAGCGGAGCGGTCGGACCCGACGACAGGACCCGGGTGGTGCCGCGGCCGGCCGGTGTGCCGGCGGCCGGTCCGGACGGCGCCGACGCCACCTCCCGCATCGACGTGCCGCTGCCGCCGCCGCCCCACCCGCCGGGTGCCGCGCCCGGCGGGCGGCGGCTGCCGAGCCGGCGGGTGCTCGCGCTGATCGCCGCGGTGCTCGTGGTGCTGGCCGGCGGCCTGGGCGTCTGGTACATCAACTCGGGCCAGTTCATGCACACCCCGGGGGTGTACGGCCTGGAGCAGGCGGAGGCCACCGAGGTGCTGCGGGACGCGGGCCTGAAGGTGGATGTCGAGGAGGACACCTCGGAGTCGGTGGAACGCGGCCTCGTGCTGCGGACCGACCCGGAACGCGGCGAGCGCGTGCGGAAGAACTCGACGGTCACCATCACCGTCTCGACGGGTCCCGCGGTCGCCGAGGTGCCCAACGTGCGCGGGCTGCCGCTGGAGGAGGCCCAGGCGGAGCTGCGGGACGCGGGTCTCACGCCCGGCGAGGAGACGTGGCGCTACTCCGAGGAGGTCCCGCGCGGCTCCGTGATCGAGACGGACCCGGCGGCGGGCGAGCAGCGCAGGCCCGATTCGGCGGTCGGCCTCGCGGTCAGCAAGGGCCGGGAGGTCTTCGTGCCGGACGTGACCGGCCTGCCGGAGGGCTCGGCCATCGAGGAGTTGACCTCGCAGGGCTTCGAGGTGGATGTCGAGGAGGAGCGCGTCTTCTCCGAGGAGGAGTCCGGCACGGTCGCCGAGCAGTCGCCCACGGCCGGGGAGAGCACCGGCGAGGGCGACACGGTACAGCTGACCATCTCCAAGGGTCCTGAGATGATCGAGGTGCCGGACGTGCGGGGCATGAGCGAGGGCGAGGCCCGCGAGACGCTGGAGGACGAGGGCTTCGAAGTGGACGTGAACCGCGTCTTCTTCACCGGCACGGTGTTCAACCAGTCCGTGCACAGCGGGGACAGTGCGCCGCGCGGCTCGACGATCACGATCTGGGTCCGCTGAGCCCGCTTCTTTGCCTGAGCGAAACATCTCGACAGCACAGGAAAAGTGTGAGCCCGGTCATAGGGCGTGCGTCACATACGAAAGTACGTAGTGCATTCGTAGTGAGCCGCTGACCGGGCTCATTTCTTTTTCCCGGCTTGTTCCGGGCCTGTTCCCGGCCTTCCCGCGCACTATCCGGCTTAGTACCCGTGGTGATTGCGCCGACTTTTTGGGTGCTGCTACGAAGGGCCCTCGCAATCCGCGAGGAACACGAGGTCCCCTGAAATGCCCGCTCATCGCCGCATCCCCATGCTCCGCACGACCCGATTGCGGAAGACCGCCACCGCCGCGCTCGCGACCGCGGGGGCGGCCGCGCTCGCCCTCACCGTCGTCCCCACCGCCGACTCCGAGCCGGTGTCCGCCGCCGGCACCGCTGGCTGGGACGTGAAGTCCGCCGACGTTCCGGGGCAGGGCCGGCCCGCCGGGCCCGCCCCCGTGGAACAGGCGCGGGAGGCACCGCGCGCCGATCTCGACCCGGTCGCCGACTCCGTACTCGCCCAAGCCGTGGCCGGGCAGCAGGCCGTGGCCGAAGGCGCCGCCGAGGTGGCGGAGCAGCAGGCCGCCGAGCGCGCGGAGCGCGCCGAGGCCGAACGCCTGGCCGCGGAGGAACGCGCCGCGGAGGAGGCCGCGAGCCGCGCCGCCGAGCGGCAGGAGGCCGCGGCCCCGGCCGCCGAGCCCGCCGCCGAGGCCCCGGCGCCCGAGCCCGAGCCCGAACCCGCCCCCGAGCCCGTCTACACCGACGACCTCGACGGCTGGATTCGCGAGGCGCTCGACATCATGGCGGCGAACGGAATTCCCGGCACTTACGAGGGACTGCACCGCAATATCATGCGCGAATCGAGCGGTGACCCCAATGCCATCAATCTCTGGGACATCAATGCCATCAACGGCACGCCTTCCATAGGGCTGTTGCAGGTGATCCAGCCGACGTTCGACGCGTATCACGTCGAGGGCACGCCGTACGACCTCTACGATCCGGTGGCAAATCTGACCGCGGCGGCCAACTATGCGGCCGACCGTTACGGCTCGATCGACAACGTCAACGGCCCCTACTGACGTACCATCGCTTCCGCAATCCTCGAAGGCGGCCACGCCCGCACCTGAAGGGGCATCACCATGCGGGAGCACCGTCGGCACCCGGCCGGGGCCGCCTCCTGGGGCACCGCCGCGCGCGCCACCCTGCACTGCCTGACCGGCTGCGCGGTGGGCGAGGTGCTCGGCATGGTCATCGGCACCGCCCTGACCTGGCATACCGCTCCGACCATGCTGCTCGCGATCGTGCTGGCGTTCCTCTTCGGCTACAGCTTCACCCTGTACGCCGTGCTGCACGCGGGGCTGCCGCTGCGCACCGCGGTCAGGACGGCCCTCGCCGCGGACACGGTCTCCATCACCGTGATGGAGCTGGTCGACAACGGCGTGATCGCGCTCACCCCGGGCGCGATGGAGGCGCATCTGTCCGAGGGGCTGTTCTGGTGGACGCTGGCGGCGGCGTTCGCGGTGGCGTTCCTCGTCACCACGCCGGTCAACCGCATCCTCATCGCACGCGGCCGGGGCCACGCCGTGGTCCACCGGCTGCACTGAGGAGTACGCGGGAAGCGGCCTACAGCTCCGGGCCGTCGCCCGGCTCCTCCTGGTAGGAGTAGCGCTGCTCCCGCCAGGGGTCGCCGATGTTGTGGTACCCGCGCTCCTCCCAGAAGCCGCGCCGGTCGGCCGTCATGTACTCGACGCCGCGGACCCACTTGGGGCCCTTCCACGCGTACAGGTGCGGCACCATCAGGCGCACCGGAAAGCCGTGCTCCGCCGTCAGCAGCTCGCCGTCGCGGTGGGTGGCGAAGACCGTGCGCGGGGTCGCGAAGTCCGCGAGCCGCAGATTGGCGCTGTAGCCGTACTCGGCCCACACCATCACATGCGTCACCTCGGGCGCGGGCGGAGCGAGGGCGAGGAACGTGCCCGCCGACACGCCGCCCCATTCGGCGTCCTGCATGCTGAACTTCGTGACGCAGTGCAGGTCGGCCACCACCGTCTCGTACGGCAGCGCCGAGAACTCCTCGTGCGTCCAGCAGCGCTTGCCGCCGTCGGCCGTCGCGCCGAAGACACGGAACTCCCAGCGCTCGGGCCGGAAACGCGGCACCGGGCCGTAGTGCGTCACGGGCCACCCGCGCTGGGGCCGCTGCCCCGGCGGGAGCCGGTCCGCGCCGTGCTGCGGCGCCTGTCCCCCGCGGCTGTCCGGCTGACCCATGCCCTCCATGGTGACAGACCCGCTCCCGGCGCTTGCACCGCCACCCCGGCACCCCTGTGACCTCGGAAAACGGCGGAGAATCCGGCAAATTCGGTAAGCCTTCGCTTACTGGACGGATCGCCGCGGCGGTGCCACGATGCGCGGGCAGCAGCAACGAATGACGATCCACGCAGCCGACAGAAGCCGACAGAAGCCGACAGAAGGAGCGCGCCGTCATGCAGGGCGACCCCGAGGTCATCGAGTTCCTCAACGAGCAGCTGACCGCCGAGCTGACCGCCATCAACCAGTACTTCCTGCACGCCAAGATGCAGGAGAACTTCGGCTGGACCAGGCTCGCCGCCTACACCCGCGCCGAGTCGTTCGACGAGATGCGGCACGCCGAGGTGCTGACCGACCGCATCCTCTTCCTCGAAGGGCTGCCGAACTACCAGCGGCTGTTCCACGTGCGGGTCGGGCAGACGGTCACCGAGATGTTCCAGGCGGACCGGCAGATCGAGGTCGAGGCGATCGACCGGCTGCGCCGCGGTGTGGAGGTGATGCGCGCCAAGAGCGACATCACCTCGGCGAAGATCTTCGAGTCGATCCTCAAGGACGAGGAGCACCACATCGACTACCTCGACACGCAGCTTGAGCTGATCGACAAGCTGGGCGAGGCGCTCTACATCGCGCAGCAGATCGAGCAGCCGAGCAGCGCCTGAGAGCCGCCGGAGGTCACGGCAGCGGGGCCGCCACCCCCGCGGACGGCACCGCGGATACGGCGGACACCGCGGGCGCCGCCGGCACCGTCGTGGCGACGGTCTCCCGGCGCGGGCATCCACCGCGGCCCAGCAGGCCCTGGATGCGCCGCACGCACGAGCCGCAATCCGTTCCGGCCTTGGAGGCGGAGGCGATCTGCCGCGGGGTGCACGCACCGGCCGCGGCGTGGTCACGCACCTGCTGCTCCGTGATGCCGAAGCACGAGCAGACGAACACGGTCACCCCTCCGGTGGCTTACTGAGGTAAGGCTCACCTTACCCGCCCACCGTGACGACGCAACAGTGCCCCGGGATGTGGCTCGGGCCACCCCGGGGCACCACTGCCGGGTCAGGCCCGGTACATCTCCGCCACCAGGAACGCCAGGTCAAGCGACTGGCTCCGGTTCAGCCTGGGGTCGCAGGCCGTCTCGTACCGCTGGTGCAGATCGTCGACGAAGATCTCGTCGCCGCCGCCGACGCACTCCGTCACGTCGTCGCCGGTCAGCTCCACGTGGATGCCGCCCGGGTGCGTGCCCAGGCCCTTGTGCACCTCGAAGAAGCCCTTGACCTCGTCCAGCACGTCGTCGAACCGCCGGGTCTTGTGCCCGGAGGCCGCCTCGAAGGTGTTGCCGTGCATCGGGTCGCACACCCAGGCCACCTGGGCGCCCGACGCGGTGACCTTCTCCACCAGCGTCGGCAGCCGGTCACGGATCTTGTCCGCGCCCATCCGCGTGATGAACGTCAGCCGCCCCGGCTCGCGCTCCGGGTCCAGCCGCTCGATGAGGGCCAGCGCCTCCTCGGGCGTCGTCGTCGGACCGAGCTTGACGCCGATCGGATTGCGGATACCGGCGGCGAACGCGATGTGCGCGCCGTCCAGCTGCCGGGTCCGCTCGCCGATCCACACCATGTGGCCCGAGACGTCGTACAGCTTCCCGCTGCGGGAGTCCGTGCGCGTCAGCGCCGCCTCGTAGTCGAGCAGCAGCGCCTCGTGCGAGGCGTAGAACTCCACCGAGTGGAACTCGGCCGGGTCGGCGCCGCACGCCTTCATGAAGTTCAGCGCGTTGTCGATCTCCCGCGCCAGCGCCTCGTACCGCTGCCCCGAGGCCGAGGTGCGCACGAAGTCCTGGTTCCACGCGTGCACCTGCCGCAGGTCCGCGTAACCGCCGGTGGTGAAGCCACGCACCAGGTTCAGCGTGGAGGCGCTCGCGTGGTACATCTTCCGCAGCCGCTCCGGGTCGGGCATCCGTGCCTCGGCCGTGAACTCCGCGCCGTTGACCGAATCGCCGCGGTAGGTGGGCAGCGTCACGCCGTCCCTGGTCTCCGTCGGCTTCGACCGCGGCTTGGAGTACTGCCCCGCGATCCGCCCCACCTTGACCACGGGCACCGCCGCGGCGTAGGTGAGCACCGCGCTCATCTGGAGCAGTGTCTTCAGCTTGGCGCGGATCTGGTCGGCACCGACCTGGTCGAACGCCTCGGCGCAGTCCCCGCCCTGGAGCAGGAACGCCTCGCCCCTGGCCACCGCGCCCACCTGGGCACGCAACTGGTCGCACTCGCCGGCGAAGACGAGTGGCGGATAGGTTTCCAGATCCGTGGTCACAGCGCGCAGAGCTTCGAGATCCGGGTAATCGGGCTGCTGCGCCGCGGGCAGGTCCCGCCATGAGGTGGCGATGGAGGTGCTGCTGTCAGCGTTCACGGTCACCGTTCCAGATTACGGGGTCGGGTCCACCGCATTCCGCCCCTGATCACGGAGTGAGACGCTGGTCCAGGCTTCGCGTATAGTGCCCGCATGTTCGCGCATGCCAGCCGCACCTGGTGGTGGCCCGCTCATCCGGCGGCCACCTGACTGCGCGTTCCCCACAACTCGCATCGTCCGACGCGAAGGCCGCCCGAGGGGCGGCCTTCGGCGCGTGTACGGGCCGCCCCTCCCCGATTCCCTGAAGGGGACCCGTTCCCGTGACAGATTTCACGACAGCACCGGCAGCCGCCGGGGCCCTGCTCTCCTCGCTCGTCGCGGGGAACACCCCATTCGCCCTGCTGCGCCGCCGCACGCCCGGCCACGACGACAGTGTGGTCGAGGTCATGACCGGGCCGGTGACCGAAGCCGCCCGGCTCGCGGACCTCCCGGTGCCCGAGGGGGGCGCGCTGGCGCTCGTCCCGTTCCGGCAGATCGCCGAACGCGGCTTCGAGGCCACCGACGACGGCACGCCGCTCGCCGTGCTGCTGCCCGAGCACACCGCCCGCCTCCCGCTGGACGACGCGCTCGCCGCGCTGCCCGCACACCCCGTCACCGTCCGCGAGGGCGGCTTCGACGTCTCCGACGCCGCGTACGCGCGTACCGTCGCCGACGTCCTGACCGAGGAGATCGGCGCGGGCCAGGGGGCCAACTTCGTCATCCGGCGCACCTTCACCGGCCGGATCGACGGCTTCGGCGCGCGCGACGCGCTGGCGCTCTTCCGTCGGCTGCTGCTCGCCGAACGCGGGGCGTACTGGACGTTCGTCGTCCACACCGGGCGGCGCGTGCTGGTGGGCGCGAGCCCCGAGGTCCACGTGCGGATGACCGGCGGCACGGTCGTGATGAACCCGATCTCCGGCACCTACCGCTACCCGCCCGGCGGCCCCGACCTCGACGGGCTCCTCGCGTTCCTCGACGACCGCAAGGAGCGGGAGGAACTGTCCATGGTCGTCGACGAGGAACTGAAGATGATGTGCACCGTCGGCGACCGCGGCGGTCACGTCGTCGGCCCGCGGCTGCGCGAGATGGCCCACCTGGCGCACACCGAGTTCGAACTGCGCGGCCGCACCTCGCTCGACGTGCGGGAGGTGCTGCGCGAAACGATGTTCGCGGCCACCGTCACCGGCAGCCCGGTGGAGAACGCCTGCCGCGTCATCCGCCGCCACGAACGCGGCGGGCGCGGCTACTACGCGGGCGCGCTGGCGCTGCTCGGACGCGACGCGTCGGGCGGGCAGACCCTCGACTCCCCCATCCTCATCCGCACCGCGGACATCGACGCCTCCCACGGCACCCTGCGCGTCCCCGTCGGCGCGACGCTGGTCCGCGGCTCGGACCCGGCGGACGAGGTCGCCGAGACGCACGCCAAGGCGGCCGGCGTGCTGGCCGCCCTCGGCGTGCGACCGGCCGCCCCGCCGCCCGCGGCGCGCGGCCCGCGGCCGGGCGCCTCCCCGCGGGTGCGGGCCGCGCTCGCCGGGCGGCGGGCCGGGCTCGCGCCGTTCTGGCTGCGGATGCAGGAGCCGCCCGCGGGCGGCGGGGACGGCGCGGACGGCGGGAATGCCGACGACGTGCTGGTGATCGACGGCGAGGACACGTTCACGTCGATGCTCGCCCACCTGCTGCGCTCCACCGGCGCCCGGGTCGACGTGGTGCGCTTCGACGCGCCGGGCGCGCACGACCTGGCGCTGCGCCACCCGGGCCCGGTCGTGCTCGGCCCGGGGCCCGGCGACCCGAACGACGCGGGCGATCCGAAGATGCGGCTGCTGCGCGGGCTGACGGCCGCGCTGCTCGGCGGCCATCCGCACCCGGTGGCCGGCCTGTGCCTGGGGCACGAGCTGATCGCCGCCGAACTCGGCCTGCCGGTGGTGCGCAAGGACCGGCCGCACCAGGGCGCACAGGAGCGGATCGACCTCTTCGGGCGCGAGGAGACCGTCGGCTTCTACAACTCCTACGCGGCGCGCTGCGACGACGCCGCGGCCACGCGGCTGGCGCGGCGCGGAGTCGCGGTCGGCCGCGACGGGAGAACGGGCGAGGTGCACGCGCTGCGCGGGCCCGGCTTCGCGAGCGTGCAGTTCCACCCGGAGTCGGTGCTCACGCTGAACGGCCCCGCGATCGTCGCCCGTCTGCTGCGCCCGGTGCCCTCCGCACCACAGACACCCGCCGGAACGTAGCCCGAGCCCCCACCGGATCGCCCGCCCGCCCGCGTGCGGGCGATCCGGCCCCACGCGGGTTCAGCCGGCGTCGGGGCCGTGCCCCACCCCGGTGACCGCCCCAGCCCCGGCAACCGCGAGCGCCCGAGCACGGTACCGACCACCCGGGCCCGGCGGCCCGGCGCCGAGGCCGTGCCGGGAGGCGGGTTCAGCCGGCGTCGAGGCCGCTTTCGATGGCGTAGCGCACCAGTTCGGCGCGGTTGTGGAGCTGGAGCTTGCCCAGCGTGTTCTGTACGTGGTTCTGCACCGTGCGGTGCGAGATCACGAGCCGGTCCGCGATCTGGCGGTACGTCAGTCCCTTCGCCACCAGCCGCAGCACCTCCGTCTCGCGCTCGGTGAGGCGCGGCACGTCCGCGGCACCACCCGCGTCGGGGGCGGACGCGGTGGCCAGCCGCCGGAACTCGCCGAGCACCAGACCCGCGAGCCCCGGTGTGAACACCGCGTCCCCGACGGCCGTCCGCCGGACCGCGTCGACCAGCTCGGCCGCGCTCGCCGACTTCACCAGGTAGCCGGTGGCGCCCGCCTTCACCGCCTCCAGCACGTCCTCCTGCTCGCCGCTCGCCGAGAGCACGAGCACGTGGATGTTCCCGGCCAGCTGGCGGCACACCTCGGCGCCCGGCAGACCCGGCAGGTTCAGGTCCAGGACCAGCACGTCCGGCCGGACGGCCCGCGCCCTGCGCACCGCCTGCGGACCGTCGCCCGCGGTGGCCACCACTTCGCAGCCCGCCTCGCCGAGGTCGCGGGCCACCGCGTCCCGCCACATCGGGTGGTCGTCGACGACCATCACGGTCAACGGCCGTTCGCTCATGCCCCGTTGTCCTTTCCGCCGTATCCGCCGCCGGTTTTCGGCAGCCGCAGTTCGACCTCGGTGCCCTGCCCCGGCAGGGACACCCACTCCGCGCTGCCGCCCAGGTCCCGCAGGCGCCCGCGGATCGAGAGGGCCGCGCCGAGGCGGCCCTCCGCCTCCGCGGCGGCCAGCCGCCCCTCGGGGATGCCCCGGCCGTCGTCGCGCACCGTCACCAGCACCTCGTCCGGCTCGTCCTCCAGCAGGATCCACGCGCTCGCCGCGCCGCCCGCGTGCCTGCGCACGTTGTCCAGCGCCGCGGCGACCGCCGCGGCCAGCTCGCTCGCGGCCGGTGCGGGCAGCAGCACCGGCTCGCCGGGGCCCGCGTAGGTGACGCGCTCGCCCGAACCGGCCGCGCCCGTCAGCAGCATCCGCAGATCCGCCTCGGCCGGGCCGCCGGCCGGCGTGGGGTCGGCGCTGACCAGCGCCCGCAGCGCCCGTTCCTGCTCGCCCGCGAGCCGGCCCAGCTCCGCGGCCTCGCCGCCGATGGCCGTGCCGCGCCGCTGCACCATCGCCAGCACCTGGAGCACGCTGTCGTGGATGTCGCGGGCCAGCCGCTCCCGTTCCCTGGTGGCGGCCTCGATGCGCACCGCTTTCGCGAGGGTCCGCTCGCTGGCCCTGGCGACCTCCACGACGTAGCCGATGGTGATGGCCGCGACGCACACCAGCACCGCGTTCTGGAGGGTGACGCCGGAGAGCTCGCCGTCCTCGACGAGGTTGGCGGCCCCGACCACCACGGCGGCGGCCAGGCCGAGGCGCCAGCCGCCCTTCAGCGACACGGCGAGCACGGAGCCGGCGACCCAGATCGAGGGGAGAGTCGGCCCCACCACGTCGGGCGGGTCGGCGGCCGGGCTCAGCAGAATGCCCGTCACCCCGAGCACCACGTCGGCCGCGAGGAAGGCGGGCCGGCAGCGTTCGGCCGAGGAGACGGCGCGGAACGTCACGGCCGTCCACAGCATCAGCACGCCCAGGTAGCCGACGCCCACCCACGGCCGGGCGTAGTCCCCGTACGCGAGCAGGAACAGGACCCAGGCGTAGCCCGCGGCCAGCAGCCGGTACGCGGACAGGGCCCGCCACATCGGCTGTTCCACGGTTATCGACGCCGGTTCCCCGGCCATGTGCCTCCCCCGTTCCCCGTGCCACGGGCCCGCCCGCGGTCAGTCGTCCCCGGCCTTGTCCTGGGCCTTGTCCTTGGCCTTGTCCTGCTTCTCCTGCGCCTTGTCCTGCTGCTTCTCCTCGGCCAACTGCCGCTTGGCGGCGGTGGCGTAGACGTCGACGTACTCCTGGCCGGAGAGCTTCATGATGGCGTACATCACCTCGTCGGTGAGCGACCGCAGGATGAAGCGGTCGCCCTCCATCCCCTGGTACCGCGAGAAGTCCAGCGGCTCGCCGATCCTGATGCCGGGGCGCATGAGTTTCGGCACGACCTTCCCCGGCGGCTGGATCTTCTCCGTGTCGATCATCGCGACCGGCAGCACCGGCGCCCCGGTGGCCAGCGCGACCCGGGCCAGGCCGCCCGGCCTGCCGCGGTAGAGACGCCCGTCCGGCGAACGCGTGCCCTCCGGGTAGATCCCGAACAGCTCGCCGCGCTCCAGCACCGCGATCCCGCTGCTTATGGCCGCCTCGCCGGCCCCTCTGGCACCCGAACGGTCCACGGGAAGCTGGCCGACCCCCCTGAAGAACGCGGCGGTCAGCCGGCCCTTGATCCCGGGTGAGGTGAAGTACTCGGCCTTCGCGATGAACGTGACCTTGCGGTCGAGCACGGCCGGCAGGAAGAACGAGTCGGAAAACGACAGGTGGTTGCTCGCCAGAATGGCGGGCCCTTCGGCGGGCACGTGCTCCTTGCCCTCCACCCAGGGCCGGAAGGCCAGTTTCAGCCCCGCCCCCACGGACACCTTCATCGCCCCGTACAGCACCCCGGCCGCCTTCCTGTCTTTGTCTGGCCCGACCCTACTGGGCAACGGCCGCGCATGGCGCACCCAGAAGCGCCCGCGTAGGGTGGCAGCCGTTTCCGAGAAGAGGAACGGAGTCGAGCCGATGCTGCTTCTTCCCGGGGCCGAGCCCTTCACGCACGACGGCTCGGCAACAGGCGTGCTGCTGTGTCACGGGTTCACCGGCTCCCCGCAGTCCCTGCGGCCGTGGGCGGAGCACCTGGCGGCCCGGGGGCTGACCGTGTCCCTTCCGCTGCTGCCGGGCCACGGCACCCGCTGGCAGGATCTCCAACGCACCGGCTGGCAGGACTGGTACGCGGCCGTCGACCGCGAGCTGCGGCAGCTGACGGAACGGTGCGAGCACGTCTTCGTGTGCGGCCTGTCGATGGGCGGCGCGCTGGCGCTGCGCCTCGCCGCCCGCCGCGGTCCGGCCGTCAGCGGCGTCGTGGTGGTCAATCCCGCGGTCACATTTCCGCGGCTCCAGGGCTACGCGCTGCCGGTGCTGCGGCACCTGGTGCCCAGCACCAGGGGGCTGATCTCGGACATCGCGAAGGAGGGGGTCCTGGAGACCGGGTACGACCGGGTGCCGCTGCACGCGGCCCACTCGGTGCGGTCCCTGTTCTCCCGCGTCAGGGAGGAACTGCCGCAGGTCACACAGCCGTTGCTGCTGCTGCGCAGCCGGGTCGACCACGTCGTGCCGGTCGGCGACTCGGCCGTGGTGCGGGCCGCCGTCTCCTCCACGGACGTCACCGAGCATGTGCTCGAATTCAGCTTTCATGTGGCCACCCTCGACCGCGACGCGGAGCGTATCTTTCAAGAGACGGACGCCTTCATCAGCAGGCTCGCGACAAGGAAGACTGCCCGTGACGGAACGTGACCAGGAGCGCGGCGACGGCCGCGACCCGATCGACGAGGAAGCCGCGTGGGCCGAGATCGTCGCCGGCTACGGCGAGGAGCCCAAGGACCCGCCGGGCGTCTGGCCACTGGCCTCACCCCCGGTGGAGAGCGACCGGTTCGACGCCGGGGACGGCACCGACCGCGTTCACGTCGCCGAGCCACCGGCCGAGCCGGTGGCGGAGGGGACGGCTGAAGGGACGGCCGAGGGGACCACCGAGGGGCCCGTGGAAGGGCCCGTGGAGGTGCCCGCCGCCGGCCCACGGGACTGGGACGCGGCGGAGGACGAGGAGGATGACCACTTCGTGCCACCGGAGCCGCCGCCGCTGCCGGAGACCGACCTCTCCACCAAGCTGGCCTGGCTCGCCGTGCTCGGCGGCCCGTTGCTGCTCATCGGAACGATGCTGCTCCAGCGCGAGATGAGCTGGTGGGTCGTCACCCTGGGCATCGGCGGGTTCCTCGGCGGCTTCGCCACGCTGGTCTCCCGCATGCGCGACGGCCACGACGACGACTGGACGGACCCGGGCAACGGCGCGGTCGTGTAGACCGGCCCCGCGAGCGGCGCCGGTTCCGGCGTCGCTCGGGGGGAGCCGTTCAGGGCATGCCGGGCAGGCGGAGCCTGGCGAGGAGCGGCAGGTGGTCCGTCGCGGCGGCCAGGTCGCCGGGGCCTACCCCCGGCAGCCGCCGCGGCACGCCGCAGCCGAGGACCTCCACGGCGGGCGTGCACAGCACGGCGTCGATGCGGCGGTCCCGGCCCGCCGAGGGGAACGTGTCCCCGCCGCCCTCGGGCGCCTGCCGCCACGCGTCCGTGAGCGCCCCGGCGAGCAGCCGGAACGTGCGCCCGCCCGGCAGGTCGTTCAGATCCCCCGCCACCACCGCCGCCTGGCCGCCCCGCGCGCGGAGCTCGGCCAGCCGTCCCAGCAGCAGCCCGCCCTGCCGGTACCGTTCGGCCGGGTCCAGGCTCAGGTGGCAGCTGACCACCGTCAGGCGCGCGCCGGTGGCCAGGCGCAGCACCGCGGTGGCCAGGCCACGGCGGTGCAGTCCCGGCGTGCGCGGCCACGTGACGTCCTCCGCGTACGCGACGGAGAGGCGCGGCGCGGCCAGGATCATCGTGCCGCAGGACGGCGCCCCGCCCGTCACGTACAGCAGGCCCGTCTCCCGCGCGAGGCGCGCGGCGCTCGCGCGCCAGCCGAAGAAGCGGGGGGCCTCCTGGACGCACACCACGTCGGGGGCGCAGCCGCGGATCACGCGGCCGAGCGCCGCCCGGTCGTCGCGCAGGGAACGGACGTTGTAGCTGAGCAGCCGCAGCTCCGCCGGCACCGCCGCCCGGCCCCCGCTAACCCTGGCGGGCGAGGTCGGCCGCACCCACCAGACCCGCCCGGCCGCCCAGCTGCGCGGCAAGTACCTGGGCATGCGGCCGGTACCTGCTGCCGACGAGCCAGCGGCGGAACGACTTGCGGATCGGGTCGAGCACGAGGTCCCCCTCGTCCGAGACGCCGCCGCCGACGATGAACGCGGAGGGGTCGAACAGGGAGGCCAGGTCGGCCAGCCCGGCCCCGGCCCAGCGGGCCAGCTCGCGGAAGGAGTCGATGGCGACCGGGTCGCCCTGCCGGGCGGCGGCGCTGACGTGCCGGCCCTCGATGCCCTCGGGAGTGCCGTCGCCCTCGGCGAGCAGCGCCTCGGCGGCCTCCGGGGTGGCCGTGGCCCGCTGCCTTGCGTACCGCACCAGGGCCCGGCCCGAGGCGTACTGCTCCCAGCAGCCCTGGCTGCCGCAGCCGCACAGCAGGCCGTCGGGAACGACGCGCAGGTGCCCGAACTCGCCGGCCACGCCGAACCTGCCGCGGTGCAGCCGCCCGCCGATGATGATGCCGCCGCCCAGGCCGGTGCCGAGCGTGATGCACACGACGTCGTCGTGCCCGGTGCCGGCGCCGAAGCGGTACTCGCCCCAGGCCGCGGCGTTGGCGTCGTTCTCCACGACGACGGACAGGCTGACGCGCTGCTCGATCTTGTCCTTCAGCGTCTCGTGCCGCCAGGCGATGTTCGGCGCGAAGAGGACGGTGGCCCGCTTGTCGTCGACGTAACCGGCCGCGCCGATGCCGACGGCCTCGGCCGAGGTGCCCTTGCCCACGGTCTTGATGGCATCGGCGATGGCCTCGACGACGCCTTCGGGAGAGGGTGGGGTCGCCACCTGACACGTGTCGAGGATGGTGCCGTCTTCGTCGACCACGCCGGCCGCGATCTTCGTGCCGCCGATATCGACGCCGATGGTCAGTCCCATCAGATCTCCTTCGCATGGACCGCGCACCCCGATCCGCCCGCGCGCGGCAGGGCCGCGCCGTGGCCCCCGGTCCGTGCACCTCCCGGGCACAGGACAGGGCCGAACCGCCGTGGTCGCCACGGCGGCCGGGTGAAAACCCCCTCGCGCCGAAGGGGGGTGGAGTGACTGGTCCCTCAAGTGATGTCAGGTAGTGGATCGATCCCCGCCGCTGACCACGGTACCGGAGGGAGGCGTACGTCACTCCCCCGCTTCAGTCCAGGTCGATGCGCTGCGATCCGGGCGGAGCTTCGGGGTCGTCCGGATTCTCACCGTTCTCCCGCTTCGCCGGGCGGTCGGGGGGATCGGCCGTCTCCTGCGGGCGCGACCAGCGCTGCTCCTGGCCGAGCACCGCGGCGCGGTAGGCGGCGAGCAGCTCCTGGCCCGCACCGGCGAGGTGCTGGATCACTTCCGCGTTACGCTCGATCACCGGCTCGAAGGCGGCCCTGGCCCGCTCCGCGAGCGGTCCCGCGGCGAGGCCCGCGGCCGGGCCGAGCCCGCTGCCGAGTGCCGCGCCGAGGTGGCCGAGGCGCTCGGCGACCGCGTCGGCGAGCTTGCGCAGCTCGTCCGCTGCGTCGCCGGTCGGCTCGCCGTACTCCCTGCGGCGCCGGTCGCGCTCCGCGGCGAGGTCCTCCTCGCAGGCGGCGGCCCAGGCGTCCGGGTCCGGCTCGGGTCCCGCGGACCCGGAACTCCCCGGCACCCGGGGGCGCTCGGGCCCCGCGGCGTCTTCTGCGGGGTGCTCGCCGGTGTTGCTCATCGCGGCCTCCTCGGACATGAGCCTGCCCTTCGAGACTACCCCGGGCCGCCGGAACCGTCGGAGCCCGCGTCCGGCCAACGGCCCGGATCAGGCGCGAAACGGACGGCCAGCGCGCCGTCGTCCGCCAGCGCCGCGCCCGCGACGGTGCACCGGCGCAGGACCGCGGGCAGCGGCAGGGCGCGGCGGAACGGGCCCACGGTGACGATCAGTTCATCACCCCGGCGGACCAGACCGAGCCCTCCGCGGTCCGCGCCGGGCAGCGGCAGCCGCCACACCAGCAGCCCGTCCGCGTCCCGCCGGTCGGTGAGCCGCGGCTCGGCCCGCAGCGGCGGACCCGGCGGCGGCAGCGGCAGCGCCGCGAGGCCGGCTGGGCCCGGCTCGGCGCCCAGGTGCGGCAGGCGGTGCGGCTCGGGCAGCCGGGCGGCACGGACGAACGCGGTGAGCACCGACTCCTGCCGCGCCGCGAGCCGCGCCGCCCACGCGTCCGCGGGCGCGGCGGGCACCAGCCGGTTGGCGACGACCGACTCCACCGCGATGCCGTGCAGCGCGAGACCGGCCCGTGCGGCGCGCAGTTCGGCGGCGGAGCGTTCCGTCGGGTCGAGGACCAGGCGGGCCGCGGTGTCCGGCCCCGCAATCAGCGCCTCAAGGGCGGCGAGCCCCGCGTCCCAGCCCTCCGCGGCGCCGAGCAGGGCGGCGGCCGGCAGCGGCACCCCGGCCAGCTGCGCCAGCAGGGGGTGCAGGGCGCGGGCGGTGCGCCGTTCCTGCGGCAGCAGGCGGCGCAGGTAACGGCGCAGCTGACCGGGCAGCGCGAGCAGCCGCACGGCGTCGACGGCACCTGGCAGGTCGAGAACGATCAGCCGCGGCGGGTCAGCGGCGGTGTGCGCGGCGTGCAGCGCGCCCAGGACCGCGGCCTCGCCCGAGCCCGGCAGCTCGGTCAGCTCGTCGTCGTCGAGCACGGCCGCGCCCACCAGGTCGAGCGCAGGCCTGACGCGCCGCTGCGCGGCCAGCACTCCCGCGCGGAACGCGGCGGCCCGGTCGATGCGGGCGGCGGTCAGCCCAGGCGCGACGCGCGCCGGCCCGTCCGGCCCTCCCCGGGGCGGTGGCGCGGTGCCGAGCAGTGCGGCGAGGCGGTCTTCGGGTGCAGGGCTGAGCAGCAGGGTGTCCGTTCCGGCGCGGGCCGCGGCCAGCGCGGTGGCGGCGGCGACCGTGGTGGCGCCGTCCCCGCCGGGGCCGGTGACGAACAGGGTCCGCGGGCCGCTCACCGGGTCAGGCCCGGACGCCGTCGCCCGGGATGCTCTCGACGCGCTTCTTCAGTCCGTCCAGGGCGCGGTCGATGATGACCTTCTCGGCCTTGCGCTTGATGGTGCCCAGCATCGGGATCTTGACGTCGACGGTCAGCTGATAGGTGACCTCGGTGTGCCGGCCGTCGGGGGCCGGCACCAGCCGGTAGGAGCCGTCGAGGGCGCGCAGCATGCGGGACTTCACCAGGGACCAGCTCACCTCCTGCTGCCCCTGCCAGGTGTAGGCCAGCGTGTGCTCGTCCTTGATCGCGCCGGCGTCGAGGAGCAGCCTGACCTGCTCGGCCCTGCCCTCGGTGTCGGTGCCGAGCACCTCGGCCTCCTTCACCTCGCCCGTCCACTCCGGGTAGCGGCCGAAGTCGGCGATCACCGCCATGACATCGGCCGGGGTGGCTTCGATGGTGATGCTCGACCTGGTGTGTTCGGCCATGGCCGTGGCTCCTCGCGCTGATCTCCCACTGGCGTCCGTCCGTGGGAAGGCTACCGCGAGAAGGCCGCCGCACCGCCACGGGAGCCGGGCAGTAGGCTGCCCGAAGGGCCGTGGAACGTGACGGAGAACGTGACAGATGAGGAGCAGCGGTGCAGGAGTTCAGCCTTCCGGCCCGGTATGAGGTGCCCGCGGACGGTCATCTTCCCGGGCTGCTCACGGCGAACGCCGGGCGGCACCCGGACGTCGCGGTGTACTCCCGCAGGACGGACGGCGGCTGGGCGGACGTGACCGCGACCCGGTTCCTCGCCGAGGTGCGGGCGGTCGCCAAGGGTCTGCTCCGGGCCGGGATCGCCCCGGGCGAGCGGGTCGGCCTGATGTCGCGTACCCGATACGAGTGGTCCCTGTTCGACTTCGCGATCTGGTCGGTGGGCGCGGTCACCGTCCCGGTGTACGAGACCAGCTCGCCGGAACAGGTCGCGTGGAACCTCAAGGACTCCGGCGCGGTCGCCGTCGTCGTGGAGACCGCGGAGCACCGGAACACCGTGGAGGCGGTGCGCGGCGAACTGCCGGAGCTGGCCCACCTGTGGTGCATCGAGCCCGCCGGGGGCGAAGGCGCGGTCGGCCGGCTGACCACGGCCGGCGCGGACGTCACCGACGGGGAGCTGGACGCCGCGACGGCGACCCTGACCCCGGATTCCCCGGCCACCGTGATCTACACCTCGGGCACCACGGGACGGCCGAAGGGCTGCGTGCTGACCCACCGGGCGTTCCTCGCGGACTGCGGGAACGTGGTGGCCGCGCTCGGGCCGCTGTTCCGCACCGGCGAGAGTTCGGTGCTGCTCTTCCTGCCGCTGGCCCACGTCTTCGCGCGCATGGTCCAGGTGGCCTCGGCGCTCGCCCCGATCAGGCTCGGCCACGTCGGGGACGTCAGCGCCCTGACCGACGACCTGGCCTCGTTCCGGCCCACGATCGTCCTTGGCGTGCCGCGGGTCTTCGAGAAGGTGTACAACTCGGCGCGGGCCAAGGCCCGCGAGGGCGGCAAGGGCCGGATCTTCGACCGGGCCGCCGAGGTGGCCATCGCCCACAGCAGGGCGCAGGACACGGCGTCCGGCCCGCCGCTGGGGCTGCGCCTGCGGCACCGGCTGTTCGACCGGCTCGTGTACCGGCGGCTGCGCGCGGCGCTCGGCGGGCGCGCGACGCACGCGATCTCCGGCGGCGCGGCGCTGGGCGAGCGGCTGGGGCACTTCTACCGCGGCATCGGCTTCACGGTCCTGGAGGGGTACGGGCTGACCGAGACCTGCGCGCCGACCGCGTTCAACCCGTGGGACGCGCCGCGGATCGGCACCGTCGGCCGCCCGCTGCCCGGCTCCGCCGTGCGCATCGAAGGGGACGGCGAGGTACTGGTGCGCGGCGAGCACCTGTTCACGCGGTACTGGAACGCCGAGGGCGCCGCCGCCGAGGCGATGGCGGACGGCTGGTTCCGCACCGGGGACCTGGGCTCCCTGGACGAAGACGGTTATCTGACCATCACCGGGCGGAAGAAGGAGATCCTGGTGACGGCCGGCGGGAAGAACGTGGCGCCCGCCGTGATCGAGGACCGGGTGCGGGCGCACGAGCTGGTCGCCGAGTGCATCGTGGTCGGCGAGGGCCGCCCGTTCGTCGCCGCGCTGATCACGCTGGACGACGCGTTCCTGCCGCGGTGGGCGGCCGAGCAGGGCCTGGACGAGCTGCCCCGCGCCGAGCTGCTGGCCCATCCCGGCCTGCTCGCTGCCGTTCAGGAGGCGGTCGACCAGGGCAACGCGGCGGTCTCGCGCGCCGAGTCGGTCCGCGCGTTCCAGGTGCTGCCCGGCCAGTTCACCGAGGAGTCGGGCCACCTGACGCCCTCGCTGAAGCTGAAGCGGCACGTCGTGGCCCGGGACTTCGCCGCCGACATCGACGCCCTGTACACCCGCGGTTAGGGGTCCGTCTTCAAAGGAGCGGGGCCCGCGGTCAGGCGAGCAGGTCCCTGAGCCGGTCGACCAGCAGGTCCCAGCGCCAGCGTTCCTCGATCCAGGCGCGGCCCCGCTCGCCCATGCGGCGGCGCAGTTCGGCGTCGCCCAGGAGGGTGAGCACACGCTCCGCGGTCTCCGCGGGCGCGGCGTCGCCGCCGCCGCGCACGACCCACCCGGTCTCGCCGTCCAGCACGGCGTCGGGGGCACCGCCCGAGTCCCCCGCGACGACCGGCAGTCCGGTCGCGGACGCTTCCAGGTAGACGATGCCGAGCCCTTCGACGTCCAGTCCGCCGCGCCGGGTGCGGCACGGCATGGCGAACACGTCGCCCGCCCCGAAGTGGGCGGGCAGCTCCTCCCAGGGCACCGCCCCGGTGAACAGGACCGACGCCGTCACGCCGAGCCGCGCCGCCAGCTTCTCCAGGTCCGCGCGGTACGGGCCGCCGCCGACGATCAGCAGCACCGTCTCCGGCTGCGCGGCGAGGATGCGCGGCAGGGCACGGATCAGGGTGTCCTGGCCCTTGCGCGGCACCAGTCGGGACACGCAGACCACGACCGGCCGGTCGGTGAGGCCGAGCCGGGCGCGCACGGCGTCGCCGCCGGAGCCGGGGTGGAACGTCTTCTCGTCGACGCCCGGCGGCAGTTGCACCATCCGCGCGGCGGCGTCCGCGGAGACCGCGCCCGCGATGCGGCTGCGCGTGTACTCGCCGAGGTAGGTCAGGGTGTCGGTGGAGGCGCCGATCCGGCGCAGCAGCGTGCGGGCACCCGGCAGTTGTGCCCAGCCCGCCTCGTGGCCATGGGTGGTGGCCACCAGCCGCTCCGCGCCCGCGGCCCGCAGGGCGGGCGCCATCATGCCGAGCGGCGCCGCAGCCCCGAACCACACCGCGGTGCAGCCGTGCGCGCGCAGCAGCGCGGTGGCGCGGCGGGTGGCCCGCCGGGTCGGCAGCAGCATGGTGGCGTGGTCGCGCACCACGGGGAACGGCTGCTCGGCGTCGAACTCGGCGACGGCCCTGGCCTCTTCACCGCCGCGCCCCCAGGTGGAGGCATAGACCACCAGCTGCTGCGGGTCGAGCCGCAGCGCCATGCTGTGCAGGAACGCCTGAATCCCCCCGGGCCGCGGCGGGAAGTCGTTCGTCACGATCAACGTCTTACGCATCAGACGAGACGATACCGAGCCCGTTCAGGGGCGGACGACCGAGGAGACCGGCATGACGTCCACCGCCTCGTACCTGACCTGCGCGCCGGGGTAGGGGGCGTGCACCATTTGCCCGCCGCCCACGTACATCGCGACGTGGCTCGCGTCCTCGCGGTAGACGACGATGTCGCCCGGCTGCGCGTCGGACAGCGCGACCCGGCGGCCGGCGCCGGCCTGGGCCTGGGAGGTGCGCGGCAGGGCCACCCCGGCGCGGGCCCACGCCCACTGGATCAGCCCGGAGCAGTCGAACGCGTCGGGGCCCGCCTGCCCCCAGCCGTACGGCAGGCCGACGGCCCCACGGGCGGCGGCCACCGCCGCGGCCGCGCGCCCGGACACGGGGGCGCCGGCGCGCGGAAGCGCGCCCGCACGCGCGCGCTTGCCGTGCTCCGCCGTCGGCGGGGCCGCGCGCTCCGCGGCGCGGTCGGCGCGCTCCCTGTCGTGGCGTTCCTGGTCGCTCAGGCGCTCGTACTGGCGCCGCGCGGTGGCGAGCCGGGACTGCACGGCGCGCTTGTGGCGGGCCAGGCTCGCCTGTTCCTCGGTGAGTTCCGAGAGCTGTTCCTCCGCCTCCTGCCGGTGCTGGTCCAGCACCCGCTGCGCGGCGAGCAGCTCGCGCAGCCCGGCGACCCGCCGGTCGCCGAGCCGGTCCAGGACGGCGGCGTGGTCGAGGTAGGTCTCAGGGCTGCCGGAGAGCATCAGCACCAGCGTCGGCTCGAACCCGCCGGCCCGGTACTCGGCCGCGGCGGCGGAACCGAGAGCGCGCCGCGCGTCGTTGACGGCCTCCTGGCCGCGGGAGACACGGTCCTGCTGGCGCTCGAACGAGGTACGCAGCGTCTCGACCCGCTCCGCCGTTCCGTTGTACGCCTCGACGGCGCGCTCCGCGTCGGCGAACAGGCGGTCCACCTCGCGGGCCGCGCCCGCGCTGTCCGCGGGCGGCGCGCCGGGCTCGGCGAGCACGGGGACGGCGCTGATGACGGCCGCCGCGGTGGCGGCCGCGGACAGCACGGTTGCCCGTGCCACCCGTCTCGAACAGGCATGGCGGTTGAGTCGATGGGAAACCACTGCGGGCCGCGCTCCCTTCGGTGGGGACCTGAGCGGAGCAGAATGTAGCCGCGCGGCAGTGGGAGTTGACGGATGACCACCGCCCGCGCGGCCCCCGTCAGGAGACGCAACCGCAGGTCATGCAGGGGGCGCGACGGCGCACTTGAACCCCGGAATCACCTGGATGGACCAGGCGGGGCGCGCCGCGTCAGCCGACGCGCACGCCGTACTGGAACGGCATCGCGTTGATCGACAGGTACTCGACGCTCGAACCGGGCCGCGGGGCGTGGATGATCTGGCCGTTCCCGGCGTAGATGCCCACGTGGTGCAGGTCGCTGTAGAAGAACACCAGGTCGCCGGGGGCGAGTTCGCTCATGCCCAGCGCGGGGCCCATGCCGGCCTGCGCCTGGGAGGTGCGCGGCAGGGAGACGCCGGCCTGGCTGAACGCCCAGGAGGTCAGGCCGGAGCAGTCGAAGGAACTGGGGCCCGTGGCCCCCCACACGTAGGGGGCGCCGATCTTGCCGGCCGCGGCGTCGAGCGCGGCGTGGCCGTAAGAGGTGCCGGTCCCCCCGGAACCGCCGAGATCGCCGCGGGATTCGCCGTCGCGGCTGGCCCGGTCCGCCGCCGCGGCCGCTGCCGCGGCCTCCTCGTCGGCGATGCGCTGCCGCTCTTCGTCGGTCAGCTGGTTGAGGAGTGACTGGGCTTCGCTGAGCTTGCCCTGGATCGTCTCCTTCTGGTCGCCCAGCTCGACGCGCAGGTCCTCCAGCTCGGCCAGCCGGTCGGTGGCCTCCTGGCGCTGCTGGTCGAGGGTGCGCTGCCGGTCCTCGATGAGGCGGAGCGTCTCCGCCTGCTTGCCGCTGACCTGGTCGAGCGTCGACGCCTGGTCGAGGTAGGCATCGGGGTCGGAGGACAGGAACAGCTGCACCGACGGGTCGAGGCCGCCGTTGCGGTACTGGGCCGAGGCGACGGAACCGAGCGTGCCGCGCAGCTCGTTCAGCTCCTCCTGGCCGCGGGCGGTGGAGTCCTGGAGGTCCTCGACCTCGGACTGGAGCTCTTCCTCCCGCTCCTTGGCGCCGTTGTACTCCTCGGTGGCGGCTTCCGCCTCCTGGTACAGCCGGTCGACCTCTTCCTGAACCTCTTCGATGGACTGCGCGGGGTCGGCCTGGGCCGTCTGCGTCGAAATGGCGACGGTGGCGGCGGCCGCGGTCGCGCCGAAGATGGTGACACGGGCCCGGCTCGGCTGCTTGGGACGACGGTGGGACGCCACTGGGGCGAGCTCCTTCTTCCTCAGCCGCCTGCCGGGAGTGGGGGCGTGGCCCCGGCTCCGCGCAACTGCCACGGATTCGGCGGTTCCCCCGCGGACATCCCGGATGGATGGTCTACCGCGCGGAGGTTCGAGGCCCGACCCTAGCGAGGTCGTATTCGTTCCTTCAAATCCCCGCGGGCATTTTTTACTTACCTCACACGAGCGGCGAGCGACGGCACACGCACGGTGGCGGACGAGACCGTCGCAACCGGCACGACATGGAACGAAGGAGCGGCAAAGACCTGAGAAGGGACAAGCAGCGCCAAGGGCGGGCCAACCGCCCTACGTGCGGGAGAGCCGCCGCAGCAGCAGCGCGGAGGCGACGGGGCGGGCGCCTGCCCTGGCGACTCCGTCGGCTACCTCGCGGTCCGCGGAGACCACCACCACGGGCCGGCCCGGCGGTTCCGCGCGCACCAGCCGCCGGATCAGCTCGTCCGCGGTCTGCCGCGGCTTGCTGAACAGCACCCGCACACCCCGCGGCGGCGTCAGCAGCACCGGGGCGGCCAGCTCGGCCCCGTCGAAGACGCAGGTCATCTCCGCGCCGGTCTGTGCCGCGAGCACCGCGAGACCGCGCATCAGGCGCAGCCGCTGCTTCTCCAGCGGCATCGTGGGATAGCCGGTCTTCGTCACGTTGTAGCCGTCCACGACCAGGTGGGCCTGGGGCAGCGCCAGGAGTTGGTCGAGCAGGGCCGGGTCGTCCTCCGCGAGGGCCCGCTGCGCGATGTCCTGCGGCGTCATCCCGCCGGGCTCCACCGCGTCAACGGTCTGCGCGGGTTTCAGTTCGGTGGGCGGCAAGGCGAGTTCACGCCGAATTCCCTGGGCGGCGTCCAGCACCGTGTCCAGCAGCAGGCGCAGCCGCATGTCCTCGATGCCGCGGCCCTCCCGCACCGACCTGCGGCTCGTCTCCAGCGCCGCCTCCGCCTCCGCGAGCCGCGCGCGCAGCCGCCGCGCGTCGGCCTCCACGGACGCCCGCGCCCCCGCCGCCTCGGCCCGCTCCTCCTCGAACTCGGCCCGCAGCTTGCGAAGCGCGGCCTCGCCGCGCCGCACGTCGGCGAGGGCGCTGCGCAGTTTGCGGTGCACCGCGTCGGTCTCCTTGCGGGCCGCGTCCAGCTCGGCGCGCAGCCGTTCGCCCTCGGCGCGGGCGGCGGAACGCGCCTGCGCCAGCTCCTCGTGCAGCCGCGTCAGCTCCCGCTCCCGTTCGCGCTCCTCCCGCTCGGCCTGCGCGCGCTGCGCCTCCTCGCCGGCGGCGGCGACCAGCTTGGCCCAGCCCTGGGGCCGCAGCACGAACGCGGCGGCGGCCACGTCGACGGGGTCGGCCGCGGGCGGCGGGGCGCCGCGTTCGACGGCCTCGGCGAGCACCGGCTCCGCGGTGCGCAGCCGCGCCGCCACGCGCTGCCGGAAGACGGTGTCGCTCTCCAGGGCCGCGGCCATGGCACTGCCGCCGAATTTCACCCGTCGGGAGGGGGTGAACCGCGCGTACTGCCGGAGCGCGGCGGGCAATTCGCTCATGGTCAGCCCGGAGAACGTGTCCCCGGCGAGCACGATGACCCGGTGACGGACCCGATCTGGCAGGGGGCGGTCGAGGGTCTCGGCCGGCTCCGGCCGCCCCGCCGCCTCCTCACCGTCCGTGGGTTCCACCACCGCACACACCGTCCGTCGCCCCTGCCGTTATCGACTGTCACCCTACGGCCTGGTAGCCGTCGCGGCCCACGTGCCGGGCTAAGGTGAGCCCTGCGTACCGCGTCCGCCGCACAGGGAAAGGCCCAGCCGTGATCACTTCGATCGTGCTCATCAAGACCAGTGTGGACCGCGTCCCGGAGGTCGCGGAGCAGATCGCGGCGATGGAAGGGGTCAGCGAGGTCTACTCGGTGACCGGCCCGCACGACCTTATCGCCATGGTCCGGGTACGCGACCACGACGACCTCGCGGAAGTCATTCCCGGCCGTATCAGCAAGGTGCCGGGCGTGGAGTCGACCGAAACGCACGTCGCGTTCCGTACCTACTCGCGGCACGATCTGGAGGCCGCGTTCGCCATCGGCCTGGACTCCTGACCCGCGGCCCCCGCGGACGGCGGGGGCCGGGCCGCGGCACCTACCGGTGGGTGGCGGTGACCCACCGCTCCAGCGCGTCGCGGGCAGCGCCCGAGTCGATGGACTCCGCCGCGCGCGCCATGCCCGCCGCGAGCTGGTCGGGCAGCGGCGCGTCCTGCTGGTCGAGGGCGACCAGCGCCGCCGCCGAGTTGAGCAGGACGGCGTCGCGGACGGGACCGGCCTCGCCGTCGAGAAGGCGGCGGGCGACCTCCGCGTTGTAGGCGGCGTCGGCGCCGCGCAGCGCCTCCACCGGCGCCAGGGAGAGCCCGACGTCCCGCGGGTCGAAGGACTGCTCGCGCACCTTGCCGTCCCGGACGGTCCACACCGTCGACGTGGCGGTGATGGTCAGCTCGTCGAGACCGTCGTCGCCGCGGAAGATCAGTGCGGAGGCGCCCCGTTCGGCCAGGACGCCCGCCATGATGGGAGCCATCCGGGCGTCCGCGACGCCGGTCGCCTGGGCGGCGACGCGGGCCGGGTTGGTCAGCGGGCCCAGGAAGTTGAACGGGGTGGGGACGCCCAGCTCCCTCCTGGCCGACGCGACGTGGCGCAGCGCCGGGTGGAACTTCACCGCGAAACAGAAGGTGATGCCGGCCTCCACGGCGACCTCGGCGACCCGCTGCGGCGTCAGGTCCAGGCTGACGCCCAGCTCGCCCAGCACGTCGGAGGCGCCGCTCGCGCTCGAGGCCGCGCGGTTGCCGTGCTTGACGACCGTGGCCCCCGTGCCGGCGACGACGATCGCGGACATCGTCGAGATGTTGACCGTTCTGGCCCGGTCGCCGCCGGTGCCGACGATGTCGACCGTGGGTCCTGGGACCTCGATGAGGTTGGCGTGCTCGTACATGGTCCGCACCAGGCCGGAAACCTCGTCCACCGTCTCACCCTTGGCCCGCAGGGCCACCGCGAAGCCGGCGATCTGCACGTCGGTGGCCTCGCCGCTCATGATGCGGTCCATGGCCCAGGCTGCCTCGTCCGTGGTGAGGTCCCGTCCGGCGATCAGCGTGCTCAGCACGTCGGGCCAGGTGCGAGCCGCCGCGGGGGAGCCTCCGGCGGGGGTCACGACGCTCATGGGAATCACTCCTGGCGAGTCGGCTGGTGGTCGGGCAGGGCGCAAGGCCGTGCCGGTCGGCCGGGAAGCATGCGGACACACCCTAGCGGCGAAGGAACGCGCCCCGGACAGCATGCCCGCACTGCGGACGCCCGCGACAGGCGCGGACGGTGGCGCGGGAGGGCGCGCGAAGGGG
>NZ_LZNS01000001.1:6339966-6389660 GCF_001984575.1 Streptomyces sp. MP131-18 | reverse complement strand
CCGTGGCCGCTGGTGATCTCCCGGTACTCCTCGCTGGTCGGCTTCGGAATCTGCGCGTGCTCACCGAAGTAGCCGCGGTTGATCCTGACCCGCAGCCGCTCCAGCGGGCTGATCTTGCGCCGGACCCCGTTCTCGTCGGTCGGGGAGCCCAGCTCCTGCGGCGCGTCCTGGTCGTGCGCCGTGAGCGTGTACAGCGCGTCCCGCGACAGGGGCTCGTGCACCTCGACGAACTCGCCGTGCGGCAGCCGTTTGATGATGCCCGTCTCCCGCCCGTGCAGCACTTTCTCCCGGTCGCGGCGCTGGAGGCCGAGACAGATGCGCCGGGTGGCGATGAACGTGAGCACCGGCAGCACGAAGAACGCGATGCGGCAGAACCAGGTGATGGCGTTGATCGACAGGTTGAAGTTGATCGCCCAGACGTCGTTGCCGCCGGCCACCAGAGTGACGAAGTAGGCCGTCAGCCAGGCCACACCGAGGCCGGTCCTGGTCGGGGCGTTCCGTGGCCGTTGCGCGATGTGATGCTCGCGGTTGTCCTTCGTCAGCCAGGACTCGAAGAACGGGTAGATGCCGATGAGCACCAGCATCAGCGGGAAGAGGCCGAGCGGGATGAGGATGCCGAAGTTCAGCGTGTAGCCGCCCGGGATGACCCACTCCCATCCCGGCATCAGTCGGATCAGTCCCTCGGAGAAGCCGAGATACCAGTCCGGTTGGGCGTTGGTCGACACTTGGTCCGGTCGATATGGCCCCAGTACCCAGACGGGGTTGATCTGCACGGTCGCCGCGATGGCCGCGATCACGCCGAAGACGAGGAAGAAGAAGCCGCCGGCCTTGGCCATGTAGACGGGCAGGAGCGGCATGCCGACCACATTGTTGTTGGTGCGGCCGGGGCCCGCGTAGTGCGTGTGCTTGTGGTACACGATCAGGATCAGGTGGGCGACCACGAGACCCAGCATGATGCCCGGCAGCAGCAGCACGTGGATGACGAAGAACCTCGGGATGATGTCGTGCCCGGGGAACTCCCCGCCGAACAGGAACATCTGGAGGTACGTGCCGACGACCGGCGTGGCCAGGATGGCACCCTCGGCGAAGCGGACGCCGGTGCCGGAGAGCAGGTCGTCCGGCAGCGAGTAGCCGGTGAGGCCGGTGAAGACGGCCAGGATGAACAGCGTCCAGCCGAACAGCCAGTTCAGCTCGCGCGGCTTGCGGAAGGCGCCCGTGAAGAACACCCGCATCATGTGGAACATGATGCCGACGATGAAGATCAGCGCCGCCCAGTGGTGGATCTGCCGGACCAGCAGACCGCCGCGCACGTCGAAGCTGATGTCCAGCGTGGAGGCGTACGCCTCGGTCATCCGCACGCCCTGCATCGGCACGTACGACCCGTCGTACTCGATCTCGCCCATGCTCGGGACGAAGAAGAGGGTCAGGTAGACGCCGGTCAGGATGATGATGATGAAGGCATACAGGCAGATCTCGCCCAGCAGGAACGACCAGTGGTCGGGGAAGATCTTGCGCATGTTGGCCTTGGCGAGGCTGTAGAGGCCCAGCCGGCCGTCGGCCCAGTCGGCGACCTTCTCGCCGGCCGGTGCTTTGCCCCGTGCCTTCGGGGACTTCGTGGCCGTACTCATCCGCGCTCCCAGAAGCTCGGGCCGGTGGGCTCATCGAAGTCGCCGAGCGCTTCGAGGAAGCCTTCGTCGTTCGCCCTGATGCGCAGCTGCGGCAGCGGGTGACCCGCCGGGCCGAAGAGCACCCGCGCGCCGTCCGCGAGATCGAACGTCGACTGGTGGCAGGGGCAGAGCGCATGGTGGGTCTGCTGCTCGTACAGGGTGGCCGGGCAGCCGATGTGGGTGCAGATCTTGGAGTAGCAGAGGATGCCCTCGTAACCCCAGTCGGCCGAGCGCTCGTCCTTGATGTCCTCAGGTTCGAGCCGCACGAGCATGACCGCCGCCTTGGCGATCTCCACGTTGAAGTCCTCGGAGTGCGGGTCCAGCCCCTCGGGCATCGCCTGGGTCAGCGAGCCGACCGTGATGTCCTCGGGCCGCAGCGGCTGCATGGTGGCCTCGTTGATGATCAGCGAGCCCTCCTTCCATGCCGTGTGCCGCAGCTTCGTGCCCGGCAGCGGGCCGAGGTCACGCAGCAGCACCACGCCGGAGAGCGGCACCAGGGCCAGCGCGCCGAACATGGTGTTGCGGACGAGCTTCCTGCGGCCGATCTGCGATTCCTCGCCGCCCTTGCGGAACTCCTCCAGGACGTGCGCCTTCACCTCGGGCGTGGCCTCGATGGCGTGCCGCTCCTCGGCGACCTCGACGTCCGACATCAGCGTCCTGGCCCAGTGGATGGCGCCGGCACCGATGCAGAAGAGGGCCACGCCCAGGGTCAGGCCGAGAGCGAAGTTGAGTCCGCTGACGTGCCCGAACGGCCAGATGAAGACGATCTCGTCGATCGGGATGGCCACGTAACTGACGATGAACCCGACCGTGGCGAGCATCGACAGCGTGAACAGGAAGGCGACCGTGCGCTCGGAGCGCTTGGCCGCCCGCTCGTCGACGTCCTGCCTGCGCGGCTCGTGGGGCGGGAGGCCGGGGTCGGCGAACGGGTCGTCCGCCACCGCGACCGCGCCGCCCTCGCGGCTCTCGGTGAGGTGGCCCCCCTGCGCGTCGTCGCGCGCTTCTGTGTGTTCCGTGTGGCTACTCATGACTTCCTGGCCTTAGCGGTGCTGACCCCGATCCACACGGCCACCGCGATGAGCAGGCCGATGCCGAACGTCCAGGCGAAGAGCCCTTCGCTGACCGGACCGAAGCCGCCGAGCGAGAAGCCGCCGGGGTTGGGGGACTCGGAGGTGTTGACCGCGTGCAGCCACGCGAGGATGTCCTGCTTCTCGTCCTCGGGCAGCGTGGTGTCCGGGAAGGAGGGCATGTTCGACGGGCCCGTCACCATGGCCTCGTAGATGTACCGCGGGTCGACGTTGTCCAGCGCGGGGGCTTCCTTGCCGTGGGTGAGGGCGCCCCCCTGGCCGGTGAAGTTGTGGCACTGCGTGCAGTTGGTGCGGAAGAGCTCGCCACCGCGGGCGGCGTCGCCCTGCGAGGGGTCGTAGCTCGACGCGTCCGGCACGGCGGGCCCGGGGCCCAGGGAGGCGACGTACGCGGCGAGCTGGTCGATCTCGGCCTGCGTGTAGGCGACGGGCTTCTCCGGTGCCTGCGGCCCGGGGGCCTGCAACGGCATGCGCCCGGTGCCGACCTGGAAGTCGACGGCGGCGGCGCCGACGCCCACCAGGCTCGGGCCGTCACTGCCGCCCTCGCCGCCGGCGCCGTGACAGCTGGAGCAGCCAACGTCGTAGAGCTTCTTGCCCTCCTCGATGGCCAGGGACTGGGCCGAGGCGTCGGCCTGGGCCTCACCCGCGGGGGCGAGCGCGGCGTACAGCCCCCCCGTGGCCGCCAGCGCGAAGAGGAGGACGACGAGCGCCGCCAGCGGATGGCGCCGTCGTGCGGAGAGCTTTTTCACGGATTACCCCGGTGTCAGGATCTTCTGCGTCGGTGCTTGAAAGGTGCGCGTCCGGTGTGGTCGACGGTGCTACTTGATCAAGTAGATCGTGGCGAACAGGCCGATCCAGACAACGTCGACGAAGTGCCAGTAATAGGACACGACGATGGCCGTCGTCGCCTGCTCATGGGTGAAGCGCCGAGCGGCGTAGGTACGGCCCAGGACGAACAGGAAGGCGATCAACCCGCCGAGGACGTGCAGTCCGTGGAAGCCGGTGGTCAGGTAGAAGGCCGAGCCGTAGGGGCCGGAGGAGAGCGAGATGCCATGGTGCACCAGCTCCACGTACTCCGTGATCTGACCGCCGATGAAGATGGCCCCCATGACGAAGGTGACCACGAACCACTTGCGGAGCTTCTTCACGTCGCCCCGCTCGGCCGCGAACACGCCGAGCTGACAGGTGAGCGAGGAGAGCACCAGGATCAGGGTGTTGGTGCCGGCGAACGGGAGATTGAGCGTGTCCGCGTTCTCTTGCCAGTAGTCCGCCCCCATCACCGACCGCAGGGTGAAGTACATCGCGAAGAGGGCCGCGAAGAACATCAGCTCGGAACTCAGCCAGATGACGGTTCCGACACTGGTGACGTTCGGCCGGTTGACCGAAGGGATCGCGTGCCCGGTTTCTGCTGCTGTTGCTGTCGCCACGCCCGTCATTATGTCGGTCGCTTTTCCGGGGCTTGTCCCGGGGGTGGGGTTCGGTGTGTCCTGGCAGTTCCGGCACTGCCCACACCGTCCCTGACGGAGTAGCATCCGGCCCAACGAGATCCGTCCACCTCGCGGAGGAACGATGCAGCGCACCGCCACGGTGCTGGTCTACAGCGACGACACCAACACCCGCGAGCAGGTGCGGCTCGCTGCCGGCCGGCAGCCCGCGCCCGACGTTCCCGCGGTCGAGTACCTGGAGTGCGCCACACTGCCCGCCGTGCTCTCCGCGCTGGAGAACGGGGGCATCGACGTCTGCATCCTGGACGGCGAGTCCGCCCCGGCCGGCGGGATGGGCGTGTGCCGGCAGATCAAGGACGAGATCTTCGAGTGCCCGCCGGTGCTCGTGCTGATCGGCCGCCCGCAGGACGCGTGGCTGGCCACGTGGTGCCGGGCGGAGGCCGCCGTGGCCCATCCGCTGGACCCCTCGGACCTGGCCGCCGCCCTGGCCGCGCTGCTGCGGGACCGGCTGCCCTCCGTGGCCTGAGCGGCCCGCGGAAGGTCACACACGGGGCTGGAGGCGGCCCGCCACCGGGTCGGCGCGCCGGTCGGTGTCCGCGCCGCCACCGGCGTGCACGGCGCTGCCCGTCAGCCACTCCTCCCAGCTGAGGTTCCAGTCGCCGAAGCCGTTGCCGAACGGGGCCATGTCCTCGCCGAAGCCGTTGACGTGCTCCACGATGTCGCCCGGCTTGACCAGCTCGTAGAACCACTGCGCGTTCTCCGTGCTCAGGCCGGTGCACCCGTGGCTGACGTTCGCCGAGCCCTGGGAGGCCACCGACCAGGGCGCGCCGTGCACGTACTCGCCGCTCCAGGTCAGGCGGGCGGCCCAGTAGACGGGCAGGTCGTAGGATTCGGCGGAGCCGGCCGGGATGCCGATACTGGTGCCCGTCATCCGGACGAACTGCTCGCGGCCGAGGATCACCTTCTTGCCGTTGCGGGTGGCGAAGCCTTCCTTGCCCGTGGTGATCGGGATGGTGCGCAGCTCCTCGCCGTTGCGGGACACCGTCATGGTGTGCGCGCCGATGTCGGCGACCGCCTCGATGCGGTCCCCCGTCGTCAGCTCGAGTGACGTGCCGTTGCCGCCGCGCAGGCCCTCCCTGATGGGGAGGCCGGCGAGGTGGGACTGCACGGAGATCCGCGCGTTCGCCGGCCAGTAGTCGCGCGGCCGGTAGTGCAGCTCCTTGTCGTCCACCCAGTGCCAGGCGCCCTCCACGCGGGGCGTCGAGGTGACCGTCAGGGCGCCCTCGACCATGGCCCGCTCCGCGGGGTCGCCGACCTTGCGGTTCAGCTCGGCCGTGACCGGCTGCCCGACGCCGTAGGTGCCCGGCTCGGGGCCGAAGGCGACGTCCAGGCGCTTGCCGCCCGCGGGGCGCGTGGTGAAGCTGTGCACGCCGCGGCCGGGGGTGCCGCTCCCGCTCTCCGTGCTCACCCGGACGGTGTAGGTGGCGTCGGCGGCCAGCGGCGAGGTGCTGTGCCAGCCGCGGCCGTCCGCGGACAGTTCGCCGGCCAGCGGGCGACCGCCCGCATCGGTGGCTTGGACGTCCGTGATGCGGGTGCCGTTGCCCTTGGTGCTGATCTTCAGCGGCTGGTCGGGGTCGACGGCGGTGGCGTCCTTGCCGCCGGCCGCGCCGAAGGACAGGGACCCGGCGGCGTCCTGGAGGTCGCCGGTGAGGGAGCGGCCGCCCCCGCCGCAGGCGGTGAGCCCGGCCAGCAGGGGGGCGAGTATCAGCGCGCAACCGAGCTTTATGCCATTTTTGTGACTCATAGCCACAACGTACGGACATGTCGGTCACGAGGCGCGGCGGCCTACTGCAAACGGGCGGCGCGGCCCCCGGGGCATCCCCGGGGGCCGCGCCGTTGGTGCGTCACCGCCGCGTCACTGGTTCTGGTTCTCGCCGCGGTAGTACTCGAAGACCCACAGCCACAGGCCGATGGCCACGAGCGGGGCGGTGAAGTACAGGAACCACCAGCCGAAGACCGGGCCCATGAAGGCCGCGAGAGCGCCGGCGCCGAGTACCAGCGGCGCCCAGCTGTGCGGGCTGTAGAAGCCCATCTCGCCGGCGTCGTCGGCGACGTCCGCCTCCTTGTTGTCCTGCGCACCGGTGTCGACCCGGCGTGCCGTGAAGATCAGGTAGAACCCGATCATCGCGGACAGCGCGAACGACAGGAACAGCGCCGTGGTGCCGACCGGCTCCTTCGACCACACGCCGTAGACGATGGCCACGGCGAGCATGAAGACGGCGATCCAGCTGAACAGGTGCCCCTGAATCCTCACTGGCCCGCCTCCTTTCCGGTGAGGGCCTCCGCCTCGTGGCGGGCGTCGTTCTCCAGCTGGTCGAGCGCCACGATCTCGGGGTGGTGCAGATCAAAGGCGGGCGACTCGGAGCGGATCTTGGGCAGGGTGGTGAAGTTGTGCCGCGGTGGCGGACACGAGGTCGCCCATTCGAGCGAACGGCCGTAGCCCCACGGATCGTCCGTGTCGACTTTCTCGCCGTACTTCCAGGTCTTCCAGACGTTGTAGAAGAACGGCAGCATCGACATGCCGAGCAGGAACGAACTGATGGTGGAGATGGTGTTCAGGGCCGTGAAGCCGTCCGCCGCGAGGTAGTCGGCGTAGCGGCGCGGCATGCCCTCGGCGCCCAGCCAGTGCTGGACCAGGAAGGTGCCGTGGAAGCCGATGAACAGCGTCCAGAACGTGATCTTTCCGAGGCGCTCGTCGAGCATCTTGCCCGTCCACTTCGGCCACCAGAAGTGGAAGCCGGCGAACATCGCGAAGACGACCGTTCCGAAGACCACGTAGTGGAAGTGAGCCACCACGAAATAGCTGTCGGAGATGGCGAAGTCGAGCGGCGGCGAGGCCAGGATGACGCCGGTGAGACCGCCGAAGAGGAAGGTGACCAGGAAGCCGACCGACCACAGCATGGGCGTCTCGAAACTGAGCGAGCCCTTCCACATGGTGCCGATCCAGTTGAAGAACTTCACACCGGTCGGGACCGCGATCAGGAAGGTCATGAAGGAGAAGAACGGTAGGAGTACCGCGCCCGTGACGTACATATGGTGTGCCCAGACCGTCACGGAGAGACCGGCGATCAGAATCGTCGCCGCCACCAGACCGATGTAGCCGAAGATGGGCTTGCGGCTGAACACCGGGATGATTTCCGAGACGATACCGAAGAACGGCAGCGCGATGATGTACACCTCTGGATGGCCGAAGAACCAGAAGAGGTGTTGCCACAGGATGGCACCGCCGTTGGCCGCGTCGAAGATATGCGCGTCGAAAAGGCGGTCCGCGGCGAGCCCGAACAGCGCGGCGGCCAGCACCGGAAAGGCCAGCAGGACCAGCACACCGGTCAGCAGCACGTTCCAGGTGAAGATCGGCATCCGGAACATGGTCATGCCGGGGGCGCGCATGCAGATGATGGTGGTGATGAAGTTGACCGCACCGAAGATGGTGCCGAAGCCGGACAGCGCCAGGCCCATCACCCACATGTCGGCACCGACGCCCGGTGAACGGATCGCGTCGGACAGCGGCGAGTAGGCGAACCAGCCGAAGCTCGCCGCGCCCTGCGGGGTGAAGAAGCCGGCCACGACGAGCAGGCCGCCGAAGAGGTACAGCCAGTAGGCCAGCATGTTGAGCCGGGGGAACGCCACATCGGGCGCGCCGATCTGGATGGGCATGATCCAGTTGGCGAACCCGGCGAACAGCGGGGTCGCGAACAGCAGCAGCATGATGGTGCCGTGCATGGTGAACAGCTGGTTGAACTGCTCGTTCGAGACGACCTGGGTGCCCGGGCGGGCCAGCTCGGCACGCATGATCAGCGCCATGACGCCGCCGATGATGAAGAAGGCGAAGGACGTCAGCAGGTACATCGTGCCGATCGTCTTGTGGTCGGTGGTGGTGAGCCACTTGACCACGGTGGAGCCCGGCTCGCTACGGCGCGCGGCCCGGACGGCGGGCGCGACGTCCGACGCCTGGTTCTTGTCGAGGATGGTCACGACTGCCCCTCGTTGGTCTCGGCGTTCCGGGCGGCATCCGTCTGCTCGATGCCCGCCGGGACGTAGCCGGTCTGGCCGGCGTCCGCCAGCTCCTGCAGATACGCGTCGTATTCCTCGGGGGAGACGACCTCGACGTTGAACAGCATGCGGGCGTGGTCGGTGCCGCACAGCTCGGCGCACTTGCCCATGAAGGTGCCCTGCCGGTCGGGCGTCACCTCGAAGGTGTTGGTGTGCCCGGGGATCACGTCCATCTTCATCAGGAACGGCACCACCCAGAAGGAGTGGATGACGTCCCGTGAGGTGAGGACGAACTGCACCGTCTCGCCCTCGGGCAGCACGAGCGTCGGGCCGGGGTTCCCCGTGTTCTCGTTGCGGTCGCTCGGGGTGCCGACCTCGTACACGCCGTCGGCGTTGTCCGGGAAGCGCTCGGCGATCCGGTCCGGGATGGCGGAGAGCTCCGGTGCGTCGCGTGCGTCGCCGTCCCCGGCACCGACGGGCTCGATGTAGTTGAACGCCCAGCTCCACTGGAATCCGACCACGTTGATGATGTGGTCGGGCTCGTCCGAGGTCTTCATCAGCTCCGTCTGGTCGCGGGCGGTGAAGTAGAACAGCACCGACACGATGATCAGCGGCACGAGCGTGTACAGCGCCTCGATGGGGAGGTTGTACCGGTTCTGCGGGGGAACTTCGACCTTCGTCCTGGAGCGCCGGTGGAAGAACACGCTCCACAGGATCAGACCCCACACCAGCACACCGGTGACGAGCGCCGCGGCCCACGAGCCCTGCCACAGGGACAGAATCCGCGGCGCCTCCTCCGTGACCGGGGTGGGCATGCCGAGACGGGGAAAGTCCTCGGATGTGCAACCTGTCGCGGTTGCCAGGACCAGGCCCGCGATCAGCGCCCGCGGCAGGAACCGCCGCACCGGGCGCCGCGACGAGCGGTCGGAGCCGTTGGGACTCACGTAGCGCCTTCCCGAGAGTCTCGCCCATGGCCCGGGCTTGCCTTCGCACGGAGTGGCGGGGGCCGGCCCTGACACGGGCAGGGGTTTGGATGTTTATGCGGACCAAACCCTACTGGACGCCCCCGGGCGTCACGCGGGGAGGGTACGTCAACGCGCCGGGGCGGCCGGGGGGCGGGCGTGCCCGGCGCCGTGGCGGCTTTTCCCGCGCGCCCTCCGGCCGGACGGGGACAGGCGTTAGCGTGCTGATCGTGCCTTATTTCGACGCCGCTTCCTCGCTGCCGCCGCACCCCGTCGCGCGCCAGGCCCTGCTGGCCGCGTTCGACGACGGCTGGGCCGACCCCTCGCGCCTGCACCGGGAGGGGCGCCGGGCCAGGATGCTGCTCGACGCGGCCCGCGAGACGGCCGCCGAGGCCGTCGGCTGCCGGCCCGACGAGCTGACGTTCACCTCCTCGGGCACACGGGCCCTGCACACGGGTATGGCCGGGGCCCTGGCCGGCCGCGCCAGGGCCGGGCGGCACCTGCTGGTGTCCGCGGTGGAGCACTCGGCGGTGCTGCACGCCGCGGAGGCCCACCGCGCCGCGGGCGGCACGGTGGCCGAGATCGGGGTGGACCGCGGCGGTCTTGTGGCGCCCGCGGACGTGGCCGCCGCGCTGGCCGCGGGGCCCGCCGCCGCCCTGGTGTGCGTGCAGTCCGCCAACCACGAGGTGGGCACCCGTCAGCCGGTCGCGGACATCGCCGAGATCTGCCGCGCCGCGGGGGTACCGCTGCTGGTGGACGCGGCCCAGTCGCTGCCCTGGGGTCCGGTGGCGGGCGCCTGGTCGCTGCTCGCGGCGAGCGCGCACAAGTGGGGCGGCCCCGGGGGCGTCGGGCTGATGGCGGTGCGCAAGGGCGTGCGGTTCGCGCCCGCTTCACCGGTGGACGAACGGGAGTCGGGGCGGGCACCCGGCTTCGAGAACATCCCGGCCGTGGTCGCCGCGGCGGCCTCGCTGCGCGCGTTCCGGGCGGAGGCGGGGGCCGAGGCGGCGCGGCTGTCCGTTCTGGTGGACCGCATCCGCGAGCGGGTGCCGCGGCTGGTGCCCGATGTGGAGGTCGTGGGCGAAGCGGCGCACCGGCTGCCGCACGTCGTCACCTTCTCGTGTCTCCATGTCGACGGGGAGGCGCTGCTGCACGCGCTGGACCGGGCGGGCTTCGCGGTCTCCTCCGGTTCGTCGTGCACGTCCAGCACTCTGACGCCCAGCCACGTGCTGCGCGCGATGGGCGTGCTGTCGGAGGGGAACGTCCGGGTCTCGCTGCCGCCGGGCACCGCGGAGGAGGACGTGGAACGTTTCCTCGCCGTACTGCCGGAGGCGGTGGCGGGGGTGCGCGCCCAGCTGACGCCGCCCACGGTGGCGGGCGCGGCGGCCGGGGCGGCGGAACCGGCGGGGACCGGGACGTTCACCGTCGACTCGCTCGGCAAACGCTGCCCGGTCCCCGTCATCGAACTGGCCGGCGCCATCGGCCGGGTGGCGGTCGGCGGCGTCGTCACCGTGCTGGCCGACGACGCCGCGGCCCGCCTCGACATCCCGGCCTGGTGCACGATGCGCGGCCAGGAGTACCTGGGCGAGTCACCGCACGGGGACGGGCCCGGCACGGCCTACCGGGTGCGCCGCCTCGTCTGAGGGCGGGCCCCGGCCGCCGCGCGGTCGGATGCGGTTTGAAACGGTCGGATGACGCGGTCAGATGAGGTGGCCGCGCACCTCTTCCGCGGCGTCGGTGCCGTACGCCTTGGCGAACCGGTCGAGGAACGAGCCGCGGGTCAGCGTGTACTCCTGGGTGCCGACCGTCTCGATGACCAGGGTGGCGACCATGCAGCCGACCTGGGCGCAGCGCTCCAGGGAGGTGCCCCAGGCGAGACCGGCGAGGAAACCGGCGCGGAACGCGTCGCCGACGCCGGTGGGCTCGGCCTTCCGCTCCTCCTCGGGACAGCCGACCTCGATCGGGTCCTCGCCCGCCCGTTCGATCAGGACGCCGCGCGGGCCGAGGGTGGTGACGCGGGTGCCGACCTTGCCGAGCACCTGCTCGGCGGACCAGCCGGTCTTGGACTCCACGAGTGCCTTCTCGTACTCGTTGTGGAAGAGGTAGGCGGCGCCCTCGGTCAGCGTCCTGATGTCCTCGCCGTCCATGCGCGCCAACTGCTGGGAGAAGTCGGCGGCGAACGGGATGCTCCGGGTACGGCACTCTTCGGTGTGCCGCAGCATGGCCTCGGGGTCGTCGGCGCCGATGTGCACCAGGTCGAGGCCGCCGACGCGGTCGGCGACGGACTTGAGCTCGATGAGGCGGGCCTCGCTCATGGCGCCGGTGTAGAAGGAACCGATCTGATTGTGGTCGGCGTCCGTGGTGCACACGAAGCGCGCGGTGTGCAGTATTTCGGAGATCCGTACCGAGGCGGTGTCCACGCCGTGCCGGTCGAGCCAGGCCCGGTACTCCTCGAAGTCGGCGCCGACCGCGCCCACGAGGATCGGGGAGGCACCCAGCTGTCCCATGCCGAAGCAGATGTTGGCCGCGACTCCCCCGCGGCGCACTTCCAGGGAGTCGACCAGGAAGGACAGCGAGACGGTGTGCAGCTGATCACCGACGAGCTGGTCGGCGAAGCGGCCGGGGAAGGTCATCAGGTGATCGTTGGCGATGGAGCCGGAGACGGCGATGCGCACGGTGGTCTGCTCCCGGGGAGGCGACAGGGGGGACCAGGCTACCGAGCGGCTCTTGCGGATGGAGGAACTGGCAACGGCGTACGTCACGTCGGCGGGCGCGCACGGGAGCCTGCGCGGGCGCGCGGCGCCCGCGGGGAACCGGCGGCCACCGGTGCCCGTCCAACCGGCGTACGGATTCCGTGATTCCGAGGAGCGATTGCAGTGGCTGACGAGGAGATCCGCGAGGAAGCGGACACCCCCGGGAGCGGCCAGGACGGCACCGCGGCGCGGCGCCGGTGGCCGGTGGTCACGGCCGCGGCGGTGGCCGTCGCGGTCGTCGCGGGCGGTCTGTACGGAGCGCAGGCACTCACCGGCGACGACGCGGACGACCCGGCCGGGGACGCGGACGAGGCGCTGGTGCTCGACGCCCCGCCGGCGTTCCCGATGGCCGCGGCTCCGGAGGCGGCTTCGGAGGCGGCCGCCGGGGACGGGGCGGCCCCGGCGTGGCCCGGCGCGGCCACGCTGCGGCTGGCGGAGAGCCCGGCCGACGCACCGGACGAGGCGGCGGTGTACCGGTTCGAGGGCGTCGCCGAGGAGCGGGTGGCGGAGCTGGGCGCGGCCCTCGGCCTGGACGGCGCGCCGCAGCGGGGGGCCGAGGACTCCTGGACGATGGCGGGCGCGGGCGCGGGCGCGGACGCCCCGGCGCTCAATGTGGTGGGAGAGCCCGGCTTCTGGTACTACGGCCCCGAGGCGGAGCTGAGCATCTCGGTCGGCGGCCCCGACGGCACGGTGAGCAGCGAGGCTTCGGCGGACGACGGCGCGGACCGTCGCGCGGACGACGGCGCGGACGGCGGCGAGGCGCCCTCCGAGGCGGAGGCGCTGGCGGCGGCGGACGAGGTGCTCGACGCGCTGGGCCTGGGTGATGCGGCGGTCGACGCGCGGGAGACGAGCGGCGCGGACCGGATCGTTTCCGCGGCTCCCGTGATCGACGGGCTGCCGGTGCACGGTCTGGACACCGAGTTGTACATCGGCCCCGACGGCGAGCTGACGATGGCGTTCGGCACGCTGCACGCGTTCGCCGCGGCCGAGGAGCGCTCGGTGACGGGCGCCGAGGACGCGGTCGAGGAGTACAACCGGACGGCCGGGGACGTGGAGCTGCCGGCGATCCAGTGCGGTGCGGGCGACCCGGCCGGGCAGCCGGAGCCGCTGCCACTGCCGATGCCGGAGGAGGCCGAGGCCGAGGCAGGCGGTGACGCGCAGCGGCAGGAGGCCGACGGCACCTGCCCCTCACCGGCCGGGAAGCCGGAACCGGTGTCGGTGACCGCCGAGTTCGGCCTGGCGATGACCTACGCCGAGGAGGAGCCGGTGCTGGTCCCGTCCTGGCTGTTCCGGGGCGAGCGGGAGTCGGGTGAGGCGTTCGCGGCGAGCCAGCCCGCGGTGCCGCACGAGTACCGGACGCAGTCGGATGGCGGGGCCGGGCAGTCGGAGGAGGCACCGGCGCAGCCCGCCGAGCCGGAGGAGCAGCCGGGCGCCGGGGCGGGCGGCGACGGTGCCGAGCCAGGGCAGTCGCAGCCGGGCGCGCCCGGCGAGGCGCCGGACGGCACGGAGACCGGGTGGTCCGTCGAGCCGTACGAGGAGTCGGCCGAGTCGCTGACGGTGACCTTCTGGGCCAGCCCGTGCGACGAGTACGAGGCGACGGCCCGGGAGTCGGGCGACGAGGTGGCGGTGCACGTGGACGTGGTGAACCCGGACCCGGAGCGCATGTGCATCCAGCTGGCCGAGGAGCGGACGGCCGAGGTCGAGCTGGATGAGCCGGTGGGCGAGCGGACCCTGACCGACGAGCAGGGCCGGGAGCTGCCGGTGGGCTGACCGCCGTGGCGTGGCGGCGGCACGCGGAAGGGCCCGGCACCCGTGGGGGGTGCCGGGCCCTTCCGTGTGCGTGGCGGCCGGGTCGGCCGGCTCAGCTGAACGAGTCGCCGCAGGCGCAGGAGCCCGAGGCGTTCGGGTTGTCGATGGTGAAGCCCTGCTTCTCGATGGTGTCGACGAAGTCGATCGAGGCGCCGCCCAGGTAGGGGGCGCTCATGCGGTCGGTGACCACCTTCACACCGTCGAAGTCCTTCACGACATCGCCGTCGAGCGACCGCTCGTCGAAAAAGAGCTGGTAGCGCAGACCGGAGCATCCGCCGGGCTGGACCGCCACGCGGAGCGCGAGGTCGTCGCGTCCCTCCTGCTCAAGCAGGCTCCTGACCTTCGCCACGGCCGTGTCGGAAACGATGATGCCGCCGCTGACAGCGGTCTCTTCCGTTACGGACATCTGCGTATCTCCCGGGTAGTACGGAAAGCTCTGGCGAGTGCACCAACAGACGACGGCCCGGATTCATTCCGGGCGGGGCCGTCCTTATTCATTTCCCTCATGCTCGCACACCGGACGGCGGGGCGGAATGCGTCACAGTGACGCAATGGGCATCGTCAAACTGACGCGAAGGAGTTATGATCCATTGTGTCAGTTCGACGAAAAGCCGTCGGAACAGCAACAGAAAGAAGGCTGAGTGCCGTGACCACCGCCCAGCCCCTGGACGTCACGCCGACCCCGCTGGCCCTCCTGCTGCTCGGACGCGCGTCCGACCCGTCGAGTGAACGCGGCGTGGACTGCCCCGGCGACCTCCCCTCCCCCTCCGACCCGGGACTCGTGGAACGGGCCCGCGCCGCCAGGGAACGGCTCGGGAGCCGCCTGTTCGTCCTCGGCCACCACTACCAGCGGGACGAGGTCATCCAGTTCGCTGACGTCACCGGCGACTCCTTCAAACTGGCGCGCGACGCCGCGGCCCGCCCCGAAGCCGAGTACATCGTCTTCTGCGGCGTCCACTTCATGGCCGAGTCGGCCGACATCCTGACCAGCGACGCGCAAGCGGTGATCCTTCCCGACCTCGCCGCCGGCTGCTCCATGGCCGACATGGCCACCGCCGAGCAGGTCGCCGAGGCGTGGGACGTACTCACGGACGCGGGCGTGGCCCGGTCCACCGTTCCCGTGACCTACATGAACTCCTCGGCCGACATCAAGGCGTTCACCGGCAGGCACGGCGGCACCGTCTGCACCTCGTCCAACGCCGAACGCGCACTCACCTGGGCCTTCGCCCAGGCCGGGGAGAACGGCAAGGTCCTGTTCCTGCCCGACCAGCACCTCGGCCGCAACACCGCGGTGCGCGATCTCGGGCTCTCCCCCGACGACTGCGTCGTCTACAACCCGCACAAGCCGGGCGGCGGCCTGACCGCCGACCAGCTGCGGCGGGCCAGGATGATCCTGTGGCGGGGCCACTGCTCGGTGCACGGCCGCTTCTCGCTCGACTCCGTCGAGGAGGTCCGCGCCCGCATCCCCGGCGTCAACGTCCTCGTGCACCCCGAATGCCGCCACGAGGTCGTCGCCGCCGCGGACCACGTCGGCTCCACCGAACACATCATCCGCCTCCTCGACCGGGCCCCGGCCGGCTCCAGCTGGGCCGTCGGCACCGAGCTGAACCTCGTGCGCCGCCTCGCCGCCCGCTACGCCCCCGAGGGCAAGGAGATCGTCTTCCTCGACCGCACCGTCTGCTTCTGCTCCACCATGAACCGCATCGACCTGCCGCACCTGGTGTGGGCGCTGGAGTCGCTGGCCGACGGAAAGGTCGTCAACCGCATCCAGGTCGACCAGGACACCGAGCACTTCGCGCGGCTCGCCCTTGACCGGATGCTTGCGCTGCCGTAGCCCGCAGTCCGCCGGCCGCGCCACGATGGGTGCCATGCTCCTGCGCCGGGTACGCGACAACCGAGCCGATGCCGAGGCCGTCCGCGCGGTGGCCGCCACCGCCTTCGGGCCCGGCGCGCACGACGAACGGCGGCGGGTCCGCTTCCTGCGCAGGGTCAGGCACCTGGCGGCCACCGACCCGAACGGCTGCTGGCTCGCCGAGGACGACGCGGGCCGCCCGCTCGGCGCCGTGCTGGCCGGGCTGCGCGAAAATCTGTGGGGGCTCTCGCTGCTGGCCGTGCTGCCGCAGGCGCGGGGCAAGGGCGTGGGCGGCGAGCTGATGCGCCGGGCGGCGGCCCACGGCCGCGGCACGCTGCGCGGCATGATCTGCGCCACCCCGCACCCGGCTGCGCCCCGTGTCTGCCGCGCCGCCGGATTCAGCCTGCACCCCACGATGCGGCTGACGGGCACGGTCGACGCCGCCCGGCTGACGCCGCCGGACGGCCCGGCCATCGAGGGCGGGGCGGCGCACCGCGACCTGATGGACTCCGTGGACCGCAGGGTGCGCGGCGCCGCCCACGGCCCCGACCACGGCGAACTGCTCCTGCACTGCCGGGTCGTCGTCGCCGACGACCTTGCGGGCAGCGGCTACTGCTACCTCGACGACGGTGGCCGCATCGAACTGCTCGCCGCCACCTCGCGCCGCATCGCCGTCCGGCTGCTCACCTCGGCGCTGCTCAGCCTCCCGGCCGGCGCCGACACCGCCGTGCGGCACCTGACGGCCGAGCAGGAGTGGGCCGTGGACGTGGGCCTGGCCGCCGGTCTCGAACTGGCCGCGGACGGCTACCTGTGCCTGCGCGGCATGCGCCCGCCCGCGCCCTACCTGCCCTCCGTCGCGTACCTGTGACCGGCGCACGCCCCGGCGCACGCACCGCCGCGCAGCCCCGGGCGCCCCGGGCGCCCCGGCGGTCAGCCGGTGCGCGGGCGCACCAGGCCGGTCTCGTAGGCGGTCACCACCAGCTGCGCGCGGTCCCGGGCCGACAGCTTGGTCAGCAGCCGGTTGATGTGGGTCTTGACCGTCAGCGGGCTGACCGACAGCCGCCCGGCGATCTCGTCGTTCGACAGCCCGCCGGCCACCTCGACCAGCACCTGCCGCTCGCGTGCGGTCAGCACCCGGAGCACCGAGTCGTCCAGGCCGACGCCCTCGCGCTCCCCCGCCTCGGCGACGAACCGCGCGATCAGCCCCCGCGTCGCGGACGGCGAGAGCAGTGCCTCACCCGCCGCCGCCAGCCGTATGGCCGCCAGCAGCTCCGCCGGCTCCGCACCCTTGCCCAGGAACCCGGACGCGCCCGCCCGCACCGCCTCCACGACGTAGTCGTCCGATTCGAACGTGGTGAGGATCACGACCTTCACATCGGCGAGGCCGGGGTCGGCGCCGATCTCGCGCGTCGCGGCGAGGCCGTCCACACCCGGCATCCTGATGTCCATGAGCACCACGTCGGCACCCGCCTCGCGGATCACCGCGAGCGCCTCCGCCCCGTCGGACGCCTCGCCCGTGACCGTCATCCCCGGATCGGAGTCGACCAGCACCCGGAACGCGCTGCGCAGCAGCGCCTGGTCGTCGGCCAGCACCACACGGATCACATGCACCATCCCCTGACGTGCTCGATCGCCGGCTCCTCCGGCCGCGGCGGCTGGAGCGGCAGGGTCACCCGCACCCGGAACCCGCCGCCCGGCCGGGGGCCCGCCTCGCACGTGCCGCTGAGCGCGGCGGCCCGTTCGCGCATCCCGGTCAGGCCGTGGCCGCTGCCGGGAGTGCCGTTGCGCGGCGGCGGCACGCCGGGCCCGTCGTCGTCGACGGTGATGTCGAGCGCCGCGTCCGCGGCCTTCCCCTCGCGAACGATGCGGACCCGGGCGCCGGCCCCCGGGCCCGCGTGCTTGTGCACGTTGGTCAGCGCCTCCTGGACCACCCGGTAGGCGGCCAGGTCGACGGCGGACGGCAGCGGCCCGGCCGCCGCGGGGGCGTCCACGGTCACCGCCATCCCGGCCCTGGTGAAGCCGTCCACCAGCTCCTGGAGAACGCCGAGGCCACGCGCCGGCTCGGTCGGGGCGATCGGCTCGTCCCGGTGGCGCAGCAGGCCCACGGTGGTCTGGAGCTCGCCCAGCGCCCTGCGGCTGGCCTCGCGGATGTGCCCCAGCGCCTCCTTGGCCTGGTCCGGGCGGCTGTCCATCACGTGCGAGGCGACGCCGGCCTGCACGTTGACCAGCGCGATGTGGTGGGCGACGACATCGTGCAGCTCACGTGCGATCCGCATGCGCTCCTCCGCGACCCTGCGGTGCGCCTCCTCCTCGCGGGTGCGCTCGGCCCGCTCGGCCCGTTCCCTGATGGCGTCCAGCGCGGCACGGCGGCTGCGCGCCGCCTCGCCCGAGGCGGCGGCCAGCGCCGTCCAGGCGAAGACGCCCAGGTTCTCCGAGTCGTACCAGGGCTGGGCGCCCAGCATCATCGACGTCGGCGTGAACACCGCGGCGGTGACCAGGCCCGCCCGCCAGGTGGTGGACCTGTCGGTGCTCACCGCCACCGTGAACAGCGCCACCACCACGAAGATCAGGAACGACACGTGCCGCTCCTGCGGCGAGTGCGAGGACGTGCCGAGGATCAGCTCGATCAGGGACAGGCCGCCCACGAGGGACAGCACCGTCATCGGGTACCTGCGGCGCTGCACCAGCACGGCGCAGGCAAGCACGGTCATCAGCAGTGTGTGCAGCGGCAGCTCGCGCTTGCCGAAGCCGGGTCCGCCGTCCGGCGGGCGCGCCACCGTGACCGAGGCGCACAACACGGCGCACAGCACGACGACGGCCAGCACGGCGTCGAACGCGAGAGGGTGGGCACGCAGCCACTGCACGGCGCGGGCCGGCTGTCGAGGAGTCACGGCCTTGCGGCTTCGTCTCAGTCCGGAATGAGCCCGTCTTCGGTGAGCATCGTGCGCACCTCGTCAATGGACGCCTCGGGGGCGGGGAGGATCAGCTCCGAGGGTTCGAGCGAGTCGTCCGGGAGCGGGGTGCCCATCGTCCTGACGGCTTCGAGCAGGGCGCCGAGCGTGCGGCGGAAACCGTCGCCGTCCCCCGACTCCAGCTCGGCCATCAACTCGTCGTCGAGCGCGTTGAGAGTGGGGAAGTGACTGTCGTCCAGCTTCACCTGCCCCTCCCCCATGATCCGCACGATCACGATGCCCTCCAGGGAATCACTGCTTGTCGAACTTGGGGGATTCCTGCTGCTCCGGCTGCGCCCCCGCGGTGTTGCCGCCCTCCAGGGCCTGCCGTCCCGCGGAGCTGCCACCGGCCAGCTCGGCCTTCATCCGCTCCAGCTCGAACTCTACGTCCGCGTTGCCGGAAATGCGGTCCAGCTCGGCGGTCAGATCGTCCTTCGAGGCGCCCGTCGGGTCGTCCAGGGCACCGGAGGCCAGCAGCTCGTCGATGGCACCGGCGCGGGCCTGGAGCTGGGCCGTCTTGTCCTCGGCCCGCTGGATGGCCATGCCGACGTCGCCCATCTCCTCGGAGATGCCGGAGAACGCCTCGCCGATGCGGGTCTGCGCCTGGGCGGCCGTGTAGGTCGCCTTGATCGTCTCCTTGCGGGTGCGGAACGCGTCGACCTTCGCCTGGAGGCGCTGGGCCGCCAGGGTGAGCTTGTCCTCCTCGGACTGGAGCGTCGCGTGCTGCTGCTGGAGGTCGCTGACCTGCTGCTGCAGCGACGACCGCCGGGTCAGCGCCTCGCGGGCCAGGTCCTCCCGGCCCAGGGCCAGCGCCTTCTTGCCCTGCTCCTCCAGCTTGCCGGACTGGCCGTTCAGCTGGTTGAGCTGGAGCTCCAGGCGCTTGCGGGACGTCGCGACGTCGGCGACGCCGCGCCGCACCTTCTGCAACAGCTCCAGCTGCTTCTGGTACGAGTAGTCCAGCGTCTCGCGCGGGTCCTCGGCCCGGTCCAGGGCCTTGTTGGCTTTCGCGCGGAAGATCATCCCCATCCGCTTCATGACACCGCTCATGGGCTTCGCGCGCCCCCTTCATGACGGGCTCGAACCTCTGACCATACTGCTGCTGATCCCCTACTACCCTACGGGGCCTGTATCCATTAGCGCACTGCTCGTCCCCGAATGACTCCTCCCCGAGGACGATCACGCGCCACGGGCCCTCCCGCCTGAGGAGTAGCCGCACCCGTTGGGGTCGGCGCGCGGAGACCGTACTCTTGTGGCGTGTTCCGAAGCCGTTCGAAAGAAGACTCCGCCGCCGAGCCGCCGGCGGAGCAGTCCCATGTCCGTGACCCGCAGGCGCCGAAAGGCCGCCCCACGCCCAAGCGCAGCGAGGCGGAGGCACTGCGCCGCGCCGTCGTCAAGCCGGCGACGAACCGCAAGGAGGCGGCCAGGCGGGCCAAGGAGGCGAGGAAGACCGCGCTGTCCAAGCAGCGGGAGGCCCTGCTCTCCGGCGACGAGCGGCACCTGCCCGCCCGTGACCGCGGTCCGCTGCGGCGCTTCACGCGTGACTTCGTGGACGCCAAGTGGCACGTGGCGGAGTTCTTCCTGCCGATCGCCGTGCTCATCCTCGTGCTGAGCATGATGCCGTCGCTTCAGCTGCGGAACATCGCGCTGCTGCTGTGGCTCGCGGTCATCCTCATGATCGTCGCCGACTCGGTCCTGCTGACCCGGCGCCTGAAGAAGCAGCTGCGGGCCCGCTTCCCCGACGAGAGCCTGCGCGGCACCTCGGCGTACGCGCTGATGCGCACCATGCAGATGCGCCGCATGCGCCTGCCGAAACCCCAGATCAAGCGCGGCGAAGTCCCCCGTTAGGGCTCCGCTGGGTCCTGACCGGACGATCTGCGCGGCCCGGCGCCCGGCCCGCCGTGGCTGCGGCGGGAGCTCGCCCGGAACGGCGTAGCGGGGTTCCCGGGCCGTGGTCGGTGCCGCGGACACAATGCGGCTATGGCCCTCACTGCCCCGCCCCTGCCCCGGTCCGGTGCCGCGCTGCTCTGCGCGGGGGCGCTGCTCGCCGCGGGCGGCGCCTGCACCTCGGCGTCCGACCCGGACCAGACCCCCGCGGGACGCGCCTCCCGCGCACCGGCCCCCACCGTCTCGGACGCGCTCCAGGAGAGGTACGAGGAGGTGGTGACCGACGTGCTGCCCTCGGTGGTGCAGATCACCACGCCCGACGGCCAGGGCTCGGGGGTCGTCTACGACGACGAGGGCCACATCGTGACCAACGCGCACGTCGTGGGGCGCGAGCGCACGTTCGATGTGCTGCTGGCCACCGGGCAGGAGCCGGAACGGGCCGAGCTGGTGGCGTCCTACCCCGAGCAGGACCTCGCGGTCGTCGCCCTTAACGACGTGCCGGACCAGCTGCGCCCCGCGACGTTCGGGGACTCCTCGCGCGTGGCGGTCGGACAGATCGTCCTGGCCATGGGCAACCCGCTCGGCCTGTCCTCCAGCGTCACGCAGGGCATCGTCTCGGCCGTGGGCCGTTCCGTCAGCGAGGGCGAGGGACAGGCGACGCTCGGGAACATGGTGCAGACCTCGGCCGCGATCAATCCGGGCAACAGCGGCGGCGCGCTGGTCAACCTCTCCGGGCACGTCGTCGGCATCCCCACGCTGGCCGCCCGCGACCCCGGGCTCGGGGGCGGGCAGGCGCCCGGGATCGGCTTCGCGATCCCCGCCTCGACGGTGATCTTCCTGGCCGACCAGATGATCGAGCACGGCCGCGTCGTCGACTCGGGGCGCGCAGCGCTCGGCGTCTCGGTGCGCACGGTGCTCGGCGACGGCTTCCAGCCCGCGGGCGCGGCGATCGTGAATGCCGAGGAGGACGGCCCGGCCGGCCGCGCGGGGCTGCGGCCCGGCGACGTGGTGGTGCGGGTCGGCGACGACGAGGTCACCGACGTCGTCTCGCTGGCCGAGGCGCTGGCCGGGCACCGGCCGGGCGAGAAGGTGGAGGTCACCTACGAGCGCAACGGCGAACGGCGCACCGCAGAGGTCGCGCTCGGCGAGGCGTGAGCGGGGGCGCGAGCAGAGGCTTGAGCCGGCTCAGCCCTCGGCGCCGTGGAGGCTCATCGGCCCGTAGATCTTCACGCCGTCCTCGAACAGCGAGACCTGGTCGATGCCCTCGGCCAGCAGCTCGGGCCACAGTTCGCCGATCCAGGACTCGGCATCGCCCTGGGTACCGAAGTCGCCGGGGGCCGCGGTCGGCTCGGCCGCCGTGCCGTCCGCCTTTTCGAACCGCCACTCCCACGCCATGCGAAGCCTCCGCTTCCTGACCGACTGTTGGATCGCCCGACTGCCTGATCGCAGACTAAATCACGGCCGACGCTCCCAGCGCACCACCGCGCGCGTGACCGGGCGCGGGGCGAGAGGATCGGGGCATGCACGTCACTCTGCTCGGCACGGGCGCCCCGGCCGGGCTCCCGCGCCCCGGCTGTCCCTGTGCCGCCTGCGCCCGTGCGTTCGGGGACGAGGTCCGCACCGCGACCGCCGTGCTGGTCGACGGCGTGCTGCTGCTCGACCTCACGCCGGGCCTCGCGCTGTCCGCCGCGCGGGCCGGGCAGTCCCTCCACGGCATCCGGCAGGTCCTGCTCAGCCACCCGCACGAAGGGCCCGCGCTCGAACTGCCGCGGGAACTGCCGGTCCCGGTACGGCTGCCGGACGGCCGCGAGTTGACGCTGCTCGACGGGCACCGGGTGCGGGCGCTCGCGGTGGACGGCCCCGGCACCGGCTATGCGGTCACCGGGCCAGACGGCGGGCGGCTGCTGTACCTGCCGCCCGGGGCCGGCCCGGCCGGTGAATTCGCGGGGCCCGCGTACGACCTGTGCCTGCTCGACGTGGTGCAAAGGCCCGATGCCCTGGCCCGGCTGCGCGGCGCGGGGGCCGCGGCGCTCACGACCGACGTGGTGGCCGTGCACCTGGACCACGACGTCCAGCCGGGCGCGGAACTGCGCCGCCGGCTGGCCGCGCTGGGGGCGCGCACCGAACCGGACGGCGCCACCCTCACCGCCGGTGACTACCGGCGGATTCCCGATGTGCCCCGGCGCACGCTGGTACTCGGGGGCGCGCGTTCCGGAAAGTCCGCCGAGGCGGAGCGCAGGCTCGCCGCGTTCCCCGAGGTGATGTACGTCGCCACCGGCGGCAGGCGCGGGGACGATCCGGAGTGGACGGCGCGGGTCACGGCGCACCGCGAACGCCGCCCGCCGGGCTGGACCACCGTCGAAACCTGCGATCTGGTCCCGCTGCTCGCACAGGCGGAGGGACCGCCGCTGCTGATCGACTGCCTCGCGCTGTGGCTGACCGACGCGATGGACGCGGCGGGCGCCTGGGAGAGGGAACGGTGGGCGGACGGCGGGGCGCGCGAACTCGCCGCACGTACCGCCGCGCTGGTCGCGGCGGTACGCGGCACGCAGCGCACGGTGGTCCTGGTGAGCAACGAGACCGGCTCCGGCATCGTCCCCGCCACCGCGTCCGGACGCCTCTTCCGCGACGAACTCGGCCGCCTCAACGCGGCGGTGGCCGCCGAGTGCGAGCACGTGCTGCTGACCGTGGCGGGCACCGCACTGCCACTGCGCTGAGCGCCCGGGGAGCCGGGCGGTAGTCTCGTGCGCATGAGTGACGGCGGTCTCAACCTCGACGACTTCGGCGACCTCATCGAGCGCCCGAGTGTCCGGCTGCGGCGCAAGGCAGAGGAGCGGCGCACCCGTACCGGCCTGCCGCCCAAGGCACTTGGGCGGCTGGACACAATCGGTGCCTGGCTGGCCGCCGCGCAGGGACACGTGCCGGTCACGCCGGTCGCCCGGCCTCGGGCCGTCCTGTTCGCCGGCGACCACGGCGTCGCCTCGCTCGGCGTCTCCGCCCGTCCGGCCGGCGGCACCGCCGCCCTGGTGCGCGCCGTGCTGGACGGCGGCAGCCCGGCGGCCGTGCTCGCCCGGCACGCCGGGGTCCCGCTGCGCGTCGTCGACCTCTCCCTCGACTGCCCGCCCGAGGAGCTGCCCGAGGAGGTGACCCGTCACCGGGTGCGCCGCGGCTCCGGACGCCTGGACATCGAGGACGCGCTCACCGCCGAGGAGGCCGAGCAGGCGTTTCGCGCGGGCATGGCCGTCGCGGACGAGGAGGCCGACGCGGGCACCGACCTGCTCGTGCTCGGCGACCTGTCGGTCGGCGGCACCACGGCCGCCGGGGTGCTCATCGCGGCGATGTGCGGCACCGACGCCTCGGTGGTCACCGGGCGCGGCGGCGTGCGCATCGACGACCTGGCCTGGATGCGCAAGTGCGCGGCGATCCGCGACGGGCTGCGCCGCGCCCGTCCGGTGCTCGGCGACCAGCTCAAGCTGCTCGCGGCCGTCGGCGGCGCCGATCTGACCGCGATGACGGGCTTCCTGCTCCAGTGCGCCGTACGCCGCACGCCGGTCATCCTGGACGGCGTCGTCTCGGCGGCCTGCGCGCTGGTGGCGCAGCGGATCGCGTTCCGCGCCCCGGACTGGTGGCTGGCCGGGCAGGCGAGCGGGGAGCCGGGGCAGGCCAAGGCCCTGGACCGGATGGCCCTCGAGCCGCTGCTGGACCACGGGGTCACCGTCGGGGAGGGCTCGGGCGCGCTGCTCGCCCTGCCGCTGGTGCTCGCGGCCGGCGCGCTGGCCGCCGAGCTGCCCGAACGGCCCGACGAGGACGCGGCGGAGGCGGCGGGGGCGGCACAGGCCGCCGAGCCCGGGCCGGCGGACCATTCCGCCGCGGTGGCCGAGGCGACCTGACGGGCGCTCACTCCTTGCCCGTGGTGCGCGGGATGCCGCCCACGACCTGCTGCACCCACCGGCGGACCCGGCCCCACCTGGCGTCGTGCGCCCGCGCGCGGCGTTCGGCGCGCGCCGCGGTGCGCGGCAGGCGCCCGTAGCAGCGCCGAGCCCAGAGCGAGCCGGGTCTGGCCAGCCGCAGCGCGCCGGTCAGCGCCGCCAGCGGCACCAGCACCCCGACGACGGCAAGCCTGATCTTGCCCTTGACGAGGGTGATCAGCACGAAGACCAGGTTGATCAGGACGGTGGCGATCGCGCTGCCGCGGGTGAGGCGTTCCTCGGGGCCGACGTCGTCGACACCGAGCGGGGTGAAGCCGGTCAGCAGCATGGTGGCCAGCGCCGCCGTCAGCACCACGGCCTCGACGCTGCGGCGGCCCTGGTCCGACCAGTACACGTCGTGCAGGTAGAGGATCAGCGCGAACTCGTCGAGCACCAGGCCGGTGCCGATGCCGAACACGACGGCCGTCGCCCCGGCGGCCCAGCCGCGCCCGCCCGCCGCCAGGCCGCCGAAGCCGCCCACGGTCATCAGCACCACGCCGGGCACGGCGTGGTGCACGTGCGCCCCGCCCGCCGACACGTCGTGGAACGGCCCGCGGCCGGCGCGGATCAGCCGCGTCACCGCGCGGGTCACCAGAAACGTGCAGATGAACGCCGTCAGGGCCAGCAGCAGCGGCAGCTTTCCCGGTTCGACGATGTTGCGTTCCCACCAGTACTCCATGGCATCCCAGCGTCTGGCGCTACGCTGCCGGACGATGAACGCCACGCCGCCACCGCCACCGCACCCCCCGGGTGCGCCCCCGCCGCCGGGAAACGCCGCGTCCGCCGGCGGTCTTCGCTTCGCGTTCGGCACGCTCACCGTGCTGCCGGTGCGCGTGCCGCGCTGGGACCGGAGCATCGCCGGGGCCGGCATGCGGTGCGCGCCGCTGGCCGGCCTGGCGGTCGGCCTCGCCGCCGGCGGCGTCTCGTGGGCGTTCCTGGCCCTGGAGACCGGCTGGCTGCTGACGGCCGTGCTCACCGTGACGACGATGGCGGCGCTCAGCCGCGGGCTGCACCTGGACGGGCTCGCCGACACCGCGGACGGCCTCGGCAGCGGGAAGCCCGCCGCCGAGGCGCTGGACGTCATGCGGCGCTCCGACATCGGCCCGTTCGGCGTCATCGCGCTGGTCTGCACGCTGCTCGCGCAGGTCGCGGCGCTCTACGAGCTGTACGGGCACGGCCGCGGCTACGCCGTGACGGCCGTGGTGCTGGCCGGTCTCGTCTCCCGCACCGCACTGACGTGGGCCTGCCGCACCGGCGTGCCCGCGGCGCGGCCGGACGGCCTGGGCGCGGTGGTGGCCGGGTCGGTGCCGCGCGGCACCGCGGCGGCGGTCGCGGGCTCGGTGGCGCTGGCGGCGGCCGTCGCGGGCGGCCTGGCCGGCGAACCGGCCGCGGCGGGCGCGGTGGTGGGCGTGTGCGCGGTGGTGCTGGCGCTGAGCGCGGCGGAGCTGCTGGTGCAGCACTGCCGACGGCGGTTCGGCGGTGTCACCGGCGACGTTCTCGGCGCGGTCGCCGAGGGCGCCACCACGGTGACGCTCCTGGTGCTGACGGTGGGCGGCACCTGAACAGGGGCGCGGCGTAGTCTTCTGCCGGATTGCCGCGGCGCCGGCCGGCCCACGACGAAATGACACAGACAGAACGGAATATCTGACCGTGACTGCACTGACCCTCAGCAACCTCCCCGCGACCACGGTGCCCGCGGACGCCGTGGTCATCGGCGTCGCCAAGGGCGAGTCCGGGCCCGTCCTGCCGGCGGGGTCGCCCGCCGCCGCGGCGGCCGACGAGGCACTCGGCGGCACCCTGGCCGCCACCCTGACCACGCTCGGGGCCAAGGGGACCGAGGACGAGATCACCCGGCTGCCCGCCCCCGGGGGCTGGGCGGTGCCGCTGGTGGTGGCGGTGGGCCTGGGCGCCGAGCCCACGGACGGCTACCGCCCCGAGGCGCTGCGGCGCGCGGCGGGCGCCGCGGCCCGCGCGCTGACCGGCTCCGAGCACGCCACGTTCGCGCTGCCCGCCGACGACGCGGAGGCGATCGGGGCCGTGGCGGAGGGGGCGCTGCTCGGGGCATACGCGTTCACGGCGTTCCGCGGCCGGGCGAACGCCACGTCGGCCGGTGCCGCGCTGGCCCGCATCACGGTGCTCGACGCCGACGCGGGCGACGAGGAGCACGCCGAGGCGGCGGAGCGCGCGCTGGTGGTGGCCGAGGAGGTCGCGCGGGCCAGGGACCTGATCAACACCCCGCCCAACGCGCTGTCCCCGGCCGACTTCGCCGCCGTGGTCGAGGCCGCGGCGCCCGAGTACGGCGTGACGGCCGAGATCATGGACGAACTGGCGCTGAAGGACGGCGGGTACGGCGGGATCATGGGCGTCGGGCAGGGCTCCGCGACCCCGCCGCGGCTGGTGCGCGTGACCTACACGCACCCGTCCGCCGCGGCGACGCTGGCGCTGGTCGGCAAGGGCATCACGTACGACTCCGGCGGCCTCTCGCTGAAGCCGGTGGGGCACAACGAGACGATGAAGTGCGACATGAGCGGGGCCGCCGCGGTCTTCTCCGCGGTGGTGGCCGCCGCGCGCCTGGGCCTTGAGGTGAACGTGACCGGCTGGCTGGCGCTGGCCGAGAACATGCCCTCGGGCGGTGCGGTGCGCCCCGGCGACGTGCTGACCATGTACAGCGGCAAGACGGTCGAGGTGCTGAACACCGACGCCGAGGGCCGGCTGGTGATGGCGGACGCGCTGGCCCGCGCCTGCGAGGAGTCGCCGGACGCGCTGGTGGACGTGGCGACGCTGACCGGCGCGATGGTGCTGGCGCTCGGCAAGCGCACCTTCGGGGTGCTGAGCGAGGACGACGCGTTCCGGGAGCTGCTGCACGAGACGGCGGGGCAGGCCGGCGAGCAGTCCTGGCCGATGCCGATGCCCCCGGAGCTGGCGGAGGGCCTGAAGTCGCCGGTCGCGGACCTGGCGAACGTGGGCGAGCGGATGGGCGGCGGTCTGTCCGCGGGGCTGTTCCTGAAGGAGTTCGTGGCCGAGGGCACCCGGTGGGCGCACCTGGACATCGCCGGGCCCGCGTTCCACGAGGGCGCGCCCTACGGCTACACCCCCAAGGGCGGCACGGGTTCCGCGGTGCGGACCCTGATCCGGCTGGCCGAACGGATCGCGGACGGTGAGCTGGCCCCGTGACCTGGGGGTCGGCCCCGGAGATCCGGCCCGGCGCGGCAGCGTGCGAAGATGGGTTTCCGGCAGGACAGGGCCGGGCTCAACCACCAAGGCGAGCCACACACGGGCCGCGACCAGCGGCTCACACAGGACCGTCGGCCGGTCACCGTCGACCGGCCCGCGGCGAACCCATCCTTGGAGGAACGTGACGTGGCGAACGACGCCAGCACCGTTTTCGACCTAGTGATCCTCGGTGGCGGCAGCGGTGGTTACGCCGCGGCCCTGCGTGCCTCGCAGCTGGGCCTGGACGTCGCCCTGATCGAGAAGAACAAGCTGGGCGGCACCTGTCTGCACAACGGCTGCATCCCCACCAAGGCGCTGCTGCACGCCGGGGAGATCGCCGACGCGGCGCGCGAGGGCGCCGAGTTCGGCGTGAAGGCCACCTTCGACGGCATCGACATGGCGGGGGTGCACAAGTACAAGGACGGGGTGGTCTCCGGCCTGTACAAGGGGCTCCAGGGCCTGGTGGCCTCCCGCAAGATCACCTACGTGGAGGGCGAGGGCCGGCTGTCCTCGCCGACGTCCGTCGACGTGAACGGCCGGCGGTACGACGGCCGCCACGTGCTCCTCGCGACGGGTTCCGTGCCCCGGTCGCTGCCCGGCCTGACGATCGACGGCGACCGGGTCATCTCCTCGGACCACGCGCTGGTCCTCGACCGGGTGCCGAAGTCCGCCATCGTGCTGGGCGGCGGCGTCATCGGCGTCGAGTTCGCCTCCGCGTGGAAGTCCTTCGGGGCCGACGTCACCATCGTGGAGGGGCTGCCGCACCTGGTGCCCGCCGAGGACGAGAACAGCTCCAAGCTGCTGGAGCGGGCCTTCCGCAAGCGCGGCATAAAGTTCAACCTCGGTACCTTCTTCAAGTCCGTGGAGTACACGTCCGACGGGGTGGCTGTCACCCTGGCGGACGGCAAGACCTTCGAGGCGGAGCTGCTGCTCGTCGCGATCGGCCGCGGCCCGGTGTCCCAGGGCCTGGGGTACGAGGAGGCCGGGGTCGCGATGGACCGCGGCTTCGTGCTGGTCGACGAGTTCTGCCGGACCAACGTGCCGACCGTCTCGGCCGTCGGGGACCTGATCCCGACGCTCCAGCTCGCCCACGTCGGTTTCGCCGAGGGCATCCTGGTGGCCGAGCGCCTGGCGGGCCTCTCGCCGGTGCCGATCGACTACGACGGGGTGCCGCGGGTCACCTACTGCCACCCGGAGGTCGCCTCCGTCGGCGTCAGCGAGGCCAGGGCCAAGGAGCTGTACGGCGCCGACCAGGTGGTCACCCTCAAGTACAACCTCGCGGGCAACGGCAAGAGCAAGATCCTGAAGACTGCGGGCGAGATCAAGCTCGTACGGGTCAGGGACGGCGCGGTCGTCGGCGTGCACATGGTCGGGGACCGGCTCGGCGAGCAGGTCGGCGAGGCGCAGCTGATCTACAACTGGGAGGCGCTGCCCGCGGAGGTGGCGCAGCTCATCCACGCGCACCCGACACAGAACGAGGCGCTGGGCGAGGCTCATCTCGCCCTGGCCGGCAAACCACTGCATTCCCACGACTGACCCGGCCGCGTTATCACCAGAGCGCGCAGTAATCATTTGCCACTTTTCGTAAGGAGCAACAGAAACCATGGCGGTTTCCGTAACCCTTCCGGCGCTCGGCGAGAGCGTGACCGAGGGCACCGTCACCCGCTGGCTGAAGGCCGAAGGTGAGCATGTGGAGGCCGACGAGCCGCTGCTCGAGGTCTCCACCGACAAGGTCGACACCGAAATCCCCGCGCCCGCCGCCGGAGTCCTGTCGTCCATCAAGGTGGCCGAGGACGAGACCGTCGAGGTGGGCGCAGAGCTCGCGGTCATCGACGACGGTTCGGGCGCCCCGGCGGCCGCGCCGGAGCCGGCCGCCGAGCCGGAGCCGGCCCCCGCACAGCAGCAGCCGCAGCAGGCCGAGCAGCCCGCGCGGGCCGAGCCGGCGGCCGACCCGGCCGAGGGCGCGGCGCCGACCCCGGCCCCCGCGGCGCAGCAGGGCGGCGCGGCCGAGGGCACCGACGTGGTGCTGCCCGCGCTGGGCGAGTCCGTCACCGAGGGCACCGTCACCCGCTGGCTGAAGGAGGTCGGCGAGGAGGTCGACGCCGACGAGCCGCTGCTCGAGGTCTCCACCGACAAGGTCGACACCGAGATCCCCGCGCCCGTCGCGGGCACGCTGCTGGAGATCACCGTCGGCGAGGACGAGACGGCCGAGGTCGGCGGCAAGCTGGGCGTCATCGGCGCCCCCGGCGCCGCACCCGCGGCGCAGGAGCCCGCACCGGCCCCCGCGCCGGCGCCTGCGAAGGAGCCCGAGCCGGCGCCCGCGCCCGCGCAGGCTCCGAAGCAGGAGCCGGCGCCCGCCGCCCAGGCCCCCGCGCCCGCACCGGCGCCGGCGCCCAAGCCGGAGCCGAAGGCCCAGCCGAAGGCCGCCCCGGCGCCCGCCCCCGCCACGGACGGCGCCTACGTCACCCCGCTGGTGCGCAAGCTGGCCGGCGAGAACGGCGTGGACCTGAGCACGGTCAAGGGCTCGGGTATCGGCGGCCGGATTCGCAAGCAGGACGTGCTGGCGGCGGCCGAGGCCGCCAAGGCCGCCGCGGCGGCCCCGGCCGCACCGGCCGCACCGGCGAAGGCCGCGGCCCCGGCCGCTCCTTCGCCGCTGCGCGGCCAGACGGTGAAGATGCCGCGCATCCGCAAGCTCATCGGCGAGAACATGATGAAGGCGCTGCACAACCAGGCGCAGCTGTCCTCCGTCGTCGAGGTCGACGTCACCCGCGTCATGCGGCTGCGGGCGCGCGCCAAGGAGTCGTTCCTCGCACGCGAGGGCGTCAAGCTCTCCCCGATGCCGTTCTTCGTGAAGGCCGCCGCCGAGGCGCTGAAGGTCCACCCGGTCATCAACGCCAAGATCAACGACGACGGCACCATCACGTACCACGACGTGGAGAACGTGGGCATCGCGGTGGACTCGGAGAAGGGTCTGATGGTCCCGGTCATCAAGGGGGCCGGCGACCTGAGCCTGGCGGGCATCGCCAAGAAGACGGCGGAGCTGGCCGGGAAGGTCCGTCAGGGCGGGCTGGCGCCGGACGACATGTCCGGCGGCACGTTCACGATCAGCAACACGGGGTCGCGCGGCGCGCTGTTCGACACCATCATCGTGAACTACCCGCAGGTCGCGGAGCTGGGAATCGGCGCCACCGTGCGCCGCCCCGTCGTCGTGAACCACCCGGATCTCGGCGAGACCATCGCCATCAGGGACATGGCCTACCTGACCCTGTCCTACGATCACCAGCTCGTGGACGGCGCGGACGCCGCCCGGTACCTGACGGCCGTCAAGGAGCGTCTGGAAGCGGGCGAGTTCGAGGGCGAGCTCGGCCTGTAGCACGGCCGGCCGCCACCGGCCGGCGCCACAACAGAAACCGGCCGCGCCCCGCCCGGACCCTCCGGGCGGGGCGCGGCCTGTTGGGGCCGCCACACGGCCCGATAGGAGGGTGAGATGAGTCCGCCCGTCGTCCACTCGCTGCGCCAGCAGATCCGCGAGCACATCCTGGAGGGGATCGTCTCGGGACGCTGGCAGCCGGGCGAGCGGATCGTGGAACGGCGGATCGCGGTCGAACTCGACGTCAGCCAGACGCCGGTCCGTGAGGCGCTGCGCGAGCTGGAAGCGCTGCGGCTGATCGAATCGGCGCCGAACAAGGGCGTCCGGGTCCGGGCGCTGAGCGCCGCCGATCTGGAGGAGATCTACCCCGTGCGGGCCGGCCTGGAGCAGATCGCGGCCGAGCTGGCCGCGGCGCGGCTGGCCGCCGACGTGTCGGCGCTGGTGCCCGAGGTGGCGGCGTTGCAGCGGGCCGACCGGCTCGGGGACGCGGAGGCGCAGGTGGGGCACACGGTGGCCTTCCACCGCGAGCTGGTGAAGGCGTCGGGCAACAGCGTGCTGCTGCACACCTGGGAGGCGCTGGGCATCGAGGTGTGGACGGCGCTCTCGATCCGCTGGCTCGGTACGAGGCAGCGGTCGTACGCGGAGGAGCACCAGGAGCTGATCGACGCCTTCCTGCGCCGTGATCCGCACATCGGGCAGCTCGTGAAGGAGCACGTCCTGAACTGTGCACCGCGTGCCTGAACGCGGCGATTCGCCGGAAATCTCCCCGGCCTCCGCTGGCACGGGATGCCAATTTCGCCGATTCGCAAAGAATTTCCCCGGAAAGCTTTGATCGATCATCGATCAGGGGCATACAGTTCCCGGGAAAGCGAGCCGCGCCGCCAAGCTCCTGTCCTGCCCAGTGGCGCGGCTCTCGCCCGCAGGACCGGGTCCCGATTGTCGCGCCAACGCACGGGACCCGGCCCTCACGGTCATCATGGTGCCATGCGAGCTGCCCGCCTGATCAAGATGGTTCTGCTGCTCCAGGCGCGGCGGACGATGACGGCCGCCGAGCTGGCCGGTGAGCTGGAGGTGTCCGAGCGCACCGTCGCCCGCGACGTGCTGGCCCTCGCCGAGGCCGGCGTCCCCGTCTACGCCGACCGCGGCCGCGCCGGCGGTTACCGGCTGATCGGCGGCTACCGCACCAGGCTGACCGGCCTCGGCCGCAGCGAGGCCGAAGCCCTCTTCCTCTCCGGAGTGCCCACCGCGCTGCGCGACATGGGGCTGGCCGACGCCGCGTCCGCCGCCCGCCTGAAGGTGTCCGCGGCCCTCCAGCCGGAGCTGCGCTCCGCACACGACAGCGCCGCGCAGCGCTTCCACCTCGACGCCCCCGGCTGGTGGCAGCCGCCGGAGACGCCGGAGCTGCTGCCCGCCGTCGCCGACGCGGTCTGGGACGACCTGCTGCTCGCCGTCCGCTACCGCCGCGGCGACGGCACGGAGGTCGACCGCCGGCTCGAACCGTACGGCCTCGTACTCAAGGCCGGCACCTGGTACCTGGCGGCCCGCCCGCCCGGCGGCGGCCACCGGGTCTACCGCGTCGACCGGTTCGCCGCGGCCGAGCCGGCGGGCACCCGCTTCGAACGGGACGAGGCGTTCGACCTGTCCGCCTTCTGGTCCGAACGGTCCGCGGCCTTCGCCCGTTCGATCCTGCACGAGGAGGTCCTGCTGCGCCTGACCCGGGACGGGGCGCGGGCCCTGCGGTACGTCACGGACCGGGCGGCGGCCGACGAGGCGCTGTCCGCCGCCGCGGACCCGGACGGGCAGGGCCGGATCACCGTGACCCTGCCCGTCGAGTCCGCGGACGTCGCCTACACACAGCTCCTCGCTCTGGGCCCGGAGTGCGAGGTCCTCGCCCCGCCCGGCCTGCGCGCACGCATGGCGCGGGCGGCGGAGCGGACCGCGGACCAGTACCGGTGAGGAACGTTCAGCGGTAGTCCGCCGCGTCCGGCTTCTCGCCCGCCAGCAGCGCACTGATGAACGGCCAGGCGTCCGGCTGCGAGCCGTCCGTGTCCGTGAACCCGTACACCTTCGCCAGGCCGCCGCTGGAGAGGGACTGCCCGTTCCAGCGCGCCACGTCCGGGTCGGCGGCCAGCGCGGCGACCGCCCGGCCGACGAACGCCGGGGACTCCGAGATCGCGAACGCCGGGTCCTGCTCGATGCCCGCCCGCCAGTTCTCCTCGGTGACCTTGAAGTACGTGTCGAGCATCGCCTCGGAACGCAGGAAGCCAGGCGTGATCGCGACCGCGGTGCAGCCCGCGTCCTTCAGCTCCTCGCCCAGCGCCAGCGCCATGCGGATCGGCGCGTACTTCGCCAGGTCGTAGAAGAAGTGCTCCCGGTACTTCGCGTTGCTCTCAGCCGTGCCGTCGGTCACCTCCACCACAAGACCGCCCGGCTGCCGGATCAGCAGCGGCAGCGCGCAGTGGCTGGTGATGATGTGGGTCCTGACGCCCAGTTCGAGCATGCGCAGCCCGTCGTCCAGGCTCTGCTCCCACATCTTGCCCGTGGACGGGTGATCGGCCCACAGGTGGTCGGCGCCCCACACGTCGTTCACCAGCACGTCGAGCCGGCCGCGCTCGGAGTCGATGCGCTCCATCAGCGCCTGCACCTGGTCCCGTTCCAGATGGTCCGTCGGCACCGCGACGCCCTCGCCGCCCGCGGCCGTGACCAGTTCCGCGGTCTCCTCGATCGTCTCCGTGGCGCGGCCGATCTCGCTCACCGACGAGCGGGTGGTGCGGCCCGTGACATAGACCGTGGCCCCGGCCGCGCCCAGTTCGACGGCCATGGCCCGCCCCGCGCCCCGCGTCGCGCCCGCGACGAGGGTGATCTTCCCCGAGAGTGGCCCGTTCTCCTGATCCACGCGTTCGTCCTTCCGTGTCCCGCACAGACGCGTGTGCGCCTGTGCACGACCCTGACCCTCGCAGCGAAACCCGACATCTCCTGTCGGGCTTTCCGGGGGAATCCCCGGCCCGGGGCGCCCCGGTTGGCCGGGGCGCGGCGTGATCCACGAGGATGGGCCCATGACGCCTCGCCGCATCGCCGTCACCGGCACCAGTGGTCTCATCGGCGGCGCCTTCGCGGGCGCGCTCCGCGCGGACGGCGCCGCCGTCGTACGCCTGGTGCGCCGCCCGCCGCGGGCGGGGGACGAGGCCAGGTGGGACCCGACGGGGCGGGAGCAGGAGCTGAACGCCGCGGCCCTGGAGGGCTGCGACGCCGTCGTGCACATGGCCGGGGCCCCCGTGGCCGCCCGGCGCTGGACCACCGCGTACAAGGGCGTGATCCGCGACAGCAGGGTGCTCGGCACGGCCGCGCTCGCCGCCGCGATGGCCTCCCTTGACACCCGGCCGCGCGTCTTCCTGTCCGGCAGCGCGATCGGCTACTACGGCGACACCGGCGAACGGGCCGTGACCGAGGACGCCCCCAACGGCACCGGCTTCCTCGCGGAGCTGGCCCGCGACTGGGAGGCCGCGGCGGCACCGGCCGCCGCGGCCGGGGTGCGGACCGTTTTCACCCGCACCGGCCTGGTGGTCGCGCGCTCCGGCGGGGCCTGGGGGAAGCTGTTCCCGATCTTCCTGGCCGGGCTCGGCGGCCGGATCGGGAACGGGCGGCAGTTCTGGAGCGCGATCTCGCTGGCGGACTACCTGTCCGCGCTGCGCTTCCTGCTCGCCGACACCTGCGAGGTGGCGGGCCCGGTCAACTTCACCGGCCCCACCCCCGTGACCAACCGCGAGGCCACCCGGGCCATGGGGCGCGTGCTGCACCGCCCGACCGTGTGCGCGGTGCCGGGGCCACTGCTGCGGCTGGTGCTCGGCGAGTTCGCCGAGGACGTGCTCGGCAGCCAGCGCGTGCTGCCGCAGCGGCTGCTCGACGCCGGGTTCACCTTCGCGCACCCCACCGTCGAAGAAGCGGTACGCGCCGCGGTCGCCCGCCCCGCGTAGGCCGATCCGGCGGGATCGACGGGGGACGACCTGGTCTGCTACCTCCCGCACCGGTGTGCGACCTGTGTGCCTCCATGCCCGGTGCATGCGCTCTGCCGCATTCCGCCCGGCGTGAGAGGGTCGGCTCCGGTTCGGGCATGGCCCGCGCCACCGCGGGCAGCAGCACCCAAGGCCGCCAGCCGGCCGCGAGCCCGCCGCTCGGATGCACCGACCACCTCACCAGGGAGGCCACGTGCTTAAGCGCCGAACGCCTCGCGCGTTCTCCGACATCGCCGACATCGTCGTCATCGGGGGCGGAGCGGCGGGACTCGCCGCTGCCCACTACCTGACCGCCGCCGGGCTCACGGTGACCGTGCTCGAGGCGGAAAGACGGATCGGCGGCCGGATGGCCACCGAAGTCCGCGACGGCTTCCGCCTCGACCGCGCCAGCCAGCTCTCGCTGCCCGACTCCCCCACCCTGCGCCGCCTCCCGCGCCCGCTGCCCCTGCGCCGCCTGACCGGTGGCATCCTGCTGCGCGGGCAGGGGTCGGCCCGGCGGATCGGCGGCACCGCGGACGACCGTTGCGAACCGGCGGACGGCGAGCCCGACGCGGCCGGCGACCCGGTCTTCGAACGGATCTGGCTGCGGGCCAACCTCGCCCGCCTCGGCCGCTCCCCCGAGGCGCGGCTGCGCGCGCGGCCCGAGCTGACGGCGGCCGGCGCCCTGACCACCCGCGGGATACCCCCGCGGATAGCCGAGCGTTCGCTGCGCCCGCTGCTGTCCGTGCTGCTGCACGACCCGGAGCTGGCCACCTCCAGCCGCCTGGGCGATCTGGCGCTGCGCGCGTTCGCCCGCCGCGGCCTCGGCCTGCCGGCCGGCGGCGCGGCGGTGCTGCCGGACCTGCTCGCGGCCGGGCTGCCGCCGGGCGCGGTGCGCACCGGCGTGCGGGCCACCGCGGTGACCACGACGGCGGTCGCGACCGAGGCGCACGGCACGTTCGGCTGCCGGGGCGTGGTCGTGGCCACGGGGGCCGCCGAGGCGGCCCGGCTGCTGCCGGGCCTGCGCGTGCCCGCCTTCCGGCCGGTGACGGTGCTGCACCACGCGGCCCCTGCCGCCGTGCCCTCGGGGGCCACGCTCGTCGTGGAGGCCGGGGCGCGCGGTCCTGTCGCGCACAGCGTGGCGGCCTCGGCGGCCGACCCGTCCCGCGCCCCCGCGGGCCGGACGCTGGTCACGTCCGTCGTCCTCGGCACGCAGGCCGCGGAGCCGCCCGAACTGCTGGACAAGGCAGCGCGGCCCCAGCTCGGCGAGATGCACCAGACGACGGCCGAGGACTGGGAGCTGCTGGCCGCCCACCACGACGCGCAGGCCGTCCCCGCCGTGCCGCCCCCGTACACCGGCGTCCGCCCGGTCCGGCTGCTCGACGGCCTGTACGTGTGCGGCGACCACCGGGACGCGCCAGGACCGGCGGGCGACCTGGCCTCGGCCCGCCGCGCCGCCGCCGCGGTGCTCGCGGACGCGGGCCTGCGCCCGCCCGCACGGGCCGGCTGACGGTCAGCCCAGGGCCGCCAGCTTCTCCCGGTAGACGCGCGCGGCCGCGGCGTCGCGGAACGGGTCCAGGCGCCGTTCGAAATCGTGGAGGTACTCGTGGGCCCGCACGGACCGCATGTCGTTGGCCTGCGCGGCGGCCTCGGCGGCCAGCGTGCAGGCGTGCTCGACGTCGCCGAGGCCGAGCCGCGCGCTCGCCAGCACGATCCGGCAGAACAGCCTGCTGCGCGCGTAGGCGGGGCTGCGCAGTTGGAGGGAGCGCTCCGCGTGCCTGGCGGCGGCCCGGTACTGCTGGAGGTCGCGGTGGCAGTGCGCGAACTCGTCGGCCAGCTGCGCCTCGTCGAAGAACCGCGCCCACGCGGGCACGTCGTCGGCCGTGCGCGCCGTCTCCAGGGCGCGCTCCGCGCGGGCGAGCGCCGCGGTGCACGAGCGGACCTCGCCGAGCAGGCCGTGCCCGCGGGCCTCGACGCTGTGCAGCAGGGCCTGGACCACCGGCGGCACCGAGCTGGCCATGCCCTGCTGGGCGACGCGGGCCAGCTGGACGGCCTCACGGCCGTGCCCCAGGTAGACCGCCTGTCTGCTCATGGAGACCAGCACGTAGGCGCCGTAGCTGCGGTCGCCCGCGGCCTGCGCCAGCCGCAGGGCCTGCACGAAGTACCGCTGGGCCAGGCCGTGGGCCGCGATGTCGTACGCGGTCCAGCCGGCGAGCCGGGTCAGGTCGGCCGCGGCGGAGAACAGCTTGCGGCCGGTCTGCTCGCCGTAGGCGCCGCGCAGCATCGGCTCCAGCTCGTTCTCCAGGTAGCGCACGAGCGCCTGCCTGGCGTGGCCGCCGCCGTACGCCTGGTCCAGCGTGCGGAACAGGTCGGCGACGGAGCGCAGGGCGGCGATGTCGCCCGGGGTGACGCGCTGGCCGGGCCCCCGTTCGACCCGGTCGAGGCGGCTCGGCCGCGCGGGCGGCGGCACGGGGCGGCGGACGCCCTGCGCCTGCGGCGGGCGTCCCGGGGCCGCCGGCTCTCCCGGCTGCGGCGGCCGGACGGCGCCGCGCGCCTGCTCGGGGACCCGGGCGGCGGGCGGCGCCTCCTGGCCCGGCGGCGCGCCCTCCGGCGGCTCGCCGCGGGCGACCCGGTCGTCCGGGCGCCCGATGAGCCAGTCCCGGCTCGGCACGACGAGCCCGGCCGGGGTGAACGCGATCTTGCGCAGCTCGGCGTAGCTGCCGGAGTCCTTGCGCCACAGGCCGGCGACGATGTCGACGGCCTCGGCGGGGCTGGCGGCGAACTCCAGGCCGGCGTAGACGGGGGCGCAGGCCTCGAGACCGAGGTCCTGGGCGGACAGCCGGCGGCCGAGCCGCCGGGTGAACACCTCGGCGATCAGCGCCGGGGTGGTACCGCGGGGGCGCTGCCCGCGCAGCCAGCGGGTGACCGACGTCTTGTCGTACCGGAGATCGAGGCCGTGTTCGAGGCCGAGCTGGTCGACACGTCTGGCCAGACCGGCGTGCGAGAATCCCGCCTCGGCGATGAGTGCGGCGAGCTGGCGGTTCGGTGTACGCGGTGTGGCGGACTGCGGGGAGGGCGGGCCTCCGGGTCGTTCCGTGGACATCGGCGGTGCGGTCTCCTGCCTTACGGCTGTGCGGCTGGAACGGCGTGAATGTAACGGTCCTGCCCGGTTTAGTCGGCTCCTCGACCGAGGATTCATCCATATGTGTGAGCCCGAGGGCCTCGGGAGGATGGCTTCGGCCCGGGTCTAGAGTGGGGTCGAGACGCGAAACGTGTGTACGAAAACGAAGGAGCCGCGGCCGTGAGCGAGCTGCGCTTTGTCCATCTGGGGTTCGGCGCCGAGGCCGTCGAGTATCACGCGGCGTGGCAGGAGCAGCGGCGCGTGCACACGGCCAGGTTCGCCGACGAGATCCCCGACACCTGTCTCCTGCTCGAGCACACCGCGGTCTACACGGCCGGGCGGCGCACCGAGGACAGCGAACGGCCCCTGGACGGCACGCCGGTGGTGGACGTCGACCGCGGCGGGAAGATCACCTGGCACGGTCCTGGGCAGCTGGTCGGCTACCCGATCCTGAAGCTGCCGCGCCCGGTGGACGTCGTGGCGCACGTGCGGCGCATCGAGGAGGCCGTGATCCGGGCCTGCGCCGACTTCGGCCTGGCCACGACCCGGGTGGAGGGCCGCAGCGGGGTGTGGGTGCTGGGTGACGCGCTGGAGGACGAGGGCGCCGGCCGGCCCGGCCTGGGCGGCCTGGCGCTCGACTTCGATCCGCGGCTGCACGACGAGGAGTTCGACCCGCGGCTGAGCGGCCCCGAGTACGCGCCGTCCAACGCCGGGCAGCGCAACGAGGACCGCAAGCTGTGCGCCATCGGCATCCGCGTCGCCAAGGGCGTGACGATGCACGGTTTCGCACTGAACTGCGATCCGGACAACACCTCGTTCGACCGCATCGTGCCGTGCGGCATCAGGGACGCGGGTGTGACGTCGATCTCGCAGGAGCTGGGGCGGAATGTTCCGGTCACCGAGGTGATTCCGGTAGTGGAGCGGCATCTGCGCGGTGTGCTGGAAACCGCGGACCCGCTGCCCCGGGCGGTCTGAGAGGACCCCAAGCACAGGCGTACGCTGGAGTTCGCCGAAGAATCGAAAGTGTAGGGAGCCGGACGTGTCCGCTGTCGCACCCGATGGCCGCAAGATGCTGCGCCTTGAGGTCCGGAACAGCCAGACCCCCATCGAGCGCAAGCCCGAGTGGATCAAGACCAGGGCGAAGCTGGGCCCCGAGTACCGCGAGCTGCACAGCCTGGTGAAGCGGGAGGGCCTGCACACGGTCTGCCAGGAGGCCGGCTGTCCCAACATCTTCGAGTGCTGGGAGGACCGCGAGGCGACGTTCCTCATCGGCGGCGAGCAGTGCACCCGGCGCTGCGACTTCTGCCAGATCGACACGGGCAGGCCGGCCGAGCTCGACCGGGACGAGCCGCGGCGGGTGGCGGAGTCGGTGCGGCAGATGGAGCTGCGGTACGCGACGGTGACCGGCGTGGCGCGGGACGACCTGCCGGACGGCGGGGCGTGGCTGTACGCGGAGACGGTGCGGCAGATCCACGGGCTGATGCCGGACACCGGCGTGGAGCTGCTGATTCCCGACTTCAACGCCGTTCCCGAGCAGCTGGCCGAGGTGTTCTCCGCGCGGCCCGAGGTGCTGGCGCACAATGTGGAGACGGTGCCGCGGATCTTCAAGCGCATCCGCCCGGCGTTCCGCTACGAGCGGTCGATGAGCGTGCTGACGCGGGCCCGCGAGGAGGGTCTGGTCACCAAGTCCAACCTGATCCTGGGCCTGGGCGAGACCCGCGAGGAGGTCAGCCAGGCGCTGCGCGACATGCACGCGGCGGGCTGCGAGCTGATCACGATCACCCAGTACCTGCGTCCTTCGCCGCGGCACCACCCGGTGGAGCGGTGGGTGAAGCCCGCGGAGTTCGTGGAGCTGCGAGAGGAGGCCGAGGAGGTCGGCTTCTCCGGGGTGATGTCCGGGCCGATGGTGCGTTCCTCGTACCGGGCGGGCCGGCTGTACCAGCAGGCGGTGGCGCAGCGGTCCGCCGCGTGACGGAGCCTTTCACCGGGATTGACCCCCGGGTCATGGGCCCGTAACACCGTTCGATAACAATAGGAGCACGTTGTCCGACCGCCTGGGGAGGGGCCGTCCATGTCGTACGCCAGTCCGGTGCGCCCGAGCGTGACCGGGACACTGCGCGCGCTTGAGGGGATGCTGCTGCGGGCCGGGCGGCAGACCGCCCTCGCGAACGCCCACGCGGCCGTGCAGGAGGACCGGGCCCGCGCGGCGGCCCGGCGCGACGCGGAGCGCGCCCTCGCGGCGGTGGCGGCGCGGGCCGAGCCCGCCGTACTGCCCGCGCCCGGTACCTGAGGCGCGCGACCCGTGGGGCCGGTGCGCCGTGCTGCCCCGTAGACTTGGGCCATGGCGCGGAAGGAAAAGGCACAGGATTCCGAGAACCCGGGGCGACTGAAGCAGATCGCCCTGACGTACAAGATGACCAAGCGGGGCGACCGCTGGATCGGCTGGATCATCTCGGCAGTCGGCCTGGGCACTTTCGCGGTGATCCTCGGCCTCGGCTTCCTCATCGGGCATCCGATCTACCTGGGCATCCTCGGTTTCCTGGTCGCGCTGCTCGCCACGGCGATCGTCTTCGGGCGGCGCGCCGAGCGGGCGGCGTTCGGCCAGATGGAGGGCCAGCCCGGCGCGGCGGCCGCCGTCCTGGAGAACATGAAGCGCGGCATCGTCTTCACGCCCGCGGTGGCGATCAACCGCCAGCAGGACGTGGTGCACCGGGCCGTCGGCAAGTGCGGCGTGGTGCTGGTCGGGGAGGGCAATCAGAACCGGCTGAAGACCCTGATGGCCGCCGAGAAGCGCCGGATGAACCGGACGGTGTCCGATGTGCCGGTGCACGACGTGATCGTGGGGAAGGGCGAGGGGCAGGTGGAGCTGAAGAAGCTGCGTTCCACCATCCTCAAGTTCCCGCGGGTGCTCGCCGGTCCGCGCGTCACCGAGGTGAACGACCGGCTGCGGGCCATGGGTGACCTCATGAACAACATGCCGCTCCCGAAGGGCCCGATGCCCAAGGGCATGCGTCTCCCCAAGGGGAACGTGCAGCGCCGCGGACGCTGAGCGGGCCCGGCCCGCGGCGTACCGCGGGCCGCCCGGCCGGGAAGCGCGGCTCCGTCCCGGGAGCTGCCGGCCGGGCGCACGCCGAAGGCACGGGCACGCGCAGGGCCGGCACCTGCGCCTCGGACCCTGACCCGCTCCTCAGACGCGGACCTGAACCTGGGCCCCGGCCCCTCGAAGTCCCTCAGGGCCCCTCAGGTGCGGACCTGGACCGCGCCGGCGAGGCGGTCGTGCAGGCCGCGGGTGTCGCGGTCCCAGACCAGTGGCGGGATGGCCAGGGCCAGGAGCAGGGTCCGCAGCGCGGCGCGGGGGAAGCTCAGCCGCTGCCCGTCGAGGGCGATGACCCGCAGGTGGAACAGCCGTTTGCCCGGCGTCATGCCGAGCGTCCCGACGGTGATCAGGGTCATCACGACGAAGACGATCAGGGTCCAGTTGCTGACGGAGGCCGGCTCCTGGGTGAGCAGACCGTATGCGATCAGCAAGCAGAGCCCCCAGTCGACGAGAATGGCGCCGACCCGCTTGCCCAGGGGCGCCACCGAGCCGGGGCCCTCCTCGGGGAGGCCGAGCCGCTGTCCGCGGTAACCGAAGTCGATGCCCATGTCCTCGGCCGCCGCGCGGGGCCCGGAGAGCCATGAGCCAAGTGCCTGCCGATTGTCCACGCCTCAACCGTAGCGCGCCCGCCCGGGCGGGTCGTCAGCGGTATCAGATGAGAAGTCCGGTTAACAGTGGCGAAACAAACGGGTCATCCTTGAGAAATGGCCTGTCCTTAGGGTCGGCCCCGGCAGGCCCACGCACTGGGTCATCCCCGAGCTGCACGTTCCCGGCCCCCTCCGGCCGGGACTAGGAGGACACCGGATGTTCCGAAACGCCGACGAGATCAAGAAGTACATCGCGGACAACGACGTCAAGTTCATCGACGTCCGATTCTGCGACCTGCCGGGCATCATGCAGCACGTCACGGTGCCGGTCGGGACCTTCGACCCGACCGCGAGCCTGATGTTCGACGGTTCGTCGATCCGGGGCTTCCAGGCCATCCACGAGTCCGACATGGCGCTCGTCCCGGACCTGTCCACGTCGCGGGTGGACCCGTTCCGCAAGGACAAGACCATCAACATCAACTTCTTCATCCACGATCCGATCACGGGCGAGGCGTACAGCCGCGACCCGCGGAACGTGGCGAAGAAGGCCGAGGCGTACCTGGCCTCCTCCGGCATCGCGGACACCGCGTACTTCGGCCCCGAGGCCGAGTTCTACGTGTTCGACGACGTCCGCTTCGAGACCAAGTCGAACGCCGGCTACTACTACATCGACTCCGAGGCGGGCGCCTGGAACACCGGCGCCATCGAGGAGGGCGGCAACCGCGGCTACAAGGTCCGCTACAAGGGCGGCTACTTCCCCGCGCCCCCCGTGGACCACTTCGCGGACCTGCGGGCCGAGATCACCCTGGAGCTGATCGAGGCCGGCCTCAAGGTCGAGCGCCAGCACCACGAGGTCGGCACCGCGGGCCAGGCCGAGATCAACTACGAGTTCAACACGCTGCTCGCCGCCGCCGACGACCTCATGCTGTTCAAGTACATCGTCAAGAACGTGGCATGGCGCAACGGCAAGACCGCGACGTTCATGCCCAAGCCGATCTTCGGCGACAACGGCTCCGGCATGCACGTCCACCAGTCCCTGTGGCAGGGCGGGACGCCGCTGTTCTACGACGAGCAGGGCTACGCGGGCCTGTCGGACACCGCGCGCTTCTACATCGGCGGCATCCTCAAGCACGCACCGTCGCTGCTGGCGTTCACCAACCCCACGGTGAACTCCTACCACCGTCTGGTGCCCGGCTTCGAGGCCCCGGTCAACCTGGTCTACTCCCAGCGGAACCGGTCGGCCGCCATGCGCATCCCGATCACCGGGTCGAACCCGAAGGCCAAGCGCGTCGAGTTCCGCGCGCCCGACCCCTCCTCGAACCCGTACCTCGCCTTCTCGGCGCTGATGCTCGCGGGTCTCGACGGCATCAAGAACAAGATCGAGCCGGCCGAGCCGATCGACAAGGACCTGTACGAGCTGGCCCCCGAGGAGCACGCCGAGCTCCCGCAGGTCCCGACCTCGCTCCCCGCGGTCCTCGAAGCCCTGGAGGCGGACAACGAGTACCTCCAGGCCGGTGGCGTGTTCACGGCCGACCTGATCGAGACGTGGATCGACTTCAAGCGGGAGAAGGAAATCGCCCCGATGCAACTCCGCCCGCACCCGCACGAGTTCGAGCTGTACTTCGACGTGTGAGGGCGGCACGCCCACGTTCCGGCACAGGCCGCCGCCCCCGACGGGCGGCGGCCTCCGCCATGCGTCCCGGCCACCGGATTCGTTCCTCGGTATTGACCGGACGCCGAGGAGTACGCGATTCTCACTCGCGTAGTGTGGTGACGACATGACTGACATCACGCTGCTGCTCGTCGATGACCACCCCGTCGTACGGGACGGGCTGCGCGCCATGTTCACCGCGGCCCCCGGTTTCACCGTGCTCGGGGAGTGCTCGAGCGGCGCCGCGGCCACGGGCCTCGCGCTGCGCCTCGACCCCGACGTCGTCCTGATGGACCTGCGCATGCCGGAAGGCAACGGTGTCGACGCCATCGCCGAGTTGACGCGCCGCGGCTCCCGCGCCCGGGTCCTCGTCCTCACCACCTACGACACGGACACCGACACGATCCCCGCGATCGAGGCGGGCGCGACCGGATACCTGCTCAAGGACGCGCCCCGCGAGGAGCTGTTCGCCGCTGTGCGGGCCACGGCGGCGGGCCGTACGGTCGTCTCCCCCGCGATCGCCTCCCGGCTGCTGAGCGCCGTGCGCGGCCCTGCCGCGCCCATCGGCGAGACGCTCTCGGCCCGCGAGCGCGAGGTCCTCGCGCTCGTCGCCCGGGGCACGTCCAACCGCGAGATCGCGACCGAGCTGTTCATCAGCGAGGCCACCGTCAAGACGCATCTCTCCCACGTCTACGGCAAGTTGGGCGTGAAGGACCGGGCCGCGGCGGTCGCGGTCGGATACGACCGCGGCATCCTGGGCCGCCCCTGACGTTCCCCCACGTGCTCCGCCCGAGGTCCCTCGGCGAAGGGTCCTCGGGCGGGTCGGCGGCGCGGGTGGTCAGGCGAGGGCGGCTCCCGCCGCGTCCTCGGCCCCCAGGGCGGGGCCCACGACGCTCATGGTGGTGGGGCCGGGGCGGCGCTCGGCCACCAGGTGGCGGAACTCGATGTCCGCGCGGTCGGGCGCGGTCTCCGCGGGCAGCTCGGCGAGGCAGTCGCACGCGTCGCCGGTGAAACCGGCGAACCGGTAGGCGATCTCCATCATCCGGTTGCGGTCGGTGCGGCGGAAGTCGGCGGCCAGGTGGACGCCGGACTCGGCCGCTTCGGTGATCAGCCAGTTGAGCAGAACGGCGCCCGCGCCGAAGGACACCACCCGGCAGGAGGTCGCCAGCAGCTTCAGGTGCCAGACCCGCTCGTGGTAGCCGAGCAGCATCACGCCGACGGCGCCATGCGGGCCGAAGCGGTCGGTGAGGGTGACGGTGAGGACCTCGTGCCCCGGGTCGGCGATCAGGGCGCGCAGGTCGGCGTCGGAGTAGTACACGCCGGTGGCGTTCATCTGGCTGGTGCGCAGGGTCAGTTCCTCGACGCGGGACAGGTCCCCCTCGTCGGCGGGCTTGATCTCCATGACCAGGTCGAGGGAACGCAGGAACTCCTCGTCGGGTCCCGTGAAGCTTTCGCGCTCCGCGGTGCGGCGGAAGCCCGCCTGGTACATGTCGCGGCGGCGGGCGGCGTCGACGGTGACGACGGCGGGGCTGAACTCGGGCAGGCCGGTCAGCTCGGCCGCCTGGTCGGCGTCGTAGCAGCGGACTTCGGCGTGGTGGTAGGCGACCTCGGCCCGTTCGGCGGGCTGGTCGTCGATGAAGGCGATCGTCTTCATCGCGAAGTTCAGCTGGTCGGCGATCTCCTTGATGGACTGGGACTTCGGGTGCCAGCCGATCTGCGGCAGCACGAAGTACTCGGCGACGCCGAGCTGTTCCAGCCGCTCCCAGGCGTGGTCGTGGTCGTTCTTGCTGGCCACGGCCTGGAGTATGCCGCGGGCGTCGAGTTCGATGATGGTGCGGCGGATCTCATCCGGCAGCGCGACCTCGGAGTCCTCCAGCAGGGTGCCTCGCCACAGGGTGTTGTCGAGGTCCCAGACCAGGCATTTCACGAGGGTGGGAGCGTCGGACACGGGTCTCTCCTTCGAGGGCGTCTACTACTGCGTCGTGGTGGGCTCGTGGGGTGCACGGCAGCGGCCCGTCAAAGGACGTCGAGGGCGTGCCGGGCCAGGATCAGCTGGGAGATCTCGGTGCTGCCCTCGATCAGCTCCATCGCCTTGGCGTCCCGGTAGGCGCGGGCCACCACATGGCCGTCGGTGAAGCCGCGGGAGGCCAGGACCTGGACGGCCGTGGCGGCGCCGCGCGCCGCGTGGGTGGCGGCGACCTGCTTGGCCAGTACGGCCGCCACTGCCGCGTCCGGGGCGCCGCGGTCCCACTGCTCGGCGGCGTGGCCGCAGACCTGGGTGGCGATCCGTTCCGAGGTGTAGAGCTCGGCGAGGTGCCGGGCGACCAGCTGGTGCTCGGCGATCGGGGCGCCGCCCTGTTCGCGGGTGCGGGCGTCGGCGGTGGCGGCGGCCAGACAGGCCCGCAGGATGCCGGTGCAGCCCCAGGCGACGGACATGCGGCCGTAGGAGAGGGCGGTGGTGAACAGCAGCGGGAGCGGCTGACGGCCGCCGCCGAGGACGGCTGTGGCGGGAATTCTGACGTCGTCGAGGACGACGCGGCAGTGGGTCGCGGCGCGGCAGCCCAGCGGGTCCTGAACGGGCTCGATGCGGACGCCGGGGGCGTCGGCCGGGACCATCGCGGCAGAGCCGGCGTCCTCGTGCAGGCCGAAGACCACGAGGACGTCGGCGTAGGCGGCGCCGGTGATCCACATTTTCTCGCCGGACACGAGGAGGTCGCCGGTGTCGTCGGCGGCCGGGCGGATGCGGGTGGCCATGCCGCTCAGGTCCGAGCCGGCGCCCGGCTCGCTGAACGCCACGCACGCCAGGCCGCCGTCCGTCAGCTGCCCGAGGTAGCGGCGGCGCTGCTCACGGTCGCCGAAGCGGCGCACGGTGGCGGCGGCGATGCCCTGCACCGTCATGATGCTGCGCAGCGAACTGCACAGGGCGCCGACGTGGGCGGTCAGTTCTCCGTTGGCGAGGCTGTCGGCGCCCGGCCCGCCGAAGCGGGCCGGTACCTCGGCGCACAGCACGCCCATCTTTCCGAGCCGGCGCAGCAGTTCGACGGGTATGCGGCCGGCGGCGTCCCAGGCGGCCGGCCCGTCGCCGACGAGCGCGTCGATCTCGGCGGTGTCGACGTTCATTCGTCCCGGCTGCCCGTGTCGGCGTCCTGGAGGCGCAGTACCAGCGCGGACATGGTGCGGACGCTGCGGAAGTTGTCCATGGACAGTTCGGGGCCGACGATCTCGATGTCGTATTCGTCCTCCAGGTGCACCACCAGTTGCAGGGCGAACATCGAGGAGATGACGCCCGTGGCGAAGAGGTCCTGGTCGGCAGTGGGCTCGGTGCCCGTCTGCTCGGCGAGGAAGGCGGTCAGCTCCTTCTCGACGGTGGCGCCGTCGGTACCGCCTTGCACGGCAGTCATCGTGTGTGCCTTTCCGTAGCTGAGTGGTAGTCGTAGAAGCCGCGGCCCGTCTTGCGGCCGTGGTCCCCGTCGCGGACCTTTTGCAGCATCAGCTCGCAGGGATCGCATTCGGGGTCGCCGGTGCGGTCGTGCAGCACGCGCAGCGAGTCGACGAGGTTGTCGATGCCGATCAGGTCGGCGGTGCGCAGCGGTCCCGTGGAGTGGCCCAGGCAGCCTTCCAGCAGGCCGTCCACGGTTTCCGCGGTGGCGACGCCGTCCTGCACGAGCATCGCCGCCCGGTTGATCAGCGGGTGCAGCAGCCGGTTGATGACGAAGCCGGGAGCGTCGTTGATCACCAGCGCGTCGCGGCCCAGGGCGGTCAGCAGGTCACCGACCGCGGTCATGGTGGCTTCGCTGGTGGCGGTGCCGCGGATCACCTCCACCATCTTGATCAGGTAGGAGGGGTTCATGAAGTGCACGCCGACGAGTTCGTCGCCGCGGGCGACCCAGCCGGCCATTTCGTCGACGGGGATGCACGAGGTGTTGGAGATGAGCAGGGTGCCGGGCGCGACGAGCTCCGAAACCTCGGTCAGCACCTTGCGTTTGACCTCGGCGATCTCCACGACGGCCTCGATGACGGTGGTGGCGTCGGCGAGGTCGGCCGGCGAGGTCGTGGTGACCAGGGTGCCGCGGGGGCGGTCCGCCGGGAGGGCCTTCATCAGCTGGGCGTGCTTGAGCTTGTGACGGATCGTCCGGCCGGCCGAGGCCAGGATCGCGTCCTCGACATCGACGAGCGTGACGTCCACGCCGTGGCCGAGGGCGAGGGCGGAAATATTGGTGCCCATGACGCCTGCGCCGACGACGGCGAGGCGGTGCCGCCCGGCCTGTTGCTCCTGTTGGTCAGTCATCGTCCCTGTCCTGAGTGGCGGTGAAGCGCGTGGCGAGCCAGGATTCGACGGCCAGCGCGGTGGTCTCGGCGCGGGAGCCGATCATGGAGAAGTGGTCGCCCGGCACGGCCACCGGGGTGACGTCGCCCGAGTAGGCCCACGGGACCTGGACGAAGTCGGCCGCCCCGTCGTCGCCGTCGGCGTGACGGATGAGCAGTGTCGGCAGGCCGGCGGCGTGCGGCAGGTGGGCGCGCCAGTCGAAGTCGTAGTAGTGGCCGCAGGCGATCAGCCAGTCGTCGCCGCCGATGCCGTCCGCGCCGACGTTGTTGGCGAGCACGGCGGCCGGAAGCTCGGAGATCACCTCGTCGGACACGCCTGCCCTGTCCGGCGTGAACGTGTCGAGCAGCACCAGCGCCGCGGGCGGGCGGCCGCGTTCGGCCAGGCGGGCGGCGAGGGCGTGCGCGGTCACCCCACCGGACGAGTAGCCGACCAGTACGAACGGGCCCGCGTCCGCGGCCGCTTCAGGGCTGCCCAGGACGGTTCCGGCGTAGAGGTCGAGCAGCGCGTCCGGGCCGGCGGCCAGCGGCTCGCCGGGGATGTAGCCGGGGACCGTGACGGCGAGGATCTGCCGCTTGCCGCGGAAGCCGTGGGCCAGGCGCACGAACTCCTGCGCGTCGGCGGTGCCGCCGAACGACGGCAGGCAGATCAGCGTGGGCCCCTCGGGACCGCGGGTGAGCGGTACGAGGGGCGGGATGCCCGCCAGTTCCTCCGGGCTGGTGAAGGAGGGCCGGAAGGCGCCGAGGCCGGTGATCATCCGCATGGCGTCGGCCCCGCGGCCGGAGCTGTGGGCCCGCAGGTAGAGGGCCGTCAGGGAACTCGAAGCCGCGGCGCGCGGGTCGGGGGGACCGGCCGGGGGCCCGTCGGCTTGGGGCGCGGCGGGGAGGAGGAAGCGGGGGGCGGGCTGGTCCGTGCCGCCCTCCCCTGCCTGGTCCGTCGCGAACAGCTCCCTGAGGTGGGCGGCGGTCGCGGTCGGGGTGGGGTGGTCGAGCATCATCGGGCCGGTCAGGCGCAGGCCGGTGACCCGGGCGAGCCGGTTGCGCAGCTCCACGGCCGACAGGGAGTTGAAGCCCTGTTCCAGGAAGGTGGTGTCCGGCTGGACGGCCGCCGCGCCGGTGTGACCGAGCACGGCGGCGGCGTGTTCGCGGACCACGTCGAGCAGGATCGTCTCCCGTTCGAGCGGGGACGGCGCCGCGGCGAGCCGCTTGCGCAGTGCGGCGGCCTCGATCGAGGTCTCCGCTTCCTGTTCGTTCTCGGCCTCCGCGGCGTTGGCGCGGATGGCTTCGGGCACGGTGGACAGCAGCGGGCTGGGCCGGAAGACGGTGTAGGTCGGCAGGAAGCGGTCCCAGTCGATATCGGCGACGACCAGCTGGTCCTCCCCGTCGTCCAGCGCCTGGGCCAGGCCCTGGATACCGCGCTCGGCAGCCATCGGGCGCAGCCCGTAGCTGCTGAGCTGCTCGCCGGCCTCGCCGGCGCCCATACCGCCGCCACCCCACAGACCCCACGCCACGGACGTACCCGCCAGGCCCGCGGCCCGGCGCCGCGCCACCAGCGCGTCCAGCGCCGCGTTCGCCGCGCCATACGCGGCGAGGATGCCGCTGCCCCATACGGCCGCGCCAGAGGAGAACGTCACGAACGCGTCCAGATCCAGGCCCCGTTCGAGCGTCAGCTCGTGCAGATGCAGCGCCCCGCCGACCTTCACCGCGGACACCGCCTCCAGCTCGGCGGCGGTGGTGTCCACCACCAGCGCGCCGGTCGCCGTCCCGGCCGAGTGCACGACGGCGGACAGTTCGGGTCCTGTGGCGGAGATCCGGTCCAGCAGAGCCCCGACTTCGTCCCGTTCGGCGACATCGCAGGAGAGTACGTCGACGGTACTGCCGGCCGCCGCAAGATCCGCGGCCAGCGACGCGACG
>NZ_LZNS01000001.1:6336111-6339638 GCF_001984575.1 Streptomyces sp. MP131-18 | reverse complement strand
GGGTGTCGATCAGCACCGGGTCGGGCAGATCGGCCCGCGGGACGAGGACTTCCTCCACGGCGGTCAGCAGTACCGGGTGCGCCGAGACCTCCACGAAGCTGCGGTGCCCTGAGGCCGCCAGCGCCTCGACCGCCTCGGCGAACCGCACCGACTGCCGCACGTTCGCGTACCAGTAGTCCGGTCCCAGCTCCGTTCCGTCGATCAGGCGTCCCTCCACGGTCGAGAAGAAGGAGATCCCGCCCGGCCGCGGCTCGATGCCGGCCAGTGCCGTCGGCAGCGTGTCGGCCAGCGGCTCGCACAGGCGGGAGTGGGCCACGAAGCCCGACACGGGAATGCGCCACCGCATGACGCGCTGTTTCCGCAGCTTTCGCTCGAACTGCAGAAGCGCTTCCGGCTCCCCCGTGACCACCGTGGACAGCGGCGAGTTCACCGCCGCCACCGACAGCCGCCCTTCCCACGGCTTCAGCAGTTCCGCGACCTCGTGCGCCGGCAGCACCACCGACAGCATTCCGCCGTCGACCCCCAGCCCGGCCAGCATCCTCGCGCGCACGGCCACCACCCGCGCCGCGTCGTCCAGCGACAGGATGCCCGCCACCGCAGCGGCCGCAATCTCACCCTGCGAGTGCCCCACCACCACGTCCGGGCGCACTCCCGCGGCCCGCCATACCGCGGCCAGCGACACCATCACCGCCCACAGCACCGGCTGCAGCACCTCGGGACCCTCCAACGGGGGAGCGCCCTCCGCCTGTTCCAGCACCGCGTACGGGTCCCACTCGATGTGCGGGGTCAGTGCCTCCGCGCACCGCGCGAACTCCGCCGCGAACAGCGGCGACTCCGCGAGCATCCGGCGTCCCATCCCCACCCACTGCGAACCCTGCCCGGGGAACAGGAACACCGTGCGCCCCGGGCCGCCCGTGGGAATGGTGCCGACGGCGGCCGCGGCATCCGGGCGGGCCTCGGCGACGGCGGACAGCCCTTCGGCCAGCGCCGCGCGGTCGGCACCCACGACGACCGCCCGGTGGGAGAAGAGGCTGCGGCGGGTGACCAGGGCACGGGCCACGGCCGCCGGTTCCGCCCCCTCCGCGTCACGCGCGAGGGGGAGCACCCGGTCGGCCTGGGCCGCCAGGGCCTCCTGCCCGCGTGCGGACAGCGGCCAGGCGACAACCTGCACGTCCGGACCGAGCACCGGCACCTCGGCCTGGCCCTGGCCGTCCTCGTCGTTCCCGCCCGTCGTGGGCAGGGGCTCGGTGGGCGGCTCTTCCAGAATGATGTGCGCGTTCGTGCCGCTGATACCGAAGCTGGAGATGCCCGCACGGCGTGGCGCGCCGTCCCGCGCCGACCAGGGCCGCCGTTCGGTCAGCAGCCGCACCTCGCCCGAATCCCAGTCGATCTGCTCGGAGGGCTGCTCGGAATACAGGGTGGGCGGCAGCATCCCGTGGCGCATCGACAGCACCATCTTCATGAGCCCGGCGACACCGGCGGCGGCCTGCGCGTGCCCGATGTTCGACTTGATCGACCCCAGCCACAGCGGCCGGCCCTCGGGACGCTCCTGACCGTAGGTGGCCAGCAGCGCGCTGGCCTCGATCGGGTCACCGAGGACGGTCCCGGTGCCGTGTGCCTCCACCGCGTCGACCTGATCGGGCGTCAGCCCGCCGGAGGCCAGGGCGGCGCGGATCACCCGTTGCTGCGCGAGGCCGCTGGGCGCGGTGAAGCCGTTGGAGGCACCGTCCTGGTTGATCGCCGTGCCGCGCACCACCGCCAGCACGGGGTGGCCCAGGCGCCGGGCGTCGGACAGCCGCTCCACGGCGAGCATCCCGGCGCCCTCGCCCATGCCCATGCCGTCGGCGGAGGCCGAGAACGCCTTGCTGCGCCCGTTCGGGGACAGGCCCATGTTCGATCCGTAGCCGAACGCGCCCGGGTCGGACATCACCGTGACGCCGCCCACCAGCGCGAGTTCGCACTCGCCCGAGCGCAACGCCTGGGCAGCCAGGTGCAGCGCGGCCAGCGAGGCGGAGCAGGCGGTGTCGATGGTGAGCGAGGGGCCCTCCAGGCCCAGGACGTAGGAGACGCGGCCGGAGAGCACCGCGCCGCCGTCGCTCACCGGGGTGCTGTCCGGCATGTTGGCCGTGCTGCCGATCAGCGCATGGGTGTAGAGCTGCATCCAGCCGCCCACGAACACGCCGGTGCGGGAGCCCCGCAGGCTCGTGGGGTCGATGCCCGCGCGTTCCAGGGCTTCCCAGGAGACCTCGAGCAGCACCCGCTGCTGCGGGTCCATGGCCAGCGCCTCGTTCGGCCCGATGCCGAAGAACGCGGCGTCGAACTCGGCGGCCTCGTAGACGTATCCGCCCTCCCGGCCGAACTCGCTCGGGATGTCCCAGGCACGGTAGTCGGGAACCGGACTGATGGCGTCCCTGCCGTCGGCGAGCAGGCTCCAGAGCCGCTCGGGCGTGGTGGCGCCGCCCGGGTAGCGGCAGGCCATACCGACGATCACGATGGTGTCGTCGTCCGCGGGCGAGTACCGGGGAACGGGAACCACCTCGGCCACCGGGGTGGCGTTCCCGAACAGGTCGCCGTACATCCTGGCCGACAGGGCCGTGACGGACGGGTAGTCGAAGACCACGGTCGACGGCAGGCGCAGGGCGGTGACTTCACCGAGCCGGTTGCGCAGCGACACGGCCATCACCGAATCGAAGCCCATGTCGCGGAACGCCTGATCGGGATCGATCTCCGCGGCGTCGGCGTACCCGAGCGCGGCGGCGGCCTCGGCCCGGACGGCCTCGGTGAGCGCCGCCTCCCGCTCGGCGGGCGGCAACGCGGTCAGGCGGCGTATCAGCGGCGTGACTTCCGTGGTGGCAGCCGCGTCGGCCCCGGCCTCCGCGGCGTTGGCGCGGATGGCTTCGGGCACGGTGGACAGCAGCGGGCTGGGCCGGAAGACGGTGTAGGTCGGCAGGAAGCGGTCCCAGTCGATATCGGCGACGACCAGCTGGTCCTCCCCGTCGTCCAGCGCCTGGGCCAGGCCCTGGATACCGCGCTCGGCAGCCATCGGGCGCAGCCCGTAGCTGCTGAGCTGCTCGCCGGCCTCGCCGGCGCCCATACCGCCGCCCCCCCACAGACCCCACGCCACGGACGTACCCGCCAGGCCCGCGGCCCGGCGCCGCGCCACCAGCGCGTCCAGCGCCGCGTTCGCCGCGCCATACGCCGCCAGCCCGCCGCTGCCCCATACGGCCGCGCCGGAGGAGAACGTCACGAACGCGTCCAGATCCAGGCCCCGTTCGAGCGTCAGCTCGTGCAGATGCAGCGCCCCGCCGACCTTCACCGCCGAGGCTGCCCGGAGATCCGCGGCCGTCATCTCCGCCACGGGCGCGCCGTGCTCCGCTCCCGCCGAGTGCACGACGGCGGACAGTTCGGGTCCTGTGGCGGAGATCCGGTCCAGCAGAGCCCCGACTTCGTCCCGTTCGGCGACATCGCAGGAGAGTACGTCGACGGTACTGCCGGCCGCCGCAAGATCCGCGGCCAGCGACGCGACA
>NZ_LZNS01000001.1:6328592-6333573 GCF_001984575.1 Streptomyces sp. MP131-18 | reverse complement strand
GCGTGCCGAATGCCGCGGGCGCCTGCGCGTCGGGGCTCTCGGTGACCGAGATGGCCGGGGTCAGCACCGGATGCGGGGACACCTCGACGAACGTGCCGTGGCCGGTCCCGACGAGGGTCCGCACGGCCCGGTCGAACTCCACCGGCTCCCGCAGCGAGGCAAACCAGTACTCCGCGTCCATCTCCGGGCCGGTGATCATGTCACCGCTCATCGCGGAGATCATCGGGATGCGCGTCTCCCGCGGGGCAATGCCCTCCAGAGCCGACAGGATCTCGTCCCGCAGCTCGTCCACCTGAGGGCTGTGCGAGGCGTAGTCCACCGGAATCATCCTGGCGCGCGCCGACTCCGGGCACGCCTCCTTCACCTCACGCAGGGCGTCGGGGCAGCCGGAGACGACCGTCGCCGAGGGGCCGTTGACCGCCGCGACCGACAGCCGTTCCCCGAAGGCGGCGATGCGCTCGCGCACCGTGTCGGCCGGCTCGGCGATCGACAGCATCCCGCCACGCCCGGCCAGCGCCTTCAACGTCCGGCTGCGCAGCACCACGACCTTCGCCGCGTCCTCCAGCGACAGGATGCCCGCCACCGCAGCCGCCGCGATCTCACCCTGCGAGTGGCCGACCATGGCCTTGGGAACGACACCCGCCGCCTCCCACACCGCGGCCAGCGACACCATCACCGCCCACAACGCCGGCTGCACCACATCAGCAGCCTCAAACCCATGCCGACCCGCCAGCACATCCCCAAGCTCCCACTCCACAAACGGAGCCAAAGCCGCACCGCACTCCGCGAGCCTGGCCGCGAACACCGGCGAGGACTCGGCCAACTCCCGGCCCATCCCCACCCACTGCGAACCCTGCCCCGGGAACACAAACACCGTCTTCCCGACACCAGCCGGAGCCACCGCCCCGCTCACCACGCCGGGTGCGGGCTGGTCGGTGGCCACCGCCGCCAGCCCGGCCACCAAGTCATCACGGCCCGACCCCAGCACCACGGCCCGCCGCTCGAACACCGACCGCGTCGTAATCAGAGATCGCGCCACATCGGACGCGACCAGTTCGGGCCGCGCCACCACATGTCCCCGCAGCCGCTCCGCCTGGTCGGCCAGAGCGGACATGGACCGCCCGGAGAGCACGAACGGCATCAGCCCGGCATCGTCCCGCAGCAGCGGCGTACGGTCGGCGCCGGAATCACCGGAGGCGGCTTCCGCAGCGGCGGGCTCCTCGGCCGGCGCCTCCTCCAGAATGAGGTGGGCGTTGGTACCGCTGATACCGAACGCGGAAATGCCCGCACGGCGCGGCTGATCGCCCACCGGCCACTCGACGGCCTCCTGGAGCAGGCGCACGTGCCCGGCCGACCAATCGACATGAGGCGTCGGCTCCGCCGCGTGCAGCGTCTTCGGCAGGACGCCGTGCCGCAGCGCCAGCACCATCTTGATCACGCCCGCGACACCCGCCGCCTGCTGCGTGTGCCCAAGGTTCGACTTGATCGACCCGAGCCACAGCGGCCGGTCCGCCGGGTGCCCCTGGCCGTAGGTTTCCAGCAGGGCCTGCGCCTCGATCGGGTCACCCAGCGTAGTCCCGGTCCCGTGCGCCTCCACCACGTCCACATCGGCCGTCGTCAGGCGGGCGTTGGACAGGGCGGCGCGGATCACGCGGCGCTGCGAAGGCCCGTTCGGCGCGGACAGACCATTGGAAGCGCCGTCCTGGTTGTGCGCACTGCCCACGATCGTGGCCAGCACCTTGTGCCCGTTGCGGCGCGCATCCGAAAGCCGCTCCAGCACGACCACGCCCACGCCCTCGGCCATGCCCATACCGTCGGCGCCCGCCCCGAACGCCTTGCAACGGCCGTCCGGCGCCAGCCCGTTCTGCGCCGAGAAGCCCACGAACGCGCCGGGCCCGACCAGCACGGTCACCCCGCCCGCCAACGCCATCGTGCACTCCCCCGCCCGCAGCGACTGCACGGCGAGGTGGACAGCCACCAGGGAGGAGGAACAGGCCGTGTCCACCGACACCGCCGGTCCCGTCAGACCCAGCGTGTACGCAACGCGGCCGGACAGCACGCTCATCGACGTACCCGTGATCAGGTGCGCCTCCGAACCGGATATGTCCCCACCGGAGTTGGCATAATCAGACGGCGAAGCGCCCACGAACACGCTGGTCGGCGTGCCGCGCAGGCCGGCCGGGTCGATCCCCGCCCGTTCGATCGCCTCCCACGAGGTCTCCAGCATCACCCGCTGCTGCGGGTCCATCGCCAGCGCCTCACGCGGACTGATCCCGAAGAAGGCCGCGTCGAAGTCGGTGGCCTCGGACAGGAACCCGGCCTGCGACACATCACTGGTGAACACCGCGTCCGGGCTGGGGTCGAAAAGCGTTTCGAGGTCCCAGCCACGGTCGGTGGGAAAGGCCTCAATCGCGTCCCCACCCGCGGCCAGCAGCTCCCACAGTTCCTCAGGAGTGCGCACCCCACCCGGGTAACGGCAGGCCATCCCGACGACCGCGATCGGTTCCCGGTCTCGCTCCGTCACCTCGCGCAGCTGCGCCCGCGTGTCACGAAGCTTCGCGGTGGTCTGCTTGAGGAAGTCGAGGAGTTTTTCCTCGTTCTGCATTTTCCTTGTACCTCTCGACCTGTTCAGGAGTGGGGTGGAGCCAGCGGGACCGCCGGGACCGGCAGGGTCAGTTGATTCCGGGGTCGTCGAGTTCGTCCTCCAGGAGCGCGAACATCTCTTCGGCAGTGGCTTCCTGGAGCTTGCGCTTCCCCGCGTCGCCCGCGGCCGACTCCGCCGGCCCCTGGTCGGATCGAAGGGTCCGGAACCGCTGGGCCAGCGCCTCCAGATGCGCAGCAATCTCGTCGCACGCCGCGTCGTCCGGCGGGGTGATCCCGGCGGCCAGGCGGTCGAACTGGCCCAGCATGGCGGAGTGGCTGAGCAGCTCGTTGCCGAACAGTTCCGTGAGCAGGTAATCGGCCAAGGCGGTCGGGTTCGGGTGGTCGAACACCGCCGTGGAGGGCAACCGCACCCCGGCAGCGGTGTTCAGCCGGTTCCGCAGCTCCACCGCGGTCAGCGAATCGAAACCGACATCCCGGAACGCGCGCTCGGCCGGCATATCGGTCACCGACTCGTACCCCAGCACGGCAGCGGCGTGGGAACGCACCAGCTCGATGACCGTCTGACGGCGCTCGTCCAGCGGCAGCCCGGCCAGCTTGGACACGTACTCACCGCGCGCGGCCGCCTGCGCGTCCACCGATCCGACCGGATCGAACTCCTCGCGCGCCTCCGGGATCGTCTCCAGCAACGGACGCGGACGGGCCGCGCAGAACACCGGCGCGAACTTCTGCCACTCCACATCGGCGACCGCCATGAACGTCTCGTCCTCGCTGAGGATCTCGCCCAGCGTGTCCAGCGCCCGGCCCGTGTCCATGAAGCTCATGCCCTGCCGCCGCAGCAAGCTGGGCGTTACCTGCCCCACGCCCTGGTCCAGGGTGGCGTCCACCGCGTCCCAGTCCCGGCTGTTCCACACGCCCCAGGCGATGGACGTGGCCCGCAGGCCACGGGCCCGCCGGTCCTCGGCCAGCGCGTCCAGGTAGGCGTTGCCCGCCGCGTAGGCGCCGTGGTCGTTGCTGCCCCACGTCGCCGAGATCGACGAGAACAGCACGAACTCGTCAAGGTCGAGAGCGGCCGTCGCCTCGTCCAGATGCAGCGCCCCGCGGGCCTTCGCCCCGAGCGCCACCGACAGGCCCTCCCGGTCGGTGTCCTCCACCCGCGCCAGGTAGGGCCGGTTCGCCGAGTGCAGCACGGTCGACAGCCCAGGACCGGACTCCTCGATCCACCTGACCAGATCCGACACCTGCTCGCGCGCACCCAGGTCGCAGCTGATCACCTCGACATCCGACCCGGCGTTCGCCAGGGAAGCGGCCAGCCCGGGGACACCCGACGCGGACGGACCCGACCGGGACGTCAGAACGACGCGGGGCGCGCCACGACCGGCGAGCCAACTCCCGATGTGAGGGCCGATCGAGCCCGTGCCGCCGGTCAGCAGCACCGTGCCCCGCGGAGCCCACTTCCCGGCTTCCGCTCGACGCGCCTCGGCACGCACCAGGCGCCGGACGAACACACCGGACTCGCGCAGCGCGACCTGGTCCTCACGGCCGTCCGCGAGAACAGCGGTCAGCCGGGCCGCGGTCTGGGCGTCCAGCTCCGCCGGCAGGTCGATCAGACCGCCCCAGAAGTCCGGGCGTTCCAGGCCGACCGTCCGGCCGAGACCCCATACCTGCGCCTGCGCCGGGCTGGTCGTCGCCTCACCCGCACCCGTCTGCACCGCACCCCGCGTCACCACCCACACCGGAGCCTGCACACCGGCCTGGCCGAGGACCCGCACCAGATTCACCGTCGCCGCCGTACCGCTCGGCACCCACGGATACTCCGCATCCGGCGACTCATCCAACGCCAGCAACGACACCACACCACTCGCACCCGCCACCACGGACACGTCCAACTCCTCAGGCCCGGCAACCGCAACCACCTCGGCACCACACCCCGCCAGCGCATCGGCGATCGCCGACGCCTCCGGCGCCTCACCCACCAGCAGCCACGTCCCCGACAGCGAAGCAGCAGCGTCCCCGCCGACCCGCTCCCAGGCAATCCGGTAACGCCAGTCGTCCCTGGACCTGGCAGCGCGCCTGGCCTCCGGTACCTCGGGCCAGTAGCGGCTCCGCTGGAACGCGTAGGTGGGCAGTTCGACGGTCCGACCGTCGTCCAGCACGCCGGCCCAGTCGACCGGGACGCCCTGGGCCCAGGCTTCGGCGAAGGAGGTGAGCAGGCGCTCGGCGCCGCCCTTCTCCCGCCGCAGCGTGCCGACCGTGACCGGGAAGGTCTCCTCCAGCGTGCCGGAGACGGCCTGGATGAGTGCCGGGTGCGGGGAGGACTCGATGAACACGCCGTGCCCCGACTCACCCAGGGTCCGGATCGCGCGCTCGAACTCCACCG
>NZ_LZNS01000001.1:6318706-6321761 GCF_001984575.1 Streptomyces sp. MP131-18 | reverse complement strand
ATCCCCAAGCTCCCACTCCACGAAGGGCGCAAGAGCCGCCGCGCACTCCGCGAGCCGCGCCGCAAACACCGGCGAGGACTCGGCCAACTCCCGGCCCATCCCCACCCACTGCGAACCCTGACCCGGAAACACAAACACTGCCCGGCCCACGCCCCCGGGGGCGACCTCACCGGTGATCACACCCGTCGCGGGCTGGTCCGTGGCCACCGCGGCCAGCCCCGCCAGCAGCACCTCACGCTCCGACCCCAGCACCACCGCACGATGCTCAAACACCGACCGCGTCAAGACCAAAGAGCGCGCCACATCCGACGCCGCCAACTCCGGCCGCCCGACCACATGCTCCCGCAACCGACCCGCCTGACCCGCAAGCGCCACCGCACTACGACCCGACACCACCCACGGGCGGACCGAGACCGCATCGGCCAGCACCGGCAGCCCCGGTTCCTCGTCAGCTTCCGGGGCGGGCTCGGGCTGCTCAGGGGCGCCCGGAGCCTCCTCGAGGATCAGGTGCGCGTTGGTGCCACTGACGCCGAAGGCCGAGACACCGGCCCGTCGGGGCTGGTCGCCCGCGGGCCATTCGCGTTCTTCCTGGAGCAGCTGCACGTTCCCGGCCGACCAGTCCACGTGCGTGGACGGCTCCTCGGCGTAGAGGGTCTTCGGCAGGACGCTGTGCTGGAGCGCAAGCACCATCTTGATGACACCCGCCACGCCGGCCGCCTGCTGGGTGTGGCCGATGTTGGACTTCACCGAACCCAGCCACAACGGACGGTCCTCAGCCCGCTCCCGCCCGTAGGTGGCCAGCAGGGCACCGGCCTCGATCGGGTCACCCAGTGCGGTGCCGGTGCCGTGCGCCTCCACCACATCAACATCCGCCGCCGACAGCTGCGCGTTCGCCAGCGCGGCACGGATCACCCGACGCTGCGAAGGACCATTCGGCGCCGACAGACCGTTCGACGCACCATCCTGATTCACCGCACTGCCCCGGATCACCGCAAGCACCTGATGCCCGTTACGCCGCGCATCCGACAGACGCTCAAGCACCACCACACCCGCGCCCTCGCCCCAGCCGATGCCGTCGGCCTCGTCCGAGAACGCCTTGCACCGGCCGCTGGAGGCCATACCGCCCTGCTCGGAGAAGTCCATGAACGCACCCGGCAGAGCCATGATGGCGACGCCGCCGGCCAGCGCCATCGAGCACTCACCACCGCGAAGCGCCTGCACCGCCTGGTGCAACGCCACCAGCGACGACGAACACGCCGTGTCCACCGACACCGCCGGACCCGTCAGACCGAGCGTGTAGGAGATCCGGCCGGAGGTCACTGATGACAGACCACCGGTGAGGCGGTATCCGTCCAGGCTTTGATCGTCGTTGGGCAGAACGGAGCTGTATCCGGAGTGGTTGGCGCCGATGAAGACACCGGTGGCCGAGCCGTGCAGCGAAGACGGAGCGAGACCCGCCCGCTCGATCGCCTCCCAGACGGTCTCCAGCAGCAGCCGCTGCTGCGGGTCCATCGCCATCGCCTCACGCGGACTGATCCCGAAAAAGGCTGCGTCGAAGTCCGCCACGTCGTAAATGAATCCGCCCTGCCGGACATACGCCTGCCCGCTCCGGACCGCCTCGTCGCCGAACTCCTCCTCGAAAGCTTCCCAGCCACGGTCAGTCGGGAAGTCCGAGATTGCGTCCGTGCCGGCTGTCACCAGGTCCCAGAACTGCTCGGGGCCACGGATGTCACCCGCGTAACGGCAACCCAACCCCACAATCGCGATCGGCTCGCGGGTGCCGTACTCCAACTCCCGGATGCGTTCGCGCGCCTCGTAGTAGTCGGCCGCCAACTTCTTCAAGGCGTCGAGCATCTGCTTGTCATCAGCCACGGTGAACCCTCCTCGACAGCGCCCCAGCCTGACCACGCGTGATCATCGCGAGCCCCCAAGTTCCTTGTTGATGAAGGCCAGCACCTCATCGGCAGAGGCTTCGTCAAGCTGCCCGGTGATGGCTTGCCGTCCGGTGGCACCGGGGCCGGATTCGTTGGAACCGCTGCTGCGCAGCCAACGGGACAGCATGGTCTGCATGCGTTCAGTGATGTCCTGGCGCACATCGGCGCCGCCTTCAATGGATTCCAGTGCGGCGGCCAACCGGTCCAGGTCGGCCAGGACCGCATCTCCCTGGTCGGCGCCATCTGTTGCCCCGCCGATATCGACGAGTTCGCCTCGTATGTACTCGGCGAGCACCGCGGCGTTCGGGTAGTCGAAGACCATCGTCGAGGGCAGCCGCACCCCGGCCGCCGCCGACAACCGGTTCCGCAACTCGACCGCGCCAACCGAGTCGAAGCCCAGGTCCTTGAACGCCCGCTGCGGCAGCACATCCGCCGCCGCATCGTGCCCAAGCACCGCCGCCGCGTTACTACGCACCAAGTCCGTCAGCACCTGCCGCTGGTCGCCTACCGGCATGACCGAGAGACGCGCGGCCAGCTCCGACGTGTCCGCCGAGACGCTGGACTCGGCTTCGGCCGCGAGGATCTCGCGGACCTCGGACAGGGCCGACAGCAGCGGACTGGGGCGATGCAGGGTGTAGGTCGGCACGAACTGCGCCCAGTCGAAACCGGCAACAGCGATCGAACCCTCACCCGCATCCAGCACCTGACCCAGAGCACGCATCCCACGCTCCGCGTCAATGCCCTCCATGCCGTAGTGCAGCAGCCGGTCCCCGCCTTCACTGGCGGCCATGCCGATACCGGCCCACAGGCCCCACGCCACCGAACTGGCCACCAGACCACGGCCCCGCCGGCTGTCACACAGGGCGTCGAGGTAGGCGTTCGCCGCCGCATAAGCGCTCAGCCCGCCACTGCCCCAGGTGCCCGCGCCGGAAGAGAACAGCATGAACGCGTCCAGGTCCCGGTCAGCGGTCAGCTCATCCAGCACCGCCGCACCACCGGCCTTCGCCGACAGCATGGCCGAGAGATCAGCCGCCTCAACTTCCCCCACCAGCTTGCCGCTGTTCAGTCCGGCGGCGTGCATGACCGACGACAGGCCGACACCCGTGACGTCCATCCAGGTC
>NZ_LZNS01000001.1:6308927-6312957 GCF_001984575.1 Streptomyces sp. MP131-18 | reverse complement strand
GTTCTGTCGGCCGGGCTTCGGCTCGGCACGCACCAGACGCCGCAGGAACACACCCGAAGGCCGCAGCGCGACCTGATCCTCACGACCATCCGCCAGCACCGACACCAACCGGGCCGCGCTCTGGGCGTCGAACTCCGCCGGCAGATCAAGAAGACCACCCCAGAACTCCGGGTGCTCCAGGCCGACCGCGCGGCCGAGACCCCACACCTGCGCCTGCGCCGGGCTGGTCGTCACCTCACCCGCACCCGTCTGCACCGCACCCCGCGTCACCACCCACACCGGAACCGACGCACCGGCCTGAGCGAGGACCCGCACCAGATCCACCGTCGCCGCCGTACCACGCGGCACCCACGGATACTCCGCATCCGGCGACTCATCCAACGCCAGCAACGACACCACACCACTCGCACCCGCCACCACGGACACGTCCAACTCCTCAGGCCCGGCAACCGCAACCACCTCGGCACCACACCCCGCCAGCGCATCGGCGATCACCGACGCCTCCGGCGCCTCACCCACCAGCAGCCACGTCCCCGACAGCGAAGCAGCAGCACCGCCCTCGTCGGCCGGCTCCCAGGCAATCCGGTAACGCCAGTCGTCCACCGACCACGCCCGCTCAACCTCACGGACCTCCGGCCAGAACCGACGCCGCTGGAAGGCATACGTCGGAAGCTCCACAGCCGTGCCGCCACCGAGAAGCGCCGCCCAGTCAACGGCGACACCCTGAACGTAAGCCTCGGCGAACGACGCCAGCAGACGCTCGGCACCACCGTTCTCCCGCCGCAACGTGCCAACCGTGACCGAGGCGATTTCCTCCAGCGTGCCGGAGATGGCCTGGATGAGCACCGGATGCGGGGACGTCTCGATGAACACGCCGTGCCCCGACTCACCCAGGGTCCGGATCGCCCGCTCGAACTCCACGGTCTCGCGCAGCGAAGCGAACCAGTAACCCGCGTCCATCTCCGGACCCGACAGCCACTCCCCACTCATCGCGGAGACCATCGGGATGCGCGTCTCACCAGGAACGATCCCGTCCAGGACGTTCAGGATCTCCTCGCGCAGCTCGTCCACCTGGGGGCCGTGCGAGGCGTAATCCACCGGAATCATCCGGGTCCGCACCGACTCACCACAGGACTCCTGCAACTCCCGCAGCGCCTCCGGCTCACCCGACACCACCGTCGCCGAGGGGCCGTTCACCGCCGCGAGCGACAGCCGCTCCCCGAACGGGGCAATGCGCTCGCGCACCGCATCGGCCGGCTCGGCGACCGACAGCATCCCGCCACGCCCGGCCAGCGCCGTCAGCGTCCGGCTGCGCAACGCCACCACCCGCGCCGCGTCCTCCAGCGACAGGATGCCCGCCACCGCAGCGGCCGCGATCTCGCCCTGCGAGTGGCCGACCACCGCATCCGGCACCACACCAGCCGCCTCCCACACCGCGGCCAGCGACACCATCACCGCCCACAACGCCGGCTGCACCACATCCGCGGCCTCGAACCCATGCCGACCCGCCAGCACGTCCTCAAGCTCCCACTCCACGAAGGGAGCCAGAGCCGCCGCGCACTCCGCGAGCCGCGCCGCAAACACCGGCGAGGACTCGGCCAACTCCCGGCCCATCCCCACCCACTGCGAACCCTGACCCGGAAACACAAACACCGTCGAACCGGTACCGGCCGGGGCCACCTCACCAGTGATCACACCAACCCCAGGCTGGTCGGTGGCCACCGCGGCCAGCCCCGCCAGCAGCACCTCACGCTCCGACCCCAGCACCACCCCACGATGCTCAAACACCGACCGCGTCAAGACCAAAGAGCGCGCCACATCCGACGCCGCCAACTCCGGCTGCCCGACCACATGCTCCCGCAACCGACCCGCCTGACCCGCAAGCGCCGCGGCACTGTGCCCCGACACCACCCACGCCGGAACACCAGACGACAACACCGCGACAGGAGCCGCAACCGGCTCCTCCTCGACCACCGCCGCAGCCTCAAGCGGCGCTTCCTCCATGATCAGATGCGCGTTCGTGCCGCTGATACCGAACGCCGACACACCCGCCCGCCGCGGCCGGTCACCCGCCGACCACTCCCGCGCCTCCTCAAGCAGCTGCACGTTCCCAGCCGACCAGTCCACGTGCGTGGACGGCTCCTCGGTGTAGAGGGTCTTCGGCAGGACGCCCTTCTGCATCGCCAGCACCATCTTGATGACACCCGCCACGCCGGCCGCCTGCTGGGTGTGGCCGATGTTGGACTTCACCGAACCCAGCCACAACGGACGGTCCTCAGCCCGCTCCCGCCCGTAGGTCGCCAGCAGGGCACCAGCCTCGATCGGGTCACCCAGTGCGGTGCCCGTGCCGTGCGCCTCCACCACATCAACATCCGCCGCCGACAGCTGCGCGTTCGCCAGCGCGGCACGGATCACCCGACGCTGCGAAGGACCATTCGGCGCCGACAGACCGTTCGACGCACCATCCTGATTCACCGCACTGCCCCGGATCACCGCGAGCACCTGGTGCCCGTTGCGCCGCGCATCCGACAGACGCTCAAGCACCACCACACCCGCGCCCTCGCCCCAGCCGATGCCGTCGGCCTCGTCCGAGAACGCCTTGCACCGGCCGCTGGAGGCCATACCGCCCTGCTCGGAAAAGTCCATGAACGCACCCGGTGAGGCCATGACCGCGACACCGCCGGCCAGCGCCATCGAGCACTCACCGCCACGCAACGCCGTCACCGCCTGATGCAACGCCACCAGCGACGAAGAACACGCCGTGTCCACCGTCACCGCCGGACCCGTCAGACCGAGCGTGTAGGAGATCCGGCCGGAGGCCACCGAGGAAATGGCGCCGGTGAGCCGGTAACCGTTCAAGCTCGCATCATCGATGGGCAAACTGGTCGAATAGTCCGAGTGGCTGGCGCCGATGAAGACACCGGTGGCCGAACCGTGCAGCGAGGACGGCGCAAGACCAGCCCGCTCGATCGCCTCCCAGGCGGTCTCCAGCAGCAGCCGCTGCTGCGGGTCCATCGCCATCGCCTCACGCGGACTGATCCCGAAAAAGGCCGCGTCGAAGTCCGTGGCGTCGTAGACGAATCCGCCCTGCCGGGTGTAAGCCTCCCCGGCACGGACCGCTTCGCCGCCGAACTCCTCCTCGAAGGCCTCCCAGCCACGGTCGGTCGGGAACCCCGAGATCGCGTCCGTCCCGGCAGTCAAGAGATCCCAGAACTGGTCAGGTCCGTGGGCGTCGCCCGGGTAACGGCAGCCCATGCCGACGATCGCGATCGGCTCACCGCCGGCCGCAGCCACCACCTGAACCGCACCCTCGGACTCCGCCGAACCGACGAGTTCGCCTCGTATGTACTCGGCGAGCGCGGCGGGGTTCGGGTAGTCGAAGACCATCGTCGAGGGCAACCGCACACCCGCTGCCGCCGACAACCGGTTCCGCAACTCGACCGCGCCAACCGAATCGAAGCCCAGATCCTTGAACGCCCGCTGCGGCAGCACATCCGCCGCCGCATCGTGCCCAAGCACCGCCGCCGCGTTACTACGCACCAGATCCGTCAGCACCTGCCGCTGCTCACCCACCGGCATACCCGACAGCCGCGCCACCAGCTCCGACGTGTCCGCCAAGACGCCGGGCTCGGCCTCGGCCGCGAGGATCTCACGGACCTCGGACAGCCCCGTCAGCAGCGGACTGGGGCGATGCAGGGTATAGGTCGGCACGAACTGCGCCCAGTCGAAACCGGCAACAGCGATCGAACCCTCACCCGCATCCAGCACCTGACCCAGAGCACGCATCCCACGCTCCGCGTCAATGCCCTCCATCCCGAAGTCCACCAGGCGCTCGCCTCCGTCGCTGGCGGCCATACCGACGCCGGCCCACAGGCCCCACGCCACCGAACTGGCCACCAGACCACGACCCCGCCGGCTGTCACACAGCGCATCGAGGTAGGCGTTCGCCGCCGCGTAGGCACCGAGCCCGCCACTGCCCCAGGTGCCCGCGCCGGAGGAGTAGAGCACGAACGCGTCCAGGTCCCGGTCA
>NZ_LZNS01000001.1:6304901-6307266 GCF_001984575.1 Streptomyces sp. MP131-18 | reverse complement strand
AGTGATCACACCGGCCGCGGGCTGGTCCGTGGCCACCGCAGCCAACCCGGCCAGCAGCACCTCACGCTCCGACCCCAGCACCACCGCACGATGCTCAAACACCGACCGCGCCGCCACCAACGACCACGCCACATCCGACGCCGCCAACTCCGGCCGCCCGACCACATGCTCCCGCAACCGACCCGCCTGACCCGCAAGCGCCACCGCACTACGACCCGACACCACCCACGCCGGAACACCAGACGACAACACCGGCAGCCCCGGCTCGCCCTCGGCCTCCGGCGCCGACTCCGAAGTTCCGTCCGCCGTCGGCGCCTCTTCAAGAATCACGTGCGCGTTCGTGCCGCTGATACCGAACGCCGACACACCAGCCCGCCGCGGCCGGTCACCCGCCGACCACTCCCGCGCCTCCTGAAGCACCCGGACATCCCCCGAGGCCCAGTCCACATGAGACGAGGGAGTTTCGGCGTGCAGCGTCTTCGGCAGGATGCTGTGCTGGAGTGCCAGCACCATCTTGATCACGCCCGCCACGCCGGCCGCCTGCTGGGTGTGGCCGATGTTGGACTTCACCGAACCCAGCCACAACGGACGGTCCCCTTGGGAACGTTCCTGCCCGTAGGTCGCCAGCAGGGCACCGGCCTCGATCGGGTCACCCAGTGCGGTGCCCGTGCCGTGCGCCTCGACCACATCAACATCCGCCGCGGAGACCTGCGCGTTCGCCAGCGCGGCACGGATCACCCGACGCTGCGAAGGACCATTCGGCGCCGACAAACCGTTCGACGCACCATCCTGATTCACCGCACTGCCCCGGATCACCGCAAGCACCTGATGCCCGTTACGCCGCGCATCCGACAGCCGCTCCAGCATGACCATGCCCGCGCCCTCGCCCCAGCCAACGCCGTCGGCCTCGTCCGAGAACGCCTTGCACCGGCCGCTGGAGGCCATACCGCCCTGCTCGGAGAAGTCCATGAACGCACCCGGCAGAGCCATGACCGCGACACCGCCGGCCAGCGCCATCGTGCACTCACCGCCACGCAACGCCGTCACCGCCTGGTGCAACGCCACCAGCGACGACGAACACGCCGTGTCCACCGTCACCGCCGGACCCGTCAGACCCAGCGTGTAGGAGATCCGGCCGGAGGCCACCGCGGAAGCAGTACCGGTGATGCGATAACCGTTCAGACTCTGATCGTCCACCGGCAGGCTGCTGTCATAACCCGAGCTGCCAGCGCCGATGAAGACACCAGTGGCCGAACCGTGCAGCGAAGACGGCGCCAGACCCGCCCGCTCGATCGCCTCCCAGGCAGTCTCCAGCAGCAGCCGCTGCTGCGGGTCCATCGCCATCGCCTCACGCGGACTGATCCCGAAGAAAGCCGCGTCGAAGTCCCCGGCGTCGTAGACGAATCCGCCCTGCCTGACGTAGGCGTCGCGCATTGCTCCGCCGCCGTACTCCTCCTCGAACGCGTCCCAGCCGCGGTCGGTCGGGAAGCCCGAGATCACGTCCGCCCCCGCGGCCAGCAGGTCCCAGAACTGGTCAGGTCCGTTGACGTCGCCCGGGAAGCGGCAGCCCATGCCGACGATCGCGATCGGCTCGCCACCGGCCGCAGCCACCACCTGCACCGCACCCTCGGACCCGGACTCAGGCGAGCCCACGAGTTCGCCACGCATGTACTCGGCGAGCGCGGCGGCGTTCGGGTAGTCGAAGACCATCGTCGAGGGCAGCCGCACCCCGGCCGCCGCCGACAACCGGTTCCGCAACTCGACCGCGCCAACCGAATCGAAGCCCAGGTCCTTGAACGCCCGCTGCGGCAGCACATCCGCCGCCGCATCGTGCCCAAGCACCGCCGCCGCGTTACTACGCACCAGATCCGTCAGCACCTGCCGCTGCTCACCCACCGGCATACCCGACAGCCGCGCGGCCAGCTCCGACGTGTCCGCCAAGACGCCGGGCTCGGCTTCGGCTTCGGCTTCGGCCGCGAGGATCTCGCGGACCTCGGGCAGGGCGGACAGCAGCGGGCTGGGACGGCGCAAGGTGTAGGTCGGCACGAACTGCGCCCAGTCGAAACCGGCAACAGCGATCGAACCCTCACCCGCATCCAGCACCTGACCCAGAGCACGCATCCCACGCTCCGCGTCAATGCCCTCCATCCCGAAGTCCACCAGGCGCTCGCCTCCGTCGCTGGCGGCCATACCGACGCCGGCCCACAGACCCCACGCCACCGAACTGGCCACCAGACCACGACCCCGCCGGCTGTCACACAGCGCATCGAGGTAGGCATTCGCCGCCGCATAAGCGCTCAGCCCGCCACTGCCCCAGGTGCCCGCACCGGAAGAGAACAGCATGAACGCATCCAGGTCCCGGTCC
>NZ_LZNS01000001.1:6295667-6298166 GCF_001984575.1 Streptomyces sp. MP131-18 | reverse complement strand
GAACCGGTACCGGCCGGGGCCACCTCACCGGTCACCACACCGGCCCCGGGCTGCTGCGTCGCCACCGCGGCCAACCCCGCCAGCAGCACCTCACGCTCCGACCCCAGCACCACCCCACGATGCTCAAACACCGACCGCGTCAAGACCAGGGAACGCGCCACATCCGACGCCGCCAACTCCGGCCGCCCGACCACATGCTCCCGCAACCGACCCGCCTGACCCGCAAGCGCCACCGCACTACGACCCGACACCACCCACGCCGGAACACCAGACGACAGCACCGGCAACCCCGGCTCGCCCTCGCCCTCCGGCGCGGGCTCCACCGCTGCTTCCTCGTGCGGGGTTTCCTCCAGGATCACGTGAACGTTCGTGCCGCTGATCCCGAAGGCCGAGACACCCGCCCGGCGGGGCTGGTCACCCGCGGGCCACTCCTGGTCTTCCCGGAGCAGCTGCACGTTCCCGGACGACCAGTTCACGTGTGTGGACGGTGTCTCCGCATACAGCGTCTTCGGCAGGACGCTGTGCTGGAGCGCGAGCACCATCTTGATGACACCCGCCACACCGGCCGCGCATTGCGTGTGGCCGATGTTCGACTTCACCGAACCCAGCCACAACGGGCGGCCCCCTTGGGGACGTTCCTGCCCGTAGGTGGCCAGCAGGGCACCGGCCTCGATCGGGTCACCCAGCGTGGTCCCGGTGCCGTGCGCCTCGACCACATCAACATCAGCAGCGGAGACCTGCGCGTTCGCCAGCGCGGCACGGATCACCCGACGCTGCGAAGGACCGTTCGGCGCGGACAAACCGTTCGACGCACCGTCCTGATTGATCGCGCTGCCCCGGATCACCGCGAGCACCTGGTGGCCGTTGCGCCGCGCGTCCGACAGACGCTCCAGCATCAGCATGCCCGCGCCCTCGCCCCAGCCGATGCCGTCGGCCTCGTCCGAGAACGCCTTGCACCGGCCGCTGGAGGCCATACCGCCCTGCTCGGAAAACTCCATGAACGCGTCCGGCGAGGTCATGACCGCGACGCCGCCGGCCAGCGCCATCGTGCACTCACCGGCCCGCAGCGATTGCACCGCCTGGTGCAGGGCCACCAGAGAGGAGGAGCAGGCCGTGTCCACCGTCATCGCCGGACCCGTCAGTCCGAGCGTGTAGGAGATCCGGCCGGAGGCCACCGAGGAGATGGCGCCGGTGAGCCGGTAACCGTTCAAGCTCGCATCATCGATGGGCAAGCTGTTGTCGTAACCCGAGTTGCTGGCGCCGATGAAGACACCGGTGGCCGAGCCGTGCAGCGAGGACGGCGCAAGACCCGCCCGCTCGATCGCTTCCCAGGCGGTCTCCAGCAGCAGCCGCTGCTGGGGGTCCATCGCCATCGCCTCACGCGGACTGATCCCGAAGAAGGCCGCGTCGAAGTCAGCCACGTCATAGAGGAACCCGCCCTGCCGGGCATACGCCCGCCCCGCACGGATCGCTTCGCCGCCGAACTCCTCCTCGAACGCGTCCCAGCCACGGTCCGTCGGGAAGCCGCCCACCGCATCCGTGCCCGCAACCAGCAGGTCCCAGAACTGGTCCGGTCCGTTGACGTCGCCCGGGTAACGGCAGCCCATGCCGACGATCGCGATCGGCTCACCGCCGGCCGCAGCCACCACCTGCACCGCACCCTCGGACTCCGCCGAACCGACGAGTTCGCCACGCAGGTATTCGGCGAGCGCGGCGGCGTTCGGGTAGTCGAAGACCATCGTCGAGGGCAGCCGCACCCCGGCCGCCGCCGACAACCGGTTCCGCAACTCGACCGCGCCAACCGAATCGAAGCCCAGGTCCTTGAACGCCCGCTGCGGCAGCACATCCGCCGCCGCATCGTGCCCAAGCACCGCCGCCGCGTTACTACGCACCAGATCCGTCAGCACCTGCCGCTGCTCACCCACCGGCATACCCGACAGCCGCGCCACCAGCTCCGACGTGTCCGCCAAGACGCCGGGCTCGGCCTCGGCCGCGAGGATCTCACGGACCTCGGGCAGCCCCGTCAGCAGCGGACTGGGGCGATGCAGGGTGTAGGTCGGCACGAACTGCGCCCAGTCGAAACCGGCAACAGCGATCGAACCCTCACCCGCATCCAGCACCTGACCCAGAGCACGCATCCCACGCTCCGCGTCAATGCCCTCCATCCCGAAGTCCACCAGGCGCTCACCTTCGGCGCTGGCGGCCATACCGATACCGGCCCACAGGCCCCACGCCACCGAACTGGCCACCAGACCACGACCCCGCCGGCTGTCACACAGCGCATCGAGGTAGGCGTTCGCCGCCGCATAAGCGCTCAGCCCGCCACTGCCCCAGGTGGCAGCGCCGGAGGAGAACAGCACGAACGCATCCAGCTCCCGGTCCGCGGTCAGCTCATCCAGCACCGCCGCACCACCGGCCTTCGCCGACAGCATGGCCGAGAGATCAGCCGCCTCGACCTGCTCAATCGGCATACGGTCACTGATACCGGCGGCGTGCATG
>NZ_LZNS01000001.1:6287422-6289488 GCF_001984575.1 Streptomyces sp. MP131-18 | reverse complement strand
CCTCAACCACCGCCGCAGCCTCAAGCGGCGCCTCTTCAATGATCACGTGCGCGTTCGTGCCGCTGATACCGAACGCCGACACACCCGCCCGCCGCAGCCGGTCACCCGCCGACCACTCCCGCGCCTCCTGAAGCACCCGGACATCCCCCGTGGCCCAGTCCACATGAGACGAGGGAGTCTCAGCATGCAGCGTCCTCGGCAGAACGCCGTGCCGCATCGCCAGCACCATCTTGATCACACCCGCCACGCCCGCGGCTTCCTGGGTGTGCCCGATGTTCGACTTCACTGAACCCAGCCACAACGGCTGCCCGTCGCGACGTTCCTGGCCATAGGTGGCCAGCAGCGCCTGCGCCTCGATCGGGTCACCCAGCGCGGTGCCCGTGCCGTGCGCCTCCACCACGTCAACATCAGCAGCGGAGACCTGCGCGTTCGCCAGCGCGGCACGGATCACCCGACGCTGCGAAGGACCGTTCGGCGCCGACAGACCGTTCGACGCACCATCCTGATTGACCGCGCTACCGCGGATCACCGCGAGCACCTGATGCCCGTTACGCCGCGCGTCCGACAGCCGCTCAAGCACCACCACACCCGCGCCCTCGCCCCAGCCAATGCCATCTGCATCGTCCGAGAACGCCTTGCTCCGGCCGCTGGAGGCCATACCGCCCTGCTGGGAGAAGTCCATGAAGGAATCCGGCAGGGCCATGATGGCGACGCCGCCGGCCAGCGCCATCGTGCACTCACCGCCACGCAGCGCCGTCACCGCCTGATGCAACGCCACCAGCGACGAAGAACACGCCGTGTCCACCGTCACCGCCGGACCCGTCAGACCCAGCGTGTAGGAGATCCGGCCGGAGTGAACGGCCGTCACGTTCCCGGTGAGCCGGTATCCGTCCAGGCTTTGATCGTCATTGGGCAGAACGGAGGTGTATCCAGAGTGGTTTGCACCGATGAAGACACCGGTGGCCGAACCGTGCAGCGAAGACGGAGCGAGGCCCGCCCGCTCGATCGCCTCCCACGAGGTCTCCAGCAGCAGCCGCTGCTGGGGGTCCATCGCCATCGCCTCACGCGGACTGATCCCGAAGAAAGCCGCGTCGAAGTCAGCCACGTCGTAGAGGAACCCGCCCTGCCGGGTGTAAGCCTCCCCGGCGCGGACCGCTTCGCCGCCGAACTCCTCCTCGAACGCGTCCCAGCCACGGTCCGTCGGGAACCCGCCCACCGCATCCGTGCCCGCAACCAGCAAGTCCCAGAACTGGTCAGGCCCGTTGACGTCCCCCGGGAAGCGGCAGCCCATGCCGACGATCGCGATCGGCTCACCGCCGGCCGCAGCCACCACCTGGACCGCGCCCTCGGACGCGGCCGAGCCGACGAGTTCGCCACGCAGGTATTCGGCGAGCGCGGCGGCGTTCGGGTAGTCGAAGATCATCGTCGAGGGCAGCCGCACGCCCGCTGCCGCCGACAACCGGTTCCGCAGCTCAACGGCACTTGACGAGTCGAAGCCCAGGTCCTTGAACGCCCGCTGTGGCAGCACATCCGCCGCCGCATCGTGTCCGAGCACCGCCGCGGCGTGGCCACGTACGAGGTCCGTCAGCGTCTCCCGCTGGTCGCCCACCGGCATACCCGAGAGCCGCGCGGCCAGCTCAGAGCCATTGGCGGAGGTACCGGGATCGGCTTCGGCCGCGAGGATCTCGCGGACCTCGGGCAGGGCCGACAGCAGCGGACTGGGACGGCGCAAGGTGTAGGTCGGCACGAACTGCGCCCAGTCGAAACCGGCAACAGCGATCGAACCCTCACCCGCATCCAGCACCTGACCCAAAGCACGCATCCCACGCTCCGCGTCAATGCCCTCCATCCCGAAGTCCGCCATCCGCTCGCCTCCGTCGCTGGCGGCCATGCCGATACCGGCCCACAGGCCCCACGCCACCGAACTGGCCACCAGACCACGACCCCGCCGGCTGTCACACAGCGCATCGAGGTAGGCATTCGCCGCCGCATAAGCGCTCAGCCCGCCACTGCCCCAGGTGGCAGCGCCGGAAGAGAACAGCACGAACGCGTCCAGGTCCCGGTCC
>NZ_LZNS01000001.1:6272491-6284876 GCF_001984575.1 Streptomyces sp. MP131-18 | reverse complement strand
GAACCGGTGCCCACCGGAGCAACCTCACCGGACACCACACCCGCCGTGGGCTGGTCCGTGGCCACCGCGGCCAACCCGGCCAGCAGCACCTCACGCTCCGACCCCAGCACCACCGCACGATACTCAAACACCGACCGCGTCAAGACCAAAGAGCGCGCCACATCCGACGCCGCCAACTCCGGCCGCGCCACCACATGCTCCCGCAACCGGCCCGCCTGACCCGCAAGCGCCACCGCACTACGACCCGACACCACCCACGCCGGAACACCCGGCGACAGCACCGGCAGAGACTCGGACGCCTCGGTGGCCTCGGTCGCCACGGGCGGCGCGGCCGGGTCGGCGTGGTCCGCCGGGGCCAGCTCCGCCTGTTCGAGGATCACGTGGGCGTTGGTGCCGCTGACACCGAACGAGGAGACCGCGGCGCGGCGCAGACGGCCGGCGTCGGGCCAGGAACGGGCATCGGTGAGCAGGCGGACGTTCCCGGCGTCCCAGTCGACCTGCGGCGTTACTTCGTCCGCGTGCAGTGTCTTGGGCAGCATGCCGTGGTGGATGGCCTTGACCATCTTGATGACGCTGGCGACGCCTGCGGCGGCCTGGGTGTGACCGATGTTCGACTTGATCGATCCCAGCCACAGCGGCTGGTCTTCGGCGCGGTTCTGACCGTATGTGGCGAGGAGCGCCTGGGCCTCGATCGGGTCGCCGAGGGTGGTGCCGGTGCCGTGGCCTTCCAGGGCGTCGATGTCGGCGGTCGTCAGCCCGGCCGCGTCGAGCGCCTGCTTGATGACGCGGCGCTGGGACGGACCGCTGGGCGCGGTCAGGCCGTTGGAGGCGCCGTCCTGGTTGACCGCGCTGCCCCGGATCACCGCGAGCACCTGGTGCCCGTTGCGCCGTGCGTCCGACAGGCGCTCCAGCAGCAGGACGCCCGCGCCCTCGCTCCAGCCGGTGCCGTTGGCGTCGGCGGAGTACGAACGGCAGCGGCCGTCGGGCGAGAGCCCGCGCTGCTCGCTGAACTCGATGAACGTCTCGGGGGTGGCCATGATGCTGATGCCGCCGGCCAGCGCCAGCGTGCACTCGCCCGAGCGCAGGGACTGCGACGCCCACTGGAGTGCCACGAGCGATGAGGAGCAGGCGGTGTCGACGGTGACGGCGGGGCCTTCGAGGCCGAGCGTGTAGGCGACGCGTCCGGAGACCAGGCTGCCGTCGCTGCTGGTGATGCCGTAGTCGTGGTACATCGCGCCGGCGAAGACGCCGGTGCGGCTGCCGCGGAGCGTTGCCGGGTCGAGGCCGGCCCGTTCCATCGCCTCCCAGGTGATCTCCAGCAGGAGCCGCTGCTGGGGGTCCATGGCGGTGGCCTCGCGCGGGCTGATCCTGAAGAAGTCCGGGTCGAACAGCGCAGCGTCGTGCAGGAATCCGCCGTCGCGGACGTAGCTCTTGCCGGGCTTGCCGGGCTCCGGGTCGTAGATGTCGTCCAGGTCCCAGCCACGGTCGGTGGGGAACGGGCCGATGGCGTCGCGGCCTTCGGTGACGAGGTCCCAGAGGTCCTCCGGAGAGGCGACGCCGCCGGGGTAGCGGCAGGCCATGCCGATAATCGCGATGGGTTCTGTCGTGGCGCTCGCGGTGGCACGCAGGCTCTGGTTGTCCCGCTTCAGCCGCTCGTTCTCGACGAGCGAGCCGCGCAGCGCCTCAATGATCTCCTCGACCTTGGCATCCACCGCTGTCTCAGCCTCCGCTCACTGTCGTGGTCTGCGCGCCGTTCGCGCCGATCGTGTCTAGAAATCCGCCGAGCACCTCGGTGAAGCGCTCGGGCTCCTCAAGGTGCGTGAGGTGGCTTGAGTCTTCGAAGATCTCCCAGCGGGCGTTCGGGATGAGTTCCTCGAAGGGCCGAACGGTCGCCGGGGTGGCCTCGTCGTGACGGCCGGAGATGATGAGGGTCGGCACGCTGATGCCGGGCAGGTAGTCGATCACCGACCAGTCGCGCAGGCTGCCGATGACGTGGAACTCGTTGGGGCCGTTCATGGCGCGGTAGACCGTCGGGTCGGTGAAGATCTCCATGTAGGTGGCCGCGAGTTCGCCGGGGAGCGGGTCGAGGCGGCAGACGTGGCGGCTGTAGAAGGTGAGCATGGCCTGCAGGTACTCGTCGCTGTCGGTGGTGCCCGCCTCCTCGTGGCGCCGCAACGTTTCGTCCACGCCCGGTGGCAGCTGGGCGCGCAGCACGTCCATCTCCTTGCGCCACAGCGGGTAGGAGGCGGGTGAGTTGGCGATGACCAGCCCGCGGAGTCCGGCGGGGCGGGCGGAGGCGTGCCAGGCGGCCAGCATCCCGCCCCATGACTGCCCGAACAGGACGTAGTTGTCGGCGATGTCGAGGCGGTTGAGGAGGTTGTCGAGCTCGTCGAGGAACAGCTCGGGCGTCCAGAAGCCGGGGTCGGCGTCGGGCAGGCGGGTGGAGCCCCCGTTTCCGAGCTGGTCGTAGTGGACGACGGGCCAGCCGCGTTCGGCGAAGCCGGCCAGCGGGAGCAGGTAGTCGTGGGTGCTGCCGGGGCCTCCGTGCACGACGACGAGCGCCGGGCGGCCCGCTCCCGGCCTTCCGGTGACGCGGTACCAGGTCGCGTACTCGCGGAAGGGAACGGTTCCCTTGGCCGTGGGCGTGGGCGCCATTTCTCCAACCATCTCTCGACCGTGTGCGGTCGGGTCGTTCTCAGCTGCGGTTACGCATCCCTGGAGCGGCATGAAAATGCCCCGGAGCGGCCCGTGGCCGGGCGGGTCCGGAGTCGGGAGCCTCAAGCCGCTCGTCGACGGTGCAGACGGTGCAGGCGGTGCAAGGGGCCGTCTGCACTCGCTCCTTGCCGGGCGGGTGGGGGTGCTCGGCCAGGGCGCTGGGCGTGCTCGACGTGCCACGGCGGAGTTGGCGGCTCTGCCGGGCCGGTGCCGCATGGAGGATCGGGGCCCGGCCCGCCGGGTGGCCTTGCGGCGCTGTCGGGAGCCGCGTGGCGTGGCGGCCCCGGAGGGCGGGAGCGGGGACGCCTCGTCCGGGGCATGGGGCCTGCGGGCGGTGGTGCCGGGCGAGGGGTGGTGGTGCGGCCGGGGCGGCCGGTGGGGCTGAGGGCCGGTCGCGGCCGGAACGGCGTCACCGTGTGTGCGGGCGTGCGCTGTGGGCGCGTCTGCCGTGCTCGGGGAGCGGTGGGCGTCCGCGGCCACGGCGGTTGCCTCCGCGGTGTGCTCGCGGGCCGCGGGCAGCTTCCTGGCACTACTTTTTGCGCGGTAGTCAAGAAGCTTGTCCTGGTTACCCACCAAAGTCACCCCGGGTTGAGAGGGCGCCGACGCGGCGACGCACGATTGCCGGGAACGCTACGCAGGGCCCAAATCCACCCCCAACCCCTGATCGCCCCTAACGTGTGCCACCGCACCGCTGCGTCCACCAGCCCCCTTGGGCGTTCGGTGGCGTCGGCTCGGTCGTCGGCTCGGTCGTCGGCTCGGTCGTCGCAGCGGCCACGCCCGGTTACGCTACGGGAGCGGCTCGTGGCACCATGCCGGGCACGGCCGGATGCCGGGAGGAAGGCGGCGTCCGCGTTGCCGTCGGGTTTGCCGGTTCCGTGTCGGGGCGGTTCCGGTTCTGCCGGCGGTCATCGTGCGGCCGGTCGGCTGCCACCGGCCGGCGTCCGCGGACCGGCGGCCTCGTCATGTCGATGGCGGCGGCGCCGGGTGACGGCATGTTTTACGGCGTACTCGCTACGCGGTCGCTCCCTTACCGAGGGTCTTCGTTTGCAACTTCGGCGGCATTCCTGGCGCTGGATGCAATCTCCAACTGCTGCGTGACAGGACGGCAACAATGGGAAACCGCGTTGACATTTAGCCGAGCCCTTCGCCCGTCCGCCCACCCGGCGAGCAGGCAGCGCACCGGCCGCGTTCGCCGGTAGCCCAATGGCCAGTTCGGCCTGACACATCCGGCGATTCTTTGCAATCCGGTACTGCCGGTAGCGCCCGCCGGGGCACCGGTACATGCGGGCCGTCGGCGGTCACTCTTTCCCTCCGGAACGGTCACGAATATTCCGGCACGCCCGGTCATACCAGCCGGAACAGCGGCACGTGCGGACCGCTTGCAGCCAGTCATTTCTCCAGAACGGTCACCGGCATTCGGGCTCCAGTCATAGCAGCCGGGACGCCGTTACATGCGGGCCGTCAGCGGTCACCCTTCCCGCCAGAACGGTCACGAATATTCCGGCACCCCCGGTCATATCAGCCAGTGCACCGGTGGATACGGGCCGAGTACGGTCAGCTTCAGCGGCGAAACGGTCAGCACACGGGCAGGGGGTGGCCGCTTCGGGCGCGGTTGCCCGTTCGCTGCGGCGCGCGGGCCGAGCGGCGCGGATTCTGCCTGCACAGCGACGGGTTGGGGCGCGGGCGGCGGGGGGCGGCGCGCGATCGGCAGGCCGGCCGGGTGCCCGATCGGCCGCCGAGCCGCTGTGACCGCGGGTGATCACATAGCGCCAATGAGTTTCCGGTGACCGGCCGTCGGCACGCGCTTGACAAGGCGTCATGTCGTGTATCGATACGGCTATCCGGGCCGTGGAGTGACGGACACTGTTCGCCTCCGTACGGCCTCAGGCACCCATTATCATCCTCACAGGCGTCTCTCAAAATTGATCAACGGCTCGCTTGCCCCAGACAATCGGAGGGCGAACTCTCGACCAACAGTCGCTGACATCCGAGCCGCCCAAGCGGCGCCTGAGGCGGGCTCTCGCCTGGGGAGAGACCACGCGCCAACACGCTCTCCCAGCGGGTGCTGGCCAGAATGCATTTGCCGCAGTAACATCTGGGACTTCCGGGGGGCGGTCCTTGTTTGTCCTGGCTCTGCGGGAATACTCTGCCGCCGAGCACTGCTCAACGACTACGACACCTCGAAGGACTAGGCCGACCTGTTTCCAGCCGCTGCTGGAAACGGCAGCTGCGTGATTGACATGCCGACAGGGGATTCTCAACAGTGTTGGTGGAGCGCACCCAAATACTCGAAAGACTCGATGACCTACTGCTTCAATCCGCACGGGGCAGGGGTACCGTCGCCGCGGTGAGCGGTTCGACCGCGATGGGCAAGACCAGCGTGCTCAACGCCTTGGCGGACCAGGCCGCTTCGGCGGGCAGCGCAGTGCTCAGCGTGGTGAGTGCGCCGCATGAGCGTGACCTCCCCTTTGGTGCGCTCACCCAGCTCCTGCAGGCGCTCCAAGCGCACTTGGCGGATACCGAACCTCTGGGCGTCGACGTCCCGGACGCGGTACGTCTCATCGAGCCCACGCACGTGGCGGCCGCTCCAGCGCCACCTGTGGCCCACGACGGCCTCGTGGCGGTCGCGAGGCAGACGCACCGGCTCGTCGCCGACCTGGCCGCCGTACGTCCCCTGCTGATCACGGTGGACGACATCCAGCACACCGACGCGGCCACGCTCTTCTGTCTGCGGTACCTGGCGCAGCGCCTGACCCAGCTGCCCGTCACCCTGGTGTTCACGCGCGGCACCTCGGTCGAGGAGCAACCGCCGCACATCCTGTACGACCTCCTGTACCAGACGAGCGTGCGCCGCTTCCACCTGGGGCCGCTCTCGCGTGAAGGCATAAGGGCGTTGGCCGCGGGCCGGTCCCCGTGCGTTCCCTCGGACGAGCTGGTTGGGGAGATTCACACGCTGAGTGTGGGGAACCCGCTGCTCGTTCAGGCGCTCATCGAGGAGCACCGGCTGCGTGCCGCGCCCGAGGCGACCACGGATTCCGTCGTGCCGGCGGGCGACGGCCCGGCCGTCCAGCCGAGCGCGGAGGGACGGCTGACGACCGGGCACATCTTCCAGCAGGCAGTCCTCGCGTGCCTGCACCGGCTCGGCCCGCGCGCCGTCCTGCTCGCGCAGTGCGTCGCGCTGCTGGACAAGGCGGCCACCCCGCTCCTGTTGAGCCGGTTGAGCGGCATCGACGCGGAGCTGGTCAGACGTTATCTGGGGCTGCTGACCGGCATCGGTGTGCTGGACGGCGCCCGCTTCCGCCGCTCGGGCGTTCAGCAGGCGGTTCTCCGCGAAATGCCCCATGACGAGGCAACGGACCTGCGGCACCGCGTCGCTTCTCTGCTCCACCACGGCGGGGCGGCGCCCCAGACCGTGGCCGTGCACCTGCTCGCCGCCGGCCCGCTGCACGACGACTGGATGGTGCCGGTTTTACGAGAGGCCGGCCGTCAGGCTCTGGCCGAGGGGGACGTGGGGCAGGGCATCCGATGTCTGGAGCTGGCGCGCGAATGCTGCTCGGAGGAGGCCGCGCGCCTCTCGGTGATGTCGCACTACGCCTTCGGCCAGTGGCAGGCAAGTCCCGCCGACTCCGCCCAGCACTTCCTGGCGCTCAAGGGCCCCGCTCTTGCGGGGATGTTGACGACGAGGGATGCGTTGCAGGTCGCCGAAGGCATGATGTTCCACCTCCACTTCGACGAAGCCCTGGAAGTCGTCGACCATCTCAACGACGGCGACGAGGACATGACGGCCGCGCTGCTCGGTATCCCGCTGCTGATGGCCTCCGAGTTCCCTGGCCTGCTGCACCGGCCGCGCCGTCCGTTCCCGACGACGACCGTCTCGTCGACGTCCACCTCGAAGCTACGCGCGCGGCACGCGCTGGCCCGCGCTCTCGAACGGGGGGCGGACGAGTACGCCATCGCCCTGGCCGAGCAGGTGCTTCAGGGCACCCAGTCCCCCGCCCCCTGGCGGATGCACGCTCTGCACACGGCTCTGCTGGCCTTGTGCTACGCGGACAAGTTCGACGAAGCCCGCAAGTGGCACGGGGTCCTCGCGGCCGGCTCACGAAGATATGACGCACCGATCTGGCGAGGAATGCTCGAATCCACCGGTGCGCTCATCTCGCTGCGGCGTGGCCAACTGGCCGACGCCGTGCGCCAGGCGGAGGCGGCATACGCCCTGCTGTCCGGCCTGACGTGGAACGTCAGCAGCACGCTCGCGCTGGCCATCCTCGTGGAGGCCCACACCGCCATGGGCAACCACCAGGCCGTGACCAAGCACCTGGCGCACGAGCCGCCGCCGGCGCTGTTCCTCACCCGCGCGGGGCTGCACTACCTGTACGCCCGCGGCCGCCACCACCTCGCGACGGGCAACATGTCCATGGCGCTGTCCGACTTCCTGGAGTGCGGCACGCTGATGCAGCGCTGGGACATCGACACGCCCGCCCTGGCGCCCTGGCGGTTGGGGGCGGCCGCGGCGTGGCTGCGGCTGGGCGAGCGGGACCGGGCGGCCCTGCTCGTCGAGAAGCAGGCCGCGACGCCCGACATCGGGCTCACACGGTCGCGTGGGATGGCCCTGCACGGTCTTGCCATGGTCCAGCCGACCGCCAAGCAGCCTCCCCTGCTGTTGGAGGCGTTCCGCCTGCTGGAGGCCAAGGGCGCGTGGTACGACGCCGCTGCCGTCCTGGTCGACCTCAGCCGCGCCTACCAGGAGCTGGGCGAGAAGGGCCGGGCACGGCGCACCGCGCGGAGGGCATGGCGCCTCGCCAAGAGCTGCGGGGCGGAAGCCATGTGCCAGGCCCTGCTTCCGACGACCATGCCCCGCAGCGCCGAGACCAAGGAAAGCCCTCGGTCCGGTGGCAGCGAACGCGCGGACCGGGGCACGTTCGAAGGGCTCAGTGAGTCGGAGCGGCGCGTCGCCATACTCGCCGCCCAGGGGTACGCCAACCGGGAGATCGCGGACAGACTGTTCATCACGGTCAGCACCGTCGAACAGCACCTCACCCGCGTCTATCGCAAGATGGGCATCAGGAACCGCGACCAGCTCCTGGAGGGCATGCACGCCGTCAGCCTGGAGAGCGTCTGATCCGCCGCGGCCCCGCAGGGGCCGCCGTGCGCCTGTCCCCGCCGCCCGGCGGGGACAGGCGCACGATGCGTTCCGCGGTGGGCTCCGTTTGCCCACCTCACGGCCGAACCAACCAGGCGAAACACTGCTAGGGGGCTCTACGGGTAGCTGGGGACGGGCGGCGGGGCTGACGATCGTGCCTCAGATGAAACCGCACGCCCCAGGCGGTCTCGGAGCGCGCGATGAGGGAGGCACTCGCCAGCATGCCGAGTGATCGTGTCCAGAAAACTGAACCCATCGCCATCGTCGGTGTGTCGTGTCGCCTGCCCCAGGCGCCCGACGCCGGCGCCTTCTGGGCGTTGCTGCGCCAGGGGCGCAGTGCGATCACCGAGGTGCCGGAAGACCGTTGGAATCCCGGCGAGGTCCTGCCCGATCTGCCGGAGCCGCAACGTGCCGGGCTGCGGTACGGCGGGTTCCTGGACCACGTGGACGGGTTCGACGCGGCGTTCTTCGGGATCTCGCCGCGCGAGGCCGTGGCGATCGATCCGCAGCAGCGGCTGTTCGCCGAGCTGGCCTGGGAGGCGCTGGAGGACGCGGGCATCGTCCCGGAGACGCTGCGCGGCACCGCGACGTCCGTCTTCGTCGGCGCGATCGCCGGTGACTACGCGGCGCTGGCGCAGCGCGGCGGCGCCGTAACGCAGCATTCGCTGCCCGGGCTGAACCGCGGCGTCATCGCGAACCGGGTGTCGTACGCGCTTGGCCTGCGCGGCCCCAGCCTCACGGTCGATTCCGCACAGTCGTCGTCGCTGGTGGCGGTGCACCTGGCGCTGGAGAGCCTGCGCAAGGGCGAGACCGGCCTGGCCCTGGCCGGCGGCGTCGCGCTCAACCTCACGCCCGAAAGCGCCGAAGTCGCCGGGCGGTTCGGCGGGCTGTCGCCGGACGGACGCTGCTTCACGTTCGACGCGCGGGCCAACGGTTACGTGCGTGGCGAAGGCGGCGGGGTCGTCGTTCTGAAGCCCCTGGCGCACGCGGTGCGGGACGGGGACGCCGTCTATGGGGTCGTCCTCGGCAGCGCGGTCAACAACGACGGTGACACCGAGGGGCTCACCGTGCCCAGCACCGAGGCCCAGGCGGCGGTGCTGCGTCAGGCGTGCGAGGACGCGGGCGTGAACCCGGCCCAGGTGCGCTACGTGGAACTGCACGGCACGGGCACCCCGACGGGCGACCCGCTGGAGGCGGCGGGGGTGGGCGCCGTCTACGGCAGCGCGCGGCCCGCGGGCTCACCCGTCCTCGTCGGGTCGGCCAAGACGAACGTCGGGCATCTGGAGGGCGCGGCGGGGATCGTCGGGCTGATCAAGACGGCGCTGGGCATCAAGCACCGGGAGATCCCGGCAAGCCTCAACTACGAGACGCCCAACCCGCACATCGACCCCGAGGCGCTGAACCTGCGCGTGCAGACCACGGCCCGCCCGTGGCCGGAATCCCAGCTGTTCGCCGGGGTCAGCTCCTTCGGCGTGGGCGGGACGAACTGCCACGTCGTGATCGCCGGGGCGCCCGAGCCGAACGAGTCCGGCCAGGACGCCGCGCGGCAGAGCGGGGACGACAGCGCGGCGGAGAGCGAGGAGGAGAGCGGGGAGGAGATCCCGCTGTCCCCGTGGCCGGTGTCGGGACGCACGGCGGCGGCCCTGCGCGCACAGGCGGAGCGGCTACGCGAGTTGCCGACCACCGATGCCGACGCCGACGCCGACGCCGACGCGTTGGACATCGGCTGGTCGCTGGTCGGCACGCGCACGCACTTCGAGCACCGCGCCGTCGCCCTCGGCCCCGATCACGCCGCACAGCTGGCGGCGCTGCGCAACGGGGCCGAGGTGCCGGGCCTGATCACGGGCATCACGGGCGACCACGGGAAGGTCGCGCTGGTATTCCCCGGGCAGGGCTCGCAGTGGGAGGGGATGGCGCGCGAACTGCTGCGCACCTCCGCGGTCTTCCGCACGTCGGTCGAGGCGTGCCACGACGCGTTCGCCCCGTACCTCGACTGGTCGCTGCTGGACACGCTCACCGGCGAGCCCGGGGCGCCGCCCCTCGAACGCGCGGACGTCGTCCAGCCCGCGCTGTTCGCGGTGATGGTCTCGCTCGTGCGGGTGTGGGAGTCGCTGGGCGTGCGGCCGGACGCGGTGATCGGGCACTCGCAGGGCGAAGTCGCCGCGGCACACGTCGCGGGAGCGCTCGGTCTGGAGGACGCCGCCCGGATCGTGGCGCTGCGCAGCCGGACGCTGCTGGCGCTGGCGGGCACCGGGGCCATGGTGTCGGTCGCGCTGGCTGCCGACCGGGTCGCCGAGTACGTCGCCACCATCGGCGAAGGGCTGAGCGTCGCCGCGGTCAACGGGCCGAGCACCACCATCGTGGCCGGTGCTCCCGACGTCGTCGCGCGGCTGCTGGAGCGCTGCGAGGCGGACGGTATCCGCGCGCGGGCCGTTCCCGCGGTGGACTGGGCCTCCCACTCGCCGCACGTGGCGGCCATCCGGGATGAGCTGCTTCAGCAGCTCGCCGGGGTGACGCCGCGTTCCTCCGACATCGCGTTCTACTCGACCGTCACCGGGGCCGCCATCGACACGGCCGGGCTGGACGCCGACTACTGGTACGCCAACCTTCGCCGGCCGGTGCTGTTCGAGCCGACGCTCAGGAGGATGGCGGAGGACGGGTTCGGCACGTTCATCGAGTCGAGCCCGCACCCCGTGCTGACGCTCGGCCTGCGGGAAACCCTGCCCGACCGTCTGGTCGTCGGGTCGCTTCGCCGGAACGAGGAGCCGTGGCCGCTGCTCCTCGGGTCCCTGGCCGAGCTCCACGTGCGCGGCGTGCCCGTCGACTGGTCCGCCGTGTTCGCGGGGCGGGCGCCGCGCCGCGTTCCGCTGCCCACCTACGCGTTCCAGCGCGAGCGCTACTGGCCGGAGACAGCGGCCGGGTTCGTGCCCGCCACGCGGGCAAGTGGCGTGCGGCAGGAGGAGGAACGCGCGGAGGAGACCGCGGACAGCGGGGGCGCGACGTGGCGGCAGCGGTTCGCGGCGCTGCCGGAGGAGGAGCGGAATCGCGAGGCGCTCGAGCTGGTACAGCTGCGGACAGCGATCGTTCTCGGCCACCTGAGCGCGGACTCGGTTGACACCGACCGGGCATTCCGCGACCTGGGCATGGACTCGACACTGGCGGTTCAGCTCAAGGAGAAGCTGACCGATGTGACCGGGCTGGCCCTGCCCAACTCCGTCGTCTACGACCACCCGAGCCCGGCCCGGCTGGCCCAACGGCTGTGTGAACTCGCACTGGGCGGCGACGACTTCCTGCCGACCGCGTCCGCACGGACGGCCGGGACGGCCGGGACGGCGGGGAAGGCCGGGACGGCGGGGAAGGCCGGGATGCCGGCCGCGAACGCCGACGAGCCGATCGCGGTCGTCGGGATGGCCTGCCGCTTCCCCGGCGGCGCCAACACGCCGGAAGCCCTGTGGCGGCTGGTCGACGAGGGCACGGACACGATCAGCGCGTTCCCCGAGGACCGGGGCTGGGACCTGGACAGCCTGTACGACCCCGAGCCGGGAGTCCGGGGCAAGACGTATACCCGACACGGTGGTTTCCTGGACGACGCCGCCGAGTTCGACCCCGAGTTCTTCGGCATCAGTCCCCGCGAAGCCATGGCCATGGACCCTCAGCAGCGGGTCCTGCTCCAGATCGCCTGGGAAACGTTCGAACGCGCCAGGATCAATCCGCAGCGGCTGCGCGGCAGCGACACCGGCGTGTTCGTGGGCGCCATGGCCCAGGAGTACGGCCCGCGACTGCACGAGGGCGACGACGGGCTGGGCGGCTACCTGCTGACCGGCAGTACCGTCAGTGTCGCCTCGGGGCGGGTCGCGTACACGTTCGGCCTCGAAGGCCCGGCGGTGACGGTCGACACCGCCTGCTCCTCCTCGCTGGTCGCCCTGCATCAGGCGGCGCAGGCGCTGCACAGTGGTGAGTGTTCGCTGGCGCTGGCCGGCGGCGTCACCGTCATGGCGACGCCCGGGATGTTCGTCGAGTTCGGCCAGCAGCGTGGGCTGGCTCCCGATGGCCGGTGCAAGTCGTTCTCCGCCGCGGCCGATGGCGTGGCATGGGCCGAGGGCGCGGGCATGGTCCTGCTGGAACGCCTCTCCGACGCGCAGGCCAACGGGCACACGGTCCTGGCCGTCATCCGCGGGTCGGCCGTCAATCAGGATGGTGCGAGCAACGGCCTCACCGCCCCCAACGGCCCCTCCCAGCAACGCGTCATCCACGCCGCACTGGCCAACGCCGGCCTCGCCCCGGACGACATCGACGCCGTCGAAGCACACGGCACCGGCACCACCCTCGGCGACCCCATCGAAGCCCAGGCCCTGCTGGCCACCTACGGCCAGCACCGGCCCGAGGACCAGCCCCTGTGGCTGGGATCGCTGAAATCCAACATCGGACACACGCAGGCCGCGGCAGGCATCGGCGGGGTCATCAAAATGATCCAGGCCATGCGCCACGGCACCCTGCCACGCACTCTGCACGCCGACGAACCCAGCCCCC
>NZ_LZNS01000001.1:6267544-6270406 GCF_001984575.1 Streptomyces sp. MP131-18 | reverse complement strand
TGTCCGTCCGTTGGCCCCGTCTCGCGGGCGACGCGCCGCCCCCGCCTTCCGCGCCCGATCTGCCGACCTACCCCTTCCAGCGCCAGCACTACTGGCTGGACACGTCGAGAAGCGGTGCGAACGCGGGCCACCTCGGCCTGACCGCCACCGGGCACCCGGTACTGACCACCCTCGCCGAACTCCCCGACAACGGCGGACACCTCTTCACCGGCCGCATCACCGCCACCGACCCCGCCTGGGTCACCGAACACGCCGTACACGACGCACTCATCATCCCCGGCGTCGCCTTCGTCGACCTCCTCCTCCACGCCGCCCACCACATCGGCTGCAACCAGATCGACGAACTCACCCACCACATCTTCCTCGCCGTCCCGGAACACGGAGCACTGCAACTCCGCGTCCTGATCGAAGCCGCCGACGACACCGGCCGGCACTCCTTCTCCGTCTACTCCCGCAGCGAGAACGCCCCGGCCGAGGGCGAGTGGACGCTCCACGCCGCCGGCGCACTCACCGCTCAGGAGGAGAACCCCCCGGCAACAGATGCCCTGCTTGCCGACGGCGCTTGGCCCCCGGCCACCGCACAGCCCATCGATATCCAGGACTTCTACACCCGGATCGTCGACGCGGGCTTCGGCTACGGACCGCTGTTCCGCAGTCTGCGCGCTGCCTGGCAGGACGGCGACACGACGTGGGCGGAGGTGTCCCTGCCCACCGACGCCGACCCCGGCACCTACGGGATTCACCCAGGACTGCTCGACTCCGCGCTTCAGCCGGGCGCTTTGGTCACCGCGCAGGAGGCGGCGCAGGACTCCATCCGTGTCCCGTTCTCCTGGAGCGGCGTGTCCCTGCACACGACAGCGGCGGTGTCCATTCGCGTGCGCCTCACCTGGATCGCGCCCGGGACGGCGTCCCTGGCCATCACCGATCCCACGGGCGCGCCGGTGATGACGATCGACTCCCTCGCCATGCGGGCAGTCGCACCGGAACAGCTCGCCACCGCGCGCGCCGCCAACACCGGGGACCTCTACCAGATCAGCTGGACGCCCCTCCCGGCCGCCGAGGACACCACCCCCGGCACGATCGGCACCGCCTGGGCCGAACACCTCGCGGCTCTGACCGGGACCGATGCGCGGACAGTGAGGCTTCCACTGGCCGAACTGGCCGATGGGAACGGTCAGGGGGACACCTCCGGCTCGGAAGTGATCCTCACCTGGTGCGTTTCCCCGGATGAAGCTGACCCGGTCACGGCCACTCACACTCTGACGCAGCATGTGCTCCGTCTCGTTCAGTCGGTCGCGGATGAGGAGAACGATTCGCGGCTGGTCGTCCTCACCCGGGGCGCGGTTCCGGCCGGTGCGCAGCAGGAGCAGCCGGATCTGGCAGGCGCGTCGGTGTGGGGACTCATCCGCTCGGCTCAGGCGGAACACCCGGACCGGTTCACCCTGATCGACCTCGACGACAGCGAGTCCTCGCTCAAGGCCCTGCCCGCCGCCGTGGCCACCGCGCAGCCTCAGCTGGCCGTCCGCAAGGGCCAGTTCCTCACCCCACGCCTCGCCCCCGTCGATACGTCCGCCCCAACGTCAGGCGCGTCCGTCACGTTCGACCCGGACAAGACGGTCCTGATCACCGGCGGCACCGGCGCCCTGGGTACTCTCCTGGCCCAGCACCTGGTCACCCACCACGGCGTCAGGCACCTGCTGCTCACCAGCCGGCGGGGCCCCACCCCCCGCAACAGCAACATCCTCACTGCCCTGGCCCAGCACGATGCCAAGGTCACCATCGCCGCCTGCGACGCCACCGACAGCGGCTCACTGGAATCCCTCCTGGCCTCCCTCCCCCAGGAACACCCCCTCGGCGCCGTCATCCACTGCGCCGGCATCCTCGACGACGGCATCGCAACAGCTCTTACCCCTGAACGTTTCAGCAACGTCCTGCGTCCCAAGGCCGACGCCGCCTGGAATCTCCACAAACTCACCCGCGGCACCGACCTGGACGCCTTCGTCCTCTTCTCTTCTGCCGTCGGCACCCTCGGCGCCCCGGGGCAGGCCAACTACGCCGCCGCGAACGCGTTCCTCGACGCTCTGGCCCGCCACCGGCGCGCCCAGGGGCTGCCCGCGCACTCCCTCGCCTGGGGACTGTGGGCAGAGACCACCGGCGGCATGGCCGGCACGCTGGAGGAGCAGGACCGCGCCCGCATGAACCGCAACGGGCTCCTGCCGATTTCGGCGGCACACGGGCTCGCCCACTTCGACACCGCGCTCGCCACGGACCATCCAGTGATGCTCCCGGCCAAGTTCGACCTCGCGGCCCTGCGCACGCATACCACGCCGCAGAACCCCATGTTCCGGGGACTTGTACGCGCTCCGCGCCGCACCATCGCCACCCAGGCCGCCCGCGCCGGCCAGGACGGCGACCAGCTGCGCCAGTCGCTCGCCGGCCGCCCGGAGCCCGAGCAGCAGCGTGCCCTGCTCGACTTCCTGCGCGGTCACATCGCCACGGTCCTGGGCCACAGTTCCCCCGAGGGCATCGACCACAGCGCGTCGTTCAAAGACCTGGGCTTCGATTCGCTCAGCTCGGTGGAGTTGCGTAACGCGCTCAACAAGGCGTCCGGGATGCGGCTGCCGTCCACGCTGCTGTTCGACTACCCCACCCCCACCACGCTCGCCGACCACATCCGCACCGAACTGGCCGACAGCGGGCAGAGCACCAACGCGCGCAAGCCACCGTCCATCAGCCGCAGCACCACCACCGACGCGAACGAGCCGATTGCGATCGTCGGGATGGCCTGCCGCTTCCCCGGCGGCGCGAACACCCCAGGCGACCTGTGGAACCTGGTGATGGAGGGACGCGACGCGGTTGGGG
>NZ_LZNS01000001.1:6260745-6265285 GCF_001984575.1 Streptomyces sp. MP131-18 | reverse complement strand
CCAGACAACAAAAACTGTTGTCAAAGCCGCCAAGTCCGCGACCCATCCGCTTCTCACGGCAGCCATCACGCTTCCCGGCGGGGAAGGCGCTGTGTTCACCGGCCAGGTCTCGTTCAAGGACCAGCCGTGGCTGAGTGATCACCTCGTCCACGGTACGGCCGTGCTGCCCGGCGTCGCCTTCGTCGACCTCCTCCTCCACGCGGGCGGCCATGTCGGTTGCCGACAGCTCGAAGAGCTGACGCACCACGCCTTCCTGGCCGTGCCGGAACAAGGTGCCCGTCAGCTCCGTATCACCGTGGGCGCCGCGGACGAGGCCGGACGGCGGCCGTTCTCCGTGTACTCGTCACCGACGAGTGAAGCGGGCGAGGAGACGGCCGAGTGGACCCGCCATGCCAGCGGATTCCTCACCGACGCCGCGCCGGAGACGGAGCCGTACGACCTGACGGCGTGGCCGCCCGTGGGAGGGGAGCCCGTCGATGTCGAGGAGTTCTACCGCGGGTTCGTCGAGCGCGGATACGAGTACGGGCCGCTGTTCCGGGGCTTCCGCGCGGGCTGGCGGGTCGGCGACGCCATCTACGCCGAGATCGCGCTACCGGACGGCACGGACCCCGAGGCATACGGGGTTCACCCCGCCCTCCTGGATTCGGCTCTGCACCCGCTGATGCTCTGGTACGGCTCGGGCCCCGTGCGACTCCCCTTCTCCTGGAGTGGTGCCGCACTGCACGCTGTCGGACCGTCCCGGTTGCGGGTGCGGCTGACCCGCTCGGACCGGGATGTGCTGTCGCTGTCGGTGGCCGACCCCACAGGCGCTCCCGTCGTCACCATCACCGGGCTCGCCATGCGCGAGGTGGCGCCGGAGCACCTCACCGCTGCCCGCGCCCGGCAAAGCGACGACCTGTACGAGCTGAGCTGGGTCTCCGTCCCCGCACCCGAGCCTCAGGACACCGGCCGGTGGGCAGGACTCGGCGTGCCCGACGTGACCGCCGCCCTGCGCGAGGCCGGGGTCGACGCCGTGGATCACCCGGCCCACGCCACTCCAGGTGAGACGAGCGCAGCGGGGGCCGCCGCGCCACGAGTCGTGATGGCCGGTCCCGTGCTGTCCGATGACGGTGACCTGGTGGCGGATGCGCATACCGCAGCCACCGAACTGTTGACGCTGGTGCAGAACTTCCTCGCCGACGGCGCCCTCACGGAGGCCCGGCTGCTGGTGCTGACCCGAGGCGCGGTTGCCGCGGAGGACGGCGAGCAGGTGCCGGACCCTGCCGCGGCCACGGCCTGGGGCCTGATCCGAACGGCGGAGTCGGAGCATCCCGGCCGGTTCGTGCTCATCGATGTCGACGGGTCGGACGCCTCCTACCGTGCACTCCCGGCGGCACTCGCGACAGGAGAGCCCCAACTCGCGGTCCGCGCCGGTGAGCTGCGCGTTCCCCGGCTGGTGCGCGCGGCTCTGCACGCGCCGGAGGAGAGCGGCAGCGGGCACGCCGACGGCACGAACGCCGGGCTCGACCCCGACGGGACCGTGCTCATCACGGGTGGCACCGGCACCCTGGGCGGGCTGGTCGCCCGGCGCCTGGTGGAGCGGCACGGAACGCGGCACCTGCTGCTTGCCAGCCGGCGCGGCGCGGACGCGGACGGTGCCATTGAACTGGCCGCCGACCTGAAGGAACTCGGCGCTGACGTCACCATCGCGGTCTGTGACACCACGGACGCCGAGTCCGTATCCGGCCTCCTGAAGTCGATCCCCGACGAGCATCCGCTGACGGGGGTCTTCCACACGGCAGGAGTGCTGGACGACACCACAGTCTCCTCGCTGACGCCGGAACGGCTGTCAGCAGTGCTGCGGCCCAAGGTCGACGCCGCCTCTCACTTGCACACGCTGACACAGGAACGGGACCTGGCAGCGTTCGTCCTCTTCTCCTCCGTGGCCGGAATCGTGGGCAACGCCGGGCAGGCCAACTATGCGGCGGCGAACACCTTCCTCGACGCGCTCGCCTGCCACCGCCGGGCGCAGGGACTGCCGGCTCTCTCGCTGGCATGGGGCTTGTGGCAGCAGACCAGCGGGATCACGGCGGCCCTCGACCCGGTCGGGCGTGCGCGGCTCGGCCGCGGAGGCATCGCCGCGCTGCCGACGGCACAGGCGCTCGATCTGCTCGACCTCGCGCTCGGCTCGGGTCAATCGGAACAACCGGCTCAAGGGGTCCTGGTGCCCGCCAGGCTCGATCTCGCACGGCTGGGCGACGGTGGCGCCCCGGTTCCCGCGGTCCTGCACAGGCTGGTCCGTCCCCGTTCCCGTACCCGGCAAGCCGCCCAGAGCGGCGGCGCGTCCCCGGACTCGCTGCGGCAGCGGCTCGCATCCGGCGACGAGGCCAAGCAGCTGGAGATACTTCTTTCCTACCTTCGCGGCCAGGTCGCCGCCATCCTCGGCCACGGCTCGCCGGACGCCATCGACGCCGACCGCGGGTTCCTTGAGATGGGACTCGACTCACTCACCTCTGTCGAGTTCCGTAACAGTCTCAACGAAGCCACCGGCCTCAGGCTGCCGCCCACCACGCTGTTCGATTACCCGACACCGACGCAGCTGGCGTCCATGCTGCGTTCCTCGCTGGCTCCCGAGCCAGCGCCCGCCGGACTTCCGCAGGCGCTGGCCGCCGAGTTGGACCGGTTGGAGAGCAATCTGGCCACCGTCGGCCCGGACGTCCGGGCCACGCTCACCACCCGCATCCAGGGGCTCCTGTCGAAGCTGAACAGCGCGGAAGGCGTTGAAGGCGTTGAAGGCGAGCAGGGGCAGGGATCGGCCGTGAAGATCGACGCCGCAACGGACGACGAGATCTTCGACTTCATCGACAACGAGCTCGGGCTCTCATAACTCGGCAACCGAGGAAGGGCGTCGTCCTGATATGAACGAGGACAAGCTTCGCGACTACCTGAGGCGCGTGACCGCTGACCTCCAGCGGACCCGGCAGCGGCTCGCCGAAGTCGAGTCGCGGGATCACGAGCCGATCGCAGTCGTAGGCATGGCCTGCCGCTTCCCCGGTGGAGCCACGACGCCCGGGAAACTCTGGGAGCTGGTCGCGGAGGGGCATGACGCGGTTGGGGCGTTCCCGCAAGACCGGGGCTGGGACCTCGACAACCTCTTCGATCCCGACCCCGACACCCCGGGGAAGAGCTACGCCCGCGAAGGCGGATTCCTCTACGACGCCGCCGAGTTCGACCCCGAGTTCTTCGGCATCAGCCCCCGCGAAGCCCTCGCTCTCGACCCGCAGCAGCGCCTCCTCCTCGAAACCACCTGGGAAAGCATTGAAAGCGCGGGCCTGTCCCCGGGCGAGCTGCGCGGTAGCCGCACCGGGGTGTTCAGCGGAGTGTCGGGGCACGAGTACGCCTCGCTCATTCACCAGGGCGCGGATGACGTCGAGGGCTATCTGCTGACCGGCAACACCCTCAGTGTCGCCTCGGGGCGGGTCGCGTACACGCTGGGGCTCGAAGGCCCGGCGGTGACGGTCGACACCGCCTGCTCCTCGTCGTTGGTCGCCCTGCACATGGCCTGCCAGTCGCTGCGGAACGGCGAGTCCACCATGGCGCTGGCCGGTGGCGCCGCGGTGATGGCGACGCCGGGGATGTTCGTGGAGTTCAGCCGCCAGCGTGGGTTGGCTCCCGATGGCCGGTGCAAGTCGTTCTCTGCGGCGGCTGATGGCGTGGCGTGGGCCGAGGGCGCGGGCATGGTCCTGCTGGAACGGCTCTCCGACGCCCAGGCCAACGGGCACACGGTCCTGGCCGTCATCCGCGGCACCGCCGTCAACCAGGACGGCAAGAGCAGTCAACTGACCGCGCCCAACGGGCCTTCTCAGCAGCGTGTCATCAACGCGGCGCTCGCCAACGCGCGCCTGACCGCCGACCAGATCGACGCGGTCGAGGCGCATGGCACCGGCACCGCCCTGGGTGATCCGGTCGAGGCCCAGGCCCTGCTGGCCACCTACGGGCAGCACCGGCCCGAGGACCAGCCCCTGTGGCTGGGATCGCTGAAGTCCAACATCGGGCATGCCCAGGCCGCGGCAGGCATCGGCGGGGTCATCAAAATGATCCAGGCCATGCGCCACGCCACCCTCCCCCGCACCCTCCACGCCGACGAGCCCAGCCCGCACATCGACTGGGACAGCGGCAACGTCCAGCTCCTCACCCAGCCCAGGCCCTGGCCGAGCACCAGCGACCGCCCCCGCCGCGCCGCCATCTCCTCCTTCGGCATCAGCGGCACCAACAGCCACCTCATCCTCGAACAGGCCCCACCCACCCAAGAACAAGAAGTAGCGGCTCCTCAGGAGACGCTCGTCCCCTGGGTGATCTCCGCCAGGAACGAACCCGCCCTGCGCGAACAAGCCCGGCAACTCCGCACCCACCTGGAACTGCATCCCGCTCTCAGCACCGCGGGCATCGCCCACGCCCTGGCCACGCGCACCCTCTTCGACCACCGCGCCGTCATCATCGCCCACCAGGCCGAGGACATCGACCGCGCCCTGCACGCCCTCACCGAAGACCAGCCCTCACC
>NZ_LZNS01000001.1:6255047-6257625 GCF_001984575.1 Streptomyces sp. MP131-18 | reverse complement strand
ATCCCCGGCGTCGCCTTCGTCGACCTCCTCCTCCACGCCGCCCACCACATCGGCTGCAACCAGATCGACGAACTCACCCACCACATCTTCCTCGCCGTACCCGACCACGGAGCACTCCAACTCCGCGTCCTGATCGAACCGGCGGACGAGTCAGGCCGACGTGCGTTCACGGTCCACTCCCGGAGCGAGGATTCCCCGGCCGAGGGCGAGTGGACCCTTCATGCCGCCGGAGCACTCGCCACCCGGGCCCCGGACGCGCCGGATACGGACCCCATGCGCACCGGCGGCACCTGGCCGCCGGCGGCCGCGGAACCCATCGACATCGAGGATTTTTACACCCGCATCACCAGCGCGGGCCTCGGTTACGGGCCGCAGTTCCGCAGGTTGCGCGCTGCGTGGCAGGACGGCGACACCATCTGGACCGAGGTGTCCCTCCCCTCCGACGCCGACCCCGGCACCTACGGGATTCACCCAGGACTGCTCGACTCCGCGATCCAGCCGGGCGCACTGGTCACCGATCGCGAAGCGGCGCGGGACTCCATCCGCATTCCCTTCGCCTGGAACGGCGCGTCCCTGCACGCGACTGGAGCCAGCTCTCTGCGTGTCCGCCTCACCTGGACCACGCCGGACACGGTGTCCGTGACCATCACCGATCCGACGGGCGCGCCGGTGCTGACGATCGACTCCATCGCCATGCGGGCAGTCGCACCGGAACAGCTCGCCATCGCGCGCGCCGCCGACACCGGAGAGCTGTACGAGGTCAACTGGGTCTCCCTCCCCGCACCCAAGGACATCGCCCCGGGCACGACCAACACCGCGTGGGTCGGCGTCACCGCCCCGGAGAACGAACACCTCGTCGCGGCGCTCCCCACCGACTACCTGCCGCTCGGTACCAGTGGGCAGGGTTCGACCGACCCGGGGACGTTCGTCACGTGGTGTGTGTCGCGGGACGACGCCGACCCGGTGCAGGCCACGCACGCGCTGACGCAGGGCGTGCTGCGGCTGGTCCAGACGATCGTCGCGGATGAGGAGAACGATTCGCGGCTGGTCGTCCTGACCCGGCACGCCGCCTCGACCAGCGCCGATGAGGAACGGGTCGACATGCCCGCCGCCGCGGTCTGGGGGCTGATCCGTTCCGTCCAGGCGGAACACCCGGACCGGTTCACCCTCATCGACCTCGACGACAGCGAGACCTCGCTACAGGCCCTGCCCGCCGCGGTGGCCGGCGCGCTACCCCAACTCGCCATCCGCGACGGCCGGCTCCATACCCCCCGCCTCACCCGCACCCAGCCGCCCTCGACGGCCGAGCCTGCGGCGTTCGATCCCGAGAAAACGGTGCTGATCAGCGGCGGCACCGGCGCCCTGGGCACCCTCCTCGCCCGCCACCTGGTCAGCGCGCACGGTGTCAGGCACCTGCTGCTCACCAGTCGGCAGGGACCCACGCCCCACACCCGCAGCATCGCCACCGGCCTGGCCGCGCTCGGTGCCAGCGTCACCATCGCCGCCTGCGACGCCACCGACAGTGCCTCACTGGGGTCTCTGCTCGCCTCCCTGCCGCAAGAGCGCCCCCTCGGCGCCGTCGTTCACTGCGCCGGTGTACTCCGCGACGGCATCGCCGCCGCTCTCGACCCTCAGCACCTCACCGACGTTCTGCGTCCGAAGACCGACGCCGCGTGGAACCTGCACCAGCTCACGCGCGGCGCCGACCTCGACGCGTTCGTTCTCTTCTCCTCCGCGGTCGGCACCGTCGGCGCCCCGGGGCAGGCCAACTACGCCGCCGCGAACGCGTTCCTCGACGCCCTGGCCCACCACCGGCGCGCCCAGGGGCTGCCCGCGCACTCCCTCGCCTGGGGACTGTGGGAACACGCCACGGGCGGTATGGCCGGCACCCTGGAGGAGCAGGACCGCGCCCGCATGAACCGCAACGGGCTCCTGCCGATTTCCGCGGCACACGGGCTCGCCCACTTCGACTCGGCCCTCACCACCGACCATCCGGTCGTGATCCCGGCCAAGTTCGACCTCGCGGCCCTGCGAACCCGGGCCACGCACACGCCGATGTTCCAGGGGCTCGTCCGCGCCCCGCGCCGCGCCGCCGCCCAGGCCGCCCGCGCCGGCCAGGACGGCGACCAGCTGCGCCAGTTGCTCGCCGACCGCCCGGAGCCCGAGCACCAGCGCATTCTGCTCGACTTCCTGCGCGGTCACATCGCGACCGTCCTCGGACACAGCTCCCCCGAGAGCATCGCTGACACCACGTCCTTCAAGGAGCTGGGCTTCGATTCGCTCAGCTCGGTGGAGTTGCGTAACGCGCTCAACAAGGCGTCCGGGATGCGGCTGCCGTCCACGCTGCTGTTCGACTACCCCACCCCCACCACGCTCGCCGACCACATCCGCACCGAACTGGCCGGCGCCGGGCAGGCGCCTGCCACTCGTGGACCGGCCACCGCCCTCCGCACGGCATCCGCGGTCGGCGCGAACGAGCCGATTGCGATCGTCGGGATGGCCTGCCGCTTCCCCGGCGGCGCGAACACCCCAGGCGACCTGTGGGACCTGGTGATGGAGGGACGCGACGCGGTAGGAG
>NZ_LZNS01000001.1:6251938-6252548 GCF_001984575.1 Streptomyces sp. MP131-18 | reverse complement strand
GGCGATGCACCAGGCGGCGCAGGCCCTCCGCAGTGGTGAGTGTTCGCTGGCGCTGGCGGGTGGCGCCACGGTCATGGCCAATGCCGGTATGTTCCTGGAGTTCAGCCGCCAACGCGGGCTGGCACTCGACAGCCGGTGCAAGTCGTTCTCCGCCGCGGCCGATGGCGTGGCATGGGCCGAGGGCGCGGGCATGGTCCTGCTGGAACGCCTCTCCGACGCGCAGGCCAACGGGCACACGGTCCTGGCCGTCATCCGCGGCACCGCGATCAACCAGGACGGTGCGAGCAACGGCCTCACCGCCCCCAACGGCCCCTCCCAGCAACGCGTCATCCACGCCGCACTGGCCAACGCCGGCCTCGCCCCGGACGACATCGACGCCGTCGAAGCACACGGCACCGGCACCACCCTCGGCGACCCCATCGAAGCCCAGGCCCTGCTGGCCACCTACGGCCAGCACCGGCCCGAGGACCAGCCCCTGTGGCTGGGATCGCTGAAATCCAACATCGGACACGCCCAGGCCGCGGCAGGCATCGGCGGGGTCATCAAAATGATCCAGGCCATGCGCCACGGCACCCTGCCACGCACTCTGCACGCCGACGAGCCCAGCCCG
>NZ_LZNS01000001.1:6245927-6250401 GCF_001984575.1 Streptomyces sp. MP131-18 | reverse complement strand
GTCCCCGGCGTCGCCTTCGTCGACCTCCTCCTCCACGCCGCCCACCACATCGGCTGCAACCAGATCGACGAACTCACCCACCACATCTTCCTCGCCGTACCCGACCACGGAGCACTCCAACTCCGCGTCCTGATCGAAGCCGCCGACGACGCCGACCGGCACTCCTTCTCCGTCTACTCCCGCAGCGAGAACGCCCCGGCCGACAACGTCTGGACCCTCCACGCCACCGGCGCACTCACCGCTCAGGAGCAGAACCCCCCGCAGACGGATGTCCTGCTCACCGGCGGCGCTTGGCCCCCGGCCACCGCGGAACCCGTCGATCGCGAGTGGTTCTACAGCTGGATCACCGACGCCGGCCTCGGATACGGACCGCTGTTCCGCAGCCTGCGCGCTGCCTGGCAGGACGGCGACACCATCTGGACCGAGGTGTCCCTCCCCTCCGACGCCGACCCCGGCACCTACGGGATTCACCCAGGACTGCTCGACTCCGCGATCCAGCCGGCCCCGCTGGTCACCGCACAGGATGCGGCGAACAACTCGGTTCGTATTCCGTTCGCCTGGAACGGCGTGACGCTGCACGCGACTGGAGCCAGCTCTCTGCGCGTCCGCCTCACCCGGACCGGCCCGGACACGGCTTCCGTCGCCATCGCCGATTCCGCGGGCGCGCCGGTGCTGACCGTCGATGCCCTCGACTTGCGGGAGGTGGCGCCCGAGCAGCTCGCCACCGCGCGCGCCGCCGACACCGGGGAGCTGTACGGAGTCAGCTGGGCTCCGCTCTCCACTCCCGAGCGCGTCGCCCCCGCCGCCATCAACGGCACGTGGGCCGAGTCCGCCGGTCCGGACAGCGAGCACCTCATCTCCGCGCCCCCCGTCCAGGACGTGCCCCTGGAGGCCGTCGGGCAGGACTCGGACGGTCGGCGGGTACGTGTCACTTGGTGTGTTTCACGAGATGGCGCCGACCCGGTGGCGGCGACGCACGCGCTCACGCAGCATGTGCTGCGGCTGGCCCAGTCGGTGATCGCGGACGAGGAGGCCGACTCCCGGCTGGTCATTCTGACCCGGCGCGCCGCTTCCACCGGCGGCGATGAGGAACGGGTCGACATGCCCGCCGCGTCGGCCTGGGGGCTCATCCGGTCGGTCCAGGCGGAACACCCGGACCGGTTCGCCCTCATCGACCTCGACGACAGCGAGACCTCGCTACAGGCCCTGCCCGCCGCGGTGGCCACCGGTCAGCCCCAGCTCGCCATCCGCGACGGTCAGTTCCTCGCCCCTCGCCTCACCCGTGCCGACGCCCCGGCCCCGGCCGCGGGCGCGCCCTCGCCGTTCGATCCCGACAAGACCGTTCTCATCACCGGGGGCACCGGCGCCCTGGGCGCCCTCCTGGCCCACCATCTGGTCAGCGCGCACGGCGCCAAGCACCTCCTCCTCACCAGCCGCCGAGGCCCGCGAGCGCAGGGCAGCCACCTCGCCGGCCTCACCGCACTCGGTGCCAGCGTCACCATCGCCGCCTGCGACGCCACCGACAGGGCCGCACTGGAGTCCCTCCTCGCCTCGCTGCCGCAGGAACACCCGCTGGGCACCGTGATCCACTGCGCCGGAGTGCTCGACGACGGCATCACCACCGCTCTCACTCCCCAGCGTCTTGGCGATGTCCTGCGTCCGAAGACGGACGCCGCCTGGAATCTCCACCAGCTCACGCGCGGCGCCGACCTCGACGCGTTCGTTCTCTTCTCCTCCGCGGTCGGCACCGTCGGCGCCCCGGGGCAGGCCAACTACGCCGCCGCGAACGCGTTCCTCGACGCCCTGGCCCACCACCGGCGCGCCCAGGGGCTGCCCGCGCACTCCCTCGCCTGGGGACTGTGGGAACACGCCGCCGGTGGCATGGCCGGCACCCTGGATGAGCAGAACCGCGCCCGCATGAGCCGCAACGGGCTGCTTCCGCTCACTCCAGGACATGGGCTGGCCCACTTCGACACCGCGCTCAGCACGTCCCACCCGGTGCTCATCCCGGCCAAGCTCGACCTCGCCACGCTCCGCATGCACGCCCCCACGCACACCCCCATGTTCCAGGGGCTCGTCCGCGCCCCGCGCCGCACCAGCACCCGGGCCGCCCAGGACAGCAACACCCTGCGCCAGTCGCTCGCCGGGCACCCGGAGCCGGAGCAGCAGCGCATCCTGCTGACGTTCCTTCGCGGCCACATCGCCACGGTCCTCGGCCACAGTTCTCCCGAGACGGTCAATCCGAATACTCCGTTCAAGGATCTCGGGTTCGACTCCCTCAGTTCCGTGGATCTGCGTAACGCGCTCAACAAGGCGTCCGGGATGCGGCTGCCGTCCACGCTGCTGTTCGACTACCCGACGCCCACCGTGCTCGCCGCCCATCTCCGCGCCACGCTCGCCGAGACGGCCGCCGCCGCACCGAAGCCGCGCGCGCCGCGCGGCACGACGGCCGCCACGAACGAGCCCATTGCCGTCGTCGGGATGGCCTGCCGCTTCCCCGGCGGCGCGAACACCCCCGATGCTCTGTGGGACCTGGTGATGGAGGGGCGTGACGCGGTAGGGGCGTTCCCCGAGGACCGGGGCTGGGACCTCGACAACCTCTTCGACCCGGTCCCCGGCGCGCCGGGGAAGACCTATACCCGCGAGGGTGGATTCCTTTACGACGCCGCCGAGTTCGACCCGGAGTTCTTCGGGATCAGCCCGCGTGAAGCCGCGGCGATGGACCCTCAGCAGCGCGTTCTTCTCGAAACGGCCTGGGAGGCGATTCAGCGCGCCCGGGTCAGCCCGGAGCGGCTGCGCGGCAGCGATACCGGCGTGTTCGTGGGCGCTATCGCCCAGGAGTACGGCCCGCGCCTGCATGAGGGCGATGAAGGACTGAGCGGCTACCTGCTGACCGGCAACGGCGTCAGCATCGCTTCCGGGCGTCTCGCGTACACGTTCGGTCTTGAGGGCCCGGCGGTGACGGTCGACACCGCCTGTTCCTCTTCGCTGGTGGCGATGCACCAGGCGGCGCACGCACTCCGTAGTGGTGAGTGTTCGCTGGCGCTGGCCGGGGGCGTCACCATCATGTCGACGCCGGGGATGTTCGTGGAGTTCGGGCGGCAGCGTGGGCTGGCTCCCGATGGCCGGTGCAAGTCGTTCTCCGCCGCGGCTGATGGCGTGGCGTGGGCCGAGGGCGCGGGCATGGTCCTGCTGGAACGCCTCTCCGACGCGCAGGCCAACGGGCACACGGTCCTGGCCGTCATCCGCGGCACCGCGATCAACCAGGATGGTGCGAGCAACGGCCTCACCGCCCCCAACGGCCCCTCCCAGCAACGCGTCATCCACGCCGCACTGGCCAACGCGGGTCTCGCCCCGGACGACATCGACGCGGTAGAGGCCCACGGCACCGGCACCACCCTCGGCGACCCCATCGAGGCCCAGGCCCTGCTGGCCACCTACGGCCAGCACCGGCCCGAGGACCAGCCCCTGTGGCTCGGCTCGCTGAAATCCAACATCGGACACACGCAGGCCGCGGCAGGCATCGGCGGGGTCATCAAAATGATCCAGGCCATGCGCCACGCCACCCTCCCCCGCACTCTGCACGCCGACGAACCCAGCCCCCACATCGACTGGGACAGCGGCAACGTCCAACTCCTCACCCAACCCCGCCCCTGGCCGAGCACCGGCGACCGCCCCCGCCGCGCCGCCATCTCCTCCTTCGGCATCAGCGGCACCAACGGTCATTTGATCCTGGAACAGGCTCCGGCCGGTGAAGCACCGGGAGCGCACACGGAGTCGGCGCTCCGGGCCGGCCCGCTCCCCTGGTTCTTGTCCGCCAGAACTGAAGAGGCGCTGCGCGAGCAGGTTCAGCGCCTGCTCGATCATGTCGCTGCGCACCCCGATCTGCGTCCGGTCGATATCGCCTCTTCCCTGGCGGCTTCCGGCACCACGGCGTTCGAGCACCACGCCGTCGCCGTAGGCTCCACTCGTGACGAACTTGTCGCGAGCCTGCGTGCCGGTGAGTACCAGCAGGCGCCTCAGGAGGCGGGGAAGGTCGCGTTCCTGTTCACCGGCCAGGGCGCCCAACGCGCGGGCATGGGCCGTGCCCTGTACGACACCTACCCCGCCTTCCAGACCGCGTTCGACCAGGCATGCACCGCCCTGGACACCCACCTCAACGCCCAACACGCGCTCAAGGATGTCGTCTTCGCCGACGACCCCACCCTGCTGAACCAGACCCGCTACACCCAGGCCGCACTCTTCGCCCTGGAAACCGCGCTCTACCGCCTGGTCGAATCCTTCGGCATCACCCCCGACTACCTCACCGGCCACTCCATCGGCGAACTCACCGCCGCCCACATCGCCGGCATCCTCACCCTCGACCACACCGCCCAACTCGTCGCCGCCCGCGGCACCCTCATGCAGGACCTCCCCCCAACCGGCGCCATGATCTCCCTACGCGCCCCCGAACACGACGTCCTGCCTCTGCTGG
>NZ_LZNS01000001.1:6224006-6245415 GCF_001984575.1 Streptomyces sp. MP131-18 | reverse complement strand
GCGAGGCACTGTCCGAGACGGACGCGCACGCCGTGGGGCTGCTCGCTGCCAACCGTGACGAGCCGACCAGCCTGGTGGACGGGCTGGCCCGGGCACACGCGGGTGGTGCCCCGGTGGGCTGGGAGGGGTTCTTCGCGCGACTCGGAGCCCGGGGCGTCGATCTTCCGACCTACGCTTTCCAGCGTCGCCGCTACTGGTTCGAGACCGCTGCGCCCGTCGGGTCCCCGTCCGGCCTCGGTCTGGAGTCCGCTGCCCATCCCTTGCTGGCCACGGCCACCGAACTACCGGACGGCAGCCACCTGTTCACGGGCCGCGTGACGCTGGCCGAGCACCCCTGGCTCAGCGATCATGTCGTGATGGGGACCGTGATCCTCCCGGGCACCGCTTTCATCGAGCTGGCCCTGCACGCGGCTGCGACGGCAGGCGCCGAGGAGATAGCCGAACTCGTGCTGAACGCCCCCATCACCTTCAGCTCTCAGAAGGGCGCTCTGTTGCAGATGATCGTCGGGGCCGAGGAGGCGAACGGAAGCCGTTCCCTCACGATCAGGTCACGTGCGGAGGAGGACCACTCCTGGACCGAGAACGTCACCGGGACGCTCGGCAGCGTCTCCGTGGCGGTCTCCTGACCCACACGGCCAGAAGCCCGGACCGGCGGGCTCAGCGAGTACGGTCATCGCTGAGCCCGCCGTCCGGGCTTCGGTGGGGGTCCGTTCCTCAGCCGAGGCGGCGGGGGCTGAACGGCGCCGCGGAGGCGGGCGGGGTGGTGTCGGTCAGGAGGGCGGTGATGATCTGCGCCGTGATCGGGGCGAGTTGGACGCCCATGCGGTAGTGGCCTGAGGCCAGGTAGACGTCCGGGACGGCAGTGGCGCCGATGAGGGGGAGGCCGTCGGGCGAGCCGGGGCGGAGCCCCACACTGATCTCGCTGAAGCGGAGGGCGCCGACGCCGGGGATGACCTCGGCGGCGCGGGTGAGGAGTTCGCGGGTGCCTTCGGCGGTGGGGGCCTCGTCGTAGCCGCCGTCCTCGTACGTGCCGCCGATGGCCAGTTCGCCGTCCAGGCGGGGCACCAGGTAGAGGGACGTCCCCCTGATGTTGGCGCGGGCGGTCAGGTTGAGGAGCGGCGTATCGGAGTGGAGGCGGACGATCTGGCCGCGGACGGGACGGATTTCGGGGATGGCGCCGGGCGGCGGACCTTCGATCCGGTGCGTCCAGCAGCCGGCGGCCAGGACGAGGCGGTCGAAGGCGGCGGTGTCGCCGTTGCCGAGGGTGACCTGGTGGTCCGTGATGCGGGTGACGCGTTGGCGGACGAGGGTGCCGCCCAGGGCCTGGAAGGCCGTCGACAGCGCCGCGGTGAAGGTCCGCGGGTCGACGGAGCCGTCGTCGGGCGACAGCAGGCCGCCGAGGACGGGAGCGAAGGCCGGCTGGAGTTTGTGGCATTCCTCGGGGGTGAGGCGTTCGGTGCGGACGCCCACCGACTCCTGGAGGGACTGCTGGCGGGCGAGAGCCTGGAAGGCGTCCTCGTCGAACGCGGCGTCCAGTACGCCGTCGCGCCGGTAGCCGGCGGGGGCGAACTCTTCCAGTTCGGCGACGAAGGACGGGATGAGGTTGCGGGAGTCCACGCACAGGCTCAGCAGATCCGGCTGGCCGTAGAGCTGCGCGCTGCCGCCCGGGAGCATGCCCGCCGAGGCGTGGGAAGCCTTGCTCGCCGGCTCCGGGTCGATCACGGTGACGGTGAGCCCTGAGCGCTGGGCGCGCCAGGCGGCGGCCAGGCCGATGACGCCACCGCCGACGACAAGTACGTTCATTTTTCGTTCTCCCGGAGGAGTTGCCGCAGCCGGGAGGCCAGGTCTGCGGGAGTCGGGTGGTCAAAGGCGAGGGTCACGGGTAGCCGTATGCCGGTCGCGGAGGACAGGCGTCGGCTGAGTTCGAGGTTGCCGAGGGAGTCCAGGCCGACGGTGCTGAACTCGCGGTCGGCGACCACCTCCTCCGGGCCGTCGAAGCCGAGGACATCGGCGACCGTGGCGAGGACGAACTCCAGGGCGGCCCGGTCGCGTTCGCCCTCCGGGAGGGCGGCGAGGCGACTGCGCAGCGATTCGCTCGCGGCGGACTTGCCGGCGGGGGCGGACAGGAGGTCGGCGAGGATGGGCGGAACGTCGGTGCTGAGGGCCGACTCGTTCAGCCGGACGGGGGCGAGGAGCGCCTCGTCGGCCGCGAGTGCCGCGTCGAAGAGGGCAAGGCCCTGGTCGGGCAGGAGCGGGGCGAAGCCGGAGTTCTTGATGCGGACGAGTTCGGTGGCGGACAGGCCGGAGCCCATGCCGTCCTCCCACAGGCCCCAGGCGAGGGAGGTGCCGCGCAGGCCGAGGGCGCGGCGGTGGTGGGCGAGTGCGTCGAGGGCGGCGTTGGCGGCGGCGTAGTTGCCCTGTCCGCGGTTGCCGGTCAGCCCGGCGATGGACGAGAACAGGACGAACGCGCAGGCGGGGTCCTTGATCAGGTCGTGGAGGTGGAGTGCGGCGTCGACCTTGGGGCCGAGGACCTGGTCGAGTTTGCGGGGTGTCAGGGTGACGGCGGTGGCGTCGGACACCAGACCGGCGGTGTGGATGACGGCGGACGGGGCGGGGACGGTCCCGAGGGCGTGTTCCAGGGAGGTGCGGTCGGTGGCGTCGCAGGCGATGATGTCGACGCGGGCGCCGAGTGCGGTGAGTTCGGCGTTCAGTTCGGTGGCGCCTGGTGCCTGGGGGCCGCGGCGGCTGAGCAGCACGAGGTGGGTGACGTCGTGCCGGGTGACCAGGTGCCGGGCGATGAGGCGGCCGAGTGCTCCGGTCCCGCCGGTGACGAGGACGGTGCCGGTCAGGGCGGCGCGCCGGGGCGGTGGGCGGCGGACGAGGCGTGGCCGGTGGAGTACGCCCCGGCGGACGGCGAGTTGGGGTTCGCCGGAGGCGATGGCGGCGGTGAGGGCGCGGCCGGATTCCTCCGGGTCGTCGATGTCGACGAGTGCGAAGCGGCCGGGGTGTTCGGACTGGGCGCTGCGCAGGAGTCCCCACACGGCCGCGCCGGGCAGGTCGGGCAGGTCTTCCTGGGGGCGGGTGGCGACGGCGCCGCTGGTGAGGAGGACGAGGCGGGTCTTGTTCAGGCGTTCGTCGGCCAGCCATTCCTGGACGAGCATGAGGGCGCGCTGTGCCGCGGAGCGCACGGGCGAGTCCGCGTCGGTGCAGGCGACGGCGACCACGTCGGGCGCGGGGGTGCCGCCGGTGAGGGCGGAGTCGAGGGACGGCAGCGACGGGTAGGAGTCGAACGCGTGGCCGCTTGACTTCAGTGCGCCGGTGAAGCCGATGTGGTCGGTGCCGAGGAACGCCCAGCGCTGCTGGTCCTGGGAGGCCGGGGGCGGTGGGACGGTTTTCCAGACGGGGCGGAGCAGCCGTGGGCGCTGGGTGGCGGCGTCGAGTTGCCCGGCGGTGACGGAGCGCCTGAGGACGGTGCCGACCGTGGCGACGGGTTCGCCGTCGTCGCCGGTGAGCGCGAGGGTGACTCCGCCGTCCGCGGGAGCGGTGTGGACGCGGACGGAGCGGGCGCCCGCCTTGTGGACGCGCACCCCCCGCAGCACGAACGGCAGGAAGGTGCCTTCCTCGCTGCCGAGGTCCGGCACGAGCGCGGCCTGGAGCGCGGCGTCGAACAGGGCGGGGTGGAGGAGGTAGCCGTCGCCGCTGCTGGTGGTGTCGTCGAGAGCGGCGTCGGCGTAGACCTCGTCGCCGTGCGACCACACGGCGCGCAGGCCGCGGAAAGCGGGGCCGTACTCCAGGCCGTGCTCCGCGAGGCGGCCGTAGAGATTTTCGATGTCGACCTGCTGGGCTCCGTCGGGGAGCCGGGGCCGCTGGGCCGGCCGTTCTGCGTTGCTCATGGTCGCTTCCTTCGCGAGGCCGAGCCGCGTCAGTTCGCGGGCGGGTTGGTGACGGCGGCGGTTACCTCGCCGCTGCTCGTTCCGCCGTGCTCATCCCAGAAGCGGCACCGGGTGCGCATGATGATGAGGGCGTCACGCAGGTCGTTGGCGTCCCATTCGGCCACGTCGACGATGTCGATCTCTCCGCGGAAGTGGCTGCCGTGCATGGCCTTGCGGAAGGTGCTTCTGAAGTCGGTGATGTAGACGTCCGCGAGCTGCCGGGTCCAGAACTGCTCCAGTGACCAGTGGGAGAACGGCTCGACGAGCGACTCCTTCACCATTTTGGCCATGATGTAGTAGGCCATCTGGTTGTAGCAGATGTTGAACTCGACGGCGTTGAAGTGCCCGGTGTCGTCGATGTAGCAGGACTCGGGGATGTGGAAGGTGCAGGCGGCGGTGAGCCGTCCGCCGTCGCGCGGGTCGCCCTGGTGGGTGACGGTCGCCGAGGTGAGGTATTCACACCGTTTGCCCCGGTAAGGGGTCAGCACCTGGTGCAGCAGTTCCTTGTCGAGGGGATAGACACGCTCGTCGGTGCCATCGAGCAGCTGGGTCATGTCGGGTCTCCTGATCGTTGCGCCGCGCGAAGGAGGTCGGCCAGGCTCATGCTCTGGATCTCTGCCTCGCGGCTTTCGAAGTCCTCGTTCCCGCGGGTGTCCTCGTCCTCTTCGGCCGGCTTCGGCTCGCCGAGTCCGAGCTCCTCCAGGAGGTACCGCGCGAGGGCGGACGCGCTCGGATGGTCGAAGACCAGGGTCGCGGGGAGGCGTTCGCCGACGGCCTCGCCGAGGCTGTTGCGCAGCCGCACGGCGGCGAGGGAGTCGAAGCCCATGTCGCGGAAGGAGCGTTCGGCGTCGACTTCGGCGGGACCGGCGTATCCGAGGGTGGCGGCGGCCTGGGTGCGGACGATGTCGAGCAGCACCTGTTCGCGGCGGGCCGGCTTGAGGCGGGTCAGCCGGTCACGCAGGCTGTCGGCGGATTCGGTGGCGGGCGCGGCGGCTTCGACGCTGCGGCGGGCCGGGCCGCGCATCACCAGGTCGCGCATCAGGTGGGGCACGTCGTCGCGGCGCTTCCCGGTGAGGTCGATGCGGACGGGCACCACGAGCGGCAGGTCGAGCGTTCCGGCGGTGTCCAGCAGTTCCAGGGCCTCGCCGGTGGGCAGGGGCACGGCGCCGTCGCGCTGCATGCCTGACAGGGCGGCGGCGTCGAGCACGCCGGTCATGCCGCTGCTCTCCTCCCACAGCCCCCAGGCCAGCGACTGGGCGGGAAGCCCGCGGGCCCGCCGGTGCGCGGCGAGTCCGTCCAGGAACGTGTTGGCCGCGGCGTAGTTGGCCTGTCCCGCGCCCCCGGTGACACCGGCGGCGGAGGAGAACAGTACGAACGCCGTCAGCTCCTGGTCCGCGGTGAGTTCGTGGAGGTTCAGCGCGGCATCGACCTTGGGGCGCAGCACGGCCGCGGTCTTCTCCGGGGTCAGGGAGGAGACGATCCCGTCGTCGAGGACGCCGGCGGTGTGCACGACTCCGGCGAGGGTGCGGCCTGCCAGCGCGTCGGCCAGCGCGTCGCGGTCGGCGGCGTCGCAGGAGATGACCTCGATGCGGGCGCCGAGTCCGGCCAGTTCGCCGGCCAGCGCGGCGGCTTTGGCGGCAGCGGGGCCGCGGCGGCTGGTGAGCAGCAGGTCGGTGACCTGGTGGGTGGTGACCAGGTGCCGGGCGACCAGGCCGCCGAGTGCGCCGGTGCCGCCGGTGATCAGCACGGTGCCCGGCCGGCCGCCGAAGACGGTGGCGGGGGCGCCGGTCCTGGCCCCGGCCACGCGGGCGATGCGCGCCCGGTGGGCGGTGCCGGAGCGGATCGCGATTTGCGGCTCGGTGGTCGCCATGGCCTGGGCGAGGCGTTCCTCGTCGGTTTCCGCGCCCGCTTCGGCGGGGTCCAGGTCGATGAGGACGATCTGGCCGGGGTTTTCCGTCTGTGCGCTGCGGACCAGCCCCCATACGGCGGCCCCGGCGAGGTCGGTGATGTCCTCGCCGTTCACGGACACGGCGCCACGGGTGGCGACGGCCAGTTTGGCTCCGTCGGTCCTGTCCGCCGCCAGCCAGGACTGGACGGCGTTCAGTGCCGCGGCCGTCTCGGCGTGCACGGCCTGGGCGGTGTGGCCGCCAGCGCAGCGGTGGACGACCGTTTCCGGGGCCTGGCCGTCCTGCTGGGCGGGCGTCCAGCGGAGCTCGAACAGCGACTGGTGGGACGCCGCGGTGGGAGCCGGCAGGCCGGGGGCCGCCGGGCGCAGGACGAGCGATTCGACGGACGCGACGGGGCGTCCGTCGGTGTCGGTGAGGCGCAGCGCGACTTCGCCGTCTCCCAGGCGGGTCATCCGCAGCCTGAGCGCGGCGGCGCCGGAGGCGTGCAGGTCGATGCCCGTCCAGGCGAACGGGAGGGTGACCTGCTCGGCGTCGGTGCCGAGCAGCGCGGTGGCGTGCAGTGCCGCGTCGAGCGCCGCCGGGTGGAGCCCGTACCGCGGGGCTTCTGCGGCGGTGGGCTCGGGGAGCACGATCTCGGCGAATACGTCGTCGTCACCGGAGCGCCAGGCGGCGCGCATGCCCTGGAACGCCGGCCCGTAGGTCAGGCTGCCGTCTCCTGGGGCCCGTTCGTAGAAGCCGGTGAGGTCGATGGGTTCGGCGCCGGGCGGCAGCCAGGGCGCGGGGGCAGGTTCGGGGCGGGCGTCGGCGAGGGTGCCGTGGGCATGCCGGGTCCAGGCGCCGTCGACGGGGGCGTCCTCGGGCCGCGAGTGGATGGTGACGGTGCGCAGGTCGGGGCCGACGACGACCTGGACGGCGACGCCGCCGCGTTCGGGAAGGGCGAGGGGCGCTTCCAGGGTCAGCTCCGCCACGCGTCCCCTGCCGACCTCGTCGCCGGCGCGGACGGCCAGTTCCACGAGACCGGCGCCGGGGAGCACGGCGGTGCCGGCGATGACGTGGTCGGCGAGCCACGGCTGGGCGGCGGCGGACAGGCGTCCGGTGAGCAGCACGCCGCCGTCGCCCGCGACCGGCACGGCCGCGCCGAGCAGCGGGTGGCCGGTGGCGACCTGGCCCACGTCGGAGGCGTCGCCGGTGCGTGCGGGGACCCGTAGCCAGTACGACTGGCGCTGGAAGGGGTAGGTGGGCAGGTCGACGTGGTCCGCCCCGGTTCCGGCGAAGAAGGTCTGCCAGTCGACGGCCGCACCGCGCACGTACGCCTCGGCCAGCGAGGTGAGGTAGTCGCGCGGGCCGCCGCTGTTGCGGCGCAGTGTGCCGACGAGCGCGGCGGGCACCCCGGCCTGTTCCGCGGTCTCGCCGATGCCGATGAGCATGCCGGGATGCGGGCTGGTCTCGACGAAGATCCCGAAGCCGTCGGCCAGCAGCGCGCGCGTGGTCTCCTCGAACCGGACGGTGCGCCGCAGGTTGGTGTACCAGTACTCGGCGTCGAGGCCGGCGGTGTCCAGCTGCCCCGCGGTGACGGTGGAGTAGAACGGGACGGACGACGTCTGCGGTGTCAGTCCGGCCAGTTCGGTGAGCAGCCGGTCGCGGATGTCCTCCACGATGGCGGAGTGGGAGGCGTAGTCGATGGGGACGCGGCGGGTCTGGACGCCCTCGGCGTCCAGCCGGGCCCGCAGCTCGGCGAGGGCGTCCAGGTCACCGCAGGCGACGACGGAACGGGGGCCGTTGACGGCGCCGAGCTGGAGGCGGCCGCCCCAGTCGGCCAGGTGTTCCTCGGCGCGCTCGGCGGACAGGGCGACCGACAGCATGCCGCCGCGGCCCCGCAGTTCCTGTCGGACGATCTGGCCGCGGCGGGCGACGACGCGCGCGCCGTCCGCCAGGGAGAGGGCGCCGACTACGCAGGCGGCGGCCATTTCGCCCTGGGAGTGGCCGACGACGGCGGCCGGTTCGATGCCGGCGGCACGCCAGGCTTCGGCCAGGGAGACGTTCACCGCCCACAGCGCCGGCTGCACGGTGTCGTCGGAGTCCAGGGGCGGTGCGCCGGGCGTGCCGCGCAGGACGTCGAGCAGGTCCCATTCGACCCACGGTTCGAGGGCCTTGGCGCATTCGCCGAGGCGCGTCGCGAAGGCGGGCGAGTGTTCCAGCAGGTCCACGCCCATGCCCGGCCACTGGGAGCCCTGTCCTGGGAAGACGAACACGGCGCGGGTGTCGCCGCGGGCCTCGCCCGCGATGACGGAGGCGAGCGTGTCCCCGGCGGCCAGGGCGTCGAGTCCGGTGAGCAGGTCGGCCCGGTCGGTGTGCACGACCACGGCGCGGTGCTGGAGGGCGGCGCGGCCCCGGACGAGTGAGGCGGCGGCGTCGAGTGCGTCCACGTCGTCGTGGTCGCGCAGGTGGGCGGCGATCCGTGCCGCCTGGGCCCGCAGGGCCTCGGGGCTCGCCGCGGACACGGTCAGCGGAACGGCCGGGGGCCGTGCGCCGCGGGGTTGCCGCGGGGCGGCGGGCGGTGCCTCTTCGACGATCACGTGGGCGTTGGTGCCGCTGACGCCGAAGGAGGACACGCCCGCGCGGCGCGGGCGGCCGTCGGGTGCCCACTTCCTCGGTTCGGTGAGCAGTTCGACGGCGCCTTCGCTCCAGTCGATGTGCGGGGAGGGCGTGCCGGCGTGCAGCGTGGCCGGCAGTACGCCGTTGCGCATCGCCATCACCATTTTGATCAACCCGGCGACTCCGGCGGCTGCCTGGGTGTGCCCGAGGTTGGATTTGATCGACCCGAGCCACAGCGGCTCGCCGTCGGGGCGGTCCTGCCCGTACGTCGCCATCAGGGCCTGGGCCTCGATCGGGTCGCCGAGGGTGGTGCCGGTGCCGTGGCCCTCGACCGCGTCGACGTCGGCGGGGGTGAGTCCGGCGACGGCCAGTGCCTGCCGCATCACCCGCTGCTGGGAAGGCCCGTTGGGCGCGGTCAGGCCGTTGGAGGCGCCGTCCTGGTTGATGGCGGAGCCGCGGATCACGGCGAGCACGGGATGTCCGGCGCGGCGCGCGTCGGAGAGCCGTTCCAGCAGCAGCAGGCCCGCGCCCTCGGCCCACCCGGTGCCGTCGGCGGCGGCGCCGTACGGCTTGCAGCGGCCGTCGGCTGCCAGGCCCTGCGCCAGGCTCATCTCGATGAACGTTTCCGGGGTGGACATCACGGTGACGCCGCCCGCGAGGGCGAGACTGCACTCGCCCTGCCGCAGTGCCTGTGCCGCCCAGTGCAGCGCCACCAGGGAGGAGGAGCAGGCGGTGTCGACGGTGACGGCCGGGCCTTCGAGTCCCAGGGTGTAGGAGACGCGGCCGGAGGCGACGCTGCCCATGCCGCCGCTGGCGGTGTAGCCCGCGAGGTCTTCGGGGACTTCGCCGGAACGGGGCGCCCAGTCGTGGTACATGATGCCGGCGAACACGCCGGTGGGGCTGCCCTTCAGGGACAGCGGGTCGATGCCGCCGCGCTCGATGGCCTCCCAGGCGACTTCCAGGAGGAGGCGCTGCTGCGGGTCGACGATCTGGGCTTCGTTCGGGCTGATGCCGAAGAAGGTGGGGTCGAAGTCGGCGGCGTCGTGCAGGAAGCCGCCTTCGCGGGTGTATGTGGTGCCGTGTTTGCCGGGTTCGGGGTCGTAGATCTCGTCGGTGGGCCAGCCCCGGTTGTCGGGGAAGGGGGTGATGGCGTCGGTGCTGTCGGCGACGAGCCGCCAGAGTTCTTCCGGTGTGGTCACCCCGCCGGGGAAGCGGCAGGCCATCGAGACGATCGCGATGGGTTCGTCCGCGGTGGCCCGCACGGTGGCCGGCGGGCGGGAGGCGGCGGGTGCCGCGCCGCGGGCCTTGTCGAGGACGTGCTCGGCCAGGGCCTGCGGTGTCGGGTGGTCGAAGATCAGGGTGGAGGTCAGCCGGAGCCCGGTGGCGGAGCCGAGCGCGTTGCGCAGTTCGACGGCGGCCAGGGAGTCGAAGCCCAGCTCGGTGAAGGCGCGGCGCGGGTCGACCGCGGTGGGGCTGTCGTGGCCGAGGACGGCTGCGATCTGGGCGCGGACCAGGTCGAGGACGAACCGTTCGCGTTCGGCCTCGGGTTTCCCGGCCAGTTGGTCGGCCAGGGCGCCCCCCGCGGCCGCGGCCGCGGCCGCGGCGGCGTGCCGGCGGGCGGGTGCGCGGACGAGGCCGCGCAGGAGGGGCGGAACGCCCTCGGGGCGGGCCCGGAGCGCGGGCCCGTCGATGTGCAGCGGCAGGAGTGCGGGCGCGTCGGTGGTGAGGGCCTGGTCGAAGAGGGCGAGGTTGTCCTCGGCGCTCAGGGCGGGCAGGCCGGATCGTGCGGTGCGGCGGAGGGTGACCTCGTCGAGGCGGGCGCCCATTCCGGCGTCGCCCGCCCACAGGTTCCAGGCCAGGGACGTCGCCGGGAGGCCGTGGGCGGCGCGGTGTCCGGCGAGCGCGTCGAGGAAGGCGTTCGCGGCGGCGTAGTTGCCCTGCCCGGCGGCGCCCAGGGTGCCGGCGGCCGAGGAGAACAGCACGAACGCCGCCAGCGGGAGTTCGAGGGTCAGTTCGTGCAGGTGCCAGGCCCCGTCCGCCTTGCCGCGGAAGACGGTGCGCACCTGTTCGGGGGTGAGGGTGGCGGTGAGCCCGTCGTCGACGACGCCGGCGGCGTGGACGATGGCGGTCAGCGGGTGCCGCTCGGGTACGGAGTCCAGCAGCGCGGCCACGGCGGTGCGGTCGGCGATGTCGCAGGCGGCCACGGTCGCCTCGGCGCCCAGGTCCCTGAGTTCGGCGGCCAGTTCGGCCGCGCCGGGTCCGTCAGGGCCGCGCCGCCCGGCGAGCAGCAGGTGTTTCACGCCGTGGCGGCGGACGAGGTGGCGGGCGAGGTGGCCGCCGAGTCCGCCGGTGCCGCCGGTGATCAGCACGGTGCCGTCCGGGTGCCACGCGGCGGCCCGCGGCTCGTCCCGCCCGTTCCGCTCGTCCGGCTCGTTCCGCTCGTCCGGCTCGGGCACGCGGGCCAGGCGCGGCACGCGCAGCACGCCGTCGCGCAGCGCCAGTTGCGGCTCGTGGGTGGCGAGAGCGGCGCGCAGTTCGCTGTCCGGTACGTCGCGGTCGGTGTCGATGAGGGCGAAGCGGCCGGGGTTCTCGGCCTGGGCGGCGCGCACCAGCGCCTCGACCGGCGCGAGCGCCAGGTCGCCCGCCGCGTTGCGCGTGACGAAGGCCGGCCGGGTGTCGTCGCGCAGCGCGTTCCGGATCAGTTCGAGGACGTGGAGCGTCGCGGCCCGCGCGGCCTCGGCGGGGGCGCCGGGGAAAGTGGCCGGAACGAAGACCAGGTCGAAGTCTCCGGCCGCGGCGTCCGGTTCGGGCGGCGCCTGTATCCCGGTCCACTCGATGCGCAGCAGCGCCCCCGCCCGCCGCCGCTGCGACGGCAGGCCGTCCAGCGGCACGGGCCGCTGGACGAGTGACCGGACGTCCGCGACCGGCGCCCCGGTGGCGTCGGTCAGGTGGATCGAGACCGCGTCCTGGCCGGCCGGGGCGACGTGGGCACGTACGGCGGTGGCGCCGGCGGCGTGCAGTTCGACGCCGAGCCAGGCGAACGGGAGCCGTACCTGTCCGTCGTCCTCGGGCGATTCGACGGCGTGCAGGGAGGCGTCGAGCAGTGCCGGGTGCAGCCCGAACCGGCCGGCCGCCGCGTCGTCGGTGGCGACCTCGGCGAACACCTCGGCCCCGCGGCGCCAGGCGGCGCGCACGCGCCGGAACGCGGGCCCGTAGGCGTAGCCCTGGGCGGCCTGGCGTTCGTAGAAGTCGTCGACGTCGATCGCCTCGGCGCCGGGCGGCGGCCATGCGGTGGAGGCGGGCGCGGCGGCGGCCCGGCCCTCGGCGCCCTCGGCGCCCTCGGCGAGCAGGCCGCTCGCGTGCCGGGTCCAGTTCCCCTCGCTGCGCGCCGGGCGCGCGTGGATGTCCACGGAACGGCGGGCTGTCGCGTCGGGCGGCCCGACGGCGACCTGGATCTCCACCTCCTCGTCCGCCGGCAGCGGCAGCGGTGCCTGGAGGGTCAGCTCGTCCAGAACGCCGCAGCCCGCCTCGTCGCCGGCCCGGACGGCCAGCTCGACCATCGCGGTGCCGGGGACGAGCACGGTGCCCGCGATGACGTGGTCGGCGAGCCAGGGCTGCGACCGGGTGGACAGCCGGCCCGTCAGCACGAGACCGTCGGCTCCGGCCAGGCTGACGGCGGTGTCCAGCAGGGGGTGGCCGATGGTGCCAGGAGCGGTCCCGGCGTCCAGCCAGTACCGCTTGCGCTGGAACGCGTAGGTGGGCAGGTCGATGCGGCGGGCGCCCCGTCCGGCGAAGAAGCGTTCCCAGTCGACGGCCACGCCGCGGGCGTGCGCCTGGCCGAGCGCGGTGAGGGCCTGGCGTTCCGCGCCGTGCCCGTCGCGCAGCAGCGGGGCGAAGGCGATGTCGGCGTCCGGCGCGGCGAGACAGTCACGTCCGGCCGCCGACAGGACGGCGTCGGGCCCCAGTTCGAGGAAGGTGGTGGCGCCCTGGGCCTCCAGCCAGCGCACGCCGTCGGCGAACCGCACCGGTCGGCGCACGTGCCGCACCCAGTAGTCGGCGTCGAACGCGGTGACGGGCTCCCCGGTCAGGTTGGACACCACCGGGATGCGGGGCGGGGCGTAGGTCAGGGACTGGGCGACGCGGCGGAACTCGTCGAGCATCGGGTCCATCAGCGGCGAGTGGAACGCGTGCGAGACGTGCAGCCGACGTGTCTTGCGGCCCTGCCCGGCGAAGTGGGCGGCGAGGTCCGAGACGGCGTCGGCCTCGCCGGAGAGTACGACCGCCGACGGCCCGTTGACGGCGGCGATGCTCACCCGTTCGGTCAGCTGTCCCGTCAGCCGCGCCGCGACCTCCGCCTCCTCGGCCTGGACGGCGATCATGGCGCCCCCGGCGGGGAGTTCGGCCATCAGCCTGCCGCGCGCGCCGACCAGCAGCGCCGCGTCCGCCAGGCTCATCGCCCCGGCGGCGTGCGCGGCGGCGATCTCGCCGATGGAGTGTCCGGCGAGGAGGTCGGGCGTGACGCCCCAGGAGGCGAGGAGCCGGAACAGCGCGGTCTCGACGGCGAAAAGGGCGGCCTGCGCGTACTGGGTGCGGTGCAGCAGCTCCGCCGCCGGCGAGCCCGGCTCGGCGAACAGGACGTCGCCGAGGGGTTGTTCGAGGTGGAGGTCGAGGTGGTCGGCGGCCTCCTGGAGCGCCTCGGCGAACACCGGGAACTTGACGACGAGTTCGCGGCCCATGCCGGGGCGCTGGCTGCCCTGGCCGGTGAAGAGGAACGCGGTCCTGCCCGTCGCCTGCTTGGTGCCCGTGAGCAGTCCTGGCGCGGTGGCGCCCTCCGCGAGAGCCGTCAGGGCGCGGTGCAGTTCTCCGCGGTCGGCTGCGACGACGGCGGCGCGTTCGTGCAGCGCGGCGCGGGTGGTGGCGGCCGAGTACGCGAGGTCGAGCGGCGCGGCGTCGGCCGCGGTCGCGAGCAGGCGCCCGGCCTGGGCGCGCAGGGCGTCCTGCGTGCGGGCGGACAGGACCACCGGGACCGGGCGGTCGTCCGCGGGGTCCGGCGGGGCGGCGGCGGGGAGGGCGGGCGGCTCCTCGATGATGACGTGGGCGTTGGTGCCGCTCGCCCCGAAGGAGGAGATTCCGGCGCGGCGCGGCCGGTCCCCGGCCGCCCACGGGACGGGTTCGGTCACGAGCCGGACGGTGCCCTGCGACCAGTCGACGTGCGGCGTCGGCTCGTCCACGTGCAGGGTGCGCGGCAGCGTGCCGTTCCGCATCGCCATCACCATCTTGATGACGCCCGCCGCGCCCGCCGCCGCGCCGGTGTGCCCGATGTTGGACTTCACCGAGCCCAGCCACAGGGGCTGTTCGGCCGGACGCCCGCGCCCGTAGGCGGCGAGGACCGCCTGGCCCTCGATGGGGTCGCCGAGTGTGGTGCCGGTGCCGTGCCCGTCGACCGCGTCGACCTCGTCGGGGGCGAGGCCGGCGTCGGCGAGCGCCTGGCGGATGACGCGCTGCTGGGCGAGGCCGTTGGGCGCGGTGAGGCCGTTGCTGGCGCCGTCCTGGTTGATGGCGGAGCCGCGCACCACGGCCAGCACCTGGTGGCCGTCGCGCAGTGCGTCCGACAGGCGGGCCAGGACGAACACGCCCGCGCCCTCGGCGAAGCTGGTGCCGTCGGCCGCCGCGGCGAACGCCTTGACCCGTCCGTCGGGGGCCAGGCCCCGCTGCTGGGCGAACGCGGTGAACGTTCCCGGGCTGGAGATCACGGTGACGCCGCCCGCCAGCGCCAGGCCGCACTCGCCGCGCTGAAGGGACCGTACCGCCAGGTGCAGGGCGGTCAGCGAGCCAGAGCAGGCGGTGTCGACGGTGAGCGTGGGCCCTTCGAGGCCGAGGGTGTAGGCGACGCGCCCGGAGAGGACGCTGGGCAGGTTGCCCATCAGTACGTAGGCGTCGAGACCGTCGGGGGCCTCGTGCGCGCGGGGCCCGTACTCGTGCGGCTCCACCCCGATGAACACGCCGGACGGGGTGCCGTGCAGGCGGTCCGGGTCGATGCCCGCCCGTTCGAGGGCTTCCCAGCAGGTCTCCAGCAGCAGCCGCTGCTGGGGGTCCATGGCCAGGGCTTCCCTGGGGCTGATCTGGAAGAAATCGGCGTCGAAGTCGGCCGCGTCCGGCAGGAATCCGCCGCGGCGGGCGTAGGTGGTGCCGGTGGCGGCCGGGTCCCGGCCGAAGAGGCGGTCGAGGTCCCAGCCGCGGTCGGCGGGGAAGTCGGTGATCGCGTGGCTGCCGTCGGCCAGGATGCGCCACAGGTCCTCGGGCGAGGTCACCCCGCCGGGGTAGCGGCAGCCGATCCCGACGATCGCGATCGGCTCGTCCGGCGCCGCCTGGGCGGCCGGCGCGGCGAAACCGGCGGGCTCGGCCGGCTCGTCCGGCCCTGCGGTGCCGTGCAGCACGTTCACCAGGTGCCGGGCCAGGGCCGCGGGCGTGGGGTGGTCGAAGGCCGCCGTGACGGGCAGGTCCACGCCCAGCTCGTCGCCGAGCCGCCGGTGCAGCTGCACCAGGCCGAGCGAGTCCAGGCCCACCGCGAGGAACGGGCGGTCGGCCGCCACGTCGGTGGCCCCGTCCGGGTAGGCGTCGGGATCTATGCTGCGCAGCACGGCGGCGGCCTGCGTCAGCACCAGTTCCAGCATCGCGGCCCTGGACTGCTCGGACATGGGCGTACTCCCTAGTGAAGGGCGGAGCGGCGTCGGAGAAGGTTGGTCAGGACCCGGCGACGAGGGCGGTCAGGGCGGAGCGGTCGACCTTCCCGTTGACGGTCAGCGGGAACTCGTCCACCACGTGCAGGCCGTGCGGCACCATGTAGGCGGGGAGCGCAGCGCGGCAGAAGGCGACGACCTCCTTGGCGTCCGGCCTGGGGGCGCCCGGGGCGTGGGTGACGAACGCGAACAGCCGCTGCTCGCCGTCCGCGTCCGGAAGGAGCATCGCGACGGCGCCGGTGATGCCGGGGAACGCGCTGATGCGGCGCTCCACCTCGCCCAGCTCGACCCGGTTGCCGCGGATCTGCACCTGGGAGTCGACGCGGCCGTGGAAGTACAGCTCGCCGTCCGGGCCCATGGACGCCAGGTCGCCGGACTTGAGCACAAGCTGCCCGGACCTGGGGTCGACCGGGTCGGGGACGATGACGGAGCGGGTGGCCGCCGGGTCGCCCCAGTAGCCGGAGAACAGCGACGGGGTGCGCAGGTAGATCTCGCCGAGCACCCCGGGCTCCTCGACGGGCCGGCCGTCGGGGCCGATGAGCGTCATCTCCGCGCCCGCGACCGCGTGGCCGATGGAGAGGCGTTCGACATCGGGCGGCAGCGGGTTCGGCACGGTCGTGATCGAGGCGGCCATCGACTCGGTGGCGCCGTAGGCATTGGAGAACTCGGCCTCGGGCAGCAGTTCCTGGAGGCCGCGCAGCTCGTCCAGGGGGAAGTTCTCGCCGGAGAACGCGACGCGGCGCAGGACGCCTTCCTTGCCCAGCTCGGCCAGCAGTTCGTGCTCGTGGCGCAGCACCGGGCGCCAGAGCGACGGCACGCCGTGGATCTCGGTCACACCGGTGTCGCGCAGGAACGTCAGGAAGCGGCGGGGCCAGTTGAGCACGCCGCGCGGCACGGGCACCAGGGCGGCGCCGTGGCCGAGTGCGTAACCGATGTCGAACAGCGCGAAGTCGAACTGGAGCGGCGCGGTGCCCGCCACCCGGTCCTCGGCCGTGATGAGTGCCGCGGCCTGCACACCGCGCAGGAACGCGATGACCCCGCGGTGGCTCATGACCACGCCCTTGGGCCGGCCCGTCGTGCCCGAGGTGAAGGTGATGTAGGCGGTGTCGACGGGTGTCACCGTGCGGCGGCGGCGCGGAGCGCGGGGAGCCGGTGGCCGCTCGACGGTGAGGCCGCCGGGGCCGAACCTGGCCGTGCCGACCGTCTCGGGGATGCCGGTGCGCTTTCCGTCCGTGGGCTGGAGGTGGAGGGCGGGCTCGGCGCTGTCGATGATCGACAGGAGCCGCTCGTCCGGGACCTCGGGGCTGGTCGGCACGAACGGCAGCCCCAGCGTGGCGCAGGCCAGGAGCGTCGCCACGGCGTCGGCGTCGGTGTCGGATTCCACGATGACGCGCTCGCCGACGTCGAGCCCGAGCGCGGCCAGGGCCTCGACGATGCGGTCGGTGCGGCGTTCCAGCTCGCCGTAGGTGACCGTTTCCAGGGCACCGCCCGCCGACTGGATCACCGCGGGGCGCTCGGGGGCCGTCCCGGCGGCGGCCAGCAGATACGTGCGCAGGTTGTCCATCGAGCCGTGCGCACGCGCCGGACGCCGTCCATTCGAGCTCATGCGCCACCCTTCCGATTCGAAACCACCCGGCGAATACCGCACCGTTTCTAACAGGGCGCTTTTGCTCGCCACAAGAACCTCCCGCCACCCCCCTAGTGGTTAGGGGGCGTTAGGGGTTATGCCGATAGGTGGGGCCAACAAGACTGGCCGTGAATGGTGGTGCCGTAGGGATCGACCGGCTGGACTTCCGGAATGCACGCGGCGAGTGCAACGAATTGGGAGAGCAAGAATATGTCCGCGATCGTCTTCCCCGGAATCGGACCGGCACAGCTCGCCGACTCGGCGCGGTTCATGACGGCCCAGCCGGTGGCGCGCCGGCTGGTGGCGGAGGCGGACCAGGCGCTCGGCTATTCCCTGATCGACCGGTACCGGGAGGCCGAGGCCCGTGGCGATCAGGGCGCGTTTCCCGAGCCGGCCCGGATCTCGTTCCTGGTGACCTGCCTGGCGCTGGCCGAGTGGGCGGTGGCCGAGCACGGTCTGGAGCCGGTCGCGTGCGCCGGTGCCAGCTTCGGCGGAACGGCCGCGGTGGTGCGGTCCGGGGCGCTGCCGTTCGCGGACGCGGTGGTCATGACCGCGGAGTGGGGCCGCCGGGCGGACGCCTACTTCGCCCGCGAGCACCGCGACATCGTGACCCAGTCCTTCGCCCGGGTCCCGCTGGACCGGCTTGCCGAGATCCGCGGCGAGTTGGACGCGCGCGGCGAGTGGAACGCCGTGGCCTGCCACGTCGACCGGGACTTCCACATGCTGTCGGTGCGCGAGGGCGTACTGGAGTGGTTGCAGAAGCGCCTGCGGGCCGCGGGCGGCCTGCCCCTGTACAGCATGCGTCCGCCGATGCATTCGGATGTGTTCGGCGCGCTGCGGGAGGAGATCGAGTCGGAGGTGGTGGCGGATATCGCGTTCTCCGACCCCGCGATCCCCGTCGTGTCCGACCACGACGGCTCGCTGGTGGAGACCGCGGCGGGGGTGCGGACGATGCTGCTCGACGCGGTGACCCGGCCGGTGCGGTGGCCCCTGGTCGTCGACACGCTCAAGGGGCTGGGGGTCGAGCGGGTGCACGTCACGGGTCAGGACGCGCTGTGGGGCCGGGTGGCGGTCATGACCGACGCCTTCGAGGTGGTGGCGGTGCGGCCGGAGACAGCCATGCGTCCGCGCCGACGCAGTGTGATCGCGTAGCGCGGACGGCAATCGGATCGGCAATCGGATCAGCGCATGGCGGCCAAGGTGTTCCACAGAGTCTCGGGTGTCGCGAAGTTCTCCGCCTGGAGGGCGTCGTCGACGAAACGGATGCCGTACGCCTCTTCCAGCGAGGACATCAGCGCGACCATTCCCATGGAGTCGAGACCGAAGTCGCGCAGGCTCGTGTCGGCAGTGAGTTCATCCTCCGCCTCCATCAAGGAGAGGTGTTTGCGGAGTAGTTGCTCGAACGTTTCGTCCCACATGTGGGCTCCCGTGATTCCTCGGATGTTCACCGAACGGCCGGTGTCGCGGCCAACCTAAGCTCTCCGGCCCGCGGGTCGGCACCCCTACCCACCCTTCCCTTACTGCCTCGGAGGAAGGAAATGACCGAGACATCCGCCCCCGGACACGGGCTGCACGAGCGGTTCCTGCGCGGCCTGGCACGGTCGCCGGGGCAGACCGCGATCCGTGTGGGCTCCGAAAGCCTGACGTATGAGGAGCTGCACGAGCGCGCGCTGCAACGGGCGGGGGAGCTGACGGCCCAGGCCCCGCGGGGGCCGCACGCGGTCGCCGTGCTGGCGGACAAGGGCCTGACCGCGTACGTCGGGATTCTGGCGGCGCTGTACGCGGGGGCGGCAGTCGTGCCGCTCAACCCCCGTTTCCCGGCGGAGCGCACCCGCCGCATGCTGACGACCGCGGGGGTCGGCACGGTCGTCGCCGACCCGGTCGGCAGGGCGGCGCTCGCGGAGACCGAGCTGGACCTGCCCGTGCTGGGCGAGTCCGCGTCCGCGTCCGCAGCCGCCCTGGACGCACCGGCGGCCGTCGGGCCGTCCGACATCGCGTACATCCTGTTCACGTCGGGTTCGACCGGCCGCCCCAAGGGCGTGCCGCTGACGCACGGCGGCAACAGGCACTATTTCGACCTGCTGGACCGGCGCTACGACTTCGGCCCCGGGGATGTGTTCTCGCAGAACGTCGGCATCAATTTCGACTGCGCGATGTTCGAGCTGTTCTGTGCCTGGGGTGCCGGAGCCGCCGTGGACGTGCTCCCCGCCGCGGCGCACCGGGAGCTGGCCGCGTTCATCGCCGAGCGGCGCATGACCGTGTGGTTCTCCGTTCCGAGTCACATCTCGTTCATCCGCGGGATCGGGGGCCTGCGGCCGGGGACGATGCCGACGCTGCGCTGGAGCTTCTTCGCGGGCGAGGCCCTGCTGTGCGACGACGTCGCCGACTGGCAGGCCGCCGCGCCGAAATCGCGGATCGAGAACCTGTACGGGCCGACCGAGCTGACCGTGACGATCACCGGGCACCGCTGGTCTCCGGAGGCGTCCAGGAGCCGGGCGGTGAACGGCGTGGTCCCGATCGGTCCTGTGCACCCCGGGCACGACCACCTGCTGATCGACGGCGAGGGCGAGTCGGCGGTGGAGGGCGAACTGTGCGTCACCGGGCCGCAGATGACGGCCGGTTACCTGGTCCCCGAGGACAACGAGGGCCGCTTCCTGGAGCGGCACGGCCGCCGCTGGTACCGGACGGGCGACCGGGTCAGGCGCCTGGACGACGGCGAGTTGCTGTACCTCGGCCGACTGGACGCCCAGGTGCAGATCCAGGGCCACCGCGTCGAACTGGCCGAGATCGATCACGCCGTGCGGCAGTGCGCGGGCGTGCACAACGCGGTCACCGTGACCCGCCAGGTCGCCGGGGGCGGGCTCGAACTCGTCGTCTACTACACCGGCGACCGCGTCCCCCCGGTGACGCTGCGCCGCGAGCTGTCCGCCCACCTGCCCGAAGGGATGATGCCCAAGGCGTTCCGGCACGTGACGGAGTTTCCGTTGAACGCCAACCGCAAGGTCGACCGGCAGCGGCTGGCCCGCGAGGCGGCCGGGACACCGGAGGGCCCGCCCTGATCGCGCGCCCTTCGCCACCGGCGGCCCACCACGTCGTCGCGCCACTCGATCCGTTCCCCGATCCGTTCCCCGATCCGCTTCATATTCCGTAATAAAGGTCATCGCCGTTCCGCCGTCGCGGTACGGCATATTAAGGCTGACCCCGGACAGGAATTAGTGCGGCTGACGCCGGATCATACCCCCGAGTTCGGCGGGCGAGTTTACCCGGAATTTGCATAGATTGGCCCTTGAGACGCCGATCGGAGCGCTGCTAGACTCACCGCCATTCGGCCAGCGATTTGACCGGATTCCCTTCCGTGCCCATCAGAGGAGCAGCCGACCGTGGGACACAGATATTCTCTTATCCTGGATCGGGAAATCACCGAGCAGGAAGCAGTCACCCTGAAGGAGAAGAGCCAGGCGGACATATCCCTCGCCAGCGACACTCTCCCGACGAATGCCGAAGTCCCGGTTACTCGCATTAGCTTCGAGGACGAGGTCACGCCGACCCTCGCGGAGGCCATTGAGGCCGGCTTCGAGGCCGTGAAGGCGATTCCGGGTCTCGCCGTTCCTGGTCTGCGTGTGCCGGCCCAGCCGGCTGCCGCCGAGGGCGGCGAAGAAGAAACCGCCGAGAAGAAGGTGGAGGTGACCTCATGACCGCACGGGAGTCTCTGTCCATCGAAGGACTGGAGCCGCTTCCGGAGGACCAGCTCTGGCTGAACTACCCTCCGCAGAGCCCTGAGGGCTACCAGGACCCCGAGGAGGAGCGCCGCTACCGCAAGGAGCGCGCCGCCGGATCTCTGCGCCTGTTCGCCCGGCTCGGCTACGACGAGGGTCTGGCGGGCCACATCAGCGCCCGTGACCCCGAGTACCCGGACCTCTTCTGGGTCAACCCGTTCATGATCCCGTTCGGGCAGATCACGGCGAGCGACTTGGTGCTGGTCGACGAGCACGGAAACGTTCTCAAGGGCAAGTACCCGGTGGCCAAAGCCGCGTTCGTCATCCACTCGTCCGTCCACAAGGCCCGTCCCGAGAGCGTCGCGGCGGTCCACTGCCACTCGATGTACGGCAAGGCTCTCTCGGCCACCGACCAGATCATCGAGCCGCTGACCCAGGACGCTTGCGTGTTCTACGGGGACCACGCGACGTTCGACGGTTACGCCGGTCTGGTGGACGACCTGGACGAGGGCAAGCGGCTGGCGGCGGCCCTCGGCGACTACAAGGCCATCATCCTGCGCAACCACGGGCTGCTGACCGTCGGTACGAGCGTGGACTCGGCGGTCTTCTGGTACTACGCGATGGAGAAGGCCGCCCAGGCCCAGATGATCGCGAAGGCGGCCGGGAACGTTACCCCCATCAGCCCGGAGGTCGCCCAGCTCACCTACGAGCAGTCCGGGGGCGAGCTGGCCGGCTGGCTCCAGTTCCAGACGCTCTTCGCGCAGATCCTCCGCGACGAGCCGGACCTGCTCGACTGAGCGCCACCGGGCACCACCCCGCCGGACCGGCCCGAAGCCCGAGCTTCGCGAGCCGAAGCCGGGGAGGGACGGCCGTGCGGCCGTCGTCCCCTGGA
>NZ_LZNS01000001.1:6212910-6222157 GCF_001984575.1 Streptomyces sp. MP131-18 | reverse complement strand
AAGGAACCGTGGCCTCCGTCGGCCCGTTTCCGCACCCAGGGGTGGTTCCCCGATCCTCCGCGGAGGACAGATCCGGCTCCGAACCGTGGCCGGGGGCACAGCCGCCCCCGGCCACGGTTCGGCTGTCTCACCCGGGCGGCGGCGACATGGCTCCATGGCCGGGGAGCACCGTCGTACTACGCATCAACCGATCGGCTGATCACGCCGCGAGCCTGATGGGCGATGCGGCCGGGGCCCTCCGCGCGCGAATCTCGTGCCATGACGACAATGACGATGCACAGGGCGGTTCGCGAACCGATCATCGAAGTCAGCGATCTGCGCAAGACCTATGACGGCCGGGCCGTCGTCGACGGCGTCTCGTTCACCGTCGAGGAGGGCGAGATCTTCGGATTCCTCGGCCTGAACGGTGCGGGCAAGACCACCACCGTCGAGTGCATCGAGGGCCTGCGCGTCCCCGATGGGGGCCGGGTCCGCGTCGCGGGGCTCGACCCGATCGCCGACCACGAGGCCGTCACCCGCATCCTGGGCGCCCAGCTCCAGGAGAGCGCCCTCCAGCCCAAACTCACCGTGCGCGAGGCGCTGGAGCTGTATTCCGCCTTCTACCCGCGCCCGCTCGACTGGAAGCCCCTCGCCGAGCGCCTGGGCCTGACCCCCAAGCTCACCACTCGTTTCGGGAAGCTCTCCGGCGGCCAGAAGCAGCGGCTGTTCATCGCCCTCGCCCTGATCGGCAGTCCGCGGATCGTCGTCCTCGACGAGCTGACCACCGGCCTGGACCCGCGCGCCCGCCGCGACACCTGGGAACTGATCGAGGACGTCCGCGACAGCGGCGTCACCGTCCTCCTGGTCACGCACTTCATGGAGGAGGCGCAGCGGCTGTGCGACCGCATCGCCCTGATCGACAAGGGGCGGATCACCGCACTCGACTCACCTCACGGGCTGGTCGACCGCTCGCCGGGGTCCACGGTGATCTCCTTCACGCCCTCGACCCCCCTGGACAACGAGGAGCTGGCCGCGCTGCCGGCGCTCATGTCCGTCGAGCACAAGGAGAACCGCATCACGCTCAGCGGCACGGACGAGACCGTCAACGCGGTGATCTCGCTCCTCGTCCGCAAGCGCATCACGGCCCACCAACTGCGCGTGAGCGACGCCACGCTGGACGACGCCTTCCTGGACCTGACGGAAGTCTGACCGTCGGCGCCCGACCCCGACCACCCGTCCCACCGGCCCCGCCAGACTGGAGCTGCGCCATGACCGATACCTCGACCACCGAATCACCGACCACCACCGCACCGGCCGCCCTGGCCCCGGCGTCGTCCGATCGCCGCCCCACGGCCAGAGCGGCCGTACTGCGGGCCGAGACCCGGCTGTTTCTGCGCGAGCCGGCCAATCTCTTCTGGATATGTGTCTTCCCGACACTGCTGATGAGCATCCTGGGCTGCGTCCCGGCGTTCCGGGAAGCCGACGAGGATCTCGGCGGGCAGCGCCTCATCGACGCCTACGTGCCCGTGGCGGTGCTGATCGCCGTGATCGTGGCCAGTATCCAGGCGATGCCGCCGATCCTGACGACCTACCGCGAGATGGGCATCCTGCGACGCATGTCGACGACCCCGGTACGCCCGTCCAGCCTGCTGTCCGCACAGATGGGGCTCAACGGCGTCACGGGCCTGCTGTCGGCGCTTCTCGCCCTGGTCGTGGGCCGGCTCGCTTTCGACGTGGCGCTGCCCGACCAGCTGGCCGCGTACGCGCTGACGCTGCTGCTGGCCACGGCCGCCTGCCTGGCCATCGGGGCCCTCGTGGCCGCCCTGGCCGGCAACTCCAAACACGCGCTGGGCATCGGCTCGGTGGTCTTCTTCCCGGCCCTGTTCTGCATCGGCGTCTGGATTCCCGTGCAGACCATGCCGGAAGTCCTGGCCAATATCGTCGAGTTCACGCCCTTCGGCGCCGCCGCCAACGCCCTGAACCAGGCCGCCGCCGGCGACTGGCCCGACTGGTCCCACCTGGGCACACTGGCCGCGTGGGCCACGGTGCTGACGGCTGCCGCCATCCGCTGGTTCCGCTGGAAGTAGGAGAACGACCGTGCAAAGTGGGGGCATGGCGGAGACGGACCGCGAGCTCGAACGCCGTCAGGAGACACTGCGCAGGTGGGGGCCGTATGCGCTGCTGGGCGCCGGCACGCTCCTCGCGGCGACGGTGGCGCCCGAGCTGACGCCGACCGCGGCCGGACGGGGGACGGCCCTCGCACTGGTCGCCGCGGCTGTCCTGCTCCAGCTGTGGTTCGAACGGTCCGGCCGCGCCGGCCGGGACCCCGACATGGTCTCGGCGGGGTACTACACCGTGCGCTGGGCGCTGAGTTTCGCGCTCACCTGGGTGAACCCGTTCTTCGCGTTCTATGCGGCCGTGGGCTACTTCGACGTCAACGACCTGATCCCCACGAAACGCTGGCGCTGGCTCGGCCCCTTCGCCTGCTCCATCCCCCTGGCGGGGTCCCAGGCCGGCGGCATGCCGTTCCACGAGACGGAACAGTGGACCATGTTCGCCGGCCTGCTGCTGGTCAACAACGTGCTGCTGACCATCGTCAGCTACTTCGCCGAGCACGAGGAGATGCGGTCACGGACCCGCGCGGCCACCATCGCCGAGCTGGAACGCACCAACACCGCCCTCCAGCAGGCCCTCGACGAGAACGCCGCGCTCCAGGCCCAACTGCTCGTCCAGGCGCGGGAGGCGGGCATCGCCGACGAGCGCAGGCGGCTGGCCGCGGAGATCCACGACACCATCGCGCAGGGGCTGACCGGCATCATCGCCCAGCTCCGGGTCGTCGCGGGCCAGCCCGACCCGGCGGCGGCGCACGAGCATCTCGACCGCGCCTCCGACCTGGCCCGCCACAGTCTGAGCGAGGCCCGGCGCTCCGTGCAGAACCTCGCCCCCATGGGCCTGGCCAACGACGGGCTCCTCCCCGCCCTGCGGAAGACGATCACCCGGTGGGCCGAGCAGTACGGCACCCGCGCCGATTTCACCCTCACCGGCAAGGCACAGCAGCTGCACGGCGAGGTCTCGGCGACGCTCCTGCGGATCACGCAGGAGGCGCTGTCGAACGCGGCCAAGCACGCGGCCGCCTCCCGCGTCGGCGTCACGCTCAGCTTCATGGACGGCGAGGTGGCCCTGGACATCCGCGACGACGGGCGCGGCTTCGACCCGCGGGCGCTGCCGGAACGTTCCGGTACAGGCGGCTTCGGACTCGACGGCATGCGGGCCCGCGCCGAACGCATCGCGGGCTCGCTCACCGTAGAGTCCCAGCCGGGATACGGCACGGCGGTGTCGTCCCGCCTGCCGCTGGTATGACGTGCACCCGGCAGGGCCCTCCCAAGCCCTGCCGGGAAATTGACGCGCGGGGGCGCCGGTGGGCGGTTACAGTCGGGCGTGTGCCGGTGCCGGTGCGTGCGACACCGGCGTGACCGGTCCAGCGAGAAGTGAGAAGTACGGAGTCATGGCCTTCACCGTGGGGACGCGAGCTATCTGCGTCGAGCCGGAGAACTGAGAGCGCCTCTCAGTCCCGTTCTCGGCCCGGCTCGGCGTGTGCACCGCTCCCCCGCTCACCGCGACTCCCGTGAGGCCGATCCGCCATGCGCTCGACGCAGATCCGTGACACCTTCCTCGACTTCTTCGCCGCCCGGGGGCACCACCGGCTCCCCGCCGCGCCGCTCGTGCCCGACGATCCCACCCTGCTGCTGACCAACGCCGGGATGGCCCAGTTCAAGCCGTGGTTCCTCGGCGAGACCGAACCCACCGTCCGCCGGGCCACCACCGTGCAGAAGTGCGTGCGCACCGTCGACGTGGAGAACGTCGGCCGCACCGCCCGGCACGCCACGTTCTTCGAGATGCTGGGCAACTTCTCCTTCGGCGACTACTTCAGGGCCGAGGCGGTCGCCTACGCCTGGGAGCTGCTGACCGAGGGCTACGGCCTGGACCCCGACCGGCTGTGGGTGACCGTGCTCGACGGGGACGAGGAGACGGAACGGCTGTGGCGCCGCACGGGCGTGCCCGCCGCCCGCATCCAGCGGCTCGGGCCGGCCGACAACTACTGGTCGATGGGGGTGCCGGGGCCCTGCGGCCCGTGCACGGACGTGACGTACGACCGCGGGCCCGCGTTCGGCCGTGCGGGCGGCCCGGCCGTCGACGGCGAGCGCTACGTCGAGCTGTGGAGCATCGTGTTCATGCAGTCGCGGCGCGGCGAGGACGACGGGCGCGGCGGCTTCCCGGTGCTGGGCGACCTGGCCGCGCGCAGCGTCGACACGGGGCTCGGCCTCGACCGGCTGGCCGCGGTGCTCCAGGACGCGGAGAACGTCTGCACCACCGACCTGCTGCGGCCGACGCTGGCCGCCGCGGAGGAGCTGGCGGGGCGGCCGTATCCGGGGCGCGGCGAGGACCGGGTGTCCTTCCAGGTCGTCACGGAGCACGCCCGCACCATCGCGTTCCTGATCGCCGACGGCGTGCTGCCCGCGAAGGACGGCCGCGGCTACGTGCTGCGCCGCCTGATGCGGCGCGCGGTCCGCCACGCGCGGCGGCTCGGCGTCGACGAGCCCGTGCTGTCCGCCACGACGGCCTCGGTGATCCGCACCCTGGGCGGCGTCTGGCCCGAACTCACCGCGCAGGCCCCGCTGATCGAACGGGTCGTGACGGCGGAGGAGGAGTCGTTCGGCCGCACGCTCGCGCAGGGCACCCGGCTGCTCGACGCGGCGATCGGCCGCACCCGCGGGCAGCGGCGCGGCACGCTGCCGGGCGAGACGGCGTTCGAGCTGGCCGACACCTACGGCTTTCCGCTGGAACTGACCGTCGAGGCCGCCGGGGAGGCGGGCCTGGAGGTGGACGAGGACAGGTTCGCCGCGCTGCTGGCGCAGCAGCGGGAACGGGCCAGGTCCGGCGGCCGGGCACGGACCGCCGAGGCGCTGCGGCGGCGGGACGCCTACCGGGCGGCGGCCGCGGCGGGTGGTCGGACTTCGTTCACCGGCTACGACGAGCTGGACACCGAAACGGAGATCCTCGCGGTGCTGCGGGACGGTGCGCCGGTGCGGTCGGCTCCCGAGGGCTCCGAAGTCGAGCTGGTGCTCGCCCGTTCCCCGTTCTATGCGCGCGCCGGCGGCCAGATCGGCGACAGCGGAACGGTCCGCACCGCGTCGGGCGCGCTGGTGGAGGTGACGGACACCTGGCACGCGCTGGAGGAGCTGCGGGTGCACGCCGGGCGCGTGACGGCTGGCGAGGCGCGGGCCGGCGAGCCGGCGTTCGCGAGCGTCGACGCGCCCCGGCGGCGCGCCCTGATGCGGGCGCACTCCGCGACGCACATCCTGCACGCGGTGGTGCGTGCGACGTTCGGCGAGCATGCCGCGCAGCGCGGCTCGCTGGTCGAACCCGACCGGCTCCGCTTCGACTTCGCGCATCCGGGGCCCGTTCCCACCGAGCGGCTGACGGCGGTCGAGGCGGCCGTCAACGCGCACGTGCTGGCCGACCCCGCGGTGCGGGCCTGGTACGCGGACCGCGCCGAGGCCGAGGCCGCGGGCGCGCTGGCCCTCTTCGGCGAGCGGTACGGGGAACAGGTGCGGATCGTCGACATCGGCGACTTCTCACGGGAGCTGTGCGGCGGCACGCACGTGACGCACGGCGCGCAGGTCGGCGCGTTCCGGCTGCTGGGCGAGTCGGGCATCGGCACCGGACTGCGCCGGGTGACGGCGCTGACCGGACACGAGAGCCTGCAACAGGCGGACACCGAACGACAGGTGCTCGCGGAACTGACGGCACTGCTGGGGGTACCGGCCGCCGACGCGCCGCAGGCGCTGCGCGGCAGGCTCGGCACCCTGCGCACCGCGCAGGACCGGCTCGACCGCCTCCGCACGGCCGAACTACACAGGCACGCCGAACGGTTGGCCGACGGCGCCCGCCCACTCGACGGCGGCCGGCTGGTCGTGGCGCGCGTGCCGGAGGTGACGGCGCGCGAGCTGCGCGGCCTGGCCGCCGACACCGTCGGCCGACTCGGCGCCGGCCGTGCGGTCGTGGTGCTCGGCGCGGAGGAGAACGGCAAGGCGCTGCTCGCCGCGGCCCTTTCCCCCGACCTGCACGCGGGGGGCGCGCACGCCGGAGCGGTGCTCGCGGAGGCGGCGCGCACGGTCGGCGGCGGCACCGGAGGCCACGGCCCGGTCGCCGCGGCCGGGGGCCGCAGGCCCGAAGCACTCGACCGGGCACTCGACACCGCAAGCCGCACGGCCGCCGGCCTGCTCGGGGCGTGACGGGGGCACCGAACGGCGCCCCCCGCGCTCAGGCCGGGGCGGCGCCGTGCGCGGCGGCGAGGTCGTCGATACGGGCGGCAAGGTCGAAGTCGGCGGCGGTGAGCTTGTTCCCGGCGTCGTGGGTGGTGATGGAGAACCGGACATGATCCCACCGCAGGTCGATGTCCGCGTGGTGGCCGATCAGCCGTTCCACATCGGCGACATGCACGATGAGCGCGACACCACCGTGGTAGCGGATGCCGAACGCCCGGGTGATCGCATCACCATCGCGACACCACCCCGGCACCCCGGCCAGCCGCTCCCCGATCTCGCTCTCGCCCAGCGGTCGCACTGTCTCTGCCACGTCATCCCTCCCCGTTCAGGGGCCCTAGCGTTCGTCATCCCCTGGCGAGTGTGTCCAGCCCGGCTCTCCACGGGAAGCCGCCGTCATTGCCGCGCTTCGGCGGGTGCGGCTCCCCAGGGGCGAAGACCACCCGGACGCCTTGCCCACGCAGCGTCTCGACCGCGTGGCCAACGGCCGGCTGTGCGCCGAGCGCCGTGGACCAGAACGGCATCGCGACCACCGGCAGCCCCAGGTGCACGCCCTCGGCGGGCAGCCCGAGGGCAACCGTGTCGGTGATGCCTGCGGCCCACTTGCACGCACTGGTCGTAGTGAGCGGCGCGACCAGCATCGCGTCCGCACGCGGGAGGGCGTCGGTCTGGTGCGGCAGCTTGTACTGATCGCGCACCGGATGCCCGGTCAACTCGGCCAGCTCGGACAGCCGGGGCTCCCACCAACGCGCGGCGGATGGCGTGAGGATGAGGCAGACATCCCACCCGGCATCCTGCGCTACGCGAACTCCGGCATCGACATGCCGGGCCGGGCCCGCGGCGCACGCGATGAAGTACAGAATGCTCATGCGCGGAGTCCACACCGCCCGGCCAGACCGCGCAACTCCCCGCCGGGTGACGGCACCAGCACCAGCAGTTCCTTGACGACGCTGACGACCGCCGGCCGACGCACTTCCTCTGGCGCCAGCCGCTCGGCTTCCCCCAGCGCGGCGACAGCTTCTTCTCGGCGTCGAGTCAAGGCCAGGGCGCGTGCCTTCGTGACGAGGTGGCGGGCCTGACGCTCGCGGTGCACATGGGCCAGATTCTCGGGGGTAACCCGCCGCCCGGCCTCTACGGCAGCCCAAGCATCGTCGAGCCGCAGCAGAACATCCACCTCGTGCAGCGCGACATTGACGGAACCGAACGCGGTGAAGTCTTCAGCCTGCTCATCTCCCTGCTGATCCGCCACCTCGGCCGCCGCATAGATCCGATCCGTCGCGGTGGACACGGCTGCCGGGGACCGTCCGCTCCCGGACGCGCCGACTGCGGCCACGAGATACAGCATTCCCAACGTGGACAGTCCCGGCGTTCCGGCCCGTTCCAACACCGGCCGCAGCGCGTCGGCCTGGGTGGTGGCGTACTCCGTTGCTTCTGCATGGCGTTGCTGGTGGATCAGGCCGCGGGCAACCCGGCGGGAGGCCCCGCCGATGACGACGGGATCGCCGGACCGGGTCGCCGCAGTGAGCCCCCGGTCGGCGGCCAACACGCCCGGGGTGCACGAGAGGCTGCTGTACTTGAAGAGAAGACTCGCGGCCAGCTGGTAGGAACGGGAGAGGAGCGTCGCGCCTTCGGCACTTCCATCGGCGGCGATGTGCGCTTCGGCGAGCAAGCCGGGAAGTGCGCGAGCTGCCGCAGTGTAGTGGCAGGCGACCCACGCTTGGAACGCGAATGTGAGTCTGCGGTGCATCGCCGTGAGAGGGGAGGGCGAGGCCGCGGGTTCTCGGGCCGGCAGGTGATGCAATGCCTCGGCGAGCGCTGCCACTTCAACGGGGATCGGGGCATTGGCCGGTGCGGGAATTGGATTGAACACAAGTCGTTCCAGAGGGATGCGGAGTACTTCGGCTGCCCGCTGAAGCACGGACAGCCGCGGATCGGACTGCCGTTGCCCGCCTTCCCAGTCCTGGACCCATCGGCGGGATTGGCCCATCAGCCGACCAAATTCCGCCTGGGTCAGGCCACGGTGCTCGCGCCAGTAGGCGACCCGGCGGCCAACGCCTCCACTATTCATCGCTCCCCCTGCGGCCAGGGCACGCGCAGTGCGTGCTCACTCTCTGTTCTACCCCGCCTACGTTCTGGGCTGCAAGCAAACGACGGAGGAGCCACCCCGATGGTGATGATCGAGCACAGCGGGCAATCGTCCAGCGACCGCCCTGGCTGGTTGCCCGTGGAACGGAAGGGCAACGGGGGCACCCGCCAGCCAGCCAAGGAGGCTTGGACAGGGGATGACGCGGTGACCGCCGCTCACCTCCTGCCCGAGTGGTTGCCGCGCGAGGGTGTGGAGTCGTTGCCGTGTGGGCGGTGGTTCGAGGGGGTGCAGTTGCCGACGTTCGTCGGGCTGCGAGTGGTCAGCCGTCTGCGGGAGCGGTCGGGGCCGGTCGTTCAGGATCAGGTTGCCGATGTGCTGACCTGGCTGGTGCTGCCCGGTGCGGCGGAAGAGTGGGAGGAACGGGCGCCGGGAGTGGACATCGTGCGCGGGCCGCGGGTGCTGGCCGTGCCGCCCGCGGCGTGGTGTGAGGGGCCGTGGACGGGGGGCTCGGCGATCCGGTGGCTGATCGGCCCTACTCCGACGTGCCTGACCGATCCGCCGGTGCTGCTCGAAGCACTGCGGCACGTGCTCCCGCCACGGGGAGGCCACCGTGCCTGACACGCCGCTGCCGGTCCTGCTGATGGGACTTGACCTGGAACGGGACCTCTCGCCACGGCAGTGGGCCGGGACCGCCTGTGTACTGTGCCGGGCCTGGCTCGGCCACCGCCCCGGCGAACGCTCCCGCGTTCTGGCCACCGTGAACGGCCACCCGCTGCGCGCCTGCTCCCCGGCCTGCGGAGCAAGGCCGTGAACGCCGGGGTACTGGTATCCGTCGAAGTCGACGCCGCCACCATCG
>NZ_LZNS01000001.1:6124397-6210623 GCF_001984575.1 Streptomyces sp. MP131-18 | reverse complement strand
GTCATGATCGGCGGCCCGACGTTCACCGTCACCGACATGACAGCACTCCGCGGCGGCGCGAAACGGGTCCTGTTCACCGGCGGCGACCTATAGCCCCTTCCAACCATCAGGAGGCAGCGTGTTCGCAATGCGCCCGGCCACGGCCGATGACATCCCCGCCGTGGAAAATGTGATCCGTGCCCGCTCCGGTTGGCTGGAGGAGCGCGGGCTCCCGAGCTGGCGGAAGAACGCGGCCGACCTCGCGCGGCAGGCCGAGAATCCCGATGGTGACGTGTGGGTCCTCGCAGACGATGACGGGCGAATCATCGGGTGCACCACCATTCAGGAACGGACTCCCCCGTGGGGCTGGACAGAAGAGGAACTGAACGAGCCGGCTCACTACCTGTACTCGACAGTCACCGACCCCGCCTACCGCGACATGAAGCCGGGAACCGTAATGGCGCTGTGGGCGGTGGACCAGGCAGCGCAGCAAGGGTGCACATGGGTTCGCCGCGGCTGCCACTTCCCTGGACTGGTGAGGTACTACGAGACCCAAGAGTTCAAGCTGGTGCACGAAGTGCAGCGCACACACACCAAGGTCTATCTCATGGGCCGCCGAGCCGAGCGCGTCACTGATATGGGAGAACGCTTCGGCACGCTGTCGGGACCCCGCACAAGCGCTTGATCTTTGATCGTTCCCTCGAAGGGGATGCCCGCTGTTGAGTCCCCGCAGGCGTACCGAACGCGGCTGCCCGAAGGTGCCCCGACGACAACGCCCTACCTGGGCATGACCGCGAGCTGCCCCCACACTGCCCCCGTCCGCCGTTCCTCTGTGACGGACGGGCGGGGCTCTCTGCTAGCGGACGGCCGGGCCCCGCCTCTCCCCTCACACGCAGCGGACCCCCGAGACGGACGGGGCCGCCACCGCGACCACCGAGGGGCAGCGCTTCTGGGCAGGCACGCGCACGTTCACCGTCGCGTGCCGCGGAAGGGGCGCCCGGTGGGGGCTGTTGGGGGCGGGGCGCGGGTGGGTGCGCTGTGTTACCGTGGCCGGGTTCGCGCGGACTGTAGGTGCCGCGCCACGAGATCTTGGAGGTGAGAGCGATGGCTGCCGCAAAGACCGCTGCCGTGTGCAGCGCCCGGTTCATCCTCACCTCCCGGGCCCCGGTCTGACCCCAGCGTCCTTCATCGGGGCCCCTTCCCCCAAGGGTCTCTTACTGTGCATACCTCACCGTCCCGTCATGGCGGGCTGTCCGCCTACGGCTGGGATGATTCGCTCGAACTTTCCTTCGCGGCGCACCGCGCCGCCGGACACGAGCCGGTCCGCGTGATCGCCGTCGACCGCGGCCGGTGCGACGTCGTCGCCGCCGCGGGGCCCCTCAGGGCCGTCACGGGTCGCGGTCTCGACCCGTGCACCGGCGACTGGGCGGCCCTGGAGCCCGGCGGCGAGCCGCGGCTGGCCGCCCTGCTCCCGCGGCGCACGGCCATCGTGCGGGCCTCGGCCGCCCGCGACTCCCACGGTCAGGTGCTGGCCGCCAACGTGGACACGGTCGTGGTGGCCGTGTCGCTGACCACCGCGCTGGACGCGGGCCGACTGGAGCGGCTGCTCGCCCTGGCCTGGGAGTCGGGCGCCAGGCCGGTGGTGGCGCTGACCAAGGCGGACGGCACGGAGGACGTGTCCGACGTGCTCGCCGAGGCGGCGGCCGCCGCGCCCGGGGTGGGCGTCGTGGCGACCAGTGCGGTCTCCGGGGAGGGGCTGCCGGAGCTGACGGCGCTGCTGACCGGGACGGTGGTCCTGCTCGGCCCGTCGGGCGCGGGCAAGTCCACGCTGGGGAACGCGCTGCTCGGCGCGGACCGCCTGGCCACCGGGGCGGTGCGCGAACGGGACGACAAGGGCCGGCACACCACGGTGCGCAGGGAGCTGCTCCCGCTGCCGGGCGGTGGCGTGCTGATCGACACCCCCGGGCTGCGCGGCGTCGGCCTGCACAACGCGGCGGAGGGCCTGGATCAGGTCTTCCCCGAGATGGAACGGCTCGCCGCGGACTGCCGGTTCGCCGACTGCGCGCACGAGGCGGAGCCGGACTGCGCCGTGCTGGCGGCCGTCGAGTCGGGTGAGCTGCCGCCGCGGCGGCTGGCCAGCTACCGCAAGCTGCTGCGGGAGAACGCGTGGGCCGCCGCCCGCACCGACGCCCGGCTGGCCGCCGAGCAGGCGGACCGGTGGAAGACGCTCAAGCGGCACCAGCGGGCGATGTACCGGTTCCGCGACCGGCAGCGGTAAACCGTTCCTGCGCCGACGCGTTGGCGCGTTGGCGCGCGAATGGGGGCGCCCGGCCGGGCCGGGCGCCCCCGTCGTGATGCGCCGCTATCCGCGCGGCGCGTGTCCGGCGCCTCGCGAAGAGCTGCGGTGCGCCTTCAGCGCCGCCGCGGCACACACCAGGCCGAGCAGGCAGATGATGCCTCCCGTGATGACGTTGCTGAGGATGATCCCGGCATCGGGCCCATCGCCGACCAGCCAGGGCGAGACGATGAGCCAGGCGCCGATCACGACGATGGCGTGGCTCATGCCGTACATCCGCTCAGGGGCCCGGCTGAACCCCAGGGCCAGCAGCGCCACCGCGATCCCCGCGATCAGGTTGGTGGTCGCCAGCTCAGGCTGGCTGTCGTTGAAGTGCACCGCCCAGGCCGAGACGGCTGCGTACAGTCCGGCCAGGAACACCGGGCCGTCGGCGAACACCACGTCGCGCCCGCCCATGACACGGGAGTAGCGCTCCCGCATCTCCCTTTCGTCGGGGTGTCCCGCGAGAGCGCCCCGCTGGCGGTGTGAGACGTCGGACATGCGACCGGCCTCCTTCGATCTGTGCACGGGCACTTCCGATATGCCCGTAATGGACCATTTGGGTAATTCGAGACCTTGAGTACCCCCATCACGGCCGGATATGTGATGGGACCGTTACCACCGAGCAAACAACCCCTCCGCGCGGATGGCGGGGGACGGCCGGGTGGACGTGAGGGCGGGGCATCACTGCTGGCCAGCGGCGGCGGGACGGAGCGCGACGGCCGGGCGCGGAGCGGGAGCGCCCCCTTGCGGGGGGTCACCGACGAGGGGGGCAAACGGTTCCATACGACACCGTATGGGTATACGGTACGTTACCGTTCAGTCATGCCACGACCAGCAGGACGAAGCCGTCTGTCGGCCGCGGACTGGGCGGAGGCGGCCCTGGCCGCGCTCCGCGAGGGGGGCGGGCTCGCCGCCATCGCCATCGAGCCGCTGGCGGCCGGGCTCGGAGCCACCAAGGGCAGTTTCTACTGGCACTTCGCCAACCGCGAGGCGCTGATCGAGGCCGCGCTCGCCCGCTGGGAGACCTCGCAGACCGAAGAGGTCATCGCCGCCCTCGGCCAGGAGCGGGACCCACTGGCACGCATTCGTGAACTCTTCACCACCGCAACGGAGATGGCGACGCGGGACGCCACCGAGCTGGTGCTGCTCGCCGAGGCGGCGCACCCGCAGGTCGCGGCCGTGCTCCGACGGGTCGTCACCAGACGGCTCGACTACCTCACCGGGCTGTTCGTGGAGCTGGGCCTCGATGCGGCCGAGGCGCGCATCCGCAGCGTTCAGACGTACTCCGGCTACCTCGGCCGGGCCCAGCTGGCCCGCGCCGTCCCCGACGTCATGTCCCACGGCGAGGACAACCGCCGCTATCTGGACGCGGTTCTGGAATCGCTGCTCGGCCGCTGAACGCGGCGGGGGCGGTGGGCGCGGCGGGCGAAGCTCCGGGGCGGGCCCCTGAATTCCCGCGCCCGGAGCTACTCGCTCCCCCATGAGGCCGCTCGCTCGGCCGGTTGCACGGGTTCCCGTCCGACCCGGGGGCAAACCCTGCCGTGTCGGCCGCGCCGCGGCGGGTACCCGGGGGCTCCCCAGCAAGCCACGGCGAGGAGGAAGCCATGCAGCAACGGGGAAGCGATCGTCTCAGCCCCTACCGGGACGACGAGATGAAGCACGAACTCCAGGGCATGCTGCGCGGTGATCACCCCAACAGGGCCGAGGACTGGCGGGGCCCGGAGCCGGGCGCGGACGACGATCCTGCGCTGGCCGACGGCCCGGTCCCGCCCCGCGGCGCGACGACGACCGAGGAGGCGGAGCGGGAGGCATTCCGCTTCGAACTGGCCCGTCACCTGCGCCGCACCGCCTTCCCGGCCGACCGCGAGGAGTTGCTGCGCACGCTGGCCGCCGAGTACGCGCCGGACGACCTGGTCGAGACGGTCCGCGGCCTGCCGGACGGCCGTTCTTTCACGAACGTGCAGGAGGTGGTCGACGCCCTCGGCCGCAAGCCGGAGGCGTGACAACTCCCGTACGGGCCCTGCCGCGTCAGGCCGGCTGGACCAGGTCGTAGCCGCGGTCGGCCAGGCGGGGCAGGCAGTGCCGCAGGGCGGCGACCGTCTGCGCGCGGTCGCCGCCGCCGTCGTGGGCGAGCACGATGCCGCCCGGATGGGCCCTGCCCAGCAGGGTGTCGGCGATACGGTCACTGCCGGGGCGGGACCAGTCGGCGGTGTCGACGGACCAGTCCAGCGGCCGCATGGCCAACTCGGCGCAGATCTCCAGGCTCGCCGGATGCCAGACCCCGTAGGGCGCGCGGGCCCACCGCGGCGGTTCGCCGAGGACGTCCCCGATCACCTCGCTGGTGCGTTCCAGCTCCTCGCGGACACTCTCGCGCGGGACGCGGTCGAACCGCGGATGGCTCCAGGAGTGATTGGCGACCAGGTGCCCCTCCGCCGCGATGGCCCGCAGCAGGTCGGGCTGCCAGACGGCGTTCTCGCCGATGACGAAGAACGTGGCGGGCGCGCCGTGTTGCCGCAGCAGGCCGAGGACCTGCGGGGTCCAGGTGGGGTGTGGGCCGTCGTCGAAGGTGAGCGCGAGCTTGCGGCCGGTACCGGGCAGGATGCGGACCGGCGTGAGCCGCCCGGCGCCGGGGGCGGCGCGCGCCCCGCCGCCCGCGGCCTGCCGCTGCCCCGGTGTTCCGGCGTCGGCGCCGCCGGAGCCCAGCGGTCCGCCCTCGGTGGTGGAGTCGACCAGCAGCCGGTTGAGCGCGAGCAGGCCGATTCCCGCGGCGGCGCCGAGCAGCGTGCGGCGGGACACTCGGGGGCGGCGCGGCACGCTCGGCTTGTACGACTTATCGGATGAGTCGGATGAGTCATATGACATGAACGGCATGCCTCACTGTGCTCACGCCGCCCCGCCGCGGTCGTCCGCCGACACCGGCCCCCGGCCCACTGCACCCGTTCGGCGCACGCCGTGCCCGCCCCCCGCCGGTCCCCGTTCCACCTGTTGACGGGCGTGGACCGTATACGTTTGACTGAGTCAATGAACGAATTGGTCGCACAGGTACGGGAGTTCAACCGCGACTGGACCCGCCTCATCGGTGCGCTCGACTACGCCCACCGGCTCGGCACCCCGCACTCGCTGCCCGAGGCCCGCGTCCTGTACGAGCTGGCTCGCCGCGACGTGACGGCCGTACTGCGGCTGCGCCAGGACCTGGACATGGACGCCGGGCAGCTCAGCCGCCTCCTCACCCGCGCCGAGGCCGCCGGCCTCGTGCGGCGGGAGGCCGACCCAGCAGACTCGCGCCGGCAGCTGATCCGTTTGACCGGGCGCGGCCGGTCCGCCGCCGCGCTGCTGGACGACCGGGCCGCCGAGGCCACCGGCGTGCTGCTCGGCACCCTGACGCCGCCGGAGCAGGAGCGGCTGGCCGCGGCCCTGCGCACCGTCGCGCACCTGCTCGGCCGCGGCGAGCGGCCCCGTTCCTTCCACCTGCGCGCCCCGGCCCCCGGCGACCTCGGCTGGGTGGTCCAGCGCCACGGCGCGCTGTACAGCGCCGCATACGGGTGGAACGCGTCGTTCGAAGCGCTCGTCGCCGAGGTCGTCGCCCAGTACGCCGGGGCGCACGATCCGGCGCGCGAGGCGGCCTGGATCGCCGAGTACGACGGCGCGCCCGTCGGCAGCGTCTTCTGCGTCGCCGACCCCGGCGACCCGCGGACCGCGCGGCTACGGCTCCTGCTCGTCGAGCCGCACGCCCGGGGGCTCGGCATCGGCGGGGCCCTGGTCTCCGCATGCGTCCGCTTCGCCCGTGAGGCCGGCTACCGGCGCATGACCCTGTGGACGAACGACGTCCTGAGCAGCGCCCGCCGCATCTACGAGGCCGCGGGCTTCACCCTGACCGGCAGCGAGCCGCACACCCGCTTCGGCCCGCCGGAGACCGGCCAGCACTGGCAGCTCCCGCTCCCCTGAGCCGACCGGCACCGTCATGCCCCACGCCCCACGACCAACGACCCGCGACCCGCGACCCGCGCCACCGGGGGTCCTCACGCCGGGGGTCCGGCCGCCAGGGCTCGTTCCGCTCGGGCCAGGACCTCCGTCACGCGCAGGCCGAAGTGCACGTCACACGCGTGCGCCTCACCCGTGCGGGCCGACGTGAGCAGCGCGTCGAACGCTCGCATGAACGGCCGGACCGCGCCGCCGTCCGCACGTTCCGGCAGGGTCGATATGCCCGCGCTGCCCCGCAGCTCCGCCGTCACCGACGACGCCTGCGGCGGCATCGTGTGCGTCAGCGTCAGCGCGCTCGACGCGCCCGAGACGTGCCGCAGCGCCAGGTGCACCAGGTCCCCGGGCCCGCTCGCCGCGGTCACGCCGGTCACCTCGCCCAGCGGCGGCAGCAGCAGCGACAGCGCGTGCGGGCCCACGTCCCACAGCGCGCCCCGTTCCTTGCGCCACTGGGAGGTCGAGTACGGGGTGTCCGCCCCGCCGAAGACCGGCGAGAACCAGTCCGCGCGGCCCGCGAGCCAGCCGTCGGTCGCGCTCTGCGCCGCGACCCACGCCGAGGTCTCCGGCGCGAACCGCAGCGTGAAGAAGACCACCGAGGCCACGCCCGACGCCGTCACCGCGTCCGCGACCGCCCGCGCCGCGGGCACCGCCGTCGCCACCGGCTTGTCCAGCAGCAGGTGGCAGCCCGCCGCGGCGGCCCGCACGGCCAGCGGCGCCTGCACGTCGGGCGGCAGCGCGAACGCGACCGCCTCGCAGTCCGCGAACAGCGCGTCCGCGTCCGGGTAGGCCCGGGTGTCCAGCCGCCCGGCCAGCTCCTGGGCGGCCTCGGCCCTGCGGCCCCAGACACCGACGAGCTCGGCCTCCGGATGCTCCATGAGGGCGGGGCCCTGGGTCAGCCGCGCCCACGGGCCGGTACCGAGCAGACCGATTCTCATCTCTTCCGGGCCTCACTTCTGGTCACTTCTTCTGATCTCTGACGTCCGCGCCCACCCTAAGGCCGCCGCCGCGGCATGGTTCACGCCCCCTTAACAGCCGGGCAACGGATGGGAAATCGCAGGTCGAGAAGCTACGAGCAAGCTACGAGCAGCGCATGCCGCGCGCCCGCGCACGCCCGCACACCAGCCCGCCCCCGAGGAGCACGACCGTGAGCTACAAGGCCGAGTACATCTGGATCGACGGCACCGAGCCGACCGCCAAGCTGCGCTCCAAGACCAAGATCCTCGCGGACGGCGCCGCGCCGCCGGAGTGGGGCTTCGACGGATCGAGCACCAACCAGGCCGAGGGCCACGCGTCGGACTGCATCCTCAAGCCGGTCGCGTCCTACCCCGACCCGATCCGCGGCGGCGACCACCGGCTCGTGCTGTGCGAGGTCTACAACGTCGCCGACGGCGCCCCGCACGCGTCCAACACCAGGGCCAGGCTCCGCCCGGTCGCCGAGCGCTTCGCCGCCCAGGAGCCGATCTTCGGCATCGAGCAGGAGTACACGTTCTTCCAGGGCTCCCGGCCGCTCGGCTTCCCGGAGAACGGCTTCCCCGCCCCGCAGGGCGGCTACTACTGCGGCGTCGGCGCCGACGAGATCTACGGCCGCGAGATCGTCGAGGCGCACCTGGAGAACTGCCTGAAGGCCGGGCTCGGCCTCTCCGGCATCAACGCCGAGGTCATGCCGGGCCAGTGGGAGTTCCAGGTCGGGCCGCTCTCCCCGCTCGAGGTCTCCGACCAGCTGTGGATCGCCCGCTGGCTGCTCTACCGCACCGCCGAGGACTTCGGCGTGTCCGCCACCCTCGACCCCAAGCCCGCCAAGGGCGACTGGAACGGGGCGGGCGCCCACACCAACTTCTCGACCAAGGCCATGCGCGAGGGCTACGACGCGATCATCGCCGCCTGCGACGCCCTGGGCCAGGAGGGCAAGCCGCTTGAGCACGTGCGCAACTACGGCGTCGGTGTCGAGGACCGCCTCACCGGCGCCCACGAGACCGCGCCGTGGGACCAGTACAGCTACGGCGTGTCCAACCGCGGCGCCTCCGTCCGCATCCCCTGGCAGGTCGAGCGGGACAAGAAGGGCTACATCGAGGACCGCCGCCCCAACGCCAACTGCGACCCGTACGTCGTGACCCGCCTCATGGTGGACACCGTCTGCACGGAGCTGGAGAAGGCCGACCTGGCCTGACCGCTCCGCACCACACGTCTCCCCGGCCGTGGCCGGCAGCTCGGGCGCGGTTCCGGGGAGACATCAGGTTCCGGGGATATATCAGGGGCGCCCGCCCGCGGCGGGCGCCTTTGGTGTATCTGAGTACACCCACGGGCTGGGCTGCCGCCCCCCGTGACGGCCGCCCACGGCAGGCAGCAGACTTGGGGGAGCACTCACGGCACAGGAAGGCACGCGCACATGAACGGGCAACGGGTACGGAGCGCGCTGCTGGCCGCCGCACAGGGACTGCTGCTGTCGCTGCTCTCGCTCGGCGTCTCGCTCCTGCTGTTCATCCTCTTCGTCCTGTCCCTGGTGTTCGTCGGCCTCGGCATCGGCCTCTTCACGACCCCCGTGATCGTCGACGCCATCCGGGCCCACGCCAACCAGCGCAGGACGTTCGCGAAGGACTGGTACGGCATCAGCATCCACGCCGGCTACCGCCCGCTGCCCGGCGGCCCGCGGCCGGGCCTCGCCGGGCAGGTCGAGCGCACGGTGCACATGCTGAAGGACCCGGCCACCTGGCGTGACGTCGGCTGGCTGTTCGTCGACGCCGTCGCGGGCTTCGTCACCTCCCTGCTGCCGTGGGCGCTGTTCGGGTACGCCCTCTACGGCCTGGTCCTGCTGTGCGGGGTCTGGCAGCCGATCGTTGGCGCGGGCGGCACGTTCTGGTTCGCGTTCGTGCCGATCTCCTCCTGGTTCACCGCGGTGCTCGCCGCCCTCACCGGCCTCGCCCTCGCCGGCGTCGCGCTCCGCTGGAACCCGCTGCTCCTCACCGGCCACTTCCAGATGACCCGCGCTCTCATCGGCGCCTCCGAGAAGCGGCTGCTCGCGCAGCGCGTCGCCCGGCTGACCGAGACCAGGCACGACGCGCTGGACAACTCCGCGGCCGAGCTGCGCCGCATCGAACGCGATCTGCACGACGGCGCACAGGCCAGGCTGGTCGCCATGGGCATGAGCCTCGGCACGATCGAGGCGCTGATCGAGAAGGACCCCGAGCAGGCCAAGCACCTCCTCGCCCAGGCCAGGGAGAACTCGGCGGAGGCCCTGTCCGAGCTGCGGGACCTCGTCCGCGGCATCCACCCGCCCGTCCTCGCAGAACGCGGTCTCGGCGACGCCGCCCGCGCGCTCGCGCTGCGCATGCAGCTGCCCGTCGAGGTCGACGTCGAGCTGCCGGGACGCCTGGAGGAGCCCGTCGAATCGGCCGCCTACTTCGCGATCAGCGAGATCCTGACGAACGCGGCCAAGCACGCCGAGGCCGAGCGCGCCTGGCTGGACATCTACTACAACGGCACGGCCCGGACGCTGCGCATCGCCATCACCGACAACGGCCGCGGCGGCGCCAGCCTGGAGGCCGGCAGCGGGCTGCGCGGCCTGGAGCGCAGGCTCGGCGCGTTCGACGGGGTCCTCGCCATCAGCAGCCCGGCGGGCGGGCCGACCCTCGTCACCATCGAGATCCCCTGCTCCCTGGCCGAGCCGGGCCACCGCACCGCGCTGCGCTGACCCCGGGCGGCGGGGACCCGTTGCCGGGACTCCGCCGCCGCTCCGCCCCCGCGTCACCTGAAAGCAGTCGAACTGCCGTACGCTACCGCCTCGTTGAGAGTCCTCGACCCCACGACTCAACGAAGGCGGCACTGCATGCCACGCTCGTTCACGGCCGCGGCGGCCCCGGCGGTCCTCGCCGCGGCGGCCCTCCTCCTCACCGCGTCCCTCCCGGCCCAGGCGGACGTCCCCGTCGCCACGGTCGCCCCCGCCTACTCCGCCACCACCTCCGTCGGCGTGCACAACGCCTACGAGACCGGCACCTTCCCCTACTTCGCCGACGCCCTCGACTCCGGCGCGGGCCTCCTCGAACTCGACGTCTGGACCAACTTCTCCGGCAGCGGCTGGCGGGTCTCCCACAGCAACCCGCTCGGCAACGACAACAACTGCGAGAACGCCGCCACCGCCGCCGACCTGCGCACCGGCCCCGTCAACCAGAGCCTGGCCGGCTGCCTGGCGGATATCCGCGCCTGGCACGAGGCGAACCCGGGACACCCGCCGATCCAGCTCAAGATCGAGCTGAAGGACGGCTTCGCCGACAACCTCGGCCGCGGCCCCGACGAGCTGGACGCGCTGATCAACGACATCCTCGGCGACGCCGTCTACGGTCCGGGCGACCTCACCGCCGCCGGCGGCCACGCCACGCTGGACGAGGCCGTGCAGGCGGGCGGCTTCCCCGGCCGCGCGGAGCTGGCCGGCCGGTTCCTGGTGCACCTCATCCCCGGCACCGTCGAACAGGGCAACCCGTTCGACCAGTTGTGGACCGACGAGGAGTACGGCACGCACCTGCGCGACCTGGCCGCGGCCGGCACCCTCGACCGGGCCGCCGCGTTCCCCGCCGTGCTCGGCGCCGAGGCGGGCGACCCGCGTACCAGCCGTTACGAGGACGCCGCGATACGCCCGTGGTTCGTCGTATTCGACGGCGACGCCACGGCCTATACCCAGGGCGGCATCGACACCGCCTGGTACACCGACCGCAACTACCTGCTGATCATGACCGCCGCCCACGGCGTCCCACCCGCCATCGACCCCGTCAGTCCCGGCGAGGCCGAGGCGCTGGCCCGCGTGCACGAACTGGCCGCGGCCGGCGCCAGCATCGTCACCTCCGACTGGTCCGGCCTGCCCACCGTGCTGTCGACCGTCGTACCGCGCGGATAGGCTGAGCCCCTGCCCCACCGAGATACGGAGAGCCCCGTGCGCGTTGTCCTCGCCGAAGATCTGTTCCTGCTCCGGGACGGTCTGGTCCGGCTCCTGGAGGCGCATGACTTCCAGATCGCCGCCGCGGTGGACAACGGCCCGGGGCTCACCCGCGCCCTCGCCGACCTGCGGCCGGACGTCGCCATCGTCGACGTCCGGCTCCCGCCGTCGTTCACCGACGAGGGCCTGCAATGCGCCCTCCAGGCCCGCAGCGAGCAGCCCGGCCTGCCCGTCCTCGTCCTCTCCCAGCACGTCGAACGCCTGTACGCGCGCGAGCTGCTCGCGGACGGCAACGGCGGCGTCGGCTACCTGCTGAAGGACCGCGTCTTCGACGCCGACCAGTTCATCGACGCGGTCCGCCGCGTCGCCGCGGGCGGCACGGCCATGGACCCGCAGGTCATCCAGCAGCTCCTGGCCCAGCGCGGCGGCCACAACACCCCGCTCGAACGGCTGACTCCGCGGGAGCGGGAAGTCATCGAGCTGATGGCACAGGGCCGTTCCAACGCGGCCATCGCCGAGCGGCTCGTCGTGACCGAACGGGCCGTCGCCAAGCACACGTCCAACATCTTCACCAAGCTCGGCCTCCCCCCCTCCGACGATGACAACCGCCGCGTCCTGGCCGTCCTCACCTACCTCGAACGCTGACGGGCCCTACGGCCGGGACCTTCCCGGCCGGAGCCCGCCCTGCCCTCAAGGCGTGGCGTCCCCGGTCGTGTTCGGGGCCTGGGTCGTCTCCTCCGCCAGCCACCTGAGGTACTCCGCGCTGCCGTGGGTGATCCCGGTGGCGATGATTTCCGGAGTGTCGTACGGGTGGGTGGCGCGGATGTGGGATTCCAGGGCCGGGTAACGGGAGGTCGTGGTCTTGTACAGGACGCGCCACTCCTCGTCCGTCTGGATCTCGCCGTTCCAGCGGTAGACGCTGGTGACCGGGCCCTCGATCTGGGCGCAGGCGGCCAGGCGGTCCGCCACGGCCGAGCGGGCCAGGGCTTCCGCCGCGGGCCTGCTGCCGGTGGTGGTGAGGACGGTCAGGGGGCCGGACATGTGCATCTCCTTCGTCGGGGCGCCGCCAGGACCCTACCGCCGCCCGGGTGTCCGGCTCGTACCGGTGTGCGTTCGTAACCGGGGCCGGGGAGGCTCGTTCTGCCGGATGTGTCTCCCACCGATGTGTCTTCTCCTCATGTGCGGCCCGCGCCGGGGCTGAGCCAGGCCGAGGCGGCGCTGGTCGAGCACTACCCGCGGCTCGTCCGGCTCGCCTATCTCGTGCTGCCGTCCGATTCCGGACGGCACCGGCGGGTGCTCGCGGCGCATTCCGTGGCGCAGCGGGCGCTCCCCCGCGGCAAGGCCGGTGAGGGAGGTGAGTCCGGTGAGGCCGGTGAGGCCGGTGAGGCCCGTGCGGGGGGTGCCGGAGTGCCGCCGCAGCGCGCCGAGGCGGATGCGGGATACGCGTTCCTGCGGCTGCGGGTCCTGCGGGCGGCGCTTGAGCAGGGCCGCCCCGGGTGGCTGCGGCGCGTGCCGCGGGCGCTGCCGCAAGTGGTGGGGCTGCGGCTGTTCCCGCGCGGCGGGGAGCCGGATGAGCTGGCGCTGGAGCAGGAGCTGTCGGAGCTGCCCGCGGCGGCCCGCGCCGCGTACGCGCTGCGACGCCTCGACGGGCTCGGCGCGGCGGCGGTCACGGAGCTGCTGCGGGCCGCGGGCGTTCCGGAGGAGCGGGCCGGGGCCGCGGTGGCGGCGGCCGAGGGCCTTGCGGACGCGGCCGAGCCGGCCGATCCCTGCGCGCTCCAGGCGCGGCCTACGGATCTGCTGCGCCGCCGCCGTCACGCGCGCACGGCCCTGTTCGGCGGGATCGCGCTGGCGGTGGCCGCGGGCACGGTGGCGTTCCTGCCGGGCGGCTGGGGCCCTGACGGGGCCGCGGCGCCGCCGTACAGCGAGAACGCCGCGGCCGAGGCGGCGCTCGACCCGCAGGGTTTGCGGCGCATTCCGGAGGACGTGTGGCAGCGCGCCTCGCGCAGCGATTTCTCGGTGTGGCCGGCGCGCGGTTCCGCGCTGGAGGACACGGGGCTGCTGCGCCGCGCGCTCGCGGTATGGGCGCGGCCAGGCGACGGTGTCTCGGTGTCCGCGACGCCCGGGACGCAGACCGGGCCGGCGCCGGGCCCCGCGCAGTTGCTGTTCGCGGGGGAGGCCGGCGGGGCGTCGGTGGTGCTGCTGTACGACGGGCTGCGGCTGGTGCGGTACGCGGAGCCGGTGGGGGCCGGGTCGGGCGGTGCGGCACTGGATTTCGCGCGGGTGGACGGGGCGGATCTGCTCGGGGCGTCCGCGGTGGTGGTCGGCCGCAGCGACGGCAACACCCGTTACCTGACGGCCCCGTGGGTGACGAAGACGGAGCTGCGCGATCTGGCGGCCGGCGGCGGCGGGACGGCCCCGGTCGACGTGGACGAGCACGGGATGACGGATGCGGTGCGGACCCCGGTGGCGGGGGCCGCGGCGAGCGGGGGCGAGGCGCCGTGCACGGAGGTGCCGGTGCTGGAGATCACGGCGCAGGGCGCGGATGTGCCGTTCATGCTGGCCGATCTGGGGGAGCTGGCGCCGGCGCTGCTCACGCACGGTGCGCCGGGCGAGGGGCGGCAGGTCGCGGCGGACGCGGAGGCGCGGCAGCGGTGGGCGCGGCTCGCCTGCAATCTGTCGACCGCGAACGGGAACGGGGTGCGGGCGGTGAACGCCTGGCAGTTCGCCGAGCAGCGGCTGCCGGACGGCGGGGGCGCCGCGCAGTGGGTGTGCACGAGGGCCGAGACGTGGCGCGGGGCGGGCAGCAGGTCGCTCGCGCAGTTCGTCGCGCCGGAACGGCGGCCGGGTGAGCCGGCGTCGGTGACGGCGAGCGCGGAGGACAATCCGGCGTGCGGGCCGCGCGAGACGCGGGTGCTCAGCGGTGTGCTGTGGCAGTCCCCCGAGGAAGCCTGGTACCTGGTGGCGGCGGGCAGCGAGCAGGTGTCGGCGATCGTGGCGGAGGGCGGCGTGAAGGGGCGCGCGGAGGGCAGGACGGTGGCGTTGCCGGCCGAGGAGGGCGCGCAGGCCGAGCTGAAGGCGGAGCTCGCGGACGGCGGCGAGCTGTCGATGCTGAGCTGAGGTGCGGTGCGGCGCGGCGCTGTGCGCGAACGGGAACGCGAACGGGAACCCGGGGGCGCCGGGCCGCGTCACATCACCATGAGGAAGCGAACTATTGTGGGCATACTGCCCGTTGTTCTGCTGCTCGGTGCCTGTGGGGAGGAGTCCGCCGATTCCGGCGCGCCGCCGGCCGGTGATTCCTCTCCTGAGCCGCCCGCGGACGGGGGCGGTCAGGACGGGGCGCAGTATCAGGTGTCCGGTGCCGTGCTCCAGTCCGGGGACGGCGAACCGATGCTCTGCTCGGGGCTGATGGAGTCGATGCCGCCGCAGTGCGGTACCGGCCTCCCGGTCGAGGGCTGGGACTGGAACGCGGTGGAGTCGGAGTCCGCCGCGGACACCACGTGGGGGCACTACGTGGTGACCGGTACGTGGGACGGCGAACGGTTCACGCTGACGGAGCCGCCGGAGACCGAGGCGCCGGACGGGGTGGCGCCCGCGCCGGAGGAGCCGGAGGTGCCGCCGGCCGACCGCAGCCCCGAGGAGCTGGCCGAGGTACAGCAATCGCTGATGGCGGAGTACCCCGACGATGTCCTGTCGGCGCACGTCGACGAGGAGAGCCGGGTGGTCCGGGCCGATGTGGTGGCGGACACGCCCGAGTTGAGACAGTCCCTGGCCGAGGACTTCGGCGAGGGCACCGTCGTTCCCGAGGGCTGGCTGCGGCCGGTGACCGACGGGGGCTGACGGCGGTCACCGGCCGCGGGGCGTGCGGCACCTGAACGTCAGGTGCGCCAGACGTCGTTCAGTACGGCGCGGCCGCTCTGCGGCACGGTGGCGGTCCTGTTGCCGCCGCTTTCCCAGGTGACGCCGGCGGAGCTCTCCCACCGGCGGACGTACTTGTACTCGAACGTGGTGCCCGCGGGCAGTGCCACTTCGGTGCGCCACCGCGGGTAGGCGCCGGCGTCGAGCCGGACGGCCTGCTCCGGGTCCCAGCCGCCGAGCTGCGGGAGGCTGCCGACCAGGTGGATGCTCTCGCCCCACTGCGTCCGCGCGTCGACGCTGAACGAGGCGCCGGCCGTCGGTGCGGGGCCGGGGTCGCCGTCGCAGGTGCGGGCGCCGGTGTGGAGGGCAACGGCGGTGTTGCTGCCGAGGGTTGCGGTGAACCGGCCGGAGCCGTCGACCGTGAGGGACCGGCCGCTCTGTACGTCGCAGTAGGTGCCGGCGGCGAGCGAGGTCTGGAAGGTGTGGGTCAGGGAGCCGGATTCGTGGTTGATGGCGACGTACGCCTGGCTGCCGCGGCCGAAGGCGATGGCGTCGTTCCCGTTGTCCCACCAGTTGGTGACGGCCTGGCCGCGGCTGACGTTGCGGAACTCGACCATGGACTCGATCTCGGGCCAGGCGTGCTGGCACTTCCAGCCGTCCTGCCAGCAGGCGTTCACGTTTCCGTTGTTGGGCGGGCCCGCGTCGTGATTGCTGAACTCGTAGCCGGAGTGGACGTCGGGCGCGCCGTAGGGCCAGGCCAGCATGAAGACGTTGGCCAGGGTGTAGTTGGCGCCGCTGTTGTAGTTGAGGGTGGAGCCGTTGCGTTCGGTGTCGTGGTTGTCGACGAATACGGCGGTGCCGTTGCTGGGCATGTAGCCCCAGCCCTCGCCGTAGTTCTCCAGGTAGGCGAGGCTTTCGTTCTCGAAGACCCGCTTGAGGTCACGGCCGTAGCGGAACTCCTGGACGTCGCCGGTCGCCCGGTACTCGTCGGGACTGATCGCCTCGCCCGCGCCGAAGATCGCCTCCTGCTTCCAGTAGACGCCCGGCTCTGACAGGCGGGAGCGGATGTTGGCCAGGTCGGTGGCCGGGATGTGCTTGACGGCGTCGATGCGGAAGCCGGCCACACCGAGGGACAGCAGGTCGTTGAGGTAGTCGGCGATGCGCCCGCGGACGTAGTCCTTGCCGGTGTCGAGGTCGGCGAGGCCGACCAGTTCGCAGTTCTGCACGTTGTAGCGGTCGCCGTAGTTGTTGCCGATGTCGCGGCGGCAGGAGTGGAAGTCCCAGTCGCTGTACGGCGCGGCCGGGTAGTCGTACTTGGTGTAGGACGAGCCGCCGGTGCCGGTGCCGGAGCCGGCCGTCATGTGGTTGATGACCGCGTCGACAACGACGCCGACGCCCGCGTTCCGGCAGGTGGAGACCATGTTCTCGAACTGGGCGCGGTTGCCCAGGCGGCTGTTGATCTGGTAGCTGACCGGCTGGTAGTTGGTCCACCACTGGTTGCCCTGGATCTGCTCCTGGGGCGGGGAGACCTGCACGTATCCGTACCCGGCCGGCCCGAGCCGCTGCGTGCACTCACGGGCGATGGAGTCGAAGTTCCAGTTGAAGAGGACGGCGGTCACGTCCTTGGCCCCGGGGGGTGCGGCGGCCTCGGGGGGTGCCGCTGCCTCGGTCGGCCCGGCTTCGCTCGGTGCGGTCTGGGCCGGCGTGGCCTGGCCGGCGGGGGCGGTGGCGGTCAGCGAGACCACGGCGGCGGGTACGACGAGCAGGCCGGCGAGCGCGGCGCGGCCGAGGCGCCGGAGCCCTGCGACCGGCCGCCGTGGGCGGGGTCGTCTCTGGTGACGAACGGACACGAGACCTCCTGGAGAGGTGGGGTGCGGCCGTGGGAGGCAACGCGCCGTGCCCGCGCGGCCGACGGGAGTCGAACCGGCACTTTCTGCAAGAAGTTGCACGGAAGAACGTAGAGGCGGCCCGTTGAACGGTCAAGGGACGCGACACGATGAGGAAATGTTCGCGTCGCCTGCCCGCAATCCCTTTCGCAAGAAGTTGCGCGCTGCTACCTTTCCAGCAGCCCCCGGCCGACCGAGGGCCCAGCGGCCCCACGCGCCCGGCCGGTCGGGGGATGCACCCCCCGCGATGACGGCCCGGGGCCGGAGCCGCCCGTCGGAGAAGGACCGGGGCACGCCGCCGCGGCTACAGCGCGAGTTCGCCCGCCGGGCCGGCCGCGTCGTCGAACTCGACGCCGGCCACCACCCTTTCCTGTCCCGGCCCGCCGCGGTCCTGGACCTGCTGCTTGGCCTGTGACGGTTCCGGCCCGCAGCGGACGGCCGTTCTCGGCCGCGCACTCATCCGCCGGCGACGGCCCGAGCAGGCCGGAACGCCTGACCGCCTGACGAACTCACGAAGGTCACCCTGCCCCTTCAGGAAGGGTCCGCCGCGCGACACCGTCGGATGAGCTCCGTCGTGGACACCGGCACCTCGTCCGGCGGTCATCGACACGAGCCGGAGCGGTATTTCGTGAACACGCTCTTCATCCCGCCGGCAGAGCCCGAACGTCTGACCGCGCCGAGCTGGAACTGGGGCTACGGGAGCGTCTCGCAGGAACTCGGGGGCTACGCCTGTTTGATGAGTGGGCGCGCGAGTCGCGTGACGCGGGAGGACCCGGAGAGCGAACCGATAGCCAGGGCGAGGAAGGCGCTGACGTCCGACCGGGCGCGTTCCGGAAAAGACAACTGGGCCGACGAGATCGCCGATCCGGAGACCGGCGCCAATGTGCTGGCGTTCCCGGTGGCGGATGACGTCAGCGTGTGCGGTTCCGAGGCCAGGAGCGAAGACGGCGAGCTCCTCGCCGCTCTCCTCGTCAACCACCTGCACTGACCGCGGGGCGGCCCACCTGTCGGTTGATCCCGCGTGGTCGGGCAGGTGATTACCGCCTCGGGCCGGACCCGAGGCCCGGAGAGGGGCGTCCGGCCTTCCGGGGCGGAGCGCCCCTGGGGCCGAACGGTGATGCCCCTCGGCGCTCCTACGAGGTCCGGTCGCCGGACGCGGCGGCCCGCGGTTTTTCGACGGTTTCAACGGTTTCAACGGTTTCGATCAGGCTGGACATGCCCCGCTCGCCGTTGCCCTCGGCGATCCCCCGCGCCATCAACGCCCGCAGATGATCCAGCCGCGTGGTGTCGATGCCGCGGGTGCGCCGCAGGCCGATCACCAGGTCCACCAGCTCCGCCTGGTCGCGGACGCCTCCGTACGCGGCGGGGTCGTAGTCGCCGGTGTCGATCTGGTGGGCGATCAGCGGCAGCAGGCGCGGAATCTCGGCGGCGGTGCGCTCCGCCACGGGTGCGAACTCCCCGGCGGCCACCCCCTCGTGGCGCATCAAGGCCAGGACGTGCAGGTAGCCGGTCCAGAACTCGAAGAACAAGCCCGTCATCGCCAGCTCGAAAAGCGGCGCGCGCCCCGGGTCGCTGCCGACGTAGCGGGCGGCTCCCCCCAGGGCGTGCAGCGTCGTTTCATGCCGGTCGAACGCGGCGCGCGGCCCCGCGTACAGGATGTGGGTCTCCGGCCGGCCCATGGCACGGCAGTCGGCCATCACCGGCGCAGAAAGATAGGCAGCGCCCCTGGCCGTGACCCACTCGGCGGCGTCGCGGGCCTGGTCCGGGGTGCTCGTGGTGGCGTTGACCACGGTGCGGCCGTCGAGGGCGGGGGCCGCCTCGGCGAGGACGCCGCGGGCCGCCCGGTCATCCGTGACGCACAGGACCACCAGCGGCGCCGTGGCCGCCGCCGCGGCCGGCGATTCGGCCGGTGCGGCGCCCGCGGCGACCAGGGGACCCGTCCTGCCGGGAGAACGGTTCCACACCGCGGTCCGGTGCCCCGCAGCGAGGAAGGCCCCTGCCATGGCGCCGCCCATGCGCCCCGTGCCGAGCACGGCGACGGCCCCGGGGGCGCTCATGAGACGAAGACGAGGTCGGCACGGCGGACCGCGGCGGAGTCCGCGGGAACAGCCGCGGACGGAGCAGGGCACATGGCCCGGTGGGCGAGCGGTGCTCGGGGCATGAGTCGCAACCCAGATCTCCTTCGTGGGACTCGGAGCGGATGACCATCACCCCTCCATCACCCATAGCTTCCGCCCCGTGACTTTCGGCCACCAGAGCGTGAACAGCCTCCGCCGCGCCGTCTCCTCACGCTTGGCGCCCCTCGCGGAGCCGCGCGCTGAGGATCCCGCGGGCGGACACGGTCTGCCGACCAGGTGTCAATTCCTGGAGCGGGCACGGCGGCCCGGCCTCCTCGGCAACGGCCGCCTGTCCGCCGTCGTTCTCCGGCTTCGGCCATGTGCCGTCGGGCCCGAGGAAATCGGCGGGGATGGGTTTCCTCCCCCGGACGATCTCTCAGTGCACGCGTGGCCGGCAGCCCCGAAGCTCGCGCGCCGGTGCGCCGGTCACGAGTTCGTCGGCGACGAGCCGTCCGACGGTGGGCGCCAGGTGACGCCTGGGTGCATCACCGCGACGTAGACGGACCGATCGCGTGTCGCGTAGCCGATGAGCGGCCCGTGCGCGGGCATGGGGCGTGCGCCGCTGCGGTAGCCCAGCAGACGGCACTCGTCGCTGCCGCGGAAGGCGGTCCCCAGGCGTTGGAACGCGTCGTGCGCGGCCCGTTCACGGAGCGCCGCCGGACCGTCGACGTGCGGCACGACCAACAGGAGCTCACCGTCCCGCACTTCCCGGACCTCGAAGTCGGGGCGGGCCACGATGGTTCCGACCAGGCCGGGCGGTGCCGTGACCCGCGCCAGGGTGGCCGGGGAGGCGGCGACGATCCCCGCACCGACGACGACAACGGCTGACATGAGGCTCTTCGCGGTTGGGACTGTCCGACGGATCGGTCGTTCTTCGCGTTCCTATGGGCTATGGGCTATGGGCTATCGGGACGGGCTGTCGGATCAACAGCAGTCGCTGATCGCGCCGTTGCCACGGGCCCGGGCGGACGCGGCACCGCCCCGCGTCACCGAACCGCTCGAAGCCGCCCGCACCCTTCACCTGGCAGGCTCAAGCCGAGGTCGAACGGGCCGAGTGACTGTTCTTGACCACCGCGTAGGTCTCGTGGAACGTCTGCGAACCGATCGGTTGGCGCTGGTAGTTGTCGAAGGTCTTGATGTCGCCGAATCCTGCCTGGGCAACCAGACTCCGGACCTTTTCCGCGGTCCGGGTGAACATGCGGTGAGCCTCGCCGGTACGGGTGTACCTCTGGGTGGCGTCGTCGCGGACGTAGTGCGCGAACGTGACGTCGTAGAAGTGCGATTCCCGTGCGGGCCGCTCGCACCGGTAGAGCATCGTGCACCCTTCCCCCAGTTCGATGGCACGGACGGAGAGTGTCGTCTGCTCGACGTGATGTTCCATAAGGGCGTCGGTGTAGAGGTCGAAGACGAACGTGCCGCCGGGACGCAGCACTCGGTACACGGACTCGAAGGACCGCAGCAGCGACGTGTCGTTCGGCAGGTAGTTCAACGCGCCGCCCGTGGAGTAGACAGCGTCGAACTCCTCCTGAAGGGGAATGTCCGGCAGCTCGCCGAGCACGAGCCGTCCCTCCGCCTGCGACCCGAGTTTGTGCGCTGCCTGCTCCAGCATGGCCGCGGACCGGTCCAGTCCCGTGACGGTGTATCCCCGCTGGGTCAGATCCCGAAGCAGGAGGCCGGTACCGCAGCAGAGGTCCAGAACCTTGTGCACCGGCGCGTCACGCTCTTCCCAGAGCGACTGGATGAAGCTGGCCTTCTGAAGACGGGGAGCTTCCTGCCAGTAGCGGCAGGCCCAGACTTCGGAGGCGTCGTAGTACTGGGACGAGGACGCGTAGGGAGATTCTGGTTCCGAGGTCTGCGCGCTCTCCGAGATCTGCGTGCTCATGGTGTGGTTCCTTCCATGCGATGTCGGGACGGCCCGGGCAATCCAGATGGGGGACGGCTTGTGTTCGGGCGGGGTCAGGCAGGGCGCCGCCACGGAATTGCCGAGAGGTTTTCCGGCCCCTGCGCCGGCCTCACCTGTTCCTGGCGGACACTACGCACTCGGATGGCGGCCCGGCGGTTCTAGTCGGGCTTCACCATCACATAGGTCTCGTAGAGCGTCCGGGAACCAGTCGGCTGAGGCCGGTAGTTGTCGAATACCTCAATGCCGCCGAATCCAGCCTGAGCAACCAGGCTACGGACTTTCTCCTGGCTCTGGGGGTACACGTGGTGCACCTCGACGGTGCGGACGTACGTCTGCGTGGTGTCGTCACGCAGGTACTGCACGGAGGTCATATCGAAGGATTCACCCGCGGAGGGGCGCCTACAGCGCAGGGAGAACGTGTATCCCCCTGGCAACTCCTGGGCCACGGCATGGGGGGTCGTCCTCTCGACATAACGCCTCATGAGGGCGTCGGTGTAGAGGTCGAAGACGAACGTGCCGCCGGGACGCAGCACTCGGTACACGGACTCGAACGACCGCAGCAGCGACGTGTCGTTCGGCAGGTAGTTCAACGCCGCCCCGGTGCAGTGCACGGCGTCGAACTCCTCCTCCAGCGGAATAAGGGGCAGCTCTCCCTGGACCAGTCGCTCCCGCGCCTCCGGCACGAGCTTCTGCGCGGATTGCTCCAGCATGGTCGCGGACCGGTCGACCCCCGTCACCGTGTACCCGCGCTGCGTCATCTCCCTGAGCAGGAGACCGGTACCGCAGCAGAGGTCCAGAACCTTGTGCACCGGTGCCCCGCGCTTCTGCCAGACCGCCTCGATGAAGTCGGCCATCTGAACTCGCGTGGATTCGTGCCAGTCGCCGCACACCCACGCCTCCATCGCGTCGTAGTGCTGCGCGAGATACGTGTAGGGACGTACGGACTCCGGGGCTTGTCCAGACATAGCCACATTCCTTTCGTACGACCTGCGGACGGCCGCGCGACTCACACGGAAAGCCGCCCGCTCGGCTGAGGAAATGGTGTGAGCTGAGAGGCTCGGGAGGGAATGATCTGTACCGTATGAACTTCACTTCACGTGCACTGCCGGGATAATTGACGAGCGGTTTCCCTTTGCGGCGAAGATCGACGTCTCATAGCTGTGCGTCCACACGACACCGACTGCCTTTCCGCAGCCCGCATCGCCCATGCCGACCGGCCGGGTCATTCACCCGCAAGGGTGAGCCGAAACGTTTCGCCCGTAAATCCCGCGCCGACCGGGCGCCGCTGGCGGGAGGAAAGTCAACGCCGCCCATATGATCGTGTCGACCAGCTGCCCTCAACACTTCTGCCGGGACTGTTACTTCCCCGCCTGGTCAAGCCGGTGCCGCGACACCCCGCATCGCAGGCGCGGCAGCGTACCCCGAAAGGAACGCGCAATACCCCCCAACATGCGGGGGAATTCATGGCGACGTCTCCGTTGACATCGCCTCGACATCACTCACACGAGCAGGAGGCGACAACTTCCCTTGTGATCCCGCCGCCCGGGTCGCTGCAATGGACAGGTGACCGACAACCCACATGCACTGTAATCCTCTGTTCCTGGCCCGGACTTGGAATCGGAGACCGACATCTCCGTGCGAAGCCAGGCACGCATCTGGGACCACTGGCTCGGCGGCATCCACAACTTTGCCGTGGACCGAGCCGCAGGCAACCGACTGGCCACGGAATACCCCGGAGTGCTGGAAAGGGTGAGGAGCACTCGGCACTTCCTCATCCGCACGGTCGACTACCTGACACGGGAGGCAGGTCCCAGCCAGTTCCTGGACATCGGCTCAGGATTGCCGACCACGGGCAATACCCACGAGATCGCCCAACGGGCGAATCCCTCGGCCCGCGTCGTCTACGTCGGCAACGACCCGCAGACCGTACGGCACGCCAACTGGCTCCTCGCCCGGGCGGAAGGGGACACCACCACCTGTGTGCTGGCCGACCTCCACCAGCCCGACGAGGTCCTCGCCGCCGCAGCGCACACCCTCGACCTCTCGCGGCCCGTCGCCCTCGTGCTCAGCGGCATCCTCGGCCACACTGCGACGTACGAGCAAGCATGCGCGACCGTGCGGGAGTTGATGGCCGGACTTCCCGCCGGAAGCCATCTCATGACACACGACGTGTCGGAACACTTCGGTGGAGTGGCGCGCCCTCCAAGCGCGATACAACCGATCCGTCCCCTTCCCCTACCACCTGCGCTCCCCCAAGCAGATCGCCGGCTACTTCGACAACCTCGACCTCGTCGCCCCGGGCGTCGTCCCGCTGACTTCATGGCGCCCCGACACCTGCTTCCCCTACACGCACGAGTGGGACGCACTCGTGGCCGATCTCGTGGGCGGAGTCGGACGCAAGCCCTGAGCCCCTCAGCCGACCTGCCGTGTGCCGCCCAGGCCGGCAGTTGGATCGGATCGTTGTACACGATGACGTCGGCGTGTTCCGCAGGGCGGGCCGTGGCGAAGTAGAGCCGCCGGGAGGGGATGTAGAGGTCGCGCCAGGCCCATTACGTCCTCAGCAACGGATTAGGTCTGCGGCGGGCAGGCCAGCCGCACGGCCAAGGGGTGGCTGTTCCTGCTCCAACGCCCCGCCGGGCCAGGAGCGTCACCGGACTGGCCCGAGCGGATGCTGTGCACCAAGCCGCCGGTCTGCCGCCCCTGCGCGGCCCTGGCCACCCGCTACTGCCCGCACTTGACCGATCCGGTGACCGTTCGGGTCCGCAAGCCGCGGACCTGGGGCGTGTTCGGCGGGTTCTTCACGCCCACCCCGAACGGGGGCCTAGCGCCCCGACCCGACGACTGCCTGCCCTACGGCGACCCGCGCGCGCCCTGGTTCCCGGCCTCGCAGCTCGTCGTCGAACTCATCCGCTGCACCGTGGCGTGAGTAAGCAGGGGCGGACGGCGCGGCGTTCAACCGCTTCGATCAACTTCCGGAGGGACCTTGGCCGTTGATCCTCTGACCACCAGTTCCGGTTGGAAGACAAACTCGGTGTGCTGTACCAGGTTGCCGTTGATCTCTTCGAGCAGCGCGTTCACCGCGGCGCTCGCCATCGCCCGTACCGGCTGGCGCAGCGTCGTGAGCGGCGGGTCGGTGAACGCGAACAGGTCGGAGTCGTCGTAGCCGACGACCGACACGTCCCGCGGCACGTCGAGGCCGCGCTGCCGGACGGCGCGGATCGCGCCGAGCGCCATCATGTCGCTGCCGCAGACGATGCCCGTGCAGCCCGCGTCGAGCAGGACCGCGGCGGCCGCCTGGCCGCCCTCGACGCTGAACAGCGAGTGCTGCACGACGCCTTCCTCCGCGGTCTCCTCCCGGAAGCCGGCGACCTTGCGCCGCACCGGCACGAAGCGGTGCGGGCCCACGGCCAGGCCGACGCGGCGGTGGCCGAGCGCCCGCAGGTGCTGTACCGCGATGCGGGTGGCGGCGGCGTCGTCGGGCGAGACGAACGGGGCTTTCACCCGCGGGTTGAACCCGTTGATCAGCACGAACGGCACCCCGCGCCCGCTCAACCGCGCGTACCTGGCCGGGTCGGCCGTGGTGTCGGCGTGCAGTCCTGACATGAACACGATGCCCGTGACGCCGCGTTCGACGAGCTGGTCGACCAGCTCGTCCTCCGTCGCGCCCCCCGGGCTCTGCGTGCACAGCACGGGCGTGTAGCCGTGCCCGGCCAGCACCTGCTCGATGACCTGCGCGAACGCGGGGAAGATCGGGTTGGTCAGCTCGGGGATGACCAGCCCGACGAGGCCGGCGCTGCGCTGCCGCAGCCGCACCGGCCGTTCGTAGCCGAGCACGTCGAGCGCCGCGAGCACCCGCTGTCTGGTGGCCGCCGCCACGCCCGTCTTGCCGTTGAGCACCCGGCTGACCGTGGCCTCGCTGACCCGGGCCTGCCCGGCGATGTCGGCCAGCCGGGCGGGCTGCGGCAGCGCCGCGCCCGGCTCAGCCACGGCCGCCTCCCGGGCGGACGTGCCCGCGACGGCCCGGCCGCGCGGCGCGCCGTTCGGCAGCGCTCACGCCTGCCACCACACCGTGGTGTCCGCCGGCAGCGTGCTGCCGGCCGGGCGGTGGCCGCTGGCCAGCAGCGCGTGGCCGGACTCCGTCAGCAGCTCGGGCAGCGGCACGGGTGCCTCGGTGGTGTTCACGGCGCAGACCAGGGCGGAGCCGTCCGCGCCGCGGCGGCGGAACGCGAGCACGCCCGCGGGCGCGGCCAGCCACTCGACGGCGTCGCCCGCGCCGAGCGCCGGGTGGCCCCTGCGGATGGCGAGGGCCGCCCGGTACAGCTCCAGGGTCGACTCGGGGTCGCCGGTCTGCTCGGCGACGGCCAGCTTGCCCCAGGCGGCGGGCTGCGGCAGCCAGCTGCCGCCGCTGCCGAAGCCGTACGACTCGCCCTGCGCGGTCCACGGTATCGGCACGCGGCAGCCGTCCCGCAGACCGTCCTGCCCGTCGGATTCGGCGCGGGCGCCGCGGCGGAAGAACGCGGGGTCCTGCCGCACCTCGTCGGGCAGGTCGGTGACTTCGGGCAGCCCCAGTTCCTCCCCCTGGTAGATGTACGCGGAGCCGGGCAGCGCGAGCATCAGCAGGGTCGCGGCGCGGGCCCGCGCCGGGCCGCCGCCGAGCCGGGTCAGGTGGCGCACCACGTCGTGGTTGGACAGCACCCACGTGGTGGGGGCGCCGACGGGCCGCATCGAGTCGAGCGAGGAGTCGATGACGCGGCGCAGCCCTGCCGCGTCCCACGGCGTGTTGAGGTAGTGGAAGTTGAACGCCTGGTGCAGCTCGTCGGGGCGCACGTACAGCGCGGTGCGGTCGGCGGTGGGGGTCCACGCCTCGGCGACGCCGATGCGCGGCTGCGGGTACTCGTCGAGGATCTGGCGCCAGGAGCGGTAGATGTCGTGCACGCCGTCCTGGTCGAAGAAGGGCAGGACCTGCGTGCCGAGCATCTTCAGCTGCTCGGCGCGGCCCATGTCGGGCAGCCCCGCGGCCTTGACCAGGCCGTGGGCGACGTCGATGCGGAAGCCGTCGACGCCCATGTCGAGCCAGAAGCGCAGCAGGGAGCGGAACTCGTCCTGCACGGCCCGGTTCTCCCAGTTGAAGTCGGGCTGCTGCGGGGCGAAGAGGTGCAGGTACCACTCGCCGGGCGTGCCGTCGGGGTTGTCCGTGCGGGTCCAGGCCGGGCCGCCGAAGATGGACTCCCAGTCGTTGGGCGGCCGTTCGCCCGCCTCGCCCTGCCCGGGCCTGAAGTGGTAGCGGGCGCGCAGCGGGGAGCCCGGACCTTCGCGCAGCGCGCGCTGGAACCACTCGTGCCGGTCGGAGGAGTGGTTGGGCACGAGGTCGACGATGATGCGCAGGCCCAGGTCGTGGGCGTCGCGGATGAGGGCGTCGGCGTCGTGCAGATCGCCGAACATGGGGTCGATGGCACGGTAGTCGGCGACGTCGTAGCCCGCGTCGGCCTGCGGCGAGGCGTAGAACGGGCTGAGCCAGACGGCGTCGACGCCGAGCCCTGCGAGGTAGGGCAGCCGGCTGCGGATGCCTGGCAGGTCGCCCATGCCGTCGCCGTTTCCATCGGCGAAGGACCGCGGGTAGACCTGGTAGATGACCGCGTCGCGCCACCAGTCGGGCCGGCTGCCGGTGACGCCTGCGGGGCCGCTGGTCGGCTGGGTGCGGTCGGCGAGGTGCTGGGTCATGTCATCCCTGGGAGTGTCGCGTGCGGGGGCGGGCGAAGGGCCGGGGGGCGCCCTCGGTCCGGTCAGGACTTGGTGGCGCCTGCGGTGAGGCCGGACTGGAGGTGGCGCTGTGCGTACCCGAAGACCAGCGTGGCGGGCACCGCGATGAGCACCGCGGCGGCCGTCATCAGGTGCCAGTCCTGGGTGTGCTGGTTGACGAAGGTCTGGAGGCCGCCGGCCAGCGTCAGGTTCTGCTCGCCGGTCATGAACGCCGTGGCGTAGGCGACTTCGGCCCAGGCGGTGACGAACGTGTAGAAGCCGGTGACGGCCAGGCCGGGCCTGGCCAGCGGCATGATCAGCCGCCAGAACGTGCCGAACGGGGTGAGGCCGTCGACCCGCCCCGACTCGTCGATGGAAACGGGCACCGTGTCGAAGAAGCCCTTCATCATCCAGGCGCAGAACGGCACCGCGATGGTCAGGTAGGTGACGATGAGGCCGGTCGGCTGGTTGAGCAGGCCGTAGCGCGCCATCAGGTTGTACAGCGGCACGATCAGCACGGCCATGGGGAACATCTGCGTGATCAGCAGGGTCCACAGCAGCGGCCGCATGCCGGGGAAGCGGAAGCGGCTGAGCGCGTAGCCGGTGGTGGACGAGATGAACACGCCGATGACGGTGGTGATCACCACGATGAGCACCGAGTTGCCGAACCACGTGAGGAACTCGGTGTCGTTGATCACGTGGTCGTAGTTGTCCAGCGTGAAGTTGGAGACGAGCGACCTGGTGAACGTGTCGGCCTTCGGCTTGAAGGAGGTGACCAGCAGCCAGAACGGCGGGAACACGGCGATCAGCGCGGCGACGAGCAGCGTCGCGTGCAGGCCGATGGACGCCGCGCGGCTGCGTTCGCCGCGCCTGCGGACACGCCGGGCGCGGCCTGTGCCCACCAGGCCGCCGCCCGGGACGGCCTCGGGGGTGGGGCGCACGGGCGGCGCGGTGCCCTCGGGCTCGTGGCCGTTTCTCGGTGTCGTATGGGTCGCCATCGTCACCACACCTCTCCCTGCCTGCGGAGTGCCCTGCGGTAGGAGATCGCGAAGAGGACCAGGAGCAGCAGGATGAGCACGCCCCAGGCCGCGGAGTTCGCGAAGTCCCGCGGGCTGGCGACGAAGGCCAGCCGGAACGCCTCGGTCACGAGGATGTCGGTGGAGCCCGCCGGACCGCCGCGGGTCAGCAGGTAGATCACCGGGAACATGTTGAACGTCCAGATGGTGCTGAGCAGCACCACCGTCATGGACACGGAGCTGATGCCGGGCAGCGTGATGTTCCAGAACCGCTGCCAGGCGTTCGCCCCGTCCATCTCGGCCGCCTCGTACTGTTCGCCGGGGATGGACTGGAGCGCGCCGAGGATGGCGATGAGCATGAACGGCACGCCGAGCCACACGTTCGTGGCGATGACGGCGATCTTGGCCCAGACCGGGTCGGACAGCCAGGCGATGCCGTCGATGCCGCGGCCTTCGAGGAGGCTGTTGAGGATGCCGTTGCGCTCGTTGTAGAGCATCCGCCAGGCGAAGACGGAGACGAACGCCGGGATGGCCCACGGCAGGATCAGGGCCATGCGGTAGGCGGCGCGCCCGCGGAAGTTGCGGTTGAGCATGTTGGCCAGGCCGAGGCCGATGAGGAACGTGATGCTCACGCAGGCCACGGTCCACACGACGGTCCAGCCGAGCCGGTCCCAGAAGGTGTTGTCCCGCAGGATGTCGGCGTAGTTCTCCAGGCCGACGAAGTCGTAGGTCGCGGGGATCGTGTTGACGCCGATGGTGCGTTCGACGTTGCTCTCGTCGGCGTCGGTGAGGGAGAGGTAGATCCCGCGGACCAGTGGCCAGCCGATGATGACGGCGATCACCAGGACCACCGGTGCGATCATCGCCCAGGCGTACCAGTAGTCGGCCAGCTTCCGGCGCAGGCGGCCGGGCGCGCGGCGGGGGCCGCGGGCGCGTGGCGCGCCCGCGGCCTCGGCCGGCCGGCCGTCCCGCGGGGCGGCAGTGGCGGCCGTCCCGCGGGGGTTCACAGCGTCAGCCATGGTTGTCGGCCCTTCGTGCCCGCGGCGCGGGGTGCGCCGCTCGCTTCCGTGCTCCGCGGGGTGACCGCGCGGACGCGGTTGCCGGTGCCACCTCGCTCAGCTCCAGTCCTCAAGGAGGTCGCGGTAGGCGTCCCCGGTGTCGGAGGCGGCCTCATCCGGTGCGGCGGAGCCGGTCAGCATGGCCTCGATGGAGACGCGCAGCGGCTCGAAGAGGGACTGCGCCTCGGGAATCCAGGGGCGCTCGTGCGCGACGTCCACGGCCGGCTTGAAGAACTGCACCATCTCGTTGCCCTGGACGGCCGGGTCCTCGTAGACGGAGGCGCGGGTGGGCAGCAGGCTCAGCTCCTCGGTGATGCGCGTCTGCGTTTCCGCGGCGGCCATGTACTTGACGAACTCGAAGGACGCGTCGGCGTCCGGGGTGCCGGCGTAGACGCCGTAGTTCCAGCCGCCGAGGGGCGAGCCCTGCGCCTCGCCACCGGCCGGGACGGGCGCGACGCCCAGGTCCTCGCCGAGGGCGGCGGTGGCGTCGGCGATGGCCCAGGGGCCGTTGATCATCATGGCGACGTCGCCGTTCGCGAAGGACGACATCATGTTCTCCCAGCCCTCGCTGGTGTCCGTGATGGCGGCCCCGGAGTCGATCAGGCCCTGCATCTGCTCGAACGCGGCGACCCCGGCCGCGTCGTCGACGGTGACCTGCTGCGCCTCGGCGTCCACCAGATCGCCGCCCTCGCCGTAGAGGAACGGCAGGAACCAGTACGGGTCGTCGCCGCGGACGTACAGCGGGGTGGTGCCCGCCTCCTCGAAGGCGGCGGTGGCGTCCTCGACCTCGGCGAGGGATGCGGGCGGCTCGACGCCCGCCTCGTCCAGCAGCGCCTGGTTGTAGAACAGTGCGAGGGTGTCGGTGACCTGCGGGACGGCCCAGGTCTGGCCGTCGTACTGGGTGCTGGCCCAGGCTTCGTCCAGGAAGTCGTCCTGGTCGTCGAGCGCGGCGGTGTCGTCCAGCGGGTAGAGGTAGCCGAGGCTGGCGAAGTCGGCCACCCAGGCGACCTCGGTGCGCATGACGTCGGGCGCCTCGTTGGCGCCCGCGGCGTTCTTGAAGCGGTTCTGCGCGTCGTCGAAGCCTATGTTCACGTAGTCGACGGTGACCCCGGGGTGCTGCTCCTCGAAGTCCTCGGCCACGGCCTGGAAGACCTCGGCCTCCGTCTCGTTGGAGGTGTCCCAGTAGGTGACGGTGCCGGAAAGCTCACCGTCGGCGCCCCCGCCCCCCTCGTCGCCGTCGCTTCCGCAAGCTGTTGCCGCAAGAGCCAGTGCCGCAACGACGGCCGTCGTCCCTATGCTGCGCCGCATGTGAACTCCTTCAAACGTTACGCCCGTTTCAAGGGGATGTGTCCACCTTATGCGCCGCGCCACTGCCGCGCCGGGCCGGTCAGGAAAGTAACAGCGGCCGCCCTTTTTGGAAAGACCTTGCGGCAATTTGCTGCAAGACTCGTTTCGAGGGCGCTCGAACGCCGGGCAAGCGCCTAAATTCATACATTCCGGTACAGTTTCCCCTCCCCCGGTGGGCACGGCGATCCACGACAGGTACAGTCCCGAACTGTGACCGCACGGCTAGCTGACATCGCAGCCCAGGCGGGGGTCAGCGAAGCGACCGTCAGCCGTGTGCTCAACGGCAAACCGGGAGTCGCCTCCGCCACCCGCGAATCCGTCCTGACGGCGCTCGACCTGCTGGGATACGAGCGGCCCGCGCGACTGCAGAAGCGGAGCGCCGGGCTCGTCGGACTGATCACCCCGGAGCTGGAGAACCCGATCTTTCCCGCCTTTGCGCAAGTCATCTGCCAGGCGCTCACCCGTCAGGGCTACACGCCGGTGCTGGCCACCCAGACGCCGGGCGGCTCCACCGAGGACGAGCTGACCGGCATGCTGGTGGAGCGCGGCGTCGCCGGGATCATCTTCATCTCCGGCCTGCACGCGGACACCAGCGCCGACATGGAGCGCTACGAGCGGCTGCGCGGGCACGGCGTGCCGTTCGTGCTGATCAACGGGTTCTCGCCGAAGGTGCGGGCGCCGTTCGTCTCCCCGGACGACCGGGCCGCGATGCGGCTCGCCGTCACCCACCTCGGCTCGCTCGGCCACCGCAGGATCGGCCTCGCGCTCGGCCCGGCCAGGTTCGTGCCGGTGCAGCGCAAGATCGAGGGCTTCGTGCGCGGGATGGAGGAGGAGTTGCAGGTGCCCGCGGCCGAGGCCAGACGGCTGATCGAGCACTCCCTGTACACGCTGGAGGGCGGCCAGGCCGCCACCCTCGCGCTGCTGTCCCGGGAGTGCACGGCGGTGATCTGCGCCAGCGACATGATGGCCCTCGGCGCGATCCGTGCCGCGCGGCAGCAAGGTCTTTCCGTGCCGGAGCACTGCTCGGTCATCGGCTTCGACGACTCGCCGCTGATCGCGTTCACCGATCCGCCGCTCACCACGATCCGCCAGCCGGTGCCCGCGATGGGGCAGGCCGCGGTCCGCGCGCTGCTCGAAGAGGTCGGCGGGACGCCGGCCCCGCACAGCGAATTCGTGTTCATGCCGGAGCTGGTCGTCCGCGGCTCCACCGCCACCGCGCCGGTCATACAGCGCGCCTGACCGGCGGCTGACCGGCGGCTGAGCTGCCGCGGAGGCCGCGGACGCGCCGGCGCGGGACCCGGCGGGGATTCCTCCACCGCCCGGATGAGGGGGCAGGTCTAAGACCAGACCGGAGGATGATCGGGCGAGCGCCGACCTCTGGCAGACTGTTGGCCCATGGGGGCAACCAGTGTCAGTTCGAAAGTTGAGCGAGTGGACCCGGCAGGACCCGGACCCGCGACCGAGGGAAGTGAGGACACGGCCGCCGCCCCCGCCCCCGGGCGCCTGAGCGCGCTGCGGACCCCCAAACGCCCCCGGCTCTGGTTCGAGCTGCTGCTGATCGCGCTCAGTTACGGCATCTACTCGGTGATCCGTAATGCCGCGCCCACGCGCGTGGAGCAGGCGCAGGACCACGCCCGCTGGATCTGGGACGTGCAGGACGCCCTCGGCCTCGCCTTCGAGCGGTCGGTCAACCATGCGATAGAGGGCGTGACCTGGCTCATCGTGGCGATGAACTACTACTACGCCACCCTGCACTTCGTCGTGACGATCGCCGTGCTCGTCTGGCTGTTCCGCAGCCACCCCGGCCGGTACGGCGCCACGCGCCTGGTGCTGTTCGCCACCACGGGCGTCGCGCTGCTCGGCTACTACTTCTACCCGCTGGCCCCGCCGCGGCTGATGGAGGGCATGGACTTCATCGACACCGCCAGCGTCCACCACACGTGGGGCTCGCTCTCGGCCGAGGGCAGCGCCATGGCATCGGTGTCCAATCAGTACGCGGCGATGCCGTCCATGCACATCGGCTGGTCCCTGTGGTGCGGCGTCACGATCTTCGTGCTCGCCCGGCCGCTGTGGGTGAAGGTCCTCGGCCTGCTCTACCCGGCCGTCACACTGCTGGTGATCGTCGCAACCGCGAACCACTTCTGGCTGGACGCGGTCGGCGGCCTGATCTGCCTCGCCTTCGGCTACGCCGTCGCCCGCTTGTGGTACGGCGCGTCCTGCTACCGGCTGCCGCGGCGCGTCGGCGCCCCGGGCCAGGAAGGACCGCGCGTTCAGCCCTCGTAGAACAGCCGCTCCACCACGGCCCGCGCGCGGCGGGTGGTGCGCCGGTAGTCGTCCAGCATCCGGCCGACCTCGCCCGGCTCGTACCCCAGATAACGGGCCACGGCCGCCGATTCGCGGGTGTCGGCGGGGAAGGTGTCCTGCGGCCTGCCGCGGACCAGCATCACCGCGTTCCGCACCCGGGAGGCCAGCAGCCACGCCTCGTCCAGCACCTCCGCGTCCGCCGCGTCGAGCAGCCCGGCCGCCGCGGCCGCGGCCAGCGCGCGGCGGGTGCGCGTGGTGCGCAGCGCGGGCAGCTCGTGGGCATGCCGCAGCTGGAGCAGCTGAACGGTCCACTCGATGTCGGAGAGCCCGCCCCTGCCCAGCTTGGTGTGGGTCGTCGGGTCGGCGCCGCGCGGCATCCGTTCCGCCTCCATCCGTGCCTTCAGCCGCCTGATCTCGCGGACCGCGTCCTCGGCGGGCCCGCCCGGCGGGTGGCGCAGCGGGTCGATCAGCCCGATGAACCGCTCCCCCAGATCCGCGTCGCCCGCGACGGGCTGGGCGCGCAGCAGCGCCTGGCTCTCCCAGGTCAGGGACCAGCGGCGGTAGTAGGCGGCGAAGCTGGCGAGCGAGCGGACCAGCGGGCCGCTCCTGCCCTCAGGACGCAGATCGGCGTCGACGAGCAGCGGCGGGTCGACGCTCGGCAGTTGCAGCAGCCGGATCATCTCGTTCACGATGGCGAACGCGGCCTCGGCGGCCCGCTGTTCGGGAACGCCGGGCAGCGGATCGTGCACGAAGAGCACGTCGGCGTCCGAACCGTAGCTCAGCTCGTGGCCGCCGAAGCGGCCCATGGCGATGACGGCGATGCGCGTCAGGGGCTCGGCCTCCGCGCGGGCGGCGAAGGCCGCGGTGAGCGCCCCGGCCACGGTGGCCGCGTTGATGTCGGTGAGGGCGTCGCCGACGCGGTCGAGCACGGGCCCGGGCGCCTCGTCCGCGGACGAGGCGCCCGTGGCGTAGGCGCCGACGATGTCGGCCGCCGCGGTGCGGAACAGCTCGCGGCGGCGCACCCCGCGCGCGGCGGCGACCGCGCCCTCGGGGGTGTCCGCCCGGCGCACGGCCGCCTGGATCTCCTGGCCGAGGGCGGGCAGCGGGCGCGGGGCGAGACCGGCCGGGTCGCCGAGCAGGGCCACGGCCTCGGGGGCGCGCAGCAGCAGGTCGGGGGCGAGGCGCCCGGCGGAGAGCACCCGGGCCAGGTTCTCCGCGGCGGCGCCCTCGTCCCGCAGCAGCCGCAGGTACCAGGGGCTGGTGCCGAGCGCGTCCGAGACCTTGCGGAAGCCGAGGAGACCCGCGTCGGGGTCGGCGGAATCCGCGAAGCGGTCGAGGAGCACGGGCAGCAGGGTGCGTTGGATGGCGGCCTTGCGGGAGACGCCCGAGGCGAGCGCGCCCAGGTGGCGCAGGGCGGCGACGGGGTCGGCGTAGCCGAGGGCCACCAGGCGCTCGCGGGCGGCGTCCTGGCCGAGGCCGACCTGCCCCGCGTCCAGCCGCGCGACGGCGTCGAGCAGCGGCCGGTAGAACAGCTTCTCGTGCAGGCGGCGGACCACCGCGGTGTGGCGGCGCCAGGCCGCGGTCAGCTCGTGGACCGGCTCGCCGGTGAAGCCGAGGGAACGGCCGAGGCGGCGCAGGTCCGCGTCGTCCGTGGGCATCAGGTGGGTGCGGCGCAGGCGGTACAGCTGGATGCGGTGCTCGGCGGTGCGCAGGAAGCGGTAGGAGGCGTCGAGGGAGCCGGCGTCCTGGCGGCCGACGTAGCCGCCGGCGGCGAGCGCGCCCAGCGCGTCCAGGGTGGTGGCGGCGCGCAGCGAGGTGTCGGTACGGCCGTGGACGAGCTGGAGCAGCTGCACGGCGAACTCGACGTCGCGCAGCCCGCCGGGGCCGAGCTTCAGCTCGCGCTCGGCCTGGCCCGCCGGGATGGACTCCTCGACGCGGCGGCGCATCTGCTGCACGTCGGGCACGAAGTTCTCGCGCTCGACGGCCTGCCAGACCAGGGGGGCCACGGCCGCGCAGTAGTCGTCGCCCAGGGCGGCGTCGCCCGCGACCGGGCGGGCCTTGAGCAGGGCCTGGAACTCCCACGTCTTCGCCCAGCGGCGGTAGTAGGCGAGATGACTGCTGAGGGTGCGCACCAGCGGGCCGTTGCGCCCCTCGGGGCGGAGGTTCGCGTCGACCGGCCAGATGGTGCCCTCGGCGGTGGTCTCGGAGCACAGGCGCATCATGTGCGCGGCGAGCCGGGTGGCGGCCTGGAGGGCGGGCCCCTCATCGGCGCCCTCGGTGCCTTCGGCGGGCTCGGCGACGAAGATGACGTCGACGTCGGAGACGTAGTTCAGCTCCCGGCCCCCGCACTTGCCCATGCCGATGACGGCGAGCCGGCAGCGCGCGGCGTCCTCGGGGGCCGCGTCGGCCGCGATGCGCAGCGCGGTGCGCAGGGTGGCGGTGGCGAGGTCGGCCAGCTCGGCGGCGGTTTCGGCGAAGCCGGTGGTGCCCGTGATGTCGCGGGCGGCGATGGTGAGCAGGGCCCGGCGGTAGTGGACGCGCAGCGCGTCGGCGTCGGCGGCCGGGGCGAGCGCCGCCTCGAACTCCTGGGTGCCCGGGTGCAGGTCGGCCGTTTCGAAGGCGACGAGAGACTGCCAGTCGTCCGGGTGGCGGGCGAGGTGGTCGGCGAGCCCTTCCGAGGCGCCGAGCACGGCGAGCAGCCGGTCGCGCAGGGGCTTGGCGGCGGCGAGGGTGTCCAGCAGCAGGGCAGGACCCCGGCTCTGCGCCTCGGCGAGCCGGGCCAGGCCGCGCAGCGCGAGGTCGGGGTCCGCGGTGGCGCCGAGGGCGTCAAGCAGCACGCCGTCGGCCGCGGCCGCGCGCAGCACGGGGTCGTCGAGCAGCCGCCCGGCGGCCGTGGGGTCGGTGAACCCCCGGCGCAGAAGTTGCCCGAAACGGCTGTCCTTTCGCCCACCCACCGGCACGTCGTTCGTCCCCTCTGTGGCGGAGTTCCGCTGGTCAGCGGGGCCGGTCGGCGCCGGCCCCCGCGTAGAGCGTAGCCACCGGCGGCACGGCACGGGCACGTTCCCGCGACCGCGAGGCCGCCGGGCCCGCGGACGCGGTCCGGCGCGGGCCCCCGGCCGGGGCGGACCGGCCCCGGCCGGACGTGACGGCCCGGGGCCGGGACGAAGCCCGGCGGGAGAACGATCCGGCGGCGCGGCGCGGCGCGGCGCGGCGCCGCGGCAGGCGGCCTCCTGGGCGGCAAGCCCTACAGCACCGGCAGGTTTTTGCGCAGCTCGAACGCGGTCACCTCGGAGCGGTATTCCTCCCACTCCTGGCGCTTGTTGCGCAGAAAGAAGTCGAAGACGTGCTCGCCGAGCGTCTCCGCGACCAGTTCGCTGCGCTGCATCAGCTGGATCGCCTCGCCCAGGTTCTGCGGCAGCGGCTCGATGCCCAGGGCGCGGCGTTCGCCGTCGGACAGGGCCCACACGTCGTCCTCGGCGCCCGGCGGCAGCTCGTACCCTCCCTCGACGCCCTTCAGCCCCGCGGCGAGCAGCACGGCGTAGGAGAGGTAGGGGTTGGCGCCGGAGTCGAGCGAGCGGACCTCGACGCGGGTGGAGCCGGTCTTGCCGGGCTTGTACATGGGCACGCGGATCAGCGCGGAGCGGTTGTTGTGGCCCCAGCAGATGTAGGAGGGCGCCTCACCGCCCGCGCCCGCGGTGCGCTGGGTGCCGCCCCAGATGCGCTTGTAGGAGTTGACCCACTGGTTGGTGACGGCGGAGATCTCCCCGGCGTGCCGGAGCAGGCCGGCGATGAAGGAGCGGCCGATCTTCGACAGCTGGTATTCGGCGCCGGTCTCGTGAAAGGCGTTGCGGTCGCCCTCGAACAGCGAGAGGTGGGTGTGCATGCCGGAGCCGGGGTATTCGGAGAACGGCTTGGGCATGAACGTGGCCTGCACGCCCTGCTCCAGCGCGACCTGCTTCATCACCAGGCGGAACGTCATGATGTTGTCGGCGGTCGACAGGGCGTCCGCGTACCGCAAATCGATCTCCTGCTGGCCGGGAGCGCCCTCGTGGTGCGAGAACTCGACCGAGATGCCCATGGATTCGAGCATGGTGATGGCCTGCCTGCGGAAGTCCATGCCGATGTTCTGCGGGGTGTGGTCGAAGTAGCCGGAGGTGTCGGCCGGGGTGGGGCGCGAGCCGTCGACCGGCTTGTCGTTCAGCAGGAAGAACTCGATCTCCGGGTGGATGTAGAAGGTGAAGCCGAGGTCGGAGCTCTTGGCGAGGGCGCGCTTGAGGACGTAGCGCGGGTCCGCGTACGAGGGGGAGCCGTCGGGCATGAGGATGTCGCAGAACATCCGGGCGGTGCCCGGGGACTCGGCCCGCCAGGGCAGGATCTGGAACGTGCTGGGCGCGGGCTTCGCGATCATGTCGGACTCGTGCACGCGCGCGAATCCCTCGATGGCGGAGCCGTCGAAGCCGATGCCCTCTTCGAACGCCTGCTCAAGCTCGGCGGGGGCGACGGCGACGGACTTGAGAAAGCCCAGCACGTCGGTGAACCACAGGCGCACAAAACGGATGTCCCGCTCCTCCAGCGTGCGGAGTACGAACTCCTGCTGCTTCTCCATTTCCACCCATCCTCGCTGGTCAGACGGCTCTGTCCCCGGCCGCGGGGTCCTGCGGGGCTCCCGAGCATCCCATCACAGGATTTCGGCGGCGTTGCGCATGCGCGACCGGGACGGCCCGCGTCCATTGTGGGGCACGGAAGAGGGCACGGCCGAACCAACCTTTGGCCATACATGTACCCAGCGAATTGCGCCCGACCGCACCCGCCCAACCGCAGGTCAGCGGGGGTGCAGCCGCCGGATTCATCCGCCGGGGGACCCGGCCGGCCGCCCGTCCGGGGGACGTTTCCCCAAGCTGCTGCGGCCCGCCCCGGCCGCCCCCTACTCTCCCAGTCACCGGGCGAGTCGACTCCGCTACCCCACGTGCCCGCCCGCCGTTCCCGCCCCGCCGCCCGCGAGTCCGACGAGGATGCCCATGCAGCACCCCGACGCGCCACCACGATCCGCCCGCCCCGGGCGGGAAGAACGAACGGCCCGCGCCGCCACCGCGGGCGACGCGGACCCCCGCGGCGGCCAGGGGCCGCCCGCACCGCTGCGCCTCGTCGCCGCCCGCACCGCGTTCGACCTGGCGACGCTCGTCTTCGCGACGTCCGCAGCCCCCGCGGACCTGCCGCCCGAGCAGGCGGCGCTGCTGCGCGCCTGCGCCCGCCCGCTGTCCGTCGCGGAGCTGTCGGCCCACCTCGGTCTGCCGCTGCGCACCGTCGTCGCCCTGCTCGGGGAGCTGCACGCCCGCGGGCATGTCGAGCTGAGGGGGACCCGCGAGGAGCAGTGCCGCGCCGCCTCGCACCCCGACCCCACGATCCTGAAGGCACTGATCGATGGATTACAGCGTTTATGAACTGCCCTCACTGTCCTCACCGTCCCCGCGTCCCTCGCCGCGGGACCCGCTGCCCGACTCGGCCGAGCGGTCGGTGAAGGTGCTGGTCGTCGGCGGTTTCGGGGTCGGCAAGACGACGCTGGTCGGCTCCGCCAGCGAGATCCGCCCGCTCCGCGCCGCGGCGGGGACCGGCCCGCGGGTGGCCGTGGACGTGGGCCGCGTCACGTGCGGCGGGCGCCTGGTGCTCTACCTGTTCGGCCCGCCGGGCCAGCAGCATCTGTGGTTCCTGCTGGACGGCGTGCTCGACGGCGCGATCGGCGCGGTGGTGCTGGTCGACACCCGCCGCCTCCACGACAGCTTCCCGGCCGTGGACCGGCTCGAACGGGGCGGCGTGCCCTTCGTCGTCGCCGCCAATCTCTTCCCCGACGCCCCGCTGTGCCCCGCCGGCGACCTGCGCGCCACGCTCGACCTGCCGGGTTCCGTACCGGTCGTCACCTGCGACGCCCGCCGGCCCGGCTCGTCCCGCGGCGTGCTCCTGACGCTGCTGCGCCACCTGCACACCACCGCGCCCCGGCGCAACACGCCCCCGAGGAGGGCCATGTGACCGCGACCTCGCCCGACCCCTCCCGCACCGGGCCGCACGGCGCGCCGCCCCCCGGGTGCCCCGCCCACCGCGAAGGACCGGGCGGGGCGCAGCGGCTGTACGGCCGGGTGGCCGCCGCCGATCCCGCGGCCCTGTACGAAGGGCTGCGCTCCCGCCACGGGGCCGTGGCCCCCGTGCTGCTCGAAGGCGACGTGCCGGCCTGGCTCGTGCTCGGCTACGACGAGATCCTGCACGTGACCCGCAGCCCGCGCCGCTTCAGCCGGGACGGGCGCAACTGGTCCCGGTGGATCGAGGGGCGCATCGGCCCGGACGCCCCCATCGCGCCGGTCCTGCTGTGGGGCCCGGACTGCGCGCACCAGGACGGCGCCGCCCACCAGCGGCTGCGCGGCGCGGTCCACGAAAGCCTTCAGCGCTTCGACCGCCGCGGGCTGCGGCGCCTTGCGCAGCACAACGCGCACGGGCTGATCGACCGGTTCGCCGCGGACGGGCGGGCGGACCTGGTCGCCCAGTACGCGCGGCAGCTGCCGGTCCTGACGCTGACGCAGATCCTGGGCCTGCCGGAGCCGGAGGGGCCGCGGCTCGCCGAGGCGAGCCGCCAGCTGCTGCTGGGCACCGAGCGGGCCGTCACCAGCGACCGTTACCTCAAGCGTGCGCTGTTCAGGCTCGTCGAGCGCAAGCACGCGGCGCCCGGCCACGACCTGGCGTCCTGGCTGATCGCGCACCCGGCCGGCCTGTCGGACGAGGAGGTCGGCCACCACCTGCGACTGGTGCTCGTCGCGGCGAACGAGGCGACCACCAACCTCATCGTGAACACCCTGCGGGTCTTCGTCCACCCCGCCTTCCGCGGCCCGCTGCTCGGCGGGCGGATGACGCCGCACGCCGCGGTGGAACAGGTGCTGTGGGACGAGCCGCCGATCGCGGTGTGCCCCGGCGGCTTCGCCCTTCAGGACGTGGAACTGGGCGGCCGGCACATCCGCCGGGGCGACCTCTTGCTCCTCGGTCTGGCCGCGGCCAACGCGGACCCGGAGATCCGGCCCGCGCCCGGCGCCCCGATGCACGGCAACCGCTCGCACCTGGCGTTCACCAGCGGCCCCCACGAATGCCCGGGGCAGGAGATCGGCCGGGCCATCTGCGTGACGGCCGTCGAGGTGCTGCTCGCCCGGCTGCCCGACCTCCGGCCCGCCGCCGGCCCCGAGGAGCTGACCTGGTCGGCGTCGACCTGGTCGCGCCACCTGGACGCGCTGCCCGTCGCGTTCACCCCCCGCCGCCCGGTCCCGGCGGAGCCGGAGCGGGCGGGCGGCCCGCCGCCACGGCCGGTGCGCCAGCCCGCGTGGGGGCAGGCGGCCGGGCCCGCCGCCCCGGATGCCGGTTCCGCCGCCGGCCCCGTCGCCGCGGGCGGCCGGGTCAGACGACGGGCGCCGGCCGTCCGTGGGGTGCGGGCGGTGCTGGCCCGGCTACGGGGCCGGTGAGCCGTCCTGGCCCGCCGGGGCGGTGCGCCGCCTCGTCGCCCGGCAGGTCCGCGCCGCCGGACGCGTACCGCGAAGAGGCCGCCCCCCACCGCTGGTTGGCGGCCATCCAGGAACGCAGCCCGTCGAGGTAACGTGCCACGGCCGCGGCGCCAGAGGGGGCGAGCCGCCAGCCGCCGTGCAGCCGCGGGATGCCGTCGGCCACGGTCTCGAACAGCTCGGCGCGGCCCGCGACCATGGCACCGACCTGTGCCACCGCCTCAGCCCGCGAGCAGCCGAGGGCGCGCTGCCGGATGAGCGGCAGGTTGTGCGGGTTGCCCCTGGCCGCCTCGCGTTCCATGGCGTGCACGTCGTTGCAGAGGAGGACCACGTCGCCCGCGCACCGCGTCATGGTCCGCACCTCGGGGCTCCAGTACGCGGCGGGCGGCACCTCGAAGTGCCCGGCGCGTTCGATCAGGTCGAAGCAGGGTGCGGTGCCCGCCGCCCGGCGGCGCAGCGCGAGGTAGGACTTCTCGTCGAGGCGGACGCCGAGGCAGCGGTTGTGCGCCTGGTGCAGGCGGGCGCGGAAAAAGCGCGTCAGGTTGCCCGCGGCCCGCTCCCGCCAGGACGGCGACATGCCCTCGGCGGCGCGGCGCCACACGTCCGCGCAGGCGCGGGTCACGGGCAGGTCGAGCAACAGGCGGGCGCCGGGGGCGCGGTAGGGGATGGCGGCCAGTTCGGTGCTGAGCCGGGCGGCCAGCTCCGGCTGGGCCCGGGAGGGCCGGTCGAACTGGTCGTCCAGCGGGAAGCCGAGGCAGACGGCGTCGGTGACGAGGTCGAGGTCGGCGCCCCTGGCGTCCGGGTAGGCGGCGGCGGCCAGTTCGGGCAGCAGCCAGTCGCGGTAGCGGCGCATGGCCCGTTCGCCGCGCACCAGGCCGAGGTCGGCTGCCCGGCCCAGATGGCGGGCGCGGGCCCGGTCGGCCTCGGGGTTGGTCCGGGTGCGGAAGGGCAGGAGGAAGCTGACGTCCTGCGGCATGCCACCCCTCCGGCGTGGACGGCACTGCGACGTGGGATAGCTGTGCCCCGCACCGGCCGCGGGCAACCCCGCGGCGGCACACCCTGGCCGAATATGCCAGGTCGGCTTTCGGCCCCGCGCCGCTCAGCGCGCGCCGGTCGCACGGACTTCGACCGGATCGTGCCGGAACGCACCCGGGCCCCCACCCCATAGCGTCAGTCGGACGATTAGACTCGGTGGCGTGCCTCAGCTACGTATCGCCCTCAACCAGATCGATTCCTCCGTCGGGGCCCTGGCCGCGAACGCGGACGCCGTGCTGCGCTGGACCGGGCGCGCCGTGGAGCGCGGCGCGCACCTGGTGGCGTTCCCCGAGATGATGCTGACCGGCTATCCGGTGGAGGACCTGGCGCTGCGCGCCTCGTTCGTCTCCGCGAGCCGGGAGGCGCTCGACGGGCTCGCCGTGCGGCTGGCCGAGTCCGGTCTGGGTGAGGTGCCGGTCGTACTCGGCTACCTGGACCGCTCCGCCGAGGAGGTCAGGGTCAACGCGGGGCTGCCGGCCGGCGCCCCGCAGAACGCGGCGGCCGTGCTGCACCGCGGCGAGGTGGTGCTGACGTTCGCCAAGCACCACCTGCCGAACTACGGGGTGTTCGACGAGTTCCGGTACTTCGTGCCCGGCGCGACCCTGCCCGTGCTCCGGGTGCACGGCGTCGACGTGGCGCTGGCCATCTGCGAGGACCTGTGGCAGGACGGCGGCCGGGTGCCGGCCGCGCGCGCCGCGGGGGCCGGGCTGCTGCTCACGATCAACGCCTCCCCCTACGAGGTGCACAAGGACGACACGCGCCTCGGCCTGGTGCGCAGGCGGGCGCAGGAGGCCGGGTGCGCGCTGGCGTACCTGGCGATGGTCGGCGGGCAGGACGAGCTGGTCTTCGACGGCGACTCGATCGTCGTGGACCGGGACGGCTCGGTGCTGGCCCGCGGGCCGCAGTTCGCCGAGGAGTGCCTCCTGCTCGACCTCGACCTGCCGGCCGCGGCGGCGGAGCCGCCGTCCGGGCCGGTCGCCGACGGGCTGCGCATCGACCACCTGACGCTGTCGTCCGAGCCCCTGGCGCCCGGACCGGTGCGGTACCCGGGGGGCGAGGCGGAGCGCCTCGGCGACACGGAGGAGATGTACCAGGCACTGGTCACCGGGGTGCGGGCCTATACGCGGAAGAACGGCTTCCGTTCGGTGCTGATCGGCCTGTCCGGCGGCATCGACTCGGCGCTCTGCGCGGCCATCGCCTGCGACGCGCTGGGGCCCGGGCACGTGTACGGCCTGTCGATGCCGTCGCGGTACTCCTCGGAGCACTCGCGGGACGACGCGGTGGAGCTGGCCCGCCGCACCGGCCTCGACCTGCGGACCGTTCCGGTGGGGGCGATGTTCGACGCCTACATGTCGGCGGTGGAGCTGACGGGGCTCGCCGAGGAGAACCTCCAGTCGCGGCTGCGCGGCACCCTGCTGATGGCCGTGTCCAACCAGGAGGGGCACATCGTGCTTGCCCCCGGCAACAAGAGCGAGCTGGCGGTGGGCTACTCCACGCTGTACGGGGATTCGGTGGGCGCGTACGCGCCGATCAAGGACGTCTACAAGACGGGCGTCTACCAGCTGGCGCGGTGGCGGAACGAGGCCGCCGCGCGGCGCGGCGAGACGCCGCCCATCCCGGAGAACTCGATCGCCAAGCCGCCGAGCGCGGAGCTGCGGCCCGGCCAGGTCGACACGGACTCCCTGCCGGACTACGACCAGCTGGACCGGGTGCTCGAAAGTTACGTGGACCGGGACCTGGGGCGTGCGGAGATCATCGCGGCCGGCTTCCCCGAGGAGCTGGTCACGCGCGTGCTGCGGCTGGTGGACGCCGCCGAGTACAAGCGGCGGCAGTACCCGCCGGGCACGAAGATCTCGCAGAAGGTCTTCGGGAAGGACCGCAGGCTGCCGATCACCAGCGGCTGGCGGGAGTAGCGGGGCGGCCGGGCTCGTTCACAGGCCGGGCGCGCCCCACACGGGGAACCAGCGGGTGAGGTCCTTCTCCACTCGCAGATCGTTCTCCAGCAGAGCGCGGATCTGGAGTTCCAGGCCGTTGTCGCGGCGCTCGGACTGGCCGGGCACGGGCGAGAACGGGTAGAAGGTGCCGCGCTTGTACAGGTAGACCAGGGCGAGCGGGCGCTGCTGGCCGCGGTCGTCGGGTGCGGTGGTGAAGCCGGTGATCGAGCACAGCAGCTGGGGGCCGAAACCGGCGTCCTTCAGGCTGGTGTTGACGGCGTGCAGGTCGTTGACCAGGCCGCCGATGTCCTCCGGCGGGTGGCGGGCCAGCAGCCAGGTGTAGCCGTAGGAGTCCTGGCTGAACTCGACGGGGATGCCGCCGGTGGCGGTATCGGCGTCGAGCAGCTCCCGCACCTCCTGCCTGACGCGGGTGAACGCGCCGCCCTCGACGCTGGCGAAGCAGACGGAGCCGCGCCCGGTGGGGGTGAGCCCGGCGGCGGCCTGGAGGGTGACGGCGGCGGAGGGGATGGCGAAGAGCTGGTCGAGGTCGGGCCTGGCGGGCTTGCGGCGGCCGAGGATGATGTCGAGGAAGCCCATGGCCGCGTCACCCGCCGAGCTCGGTGGACAGCTTCGCCAGCCGGTCGAGGCGCTGTTCCAGGGTCGGGTGGGAGGAGAACAGCCGGCTCAGGCTCGCGCCGGGGGACAGCGCGGGGGCGAAGAAGAACGCGTTGAACGGCTCGGCCTGGCGCAGGTCGCGGGTGGGGATGCGGGACATCTGTCCCGAGACCTTGGTGAGGGCCGAGGCCAGGGCGGAGGGGCGGCCGGTGAGCAGCGCGCCGGTGCGGTCCGCGGACAGCTCGCGGTAGCGGGAGAGCAGCCGGGTGAGCAGGAAGCTGATCACGTAGACCACGGCGCTGATCAGCGGGATCAGCAGGAGGAGCACGTTCTGGTTGTTGCGGCCGCCGCGGCCGAAGAGGCCCGTCCACAGGGCCATGCGGGTGATCAGCCCGGCCAGCACGCCGAGGAACGCGGCCACGGTCATCACGGCGACGTCGCGGTGGGCGACGTGCGACAGTTCGTGGGCGAGGACGCCCTCCAGCTCGTCGGGCTCCAGGCGGCGCAGCAGGCCCGTGGTGGCGCAGACCAGGGACTTCTTCTGGCTGCGGCCGGTGGCGAACGCGTTCGGCACGTCGGTGTCGGCGATGGCGACCTTGGGCTTGGGCATGTCGGCCAGCGCGCACAGCCGGTCCACGGCGCCGTGCAGCTCGGGGGCCTGCTCGGGGGTGACCTCGCGGGCGCCCATGCTGAAGGCGGCGATCCGGTCACTGAACCAGAACTGGGCGGCGAACAGTCCGCCGACCAGGACCACGACGAGCGGCCATGCCTTGCCCAGTGCGGCGACCAGCACGCCCACGAAGATCACGTAGAGCAGCCCGATGAGAAACATGGTGAGCACCATGCGGCGGGTTAGCCCTCGGTCGGGTGCGTAGCGGGTGCGTGCCATGCCTGCCTTCCTCGCGGAACCTTTCCTCCTCCTTCCTTCAAAAGTAGAGCAGGCCCGGGCAAAAGGGAGAACGGGGCGGTCAGAGGTCGACGCGGGCGGCGACGGGCAGGTGGTCACTGCCGGTGGCCGGAAGGGTCCAGGAGGAGACCGGCTCCAGGTCGCGGACCAGGATCTGGTCGATCCTGGCCATGGGGAACCCGGCGGGCCAGCTGAAGCCGAAGCCCGCGCCCGCCGCGCCCTGCGTGGAACGCAGCTGCGAGGTCAGGGGGGCGAGCGCGCCGTCGTTCATCGTCCCGTTCAGGTCGCCCAGGAGGATCGCGCGGTCCACCGGCTCGTCGGCGATGGCCCGGCCGAGGAGATCGGCGGCGTCGTCCCGCTGCCCGGCGGTGAACCCGGCCCGGAACTGCACGCGGACCGACGGCAGGTGCGCCACGTAGGCGGCGATCTCGCCCTGCGGGCTGGCGACGGTGGTGCGCATCGCGCGCGTCCAGCCCATGCCGATGTCCACGGGGGCGGTGTCGCTGAGCGGGTAGCGGCTCCACAGGCCGACCGTGCCCTGCACGCTGTGGTGCGGGTAGGTCTCGGCCAGCCCCTCCTCGTAGGTCTCCCGCTCGTTCTGCGGCAGCTCCTGGAGGGCGAGGAGGTCGGCGCCCGAGGCGGCCAGCTCGGCGGCCGTGGCGGCCGGGTCGGTGTTGTCCGCGTCCACGTTGTGGCTGACGACCATGAGCGCCCCGCCGCCGCCGGTCTTGTCGACGAGCAGCCCGCCGAAGAGGTTGAGCCAGACCAGGGACGGCACCAGCACGGCGATCACGGCCGTCGCCGAACGGCGCAGCGCCGCGCAGCCGGCCAGCACCGGGATCGTGAAGCCGAGCCAGGGCAGGAAGGTCTGGAGGAGACTGCCCAGGTTCCCGATCTGGTTGGGAATCCTGGAGTGCAGCATCATGATCAGGGCGAGTGCCAGGGCCAGGCCCGCGACGACCCAGCCGCGGCGCCACCGCCCGACGCGGTCCCGCCAGCGCGGCTTGTCGCCACCGCCCTCCCCGGCGGCGTGGGCGCCGTCCTCGTCGCCCTCGTCCGAACGGGTTGCCGGGGTGTCCACACGTGCCATCCGCTGCCCTCGCTGACCGTCGCGCTCCGCCCCGGCAACCATAGGCCCCACTCGCCCCGTGGCACCGGCCAGGAGGCCACTCCCGGATCGTGTGACGGATTCGTCCGCTCTCAAGACGGCCACGGCGGGGCGCGGGGTTCCGTTATATCAGCACCCCTTTTCGCGTGCGCCGCCTCGGTGCGACCATGGAAGGCGATCCGGGGACGCCGTGACGGCGCTTCGAGACGACGAACAGGAGCAGCGCGATGACCAGCGCGATGACAGGGCACAAGCCTGCCGGGACCGGGCTCTACGGCGGCCGGAGCAGCCGCAGACTCACGGTCAGGGACATAGCGGCGGCCAAGCGGCGGGGCGAGAAGTGGCCGATGCTGACCGCGTACGACGCAATGACCGCCTCGGTCTTCGACGAGGCAGGTATTCCGGTGATGCTGGTGGGCGACTCCATGGGCAATGCCCACCTGGGGTACGACAGCACCGTCCCGGTCACCCTCGACCAGATGACCATGCTGGCCGGGGCCGTGGTGCGCGGCACGAGCCGCGCGCTGATCGTGGGGGACCTGCCGTTCGGGTCCTACCAGGAGAGCGCGGTGCAGGCGCTGCGCAGCGCCACCCACCTGGTCAAGGAGGCCGGGGTCGGCGCGGTGAAGCTGGAGGGCGGCGAGCGTTCCGCCGACCAGATCCGGCTGCTGGTGGAGTCGGGGATTCCGGTGATGGCCCACGTCGGCCTGACCCCGCAGTCGGTGCACGCCTACGGCGGGCACCCGGTGCAGGGGCGCGGTGAGGAGGCGGCGCAGCAGCTCCTGCGGGATGCGAAGGCGGTGCAGGACGCGGGCGCGTTCGCGGTGGTGCTCGAACTGGTGACGGCCGAACTGGCCGCGGAGGTGACGCGCAGCCTGCACATTCCGACGATCGGCATCGGCTCGGGCGCGGAGTGCGACGCGCAGGTGCTGGTGTGGACCGACATGGCCGGGATGACGGAGTGGCCCGGCGGCCGCACGCCGCGGTTCGTCAAGCAGTACGGGCGGCTGCGGGAGGCGCTGGGCGACGCGGCGCGGGCGTTCGCCGAGGACGTCGTGGGCGGGGCCTACCCGGACGAGGAGCACAGCTTCCACTGATCTCCGGGCGCGCCGCCCCGGCCGGCCGCCTCAGGCGGTCGGCCGGGCCCTGGACTTCTTGAAGTAGTACCAGGCCAGGTTCGACGAGAGGCCGGCCAGGAGGACCCAGATGATGCCGAGCCAGTTGCCCCGGGTGAACGACACGACCGCCGCGACGACGGTGAGCACGCACACGATCAGGGCGTAGACGGCGAGCCGGCTGGGGTGGGCGGCCTGGGCGGCGGGGGGCATCTGGAGGGCTCCGTGGGTCTGGCGGGATCTGCTGGGGTCAGATGTCGGTGAGGCGGACGCCCGCGTGGGCGGAGTAGCGGCGGTTGACCGAGATGAGGTTGGCGACCAGCGCCTCCACCTGGTGGGCGTTCCGCAGCCGGCCGGCGAAGACGCCGCGCATGCCGGGGATGCGGCCGGCCAGCGCCTGCACGATCGCGCAGTCGGCGCGGCTCTCGCCGAGCACCATGACGTCGGTGTCGATCTTCTCGATCGCGGGGTCCTGGAGCAGCACGGCCGACAGGTGGTGGAACGCGGCGGTGACGCGCGCGTCGGGCAGGAGCGCGGCGGCCTGCTCGGCGGCGCTGCCCTCCTCGGGAACGAGGGCGTACGCGCCCTTCTTGTCGAAGCCGAGCGGGTTGACGCAGTCGACGACGAGCTTGCCCGCCAGCTCCTCGCGCAGCGCGGTGAGGGTGGCGGCGTGACCCTCCCACGGGACGGCGACGATCACCACGTCGCTCTCCCGGGCGCAGCCCGCGTTGTCCATGCCCTCGGTGCCGTGGCCGAGTTCGTCCGCGGCGGCGCGGGCGCGGTCGGCGGCGCGCGAGCCGATGATCACCCGGTGGCCGGCGCGGGCGAGGCGGTAGGCGAGACCGCGGCCCTGGTCGCCGGTTCCGCCGAGGACGCCGATGACGAGGCCGGAGACGTCAGGCAGGGCCCAGGGGTCCTTGGCGGCGGGCTTGGTGCCGCCGGCTTCTGTTGAGGTCATGTCCGCATCCTGCCACTCCCCCGCCGCGGCCAGTCGGCTCCCCCCGGGCCGCGGTCCTGCTGCGTCAGGTCGCCCGGCTCCCGCCGCCGTTCCCGTCCCGGTCCCCGGTCCCGTCCTCGCCGGGGTCCTCGTCGTTCCAGCGCGGGTCGTTGCGCCACGCCTCGTTGCGGTCGCGGGCGGTGTCCATCGCGTGCTCGGCCTCGGTGCGGGTCGGGTACGGGCCGAAGCGGTCCTGCGCGGGGCAGTCGGGGCCCTCCTCGACCGCGCGGTGCTTCAGGCAGTAGTACCACTCGCCGGACCGGCCGGCGGTCTTGCGTCGGAAGAGAGCAGCCATGTCCTCATCCTGCCCACCCGTAAACTCATTCGCATGTCTGGCCAGTCGCTCCTTGTTCCCGGCCGGCTCTCGCCGGCCCGCACCGTTCCCTCCGCGATCCCCCGCCCCGAGTACGTGGGCCGCAAGGCGCCCACGCCCTACCGCGGCCCCGACGTGCAGGACGCGGAGACCATCGAGCGCATGCGGATCGCCGGGCGGATCGCCGCGCAGGCGCTGGCGGAGGCGGCGGCGCACATCGAGCCGGGGGTGACGACCGACCGGCTGGACGAGGTGGCGCACACGTTCCTGTGCGACCACGGCGCCTACCCGTCCACGCTCGGCTACCGGGGCTTCCCCAAATCGCTGTGCACCTCGGTGAACGAGGTGATCTGCCACGGCATCCCGGACTCGACGGTGCTGCACGCGGGCGACATCGTGAACCTCGACGTGACCGCGTTCACCGGCGGCGTGCACGGCGACACCAACGCGACGTACCTGGTGGGCGGCGAGGAGGCGGTGGACGAGGAGTCGCGCCTGCTGGTCGAGCGGACCGGCCAGGCGCTGACCCGGGCGGTGCGGGCGGTCAGGCCCGGTCGCCGGATCAACGTGATCGGACGCGTCATCGAGTCCTACGCGAAGCGCTTCGGCTATGGCGTGGTGCGGGACTTCACCGGTCACGGCATCAACAGCTCGTTCCACTCGGGCCTGATCATCCCGCACTACGACGACCCGAACGCGACGACGGTGCTCGAAGCGGGGATGACGTTCACGATCGAGCCGATGCTGACGCTCGGTACGCACGAGTGGGACATGTGGGCGGACAACTGGACGGTGGTCACCAAGGACCGCAGGCGCACGGCGCAGTTCGAGCACACGCTGCTGGTGACGGACGACGGGGCGGAGATCCTGACGCTGCCCTGACCCGAGGTTACCGACACGGCGTCGGCAAGTGCTTGACTTAGGTAAGCCTAAGTAGCGAGGATGGCGGGGCGCGGCGGCCTGCCGCGCCCCGCCGCCTCGTTCGGCCCTGGAGGTCCGCCGTGACCGTGCTCGAAGCCACCCCCTTCTCGACGCTGATCCGCGACGCCTCGCACCAGCAGCACACCGAAGCCGAGAACTCGGCGTTCATGGGCGACCTGCTCGGCGGACGGCTCGGCGTCGGCGCGTTCCGCAGCTACACCGAGCAGCTGTGGTTCGTCTACCGGGCGCTGGAGGGTGTCGCGGACCGGCTGGCGGACGACCCGGTCGCGGGCCCGTTCATCCGCCCCGAGCTCTTCCGCACCACCGCGCTCGAACGGGACCTGGACCACCTGCACGACGGCGGGGACTGGCGCGCCGCGCTGCGCCCGCTGCCCGCGACCGAGGCGTACGCGGCGCGCGTGATGGAGGTCGCGCGGGACTGGCCGGGCGGCTATGTCGCGCACCACTACACCCGCTACCTCGGTGACCTCTCCGGCGGTCAGATCATCCGTTCCACCGCGGAGCGGCGTTACGGCTTCGCGCGCAAGGGCGACGGGGTGCGGTTCTACGTCTTCGAGGGCATCGCCAACCCGGCCGCGTTCAAGCGTGAGTACCGGTCGCTGCTGGACGCGCTGCCCGCACCGGAGCCGGAGCGGCTGCGGATCGTGGACGAGTGCAAGCGGGCGTTCGCGCTGAACACGGCGGTGTTCATGGACCTGGAGAACGCAGCGGCCTGAAGCAGGGGCCCTTTCCGGTGAATATTTCCGATAAGAGCGTTTTCGGCTTTGTGTAGGGGGACGGGCACGGAACGCTGAGGCCCATGTCCATCCGCAGAGCAGCCGCGCTCTGCGCCGTCCCCGTTCTGCTGGCCGCTGCCGCATGCGGCTCCGGCGTCGGTTCCGCAACGGTCGATCCGCGGGACGTGGGGCCGGCGTCCGGCGCCATTACCTGGTACGCAATCAACTTCGGCCCCGAGGGCCTGCCACAGAAGCTCATCGACGCCTTCGAGAAAAAGCACCCCGAGATCTCCGTCACCTACCAGGCGGCGCCGAACAACACCGACACGATGCGCGCCACGCTGACCACCGAGATCTCCGGCGGCTCCGGCAGCATCGACGTCTTCAACGGCGACCTCATCTGGCCCGCCCAGTTCGGCAGGTCAGAGCTGGCCATGCCGCTGGACGAGCACCTGCCGGACGACTTCTGGGACCGCTACCCCGAGCAGCGGTCCGAGCTCACCGAGTACCGCGGCGACCACGTGGCGGCGCCGCTGTACGCCGACGCCGGCTTCCTCTACTACCGCAAGGACCTGCTGGAGAAGCACGACCTGCCGGTCCCCCGCACCTGGGAGGAGTTGGCGAAGACCGCCCGCACCATCCAGGACGCGGGAGACGCGAAGTACGGCTACGTCGGCCAGTGGGCCAACTACGAGGGTCTGAGCGTCAACTGGACCGAGATGACGGCGGCGGCCGGCGGCCGGAGCGTCTCCGATGACCACGAGAGCTGCACGATGGAGACCCAGGAGAACCGGCGCGTCCTGGACTTCATGCGCGGCATGCTGGACGACGAGGTGGCGCCCTCGGCGATCACCAGCTTCCAGGAGCCGCAGTCGCTCCAGACCTTCGTGGAGGGCGACGCCGTCTTCCACCGCAACTGGGCGCACGGCTTCGGCGAGTCCAACAACCCGGAGATCTCCGCGGTGGCGGGCAAGGTCGGCATCGCGCCGCTGCCCACCTTCGAAGGCGAGGACCACCCGGGCCCCTCCGCCATGGGCGGCTGGAACCTCATGGTCAACCCGCACAGCGAGTCGGTCGGCGCCGTGCTGACGTTCATCAAGTGGATGACCGGCGACGAGGCGCAGCGCATGCTCGCGGAGAACGCCGTACTGCCCACCGTCTCCGACGTGCTGAACGACAAGGAGTTGCAGCGCGACGATCCGGTGCTCGCCGCCGCGGCCGAGGTGCCGATGGTCGCCAGACCCGCCCTCTTCCCCCGGTACGCGCAGGTCAGCTACGGCATGTTCACCAACATCAACGGGTCGCTGGCCGGCACCACGCCGCCGGGCGCGGCGCTGCGCGCGGCGTGCGACGACATCGAGCGGGCTTTGGAGGGCAACGCCCTGTGAGCTACTCCCCCGGCCTCCGGCCAGCAGGCGACGGACCGGCAGGCATCCCCCGCGCGGCGGCCGGGCCCCGCGCGACCACCCCCACCGCCGCACGCAGCCGCGCGGGCGGAGAAGCGAACCCGAGGTTGCCGTGAGCGACACTCCCCCGGAGGGCACCCCTTCGGCGGCGGCCGGGCCGCCAGGTGAGGACGACGGCCACACGCTGGCGTACGGACGTTCCAGGCACCATCCGCCGCCCCGCGGTGGACCGGCCGAGGTCGGGCAGCCCGCGGAGGCCGCCGGGCAGCCGCCCGGCGGCCCCGGCGGGCGCTCCCGGCTGCGCCCGCCGCAGCGCTCCGTGCTCGAACGCCGGTTCGCCCGGCTGGGCTGGGCGTTCGCCCTGCCCGGGCTGTTCGTGGTGCTGGCCGTCACGCTGTTCCCCATCGTCTTCTCGGTCGCGATGAGCCTGAGCGACGTCGACGTGTCCGCCGGCGGATTCAGCCTCTCCGGCTTCACCACCGGCCACTACGGGCTGCTGCTCGGCTCGGAACGCTGGCGGCACGCCCTGGTGTTCACCGTGCTGTACACCATCGGCACGGTGGTGGCCGAACTGATCCTCGGCACGCTGATCGCGCTGGTGCTCGAACGGCTCGGCGGCGTCGGGCGGAGCTGGATGATGGCGCTGCTCCTGCTGCCCTGGGCGATGATCACCGTCGTCTCGGCCCAGCTGTGGGCGTACATGTACAACGGCGTCTACGGCATCCTGACGGCCGCGTCGGAGAGCGTGACGGGCGAGCCCGTGCAGTTCCTCGGCACCCGCTTCCCGGCGATCATCTCGATGGCGGTGGCCGACGTGTGGAAGACCACCCCGTTCGTCGCGATCATCGTGCTGGCCGGGCTGATGATGCTGCCCACCGACGTCACCGAGGCCGCCCGCGTGGACGGCGCCGGCGCGTGGACCGCCTTCTGGCGGGTGCGGCTGCCGCTGCTGCGGCCCGCGCTGACCATCGCCGTCCTCTTCCGCATCCTCCAGGCCTTCGGGATCTTCGACCTGCCGTTCGTGCTGACCGGCGGCGGCCCCGGCGACGCCACGGAGTCACTCGCCCTGCTGGGCTGGCATGTGATGTTCACCAACCTCGACTTCGGCCCGGGCGCGGCCGTGGCGGCGAGCACCGCCGCCCTGGTGCTGGTCGGCTGCCTGCTGTTCCTGCGCGCGTTCCGGTCCCAGGTCGGCGAAGAGGAGGCCGGGACATGAGAATCGGCAGAGTCCGACTGACCTGGACGCATCTCGCGGCGCTGCTCATCGCCGCCTTCGTGGCCGCGCCGCTGTACTGGATGGCCGCGTCCTCGCTCAAGGGCCCGGAGGAGATCGGCGCCAACCCGCCCGACCTGTGGCCCCCGAACGCCACCTTCGAGAACTACCGGCAGGCGTTCGTCGACAACAACTTCGGCACCTACCTGGTGAACTCCGTGCTGGTGTCCGTCGTGGCCACGACGCTGGTGCTGTCCCTGAGCGCGTTCGCCGGGTACGCCCTGGCGCGGCTGCCGCTGCGCGGCAAGGCACCGATCATGGTGGCGCTGCTGATGATCTCCCTCTTCCCCACCATCGCGCTCGCCGCCCCCCTCTTCCTGCTGATGCGCGATATCGGGTGGCTCAACAGCTACCAAGGCCTGATCCTCGTATATACGGCGCTGAACGTGCCGTTCGCGGTCTGGATTCTGCGGAACTTCTTCCTCGGGATTCCGAAGGAGATGGAGGAAGTCGCGTGGGTGGACGGTGCCTCCCCGGTACGCACCGTCCTGTCGGTGATCCTGCCGCAGGCCAGACCCGGCATGTTCACCGCGGCGATCTTCACGTTCACCGCCTGCTGGACCGAGTTCCTGATCGCGCTCACCCTGAACACGGCCGACCGGTTCCGGACGATGCCGGTCGGCCTGGCGCTCTTCGGCAGCCAGTTCACCGTCCCTTACGGCACGATCTTCGCCGCCGCGACGGTCTCGGTGCTGCCCATCGCGCTGCTCGTCCTGGTCTTCCGCCGCGCCGTGGTATCCGGCCTGACCGCCGGCGCGGTCAAGGGCTGAACCGCCCTTCTCCAGTGCCCCGTGTGACCCGAAAGGTGCGCCGCCCCCATGCCGTCCTTCCGCCCCGCTCCCGCCTGGCTCCCCGACGCCGTCCTCTATCAGATCTACCCGCAGAGCTTCGCCGACGCGAACGGCGACGGGATCGGTGACTTCGCGGGGGTCACCGAGCGGATCGACCACCTGGCGTGGCTCGGCGTGAACACGATCTGGCTGAACCCCTGCTTCGCCTCCCCGTTCAACGACGCGGGCTACGACATCTCCGACTACCTGTCGGTCGCGCCCCGCTACGGGACCGCGGACGACCTGGCCCAGCTCGTCGACACCGCGGGGCGGCGCGGCATCCGTGTGCTGCTCGACCTGGTGGCCGGACACACCTCCGACCAGCACCCCTGGTTCCGCGCCGCGATCGACGACCCGGCGGACCAGCGGTACATCTGGACGGAGTCCACCGACGGACTGCCGGACAACTTCGTGGCCTCCCCCGGCAGCAGACCGGGCGGCTACCTGCCGAACTTCTTCGAGTCCCAGCCCGCCCTCAACTTCGGCTACGCCCGCAAGGACCCGGCCGAGCCCTGGCGGCTGCCCGTCGGCTCGGAGGGGCCGCGTGCCAACCGGGCGGCGCTGCGCGAGATCATGGACCACTGGCTGCGCCTCGGCCTGGCCGGGTTCCGCGTGGACATGGCGCACTCCCTGGTCAAGGACGACCCCGGACTGATCGAGACCGGCCGGCTGTGGACCGAGCTGCGCACGTGGCTGGACAGCGCCCACCCGCACGCGGCGCTGCTGGCCGAGTGGGGCGACCCGGCCGTCTCGGTGCCCGCCGGCTTCCACTCCGACTTCTTCCTCCAGTTCGGCGGCCCCTCCGACGGCCTGCCGCTGCGCTCGCTGTGGAACAACAACCACGGCACCGTCGCCGAGCACTGGACGCAGCGGCACTGCTACTTCGACGCGGACGGCGGCGGCACCGCCGGTACGTTCGTCACCGCCTGGGAGTCGGTCAACGCCGTCATCGGCGACCAGGGGTTCATCACCCTGCCATCCGCCAACCACGACTTCTCCCGCCTGTGCTGCGGCCCGCGCACCGCCGAGCAGCTGCCCGCGGCGTTCGCCTTCCAGCTGACCTGGCCGACGCTGCCCGCCATCTACTACGGCGACGAGATCGGCATGCGCTACCTCCCCGGCCTGCCGGACCACGAGGGCAGCGTGCTCGGCCCCCGCTACAACAGGGCCGGGTCGAGGACCCCGATGCAGTGGGACGACTCCCCGGGCGCCGGCTTCTCCACCGCGCCCGCCGACCGGCTCTACCTGCCCGTCGACCCCGACCCGGGCCGCCCGACGGTCGCCGGGCAGCGCGCGGACCCGGACTCCCTGCTGCATCTGGTGCGCCGCCTGATCGCGCTGCGCAAGTCCGTTCCCGAGCTGGGCAGCCGCTCCCCCGTCAACGTCCTGCACACCGGCTACCCCCTGGTGTACACACGTGGGGACTGCTACCTCATCGCTGTCAACCCGCGCCGCGAGCCCGCCTCCTACACCCTGGCCGCCCCTGGCCCCGGCGAGGCCAGGCCGGTGGAGACGAACGGCGCCACGCTCAGCGGCCAGGAGGTCACCGTGCCGGGCTTCGGCTTCGGCATCTTCGCCTACTGACCTCACCGACCCCACGATGCCGCCGGCCCACCGGCCCGGCGGCATCGGAAGGGCAGGGCCTAGGCTCGTGGTATGGCGAGATATTTCGACGTGCACCCCAAGAACCCACAGCCCCGCGTCATCGGCCAGGTGGCGGAGATCATCCGGGCCGGGGGGCTCGTCGTCTACCCGACGGACTCCTGCTTCGCGCTCGGCTGCCGGCTGGGCAACGGCGAGGGTCTGGACCGTATCCGGGCCATCCGGAAGCTGGGCGACCGCCATCACTTCACCCTGGTCTGCGCGGACTTCGTGCAGCTGGGGCAGTTCGCCCGGGTGGACAACACCGTCTTCCGCGCCGTCCGGGCGGCCACGCCCGGCAAGTACACCTTCATCCTGCCCGCCACCAAGGAGGCGCCGCGCCGGCTGATGCACCCCAAGCGCCGGACCATCGGCGTGCGCATCCCCGACAACACCGTCGTGCGGGCCCTGCTGGCGGAGCTGGGCGAGCCGCTGATGTCGAGCACCCTGCTCCTTCCAGGCGAGGAGGACGCGCTGACCCAGGGCTGGGAGATCAAGGAACGGCTCGACCACGTGGTGGACGCCGTACTCGACGCCGGGGACTGCGGCGTCGTCCCCACCACGGTCGTGGACTTCTCCGGGGACGAGCCGGAGGTGGTGCGCGAGGGCGCGGGCGACCCGGCGCTTTTCACCTGACGCGCGCCCGAACGGCCCGTTAACCCCTCGCTGTTTCGTACCAGCAACGTATGAGCTGGGCTTTTGCGTCAACAGATCTGACAGGACCCGGCCTCGCCGGGCCACCGGACACCAGGTCGGGGCCATTCCCCCGCCTCTGTCATGATGTTGACCTTCGCGCGATCAGCTCACGGGGGGGCTCACGTGTTCGGAATAATCAGGCCGTGCCGTCATCGGCTGCCGGGGGGCCTCGCGGATGACTGGGTGGCGCACCTGTGCGGCCTCTGCCTGGCGCTGCGCGGCACCCACGGGCAGGCCGCCCGGGTGGCCACCAACTACGACGGCCTGCTCATCTCCGTGCTGCACGAGGCGCAGGCCCCGAAGGCCCCGGCGGCCAGGCGCACCGCCGGCCCCTGCCCGCTGCGCGGGATGCGCACCGCCAGCGTCGCGCGCGGCGAGGGCGCGGCCCTGGCCGCCGCCGTGTCGCTGGTGCTTGCGTCCGCGAAGATCCGCGACCACATCGCCGACCGCGACGGCCTGCTGGCCCGCCGCGGCGTCGCCGCCGCCGCGCGGCGCTTCGCGACCGGCTGGGACGCGGCGGGCAGCCGCGGCGGCGCGCGGATCGGCTTCGACACCGCGGTGCTCACCGACGCGGTCGGCCGTCAGCAGGAGGTCGAGGCCGCGGCCGGGCCGGGCACCCCGGTCCTCGCGGTGACCGAGCCCACGGAGACCGCGACGGCCGCCGCATTCGCACACACCGCACACCTGGCGGGCCGGCCGGACAACGCCCGGCCGCTGGCGGAGGCGGGCCGCCTCTTCGGCCGCATCGCCCATCTCCTCGACGCCGTCGAGGACTTGGCGGCGGACGAAGGGAACGGGGCGTGGAACCCGGTCACCGCCACCGGCACGCCGCTGCCCGAGGTCCGCCGCCTGTGCGACGACGCGGCCCTCGGCATCCGCCTCGCCCTCGCCGAGGCCCGCTTCGACGACGACCGGCTGCTGCACCTCCTGCTCGACCACGAGCTGCGCCGGGCCGTGGACCGCACCTTCGACACGAGCTGCGCGCACCTGCCGCCCGGCGGCGCCCCGCCGCCGACGCGGCGGCGCGGCCCGGTCGCCGGCTGCGCCGTGTGGACCGGGCTGTTCTGCACCGGTCAGGTCTGCTGCTCCGACCCGTACCGCGATCCGTGGACCGGCAGGGAACGCACCGGCTGGTGCCGCCGGGGCGACTGCTGTGACACGTGCTCCGAAGGCTGCCAGTGCTGCAACTGCGGCGGCGATGACGCGAACCGCGGCGAGCGCGGCAGTGACACGGGTGACGGGGGCGGCGACGCCGGCGGGGGCGGCGGAAGCGGGGGTGGCGGCGGAAGCCGGGGTGGTGGGGGCGACGCCGGTGGGGGCGGCGGAAGCGGGGGCGGTGGGGGCGACGCCGGCGGGGGCGGCGGAAGCGGGGGCGGCGGTGGCGGCGACGGGTGCTGCTGCTGCGACTGCTGAGGCAGGACCGCGCCGCCCCGGGTCAGGCGGCCACCGCGCTACAGGCGCGGATCTCCGTCTCGCTGGCGTTGCCGCCGGTGCACATCACCGCGACCCGCTGCCCCGCGAACCGTTCGGGATACGCGAGCAGCGCCGCCAGGGCCGCCGCGCCCGCGCCCTCGGCGAGGGTGTGGGCGTCGCGCATCAGCGTCCACTGGGCCCCGGCGATGGCGTCGTCGTCCACCAGGAGGAAGTCCGCAAGGTGGTCACGCAGGATGCGCTGGGTCAGCTCGAACCCGCTGCCGGTGGCCAGCCCTTCGACCCGGGTGCGGTTGGGGCGGCGCAGCTGCGCCCCGCCGGACCGCCAGGAGTCGTGGGCGGCGGGCGAGGCCGCCGACTGGACGGCGACGACGCGGCAGCCGGGCGCGAGCGCCGCGGCGGCCAGGCAGGCCGCGGCGGCGCCGCTGCCGCCGCCGACCGGGACGATCACCGCGTCGAGCGCGGGCTCGCGGTCGAAGACCTCCAGATAGGCGGTCGCCACCCCGGCGATCAGCTCCGGCTCGTCGGCCGCGCTGACCAGCCGCATGCCGCGTTCGGCGGCGATGCGCCCGGCGTGCACGGCGGCCTCGCCGAGGTCGGCGCCCGCCTCGATCAGTTCGGCGCCCAGCGCCCGGACGGCGTGCGCCTTGGCCGGGTTGGGGCCGGTGGGCATGACGATGACGCAGGGCGCGTCGAAGCGGGCGGCGGCGTAGGCGAGGGACTGGGCGTGGTTGCCGGTGGAGTAGCCCACCACGCCGCGGGCGCGCCCGGCGGCGTCGAGCCCGGCCATCAGCGTCAGGCCACCGCGCACCTTGAACGCGCCGGTGGGCTGGGCGTTCTCGTGCTTGAGCAGCACGGTCGCGCCGGTCGTGGCGTTGAGCGCGGGATAGGACCACATGGGTGTGGGCGGCAGGTGGCCGGCCAGGAGGCGGCGGGCGCGCAGGGCGTCGGTGATGGTCGGCGTTCGCGGCGTGCCAGACATGCCAGCACCGTCCCATACCTGGCCGTATAGATCCAATGCCGGTTTTCTCTGGTTCCATCGACCTCATCTATGCTTCCGGGCATGCTGGACCTCACCCGGCTCCGGGTCCTGGTCGCGGTGGCCCGCGAGGGCTCGGTCACCGCGGCCGCCGAGTCGTTGCACTACGCGCAGCCCTCGGTGAGCCACCACCTGGCGAAGCTGGAGGCGGAGGTGGGCGTCGTCCTGGTGCGGCGCGTGGGCCGCGGGGTGCTCCTGACCGACGCGGGGCGGCTGCTGGTGGCGCGGGCGGAGGAGATCCTCGGCCAGGTGGAGGCGGCGCAGGCCGAGCTGGCGGCGCACGCGGGCCTCGGCACCGGGCGGGTGCGGCTCGCGGCGTTCCCCTCGGCGCTGGCGACGCTGGTGCCGACCGCGGCGGCGCGCCTGGCGGCCGAGCACCCGGGCGTCGAGCTGGCGCTGAGCGAGGCGGAGCCGCCGGAGGCGCTGACGGCGCTGCGCAACGGGAACGTCGACGCGGCGCTGATATTCGACCACGACGATCCGCTGCCGGGCGACCGGCGGAACACGACGACGACGCCCTTGCTCCAGGAGGCGATGTACGTGGTGACGCCCGCGGACGCCACGTGGCCGGGCCCGCGCGCGGAGCTGTCGACCTACGCCGGGGAGAACTGGATCGCCGGGTGCGAACGGTGCCGCACGCACCTGGCGTCGATCTGCGCGCGGGCCGGGTTCGCGCCGCGCATCACGTTCGAGACCGACGACTACGTCGCCGTGCAGGCGCTCGTCGCCGCGGGCCTCGGGGTCGGCGTGCTGCCGGGGCTGGCGCTGCGTGCCCACCGCCACCCGGGCGTGCGCGCCGACCGGCTGCCCGGGGAGCGCAGGCGCGTCTCGCTCGCCGTGTACGGCAGGCCGCCCGCGGCCCTGCCGGTGCAGGCGTTCACCACGGCGCTGACCACGGCGGCCACCGAGCCGCAGGGCTGCTGAGCCCGGGCCCTCCGGCCGGCCGTGCGGCCGGCCGGAGGGCTCAGGGCGTCAGCCCTGGAGGCGGGCGCGGCGGCGCGTGGTCAGGACGACGGCCGCGCCGGTTGCCGCCAGGGCCGCCGCCGCACCGGCGAGCAGCGGGGCGGAGGTGTCGCCGCCGGTCGCGGCCAGGGCTCCGCCCGTGGCACCCGACTGGGGCGAGATGCCGCCTGGTCCGCCGGTGCCGCCTTCGGTGCCGCCGTCCCCTGACCCGCCGAGGTCGGCGTCCTCGGTGAGGGCGAGGGTGGCGGTGACCGGGTCGAGGGCCTCGCCCGGCCCGTAGAAGCCGGCGAACGCCTCGGCGCCCTCGGCGGTGAGGGTGGCGGGAACGGCGTCGAGGGTGATGACGTCGTTCACCGGGCTCGCCGGGGACAGGGCGTCGGCGGCGAGGTCGAGGTCCGCGACGGGGATGGCGTCGTATGCGTCGACCTCGCCGGTCTCGCGGTCCTTCGAGGTGACGTCGGCGACCAGCGTGGCCTCGCCGCCGTCCACGTCGAGGGCCAGTTCGGAGAACGACAGGTCGAGCGCGCCGTCGTGGCCGGTGAAGCGGACCGCGCCGTCGAACGCGGCGTCCAGGGTGCCGGCGTCGCCGTCGGCGGTGCCCTGCGCGTGGGGGAAGCGGTAGCCGTCCGCGATCTCGGCGGCGCCGCCGGTGAGTTCGACGCTGCCGTTCGCGATGGGGCCGGTCACATAGCCGCGGAACGACTCCTTCACACCCCAGTCGAGCCGGCCGTCGTGGATGCCGCCGGCGGCCGGGGCGGGCGTGCCGGGCTCCTCGGGTGCCCCGGGCTCCTCCGGGGTTCCCGGCTCCTCAGGCTCCTCAGGCTCCTCAGGGGTGACGGTCAGGGTGGCCGGGTCCAGTTCGGTGCCCTCCTGGTACATCGGGGCGCCGTTGTACTCGAACGCCTCGGCGCCGCCGGAGGTCAGGGTGGCGGGGATGTCCGCGAAGACCAGCGCCCCGCCCTCCCCCTGACCCGGCGCCACCGCGGAGAGGTCGAGCGTGGCGAACTCGACGTCCTCCGTGGTGGTGCCCGCGACCGTGACGTCCGCCAAGATCGCGCCGCTCTCCCCCTCGGTGACCACACGGAACTCGGAGAGTTTCAGGTCGAGTTCGCCGTGGTGACCCTCGAAGTGGACGCTCCCGTCGAACGCGGTGTCCACCGCGTGGACCGCCGGGTCGTAGGTGCCGGTGCCACCGGTGAAGCGGTAGCTGCCGTCCTCGTTGGTCCGCGCACCGTCGGTGGTCGTCGCGCTCCCGCCCGCGATCGGTCCGGTGAGGTAGCGGCGGAAGGACTCCTTCACGCCCCAGTCGAGCGTGCCGTCGGTCAGGCCGATCGGCGCGGCGGGTGCGGTGTCGTCGGCCAGCGCCTGGCCGCCGAACGAGGTCACGCCGAGCACGGTCGCGGTGGCCGCGGCGAGCAGCAGCCCGCCGCGGCGGACGGGGCGGGGTCTGGTGAGGGTCATGACGGGTCTGTCTCCTTGGGGATTCCGTTGTGCCGAGCGCGGCGGGTGCGGCGCAGGAGGACGTACGCGGCGGCGGCGAGGGCGAGCGACACGCCGGTGCCGGTCGCGATGAGGGTGGTCGGGGTGCCGCCGTCGTCGGCGGGCTCCGCCGCGGCGGGCGCCTCGCCGGGGTCCGTGCCGGGGTCCGCGGCCCTGGGGCTCTCCGCGGCGGCGGGCTCGCTGCCCAGGTCGGGCAGCGGCGGGAGTTCGGCGTCGCCGTCGAGGGCGAAGGCGAGGGTGACGGGGTCCATGGCGGTGCCGGGCGGGTACAGGCCGCCGAACGCGGCGGCGCCCTCCTCCGTCAGCTCCGCGGGCGCCTCGTTCAGCAGGATCAGCCCGTCGCGCGGCGCGGGTCCTGCGGCCTCGAAGGTGATCAGCGGCCGGTCCGCGGCGGGCTCGCCGCCGTCCGTGGTCACGTCGGCGGCGAGCGTTCCCTCGCCGTCGGCCACGGTGACGGTGAAGCCGCCGAGCGTCAGGTCGAGGCCGCTGCCGGTGAACCGCACCGCGCCGGTGAACTCGGCTTCCACGGTGCCGCGTTCGGGGTCGGCGGTACCGGAGGCGGCGGGGAAGCGGAAGAGCGCGCCGCCGTCCTGCGCCCCGTCGGCCACCTGCCACGAGCCCTCGGCGATGGGGCCGGTGACGTACTCGCGGAAGGTGCGGCGCACGCCCCAGTCGACGGCACCGGCCGCGATCGCGCCGTCCGCCGCGTCGGCTTCCCCGTCCCCGTCCCCGTCGTCCGAGGGCTCCGGCTCCGGTTCCGGCTCGGCGGGGGCTTCGGTGTCGGCGGTCAGGGTCACCGGGTCCAGCGCGTCGCCCGCCCGGTAGTACCCGGCGAACGCGGCCGCCCCCTCGGCGGTGAGGGTGGCCGGGATGCCGGTGACCGCGATGGAGGTGCCGCCGCGCAGGTCGACGCCGGTCAGGTCGAGGTCGGCCAGCGGCACCTGGGCGGTCTCGGTGACGACGCCGGTGCCGCGTTCCTTGCTGCGCATGTCGGCGTGGAGCGTGCCGGAGTCGCCGGCGATCCGGACGGTGGGATTGCTGATGGTGAGGTCCAGTTCGTGGCTGCCGTCGTCCTTCCGGTGTCCGGTGAAGTGAACGCCGCCGCCGTATCCGGCCTCGAACGCGCCGGTGTCCGGGTCGTAGCCGCCGCTGGCGGAGTGGAAGCGGAACTGGTTCTCGCCGACGGTGGCCGCGCCGCCGGTCAGTTCGTAGGCGCCGTTCGCGATGGGTCCTGTGACGTACGTCTGGAAGGACGTCTTGATGCCCCAGTCCAGGCGGCCGCCGGCCACGGTGCGTTCGGCCGCCTGCGCGGTGTGGCCGGGCAGCAGCACGAGCGGCAGTGCGAGCGACAGCAGCGCGAACAGGGCGCGCAGGGCGCGCACATGGCGCCGTGGGGTGCTGGGCAGCATCGAAGGCCCCTTTCGGCCGGCCCGGAGCAAGCAACTAAGGTTAGGCTAACCTAATCTATAGTCGGCAAGTCCGTAACCCCCGAAAGGCGGACGAATCAGTGGATCACGGCCCGGGACGCACGCGTCTTCTCCGAACTCTCGCCCTCCTGCCGGTCCTTGCCCTCGTGCTCGCCGGCTGCGGCGGCTCCGCCGGTGCGGGCGGCGCGGGCGGCGCGGAGCAGCGGTCGGCCGCGCCCGCCGCCGACCGGGTCGAGCCGCTGGAAGGACCGGCGCCGACGCCCGCGTTGCCGGTGACCGCGCCCTCCGCGGACGGCACCGAGGTCACCGTGGAGTCCGCGGACCGGATCGTTCCGCTGTCGGGCTCCCTCGCCGAGCTGGTCTGGACGCTGGGCCTCGGCGACCGCGTCGTGGCCCGCGACGTGACCGCCACGTTCGAACAGGCCGCCGGTCTCCCGGTGGTGACGCGTGGCCACGACGTGTCCGCCGAGGGTGTCCTGTCGCTGCGTCCCGACATCGTGCTTGCCGAATCCACCACGGGTCCTGACGAGGCCGTGGCCCAGATCCGGGCCGCGGGCGTGCCGATCGTGGTGTTCGACGCCGCGCTCGGTCTGGACGACATCGCGCCGCGCATCGGGGCGGTCGCCGCGGCGCTCGGGGTGCCGTCGGCGGGCGAGGAGCTGATTGCGCGCACGGCCGACCGCATCGAGGCCGCGCGCGCCGACGTGCCCCGCGCGGGCGACCGGCCGCGCGTCGCGTTCCTGTACCTGCGCGGCTCCGCTTCGGTGTACCTGCTGGGCGGCGCCGAGTCCGGCGCCGGTTCCCTGATCGACGCGGCCGGCGGCGTGGACGCAGGCGCGGAATCCGGCCTGGAACGGGACTTCACGCCGATCACCAGCGAGGCGCTGGCCGCCGCGGCACCCGACGTGATCCTCGTGATGACCAAGGGACTCGAATCCGTGGGCGGCATCGACGGCCTGCTGGAGATCCCCGGCATCGCGCAGACCCCGGCCGGGATGGACCGGCGGGTAGCCCACATCGACGACGGTGTGCTGCTGAACTACGGGCCGCGCACCGACGAGGTCCTTGCCTCGCTGGCCGCGCAGATCCACGCGGACGGCGCGTCGTGAGCCACCCCGCGCTGCGCGCGGAGCGCGGGAAGCGGCAGGCCGCGGCGCCCGCCCCCGCCGGGCCCGCCGCGCCCGCGGCGCCGCGCCGCGGCCGGGTGGTGTGGCTGACCGCGGCGCTCGGCGCCGCGCTGGTGGTGCTCGCGCTGGTCTCCGCCGCCACCGGCGCGTTCCGCATACCGCTGGGCGACGTGCTCGGCTCCGTGCAGCACCGGCTGCACCTCGGCGGGCGGGAGCTCGACCGGGTCGCGGAGAGCGTGCTGTGGAACGTGCGGCTGCCCCGGGTGGTGCTCGCGCTGCTCGTCGGCGCCTCGCTCGGCTGCGCGGGCGCGCTGATGCAGGGCGTGTTCGGCAACCCGCTTGCCGAGCCGGGGGTCATCGGCATCTCCTCGGGGGCGGCCGTCGGCGCGGTCGGCGCCATCGCGTTCGGCCTGGAGTTCCTCGGCACCTGGACGGTGACCGTCTTCGCCTTCGTCTCCGGGCTGCTGACCGTGCTGCTGGTGTACGCGCTGTCGCGCTCGGGCGGGCGGACCGAGGTGGTGACGCTCATTCTCACCGGCATCGCGGTCAACGCCTTCGCGGGTGCCCTGATCGGCCTGTTCATCTTCTTCGCCGACAACGCGCAGGTCACCCAGATCACCTTCTGGCAGCTCGGCTCGCTCTCGCAAGCCACCTGGAGCAAGGTGCTCGCCGTGCTGCCGTGCGCGGCGGCCGGGCTGCTGATCGCGCCCGCCTACGCGCGCCAACTCGACCTGCTCGCGCTGGGCGAACGGCCCGCCCGCCACCTGGGCGTCGACGTCGAACGGCTGCGCATCGTACTCGTCCTCGTCGTCGCGCTGCTGACGGCCGCCGCGGTCGCCGTGGCGGGCGTCATCACGTTCGTCGGGCTGCTCGTTCCGCACCTGCTGCGCATGGCCGCGGGGCCCGGGCACCGGTTCCTGGTGCCCGCGTCCGCGCTCGGCGGCGCGCTGGTGCTGCTGGCCGCCGACCTGGCCGCCCGCACCGCCGCCGAGCCCGCCGAACTGCCGCTCGGCGTGCTGACGGCACTCATCGGCAGCCCGTTCTTCTTCTGGCTGCTGCGCAGGACGCGGCGCAGGCAGGGAGGCTGGGCATGAGGCGCGCGGGACGAGTCCGGAGCGCGCGGGACGCGAACGGCGCGAACGGCGCGCTCGCGCGGCTGTTCGGCGGCCGCGCGGCGGCGGCGGCGTCCGCGCCGCAGGCGCCGGGCGGCACGGCGGCCGAGGCCCGCGCTCTCACCGTCCGGCTCGGCGCCCGAGCCGTGCTGGACGGGGTCGACCTGACGGTGGCCGCGGGCGAGGTGCTGGCGCTGGTCGGCCCGAACGGCGCGGGCAAGTCCACGCTGCTGGCCGCGCTCGCGGGCGACATCGCTCCGGACGCGGGCGAGGTGACCGTCGCGGGCCGGCCGGCGCACGCCTGGAGCGCGCCGGAGCTGGCCCTGCGCCGGGCGGTGCTGCCGCAGGCCGCGGCGCTGTCCTTCCCGTTCCGCGTGGCCGACGTGGTGCGGATGGGCCGCGCGCCGTGGCACGGGACGGCGCACGAGGACGAGGACGAGGCGGCGGTGGCCGAGGCGATGGCGGCCACGGAGGTCGCCGCCTTCGCGGACCGCCCGTTCGCCGCGCTCTCCGGTGGTGAACGGGCGCGCGTCGCGCTGGCGCGGGTCCTGGCGCAGCGCACCGGGCTGCTGCTGCTCGACGAGCCGACCGCCGCCCTCGACCTGCGGCACCAGGAGCTGGTGCTGCGCGTCTGCCGGGCCCGCGCCGCCGCCGGGCGGGCCGTCGTCGTGGTGCTGCACGACCTCGGACTCGCCGCCGCGCACGCCGACCGCACCGCGGTCCTGCACCGCGGCCGGATCGCCGCCGCCGGGCCCCCCGGCCAGGTCTTCGTCCCCGCCCTCCTCGGCCGGGTCTACGACCACCCGGTCGAGGTGCTGCCGCACCCGGAGACCGGCGTTCCGCTTGTGTTCCCCCGCCGACCGGGAAAATCAAGCCAGTGAAACGGGCCGTTTCGGAAAGTTACAACAAACGCGAGTCAAACGGTTGTTGGATGCCCTAATCTTTTGCAGCGGCAGGGCGCGCACTCACGGGGAGATGAAGGCGCGCCTTCTTTGTCGCGTTGCACCTTCACATCATCTACGCAGTGCTGCCGCATCCGCCTTGGGGGGTTCATGCGTCATTCACCAGGTTCGCGTCACGGCACCGTTCGAAGACCAACCGCCGTCGGGCGCCGGTCCGTTCCCCGCCGCGACACCGCCTCCTGGTATCCGCCCTTCGCCCTCTGCGCGGACGCGCTCGGCGTTTTCGGGCCCGTGCTCGCCGTCTACTCCGCCCGCTCCGAGGCCGAGCCCCTCGCCTCCGCCACCGTCGCCACCCTGTGCTGGCTGGCCATCAGAACCGGCCACCGGCGCTACCTCGCCCGCACCCTCGGGGAAAGCCGCGGACTGATCGCCACGCTTCACGACTGGCTGATCCTCCTCGGCCTGCTGGCCGGTCTGCGCGCGCTGACCGGCGAACGCTCGGCCATTTCCTCCGCCCTCATCGGCCTGCTGCCGGCCCTGGCGGTCACCGGCACCACCTGTGTCGTGATCCACCGGCACCTGACCGGCCGCCGGCACCAGGCCCAGGCCCTGCGCCGAGTCCTGGTCGTCGGCGAGGCCGGGCCCGTCGACGTGGTGGCCGCCCAGCTCGCCGCGCGCACCGACCACGCCTACGTCGTCGTCGGCACCGTGCTGGCCGGCCCGGGGGAACCGGCCTGCGGCATTCCGCAGCTCGGCCGCCTGGACGCGGCCGGGCCCGCGTACCCGCCCGCCGTTCCCGATCTGATACCCGAGGGCCTGGACGGGCCCACGGTGCTGGCCGCCGCCCGCGGCAAGGACGCCGACCTGGTGCTCGTCGTGCCCGGCTCCCTGCTCACCGGAGAACGGCTGCGGCGCCTGACCTGGGCCGTCCAGGACGCCGGACTCTCCTTCGCCCTCGCCTCGGGACTCACCGAGGTCGCGCTGCGCCGCCTGTCCGTCTCCACCGCCGCCGGGCTCAACCTGCTGCACATCGCCCCGCCGCTGCGCCGCGGCGCGCAGCCGGCCGTGAAGTCCGTGCTCGACCGGGCCGTCGCGGGCCTGGCCCTGACCGTCTCCGCGCCGCTGCTCGTGCTGCTCGCCCTCGCGGTGCGCCTGGACTCGCCGGGCCCCGTGCTCTACCGGCAGACGAGGATCGGCCACCGCGGCGTGCCGTTCACGCTGTGGAAGTTCCGCACGATGGTGGCCGACGCCGAGCTGCGCAGACCCGACCTGGAGTCCGCCAACGAGCACGTCGCGGGCCCGCTGTTCAAAATGCGCCGCGATCCGCGCGTCACCCGCCTGGGCCGCCTGCTGCGGCGCACCTCGCTGGACGAGCTGCCGCAGTTGTTCAACGTCGTCCGCGGCCAGATGTCGCTCGTCGGCCCCCGGCCGCCGCTGCCCGAGGAAGTCGCCAGGTACGGTGCGGTCGAGCTGCGCAGGCTCGGCGTGAAACCCGGGCTGACCGGTCCGTGGCAGGTCAGCGGACGCTCCGACCTCTCCTGGGACGAGGGCCTGGCCCTCGACCTGTTCTACACGGACAACTGGTCGGTCACCGGTGACCTCGACGTGCTGGCCCGCACCCTGCGGGCCGTCGTCGACGGCCGCGGCGCCTACTAGGCCGTGGGGCCCGCGTGCAGCCACCACTCGTAGGTCTCGCGGATGCCGCGTGCCAGCGGCGTCCGTGGGGCGAAGCCCAGTGCGCGCAGCCGCGCGATGTCGAGCAGCTTGCGCGGGGTGCCGTCCGGCTTCGTCCGGTCCCAGGCGGTGCGGCCGGTGAAGCCGACCGCACCGGCGACGGTCTCCGCGAGCGCGGCGATCGTCAGGTCCTCGCCGCAGCCGACGTTGACCGGCAGATCCTCGTCGTAGCCGCGCAGCAGCAGCACGCAGGCGGCGGCCAGATCGGCGCTGTGCAGGAACTCGCGGCGCGGCGTGCCGCTGCCCCACAGCACCACCTCGTCGCGGCCCGCCGCCTTGGCGTCGTGGAAGCGGCGGATCAGCGCGGGCAGCACGTGCGAGGTCTCGGGGTCGAAATTGTCGCCGGGACCGTACAGGTTCGTCGGCATGGCCGCGATGTACCGGCGCCCGAACTGCCGCCGGTACGCCTGCACCTGGCCGATCCCGGCGATCTTCGCGAGCGCGTACGCCTCGTTCGTCGGCTCCAGCGGGCCGGTCAGCAGCGCCTCCTCCTGGATCGGCTGCGGCGCGTGCTTGGGGTAGATGCACGAGGAGCCGAGGAACAGCAGCCGGTCGACGTCCGCGGCGTGCGCACCGGCGATCACCGAGAGCTGGATGCGGAGGTTGTCCTCCAGGAACGTCACGGGGAACCGCTGGTTCGCCATGATGCCGCCCACCGTGGCGGCGGCCAGCACCACGGCGTCCGGGCGGGCCGCGCGCAGGAACGCCGCCGTGCCCTCCGCGTCGCGCAGGTCGAGACCGGCCCTGGTCCTCGTCAGCACCTCGTGGCCCGCATCCGCCAGCGCCCGGGCGATCGCGGACCCGGCGAGCCCGCGGTGCCCGGCGACGAAGACGCGGGCACCCGGCTTGAGCAGCTTCGTCATGTTCCGGAATTCTGCCAGCACTTCACCAGCGCTTCACCAGCGTTCCACCGTTACCGCGGGCCCGGGGCACCGGGCCCGCCCGCCGCGCCAACCGATTCGAGGGGGACCCGCTCATGGGCAAGACCGCGCTGATCACCGGCGTCACGGGGCAGGACGGCTCGTACCTGGCCGAGCTGCTGATCGCCAAGGAGTACACGGTGCACGGTCTCGTGCGCCGCTCCTCCTCGTTCAACACCGAGCGGATCGACCACATTTACCAGGACCCGCAGCAGCCGGGACGCACCATGATCCTGCACCACGCCGACCTCTCGGACGGGGTCGCCCTGGTCAACCTGCTCCGCGAGGTGCGCCCTGACGAGGTGTACAACCTCGGCGCGCAGTCCCACGTCCGGGTTTCGTTCGACTCCCCGATGTACACCGGGGACGTCACCGGGCTCGGCACGCTGCGGCTGCTCGAGGCGATCCGGGCCAGCGGCATCGACACGCGCATCTACCAGGCGTCGTCCTCGGAGATGTTCGGCGCGGCCCCGCCCCCGCAGAACGAGCGGACGCCGTTCCACCCGCGCAGCCCGTACGGGTGCGCGAAGGTCTACAGCTACTGGTCGACCGTCAACTACCGCGAGGCGTACGGGATGTTCGCCGTGAACGGCATCCTGTTCAACCACGAGTCGCCGCGGCGCGGCGAAACGTTCGTCACGCGGAAGATCACCCGCGCCGTCGCGCGGATCAGGGCGGGCCTCCAGGAGCGCCTCTACCTGGGCAATCTGGACGCGGTGCGCGACTGGGGCTACGCACCGGAGTACGTCGAGGCGATGTGGCGCATGCTGCAACGGGACGAGCCGGACGACTACGTCGTGGCCACGGGCGTGCCCGCGACCGTACGGGACTTCCTGCACGCCGCGTTCGCGTCCTGCGGGCTCGACTGGGCGCGGCACGTCCTGTTCGACCCCAAGTACGAGCGGCCCAGCGAGGTCGACGCGCTGGTCGGCGACGCGAGCAAGGCCCGTGACCTGCTGGGCTGGCAGCCGGCGGTGCGGTGGCGGGAGCTGGCCGGGCTCATGGTGGAGGCCGACATCGCCGCGCTGGAAGAGGAGTTGAGCGGCGCACGGGTGCGCATCGACCGGTGACCGGACGTCCCGTGCGCCGCAGGCGCACAACCAGACGCCGGTCCCGGCAGTCCATAAGTGCGCCGAGGAATGGGGAACGGTGAGGCGATGAGCACCACGACGAGAAGATCAACGCGCGTACGCGCCACGGGAGTCGGAGCGGTCCTCGCCCTGACCGCCGGCCTGCTGGCCGGGACGGGCGGCACCCTCGCGCCGCCCGCGCAGGCACTGACACCGCCGGTGACCATGACCGCGGAGGAGCTGCCGACCTGGCAGACCAACGGCATCGTGCACGCCCTCGCCGAGGCGAACGGCGTGGTGTTCGCCGGCGGCACCTTCTCCACGGTGCGTCCGCCGGGCGCCGCGCCCGGCACGCAGGAGCGGCCCGCGGCCAACTTCGTGGCGCTGGACGCCGCCACCGGCGAGCCGGTGGACTGCGACCTGTCGTTCACCGTGGGCTCGGGCACCGCGACGATCCGGGCGCTGGCCGTCTCGCCCGACGGGCAAACTCTGTACGCGGGCGGCACCTTCGGCTCGGTGAACGGTTCCGGCGCCAGCAGCCTGGCCGCGTTCGACCTGCCGACGTGCGCCCGCAAGCCGTTCCCCACCGCGGCCAACGGCATCGTGCGGGCCATCGCGGCCACCGACGACCGCGTGTACCTGGGTGGCGACTTCACCCAGCTCAGCGGCCAGCCGCGGGGGCGCTTCGGCGCGGTCGACACGGCGGGCGCGGTGCAGGGCTGGCGGGCGGACGCGGACGAGATCGGCAAGGCCATCGCGCTGACGCCCGACGGCGAGAACGTGATCCTCGGCGGCAACTTCTTCGAGGTGAACGGCGACAGCTCCCACGCCCTGGCCGTCGTCGACGCCGGAACCGGCGCCAACACCCGCACCTACGGGCGGGGCTTCATCGAGGACAGCTCCACCGTGCAGGCGCTGGCCACCGACGCTACCGGCTTCTACACGGCGAACGAGGGCACCGGCGGCTTCGACGGCCGTATCGCGCTCGACTTCGGCACCTTCGACCAGCGGTGGCGCGACACCTGCCTGGGCGCCACGCAGGCCGTGGCCGTGCACCAGGAGGTGCTGTACAGCGGGCACCACGCGCACGACTGCTCCAGCATGGGTGAGTTCCCCAACCAGGAGCGCTACCACCTGTTCGCCCAGTCGGTGCACGACCCGAAACTGCTGGGCTGGTTCCCCAACACCAACGACGGCCTCGGCGAGCAGCTCGGCCCGCGGGTGATGGCCGCGGCCACCGGACACCCGTCGGACGACCGGGACTTCATGTGGGTCGGCGGCGGCTTCACGACCGTCAACGGGGTGGCGCAGTGGGGCCTGACCCGGTTCGCCACCGCGCCGGACACCGGCGACCCGTCCACCCCGGAGACGCACGCCGCGAGCCACGGCGGCGGGCGGATCGAGGTGACGTGGCGCTCCAGCCTGGACCTGGACGACCACCTGCTGACCTACCGCGTCTACCGCGACGGCGGCAGCACGCCGGTGCACACCACGACGGGCGAGTCCGTGCCGTGGCGCCGCCCGCAGCTGAGCTGGACCGACCCGGACGCGGCGGCGGGCGAGACGCACAGCTACCGCGTCACCGCCACCGACGGCGCGGGCAACACCAGTCCGCTGTCCGCCCCCGTCACCGTCACCGCGGCCGGCGACGGCCGGGCGTACACCGACGAGGTGCTGGCCGACGACCCGCTGCTGTACTGGCCGTACGACGAGCCGGCCCACAATTTCGCCTCCGACGCCTCCGGCAACAACGGCAACGGGGTGCACCGCGGCGGCCCCGAGCGCGGGGTGACGCCGCCCGCCGTGCCGGGCACCGACGCCGCCGGCATCGGGTACGACGGCACGGACAGCTACACCTACAGCGACCGCACCTACGCGGGGCTGACCCGGTACACGCTGGAGACCTGGTTCAGGACGACGACCACCCGCGGCGGGAAGCTGATCGGGATGGGCAACCGCATCCTCCAGCCCAGCTCGTCCCGCGACCACAACCTGTACATGCGCGACGACGGCCGGCTGACGTTCGGCGTCTACACCAACACCCACCGCACGATCACCAGCAGGGACGCCTGGAACGACGGCGAGTGGCACCACGTCGCCGCCTCGGTCGGGGCGAACGGGATGCGGCTGTACGTCGACGGCGAGCAGGTCGCGAGCAGCCCGCTGACCACCTCGGCGCGCAGCGTCACCGGGTACTGGCGCACCGGGGGCGACAGTCTCCAGGGCTGGCCGGGCCGCCCGTCGAGCGACTGGTTCGCCGGGCAGCTCGACGAGACGGCCGTCTACCCGGCGCAGCTGTCCGCCGGGCGCGTCGAGGCGCACCACGAGGCGGCCTCCGTGCCCGTCGACACCGTCACGCAGGTGGCGCCGGCCGCCGACACCTACGTCAACGCGGCCGCGCCGAACGCCAGTTACGGCACGCACCAGCAGCTCGCGGTACGCGGCAGCGCGGCCTACGAGAGCTACCTGGCGTTCGAGGTCCCGCAGGCGCCGCCCGGGCAGGTGCTGAAGGCCGCCGCGCTGCGGGTGCGGGTCAGCGGCGACGCCGCGGCCGGCTCCGCCGACGACTTCGCGGTGGTGCCCGTCACCGGCAGCTGGTCGGAGACGGACACCACCTACGCCACCCGCCCCGCGGTGGACCGCGCCACGGTGCTCGGCACGCTCAGCTCCCCCGACGCCCTCGGCGGCGTCCACACCGTGCCGCTCGGCACCGGGGCGGTCGGCGAGGCGCTGGGCGGCACGTTCGACGTGGCCCTGACCGGCGAGGGCACGGACAGCCTGTGGCTGTGGGCGGGCGAGGCCACGCAAAGCGCCTACCGGCCGCAGCTGCTGCTGACGTTCGGGGCGCCGTGAGGGGCCGCGCGCCGGCCGCGGCGGCGGCCCTCCTCGCGCTCGCCCTCGCGCTCGCGGCCTGCGGGGGCGGCGGGGGCGGCGGGGGCGGCGAGGAGGAGGACGGCGGCACTTCGGCGGAGCCGTCGAGGACCGCGGTGGGCTCCGGAGGGCTGCCGGAGGATGCCGACCCGGCGCCGCCCGGCGACGGGCTGCCGGACGAGATGGTGCCGCCGGAGGAACTGGCCCCGTCCGGCGGCGAGTTCACCGAGGAACAGCAGGAGTACCTGACCGAACGGGTGCCGCGGGGCGTGGACCCGGCGGCCATCCTGGAGCTGGGCACCGAGACCTGCGACCGCATCGGCTACCTGGACCGCCACGACCCCGAGGCCGCCGCCGAAGCCCTGCGCAGCGGGGAACTGCCCGACGCGGAGGCCGCCATCGAGCACCTGTGCCCCGAGTACGCGGACCTGCTGGCCGAGGCGGCCGGCGGGGCAGCCGGAGGAGAAGAGTGACCGTACTGCCCATCGTGGTGGCCATCCCCACGAAGAACGAGGCCGCCAACATCGCGGGCACCGTGCGGTCGGTCGTCGGCCACTTCCGCGCGGTGGTCGTGGTCGACTCGGACAGCACCGACGACACGCGCGCCCTCGCCGAGGCCGAGGGCGCGCAGGTCGTGCCGTACACGTGGAACGGCCGCTACCCGAAGAAGAAACAGTGGTGCCTCGACCACGTGCGCACCGACATCCCGTGGCTGCTGTTCCTCGACGGCGACGAGACGCCGAGCCCCGAACTGCTGACGGAGCTGCGCCGCATCTTCCTCGACGGCCGCCCGGTGCGCCCGGCCGCGTTCGACATCCCGCTGGGCTACTGGTTTGCCGGGCGGCGGCTGCGGCACGGGCACACCATCGTGAAACGGGCACTGCTCGACCGCACCCGCGCCAGGTTCCCCGAGCCCGGCGACCTGGCCGCGCCGGGCATGGGCGAGCAGGAGGGCCACTACCAGCCACTGGCCGAGCCGGTGCACCGGCTGCGCACGCCGATCGAACACATGGACCTCGATCCGGTGCGGACCTGGTTCGAGCGGCACAACCGCTACTCGGACTGGGAGGCGTGGCTGGAGGCGCACCCGGACGTGCGCGAGGAGATCCGGACCGCGAAGACGCGGCAGGGGCAGGTCTTCCACCGGGCCCCGTTCAAGCCGCTGCTGTCGTTCGCCTACGCGTATGTGTACCGGCGCGGCTTCCTCGACGGGCGGGCCGGTCTCGACTACGCGCTGGCGATGAGCTTCTACCGCTGGCAGATCGCCCTGAAGGCGCGGGAGGCCGGGGGCGGCCCGCCGCCCGGCTGAGGGGCCGCCGGGCCGCGGCAGCGGGTGACGTGCACCGGGCGGCCGGGCGCATCTCAGTCCCCGCTGCGCGGCCACCACCGGCGGCGGGCCGGGGACCTGACCATGCCGGTCAGCCGCGCGACCCGCTCCACCGCCTCCTCGTACTCGTCATCGCCCTCGTCGGCCGGGTCCTCGGAGCCGTACAGCCAGATGTGCTTCCTCGGCGGCAGCACGGAACCGCCCGCGATCCGGTTGAGTTCGCCGACCGCCGCGCGCCACCCGGCCGGGTCCGCGGGGTGGGTTCCGCCGCCGCCGACGGACAGGTACGGGCTCCCCCGGGCGCCGCACCGCAGCTCGAAGTACGTTCCCCCGCCGTAGTGGTCGCGCACCGCGAAGTGGTAGACGCAACCGCCGTCCTCCCGTTCGGGCTCCGGCAGGTCGGACGGCAGGTCCTGGCGCAGCCAGGCCTCCACGTCGAACGGCATCGTTCCCATGAAACGCCGCAGCCCCAGCGCGCGCCCGGCGGCACGCAGGCGGTCGGCGGACTCGTCGGTCATCACAGCAGTATGCGCCGGTTCCGCGCGCAGCGGCCGGGCCGCGCGGCGGCGGTCAGCGCGGTGCGACCCGCGCGTACACGTCCTGGAGGGCATCCAGCACGCGGTCGATCGTGAAGCTCTCCCTCACCAGGGCGAACGCCGCGATCGACGCCGCTTCGTTCGCCGCGGGTCCCAACAGGTCGAGCACCGCGGGCCCGATGGCCGCCCCGTCCGGCACGACCCGCCCGGCGCCCGCCCGTTCGACATCGGCGGCCAGCCCGGTGGTCGCCGTGACGACGACGGGCGTGCCCACGGACATCGCCTCCAGCACGGACACCGAGAACGCGTCCTGCACCGACGGCAGCACGAACACGTCCGCCGCGCGCAGCCGCGCCATCACCTGCGCGCGCCCGTCCACCGGGCCGACGGAGTCAAGCGCGTGCCGCACGCCCAGCCGCTCGGCGTGCGCCAGCGTCGCCGCGAGCGCCCCCGTGTCGGGCCCGGCCAGCACGAACCGCGCATCGGGATGGCGCGCCAGCACGGCAGGCATGGCGGCCACGAAGTCCTCCGGACGCTTGCCCGCCTGCACCCGCGCCAGGTACAGCACGGTCGGCGGGCCCGAGGTGCGCCGCCGTTCCGCCTGTGGCGCCACCCCGTTCACCAGCCGGTACTGCGGGCCGATCGGCTCCGGCGCGACCACCTCCGCCGTCTCGCGCCGCTCGCGCTCCGTCAGGTACAGCACCGCGTCGGCCCGCCGCAGCACCCGCCGCACGCCGAGCGCGTCGACCAGCCGGGCCACCGGCTTGTCCGTCGGGTCCACCATGCCGTGCGTCTGGAGCACCAGCGGCGTGCCCGCCTGCGCGGCCAGCAGCGCGAACGGCAGCGTGACGAGATCCCGCATCAGGTGCACGTGAACGAGGTCGGCCGACCTGACGAGGCCCCAGGCCCGCGCCAGCATCCGCGGCGAGGTGATACCGCTGACCTCGAAGCGCGGTAGCACGTGCCGGGCCCGGAACAGCCGGACCGGCACGCCCTCCACCTCCCGCGGCAGCGGCCCGGGGCCGAACTCGTCCCCGAGCGCCAGCAGAACGGCCCGCTGCCCACGCCGCCGCAGCCCGCGGACCTGGCTGAGCGCGACCCGCGTCGGCCCCCCGAACGCGTGCGTCGGCGTGTGCAGCGTCACCACGTGCAGCACCTTCACGGCAACCCCCCTCGGCCCCGGTGAGGCCGCGATTCTCCCACGGTCACGGCTCGGCCCTGGCCGTGACGAGCAGCGCGTCGCCGACGGCCAGCGCGCCGCCGTCCGGCACGGAGAACTTCACGCCGAACGTCACCCCTCCCTCCCCGGTGCGGCGGTAGCCGGCCAGGGTACGCAGCGGCTCCGGGCCGGCGCGCGCGCCGTCACGCTGGTCGACCAGCGTGACGGCGCAGCGGACCGCGGGCTTGGCGTAGGCCAGCCGGGCCGCGCCGGCCGTGACGCGGCGGACCGTGTCTTCCCCGTACGGCCCGCCGAGGTCGTCGACCACGATGTTGGGCCGGAAGCGCGCCATGGGCACCGGGGCGCGGCCCGCGGCGGCGATGCGCGCGTTCAGGTCGGCCAGGGACGACTCGGTCGTCAGGTGGACGGCGCTGCTGTCCGCGTACCCGGAGGTGCCCGGCGTCTCGCCGTCGGTGACCCGGCCGTGGTCGCGCGGCACGTGGACGAGGCGGCTCGGCGAGCCCAGCACGGCGGTCAGCCACGCCGCGGCCGCCGTGCCCTGGTCGATGCCGCGGAACGGGCGGCCGAACAGGCGGACCGGCCGCGGCTCGCCGTCCAGGTCCACCGGCACCTCGACCGGCCCCTCGCCGCCGTGCAGCGTCAGCACCTCGCCCGCGGCGTCCACGACGGGGCGTATGGCGGCGAGCAGCGGATCGGCGCGCTGGCTGCGGAACGTTCCTTCGGCGTCGGTCACCATGAAGACCCGGTCGTGCGGGAGCCCGGCCGGGCCCACGCGGGCCCCCGTCAGCGGCATGCCCGCGCAGCCCTTGACGGGATAGGTCCACAGCGCCGTGACGCGAGCCGCGCCCGCGGCGTGCCCGGCTGTCGCGGCATCCGCCACCTGAGTCATGATCACCGGCCGTTCCGTGTCGGCAGTCCGTAGGGGATGCCGTCAAGTCCTGAGGTATGAGGCGCCGTTGACGTCGAGGACGGCGCCGGATGACCAGCCGGCCGCCGGGGAGGCGAGGTACAGGACGGCGGCGGCGATCTCCTCGGCGGAAGCGACCCGGCCGAACGGGCTCTGCGCGTGGATGTCCGCCCCGCCCGGCCCGGACAGCCGGTCCGCGACGCGTTCGGTGGCGACGAACCCGGGCGCCACGGACGTGACGGCGATCCCGTGCGGCGCCAGCGAGACCGCGAGCGACTGGCCGAGCGCGTGCAGCGCCGCCTTGGTCGCGCCGTACGCGGGATGGTCCGGCTCGCCGCGGAACGCGCCCCGCGAGCCGACGTTGACGATGCGCCCGGCGGCACCGCGCCCGATCATGTGGCGGGCCGCGCAGTAGCTGACGTTCGCCGCGCCGAACAGGTTCACCGCGGCGGTCTCGCGCCAGGCCGCCTGCCATGCGGCGTACCCGGTCGTCGGCAACGGATGCGGCGTCATCACCGCGGCATTGTTGACCAGCACGTCGATCCCGCCGAGCCCGTCGGCGGCCTCCTCGACGAGGGCCTCGACCCGGTCGGGGTCGGCGAGGTCGCCGCGGACCAGCACGTGCCCGCCGCCCGGCAGGCCGGCCAGCGTCTCCGCCGCGTCGGCGCGCCGCGTCGCCCAGTGCACGGCGACCCGGTCACCCGCTTGCGCGAAGGCGCCCGCGACGGCCCGCCCGATGCCCCGTGAGGCGCCGGTCACCAGCACTCCCCTGCCCCGGCCCGCCGTCGCGTCCATCGCCGCCGTCCCCTCCTCTTTTCGTACCCTGGACGATACGGCGCACGGGCCCGCGCACGACAGGAGGTTTCCCGGATGACGTCCCTGTTCGACGAACGCAGACGCCTCCCGCGGGCGCTCGACGTGCTCCAGTCCCTCTTCCTCGCCGCCTGCGTGGCCGGCGTCCCGTTCCTGTGGCCGCGCACGGACGACGTGGTGGCGCGGGTGATGATCGCGGTCTGCCTCGGCGTGGTGCCCGCCCTGATACTGGCTTTCCACAGCCGGGTCACCGTCGACGCCAGGTCCGTCCGGCTGTCCCTCTTCCCCGTGTGGCGCAAGACGATCCGCCGCTCGGACATCGCCGGCTCCCGCCCCCGGCAGATCGGCGCCCGCGACCTGCACGGCCTCGGCCTGCGCCCCACCACCGACGGCGCGCTCGGCCTGGTGATGCGCGGCCGGGACGCGGTGGAGATCGAGCTGAAGAACGGCAAACGCTACGTGATCGGCACCGGCCACCCAGCAGCCCTGCACCACGCCCTGTCCCCCACCCACGACGCCAGGGACGCCCCCTCCTCGATCTGAGGCCGCCCTTCCCCGGCGGTGCCGACCAGCTCGACGGCGAAGGGGACCGGGCGGCGGCCGGAACGGGCTCTAGACTGGGCGGGTGACGGTTGAGGTGCCCGGGAGGGCCGTGCTGTCCCGGCCGTTGTCCGTGCCGCTGATCGGCGGCATCGTGGGCATGCTGCCGCTCGCGGTGGCCGCGCAGCCCGGGGAGGGGCTGCGGGACACGACCTTCTGGCTCCAGCTCGTCGTGGCCTGCTATGCAGGCGTCCGGCTGTGCGCGATGGTGCTGTCCGGGCGGCGGCGGCTGATCCAGGGTGCCTTCTGGCTGTTCAGCTATCTGGCGATGGGCATCGCGCCGCTCGCTCAGAGCGTGCTCGGCCGCGACCCGACGCCCGTGCTGGGGGCGCGCGGTGACACGGAGACCGCAACGGTGCTCGTGCTGTGCGGCCTGGCCGCGTTCGACGTGGGCGCGCTGCTGGCGCGGCACCGGCCGCCCGTGGTCCGCAGGCGCCGCCCGGCGGCGACGGTGCACCGGCAGCGGCTCTACCTGCTGGTGGCGCTGGCGTACGTGGCGAGCGCGCTGCTCATCGTGCGGCTCGGCGGCCCGGCCGTGTTCTTCACCAGCCGCCAGGAGATCAGCACCACGCTGAACGAGGCGACGGGCGCGCAGGCGGGCGACGCCGGGGGTGAGGCGGGCAACGCGCTGCTGCGCGGCTTCGGGACGGTACCGGCGATGCTGGCGCTGCTGTTCCTCACCCGCTGGCTGGTGACGTCGCGCTCGGCTCGCCGACGCCCGGGTGTGCTGGTGCCGTGGGCCGGTCTCGTGGTGATCAACACCATCGTCAACAACCCGATTTCCAATCCGCGTTACTGGTTCCTGACGGTGCTGTTCGCGCTGCTGTTCACCGTTTTCCCGCGCAGTCCTGTGATGTACCGGGCGGCGCTGGCGCTCGGCGTGGTGATCGCGCTGCTGATCTTCCCGTTCACCGACCGGTTCCGCTACGACGAGAACGGGCACCGGCCGGTGGAGACCGACGCGCTGCTCGAACCGCTGGTCGTCAAGGACTACGACCAGGTCAACATGTTTGCGAACACCCTCACGTTCGCCGCCGACGGCAACGGCCACACCTACGGGCAGCAAGTGGCGGGCGCCGCGCTGTTCTTCGTGCCGCGCAGCATGTGGGAGGGCAAGCCGCAGGACACGGGTTTCCTGGTGGGCGGCTGGATGGGTACGAACAGCGCCAACCTGTCCTCCCCGCTGTGGGCCGAGCTGTGGCTGGACTTCGGGCCGCTCGGCATGACGGCCGGGTTCATCGGCATCGGCTATCTCGCGGCGCGCACGGACCGCAGGTACGTGGTGCGCACGCTGGACGACCCCTCGCCGGGGAACGTACTGGCGGTGGTGGTGCCGGTGCTGGCCGGCTACAGCTTCATCCTGCTGCGCGGCTCACTGCTCCAGGCATCCGGCCGCATCGGCATCGCGGTGCTGTGCCTCCTGCTGGTCACCACACTCCGCAGCAATCCACGCGCCCAACTGCGCTGACGCGCCGGGCGCCGCCGCATCAGCCGTGTGTGCGGCGCCATTTGCGGAGGCTGACCAGTTCGCGGGGCGGGGTCAGTTTGCTCCCGACCTCCACGTAGGAGACCTCCGCGGCGTACACGCTGCCCTCGGAGTCCACGGCCACGCTGTGCAGCCAGTTGAAGCGGTCCGGCTCCTCGCCCGGCAGGTCCGCGCCGATCGCGGTGACCTCCCGGCCGCCGCGGTCGAAGACCCGTATCTTGTGCCCGAGGCCGGGCACACCGTGCTGGACGGGCGGCGGGCCCTGCTCGGCTACGTACAGGTGGGTGTCCGCGCCGCGGCCCGCGCATACGGCGACGGCCTTGTGGGAGTGCCAGGTGGTGAGGAACTCGCCGTCCACGGAGAAGACCTGGACGCGGTGGTTCTCGCGGTCGCAGACGATCACCGCCTCGTCGCCGAGCATCGCCACGTTGTGCGGCAGGCTGAACTGTCCCGGCCCGCTGCCAGGACTGCCCCACGAGACCAGGTGGTTGCCCTGCGCGTCGTAGCGGTGGACCCGCGAGTTGCGGTAGCCGTCGGTGATGAAGATGTCGCCGGTCTTCGGCGAAATCGCCACGTCGGTGGGCCGGTTGAACGGCTCGCCGCTCTGGAACGCGCTCGGCCGGCCGGTGCCCAGCGTCAGCAGCGTGGTGCCGTGCCGGTCGGTCTTGGTGACGGTGTTGCCGATGTCGTCCACCAGCCACAGGTGGTCCTCGTGGTCGGCGGTGATGGCGTGGGCGCGCCGGAACCGGCAGCCGCGCCAGCGCGGCATCATGTTGCCGTAGGGGTCCTCGAACTCCTCGGTCCCGGCGAACGGGGTCTCGTTGCCCCACATGTCGACGACGTTGCCGTCCCGGTCGAACACCAGGACGGGCATGTTGCCGCGGTTGAAGACGTAGACGCGGTCCGCGGAGTCCACGGCGACGGAGGTGGCCTCCTTCAGCCACAGGCCGTGCGGGATCTTCGCCCAGTAGGGCACCGGCTCGTACACGGTCTCGCCGCTCGCGGGTCCCACGGTCATCCGTTCCTCCCTGGGGGTGTGGGGCCGGTGCCCTGGCCGTGGCCCGGCTGCTGCCGTACCACCGTGCGCAGTTCGAGCGCGATGCGCAGCCAGACCGCGGCCGCCTTGGCCGCGGAGCCCAGGGCCAGGCCCCAGGCCGCGCCGGTGATGCCGCCGAGCGCGTACCCGGCGAGCAGGCAGCATACGGACAGCGCGGAGAATACGATCTGAATGGGCAGCGTCGCGCGCGGGCTGAGCACCCGCAGCATCAGCAGCCCGCAGGTGCCGAGCGCCATCGCCGCGTACTGGCTGCCGGTGGCCGGGAGCAGATCGGCCGCGGCCCGCCAGGTGTCGCCGAGCAGCGCCCGCCCGGCGCCGTCCGGCAGCAGGGTCAGGGCGAGGGCGAGGACGGCCGCGAGGGCCGCGAGCGCGCCGCCGGCGCTCGCCGCGGCGCGGGCCTGGGCATGCGCGCCGGGGTAGCGGCGCAGCAGCGGCGGGCCGAAGCCGGTGGCCGCGTTGTAGAGGACGTTCATCGGGCCGAACAGGGTGGTGGCGCCGCGGAGTGCGCCGACGGCCAGGGCGTTGGCGAACAGGCCGAGGCCGACGACGGCGGTCTGCGAGGCCGCGTTGCCGACGCCGAACTCCACGGCGAAGCGCCGCCCGAGGTGGCGCCGTTCCAGCAGGGCGAACGGCCGCGGCCCGCGGCTGCCGCGGGTCAGCCGGGCCAGCGACAGCGCTGCGAGCGCGAGCGCGGGCAGCGCGGCGGCCCCCCACACCAGCACCATGCGGCCGGGGCCCGTGCCGTGCGGCTGCGCGGCGAGCAGCGGCACGACGACGGCGCAGCGCAGCAGGTCGGACGCCAGGGCCAGGTGCGGGCGGCCGAGCACCGCGAAGGCGTAGCGCAGGGCGTCCTGGGTGAGGACCACCGGCAGCACCGCGCCCAGCGCCGCGAGCCCGGCGGCGGTGCCGCCCGGCAGGGCGAACGTGGCGGCGGCCAGCGCGGCGCCGAGCGCGGCCGAGGCGGCCAGGGTGAAGGCGGCGGAGTCCCGGCAGTGCGCGTGCAGTTCGGCGTCGGTGCCGCGGCGCAGGGTGAGCGCCTGGCCGACGTAGGCGCTGCCGAGGCCGAGCAGCAGGGTGAAGACGGTGTAGACGATGGCGAAGGCCGCGAAGTCCTCCGCGGTGGACTGCCGCGCGGCGCACACCACGACGGCGATGTTGGTCAGCGCCGCCACGCCCTGGTCGGCTATGGAGGCCGCGGCGGCCGAGGTGGGTCTGCTCACTGCCGGGAGGAACCGTCTTCCATGTCGCTGGGATCGAGAACGCGCAGGCCGAGGGTTTCCGAGCCCACGTCGCGCTGCTCGGGTGGCAGGGCCCGCGCCCGCCGGTCCCGTTCCCGCTCGCGCACCCGGTCACTCGTGGTGCGGGCCCGGTGCAGGTCGCCCGCGGCCCCGGCGGGCCCGTCGTGCGGCACGGTGCCGCCCGCGGGCGGCACGTCGCCACGGGCGGGCTCCTGGCCGCTGCCCCACGAGTGCAGCACCGCGCCGAGCAGCAACCCGCCCGCGCCGACGACCAGTTCCCTGACGCGGGCGAGGTCGTCGCGGCGCACCTGGCTGGGGTCGCAGACGACCAGGACGCCGTCCACGCGGTCGACGAGCGCGATGGCGTCGGCGTAGGAGAGGACCGCGGGGGCGAGCACCACGACGACGGCGCCCTTGGCGTCGGCGTGGCCGAGGAGCCGGGTCGCGGCCTGCGAGGTCAGCGCGCGCGGCACGTTGCGCACCCGGCGTCCTGGCACCAGGTCGAAGATGCCGGACTCCCCGGCGTCTATGGGGACGCGCACGCCCGCGGGCCAGCCGCCGTCCGCGCCGCCGGCCGCCCCGGCCCAGCCGGGGCGCACCCCGTCGGCGTGCCGCAGCTGGTCGGTGAGGGTCGGGGTGCGCAGGTCGGCCTCGACCAGCAGCGGGTCCATGCCCATCTCGGCGAAGGCGGCGCTCAGGTTGACCGAGGTGGCCAGCGGCGCCTCTATGCTGCCGCGCGGCGCGACGACCAGCAGTCTGCGGCGCTGCGCGAACGACTCGTCGTAGGCGAGCCGGAACGCCACCGACCGGTACTCCTCGCCGAGCCGCCCCTCGGCCAGCAGCTGGTCGGGGTGGTCGCGGCCGGTGCGGGGCAGGACGCCGAGCACCGGGGCGCGCAGCGCGCGGGTGACGTCGCCTGACGAGCGCACGGTGGGGTCGAACACCAGCCGCACCCAGGCGGCCAGCAGCCCGAGGCCGATGCCGACGATGTAGCCGAGGCCGAGCAGCAGCGGCAGCCCGGGGCCCGAGGGGCTGCCGGGGACACCGGCCTCGGTGATGACCCGGCCGCCGCTGGTGTCGAGGGCGCGCAGGCTGGAGACCTGTGCGTTGATCTCGGAGATCTGCCCGCTGATGGACGTCAGGTCGGCGACCGCGCTGTCGTAGGTGCCGCTGCCCTCGGCCAGGGCGTCCAGTTCGCCCTCCAGCTCCTCCCGCCGTTCGAGCAGCGGCTCGCGCTGGGCTTCGAGGGAGGCCACGTTGTACGCGATGGTCTCCTCCGCGTCGGCCTGCCGGTTGCCGAGGTAGGCGGTGACGAACGCGTTGGCCCGCTCGGCGGCCACCTCCGGGTCGCCGGCCGAGTAGGCGAAGCGCAGCACCTCGGTATTGGGCGGGTTGGTCACGGACAGGCCGCGCCCGAGGCTCGGCGCCGCCCCGGGCGCCATGCCCAGCTCCCCGGCGGCGCGCCGGGCAATGAGGTCACTGACGGCGGTGCGGCGTTCCGAACCCATCGCGACCCGGTCCACGGAGCCGGTGGTGAACGGGTCGGCGGTCGGCATCCTGACGGTGACCTCGCTGGTGGCGATGTACGTCTCGTTGGCCGTCAGGCCGAGCCAGCCGCCGCCCGCGAGGCCGAGCACGATGCCGCAGATGATCAGCAGCCGGTAGCGCAGCAGCTGCCTGAACTGGTCGCGCAGCAGGTCGGGTTCGTCGTAGGGGTGGGCGCCGCCCGGGGCCGTGGTGCCGCCGCGGGCGTCCTCGCGCAGTGCGCTCATGCGGGCCTCTCCCCCTCGCCGGCCGGCCCGGCGGACCGCGCGGCCCTCGGCCGCCGGCCGAGGGCCAGCGCCTCGTCCAGAGTTGCGGTGATGCGCCGCAGCCCCGCGGCGCGCGACAGGTGCTCCGCGGCGTACGCGGCGCCGCGGGCGCCGGCCGCGTCGGCGGCGGCCGGGTCGGCGGCCAGGCGCCGGACGGCCGCGGCCAGGGCGGCCGGGTCCTCGGGCGGGACCAGCAGCCCCGCGCCGGATCTGCGGATCTCGGCGGCGGTGCCGCCGCCCTCGGCGACGGAGGCGACGACGGGGCGCCCGGCGCGGAAGTAGGAGGTCAGCTTGGAGGGCACGCTCATGTCGAGGACCGCGGCCCGCTGCGTGACGGCGAGCACGTCGGCGGCGGCGAGCACGTCGGGGAAGTCTTCGGCGGCTGCGGGCGGCAGCAGTTCCACGTTCGGCACGTGGGCCGCCAGCTCGGCCAGCCGCGGGCGCTGACTGCCCTCGCCCATGAGTACCACGCGCAGGTCGGGCGCCTGCCTGGCCGCGTCGATCAGCACGTCGAGGCCCTGTTTGAGGCCCATGTTCCCGGAGTGCAGCAGAACGGTCGTGTCCTGCGGCCAGCCGAGCCGCCGCCGCGTTCGCCCGCGCGGGGCCGAAGGCTCCGGAACATGCGACCAGTTGGGCACGAGGCGGATGCGGTCATCCGGCACGCCGAGGGCCCGTAAGCGGGCGCGGAAGCTGTCGTGGATGACGCCGACGAGGGTGGCGTCCGCCAGCATGCGCCGCTCGGCCGCCGCTGCGGCCCCGGCGGCCCGGCCGCCGCCCGCGATGCCGCTCTGCGCCGCGGCCGCGCCCATCAGGTCCTGCACGATGGGCACGTAGGGGGCGCGGTGCCGGCGCGCGATACGGGCGGCGAGCAGCCCGCCGGCGAGGCTGGGCACCTGCGCGAGCACGGCGTCGAGGGGCCCGGTGCGCGGCGGCGCGAGCAGGCCGTGGAGGAGGATCGACGCCTCGTACAGCGCGCGCCGCGCGGCGGTCTGCCGCGGCGGAACGGTGTGCCTGCGGCGGTGGACGCGCACGCCGGAGAGCCGCTCCGTGCTCCGCCACGTCCGCCGGTACGCCGGGTCGACGCGCCAGGCGGGGTAGTGCGGCACACCGGCGAGCACGTGGACTTCCGCGCCGCGCCCGGAGCTGAGGTGCTCGGCGAGCTGCGTGGCGTACGGGCCGATACCGGCCTGCTCGGGCGCGTAGTTGGTGGACACGAGCAGCAGCCGTTCGCCCACTGTCAGACCCCTCTCCCCCCGGCAGTGCCTCCCCATGACGAGGGTAAGTATCCAGCGTAGTCGCAGAAATGCGCGCGGTGTGACGCTATGGTCTTGGGGACGGCCAACGTGAAGAGTACGTGAAGTCATGGGAACCGGTGGGGGGTTCGGGCGAATGCCGCAGCGAGTGGGCTATGCACCGGGGGTCTACGACCTCTTCCATGTGGGGCACCTCAATATTCTCCGGCACGCGCGGAGCCGCTGCGACTATCTGGTGGCGGGGGTGGTGTCGGACGAGATGGCGCTCCTCGCCAAGGGCAGGGCCCCGGTGATACCGCTGGTGGAGCGGCTGGAGATCGTGCGCAGCATCCGGTACGTGGACGCGGCGTTCGTGGAGACGGTGCCCGACAAGGTGGAGACCTGGCAGCAGGTGCGGTTCGACGTGCTGTTCAAGGGCGACGACTGGCGCGGCACCGCCAAGGGCGACCGGCTGGAGCGCGACTTCGCCGCGGTCGGCGTGGACATCGTGTACTTCCCGTACACGGTGCACACATCCAGCACTCAACTGAGGGGCGTGCTGGACACCTTGAGCGCCGACAGCTCGCGGAACCACTTAACGGAGAACGCCGCGCAGAACAGCACGTAGACCGCGCACAGCACCGCGTAGCCGGTGCGGAAGGCCCGTTCGTCGCCCAGCAGCAGGAACAGCGCGCACAGCACGCCGTAGTCGGCGGGCAGCAGCGCGAGCGCCCGCCGCCGGGAGGGCGGTGACACGGGCGCCGCGGCGGGGGCGGCGGGCGCCGGGTGGGCGTGTTTGAGCTTGTCGGTGAGCAGCCCGCCGAAGAAGATCAGCACGGCGGCGAGCTGGAAGACCAGCGGCACCAGCAGCCAGCCCTCCCCCGGCAGCGCGAAGAAGCGGTGGAACGAGATCAGCACCGCGGCGTGCAGCGCGGTGATCTTGGCGCAGTCCACGGCGTGGTCGAGCCACTCCCCCGCCGGATTGGACTCCCCACGCAGCCGGGCGAGTTGGCCGTCCGCGGAATCCAGCGCGAAGCCGAGGAAGAGACCGGCCCAGACGGCGAGCGCCAGCCACGCCGAGGGGGCGGCCAGCGCCACGGCCGCGATGGCGGCGCCGCTGGTCAGGGCGCTGAGCGCGGTGACCTGGTTGGGGCCGAGCCCGGCCCGGTACGCGGCGGCGGCCAGCAGGCGGCCGACCGGGCGGTTGACGTAACGGGAGTACAGTGACACGCCCTTGGCGGTCTTCTGCGCGCCCCGCAGCCGCCGCAGCGCCGCGCCGTACGTCATGGTCCCCCCGGTCCCGGCCATGCGAGGCATCATCCCATGCGCGGAGCGCGCCGGGGCATGGATACGATGCGGGGGCCGAAGCGAGCAGGACAACGGGGAGGGCCCACGATGCGGGTGCGAGCACGACTGTCGACGGCCACGGCGGGGCTGGCCGCGGCCCTGGCGATGGTCACGTCCCTGTCGGGCTGCATGACGGTGCACGGCGAGACCGCCGTGGTGCCTGCGGCCTCGGAGGAAGAGGCGCAGAGCGCCCTCGACCGGTACATCGAGACCAGCAACGAGGCAATGGGCGGCCTCGACCCCGAGCTGAACGACACGGTGGAGACCGGTCCGCTCGGCGCGATCCGGCACGCGCAGCTGGCCGCGCAGCGGTCGGTCACCCCGGGCGGCCCGGAGGCGTTCACGCCGCTGGAGCTGTCCGACCCGCAGTTCCACATTCCGCAGCAGGCGGGCTGGCCCAAGTTCTTCGTCGCCGACGTCCAGCCGAGCCAGACGCCGGACAACCGCTGGCTGCTGGTGTTCATGCGCAACAGCATCGACGAGGAGTGGAACGTCTCGTACCTCAGCGTGCTGCCTCCCGAGGGCGGCCCGGAACTGGCCGAGGACGAGGACGGCTACCTCGACGACCTGCCGGTCGTCGACCCCGCCGACCAGGGCCCCGATGACCCGGGCTCCGGCCTGGTGATGGAGCCGGGCGCGCTCGGCACCTCGTTCGTGGACTACCTCCAGGGCGGCGAGGCCCCGTTCGCCGGTGGCCCGTACACCTCGGACGAGCTGGCGAAGCGCGAGGAGGCCAACAGCAATCCGGCCTTCGTCACGGAGTACCAGGACCAGGCCGCGGAGAGCGAGGAGTACGCGCCGGTCGCGATGCGCACCGCGGACGGCGGCGCGCTGATGATGTTCACCTCGCTGCACCACGAGAAGCAGACGATGGCCGAGGGCGAGACCCCGGTCGTGGACCCGCTCGTCGCGGCGCTGATGCAGGGCGAGGCCGAGCGGGCGATCACCCTGGAGTGGGTCGCGATGCACTCGGCGGTGATCCCGGAGGTCGACGGCGGGCAGATCGAGCTGATCCACCGCACGCGGGGCGTGATCGGCGCCACCGGCGAGTGACGTCGGCGGGCCCGCTCCCGGGCCCGCCTCGCGCTGATGCCG
>NZ_LZNS01000001.1:6077486-6124372 GCF_001984575.1 Streptomyces sp. MP131-18 | reverse complement strand
CGGCCGTTCGGCGCTCCTGCCGGGGATGAGTGCGTCCCCGGTGGCCCCGGCGAAGCACGGCACGGGGCACTCGGTCCTCAGGCGCCTCGGCGGGGCCGGGTCATTCGAGGGTGCACCTGGCGTCGGAGGGCGGAGAGTCGAGGTTGACGAGGTAGTCGGCGACGATGTCGTCGACGCACGCGTTGCCGGCGACCAGGGCGGCGCCGTGCTGCTCGCCCTCGACGGTGAGCAGGCTGCCGTCCAGCGCCTCGGCCAGGCGGGCGCCTTCCTCGTACGGGGCCACGGGGTCGCCGGTGACGGCGACGGTCAACGTGTCGGACAGCCCCTCGATGTCCGTGGCGTACGGGTAGCCCAGGGTCGGCTCCACCGGCCAGGACTCGCACATGTTCCTCGTCTCGCCCAGCGGCCGGCCGGGGTCAGTGAAGGGGCCGGCGGCGATGACCGTGCGCTGGAGCGCCGTCTCCTGTTCCGGGGTGTGCCGTTCCTCGTCCAGGCAGTTGATGGCCTCGGTGGCTTCGAGGGCGTTGCTGTAGCTGCCGTCGGCGCTCCGCTGGTAGTAGCCGTCGTGCAGCCCCATCAGGGTCTCGCCGCGTCCGTCCCTGACCTCGCGGATTCCCTCGATGATCGTGGGCCAACTCGCTTCCGAGTACAGTCCCGAGACGACCCCGTCGATCGCGTCGAAGAAGCTGAGGACCCGGCCGTCGCCGGCCGGGACCGGCTCGTCGAGCAGGGGCTGGACGATCTCCTGGAACCGTTCGGTCACCGCGTCGGGATCGGAGCCCAGCGGACAGTCGGGCTGTTCCGTGCAGGAGGCGCCCATCAGCTCGAACGAGCGCTGGAGGCCGGCGTACTGCGATTCGCGCCGTTCGGCGGTGGCGGCGTACGGGTTCATCGCCCCGTCGAGCACGAGCGCCCGGACGTTGTCCGGGAACATCTCGGCGTAGACCGCTCCCAGCCGCGAGCCGTAGCTCGTGCCGAGGTAGCTCAGCTCCTCGTCGCCCAGCACCGCCCGCAGCACGTCCATGTCACGCGCGGCGTCCCGCGTGCCCACGTGGGAGAGGAACTCCTCACTGCCGGTGCGCTCGGCGCACTGCCGCATCCACTGCCGGGTCTGTTCCTCGGTCACGTTGAGCTTCGCCGACAGCGCGTCGTTCTCGCGCTCGGCGTCGGTGTAGCAGTCCAGCGCGGGGGTGGAGGCGCCGACGCCGCGCGGGTCGACGCCGATCAGGTCGAACCGCTCCACGACCGGGTTCTCGGGAGCCAGCGCGGAGATGATCGCGGGGAAGCTCAGGCCCGAATATCCGGGGCCGCCCGGGTTGGTCAGCAGTGATCCGATCGGCTCCCCCTTCGCCGGCAACCGCAGCAGCGCGATCGACACGGTCTCGCCGCCGGGGTCGTCATAGTCCATCGGCGCCTCCATGCGGGCGCACTCGAACCGCTCGTTCGCGAGGATCTGCGCGTCGGCCTCGGTGGTCGCGTAGGGCTCGCAGGGCTCGAAGGCCAGGTCCTGCTCGTAGAAACGCCGCAGTTCCTCCGACGACTCCTGCGACGACTCGTCCGGAGACTCCTCCGGGGACTCCTCAGCGCTCGATGACGTGCAGGCGCCGAGCATTCCCACCAGCAGCAGCGTTGCGCCGAACGCTGCCGTTCGATGGAGGCGGGCACGGGTAGACATGGTTCTCCTAACGGACGCCGACGTGAGCCGGCCGGCCGTGGGGCAGGACGGCGCGTGCGTGAGGACGGCATCCGCTCAGCTGCCGGCCCTGCCCGAGTCGTCGCTGCCGCGGCGTGGTGGAGGGGTAGGTGGAATCCATGATCCGCGTGCGCCGGGACCGCGACGAGTGCGCTCCGTCATCAGTCCCGATGACGGATGTAACGAACGAACGGTGACACGTCGCACTGGCCGCTGCGGGCGTTCCGGTGTTACCGCCGGTGTCCGGCCCGTGGGCCGTGGTCGGGGGGAGTCAGGCGCCCTGGACCGGCCCGGCCTGGGCGCGCCAGGGGCGGAACGAGCTGTGCGGCGCCTCGCTGCCGTGCGGCTGCTGCCGCTCGGCGGCCAGGCCGCCGCAGGCGTCGGTGAGGGCTTCGAGCAGCATCAGCGGCTCGGGCAGCGGATGTTCAGGGCCGCGCAGCCAGCGCACGCCGCCCTCGACGGCCGCGGGGACGCGGGAGGGCGGCACCAGGACGTAGCTGCCGCGGCAGTGCCAGCGCAGTCCCGGGTGCTCGTCGACGCTCTCGGGGTGGCAGTCGAGGGCGCAGGGCCACCACTCGTCCTCGTCGTCCGGGGTGCCGCGGGTGGCGGTGAAGAACAGGACCCGGTCGGGGTCGGCGACCGCGACGGGCCCGATGTCCACGTTCTCCCCGGCCAGGCGTTCCAGGGCCGTGTAGCCCGCGGCGGCGGGCAGGTCGAGCACGTCGTGGGTGCGGCCGGTGGCGGTGATGAAGTTGCACTCGGGGTCGGCGCGCAGCCACCGCAGGATCTGGTCGCGGTCGGTGGTGGCCTGGGTCTGCCAGGCGAGCGACACCGGGTGGCGGCCCGGGGTGGGACAGCCGATGCGCTCGCAGGAACAGCCGTAGCCCTGCGGGTGCGCGGCCGGCGCGAGCGGCAGGCCCGCGTCGGCGACGGCGAGCAGCAGGTTCTCGCGGGCCTTCGCGGCGGCGGCGCCTGCGGCGGCGCCACGTGCTCCGCGGCGCAGCCAGCGGGGGAATCTGCTCTCGCGTTCCATGAGCCTCCTGCCGCCTCACTTCTTTGCCGACGCGCCGTGGAGCGTATCCGGCCGTCCTTTTATTCCGCTGTAACGCGCGTGTCGCGCGTATCGGGCACATCCTGCCCTGTGTCGGTCTCGGATGGGTAATCGGGAGAAAGGGGGGAAAGGGGCGGCCAGGGCGCGCCCCAGTCGCCGGAACGGGCCGCGCGGTAGTCCTCGCGGTGGCGCTTGGAGACGGTTTCGCGGCGCAGCTCGCCGTCGGCCGTGCACAGATCGAGCAGCACCTGCCCCTTCCGCAGCAGGGGCCTGCGTACGATGCGGCCGGGCGCGGGGCGGCCGGCGACGGAGTCCCGCGCGGCGGCGACGTAGGCGAACTTCTCGTCCTCGTACGGCAGTACACCGCCTTTCACCCGTCGGTGGAGTGCCGAGCGGCTGACGCGGGCCGCGAAGTGGCACCAGTCGTCGCCGGTGACGGGGCAGGTGCCGCTGTGCGGGCAGGGCGCGAGGACGTGCAGCCCGGCGGCGATCAGCCGGTCCCTGGCGGCCCTGATGCGGCGGTAGCCGCCGGGCGTGCCCGGCTCGACGAGCACGACGGCGGTACCGGCCGCGGCGGCGGAGTCGGTCAGCGCGTCCCGGTCGGCCGCCGGCAGCTCGCCGAGCACGTACGAGGCGGTGACCAGGTCGGCCGCGGGCAGCGCGGTGCCCTGGGCGCCGAGGCGCGCCTGGCGCCACTCGACGCCGTCGAGGCGGCCGCCGGCCAGCTCGCGGCCGAGGTCGAGCGCGGGCCCCGCGCGGTCGAGGACCACGGTGGGACGGCCGGCGGCCGGCCACACGTCGGCCGCGGCCCAGGCGGCGGCGCCGGTGCCGCCGCCGAGGTCGAGGTGGCCGGCCGGGGCCCAGCCGGGGGTGAGGTCGGCGAAGCGGCCCAGGGCCGCGGCGACGGCCTCGAAGGTCGCGGGCATGCGGTAGGCCGCGTACGCGACGGCGGCGGCCCGGTCGGCGAGGACGGGCGGGGCCGCGCCGCGCCCTTCGTCCCGGTAGCCGGACATGAGCTGCTCGACCGCGCCGGCCGCCTGGCGGGGCGGCAGGCCGTCAAGCAGCTGGTCCAGCGCGGTACGCAGGCGCTCGGAGGTGCTGGTCACCGGGCCAGGATAGGACTGGTCCTGCGGCGGCGCGGGCGGCAGAGGGTGACGAAGCAGCCCACGGCGAGCACGGCGAACGTGAGTTGCACCACAGCCATCGGGACCGCGGTCTCCTCGCCCGCGATGCCGACGAGCGGGGAGGCGATGGCGCCGACGAAGAACGCGGACGCGCCCAGCAGCGCGGAGGCGGAGCCCGCGGCGTGCCCGGCCCGGTCCAGGCCCTCCGCGTTCGCGTTGGGCATGACCAGGGGCATGGCCCCCATCAGCACGAAGAGGCCGACGGATACGGGCAGGAGCCCGGGCTCGCCGAACACGCCGGTGGTCATCAGCAGCAGCGCGGTGGCGGCCAGGGTGATGACGGTCAGGCCCGCGGCCATGATGCGCAGGGTGGGCACGCGGCCGATGAGGATCTTGCCGTTGACCTGGCCCATGGCGACCAGGGAGATCGAGTTGAGCATGAAGAGCATGCTGAACGTCTGCGGCGAGGCGCCGTAGATCTCCTGGATGACGAACGGGGAGGCGGCGACGTAGGCGAACAGCGAGGCGAAGACGAGGCTGCCGACGAGCAGGTGGCCGGTGAAGACGCGGTCGGTGAACAGCCCGCCCATGGCCCGCAGGGCGGCGGGGACGCCGCCGGAGTTGCGGCGTTCCCTCGGCAGGGTCTCGGGCAGCCAGCGGTAGACGACGAGGACGAGCACCAGGCCGGCGGCGGCGAGCACCACGAAGATGCCGCGCCAGTCGGTGACGCGCATCAACTGGCCGCCGAAGACGGGCGCCAGGATGGGCGCCACGCCGGAGACGAGCATGAGGGAGGAGAAGAACCGGGCCATGGCGACGCCGCGGAACAGGTCGCGGACGACGGCGCGGGCGATGACGATGCCCGCCGCACCGGCCAGGCCCTGGAGGAGCCTGAAGAGGGTCAGCGTCTCCACGTTGGGGGCCAGCGCGCAGGCCACGGAGGCCACCACGTAGGCGAGCATGCCGACCATCAGCGGCACGCGGCGGCCGAGCTGGTCGCTCATCGGCCCGACGACGAGCTGGCCGAGGCCGAGGCCCAGGAGGCAGGCCGTCAGGGTCAGCTGTACCGTGGCGGCGCCGGTGCCCAGGGCGTCGCCGATCTCCGGGAGGGCCGGGAGGTACATGTCCAGGGACAGCGGCGGCACGGCGGAGAGGCCGCCGAGGATGAGGGTGAGCAGCAGTCCGGCCCGCTGCGTGCGACTGATGTCGGCGCGGGCCGGGCTCGGGGGCGATATGCGGCTGGGGGAGGGGGCGGTGGAGTCGGGGGCGGCCGTGGCTGTCGGGCCGGGCTGGTTCATGAACCTCTCCGTGCTTGAGCGGGGAACGATCCGATCATCCCATGAATGACCGGGCCGCCCCCACTCCGTTTCGCGCCCACCGGCGCCCCGCGGACGGCCGGGAACGGACCCGACGCGGGCCGGTCGTGACGGCCGTGCAGGCACGCGAACCGGGCCCGTGGGCGCCCGGCCCTGCGCCGCCGTTCCGTGTGGAGTCGCTGGTCACGCGCCCGCGGGCCGGCCGCGTCCGCGGCGGGCGCCGCGGGGCGCGGGACGCGGGGCGGCGCCGGCGCGCGCCCCCGGGGCGGGCGGGCCCGCGGCGGGCACCGGCGCACCCGGAGGCGCGCGACGTGACCAAGCACACGCCGGGCCGGCGAACCCACGTTCCCTCGTTCGAGTGACGGAATAACGGAATACCCGTGACCGGCGGCCGGGTTGGCCCGGCATGATTCACGAGGTGCTCAGGTATGCGGCGTTCACGACCGACCCGGCGGGCGGCAACCCGGCGGGCGTGGTCCTCGACGCCTCGGGGCTCGACGAGGCGGCGATGCTGCGGATCGCGGCGGAGGTGGGGTACTCGGAGACCGCCTTCCTCGTGCCGCGGGGCGGCGGCTCCTTCACGGCGCGGTACTTCAGCCCGCGGGCGGAAGTGCCGTTCTGCGGGCACGCGACGGTGGCGGCGGCCGTGGCGCTGGCCGAACGGGCCGGGACCGGCGGCCGCACGTTCCTGACCCGGACCGGTGAGGTGCCGGTGGCGGTGACCGCGAACGGCGGCGCGCCGCGCGCCACGCTCTCCAGCGTGCCGACACGGCAGGAGCCGGTGGCCGCGGCCGACCTGACCGGGGCGCTGGCCGCGCTCGGCTGGCGGGCCGGCGACCTGGACACGGCGCTGCCGCCGCGCATCGCCTACGCCGGGGCGCGGCACCTGGTGGTGGCGGCGGCGACGCGGGAGCGGCTGGCGGCTCTCGACTACGACTTCGACCGCCTGGCGGCGCTGATGCTGCGCCTCGACCTGACGACCGTCGCGCTGGTGTGGCGCGAGTCCGCGGCCGTCCACCACGTGCGGAACCCGTTCCCCGTGGGCGGCGTGGTGGAGGACCCGGCCACGGGGGCGGCGGCCGCGGCCCTCGGCGGCTACCTGCGCGCTCTGGGCCTGGCCGCGCCCCCGGCGGTGCTCACGCTGCACCAGGGGCACGACATGGGCCGCCCGTCCCTGCTGACGGTGACCCTGGAGCCGGACGACCCGCGGGTGCACGTCTCCGGCACGGCGGTCGCGATCCAGGGCCCTACTGCTTGAGGTGCCGCACGGGCCGGTGGGTGCGGGACTCGATGTCCTGGACCGTGAGGTGCACCAGCTGATGCGACAGCTCCGACAGGGCGCGGGCCACCGCGAGTTCGCGGCCGATGTCGGGAACGTTCGCGTCGCTGGGGTGGGCCCTGGCCGTGCCCTCGCTGACCAGGACGGTGTCCGGCTTGTCCTCCAGCCTGGCCTCGGCCCGCGTCAGCCGGCCGTCGGTGTCGATGGACACCCGTACGTGCCATGTCTCGGTCGGCATGCCCGTCCTCCTTTCCTCGTTCACTGCTCCTGCCCGGTTCTTTCGACGCGAAGAGCGTCGATGACCGGCCAGGGGACGTCCCGGCCGGCGCGTGAGGCGGACACGGCGACGCCGCCGGTGCCGGGTGCGGTGTCCGCGGTGGCCGCCAGACGCACCCGCCCGTCGACCACGACGGTGGTCCGGCCGCCCCGCACGGTCAGCTCGACGCGGTGCGCCGTGCCGCGCGGCAGCCGGCGTTCGGCGCGGGTGCTGCCGTTCTCGACGAGGCGGACGCGGTGGTGGGAGACGCGGACCTGGACCGGGGACCCGCCGCCGACGCGGGCGGCCAGGCCGAACGTCGCGCCGCCCGCGGTCAGGCCCGAGACGTCCGCGCGAACGGTGTAGCCGTCCCAGTCGGCGGTGGCATGCGGGGCGTATTCGGCGTACTGGTAGCGCCCGGCGGCGGGCCTGCGCGGCCCGCCGCCGGGGAGCGTGCCGGGCGCGGGCGGCCTGCGGTCGGCGGCGACCCAGCGCTCCCGGTCGGCCAGCAGGTCGCCGCCGGGCGGCAGCGGGGTGCGCCGGGCCACCTCGCGCACGAGTGCGTCCGCGGTGGTGCCGGACAGCACTTCGAGGCGTTCGAAGCACTCGCCGGGCGCGGACCTGCGGCTGGGCGGCAGCGGCCGGCCGGCGCGGTTGGTGAGCGTGGCGGTGAACAGGTCGCGGACCAGGGCGTCGGGGAAGCCGCGGGTCTCGGAGAACGGGTAGGAGAACAGCGCGGGCCTGGGCAGACCGTGTGCGGCGAACGCGTCGAGCGACCGCCTCAGGTCCGCGCGCACGCCCTGCGCGCCGCCGCCGTCCGCACCGCGGGTGTGCAGGTCGTGGGTGTGGCTCTGGAAGTCCCAGCGGCCCGAGGCGTGCATGCGGGAGATCTCCGGCCACGACAGGTAGTAGGGGCGGTGGCGGCCGACGCGGCCGGTGATGAGGAACGCCGAGCCGTGCGCGCCGTGCCGGGCCAGGATGCGGTCGGCGTGGACCCACAGGCCGTGGGTGCCGTCGTCGAAGGTCAGCAGCACGCCGCGCGGCGGTGGCGGCCCGCCCTCGGCCCAGTCGGCGAACTCCTCGGCGGTGAGGGTGCGGTAGCCGGCCGCGGCGAGCGCGGTGAGGTGCGCGTCGAGGCGTTCAGGCGTGACGGTGTAGCGGTTGCCGGGGTCGTGCGCGATGTCGTGGTAGGCGAGGACGACGGGGGGCGTGCGGTCGGGGAGCGCGGCGCCGAGCGCGCGCCAGGCGGCGGTCGCGGCCGGGTCGGCGGCCGGTGCGGGGGCGGCGTCCTGGGCGGTGACGTCGCCGCGGTGCTCGTGCAGCTGCCAGGCGGCGGCGAACGGGGCGGCCAGGACCGCCGCGGCGGCGAGGCCGAGCGCGGCGCGCAGCAGGCGGGCGTTCACGGCAGCGGCCACTGCGGCCACCGGCCGCGGCCGAGCACGAGCCCGTAGAGGGCGAGGACGGCGAGCGCGGCGGCGGCCGTCCGCAGGACGCGCAGGGTTTTCATGTGGCGCTCCTGGACCAGACGTTGCGCCGGATCGTGAGCAGGGACCAGGGCAGCAGCCAGGCGAGCAGCGTCGCGGACAGCAGGCTCATCAGCGGCCGGTAGCGCCAGCGCGGCGTTCCCGGGTGGTCGATGCGGAAGGCGACGCCCCATACGACGCCCTTGAGGAGGACCCCGGCGAGGTAGAGCGCGGTGAGCGTCCACAGCCCGGCGGCCGGCGCCCACAGCAGGTGCCGCACGGCCATGACGGGCGCGGCCAGGACCCACAGGACGTGCCCGTAGTAGAGCGCGGCGGCGGCCGGGCCGCGGCGCCACATGAAGGTGCCGGTGAAGAAGATGTTGCGGATGAAGCTTTTCTTCCAGCGGATCTGCTGCCGCAGGAACGGCCGCAGCCGGGCGGGCACGGTGGTGCGGACCACGGCGGAGCGCACGTAGCCGGTGCGCCAGGCCCGTTCGGGGTGGTCGGTGCCGTGGACGAACGGCGAGCCGGCGTGCCGTGCCTTGAGGCGGCGGCCGAGCCGGAACTGGCCGAGGACGTAGCCGGTGAGCTGCCGGTCGGTGGCGAAGCGGAAGTCGCGGCCGAGGAAGCGGTCCTCGGCCCAGGCGGGCAGGTAGTTGTAGACGGCGTCGCGGCGGAAGACGGCGAGGGGGCCCGAGACGCAGGTGACGGCGCCGAAGACGGCCTCGGCGGCCTTGGCGACGCGGAACTGCCCCTCGTACCAGACGTCCTGAACGCGGGTGAGGAGCGTGGCGTCGGCGTTCAGGGCGCGGGCGTGGCCGCTGACGGCGCCGAGTTCCGGGTGGCGGACCAGGGCGTCGACGCAGCGGCGGAGCGCGTCGGGGGCCAGCAGGCAGTCGGAGTCGGTGAACGCCAGCACGTCGCCTTCCGCGTGTTCCGCGGCCAGGACCAGGGCGCGCTTCTTGCCGACGTTGCGGTCGAGGAACAGCAGCCGGACGGGGAGTTCGGCGGCCAGGCGGCGCAGGATCGCGGGGGTGCCGTCGGTGGAGGCGTCGTCCACGACGACGAGGTCGAGTCCCGGGCAGTCGCTCGCCGCCATGGACCGCACGCAGGACTCGATGTGGTCCTGCTCGTCCTTGACGGCGAGGAGGAAGCTGACGCGGGGCGCGGGCGGCAGCGGCGGGAAGTCCGCGGTGGCGGCGACCGGGCGGCGGCGCACGGTGCGCACGGCCGGGTCCTCGTAGTGGGCGTAGGCGAGGAACAGCATGACGGTGGTGACCGCGAGCACCAGGAAGCCGTAGCCGAGGACGAGCGGGCCGCCGGGCAGGCGCGGGGCCTGGGCGGCGAGCAGGATCAGCAGCGGGAGCAGGGCGAGCAGGGTGACCAGGCGGCGCAGGGCGTGCCGCACGCCGTCGTCGAGGCTGTCGTACCGGGGGGCGAGACTCATACCAGGTACCGGCCCTTGGGGCTGTCGAGGCGGTACGTCGCGTCGAGGACCGGCCCGCAGTCCTCCAGCCAGCCCAGGTCCTGGCCGGGGTGGACGGTGTGGACGACGACGAGGTCCCAGGGCCGTTCCGCCGGGTCGGCCCTGTGGTGCAGCAGGCGGCCGCGCACCGGCAGGACGGGGATCAGCGGGTCGGTGTAGGCGACGTCGGCACCCGCCAGGAGCAGGTCCTCGATGAGGCGGAGCGCGGACGATTCGCGGTGGTCGGCGACGCCCGGTTTGTAGGCGACCCCGGCCACCAGGACGCGGGCGCCGCGGGCGGGGACGCCGCGGGCGGCCAGGATGTCGCGGGCGCGGCGGGCCACGGCGGGCGGGCGGGCGGCGAGCGCGGTCATCGCGGTGTCGACGAGCGGCGCGGGCACGCGGGCGGCACGCAGCTGCCACAGCAGGTAGTGCGGATCGCAGGGGATGCAGTGCCCGCCGGCGCCGGGCCCCGGCCGGAAGGGCATGAAGCCGTACGGTTTGGTGGCGGCGGCGTCGACGACCTCGGTGATGTCGAGGCCGAGGTGGCCCGCGATGGTGGCGAACTCGTTGGCGAGTGCGATGTTGACGGCGCGGAAGGTGTTCTCCAGGAGCTTCGTCAGCTCGGCCGTCTCGGGCGAGCCGACGACGTGGACGCGGGCGGCGACGGGCCGCAGCAGCGCGGCGGCGCGGCGGCTGCACTCGGGCGTGGCCCCGCCGACGACGCGCGGGACGGCGCCCTGCGGGCGGTCCGCGTTGCCGGGGTCGATGCGTTCGGGGGCGCAGGCGACGAATACGTCGCCGATGGGGCCTGCGGGGCCGAGTCCGCGGTCCGCGAGTGGGTCGAGGAGCAGTTCGCGGGTGGTGCCGACGTAGCTGGTGGAGGCGAGCACGATCGTCTGGCCGGCGGTGGCGTGGCGGACGACCGAGGCGCAGGCGGCGCGCAGGGCGCGCGGGTCGGGCAGCAGGTGGTCGTCGACGGGGGTGGGCACGCAGATGACGACCGAGCCCGCGGCGGCCACCGCGGCGGGGTCGCCGGTGAGGGTGAACGAGGGGCCCGCGGCGAGGGCGCGCAGCCGCGCGCGGTCGGCGTCCGGCAGGTCGACGGCGCCGCGCCGGACGGCGTCGAGGCGGTGCGGGTCGGTGTCGAGGCCGATGACGCGCTGGCCGGCGGAGCACAGCGCGAGCGCGGTGGGGAGGCCGACGTAGCCGAGCCCGAGGACCGCCACCGGCCCTGGAGACCATCGCATGACTTGCCCATCTGCCGGTGGAGGGTGTCCCTCCGGATCGCCTCAGAACCTACCGGCAGATTCCCGGACAACGGGATATTTCCGGCAGGCACGTCCGGCGGTTGCGCCGGTCAGGGCGGCGGGCTCACGCGATGTCGGTGACCGTCACGGTCACGGTGACGTGCTCCGCCGGGCGGGCCGCCGACGCCGTCTCCTCGCCGACGGCCCGGCGGACCGCGGACCGCACCGAACGCGTCACATCGAGCGCGCGGTGCCCGCGCAGCGTCGCCAGCTCGACCCCGATCTCCCAGCTGCCCGGCGCGCCACCGCGCCTGACCCGCACCGCGCCCGCGCCCGCGCCACGCGCCGCGCGGCCGGCCCGGCCGCGCAGCAGCCCGCTCAGCCCGGGCCGCAGGAACGCCACCCCCGGTACGGACCTGGCCGCCGCGGCGGCGGCCTCCCGCACCCGCGCATCGAGATCTGCGGGGCGACCGTTCACCGCGTCCTCCTGTCCGTCGTGTCCGTCGTGTCCATCGTGTCCACCAGGTCCACGACTTCGATGTCGATGGCCTGCACGTCGAGGCCGATGGCCTCGCGCGCGGCCCGCGCGACCCGTTCCCGCACCGCGTCGGCCAGGCGCGGAACGGTCCAGGTCAGCTCGGCCGTCACCGCGAGGCGTACCCGGACGGGGCCGCGTGATGTGCCGGAACCCGCGCCCAGCGGCTCGATGCGGCAGCTGCCCGCGCGCACGCCCGGCAGCGATTCGGCGGCGGCGCGGAAGGTCTTGGCCGCGGCGGCCTCCACGATCCAGGCGTCCTCGTCCGGCTCGCCGAGCGGCAGCCTGCGCCCGGGGCGCAGTTCGAGCCGCACGATGTCCATGACGCGCGTCGTGACGGCGCGGGCGTCGGGCGCGCCCGGCGGTTCGGGCGCCGCGGCCCTGCTCTGCTCGACGAAGTCGCCGAGCGCGCGCAGCTCCGCAAGGGCGGCGGAACAGTGCGGACAGGACGCGTAGTGCGGGTCCTTGCCGGTCGTGCCCTCGTCCCAGCTCTCCCAGACGTCTTGCAGCGACCGGCCGCAGGGCAGCTCCTCGGAATCGAGCGGCTCGTTCAGCGCCATGCTTCCATCGCCTCCGTCAGGTAGCGCCTGGCCCGGAAGATCCGGCCGCGCACGGCCTGGTGGCTGATTCCCACCGTATGCGCGATGTCCTCGTACGACAGCCCGTGGAACTCCCGCAGCACCCAGCAGGCGCGCTGTTCGGGAGAGAGCCCGGCCAGGGCCGCGTGCAGCGCCACCACCGCCGCGGTGTTCTCGGCCGTCCGCGCGGGCGAGACCTGGTGTTCCGGCGCGGCGGGCTCGGCCACCGCGTCCAGCGGCGCGGTGGGCCGCCGGGCGCGCAGCTGGTTCAGGCAGCGGTTGGTGACGATGCGGTACATCCACGTCCGGAACGTGGCGTCGCCGCGGAACTCGGGCAACCGCCGCCAGGCTTGGACGAATGCCTCCTGAACGGCGTCCTCCGCGTCCGTGCCCCCGCCGAGCAGGTGGCTGGCCAGCCGCAGCAGGACCGGGCCGTGGCGCCGGACCAGCGTCTCGAAGGCGTCTTCGTCGCCCTCTCCGGCCCGCGCGGCCAGCAGTGCGTCGTCCGCCGCGGGCTCCGCCTCGTCGGCCACCCACCAACTCCTTCCGGTTCCCCGGCGAGACCCGGGAAAAAGTGCGGAACCGCGCGTGACGATTCACGCCGACCCGTGTCCAACAGGGTGTCAGAGCACCATCGAGCCGCAACGGGAAGGTATGCCATGGCAATGAAGACAGCACCCGCGTCCGCCGCGCCCGCGGAGGAATCAGCCCAGGTGGCCCGCACGGCGGGCGTCTCGTCCGACGGCGCGACCACCGTCAGCGAGGGCGCCACGGGCCCGCAGGAGCCGGCGGCGACGCGCGGGCAGACGTCCATCGCGGCCGGAGTCGTCGAGAAGATCGCGGGGCTCGCCGCCCGCGAGGTGCCCGGCGTGCACGCGCTGGGCGGCACGCTGTCCCGGACACTCGGCGCGGTCCGCGACCGGGTGCCCGGCGGCCGGGCCGGCGCGAACCGCGGCGTGAAGGTCGAGGTCGGGCAGCGGCAGACGGCCGTCGACCTCGACGTGATGGTCGAGTACGGGGTGCCGATCAGGGACGTCGCCCGCGACATCAGGGAGAACGTGATCGCGGCCGTCGAGCGCATGACCGGCCTTGAGGTCATCGAGGTCAACGTCGCCGTCGTCGACGTCCGCCTGCCGGACGACGAGGTGACGGACGACGAGCCGCGCGTGCAGTGATGTGCCGCGACGCGCGGATGCGCGGCCCGCACTGGGCGCAACGGCCCTCCCCCGCCGTGGGGATCATCGCCGTCGCCGTCGCCGTGTGGGCGGTCGCGGTGCTGGGCCTGACGACGAGGTGAATTCATGCGTGACCGAAGGCCGCCCGCCCGGTGGGCGGTGGCGCTGCGGCGGACCCCCGTGTCGCTGTGGCGCGACGACATCGACCACTGGGCGGCGGCCCTGACCTACTACTCCGTGCTCGCGGTCTTCCCGACCCTGCTGGTCGCGATGTCCGTGACCGGGCTCGCGCACCCGGCGGCGGCGCAGGAGCTGATCGGCGAGGTGACCTCGCTGCTCCCGGCGGGCTCGGGCTCCGAGGTGCGGGCCGCGCTCGAGGAGCCGGCCGGTCGGCGTTCGGCCGCCTGGCTGGTCATCGCGGTCGGCTCGGCGAGCGCCTGGCTGTCGGCGTACAACTACCTGAGCGTCTTCCGGCGGGTGCTGCACGGCATGCACGACGTGGTGGACCGCAGGCCGCCGTGGCGGGCGGTGCCGCGCACCATGCTGACGGCGCTCGGGCTGCTCGGGCTGCTGGTGTGCAGCGCGACGGTGCTGATCCTCACGGGCGGCGCGGTCCGTTCGCTGGGGCGGCTGCTCGGCACGGGCGAGGCGGGCAGCACCGCGTGGCACGTGCTCAAGTGGCCGCTGCTGCTGGTGCTGGTGACGGGCCTGGTGCTGACGCTCTTCCGTACCGGCCCGGCCGGGACGCGCGCGCCGCGCCGCTCGGCGCCAGGCGGCGCGCTCGCCGTGCTGCTGTGGCTGTTCGCGTCCGCGGGCTTCGCGCTGTACGCGTCCAGCGTCCCCACCTACAACCGGCTGTACGGGTCGCTGGCGGGGATGATCGTGTTCCTGGTCTGGCTGTGGGTGTCGAACCTGACCCTGCTCGCCGGGGCGCAGTTCAACGCGGAACTGGCCAGGCTGCCCGCAACGCCCCCGCGGCACGCGGAAGAACGCGCCGGGGAACGGGCCGCGGGGTCCGGGGCCACCGGTGGCCCCGCCCGCGCCGCGCCGCCGGTGGCCTCGGGCCACGGCCGGCGCGGCTGATCCGGCGGGGCGCTCAGCCTTCCCCGGCCGCGCGCAGCAGCAGGGGCACCCGCCCGGGCGAGGTGTCGAGTTTGATCAGCACGCTCGGCACGGCGACGCTCGGCAGCAGGAGATCGAAGAACTTTGCTATGTCCGTGGTCAGTTCCGGAACGGTGTCGAGCGATTCCGAGACGAGTCCGACGCCCGTCCAGGCGCCGATGAAGATGCGGCCGGTCTCCGCGGGAATGATGTGCGGCAGCACTTCGCCGCGCTCCTGGCCGGCCTGGAGCAGACGGGCGGCCACCTCGATCCAGTCCGGCCAGCGGGTGCCGAACAGCGCACGCGCGTTCTGGTCGACGGACAGCCGGAGCGAGGCGCTGAGCAGCGGCTCGCGCGGCAGCCGGTGGGCGAGCAGCAGGCCGACGTCCACGAACTCCTGGAGCTTCAGCGGCTGCGGCCGTACCCCCTCGGTGGTCACGGCCTCGGCGAGCACGCTGCGCGCCAGGGCTTCCTTGGAACAGAAGTGGAAGTACAGGGCCCCGCGCGTGACAGCGGCACGTTCGAGAATCTGGGCAATGGTGGAGGCGCCGTAGCCGAACTCGTTGAAAACCGAAGCAGCCGCTTCCAGAATCACCCTGCGCTTCAGAATCGCACGCGCTTGCCGCGCCAAAGTGTCCTCCCCCGCGCCACCGGCCGTTTGCTCGAAAAAAACCGACCAGAGTGTACCCTCCGCCGCTTCGGGCGGCACGCGCGTTTGTATGTACTCAGGGGCTGGGCCCCGGACTTGCCCCGGCCTGCTGGATTGCGGGCCGGGGACACCGGGGGCCGGGGCGGCGGCACCGCCCCGATCGGCCGGCTCACTGGTTGACGAACCCCCCGTCCACCGGCATCACCACCCCGGTGACGAACGAGGCACTGTCGCTGCACAACCACGCGGCGGCCTCGGCCACTTCCTCCGGCTCCGCCGTCCTGCCCTGCGGCGTCAAGGCGTGCGCCTGCCGTTCGATCTCCGGGTTGCGCGCGAACCAGTCGTCGATGATCTCGCTGCGCGTCGTCCCGGGAGCGATCGCGTTGACCCGTATCCCCTGCCGCGCGTACTCGTCGGCCGCCGCGCGGGTCAGGCCGATGACGGCGTGCTTGGAGGCGATGTAGGGAGCCGCCGTCGGAATGGCGACCATGCCGCCCACGCTGCTGTTATTGACGATGGCGCCGCCGCCGTGCTCCAGCATCGCGCGGATCTCGTGGCGCATGCAGTTCCACACGCCGCGGACGTTGGTGTCCATGATGCGGTCGTATACCTCGTCGTCCATCAGGTGCAGCGGCGCCCGGTCGCCGCCCACCCCGGCGTTGTTGAAGCAGGCGTCCAGCCGACCGTGGCGTTCCAGCACGGCCTCCACCGCGCGGGCGGCGTCGCCGGGCCGCAGCACGTCGCACACCACGTAGGACGCCAGGGCCCCCTCGGCTCGTAAACCGGCCGTCAGGGCCGCGAGTCTGTCCTCCCGGCGCGCGGCGAGGACGACCGCCGCCCCCTGCCGCGCGAACACTCCGGCCGCCGCGGCACCAATTCCACTGCTCGCCCCCGTGATGAGAACGGCCTTGCCTTCCAGATAACGCGGTTCATTCTGCATGAGGAGCAGCGTACCCGGGCACCGGCCGATTCCCATGGTGCTTTTTTGGACCCAATCAGGCGGCAGATATTTGCTTTTCTTCTCGATGTCCTGGCACCGCTGAATCAGCATCTTTTCTCTGATCCCGGGGCGAAGGGGGAATACCCGCGAAAAGGCCGGGACGGTAAACGTGCGGGCCGCCGGGGGATTCGGCGGCCCGCACGTATCCTGTCTCGTCGGGCCGCCGCCGTTACGCCTCGTCCCTGGGCGCGCCGTGCGCGGGCACGCCTTCCGCCGCTTCCGCCGCGTACCACGCCGCGGGCGGCACGGTCCGCAGTCCGGCGCGCGCCTCCTCGGTGGCCAGGACGGCCAGCACCAGGTGCCACATCGCCGCCGTCCGGTCCGCCACTTCGATCGCGGGCGTCCCGCGCCAGGCCATCGCCTCGGTGCCGGCGACGACGGCGGCCACCAGCGTCTCGGCGGCCTCCTGCGTCACCGACTCGTTCAGGCAACGCTCCGCCCGCGCCTGCCGCAGCAGGCTCCAGGCGGCCGTCACGCACGTGACGTGGTAGTCGATGACGTGCTCCTCCTGCCCGGAACGCTCCTGGCCGATGCGCAGGCTCGCCCGGACCGCGGGCTCGCCGGACAGCCAGCGGGCGAGCGCGTGCGTCAGGTCGATGAGCGTCTGGAGCGGCGAGCCGTTGATGCCGTGCAACTCGTTCAGCGTCTCGGTGAGCAGTTCGCAACTGCGCTGCTGCACCTGCATGGCCAGCTCGTCCTTGGAGGCGAAGTGGAAGTAGAGCGCACCCTTCGTCACCTGGGCATAACGGCTGATGTCACTCATCGTCGCCTCGGCGTAACCGAACTTGTCGATCACCTCGGCCGCAGCCGCCAATAACCTACGGCGGGTCCGCCCGGATCTCTCCTGCATCGCCCGTCAACTCTCCTTGTCCCGTGCCGATGTCGGAACCTCCCAGAATAAACCGTTCATGCGGTTTGTAAATCCCGCCCTATCCCGGTTGAACGGCAGGACCGAATGCCTCGCCCATGCCGCACCGGCCGGCTCCGGCGGCATGCACGTGCACAAGCCCCCTCGCTCACCTGCGTACTTGCCTCATCGCGCCAAACGAGCGCCCCCCGGCGCACGTCCACCGGTACACGCCCGGTGGTCACCGAGTGTCTGTTTCCCCATCCTGTTTTTCTTCACACGTGCCCCGACCGAACAACCGCCGTCTGTTTTCCCGGCGCGGAACGCGGGCGGGATCAGGCGGCCCGCCCCGCCCTGGGGCCGCCGCGCGAGGCGCGGAGCACCCTCCGCAGGACCGCGGGCCGCATCAGGGACGACGCCGGGGACACCAGGGCCACCACCCGCAGATAGGCCCTGGCCACCTCCTCGTCGTACCGGGCGGCCACTTGGAGCCGCCGCACATAGGCGTGCCCGAGCCGCACGGCGGGCGGCCGCGGCCCCACCACACCGGGGAAGGCCAGGTCGGCGCTCGTCGTCAGGCGCCACGCCGGGCCGACGGCCCGGCGCGCCAGATCGCGGAAGTACGGGCGGGGCCGCGGCAGCCGCCCGTCCGCCACGTGGTCGCGCAGGACCAGCGCACCCAGCGCGGCCACCGTCATGCCCTGCGCGTAGGCAGGGTTGAGGCTGCACACGCTGTCGCCGAGCAGCACCAGGCCGCGCGGGAACCGGCGCAGCCGTTCGTAGCGGCGCCTGAGGTTCGCCGGGAAGCGGTGGCCCACCGGGGGGCCGACGGGGTCGAGGTCCTTGATCGCCTCGTAGGCGTCGGGCGCCTGGAGCGAACGGACGAACTCCAGGAAGCCGTCCGGGTCGGTCGGCGGGTGGTCGCCGAGCATGCCGTTGACGACGACCATGAGCAGGTCGTCCTCGGTCTTGATGCACATGGCGCCGCGCGGGCTCTCCACCGAGGCGACGACGGCGATCTCGCACTCGTCCCGCTCCAGGGTGTCCCGGGCCATGCGGTATTGGCGCGTCGCATAGCCGAGCCGGACGTCGAGCCGGTCCACCGCAGCCTCGGGATAGCCGAATTCCCGCAGCCATACCGGCGTGCGGGAGCCCCGCCCGGTCGCGTCCACGACGAGATCGGCGGGCAGCACTTCCTCCGCGCCCCCGCCCCCGCCCGCCGCCCGGACCCGCACGCCGGTGACGCGGCTCGCGCCCGCCGCGGTCGCGAGGCCGCAGATGTCCAGCCGTTCGCGGAACGTGACGTTCGGCAGCACCTGGACCCGGGCCCGCACGTGACGTTCGAGGAACGGACGGCTCAGCGTCAGGGTCATCAGCCCGGAGGGCGAGTTGCGTATGCGTTCCCCGTTGAATATCAGCCGCACATTCGCCGTCATGTCACCGAGCGGCGCCCCGTCCTTGACCATTTCCTCGGTTATCCCGGGCAGCAGTTCCTCGATGACCGCCAGGCCACGGGCCTGAAGACCGTGCGCCTGCCGCCCCTGCGGCACGCCGCGCCGCGGCCCCTCCACTCCCGCGAGTACATCCCGGTCCACCACCGTGACGTCGGTGAACGCGTCGGAAAGCACCCGGGCCGCGAACAGCCCGGCCATGCCCCCACCCATGACGACCGCACGGCCGCCGACATGATTCCCCACTCGGGTCAGCTCCTCGAGTCCGTGAGCGTTTGCTCGGATTCCCCCCGCGCATACCTCGCGCATAGCACGCGGAACGGCCGCGAATACGCCTGCGGAATTCAGGCCGGATACGCCGGGGCGGCGGACCGGAATCCGCGCTTCGGACCGCCTCGGCCGGGACCGTATCCGGTCCGCGCCGTGACCGGTCGCACAGCCGGCGCCGATGGTAAGCGATTTGGCCGGGCTTGAGCGAACCTCAAGCGCGCGCAGGCGCGTTATGCATTCCCGCCGGATCGCACTACGCTGCCCCTCCGTACCACGGTGGCGCTGCCGCTCCGCGGAATCCGTCAATCCGGTCCGCATTTCTGCCGGCGGGATTCCGCGGGCACGCCGCCCGTACCGCGGAAGGCTTGGCGGCCGGACCCGTTGCCGGGCAGGCCGGCCGCCGGGGAGGGGGAGGAATTGCAGGGGGGCATGGAGACATCACCGACACCGAACGAGGCAGGGGCCGACCGGCTACTGGAGGAGCTGCGGCGCCTGTCGGTACACGACCCGCGAACCGTGCCGCAGGCACTGATCGACTGGCTGGACGCGGAGACCGGCGCGCGCGTCGCCTGGCTGGACGGCCACGGGCGCATCGTCCTGTCCTCGCCCGGCTTCCCGCCGGGCGCACTCGATCCCGTCCGCCCGGTGCTCGCACAGCTCGCCGCGGGGCGCATGGCCGCCGCGGTGGCACGGTCCGGCACCCTTCAGGTGCGCTGCGAAGCGCACGGCAGCGGTCCGCTGCGCCCCGTGCTGGTCGTCGCGGGGCCTGTGCTCTCGCGGAGCGCCGCCGCACTCGTCTCGCACGCCGTTCCGCTGCTGGCCGCCCTGGTGGCCGCGCGCGCGGCCGAGACCGCGTCCCGCGGCTACCGGGAGAAGGCGGGCCGGCTGCGGCTCGCCGTGTTCATGGCGCTGATGTCGGGCGACCCGACGCTGGCGCGCCGCATGACGGTCGGCGCCGCGCCCCCGCTGCTCGACGCCGACCGGCTCCGGGTGCGGCTGCTCGCCTGCGCGCCCGCGGACCGCACGCGGCTGACCGACCGCTACCAGGACGCCGCGGGCTACCACGGCCGCAACCTCCTGGTCCGCTGCCCCGTCTACGACGACCACCTGATCTGCCTGACCGCCGAGGGCACCGGCCGCAGCAGCCGCCTCGCGGGCGAACTGCGCCGCCTGGTCGACGACAACCCCGGCTACGCGCTGGGCATCAGCGACCCGCATCCGCCGGCCGAGACCGCCGCGGCGTACGAGCAGGCCCGCCACGCGCTCGCGGTCGCCCGCGGCATGCCGGGGCGCGTCGCCGCGTACCGCGGGCAGGCGCCGCTGGAGCGTTTCCTGCCGCGCGAGCCAGCGCTCGCCTGGGCCACGGAGTTCCTCGGGCCGGTGAGTGACGTCCCGAAGCTGACGATCGACGTGACGCGGCTGGCCCTGACGTTCTCCAACTCCGGGGTGGCGCGCCTGCTCGGGATCAGCCGCAACACCGTCACGGCCCACCTGAAGCGCATCGAGGAGGCGCTGGGGCTCAGCCAGAAGAGCGTCCTGGCGCGCGCCACGCTGGCCCTCGCGCTGTCCATCACGGGCCCGCAGCACCCCACGCCCCCGTACCCGGGCGCCGCGGGGCGGCGGGACGCGCCCGGTCTCGACGAGCTGCTGCGGACCCCGGCGGCGACAGCCTGGGCCGGGGCGGTCCTCAGCGACCTCGACGATCCGGCCGGCCGGGACCTGCGCGGCACGCTGCGGGCCTGGATCGAGACCGACGCGAACGCGCAGCGGACGGGACACCGGCTCGGGATCAGCCGCAGCACGGTCGCCGCCCGCCTGCGGGCCGCCGAACGCCTGCTGAACCGCGACCTGTTGACGACGGGCGCCGGGGTGCACGACGTGGTCCACGCCCTGCGCATCAGCGGTGACCTGGCGAGCCCCGGCTGAGCCGACTTGTGCACTGTGCACAGCCCGCGGGCGATTCTGCGCACCGTGAACGGTGGCCCGCGGCCCGGAATCTCCCTAACGTCCTCGGTGAGCGCAGGGCCGCGGAGGAGTCCTGCGACACACGGGGGATGAGCCCGCAGGGGGCAGGCCGGGGCCGGGGGGTCCGGCCTGCCCGTCCCGTTCTCTTCCGTTCCCCCACGTTCTGCCGCGCCTTTGGGCCGCCTTTGGGCCGCGCCGGCCCGCGCCGCGCACGATCGCTGAGCGCGGGCCGGGGCCGCCGGGCGGCCCCCCGACCGCCCGGCACCACAGAGCCTGCTGGTGCGGCGCGACGCGGGGCAAGAGGTGCCGGCCGTCCCGGAAAGACTCGACCTGTCCGGCCTGGTCAGCGTTCTGTACGGAACGGCGCGGCGCCCGTTCTCACATGCGGTCCGGCGCCTCGATGCCCAGCAGGGCGAGGCCCTGCGCCAGCGTCTCGCGCGTCAGACCGCACAGGGCGAGCCGGTTGGCGCGGACACCGGCCGGCACGCCTTCCTTCAGGACCGGGCAGGACTCGTAGAAGGTGGTGAACGCCTTCGCCAGGGCGTAGAGGTACGTGGCGAGCTGGTGCGGCTCCAGCGTCTCCGCGACCGCGTCGAGCGCCGCGCCGAACTCGTCGAGCTCCAGCGCGAGCGCGTGCTCGGCCGGCTCCAGGGCGAGGCCGGTGTCGAAGCGGGCGGTCTCCGCGCCCTGTTCACCGGCCTTGCGGATGATGGACGCGATCCTGGTGTGCGTGTACTGGAGGTAGACGCCGGTCTGGCCGTTGAAGCTGACCATGCGGTCCACGTCGAAGGAGTAGTCCTTCGTCCTGGAGGTGGACAGCTCCGCGTACTTCACCGCGCCGATGCTCGCCACGTGCGCGATGGCGTCGAGCTCCTCGGCCCCGAGTCCTGGGTCCTTCTCGGCGACGACCTCGCGCGCCCGCCGCAGCGCGTCGTCGAGCAGGTCGGCCAGGCGCACCGTGCCGCCGGAACGGGTCTTGAACGGCCTGCCGTCCGGCCCGTTGATGGTGCCGTTCGCGGCGTGCACCGCCCGGACCCCCTCGGTGAGCCACCCCGCCCGGCGGGCCGTCTCGAAGATCATCTGGAAGTGCTGCGACTGGCGGGCGTCCACGACGTAGACCAGCCGCGTGCCCTTCAGCTCCCGGATGCTGTACCGGATGGTGGCGAGGTCCGTCGCCGCGTAGCCGAAGCCGCCGTCGGTCTTCTGCACCAGCAGCGGCACGGGCTGGTCGTCGAAGAAGACGGCCTTCGCGCCCTCGCTGTCCCGCAGGATGCCCTTCTCGCGCAGCTCGTCCACGACCTCCTGGAGCCACGGGTTGTAGAACGACTCGCCCAGCACGTCGTCGAGGGTGAGCAGCACGCCGAGCCGTTCGTAGATCTGCTGGAACGCGGTCTCGGACTCGCCGACGATCTCCCGCCAGGCGGCCACCGTCTCCTCGTCACCGGCCTGGAGGGCCACCACGCGCCGCTGGGCGCGCTGCTTGAACTCGGGGTCGGCGTCGAACTCCTGCCGGGCGGTGCGGTACAGCGCGTCCAGCGCCGAGACCGCGCCCGCGGTCTCGCCCTGGCCGACCTCCTTGCCGCGCCACGCGGCTTCCGGGTGCTCGAACAGGTATTGGATCAGCATGCCGAACTGGGTGCCCCAGTCGCCCACATGGTTCTGCCGCACCACCTTGGCCCCGAGGAAGCCGAGCACGCGCGCCAGGGCGTCGCCGATCAGCGTGGAACGCAGGTGCCCGACGTGCATCTCCTTGGCCACGTTGGGCGCCGAGTAGTCGATGACGGCGGTCTCCCCCGCCTGGCCGGCCGGCACCCCGAGCCGCGGGTCCGCTGCGCGGGCCGCGAGGCGGCCGAGCAGCGCCGCGTCGGACAGCGTGATGTTGAGGAAGCCGGGCCCCGAGACCTCGACGGAGGCCAGCGCCGCCGCCCCGCTCACCTTGTCGCGCAGCTCGCCCGCCAGCTCCCGCGGGTTGCGGCCCAGGCGCCTGGCCAGCGACAGGGCGGCATTGGCCTGGTAGTCCGCCCGGTCGGAGCGTCGCACGAGCGGGTCCTCCGCGGCGAGCTCGGGCGGCAGCACCTCTGCCATCGCCGCACGCACTGCCGCTTCCACCTCACCGGCCAGCGGTTGGATCTGCTCAGCCATGTTCGCGAACCACTCCTGTGTCCGAGGGACCGTAGTGCGTCAAGCATGACAGGGCGGCGGAGCCACGGACGCGCGAGGTGGCGACAGGCACCCACCGCGCGTGACCCGCACGGGCCGTCGCCCACCGGCGGCGCCCCGACGCGCACGCCCCGCCCGCGGCGGTCACGGACGCGCAGGCGGCGGCGATGCCGCCGCGCGGCGCTACGGCGTCACGGGGGCGAGCCACAGGCCGATCAGTGCATCGATCATCCCGGTCTCGTACTCCGCCCAGGTCGGCCTGGCGGTGTGGGTGCCCTCGGCCAGCGCACGTTCGCGCTCGGCGAGCATGTGCAGTTGCAGGTGCCGGGCCATGTCGCCGCGTTCGAGGCGAACGGGCAGGGGCAGCTCGGGCAGGCAGCGGTTGAGCCCGTCGACGGTCCGCTCCAGCGAGGGACCGAAGGTCTCGTCGACCACGATGTCCCGCAGCTGCGGGTCGGTCATCAGCTGGACGACGAACCGCGCGTACCAGGTGGGGGCGCCCAGCTCGGCCAGGTGCCGGGTGCCGGGGCGCACGAGGCAGGACACCCAGTCGCGCACGTCGGTGGAGTCGCCGATCTCGTCGAGCATCGCCACGCGCAGCGTGTCCGTCCGCTCGCCGTGCCTGCGCACGATGGCCCGCAGCAGGTCGGTCTTGGTGCCGAAGTGGTATCCGACGGCGGCGTTGTTGCCCTGCCCCGCGGCCTCGCTGATCTGCCGGTTGGACACGGCGAACACCCCGCGTTCCGCGAACAGCCGCTCCGCGACGGTGAGGATCAGCTCCCTGGTGCCGCCGGCCCGGTCCGCTCTCGCCGACCTGCCGGATGCCCGTGCCGGGGTGCCGTGCGTCTGCTCCATCGTGCGCTCCCTTCGCCACCGGCGGCTGAGACCAGTGAACGCGCCCTGTTACCTTTACGTCAAGCGCATGACTTAAACGCCGACACGGAGGTCACCAGTGGTGACGAGTACGCCACCCCCGGCCGCGACGAAGTCCGCCAACAGCATCGTCGCGGTGCTCGCCCTGGCGGGAATCGTCGTGTCCCTGATGCAGACGATCATGATTCCGCTGGTGCCCGAGCTGCCCCGGCTCCTGAACGCCTCGTCGTCCGACGCCGCCTGGGCGATCACCGCGACGCTCCTCGCCGGAGCCGTCGCCACCCCGGTGACGGGCCGCCTCGGGGACATGTACGGCAAGCGGCGCATGCTCCTGGTCAGCCTCGGCCTGCTGATCACGGGCTCGGTGATCGGCGCGCTCAGCGACAGCCTGATACCGATGATCGTCGGACGTACGCTCCAGGGCCTTGCCGCGGGCGTCATCCCGCTGGGCATCAGCATCATGCGCGACGAGCTGCCGCCCCACCGGCTCGGCGCCGCCACCGCGCTGATGAGCGCCTCGCTCGGCATCGGCGGCGCGCTCGGCCTGCCCGCGTCCGCCTTCCTCGCCGAACGCGTCGACTGGCACGTTTTGTTCTGGGGTGCGGCCGGCATGGGCGCACTCGCCACCGCGTTCGTGGTGCTCCTCATTCCCGAATCCGGGGTCCGCGGCGGCGGGCGTTTCGACCTGGTCGGCGCCGCCGGGCTGTCCGCGGCGCTGGTCTGCCTGCTGCTCGCGATCTCCAAGGGCGGCGACTGGGGCTGGACCAGCGGGCTCACCCTCGGCCTGTTCTGCGCCTCGGCCGCCATCCTCGTCCTGTGGGTCTTGTGGGAACGGCGCGCGGCCCAACCGCTGGTCGACCTGCGCACCACCGTGCGCCGCCAGGTGCTGCTGACCAACCTCGCCTCCGCCGTCTTCGGCTTCGCGATGTTCGCGATGTCGCTCGTGCTGCCCCAGCTGCTCCAGCTGCCGGAGGCCACCGGCTACGGCCTGGGCGCGTCGATGCTGACCGTCGGCCTGGTCATGGGCCCCTCCGGCCTGGTCATGATGGCCGTCGCGCCGATGTCCGCGCTCATCTCCCGCACCCGCGGACCCAAGGTCACGCTGATGGCGGGCGCCGTCGTCGTCGCGGCCGGGTACGGACTCGGCACCGTGCTCATGTCGGCGATCTGGCAGCTCGTCCTGGTCTCCGCGGTGATCGGCGCCGGCATCGGGCTCGCCTACGGCGCCATGCCGGCCCTGATCATGGCCGCCGTGCCCGTCTCGGAAACTGCCGCGGCCAACAGCCTCAACACCCTGATGCGTTCCATCGGCACCTCCGTCTCCAGCGCCGTCGCGGCAGTCGTCCTCGCCCAGATGACCTTCACGCTCGGGGCCACCACCGTGCCGAGCCAGAACGGCTTCCGCGTCGTCATGGCCATCGGCGCCGGCGCCGCCCTCGCCGCCCTGGCCATCGCCGCCTTCCTGCCCGCCCACCGCCCGCCCGGCCCACCGACCCAGCACGCACCGCCCCCCGCCAGCCCCGACACCGTCGGCGCACTCCGGGGCGGGCAGTAAACCGGCCGACCGATAACCGACGACCAGGGAGACGGCCCACGTGGACGAGGCCGAGTTGGACGAGCCCGGCCTGCGTGCCCTCCTGCGGGCGCAGCACCCGGACCTCGCCGACCTCGCCCTCTGCCCGGCACCCCTCGGCTGGGACAACCAACTGTGGCGTCTCGGCGACGAACTGGCCGTACGCCTGCCCCGCACAGAGCGCGCCCCCGGCCTGCTCCGCAAGGAGCACACGTGGCTGCCCCGCCTGGCCCCCCGCCTGCCGCTGCCGGTGCCGGTCCCCCTGCGGCTCGGCGAGCCGACCGCGCGCTTCCCGAAGCCCTGGACCATCGCCGCGTGGGTACCGGGCGAGCCGGCCGACCGCGCGCCGATCAGCCGGGGCCACCACGCGGCCGACGCCCTGGCGGGCTTCCTGCGGGCCCTCCACCGGCAGGCGCCGCCCGACGCGCCCACCAGCCGACTGCGCAGCGTTCCCCTCGGCACACACATCGCGGGTATGGACGCCCAGTTCCGGGACGTCGCCACGCGCGTGCCGCGCGCCGTGCTCGACGTGTGGCACGACGCCCTCGCCGCGCCCGGCTGGGCGGGCCCGCCGGTATGGCTGCACGGCGACCTCCACCCGGCGAACACCGTCGTCGCCGACGGCACTCTCGCCGGGATCGTCGACTTCGGCGAACTCTGCGCCGGCGACCCGGCGGCCGACCTCGCGGCCGCCTGGCTGCTCCTGCCCGCGGGCGCGGACACCCGCTTCTTCGAGGTGTACGCGCCCGCGGACGAGGCGACGATCCGCCGCGCACGGGGATGGGCCGTGCTGCTCGGAGTGATGCTCGTCTGCATCGGCCAGGCGGGCGAACGCGGCCTCCCCGGCGGCAAGCCGACCTGGGCACCAGCCGGTACGAAGGCACTCGACCGCGTGCTCGCGTCCGTCTGGTCGGGCCCGGGGCCGGGGGTCGCACACCGAAAGTTACCTGACTAGAGTCAGAGAATGGATGCAGCGCAGATCGACCAGTTGCGGCGGTTCAACCGCGCCGTCACCGCGCGCGTGGGGGTGCTCCACGACCGTTACCTGGGCCGCGACCGGCCCGTCGGCGAGGCCAGGCTGCTGTGGGAGATCGGCGAAGAGGGCCGCGACGTGCGGCAGTTGCGGGAGCGGCTCGGGCTCGACTCCGGGTACGTCAGCCGCCTGCTCCGTGCCCTGGAGACCGGCGGCCTGGTGACCGTGGAGACCCGGCCGGGGGACCGGCGGGTGCGGACCGTGCGGCTCACCGAGGCCGGCCGCGCGGAGCGCGCCGCGCTCGACGGCCGCAGCGACGACCTGGCCCGTTCGCTGCTCGGACCGCTCAACGCGGACCAGCGCGCCCGGCTCGTCGCCGCCATGGCGGAGGTCGAACACCTGCTGACGGCCGCCACCGTGGTCCTGGAGCCCACCGACCCCGACCACCCCGACGCCCGGCACTGCCTGCGGTCGTACTTCGCCGAAATGCAGGCGTGCTTCGACACCGGTTTCGACCCGGGCCACAGCCTGCTGCCCGACGCGGGCGCCCTCAGGCCCCCGCACGGCCTGTTCCTCGTCGCCCGGCTGCACGGCGAGCCCGTCGGCTGCGCCGGGCTGAAACTGCCGCCCGACGCCCCGGCGGAGATCAAGCGCATGTGGGTGGCACCCCGCGCGCGGGGCCTCGGCCTGGGGCGCCGCTTCCTGGCCGAGCTGGAGACGCGGGCCGCCCGGGCGGGGCACACCGTGCTGCGCCTGGACACCAACAAGGCGCTCACCGCCGCGATCGGCCTGTACCACTCCGCCGGCTTCCGCGAGGTGCCCGCCTTCAACGACGAGCCGTACGCGCACCACTGGTTCGAGAAGCACGTTGCGGCACCTCCGCCGGGGTGACGGCCGGCCCGCCCGCGGGGCGCGCGGCTCAAAACGGTGGCCGGAGGCGCGTTATCCGGCCAACCGCCGCCGCGCGGCCCGCCCCGCGCACACCGGACGGTGATTCGCTGACGAGAACGCCCGCCGCCGAGGCCGGGTGCGGGCGAAACGGACGCGCCGCCGCCTCGCGTTCCCCGTGGACCCCAGCAGGTCCCCCACTCCCCGCGGCCCCGAAGCGGCGCGAACGCACCGCCGCATGCGGCGCACGCGCCCCCTCACCGCCGAGCGGCTCACGGAAGCAAAGGCAGCGGAGGCGCCGCGGGACCGCGCCACCCTCCCCGAACGCGGATTTTTCACATCCCCCCTCAACTTCTGCACACACCCGAGGAGGGCCGGGCCGCTGCTCTACGCGCGTCCTTGTGGCGCTCCACCACCTCTCCTAGCATCCGGTGCTCTCACATCGGAGGAGGTGACATGACGGGTCTCCACAGCAGACACACGACGTCATCACATGACTTCCGGCTCCTGTGGACCGCGTCGGCCGCCGACTCCCTGGGCACCCAGGTCTCCGGCGTCGTCCTCCCGCTGTTACTCCTCGCCGCCGGGCACTCCCCCGCACTCGCCGGCGCCGTCGTGTCGGTGTCCCTGCTCGCCGGACTGGCCGCGGGACCGTTCGCCGCCGTCCTGGCCGACCGCGGCGCGCGCCGCCCCCTGATGGTCTGCGCGGCGCTGACCGGCGCCGCGGCCATGGGCACGGTCGCGTTCCTGGCCACGGGCGACCGGCCGCCCCTGGTCGCCCTGTGCCTGGCGGTGACCGTGGAACGGATCGCCACCTGCGTCTACGCCGCCGCCGCGCAGGGGTGGGTGGCCGCGGTGGTGGCGCCCGCGGGGTATCCGCGGGCGGTCTCCCGGCTCCAGGCCGGCGAACAGGGGGCGCTCGTGGTCGGCCCCGTGCTGGGCGGGGCGCTGTTCCACGCCGCCCGCTGGCTGCCGTTCGCCGTCGACGCGTTCACCTACCTCCTCGCCGTGGTGTGCGTCCGCGGAGTCCGCACCGATCTGGCGCTCGGCACCGGCCGGGGGCCCCGCTGGCGGGGGGCGGCCACGGTGGTCACCGACCTGCGCGAGGGCCTGCGGTTCGTCGGCGGCCGGCCGTTCCTGCGCGGGGTGCTGTGGTGGATGACCGGCGTCAACGGGGTGCTGGCCGCCCTGTACTACGGAGCGGTCTTCACCCTGGAACGGCACGGCGCAGGCACCGTGGCGATCGGCACGGTGCTGGCCGTGGCCGGGGCGGCGGGCGTGGCCGGGGCGCTGATCGCGCCGCGCCTGGCGCGGCGGGTGTCGGCCGCGCGGCTCGCGGTGCTGGTGTCCTGGGCGGTGGTCGTGGTGGCCGCGGGGCTGGCTCTCGCGACCGGGGCGTGGGCCTACGGCGCGCTGTTCGCGATGGTGTCGCTGCTGGTGCCGACCCTGGCCGTGCTGCTGGCCGCCAGGGCCATCGCGGTCACCCCGCCCGATTTGCAGGCCCGGGTCGGCACGGTGCTCAACACCGTCTCCGGGATCGCGACCACCGCCGCGCCGCTCGTCGCCGGCGCCCTGGTCGCCGTGGCCGGCACCGCGGGGGTGGCGGTGGCCGGGGCCGGGGTGATGGCGATGGTGGCGGTGTACGCCTCGCGGGTGGTGGCCCCCGCCCTGCGGGCGTCGGAGGACGGCGCCGCCGCGGCGGCGCTGCCGGGCCCGGCGCGCGAGGAGGCGGGATGAGCGGCGCGGGGACGAGCAGTACGGGGACGAGCGGCGCGGACGCGGGGCAGTTCACCGTCTCCCGGCCGGTCCTGCCGTCGGTCTGCCGTGACAACCCGGCGCTGATGGCGTTCGTCGGGGATGCCCGGGGGCGCTGCGAGGTCTTCGCCTGGCACGCGGGCCGCCGGGAGGCGCGCCAGGTCACCGACCGGCCCGCGGGAACGGTGCGGTGCGCCATCGATCCGCACGGCGTGATCTGGTGGTTCGCGGAACGGGCCGACGGCACCGGGGAGTGGCGGACGCAGGACTTCGCCGGCGGTCCCGACGTTCCCGCGTTCGCCGACGCCGTGCCTCGGGGCCGCCCGGCCGGTCTTGTCCTCCCCGGCGGGACGATGGCCGCGGCCGGTCTTGCGGACGACGAGGGCCTGACCGTGCGGATCGGCCGGCGCGGCGCGCCGCCCCGGCACGTGCTGCGCTTCCCCGGCCGGGCGCGGCTGGCCGGGTACTGCCCGCAGGCCGGGCTGCTGGCCGTCGCCCGCGCCCCCGGGGACCATGAGGCGGTCACCGTCCTCGCCCCGCGCGGCCGGGTCGCCGCGGTACTGTCCGGCCGCGGGGGCCGCGTCTGGCCGCTCGGCTTCGCCCCCGGCCACGCGGAACTGCTGCTGGTGCGCGAACACGCCGACGGCTACCAGGTGGTGACCTGGCGCGCCGACCGGGGCCTCACCGCCCACCCGGGGTGCACGTTCGACACCGAGATCACCGCCCAGTGGTACCCGCGGGGGCGGCGGGTCCTCATCCGGCAGGAACGCCACGGCCGCAGCGTCCTGACCTCGGCCGACCTGGACCGCGCCCGCACCCGGACGGTACCGGCGCCGCCGGGAACGGTGCTGGACGCCACGGCCGAGGCCGACGGCACCGTGCACTGCCTGTTCACCGACACCACGACGCCCGCCCGCGTCCTCTCCTTCGGCCCGACCACCCGGCATCTGCCCCCGCCGCCGCCCTCCCCGCCGCCGCTGGACGCCGAGGTGCGGGAGCGGTGGACCGACGGGCCCGACGGGCCGGTGCACACGCTGCTCGCCCTGCCGCCCGGGCGCACCGCGCCGGGCCCCGTCGTGTTCCTCGTGCACGGCGGGCCCGCACGCCACGACAAGGACGCCTACGACCCGGCCGTTCACTCGCTGGTCGCGTCCGGTCTCGCGGTCGCCCGGGTCAACTACCGGGGTTCCACCGCCTACGGCCCGCGCTGGCGCGCGGCCTGGAGCCGGGGGGTGGGATGGACGCAGATCGCCGACCTGGCGGCGGTGCGCGCCGACCTGGTCGCCGCGGGCATCGCCGATCCCGCGGCGGTGGGCCTGTGGGGCACCTCGTGGGGCGCGTACCTGGTGCTGCTCGCGCTGGGGCGCCAACCCGCGCTGTGGCGGGCCGCGGTCGCCGTCAAGCCCCTCGCCGACTACGTCACCGCCTGGCACCTGGCCACCCCGGCGCTGCGCGCGCTGGACAGCGAACTGTTCGGCGGTACCCCGGAGCAGGTGCCCGAGCGCTACGCGCGCTCCTCCCCCCTGACGTACGTCTCGGCGGTCCGCGCGCCCCTGCTGGTCATCGCCGCGAACCGGGACGCCAAATGCCCGCCGGAACAGGTGCGCAGCTACCTGAACGCGCTGCGCGAGGCCGGCGGGCGCTGCGAGGAGCTGTGGCTGGACTCCGGCCACGACGGCCTCGACGGTGCCGACCACGTGCGCGTGCTGCGGCACGGCCTCTACTTCCTGGCCCGTGGACTGCGCACACCACGGGCCGGGTTGGTCCCGCCCCACCGGTCCCCCGAGAGGAGGTAGCCCCCATGGAGAAGGACGTCATCGAGAACGACCCGCTGGAGCACGAAGCCGAAGGCCGCTCGCCCGCGGTCACCGTGACCATCACGGTCCCGCTGATGAGCCCCGAGGACGAAGACCTCGAGGTGTGACACGCCGCGGCCGGCCCGGCCACGGGCCGGCCGCCCCGCCCGCCCCGCCCCAGTTTTTCCTCACCGCAGCTCAACTCCCGGAGGGAGCAGCCGTGCGCGTGCTTCTGATCAACATGCCGTGGTCCCCCATCGACCTGCCGTCGCTGGCCCTGGGCATCCTCACCCGCAGCGTGAACGAGAAGGTGCCCGGCGCACGGGCATCGGTCGTCCACGGCAACCTCGACTACTTCGACTGGCTCACCGCCCAGCCCGGATTCGGCGACTTCACCGCGGACGACTACGGCTACTACGCCCTGTCCTCCTACTTCCTCGGCTGCGGCGACTGGGTGTTCTCCGCCGCCCTGTACGACGATCCCGGCCGGCGCGTCGAGGAGTTCGGCAGGGCGATGCGCCGCCCGCTGGGCGAGGAGCGCCTGGCGCAGGCCATCACCCTCCACCGGGGGGCGGGCGGTTTCGTCCGCCGGCTCGCGGAGGAGGTCGTGGCCCAGCGGCCCGACGTCGTGGGGTTCACCTCCACGTTCCAGCAGAACACCGCGGCGCTCGCCGCCGCCCGCGCCGTCAAGCAGCTGGCCCCCGGCACCGTCACCGTCATGGGCGGCGCCAACTGCGACAGCGCGCAGGGCGAAGCCGTGCACCGCAACTTCCCCTTCGTCGACTACGTCGTCCGCGGGGAGGGCGAGGTCGCGTTCCCCGCGCTCCTCAACGCGCTGCGCGACAGCGGCGATCTGGCCCGTATCCCGGGCCTGTGCTGGCGCGACGGGACCGGCAGCCGCGTCAACCCCATGGCCACCGCCCCGCTGCCGCCGGCGGCCATCGTCTCCCCCGACTACGCCGGCTACCTGGAGCGGCTCGCCGCCTCGGGCGCCCGCCACATGATCGAGCCCAAGCTGGTGATCGAGGGGGCCCGCGGCTGCTGGTGGGGCGAGAAGCACCACTGCACCTTCTGCGGCCTCAACGGCTCGTTCATGCAGTTCCGCAGCAAGTCGCCCGACGCGTTCTACGAAGAGATCGTCGGCATGGCCCGCGAGCACCGGGTGCTCGACATGTACATCGTCGACAACATCCTCGACATGAACTACGTGACGACCCTGCTCCCCCGGCTCATCGACAGCGGCTACGACCTGCGCATGCACGTGGAGATCAAGGCCAACATGCGCCGCGAGCAGTTGCAGACCCTCGCGGACGCGGGGCTGGTGTTCGTCCAGCCGGGCATCGAAAGCCTCAACACCCGCGTGCTCGGGCTGATGGACAAGGGCGTCACCGGGTGCCAGAACGTACGGATGCTCCGCGACGGCGCCAGCACCGGGCTGTCCGTCTCCTGGAACTACCTCTACGGCTTCCCCGGGGAGACCGAGGCCGACTACGAGCCCGTCATCGCGCAGCTGCCGGCCCTGGAACACCTCAATCCACCGACGGGCCTGTCGGCGCGCATCGCCATCGAACGCTTCAGCCCGTACTTCAACCGCCCGGAACTCGGCTTCGACGAGCTGCGCCCCGCCGAGCCGTACCGGCTCACCTACGACCTGCCCGAGCACGAACTGTTCGATCTGGCCTACATCTTCGACGCGCCGCCGCGCGGCATCACCTCCCGCACCGCGAAGCAGCTCAACCAGGCCCTGAGCACCTGGATGACGGCCAATCCCACCAGCCGCCTCGTCCAGCACGACCTGGGCGACCGGATCGTCCTGCTCAACCGGCGCCGCACCTTCTCCTGGACCACCCATGTCCTCGACGACCCGTTCGAGTTGGCCGCGTTCCAGCTGCTCGAACAGCCCCGCACCCCGCGCACCCTGATCCGCAAGCTGGACGAACGGTTCCCGCGCGCCGACGCCGCCGCCCGCGTTCCGCTCCTGCTCACCACCTGGCACGAACTCGGGCTGCTGTTCACCGACGCCGGCCACCACGTCCACGTGGTCCCCACCGCCGTCAACGACGACATGCTCCGCCTCGGCTTCATGCGCAACGTCACCACCGCCGCCGCGGAACGGGGCACCGACGCCGACACCGGCACCGTCGCCGGGCGCAGCCCCGCACCGCAGCCCGCCTGAGCTGGGAGACCCATGGACACCCCACCCGTGCTCCGCGCCTGGCGCGACTACGACGCCCGCGTGCTCGACGCCCCGGGCATGTACCTCGGTGACATCCCCCTCACGGGCTCCGCCCGCGCACTCGTCGACCGCCTGTGGGACCTCGGCGCGCGTTACGTCGAGATCCCCGCCCTCGTCGACCTCGGCGACCCGGCCGGGCCCGCAGAGCCGGAGCTGACCGTTCACGTCCTCTCGCTCGTACGGGATCTCACCGCGCAGGCCATCTACACGCAGTGGCACCTCCGGCTCCCCGCCGGTCCGCGGACCGCTCCCTCGTGGATGCCCTTCAGCCACCTGCACCCGCCGGCCACCCTGCTCGGCGTCCCCGACGCCGCCACCCACCTCGCCCGCTGGCGCGCCACCCACTACCTGGGCAAGTGCCAGTGGCGCCGCGGACCCGGCTTCTACCAGCTCCGCGACCGCCGCTTCGGCGGCCTCCGCCGCTACACCCTCACCGATCCGGCCTACCGCAGCGCCGTGGACACCCTCATCCCCGGCGCCCCGGCCGAGGCCGTTCCGGAGCCCGTCCTGGCCGCCCTCGCCGCCGAACACCTCGCCCACCCCGTCGGTACGCACGTCTGCTGGCTCCCCTACGCCACCCGCCGCTGGACCCAGAGCGCCATGCTCATCTGAGGCGGGCCGCCAACCGGCTCAGGGCAGGCGGCAGTTGGGGCGACATGGCTGTGACGGGGCTGTTACCCGGTGCGGACACGGGCCGCTTCTCCCGGTGCGGGACGGAGCCTACGATACATAGGGAGTTGCCGCACGCACGCTGGGCGACGAAGCGAAGGGCTACGGCGGGGGTGGACATGGGGGAGCACCGGGACGCGGCGGGCTGGGCACCGGCCCCCGTCGCACCGCTCCAGTCATGGGACCCGCGGGACGTATCCGGCTACCAGCTCCAGGGGCGGCTCGGCTCCGGGGGGATGGGCACGGTGTACCTCTCGCGGACCAGGGGCGGGCAGCCCGTCGCCCTGAAGGTGGTCCACGCGGACCTCGCCGGGCAACCGCGGTTCCGCAAACGGTTCCAGCAGGAGGTGCATGCGGCCCGCCGGGTGCGCGGCCGCTACCTCGCGCCCGTCGTGGACAGCAACACCGAGGGCCCCGTGCCCTGGCTGGCCGCCGAGTACATCCGCGGCCCCGCCCTGTCCCAGGCGCTGAACGCGAGCGACGGCGGACTCGATCCGCGCACGGTGCTCCGGCTCGTCGCGGGCATCGCCTCGGCGCTGGCCGACATCCACGCGGCAGGGGTGATCCACCGGGACCTCAAGCCGGGGAACGTGATGCTGGCGGGCGACGGGCCGGTCGTCATCGACTTCGGCATCGCGCGGGCCGCCGACGCCACCTCCCTGACGGGCACCAGGACCCGCGTGGGCACCCCCGGTTTCATGGCCCCGGAGCAGGCGGTGGGCAGCGAGATCACCGCGGCCACCGACGTGTTCGCCCTCGGGCTGACGGCCTGCGTCGCCGCCGCCGCGCAACACCCCTACGGGGACGGCCCGCCGGACGCGATGCTCTACCGGATCGCGCACACCGAGGCCGATCTCGACGCCTGCCCGGCCGAGCTGCGCGGGCTCGTCGGGCCCTGCCTCCGCCGGGCGGCGGCGGACCGGCCCTCGGCCGCCGAAGTCCTGGCCCGCTGCCGGGAGCTGGCCGCGGAGTGGGGCCTGGACGACGGCCCGCTGCCCGCCGTCGGCTGGCTCCCGTTCGCCGTCCGGGACCCGGCGCCGGACGCCCCCACCCTCACGGGGCCGCCGCCCCCGCCGGCGGCGGTGCCGCAGCATCCGGACGTCCCGCGGTTCCTGTCCGCGCCGGTCCCCGCGCCGCTGACCCATGGCACGGTGTCGGGCCCCGGCACGCCGCCGCCCGCGGCCGGGACGCGGCGTGACAGCCGTTACCTGCTGATCGCCGCGCTCGCGGTGGTACTCGTCGCGGGGCTGGGCGCCGGCGCCGTGCTCGCAGGCGTCTGGAACGGTGAGGACGACGGTTCGGGCGGCCAAGTCGGCGGCGAGTACCCGGCGGACGGCGGGACGGACGACAAGGACGGGGCCGCGGGCGGCGGGGACCAGGACATCCAGGAACCCAGTATTCAGGAGCCGGACACCCAGGAACCGGACCACGGGGAACCCGACACCCAGGAGCCGGACCACGAGGAGCCGGAGGGCGGGACCGCGGCGGGCGGGATTCCGGACTTCTTCCTGGGCACGTGGACCTCCACCCCCGTCTGGGACGGCGAGGAGCACACCCGCGTCATGGAGATCCAGCAGGCGGCGCCCGGCGAAACGGCGATGACGCTCACCGCGGACGGGCCGGGCTACCACTGCGAGTTCGCGGCCGACCTGCTGACCGTGGCCGGGGAGACGGTCGAACTGACCGCCAGCGAGGTGACGGTGGCCGAGGGTGCCTGCCAGCAGGGCGACCCGACCGTCCTGGTCCCCGTCGGCGACCAGCTCCGCCGCGACAACACCGACGGCCAGGCCCCACTGACCTACACCCGCACCGGGTAACCGCCCCGCCCGGGCGGCGCCCGGCGCTACTCGCTGACCTCCCCGCCGGGCTCAGCCCGTTCCGCTCGTTCCGCCCGTTCCGCCCGTTCCGCCGCGGCCAGTCGGGCCCGCACGTCGGCCGCCTGGGGCAGGTCGAGTGCCTCGTAGTGGCCGAGCGCCAGGCGCCAGTGCGCGCGGGCCTCGTCGTGCGCGCCGAGTCCGGCGTGAACGGCGGCGGCGCCCGCGTGCGTGTCGGCGAGCATCTTGCGCTGGTCGGCCTCGGTGGCCAGGGCCACGGCCTCGTCGTACAGGCGCAGCGCCGCCGCCGGGTGCCCCGCGGCCGCGTGGGTGGCTGCCAGTTCGTTACTGGTCTCGATGAGCGAACCCGCGTCGCCCACGTCGTGCGCGAGCGTCAGGGCCTCCTGATGCAGAGCCAGCGCCTGCTCGTGATCGCCTCGCTCGCGGCAGAGGACGCCGAGCAGGCGCAGACAGTCGCCCTCGACGCCCCGATAGCCCGTCTTCCGGGCCATGGCCAAGGCGCGGGTGGCCTGTTCGCGCGCCTGCTCCCCGCGCCCCATGAGCGCGCACAGCTCCGCGAGACCGGCGCGCACGTTCGACTCGTTCGTCTCGTCGCCGTGGCGCCGGCAGAGTTCGAGGGCGTTTTCCATCTGGCCCAGGGCCTCTTCGTACCGGCCGAGGCCCTTGAGGGAGACGACCATATTGACCGTGGCCGCCCGGCGCAGTGTCCACGGCCCCGTCGGGCCGTTCCGCGCCAGGGCCAGCTCGAAGTGGTCCAGGCCCTTGGACAGCTTCCCCCGCCGCACGTTCGCGATGCCCAGGTTGTTGTGCGCGATGGCCTGCAACTCCGGCTCCCCGGCCTGCTCGTAGGCGGTCAGGGACTGCTGGAGATGGCTGATCGCCTCCTCGTGGTCCCGGCCGAGCCGGCTCAGGGTCAGGCCGAGGCGGCCGCGGGCGTGGGCCTCCGTGAGCAGGTTGCCGACGGCCCGGGACTCCTGGAGCTCGCGGACGGACAGCGTGATCAGTTCGTCGAGGTAGCCGCCGATGTCCAGGTAGCGCCAGATGGTCTCCGCCATGTCGATGGTGAAGGCCGCATCGCCGTGCCTGACGATCTCCAGCAGGTTGTCGCGTTCGGCGTCGAGCCAGCGCAGCGCATGGTCGTGCGAGGCGAGCGGGGGCGCCTCGCCTCCCCAGGCGGGCACCTTCGGCCTCCGGTAGGACTCGTACGGCGTGACGGCGTCCATGGCGGCGGAGGCGGTGGACAGGTAGAAGTCCAGCAGCCGGTTCAGGGCGGCCTCGCGCGCGGCGGTGCCGTCGGTGGCCGCGGCGAGTTCGGCGGCGTAGGCGCGCAGCAGATCATGCGGCTGGTACCGGCCGCCGGAGACCTGGTCGACCAGGTGGGCCCGCAGCAGTACCGTCAGCGCGCGGCGCGCCTCGCGCGGCCCGAGGCCGGCCATGGCCGCGACCGCGTAGGCGTCCGTGTCGTGCCCCGGATGCAGACCGAGGAGGCGGAACACGCGGGCGACGGCCGGGTCCAGCCGCCGGTAGGACCAGGAGAACACCGCGCGCACTGCCGTATGCGGATCGCCGTCGGCGTCCAGCAGGTCCAGCGAGCCCTGCTGGTCCGCGAGTTCATGGGCCAGATCGGCCAGGCAGCTGGCGGGCCGGGACCTGGCCAGCTCGGCGGTGATCCGCAGCGCGAGGGGCAACCGCGCGCACCGCTCTATCAAGGCGTCGGTCGCCGCCGGCTCGGCCGCCACCCGGGCGCCGAGCGCCTCGCGGAGCAGATCCCGTGCTTCCCCGCGCGACAGCCGGTCCAGGCTGACCCGGTGGGCGCCCTCGCGGGCCACGAGCCCGGCCAGCGCGTCCCGGCTGGTGACCAGCGCGAAGCACGCCGGGCTGCCAGGCAGCAACGGTCGCACCTGCTCCACGCTGCGGGCATTGTCCAGCACCACGAGCATCCGGCGCCGGTCCACCAACGTGCGGAACCGCGCCGCCCGTTCGGCCGTGTCCTGGGGAATCGCCGCGCCGTCCAGGCCCAGCCCGCGCAGGAACCCGCCCAGCGCGTCCTCCGGGGCCACCGGCTGGTCCGGTCCGTAACCACGCAGGTCGACGTACAGCTGGCCGTCGGGAAAACGCTCCCGCACCCGGTGCGCCCACCGCACGGCAAGCGCCGTCTTCCCCACCCCGGCCGTCCCGGCCACCGCCGAGACGACCGCGGGACCGGTGCCCGACAACAGCCCGTCCAGCTCCGCCAGTTCCGCCTCCCGCCCCGCGAACCCGGCCACGTCGCCGGGCAGCTGCGCGGGAACGGCCACCTGCGGCTGCCCTTCCCCGCCGACGTTCACCGGCTCCCCCGCCAGCATCCGCCGTTCCAGCTCCCGCAGTTCGGGCCCCGGCTCCAGACCCAGCTCCTCGACGAGCGTCTCCCGCGCCTCCCGGTACGCCGCCAGCGCCTCACTCTGCCGCCCCGACCGGTACAGCGCGATCATCAGCAGCCCGTGCAGCCGTTCGCGCAGCGGATGCTCCCGTACCAGACCGGTCAGCTCGCCGATGACCGCCGTGTACGCCCCGCACGCCACCTCGGCCTCGCAGAGGGCCTCGTGCGCGACCAGCCGGCGTTCGGCCAGCCGGTGCGCCCAGTCGCCGAGCGCCGGGACATCCGTCTCCGCGAACGGGACGCCGTGCCACAGCGCCAGCGCCTGCCGTAAGACGCCGACCGCCCGTCGCGGGTCACGGCCGGCGAGGTCCACGCCCTCGCCGACGCGTGCCTCGAAGCGCTCCGCGTCCACCTCCCCCGGCAGCACCCGCAGCCGGTACCCGTCCGGGCCGAAGGTGAGCCGGTCGGGCTCGCCGAGCGTGCCCCGCAGCCGGTGCACGTGAAGGTGCAGCCGCTGCCCGGCCCGCGCGTCCGGCCGTTCCCCCCACAGCGCTTCGGTCAACACGTCCACCGGCACCACCTGGTTGGCCCGCGCCAGCAGCACACCCAGCAAGACGCGCTGCAACCGCCCCGTCACGGGCTCGCCGCGCCCGTCCGCCCGCCGGATCTCCGCCGGGCCCAAAACGACAAACTCCATGAACTCCCGTCCCCCCGTTCGGCAATCACCCACAGTGTGACGTACCTGTCACCGAAGCCGTGCGCGCCACGAAAGCGAGATGAAAGCGCCGCCGCCATTCTTGTCGGGTGCAGGGGCACTGCCGGCCGCCAACCGGCGTATGCGCCCCTCGGGGGAGACGGGCCGGCGGCGTCACAACCGCCGGCCCGCCGAGCGCGAGAGCGGAACACCGGACAGAACGGACAGCGGCCACCCGGCACTAGGGGCATCCCCATGGCGGCAGGTGGACCTGTCACCACCTCGGATCGGTGCTTGGACCCACCGCGCGGAACCGGCCTGACGACCAGGCTGAGGACTCCGGAACCATGTCGATCCAGAGGGAAGTACGAAATCCGATGCGTGCCCCCGTCATTGCCGCGTCCTGCGCGGCGCTGCTGCTGACTCTCACTCCCGCCGCGGCAGCCGTCGCGCCGACCGCCGCTCCCGCGGTGCCCGCGGCTCCCGCCGCGGGGCATGAGCGGCACCACCGCGGCGCGCTCGTCTCCGCCGAACTGCTCTACACCCTCGACGGCCGTGCGGACGCCGCCGCCGAACTGGCCGCCGCCGGGTTCGACGGCAGTGTGGCCCGTTACGGCGTCGACGCGTACCGGCTGGTGTACCGGACCGTCGACGCGGCCGGGCGGCCGACCACCGCCAGCGGGCTGCTCGCGCTGCCCCGGACCCGCCACGGCGCGTTGCACCCGGTGTCCTTCGCCCACGGGACCGGCGTGCACAAGGAGGACGCGCCGTCGATGCAGCGGCAGAACTTCGTCAGCGCGGCGACGATCAGTTACGCGGCGGCGGGCTTCGCCGGGGTCGCGCCCGACTACCTCGGCATGGGGCTCGGGCCGGGCGTTCACCCGTGGATGGACGTGCCCTCGGAAACGACGGCCTCGCTCGACATGCTGCGCGCCTCCCGCGCCTTCGCGCCGGGCACCGGCCACACGCTGCGGCGGAACGTGCTGGTCACCGGCTTCTCGCAGGGCGCCTCGGCCGCGCTCGGCCTGGGGCGTGCCCTCCAGGAGGGCGAGGACCGGTGGTTCCGGGCGGGCGCGTTGGCACCGGTGAGCGGCGCGTACGACTTCGTCGGCACGACACTGGAGTCGCTGCTCGACGAGGACCGGGTCGCGCCCGAGTACGGCGCGGTGTACGCGGCGTACGCGCTGGTGTCGGTCAATCGTCTGCACGGCGGCGTGTACCAGGACCCGGCCGAGGTGTTCCGATCGGAGTATGCCGATTCCGTCGAGGAGTTGTTCGACGGAACGCACACCGGCCGGGAGATGATGGACGGCCTGCCGGACTCGGCCGAGGAACTGCTGACGGAGCGCGGCCGCCAGTTGCTGGCCGCCCCCACCGGATCGTTCGCCACGGCCCTGGCGGCCGCGGGCCGCGTGTGCACGGACTGGGCTCCGCGGATGCCGACGCGGCTCTACATGGCGACGGGCGACGAACAGGCCGTCGTGGAGAACACCGCGTGGTGCCACGCCGAGTTGCGGGAGAACGGGCGGGACGTGCCGGTCGTCGATCTCGGCGCGGTGGACTACCAGGGGTCCCGGCACCTCGGCTCAGGCGTCGCCGCCACCGCGGCCACGATCGACTGGTTCCGCGTCCTGACCGGCCAGGACGGCAGCGCGGCGGCGGCCGCGGGGCTGCCGCTCAGCCGACGCTGAGCGGCAGCCCCGCGGCGAACGCGCCCAGCGCGGCGCCCTCCGCGTCGGTCGGTGTGCGGCGCCCGGTGCCGATCAGCAGCGCGTCCTCGTCGGAGAACGAGGCGGGGAACGGGGTCCCGGCGATCTTTTCCAGCAACGCGCGTGCCGCCGCGAGGGACTCGGCGGGCGGACCGGCGGCCGATGGCAGATGCGCGATGAGGTCGAGGTGGTGCAGGGTCCATTCGAGCACGTACGCGGACAGGAAGTCGCCGACGGTCAGCACCTCGTCGCGGGTGCTGACGCGGGCGGCCGGGTCGGCGAGTCCGGCGGCGCGGCCCGCGGCGGAACCGACGTCGTCGAAGTGGAACTTCAGCCACCGCGGCTCGCCGTATGCGGCGGCCAGCCGGGGGATCAGCGCATCGAGCGGGTCCTCGCCGGTCGGGGGCTCGACCAGATCCCAGTAGGTGACCGCGTCCACGGTCGGTTCGCTTTCGGCGGGCGTGACCAGGGTGATCAGGACGTCCTGCGCGCCGATGACCAGGTGGCACACCAGGTCCCGCACGAGCCAGCCGGTACAGCCCGATGGCCGGTCGAAGTCCTCGTCCGGGGTTTCGGCCACCGCCGTGCGCAACGCCGTCCAGGAGCGCGAGAAGAGATCCACCGGCGCACGGTAATCCCCTGGCCGGACGACGGACAAGCGGATTCGGACGGCCGGCCCGCGTTCCCCGGCCCGTTCCCCGGCCGGCGTTCCCCGGCCCGGCCGAGGGGGCGTCGGCACGGCGCAACGGCACCGCCCCACCGGGCCCCTGACGGGGACCCGGCGGGGCGGTACAAAGCTCACCGGCCGGCTGGCCGGGCTCAGCCGAAGTTGACGTCGCTGCAGATGAAGTACGTCTGGTCCAGGTGCGATGCCTGCCAGATCGTGTAGACGATGTGGTGGCCACTGCGGCCGGGGGCGCTGACGTCGAAGGTGATGTCCTGCGCCGGCGGGTAACTACCGGTTTCCTCCACCAGTTCGAGGTCGTCCCAGCCCAGGGCCTGGGTGGTGGGATCGAAGCCCTGCTTGGTGACGTACACCTGGAAGTAGTCCGCGCCGTGGCTGGCCGTGTCGTACAGGTGGACGCTGAAGTTGCTGCTGACGTCCGTCGTGGTCCACGGGCCCGGGTTGTCGAGCGAGCTGGCCAGGCCGCCCTGGGCGTCACCGGCGCTGCACAGCTTCCCGTTGGGGATCGCCCCCTGGAAGTTGCCGGCCAGGTTCTCCCGGAACAGGCTCATCCAGTTCCACATGGTGTTCGGGTTGGCCTGGAAGGCCTGCCAGCACATGGGGTCTTCCTGCTCCATGGCCGGGTTCATGTGGTCGCTGCCCCAGCGTTCCCAGCAGCCGTAGTTGCGGGAGGCGGGGTCCACGATCGAGCCGTGGGCGCTGGCCGATTCGGTCCAGGGGCTCATGAACAGGGCGAGCAGGCCGACGACACCGGCCAGCACCGGTGCGATCACCCGCAGCGTCCAGCGGCGTGTGGGGGTATCTGCGTACATTGTGCGGTCTCCGTCTTCCGGAAGAGGGGGGTCGGGGTGGTTCCGGTGTGGGAGCGCTCCCAAGATTACGGGAACCTTACCCGCCGACACACCACCGAAACAGCCCTCGCGCACGTCGAGTTCGCGCCCCCACCCGTCGTCACCGCGGCAGCCCCGCTAGCATTGCCCCGGTCGCCCGGGCCCGCCTTGGTCCGGGTCCGACGTTTCTCCTCCGCCCGGTGTCGGGGTGGCGGCGAGGGCGCGTGTCCCGTCCCGCCGCAACTCTGGACGCCCCCCGGCGGGCCGGGGGCCGCGCCCTTCCGTACCACCCAGGCGCCGGCGGCCCCAGGCGGCCCGCCCCGCCGGGCGGCGATGAAGGACATCTCATGCCCCGCGCCGCCACCGGCTACCGTCCCCTGCTGCGCACTCCCGGCGCCGCCGCCTTCTTCCTCACGGCCGCTGCCGGGCGCGTCGGCATCGCCATGACCGGCCTCGGCCTGGTCTGGTTGCTGCACGCCCGCACCGGCTCCTACGGCACCGCCGGCCTCGCCACTGCCGGGTTCGCGCTCGCCGAGGCCCTGCTCGGCCCGCAACTGGCCCGTCTGACCGACCGGTTCGGCCAGCCCCGCGTCCTGCCGTTCTCCCTGCTCGCCCACGGCGCCGCCATCGCCGGTGTGCTGGCGGCCGCCACCCCCGCCGCCGCGATCACCGCCGCCACCTGCGCCGGCGCGGCCGTTCCCCAGCTCGGTGCCCTGTCCGCGGCCCGCTGGGCCCACCTGCTGCGCGGCGAACGGGCCGGCGAGCTGCCCGCCGCCTTCTCCCTGGAATCTCTGGCCAACGCCACCGCCTTCCTCCTCGGGCCGGTCCTGGTCACCTCGCTCGGCGCGGCCGGCGGCGCGACCCTGGCCAGCACCATTGCCGCGGCCCTGATCCTCGGCGGGGCGGGGGCGCTGGCCGCCCAGGGCCGCACCGCGCCCCCGCCCAACCGCGAGCACACCGAACGTGCCCGCACCGGCAGGACCCTGCACCGGTCGGCGTTCCTCCTCCTCGCCCTGCTCAACCTGGCCATCGGGCTGTACTTCGGCACCATGGGGGTCGCCGTGAGCGCCTTCGCCATCGGCCACGGGACTCCCGGTGCCGCCGCGCCGATCATCACCGTCGCCGCGCTCAGCGGGCTGCTCGCCGGCTGGCTCTACGGGCTGCGGCAGCACCCGGCCCCGGCGCGCCGCCAACTCGTCATCGCCGCCGCCTGTCTCACGGGCGCGGCGCTGCCGCTTCCCCTCGCGCCGTCCGCCGTCTGGCTCGGCGCGGCGGTGGCCGCCACGGAGGCGGCGGTTCCGCCCACGCTCGTCCTGCTGAACGTCCTCACGGAACGGACCGTCCACCCGGCCGTCCTCACCCAGGCCCTCGCCTGGAACAACTCCGCCAGTGCGGCCGGTTCGGCACTGGCGGCGTCCCTCGCCGGGCGCGCCGCCGACACATGGGGGGCCTCCGCCGCCCTCGCGCAGGCCCCCGCGGCCGGGCTCCTCCTCCTCGCCCTCTCGCTCGTCCTGGCACGCGTCCTCTCACCTGCCGCTCGGCGGTCGGGCGGGGCGCCTGGGCCGGGTGGTCCGGACGAGAGCCGCGCCGCGTAGTGCCGTGGGGCGGTGGGGCGGTGGGGGGGCGCCCGGAACGGCCATGCCCGGCATATCGAACGCTGATCGGCTGCCGGACGCCGCGGACTGTAGGCGCTCCGCTTAAGACCCGACAGCCCCGGGCCACGGGTCGCCACCGGCCGCTCAGGCGGAACGGAGCCGCCGAACGGCCGGGGGGCCGTCTCCCGCAGGGGAGACGGCCCCGTTCACGCTGCTTCGCGCCTTCGGGTCCTGGCCGGGTGGCCGGGACCGGTCAGCGGAGGTAGACGTTCGGCTGCGGTGGGCGGGTCATGCCGGCCCCCAGGAAGTAGCTGGGGTGCGGCGGTTGGTTGTAGGCGGTGTTCTGCCAGGCCAGCGCGACCCGGTACTGGGCGTCGTGGGCCAGGGTGTGCAGTTTGACGTCCGTCGCGGTGCTCGTGGCATAGATCCGCAGAGCGTTGTTGTCCGAGTGCCGCCAGATGACCTCCTCGCGCCAGTCGCCGAACAGGTCGCCGGACAGGACGGGGGTGGACTTGGTGCCGTTGCTGGCGGCCACGCCGCTCGCGGTCAGCAGGCGGGTGTCGCCGCCGGTGCCGTACTTGTCGATGCGGGTGCCGTCCAGCAGTTCCCGCACGGGGTCGGCGTCCCACCAGGCGAGGAAGTTCGCCGAGGAGGGGTTGCGTCCGACATTGCCGCCGGAGGAGTTGCGCAGCTGGTTCATGTTCGGGCCGGAACCCCAGAACTCCGCGCCGGGGTTGCCGGCGTAGATGTCCGCGGCCACGCCACGCCCCGGTCCCTCGGAGCCACTGGTCGGGGTGCGGTGGATGTTCTGGCCGGTGCGGGCGTCGTGCAGGTCGGAGCCCGGCTGGTTGCCCGACTCGTGGATGGAGAAGACCTCAAGCCCCGAACGGGAGGGCACGAAGTCGCCCACGTGCAGGGCGTCCCCGTGGCCGTAGCCCGTGGAGTACATCAGGCGGCCGTTGTCATCAATGGTCGCCGCGCCGTAGACGATCTCCTGCCGGCCGTCGGCGTCGACATCCGCGATGGACAGCTGGTGGTTGCCCTGCCCGTAGGCGGCGCCGTTGCCCGAGGCGTTGGAGTCGAACGTCCAGCGCCGGGTGAGCTGCCCGTCCCGGAAGTCCCAGGCCGCGATGACGGCGCGGGTGTAGTAGCCGCGCGCCATGACCAGGGAAGGGCGCTGGCCGTCGAGGTAGGCGGTGCCGGCCAGGAAACGGTCGACCCGGTTGCCGTAGTCGTCGCCCCAGGACGGGACACTGCCCCGCGGAGGTTCATAGTTGACGGTGTCCATCTCCGCGCCGGTCTGCCCGTTGAACATCGTCAGGTACTCGGGGCCGCTCAGGATGTAGCCGCCGGAGTTCCGGTGGTCCGCGTTCGCGTTGCCGATCACGCCGCCCTGCCCGTCGCGGGTGCCATCAGCCGTCTTCATCGCGACCTCGGCGCGGCCGTCGCCGTCGTAGTCATAGACCTGGAACTGCGTGTAGTGCGCGCCGGCCCGGATGTTGCGGCCCAGATCGATGCGCCACAGCCGCTGGCCGTTCAGCTGGTAGGCGTCGATGTAGACGTTGCCGGTGACCCCGGACTGGGAGTTGTCCTTGGCGTTGTCCGGGTCCCACTTGACGATCAGCTCGTACTGACCGTCACCGTTCACATCCCCCGGGCTCGCCTCGACCGGCGTGTACCCGGAGCCGGGCCGCTGGAGGGGGACGTCGAGGTAGTTGCCGCCGGTGAAGCGCAGCGAGCCTTCCGACGGTTCCTGCTCGGTGCCGTCCACCACCGCACGCACGGTGTAGGCGGCGTCGGCGGGAGCGCCCCGGTCCAGGTAGTTGGTGGAGTCGGTGATCGGCGAACCGTTCACCTTGGTCGAACCGCGGTAGACGTTGAACGCCGTGTCGTAACCTTCGGTGCCGAGCAGCCGCCAGGACACCAGGTTCCCGTCACCCGAACGGACCGACACCAGACCCCGGTTGAGGTCCTCCATCTGGAGGGCCTCGCCGGTCGGCGGGTCCGGGTCCGGGTCCGGGTCCTCGCCGACCGGGACCAGCTGCCACTGCTGATTGGCACCGTTGTTGTCGGTGTACTGGGAGACCCGGGCGCCGTCCGCCGTGGACCGCTCCCACACGTCCAGCGCCTTGCCGCTGCGGCGGTTGATCAGCTGCACGTAGCCGCTGTCGGTGTCCACGACGCGGAACTGCTGGTTGGTGCCGTTGCTGTCGGGCCACTGGATGACATTGGCCCCGTCCGTGGTGGAAAGCCCCTCGATGTCCACCACTTGGCCGCTGTGCACGGACTTCAGGCGGTAGTAGCCACCACCCGAGTCGACGAACTGCCACTGCTGCCAGGCCCCGTCGTCACGCGACCACTGAACGATCGGCGCCCCGTCGGCAGTGGCCGCGTCGCTCACGGACATCACCTTGCCGCTGTGCCGGTTGACCAGCACGTATGACGCGTTCGTGTCGATGACCGCGGCCTGCGCCGCGGGCGCCGGAAGAGCGACCAGCGACACCGCGGCCATCAGCACGACCAGCACCGAGGCCAGCAGTCCACGGGTACTTCGGAATCTGCGAAGCGAGAGATACATGACGGCTCCTTCGAAAGCGATTACCGAGCCACGCACCCACCGAGCAACCAACGATGAAACGATTCATGACCACGGCGCAAGAACAGCCCGTGATCGAATCGAGCGGGTGTGGGAGCGCTCCCGCAGCGTAGAACCGCCGCTTCCGGAACCGCAAGATGCGTGCGTCGAACACATTCAACCGACGAGCGGCGGCCGCGCGGCAGCCGGACGCGCAGCACCGCGAAAGGACCCAGATAGAAAGCGCGTTCGCCTGGCCGCCCCGACCGGGCCGCGGCACTGGCCGCCACTCCAAGCCCGCGCCCGCCCGCCAACCGCGCAGCACCAGCTCGCCCGCACACGAAAAAGCTTGCTGCGGCGCACCATTCTGATCGATTGTGATCGCATTCGATGCGATCGGGTCCATTCTATTGACCCCTGTTTACCTCTGTTCAATGATGCGAATCGGTGGTCGGCCCTGGACACCTGACACATGCTCGGCTGACGTGGAGGAGGACTTCATGCGGCACGAGGGCCGACCCGCCGAACATCAGCTGGACCTGAGCCGGGGCCAGCGGCTGGAGCCGTCGGAGGGCGTGCTCCGGCGTGGTTCCGGCTTCACACCGGATGAGGCATCGATCCGGGTGCTCAGACCAAGTCCGTGAGGGAAGCGGGGGCGCGACCCGAAGGATACGGATGATGGAGTGCACCAACGGTCCCGCACGCGCGGGCGTGCGACGTGAAGGTGCTGAAGGGTTACGGCGGCGGGTGCCGCAGGAGTCGTGCGCGGCTCGACGCTGCCGTGGGCGACCGGCAGCGAGCAGTCCGGCTCCGATGCCTCGGGCTGGACGGCCGTCGTCGTGCCGCACTTCTCCAACGACGCGCACTCGTTCGACGAGTGGATCACCGACTCGGACGAGGGCACCGTCGCGGTCCAGTCGGCCATGAGTGCAATCCCCTGGCTCAAGACCTTTATCGACAACGACACCCGCTACAACCGGTCCCTGTGCCAGGACCTGGCTGGCTGGAACGGCAACTCCGGCTACCAGAACGCAGGCCGGTACGAGCCGGCGATCACCCCCGTCCGCCCCGCCCGGATCTTCGCCAGGACCTGTGAGGTCACCAACGGCGGAACCGGCACCCCCGCCACCGACCGGGACTCCCTCGGCGCCTACCGCCCGGTCCCGACACCCACTTGAGCGGCACACCGCCCCTCGCGGTAAACCCCCACGGC
>NZ_LZNS01000001.1:5965463-6076551 GCF_001984575.1 Streptomyces sp. MP131-18 | reverse complement strand
ACGCAATCCCGAGCGAAAGGAAGTGATCATGACACGTACATCCCGTGCGAATCCACGGCGATGGAGGCTGCTCGTCGCCGCGTCGTTGTTCGCGTTGGTAGCCGCACCGCTCTCGGCAACCGGTTCCGTTGCCGCGGCGGAGAGCATGGCCGGCGGCGAGGCTGAATCAACCGATCCTCTCGTCGCGCTGTCCGAAGAAGTCTCCCCACACTCTGCCGCGGACTTCACGGCCGGCTCCTGGGCATCCTTCGCCTCGGCCAGGGACGCCGCCGTACAGTTGATCGAGCAGGAAGAGACAACCGCCGCGGAGCGTACCGAGGCCCGCGCGGCGCTCCAGGAAGCCACCGACGACCTGGTGATGGTCCGCGGCCTGACGACTCTGGTCGCCGATTACGAGACACGCGTTCCCACCGACTACACCACCGCGACCTGGTCTCCGTTCGCCGAGGCGTTGACCACCGCGGCCGATGTCGCCGGTGACCCGTCTGCGACCTCGTCGGAGGTGGCTGCCGCGAAGACGGACCTGCAAACGGCCGCGTCCGAGCTGGAGCCGTTGCAGGGGTCGTTCGAGACCATCACGAACGACACGTTCTGGAACGACACCGACGGCAACCCCATCTACTCCCAGGGTGGCGGGGTGTTCAAGTTCGGCGACACCTACTACTGGTACGGCGTGCACTACCGAGGCGCCGAGTCCTACCGCGAAGATCCGTCGAGGAAGTACGACGACCAGGTCTCCTTCGTGTCGATCCCGGTGTACTCCTCGCAAGACCTGGTGAACTGGACGTTCGAGAACGATGTCGCCACAACTGCCACCGGCCTCGGCGACCTGGGCGGCGACCTCGGCGACGCCGGCTGGGTGGGGCGTCTCGGCGTCTCGTACAACGAGAACACCGGCAAGTACGTGCTTCCCGTGCAGATGTGGCACCCGGCGCACGACCACGGCGTTCTGTTCCTCCAGGGCGACTCGCCCACCGGCGACTTCGTCTTCGGCAACTTCCAGACCCAGGTCCAGAACTCGCCGACCACGGGCACCGGGGACCAAACCGTCTTCACCGACGAGGACGGGCAGGACTACCTGATCTTCTCCAACCGCGAGGGACGCTCCCGGGCTTTCGTCTCCAAGCTCAGCGCGTCCGACTCGCTGAGCGCGGAGCCCGCGGTCGAGGTCGGCTACAACGCCGATGGCCGAGAAGGCAACGCCATGTTCAAGCTCGACGGCAGCTACTACCTGGCGGCCTCGGACCTGCACGGCTGGAACTCTTCGGTCAACCACGTCATCGAGTCCACCACCGACGACATCCAAGGTGATTACTCGGACGAGTACACCCTTCCGGGTACCGAGATGGACTACAGCCACGTGACCCAGACCGGGTTCTTCGTGACGGTCGAGGGAACGGAGCAGGACACGGTGCTGTATGCCGGTGATCGCTGGGCCGACTTCGCGTGGAACGGCATCGGCTACAACCAGTGGATGCCGATCGACCAGGACGAAGCGGGCGAGCTCCAGTTCCACTCGATGAGCCAGTGGCAGTTCAACGCCGCCACCGGCCAATGGCGGGTCGGGCCGCAGAACAACTACATCCTCAACCCCGACTTCCAGGCCGACCGGATCATCGTCTCGGACCTGACCGGGTGGACCAACACCGGCGGCAGCGTGACCAACGTCGAAGGCGGCGCGAACGCGAGCCGGTTCGCGCTGCGGGTCAGCGGCGGCGGCACGCAGCAGGAGATCGACGTGCCCGAGGGCGCCTATGCCCTGTCCCTGTCCGCCAGGGGAGAAGCCGGCGAGGTCGTGGTCACCGACGCCGACGGCAACGACAACGTCCTGGAGGTCCCCTCCTCCGGTGACTGGTCCGAGCACGAGCTGACCGGGATAGAACTGCCCGCAGGACCCGTCACCGTGACGGTCCGATCCTCGGGTTCCGGCGGCTTCACCGTCGACGGCCTCTCGCTCGTCCAGCAAACGGGATAACCGGCCCCGAGCCGTCATCCGCCGCCTGATAACCGCTCAGAGGCTTGCCGTGACGCGGGCCCCCGGGGTGCCCGGCCGTGGCCGGGACCCCGGGGGCCCGCTGACGTACCGTCGGTGCGGGCAGGTGTCCAGCGACCCGGGTGCCGTTCGGAACGGAACTGACGGCGGTCTGCCGTCACTTAATCGGAGCAGTGTCGATGACGGGATGTATCTGGCCACTGCCTGGAAGGAGGCCCGTGATGGCGGGCATCGGCACCATCGAACTGAAGCTCCAGACCGCCAAGGACTCCGACGCCGGAACCGACGGCTGGGTCTACCTCGGCATCGCAGGCCGCGAGTTCCACGTCGAGACTTCCGACAACGACTTCGAGCCCGGTGCGGCGTACACCTACGTCTTCGGGGAGAACGCCAACGTCCTGGACCCGGAACGGAACGACCCCGGCGCGCCCCGCATCTCCACCGATGACCTGGACCGGTTCCCCGCCTACATCCGCTTCGAGCCCCGCAACAACGACGACGCCTGGTGCCTGGACGAGGTGTCCGTCGTCGTCAACCCCGCCTCCGAGCTGCCCCACCGCTTCAGCAACCCCGCCGTCATCGGCGCCGCCGAGCACCGCAAGGTGTGGCTGGGCCAGAAGACCGGCAAGTCCATCCACCTGCGCCGCTACTGATCGACTCGCGCACCGGTCAGGGGCGGCCGAGCCGGGCCTGGCCGGTGGGATGACGCGCTGTGATAGCTTGCCGGGGCCAGTCGAACCCACACGTGCGTGGGTCAGGGAATCCGGTGCGAATCCGGAACTGACGCGCAGCGGTAAGGGGGACGGGCGGGGCATCAGCCACTGGACCACGATCACGGTCCGGGAAGGCGCCTCGTCCGGGTGATCCCGAGTCCGAAGACCTGCTGGCGGCCTCCGCGCCCGGCGTCGTGCGGCGGAGGGACACCGTCCGACAGGGTTCCGCGCTCGAGCCCTCGACACCCGGGGAAGTTCATGCCGGTCGCGCAGTTCGTCCGTCCTTCCGTCCTGGTCCTCGCGGGAGTTCTGCTCCTGACCGCCTGCGGTGCCGACGCGTCCTCGCCGCCTTCCTCGGCGCAGCCGGGGGAGAGCGGCTATCCGCTGACGCTCGACAACTGCGGGCGGACGGTGGAGATCGCCGCCCCGCCCCGGCGGGCGGTCTCGCTGTCCCAGGGCACCACCGAGATCCTGCTGTCCCTCGGTCTGGCCGGCCGGATCGCCGGCACCGCCACCTGGACCGACCCGCTGCCCGAGGCGCTGGCCGAGGCCGGTGCGTCGGTGCCCCGGCTCGCCGACAACGCCCCCTCCTTCGAACGGGTCCTGGACACCGAACCGGACTTCGTCTCCTCGTCCTACAGCTCCCTGCTCGACACGGGGGGCGTGGCCACCCGCGAGCAGTTCGAGGAGCTGGGCGTGCCCACCTACCTGTCCCCCGCCGACTGCGTCGGCAAGGACAACAGCGGCGGCGGTGACGGGGTGCGCACGGAGGCGTTCACCATGGAGACGGTCTACACGGAAGTCCGCGAGCTGGCCAGGGTCTTCGACGTCGAGGAGCGCGGCGAGGAGCTGGTCGCCGAGCTCGAAGCGCGCGCGGCGCGGGCCACCGCCGGCATCGACGCGTCCGGGGTGACGCTCCTGTACTGGTTCGCCAACTCGGAGGCCCCCTACATGGCGGGCTGTTGCGGTGCTCCCGGCGTCATCACCGACGCGCTCGGCGCGGAGAACGTGTTCGACGACACCCACGAGGAGTGGCCCCAGATCAACTGGGAGACGGTCGCCGACCGCGACCCCGACGTGCTGGTGATCGGCGACCTCACCCGCGACTCGCAGACGGCCGAGAGCGCGGCGGAGAAGATCGCGTTCCTGGAGTCGCACCCGGTCACCCGGAACATGACGGCCGTCCGCAACGAACGGTACGTCCTGCTCAGCGGCCAGGCCATGGACCCGACCATCCGCACCGTCGAGGGCATCGAGCAGGTGGCCGCGGCGCTGCGCGAGCACGGGCTCGCGGAGTGAGCCACGGCATACGTCCGGCCACCCGGGGTGGTCTGCTGTGGGGGGCCGGACTCGCCGTGCTGTGCGCCTCCATCGCCCTGACCGTCACCATCGGCCCGGCGTCCATCGGCGTCGGCGACGTCTGGTCCACCATCGCGGCCCGCCTGGGCTGGGGCACCTCGGATCTCACCAGGCTGCGGGAGGAAATCGTGTGGAACCTGCGGCTGCCGCGCGTCCTGCTGGCGGCCGTGTGCGGCGCAGGACTCGCGGTGTGCGGGGCGGTGATGCAGTCGCTGCTGCGGAATCCGCTCGCCGACCCCTTCGTCCTGGGCGTCTCCTCCGGGGCCTCCACCGGGGCCGTCGTGGTGGTCGTCCTCGGCGCCGGCGGCGGCGCGCTGTCGGTCTCCGGGGGCGCGTTCCTGGGAGCCGTCTGCTCCTTCGCGCTGGTACTGCTGCTCAGCCACACCCTGGGCGGCACCCCGGACCGGGTGGTCCTCTCCGGTGTCGCGGCGATGCAGCTCTTCTCCGCGCTCACCTCCTTCGTGGTGATGACCGGCGCCGACGCGGAGACCACCCGCGGCGTGCTGTTCTGGCTGCTCGGTTCGCTCGGCGGGGCGGGCTGGACGGACGTGTGGCTGTGCCTGGCGGTGCTGCTCGCGGTCCTGGTGGTGTGTCTTGGGTACTGCCGGACCCTGGACGCCTTCGCCTTCGGGCAGGACGCGGCGGCCTCGCTCGGGGTCTCCGTCGCCCGCACCCGGCTGGTGCTGCTGTGCGCCACCGCGCTGCTGACCGGCGCGCTCGTCAGTACCGCGGGGGCCATCGGCTTCGTCGGCCTGGTGCTGCCGCACGCCGCCCGGGCACTGACCGGTCCTGGTCACGGGCGGCTGCTGCCGGCCTGCGCCCTGACCGGCGCCGTGTTCCTGGTGTGGGCCGACACGCTGGCGCGCACCGTTCTCGATCCGCAGGAGGTGCCGGTGGGGGTGGTGACCTCGCTGGTCGGTGTCCCGGCCTTCGTCCTCGTTCTGTACCGCACCCGCCGCGGCGTCAGGAGCGCGTCATGACGCTGCACGCCGAGGGGGTCTCCCGTTCCGCCGGCGGGCACCTGATCCTGGACGGTGTCGACCTGGCCCTGCGCCCCGGGCACACGACCGGCGTGCTGGGGCCGAACGGGTCGGGCAAGTCCACGCTGCTGCGCCTGCTCGCCGGCCTCCTCTCCCCCGCCTGCGGGCTGGTCACCCTCGACGGGTACCCGCTCGGCGAACTGCGCCGCAGAGCGGTCGCCCGGCGGGTGGCCGTCGTCGAGCAACAGGCCGACACTCAGGTCGAGTTGACCGTCGCGGACGTCGTGGGCCTCGGCCGCGTCCCGCACCGGCGCCCCTGGACCCCCGGCTCGCCGGACGACGAGCAGGCCGTGCGCACCGCCCTTGAGCAGGCCGGACTGACCGGCCACGCGGAACGCGCCTGGCACACCCTCTCCGGAGGCGAACGTCAGCGCGTCCAGATCGCCCGCGCCCTCGCCCAGCAGCCCAGGGAACTCCTGCTGGACGAGCCGACCAACCATCTGGACATCCAGCACCAGCTCGATCTGCTGGCCCTGGTCGCCGCCCTCCCCCTCACCACGGTCGTCGCCCTGCACGACCTGAACCTCGCCGCGATGTACTGCGACGACCTCCTGGTGCTCGGGCGAGGACGCGTGGTGGCCCGTGGCACGCCCGATGAAGTGCTCACCGAGGAACTCATCGCGCAGGTCTACCGGGTACGCGCCGACGTCACCCCTTCCGGACCCGAAGGGCGCCCCCACATCCGGTTCCTCGGCACGCTCCCGCCGCCCCGGCCGGCCGAAGGGGAACGTCGCGTAGGCTGACCGTCGCCCGCGGTGCCAGGAACCCGGTGAGATTCCGGGGCGGTTCCGCCACTGTGACGCCGTCGCCCGTTCGACGGCGCAGCCAGATACTGGCCGCGGGCCCGTCCGACCGTCACACGGGGCGAGAACCCCGGAGGAGGAACTTGGCGATGGCCGAGCCCGCCAAGCGCATCGCGCTGCTGTCCACGTCCGACACCGATCTGCTCTCCGCCCGTGCCAGCGGCGCGACTTGGCGGTGGGCCAACCCGGCACGGGCCGGCGACGCCGAGCTGGCCACCACCGTCGCCGACGCGGACCTCGTCGTCGTCCGGCTCCTCGGCTCGCCGAGCGAGCTGTGGAACGGGCTCGGCGCCGTCCGTGACCGGGGCACCCCCCTGGTGGTCCTGGGCGGGGAGCAGCAGCCGAACGCCGAGCTGATGGAGCGCTCCACGGTGCCGATCGGCGTCGCGGCCGAGGCCCACCGGTACCTGGCGGAGGGCGGCCCCGCCAATCTGGCCGAGCTGCACGCGTTCCTGTCCGACACGGTACTGCTGACCGGCGAGGGCTTCGAGCCGCCGATCGCGATCCCCGAATGGGGGTTCGCCGCCCGGCCGGCGGCCCCCGACGGAGAACTCCCCCGGGTCGGCGTCCTGTACTACCGGGCCCACGAGGCCAGTGGGAACACGGCCTTCGCCCACGCCCTCGCCGACGCGATCGACGCGACCGGCCGGGCCGTCGGGGTCCCCGTCTTCGCGGGCTCCCTGCGCTCGGCCCCCGACAGTCTCTACGACGCCCTCGGCACCTTCGACGCGCTGGTCGTCACCGTCCTGGCGGCCGGGGGCACCGTTCCGTCGAACGCGAGCGCTGGCGGCAACGACGAGGCGTGGGACGTGCGGCGGATGGCGGCGCTGGACATACCCGTTCTCCAGGGCCTGTGCCTCACGTCCAGTCGCGCCGAGTGGGAAGCCTCGGACGACGGGGTCACGCCGCTGGACTCGGCGAGCCAGATAGCCATTCCGGAGTTCGACGGCCGGATCATCACCGCGCCGTTCTCGTTCAAGGAGTTCGACGCCGACGGGCTGCCCCGCTACGTCGCCGACGCCGAACGCTGCGGCCGGGTCGCGGCGCTCGCCGTCAACCACGCTCGCCTGCGGTCGACGCCCAACCGGCACAAGCGGATCGCCGTCGTGCTCTCGGCGTACCCGACCAAGCACGCGCGCATCGGCAACGCCGTCGGTCTCGACACCCCGGTGTCGGCCGTCCGGCTGCTGCGCCGGCTCCGGGACGACGGCTACGACCTGGGCGCGGACAATGCCGTGGTCCGCATCCTGGACGCAGGACACACCGACACCGAGGCGGGCGACGCGCTCATCCACGCCCTCGTCGCCGCGGGCGGCCAGGACGAGGAGTGGCTGACGTCCGCGCAGCTGACCGACGCCCATGTCCGCATCGGCGCGGCGGAGTACGAGGCTTGGACCGCCGACCTGCCGGCCGGCCTGCGCGCCGCGATGGCCGAGACGTGGGGCGCCGCCCCGGGCAGCCTGTTCGTCAACGACGCCGGCGAGCTGGTGCTGGCCACCCTGTCCGCCGGCAACGTCGTCCTGCTGATCCAGCCCCCGCGCGGCTTCGGCGAGAACCCGGTCGCGATCTACCACGACCCCGACCTGCCGCCGAGCCACCACTACCTCGGCGCCTACCGCTGGCTGGAGCACGGCTTCGGCGCCCACGCCGTCGTCCACCTCGGCAAGCACGGTTCGCTGGAGTGGCTGCCCGGCAAGAACGCCGCGCTCTCGGCCGCCTGCGCCACCGACGCGGCGCTCGGCAACCTGCCGCTGGTCTACCCGTTCCTGGTCAACGACCCGGGCGAGGGGGCGCAGGCCAAGCGCCGCGCCCACGCCACCATCGTCGACCACCTCGTGCCGCCGATGGCGCGGGCGGAGACCTATGGCGACATCGCCCGGCTGGAGCAACTGCTCGACGAACACGCCAACATCGCCGCGATGGACCCGGCGAAGCTGCCCGCGGTCCGGGGCGAGATCTGGACGCTGATGCAGGCCGCCCAGCTGCACCGCGACCTCGGTCTTGAGGCGCGCCCGGGGGACGACGAGTTCGACGACTTCCTCCTGCACGTCGACGGCTGGCTGTGCGAGATCAAGGACGCCCAGATCCGGGACGGCCTCCACGTCCTCGGCGAGGCCCCGACCGGTGCGGCCCGCGTCAACCTGGTGCTCGCGATCCTGCGCGCGGCCCAGGTATGGGGCGGTGTGGGCGACGCCGTTCCCGGCCTGCGCGCCGCGCTCGGCCTGAAGGACGCCGCCGCGGCGAGCACGGCCGAGGTCGACGGCTTCGAGGCCGAAGCCCGCGAGCTGGTCGAGGGGATGGAGGCGGCCGGCTGGGAGCCCGCGGCCGCGGCCACGCTCCACGCCGCCCAGGAGGTCCGGCGGGCACTGGAGTTCGCCGCCGTCGAGGTCGTGCCGCGACTGGCCCGCACGACCGGGGAACTGGCCGCGGTCAGCCACGCCCTCGACGGCGGCTTCGTGCCGGCCGGTCCTTCGGGGTCCCCGTTGCGCGGCCTGGTGAACGTGCTGCCGACCGGGCGGAACTTCTACACCGTCGACCCCCGCGCGGTGCCCTCGCGGCTCGCCTGGCAGGCCGGCCAGGCGATGGCGGACTCGCTGCTGCGGCGCTACCGGGAGGAGACGGGCGGCTATCCGCGGTCCGTCGGCCTGTCCGTGTGGGGCACCTCCGCCATGCGCACCTCGGGGGACGACATCGCCGAGGTCCTGGCCCTCCTGGGGGTGCGCCCCGAGTGGGACGCCGAGTCGCGCCGGGTCGGCAGGCTCGCCGTCGTCCCCCTCGACGAGCTGGGCCGGCCCCGCATCGACGTGACCGTGCGCATCTCGGGGTTCTTCCGCGACGCGTTCCCGCACGCCGTCGCGCTGCTCGACGACGCGGTCCGTCTTGTCGCCGCGCTCGACGAGCCGGACGAGCAGAACTACGTGCGGGCCCACGCCCGCGCCGACCTCGCCGAGCACGGCGACGAACGCCGGGCGACCACCCGCATCTTCGGCTCCCGGCCCGGCAGTTACGGAGCCGGCATCCTACAGGTGATCGAGTCGGGGTCGTGGCGCGACGACAAGGACCTGGCCGAGGTCTACACGGCGTGGGGCGGCTTCGCCTACGGACGCGACCTCGACGGCGCCCCCGCCGACGACGACATGCGCGCCAACTACCGCCGGATCAAGGTCGCCGCCAAGAACGTCGACAGCCGCGAGCACGACATCGCCGACTCCGACGACTACTTCCAGTACCACGGCGGCATGATCGCGACCGTCCGTGCCCTGACCGGCGCCGATCCCAAGGCGTACGTCGGCGACTCGACCTCGCCCGACGCGGTGCGGACCCGCACCCTGGCCGAGGAGACCTCCCGCGTCTTCCGGGCCCGCGTGGTCAACCCGCGCTGGATCGCGGCGATGCAGCGGCACGGCTACAAGGGCGCGTTCGAACTGGCCGCCACGGTCGACTACCTGTACGGCTTCGACGCCACCGCGGGCGTCGTGCACGACGGCATGTACGAGGAGCTGGCCAGGCAGTACGTCCTCGACGAGACGAACCAGCAGTTCCTGCGGCGGTCCAACCCCTGGGCACTGCGCGGCATCGTCGAACGGCTCCACGAGGCGGCCGAGCGCGGCCTGTGGGCGGAGCCGGACCGCGGCCTGCTGGCCGCGATGCAGCAGGTGTACCTGGAGGTCGAGGGCGACCTGGAGGACGAAGGGTGAGGATTCGGGTCCTGGGCATCGGCATGGGTCCGCAGCATGTGACGCCCGAGGTGGCCGAGGCGCTGCGCTCGGCCGACTACGTTCTCGCGCCCCGGAAGTCGGAGGAGGACCGGCTGCTGGCCGTCCGGCGCGCGGTCTGCGAACGGTACGGCGTCGCGCTCGCCGTCGTACCCGACCCCCCGCGCGACCGCGACGACCCGGCCGACTACCAGGCGGCCGTCGCCGCCTGGCACGAGGCCCGCGCGGCGGCGTACGAGCGGGTGCTTGCGCGCCGCGGCGGCACCGCGGCCATCCTCGTATGGGGCGACCCGTCGCTCTACGACTCCACGATCCGCCTGGTCGAGCGGCTCGCCGGCCGGCTGCGGGCCGACTGGGACGTGCTGCCCGGCGTCAGCGCGCCCCAACTGCTCGCCGCCCGGCACCGGATCGTGCTGCACGAGGTCGGCAGGCCCGTCCACGTCACCCCGGCGCGCCGGCTGCGCGAGGCGGTCGAGGCGGGGCAGGAGAACATCGTCGTCGTCCTCGGCGGCAGTTCCGGGCCATCCGAGCTGTCCGAGCTTCCCGGCCTGGCGGACTGGACGATCTGGTGGGGCGCCAACCTCGGCGGCCCGGGCGAGGAGCTGGTGCACGGCCGCGTCGGCGACGTGCTGCCGGAACTGGCCGCGGCCCGCGGGCGGGCCAGGGCCGCCGCGGGCTGGGTCATGGACGCCTACCTGCTGCGCCGGGTGCGCTGATGGCGGGCCTCCTGGTCGCCGGCGCCACCTCGGACGCCGGGAAGAGCGTCGTGACGACCGGCCTGTGCCGCGCGTTCGCCCGCCGGGGCGTCCGGGTGACCCCTTACAAGGCGCAGAACATGTCCAACAACTCGATGGTCTGCCACGGCCCCGACGGGCGGCCCGCCGAGATCGGCCGCGCCCAGTGGGTGCAGGCGCTCGCCGCGGGCGTGCGCCCGGAGCCCGCGATGAACCCCGTGCTCCTCAAGCCAGGCAGCGACCGGCGCAGCCACGTCGTGCTGCTGGGACATCCCGCCGGGGAGGTCGCCGCCGGCGACTTCGCCACGGGGCGCCGGCACCTCGCCGAGGCCGCGCACGGCGCGTTCGACGAGCTGGCCGCGCGGCACGACCTGGTCGTCGCCGAGGGCGCCGGCTCACCGGCCGAGATCAACCTGCGGGCGAGCGACTACGTCAACATGGGCCTCGCCCGGCACGCCTCGCTGCCGGCCGTCGTCGTCGGCGACATCGACCGGGGCGGTGTCTTCGCCGCCCTGTACGGAACGGTGGGGCTGCTGGAGGCGGCCGACCAGGCCCTGGTGGCCGGTTTCGTGGTGAACAGGTTCCGGGGCGAGCCGAGTCTGCTCCGCCCGGGGCTCACGAGTCTGGAACGCCTGACGGGCCGCCGGGTGTACGGCGTCCTGCCGTGGGCCCCCGGCCTGTGGCTGGACTCGGAGGACGCCCTCGACCTGGCGGGCCGGCGGTCGGCAGGCGACCGTGCGCGGCGCGTCGTGGTCGTCCGGTTCCCGAGGATCAGCAATTTCACCGACGTGGACGCGCTCGGCCTCGAACCGGATCTCGACGTCGTGTTCGCCGCCGACCCGCGTGACCTCGCCGACGCCGATCTGCTGGTGCTGCCGGGCACCCGCGCCACCCTCGCCGACCTCGGCTGGCTGCGGGCGCGCGGGCTCGACCGCGCCGTCGCCGACCACGTCCGCCGGGGCAAACCGCTCCTGGGGATCTGCGGCGGCTACCAACTGCTCGGGCACCGCGTCACCGACCCGCACGGCGTCGAGGGGGCGGCCGGCTCGGACGTCGCCGGGCTCGGCCTGCTCGACGTGCGCACCGAGTTCGCGGCGGAGAAGACGCTGCGGCTGCCGACCGGAACGGCGCTCGGTGCCCGTGCCTCGGGCTACGAGATCCACCACGGCCGCGTCACGGTCGGCCGGTCCGCCCCGGAGTTCCTCGGCGGCGTCCGGGCGGGCAACGTCTTCGGCACGCTGTGGCACGGCGCGCTCGAGGGCGACGAGCTGCGTGCGGCGTTCCTGGCCGAGACCCTCGGCCTGGCCCCCTCCGGGGTGAGCTTCGCGGCGGCGCGTGAGCGTCGGATCGACCTGATCGCGGACCTGGTCGAGCAGCGGCTCGACCTCGACGCGCTCCTGACGCTGGCCCGGGAGGGGGCACCCCCCGGTCTGCCGGTCCTGGCGCCCGGGGGCGGCGCATGAGACTGCTGCTGCTGGGTGGCACCTCGGAGGCCCGCGCGCTCGCGGCGCGGCTGATCGAGGAGGGTGTCGACGTCACGACCTCCCTGGCCGGCCGGGTGGCGCGGCCGCGGCTGCCCGCCGGGCGGGTCCGCGTCGGCGGCTTCGGCGGCGTGGCGGGGCTGCGGGCCGCGCTCGCCGGATACGACGCGGTCGTCGACGCCACCCACCCGTTCGCGGTGGGCATGACCGCGAACGCGGCGGCCGCCTGCACCGCCGTGCCGCTGCTGCGGCTGGAGCGGCCCGGGTGGGAGCCCCGTTCCGGGTGGCGGTACGCCGACACGCACGAGCAGGCCGCCGGTCTTGCCGCGGCGCTCGGCGCCCGCCCGTTCCTGACGGTGGGCCGCCAGGAGCTGGCCCGCTTCGTGCCGACGCTCGCCGACCGCGCCGTGCTGGCCCGCGTGGTCGACCGGCCCGCCCTGCCCCTGCCCGGGCGATGGCGGCTGGTCACCAGCCGCGGTCCTTACCATCTGGACGGCGAACTGGACCTGATGGGCGGCCACGCGGTCGACGTGCTCGTCACCAAGGACTCGGGCGGCACCTACACCTGGCCGAAGCTGGCCGCCGCCGAACGGCTGGCCGTGCCGGTGGTCGTCGTCCGCCGCCCGCCAGGCCCTTCTGGCGTCCGAACGGTCCACGACGTTCGCGAGGCGGTTACGTGGGTCCTGCGGCTGCGGTGAGGGCGCTCCCCGCGCCGGGTCGGGCCGGGCCACGCCGGCGAAGTCGCGTCGACGCCGCGGATCGCTGACCCGAGCCGTGCCATGCACGAGGCCCGGGCCCGCCCACTCGCGGTCGCGTCCACGGTGCCCGCGGCGGCCACCGCCGCCTCACCGGGTCCGCCCGCGGCGCCCGCGGGCCCAGGCGGCACCGGCCGCCAGCAGCGCCGCGCCCGTGCCAACCCGCCTCGCGAGCACGACGGCCCGCGGAACGTCGGCGCGCCGGGCCCGGCGGCCGGTGCCCAGGACCGGGCGGTGCTCGGTCCTGGTGCCGTAGCGGTTGGTGCCGCCGAGCCGGACGCCGAGCGATCCGGCGAATGCCGCCTCCACGACGCCGGCGTTCGGGCTGGGGTGGGCGGCGGCGTCCGCCCGCCAGGCCGCCAGCGCCTGGCGCGCGCGGGCCGGCGCCGCCGCCGCGGCGAGGGCCCCGCCGAGCCGCGAGCCCGGCAGGTTGAGCAGGTCGTCGAGCCGGGCCGCGGCCCAGCCGAACCGCTCGTGCCTGGGGGTGCGGTGACCCACCATGGCGTCGAGGGTGTTGGCGGCGCGGTAGCCGAGCAGCCCGGGGACACCGGCGAACGCGCCCCACACCAGCGGCGCCACGACGGCGTCGGAGGTGTTCTCGGCGACGGACTCGACCACGGCCCGGACGATCCCGGGCTCGTCGAGGCCGCTGGTGTCGCGCCCGACCAGGTGCGTCAGCCGCAGCCGTGCCGCGGGCAGGTCGCCGCGGTCGAGACAGGCGTGGACGGCGAGCGCCTCCCGTTCCAGGGAACGGCCGCCGAGCACCGCCCACGCGGCGGTCGCGGTGACCGCCGCATGGGCGAGCGGGCACCGCTCGGCGAGGCGGTCCGCGGCGCGGCCGGCCAGGGCCGCTCCCCCGACGAGCGCGACGGTGTACGCCAGGCCGCGGGAACGGCGGTCGGCGTGGACCCGCCGCTCCAGGGCCGATGCCACCGCGCCGAAGCCCGCCACCGGGTGGTGGCGGCGCGGATCGCCCAGCAGCCGGTCGGCGGCGAAGCCGAGCAGCAGCCCGGCGGCACGGGAGGCGCCGGGCGTCATGAGGCGGCCACCGGCGGGGGGAGCGGTGCGTCCGGGGCGGGTGCGTCCAGGGCGGCGAAAAGCCGCCGGGTGCGCTCCGGCGGCCGGGCCGCGACGCGGACCCAGTCGCTGCCGAGACCGGGGAAGGTGTCGGCTCTCCGTACCGCGATGCCGCGGGCGCGCAGCATCGGGTGCATGCCATCGCCGAGGCGGGCGAGGACGAACGGCGCCGCGGACTCGACCACTTCGAAGCCCCGTTCGCGGAGCCCGCCCGCGAGGTACTCGCGCCACCGGACGAGAGCGCGGGCCCGGTCACGTCCTTCGGATGCCGCCGCGGCGGAGCAGACGGCGACCGTGGCGTCGACGGCCGTCGTCGACACCGACCACGGCGGCTGGTGGGCCGCCAGTTCGCGGATCACCCCGGGGCCGGCGACCACGTACCCGGCGCGCACGCCGGGGATGGACCAGTGCTTGGTGAGGCTGCGGATCACGGCGACCCCGGCCAGGCGTTCCCCGACCAGCGACTCCCGCTCGCCGGGAACGGCGTCCATGAACGCCTCGTCGACGACGACAAGGCGCCACGCGCGCCGCAGGCCGCGCACCACCTCGGCCGGGTGGAGCACACCCGTCGGGTTGGTCGGGTTGCCGATGACGACGAGGTCCGCCTCCTCCGGCACGTCCGCCGGGTCCAGCCGGAATCCGCGGTCGGGACGGCAGAGAACGGGCGTGACGTGGTGGCCGGTCTGTTCGAGCGCGGCGTGCGGCTCGGTGAACTGGGGGTGGACGACGACCGGGCGCTTCCAGTCGCGCAGGCGCGCGACGAGGGTGAACGCCTCGGCGGCACCGGCCGTGGGCAGCACCTCGTCACCGTGGCGTCCGTGGCGTTCGGCCACCGCGGCCCTGGCCGGTGCCGGATCGGGATAGTCGGCCACCCGGTCGAGGCTTCGGCGCAGCGCCCGGTCGAGCCACTCCGGCCGCCCGCCGTCGTACACGTTGACGGCGAAGTCGATCAGTCCTGGGCCCGTCTCTCGGTCCCCGTGGTGGCGCAGCGGGTCCGGCACCGGCTCGCTCCCGCCGGGCGCCGGTGGAGGGCGGGGCGCGGCGACGGGGCGGGCCGTGACGTGCGGTGCCGCGGCGTGGACGGCGTCGGCGAAGCGCTGCGCGAGCCGGGGGTGGCCGGCCCAGTGGACGTGCAGGTACGAGGCGTGGCACGTGGCCGACGCGAACCCGGTGGCCTCGCCGTCGATCCGCCAGGCCGGAACGGTGCCGGCCGCGGGCGTGGCCTGCGTGCGGTGGAACTCGTGGCCGGTGACCCGTTCGCCGGCCCGGGTGAGCAGGCTGCCGGTGGCGGCGGTCGCGACGGCGTAGCGCAGGGTGAGCCGGTCGGTCATGGCGGTCGCCGTCGGCAGGACCCCGGCCATCTCGGCGCCGTCGAGGGACGCGGCGAGGTAGAGCAGCCCCGCGCACTCGGCGACGGTGGGGATGCCGCGGCGCACGGCGGTGCGCAGGTCGTGCAGGAGGGCGCGGTTGGCGGCGAGGCCGGCCGCGTAGACCTCGGGGAAGCCGCCACCGAGATAGATCCCCCGGGTGCCCGCGGGGAGTTCGGTGTCGGTGAGCGGGTCGAAGGTGACCACCGCGCATCCGGCCGCCGTCAGCAGTTCCTCGGTCTCCGCGTACCGGAACGTGAAGGCACGGCCGCCCGCGACGGCGACGACCGGGCGCCGGTCCCCGGCCGCGACGACCTCGCGTCCCGGCTCCCAGGGCCAGGTGCCGAGGCCGGGGGCCGCGCGGGCGGCGGCCAGGAGCGCGTCGAGGTCGAGGTACCGGGCCAGCCGCTCGCCGAGGCGCGCGATCAGCCGCGCCGGGTCGTCGCGTTCCGCGGCCGGAACGAGACCCAGGTGGCGCGACGGCGCGGACAGGCGGTCGTCGCGGGGCACGACCCCGAGGACGGGAAGCCCGGCGCGTTCCAGCGACCGTTCGATCTCGGCGGTGTTGCGGGCCGATCCTGCCCGGTTGAGCACGACTCCGGCCACCTGGACCCCGGGATCGTACGCGGCCATGCCCGCCGCCACGGCGCCGACGGACCTGGACTGCCCGGCGACGTCCATGACGAGCACGACGGGCGTGCGGGTCAGCGTGGCGACGTGCGCGGACGAGGCGAAGCCTTCCGTTCCGAGCCGGCCGTCGTGGAGCCCCATCACCCCCTCGATCACGGCTATGTCGGCCCCCGCGGCGCCGTGCAGCAGGAGCGGGGCGACGCGGCTCTCGCCGACGAGGTGCGGATCGAGGTTGCGGCCCGGACGGCCGGTGGCCAGCGCGTGGTACCCGGGATCGATGTAGTCAGGGCCTGCCTTGTGGCCGCTGACCTCGTGCCCGGCCGCGCGCAGGGCGGCCATCAGGCCGGTGGCGACGGTGGTCTTGCCCTGTCCCGAGGCGGGAGCGGCGACCATCAGCCGCGGCAGCCGCACCCCTGTCTCACCACTCAATGCCCCGCTGGCCCTTCTGCCCCGCGTCCATCGGATGCCTGACCTTGGTCATGTCGGTGACCAGATCGGCGGCCTCGACCAGCCTCGGGTCGGCCCGGCGCCCGGTGACGACGACGTGCTGGTGGCCCGGCCGCCCGGCCAGCGTGCGGACGACGTCGTCGACGTCGACCCAGCCCCAGGCCATGGGGTAGGTGAACTCGTCGAGCACGAGCAGATCGTGGGTCTCCGCGGCCAGGCGCCGCTTGATCTCCGCCCACCCCTCGGCGGCGGCAGCGGCGTGGTCGTCGGCGTCGCCCCGCTTCCTGGCCCAGGACCATCCCGCGCCCATCCGGTGCCACTCGACGGGCCCGCCTTCGCCGGTCTCGGCGTGGAGCCGGCCGAGCCGCTCCAGAACGTCCTGCTCGCCGACGCGCCACTTCGCGGACTTGACGAACTGGAAGACCCCGATGCGCCAGCCCTGGTTCCAGCCGCGGAGCGCGAGGCCGAAGGCGGCGGTCGACTTGCCCTTGCCCTCGCCCGTGTGGACGACGACCAGGGGGCGCCTGCGCCGCTGCCGCGTGGTCAGACCGTCGTCGGGGACGGTCGGGGGCCGGCCCTGCGGCATCAGGCAGCCCCCCTCAGGCCACCGGTGCGGTCGCGGACGCTCCCGGCGAGCGCCTCGGCGCTGACCTCGGTGACCGGCAGGTGTTCGGCGCCGAGCCGGTGCGCGAGGTCGGCGGCCAGGCCGAGCCGCAGCGGGCCGGTCTCGCCGTCGACGACCACCGAGGTGACGCCCGACGCGGCGACGTACTCCGCCGCCTGGCGCGACCGGGCGACCGCGTCGGGACCTCCCGTGGCCCGGCCGTCGGTGACGACGACGAGCAGGGGGCGCAGGCGCGGGTCGCGGAGCCGTTCCCGACGCAGGACGCGGGCGGATTCGAGGAGGCCCTCGGCCAGCGGGGTCCGGCCGCCGGCCGGCAGTTCGTCGAGGCGGCGGGCGGCGATCTCCACCGAGTGGGTCGGCGGCAGGACGAGTTCGGCCTGCCGGCCCCGGAACGTCACCAGGCCGACCTTGTCCCGGCGCCGGTAGGCGTCGAGCAGGAGCGAGAGGATCGCGGTCTTCACCTGCGTCATGCGTTTGCGTGCGGCCATGGAGCCGGACGCGTCGACGCAGAACATCACCAGGTTGGCCTCGCGGCCCTCCCGGACGGTGTGCCGCAGGTCCTCCGGGCGCAGGTGGGGCCGACCGCCGGCCGTTCGGCGCGCGGTCCTGCCGCCGCCGGCCGCGGCCCGCAGGGTCTCCACGAGGTCGAGGGACCCGGACGTTCCGTCGGCGCGGCGTGCACCGACCCGGGCGCCGATGGCGGCACGGGCCCGGCTGCGCCGCCCGGCGGCGCCGTGGCCGAGGCCGCGGACGGTCAGCAGCCGGGGCCGGTAGGGCGTCGAGGCCGGCACGGCCGGGTGGCCGGCGTCCGTGTCCGGCGCGGTGGCCGCCGGAGCGCCCGGCGCGTCCTGGCCGGGGCCGTCACCCGGCGGGCCGTCCCCGTCCCCGGCCCCGTCATCGCTGCCGTCGCCGGACCCGGCACCATCGCCGTCGCCGCGATCCGGCGGTATCGGGTCCTCGGGGCCTTGGGGCGGTTGCGGTTGCGGGGGCGGCTCGGTGTCGCCGAGGAGCTGGTCGAGAAGGTCCTCGTCGAGGCCGGGGGCGTCGAACGGCTTGCGGCGCCGGCGGTGCGGCAGCGTGAGGATCGCGGCCCGGCGGATGTCCGCGCGGGTCACCTCGTCGCGGCCCTCCCACGCGGCGTGGGCGACGGCGGCGCGGGCGGTGACGATGTCGGCCCGCAGCCCGTCGACCTCGAAGGCGGCGCACACCTCGGCGATCTTGAGCAGCGCGGGCTCGCCCAGGCGCACCTTCCCGACCCGTTCGCGCGCCGCCGCGATCCGCGCCGTGAGCGCGGCATCAGCGGCCCGGTAGCGCTCGGCGAACGTGCGGGGCTCGGTGTCGTAGGCGATCCGCCGCCTGACCACCTCGGCGCGCAGGCGCGGGTCCCGCGGGGCGGCGACCTCGACGGTCAGCCCGAACCGGTCGAGCAACTGCGGCCGCAGCTCGCCTTCTTCCGGGTTCATCGTGCCGATGAGCACGAACCGGGCGGCGTGCTCGACGGAGACGCCGTCCCGTTCGACGGTGGCGCGGCCCATCGCGGCGGCGTCGAGCAGCAGGTCGACGAGGTGGTCGTGGAGCAGGTTGACCTCGTCGACGTAGAGGATGCCGCGGTGGGCGCGGGCGAGCAGGCCGGGCTCGTACTCGACCTTGCCGTGCGCCAGCGCGCGTTCCAGGTGCAGCGAGCCGAGGACGCGGTCCTCGGTGGCGCCGACCGGCAGTTCGACGAGGCGGACGGGCCGCGTCTCGGTGGCGGCGTCCGCCGGGAAGGGGCCGTCGGGCGAGGCGGCCCCCGGGTCGTTCGGGTCGGTGGCGAAGCGGTCGCCCGCCACGACGTCGATGGGCGGCAGCACGGCCGCGAGCGCGCGCACCGCGGTCGACTTGGCGGTGCCCTTCTCGCCCCGGACGAGAACGCCGCCTATCTCGGGGGCGACGGTGGTGAGGATCAGTGCGAGACCCATGTCGTCGAGTCCGTCGGGGTGCTCGGTGTCGCAGCCGAGAACTGCGGAAAAGGGGTACTGCGCCGGCATGTGAGGCTCCCGCTCGCTTCGCCATCCTCTGGGCCTGTCCTGACCCAAGTGCTCGGGCGCGAGGCCGGTCTTCGGACTTGCCGGGTCCCTGCTCGTCGTGAGCGGGCTCGGTTCACCGCAGCGGGCCTGTGCCGGAGTCTCACCGGCTTCCCAGATTCTCCCCACCGGCCTGCCCCACCGTTTCCGATGGCTGGGCCACTGGGGCACCTCGTGCCTTCCGGCGTTCACGATAGCGTCTCGTTCCATGGTGAACGCCACGGGAGTCCCCGCGGGCCCTGCGCTCCGGCCGCGGATCACGGTGGTCGGCATCGGCGCGGACGGCTGGGACGGGCTGCCCGAACGGCTGCGGGGCGTCGTGCGCGGCGCCGGCACCGTCCTGGGCGGCAGCAGGCATCTGGGCCTGGTGCCGCCCGTGGCGGGGCAGCGGCGCGAGACCTGGCCCTCGCCGCTGCGGGCGGGGCTGCCGGCCCTGCTCGACTCGCTCGGCACCGCACCGGTGGTCGCCCTCGCCTCCGGGGACCCGATGGTGTCCGGCGTCGGCACGACCCTGGTGGAGGTGCTGGGCGCCGGGGCGGTCCTGATCGAGCCGGCGGTCTCCTCCGTGGCCCTGGCGCGGGCCCGGATGGGCTGGTCCGCCGAGAGCAGCGAGGTCGTCACGGTCGTCGGCCGCGACGCGCACCTGCTGCTGCGTTCGCTCGCCCCGGGCCACCGCGTCCTGGTCCTCTCCGCCGGCCGGTCCGCCCCCGGCGTGGTGGCGGGTCTCCTGGCCGGCGCCGGGTACGGCGAGAGCACGGTGACGGTCCTCGGCGACCTCGGCGCGGCCACGGAGTCGCGTGCGGCGGCGACGGCGAACGGCTGGCTCGCCGACCCGCCGTCCGACGTACCGGCCTTGCACGTGCTCGCCCTGGACCTGCGCGGCCCCGGCGTCAGCTGGGCCACCGGGCTGCCGGACGAGGCGTACGAGCACGACGGTCAGCTCACCCGGCGCGACCTGCGCGCGGCCGCGCTCGCGCGGCTCGCGCCTGCGCCCGGGGGGCACCTGTGGGACGTGGGTGCGGGGGCCGGTTCTGTCGGCATCGAATGGCTGCGCACCCATCCCACCTGCCGGGCGACCGCGGTCGAGACCCGCGGGGAACGGGCGGCGCGGGTCCGGCGGAACGCGGAACGGCTCGGCGTTCCCACGCTCACCGTGGTCGAGGGCACGGCGCCGGAGGCGCTGGCGGGCCTGCCGGCGCCTGACGCGGTCTTCGTGGGCGGCGGGGCGACCCGTCCCGGGGTCCTCGACGCCTGCCTCGGCGCGCTGCGCCCGGGCGGGCGGCTGGTGGTCCACGGCGTGACGCTGGAGACCGAACGGGTGCTCGCCGACGCCTACTTGCTGCACGGCGGCGAGCTGTCCCGGCTGGCCGTGGAGAGCGCGGCGCCGCTCGGCGCGTTCACGGGCTGGACACCGGCGCGGACCGTCACCCAGTGGGCCTGGACGCGCCGTCGTTGAGGCCGGTGCGGTCGTTGAGGCCGGTGCGGTCGTTGAGGCCGGTGCGGTCGCGGGAGCGGTCGTAGAGGTACGACTCGCCGCCTTCGCCTCCCAGGGCCCGCCCGACGAGGATGACGGCGGCCTGCCGCAGCCCGGCCCGTTCGACGGCATCGGCGATGGTGGCGACGGTGCCCCGCAGGACCAGTTCGCCCGGCTGGCTGGCCCGGTGGACCACCACGACGGGGCAGTCGCCGCCGTATTCGGGCTCGATCTCGGTCATCAGCGCACGGATGCGGCGGATCGCCAGGTGCAGGACCAGCGACGCCCTGGTCGCGGCGAACCGGCCGAGCGACTCGCTCTCCGGCATCGCCGTCGAACGCGCCCGGGTGCGGGTGAGGACCACCGACTGGGCGACGAGCGGAACGGTCAGCTCCCGGCCGACGAGCGCGGCGGCGGCGGCGTACGCGGGCACGCCGGGCGTGACGTCCCAGGCCACCCCGGCGGCGGAGAGCCGGCGGGTCTGTTCCGCGAGGGCGGAGTAGAGGGAGGGGTCGCCCGACGTCAGGCGGACGACCTGCCGGCCCGCGGCGGCCCCCCGGGCGAGGAGGTCCACGATCCGGTCGAGGTCGAGGTGCTGGGTGTCGACGAGTTCGGCCGTCGGGCCGCAGTGGGCGAGCACCTCGGCATCGAGGTAGGTGCCCGGGTAGAGGACCAGGTCGGCCGCGGCGAGGAGGCGGGTCGCGCGGACCGTGAGCAGATCGGCCGCGCCGGGGCCCGCGCCGACGAAGTGGACGGTCATGACGCGACCCACCTCGGTGTCCAGACCCGGCCGGAAGGGGTGACGCGGGTGGCGGAGGCGCCGACGACGATCAGGCACTTCATGTCGATGGTGTCCGGTTCGAGCTCGCCCAGGGTCGTGACGGTGAGGGTCTCCCCGGCCCGGCCGATGTCACGGCCGACGACGACGACCGTCTCGGGCTTGCGGTGCGCCAGCAGAACGCGCCGTGCCTCGGCGACCTGGGTGGTGCGGGAGCGGGACGCGGGGTTGTAGACGGCGAGGACCAGGTCGGCCTCGGCGACGGCGCGCAGCCGCCGTTCGACGACCTCCCAGGGCTTGAGCCGGTCGGAGAGGGAGACGACGGCGAAGTCGGCGCCGACCGGCGCCCCGGCCCGCGCGGCGACCGCCTGTAGGGCGCTGACGCCGGGCAGGACACGGATGGGCACGTCGGCGTAGGCGGGGTCCTCGGCCGCCTCGAAGACGGCCGCGGCCATCCCGAAGACCCCGGAGTCGCCGCCGGAGACGACGGCGGCCTTCTCGCCGTCGCGGGCCAGGCCGAGGGCGAACCGGGCGCGGTCGGCCTCGACGGTGTTCCCCGAGGCGTGCCGTGCCAGGCCGGCGCGCCGGGGCACCCGGTCGACGTAGGCGCGGTAGCCGACCACATGGTCGACCGTGGCGAGGGCCGCGGTCGCCTCCGGGGTGAGCCACTCCCGGGGTCCTGGCCCGAGGCCGACCACGAGCAGCTCGGCAGGCGAGGACGGCGCCGACGGCGTCGTGCCGGTCTCGGCGGTCGTGCCGGTCTCGGCGGTCGTGCCGGTCTCGGCGGTCGTGCCGGTCTCGGCGGTCGTGCCGGTCTCGGCGGGGCGCGCCGCGGCCTTCGTGCGCGAGCGGCGGCCGTTGCGGCTGTCGCCGGTGACGAGGATGAGGGAGAAGTAGGGAACGGTCTCCGGGGCGACCTCGCCGACCGGCAGCCGGCGCTCCCCCGGCATCGAGGCCCGTTCGACGTAGAGCGCGTGGTCGAGTCGCCCGGCGGTGGCCAGGGCGCGGCGGACGGCGGGGAAGGTGCGGCCGAGCTTCATGATGACGGCGCCGTCGGTGTCGGCCAGCCGGCGGGCGAGCTCCGCCTCGGGCAGCGTGCCGGGCAGCACGGTGAGCACGTCCGTCTGCCGCACCAGCGGGGAACCCGCGGCCACGGTGGCCGCGGCGAACGCCGGGATGCCCGGCACGATCTCCGCGGCGTAGCGCTCGGCGAGCCGGTCGTGCATGTACATGTACGAGCCGTAGAACAGCGGATCGCCCTCCGCCAGCAGAACGACGTTCCGGCCCGCGTCGAGGTGCCCCGCGAGCCGCGCCGCGGAGGTCTCGTAGAAGTCGGCCAACGCGCCCTCGTAGCCGAGCGGATGGTCGGTGGTGCCGACGGTCACGGGATAGACCAGTTCCTCCTCGACGGCCGTGGCGGGGATCAGGTCACCGGCGATGCGGCGGGCGTTGGACCGCTTGCCCGCGCCGGAGTGGTAGGCCACGACATCGGCGGCGGCGATGAGGCGTGCGGCCTTGAGCGTGATCAGTTCGGGGTCGCCCGGGCCGACGCCGACGCCGTAGAGGCGGCCCTTCGTCGTGTCGTTCACTCCGCCTCCTGTGCCAGCGCGTTCAGGGCCGATGACGTCATGGCGGAACCGCCTCTGCGTCCGCGCACGGTGGCGTACGGGACGTCGATGCCGTGGTCGGCGGCGAGATCGGTCAGTGCCTGCTTGGACTCGGCCGCGCCGACGAAGCCGACCGGGCAGCCGAGGATCGCGGCCGGCCGGGGCGCGCCGTCGAGGAGCATCTCCAGCAGGTGGAAGAGTGCCGTGGGGGCGTTTCCGATCGCCACGACCGCGCCCGCGAGGCGGGGTTCCCACAGCGACACGGCCGCCGCGCTCCGCGTGGTCGACCAGTCGCGCGCGAGCGCGGGCACCCGCGGGTCGTTCAGGAAGCAGAGCACGTCGTTGCGGGCGGGCAGCCTGCTCGCGGTGACGCCCGTGGCGACCATGGTGGCGTCGCACAGGATCGGTGCGCCCGCCTCCAGTGCCTGCCGTGCGGCCGGGACGAGCCGGGGGTGGACGACGAGGTCGTCCACCAGGTCGACCTGGCCGCTGCCGTGGATCATGCGGACGGCGAGCCTTTCGGCCTCGGCGGGAAGCCCGTCGAACCGCGCCTCGCGCCGGATGGTCGCGAAGGAGTCGGCGTAGATCTCCTGGCCGTTGTCGAGGTAGTCGTAGTGGCGCCGCGGGCGGCCGAGGACGTTCATGCGGCGACCTCGGCGGCGGGGACCAGCACGCCGTGCCAGGGTGTGACGACGAGGTCGGCGCCGGTGGCGGCCAGTTCGTCCACCTGGCCGCGGGTCAGCGTGCCGCCGGCGATGCCGACGTGCCGGCCGCCGGGGACGTCGCCGTACGGGAGGGGCGCCCTCGCACGCGGCAGGGCCGGGTCGGGCCCGGTGGGCGCGGCGAGGGGAACGGCCAGCTCGCGCACGTGCCACGGCGCGGCCGGTCCTTCGCCCCTGGCGCGCAGGAACGCGAGGGCGAGTTCGGTGACCGCGTCGGCGGCGTCGCCCAGCGGCACCACGGGGCCCAGGGCCGCGCCGATCCGCAGTTGCGCCGTCGTGCCGTTCAGCGCCACGAGACCGAGGTCGCACGGCCGGTCGAGGAGATCGCCGCGGCCGTCGTCGAGTACGAAGAGGAAGCGGCCGGGGAGGTGCGCGAGACGGGCCTGCGCGAGCAGCGCGGCGTCGAGTCCGGCGGCGACGCCGCGCAGGTCCGCCCGCCCGCCGGCCAGCCCGGTCTGCGGGGAGACCATGATGTTGCGGACCAGTTCGTGCGACCGCGAGGGCAGCAGCCCGGTCGCCTCGATCGCCGCCAGCACCTCGGGGGTGAGTGCGCCGCCGTCCGAAGGCAGCCCGCGGACCTGCACATTGGCGCGTGAGGTGAGGTGGACCCGCCCGTCGCCCCACCGTTCGCCGATCGCCAGCAGCGCTCGCAGGCCGCGGGCGGGGAGTCTGCCCCCGAGCAGCCGGAGGCGGACCAGCAGCCCGTCCTCTGCGGGCCAGGGACGCAGTGCGCCGGGGCACCGGTCACGTCGATCGCGCACGGCGGGAGAGATCGGCACTGGCACGGTCCTTCGAGGTCAGGGGCGCATACGCGGAGCCCGCGGTCGACCTGGCGGCGGTCGCCGCCAGTGCCAGCAGGTCTTCGGACTCGGGATCGTCCGGTGCGCGGCGCCTTCCCGGAGCGGCACCGCTCCAGTGGCATGTCGCCGTGCCCGTCCCCCTCACCGCTGCGCGTCAGTCCCGGATTCGCACCGGATTCCCTGACTCCACGGGGGAGCTCGACTGGCCGGACCAGACTACGACGCGCCCGGCACCCACACGGCAAAGGGGCCCCCGCGACGGGCTGTGCGCGGGGGCCACACCTCACCGACGGCCCGGTCACCGATGATCGCTGCACGGGTCGCGTTCCCCACCACGCGACCGTGATCCAACGATCACGAGCTCGTCAGGCAGGGCTGCCTGCATCCGGTGCTGTCCGCGGCGTACTTGGTGCGCAGGCCCGGGATCAGTACCGCCGCCACCGCGAGGTGCATCAGCGCCAGCGCGGCCCGGGTACCGCCGTCCATGCCGTCGCCGGTCAACGGCAGGAACGACATGGCCAGTACCGCGACGGCCACCCCGGTCCAGACGGCGCGGGCGTGCCGTACCCCGAACCGCTCCAGGGCAGCCAGCAGCCCCCAGCCGACGAGCGCCGCCAGCAGCGCGACCACCACCACCGGCACCGCGCCGATGTCGAGCGTCTGCTCGCCGTCGATGATCCGCAGCCGGTGCCCCAGCACCGGGTCCGCGACCACCCACACCAGGACAGGCGCCAGGGCCGCGAGGCCCGTGACCGCCAAACGTCGTCTGCGCGCGTTCATTTGGCGCCGCCCGCGAGTGCGCCGTGCAAGAAGACCTCCACCAGCTCCTGCGTGGTCAGCTCTGGCTCGTCCTCCATATGCGGCTGGGTGAAGAGCAGCCCGAAAAAGAGGGCCGCGATCTGCTCCGGCGACCGGCGCAGCGCGGCCTTGTCGGGCTCCAGCAGGTCCGCGAGGGCCCCGCGGATGCGGGCCGTCGACTCCTCGCGGCCCGCGCCGCGCACCGTGCCGGGGTGCTTGCCGCCGCGATGCCCGGAGGCGTGCAGCGAGCCGGCGATCGCGCCCATTCGGGACAGGTGCGCCTGCAGCGCCTGGGCCGCCTCCGCGAGCCGGTCGGGCAGCGGCTGGGACAGCTCGATCGTGCCGAGTTCGCGGATCGCGTGCTCTGGGGAGAGCGCCTCCGCCAGGCAGGCTTGCAGCAGCTCGTCCTTGTCGGCGAAGACCCGGAAGATCGTGCCCTCGCCGATGCCCGCGGCGCGGGCGACCTTCGCGGTGGTCACCGCGGCGCCGTACTCGGTGATCAGCGGGATCGCGGTCTGGATGATCATCGCGCGACGCTGCTCCGGCGACATGCCGGGGGCACGGCGGCGGGTGGTCTGGTTCTCCTTGGGTGATGTCATGCCCCCGAGAGTACGGAGTGAGCCCTCACTCCGTCAATGAGTGAGGACTCACTCCCGCTCCTCTCCCCATACTCGGCCGCGCGCCGAACGGCAGCCAACCAAGATCCACGAACACCGACACCCAGCCGCCGGTCGCGGCAGGGACGTCGGCGTGACCACGTTCGGCACCCCCTCCACCCCGGACCGGCCGCGCCTTCGGCACTCGACGGGCCCCTCCTGACGCAACAGCCCCTGCGCGCTTCGCATGGCGCGAAGCCGCATATCACAACCGAGCAGATAGGTGATTAATCAACCATTTGCCGCTATGCTCGTTCACATGAACGAGACGCCGCGCTGGCTGAGCCCAGCGGAGCAGCGGGCCTGGCGGAGCTTTATCGACATGCACCTGAAGCTCACCGGCCGGCTGTCGCGCCAGCTCCAGACCGAGTCCGGCCTCTCCGCCCCCGACTTCGCGGCCCTTGTCTCCCTCACGGACGTGCCCGACGGCCGGCGCCGCCTCCTGGACCTGGCCAAGTCGGTGGAGTGGGAGAAGAGCCGGATGTCCCACCACATCACCCGCATGGCAAAGCGCGGGCTGGTGACCCGGGAGGAGTGCGCCGAGGACGGCCGTGGAGCGTTCGTGGTCATCACCCCGGCGGGCCGCAAGGCGATCGAGGCCGCGGCCCCCCGGCACGTCGAAGCCGTTCGCGACCTGTTCCTCGACCACGTGACGCCGGCCGAGCTGAGTGTGCTCGCCCGGGTCTCCGAGCGCATCATGACCCGGTTGAACGAGGCCCCTTCCCCGGACCAGCAGGTAGCGTCCGACGCCTGATCGCCGCCGGGCGGAGGACCGCCTCACACGGCCGGGCCGAGGGTCGCGGCGGTGGCGGCGGAGAACGCTGCCCCGGGTGGCCCGGCCGGTCCGACGAAGCGGACGCGCCCCGCGCTCAGTTCCATGTGCGACTGGGGCACTATGGCGGTGTCTCCCCACTCCGCCGACGACCGGGCGGAACGGCGAGCCCGGCACGCGGCCGGAGGGCCCGGGGCGCGGGTCACCTCGGTGGCTACTGGGAACTCTTGCGCACGGGATGCCTGCTCATGATCGAGACCCTGTTGAAGGCGTTGATGGTGATCGCCACCCAGATCGCCGCGGATATCTCGTCGTCGGTGAGCGCCTGGCGGGCGGTGGCGTAGGCGGCCTCCTGGACGGCGTCGTCCGCGGGTTGGGTGGTGGCCTCCGCCAGGGCGAGGGCGGCGCGCTCGCGCGCCGTGAACAATTCCGTGTGCCGCCAGGCGGCCAGCACGCCGAGGCGTTGGGTGGTCTCGCCGCCGCGCAGCGCGGCCCTGGTGTGCACGTCGAGGCAGTAGGGGCAGCCGTTGATCTGCGAGACGCGGAGGTTGATCAGCTCCACGAGCGTGCGTTCCAGGCCCGCGTCGGCGGCGGCAGCGCGGACCGTTTCAGAGGTCCGGAGCAGCGCGCGGTAGGGCTCGGGGCTCTGCTTGTCGATGAAGATCCGCCGAGCCGCGGGATCAGGGGTCGTGTCGCTCAATCTGCGCTCCTTGTTCGGGCCGCCGCCGGCCGCGCTCGTTCCACCGTGTCGTGGTGCGGCGGGTCAGGGTGTACATTCAACCCACCCAATAGTAGTTGACACATAAACCAGATGTGGCAATCGAGTGGAAGGCGGTCAGCGGTGAGCAACGTCGAGACGGAGCCGGCCGTGCTTCGCTGCGGAGAACCGGCCGGCGACGAACGGGGAACACCGCGGCCGCAGCTGCCGCGGGTGGAGGTACTGGCCCCGCGTGAGGTCCCGCTGGGCGGCCCACGGGCGATGACGGTGCGCCGCACGCTGCCGCAGCGGGCCCGGACGCTGATCGGGGCCTGGTGCTTCGTCGATCACTACGGCCCGGACGATGTCGCCGCCACGAGCGGGATGGACGTTCCCCCGCACCCGCATACCGGCCTTCAGACAGTGAGCTGGCTGTTCAGCGGCGAGATCGAGCACCGGGACAGCCTGGGCAGCCATGCCCTCGTCCGGCGCGGAGAGCTGAACCTCATGACGGGCGGGCACGGCATCGCCCACTCCGAGGTCTCCACGGCGCGGGCCACCGTGCTGCACGGCGTCCAGTTGTGGGTGGCACTGCCCGAGGCACACCGCGACGCCGCCCGGGACTTCCAGCACCACATCCCCGACCCCCTACAGCTGGACGGGGCCGAGGCCAGGGTCTTCCTGGGCTCCCTCGCCGGGGCCACCTCCCCGGTACGGACCTTCACCCCCCTGCTCGGCGCCGAGATCGTCCTCCGGCCCCACGCCACGGCCACCCTCGCCGTGGATCGCGGCTTCGAGCACGGCCTTCTCGTCGACCACGGCCACGTCCGCATGGCCGACACCCAGTTGGGCCCGGCGGAGCTGGGCTACCTCGACACCGGGAACGACACCCTCACGCTGACCAACGCCTCCGACAAAACGGCCAGGACGCTCCTGCTCGGCGGACCGCCTTTCGAGGAGGAGATCGTCATGTGGTGGAACTTCATCGGCCGAAGCCACGACGACATCCTCCAGGCCCGCACCGCCTGGCAGGACGGCACCGACCGCTTCGGCACCGTCGAGGGCTACAACGGAGACCGGCTGCCCGCCCCCGCCCTGCCCAACGCCACCATCAAACCGCGAGCGAACCCACCCCGGAAGGGCACCCGATGACACAGCCCGGCACCACCCCGACCGTCGAACGCAACGACGCCAGGCACCGCTACGAGATCCTGCTCGACGGCACCCTCGCCGGCTTCACCGCCTACCGCGACCGAGACGGCCAACGAGTCTTCCACCACACGGAAATCGACGACGCCTTCGCCGGTCAGGGCCTGGCCTCCCTCCTCGTCCAGCAGGCACTCACCGACACACGCACCGCCGGCAAACGCATCGTGCCGGTCTGCCCCTACGTCGCGAAGTACCTCCAGAGGCATGACGAGTTCGATGACATCACCGACCCGGCCTGAGAGCCCGTCGCGGGCCTGATGCCGCCGATCTCGGCGGGGCCCGGAAAACCGGATGGGACACCGGTCGGTAACGTGCGGCCCATGGCCACTCTCCCCGACCTCGCCGCTCGTCGCTGCTACGGCGTCGTCAACCAGATCCACGCCGCCATCTACTTCTCCCCGGACTTCGGCGAGGAACTCGCCGAGTTGGGACTGAAGAACACCGCGGCCACCTACTTCGTCGGCCGCGCGGCGCCGCTGGGACGGGTGTGCGCGGGCACCGTCACCGCGACCTTCTTCAACTTCAGCCATGAGCTGATCGCCCGGCACATCCCGGCCGCGTGGGACGTGGTCTCCCCCGAAGCCGCCCTGGAAGCCCGGCTGCGGGCCGCCGACTCGACGCTGCGCCGGCTGCTGGGCGAGGAGGTCGTAGCCTCCGAGGCGGTGGCCGAGGCCGCGGAGCTGGCGCTGCGCGCCACCGAGGCGTGCACGCGCCAGGCGCGCCCCCTGTACTCGGCCAACGCCGATCTGCCCGTGCCCGACGCCCCGCACCTGGCGCTGTGGCACGCCGCCACGCTGCTGCGCGAACACCGCGGCGACGGCCACCTGATGACCCTGGTCGGCGCCGGGCTCGACCCGGTCGAGGCGCTCGCCTCGCACACCGCGACCGGTCAGGGTATGTCCCCCAAGTGGCTCCTGCGGACCCGCGGCATCAGCGCCGAGCAGTGGGAGTCGGGCCGGCAGCGGCTGCGCGACCGCGGGGTGCTCACCGCCGGCAACGAGCTGACGGAGGCGGGCAAACGGCTGCGCAAGGACATCGAGGCCGAGACCGACCGTCTGGACGCGGCCCCGTACGAGCACCTGGGCGCCGAAGGCGTGGCCCGGCTGACCGAACTGGCCACCGCCCTCAGCACAACCGCCCGCAAGAACGGCGCCTTCCCGGCGGACCTCCTGGGCAAGGACTGACGGTGCGCAGTGCTGTGGCTGTGAACGGTTGCGATCCTCGGCCGCCCCGAAGGGTGACCGCCACAGTCCAAGTCGCGTGTGCCAGACGGCGACGCAATCGGGTTGCGATCCTCGGCCGCCCCGGAGGGTGACCGCCACCCGATGACGCTGGCGGATTTCCAGCAGACTCTGCGGTTGCGATCCTCGGCCGCCCCGGAGGGTGACCGCCACTTGGTAGGAGCAGTTACCAATAATGGTAACTGCTCAGTTGCGATCCTCGGCCGCCCCGGAGGGTGACCGCCACCCGCGGCCGCCCGTTCCGCCGCGCTGCGCAGCACGCACTTGCGATCCTCGGCCGTCCCGGAGGACGGCCGCCACGGCTTCTGAACTGGGGTGATAGCGGTCAGTCGACCGGCCGTCACCCTCGTGGCGGCAGACATCGCGCCCATCTCCGGCATTTTCCTTCGGTGCGATCCGCGTGTCGCGTGTGTGCTTGAGGTTCCGAACCACCACAGCTCGGTGTCCAGTTGATCGGTTGATGAGGTCACCTCGCAGAACCCGATGGAACTCTATCCCGGCTGTCCCCGTGCTTGTGGGGGCTCAGTTGAGCAGTCCCCCTGGCGTCGCCGAAGTCACGCACGACCCGCCCAGGGAGAAGCCGACGGCGGGAGGTTCGCCGGGTCGCTCAGCTCGGCCCGGGCGAGGTGGTGCACGCGCTCCGTCGCTTCAGCGGAAGAGGGGAGACAGCCCAGCAGGCCCGGATCTACGCCGCTGACCGATCCGGACGCCTACCAGGCCCGCACGGACCGGCTCGGCGCGCGGATAGCCGCGTGCGCCGCAACGGAACCAGCTCGCCGAGGCCCTGGTCACCGTTGAGCTCTTCCCCCTCGGACCGCGGGCACTATCCGAGAAGGAGATCGCCAAGCGCACGCACTGCGGCGCGACGAGACTCGGTGCCTCCGGCCGGCACGCCCCACACGCAGTCTCCGAGAGACCTGGAACAACACCTGCACCCACCCGCGCGTCGCGATCGTAGGCGGCGGACGAGTCGGCCTGTACGCCGGGTTCTGTCGCCCCGTGGCCTTGCGGCGTGCGGGGGAGGCGGCCATCCATCTGGGGCCGGTGTTGCCACCGGTCTCGTGCGGTCCACCCGCGGACTCGGGCGGGCAGCCCTCAGTCGTCCGCGCAGGGCCCTTCCGGGCCCCTCTTGACCTTGCTCCGGGTGGGGTTTACCAAGCCGCCCAGGTCACCCTGGGCGCTGGTGGTCTCTTACACCACCGTTTCACCCTTACCGGGTGGCCGTGGCCCCCGGCGGTCTGTTTTCTGTGGCACTTTCCCGTGGGTCGCCCCAGGTAGGTGTTACCTACCACCCTGCCCTGTGGAGCCCGGACGTTCCTCGGCGGGATCGTGGAGATCCCGACGCGACCGCCCGGCCGGCTCGTCCGCCGTGCGGTCCAGTCTACCCGTGGCCAGCACGGAGCCGCACAGGATCAGCACGAAGGCGGCCAGGACGGTGCCGGTCAGCGGCTCGCCCAGGAACGTGACGCCCGCCGCGACCGCGACCGCGGGGTTGACGTAGGTGAACACCATCGCGCGGGACGCGCCGGCCTCGCGGATCAGCTCGAAGAACACCAGGAAGCCGAACGCCGTGCAGATCACGCCGAGTCCGGCGAGCGCGGCCAGCACCTCGGCGTCGGGCATGCGCGCGGGCCAGGTGGCCGCCGCGGGGACCGCGTAGCAGGCTGCGGCCACGGCCAGGCAGCCCGCGGTCAGCGGGAGGGTGGGCACGTCGCGCAGGTGGCGGGCCGCGATCAGGGGCGCGGCGGCGTAGCCGAGGGCGGTGAGCAGCACCTCGGTCACCGCCCACGGGCTGCCGCCGTTCACCTGCGGTGCGGCCAGGACGGCGACGCCCGCCAGGCCCGCCGCGAGGCCGGTCCAGCGCAGGGCGCCGAGGCGTTCGCGGTCGCCCGTCAGCCGGGCCAGCAGTACGGCGACGATGGGGACGGCGGCGATCAGCAGGCCGGCCATGGAGCTGCTGAGGTGGCGTTCCGCGTCGGACAGCAGCCACCAGGGGCCGATGATTTCGCAGGCGGCGAACGCGAGCAGCGGGCGGCCGTGGCCGCGGAGGGCGCCGAGGCGGGACAGCGCGAACGGGAGCAGCAGCAGCGCACCGGCCGCGGTGCGGGCGAAGACGAGGACGGGGACGGAAACGCCGTCCACCGCCACCTTGATCAACAGGTAGGGGATGCCCCAGATGAGGCTCATCAGGGCGAAGAGGAACCAGGCGCGCGGTGACATGCGCACAGCGTCAGCGAACGGAACGGCCGCCGTCTTGAACGCTGTTGCGGTAGGCGCCGGGCGTCACGCCGAGCACGCGGCGGAACCAGCGGGTCAGGTGCGCCTGGTCGGCGAAGCCGACGTCCGCCGCCGCAAGGGCCGGGCTTCGTCCGGCGTCGAGCAGGGCGCGGGCCCGGTTGACGCGGTGCTGGGCGAGCCACGCGAAGGGCGGCATGCCCGCGCTGTCGCGGAACGCGCGCAGCACCTGGTAGCGGGACAGGCCGAGGTCGGCGGCGATCTCGCCGAGGGTGGGCGGGTTCCGCAGCTGGTCGGCGAGCCGGGCGCGCACGGCGCGGGCGATGCGTTCCCCCGCGCCCCCGCCGCGCGGCGCGTGCGCGTGCGCGGGCGGCGCACCCGCGTGGCGGCGCGCCAGGGTGGCGAACGCCCACACCAGTCCGGATTCCGCGGCGTGCCGGTGGCCCGCGGCGGCGGCGCGGTGGGCGCGGGCGAGGGCGGCGGCGAGGCCCGGGTCGCGGAGAACGGGTTCGGGGAAGTGCGGGCGCGTGCGGAAGCCTTCGGCGAGCAGGGCGGCCGGCGGGTACAGCACCCGGTAGGCGAAGCCGGTGCCGTCGGCGGGCGCGCCGGTGTGCGGTTCGCCGGGCTCCAGCACGACGACGGTGCCGGGGCCCGCCAGGTGGTGGGCGCCGCGGTAACGGATGGACTCCAGGCCGTCGGTGCACACCCCGACGGCGAACTCCTCGTGCGCGTGCGGCGCGTAGCGGTGCGCGGTGAAGCGGGCGGTCATCAGGTCCAGGGGGCGGGCGCCGGCGAGCGCGAGGCGCGTCCAGGTGGCGTGGTCCATGGCGGGCAGTGTCCCCCGGCGGGCTGCCGTACGCTGCTGTCCGTGTGGGTACTGCTGCCGCCGTCCGAGGGGAAGGCCGAGGGAAGCACCGGGGCTCCGGTGGACCTGGGCGCGTTGTCGCTGCCGGGGCTGACCGCCGCGCGCGAGCGGATGCTGGCGGAGTTGACGGGGCTGTGCTCCGGTGACCCGGAGAAGGCGCGGGAGGTGCTGGGCCTGAGCGAGGGGTTGCGCGGGGAGGTCGCGCGCAACGCCGCGCTGCGTGCGGCGCCGGCCCGCCCGGCGGGCGAGATCTACACCGGCGTGCTCTACGACGCGCTGGGGCTCGCCTCGTTGAGCACCGCGGCCAGGCGCAGGGCGCGGGCGTCGCTGCTGGTGTTCTCCGGGCTCTGGGGCGTGGTGCGCGTCACCGACCGCATCCCGGGCTACCGGTGCCCGGCGGGCGTGCGGCTGCCGGGGACGGGCACGCCCGCCGCGTTCTGGCGCGGGCCGCTGGCCGAGGTGCTGCCCGGGGAGGTCGGACGGGGCCCGGTGCTGGACCTGCGGTCCGCGGCGTACGCGGCGATGTGGCGGCCCGACACGGAAACCGCCCGCCGAACGGTCACGGTGCGCGTTCTCCTGTCACAAGTCGTGAACGGGACGGAACGACGTTCCGTGGTCAGCCACTTCAACAAGGCGACCAAGGGGCAGTTGCTGCGTTCGCTGCTGGAAGCGGGTCCGCTCCCCCGCACCCCGGCCAAGCTGACCGGCGCGCTGCGCGACCTGGGGTGGCGCGTGGAGGAGAACGCGCCGGGGCGGCTGGACGTGGTGATCACCGACGTCACCCGGTGACCCCCCGCGTCGGGCCGTCACCAGCTTTCCTCTCCCTTTGCCAAGTTTCGGTGCACCGGTTGCAGACCCTCCGGCAGGTCCTCCAAGGTGCACCAGCGCGCCTCCAGGATCTCCATTGGGTCGAGTCGCAGCGTGCCGCCGGTCAACTCCGCCTCGTAGGCGATCTCCAGCCGGAGCCGGTAGCCGCTGCGCAGCCGGACCAGCCGCCCGGGAACGACCTCCAGGCCCGTCTCCTCCCTGACTTCGCGCACGACGGTCTGCCGGAAGTCCTCGCCCTTGACGGCGAAACCGGTGGGGAACCCCCACTGCCGCCCCTCGGGCCACAGCCGGTGACGCAGGAGGAGCATCCGTCCCTCGCCGTCCCTGACCACGCCGGTCACCCCGACCATGAACTTCGCATGCGCCAGCCAGAGCACCCGCCACTGGACGGGGCCGCGAATCATCCGCCACAGGCGGGCGACAAGTCGTCTCACGAGATGCTTCCTTCTGGTCCCGGGGCGTCAACATCCTCATCATGGACGGTGAGGCCGCGTCAGCCCCCCTCACCCCGGCAGGCCGGTCACGGAATCCGCCGGGGATCGGCCACGCGGGCGGCCCACAGCACCGTGGCCCTGGCGACGGTCAACGAGTTGCCGCCGCCGAAGAGGAGGCGCTTGCCGCCGCCGGCGAGCGCGGTCATGTCCTCGACGACGAACGGGCGCCCACCGATCATCACCTGGTCGCCCCTGCGCACGGTGCCCGCGTCCACCTCGACGGACACGACGACACCGCCCCGGCCCGTCGGCGGCCTCACCGGCCCCTCGCCGGCACCGCCGGCAGGCGTTAAACGGTTCATCCATCCCCCTTGAGAGTGAAAACGAGACTCTTCCCGGTCGTAGTCCGTTCCGTGCGCCAGTGGGCGGCCAGCACACCGAGGAGTTCGAGCCCGCGCCCGCCCTCATCGAACGCGTCGGCCACCCGCGCCGCGGGCAACCCGCCTCCCCTGTCGTGCACTTCGACCTGCACGCTTCCGTCGGCGAGCGAGGGCGAGTGGCACAGCACGTAGAAGTCGGCGCCGTTCGAATGAAGGACGGCGTTGGTGGCCAGCTCCGACACCAGGAGCGCCACCACACCGGAGTCGATCCACGGGAACGGGGAGTATGCCTCCACCGCTGTCCGTCTGGCCTTCGCCACGGCCCGGGGCTCACACCGGTACCGTCCGACGGCGAGAACGTGCCCGCGCTCATGCATCACAGCTCCTCCCGACCGCGCACGATCAAGGACTACACACGGCATACGACCCGCGCCGCAGCGTGCACACCCAGAGTGTGGGTCACGTGACCAGTCACGTGCAACCCCAGGTGGGAACTTCCCCCTGAAGAGGGAAAACTTCGGGCACAGCGGGGCTGGGCGATACGCTGATCGCCATGCCGCGGGGAGGGAGAAGGCCGTGTCCGTCAGCATCAACACCAATGCGATCATGGCCATGCAGGCCGTGGGTGAGGACCTGGCGCAACTCCGCATCTCGGCGGGGCTCCGCCAGGAGGACGCGGCGGAGCGGCTGAACGTCACCCGCTACACGATCAGCAAGATCGAGCGCGGGAAGGCCTTCCCGACCGAGAAGCAATTGAACACGCTCCTGCGGGTTTACGAGGCCACGGCAGAGAAACACGCCGCGATCCGCGCAATCATCGACCAGGGCCGATCATTCGGCCGCGCCTGGTGGGAACAACCCCGCTTCCGGAGTCACATCCACGGCGACTCGTATCGCTACTTCTATATCGAGGACGCTGCTGAACAGATCTTCGTCCACTCGGGCACGTATGTCCCTGGCCTGTTGCAGACCCGCGAATACACCGAGGCCATCGTCTCGTTCGGGCAGGCCGACGAGAGCGCGGAGCACCGCGAGGTGTTCACGGAGGCGAGGATGAGGCGACAGGACATCCTCACCCGCAGAAATCCAGTCGCTCTCGATGCCCTCTGCCTGGAGGCGGCCGTCCGCGCGGTCGTCGGCGGTCCCGATGTGATGCGAAGGCAGCTCGGCCACCTTCTCGATTCTACGAAACGGCCCCATGTGACTCTCCGAGTTGTCCCGCATTCCGCTGGCGCACCGAGCATTTCTGGTGCTCCCTTCAGCATCTTCGACTTCCCCGGCGATACCAACCGTGCCGTGGTCTTCCAGGAGAGGACCACTGGGGAGATCCTGAATGAGGAAACCGCCGACGTCAGAAGGGCCCGGCGGAAGTTCGCCAATCTCGCCAGGCACGCTCTGAGTCCGGAGGAAACCGCCCGCTACATCGGAGAGATCGAGAAGGAGCTGTCATGAGCGAGAAGAACGACCTCTACTCCGCACCGCTCGACGGTGAGTGGATCAAATCCAGCCACAGCACCACCAACGGTGACGCCTGTGTCCGGCTCATGAAGATCACCGGTGGCGTCGCCGTAGACGACTCCAAGTCCCCCCACCGCGAACCGCTCCGCTACACCCCCACCGAACTCACCGCCTTCATCCAGGCCGCCAAAGCAGGCGAGTTCGACCACCTCATCGACGACACCGAGAACTAGGGACATCCTGTGCACGCCGATAAAGACACCCTCTACTCCGCACCGCTCGACGGCGAGTGGGTCAAATCCAGCTACAGTGTGGGCAACGGCAACGACTGCGTGCGGCTCATGAAGATCACCGGTGGCGTCGCCATAGACGACTCCAAGTCCCCCCACCGCGAACCGCTCCGCTACACCCCCACCGAACTCACCGCCTTCATCCAGGCCGCCAAAGCAGGCGAGTTCGACCACCTCATCGACAGCTGACGCGGGCCCGGGCGCCTTCACGGGCCGGGGTCTCCGTCGGCCCGGGCCGCCGCCACCTCGGCCCGTCTCGCCTCCGCCGCCTGGCCCGTGAAGGTGGCGAGCAGCCGAAGTGCCTCGCTCCGGTGTTCCCTTGCCTCGTGCGCGTTCCCCTGCCGGGTCAGCGCCGTGGCGAGACGAGCCAACGAAAGTGCCAGTGACCAGGAGTCGTCCTTGCTGCGGAACGCGGCGGATGCCTGTCGGTGAAAGGCCACCGCGTCCTCCGTTCGTCCGAGGAACAGATACGTCTCGCCTGTCGCGTCCCAGGCGCTCGCCTGGAGATCGGAGCGGCCCACGCGCTGGAACAGGACGGCGGCCTGCTGAAGGAGATTCAGCGCTTCGGAACCGCGTCTGCGGGCCAGGGCGACCCGTCCCAACTCCAGGAGCGCAAGCGCCTGGAATAACGTGCCGTCGGCCTCGCCCGAAAGAGCCAGCGCTCGTTCCGCCGTCTCTTCGGCCAGCGCGTACCGCCGCAGACGCCGGTGGACGGCGGCGAGCAGAGTCAGAGCTTCGGCCCACTCCAGCTGTTCCCCCTCGTCGGCAAGCAGATCAGCCGATCGCTCAAGCAGCGTTTCCGCCCGGTCCAGGTCATCGCGCTCCAGGTGCGCCCAGCCGAGGTTGCGGGTGAAGGCACCGACGTAGACAGGCTCGTTGAGCTCGTGCGCCCCTTCCAGCGCCTGTTCGAAGCAGATTGCCGCCTCGTCCGTGCGGTGGGCGAGCATATGGGTCACCCCCAGGCCGTTGGCGGCTCGCACGCGGCCGAACGAGTCGCCCAGTTCCCCGAAGGCTATGAGCGCGGCGTCGAAATGCTCTGTGGCCTCGGCCAGTTGGTAGAGATGCCGATAGGCAATGCCCAGGTTGTCGAGGGCAACCGCCTCTCCGTACCGGTCCCCTGCCCGGCGGGCCGAGGCGAGGGCCACCTGCTGGGCGGGCAGCCACGTGCCCGCCAGCTCACGGTCCGCGATGATCATTGTCAGGACGGCGGGGAGCTGCCAGGCGATACGCTCCATGCCTGTCGCGCTCGCGGTGCTGACAGCGGCGATGAGGTTATCGCGTTCGGTCTCGTACCAGGCGATGGCGGCCTTGCCGTCGTCAAAGGCGGCGGGCACCACGCCGTCGTCCAGGGATTCGAGGGTCACCGGAAGCGTGTAAGAGTTCGAGCCCGCCCGCGCCGCCGCAGCGGCGGAGTGCACGTACCAGCCGAGGACTCGTCCCAGAGCCGCGTGCCGCGCCTCCGCCGGCTCCTCGCGCCGTGCCTGCTCGGCAGCGAAGGCACGCAGCAGGTCGTGGAACTGGTAACGGTCGTGACCGCACTCCTCCAGCAAGTGCGCGCCGGCCAGGGTGTCGAGGTGGCGCCGGGCGCGAACCGGGGTGGCACGGAGCAGCGCGGCTGCGGCCTCCACTCGGAAATCGGGTCCCGGATGCAGTCCGAGCAGGCGGAAGCAGCGAGCCACCTGCGGGGCGAGCGCGCGGTAGGACCAGCCGAACACCGTACGCACCGCGTCCGCTTCGTCGTCATCCGACCCGCCGGTTGCGGACAGCGCATCCCAAAGTCCGGACTGGTCCCGCAGTTCCGCGATCAGATCGCGCAACGCCATGTGCGGTCGCCCGGCGGCTCGTTCGGCCACGATCCGGAGGGCCAGCGGCAGTCCGGCGCACAGGCGCGCCAACTCGGCCAGCTCTGCTTCATCGTCGTCGGGGCGGTACGCGGCCATGACGGTGCGCATCAACCGGATGGATTCGTCCTGCGAAAGGGTCTCCACACTCACACGGTGTGCCCCCTCCCGTGCCACCAAACCCGACATGCGGGTACGGCTCGTGACGGCCACCAGACAATGGGCGGAGCCCGGCAGAAGCGGCCGGATCGAAGCCGCCGTCGCAGCATTGTCCAGCAGTAGGAGCACCCGACGCCCAGCCGTCACAGAACGGAACAACTCCGCTCGCGGCTCCTCACCCACAGGAATCTGCTCTACCGGCACGTCCAACGCGCGCAGGAAACGTCCGAGAACCTCCCCGGCGGCCACCGGCGGAACGGGATCATATCCATGGAGATTGACATATAACTGGCCATCGGGAAACCGGTCCTTGATGCGGTGTGCCCAGCTCACCGCAAGCGATGTCTTGCCTGCCCCGGCCGTTCCGACGACGGCAATGATGCGCATGGCCGCTGCGCTCCGATGCGCACCGGATTCGGCTTCCGCAAGTGTGTCCAGGGATCGTAACTCGGCGACCCGGTTGACAAATCCGGCCACGGGACTGGGGAGCTGCGCCGGGCGCACCCCCGGCGCGAATGCCGAGGCATGGAAATGCACACCACCGCTGACCTGGCCGGTCTGCACGACGTTACCCGCCAGACCCGGCAGTTCGTTGCGAATGCCACCAGGAGGCTCGCATTCCGCTTCCTGATCTTGACAACTCCGGCTCTCCGCCACGTATCCTCCTGTCACATGCCCACCAGCGCCAGACGGACGTACCCAGGGACGGATACACCGAACCCAGGCGTTTTATCCCTGGGTGTCCAACCAGCCAGATCCGACTGGCCAGATCCACACGCTGCACTTTCCCTCATTTGTCTCACCACACTCCGCAAAGTCGCCCGGGCAGTACGATCGTCAGGGGCCGGGGACGCCTCCCCCCTGCGGCGTGATTCGCGAGTCCGGAGAATGAGTGGTGATCATGAAGATTGCATTCGTGGGCGGTTCCACCGGCCAGGGCGGTTCGCCACGTCTATACCGCGACGAGGTGAGCGGCGACTTCATCGTGCAGGGCTACGTGGTCAACGACCCGGCCGATCTTGCGCAGATGAACGTTCCTGACGGGGAAACCGTCGTGCGGGTACCGGTTTCTCTGTTCGCCCATCTACCTAAGGATCATCTGGATGGAGTCTCTTGACTCAGCGGGCTGGGCCAGGCTGTTCGACGCGTGCCGGGAATCGGCCTGTCATCTTGAGATGCGCGACCACTACGCGGTGGCCGAGGAAGCAGCCGACATCGAGAAGTGGCGGGCCGGGGACTGGGGGCCCGAGCAGGATGCGGCGAGCAAGGCGGGTTGGCTCGATCTGATGCGGGCCACCTCGGCACGCGGGGTGCGGCTTCGCCGGGCCCGTATCGTCTCGGAACCGGTCACCGAATACATCCGTTTCGAGCACGAGGGCACCCCTCAGAACATCGCAGCCGGTGAAGAGGTGCGCTGGCTGCCGCGCAGCAGGGCATCGGGGCTGGCTCTGCCCGGTAACGACTGCTGGATCTTCGACAGGACGACGGTCCTGTTCAACCACTTCACCGGGGACGGCGGCTGGGTCGGCAACGAACTGACCACCGATGCGCGTGTCGCCCTGCTGTGCGCCGAGGCGTTCGAGTCGGTCTGGGAGCTCGGCATCCCTCACGACACCTACGTGCTGCGGTGACCAACCGCCGGGAGACCGATGAAGCCAGGACCCTGTCGGCCGGCCTGCGCGTCGCGGTGATCTCCTCAGGCCCCGAAGAGTTCTCCACCATCCATGCGGCGTGCACCGATGCGGGCCACGTGCCGGTCGCCTACTTCTACGGCCGCTCGCTCCGCCCGGGCGGCCCGCTCCTCGACGACGCGGGACAGACGGCGGCTTCGATTCTCCCGGCCGTTCCGGCGAAGACGGACCTGCTCCTTCCGGGAAGCATGAGCGGTCTCGCTCTCGCCTTGACGGGCTACCGGCCCGACCTGCTGGTCGTCTTCGGCTTCGCCTGGCGGCTCCCGCCGCACGTGCTGGCGATCCCGCGGCTCGGAGCGCTCAACATCCATGTCTCCATGCTGCCGAAGTACCGCGGCCCGGCGCCCCTGCTGTGGGCGATCCGCAACGGTGATCCAACGGGCGGGATCACCGTGCACCGGATGGACGAGGACTTCGACACCGGGAACATCCTCGCCCAGCGGGACGGTATCCCGCTCGCCGACGACATCAGCTGGGCGTCCTACTGCACCGATGCCATGCCCGTTGTCTATGAACTGCTGCGCACCGCACTGGACCGGGCGGCGGCCGGCGAGGCCGGCGAGCCGCAGGACGAACGCAGGGCCACGTACGCAGGATTCATGGAGGCCGCGTTCTCCCGCGTTCAGTGGTCCGACAGCGCGCGCACGATTCACGACCAAGTGCGGACGCATCGCTTCATGCGCACGCCCGACGGGCCGGTCGCCCGGCTCGGCGACACCTGGCTGCGGCTGATCCGCACCAGTCTCGAACCGGCCGCCGGCGGAACGCGGGTCACCTGCGGTGACGGCAAGCCGCTGTGGATCACCGAGTCCGAGCCGGGGAAACGCCCGAGGGACGGCCGACCGTAAGGACCACAGCGCCGACGACCTCCGGAATAACGCTCCTACCCGAGGTGCGCCGTGTCGTTGAAACGGCGCACGCTGGCGTTGCCGTCGGGCCAGTAGGCCACTTCCGACAGGGCGGCGGGGCCCAGCTCCATCCGGAACATGGACTGCGGGGGCGCCCCGAGGGCCAGCCGCAGCAGGGTCTTGACCGGCGTGACGTGGGTGACGGCGAGCACGGTGCGGCCCGGGTTGCGGGCGATGGTCTTGTCGCGCGCCAGGGCGACGCGGCGGGCGACCGCGGTGAAGCTCTCGCCGCCGCCGGTCGGCTTCGCGCCGGGGTTCGCCAGCCAGGCCGCGAGGTCGTCGGGGTGGCGCTGCTGTACCTCGGCGAACGTGAGCCCCTCCCAGGCGCCGAAGTCGGCTTCACTGAGGCCCGGTTCGTAGCGGACGGGCAGGCCGAGGCGTGCCGCGACCACCTCGGCGGTGGTGCGGCAGCGGGTCAGCGGCGAGCTGACCACGGCCTCCACGCCGCCGGCCGCGGCGAGCGCCTCGGCGGCGGCCTCGGCCTGCGCGAGGCCGGCGGGTGACAGGTCGGGGTCGTCGCCGCCGCTGCCGGAGAACCGCTTCTGCGCGGTGAGCGGCGTCTCGCCGTGCCGCAGCAGCAGGAACGTGGTCGGGGTGCCCGCCGCGGCGCTCCAGCCCGTCGACGGCGGCGCGGGATCGGGGTCGGGGTCGGGGGCCAGGGCGGGCGGCACGGCCTGTGGCCGCGGCCGCCAGGGCTCGCCGCGCCGCCCGGCGTCCATCGCCTCGTTGGCGAGCCGGTCGGCGTGCTTGTTCCGTTCGCGGGGAATCCACTCGTACCGGACGGCGCCGGACGGGAACACCCGCCCGGCCTCCATGGCGAGCGGGCGCATGTCCGGGTGCTTGATCTTCCAGCGGCCCGACATCTGCTCGACGACGAGCTTGGAGTCCATCCGCACGCGCACCGCGGCCCCGGGGTCGACGTCGTGGGCCGCGCGCAGCCCGGCGATGAGGCCGCGGTACTCCGCAACGTTGTTGGTGGCGGTGCCGATGAACTCCGCGGTCTCGGCCAGCACCTGCCCGGTCGCGGCGTCGCGCACGACGGCGCCGTAACCGGCCGGGCCCGGATTGCCGCGGGAGCCGCCGTCGGCCTCGACGATGAACTCGCCCATCACAGCCCGGACTTGGGGGTGCGGACGAGGATACGGCGGCAGTTCTCGCAGCGCACCACGGCGTCGGGGGCGGCGGCCCGCACCTCGTTGACCTCGGTGATGTTCAGCTCAAGGCGGCAGCCCTCGCAGCGCCGCTGGTAGAGCTGGGCGGCGCCGACGCCGCCCTGCTGCTCGCGCAGCTTCTCGTACAGCTTCAGCAGGTCGGCGGGGATGGCGGCGACGGCCTCGGCGCGCTCGGTGCGGACCGACTCCGCCTCGGCGTCGATCTCCCGGAGCACGGCGTCGCGGCGGGCCGCCGCGTCGGCCGCCTTGCTCTCCAAGTCCTCCAGCGCGGCGGACAGTTCCTTGGCGCGGGCCTGGGCGGCCTCGTGGCGCTCCATGATTTCCAGGACGATCGTCTCCAGGTCGTCCTGGCGCTTGGCCAGCGAGGTGATTTCGCTCTGGAGGCTCTCCAGGTCCTTGGGGCTGGTCACCTTGCCCGAGTCCAGGCGCTGCTGGTCGCGGGCGGCGCGCTGCCTGACCTGGTCGACATCCTGCTCGGCCTTGGTCTGTTCCCTGGCGGTGTCGCTCTCCTCGGTCTGTGCGGCGACCAGCAGGTCGCGCTGCTGCGCCAGCTCGGCGTCCAGCGAGCGGATCTCGGCGTGCTCCGGCAGCTTGTCACGCCGGTGCGCGAGCTGGGTGAGCCGGACGTCGAGGGCCTGGACGTCGAGCAGGCGGATCTGATCGGCGGGGGCGGCGTTCAGTTGGGGGCTCCTTCGCTCGCACGCGGGGCGGTGTGGTGGGTGGTCCAGGGATCGGTGACCCGGCGGGACACGTGGGTGCGCAGACCCCAGCCGTGCCGTTCGGAAACGGCGTCGAGCTGGGCCGCCGCCTGCTCGCACCAGGGCCATTCCGTCGCCCAGTGCGCGGCGTCCACCAGGGCGAGCGGGGAGTGCTCGCGCGCCTCGGAGGCGGGGTGGTGCCGCAGGTCGGCGGTGAGGTAGGCATCGACGCCCGCCGCTCGTACTTCGGCGAACAGACTGTCGCCCGAGCCGCCGCAGACGGCCACGGTGCGCACGGTCCTGTCCGGGTCGCCCGCGGCCCGCACGCCCTGCGCGGCGGCGGGCAGCCGCTCCGCGGCCAGCGCCGCGAACTCCCGCAGGCTGAGCGGCCGGTCGAGCGCGCAGAGGCGCCCGAGGCCCCGGCGGCCGGACGGATCGTCCGGGTCGGGAACGAGTGGTCCTGTGACGCGCAGGCCGAGCGCGGCGGCCAGGGCGTCGGAAACCCCCGGGTCGGCGCGGTCGGCGTTGGTGTGCGCGACGTACAGCGCGACTCCGTTGCGGATGAGGGTGTGCACGACGCGGCCCTTGAACGTGTCGGCCGCGACCGAGGTGGTGCCGCGCAGGTAGAGGGGGTGGTGCGTGACGAGCAGCCCGGCGCCGAGCGCGACCGCTTCGTCCGCGACTTCCTGCACCGGGTCGACGGCGAACAGCACCCTGTCCACCCCGGCTCCTGGGTCACCGCACACCGGCCCGACCGCGTCCCAGTCCTCGGCCCGCGCGCGGGGCCATAGGGTGTCGAGGGCGTTGATCACGTCGGAGAGTACGGGCACGGGGCCCAGGCTACCTGCCCGGAAGGACCCCGGGAGCGGTGCCGGCGGAGTTGGACTCCACCGGCAGGGCAGACCCCGGTTGATCTTGTGAATCCGGCAGCGGTCACCCTTATGTATGAAGCCGGGCAACGTCAGTTGTCCGGTGCGGAGTGCGAACCTAGCGTCCTCGCTGGAGGTGAGCGACATATGACGGCCCGACCGGCGTTACTGCCCGTGCCGCTGACGATCGCGGCCGGAGGTGCCTACGCGGCCCGGCTGATCGCCGGCTACGGCGACGGCGGATGGTGCCCGGAGCGCTGGACGCTGGACGGCCCCGAGCCCTATGCGGTGCGGCTGCCCGGCGCACAGCCGGAGGAGGCGGACACCCCGCTCCAGCCGCTCGCCGACGGGCGGGTCCTCATCGCCCGCCGCGCGGACGGCCGTTACCACTTCACCCTGCTCTACCCCTCCACGCCCGACACCGGTGAACTGTCCCTGGGCGCCGTCGAGTGCGAACGGCTGACGCTGCTGCCGCCGCCCCCCGGCGGGAGCCGGGTGTACGCGCTCGCGCCCCGCGAGGACGCGACGGCGCTGTGGCTGGTGTGCGGCGGGGCGTTCGGCCCGGAGCTGGTGACGGTGCTCGCGGGGCAGTGCGCGGGCGGCGCGTGGCTGGACCAGGAGGGGCGGCTGCTCGCGCTCGACCGCACCGACGACGCCGGCTGCACGCGCACGGTGACCGTCGACGTGGAGCACGGCGGCGAGCCCTCCGAGCTGCTGCGCATCGCCGAGGACAGCAACGACCGGCTGCTGCTCGCCGATCCGGACAGCGGGCTGCTGCTGGTGTCCTCCGACGCGCCCGGTACGGAGCGCATCGGGTGGGGGGTGCTGGGCAGCCACCGGCCGGTGCGCTTCCCCGAGGCCCTGCACCCGGAGGGGGTGCGGGTGACGCCGTTCGCGACGCAGCCGGGCCAGGTGCTGCTGCCGGAGAAGTGCGCGGTGGCGCTGCGGATGACGACGAACGTGGCGGACTGGGTCGCGGTGTGGCGCCCGCAGCAGCGTGAGCTCCAGCACCTGGGCGTGCCGGACGGGTGGCTGGCCGGGTCCGGTCTCTGGACGGTGGACGGGCAGCTGCTGCTGCCGTACGCGGCGGAGCACACGCCGTGCGGCCTGGCCAGGATCGACGTGCCCGTGCTGCCGCCCGCGGAGCCGGGCCAGACGGCCGGAACGCCGGAGCCCGCCGCGCAGGAACCGCGGGCCGGGACCGGCGAGATGCCCGAATTGCCCGAGCCGCCGGACCCGGAGACGACGCAGGAACGGGACGCGTCACCGGAACCGGACGCCTCGCAGGAACCGGAGACGCCGCGGGAGCCGCAGGACGAGGTGCGGGACGAGGCGCGGGACGAGGTGCGGAAGGCGGGTGCGGCGGCGCCGGCCGTGCCGCCACCGGTCGCGGTGGCCAAGCCCGTTCCGCTTCAGCAGGCGCCGCTGGCCAGGCCCGGCTGACCCGTGGCGGCCGACCCCGCCGCGCCGCGTTCGAACGTATGGTGCAGCATGGAGTGACCCAGGGGACCACAGGGGGACGAGTGGGCGAGGACGTCTTCGCCGCCTTCGAGGCCGCGAAGGGCTTCATGCCGGCGGACGAGGGCCGCGCGCTGCACGCGGCGGCGGCCGAGGCCGCCGCCGCGCTGCGCCTGCCCCTGCTGGAGATCGGCAGCTACTGCGGCCGTTCGACACTGCTGCTCGCCGACGCCGCCCGCCGGGCGGGCACCGTCGCGGTCACGGTGGACCACCACCGCGGCAGCGAGGAGCAGCAGCCGGGGCAGGAGTTCCACGACCCGGAGCTGGCGGACCCGAACGCCCCCGGCCGCATGGACACGCTGCCGCACTTCCGGCGAACGCTGGCGGACGCGGGTCTTGAGGAGTACGTCGTCGCTGTCGTCGGGGGGTCGCCGCAGGCCGCGGCGGCACTCGGCGGGGGCGGCGGCGGGCGCTTCGCGCTGGTCTTCATCGACGGCGGCCACACCGACGCCCACGCGCGTGCGGACTACGAGAGCTGGGTGCCGCGGCTGGCCGCGGGCGGGCTGCTGGTCATCCACGACGTGTTCCCCGACCCGGCCGACGGCGGGCAGGCGCCATACCGTATCTGGCGGCGCGCGGTGTCGTCCGGGCGGTTCGCCGAGGTGTCCGCGTGCCGGTCGCTGCGCGTCCTGAGACGGACGGCGGCCGACGCCGCGGGTGGCTGACCGGTGCCCACAGGTCACGACGACATCACAAGCGTGTCGCGTGGGAAACAGTACGCCCACCCACGGGGACCGGCCGGGCCGCCATCCGTACGATGGGGCCTTCCGGTGTCTGACCAGACCATGACGACGAGAACGACGAAGGATCTGACGTGAACAACCGCTCGCTCTCCCGAGGCGATGCAGCAGTGATCGGAGCAGCGGTCCTGCTCTTCATCTTCTCTTTCCTCGACCTCTACACATTGGACGGGGGTGAATACGGCGGCGGCAGCGAGAGCGTCAACGCATGGGACGCCGACTTCTTCCCCGTGCTGCCTTCCGTGTTCCTCGCCGGCATCATCGGCGCCGGTCTCATCGTCGGCTCGAAGTTCCTGCCCCAGCCGGACCGCGAGTTCCTCGGGCTGAAGCTGAACCAGTGGGGCATCGCGCTGTCGGTCACGTCCGTCTGGGCCGGGCTCTGGACGTTCATCGGCGGCCCGGAGTACCTGGACACCGGCGTCGGGCTGATCCTCGGCTTCTTCGCCGCGCTGCTGCTCGCGGGTGCCGCCGCGGCGACGCCGATGATCCCCGCGCTCCAGCTGCCGCTGACCGGCGGCCCGAAGCCCCCCGCGGCGCAGCAGCCGTACGGCGGTCAGCCGGGCTACGGCTACCCCGGTGGCGGCCAGCCCTCGTACGGCGGTCAGCCGGGCCAGCCCGGGCAGCCCGGGCAGCCGGGTCCTGGCCAGCCGGGCATGTCGCACCAGCCGACGCAGGCCGTGCCCGCGGCGCAGGGCGGCGCGGACCCGAACTTCCAGCCGTTCTGGTTCGCGGTGCCCGCCGCACGCCCGCTCTACGGCGAGGACGGTTCGCCGACTCCGGTGGCCGAGCTGGCGCCCGGCACCTGGTACCTGGCGGTCGAGCAGCGGGGCCAGGCCCTGGTGGCGCAGACCCAGGACGGGCGCCGCGGCGTGCTCCAGGACACCGCGGGGATTCAGCGCGGCTGATCCCTTCTTCTCTTCCGGCTTGCGGCCCGGTCCGGCAGCTCACGCTGCCAGGCCGGGCCGCGGCCGTTCCGGCCGTTCAAGGCACGGACGGGTACCGGCTCAGGTGCCCGCGCGGCAGCAGTCGGGGGCGAGGCCGCGGGGCAGCCGCTCGCCGCCGAAGACGGCGCGGGTGGCGTCGTCGCCGGTGAGGGCGGCCACGGCGAGGAGCACGGCGCCCGCGGTCCAGGTCGTCAGTTCGGCGGGCCAGAGCGCGTCGTCCGGGTAGACGTAGCCGGTCCAGTACATGCCGTCGCCGTTGCGCAGGTGGCTCATCGAACGCAGCACGCCGACGGCGCGGCCGGGCTGGCCGGCCGTCCACAGGGCGAGGGCGAGTTCCGCGGTCTCGCCGCCGGTGACCCAGGGGTTGTCCAGGACACAGCGGACGCCGAGCCCGGGGACGACGAAGTCGTCCCAGTGCCGGGCCAGCCGCTTGGCCGCGGCCGTGCCGCGCACCGCGCCGGCCAGTACCGGGTAGTACCAGTCCATGGAGTAGCGGGACTTGTCGAGGAACCGCTCCGGGTGGCCGCGCACGGCGTGCCCGAGGCGGCCGGCGGCCAGCTCCCAGTCGGGCCGGTGGGCGCCGTCCAGTGCGGCGAGGGCGAGGGCGCAGCGCAGGGCGTGGTAGCCGGAGGCGGAGCCGGTGAGGAGGGCGTCGGGCACGGCGCTGCCGTCCGGGTCGCGGCGCCAGCCGAGCTGGCCGCCGTCCTGCTGGAGGGCGAGCACGAATTCGGTGGCGGCGTGGACGACGGGCCACATACGGCGGCGGAAGGGCTCGTCGCCGGTGGTGAGGTAGTGGTGGAGCACGCCGACGGCCGGGTAGGCGCAGAAGTTGCTCTCCTTCGCCAGGTCGGTGGGGCGCGCGGCGTCGCCGTCGGCGTAGGCCGCGAACCAGGAGCCGTCGGGGTTCTGGTGACGGGCGAGCCAGTCGTAGGCGGCGGCGGCGCGTTCGTGCTCGCCCGCGGTGTCCAGGGCCATGGCGGCCTCGACGTGGTCCCAGGTGTCGAGGTGGTGGCCGCGGTACCAGGGGATGGCGCCGTCGGGGCGCTGGACGGCGGCGATGCCCGCGGCGGTGGCGGCGGCCTCGGCCGCGGTCAGGACGCCGGGCAGGGCGAGGCGCCCGGTGCGTTCCGGGCTCGTCACGCCGAGGCCGTACGGGGCTTGGTGGCGTAGGCGACGAAGCTCTTGCCGAGCAGCGGGTTGAGGGCGCTCTCCGCGGCACGGGTGGCGAGCGGCCGTTTCATGAGGTCCCAGACGAGCAGCTTGTGGTAGGCGCGAACGGGCCAGGCGGTGTCGTTGTCGACGCCGAGCGCGCATTTGAGCCACCAGTAGGGGGCGTGGAGCGCGTGCGCGTGGTGGCTGCCGTAGGGGCGGAGCCCGGCCTCGCGCAGCCGGCCGAGGAGCTGGTCGGCGCGGTAGATGCGGATATGGCCGCCCTCGACCTCGTGGTAGGCGTCGGACAGGGCCCAGCAGACGCGTTCCGGGCCGTGGCGGGGCACGGTGACGGCGATGCGTCCGCCGGGGCGCAGTACGCGGACGGCCTCGGCGAGCAGTCCCTTGTCGTCGGGTATGTGCTCCATGACCTCGGAGACGATCAGGGCGTCGAAGGTGTGGTCGGGGAAGGGGAGGGCGAGGGCGTCGCCCTCGACGGCCGCGGCGGCTGAGCCGGCCGGGGCCTCGCCCGCCTCACGCATGGCGGCGAGCCAGCCGGCGGTGGTGCGGACCTCGTCGCGGTCGCGGTCCAGGGCGACGACGCGGGCGCCGCGCCGGTAGCACTCGAAGGCGTGCCGTCCCGCGCCGCAGCCCAGGTCGAGGACGCGGTCCCCCGGGGCGAGGGGGAAGCGGGTGAAGTCCACGGTGAGCACGCGGGTCAGCTCCTTCGTTCGTGCCGTGCGGGTTCTTGCGGTCCGGCCGCCGCGGGCCGCGGTTCAGCCGCGGCGGGCGGCCAGGGCGGCGCGGTAGTGGTCCGCGGTGGCGCGGGCGGCCTGTTCCCAGGTGAAGCGGGCCAGTACGCGGGCGCGGCCGGCGGCGGCGATGCGGGTGCGCAGCGCGTCGTCGGCGAGCAGGCGGCCGAGGGCGCCGGCGAGCGCCCCGGCGTCGCCCGGCGGGACGGCCAGGCAGGTTTCGCCGTCGGGTCCCGCGACTTCGGGGATGGCGCCGCCGGTGGTGGCGACCAGCGCGGTGCCCGCGGCCATGGCCTCGGCGGCGGGCAGGCAGAAGCCCTCGTAGAGGGAGGGAACGCAGGCGACCTGGGCGCTGCGGACGAGATCGGCCAGGTCGGCGTCGCTGATGCCCTTGACGAACTCGACGGCGCCGCGCAGCCCGAACCGTTCCAGCGCGTCCGCGACCGGCCCGGCGGCGGGCCTGGTGCCGACGACGACGAGGTGGGCGCCCGGGTGTTCGGTGCGGACCTTGGCCAGGGCCTCGACGAGGTGGATCAGGCCCTTGAGGGGAACGTCGGCGCTCGACGTGGTCACGATGCGGCCCGGCACGCGGGGCACGGCCGGGTCGGGGTGGAAGACGCGGGTGTCGGCGCCGATGGGGACGACGTGGACGCGGCCGGGCGGGACCGCGAAGTCCTCGATGATTTCGCGCCGGGAGGCGCCGGAGACCGTGAGCACGGTCGGCAGACGGCGGGCGACACGTTTCTGCATGCGCGTGAAGCCGTACCAGCGGCGCACCGACCAGCGGCGCTTGCGGGTGCCGGCGGCGGCGAGTTCGACGCGGCGGTCGACGGTGACCGGGTGGTGCACGGTGGTGACGAGCGGCAGGCCGAGGCGGGGGACGCCGAGCAGGCCGTAGCCGAGGGTCTGGTTGTCGTGCACGATGTCGAAGGCGCCGCGGCGGGCGGCGAGTTCGCGGCGGGCGCGCAGCGAGAACGTGAGCGGCTCGGGGAAGCCGCCGGTCCACATGGTGGCGACTTCGAGCACGTCGATCCAGTCCCGGTACTCCCCGCGGGCCGGGGTGCGGAACGGGTCGGGCTCGCGGTAGAGGTCGAGGCTGGGCAGCTCGGTGAGGGGAACGCCCTCGTCGAGCACGGGGTAGGGCTGGGCGCCGATCACCTCGACGCGGTGACCGAGGCGGGCCAGTTCGCGGGAGAGGTGGCGGACGTAGACGCCCTGGCCGCCGCAGAACGGGTTTCCCTTGTAGCTGAGCAGTGCCACCCGCAGCGGGCGATCCTCGCCGGCGTCAGCTGCCACACGCGCCCCCTCTGCTGCTGCGCCTACTCGCGGGTATGACCATAACGCGGCCCTCCCTGGCAGGAATGCCCCGAGTCAGGTGATTATCACCACGGTCCCGCCGTGAGTAAACTGCAACACGTTTCAGAGTCCGGCTTCGAAAGCGGCCCCCATGACCCTCCGCCCCCGGCCCGCAGCCCCCGCGCCCGCAGCCCCGGCCAGGACCGAGCGGCAACGGGCGCGCAGGCGGCGGATCCTGGACGCCACGACCCGGCTCGCGGCGGCGGGCGGCTTCGACGCCGTGCAGATGCGGGAGGTCGCGGAGTCCGCCGAAGTCGCGCTCGGCACGCTGTACCGCTACTTCCCCTCCAAGATCCACCTGCTGCTCGCCGTGCTCCAGGACCAGTTGGGACAGCTGCACGCGACGCTGAGCGAACGCCCGCTGACCGAACGGGACCCGGCCGAACGGCTGGTGCACACCCTCAAGCGGGCCTTCCGTTCCCACCGCCGCGAACCGCGGCTGGCCGAGGCGATGATGCGGGCGCTCCAGTTCGCCGACGCCTCGGCCCGCGACGAGGTCGGCGCGGTGTCCCGGCTCACGACGGAGCTCCTGGTGGACGCCTCCGGCCTGTCGGAGACCCAGGCGGCGGCGCACGTCAGCGCCATCCGCGTCATCCGGCACACCTGGCACGCGACGCTGCTGTACTGGCTGTCCGGAAACATCTCCCTCGCCGAGGCGCACACGGACGTCGAAACCGCCTGCCGGCTGGTGGGCGGAGCGTCGTCCCCGCCGCCGTAGGGCCCCGGCGGCGCCGCTAGTATGGCTTTTTCAGTCATGCCGTGAGCGGGAGAAGCCGGTGCAAACCCGGCGCTGACCCGCAACCGTGAGCGGGGGGCGGTCCCTTCGGCGCCCCCGTGAGCCGGAACGCCTGCCCGCGGCACGCACTGGCCCTCGGCTCCCCCGCGGGGGAGCCGGCACCGTCGAGGAGTACGGCGCTGAGCCCGGTGCCACGCAGCGCATGCCGCGCCGTGGTGGTCAGCCGTGCCGGCGGACCGGTTCAGCGAAAGGCATCCGCGTGTCCCTCCTTCAGCACCCGCACCGGGCCCGCCGGCACCGGGATCATCCGCGCAAACCGCGCCGCGGCGCAGCCGTGCTGACCGGCGCGGCCGTCGTGCTCGGGGCCCTGGGGCCGGCCGCGGAGGCGGCGCGGGCGGAGTCGCCCGCACTGCCGGACGACGGCCTGTTCGGCGAGGCCGACCCGCAGTACGACGGGGTGTGGCGGCAGTCCGTCGCGCTGCTCGCGCAGGACACCGTGGGTTACACCCCGGCCGGGCAGGCCGTCGACTGGCTGCTCGGCCAGCAGTGCGACGACGGCGCGTTCCTGTCCTACCGGGCCGACCCGGGGCAGCCCTGCGCGGACGTGACCGCCGCCGACACCAACGCCACCGCGCTCGCCGTACAGGCGCTGACCGCGCTCGACGGCCACGAGGACGCGGCGGACGCGGGGCTGAGCTGGCTGACCGGCGTGCAGAACGAGGACGGCGGGTGGAGCTACAACCCGGGCGGCGCCTCGGACGCCAACTCCACCGCGCTGGTGATCGGCGCGTTCGCCGCCGCGGGCCGCGATCCGGGCGAGGTGCGGCGTGCGGACAGCTCGCCCTACGACGCGCTCGCCGCGTTCCAGCTCGGCTGCGACGCCCCGATGGACGACCAGCGCGGCGCGTTCGCCTGGCAGCCCGACCAGGAGAGCGGCGATCTGTACGCCAGCGACCTGGCCACGGTGGACGCGGTGCTCGCCTCGTACGGCCGCGGCCTGCTGGTGGACCCGGACGTGCCCGAGACACCGGTCGCCCCGCTGGACTGCGAGGCCGGCGGTGGAGAGGGCGAGGAAGGCGAGGAAGGCGGCGAGACCCCGGAGGACACCGCGGGCGCCGAGGACACCGCGGGCGCCGAGGACACCGCGGGCGCGGCGGACGAGCCGTCGGACGCCACGCACCCGCAGCCGGAGAACGAGGAGTCGGCAACGGCCGGCGCCGCCTACCTGGCCGGGACGCTGGACGAGGGCGGCAACCACCTGACCTCGACCCCGGCGGGCGGCGAGGAGCAGCCCGACTACCTGGCCACCGCGCGCGCCGTCGTCGCCCTGGCCGCCGCCGGGCACGGCGACGCGGCGTCGGGCGCGCTGGCCTGGCTGGTCGAACACCACGGCGAGTGGCCGGACTTCGCGGCGAGCCCGACCGCGGTCGGCACACTGGTGATGGCCGCGCACGCCGGGGGCGTGTCCCCCGAGGAGTTCGGCGGCACGGACCTCATGGCGCGGCTGAACGAGCTGGGCCCCGACCCGCACGAGGCGCCGGGCGAGGGCGGCGGCGACGCCGCGGACGACGGCGACGGCGGCCTCTCGGCGCTGTGGGTCATCGGCATCGGACTGGCCTTCGGGGCCCTCATCGGCGTGACGCTCGTGCTGTGGCGCTCCCGCGCGAAGGCCGGCCGCGCATGAGCCGCGGCGCCCCGCGCCGCCGCGCGCGGGCGGCCCTGCTCCTCTTCGGTTCCGCCGCGCTCGGCGGGCTGCTCGTGCCCGCGGGCGCGGCGCCCGCGGCGGCGGACGACGACCGGTACCGGTACTGGTCGTTCTGGACGTGGGACACCGCGGAGGAACGGTGGTCCTACGCCGTGCAGGGTCCCGGGACCCTGCGGCCGGGCCACGGCGACGTGCTGGGCTTCAGGTTCGCCGAGAGCACCGGCACCGCGGACGCCTCGGCGCCACGCGGCGCGGGTGACTTCGCGGCGGCCTGCGGCCCGGGGGACGCCGGCGAGGGCGAACGGGTCGCGCTGGTCCTGGACTTCGGCACGGCCAGGGACGCGCCCGGCGGCGCCGCGCCGCCGGAGCGGCGCGCCGAGTGCGCGCCGCTGCCGGACGGCGGCACCGCCGCCGAGGCGCTGGCGGCGGTCGCCGAGCCGCTGCGCTACGACGCGAACGCCCTGCTGTGCGCGATCGCGGGCTATCCGGCCCGCGGCTGCGCCGACGAGATATCCGACGGCCCGGGCGGCGGCGCGGACGACGAGACGCAGGCAGGGGGCGACGCGGACGGCGACGACGGCGGCGGCTCGGGCGTCGCGGTGCTCGCGGGCGTCGGGGTGGTGGCCGCGCTCGGCACCGCCGCGCTCCTGCGGGCGCGGCGGCACCGTGCCTGACCGCGCGCGGTGATGCCCGCACCCGGCCCACTGGCGCGCCTCGCGGCGCCGCAGGCGACGCGCAGCAACGCGCTGCACGCCGGCGCGTGGTGGCTGTGGGCGCTCGGCCTGGCCGCCGCCGCCTCGCGCACCACGAACCCGCTGCTGCTCGCGCTGCTCGTCACGGTCGCCGGCTACGTCGTCGCCGCGCGCCGCACCGACGCGCCGTGGGCGCACGCGTTCCGCTTCTTCCTGCTGCTCGGCGCGTTCGTGGTCGTGCTGCGGGTGCTGTTCGCGGTCCTGCTGGGCTCGCCGATCGGCGGCACGCGGCTGCTGTTCACGCTGCCCGAGATGCCGCTGCCCGGCTGGCTGGAGAGCGTGCGGCTCGGCGGCCGGGTCACCGGCGAGGCGGTGATGTTCGCGGCCTGCGACGGGCTGCGTCTTGCGACGCTCCTGATCTGCCTGGGCGCGGCCAACGCCCTGGCGAACCCGGCCCGCCTGCTGAAGTCCCTGCCGGGCGCGCTGTACGAGGCGGGCGTCGCGGTGGTGGTGGCCATGACGTTCGCGCCCCAACTGGTGGCCGACCTGCTGCGGTTGCGGGATGCCAGGCGGCTGCGCGGGCGGCGCGACCGGGGCGTGCGCGCCCTCCTCGGAGTGGCGCGCCCGGTGCTCGAAGGCGCACTGGAACGTTCGGTGGCGCTCGCCGCGGCCATGGACGCCCGCGGCTACGGGCGCACGGCCGAGGTGCCGCGCGCCGTGCGGCGCACGACCACCGCGCTGACGCTGGGCGGGCTGCTCGGCGTGTGCGCCGGGTCCTACGGGCTGCTGGCCGCGGAGGGCGCCGGGCTCGGCCTGCCGCTGCTGGCCGCCGGGCTGCTGGCGGCGCTCGGCGGGCTGCTGCTCGGCGGGCGGCGCAGCGCGCGCTCCCGCTACCGTCCTGACCGGTTCGGGGCCAGGGCCTGGCTGGTCGCCGGCGCGGGCGCGGCCGTCGCCGTCCTCGTCGGGCTGGCCTCGGCCGCGGACCCCTTGGCGCTGAACCCCCCGGCCGTGCCGCTGACGGCCCCGGCCTTCCCGCCGGGCGCCGCGGCGGCCGTGCTGCTCGGGCTGCTGCCCGCCGTCGTCGCCCCGCGCCCCGCCGCACGCCCCGCCGCGCCGGCCGCCAAGGAGGCCCCCGCATGATCCGTTTCACCCAGGTCTCCGTCGTCCACGGGGACGGCGACGGCGCCGACCCGGTACTCGGGCCGGTGGACCTGACCGTGCCCGAGGGGGAGCTGTGCCTGGTCGTCGGCCCTTCGGGGGCCGGCAAGTCGACCCTGCTCGGCACGGTCTCCGGCCTCGTTCCGCACTTCACCGGCGGCACGCTGCGCGGCCGGGTCACCGTCGCCGGGCGCGACACCCGGCACAGCCGGCCGCGTGACCTGGCCGACGTCGTCGGAACGGTCGGCCAGGACCCGCTGGCCCACTTCGTCACCGACACCGTCGAGGACGAACTCGCCTACGGCATGGAGTCGCTCGGCCTGCCGCAGGACACGATGCGGCGCCGCGTCGAGGAGACCCTCGACCTGCTCGGCCTCGCCGACCTGCGCGACCGGCCCATCGCGACGCTGTCCGGCGGGCAGCAGCAGCGCGTCGCCATCGGCTCCGTCCTCACCACGCACCCGCGCGTGCTGGTCCTGGACGAGCCGACCTCCGCCCTGGACCCGGCGGCGGCCGAGGAGGTACTCGCGGTGCTCCAGCGTCTTGTGCACGACCTGGGCACCACCGTGCTGATGGCCGAGCACCGCCTGGAACGCGTCGTGCACCACGCCGACCGCATCCTGCTGCTCCCCGCGCCCGGCGCCGCGCCCGTGCTGGGCGAGCCCGCCGCCGTCATGGCCCGCTCCCCCGTCCACCCGCCGGTCGTCGCGCTGGGCAGGCTGGCCGGCTGGGACCCGCTGCCGCTGTCCGTCCGGGACGCCCGCCGCCGGGCCGCGGGCCTGCGGGAGGAGCTGACGGCGCACACGCCGCCGCCCGCGCCCGCGCCCACGCGTCAGGCGCCGCTGCTCACCGTCCGGCGCCTGGCCGTACGCCGGGGGCGCGCCGAAGTGCTGCGCGGCGTGGACCTGTCGGTGCGCCCCGGCGAGACGGTGGCCCTGATGGGCCGGAACGGCGCGGGCAAGTCCACGCTGCTGCGCACGCTCGTCGGCATGCACCCGCCGGCCGCCGGCTCCGTCGAGCTGGCCGGGGCGGACGGCGGCGCGGCGCCGGTCGTTCCGCACCGCACCGCGCCGGGACGGCTGCTGCGGCATGCCGGGCTCGTCCCGCAGGACCCACGGGACCTGCTGTTCGCGGAGACCGTCGCCGCCGAGTGCGCGGCGGCCGACGACGACGCGGGGGCCGCACCCGGCACCTGCCGCGCGCTGGTGACGCGGCTGCTGCCCGAGGTGCGGGACGCCGTTCATCCCAGGGACCTGTCCGAGGGGCAGCGGCTGGTGCTCGCGCTCGCCGTGGTGCTGGCCGCGGCGCCGCCGGTGCTGCTGCTCGACGAGCCGACGCGCGGCCTGGACTACGCCGCCAAGGCGCGCCTGGTGGACGTGCTGCGCGCACTGGCCGGCCGCGGGCACTGCGTGGTGCTCGCCACGCACGATGTGGAGCTGGCCGCCGAGCTGGCCCACCGCACGGTCGTGCTGGCGGACGGCGAGGTCGTCGCGGACGGCCCCACCGCGGAGGTCGTGGTCGCCTCCCCCGCCTTCGCGCCGCAGGTCGCCAAGGTGCTCGCGCCGCAGCCGTGGCTGACCGTGCCCCAGGTGCGGGCCGCGCTGAACGGGCGCGGGGGCACGGCATGAACGGGCCGCGGGAACGGCCGGCGCGGCGGCCCGTGGCGCGGCGGCCGGCGGCGGTGCGGCTCGGGCCGCGGTCGGCCGCCGCGCTGGCGCTGGTGTCCGCGGCCGGGGTGGCCGCGTTCGGCTGGCCGCTGCTGGCCGATTCGGGCTCCGGGCTCGCCCACTCCGGCGACGCGCCCTGGCTGTTCGCGCTGATGCTGCCGCTGCTGCTGGCCGTCGCGGTCGCCACCGTCGCCGACACCGGTCTCGACGCGAAGGCCGTGGCAATGCTGGGGGTGCTGGCCGCGGCCGGGGCCGCGCTGCGCCCGCTGGGCGCGGGCACCGCCGGGCTCCAGCCGATGTTCTTCCTCATGGTCCTGTCCGGCCGGGTGCTCGGCCCCGGCTTCGGCTTCGTCCTCGGTGCGGTGTCGATGTTCGCCTCGGCGCTGCTGACCGGTGGCGTCGGCCCGTGGATGCCGTTCCAGATGCTGTCGATGGGCTGGCTGACGATGGGCGCCGGGCTGCTGCCGGGGCCGCACAGCCTCCGCGGCCGGGGCGAGCTGGCGCTGCTGGCCGCGTACGGCGCGGTGTCGTCGCTGGCCTACGGGCTGGTGATGAACCTCCAGGGCTGGCCGTACCTGGCGGGCATGAGCAGCGGCATCTCCTTCGTTCCCGGCGATCCGCTGCCGGACAACCTGGCCCGTTACGCGGCCTACGTGGCGACGACGTCGCTGGGCTGGGACGTGCCGCGCGCGCTGCTGACCGTGGTGCTGATCCTGGTCTGCGGCGGGAGCGTGCTGCGGGCACTGCGCCGGGCCACGCGGCGGGCGGCGTTCGAGGAGCCGGTCCGCTTCGAGTGAGGGCGGCGCGTCAGGGCGCGGTGGTGTGCTGCTCCAGCGCCTGCCGGGTGTGGGGGCCGTAGACGCCCTCCGGGTCGCCCTGCACGCCGTAGGCCGACTGGAAGCGGGCGACGGCGGCCCTGGTCTCCTCGTCGTAACGGCCGTGGGCCTCGCCGTTGTAGACCCAGTTGAGCTGGCGCAGCCGCAGCTGGAGCTCGGCGACCTCGGGGCCTTCGTCGCCCGCGTCGAGTACCGGGTCCACCTCCTCCTGCGGCGGTGGGGTCGTGGGTGCGGGCGTGGTGGGCGGCGGGTCCGGCGTGGCCGGGGGGCCGGTGGGCTCCGGCTCGTCGGTGGGGGTGGGGTCGGGGCCGCCGGTCGTGGGCGAGGGGTCGGGCTCCGGTTCCCCGGTGTCCGGCCGTTCGGTCCCTTCGGTCTCCGGGGTGGGCCCCGGCCGCGGGGTGTCCCCTTCCGGCTCGGGCGGCGGCTCCCCGCGGTCGGGCAGGACCTCCTGGCCGTCCGGCAGGGCGACGCTCGGCCCGGTGCCGTCGGTGTCGAGGACCTGTTCGTGGCGCCCGTTGCCGCCGAGCAGCGAGGCGGCGAGCGCGGTGCAGCCGACGACCGCGGCGACGGCCCCGCCGGCCGCCACGGCGATGCGGTGGCGTTCCCGCGGCTTGCGGTGGGAGGCGGGCGGGCGGTGCGAGCCGTGCACGACCACGGAATCCGCGTCCCGCGGCGGCGGCGCGGCGGCGGGGGCCGGCGGGCCGGGCGGGCCGGACGGGTCGAGGGGGAACAGCGCGACGTCGGCCGGATCGGGGCCGTGCTGCGGGGGGTCGACCGGGTGGGAGAGGGAGTGCGTCCAGCACCGGCAGTCCGGCTCTCCGGTGGACAGCGAGGGCCGACCGCATATCAGACACTCGGCCCGGTCGGTCATCGCGCGCTCCCCTCCCGGTCGATTGGCAGCGATTATGCACCACCCGGGTGGGGGTGGCCGGGGAGTCGCTCAACAAGCCGGACACGCAGATTCCGGACAAAATGGCCTCAACGCTGCACGTGCAGACCACGTGTGCGCCGGACACCCGCGTGACAGCGGTGCGGCGCCGGCACCGGGCCGGCGCCCGCGACGAGCGCGAGGAGGCGCCCATGACCGTGCGGCCCCCGCCCGCCCGGCAGTCCCGCGGCACCCTGTGGCTGTCGATGAGTGCCCTGCTGCTCGGCCTTTTCCTGGCCGCGCTCGACCAGACGATCGTCGCCACCGCGCTGCCGACGATCGTGGGTGATCTCGGCGGCCTCGACCACCTCTCGTGGGTCGTCACCGCCTATCTGCTGGCCGCCACGGCAGGCACACCGCTCTGGGGGAAGCTCGGCGACCAATACGGCCGGAAGAGGCTGTTCCAGACGGCCGTGGTGATCTTCCTGGCCGGGTCCGTGCTGTGCGGTCTCGCGCGGAACATGCCCGAGCTGATCGCCTTCAGGTTCCTCCAGGGGCTCGGCGGCGGCGGGCTGATCGTGCTCTCCATGGCCATCGTCGGCGACCTGGTGCCGCCTCGCGAACGCGGCCGGTACCAGGGCCTGTTCGGCGCCGTCTTCGGCGCCACCAGCGTGCTGGGGCCGCTGCTCGGCGGGCTGTTCGTGGACCACCTCGGCTGGCGCTGGGTGTTCTACGTCAACGTGCCCGTGGGCGGCGTGGCGCTGGCGGTGATCGCGGCCGTCCTGCACCTCCCGGCCCGCCGGGAGCGGCACGTGATCGACTACGCGGGCTCGCTCCTCATCGCCGCGGCCGCCGGGGCCTTCGTCGTCATCGCCTCGCTCGGCGGCACCACCTGGGACTGGGGCTCGTGGCAGATCGCCGCCCTGGCCGTGCCGGCGGCGGTGTGCCTGGCCGCGTTCGTGCGGGTGGAACGCCGCGCCGCAGAACCGGTGCTGCCGCCGGCCCTCTTCCGCAACCGGACGTTCACGCTGTCCTGCGCCATCGCCTTCGTCGTCGGCTTCGCGCTGTTCGGCGGCATGACCTACCTGCCCACCTTCCTCCAGGTGGTGCACGGCATCTCGCCCACCCTCTCCGGCGTGCACCTGCTGCCGATGGTGCTCGGGCTGCTGCTGACCTCGACCCTCTCCGGGCAGCTGATCAGCCGCACCGGCCGGTGGAAGGTCTTCCCCGTGCTCGGCACGGCCGTCACCGCCGTCGGCCTGGTGCTCCTGCACACCCTCGACCGCGACAGCGGCAACCTGGAGATGGGCGTCTGCTTCGCCGTGTTCGGCATGGGCATCGGCATGGTGCTCCAGGTGCTGGTGCTGGCCGTGCAGAACGCGGTGCCCTACGGCGACCTGGGCGTGGCGACGTCGGGGGTGACGTTCTTCCGCTCCATCGGCGCGGCCTTCGGCGTGGCGGTGCTCGGCACGGTGTTCACCGGCCGCCTGCGGGACGGTCTGCACGACGCGCTGGGCGGCGCGGAACTGCCCGCGGGCGTGACGGTCGAGTCGCTGCTGCACGACCCGGAGGGCCTGGGCGCCCTGCCCGCCGCCGCCCGCGCGGCGGCGCTCGGCGCCTATGCGGACGCCATCACCGCCGTGTTCCTGTACGCGGTCCCGGTGGTCGTGCTCGCCCACGTGCTGGCCTGGCTGCTGCGCGAGGACCCGTTGCGCGAAAGCGTCCACGCCCCCGACCTCGGCGAGGCGGTGCCGCCGAGCCCCGTTCAGCGTTCGTCCCGCGAGGAGTGCGCCCGCGCGCTGTCCGCGCTCGGCTCGCGCGCCGGGCGGCGCGACATGTACCGGCGGATCGCCGCGGCGGCCGGCGTGGACCTGCTGCCGGCCGCGTGCTGGCTGCTGCTGCGCATGGCGCGGGACGGCTCGGCGGAGCCGGGGCTGCTCGCGGACCGGGCCGCGGTGCCGCTCGACGTCGTGACGGCGGCCGCGCGGCAGGTGGAGGAACGCGGGCTCGCCGTGCGGCAGGGCCTGTCGCTGGTACTCACGGACGCGGGCCGCCGCGTGGCGGACCGGCTGGCCGAGGCGCGGGAGAACGCGCTGGGCGAGCTGCTCGGCGACTGGTGGGGCCCGGACCGGCCGCGGGATCTGGCCGAGCTGGTGCACGACCTCAGCCGGGAGCTGGGCGGCTCACGGGCCGAGTGGCCGCGGGGCGGCCCGACGTGAACCGGGGTCGAACGCGCGGCGACGCTTTCGTTCCGGATGCCGGTGGGGGGTGGCGCAACCCGCCCCCGGTTTTGTACCGTTGAAAAACAAAGTGGTTCCGCCCGCTTCCCCGACCGTAAACGGGCGGGGCCACTGGCTTCCCGTCCGCCCGCATCGCCCCAGGAGCCTGCCACCGATGTCGCCCCTCACCCTGACGGCCCGCGCACTCCTCCTCGACATGGACGGCACCCTGCTCGACTCCGACGCGGTCGTCGAACGCGTCTGGCGGTCGTGGGCCGAGGCGCGGGACGTCGACCCGGCCCGCGTCTTCGCGATCATGCACGGACGGCAGGCGTACGCCACCATGGCCGAGCTGCTGCCCGAGCGGCCGATGGCGGAGCACCGGGCGGACGCCGCCCGGCTGCTGGCCCGGGAGACCGCCGACACCGAGGGCGTCGTGCCCATCCCCGGCGCCCAGGACTTCCTCGCGGCCATCGCCGCGGCCCCGCACGCGCTGGTCACCTCCGCGGACACCGCCCTGTCCGACGCGCGCATGGCGGCGGCCGGGCTGCGGATGCCGGACGTGCGGATCACCGCCGAGTCGGTCAGCGCGAGCAAGCCGGACCCGGAGGGCTTCCTCAAGGGCGCCGCCGAGCTCGGCGTGGACCCGGCCGACTGCCTCGTCTTCGAGGACTCCGCCGCGGGCATCGCCGCGGCCCGCGCCGCGGGGATGCGCGTGATCGGCGTCGGCCCGCGGGCCGCGGCGCTCGCCCCCACCGCCTACGCCGCCACCCTGGAGCAGGTGCGGGTCGAGGCGGCCCCCCGGGCACGCCCCGAGGGCTTCCCCCCGGCCGACGGCCTCATCCGCCTCACCGTCAGCCCGTGATCGTCCGCCGCTGACCGCCTGCCCCTGACCGCCCGCCGACGGCCGTTCACCGGCGACCGTTCACCGGGGGGCGCACAGGTGTGAACGGCGTTGCGCGCCGGGCGGGTTCCCGCCCGGGTGGGCCGGGCGGGAAGGGGCCGTGGCGCCGCCGCCGTCTCAGCGGGCGGCCGCGTCCTCGCCGGCGAACGGGAGGGTGAAGCACGCCACCCGGCCGCCCGCGTCGCCCGGCGGGTGCTCGTCGTGGCCCTCGGACGTGGCGCGCTCGTGCAGCACCACCGAGCCCGCGCCGCCCGTGCGGAACAGCCAGTTCTTGCCGACCTCCGCCTTGCCCACGCCCTGCGCGTCGACCGTGAAGTCCAGCCAGACCTCGTTCCGCGCGTCGACCACGCCCGGCTGGTCCTGGTAGTGGCCGCCCGCGTCGGCCGGGTCGGCACCGCACGGTTCGGTGTGCACGTGGGTGCCGTAGGTGTGGCCGGGCACCAGGCCGAGCGCGGCAACCTCGATCTGCATGGCCTCACCCCTGATGGCCTGGGCGACGTGGATCGTGGAACCGGCCGGCACCAGCTCCTCGTCGTAGGTCACCGCCTTCGGCACCTCGCCGCCCGCCTCGCCCACCGGGGCGAAGCGCCCGGCGTCGTACAGCAGCACATCGCCCTGTCCGGCAGCGGCCACCGCGGCGCCCGCCGTGGCGAGCACCGCCGCCATGGCGGCCGCGCCCGTCGCGAGAATTTTCATCCGATCTCCTTCATGGTGATTGCCTTCCCCCGGTTCACCCTGCACAGTGCAGACTTTGAGATGCCCACCACACGCACCCGCGTGCACCGCGCGGAGGACCCAGGCGTACGCTGTACGGCGGAACCAAAGCCGTGCAAGAGCGCGTCAGATCGAACACGCAGCCGCACACGGCACCGGACAGGGGAATCGGGGACACCGTGCAGGAGACCTTGGGGATACTGCTGTACGCCCCGTGGATCTACGTGATCGTCGCCGCCTCCATCCTGCTCGACGTCTTCGTGCCGCTCCTGCCCAGCGGCGCGCTGGTCGTGACCGCGGCCACCGTGGCCGCCGGCGCCGCCGCCGATGTCGCGGGCCTGCCCGGGCCCGGCTCCGCCGACCCCCGGCTGCCGCACCTGCTCGTGCTCGTCCTGTGCGCCACCAGCGCCTCGATCGTCGGCGACCTGCTCGCCTACCGGCTCGCGCTCCGCGGCGGGCGCCGCTTCGACAGCGCCATCGCGCGCTCGCGGCGGCTGTCCGCCGCCCACAAGCGGCTGGAGTCCGCCCTGGTCCGCGGCGGCGGGCCGCTGGTCGTGCTGGCCAGGTTCGCCCCGGCCGGACGCGCCGTGGTCAGCCTCGGCGCGGGCGTGGCCCAGCGGCGCACGCGGGACTTCCTGCCCTGGTCGGCGCTCGCGGCCGTGGTGTGGACCGGGTACAGCGTCGGCATCGGCTACCTCGGCGGTCAGCTGCTGGGCGCCAGCTGGTTCAGCACCGGCCTGTCGATGGTGGCCCTGATCGCGGCGGGCGCCGTCGCCGTCCGCCTGCTGCGCCGCGCGCCCGCCAAGGGCGCCGCGGCCACCTCCACGGCGGCACCCACCGCCTGAGCCCCGCCGCCTGAGTCCCGGCGGCCGAGTCCCGCCGCCTGAGCCTCGTCGGCTCTGCCCGCCGGCCCTGCCCCGGCGCCGTCCGGACGGCCCGCTCCCCCCGTTTCCGCATTACGCGTGATTCCGCATTCGGGCCCCGCCGAACGCAATTCCGTGGTATCGGGCAGGAAATTGCCCGGGGAAAATGCCCCCCGTTGGACGCGTTTTCCCGCCGGTGCCCCGGAAAACTGTCCGGAATACGCGGGCCGCATTTCTTCCGTGCGCCCCCGTGCGCCCCGGCGTGCTTCCTGCCCATACCGGGCCGGGTCGGCGTTCCCCGGACCGCAGGGCACGGATATGAGGAAACTAGGTGGTCGAGGGACGAGTCCGAGTCACCGCCCAAGGAGGCACCACACGTGATCCGGTTGCTGTTCGTGCACGATGACACCTTGCTGCGCTGCGCGCTGACCTCACTGCTCGGTGCGGAGGAGGACATCGACGTCATTCCCGCGTCCTGGGAAGAATGGGCACGGATGGAGCCGCACCGCCAGGAGGCCGTCTGGCTCGTCGACGCGACCTGCGCCGGGTTCGCCCGGCTGGCGGACGCCGCGGCGCCGCACCGGCTCTACGACCCGGAGGACCACGGCCTGGTGGTACTGGCCCCGGCCGGCAGACCCGGCCTGCTGCACCGGGCCTTCGAGGCGCGCGCGCTCGGCTACGTCAGCAAGGAGGCCGCACCGCAGCGCCTGCTCGACGCCATCCGCACGGTCGCCAAGGGCGGCCGTTACGTGGACGACGCCCTGGCCTACGACTTCCTCAGCGCCTCCCGCATGCCGCTGACCCCGCGCGAGCTGCGCGTTCTGTCCCTGGCCGCGGACGGCGCCCCGGTGCCGGAGATCGCCGGGGAGTTATGGCTTGCGGAGGGAACGGTGCGCAACTACCTCGCCGCGGTGATACGCAAGACCGGCGCCAGGAACCGGGTCGACGCCATCCGCATCGCCAGGGGCGCCGGCTGGGTCTGACCAGCCCGCGGCCAGGTCGCGGAACAGGGCGGAGCGGGTGAGCAGGTCGCGCGGGGTGCCGGTGAGCAGGTCCGCGCCGTCGAGCACGAGCGCCCGTTCCGCCCTGCGGGCCGAGCTGATGCGGTGGGCGATGACGACGAGCGTGCCGCCTGGGCGGGCCGCGAAGGCGCGTTCGGCGCGCGCCTCCGCGGCCGGGTCCAGGTGGCAGGTCGCCTCGTCGAGCAGGACGACCGGGGCGGTCGAGAGGAACGCCCGGGCCAGCGCGATCAGTTGGCGTTCGCCCGCGGACAGTGCCGCCGGATCGACCGTTCCGCCTGGGCCGCCGAGGCGGTCCACGAGTTCCTCCGCGCCGACGGCCCCGACCGCGGCGAGCAGCGCCGCGTCGCCCGGCGGCCCGGGGTGCAGGCAGCCGAGGTTGTCGGCGACGCTGCCGCCGAAGACGTACGCCTCCTGCGGGATCAGCACCCGCAGCGCGGCCAGGTCGGCGGCCCCGCGCCCGGCGACCGGCTCGCCGCACAGCCGCACCTGGCCGGCCCGCGGCGCGAGCAGCCCGGCGGCCAGCGCCGCGAGCGTCGACTTGCCCGCGCCGCTCGGCCCGACGACGGCCAGGTGCTGCCCCGCGGGCACGGCCAGGTCGACGCCGTCGAGGACCGGCGTGGCCCGGCCGCCGTAGGCGAAGGTGACGCCGCGCAGCTCCACCGCGTTCCCGCGCGGCGCCCGCGCCCGCCGACCGGCGGCGAGCGACGGGCCGTCCTGCGGCGGGGCGGCGCGCGGCGGGCCGTCCGGCGGCGGGCCGTCCGGCGGCAGGGGGTCGCCGCGCAGGCGGGTGAGCACCACGGCGAGCCGGGTTCCGGCGCTGCCGATGCCTCCGATCAGCGCCTGGAGCGCGGGCAGCAGCGCCTGGGTGACGAACGTGAGGGCGCCGAGCAGCCCGCCGGGCGTGACGCCGTTGCGCAGCAGCCACGGGCCGAGGAACAGCAGCAGCAGCACCGGGAGATGACCGCCGATCGCCACGGCCACCACCCGCACCGCGCCCCAGCGGCCCAGGGCGAGGGCGGCGGCCAGCTCCGCGTCGACGCGCGCCGCGACGCCCGCGGCGGTCCGTTCCTCCGCGCCCGCGGCCGTGACGTCCCGCAGCCCCGCGACGGTCGCACCGAACGCGTCGGCCAGCGCCTCGTCCGCGACCAGCACGGCGCGCTGCCGCCTGGCCAGGGGACGCAGCGACCAGCAGAAGACGGCCAGGGCCAGCGCCAGCGGCCCCAGCACGAACGGCAGCAGCACCGGCGCGAGCCAGGCCAGGCCTGCCAGGGCGCCCGCGGCCGTGCACAGGAACATCTGGAGCACCAGGATCAGCCCCGCGAAGCTGTCGCGGGCGATCTCCACCTGGTGGGTCAGGCGGGAGACGTCGGCGGTGCCGCCGTCCGGGCGGCCGGCCCGCACCGCGCGGTGCAGCCCCCGGGCGACGACCTCGCGCACCAGCTGGTCGCGCAGCGGCTCGGCGAGCGCGCCCACCGCCCGGTGCACGCGGCCGGTGCCGAACGCGCCCGCCGCCGCACCGGCGGCGGCCGCGGCCAGCCAGCCGAGGCCCACCCCGGTGCGCCCGGCCAGGAACCCGTCGTCCAGGGCGCGCGCGAGCCCGTAGCCGAGGAGGAACGTCTGCGCGGCGGGCAGCAGCGACCAGGCCGCGAGGGCGGCCAGGGCGCGGCGGCGGCGCCGCAGGAACGCGAAGGCCCCGTGGTCACGCATCCGCGGCCACCTGCTCCCCCGCCCACAGCGCCCGGTAGTCGGCGCGCCGCCACAGTTCGCGGTGGGGCCCGAGGGCGCGGATGCGGCCGTCGTCCAGCCAGGCCACCAGGTCGGCGCGCGCCGCGGAACCGGCGCGGTGGGCGACGATCAGGCGGGTGCGGGCCGCGGAGTGCGCGGCCAGGGCGCGCGCGACGTGCAGTTCGGTGACCGTGTCCAGGCTCGACGTCGCGTCGTCCAGGATCAGCAGCCGCCCGCCGTGCGCGAACGCGCGGGCCAGGCCGAGCCGTTGCAGCTCCCCGCCGGACAGCGGCACGTCGGCGCAGCGGGTCGCGTAGCCCTCGGGCAGCATCCGGACGAACCCGTCGGCGCGCGCGGCCACGGCCGCGGCCTCGACGTGCGCGCGGGGCGGCGGGGCGGGCCCGGGGCCGAGGCCGATGGTGCCGGCGAGGGTGCCGCCGACCAGCGCGGGCCGTTCGAACGCGTAGCCCACGGCGCCGCGCAGGGCGTCCCGGTCGAGGTCGGCGAGGGGCACGCCGTCCAGCAGGATGCCGCCGCCGTCCGGCTCGGCCAGGCGGCCGGCGAGCGCGGCGAGCAGCGACTTGCCCGCGCCGGAACGGCCGACGAGCGCCACGGTGGTGCCGCCCGGCACCACGAGGTCCAGGCCGCGCAGCACCTCGCGCCCGCCGCGGCGGGCCGTCACCCCGCGGCACTCCAGCCGCCCGGGGCCGTCCGCGGGCAGCGTCCGCGCGCCGTACCGCGGCGGGGGAACGGCCAGCACCTCGCCGACGCGCCGGGCCGCGGCGCGGGCGCGCACGAGGCGGTTGAGGTGGCCGACGAACAGGCCGATGCCGGCGGCCAGCGCCGCGTACCTGGCGACCGCGAGGAGCCCGCCGACGCTGAGGTCCCCGGCGGCGAGCAGCAGCCCGCCGGTCGCGACGACGGACAGCGTCAGGAGCGGGGTGAGCAGGGCGGCGCGGGCGGTGGCGCGGGCGGTGACCCGCCACATGCGGTGTCCGTGGGCGCCGAGGCCGGGCAGCGGGGCGAGGATGCGGCGGCGTTCCGCGCGTTCGGTGCCCGCGGCGGCGATCGTTCTGGCGCCGCGCAGCGCGTCCACCAGGCGGCCGGCGATATCGGCCTGGCAGTGCTGGTAGTCCGCGAACGCGTCGCCCGCGGACCGGGCGAACGCCCGCAGCAGCAGCGCGAGCAGCGGCAGCCCGGCGAGGAAGACCAGGGCGAGCCGCGGGTCGGTGAGCGCGAGGGCGACGACGGCTCCGGCCGGGGTCACCGCGGCGGCCACCGCCGCGGCCAGCGCGGCGGGCGCGGCGCCCGCGTGGACGGCGTTGCCGCCTGCGCGTGTGACGAGGTCGCCGTGCGGGAAGCGGTCGGCGGCGCCGGGCCCGGCGGCGAGCAGCCGCCGCAGGAGCCGGCCGCGCAGCCAGGCGGCGGCGCGGGCGTCGGCGCTCGCCGTCAGGACGGTGGTGACAGCGCCGAGCGCGGCCTGGCCGCAGATCAGGGCGGCGCTCAGCAGGCTCCAGCCGGTGACCGCGTCACCCGAGGTCAGCAGCAGGTCGAGGGCGCGGCCGAGCGCGGCGGGCAGCGCGAGCGCGGCGCCCGCGCCGGCCAGGGCGAGCAGGCACAGCACGGCCATGCGCGCGGCGCCGTGCCTGGCGGTGGCGCGCAGAGTCGGGCCGGCCGGGGCCGGTTCCGCGGGGGTCGGTTCCGCGGGGGTCTGGGGCATGGGCGGTCGCGGCTCCTTCGGAACGGTTGGGCCGGGAACGGGCGCGGCCCCGCGCGGTGTGCGCGGGGCCGCGGAATCCGCCGGGCTGCCCCGGAACGGAATCAGAGACAGAGAATGACGCTGTTGGAGCTGTGGGTGTCGCAGATCAGCAGGCTGACGCTGCTGATGTCGCCACCGCCGCCACCGCCACCGCCATCGGTGGCCGTCTCGGGCTCCATGCTCTGCAGGTCAAGAAGCGACATGGCAGTTCCTCTCCTCGGGCGAATACTCGGGTTGGTGGTGCGTGGTGGTGCGTTGGTGGTGCGGTCGTGCCCACGGCGTCCCGTCAGGCGGACGGGGGCCGGGTCTGTGGGTGCCGCGGACGCGGCAGGAAGGGCAGCCGCGGGACGTCCCCGGCGTCCCCGGCGGGGTGCAGGGCGGCGCCGAGCGCCAGCAGGCAGCCGGCGGTGCCGGTCGCCAGGTCCATGGACAGGCGCATCATCTGCTCGCCGGGGAAAGCCAGTTCGCCGCGGTAGGCCATGGCGTACCAGTCCAGCGCCTCGATCTGCGCGGCGGCCCCCGCGGCCCCGGTGCGTGAGAGGTGCCAGATCATCCCGGCCCGGCCGCGGAACAGCCCCGGCTGCGCGTAGTACCGCAGCCGCGCCGCGGGCAGCACCTGCCGGCCGACCTGTATCAGGTCCTCCTCGGCGGGCCGGCCGGCCGCGAAGGCCGCGGCGCGGTAGTCGTCCAGGACGGCCGCGATGCCGACGCTGCCCTCGCCGAGGTACGGCATGAGCCGGTCGCCCTCGTCGACGAGCAGCGAGCCGGAACGGTCGGTCCGGCAGTGCGCCAGGTCGCGGCGCAGCGCGTCGGCGGCCTGGGCGAGCAGCCGTTCGTCGCCGGTCCGTTCGTACCGGCGCAGGAACAGCAGCGCCGCCCCGGACGCGCCGTACAGCAGCCCGGCCCGCCGGTGGCCGCGCGGCTCGGGCGGGGCCGCGAGCCGTTCCGCGGCAAGACCTGCCGCACGCCCGGCGTGCACGGCGAGCGCCGGATTGCCGGTGTCGGCGGCCAGTTCGTCCAGCACGAGGCCGATACCGGCGAGACCGCCGAACAGGTGGACGGGCAGCCGCTCCCAGCCCTCGCCCAGCGCCCGGGACGCGAGATCGAGCGCGGCCGGGGTGTGGCCGAGGCGGTGCAGGGCGTGTACGACGCCGAAGAGGCCGTCGTACAGGCCGAGCGGACTGTTGCGCGGCGGGTCCGCGGCATGGCGCAGCAGCCAGCGTTCGCCTTCCGCGTACCGCTCCACGCCGGTCTCGGCCAGCGCGTACAGCACGCCCGCGGCGCCGTGCGCGAGCCCCAGGCCGCCGCCGGGCGCGAACTGGGCGATGTCGCCGGGGAACAGCCGGTCGTCGCGTTCCGGGGTGGCCGAGGCCAGGATCGCGCGGGCCATGGAGTCGCGGGCGGCGGGCCAGTCGCCCGGCGACGGCGGCGCGGCGCGCGGCGGCGTCCCCACCTCGGTCCCGGGGCGGCCCTCGATCTCGGCGACGGCCTCGTCGAAGAACGCGCCGGGCACGTCGGGGAACTCCCGGGCGGCCACCCGCGCGAGATGCGCGGCTTTGGCCGGGTCGACCGCGAGCAGCGTGGTCATCGGCAGGAACAGCGCGAGCCGCAGGCAGGCCAGCGCGTAACGGTCGATGGCGAAGCCCGTGCGGCCGGCCGGGGCCACGAAGCCGGGGTGCGCGACGATCTGCCGCACGCCGTCACCGGCCGGGGCCGCCGCCTCGAAATCGAGCAGGGTCACGGACGTTCCGTCGGGGCCGACCATGATGTTGTACATGTGCAGGTCGTTGAAGACGAGGCCGCGGCCGTGGAGGGCGGCGACGGCCCGTTCCACGTTGCCGTGCACCGTCAGCGCCCACCGGGTGTAGTCGGCGACGGCGGCCGGTTCCGGGTCCGTGGCCAGCAGCGGGTGGCGTTCGGCGAAGAACGAGTTGAGCGTGCGGCCCGGCACGTGGTCCATCACCAGGAAACGGTGGTCGCCGACGGTGAGCCAGTCCCGCACGGCCGGGGCCACGGAGAGCCCGGCCAGCAGGTCGAGGGCGTCCTTCTCGCGCTGGAGCCGGGTGACGGCGTCCGCGCCGTCCGCGGCGAGACCGGCGTGCGGGCGCGCCTCCTTCAGCACCACCGCCTCGCCGGTGCGCGGGTCGGTGCCGCGGTAGACGCCGCCGCCGTTGGAGAAGTGCAGCGCGCTCTCGATGCGGTACGGCAGGTCCGCGAGCGTGACCCCGTTGCGCGCCGCCAGGTGCGGGGCGAGGAACGGCGGCAGAGTGACCCAGTCGGGAACGGTGAACGCCGGCCCGCGGCGGTCGGGCACCAGTCGGCCCTCCGCGTTCTCGATCGCGGGCACCACCGCGCCCGTTCCGTCGTCGCAGAAGCGCGGGACGAAGCCGCCGTAGCGGACGTACAGCGGGCCGCGCCCCCAGCGCAGATCGGTCAGGACGTAGGGCCCCGGCTCCCCCGCGAGCAGGTCGCCGAGCTCCGTGAGCACGTCGCGCAGCCGCGCCTCGTCGGCCGGGTAGATCGTGACGAACTTGCCGCTCGAATGACGCCCGGCGTATTTGGAGTTGCGGAGGTAGAGCAGATGCGCGGCCGGTACGAATTTGAAGGGAATGCGGCGGGGAACGCAATAGTCCCAGACTTTCGCGGCGGTCTTGTCGGCGTTGTCGAGGCAGGCGGATACGTGAACTTTCCAGCCCTGCGGCGGCATGACCGCATCACGCGGCTGCAAGTGCAGCCAATCACCGAAGCGTTCGGAGAACCAGCCCTGCGGCACGGCGCGCCGCGCCGTTTCGTACAGCCCTTCCTGGTGGCCCTCGCCGCCGAGTTGCGCGGTGGCGCGTTCGGGGGCCTCGTAGAAATGCCTGTCGACCAGACAGAAAACCTCGTACCGCTTGTCCATTGCCCTCCCTCGGGAAGTGACAATGAGGTTTCCACGGCGGGAGGCTGGTCAGACAGTCACCGGTGTCACGTCGGGGGCGTGCAGAACACACACATTCCCCTCACAGTCTGGCGACACCGCCGTACCAGGAGACGTCGGCGTGCGAGGGCCGCTCCTCCGGCGGCTCGGTGGCGCGCCATTCGGAGACGACCTGTATCCCGGGATCGATCAGGTCGAGACCCGCGAAGAGCTCCGTGAACCGCTCCTTGCTGCGCAGCGTCAGCGGCACCCCGTGCGAACGGTAGGCGGCCTGTACCCCCATCGCCGCCTCGGCGGAGAGGTCGGCGGTGCCGTGCGACAGCACGAAGTGGCTGCCGGGCGCCAGGCTTCCGGTGAGTGCGCGCACGATGCCCGCCGGGTCCTCGTCGTCCCCTATGAAGTGGAGCACCGCCACCGCGAGCACGCCCACCGGCCGGGACAGATCCAACTGCTCGCGGGTGCGCGGGTGGTGCAGCACGGCGAGCGGGTCACGGATGTCGCCGCGCACGACGGTGGTGCGCTCGTTCTGCTCCAGCATGGCCCCGCCGAACGCGAGCACGATCGGATCGTTGTCCACGTACACGACGCGGGTCTCGGGCTCGACCTCCTGCGCGACCTGGTGCACGTTCTGGGACGTGGGCAGCCCGGGCCCGAGATCGAGGAACTGGCGAATCCCGACCTCCTGCACGAGGTGGCGCACGACGCGGGCGATGAACTTGCGGTTCTCCTGGGCGGCGATGCGCAGCGTGGGGGCCGACGCCAGCGCCTTGTCCGCGGCCTCGCTGTCCGCCGCGTAGTGGTCCCTGCCGCCCAGCAGGTAGTCGTACATCCGGGCCGAATGCGGTCGGTCGGTCCGGGGAACGACCGGCGAGTCGCCGTTCACGGGCACGCCCCTCTTGGCTGGTTGAACTGTGGATCAACGGGCCGAAGAATAATGCGGATTACACCCGTCCGTCGATCGCAACGCATGGCCGACCGCCCCCAGCCTAGCCCGCGCGCCCCTTGGCCGCCCCCGGGCCGCGCTCGGCCCGCGCCGGGACGGCACCGGAAAGCCGGACCCCATGGCATTCCGGCGCGTCGTGGGCACGGTCACCGACGGCCTGGTGCGGCAATACCGCGACCACGCCCGGCCGAGGGTGGCCCCCGTTACCCGAACTGGCCGGGCTGGTAGTCCCCGGCGGGCTGCTGGACGAGGACGTTCAGGCGGTTGAAGGCATTGATGAGGGCGATCGCGCACACCAGGGCGGCGAGCTGGTCCTCGTCGTAGTACGTGGCGGCGTTCGCCCAGACCTCGTCCGCGACCCCGCCGGCGGCGTCCGCGATACGGGTGCCCTGCTCCGTCAGCTCCAGGGCCGCACGCTCGGCGCCGGTGAAGACCTTGGCCTCCCGCCAGGTCGCGATGAGGTTCAGACGTACCGAGGTCTCCCCCGCCTGCGCGGCCTCCTTGGTGTGCATGTCCGTGCAGAACCCGCAGCCGTTGATCTGGCTGGCGCGGATCTTCACCAGCTCCAGCGTCGTGCCCGGCACCGTCGAGCGGGGGAACGTATGGTCGGCGGCTGCGAGTTGCTTCCCGAACTTGGCCGCGCCCGGGATCTGCATGAGGTTCAAACGAGCTTCCATGGCCAGCTCCTCCGCGTTGTCGGTGGGTACGCACCTCTGACGCCGCAGCCCGATCAGATGTGACAGCCGCTGGTCGGGGAGGACGCCGCCGCGGGGAACGGACCGGCGCAGTCAGAGAGCGTGTCCGCCGGCCACCTGGAGGACTTGTCCGGTGATCCAGCGGGCCTGGTGGGAGGCCAGGAAGACCACGGCGTCCGCGATGTCCTCCGGTTCGCCCACCCGCCCCATGGGCACGATCGCTGTCGCCTGGGCGATGAGATCCTCTCCGATCCACCCGGTCTGCACCGGACCCGGTGCGACGGCATTCACGCGGACACCCCGACCGGCCAGGTCCAGCGCGGTGGCCCGGGTGAGTGCCTCCAGGGCCGCCTTGGACGTTCCGTAGCCGATCTGCCCGGGGAACGCTCTGGCGGCGTCGGTCGAGATGTTGACGATGGACAGCGGCTGATCGCCGCTGCGCAGCCGTGCCGCCTCGGCGATGAGGAGCGCCGGCGCGATGGTGTTCACCCGGTAGTGCCGTTCCAGCGAATCAGGGGTCAGGGCGTCGACGGTGTCCGGCGTCTCGCAGTGGGCCGCGTTGTTGACCAGCACGTCGATCGAGCCGAGGCGTTCCGCGGCCGCCACCGCCAACTGGCGCGCCCCGTCAGGCCGGGACAGATCCGCGCTGATGGCCACCGAGCCGTTGCCGAGTTCCTGTGCCAGCTTCCCGGCTTCACCCGGGACGGGCGTGATGTGGCCCCAATCCGCACCCTCCGGGGCCGGAAGGTCCTGCGCGAGATAGTGAATCGCCACCCGCGCCCCCTGCACCGCGAAAGCACGGCTGATTGCCGCACCGATGTTCCCTGCGCCACCGGTGACCAAGACGTTCTTGCCTTCGAGCCGGGTATCGATCACGTTCGTCTCCGTGAGGGGGTGTTCTGCCATTGGTCCCGCCACGAGCGGGGGCCCGGCGGAAGAGATAAGGGCAGGAAAGATCTGATCTGCTGGCACTTCCCCCACGGGGCAACACGCCGCGCACATGGGGGTGGGCATAGTCAGGAACGCATACCCGCAAGCTATCGCACCCGAGTGGGAGCCCGGCCCACAGGGTGGTGGTACGCATCATGACCAGTGATGCACCAGTCGCGAACACCACCCGTCATGTCGACGACGGCGAACGTCTCGCCCCCGATCACGACGTGGTCGCCACGGGCGACGGTGGCGGCAGCCACCGGCCGGGACGCAGGCGCGAGCGGACGGACATCGCCGAACGTATCGTCGACCAGGCCCTTGCGTTCGTCGCCACGGCCGCGCAGACCGAACTGCCCCTCGCACCATCCCTGGCCGTCGACGAGAGCCGGCCCGCCTTGGTCCTCGACCGCCTGGGTCAGTTCGCGCACCACGTTCCTCAGCGCCCCGAAAGCACGCGGGAGACCCACTCCCCGGACTGGCTCACCCGCACCACCAACGCCAGTCGACCAGGATCTGTGGCGCGGTCCCGACGACGACCCGATCCAGGTCGGAGCCCCAGGCGCAGCACTCCCCCGGACCGGCGGGCATCCCGATCGGGCCTGGCGGCAATCCGCGGAAGGCGGACCCCGCACCGGCCCCGGCCGGTACGGTCTGACCGGTACGGACGCGGAAAGCGGGCAGCGATGAACGCGCAGCAGGACCACGGCGACCGGCGTGAGTGGGCCGATCCGCGCTACGCCGACATGGTCGAGCGGGTCTATGCGGAGCGCCGCCGCTCGAAACAGCGCAGCGGACCACGCCCGATGCGCGCGTTCATGTACGAGCTACCGCCGGACCGCCGCCCCCCGACGTCCGACTGAACGAACAGCACCGCGTCCCGGCCGTCACTGCGGCGGCCGGGGCTCTCGCACGAGATCCGCGAACGGCCGGCCACATGTCCGGGCAGCCCGCCGAAAAGTGCGGCTCTCGCGCTCCCTCTCGCGCACAGCATGACCGGGGTGTTACGTGCACCTGGGAGGCATCCTGGCCGCAGCCGCCGAACTGGACGAGGCCCTTGCCGCAGGCAACAACGCGCTTGCCGTACTGCCCGGCACAGGATCGGAGAGGATGACGGGATCGGATAGGCGCCATCAGGCCCTCCCTGGGAGCCTGCCCTGCGCACCGCGGCCCGCGCACGATGGCCGCCCCCGGTCGCGGTCAGGAACGCGGCTCTTGCCGGATCGGTACGCCCACGGTGTGCAGATGCCGGACCGCCTCGCCCCAGGAGGCGAACAGCCCCGTCTCGTGATAGGGCACGCCCACCTCCGCGCAGTACTGCTTCACGATCGGCGCGGCCCTGCGCAGGTGCGGGGTCGGCATCGACGGGAAGAGGTGGTGCTCGATCTGGTAGTTGAGTCCGCCCAGCGCGATGTCCTTGAACACGCTGCCCGTGACGTTCCGCGAGGTGAGCACCTGGCGGCGCAGAAAGTCCGGGCGATCGTCACCCTTGAGCGTCGGCATGCCCTTGTGGTTCGGCGCGAAGCAGCAGCCCAGATACACGCCGAAGAGAGCCTGGTGCACCAGCACGAAGGCCACGGCTTTGCCAGGGGACAGAACGGTGAACAGCACGCCCAGATAGATCAGCACGTGCGCGGTCAGCAGCACGCCTTCCAGTCCACGCCGTTTCATCGGCGTTGAGCGCAATGCCCGAAAGCTCGCGACGTGCAGGTTGAAACCCTCGAGAGTCAGCAGCGGAAAGAAGATCCAGCCCTGCACACGGCCGATGAAACGCGGTATTCCCCGTGCCGCCCGCGCCTGTTCCTGCGACCACACCAGGATGTCGGGCGCGACGTCCGGGTCCAGTTCCTCGTGATTGGGATTGGCGTGGTGCCGGGTGTGCTTGTTCATCCACCAGCCGTAGGACATGCCCACCCCGAGATTCCCGAACAGCCGGCCCCAAATCTCGCTCGGCCGCCGCCGGGAGAAGATCTGCCGGTGCGCCAGATCGTGCATCACCAGCGCGGCCTGCCCGAAGGCCAGTGCCATGAACGCCGCCACGGCGAGCTGCCACCAGCTGTCCCCCACCAGAGCGAAAGCCACCCAGGCGCCCAGGAACGCCGTGGCCACCAGGGACAGCCGCACCGCGTAGTACCCCGGCCGCCGCCGCATCAGCCCCTCCGCGGCGATCCGCCGGGACAGCCGGGCGAAGTCACTGCCTTTCGCACTCCCCGGTTCAGCAGCCGCTGCGGACACCGTCTCCGTGCTCGTCGTCATGCCGCCAAGTCTTCGGCCCCCGGCGCCGGCGGGACAGCCGCCTGCCCCCCGCCCTCATGGGGGCCTGCACCCCCTGATGCAGGTGATGCTGGGTACACCATGGAACAGGAGTGCGATCCGCACCCGGTCCGCGACCGCCGGGTTGCCCTTGCCAAGCCCGTCCGCGATGGCCCGGGCGGTGGCGAGTTCCCGTTCGGTCAGTGCGGACAGCTGTTTCCGCGCGGCTTCGCGGGCCGGGTCGCGAGCGTCGGAGGACCGCGGCCGAGCCGCCGCGGCGATCACCCGCGCCGTGGGGATGTGGACCCTGTGTGGACTCTTACCGCACGCCAGAGTGCCGGCAGGCGACATACTGCCTGGTGGGTGCAGACGGGTTCGAACCGCCGACATCCGCCTTGTAAGGGCGGCGCTCTACCGCTGAGCTATGCACCCTGGATCGGGGCCACAGCCTACACGGCCGTCCGTGGCGTGCAGTAAACGCCGGGTTGCCCCCGCTTCGTGAGGCTGGTGGGAGAATGGCCGTGGTACTCACATGGCCAATCCACCGGCGGGGAGTGGGACACGTGACAGCGACGCGCACCGCGAAACGGCTTGCCGCACTCCTGCTGCTTCCGCCGCTGTCCGTGCTGGCCCTCGCGGGTGCCGCGCTGCCCGCGGCTTTCACCGGTGGGGGGACGCGCCGGTGGGGGCGGGGGCGGGTGGAGGATCTGCGGGCGGAGGCGCAGGAGGCGAAGGACGCCGCGGCTGCCGCGTTCTACGAGCTTGACACCGCGCAGCGGGATCTGCGGATCACCGTGGAGACGATCACCGCGGCCGACGACACACGGCAGGCGGCGCGGGCCGCGGCGGATTTCGCGGCGTTCGGCGAGCGGATCGACCAGGTCAGCCAGGCGTACATCACCGCGATGGACGCGCACGACCTGGACGCGGAGGGCCTGGACGCCGGGGGCGCGTCGCGGGCGGCGCGGGAGCTGCTGGGGGCGCGCGACGAGCTGGCGCGCACCCGGCAGGATCTGGAGCGGTTCGGGCAGTCGCTGGGGCCGCTGCTCGAGCGGGCCGAGTCGCAGCTGGCGCAGGTGGCGCCGGCGGTGGAGCGGGCCAGGCAGGCGCTGCGGGCGGCGACGGAGGCGCTGGACGCGGCGCGCGGCGCCGGTCTCGGCGCGGAGGATCTCGCGGCTTCGCTGGCGGCGCTCGGTCCTGAGTTGCGGCGGCTGAACGAGGGGGCGGGGCAGCACGGCATCAAGCCGACGATCCGCCGGGCGGAGGACGTGCGGCGGCGGGCCGAGTCGATCGCGGCGGACGCGGCGCGGCTGCCGCAGCGGGCGGCGGAGATCGACCGGCGGCTGTTCAGCCTGCGGACGCGGGCGGAGGCGATCATCACGCGCGCCGGCAAGGTGGAGCCGGTGCTGAGCGAGCTGCGCCGCCGGTTCAGCGTGGCGTGCTGGCAGGACCTCCAGCGGGTGCCGGAGCAGGCGGCGCAGTCGGTGCGGCAGGCGGAGCAGGTGCTCACGGCGGCGCAGCGGGCGCGGGACGAGCAGCGGTTCGCGGACGCGACGGCCCGGCTGACGACGGTGCACGCGCTGCTCGGCCGCACCGACGAGGCGGTGTCGGCGGCCGGGGAGCGGCTGCGGCGATTGAACGAGGTGTCGTTCGATCCGCGCAAGGAGATCGACAGGACCCGCTTCGTGCTGCGGGACGCGCAGCGGCTGGCCATGACGGGGCGGACGATTCCCGAGCCGCGGCACGCGCGGCCGCTGGACGCGGCGGTCGAGCGGCTGGACCGGGCCGTGGCCACGTTGGAGAACGGGGGCCGCAACCCGGACTACTGGCTGTTCCTGACGGAGTTGGAGGCCGTGCGCAGCGCGGTGGCCGCGGTGGTGGACGACATCAGGTCGGGCCGGTAGCCGAGGACGGGCCGGCGCCGCCGAGGACGGCGGTCACGAGCGCATCCGCGGCGGCGTGGACGGCCGCGGCGGCGTCGGGCGCGTCGGCGATGGCGGTGGCGACGATGGCGCCTTCGTGGAGGCTGAGCAGCTGGGTGGCGAGGGTGCCGGGGTCCGGGGCGCCCGCCTCGGTGAGCAGCTCGTGGAACAGCGTGTGCAGCCACTTCTTCTCGGCCACGATGATCTTCCGTCCCTCGTGTTCCGGCTCGGGCAGCTCCGCGAAGGCGTTGATGAAGCTGCATCCCCGCTCGGACCCGCCGAGCCATTCGGGCATCACCTCGAACGGCACCAGCACGCGCCGCAGCGGGTCGCCCTGCGCGGCGTCGAGGCGGGCGGTGATCATGTCGCGCCAGCGGCGGTCGCGGGTTTCGAGGTAGGAGACGACGAGGCCGTCCTTGGAGCCGAAGCGGTCGTACAGGGTCCGTTTGGTGACGCCTGACTCGGCGGCGATGGTGTCGACGCCGACGGTGTGGATGCCGCGCCGGTAGAACAGCTCGGACGCGACGTCGAGAATCCGCCGGGCGCCCGGCGTGAGCTGATCGTTGGTGGTCATGGCACACCCCTTGACTTCACAGATCTGTATACCTACCGTGGAACACGGAACTTCACAGATCAGTGTACCTGGAGGGACACCATGAAGGCGATCTTGCAACCGTTCGTCGAGGCGGCCCGCGCGTTCGGCCACGGCATCAAGGCCGCGAACGCCATCCGGCACAACGTCACCCCGGACCGCGCCACCGCGAACGCCACGGCCTGGACGCTCCCCCGCCCGCAGGCCGAGCACGCACGGTGGGGCCCGACGCGTTAGAGCCCGTTTTGCACGGGTACGCGGGGGGCCGAAGGAGGTTCCCCCATGGGTACGTACAGCACAAGCGGGTCGCCGCGGCTGCCGAGCGCAGGACCGCTGGCACTGCTGCGGCGGGCCCGCCTGGACGAGCACCTGCCGGTGGACCGGAGGCTCAGCCGCGTCTACCGCATCGGGGCGGGTCTGATGGGGCTCGCGCTCGTGGTCTTCGGCGCGCTCGGCCTGACGAGAAACCTGGGGATGTTCTCCACGCGCGAGGACACCATCTGGGGGCTGTACACCAACGGCGCGCTGAGCTGGCTGTCGATCGTCGTCGGTCTCCTGCTGTTCTTCGGCATGGTCAAGGGCGGAAACCTCGCCTCGACGCTCAACATGCTGCTCGGGGTCGCGTTCGTGCTCAGCGGCTTCGTCAACCTGGCGCTGCTCGAGACCGGCGCCAACGTCCTCAACTTCGGCATGCAGAACGTGATCTTCAGCTTCGCCGCGGGCCTGCTGCTGATGTCGTTCGGCATGTACGGCCGCGTCAGCGGGCGGCTGCCGCACGACAACCCGTACTGGCAGGCCAGGCACCCGGAGGCGCGCAACGGCGCGCCGGAACGGCAGGAACTCGCGGAACGCCGGCGCAAGGAGCTGAGCGAACGCAAGGAGTTCAGCGAACGCAAGTAGCTCAGCGCGCGCCGCCGTCGAGCCGACGCAGCACAGCCCGCAAAATCTCCTCCCCGCAGGCGACGCCCTGCCCGGTCAGCGCCGTGACGTGCGGCGCCGCCCAGCCGGCGGCGGCCAGCTCGCCGTGTCCCGGCCGCCAGCCCTGGTCGGCGGCGAGCAGCAGATCGGTGTCGAGCAGCGAATCGCCCGCGGCCAGCACGGTGCCGGCCCCCGTGCGGCGGGCGATCTCGGCGACCGCCGCGCTCTTGGTGAGCGGGCGCGGCACCGCGTACAGCTTGCGGCCCTGGAGCGAGACGGTCCAGCCGCGGGGAGCGGCCCAGTCGGCCAGCTCCTTGGGCCAGGTGTCGGGCAGCAGCCCGCGGTCGACGACCAGGTAGGCGAACAGGCCCTCCGCGTCGCGCTCGCGCAGCAGCCAGGCCGGGTCCGCGGTGCGGCGCAGATGGTCGCGCACCTCCGCGAGCGGCGCGCAGTCCGCGGCCAGGGCGCGGCGCACCGCGGCGTGCCAGTCCTCGTCCGTGCGCCCGTCGACCAGCAGATGGCCGCCGTTCGCGCAGATCGCATAGCGCGGAACGGGCCCCGGCAGGCTGATCCGCAGGTACTGCTCGCGGGTGCGCGTGGTCGTGGGCACGAAGAACGCGCCGGGGTGCGCCGCGAGTTCGGCCAGGAGGCCGCCCGCGGCCTCGGTGACGAACGACTGCGGCAGCGAACGGTACACCTCGACGCAGGTCAGCCGCGGCGCCTCCGCGTCCGGCATGCCGAGCGCGAGCGCGGCGGCGGAGTAGATGAGGGTGCGGTCCAGGTCGCTCGCGACGATGGTGCTCGCGCGCGTGCTCGCGCGCGGCGGCGCGGTCTCGGTCACTGCGCGGCCTTTCCGTCGGCTCCGGTGGCGCCCTTGGTGTAACGGGGGTGGATGAGCCCGACGCAACTGTAGGGCAGGTCGTCGGTCTCCTCGACGGGAACGCCGCGCTGCTCGGCGAGCAGCCGGATGTGGTCGAGGTCGGCGCCCGCGCCGCGGCGCGCCAGGATGCGCCAGGGAACGCGGCGCAGCAGCACGCGGGTGGTCTCGCCGACGCCGGGCTTGACCAGGTTGACGTTGTCGATGCCGTAGGCGGCGCTGATGCGTTCCACGGCGCGCCAGCCCGCCCAGGTGGGGGTGCGGTCCGCGGCGAGCAGCGCGGCGGTGTCGGCGGCCACGCCCGCGGCCACCTCGGCGAACCGGCCGGCCACCACGTCCAGGAAGTGGCGGGAGAGGTCGGCGCCGGCCAGCTCCCGGTAGTGCTTGGCGCCGTGGAAGTCGTGCGGACCGACCAGGTCGGAACGCAGCACGGTACGCGAAATAAGCCCGGACACCGTGGAGTTGAGGCAGGCCGAGGGGATGAGGAAGTCCTCGCGGGTGCCGTAGGTGGCCACGCAGCCGCCGGGGTCGGCGAGCACCGCGAGGGCGGGGTCGAAGCCGGGGAACGGGGCCAGCGCGTCGGCCAGTTCCCGGGTGATGGCGCCCTTGCCGGTCCAGCCGTCGACGAACACGACGTCGGCCGGGTCGTGATGGGCGGCCAGCCAGCGCAGGGCGGTGGTGTCGATGCCCTGGCCGCGGACGATGGAGACGGCGTAGTGCGGCAGGTCGAGCCCGTGCGCGTGCCGGGCCCAGCGGCGCATCAGGACCCCGACGGGCGTGCCCGCACGGGCCAGGGAGACCAGCACGGGGGTGCCGCCGGGCCGGGCGCGTTCGGCCAGGACGGCCTCGGTGACGGTGCCGACGGCGCGGGCCACGCGGGCCGCGGAGGTCTCCAGGGCCTGGTGGAACAGACGCTGATACGCCGGGCTCGGCTGGTACTCCACGGGCAGCGATTCCGCGTAGTGGGCACCGCCGGACTGGATGGCCTCCTCGCGTTCCTCCGCGGGCGCCTCCAGGGTGACGCCGGAGAGGTCCTGGAGGAGCCAGCCGACGTCCTCGGGCGCGTAGGAGGAGAACGCGGGACCCCTCAGCGGGTGCGGCAGCGAGGGCACGACGGTGAACAGCAGGTGCCGGGTGTGGGCGGCGAGCACGGCCAGCAGCCCGTCGGGCGCGTGCAGTTGTGCGGTGTCGCCCGCGGCGTCGGTGACCAGGAGGACCGCGTCCCAGTCGCGGCCCGCCACGTTGTACGCGTAACGGGGCCCCGGCCCGTCGGCCGGCCGGTCGTGGGCCGGGAAGACGAGGCGGCTGCGTATCGCGTAGCCGGGGTCGTCGACGGCGAGGACCGGGGAGCGCGTGGTGGTGGAGAAGTACACCTCGGCCCCGGGCAGCGCCGCCTCCGCGGCGGCGGCGAGACGCAGCGGCGTGTACGACAACTCCTCGGTGCCCAGGACGAGAACGCGCCGCGCGCCGGGCGGCAGCGCCGCGGTGAGCCCGGCGGCGAGGCCCGGCAGGGCGGCCTCCAGGCGGGCCAGGTCGGCGGGCAGGTAGCCGTGCCGCCCGCCGTCGGGCAGCCCCGCGGGCCAGTCGAGGGCGACGCGCTCCGGGCGCGCGGCGGGCCGGCCGCGGACGTCGTGGTCGGGGGCGCGGTGCGCGTCGACGAGCGCGGCACCGCGGCGCAGCACGTCCTCCGGCAGGTCGATGCGGCCGACCGCCAGGGCGGTGGTCTCCACGGTGACGCCGAGGTCGGCGGCGAACTTGGCGAGGGCCGCCCGGTCGCTCTCGGTGCGCATGTCGACCAGGGCGGCCACGAGGTAGCGCTGCCTGGGGCGGGCCCGGTGCAGGGCGGCGATGGTGTTGCGCACGGTGCGGCCGGTGGAGAGTTCGTCGTCGACGAGGACCAGCGGCCCGTCGCCGGCCAGCAGCGCGGGGTCCTTCGGCAGCAGCAGGTGCGAGGTGTGGTGGCTGTGCTCCTCCTCGAAGCCGCCGGCCCGGGCGACGCCGGGCACCGGGCGGCGCGTGGAGTGCAGGTAGGGCACGCCGCCGAGGCCGTCGGCGACGCAGTGGCCGAGCCCGGTCGCGGTCTCCGCGTAGCCGAGGACGAGGGCGCGGGGCGCCGCCTCGCCGAGCAGGTCCTTGACGCGGCGGCCCAGCTCGACGCCGGTGCCGTACACGGTGCGCGGCGACTGCGGCACGTGCTTGCCGAGGACTTCGGAGACCAGCAGGTGGGCGCGCTTGGGGTTGTGCCGCAGGGCCAGACCGAGAAGGCCGCGGGCCGCGTCGCCGTGCAGCCGCACGCCGAGGCGGCTGGTGACCCAGGTCCCGGGCCATATCGCGTCGGCGCTCATCCGATGCCCGCCGTGAGGAGGTCGACGAAGTCGACGCCGTCGCGGGAGACGCCGAACACCTCGGCGCGCAGCATGGTCCGCTCGGCCCACGCCCGGTGCGGCTTCACCTCGTTCATCTTGTTGGTATAGGCGGAACGCAGGACGCCGCCGCCGGACGGGCCGGTGCGCAGGATGTCGGCGGCGTCGCTGAACTCCTCGTGGCTGACGACGGACAGCGCGTGCACCGGGGCGACGTGCGAGGGGTGGATGCAGGTCTTGCCCAGCAGGCCGTTGGCGCGGTCGAGGGCGATCTCGCGCAGCAGCGCGTCCATGTCGTGCTTGATGAGGCGGCTGCGCAGGCCCTCGGCCCGGCCGCTGAACGGGCTGTACCGCAGCTGCGGCTTGAACATCCGCTCCTGCGTGCGGAAGTACTCCCAGACCGGGCCGGTGACGACGTAGCCGCTTCCGTCGGCGCGGCCGAAGACGTTGACGACGTCGCTGATGACTGAGGCGACGAGCTGCACGTCGTAGGCGGTCATGTCGGGGCTGCGGCGCAGCGCGTACGCGGCGCAGAAGTCGGTGACGCCCAGGCGGACCGCGGGTATGCGGTCCCGGTACTTCTCCACGGCGCGGGCCGCGGCCGTCAGGCTCGCGCCGCGCGTCTCCAGGTGCAGCAGCTCGGGCGACTCAAGGACCGGCATGGCCAGCAGGCGCCGCCCGGCGAGGACTTCGGCCCCGGTGACGGCCTCGAGGAACGCGGGTCCCGAGGCCGCCGTGAACTTGGGCAGCACGAAGCCGGCCAGCAGCCGTCCCGCGGCACCGAGCCGGGCGGTGAGGCGCGTGATCTGCTCGGGCAGGCGGACGCGGACGAACAGCAGTGGCAGCGGGCCCCCCGGCCCGTTCCGGTGCAGCTCCTCGAACTGGCGCACCAGATTGTCCTCGGCGCCGGCCACCTCGTCGTCGCCGATGGAGTCCTCCAGGCAGAGCACCATGGACACGACCCCGGCGGCCGCCTGTCTGCCGATGTCGGCGGCCAGCCTGGGGCGGGTCGCCGGGCTGTAGAGGGTGGCGCCGAGCGCGGCCCCGAGCGTTCTGACGTGGGACTCGGGGCCGAACTCGGCGGGCTCCTGGTGAAACAGCGCGCGACGCCGTGCAGGCGAGAGGTGCCCGTAATGCTGCATCGGTCTCCCCGGTTTTGTCGGGCCGTCCTGCCGCCCGGCTGGCGGCACCGGCTTCCCGTGGCAATCGTAAGCGCGGCATTGTTTCGGAAGTATGGCGGCAGGCAGGATTCCTTATATGACGCACGGCTTGGAGAGGGGAGCCACAATTCATCTTCCCTTCACCGCGTTACGCGCCGTGTTGCGCTGGACGCCCACGGCTTCCGGCGCACGGCGCCCAGTTCCCGACCTCGACCTTTCCGCGCTGCTGCTCGACGCGTCGGGACGGGTGCGCTCCGAGGGCGACTTCGTGTTCTACAACCAGCCGCGGCATCCGTCGGGCCTGGTCAGACGCCTGCCGAAGCGGCGGGACGCGGAGGGGCTGCGGGACACGGTGGAGGCGGATCTCGCGCGTCTTGAGACGTCGGTGACGCGCGTGGTGCTCGCCGCCTCGGCGGACGGCGGCTTCGAGGCGGAGGCCAGCCGGCCGCGGCTGCTGCTGCACGGCGCGGCGGGCGGGGCGGGCGGGGCGGACGGCGGCGCGGGCGCGGCGGCGCCGCTGGCGGTGCTGCCGCTCACGCCGCGGCCAGGGGAGACGGCGGTGGTGTGCGGCGAGGTGCTGCGGGGTGCCCGCGGCTGGGAGTTCCGCGCGACGGGGCGCGGGTACCGGGGCGGCCTGGTCGCCCTCGCCGCCGACTTCGGGATCACCGCGACGGGCCACCCGCCGCCCCGCGATTCGCGAACAGCCCCGCTGACCTACGGGTACCCGCAGCCCGACCCGGCGTTCACGCTGCCGCCGCAGGGCCCGCAGTTCCTGCCGCCGGACGGCGCTGAGGCGGGCTGAGCCGCACCAGCGCCCGCGCGCCTCAGGCGCGGGTCTGCTTGGCGCCGCGGCCCCAGGACATGCCCCAGCCGTAGAGGCGGTCGATCTCGGACTGGAAACCGTAGACGTACTTGACCTCGCGGCGGGCGATCAGCTGCCCCTTGTGGGGCTCGATCAGGGCGACCGCGCACGCCCTGGCCTGCGGCGGCGGGTCGGTGAGGCCGATCTCCACGTTCCTGCCGTCGGCGGTGACCAGGGTGACGACGACATCGGCGCGGTCGAACGCGGGCACCCCGTCGTAGATGTAGACGAAGACCAGCAGCCGCTTGAACTCCTCGGCGTAGTCGAGGTTGAGGTACAGCGTCTCGCCCGAGGCCGTGCCGAACCTGTCGTCGCCGCTGAGCTTGAGGTAGGGCGGCGCGCTGAAGTCGCCCTGGAGACCGCCGAGGGACTGCACGACGCCCTTGCTGCCGTCGGTCAGCTCGTAGAGGCAGGCCAGGTCGAAGTCGATGCTGGCCACGCCCTGCGAATGCCCCTGTATCTCCGCGGGCTTGAAGATCTCCAGCGGGTGCCGCAGGAAGCGCGCACGCCCGTGGGCGCGGTCGAAGTCCATGTTGGTGCGCATCCGCCAGGACAGGTCGACGCGCAGCGTGCCGGTCTCCGCGCCCTGGGAGGTGAGCGGCGCCGTCGGCGACCGTTTGGTCAGCTCCACGGCATAGCTCGACATCCCGCCGACGGTGTCGAACTTCTGCCGCGCGATGCCGCCTCCGCGCCAGTACGACCACAGGGACGCCATGGCCGCCCCACCCCCTCGACTTTGTCGCGCACGTAGCGGGACGGGCGGTCACCGTCCCGCTACGTAAGGCTTCCGCAATCCGCCGGGGCTCACACCCCGGAGCGCACCTCCGGCTGTTCCTGCGCGTCCCCGCCGCCGCCGGACGCCTCGTTCGCCGCGTCGATCCGGTTGGCCCGGACCGAGGACCAGAACGACAACCCGATGAGGGTGACGCCGAACAGCCCGGTGATCACCTCGTGCAGGTGCCAGCGGATGCTGACCAGCAGCAGCACGGCGAGGGCGCCGATGGCGTAGTGCGCGCCGTGCTCCAGGTAGCGGTAGTCGTCCAGCGTGCCCTGGCGGACCAGGTAGATGGTGATGGACCTGACGTACATGGCGCCGACGCCCAGGCCGATCGCCATCCAGAAGATGTGGTTGGTGATGGCGAACGCGCCGATGACGCCGTCGAAGGAGAACGAGGCGTCCAGCACCTCCAGGTAGAGGAACAGGAAGAACGCCGCCCGGCCGGCCAGGCCGACCGCGGTGGGCTCCTTGCCGGCGCGCTTCGCGGCCTCTTCCTCCTCGGCCGCCCGCTCCTCACCCTCCTCCAGCCGGTGCTCGAAGAATCCCGACAGGCCGCCGACCAGGAGGTACGTCAACACGCCCGCGACGCCGGACAGCAGCACCGTGTCGGACTTGTCCAGGTGGGCGCCGCCGTGCTGGTAGGCGCTGGTGGCGACGGTGGTGGCGGTCAGCAGCAGCGCGGCCAGCGCGACGCCGACGGCGAAGCCGTCGATCCGGCCGAGCTTGGCGAGCGGGCGCTCCAGCCAGCCGATCCACCGGTGCTCCCGCTCCTGGAAGATGAAGTTGAGGAAGATCATCAGCAGGAACATGCCACCGAACGCGGCGATGGACGGGTGCGCGTCGGTCACGAGCTGCTCGTACTGGTCGGGGTCGTCGAGCGCCAGCTCGACGGCCTCGATCGGCCCAAGCGATGCGGTGATCGAGACGATGGCCACGGGAAAGACCAGCCGCATACCGAAGACGGCGATCAGGATGCCGATCGTCAGGAAGATCCGCTGCCAGAACTCGTTCATCCTCTTCAGGACACCGGCGTTGACCACGGCGTTGTCAAAGGAGAGGGAGATCTCCAGGATGGAGAGGATCGCCACGACGGCGAGCGCTTCCCAGCCCCAGAAGATCAGGGCGGCGGCGAGGCCGGCGGCGGTGACGCCGAACGACCAGCCGAAGGTTTTCCAAATCACGAAAATTCCAGTCTCCCGCGCGGGGCCGCGGATATGCAGGCTGACATGTCAGACGTTGACCCCGTAGTCCAGGGCGATCCCGCGCAGTCCTGAGGCGTATCCCTGGCCGATGGCGCGGAACTTCCACTCGCCAGCGTGCCGGTACAGCTCACCGAAGACCATGGCGGTCTCCGACGAGGCGTCCTCTGTCAGATCGTAGCGGGCCAGCTCCCTGCCGTCGGCCTGGTTGATGATGCGGATATAGGCGTGGGAGACCTGGCCGAAGTTCTGCTGCCGGGACTCCGCTTCATAAATGGACACGGGGAAGACGATCTTGGTGACCTCGGGCGCGAGTCCCGCCAGGTCGACCGTGATCTCCTCCGCGTCGCCCACGTCCCCGCCGGCCTCGTGGGCCGAGCCGATCAGCTCGTCGCCGAGGTGTGTGACGGAACCGTCGGGAGATGTGAGGTTGTTGAAGAAGACGAAGTGCAGGTCGCTGAGCACCTTGCCGCGCGCGTCGGTCAGCAGCGCGCTCGCGTCGAGGTCGAACGCGGCGCCCATGGTCCTGCGGGCCTGCCAGCCGAGCCCGACCGTGACCACGGTAAGGTCCGGCGCCTGCTTGGTCAGCGAGACGTTGCCGCCCTTGGTGAGGCTCACTCCGCCCACGAGTTCTCCCTGTTCACCCTGTCCTGTCGGTCCCCGACGTCCGCGGCCGCGCCCGGCGGGGCCGCGACGGCCGACTGCCGCCGCGACGCCCTGATCCTCCCCGGACGCGACCGCGGGCTCACAGCGCCCCGAGCGCCGTGACGTAATCGTTCAGATCGCGGGCCTCGGGCAGGGCGTTGACGACGGTCCACCGGACCACGCCCTCCTTGTCGATGATGAACGTGCCGCGCACCGCGCAGCCCTTCTCCTCGTCGAACACGCCGTAGGCCCTGGACGCCTCGCCGTGCGGCCAGAAGTCGGAGAGCAGCGGGTAGTCGAGGCCCTCCTGCTCGGCGAACACGCGCAGCGCGAACGGGCTGTCGTTCGAGACGGCGAGCAGCTGCACGTCGTCGTTGGCGAAGGTGGGCAGCTCGTCGCGCAGCGCGCAGAGCTCCCCGGTGCAGACGCCGGTGAAGGCGAAGGGGTAGAAGAGCAGCACGACGTTCTTCTCGCCGCGGAAGTCCGCGAGCGTCACCGTCTGGCCGTGCTGGTCCCGCAAGCTGATGTCGGGCGCCTTGGTACCGGGCTCGATCGCCATGGGCGAGTCATCCGTTTCCCTGTGAGAGGTAAAGTGGCACCGCCCAGCCTACGACGCGGTCCCCGGCGGCTTGTGCGCCCCCGGGGACCCGTGTGCTCGCGTGTGTGCCCCGCGGGCTATTTCTTTCCCGCGGCCTTGGGTGTGACCAGGCGGCTGCCGGACCAGTCCCGGCCGGCGCTGACGCTGCTGGTCTGCGCCAGCCCCGCCGTCTGCGCGGCCTCGCCGATGTCACTGGGCTCGACGTAGCCGTCCCGGCCCGTCTTCGGTGTCAGGAGCCAGACCGGTGCCCCGGGATCGATCATCGTGGTGGCATCCACCAGCGCGTCGGTCAGATCGCCGTCTTCCTCGCGGAACCACAGCACCACGGCATCGGCCACGTCGTCGAATGTCTCGTCGACGAGCTCCTGGCCCGTGATGGCCTCGATTCCCTCGCGGAGTTCCTGCTCGGCGTCCTCGTCGTAGCCGAGCTCCTGGACCACCTGCCCGGGCTGGAAACCCAGCCGAGCGGCGGGGTTGGTCCGCTCCTCCGCGTGGTCCGCGGTCGCGCTCACGGATAGCTCCTGTCCTGTTTCGGAATGTACGGGTCGGTCCCGCGCGTGCGCGCGGCTTGGCCGTAGTCCACACGCGCGGGACGGATCGCGCAAGTACCCGGCCGCCGAGCCTGCCCAAACGTTGACGTCTTGGCCCCCGTCGGCCGCGTGATCTGCACCATAGTGTCGCGAACGGTTGTTCGCAGCGCCCCTCGCCCGGGGCGTAGGGTGGCCCGTTGGCCCATGGCCGAGGCAAGGCTCCGCCAAGGATCGGTGAGGATCATGAAGTGAGGATTACCGCCCAGTAGAGATGACGTTTCGCCGTCGGCGGTCCACGATGGAGGCGGCGCGACACAAGCAGAGCAGACAACTCACAGTGAAGGAACAGCGTGGCTTCCGGATCAGATCGCAACCCGATCATCATTGGCGGCCTTCCCAGCCAGGTCCCGGATTTCGACCCTGAGGAGACTCAGGAATGGCTCGACTCGCTCGACGCCGCCGTCGACGAGCGAGGCCGGGAGCGGGCCCGCTATCTCATGCTCCGCCTGATCGAGCGCGCCCGTGAGAAGCGGGTGGCCGTGCCCGAGATGCGCAGCACGGACTACGTCAACACGATCGCGACCAAGGACGAGCCGTTCTTCCCCGGTAACGAGGAGATCGAGCGCAAGATCCTCAACGCGACCCGCTGGAACGCGGCCGTGACGGTCTCCCGCGCCCAGCGTCCCGGGATCGGGGTGGGTGGCCACATCGCCACCTTCGGCTCCTCGGCGTCGCTGTACGACGTCGGTTTCAACCACTTCTTCCGCGGCAAGGACGGCGGCGACGGCGGCGACCAGGTGTTCTTCCAGGGACACGCCTCGCCGGGCATCTACGCCCGCGCCTACCTCCTGGACCGGTTCTCCGACGAGCACCTGGACGCGTTCCGCCAGGAGCGCTCCAAGGCGCCGTACGGGCTGTCCAGCTATCCGCACCCGCGGATGATGCCGGACTTCTGGGAGTTCCCGACCGTCTCCATGGGGCTCGGCCCGATCAGCGCCATCTACCAGGCGCGGATGAACCGCTACATGCAGGCCCGCGGTATCGCGGACACCTCCAGGTCGCACGTCTGGGCGTTCCTCGGCGACGGTGAGATGGACGAGCCCGAGTCGCTCGGCCAGCTGTCCATCGCGGCGCGCGAGGGCCTGGACAACCTGACGTTCGTGGTCAACTGCAACCTCCAGCGCCTCGACGGCCCCGTGCGCGGCAACGGCAAGATCATCCAGGAGCTGGAGTCCGTTTTCCGCGGCGCCGGCTGGAATGTGATCAAGCTGGTCTGGGACCGCTCCTGGGACCCGCTGCTGGCGCAGGACCGGGACGGCGTGCTGGTCAACAAGCTGAACACCACGCCGGACGGGCAGTTCCAGACCTACGCCACCGAGACCGGCGCGTACATCCGCGACCACTTCTTCGGCGGCGACCAGCGGCTGCGCGGGATGGTCGAAGGCATGTCCGACGACCAGATCCTGCACCTGGGCCGCGGCGGGCACGACCACCGCAAGGTCTACGCGGCGTACAAGGCCGCCAAGGAGCACCAGGGCCAGCCCACGGTGATCCTCGCCCAGACGATCAAGGGCTGGATGCTCGGGCCGAGCTTCGAGGGGCGCAACGCGACCCACCAGATGAAGAAGCTCACGGTCGCCGACCTGAAGGGCTTCCGCGACCGGCTGCACCTGCCGATCCCGGACAGCGAGCTGGAGTCCGGCCTGCCGCCGTACTACCACCCGGGCCGGGACTCGGAAGAGATCCAGTACATGCACGACCGCCGCCGCGAGCTGGGCGGCTACGTGCCGACGCGCGTCATCCGCGCCAAGCCGCTCACCCTTCCGGGCGATAAGGCGTACGCGGCCGTCCGCAAGGGTTCGGGACAGCAGCAGGTCGCCACCACGATGGCGTTCGTACGGCTGCTGAAGGACCTGATGCGGGACAAGGAGATCGGCAAGCGCTTCGTGCCGATCGCCCCGGACGAGTACCGCACGTTCGGCATGGACTCGCTGTTCCCGTCCGCGAAGATCTACAACCCGCTGGGGCAGACCTACGAGTCGGTGGACCGCGATCTGCTCCTTTCCTACAAGGAGTCGCCCACCGGGCAGATGCTGCACGACGGCATCACGGAGGCGGGCTGCACGGCCTCGCTGATCGCGGCGGGCTCGGCGTACGCGACACACGGCGAGCCGCTCATCCCGATCTACGTCTTCTACTCGATGTTCGGGTTCCAGCGGACCGGCGACCAGTTCTGGCAGATGGGCGACCAGCTCGCGCGCGGTTTCGTGCTCGGCGCGACCGCCGGCCGCACCACGCTGACCGGCGAGGGCACGCAGCACGCGGACGGCCACTCGCAGCTGCTCGCCTCGACGAACCCGGCCTGTGTCGCCTACGACCCGGCGTTCGGCTTCGAGATCGCGCACATCGTGCGGGACGGCCTGCGCCGCATGTACGGCGAGAACTCCGAGGACGTCTTCTACTATCTGACCGTCTACAACGAGCCGATCAGCCAGCCCGCCGAGCCCGAGGGCGTCGACGTGGAGGGCATCCGCAAGGGCCTCTACCGGTACCAGGAGGGCGGCGGCGACGGCGTTCCGGCGCAGATCCTGGCCTCCGGCGTGGCCGTGCCCTGGGCCCTGGAGGCCCAGCGCATCCTCGCCGAGGAGTGGCAGGTCAAGGCGGACGTGTGGTCGGCCACCTCGTGGAACGAGCTGCGCAGGGACGCCGTCGCGGCGGAGGAGCACAATCTGCTGCACCCGGAGGAGGAGCAGCGCGTTCCGTATGTGACGCGCAAGCTCCAGGGCGCTCAGGGACCGATCGTGGCGGTATCCGACTGGATGCGGTCCGTTCCCGACCAGATCGCGCGCTGGGTGCCCGGCACCTACCAGTCGCTGGGCGGTGACGGCTTCGGTTTCGCCGACACCAGGGGTGCCGCGCGCCGCTTCTTCCACATCGACGCCCCGTCGATCGTCCTGGCCGTGCTCACCGAGCTGGCCAAGGAGGGGAAGATCGACCGCTCGGTCCTCAAGCAGGCCATCGACCGCTACCAGCTGCTCGACGTGGCCGCGGCCGACCCGGGCCCTGCCGGCGGCGACGCCTAGGGCGCGCGGGACAGCAGGCGTGCAAGGGCGGACCACCGGAACGACCGGTGGTCCGCCCCCCGTATGCTGTCCCGTCTGTGCTGAAGTTTCGTCCTGTTCTCTCCCGCACCGTCCGCCGGGTCGTGATGCCGCTGACGGTGGTCTTCGCCGTGCTGGCGACGGCCGGCTGGGTGGCCGGCGGCGCCGATCCGGCCCCCGACGCCTACGACGTTCAGCTGGCGGGCTGGGAGCGCGGCAGCGTCCGCGGCAGGCCGCTGCCCGACCCGGCGGCGTCGCCCGGCCGGATCAGCGCCTTCTTCGCCGGGCTCACCGCCGCGGAACGTGACCGCCTGGCCGCGCGCCACCCCCTCGTCGTCGGCAACCTGCCCGGCGCCCCCGTCGCCCTGCGTTACCAGGCGAACCGGCAGGCGCTCGCCGACGCCCGGGACAACGAGCGCCGCCGCATGCACGACGAACGTCTTTCCCCGGCCGGCCAGCACGAGGCGGGCCGGCGCATGAACCGCTTCACGTCGATGCTGGCGCCGGGCCGCCAGTTCCTGTCCTTCGACCCGACGGGCCGCGGCCGGGCCGCCGAGGTCTTCGGCGACCTTCAGGGCGCGGACCGGATCTCGCTCGTGGTGCCGGGGGTGGACACCGAACTGCTCACGTTCGAACGGACGCGCGGGAAGTACCGGGCGCCCTCCGGCATGGCCGAGGCCCTGTACACCCGCGAGCGGTCGCTCGACCCCGGCGAGTCGACCGCCGTGATCGCCTGGGCCGACTACGACAGCCCGGACGGGCTCGGCATGTCCGCCGCGACCGCCGAACTGGCCGGGGAAGGCGCCGACCGGCTCACGGAGTCCGTGCGCGCGCTGCCGGGCGAGGCGCCCGTCGCGCTGTTCTGCCACTCCTACGGCTCGGTGGTGTGCGGCGTGGCCGCCGCCGGGCTGCCGGACCGGGTCACGGACATCGCGGTCACCGGGAGCCCCGGCATGCGCGCCTCGGACGTGCACGGCCTCGACACCTCGGCGCGGGTGTGGGCGATACGGGCGGAGGACGACTGGGTGGCGGACATTCCGCACCTCGCGCTCGGCCCCCTGGGCCACGGCGCCGACCCGGCCGCGGAGTCCTTCGGGGCGCGCGTGCTGTCCGCGGGCGACGCGGAGGGACACAGCGGCTATTTCGAACCCGAGGCGAGAAGCCTGGAAAATCTGGCGCTCATTGGCGCCGGTGAGGTAAATGACGTCACTTGTGCCTCAGGCACCACGGGCTGCGCCCCCGCCGACCCCTGTGCCAGGCCCGCGACCGCCTGAGCTGACAGGAACACACCCATCCGGGGGAAGCCGAATCGTCAGCCCCGGCGCATACGATGACCCGCATGGGTGATGTGCTGGCCGGAATCCACTCCACGTGGGAGTTTGACACCGACTCCGTGCTCATCCGCTTCGAACGGGGAATACGCACACCAAAACTGTTCCAGGTCTTGGGCGAGCGCCGTATCCCGTTCGAGGCGCTGAGCACCGTCGACCTGGCCCCGGGAACGCGCAAGGGCACCGTGGTCCTGCACGCCGTGCCCCGCCCCGGGGCCGACCCGCTGCTCGAAACCGCCGCGGGCCAGCTGCGGCAGGCGGCCGACCCCTACCGGCTGGTCCTGCCCGCCGAGCGCGAGACGCTGGGCGACTACTACGCCACCGAGCTGCGCGCGGCCCTGGGCCCGCACGCGGACGAGCCCGCCGACCAGTACCTGGTCGCGGCCCCGCCGGCGCCGCTCCAGTTCAAGGCATACGACGCCAAGGTGTCCTTCGACGGCAAGGTGGTCTCGTTCCGCTGGTTCTGGACCGGCGCCTCGTCCGCCAAGTGGAAGGCCGGCGACCAGTCCTTCCCGGTGAGCGAGCTGGCCGAGGTCGACTGGCGCTCACCGGAGATAGCCGGCGGCCACCTGCGCCTGCGGCGGCGCGGCCCCGACGGGCAGCCCGAGCCGCAGAACGGGACGGCCGACCAGGACCCGGCGGCCGTCGTATTCGGCCTCGGCTACGGCCTGGTCCACGAGTCGCTGCCGCTGGCCGCGGCCGTGTCGGAGGCGATCCGCGCGGCGGAGCCCGCCGGGGAGGGCCACCTGGACAACGGCCACCGGCGGGCGGACCCGGGCGACATCGCCAACCGCATCCGCCACCTCGGCGAGCTGCACTCGGCGGGGCTGCTGACGGACGAGGAGTTCACCGCGAAGAAGACGCAGCTCCTGGCCGAGCTTTAAAGCCCCGCCGGCCGCGTCCTGACGGGCTATTCGCGGGCGGCCGAGGTGAAGCTCATGTCGTGGTAGCGGTCGCCGCTGACGCCGGCGGCGATCGGCTCCAGGGCGGCCAGCTCGTCCGGGGTCAGGGCGATGCGGGTGGCCGCCGTGTTCTCCTCGACACGCGCCCTGCGCCGCGTTCCCGGGATCGGGATAACCGCGAGACCGCGCACCGCCGCCTGCTGGTGCACCCAGGCCAGCGCGATCTGCCCCGGCGTCGCGCCGCGGGCCTCCGCGATGGCGCGGACGGGGGCGAGCCGCTCGGAGTTCGCCACCGCGTTGGCGCCGCTGTAGCGGGGCTGGTGGTGGCGGAAGTCCCCGGCCGGAAGCTCGGCGCTCGCGTCGGTGAACGAGCCGGTCAGGAATCCCCGGCCGAGCGGCGAGTACGGCACGAACGTGACGCCCAGCTCCGCGGCCGCCGGCACGGCGGTCCGTTCCACGTCGCGCGAGAACAGGGACCACTCCGACTGCACCGCCGCGATGGGGTGCACCGCGTGCGCCGCGCGCAGCTCGGCGCCCGTGACCTCGCTCAGGCCCAGGTGCCGCACCTTGCCCTCGGCGACCAGCTCGGCCATCGCGCCGACGGTGTCCTCGATCGGCACCTGCGGATCGCGCCGGTGCAGGTAGTACAGGTCGATCGCGTCCACGCCGAGCCGCCGCAGGCTGCCCTCGGCGCAGGCCCTGAGGTAGGCGCGGTCGTTGCGGACGCCCCGCTTCAGCGGGTCGGCGGGGTCGAGCACGATGCCGAACTTGGTCGCGATGACGACCTCGTCGCGGTGGGCCAGGAAGAACGGCGAGAGGAACGTCTCGTTGTCCCCCGAGCCGTACATGTCGGCGGTGTCGTACAGGGTGACGCCCAGCTCCAGCGCCCGTTCCAGGGTGGCCCTCGCCTCCGTGGCGTCGGTGGGTCCGTAGGCGAAGCTCATGCCCATGCAGCCGAGTCCCTGGATACCGGTCCTGGGGCCGTGCGTGCCGAGCGGGGCGGTGGCGATCGTGGTGGCGCTCATGCGGTGGTTCAGTGCCTTTCCTGCGCCTTGGGGGCGTCACTGTAAAGCGCGATTTTGAAGTCGAGAACGGTCAGGGCGTCGTGCAGCTCCCCGATGCGGCGCAGCACGCCCTGCCGGGTCGCGGCCAGCAGGGCCCGGCGCTCGGGGTAGGTGTGGTCGCCCTGCCGCACCAGGTCGGCGTAGCGGACCATGTCCGCCACGGCCATGCCGGTCAGCCGCAGCTTGTTGACGAAGGTGAGCCATTCCAGGTCGGTATTGCGGTAGCGCCGCTGGCCGGTGTGCGAACGGTCGATGTGCGGCATCAGGCCGATCCGCTCGTACCAGCGCAGCGTGTGGACGCTCAGCCCGGTGTGCGCGGCCACCTCGCTGATCGTGTAGCGGTCCTGCCCGTCCGGGCGCGGGTGGGGGCGCTCGGCCGACGCGCAGTGGTCGGTGGTCTCCTCCAGCTCGGGTACGGCATGCTGTGTCACGGTCATAGGTGCACGCTAAAGAGTTGGAGTGCACTCCAGGCAAGCCGCAACGTAACTTTTTCCGTACCGCTGCCCGCTCGCTGCCGCCCTCACCGCCCGCTCGTCGCCGCATCCGCCGCCCGCGCTACGCTCGGGGCCATGCGCAGCCTGGAGTTGATCGACAGCTGGCCCGTGTCCACCGCCGCCGCTGCCGTGGTCACCGCCGACGGCCGCACCTTTGCCCGCGGCCCCGCGGCGCGGCCGTTCCCGCTGGCCTCCGTCACCAAGCCGCTGGCGGCGTACGCGGTGCTGATCGCCGTGGAGGAGGGGGCGACGGAGCTGGACGAGCCGGCGGGCCCGCCCGGCGCCACCGTGCGCCACCTGCTGGCGCACGCCTCGGGACTCGCCTTCGACGAGCACCGCGTGGTGGCGGAGCCCGGCACGCGGCGCCTGTACTCCAACGCCGGGTTCGAGGTGCTGGGCGACCACGTCGCCAAGGCCACCGGCATGCCGTTCGCGGAGTACCTGCGGCAGGCGGTGCTCGACCCGCTGGGCATGACGGGCACCGGCCTGCCCGGCTCGCCCGCGAAGGACGGCGTTGCCACGCTGGACGACCTGAGCCGGTTCGCCGCGGAGCTGCTGGCCCCGCGGCTGCTGGCGCCGCAGACGCTGGCGGAGGCGACCGCGGTGGTCTTTCCCGGGCTGAGCGGGGTGCTGCCCGGCTTCGGCCATCAGCGGCCGAACGACTGGGGTCTTGGCTTCTCGCTGCGGGATCACAAGTCCCCGCACTGGACGGGCGCCACGTCCTCGCCCGGCACGTTCGGGCACTTCGGCCAGTCCGGGACGTTCCTGTGGGTCGATCCGGCCGTGCGGGCCGCCTGCGTGGTGCTGACCGACCGGGCCTTCGGCCCGTGGGCCGCCGAGGCGTGGCCCGCGTTCACCGACGCGGTGCTGGCGGAGCTGCCCGCGGTCTGAGCACGTTCCGGTTCTGCCGCGGCCCGCGGGGGCCGCGGCCTCACAGGCCGCAGCTAATCAAACTTGACTAGACTGGCGGCGTGACCGAGAAGATGATTCCTCTCCTCCCCTGCCGCGACGTTCAGCCCGTGGTCGACTTCTACACCGCCCTCGGCTTCGAGGTGACCTACCTCCAGAAGAGCCCCTACGCGTACGCCGTGGTCGAACGGGGCACCATGGAGCTCCAGTTCTTCGCCATGAAGGAGTACGACCCGGCCGAGTCCTACAGCGGCTGCTACATCCTGACCGACGAGGTCGACGCCCTCCACGAACGGTTCCGCGCCGGCTGGAAGGCGGCGTTCGGCAAGGTCCCCGCCCGCGGCATACCCCGCATGGGGCCGGTGCGGGAGATGTCCTACGGGGTCAGGCAGTTCATCGTGACCGACCCCGCGGGCAACAGCATCCGCATCGGGCAGCCGAACGGTGGCGGCCCCGACCACGCGCCGCCGCCGAAGGAGACGTTCGCCCGCGCGCTGCACTTCGCCGTGACCTTCGCCGACTCCAAGGAGGACCCCGAGGCCGCCGTCAAGGTCCTGGACCGCGTGCTGGCCCTGCGCAACGAGAAACCCACCGCCGTTCAGCGCTTCCGCATCCTGGTCCTCCGCGGCGATCTCGCCCACCGCCTCGGCCGGGACGAAGAGGCCGCCGACTGGCTGGCACAAGCCGCCGAAGTCCCCCTCGACGAGGCGGAACGCGCCGCCCTCACCGACGAAACCCGCCGCCTCGCCGAGCTGCGGCAGTAGTCGCAACGATGCCCGCCGTACTGGTGAACGGCCTCCCGGGGGCCGGGAAGACGACCCTGGCCAGGGCGCTGGCGGACGAGCTGGAGCTGCCGCTGTTCGCCAAGGACGCGGTGAAGGAGACCCTGGCGGACGGCCTGGCGCGGGTGCGGCCCGCGGGACTCGACCCGCAGGAGTGGAGCCGCGCGCTGGGCGCGGCCGCGGCCGAGACGCTGTGGACGCTGCTCGGCGAGGCGCGCGGCCGGGCCGTGTTGGAAAGCCCGTGGCTCGCGCACCTGCGTCCGGTGGTCGTGGCCGGGCTGCGGCGCGCGGGCGTGGCACCGGCCGGGACGCACGAGGTGTGGTGCGAAGTGCCGGTGGAGCTGGCGCGGACGCGTTTCACCGCGCGCGCCGGCGCGCGGCACGGCGTGCACGCCGCGGGCAGCGGGGCGACCGACGAGGAGTGGCGGTTCTGGGCGCGGCACGCACGACCGCTCGCCCTGGGCACGGTGCACCGCGTGGACACCTCGGTTCCGGTCGACGTGGCCGCCCTGGTCCGCCTGATGTGACGGCGGGCCGGGGGGCCTCGGGTGGGTCAGATGCCGGTTTCCTCGGTCAGGTCCTCCAGGTCCTCCAGGCCGGGCCAGAGGAGGTCCTGCTCGGTGGTGTACGAGCACCAGGTGTAGATGTAGTCGGCGTCGAGTCCGGTGGTCTCGGCCAGGTTGCTGGCGGACAGTTCGGGCGAACGGTGCAGGAAGTGGTAGTCACCCGCCGGGAGTTCCAGCGTGGTGCTGGGATAGTCGATGTTCGCCGTGCACGAGTCCGTGCCCGGGTCCGCCGGGTAGATGGAGCAGTCCGGGCAGGGCGCCACCGTCTCGCTTCCGGTGCGCGGCCCGGTCCACAGCAGCTCCAGCTCGTTCGGCGAGTCGTTCAGCACCTCGACGATCACGGTCGCGCCGCCCCCGCCGGAGCCGGGCGCGGGCGGCAGTTCCTCGCCCGCGGCCGGGAGTTCGGCCGCGATCTGGGCGGCGATCAGGATGTCCCCTGCGTGGCCGGCGCGGTCGTGCTCCGGGTGGTCCGTCACCAGCTCGGTCAGCGAGGTCTCGGCTCCGGTGTAGTCGCCGGAGAGGAACCGCGCGCTGCCGCAGGCGAACAGGCCGTCCGGGACCGGCGCTTCACCCCCGGCGGCCAGCTGGCCGAAGTCGTCCCCCGGCAGTGCCGCCAGCAGCGTGTTGTAGCCCCGCAGCTCCTCGAGCGACTCGCAGGGCGCGTCCCCGGCCAGCCCGTCGACGGCCGTGTCCCGCAGGCCGCCGAGCTCCTCGGCCAGACCCGTGGCGTACGGGGACTCCGGGTGGTCGTTGAGCAGTTCGCCGAGCGGCTCCTCGGCGCCCGTCATGTCCGCCTGCCCGGTCCGCGCGATCCCGCAGCCGTGCAGCGGCTCCGGGAGGTCGCCGCCCGCCCGTTCGGCCAGCCGTCCGGCCTCCGGGTCCTCGAAGTCGTCCGGCAGGTCCTGGAAGAAGCGCAGCGGCGCGAGCGCCGCGCAGGCGTCCTCCCCCGGCCGCTCCTCGGTGGCCCGGCCGTAGAGCGCGTCGAGCCGGTCGGGCACCTCGGCCGCCGCGTCGGTGTCCGGGTGGTCGCCGCGCACGGCCAGGTACTCGGTGAGGGCCGAGCGGTAACGGTCCTCCGCGCCGTCGAACGACGAGCCGCCGGCCCGTTCGACCAGCCCGTCGGCCGCGGTCAGCCGGTCCTGGAGCGCGCTTTCGAGGGCCCGTTCCTGCGCGTCGTTGAACAGCACGGTGCCGCTGGCGGGCAGCGCGAGCAGCAGCACCCCGGCCGTCACCGGCGTCAGCAGGGCGCGGCGGCCGGGCGCCGCGGGGCGCGCCAGCCGCCACGCGTCGGCGGCGAGGACCAGGAGACCGGCCGCGTACAGCACGGCCCACCACCCGGACATGCCCTCGGCCGGCACCGGGAGGGCGACGAACAGCAGGGCGCCGGTCAGCAGCCAGGCGGCCACCGCCCGCCGCCAGTGCCGCAGGTACAGGTAACCGGCGCCCAGGCCACTGAGGTTGAGCAGTGCCGCGGTGGCCGCGACGCCACGGTCCCTGGGCAGGCCGACGGTGGGCGGTTGCGGGGGCGGCGGGGGGATCGGTCTGTCGCTGCCTAAGACGGTCATCTCGGTCTCCTCGTGCGCTCACTCGGGAACGGTGGCGCGCGGCCGTACGCGCCGTGGGTGCCTGCCGCGGGGGCTGCCTCGAGGGCTGCCGTGGGTACCCGCAAAGAAACCGACGGTGACGGGCGGGCGCGCGGTTCCCGCGGGCGCGCATCCTTCCGGAGCCGCGGCGGTCAGCGCGCCCCGCCGGCGCTCCCCAGCTCCCACACCAGCAGCTCCGCCGGGCCCTCCGCGGCGCACAAGGCCAGTTCGCCGGCCCCCGTCAGCCGCGCCGCGTCGCCCGCCGACAGCCGTTCGCCACCGCCCAGGACCGCGGTGCCGCGCACGGCGTGCACGTAGACCAGCGGCGCCGCGGGCACCGCGGTGCGCTCGCCGGCGGCCAGCCGCCGCACGTGCAGCACCGCGTCGGTGCGCGGCAGCGCGTACGGGGTGCCGTCCGCGATGCCGCGGACCACCTCGTACTCCGGCTCGCCGCCCGGACGGTCGGGAATCAGCCACATCTGCACGAAACGCAACGGCTCCTCGCCCGCGTTCCGTTCGGCGTGCCTGGTGCCGGAGCCCGCGGTCAGCCGCTGCACGTCGCCAGGACCGATGACCGTGGCCCGCCCCTCGGCGTCCTCGTGGCACAGCCGCCCCTCGGCCACCCAGCTGACGATTTCCACGTCCCGGTGCGCGTGCGGCGGGAACCCGGCGCCGGGCGCCAGGCGTTCCTCGTTGCAGGCCGTCAGCGCGCCGAAGCGCACGTTGTCCGGATCGTAGAAGGCGCCGAAGGAGAACGCGTGCCTGGTGTCGATGCCGGCGGCCGGGTCGCCGCCGCGGTAACGCACGTCCGCGCGCCGTACCTGAAGCATGGAATCACCGTATCCGTCGGCCGCACCCACCCCCGCCGGGTATGAGCGGACGGGAAATGAGGCAGGCTGGTCCCCGTGTCCGATGCCGATGATGAAAAACAGGCGCACGCCGCCACGGTGCGCAGACTGGAGCAGTCCTCGGGAAAGCTGGCCGCCGCCGCGATCGCGCGCATGGACGACCAGTTGCCCTGGTACCGCGCCATGCCCCCGGAGAACCGCTCCTGGATCGGGCTCGTCGCCCAGGCCGGAATCGCCGCGTTCACCGAGTGGTTCCGGCACCCGGACACCCCGCAGGCCATCAGCACCGACGTCTTCGGCACCGCCCCGCGCGAGCTGACCAGGGCGATCACACTGCGGCAGACGGTGGAGATGGTGCGCACCACCATCGAGGTCGTGGAGACCGCGGTCGACGAGCTGGCCATCCCCGGTGGCGAGAGCGCGCTGCGCAACGCGCTGCTGGTCTACGCCCGCGAGATCGCGTTCGCGACCGCGCAGGTGTACGCGCAGGCGGCCGAGGCGCGCGGCGCCTGGGACGCGCGCCTTGAGTCGCTGGTGGTCAACGCCGTGGTCTCGGGCGAGGCGGACGAGAGCGACGTCTCGCGGGCCGCCGCCCTGGGCTGGAAGGCTCCCGAACATGTGACGGTGGTGCTGGGCAACGCGCCGAACGGCGACAGCGAGCTGACCGTCGAGGCGATCCGCCGGGCCGCCAGGTACGCCAAGCTCCAGGTGCTCACGGGCGTGCTGGGCAAGCGGCTCGTGGTCATCGCCGGCGGCAGCGACGACCCGGTGCAGGCCGCGAAGGCGCTGATCGGCCCGTTCGCGTCCGGGCCCGTGGTGGCCGGGCCGCTCGTCGGCGACCTGCTGGCGGCGACCCGCTCCGCACGGGCCGCCGCGGCCGGGCTGCGCGCCTGCGCCGCCTGGCCGGACGCGCCCCGCCCCGTGCTCGCGGACGACCTGCTGCCCGAGCGCGCGATGGCGGGCGACCCGGCGGCCAGGACCCTGCTGGTGGAGGAGATCTACAGACCGCTCCAGGAGGCGGGCTCCGCGCTCCTGGAGACGCTGAGCGTCTACCTGGAACAGGCCAGCAGCCTGGAGGGTGCCGCCAGGATGCTTTTTGTGCACCCCAACACCGTTCGCTACCGTCTCCGGCGCGTGACCGATGTCACCGGATGGCCCCCGTCGGACGTCCGATCGGCCTTCACCCTGCGCATCGCGCTCATGCTCGGTCGCCTCGCCGACGAAGAACTCCGCTCATAGGTTTTGTTCGGCTTCGACAAATCCCTCGACGGTTCTTCGTTCTCGCCGCCACCGGCGGTGAGCGGCGCCTACGGGAGAGAGTGAGAGCGTGCTCGTACTCGTCGCTCCCGGCCAGGGCTCCCAGGCACCTGGCTTTCTGAACCCGTGGCTCGAACTGCCCGGCGTCGCCGACCGCCTGCGCGGCTGGTCCGACCTCGTCGGCCAGGACCTCGTCCGGCTCGGCACCAAGGCCGACGCCGATGAGATCCGGGACACCGCGGTCGCCCAGCCGCTGCTGGTCGCCGCCGCGCTCGTGTCCGCCACCGCGCTGTTCGACGACGAGGCGCTGCCCGCGCCGAGAGCGGCCGTGGGGGCCGTCGCCGGGCACAGCGTCGGCGAGCTGGCCGCGGCGGCCATCGCCGGCGTCTTCTCGGCGGAGGACGCCATGACGCTGGTGCGCCGCCGCTCGCAGGCCATGGCCGAGGCCGCGGCCGTCTCCGAGACCGGGATGTCCGCCGTCCTCGGCGGCGACCCGGACGCGGTCGCCGCGCGCCTGGCCGAGCTGGACCTGACCCCGGCGAACAACAACGGCGGCGGGCAGATCGTCGCCGCGGGCACCCTGGAGCAGCTGGCCGTGCTGGCCGCCGACCGGCCGGACCGGGCGCGCGTCAGGCCGCTGAACGTGGCCGGCGCGTTCCACACCCGGCATATGGCGCCCGCCGTGGCCGACATGGAAGCCGCCGCCGCGGGCATCACCCCGGGAACGCCGGGCATACGTTACGTGTCCAACGCCGACGGCGGCGTGGTGACGGACGGCGCGGAGGTCGTGCGGCGGCTGGTGTCCCAGATCTCCAGCCCCGTGCGCTGGGACCTGTGCATGGAGACGTTCTCCCGCCTGGGTGCCACCGCCATCGTCGAGCTCTGCCCGGGCGGCACGCTGACCGCCCTGGCCAAGCGCAATCTGCCCGATGTCTCCCGGGTGGCCGTCAAGGGCCCGGATACCCTGGCCGCGGCCCGCGAGCTGATCGCCGCGCACCCCGCGCAGGCCGCCGAACAGGAGCATGGAGCATGACCGCCTCACTCAACGCCCGGCAGGGGGCGCCGTTCGCGCGCATCCTCGGCGTCGGCGGCTACCGGCCGACTCGGGTCGTCCCGAACGAGGAGATCCTGAAGCACATCGATTCCTCGGACGAGTGGATCAGGTCCCGTTCCGGCATCGCGACGCGGCACTGGGCCGACGAGGACGAGACCGTGGCGGAGATGGCGCTGGCCGCCTCGGGCAAGGCCATCGCCGACGCCGGGATCACCGCTGAGCAGGTGGACGCGGTGATCGTCTCGACCGTCTCGCACTTCTCGCAGACCCCGTCGGTCGCCACCGAGATCGCGCACCGGCTCGGCGCGGTCCGGCCGGCCGCGTTCGACATCTCGGCGGCGTGCGCCGGCTTCGGCTACGGGCTGACCATCGGCACCGGCCTGATCGTGGCGGGCAGCGCGCGCCACGTGCTGGTCATCGGCGTCGAGCGGCTGTCCGACCTGACCGACAGGACGGACCGTTCCACGGCCTTCCTGTTCGGGGACGGCGCGGGCTCGGCCGTGCTCGGCCCCTCGCAGCAGCCGGCGATCGGCCCCACTGTGTGGGGCTCCGAGGGCGACAAGGCCGGCGTCATCGGCCAGACGGTGCCCTGGGACCGGTACCGGCCGGGGGACAAGTTCCCCGCGCTGCGGCAGGAGGGCCAGACGGTCTTCCGCTGGGCGGTGTTCGAGATGGCCAAGGTGGCGCAGGAGGCCCTGGACGCCGCCGGGATCACCGTGGATCAACTGGACGTCTTCATTCCGCACCAGGCCAATATGCGGATCATCGACTCGATGGTGAAGGCGCTCAAACTGCCGGACCACGTGGCGGTCGCCCGCGACGTGGAGACCACCGGCAACACCTCGGCCGCCTCCATTCCGCTCGCCATGGAGCGGATGCTGGCGACCGGGCAGGCCAAGAGCGGGGACACCGCGCTCGTCATCGGCTTCGGGGCGGGTCTCGTCTACGCCGCGACGGTCGTTACGCTCCCCTAAGCAAGATCCCATCACCATCCACGCGGTACCCCACCGCAGCATGAGAAGGAGCGCCGCAATGGCTGCCACCAGGGAAGAGATCGTCGCCGGTCTCGCCGACATCGTGAACGAGATCGCCGGCATCCCCAACGACGAGGTGACCGAGGACAAGTCGTTCACCGACGACCTCGACGTCGACTCGCTGTCCATGGTCGAGGTCGTCGTGGCCGCCGAGGAGCGCTTCGGCGTGAAGATCCCGGACGACGACGTCAAGGGTCTGAAGACCGTGGGCGACGCCGTCGGCTACATCGAATCGCACCAGAGCTGACCCGCTCGCCCCGTCCCTGTTCACCCACAGCGCGTGTCGCCACCCCCGGGGGTGGCGCTGCACCACCATCCCCGACTAGCGGAGTAATGATTCCTGTGAACGCGACCAATCGAACGGTGGTTGTCACCGGTGTCGGCGCAACCACACCGCTGGGTGGCGACAGCGCGTCGACGTGGGAGGGCCTGCTCGCGGGCCGCTCCGGCGTCAGCAACATCACCGAGGACTGGGCGGCAGACCTGCCGGTACGCTTCGCCGCCTCCGCCGCCGTCGACCCGGCCGACGTGCTGCCGCGTCCCCAGGCCCGACGGCTCGACAGGACCGCCCAGTTCGCACTGCTCGCCGCCCGGGAGGCGTGGGCCGACGCCGGGTTCACCGCGCGGGCGGGCGAGGACAGCTCGGCGGACCCGACGCGTGTCGGGGCGGTCATCGCCTCCGGCATCGGCGGCGTCACCACGCTGCTGGAGCAGTACGACATCCTCAAGCAGCACGGTCCGCGACGCGTCTCCCCGCACACCGTGCCCATGCTGATGCCGAACAGCCCCTCGGCCAACGTGAGCCTGGAGTTCGGCGCGCAGGCGGGCGTGCACACGCCCGTCAGCGCCTGCGCCTCGGGCGCGGAGGCGGTGGGCTACGCGGGCGAGATGATCCGCACCGGCCGGGCCGACGTGGTGGTCGCGGGCGGCACGGAAGGGTGCATCCACCCGCTGCCGATCGCCGCCTTCGCCAACATGATGGCCATGTCGAAGGACAACGACGACCCCCGGCGTGCTTCCCGCCCGTATGACACCGGGCGCAACGGCTTCGTCCTCGGCGAGGGCGCCGGTGTGGTCGTGCTGGAGTCCGCCGAGCACGCCGCGCGCCGCGGTGCCCGCGTCTACTGCGAGATGCTGGGGCAGGGCCTGTCGAGCGACGCCCACCACATCGCGCAGCCGGAGCCGACCGGGCGCGGCATCGCCGCCGCCATGCGGAATCTGCTGGACGGCACGGACCTCAAGCCCGAACAGCTCACGCACCTCAACGCGCACGCCACGTCGACCCCGCAGGGCGACATCGCGGAGATCAAGGCACTGCGGCACGTGCTCGGCGAGGATCTGGACCACGTGGCGATCTCCGCCACCAAGTCGATGACGGGCCACCTGCTGGGCGGCGCCGGCGGTGTCGAGACGGTCGCCACCGTGCTCGCGCTGCACCACCGCACGGCCCCGCCGACGATCAACGTCTCCGAGCTGGACCCGGAGGTCGATGCGGACGTGGTGCGCGACGGCCCGCGGACGCTGCCCTCGGGCACGATCGCCGCGATCAACAACTCGTTCGGGTTCGGCGGGCACAACGTGGTGCTCGCGCTGCGCACCGTCTGACGCACACGGGCGGCACCGGCAGCGCCGGGCGGCACCCGCGGCCCGCGCCCGGCTCTCCTCCGTGTCCGCGCCGGGGCGGGCCTTCGCCGTGCTACGGGTTCAGGGGCAGCGCACGACCTGCCCGGCCCAGGAGAGGCCACCGCCGAACGCGAAGAGGAGCACCGGGGCGCCCGCCGGGACGGCACGGCGTTCCACGAGCTTGGCCAGGGCCAGCGGAACGGACGCGGCCGAGGTGTTCCCCGACTCCACCACGTCCTGCGCGACGACCGCCTGCGGGGCGTCCAGCTGGCGGACCAGGGCCTCGATGATCCGCAGGTTCGCCTGGTGGGTGACGATCCCGGCCAGGTCGTGCGTGCCGATCCCGGCCCGTTCGCACGCCTCGCGGGCGAACGGGGCCAGCTCCGTGGTGGCCCAGCGGAAGACGCTCTGCCCGTCCTGCGCGAACCGCGGCTGCCAGGCGTCCCGCATCCGCACCGCATCCCGCCTGGCCGGGTCGGACCCCCACACCACCGGGCCGATGCCGTCCGCCTCGCCCGCGCTGACGACGGCCGCGCCCGCGCCGTCGCCGAGCAGCACGCAGCTGGTGCGGTCGCTCCAGTCGGTGACGTCGGACATCTTCTCGGCGCCGATGACGAGGGCGTGCCTGGCCGCGCCGGCCCGGACGGTGTGGTCGGCGGTGGCCAGGGCGGTGGTGAACCCGGCGCAGCCGTTGTTGAGGTCGAAGGCGACGGCGTCCGGTATGCCGAGGCGGCCGGCGACCTGGGCGGCGATGGACGGCACCCGGTCGATGGCGCTGCACGTCGCGACGATCACCTGCCCGATGGCCGCGGGGTCGGTCCCGGACCCGGCCAGGGCCTTGCCCGCCGCGGCCGCCGCCAGATCCGTGACCGACTCATCGCGGGCGATGCGGCGAGCGGAAATGCCGGTGCGCCGGACGATCCACTCGTCGCTGGTGTCGACCAGCCGCGTCAGATCCTCGTTGGTCATCACGTGCTCCGGCTGATGGTGGCCGAGAGCGGAGATTCGCGTCATGAAAGCAATATAGCTACCGATCGGTCGGACTCTATAGTGAATGGCATGAGTCCCCGTCACTCCGCCGCGGAGGCGGCCCGCACGCGCGAGCGCATCATCGAACGCGGACTCGACCTCGCTTCCGTGGAGGGGCTCGAAGGGCTCACGATCGGCCGCCTCGCCGCGGGGCTCGGCATCAGCAAGTCCGGCCTGCTGGGGCACTTCGGCACCAAGCAGGCCCTCCAGCTCGCCGCGCTCGAGCGGGCCGCGGTCATCTTCAACGCGGAGGTCTGGCGGCCGGCCGCGGGCGCCGCACCCGGTCTGCCGCGGCTGCGCGCGGTGTGCGACGCGTGGATCTCCTACCTCACCCGCGGGGTGTTCCCCGGCGGGTGCCTGTTCGTCAGCTCCACCTTCGAGCAGGACGGCCGCAGCGGTCCGGTGCGGGCCCTGCTCCAGCGGCAGTTCCACGCGTGGAACCGGCGGCTGACGGCCGAGGTCCGCACCGCCGTGGCGAACGGCGGCCTGCCGCGGGGAACGGACCCGGCGCAGCTGGTCTTCGAGCTGTACGGGGTGATGATGAGCCTCAACCACGCGATCCAGCTGCACGGCGACCACGCCGCGACCACCCGCGCCACCACGGCGGTCGCCCGCCTGCTCCCCCGGGAAGGACCGGCCGCCCGCCCCGCTCAGCCGGCGTCCGGCGGGAAGCTGGCCCAGTAGGAGGCGGCCATGTCCTGGCCGCCGCGGCCCAGCTCGGAGGCGCGCCGCAGGCGCTCGGCGCCCGCGGCCGCGACGTCGAGGCGGACGCCGGCGGCGTCGCCCGCGGCGACGATGAGGCGGGCGTCCTTCTCCGCGGTGTCCACGGCGAAGCTCGGGTCGAGGTCGCCGGAACGGATGGCCGCCGCCTTGACCCGCAGGTATCCGTTGTCCAGCGGGCCGCTTTCGATCGTGTCCAGGAAGTCCTGCGGGTCGACCCCGAGTCCCGCCGCGAGGGCGAGGGCCTCGGCGGTGCCGTGGGTGAGGGCGAGCACCCAGCTGTTGCAGACCAGCTTCAGCCGGGTGGCCGCGCCCGGCTCCTCGCCGACCCAGACGGTGCGCGCCCCGACGGCGTCCAACGCGGGCGCGGCGGGGCCGCGGGCCGCCTCGGGTCCGGCGGCGAGGACGGTGAGCTGCCCGGCCTCGGCCGGGCCGCGGGTGCCGAGCACGGGGGCGTCGACGAACAGCAGGCCGCGCTCGGCCGCGAACCCGGCCAGCGGCGGCAGTCCTTCGAGCCCCGCGGTCGTGCACTGGAGCCACACGGTGCCCGCGGTGAGCGCGGGAGCGGCGGCGTGCACGGCGGCCAGCGTGGCGGCGCTGTCGTGGAGCACCGTCAGCACGAGGTCGGCGCCGTCCACGGCACCCGCCGGGTCGTCGGCGACGCGGGCGCCCGCTTCGGCCAGCGGCTCGGCCTTGGCCCTGGTGCGGTTCCACACGCGGACGTCGAGCCCGGCGCCGCAGAGGTTGCGGGCCATGGCGGCGCCCATGATGCCCGTACCGAGCACTGCCACCGAGGTCATGTCTGCCCCCTGATCAGCTCTGTCAGACCACTTGGTGAAGCCAGCGGACCGGCGCGCCGTCCCCCGCGTGCCGGAAGGGCTCCAGCTCGTCGTCCCAGGGCTTGCCGAGCAGCCGGGCGATCTCGGCCGCCAGGTCGCTCTCCCCGGTCTCGGCCCGGGCGGCGGCGGCGCGCAGCCGGTCCTCGGGGATCATGATGTCGCCGTGGACTCCGGTCACCGCGTGGTAGATCCCCAGCTCCGGGGTGCAGCTGTACCGTTCGCCCTCGGCCGCGGCCGACGGGTCGGCGGTGACCTCGAAACGCAGCAGGTGCCAGCCGCGCAGCGCGGAGGCCAGCTTGGAGGCGGCGGCGGCCTCCCCCTGCCAGGACAGCTCGGCCCGCCAGGTGCCGGGCGACGCCGGCTGTCTGGTCCAGTCCAGACTGACGCGGGCGCCGAGGACTCCGGCCACGGCCCATTCGATGTGCGGACACAGTGCGCGCGGGGCGGAGTGCACATACAGAACACCGCGTGTCGTCATCGGGACCTCCACTCTTCCCAGCCTGCGCCCACCGCGATCCTCAAGGCGCCCCCGATGACCCCGACGTCGCGCACGAACAGTAAACAGCATTCACGCCATATCTCGGCAAACTGGACAGCGTGTGACGTGCGGTCATCTTCTACTCTTGATGTGGGCGCACGTCGGGCGCCGCCCCTGCCAGGACCCAAGCTACCGCCCCGCTCCGCCACCACAAGGACGTCACCCAGAACACGAGGAGTCCGCATGCCGCCCCGCCGCCGCGCGCGCCGCCGCGCGCTCGCCCTGCCCGTCGCCGCCGCCCTACTGCTGGCGGGGTGCACCTCCGGCGGCCAGGACGGCTCCGAGGACACCGACCGCGGCGCACCCGCCGGGAGCGGCGCGGAGCCGGCACCGGCGCCGCAGTGGAACACCAGCCCTCAGTCCCTGGCGGCCATCGGCGACTCCATCACCCGCGCCTTCGACGCCTGTTCGCTGCTGTCCGACTGCCCCGAGGTCTCGTGGGCCACCGGGACCGACAGCGGGATGGCCAGCCTCGCGCAGCAGTTACTGGGCGACGAGGCGTCGGTGGCGGAGCGCTCGTGGAACCTGGCGGAGTCCGGCGCGCAGGCGGCCGATCTGCCGGCCCAGGCGCGGGAGGCCGTCGCCCACGAGCCGGCGCTGGTGACCGTGATGATCGGCGGGAACGACGCCTGTGCGCCGGACGTGGAGTCGATGACGCCGGTCGCGGATTTCCGCGCGTACTTCACCGAGACGGTGGACATCATCCGCGGCCAGTTGCCGCAGTCGCAGGTGTACGTCTCCAGCGTGCCGGACCTGATGCAGCTGTGGTCGGAGGGCAGCGACTCGATGCTGGCGCGCTCGGTGTGGCAGATGGCCAGTATCTGCCCCTCGATGCTCGGCGACGCGGGCGACGATTCGGCCGCCGCGGAGGAGCGCCGCGAGGCGGTGCGCACGCGGGTGCAGGAGTACAACGAGGTGCTGGCCGAGGTGTGCAACGCGGATGTGCTGTGCCGGTACGACGGAGGTGCTGTCTTCGACTTCGACTTCACCTCCCACCACCTGAGCGACTGGGACTGGTTCCACCCGAGCCGGGAGGGCCAGTCGACGCTCGCGGCACTGGCCTACGAGCAGGTCACGATGCAGGGCTAGGTCCTGTCCCGGCCACCCGGGTACGCGGGGTTCCCAAGCCGTGGGGCGGGGCGTAACCATTGACAGGTCACGCACCCGCTCATTACGTTCTCGTCAGCATTTCGAACGGTTGACGAAATTTCGAACAGCGGAGGTTGACTCCCGTGCGCATCACCGGAATCAGTACGCATGTCGTCGGAACGCCCTGGCGGAACCTCACCTACGTCCAGGTCCACACCGACGAGGGGCTGACCGGAGTCGGGGAGACCCGCATGCTCGGCCGCACGGACGCCCTGATCGGCTACCTCAGGGAGGCGGAGGTCAACCACATCGCCGGGTCCGACCCGTTCGCCGTCGAGGACCTGGTGCGCCGCATGAAGTACGGCGACTACGGGCGGGCCGGGGAGATCGTCATGTCCGGCATCGCCTGCGTCGAGATGGCCTGCTGGGACATCAAGGGCAAGGCCCTGGGCGTGCCGGTGTGGCAGCTGCTCGGCGGCCGGGCCGACGTCTCGGACAACCGGGTCAAGGCGTACGCGAACGGCTGGTACACCGTCGAGCGCACCCCCGAGGCGTTCCACAAGGCGGCGCAGACCGTCGTCGAGCGCGGCTACCGGGCGCTGAAGCTCGACCCGTTCGGCACCGGCAGCTTCGAGCTGGACCACGCCGAGACGGTCCGTTCGCTGTCGCTGGTGGAGGCCGTCCGCGACGCGATAGGCCCCGAGGCCGAGCTGCTGCTGGAGATGCACGGCCGCTTCTCCCCCGCGACGGCGATCCGGCTGGCCAGGGAGCTGGAGCCGTTCGCGCCCTCCTGGCTGGAGGAGCCGGTGCCGCCGGAGAACCTGAAGGCGCTGGCCAAGGTGGCGGAGAAGACGACACTGCCCATCGCCACCGGTGAACGCATCCACGACCGCATCGAGTTCCGCGAGCTGTTCGAGTCGCAGGCCGTCGACATCATCCAGCCCGACCTCGGCCATCTCGGCGGCATCGGCGAGATGCGCAAACTCGCGGCCACCGCGGAGACCCACTACGTCCTGATGGCGCCGCACAACGTAGGCGGTTCTGTGCTCACCGCGGCCAGCCTCCAGCTGGCGGGCTGCACGCCCAACTTCAAGATTCTCGAACACTTCAACGACTTCGCCGACGCCGAGATCAAGAAGGTCGTCAAGAACGCCCCGCAGGTCGTCGACGGCTACTTCACGCTCTCCGAGGCGCCGGGACTCGGCGTGGAGCTCGACACCGAGGCGGCGGCCGAGTTCCCGCAGCAGCAGGCGCGCTTCGACCTGTGGGCCGAGGACTGGCACAAGCGGGACGGGCAGGCCAAACGATGACGACCGGGCGCAGCGTCATCGTCGAGGCGCCGCGGCGGCACCGGCTGGCGACGGCGGACCACCCGCCGGAGCCGGGCCCCGGCGAGGTGCGGGTGGCCGTGCACGCGGCCGGGGTGTGCGCGAGCGACCGCGAGGTGTACGAGGGCACCCGGGCGGACGGCTACGTGCGCTACCCCGTGGTGCCCGGGCACGAGTGGTCGGGAACGGTCGAGGCCGTCGGGCCCGGCACCGACCCGGCGCTGGTGGGCGCGCGGACCGTCGGCGAGGGATTCCGCGCCTGCCAGGTCTGCGCGCGCTGCCGTTCCGGCGAGACGAGTCTGTGCACCGCGGGCTACGAGGAGACCGGCTTCACCCGGCCCGGCGCGTTCGCCGACCACCTCGTGCTGCCTGCGCGGCTGCTGCACCTGCTGCCCGACGACGCCGACCTGACCGCCGCGGCCCTCCTGGAGCCCGCCGCGGTGGTCGCGGCGGCCGTCCTGCGCGCCGCGCCGCGGCCCGCGGAGCGGGTGGCGGTGGTGGGCGCGGGCACGCTCGGCCTGCTCGCCGTCCAGCTGCTGGCCGCCTCCTCCCCGGCCGAACTGGTCGCCGTCGACCCCAGGGACCGGCCGGGCGAGCAGGCCCGTACGTTCGGCGCGGACCGGGCCGCGACCCCGGCGGAGGCCGCGGAGCTGCACGGCCGGTTCGACCTGGTGGTGGAGACCGCCGGCGCGCCCGGCACCGCGCGCGACGCCTGCCTGCTCGCCCGCCGCGGCGGGCGGGTGGTGCTGACGGGCCTGCCCGCGCCGGGCGCCCACGGCATCGACGCCGTCCACCTGTCGGTCAGCCAGCTCACCGTGGCGAGCGTGTTCGGGGCCCCGCCCGCCGCCTGGGCCTACGCGACGCGCGCCTTCGCCGCGGGCCTGCTGCGACCGGCCCCGCTGATCACGCACCGGCTTCCCCTCGAATCGTTCGGGGAAGCCGTCGAGCTCGTCGGTAGCGGCGACCCCGAAGTGGGCAAGGTCCTGCTGGAGCCCTAGGGCGCCGACCTCAACGATCCGAACCGCGTACGAAATTCCGAACCACCGCGAACACTGGAGCACCGTGTCTGAGTCCGCCCCCGCCCATCCCCGCCTTCCGGGCCAGGCCGCCCTGGCATCGCTCGGCTACGCAGCCCCGGTGGCCGACCCCGCCGACGCATCGCCGCACGCCTTCTCAGACGGGGGCGGCTGGCGCACCGAAATACCGTCCGTGGAAGGCCCGGAGGCCCTTCACACCGTGCTGGCCGAGGCGGCCAGGCTCGACGTTCCCATCCACCGCATCAGCCAGGGCAGCGGCGTGTGGATGCTCACCGACGCGGAGATCACCGAGATGGTCGACGCGTGCGCCGCGGCCAACGTGGAGCTGTGCCTGTTCACCGGGCCGCGCGGCTCCTGGGACATCGGCGCCTCCACCCGCACCGCCTCGGGCGGCGGCGGCCTGCGCGCCCGCGGCCACGGCGCGGTGGCCGGCTGCGTCGAGGACGCGCTGCGCGCCGCCTCGCTCGGCGTCCGCTGCCTGCTGGTGGCCGACGAGGGCGTGCTGTGGGTGCTGCACCGGCTGCGGGACCAGGGCCTGCTGCCCGCGGAGACGACGTTCAAGGTCTCGGCCCTCATCGGCCCGGTGAACCCGGCGGCCGTCACCGTTCACGAGGGGCTCGGCGCCGACTCCGTCAACATCCCCTCCGACCTCACGCTGGAGCACCTGACGGAGATCCGCCGGGTCACCCGCGTGCCCCTGGACTTCTACCTGGAGGCGCCGGACGATCTCGGCGGCTACGTGCGGATGTACGACGCCGCCGAGTTGATCCGCCGCGGCGCGCCGATCTATCTCAAGTTCGGCCTCAGCAAGGCGCCCGGCATCTACCCCTTCGGGGCCCACCTGCGCGACGTGACCCTGAGCACCGCGAAGGAACGCGTGCGCCGCGGGCGCCTCGCCCTCGATCTGCTGGCCAGGCTCGGCGCCGACGGCGGCATGTCGCCGCTCGGCTCCCGCCTGCCCGGCCCGCTCAACCGTTTCACCGGCTCCATCGGCTCCGCTGGTTCTGTCGGCGTTGCCGGCTTTGATGAGGTTCCGCCTGCTGAGAGGTCGTGATTGCTCGTGTTC
>NZ_LZNS01000001.1:5617681-5963162 GCF_001984575.1 Streptomyces sp. MP131-18 | reverse complement strand
CACCAGGAGCCCAGCACCCATGCCCACCACAGGACACGACACCGCCGAGCCGACCGCCGCGGCAGCCGACGGCGCACCCCGGCGGGAGCCCTTCGGCCGGCTGGCCGACGGCACCGAGGTGCACCGCTGGACGCTGTCCCGCGGCGGCACCAGGCTTCGGGTGCTCAGCTACGGCGGGATCGTGCAGTCCCTTGAGGTGCCTGACCGCGACGGGCGTGCCGCCAACGTGTCCCTCGGCTTCGACCGCCTCGACCCGTACGTGGCGGACTCCCCCTACTTCGGTGCGCTGATAGGCCGTTACGGCAACCGCATAGCGGAGGGCCGTTTCACGCTCGACGGCGCCGAGTACCGGCTGCCGGTCAACGACGGCCCCAACAGCCTGCACGGCGGGGACATCGGTTTCGACAAGCGGGTGTGGGACGTCACGCCCTCCGCGCCGGCCGCGCTGACGCTGCGCTACACCAGCCCGGACGGCGAGATGGGCTACCCGGGCACGCTGGACGTCGAGGTGGAGTACACGCTCGGCGAGCGCGGCGACTTCCGCATCGACTACCGCGCCACCACGGACGCGCCCACGGTGGTCAACCTCACCAGCCACGTGTACTTCAACCTCGCGGGCGAGGGCAGCGGCGGCATCCACGACCACCGCCTGAGCCTGCCCGCGAGCCGCTACACCCCCGTCGGGGAGACGCTCATCCCCACCGGGGAGCCGGCCACCGTCGCAGGCACGCCGTTCGACTTCCGGCGCGCGAAGACCATCGGGGACGACCTGCGCGCCGGGCACCGGCAGTTGCTCCACGCGCAGGGGTACGACCACAACCTGATGCTGGACAAGGGCAGCACGCCCGAGCCGGAACGGGCGGCGACGCTCTACGACCCGTCCTCGGGCCGGCTGATGACGGTGTCGACGACCGAGCCCGGCGTGCAGTTCTACAGCGGCAACTTCCTGGACGGCACGCTGGTGGGCACGTCGGGGCGGACCTACCGGCAGGGCGACGGGCTGTGCCTGGAGACCCAGCACTTCCCCGACTCGCCGAACCGGCCCGACTTCCCCAGCACCGTGCTGCGGCCCGGCGACACCTACCGCTCCACCACCGTGCACTCCTTCGCCGTGCGGTGACCTGTGGCCGCGGTCAGGGCAGCAGCTCGATCGCGATGGCGGGGTAGAGCGTCCGCAGTGGCCCGGGAGCCGTGGTGATCACGGGCCACTGCCGGGCGGCGGCGAGGTAGGCGACGTGCCCAGGGGTGGTCGCGGCGGGGCGGTGCGCGGAACGCAGGATGCCGGACCCGACCGCCTGCGACTCGTCCAGCGCGGCGAACGTCACGAGCGGGAAGCGCATGATCGTGGTGAGTGCGTCCCGGCCGTGCGGATGCAGGTCGGCCGCCGCGTCGGCCACGCAGGAGGCGGGCGCGAGCAGCGGGATGACGTGCTCGTGCGCCGTTTCGAGCAGCGCCCGCATGAAGAGGTCGCCGCGGGCCGCGGCGACGAGCGCCGAGGTGTCGAGAATCCGCCCGCCTATGGCGTCGGCCGTCACGCGGCGTCGAGACCGAGCGTGCGCTCCGCCCACTTCCTGTGCTCGGGTCCTGCCCCCTCGTCGCCGAACAGCCGCCGCAGGGTCTCGGTGACCTCCGCGGTCTCCTCGTCCCGGCGCAGCAGCTCCTGGATGTGGCCGGAGACGCTGGGGATGCGGCCGGCGGCCTCGGCCGCCTTCAGTCGCCTCAGCTGGTCCTCGGGGAGGGAGATCGCCGTCTTCCGCATGGTCATACTTCAGTAGTACCACGTCCGGGGCCGGGTGAACCACCCGGCCCCGGGCCCCCGTGACGCGGTCAGGCGCGCGCGCCGCAGCAGGGGTGCGGATCGGGTATCTCGAACGGGACGTACCGGCCGCCGCGCGCGGGCATCAGGCGCAGCAGCAGCGTTCCGTCGCGCAGCTCCGGCCGCACGTGGCCGCGGGTGTCCAGCACGGCGGAGGCCGGCGGGACCGTGCCGCCCAGCGCCTCGGCGCGGGTGATCGCCGTCCGCGCGAACACTTCGCCCAGAGTGAGGCTGCCGGTCAGCAGCCGCCAGCCGGGAAAGAGCACCGCCCGGCCGGTCCCGGCCGCCGCCGCCGCGGCGCCCGCGGCAGCTCCTGCCGCGCGGGCCCCCGCGCGCCGCTCCCCCCACGCCGCGGCGACGTCCTCGCCCGCGGCGCCGTCGCGCAGCCGGTCGAAGACCGGGCGCGCGGCGGCGTCGTCGGGCAGCGTCAGGGACAGCACGACGCGCGGCTCGGGGTCGCGCAGCGGGTGGGTGCAGCCGTGGGTGCTCTCCGGCAGCGGCAGCCGTTCCGCGAGCCGGTGCAGCAGGTGGTCGGCCTCCCGCGCGGTCCGCGCGCCGCCGTCGAGACCGATCACGGTCACTCGGGCAGCACCCAGATCGGGTTGGAGTAGAACCACAGGTCCTCCCACGGGTCGGCGTCGCCCAGCACGTCGAGCGCGGGTCCTGCCGGGTCCACGTCCGAGCCGTTCAGGCCGGGCTGGCTGCGGTTGCCGTCGGTGCCGCGGACGCGGACGTAGGCGGGGCGCTCGACCCGGCCGAGCCGGTAGGTCAGCCGGACGGTGCCGGTGGACTCGTTCACCTCGAAGGACTTCACGACCTTCGTCTCCGGCGCGGACATGGCGTCCTGGTCGTCGATGCGGCCGGTGACCGCGCCCCTGATGACGTCCACCCGGGCCAGCCGCGGCACGAACTGCGCCCAGTTGGGCCCGTTCGCCAGCGAGATCTCCAGCACGAGCTCGACGTCGGTACCGCGCCTGACGTGCAGCGAACCACCCAGCGTCGCCGAGCGGTTGCCGCCGCGCAGCTGCGCGTCCAGGCCGGAGATCAGCCCGCCGTGGTCGACCCAGATCCGGCCTTCGCGGATGCCCTCCATGACGGCGGCGTAGGAGAAGTCGCGGGCGCCGACGTGCGTGCGGCTGTACTGGCCCGGCCAGAAGTCGCCGGCTGTCAGGTTGAGTCCGGAGCCCCCGTACACCGGGTCGTCGTGGTAGCCGTTCGCGTCGTAGTCGGAGCCCTCCGGCCGGGCGGAGGTGTCGCCGTAGTTGCTGTGCGAGTCGGAGTTGGCGGTGATCCACCACGGCTTGCCCTCGGCGAGCAGGCTGTCCCACAGCCCGCCGACGGTCGCGGTCATCCAGTCGAAGCCGCCCCAGGTGCGGTAGCTCTCCGCCGGGTAACCGGGGAACGAGTTGGCGTCGGGGCTGGAGGTGTAGAAGCCGCGCCCGCTGCCCGAGCCGTGCGGCGCGGGAATGCCGGCGGCCTGGTGGCCGGGGGCGCCCTCGAAGCCGACGGCGATCCGCGGCTGCGCGTCGCGCCAGCCGCGGATCTCGTGCGGGGAGTCGATGCCCTTGCGCGAGGGGTGGTTGGCGAGCATCAGGGCGTCCTTGACCTTGCGCCGCCGCACCTGCTCGGCGAGGAAGTCCAGGCCGGAGATGGCCAGGGCCTCGTTGCGCGGGGTGCTGTCGGTGGCGTCGTTGACGCCACCGTCGTAGTCGGTCTCGAACTGCTTGAGCACCGAGACCTCGTGGCGGCCCGGGTGGACGAAGACGGTGGCGTGTTCCGCGGCCGGGATGTTCCACTCCAGGCCCTGGAAGACGAGCGTGTCCTCGTACACCTCCCGCGCGTGCCGGATGTCGGGGTTGACGCGTTCGACGCCGATGCGGGAGTGGTTGACGTTGCCGTGGTCGGTGATGACCATCCAGTCCAGGCCGTATCTCGCACCGTTGCCGACCTGGTCGACCACCCGGTACATGGCGTCCGGGCTGTACTGGGTGTGGATGTGGTGGTCGCCGGCCAGCCAGTGCAGCCGCCCGCGGCCGTTGCCGCCGCGGCCCGCCGGTGCGGCCTGCTGGGAGGCGGCCGCGGCCGGCACGGCGGCGCCCAGAACACTCGCCCCCGCGGCACCGGCGCCCAGCAGGCCGGCGCGGCGCAGCATGGTGCGGCGGGTCAGCTGGTCGGGGCTCAACTCGGTGTCGGGCACCGCCGGGTCCATGGCCGCGGGCAGCGGTCCGGCCTCCGCCGCGTGGTCGTGATCGTGATGGTGGTGGTGTCCGTGTCCGTGGCTGTGGCCCATGGCGTCGCTCCCCAGATGGTTCATGGCTGTACAGCTGCCGCAGGCACTCTTGGAGGACCAGGTGAACGTGGGGTGTTGCGGAGGGGTCGTTCGTCCGCCGAGGCGCGGAACGGCGGGACCGCCGGCGCCCGGTTCGTGTCACGGGCGGCGGCGGTCCCGGTCTCGCGGGGCCCCGGTCTCGCGGGGCCGGCCTGTCGTCAGGCCAACCGGATGACGTTCCAGGAGAGCGGCTCCAGGCCGGCGGTCAGCACGCCGTCCGCCAGCGCCGTGCCGGTGGCGGCGTGCGGGGTCACGCGGTCCGGCTCGGCGGCGGTGTTGCGGGCGTCGGGGTCGGCGTCGGCGAGCACGCTGTGCTCCGCGACCTGCGTCAGCCCCAGACCGTGCAGCGTCACCTCAAGGGGAAGCGACCGCGTCTGGTCGCGGTTGACGGCGAAGACGGTGACCGCGCCGGTGTCCTCGTCGCGGACGGCCGTGGCGTGCAGGAGGCCGACCTCGCCGTACTGTTCGGTGGTGTGCGTCGGCCCGGCGACGCGCACGTCGAGGACCGTGCCGCGGCCGTACCGCGACGCCTGGGCGAACGGGAAGAACGTGGTCTGCTTCCACGCCTTGCCGCCGGGCTCGGTGGCGATCGGGGCGATGACGTTGACCAGCTGGGCCAGGCAGGCGACCTTCACGCGGTCCGCGTGCCGCAGCAGGGCGATGAGCAGGGTGCCGAAGACGACGGCGTCGGTGACGCTGTAGTTGTCCTCCAGCAGCCGCGGCGCCTCCGCCCAGTCGTCGCCGCGCCCCTCGTCGGAGAGGGTGGGGGCGCTGCCGTCCTGGTACCAGACGTTCCACTCGTCGAAGGAGAGGTTGATCTTCTTCTTCGACTTCAGGCGGGCGCCGACGTGGTCGGCGGTGGCCACGACGTTCTCGATGAACGACTCGGTGTCCACCGCCGAGGCGAGGAAGGAGTCGCGGTCGCCGTTGCGCTCGTAGTAGTAGGCGTGCAGCGAGATGTGGTCGACCAGCTCGTAGGAGTGCTCCAGGACGGTCGACTCCCAGGCGGCGAAGGTGGCCATGCCCTGGCTCGAACTGCCGCAGGCGACCAGCTCCACGTCCGGGTCGATCTGCCGCATGGCGCGGGCGGTTTCCGCGGCGAGCCGCCCGTACTCCTCCGCGGTCTTGTGGCCGGTCTGCCAGGGGCCGTCCATCTCGTTGCCCAGGCACCACAGCCGGATACCGAACGGCTCCTTGTCGCCGTGCGCGATGCGCCGTTCGGACAGCTCGGTGCCGCCCGCGTGGTTGGCGTACTCCTGGAGCTCGATCGCCTCCGCGACACCGCGCGTGCCGAGGTTGAGCGCCAGCATCGGCTCGCCGCCGACCTTGCGGACGAAGTCGACGAACTCGCTCAGGCCGAAGCGGTTGCTCTCGGTGGACCGCCAGGCCAGGTCGAGCCGCCGGGGCCGCTCGTCCCGCGGGCCGACGCCGTCCTCCCACTTGTAGCCCGACACGAAGTTCCCGCCCGGGTAGCGCAGGGCCGTGACCCCCAGCTCCCTGATCAGGTCGAGAACGTCCCGGCGCAGCCCCGCCTCGTCGGCGGTCGCGTGTCCTGGCTCGTAGATGCCCGTGTAGACGCACCGGCCCAGGTGCTCCACGAAGGAGCCGAACAGGCGCGGGTCCACCGCGGAGACGGTGAAGGCGGGGTCGAGGGTGAAACGGGCGGTGTGCGGTGCGTCGCTCATGCGGGTCCCTGGTCGTTCGATATTTCGTTCGTCGATCGCTACTTCGAACAATTCAGAACTTAGATCGCACGCGCCGCACAGTCAACGCCTCCGCTCGTTCCTCCCCCGATCACTGACCGGCGATGCCGGTGTGGGCGACACCGCGGACGATCTGCCGCTGGAAGAACACGAACACGATCAGCAGCGGCAGCGCGGCCAGCAGCGCCCCCGCCATCAGCTGCGCCCAGCGGATGCCGAACGAGGACTGCACCGTGGCCAGGCCGACCGGCAGCGTGGCCAGATCGGGGTCGGTGGTGACCAGATAGGGCCACATGAAGTTGTTCCACGACCCGATGAAGGTGAAGATGCCGACCGCCGCGAGCACGGGACGGGACAGCGGCAGCACGATCCCCAGAAAGATCCGCCACCGGCCCGCGCCGTCGATGCGCGCGGCCTCCTCCAGCTCCCTGGGGACGCCCTGGAAGAACTTGTAGAGGATGAACACCATCGCCGGCGCGGACACCTGCGGCAGGATGACGCCCCAGTAGGTGTCGACCAGGCCCATCGTGCGCACATTGGCGAACAGCGGCGCGGTGATGACGGTGCCCGGCACCATGATCCCGGCCAGCGTGAGCCCGAACAGCGCCTTGCGGAAACGGAAGTGCGTGCGGGCGAAACCGTAGGCGGCGAGCGCCGAGACCGCCAGGGTCAGCGCGGTGACGCCCGTGGAGACGATCACGGAGTTCACCAGCCACTTGGGGATGTCGCCCGTGTCCAGGACGCTGCGGTAGGCGTCCAGGTTCATGTTCGACTGAATCCACTTCAGGGGCAGCAGCTGCGTGTCGCCCTCCGGTTTCAACGAGGTGGACAGCGCCCACCCGAACGGCACCAGCCACAGCGCGGCCAGCAGCGCGCCGAGGGTGGTCAGCACGATCTGCCCCGCGTTGCGCCGCACCTTCACGGCGAAAGTCCGCTCGCTCATCGCGTTTCCCCCTTCTCGTCCGTGCGCTTGCGCACCAGCCACAGCCGGACCAGCGTGACGGCGACGATCAGGACGAAGACGATGTAGGACAGGGCCGAGGCATAGCCGATGCGGTAGCCGGTGAAGCCCTGCTGGATGATGTACTGCACCACCGGACGGGTCTCGTTGTTCGGGCCGCCCTCGTTGATCAGGAAGATCTGGTCGAAGACCTGGAGCGAGGCCAGGATCTGGAGGACCACGATGAGTCCGGTGATGTTGCGGACCATGGGGACGGTGATGTGCCACATCCGCTGCCACGGTCCGGCGCCGTCCAGCGCGGCCGCCTCGTAGAGGTGGTCGGGGATGGCCTGGAGCGCGGCCAGGTACAGCAGGAAGCTGAAGCCGACGGTCCACCAGAGGGTGGCGAGCACCATGGAGAACATGGCCCAGTCGCCTTCGAGCAGCCACGGGACGCGCTCGTTCAGGGCGTTGTTGAACAGGCCGTAGTCCGGCTCGTACAGCCACCGCCACAGGTCGGCCAGCACGGCGGAGGGCAGCAGGAACGGCGCGAAGAAGGCCAGCCGCCAGAACCACTTGCCGTGCTTGATGTTGTGGGCGAGCAGCGCGAGGCCGAAGGCGACGGCGACGATCAGCGGGGTGAGCATCGCGGTGAACGTGAGGGTGTTGCCCAGCGAGTCCCACAGCTGGTCGTCGTTCAGGGCCTCGCGGTAGTTGTCCAGGCCGATGAACTCGGTGTTGATGCCCGCCAGGTTGGTCTCGTTGAGGCTGTACCACAGCCCGGATACCAGCGGCCACACGAGGAAGACGCCGTAGAAGACGAGGAACGGGGCGACGAACCAGCCGCCGTGCTGCATGATCCGCCCGAGACGGGAGCGGCCCGGGCGCCGCGCGGGGGCGGTCTCAGGGGCGCCGGGCGGGGCGGGGGCGGGGGCCAGGGCGGTCACGACGCGGTCCCTTCGCCGAACGGGTTGCGGGTGTCGAGGAGGGAGCGCAGCGTGGCGCGGATGTCGCGCACGGCCTCGGCGGGGGTGACGGAGCCCATGGCGGCGGCCGAGAGGTGTACGCCGACGTCGGCCTGGACGCGCGAGGAGGTGCCGCAGAACCAGGCGGGCGGGTCGAACGCGGCGATGTCCATGGCACCGCGGTACTCGGACTGCGGTTCCATGGCGAGGTAGTCGGGGTGTTCGAGGATCGGCAGGTAGGCGGGCACGTGGCTGGCCTCGGCCCAGGAGAGGCTGTTCCGCACGAGCCAGGCGATCAGCGTGTGCGCGGCCTCGTCGGCGGCGCCGCTGCGGCCCTCCTGGTGGGGCAGGACGAGGATGTGGGACTCCGCCTGGGTGGCGGGCGTGCCGAAGAGCGTGGGGTAGGGCCGGGCGCCGAAGTCGAGTCCCGCCGTCCGGAAGTCGACAAGCAGCCAGTTGCCGAAGAGGACGAAGCCGCCGCCGTTGACGAAGTAACCGACCAGGTCCTGGCCGGGTATGGCGTACTCGTCCGCGACCAGGCGGGCCATGAACGCCAGCACCTCCTCGGCCCGGTCGTCGTCGAGGGCGAGTTCGGTGCCGTCCTCGCTGAGGATGCTGCCGCCGGTCTGCGCGTACAGGCCGACGAACGTCCACCAGCACTCGCCGGGCATCAGCGCGTTCCAGCCCAGCGGGGACTGGCCGATGACCTCGCGCACGGCGTCGAGCGCGTCGAGGAACTGCTCGGTGCCGTTCAGTTCGGTCAGGCGGCCCTCGGCGTCGAGCAGCCCCGCGGGCTCGCAGGCGGCACGGTTGTAGAACATCGTCGAGGGGTGGATGTCCAGCGGCAGCCCGTACAGTTCGCCGCCGATCGTGGCCCGGTCCCACAGCGTGGCGTTGAAGTCCTCGCGGCGCACGCCGGCTTCGGCCAGCAGGCCGGTGTCGATGGGGTCGAGCAGCCGGCCGGGCGCGAAGCCGGCGAGCCGGCCGAGGTGCAGGATGCCGACGTCGGGGGCCCGCCCGCCGGCGCCCGCCATGGCGAGCTTGGTGTAGTAGCGGTCCCCCCAGGCCAGCGTGGTGTCCTCGACCTCGATGCCGGGAAATTCGGCGCGGAACCGGTCGAGCATCCCTCTCATGTTGGCGCCGTCGCCGCCGCTGAAGAGGTTCCAGAACTGAATCCGGCGGTCACCGCCGGCCAGGGAAGCGGCGGAGCCGCAGGCGGCTGAGCCGCCGAGGGCCACGGCCGCCCCGAGTCCTGCCGCGCCGCGCAGCAGCCCGCGGCGGCTCGGCCGTCCGAGGGGCGGCGGCAGGGACCGCAGGGAGGCATGAGTCATCCCGAAAACCCTTCGCTCGTTCGACATTTCGAATCCCGATCGGGTGTCCGAACGGAAGGTAGAAGTCGAATCTGTCGAAGGTCAACCGTTACGACAACACTCCCCGAAAGTTTCAGGGAGTGTCGCCGGGCGGTCACACGCGGTGCGGACGGCTACTGGCCGGCGAGCCCCGTATGGGCGACGCCGCGCACGATCTGCCGCTGGAAGAAGACGAAGACGATCAGCAGCGGCAGCCCGCCGATGATCACCGACGCCATCACCTGCGCGTACCTGACGCCGTACGTGGACTGGACGTTCACCAGACCGACCGGCAGCGTCATGGCGTTCGGGTCGGTCGTGACGAGGAACGGCCACAGGAAGTTGTTCCACGTCTGGATGAACGTGAAGATCGCGACCGCCGCGAGCACCGGACGGGACAGCGGCACGACGATCTGCCAGAACACCCGCCAGCGGCCGGCCCCGTCCACGTACGCGGCCTCCTCCAGCTCGCGCGGCAGGCCCTCGAAGAACTTCACCAGGATGAACACCATCGCGGGCACCGCCACCTGCGGCAGGATCACGCCCCAGTAGGTGTCCACGAGATTCAGCGCGACCATCTCCGCGAACAGCGGCGCGATCAGCACCTGCGGCGGCACCATGATCCCCGCGAGCACCAGCCCGTACAGCACCCTCCGGCCGCGGAACTCGGTGCGGCTGAACCCGTAGGCGGCCATCGCGGTGAGCACGACGGTCAGCAGAGTCGTCATGGACGCGATGTAGGCCGTGTTGAGCATCCAGCGGGTGAGGTCGCCCGACTCCCACACCTGCCGGTAGGCGTCGAACGTGATCCGCGAGCCGATCCAGTTCAGCCCGGTGTCGGTCGTCTCGTCCTCCGGCTTCAGCGACGTGGCCAGGGCCCAGGCCAGCGGCAGCACCCACAGCACGGCGAGCACCAGCGCGCACGCCAGCAGCCCGACGCGCCCCCGCGTCCAGCGCGGCCTGCGTCCCTGCGCCTCCTCCCCCGCCCCGGTCCTGACGGCGTCCCGCGCCTTGCGCGCGGCGGTCATGGCGGCACTCATGCGGCGTTCTCCTCACGGGACCTGCGGGTCAGCCGCAGGTGGATCAGCGAGACGAGGACGATCAGCGCGAAGAAGATGTACGAGATCGCCGAGGCATAGCCGATGCGGTAGCCGGTGAACCCGGCCTGGAAGACGTACTGGAGGATCGGCCGCGTGGACTCGTCGGGGCCGCCGCCGGTCATGATGTACACCTGATCGAAGATCTTCAGGGAAGCCAGCAGCTGGAGCACGAGCACCACCCCGGTGGTCCGGTTGAGCAGCGGCAGCGTGATCGTGCGCAGCCGCTGCCACGGCCCGGCGCCGTCGAGCTCCGCGGCCTCGTACAGGTGCTGCGGGATGGCCTGGAGCGCGGCCAGGTAGAGCAGGAAGTTGAAGCCGACGGTCCACCAGACGGTGGTCAGCACGATGGAGAGCATCGCGTACCTGGCGTCCGTCAGCCAGCCGATGCCGGGCTGGAGGCCGAAGGCGTTCAGCAGCTGGTCGGCGAAGCCGAAGTCGGACGGGTAGATCACCCACAGCCACAGCAGGCACACGACGCCCGAGGGCAGCAGGAACGGCGCGAACCAGCTCAGCCGCCACAGCCAGTTCACGAAGCGCAGGTGGTGGGCCAGCAGCGCGAGCACCAGGCCGACGACGACGAGCGGCACGGTGGACAGGACGGTGAACCAGACGGTGTTCCACAGCGAGGACCACACGTCCGGGTCCCGCACGGCCTCGACGTAGTTGTCCAGGCCGACGAACTCCGACTGGGTGCCGGCGATGTCGTCGTTCCCCAGGCTCATCCGCACCCCCCACAGCAGCGGGAAGACCAGGAAGGCGGCGTAGACGAGCAGGAAGGGCAGGGTGAACGCGAGCCCGTGCTCGCTCCAGTGGCGGCGTATGCCGCGCGGCGCGGACGGCGGTGCCGTGGTCGTCATGACGTCGTCTCCCCGAACGGGCTCGGCGTGCCGAGCAGGTCCGCCAGCCGGTCCCTGGCCTCCGCCAGGGCGTCGCGCGGCGTCCGGCTGCCGGTCAGCACACCGGAGAAGACCGCGCCGAGTTCGAGCCACAGGGACGACGCCGAGCCGGCGAACCACACCGGCGGGTCGAGCGCCACCTCGTCGATCACCGAGCGGTACTCCGACTGCGGCCGCATGGCGAGGTATTCGGGCTCCGACAGCGCCGGCAGATAGGCCGGAACGTGCCCGCCGGCCGCCCAGTCGACGGAGTGCCGCAGCATCCAGGCGACGAAGGCGTGCGCGGCCTCGTTGGCGGCGCCGCCGCGGTCGTTCTGGTTGGGCAGCACGAAGGAGTGACAGTCGGCCTGGGCCGCGCCGCTGCCGAAGAGGCTGGGCACCCGGGTCATGGAGAACGGCATCCCGGTGTTCGTGAACGTCGCGACCTCCCACTCCCCGTTGAGGAAGAAGCCGGTCTCCCCGGCGCTGAACAGGCCGACCGAGCCCTGGTAGTCGACGCGCGGCGAGATCAGCCCCTCGTCCGTCAGCGTCCGCATGTACTCCAGGACTTCCAGGGCCTTGGCGTCGTCGAGGGCGATGCGGGTGCCGTCCTCGCTGAGCAGCGCACCGCCCGTCTGCGCGTAGAACGTGGCGAAGATCCGCCACGGGCCGATCGTGTCGGCGCCCAGCGTCTCCACGACGAGGCCCGGCCTGCCGGTGACCTCCCCGGCCGCGCGCACCGCCGCGGTGAACGCGTCCCGGCCGCGTATCGGCCGCAGCCTGCCGTCCCCGTCGAGCAGCCCGGCCCGTTCGCAGATATCCGTCTGGTAATAGAGCACCATCGGGTGGGTGTCGAGGGGGATCGCGTACTGCTCGCCGTCCACCGCGCCGCGGCGCCACAGGTCCTCGGGGAAGTCGGCCGGTGTCACGCCGTGTTCGGCGAGCAGGTCCAGGTCGAACGGGTTGAGCAGCCGGCCGGGCGCGAACCCGGCGAGCCGCGCCAGATGCAGCGCGGCGACCTCGGGCGCCCGCCCGCCGGCCCCGGCCATGCCGAGTTTGGTGTAGTAGGGCGCGCCCCACATGAGGGTGGACGACTGGAGGTCGATCTCCGGATGGCCGCGCCGGAACTCCGCCAGCATCGCGTCCATGGTGACGCCGTCGCCGCCGCCGAAGAGGTGCCAGTAGCGCAGCCGCGTCCGGCCGCCGCCGGTGCCGCTCGGCGCCGCGCACCCGGCGGCGCCCGCGGTGCCGAGCGCGCCGAGCCCGGCCAAGGAGCCGAGCACGCGCCGACGGCTCGGCCGGGAGTGCGGCAGGGGTGGTGGGTACATGCGTTCCCGCCCTCGTATCCGTGATATCGAACATGGATCGGATATACGGACGAGAACGTAGGAGCGGCGCACGTCACCGTCAACGCCCCTGCGGCGGTCCGAGAAACTTTCAGCCGCCTCGTCAGCTTCGTCAGCCCCGTCAGCCGTCCAGGGTGACGATCATCTTCCCCGTGTTGAGGCCGCGCAGCATGCCGAGGAACGCGTCCACCGCGTTCTCGATGCCCTCGGCCACGGTCTCCCGGTACGTCAGCTCACCGGAGCGAATCCAGGCCGAGACCTCCTCGATGAACTGCGGCTGGAGGGAGTGGTGGTCACGCACCAGCATGCCCTGGAGCCGCAGCCGCTTGCCGATGGTCAGGAACAGGTTGCGCGGCGCCACGGGCGGCTCCGTCGCGTTGTACTGCGCGATCATGCCGCAGATGACGGCGCGGCCGTGCACGTTGAACGCGTCGAGGGCGGCCTCCAGATGATCGCCGCCCACGTTGTCGAAGTAGACGTCGATGCCGTCCGGCGCGGCGGCGGCCAGCTGCTCCCCGACCGGGCCGCTGCGGTAGTTGAACGCCGCGTCGAAACCGTACTCCTCCGTCACCAGCCGCACTTTCTCGTCAGAACCCGCGCTGCCGATGACCCGCGAGGCGCCCTTCAGCCGCGCGATCTGCCCCGCCTGGCCGCCCACGGCACCGGCCGCACCCGACACGAAGACCACATCGCCCTCGCGCAGGCGCGCGATCTCGGTCAGACCCGCATACGCGGTCAGCCCGGTCATGCCGAGCACCCCGAGATAGGCGGTCAGCGGCGCCAGGTCCGCGGACACCTTCGTCGCCCGCCCGGCCGGCACGACGGTGAACTCCCGCCAGCCCAGCGGATGCAGCACGTGGTCACCCGGCGCGAACCCGGGCGCCTCGGAGACCAGCACCTCCCCGACCGCCGCCCCCTCCATGGGCCGGTCCAGGGCGAACGGCGGGGTGTAGGACTTCACGTCGTTCATCCGTCCGCGCATGTACGGGTCGACCGACAGGTGCAGGTTCCGCACCACCAGCTCCCCGTCGCCCGGTCTCGGCACCGGCGCCTGGCGCAGCGCGAAGTCCTCCGGAACCGGCCACCCCCTGGGCCTCGACACCAGATGCCATTCGCGGCCGACAGCGGGCACGTCCACGGAAAACCTCCCTGAAGGAAACCGGCATTGCCCCCATCATGCCCCGGCGCAGGCTGCTGCCATGTCTCACCGGTCCGCGACCGTCACCCTGCTCGCCGGTCTGCTGCTGACCACCGGTTGCAGCTCGCTCCCCGCGGCCCCGGAAACGCCCCCGCCGCCGGAAGCACAAGCCCGTCCGGGGAGACGTCCGGAGGAGACCTCGGCCGGCAGGGGTGGCCCGGCTGGTCGGAGGACTTCGGCCGGCACGAGACGGCGCGGCTCCAGGAGTGGGACGACCCGTCGTGCCCATTCCCCGCGGACCCCGGCCTCTCCGACCTCTCCGACGGCGTCCACGCGTTCGCCTGCCTGCGCATGGGCGCCGCGACGCCGGGTCCGATCGGCCCCGCCCCGGTCCCCCAGGCCGGCCCTAGGTCCTGTCCTGTCGATCTTGTCGGATAAGCCCGCGGCGTCAGATGCGGTGCATCGCAAGGCGCCGGATCGCAGCTCATACCTGTCCGTATTCGCGCGATTCGGTAACGCAGCGAGGTGCCGTAGCTGGCGTCGCGGGCCCGGCAAGATCGGCCGGACAGGGCCTAGCCGGCGAACGCCGGCTGAGGGAGGCCGCGGCCCGCGCCGGGGAGCACGAACACCGAGCCGGCCAGCGGCTCGGTGCCCGGGTCCGTGCCGGTGGCCGCGGTGGTGATGTACAGGTCCGCCAGGCCGGGGCCGCCGAACGCGCAGGCCGTGGGCCGCGACACCGGCACCGGGACGATGCGGTCCCGCTTCCCCTCCGGCGTGAAGCGGCACACCGCGCCGCCCTCCCAGAAGGCGACCCACGGACAGCCGTCCGCGTCCACCGTCAGACCGTCCGGGAAGCCGGGCAGATCGGCGGTGTCCACCACCGTCCGCCGGTCCGCCACCCCGCCGTCCCCGGTGACGCGGAAGGCGTCCACGCGCCGCGTCGGGGTGTCGATGTAGTACAGGACCGACCCGTCGGGGCTCCAGCCCAGGCCATTGCTGACGGTGACGTCCGGCAGCACCCGCCGCACCTCCCCTTCGCCCGTCAGCCGCTCCAGCGTGCCGCCGCCCTGCCGCTCGTCGTAGCGCATCGTCCCGGCCCACAGCGAGCCGTCCGGCGCCACCGCCGCGTCGTTGCCGCGGCGCCCGGGCACCGGCTCGTGCCGCAGCCAGCGGAACGTGCCCGACGCCTCGTACAGGCCGACGCCGTCCCGCAGATTCACCACGAACCCGCCGCCCGCCCGCGGCTTCGCGGCCCCGACGTGCTGCTCGGTGGGCAGCACGGTCCTGCGGCCGGTCGCCGGGTCGAAGAGGTGCACCCGGGAGGACAGGATGTCCACCCAGATCAGCCGTTCCGTTGCCGGGTCCCAGGTCGGGCCCTCCCCCAGCTCCGCACGGCCACGTATCGCGATCTCAAGCCCGTCTGCCACCGCTCTCCTCGTGCTCTCGTGCTTCCCCTGCCGCGCTCAGCCCGCGTGGTGGCCGAGCCGCTCCGACAGCTGCGCCGCGCCCTTGACCGCGAGCGCCGCGAGTTCGTCCTGCCGCTCCGCGCTCCAGCGGATCATCGGCACCGAAATGCTCAGCGCCGCGACGACCCGCCCCGCCCGGTCCCGCACGGGCGCGGCCACGCAGCTGACGTCCGGGTTGGACTCCCGCTGCTCCGAGGCCAGTTGGCGCTCCCTGACCTCATCGAGGATCGCGCGCAGGGTCTCGGCCGAGGTGATCGAGTTCGGCGTCATGGCGGGCAGCTCGTCCCCGGCCGGCAGCCGTTCGTCCAGCTCCTGCGGCGGCAGCGAGGCCAGCAGCATCTTGCCCACCGCCGTGCAGTGCGCCGGCAGCCGGCGGCCCGCGGCGGAGACCATGCGCACCGCGTGCGTGCTGTCCACCTTCGCGATGTAGATGACGTCCGCGTCCTCCAGGACCGCCACGTGCACCGTCTCGCCGCAGGTCTCGGCGACCGCCCTGGCCACCTGCTGGCCCTCGGCCGCGAGGTCGAGCTGCTCGGCATACCTGCTGCCGAGCTGGTAGGTCCGCACCCCCAGCCGGTACCTGCCCGGCTGCTCGGGCACCGGCACCAGGTAGGAACGGGCGGCCAGCGTGGTCACCAGCTCGTGCACCGTGGTCCGCGGCAGCTGAAGCCTGCGGGTGATCTCGGGAGCGGACAGCGTCCCGTCCCCGTCGAGGAACAGCTCCAATATGTCCAACGCCCGGCTCACCGCCGGTACGCGACGCCCCATGCCCGATGCCTCCGCCACTCAAGTGTTCGGCATCCCGATCGCACGCCGGAATGCCGAACATACGCTAACCAGCAGTGGTCACCGCGGGCAATGGGCCGGACGTCCGCTTTTGCGCGCCCCTACGCCGCACCCCGTTCGTCGTGGCTGCCGACCGCGCGCAGCCGCTCGGTCACCGCGCCCGGCAACCGGTCCCCCGCCCGGTCCGCGACCACGCCGGCCGCGCGCGCCGCGGCCTCCCGCCCGGACTGCGTCGCGGAGTCGACGGCATTGCGCACCGCGGGATTGCTCCGCACCCGCTCCGCCGCCTCCCGCAACTGGTCGTACCGCTCCCGCCCGGCCTTCGCGCCGAGCACGTAGCCCACCGCCACACCGGCGATGAAGATGAGCTTGCGCATGGGATGCTTCCTCTCTCTCCCGATGACCGATCTTCTCGTGGCACATCGCGCCGCAGGTAACCGGGATGCCCCGGATACCGATTTCGAAGCACCCCCTCACATGCGCTAATGTATGGGCCGCGGCACGGACACGCGCCCCGGCTCGGGGGTGCGGACCCGGGCGGAGCAGTCCCCTGTAGCTCAATTGGCAGAGCAGCCGGCTGTTAACCGGCAGGTTACTGGTTCGAGTCCAGTCGGGGGAGCAGCAGTCCTCATCACGCAAAGGGCCCCGTCCGGGGCCCTTTGTTGTTCTCCGTGCATCACTGGCACCGTGCCGGGAACCGATCACCCCATGCCCGCAGTCCTTGCCTGCGTACGACAGCCCCCGGCCCGGGCGGCAGATCGTATGAGCAGCTATGCTGCGGCAGACGGCGCGCACAGATGTACGCGGCACGCCGTTACGGGGCGGTAGCTCAGCCGGTTAGAGCAACGGACTCATAATCCGTCGGCCGTGGGTTCGAGTCCCACCCGCCCCACTCCGCGCCCTCCAGGCCGGAGCGCCTGCTCTGCGCGACCCTCCTCGTACGTCGGGCCCGGCCCGGCCCGGCCTCTTCCCGAAGCCCAAGATCCTTTGCCGGCCCGCAGTCGGCCCGGAGCGCAGTGCGGAGTCGGCCGGCTTTCGGTAGGTCGTGCGCGGGAGCGGCCGGGTAGCCGGCTCGCCCCGCCGTCGCCTGCCCCGAGCCCGCCGCCGGGCTTCTGCTGATGCCGTCCGCCTTCTTGGGTCCCGCCCGACGAGACCGGACATCCGCCGATGACCCGATCCGCAATCCGCGTCGCCGCATCGGAGGAACGGTCCTTCGAGACGGTACTGAGGAGACCGGAGGGCGCGGCTCCGAAAGATCGCGTGGGAGGACAAGTCCCGCCCCAGCACCGGAGAGCCGCGACGCACCGACTTCCTCTGCTTCCGGACACCGAGGAGGCGGCAGGCGAAGGCGGGGCAGGTTCCTTGTCTTCGCCGCCGAGGACGCGGTGGTCCACGCCAGTCATTCCGGACGCGAGCCCGGATCCGATCCGGACGGCCTTGCGTCCGGCCCTCGCGGCCCACTCCGGCAGGCGTGCGGTCCGCCGTTGCAGTCGGAAGTCTGCTCGCGGGAAGAGATTCGAACACACAGACCCACACCGCCGGTCATGGGGGCGAAGCGTTCGCGTCGATGTTCACCAGCCGCAGGGACCGGCATTCCGCCAGGTTCGCACAGAAGACCACACCCGTAGACACTTATTCGAGACAGCTGCCATCCGGGCACAAGCAGGGCACCCCCGACGCAATCGTTCGGCACAATACACCCGCCGTGGCCCGTGATATCGGGCGTCCCGAATGACCGGAATCCCAATTATCCTGCCCGTTCAGTGACCGTTTCCCTCAGAAGTCAGAGGCGGGCTGCGGAAACTCGCCGCGTGTGCAACTATTGGTTCTGCGTTCCGAGGACCGACACCTCACGGTTGTCCAGCCGTCGCCGGACAGGGAATCCGCGGTGGCAACTGCCCGGTCCAGCCGTGCGCGTGTGGACCGGACGTACTGCGCAGCGCGCTGCTTCCGCCAGCAGCGTGTCGTCCGGTGCGCGCCAGCCAGTCGGCTGCTTGTGGCAGCACGGGGGCGGCGGACCTGGTACGGCCGCGACGGCCGGCCTCGACGTGAGTTGTGCGCCATGGGTCCTTCTCCATCACGCATGTCGTTACATGTGCCGCTATGTATGTCGTCACGTATGTCGTCCGCGAACAGGTACCATTCGCACTTTCGAGGTATGCCGATGCCACACAGCCAAATGAGGATGTCAGTCATTCCTGGAGCGGCGGCGGGGCGCCTTTCCATGCTGTCCCGGGGGCTCAGCATCCTGGAATGCTTCACGCCCGGAGAAAGCAGCCTCACGCTTTCCGAGATTTCCCGCAGGACCGGCCTTGCGAAGGCCACCGTCCACCGTCTGATCATGGAACTCCTCGTCTGGGGGCTACTCGACCGGGACGGCAAGGATCTCTGCCTCGGCCGACGCGTGGCGATCCTCTCCGACCGCGTTCCCGAGCCGACGCGGCTCATTCATAGAATCCTGCCGCACACACCGCTGTTCATCGCCCGGCGGGAGTGTCCGGCGTTCTTCACCCTCCTGTCCAACGGCCGGTCCTTACACTTCGAGGCACGCGAGGGACGGCGTGTCCAGGAGGACGATGTGGCCTTCGGGGCCCCCTTGGCCGTGTGTGTCTCCGCGGCGGCCAAGGTCATCACCGCCTTCCGCACCTGGGTACGGCCGGACGGCATCAGGCAGGACAGCAGGAGGCGTGAACGCGTGGCATCCCTTCCGTACCGAGGCGAAGCAGGACTGTCGAAAATCGTCCACCAGGGCTATGCGATGACGCGTACGGGGAGAACGGTGGCGGTGGCCGTTCCGATCAGCGATCCGTACGGTTCCATACTGGGCGCGCTGTCGGTAGCCATTCCGCCCGGCGGAGCGCACCGGACCGCCGTGGTCCGCGAACTCATGGGCGCGCGCGAGGCGTTATCCAGCGTCAGTGTCCACTCAGCCACCGAGAAAACTGCATGACGAAGGCTTTCGGCACGATGAAGAATCACGGCGCGACGGACCTTCAACTCGCTTACCACCGGCGGCTCTTCGGTGGCCTCTTCGACTGGCAGGCGGCCGAGCGCCGTATCACTCGGTTCACCGGTGGCACCGGAGCCGCCGGACTCATGTCCCTGGATCAGATGGGCCACTTCGGCCCGAACGGCTGCGATCTCGTCGTCGAGAGACTGGCCGCGCCGGCGCGACTGGCGGAAATGGGCAGCGGATTCGGCGGGGCCTTGCGGTACATTCTCGACCGCCTCACGGAACGCGGCACCCCGGTGGAACAGGCGTACGGGGTGGAACTGGTCCCCGAGCACTGCGAACTCAGCCGGACGATCAATGAATCCCAGGGGCGCGAAGACATCACCATCTTCTGTTCCTCCGCCGAATCCGTCCCCCTGCCCGATGCCTCGCTCGACGCGGTGGTCATCACCGGCTCGCTGCCCCACTTTCCCCGCCCCGACCGGGTGTTCCAGGAGGCCGCCCGGCTGCTGCGGCCCGGGGGCGCGCTGCTCTGCACCGAGGAGGTCAGCCTCGCTCCCGACGGCGCCGGCCCGGCGGAAACCTTTCGCGAGCTCCACCCCGCCGGCGTTTTCCACACCACCCCCGTCACCACCCGCCGTGAGCAACTGCGCGCCGCCGGACTCACCCGCATCGAGCTGACCGACCTCGCCCCCTGGGCCACCGACCTGCTCGCCGCCCGGCTGAAGGCCCTGCGGCTCTTCCGCGGCTCGGCGGAGGCCATGCTCGGCACGGAAGAAGTCGATCTGGTGGTCCGTACCTTGGCCACCGCCAGGGAGGAATACGCGATGGGCCGGCTGTGCCCGGCTCTGGTCACGGCCGTACGGCCTTGAGGGCCCCGGGGCGGACCCGGGATGCGTCGCTGACGCATCCCGGGTCCGCCCCGTACCGGCCGCCCGGTCCTGCCTCAGCTCTCCGCGCGAAACGGGACCTGAACGGCGGCCTGCGCCGCCGCCCCGCGTACCGTCGTGTCCAGGATCCCGAGAGCCCGGTCGACCTCCCCGTCGGTGGCGATCATCGGCGGGAACAGCCGCACCACCTCGGGCCGCCCCAGGCACGGCGAGACGAGCAGCCCGGCCGGGCCCAGGTCGGCGAAGACCTTGCCCGCGAGGGCGGTCGAGGCAAACTCCAGCCCCCAGAGCAGTCCACGCCCCCGCACCGCCGCGATGTGCTCGGGCCACCGCTCCCGCAGGGTGGCGAGCCCCGCCTCCATCCGCTGGGCCACCCGCTCCCCGTCGGCGGCGTGCTCCGCCACGGCCCGCACCGCCGCGATACCGGCGGCGGCGCTCAGCGGATGCCCGGCGAACGTCGCGGTGTGCAGGAACGGATCGTCGCGCAGCGGCGCGTACAGCTCCTCGCTCGCAACCACGGCCGACAGCGGCATCACCCCGCCGCCGAGCCCCTTCCCCAGCAGCACCGCGTCGGGTTCGAGCCCCAGCTCGCCCGCGAGCGTCGGAGGCCCGCACCGGCGCAGCCCACACTGGATCTCGTCGCTCACCAGGAACGCCCCGGCATCCCGGGCGCGCCGCCGCAGCTCGTGCAACAGGCTTGCGCCGAGCGGACGTACACCGCCCTCGCCCTGCACCGGCTCCACGATCACCGCCGCCACATCACCCCCGGCGAACGCCGCGTCCAGGGCGGCCGCGTCCGCCGTCGCGGGCACATGCGTGACGGGCGGCAGAACGGCGGCCAGCGGCTCCCGGAAGCGCGGGCTCGACGTCACCGCGAGCGCGCCGTGCGACTTACCGTGGAAGCCGCCCTCGACCGCGATCACCCGGCTCCGCCCGCCGGCCGCCCGCGCCAGCTTCAGAACGGTCTCCACCGCGTCCGTGCCGTTGAGCCCGGTCCAGACCCTGGTCAGCCCCGCCAGTCCGACGAATGACACGACCTCGGAGGCGAACCGGGGCAGCGTCTCGTTGGCCAGCACCCGGGTGGAGGAGGGCATGCGCCCCAACTGCTCGGTCACCGCAGCGACCACCCGGGGGTGCCGGTGGCCGAGCAAGGCCACCCCGTAACTGCCGAAGTCGAGCGCGGACCGCCCGTCCGACAGGGTCACCTCCGCGCCGCTCGCCCGCACTTCGAGGCTGTCCTGCCCGTTCATACCGAGCAGCAGGGCGAGCCGGGGGGAAAGGTGTCTGCGTATCGCCTTGAGAGCCGTAGCCGTTGCCGTCGTAGCCGGCTCGGTCATCGACCACACCTCCACAAGGACCACAGGTCCACAAAGAAGGAGCAGCACTCTAACGGCCGTAGACCCCTCTGCTCCGCACCGTTCCATCTGACGGAACCCGCCCCGCACGGGCCGGTTCCGCCGCCATCCTGAGCCGGTGAGCGAGCCGGTGAGAGGTGACGGTGACGGGTCCTCGATGCTGCGGGTGAGCCAGGTCAGCAAGGCGTACCGGGACGTCGTCGCGCTGCGCGGCGTCGACCTGGACGTCCCGGCCGGCGAGGTGGTGGCCCTGCTCGGCACGAACGGCGCCGGGAAGTCCACTCTGCTGTCGATCGTGGCCGGGCTGACCCGCCCCGACGGCGGTACGTGCACGGCCGGCGGCCCGGTCGGCTTCGCGCCCCAGGACCTCGGTGTGTACCCCACCCTGACCGTCGCCGAGAACCTGCGCTTCTTCGCCCGGCTCGCCGGGTTGTGGGGCGCGCGGGCGAAGCGCCGTATCGACCAGGTCGCCGGACCGCTGGGGCTCGCCCCGCTGCTGGACCGGCCGGCCCGTGCCCTGTCCGGCGGCGAGCAACGCCGCCTGCATGTGGCGATCGCGCTGGTTCCGGAGCCCCCCGTCGTCCTGCTCGACGAACCGACCGTCGGGATGGACGTGGTCAGCCGGATCGCCCTGGTGGAGCTGGTGCGCGGGCTGGCGGACGCGGGCGTGGCGGTCTGCTATTCGAGCCACTACCTCGCCGAGGTCGAGGAGTTGGGCGGCCCCACCGTGATCCTCGACCGGGGCCGGGTCGTCGCCCGTGGCACCGTACGGGAACTCCTGCGCGACCACGGCGAGAGCCGCGTCGACCTGACCTTCACCGGGCCGGCGCCGGACATCGCGCTGCCGTGGCCGACCCGGCGCGAGGAGCGCACGGTACGGATCGTGACCGACAGCCCGCAGATCACGGCCGTACGCGCGATCAACGAGCTGGGCGAGGCGGCACAGCGGCTCCAGTCGGTGGAGATCAGACCGGCCAGTTTGGAATCGGTCTTCTTGAACGTCACCGCGTCGGAGACGTCGGAGACGTCGGACGAGCTGAACGCATCGGCAGAGTCAGCGGCGTCGAACGAGCCGGACGGGGTGGCGAGCGATGCCTGACCTCTCCTGGCGGCGGGCGGCGGCCGTCACGCTCAAGGACGCCGAGCACGTACGCGCCGATCCGGCCCCGCTGATCGTGCTGACGCTCATGCCGCTGCTGATCATGGGGTTCCTCTCCTCCGCCTTCGAGGCCGACCTGACCGAGCGGTACGGGCCCGCGCCCGGCGGTATAGCGGTCACCGGCGCGGAGCAGGCGGTTCCGGGGATCGCCGCGATGTTCTGTTTCTTCCTCGTCAGTTACGTCGGGCAGACCATCTTCCGCGAGCACGGCTGGCGCACCTGGAACCGGCTGCGGGCGAGCCCGCTGCGCGCCGCCGAGCTGATCGGCGGGCGGGTCACGTCGACGCTGCTGCTCGCTCTCACCCAGCAGACGGTGCTGTTTGCCGTGGGCGGCGCGCTGTTCGGCCTCCACGTCCGCGGTTCGGTCGCGGCGCTGGCGGTGGTGGCCGTGGCGCTGGCGGCGTCCATGGTGTGCTTCGGGTTCGCGCTGATCGCGTTCTGCCGGAGCATGATGCAGCTCAACGCCCTCGCGTACCTCACCGGGCTGCTGTTCGCCGGATGCGGGGGCGGCATCGTGCCGTACGCGACCCTGCCTCTCTGGGCCCAGGCGCTCGGCAAGGTCACCCCTACGTACTGGGCGATGCGCGGCTTCAACGAGGCGGTACTCGGCGGCGCGGGCGTCGGCGGCGTCCTGCTGCCCGTGGCGGTGCTGCTCGGGCTCGCGGCCGTCTTCGCGCTGGCCGCGTGGTGCGTATTCCGGCCCGAGCAGGTCAAGGTGCCGTGGTCGTGACGGCAGCCAGGCCGACGACCCCGGCGGATCGACAAGTTGACGGAAGGCAGGCGGCAACGTGGAACAGCAGGTGAGGCGGCTTCTGGATGCCGGGTGGGCAACTCCGTCGTTCCTCGAAGAACTGCCCCAGGACCCGCCCTCTGGTGAGGCCACGGCCGCTGACCGGATCAGGGCCATCGCGGCAACCGACTACGCGACGCTGCCCGTCCCGGAGGAGTTCGGCGGCGGCGGGGCCGGGCTCGTCGCGGTCGCCGGCGCGCAGCGCGCGCTCGGCCGCCTCGACCCAGGACCGGCCATCGCGCTGAACATGCACTCCATGACCGTGGGCCTGATGGTCGACTACTGGCGACGCCACCGCGACACCTCCTGGATGCTGCTGGAGAGCATCGCGGAGACCCACGCGCTGGTGGCCTCCGCCTTCGCCGAGCCGGGTGGCAACGGCAACTTCCTCAGCAGCCGCTCGGTGGCCGTCCCGGACGGCAAGGACTTCCGTATCTCCGGTACGAAGTACCCCTGTTCGCTCTCCACCACGGCCACCCTGATGTGCGTCACCGCCCAGGTGCGCGACACCGACGAGACGTTGATCGCGCTCGTCCCGGCCAACTCCCCGGGCATCACCCACGAGGGCGACTGGCCCTCGCTGGGCATGCGGCTCTCCGACACCGGCCGGGTCCGCCTCACCGATGTCGAGATCGACCGGCGGCTCGTCTTCTACCGGGGCCCGGCGGGTGCTGTGGACGACATCCTCATCGCCGGGGTCGTCTGGTTCGCGGTCCTTGTCTCGGCCACCTACCACGGGGTGCTCTCGACGCTGCTCGACAGGACGGCGGAGCAGTGCGCGGGCACCACGTCACGCTCGCGTTCGGCGCTGATCGGCCGGGCCGCGCGGGAGTTGTACGCGCTGGGCGCCGCCACCCGCGCCCTCGCCGCCGACTGGGAGCACGAGGCGCTGACCGGCCATACCGCGCTGGCCGCCGCGATGGGCCTGCGGGCCTCCCTGTCCGATGTGCGGGAGCGGTTCGCCGGCGCGCTCACCCCGGTCATCGGGGGGCGCGCGTACACCGAGGGGCATCCGGCGGCGGCCCTGCTGCTCGACTCCCTCGCCGTACACCACCACCCGCCGTCGCTCCTCGTCTGCGACGACGCCGTCGGCGCGTACTGCACCGGGCAGCCCATCTCCTTCGACCCCGCCTGATTCGTCCCGTACCTGTCGGAACACCGGAACACCGGAACACCCAAGGAGCCCAGCGTGCCCACGGTCACTGTCGAAATGACGATCAACGCCCCCGCGTCGGACACCTGGACGGCGGTGACGGATCTGGCGGAGTACCCGAAGTTCATGACCAACGTGCAGAGCGTGGTCGTCCACGAGACCGGCACGGCCGGAGCCCGGCTCAGCGACTGGTCGGTGATGCTCAAGGGCTCGCTCCTGGAGTGGACGGAGGAGGACAGGACCGACGACGAGACCCGGATCATGACGTTCCACCAGGTGGAGGGCGACTTGGAGCGCTTCACCGGTGACTGGCGGGTGCTGGAGATCGACTCCGCGACCTCCGCGGTCCGGGTCACCATCGACTTCGAGATCGGTATCCCCCTGCTGGCCGACATGCTGGACCCGGTGGCGGGCCGGGCGCTGGAGGAGAACTGCCGGCAGATGCTGGCGGCCATCGATTCCCGGGTGGCACGGGCCTGAGGGCACGTGGGCAGGAGACCGTTCCCCGGCGGATTCCTCGCCCGATTCCCTGCGCGATCTTCTACGAGGCCAGCACTCGGGAGAACCATGCGGAAGTCCCAGCTCCGCCAGCCCCTTGATCAGCCCCATGCCCGTGCGAATGTCCTCGGCAGTGGAGCAGCGGCCGGGCCCGCCCCATGGGAGTGGAGGGCCGGCCGGGCGGATCAGGGCCGGGCAGATCAGTGATCTTCCTGCTCGTCAAGCCACTGCCGACAGCCACAGCATGTCGTCGGGCCGCTGGGCTGACCACCCGTGAGTTCCCGATGTCGAACAGCGGGACGCCGTTCGTCCCCACCGGCGCTCCACGTGTGCGGCGCACCGCGCCGGATAGCCGCCGCTCCGGACCGCGTATCGTTGCGCACGCCCGGCCGTCTGCGCACGCACACTGCCCGTTGCCAAAATATCCCGCTGAACAGACAACGGACAACATCTCCCGAACGGCACCGCAAAGACTGCACACTTGCTATCGCCGATCAGTAGCCGAGGACGAATGCGTGCAACCGCTCCAACCTGCGCCGGCAGGTCTGCCTGGAGCCGAAACCCAGATTCACCGCATCCAATGACCGCAGTCGCAAGTAACTTGCAATGAGCCAAACGACACCATGCTCATACACGCACTGAATCGGAATGGACCGATTGATGGATGATGCCAGGCTCGGCAGATATCAAGGCTATATCAAACGGCATGATCTCACGGAGCGACAGATACTGGATCAGATTGACAGGTCATTCGGAGAGCCGCTTCTGGTCGTCGCCGCCGGGTCAGTCATTTCCGGATTCGGTAACGACACCAGCGACTTGGACCTGTACACCGTCGTAGAAGATGACGTTGCCAGCACGCTTCCGCTGATGTCATATCCGAACGGCGCACGGATTGACGCGATCACCTGCGGCTCCCAACAACTCTTGGACAGACGCCGCGAAATGAGTTCGAGCACTTGGCCCCCGCAAGAGATAAGGCCAGGAGACATCGGAGCGAAACGCAAGGCGATCGACGTCATCACCAGGTACGGTCTGGGTCTTCCACTTTCCGGCACAGATCAATGGATCGCTTGGCAACAGCACTTGGAGGCCGAAGTAGGTGAGTGGTTAAAAGACTGGCATGCCGTGGAGGCATACCGCATGCAAGCAGCAGCCAAGGCCTTGCTCACCCATAAGCCTCTGGTGGCAGGAATCCGAGCAGGCGAAGCGCTCATGGCGGCACTCGAACGCCACGCGGCAGCTCGTGGAGAATCATACTTCAAATGGAAATGGCTAGGGGAAAAGCTGGAACGCCTGGGAGATTCGAAGGCTCTGTCGGCGTACGAGCAAGCGATAAGCCCACCGCTTTCCGCACTCGATGTACCTCACTACATGGAGCGCATAGAAAGCTCACTCCACTCCTACCTCGGCGATGTCGACACCAGCTCCTGGCGGCTGAGCCTACAGCCGACCGTCGGTACCACTTGGGAGTCATTCGGTAAGGAACACCTAGTATCCCGGTGGGGGTTGCGGGCAGCAGTGGTGTCAGCAAAAAGCAACGTCGGTGAGCCCAGCACCTGGACTTACTCCCTGTCGGAGAAGTGGGACCCGGATGTCGAGGCGCTTTTCAGCGAGGACATGCTCTGGCTCGGCGTACAGCGGGCAGAACGATAATTCGTGTTCCGTATGCGACGAGGGGGTCGACTGATCCCTGTATTGCTGTCAGCGCGACGGTCCGGCCCGTCCGGCCGTCATACCTGATCCTATTTCACTGAAGAGGTGCTGTGTGAGCGTTCGAAGCACTAGGGGATTGCAGTCTTACGTATCCAGTATCGGCCACGGTTCCGTGATAACGCTGCTGGTCGTTCAGGGAGCACTGGAAGACATTGGCGGCGGAGTACGCGCCGGCCAGTGGCGGATGGTGGCTGCACAAACTCGCAATCTGGTTTTCGCGAGCCTACAGGTGAGCGGTCTTGAGTATGGCGGAGAGCCGTACTGGCAAGAGAACGGCGGGGCCCTCGACCAAATCACATATGCGCCGGAGCCGCTCCGCACCCAGGGCCTCAAACTTATTCATGAGGCGAATGAACTTGCGAGTAACCCCTCAGAGGCCGAGCCATGGCTGACGCGACTCGAGGAGTGGGTGACTGCCGTGCAGGAAGGTCTTGGCCTCGGCGAGCATCTACCCGAGCTACGTTCACCTCAAGGGATGTTCGGAGGGCTCAGGTTGGTCAGAGGATGGACGGAAACAGTCGACCGTCTTGGCCTTCCAGCCCTGATTCCGAGCGAATGGACACAGCCAGTGTAGAAAGCCTGAAAAGGGTCTGGCCCACTCTGGTGACCGGCTCGCACGGCGGACGTGTCCATGTCCTGAGCGAGGAACAGTATGTGCGGCCGCCATGGCGGAAGGTCAGGCGCTGCCGCCGAGGACCCCGTCCTCGTTGCGCACAGGCGGTTGCGGCGCACGGGAGTCCGGCAGGCGGCGCACCTGGGCGTGGAAGTCGTCGGGTGCCGACGGGAGCGGTCGGGTCTCGTTCAGCTCGGTGGAGAAGGCCGCGGTGAGCTGGTCGAGACGATAGGCGCCGGGCGCGACCTGGTGCAGCAGATGTATCTCCGCCAGCGCGTCCATCAGCACGTGGGCTTCGTTCACCCCGGTGCCGAGCAGGCCGGCCGCGGTCGCCGGTGAGACGGTCTCACCGCGGGTGACCGCGAGGCGTTGCAACGCATTCGCCGCAGCAGGCGCCAACTTGCGGTAGGACCACGACAGAACAGTCCGCAATGTGGTCGCCTCATCCGCCCCGCCGCCGAGGCCGTCGAATGGCGACCGATGCCACCCGGCCATGTTCTCGGCGGCGACCCGCAGAGCCAGCGGGACATAACCACAGGAGTGCGCGATTTCTGGCGCGGCTGATCGGTCGAACCACGGTCCGGCTGTGGCTTCGAGCAGCCGTAATGCCTCCTCCTCGGTCATCGGTGGCACCGTGACCCGCTCCGCGCCGTCCCGTACGACCAGTCCGGACAGCCGGTCGCGGCTCGTCACCAGCACGTGGCACCCACCGGCCGCCGGCAGCAGTGGCCTGACCTGTCCCGCGCCGGCCGCGTTGTCCAGCATGATCAGCGCCCGCTTGCCGGTCATCAGGCTGCGGTACCGGGCCGCGAGGTGTTCGGCAGGCACCTCCGCGTCCACCTGTCCGCCGAGGGACGCCATGAAGTGGCGCAGGACATCGGTCTCATCGGCCGGCACGCCGGGGCCGAAGCCGCCCAGATCGGCGAACAGGATGCCGTCGGGGAACTGGCGCGCCACCCCGTGGGCCCAGTTGAGCGCTGTGGTGGTCTTGCCGATTCCAGCCTGCCCGTCGACGACGACGACGGTGCACTCTGCCGGGTCGCGTCGCGCACCCGGCAGGTGAAGAGTGCGGTCCAATGCGGACATGGTCGCTGCCCGCCCGACCAGGCCGGGCGCCGCCCTGGGCAGTTGGTTGAGCGACGGGCCGCGGCGGCCGGACCTGGCGGCGTCGACGAGACCAGTCAGTAGGCCACCGGTGCGCAGTACCTCGTCGCACCGCCGGGCGAGCATGTCGGTCGGCGCCTTGCCCTCGGACTCCACCCTGCTGAGGTGGCCCTTGCTGTAGTTGACCAGCTGGGCCAGCTGTCCGAGTGAGAGTCCCCGGTCCCGTCGTGCGGCCCTCAAGGCGGACCCGAACGACCGCGTGGGGGTTGTGTTGAGCTCCATTCGCGACTGCTCCGGTTTCATCTGGTCAGCTAGTCGACCATGCGCGGGTCATCTCGGAACACACCGCGCAGTGCCGGCTGTCAGCGGGCGCGCGGACTCCCCTGATCGTCATGCGGAGGTGCTCGCCCCTGGCACGCACGGCCGCGTCGACCGACCCCGTCGCCTACTCGACCGAGTCGGCGACGTCCGCGGTAAGCCGTTCCCGCATAAGGCGCTTGTGGGTGTGCCGCTGGGCGAACCTGGCGAACGTGGACAGACCGGGGATGGCGCCCCGGTGACATGGGCGATCGACGGATCGCAGGAGAAGGACGACCCCCCCGATTTCCTCGCGACCGGGCCCCGGCGACCGGTCCGGATCGCAGTGTCATGCGCATAGGGGTGCGTCACTCTTGGCATACGGGGCAGGTTACGTAGCCCCGGCATTCCGGGCCGCGGTGTTCTGCCAGACGGAACAGTCACCGGCGCATGCCCCGCCTCGTCCTACTCTCGCCGGACATCGGACGCCGCATACCGGAGGCGACGAACGGCGGAACGGGCGGGTGGTGGCCAGTGGACGTACTCGTGGCGGGCGCGTCGGGGGCGGTCGGCGGGGAGCTCTGCCGCCGCCTGGAACGATCCGGGGCGACCACCTGGCGGATCAGCCGCTCGGGCGGCCCCGGCGCGCGCGACGTGGCCTGGCGGATCGGCGCGGAGGAGGCGCCGCGTACGGTACGGCGTTCCTGGGACGTCATGGTCAACGCCGCCGCCGACACCCGGTGGGGGCTCCCGGCCGAGGAGGCGTACACGGCCAACACGGCCTCCACGGCAGCGTTTTTCGCGCTGGCGGGCCCGGATACGCATGTCGTGCAACTCTCGACGATCGCCGTAGAGGGCCGCGGAGCCGCTCTGGAGCACGGACAGCAAAACCCGGAGGACTTCCATAACACGTACGAGTGGGCGAAGGCACGCGCCGAGGTATGGGTGGCCCGGGAACACCCCGGGGCGGACATCGTCCGGCTGCCGCTGATATGCGGCCGCCGCGACGACGGGTTCATCGACCGCTTCGGCGGAGTGTTCGCCCTGATGCGCGGGTTGTGCTCCGGAGCGCTCCCGGTGGTCGTCGGAGACCCCGGCGGTTACGTCGACATCGCGTCAACCGACGACGCGGCCGGGATCATCACCAGGATCGTCATGTCAGGCCCCGCCGGCCGCACGTCAGGACACGCGAGGGTGGCGGTCGTCGGGGGCGGCACCGCGGCGCTGAGCGTGGACGGCACGCACAAGGTCATCATCGACGGGCTCAACGAGTGGCGGGCCCGGCGCGGCGTCGCCCCGATCGAGCCGCCGCCATACGTCAAACCCCGTGCCTGGGACCGGTTTTACCTACCGATGGCCCGCAAGCATCTGTCCAGGTCGCAACTCGGGGCGGTCGAGTCGTACGGCAGGTTCCGCCCGTACTTCAACCGTTCGCACCCGATCGACGTCACCGACCCGGTCGCGGACCCTTCCGAGGCGCTGTACCGCTCCGTCCTCCACTGGGCGGACCGGCATGTGCACGCCGCCGCCCGGGTCCCGAAGCCGTGGACCAGCAAGAGCGCCGGCACAAGCGCCGACACCGACTCCTCAAAGGACGCGTGAGGGTGACCGCGCCGCCCAGCGGGCACGTCACCGCCACCGCCACCCTCACCTCCGAGAACAGCTTCAACTGACCCTGGAGACTGCGGTCGAGCGCCGGCCCCAGGCCGCGTCCTCCAGAGGACGCGGCCTGGGCGTGCCTTCCGGCACCGCCCTCGCGGTTTGCGGCGGACATCACCATCAGCGCCGGCTGCCCGCCCAGCTCGGTCAGATCGCGGCCTCGATGTCGGCGAGTTGGGCGGCGAGGATCTCTTCGAACGCGGCGCGGCGGTCTGCCCCGAGGGGGCGGACGTCACGGGCGAAGCGGGCGAGGGCGGGGAAGCGTGCGGGGTCGGCGCCGAACACCGCGACGCGGAACAGTTCCATGCCCTGTTCGGACTCCTTGGGAGTGATGGTGCTGACTCCGGCTTCGGAGGCGATCAACGCGGCGATGAGGACAGCGATCCTGTGGTAGCGCGTCGGGATCTCCTGGTCGGGCAGTCCCGACGCGCGCAGGGCCTGGAGCAGCTCCTCCATGACCAGCCGGGAACCGGTGCCGCCTGACGCGTAGCGTCCCCAGACCGCGGCGAGTTGGGGCTGCTGACCGAAGGCTTCTCTCACGCGCAGGGCCAGGGCGGTGATGCGCTGCTTCCAGTCGCCCTCGGGGCGGTAGCCGTCCATGGCGGCCAGGAGTATCCGGTCGGCGACCGCCCGCATCAGCTCCGTCTTGCTGCGGAAGTGCCGGTAGAGGCTGGAGGAATCGGTGCCGAGCACCGCGGCGAGCTTGCGCACGCTGAACGACTCGGCGTCGCTCGTGCGCAGCAGCTCCGCCGCCGCATCCAGGATCTCCTCGGTAGACCAGCGCCTTCGGCCCGCCATCTCACCCCTCTCGCCGGGACTCAGCCTAACCTATGCACTTGGCGTTGCACGCACCGCGTGCATAATGAGGACGTGAACGTACGACGTGATGCCCACCCCGGGACATACGAAAGGACGCATGTCGTGAGGAACCCGCTGGACCCCGCGAAGCTGAACGCCGCCCTGGGACACGTCCACCGCGCCGGGGTGCCGGGCCTGTTCGCCGAGGTGCGTGACGGCGACCAGGTCTGGCGCGGCGCCGCCGGAGTCGCCGATGTCGCCACCGGCCGCCCCATCACGGCCGACATGCGGCACCGCGTCGGCAGCATCACCAAGACCTTCACCGCCGCCGCGGTTCTGCACCAGGTCGAGAGCGGTCAGATCGGCCTCGACACCCCGATCGGCCGGTACCTTCCGAGGCTGGTTCCCGGAGCACGCGGTGACGCGATCACGGTGCGGATGTTGATCAACCACACCAGCGGCCTCGCCGAGTACCTCCCTTATGCCTACCCGTCCCTCAAAGCGTTTCCCGCCCTCGCGGACACCGGGCCCGAGAGTCTTGACGACCACCGGCTCACGCGGTTTCATCCCACCGAACTGATCGAGATGGGAGTCACCGCACCTGCCGTCGGCGTCCCGGGCCGCACGCCGGGGGTGTACTCCAACACCAACTACCTGCTCCTCGGCGAACTCCTGGCAGCGGTAACCGGCACTTCGGCCGAGCGGTACGTCACTCGGAACGTCATCGAACGCGCGGGGCTCCGCGACACCGAACTCCCCGCCGAACCGTACGTCGACGGGCCGCACTCACAGATGTACGAGGCGTGGTTCGGCATGATCGACCCGCCGCGCGACTACAGCGTCTACGACATGTCGTGGGTGGGGCCGGCGGCCTCGCTGATATCGACTGTCACGGACCTCAATCGCTTCTTCGGCATGCTGCTGGCCGGCGAGATCGTCAGCACATCGTCGCTGGCGCAGATGCGACGCACCGTCCCGGTCGTCTCCCACGAAGGAAAGACGATCGACTACGGCCTCGGCCTGCACCCGATGGAGGCTCCCGGTCAGGGCACCTTCTGGGGTCACGGCGGCACGGTCTGGGGTGCTGGAGCGCTGGCCATGACCTCCGCCGACGGCAAGCGGCAGCTGGCCGTCGCGGTGAACCTTCAGAGGTGGAACAGGCTCGACTCCTCGGGCAAGCCGCAGCCCCACCCCATCGACGACGCGCTTGCGGCTCTCTACCGCGCGGCGATGTCCGGCTGACCGGCAGGTATACCGAGACGGGAGGGCCGAGGCGGCGGCAGGAACGACCGCGGCACGTTCGGCACGACGCGAAGAACGGGCACTGGCATGATATGTACCGTGCCGAACGGACCTTCAGGACCGCGCCGCCCGTCCCTGCTGTGGGAGCAACACTGCTGCCTGCCGTTGAAGAAGCACGCGGACATCGGCGAACTGGCCCGCTACCGCAGGCCGGGAGGCAGCTTCGTCTCGGTGAACGTGGGCTACGTTCCCCACCGCACCGATGACGTCACCGGTCTCATCGCGAGCTGGCGGGAGCGGATCGCCGCGGACGACCGTTTGCGGCCGGCCGTGGGCGTCGACGACGTCGACGCCGCCGGGCGTGCGGACGAGGTGGCGGTGGCATTCGACCTGGAGGATTCCGGGCCGCTCGAAGGACAGTTGGACCGGGTGCGCCAGTTCTACGAGCTCGGTGTCCGCACGATGCTGCCGAGCTACAACAACCGCAACGCGGCCGGCGGCGGCTGCCTGGACGGTCTCGACGAAGGGCTCACCGCCTACGGGCGAGCCCTGATACGGGAGATGAACGCGGTCGGCATGGTGGCGGACGGATCGCACTGCGGTGCCCGCACCGGTCTTGACATGTGCGAGGTCTCCGAGCAGCCGGTGATCTACAGCCACTCCTGCATGCGTTCGGTGTGGGACCACCCTCGCAACATCACCGATGAGCAGGCCAAGGCGTGTGCCGCCACCGGCGGGGTCATCGGCATCACCGGCGTCGGGATCTTCCTCGGCCCGAACGACGCCTCGATCGACGCGCTGGTACGGCACATCGACTACGCCGTCGACCTCGTCGGCCCGGCACACGTCGGGGTGTCGACCGACTACCCGTTCGACCACGAGGACTTCAACGCGCTGATCGAGGAGAGCCCGGAGCTGTTCCCCGACTGCTACACCCGCTGGGGGCCGATCGCCTTCATACCCCCGGAAGGGCTGCTGACCGTCGAGGACGCGCTTCTCGCCCGGGGGTACCCCGACGACGCGGTGACCGCGATCCTGGGCGGCAACTTCCGCCGCGTCGCCGCGCAGGTGTGGCGGTAGCCCCGCCTCGCGGCGCCGGAACGCCTGCCGGTCAGGGCAGTTGGATCAGATGCATTTGGTACCCCTCCACCTGGGGCAGCTGCCGGCGTGCCAGCTCCTCCAGCATCCGGCGGGACGGGGGCGGCAGCGCGTCGCGCACGTCCGACGGCAGTGTCGTCATGGTGTGGGAGCCGGCGACGCGGCTGCCGGGGACCCACTCGGCGACGACTCCTATGTCGGCGCAGCCCCAACGGAGTCGGGCCTCGACCTTGCTGAGTGCGTCGTGCTCGTCCTGGGCCTCGATCAGCCGGGGAAGGTTGCTGTCCAGGGCCAGCCAACTGCCGGGGAAGGCGGCGGCGATGCGCTCGACCAGCCGCCGGACGTCGGCCTCGTCGAGGAAGGGCAGGACGGCCTCCGCCGAGAAGAAGCAGGGACCACCGGACTGTTCGCCGACGACGCGCAGCCAGCTTTCCTCGGTCACGGAGGCGGCGAGCATCCGTCTGCGCGGGGTGTCGCGGAAGAAGGCGCGGCGCAGCTCGATGACGTCCGGCAGATCGAGGTCGAACCAGTGCGCCCGCTCGTTGTCCACCCGTTCGTAGCGGGTGTTGAGACCGGTGCCGATCTCCACCACCGTTCCGGCGGGGTGACGGCTGAGGAAGTCGCGCGTCCAGAAGTCGAACAGGAGGGTCCGCAGGACCGATCCGGTCAGGCTCGGCAGCTCGTCGAAACGCGAGAAGTCGTAGTCGATCGCCCCGACCAGCTCCACGGCTCGCGGGTCGCGCAGCGCCGGCTCCGGCTTGCGGTGCTCCGCGGCGCGGCCGTAGAGCGGTATCAGCAGCGTCTCCTGGACGGCGCCGAGGGACGGGCGGGTGTGGGTCATCGTTCCTCGCGAAAGGTCACGTGGCGGCGCACGACGGGGTCGTACTTGCGGAGTTGGAGCCGATCGGGGTCGTTCCTGCGGTTTTTGCGGGTCACGTACGTGTAGCCGGTGCCGGCCGTGGAGCGGAGCTTGATCACCGGGCGGATGTCGTCACGGGCCATGCGGCCACCCTACACAAACGACAATCGTTTCCAATAGCCTCTTGATGGGAACGATTTTCGTTTTATATTCTCCCCTTAGGGGAACGCACCGCGCAGGCCGAAGCCGCCAGGAGAAGGAGCAGTTCACTGACATGACCACCCGATCACGCCCGAGATGGCGGAACGCCATCACGGGCTTCCTGGCCGCGGCCATGGCGGCCGGCGCCCTGGGCACCGCGCACGCGGCCGACCCGCTCGTCCTGGACCACGGCCACATCGATGCGTTCAACGTCTCCGTCGTGGACGGTGAACTCGTCCTCGACCTCAAGGAGGACGTCACCGGCTCCCACGTCCCGCACGCCCCCGAGGACGTGCTGTTGCACGTGAAGGAGGATGCCTGGATCGACGGCATCCCCGAGGGGTACCCCGGGGCCCCGGCGGGTTACGTGCTGCCGCTGACGCAGGACCAGAACCTCATCTGGCCCGGCTGGGACACGGGCGGGGTCGCGGGAAGCGGCTACACCGACGTGGAGATCGACATCTCCGCGGTGGACGGCCCAGGCCCGGTCTACCTGTACACGCTCAGCGGCTTCGGCACCGTGACCCCGCTGCTGGAAGAGGGCGACTACGAACTCCCGGGCACCCTGCGGGAGGAGAGCCCCGCACACACCCACGCGCAGTGGACGTTCACCGAGCCGGGCGAGTACACCCTCACCGCCCGCGCCACCGCCACCAACCCCGGCACCGGCGAGTCGATCACCAGCAACACCGCGGCCTACGCCTTCTCCGTGGGGGACCGGGAGGCACCGCCGCCCGTTCCCAGCAGCCTGTCGATCGAAGGGCTGGCCGACCATTACCACACCGGCGACGCCGTGGAGCTGACCGCGGTGCCCAACGCCGCGACGGACCTGGACCACTACCACTGGTACACCAGGGACTCGGCCGCCGGGGACTGGGAGGCGGCCGAGGGCGGTGACGGAGACCGTTACACCGGCACCGCGGAGATCGACGGCCGGCAGATCAAGGCCGAGCTGCTGGACGCCGACCACGAGGTCGTCGCCGAGTCCGCGCCCGTGACCGTGCACATCGACGATCACCAGGGCGAGGACCCCGGCGCCACCACGCTCACCGTGGAGGGGACGGCGGAGCGCTACCGGCCAGGCGACACGGCCGAGTTGACCGCGGTCCAGACCCCGGGGACGGAGCTGGACCACTACCACTGGTTCACCCGCGGCTCTGCCGAGGCCGAGTGGGCACTGGCCGGCGACGCCGGAACCGGGGCCGACTACACGTTCGAGGTGGCCGAGGAGGCGGACGGTCTCCAGGTGCAGGCCCGCCTCTACGACCACGACCACGAGGCCGTCGCAGCGTCCGAGCCGGTCACCATCCGGGTGACCGCGGACGACGCCCCAGGCGACACGACCGGCAGCGGCTCGGGGGGCAACGGCGGCGCGGCCGTCGGGAGCCCCACCGGCGGCGGGGCCACCGAGGGCGGGTCGGGCAACGGCGGTTCGGGCAGCGGCGGGGCCACCGGCGGCGGAGAGCCCTCGTGCTTCCCCGTCGAGGAGGAGCATGAGGTGCCCGTGGAGCCCGGCCGGGCGCTGGTGCTCGACCACGGGCACGTCGACGCGTTCAACGTCACCGCCGAGGGCGACGACCTCGTCCTGGACCTCAAGGAGGACGTGACCGGCAGCCATGTGCGGCACGCCCCGGAAGACGTGATCCTGCACGTCAAGCCCGATGCGCTCGCCGAGGACATCCCGGCCGAGTACCCGGGCAGCCCCGCCGGCTACCTGCTGCCGCTCACCCAGGACCCGAACCTGATCTGGCCCGGCTGGGATACCAACGGGGTCGCGGGCAGTGGCTACACCGACGTGGAGATCGCCGTCAGCGCGGTGGAAGGCCCCGGCTCGGTCTACCTGTACACGACCAACACCTTCGGCGGCGTGGTCTCGCTGCTGACGGAGGGCGGCCACGAACTGCCGGGCAGCGTGCGGGAGGAGAGCCCCGCACACACCCACGCGCAGTGGACGTTCGCCGAGGCGGGCCAGTACACGCTGACCGTCCGGGCCACCGCCACCGACCCGGACACGGGCGAGTCGGTCACCAGCGATACCGAGACCTACACCTTCGCGGTCGGGGACGCTCCCGGCGACCTTGAGACGCAGGGTGGCACCACGACCGAGATGGTCACGGTGGGCAGGACGGCGGACGGCGAGGACTGCGAACTGTCCGACGACCAGGTGGCCGGCGGCAACCTCGCCGGCACCGGCAGCAATCTGCCGCCGCTGCTCATCTGGATCAGCGCGGCCCTGATGGCAGGCGGAGCCGCCGCCTTCGCGATCAACCGGCGTCGTCCGGCGGCGCACGCCTGAGGCGCACGGCGACCGGGTGTGGGAGGGGCCGGGCGCCCCTCCCACACCCGGTCGCCGACGGCCCCGTGACCACTTAGAAGAAGAGAGGCCACCCAGTCGATGACCGGGAAGAGCGGCACGAGACGCCGCCCGACGAGCGCGGTCCGAGGGGTTGTCCTGGCCGCCGCGCTGGCGATGTCGGCCGGCGGGTGCGGTGGCATCACCAGCCCCGCGGACGACGGCCGGGTGAGCGTCGTCACGACCACCGGCATCCTTGCCGACCTGGCCCGTCACGTCGGCGGGGACCTGGTGGACGTCGAGTCCCTCGTCCCCGAGGGCGGCGACCCGCACAGCCATGAGCCCTCCCTGCGCGACATTCGCGATGTCGTCTACGCCGACGCCGCGTTCAGCAACTACCTCATGCTGGAGGAGCAGAACCTCATCCGCGCGCTGGACGCCAACCTGCCCGCCGGGGTGCCGAACGTCTCCCTGGCCGAACGCGCGGTGCGGTACGCCGCCGAGATCATCCCGCTGGTGGAGAACGTCAACCTCGACACCATCTGGCTGGGGCTCCGCGTCCGTGGCACCGGCGAGGAGCTGGGCGCCACCCGCTCGTCCGAGGTGCGGCTGAAGGCCACCGGTCTGGAAGGCCCCGGCGAGCTGGTCGGCTATCTGACCGAGACGTTCGGCGAACCCGCGGTCTTCTTCGACTCGTCGGACGGCTTCGACGCCGGGGACGGTTACGAGGACGACACCGCCCTCCTGCCCCCTGACGCGCACACGCACATGAGCTGGGCGTTCACCGAACCGGGCGTCTACCGGCTCCAGATGGCGGCCGAGGCCGTGCCCACTCCGCAAAGCCGCCCCGTTCCGCTGGGGCGGAGCGTCATCACCTTCGCCGTCGGGGTCGACCCCCACTCGGTCCCCGGCATGGCGGGCGCCGCCGTGCTGCACAGCGGTCACGCCGATGTGACGGTGGACCTGGACGGCGCCGCGAGCGGGGCGGACAGGGCGGACGGTGCGGACGGGGGCCTCTATCTCTACGCCGATCCCGAGGGCGGCGGTGCCGCGCGGCAGGAGGTGCACGCCGCTTCCGAGACCGTGATCGAGGTACCCAACAAGGCCGTCACCGAGGTGCCGGGGGACCCCAGGTTCCGGATGCTGGGCCGCGCGGGCGACGACATTCACCAGCTGCCCCAAGCGGTCCTCGGCCGCCATGTGCACGGGGAGATCGACCCCCACCTGTGGCAGAACGTCCGCAACGCGATGGCCTACGTCAAGATCATCCGCGATGTGCTGATCGACATCGACCCCGAGCACGCCGCCGACTACCGGGCCAACGCCTCTTCCTACCTGTCGGAACTGGAGGAACTCGACCGCTACGTGACCGAAACCATCGCCGGGATACCCGAGTCACGGCGCCATCTGGTCACCACCCACGACGCCTTCGGCTACCTCGGCGAAGCCTACGACGTGTCCATCGCCGGCTTCGTCACCCCGAATCCGGCCACCGAGCCGAGCCTCGCGGAACGCCGTCGGCTGGGCGAGACCATCGCCAACCTCTCCGTGCCCGCCGTCTTCCTGGAGCCGAACCTCCGCAGCCGCTCCAGCACCCTCGTCCAGGTCGCCGAGGAACAGGGCGTCGAGGTCTGCACCATCTACGGCGACGCGTTCGACGAAGAGGTCACCGACTACGTCGAGATGATGCGCGCCAATGCCGACTCGCTGCGCGACTGCCTCGGTTGAGGGGCCCTCTGCCCTCTGCCCTCTGCCCCCGCGTGTGCCCTCTGCCCCGGCCCACTCGTCCCGCTCGTCCCGCTCCCCGCGAAGAACAGGAAACCCGATGCTCTCCCTCCCTCCGCCCCCGGCCGGACTCCGCCGACGGGCCCGCAATGCCTCGGTCGCCCTGGGCGCCGCGGCCGTCCTGCTCGGCACGGCATCCCCCGCCGGGCACGCCCAGGACGGCGGCGGCGACGGCGGTGACGGCGGCGGTGGCCTGGAGCAGACCGTCGCTCCGGAAGAGGACAACATCGCCGGTGAAGCGGTGCTCAATGTCGGCCACGTGGACATCGGCCCCCGCTTCGTCGACGGTGAATGGCACATCCACGGCCGCGACGACTCCCAGTCGCCGCCGGTCTGGCGGCCGTTGACCGACGTGGTGACACAGGTGGTCGATGCCTCACGGCAACAGGCGCCGGACGACCCGGACTTCGGGTTCCTCGACGCCGAGCCGGGAAGCGACCTGTTCGTGATCCCGCAGACGCAGGCGCCCGAGGTCATCTGGCTCGGCTGGAACACCCAGGACCCCGAGGTGATGGAACGGGTGAACCGCGGGGTGACCCTCACCATGCACGGCGTCGAGGGCCCCGGGCACTTCGCCGTCTTCCTCCAGAACGGCGACCTCGGCGCCCCGGACGTGCTGTGGGACGGCGACGAGGAGGGTCCGCAGGAGCTGTGGGTCGACCTCAACACGCACACCCACGCCAACTGGGTCTTCACCGAACCCGGCGTCTACGTCGTGGACTTCGAGGTCTCCGCCGATCTCATCACCGGCGAGCACGTCTCCGCCCGCGCCCCGCTGCGCTTCGCCGTCGGCGAGGAGACCGACGTGCGGGAGGCGTTCGACGCAGGCGGCGGTCCGGCCGCCGAAGAGGAGGAACGGACTCAGGAGTCGAGCGCCACCGGCCCGCCGGCCGAGGACCCGGAGGGCGGGGACACGGCCTCGGACGAGGAGGACGCGTCACTGAACGTGGTGCTGATCGCCGTGGGCGCCGTGGCCCTCGCCCTGCTGGCCGCGGTCGTGGTGGTCACCGCCCGCAGCCGGCGGGCCCGCAGGATCGCGGCGGCCACCGACGCCACCGACGCCGCGGACACCGGCACCGGCACCGGCACCGGGCACGGCCGGAGCGCATCATGACCGCGTTGTCCGTCCAGGGGCTGAACGTCGTACTCGGCGGCCGGCTGGTGCTCCAGGACGTCGACCTCAAGCTTGAGGCCGGGGACTTCATGGGGCTGATAGGGCCCAACGGCGCAGGCAAGACCACCCTGCTCCGCTCCGCACTCGGCCTGGTCAGACGCTCATCCGGCACGATCGAGGTGGCGGGCGCGCCGATCTCGAAGATGCGGCAGCGCGTCGGCTACGTCCCCCAACGCCACGAGTTCGCCTGGGACTTCCCCATCAACGTCGCCGACGCCGTACTCTCCGGGCGGGTGCGGCGCGTCGGCTGGGTACGCCGCGCCGGAGTCGCGGACTACCGGGCCGTCAACGAGGCCCTGGCGCGGGTCGGCATGACGGCGCTGCGCGACCGCCCCGTCGGCCAGCTGTCCGGCGGGCAGCGCCAACGGGTCCTGGTGGCCCGGGCCTTGGCGCTGCGGCCCAGCGTGCTCCTGCTGGACGAACCGTTCACCGGTCTCGACGTGCCCACCCAGGAGCTGCTGACCGACCTCTTCACCGAGCTGAGCCAGGAGGGCCAAGCGGTCCTGATGACCACCCACGACCTGGCCGCGGCCATGCACACCTGCGGCACGCTCTGCCTGGTCAACCGGACGGTCGTCGCCACCGGAACGCCCGACGCGCTGCGCGACGCGGAACTGTGGCGCACCGCCTTCGGCATCCGGCCCGGGAGCCCGCTGCTCGCGGCGCTGGGGGTGAGCTGATGCTGTCCCCGCAGGAATTCGTCACCGACCTCTTCAACCCCGCGCTCTCCTTCCTGCCGAAGGCCCTGTTCGTCGCGCTGATGTCCTCGGCCGTCTGCGGCGTCATCGGCTGCTACGTGGTGCTGCGCGGCATGGCGTTCATCGGCGACGCCGTCGCCCACGCCGTCTTCCCCGGCCTGGCCGTCGCCTTCGTCGTTCAGGGCAACCTGGTCCTCGGCGGCGCGGTCGCCGGCGTGCTCACCGCCGTCGCGGTCGCGGTCTTCTCCCAGAACCGCAGGCTGCGCGAGGACAGCGTCATCGGCGTCTTCTTCGTCGCCGCCTTCGCCCTGGGCATCGTCATCATCAGCCGCTCCCCCGGCTACGCGGGGTCGCTCCAGCAGTTTCTCTTCGGCTCCATCACCGGCATCCCGGACGAGGACCTCTACGTCGTCGCCATTTCGAGCGCCGCGCTGCTCGTCCTGACCTTCCTGCTCCACAAGGAGTTCGTCGCGGTCACCCTGGACCGCGAGTCGGCGCGCGCACTCGGACTGCCCGTCTTCGCCCTCGACCTGGCGCTCTACATCATGGTCTCGGTCGCCATCGTGATCTCCGTGCAGACCATCGGCAACATCCTGGTCCTCGCGCTGCTCGTCACTCCGGCCGCCACCGCGCGGCTGCTCACCGACCGCCTCGGTGTGATGATGCTGCTCGCACCGCTGATCGGCGGCTTCTCCGCGCTGACCGGCGTGTACCTGTCCTGGAGCCTGGACCTCCCGACCGGCGGCACCATCGTCCTGGCGGCCACGGCGCTCTTCCTCCTCGCCTGGACCTTCGCGCCCCGCCACGGTCTGCTGAGCCGCCTGTGGCAGCTGCGGCGGGCCGCCGTGCACGTTCACCACGCGGGCCACCCGCGGTGAGGGGGCGGCTCACGAGGACAGATGCGCGAGCAGCCGATCGAGCGGACGTGGTACGCGGGTGAGGTCCAGATCGTCGACGAGCGATCGTGCGTACCGGCTCTTCCGGCCGCTGATGGTGCCCATGAAGCGCCGCAGCTGCTGCTCGACGTTCCGCTCCCGCTGGGCGGGCTGCTTCTGGAAGATGCGGAACGCCCGCAGGTCGCCCCGGGCGTCGACGACCCGCTGCACGGAGGCGGCACCGAGCGAACGGATCAGCTCCTCCTCCAGGTCGGCGACGCACACGTAGAAACCGAGCGGCTCCATGTCGGCGCGCGCGAGGCCGCGGCCGAGACCCGCTCGTTCCAGGGCGCGCGAGAAGTGGCCTTCCTCTCCGGCGTCGCACAGGCCCGCCAGCCCGACGTCGAGACCCTGCGGGCCCAGCAGGCTCAGGAATCTGCCGATGCTGGTCGCGCCGCCGAGCGGAATGACGGCGATGCCCTCCGCGCCGAGGGCGCGGCCGTGCCGCGCGGCCAGCGCTTCGAGCGCGACCTGGTCGCTGACCCCTTCCACGAGCACGGCCATGCGCAAAGCGGTACCGGCCGCCACTTCGCGCGCCGCCGCGGCGGCGGCCGGGGCCCCCGCACCGCCGGCCGCCCACTCGATGACCGCCAGGCGGAACTGTCCTATCGCGTCCACAGACCCCAGTTTCTCAGCCACGTCCGCGGCGGCGTCCGCGGCGGGGTCCGGCGTCACCTGGCCGGGAGGTGGGCCGCGCGGAAGAGGCGCTTGGTCATGCCGAGGCGTTCGTAGGTGGCGATGGCCGGGGCGTTGCCGGTGAGCACCATGAGCGCGGTGCGGCCGTACCGGGCGACGAGGGCGTCCACGACGAAGCCGCACACGGCTCGCGCGAGCCCGCGCCCCCGGGCGGCGGGGTGGGTGACCACCCCGCCCATGAACCCGCACCCGGCCGCCGACCATGCGTCCGCCGCGACCACCAGCGGTTCCGCCGCCGCGCCGCCGTTCACCTCATCGAGGACCCCGGCCCAGCGGCGCACGCCCTCGCGTCCCGGCTGCGCATAGGAGTCGGGGAAGAAGCGATCGAACAGTGCCGCCGCCTGCCGCTCTCCACGGGCGTCCAGCCACCGAACGCCCGCGGCGCCGGCGCCGGTCGGGGACATGGTCTCCATCCACAGGAAGTGGTGGACCGGCACCAGTCCGGGCAGCTGCCGCATCAGGTCACCGATCAGGGCGGCCTCTCCCAGGAGCCGGTAGGAGGGACCGACCCGGTCCAGGACGCGCCGCAGCAGAACGCCCGCGTCGGCGCCGTCGCCACCGACCACGAGCCGGTCCTGCTGCGGGTTCGGACTCGCCACGGCCAGCGCCGCCCCGTGCCGCCAGGCCCGTACCCCAGGGCCAGGACTGCCGTCGCCCCGCCCCTGGGCGGCCCAGATCAGAGCTCCGCACCCGTCCGCGGCCCGGTGGATGTCGCCGAGCCGCACCAGTTCTTCCACTTCTTCCGCTTCTGCCACGCACCGTGCTTAGCAGGCGTTCCCGCACCCGCGCTGTGACCCGGCACTCATCGACGGCGAATCACCGGCCCGTGTCCGCCCGCGGCGCCACGGCTTTGAGGAGCAACAGGCGGCCGCGGCACGCGCTCATCGGCGGGCTGGTCCGCAGCCGCGCCGCCCGCCGCCGCACGCCCACGGCCGGGCATGCCGTGGCGGCAGCTGAGGAGTTGGCACCGAGCCACCGCGGAACGACCGGACCACCGCGTACTGCATACGTACCAGGCGCCGGTTGCTGCGTGGGGACGATGACCGGCGGGGGCGTCGGCGGGGATTCTCTGAGGGCGCGCGCAGCCTTTCTTCCTTTTGCCGACATCCGACGGGAGTCGTGGTGGCAACTTTTCTTTACCGCATCGGACGATGGACCTTCCGGCGGCGGCGGCTCGTGGGCTCGCTCTGGCTGGCCGCGCTGGTGCTTGTCGGGGTGGCCGCGGCGACGGCCGAGTCGGGTCCTGAGGACGAGTTCTCCATGCCGGGCACAGAGGCGCAGGAGGCGTTCGACCTGCTGAACGAGCGCTTCCCCGGCGGTGACGCGCAGGGCGCCGAGGCCCGTCTCGTGTTCCAGGCCCCGGACGGGCAGCGGGTCACGGCCGGGCCGCACCGGGCGGCCGTCGAGGACGCGCTGGGCGCCCTGGCCGGGGGCGACCAGGTCGCCTCGGCCACCGACCCGTTCGCCACCGGCGCCGTCAGCGAGGACGGTGCCGTCGCCTACGCCACCCTCACCTACACCGAACGGGCGACCGGCCTGACCGAGGCGACGACCGCCGCGCTCGAGGACGCCGCCGGCCAGGCGCGGGACGCCGGTCTTACCGTGGAGATCGGCGGCTCGGCGCTGGAGGCCGAGGAGGAACTCGGGGGCGTCACCGAGCTGATCGGGCTGGCCGTGGCGGCCCTGGTGCTCGTGATCACCTTCGGGTCGCTGGTCGCGGCAGGGCTGCCGCTGCTGACCGCGCTCATCGGCGTGGCCGTCGGCTTCTGCCTCATCGCGGCGCTCGCCGACCCCCTGGGCCTCTCCTCCACCACATCCATCCTGGCGATCATGCTGGGTACCGCGGTCGGCATCGACTACGCGCTGTTCATCGTCTCCCGCTACCGTTCCGAGCGGGCCGGCGGCCGCGACCCGGAAGAGGCCGCGGGGCGCGCGGTCGGCACGGCCGGGACCGCCGTCGTCTTCGCCGGGCTGACCGTGATCATCGCCCTGTCCGGTCTCGCGGTCGTCGGCATTCCCATCCTGACGAAGATGGGACTTGCCGCGGCGGGCACCGTTGCGCTGGCCGTCCTGGTGGCGCTGACGCTGGTTCCCCCGCTGCTCGGTTTCGCCGGGCGCCGGCTGCTCCCCCGCGCCCAGCGCAAGGCGAACGCGACCGACAACGGCACCGGCACCGGCACCGGCCGTTCCGGACTCGGCGTCCGCTGGGCGCGGTTCGTGCTGCGCCGGCCGGCCGCCGTACTGCTGACCGCGGTGGCCGGCCTCGGCATCGTGGCGACGCCCGCGCTGAGCCTCGAACTGAGCCTGCCGGGCGATGAGTCCCTGTCCACCGACACCACCCAGCGGCGCGCCTACGACCTGCTGTCGGCGGGCTTCGGCCCCGGCTTCAACGGCCCGCTGACGGTGGTCGTGGACACCGGGGATGCCGCCGACCCGCAAGGCGCCGCGGACCTGGTCGCCGACACCGTTACCGGCGTGGACGGCGTCGTGTCGGTCGGTGCCCCCGCGTTCAACGAGGCCGGGGACACCGCCGTGCTCACCGCCGTCCCCGCGACCGCGCCCAACACCGCCGAGACCGCGGACCTGGTCCACACCATCCGCGACGCGGTCGGCGGAGCCGGCGCGGATACCGGCGCCGAGGTGCTGGTGACCGGCACCACCGCGCTGAACATCGACGTCTCCCAGGCCCTCGGCGACGCGCTGATCCCCTATCTGGCGATCGTCGTCGGCCTCGCCGTCCTCCTGCTCATGGTCGTCTTCCGCTCGGTCCTCGTTCCTCTCAAGGCCACGCTCGGCTTCCTGCTTTCGGTGGGCGCGGCCCTGGGAACCGTCGTCGCGGTCGTCCAGTGGGGCTGGGCGGCGGACGCGTTCGGCGTCGGACAGACGGCGCCCGTCATGTCGCTCATGCCGATCTTGCTGATCGGCGTGGTGTTCGGCCTGGCCATGGACTACGAGGTCTTCCTCCTCACCCGCATGCGCGAGGCGCACGTCCACGGCGCGAACCCGCGCGAGGCGATCACGGACGGCTTCCGGCACAGCGGGCGCGTGGTGGCCGCCGCGGCGTTCATCATGATCAGCGTCTTCGCCGGGTTCGTCGGAATGACCGACCCCATCATCAAGACCCTGGGCATCGGCCTGGCCGCCGCCATCGTCTTCGACGCGTTCGTCGTCCGAATGGCCATGGGGCCCGCGGTGATGGCCCTGCTCGGCCGCCGCGCCTGGTGGCTGCCGCGTAGCCTGGACCGCATGCTGCCGAACGTCGACGTCGAGGGCGAAGCCCTGGGCCGGACGCACCCCGCGCCCGTGAACGGGCCTGCCGCCGAGGCACCCCGGCCCGTGTCCCCGTCCAGGGCCGGCGGAAGCTGATCCCGCGATGTGGACGCCCGGCATCAACGGTGACCGGCCGCGTCACGCGTGGTTGTGGGAGGGCGTGATCACGGCGGTGGCGCTGACGATGTACCTGGTCGGCGGGGCGATCGACCCCGACGGCGGTACCGCGGCGCCGCCGCCCGCCCCCGCGTTCCTGCTCGCCGCGCTGTCCTGTGCGGTGCTGCCGCCGCGGCACCGCCTGCCGCGGACCGCGGTGGCGGTGACGGCGGGGTGCGGGGTGCTGGCCCCGCCACTCGGGCTCGACTTCAACCCGCTCCTGATGGTGCCGGCCATGGTCGCCGTCTTCTCGTTCGCCGCGCGCCGGGAAACGCGCGAGGTGGCCGCGGCCATCGCCGCCTCCGCGGTCCCGCCGGCCGCCTCCTCGCTGCTGTTCGGGGCCGGCTCGTGGCTGGAGTCCGGCACGGCGTCCACCGTGTTCTTCCCGCTGCTGGCCGGGGCGTTCGGCACCGCCGCGCGGAACCGGCGGGCCTACCTGGCGGCCGTGGAGGAACGGGCCAGGCGCGCCGAGGAGAGCCGGGAGAGCGAGGCCAGGCGGCGCGTGGCCGAGGAACGGGTGCGCATCGCCCGCGACCTGCACGACGTCGTCGCCCACCACATCACCCTGGTCCACGCGCAGGCTTCGGTCGCCGCCCTCTTCTTCGACTCCCGCCCCGATGAAGCCCGCGCGTCGCTAGGCCAGCTCACCGAGAACACCAGCAGCGCACTCGACGAACTGCGGGCCACCGTCGGCCTGCTGCGCGAGTCGGGGGACCGCGGCGCGCCCCTCGCCCCGCCCCCCGGGCTGGCCGAACTGCCCGCGCTCGCCGACTCGTTCCGGCACGCCGGGCTGGCCGTGTCGGTGCACAGGAGTGGCCGGGCCAGGCCGCTGTCGCCCGGCGCGGACCTCACCGCGCACCGCATCGTGCAGGAGGCGCTGACCAACGTGACCAAGCACGCCGGGACCGGCGCCGCCCGGGTGGACCTCGCCTACGGCCACGACCGCCTGACCATCACCGTCACCGACGACGGCCGGCGCGTGGCCGCGGCGGGCGAGCGCCCGCCCGGCCACGGCCTGATCGGTATGCGGGAGAGGGCCACGGCGGCCGGCGGCCGGCTGTCCGCCGGGCCGCGCCCGGAGGGCGGCTTCCGCGTCGCCGCCGAACTGCCCCTCCCCCCGGCCCGGAAGGACGCGGGAACGGACGCGGGAACGGGGACGGTGCCGTGACGATCAGGGTGCTGCTCGCCGAGGACCAGGCGCTGCTGCGCCGGGCCTTCCGGCTGATCATCGACTCCGCCGACGACATGGCGGTCGTCGGCGAGGCGGCCGACGGCCTGGAGGCCCTGCGGCTCACCCGGGAACTGCGCCCGCACGTGGTCATCATGGACATCCGGATGCCGGAGATGGACGGTCTCGCCGCCACGGCGGAGATCTGCGCCGACCAGGACCTGGCCGGCAGCCGCATCCTGATCCTGACGACGTTCGAGAACGAGGTGTACGTGGCCCAGGCGCTGCGCGCCGGAGCAAGTGGCTTCATCGGCAAGGGCATCGCCGTCGACGATCTGCTGGCCGCCGTCCGCACGGTGGCCGGCGGCGAGGCGCTCCTCTCCCCCACCGCCACCCGCGCCCTGATCACCCGCTTCCTGGCCGCACCGGACGGCGTTCCGGCAGGCACGCCCGAACGGCTGAGCCTGCTCACGGCGCGCGAACGCGAAATGGTGGCCCTCGTCGCGACCGGCCTGTCCAACGAGGACATCGCCGCCCGGCTGGTCCTGAGCCCCTTCACGGTACGAACGCACGTGCACCGCGCGATGGCCAAACTGGCGGCCCGCGACCGGGCGCAACTCGTAGTCATCGCCTACCAGTCGGGCCTGGTCCGAGCCACCCCGAACGGGACCTGAGGCGGCCCACCGCGCGGCGGGCGCGCCCTCGTCAAGCCGCCATGCCCGGCCGAGCGCAGAAGCGGCGCCGGCTATGCCGTGAAGCAAAGCAGCGGGCCTGACGCCCTCTTCCGGTTCTTTTGCCTCGCTGGCAATGTCTTGTCATGGAGGGGTTACGTTACGTGCCCGCGCTGCCGGTGCGGCGCGGGTCGCTGAGCGCATTCCGGACAGTGAAACCGGTCATCGACGAACAGACGCAGCCACTGTGGGTCGTGCCGCCCACAAACGCCCCGGAAGCGCTGCCCGCATACTTGCGGAAAAGCGCAATGGACCTCAACGGCGCGAACGGCCTGCACCCCGGCTGGCTCGACACTCGCCACGTCGAGGCCACCCCCGACCTGGTGGCCGAGCAGGTGTGGCCGCAGCTCTCCGCGCCCCTACTGGGCCCCGCCCTCCGCCCGGTGACCGGCCCGGAACGCGCCCCCGCACAGCAGTTGGCCGCCGCCGGACTCGCCGCCGACGCGGGCGGCGGACTCGGTGTCCGGGTGCGAGCACAGGACCTCGACGAGGCGCAAATGCCGCGGCTGTTGTCCGAACTACTCGCACGAGTGAGCCCCGCGGCCTCGGACGTCGACCTGCTGGTGGACCTGGGCGAGGTGACCGTCGTACGGGAGGCGATGACGTCGGCGCTCCGCGTCTGGGAGGCGGTGCGCGGGGCGGCAAACTGGCGCCGCACCGTTCTGCTCGGCGGCTCGTTCCCATGAAGCGCGGACGGCTTGAAACAGCGCGAGGTGACGCCCCTGCTGCGAGTGGAATGGATGGCCTGGAGCGAGCTGAACGAGGCGGCCGGGAACGGTGACGGCCCGCACTTCGCCTTCGGCGACTATTCGGCCCTCCACCCGCGCACGTGCGACGAGCCGGCCAATCCCGTTCCGCCGCCAAGGATCTATGAGAAGTCCCGGTACACGACGGCCGAATATTTCCTGGTGGGGAAGGGCAGGCGGTGGGGGTCGAAAGACCCCAGCCTGATGCGACCTTTGGCCGAAACCATCGTCGCCGACGCGGAGTTCCGCGACGACGCCACCGAGGCCGAGCGATGGCTGTCGGCCCTCGCCGCCGGCCAGGACGGCACCGGTTCGGGCAATGCGGAGACATGGGTGAAGCAAGGGCACACACAGCACCTGGCGTTCGTGGCCGGGCAGGTGAGGGGCGGACGATGACCACGCCTGCCCGGCCGCAGTTCAGCCCGCCGCCTGCGTCACGAACGCCTGCCAGGCGGCGGCGGAAACCACCAGCGCCGGACCGGCCGGATTCTTGCTGTCACGGACGGGGACGGCGCCGGGAAGCCCGTCGGCCACCTCGATACAGTTGCCGCCTTCCTCGTTGCTGTAGCTCGACTTGCGCCACGACGCGAATTCAGCAGCCCCGAGTTGTTCGGTCATCGCGTTCGCACTCCTTGAGGTATCGCCGGATCAGACTGAGCGAATCATCAACGGGAAGAGCCTTGGAACGGGCCAGATCGAACTTGCGTGACAGCTTGATCAACCTATCCGAGGTGAGAACAGGTTCCCCCACCATGGGGCCCTCGACGTAACCGATCAACGTCCCATCGTCCAGGTTCATGAGCGTAACACTGCCGCCTGGTACGGAGTGTGCTCCGGCCGTGAAGGGCAGTACCTGGACTGTGTTGTAGACGCTCTGCGTCATGTCCAGCAGGTGCCGGAGTTGTCGGCTCATGCAATCGGGCCCACCAATGGGGCGCTTGAGGACTGCTTCGTCCAGAAGAACCCAGTATTGCGGGGGCACCTCACGCTCGAACAGCTCCTTGCGGCGCATGCGAAGGGTAACCCACTGCTCCAACTGCTCCTCAGAGTCCCACCCGTGACCGACGCGGATCAGCTCGCGCGCATAGTCTTCCGTTTGCAGCAGACCGGGCATGATCGTGCTGGTCATCTTCTGGATGCGCTTGGCCTTCTTCTCCTTCCGCAGCAGCATGCGGCCGTAGTCCGGGATCGCCGCGTCCTCCGCCGCTTTCAGGAGATCGGCGAACAGGGACGGGACACCGAAAAACGTGTCCATCGCCCTGGCGAGGTTCTCGGACGGCAGTTGCTCGCCTCGTTCCACCCGGCCGAGGTACCCGTAGGGGAAACACAGTTGCGCCGCGAGATCCCGGATCGACAGCTTGGCGTTCTTGCGGTGCCGCGCCAGTTGGCGGGACAGCACGATGCGGTAGGTCATCCGATCGTCGTCAGGGTTCAGTTCCATGATCCACCCTCCGTCCCGTTCCCCGCGTGCCCTTCGCGATATCGGGCACATGAAGAAGGGTTTCCTTGTGAGCTTCGGCGTCGATGACAGAGATGAGCCTTCCGCCAGCGTCACAGCACAGTCACAGGGAGTTGATGCTCATCATTCACCTCACCGAGCCAACTCGCAACGCGCTCTACCGGTTGTCACTCGATGTCCGCCCGCAGTCGGGTGGCCCTGAGGTCCTCGTAGCCCGCGATGAGGGCCAGCGCACGCGTCCGGCACCGACGGGCCTGGTCGGCGTCATCGCTGGCGAGTGCCTTGGCCAGGGCGTCGAGGGCGACGGCTTCGTGCCAGGCGTCGCCGAGCTCATGGAAGGTGGCGGCGGCTCGGCGGTGGAAGTCGGCGGCTTCCCTGTGGCGTTCCAGCCAACGGTAGGTCTCGCCCGTTCCGAGCCAGGCGAGGGCTTCACGGCTGCGGTTGCGGAGCCGCCGGTGCAGGGAGGCGGAGCGTTGGTACGAGGCCAGGGCCTCGGCGTACTGGCCGAGGGCCTGTTGGGCGTTGCCGAGGCTGATGAGCCAGATGGCCTCGGCGAACTGATTGCGGAGGGAGAGGGCGATCTCCACGGCGTCCTGAGCACTGCGCAACGCCGCCTCCGCATCGCCGCGTTCGCATTGGATGTCGCTCAGCGTCCACAGGGTGTTCCCCTCGCTCAGCCGGTTCCCGGTTGCCCGCTGGTAGGAAAGGACATCAAGGCTGATCTCCTCGGCTGCCACCAGTCGCCCGGCCCGATAGCGCGTCAGAGCGAGGTTGGCCCGTGCCACCGCTTCGAAGTGCCGGGCCTCGATGTCCCGGAAGAGTGCAATGGCCTGCTCGAAGTGGTCACCGGCCGCGCTCAGTTGTCTGCGGTTGAGGTGGGTGAGGCCGAGCAGATTCAGCGAATTGGCCTCGCCATACCGGTCCCCCAGTTCGCGCCGGATGGCCAGAGCGCCTCGGTGGCATTTCTCTGCGGCGCTCAGGTCGTTGAGCCGGGCATGGGTCATGCCGAGGTCTTCCAGCAGCGTGGCCTCCCCCTCCCGCTCGCCGAGGCGGCGGGCCGCCGCCAAGCCGATCAGTCCCGCATCGAGCCAGTCCAGCGCGGAGGCGGAGGGCGCCTGCGCAGGGTAGAGGACGGCAGGCAACTGCCAGGCGTAGGTGTCGAGACCGGCGGTCTGCGCCGCGCGCGTCGCGGCAAGGACATTGGCGTGCTCACGCTCGGACCAGTTCGCGGCGGTGTCGTAGTCGGAGAACGACAGGGGCATCACCGCCTCGTCCGGCGGATCGATGGAGAGGCGCGCCTCTTCCGGTTCGAGCCAGATCTGTGCGGTGTCGGCGGTGTGCAGGTACCAGTCGAGAACGCGGCGCAGGGCGGCCGTGCGCCGGTCGGAAGGTTCCTCGCTGCGGGCCTGGTCGGCGGCATAGGCTCGCAGGAGATCATGGAACTCGTACCGGTCGGGGGAGGTCTGCTCCAGGAGGTGGGCGCCGACGAGAGTGTCGAGGAGCTGACGGGCGCGGTTGACGTGCGTCCCGGCGACGGCCGCGGCGGCGTGCAGGCCGAACTCGGGGCCGGGGTGCAGGCCGAGAAGACGGAAGAGGCGTGCGGCATCCGCGGGCAGCGCCCGGTAGGACCACGTGAAGACGGACCGGACCGCCTCGGCTTCGTCGTCCTCTCCCGCACTGAGGGCGTCCCACAGGCCGGATTCGTCGCGGAGATCGGCAATCAGGTCGTCGATGCCCAGGTGGGGGTGCGTGGCGGCCCTTTCGGCCGCGATACGCAGAGCCAGCGGCAGATGCGCGCACTGGCGCGCGAGTTGGGCGAGCTTCTCCGCGTCGTCCTCGGGACGGTACCCGGCGGTGACGGCACGGATCAGGGCCACGGCTTCGGGTTCCGGCAGGGTGCCGAGCGTCAGACGGTGGGCGCCATCACGGATGGCCAGGCCGGACAGGCGGCTGCGGCTGGTGACGACGGCAAGGCAGCGGGCGTTGCCCGGCAGCAGCGGGCGGACCTGCGCGGCGGTGGCGGCATTGTCCAGGACGATGAGCATCGCGCGCTCGGCGAGGAGTGACCGGTAGAGCGCGGCGGCGGCGTCCGGATCGGCAGGAACCGAGTCGGCGGAGGTCCCGAGGGCGGTCAGGAACCGGTGCAGAGCTTCCGACGGGGTGACCGGCCGCCCCGGGTCGTAGCCGCGGAGATTGATGTACAGCTGGCCGTCAGGAAAGCGGCCCCGTACCTGATGGGCCCAGCGCAGTGCGAGGGAGGTCTTGCCCGCCCCGGCCGTCCCGGCTATCACGCAGACCGTGACGACCAGAGGGGTGCCTGCGGTGCCGGGGAGGAGCGCGTTCAGACGCGTCAGTTCCTCCGACCTGTTCACGAAGCCTCGTAGGTCACCCGGTAGCTGGCGGGGGAGCAGCGGCGGAGCACCGCCGGGGCCGTGGAAGTGGACCCCGCCACTGACGGCGCCTGCCTGGACCACGTCGCGGGAGGACCCCGACAGCTCGGAACGCGTGCCGCCGGAGCGCTGTTCATCTCGCTGGGGCTCGTTGATCGGCTACTCCTTCGTCAGCCGCGGCGGGGGAAGGGGCGCCACTTCCCGCTCGAAGTATGAGGCGAGGTCTTCGCCCTCCTCGAACAGTGTCCGGATGGCGTCCTCCCAGCCCGTCACCAGCTCGGGCTCCGTGAAACGGACGCCACCGTCCAGCACGCCCTCATCGGTGTAGATCACCTGGTAGAGCGTCTGGCCACCGATCACGACCAGCTCGGGCAGCGGGCCGTCCGCCTCCGGACCTGCGACCTGGCCAGCGTCGATGATCCGGATGGCTTCCCCGTACTCGGCGTTCAGCCGCAGCGAGTGCAACTCCCACTGAATGTACGGAGTGAAGGGCTGCTCGACCACGCGCACGCGATGGAAAACGGTGCACTGTCTGCGGTCCTGCTCACCATCTTCCCGCAGGCTTTCGCGCCGGACATCGAGAAGCCGGATGGCGCTCTCCCAGTCGCCGCGCCCGAGCGCTTCCCGGCCGGGGCTGTTCTGCTCCACGAAGTGCTGGCCCCGCTCCAGCTTCCAGGAGTCGCGCCCGTGGATCTGCGTGTAGCGCTGCCAGAAATCCGCCTCGTACGCGTGGAGGGCGAGCTGCTTCCCCCTGGCGGGGTCGAGGAGGGGAGGGCGGGGAGACTGGAGGTCAGGCATCGGGGATGTCCGCTTTCGCCGCGCTGAGCATATTGCCGGGGAGGATCACGAGCCGCTCGTCCGCGGCGAGGGTGACGCCCTCCGGGAGCCGGGACGTGTACGCGACCGTGAGATCGCGTCCGATGACGGCCACATCGCCGTTGTCGAGCTGCCAGATGTCGGGGCAGCCCGTCTTGCCGTCGGTATTGCCAAGCTCCTCGGCCGACTTCCCCAGGCGGTGAGTGAACGAGGCCGAGGGATCAGCTTCCCAAGGACGAGACATCGCTACCTCCACGTGACGCGGGCCCGTAACGGACTGTACTCAGCCGAATCGCGTCCAGACAACGGGCGGTCGGCGATATGGCCCGAAGGAAGCACCCTTGCTGCCCGGGATGCGAGGGCACGGAGTAGCAGGTCCGGCCGGTGCCGTGGTCAGTGGGTCGTGGCGGTGGCGAAGTGGTTGGCTGCTGTGTGGAATGCCTGTTTGGGTTCCCAGTGGTGGCCGGCGGCCGGGTCGGTGTCGTTGTGCCAGATGGTCTTTACGAGGCCGTAGGCGGCCTTGTCCTCGTCGCGGGACGGGTCGGCGCGGTGGGGGGCGTCCCGGGTGACGAACTGGTGAATCAGTGCGGTGTGGAGATTGAGGGAGGTGAACGCGTCGATCATCTGCCCCACGTACGCGGCCTGGACCTCTTCGCTGCGCTCCAGTTCGGACAGGTCCGTGAACCGCCACGCCATACCGCCCGCCTCCGGCGCGCCGGTGTAGGCGCAGGTGCCGCACTCCAGAATCGCCAGTGGTTTGCCCCAGCGCCGGTACTCCGCCAGTTCGCGGGCGTGGCCGGCCGCGTCGGGGTGCAGCGCGTAGTAGTCGAGGCCGACGATGTCGAACAGGCTCCAGTCGACCCGGTCGACTACGGGGTCGTGGGCGGCGCCGTAGGTCAGGGGGCCCCGGAAGACGGATCTGCCGACCCCGGCGGCCCGTGCGGTGAACGCGGCCAGCAGCCGCCGCATGCGGTCGACGTCGTAGGTGCCCGCGAGCATGTTCTCGACGCGTTCGAGGGCGTGGTCGCCGGGCACGATGCCCGGCACGAACAACCAGAACTCGCAGCCCACGGCCAGGTTCACCCGGGCGCCCTCGCGGCGCAGCCGCTCGGCCGCGCGGCCGGTCTCCGCGAGGTGGTCCAGGATGTCCTCCTCGGCGACGTCCGCCAGGCGCGGCTGGAGCCAGACGTGCAGCCCGCGTTCCGCCGCCTCGCGGGCGGTGGCCGCCAGCCGTTCGACGCCGGTGCCATAGACCATGACCGAGTTGGCGTGCAGGTCCTCGGCGATGGCCCGCAGGTCGGCGCGCATCCGCGCGGCGTTCCAGCCGGTCGCCGGTGTCTCCCCGTCCGTGACCTCGTAGTCCACGCCCCGGTACGTGAGCCCACCGCCGCTTCGCGCCGCGGCTGTTCCGGCCGTCGCGGCGGCCGGGGCCAGGCCCAGCACCGCCGCCCCGGCCAGGAACCGCGCCCGGCTCATTCCTTCGCCCACCGTTCTCACCTTCCCGCTGTCCGTTCGGCCGCGGTCAGCCTGCCGGGGCCGGGCGGGGCGCGGCATCGGCCCGGGGGCCGACCGGGGTCTGCGACCGGAGAATGAACGCGGTCCCGGGCGTTCGACTTTCGTCGCAAGCCGCCGGGCCGGGCCGGACGGGTGCGGCATAATCCGCGTGTGTCCCATTCGTTCCGCAGCCGCACCTCCCGGGCGGCGAGGCGGCTGGCGGTGCCGGTGCCGATGGCGCTGTGGCTGGCGGTGCTCGTGCCCGCCGAGGCCGGTGCGGGGACGCCGGGCGCCGTGGTGCTGCTGGGCTCGCTGGCGGGCGTCGTGCAGGGGGCGGCGCTGTATCGGCGGCGTTCCCATCCGGTGCCGGTGCTGGCCGTCTGCCTGGTCGGCGGCCTGGTGATCCAGCTGATCGCGCCCGACGGCATCTTCCCGTGGGCCGGTCTGGTGGTCCTCGGCTCGCTGGCTTCGACGCGCTCGCCAAGGGTCTCGCTGCCCGCGCTCGCCGCGCTGCTCGCCCTGACCTCGCTCAACTTCCGTACCGCGCCTTCGGAGGAGGCGCAGTTCGCGATGGCCGTGCCCGTGGTGGTGTGGGCGCTCGCGGAGGCGGTGCGCAACCGCAGGGCGGCCGTCGCCGAGGCGTCCCGCCGGGCGGTCACGGAGGAACAGGCCCGCATCGCCCGCGAGTTGCACGACGTGATCGCGCACAGCGTGTCCGTCGTCGTGGTGCAGGCCGCGGCGGCGGACGACGTGTTCGACGAACGGCCCGACCAGGCGCGTTCCGCCCTGCGGGCGATCGAGTCGTCGGGGCGGGCCACCCTGGCCGAGCTGCGCCGGCTGCTGGCCGTGGTGCGGCCCGAGCCGGACGAACGGTCGCCGCAGCCGGGCCTCGACCGGCTCGGCGAGCTGGCCGAGCCGCTGCGCGCCGCCGGGCTGCCGGTGTCGCTCACGGTGCGCGTTCCCGGGCCACTGCCGGCCGGGGTCGAGGTGTCCGCCTACCGCATCGTGCAGGAGGCCCTGACGAACGTGCTGCGCCACGCCCGCGCCCGGCGTGTGGAAGTCAGCGCGCGCGCGGACGGTGACGTGCTGGAGGTCGAGGTGACGGACGACGGCATGGGCTCCAGCGCGGGAACCGGTGCGGGAACCGGCGTGCACGCGGGCGCGCGCGGCGGGTTCGGCCTGGCGGGTATGCGGGAACGCGCCGCCGTGCTCGGTGGCACCGTGGCGGCTGGGCCGCGCCCCGGGGGCGCGGGCTTCCGCGTGCACGCCCGGCTGCCGCTGCGCGCGCCCACGCCGTCCGAGGGAGGTCGTCCGTGACCGTTCGCGTGCTGGTGGCCGACGACCAGGCGCTCGTCCGCGTCGGCTTCCGCATGATCATCGACGCCAAGCCGGACCTGGACGTCGTGGGCGAGGCCGCCGACGGCGAGGAGGCCGTGGCCCTCGCCGCCGAACTGCGGCCAGACGTCGTGCTCATGGACGTGCGGATGCCGCGTCTCGACGGCATCGGCGCCATCGAACGCATCGTGGCCTCGGGCAACCCGGCGCGCATCGTCGTGCTCACCACGTACGACGTCGACGACGCCGTGCACGCCGCGTTGCGCGCCGGGGCGTGCGGCTTCCTGCTCAAGGATGTGCGCCCCACCGACCTGGCCGAGGCGATCCGCGTGGTGGCGCGCGGCGACGCGCTGCTCGCGCCCTCCGTGACCCGCCGGCTGCTGGAGCGCTTCGCGCCCGCGCTGCCCGCCCCCGCCCCGCCTGTCACACCGGCGGCGCTCCGCGCGCTGAGCCGGCGCGAGTACGAGGTGCTCTACCTGGTCGCGCAGGCGCTGTCCAATGCCGAGATCGCCGAACGGCTCGGCCTCACGGAGGCGACGGTCAAGGCCCACGTCTCGGGCGTACTGCGCAAGCTGGGCCTGCGCGACCGCGTGCAGGTGGTCGTCCTCGCCTACGACCTCCGCCTGGTCAGGCCCCGGCCCGCCTGAACGAACGCGGCGCGCGCTCCGTCCAGAGGCGGAGCGCACGTCGGTGGCTTCGCCGAAAGTCGAAGCCGCGCGTGGCCCGTGCGCACGATGTGGCCACCGACGCCCGGTCCGTAGCGTCGGCGACCGACGTGCCCGCCCCGCGAACGACCGCGCGGCCCGGCGGGCGACCACCACGAGAACGGACCCCACCATGCCGCCGAGCCCGCGCGCCGTGTGCGCCGCCCTGCTCGCCCTCCCGCTGCTGGCCACCCCGGCCGTCGCGGACCAGGGCCACGCCGCATCCGAGGGCCGGGAGCACCGGCTCCACGTCGCGCCCTGGGGCGACGACTCCTGGCCCGGCACCGAGGAACGTCCCCTCGCCACCCCCGCCGCGGCCCAGCAGGCGGTGCGCGAACTGACGGACGGCATGACCGGCGACATCGTCGTCAGTCTGCGCGGCGGCACCTACCCACTCGCCGAGCCGCTGGCCCTCTCCGCCGCGGAGGGCGACTCCGGCACCGGCGGTCACCGCGTGATCTACCAGGCGCACGGGTACGGCACCGCGGACCAGGAACGCGTCACGTTCAGCGGCGGCCGCGAGATCACCGGCTGGAGCCACGCCGAGGGCGACATCTGGCGCGCGGACGTCGGCAGCCTCGACACCCGGCAGCTCTTCGTGAACGGCGAGCGCGCCGAACGGGCGGCGCTGGCCGGCGAACCGCCCGCCATGTTCCCGACCGAAACCGGGTTCATCACCGAGAGCACCGCCCCGCAGAGCTGGGAACGGCCCGAGGACATCGAGTTCGTGCACACCTTCGCGGACTCCTACTCGGAGGCGCGCTGCGGGGTGGCGGGGGTGCGCGGGGACGCGAGCGGCACCGAAGTCACCATGGAGCAGCCCTGTTTCCGCCGCGCCACCGAGCTGTACACGGAGCTGTACGGCGAGGACGTCGGGCTCATCGCACCGACCGCGGTCGAGAACAGCGCGACCTTCCTCCGCGAACGGCCGGGGAGTTGGTACCTCGACCGTTCGCGGCCGGGCCACCACACGCTCTACTACCACGGCAGGCCGACGGACGTCGTCGCCCCCGTGCTGGAGCAGGTCGTCACCGGGCGGGGCGACGCCGGGGCACCGCTGCGCGACGTGACGCTGCGCGGCCTCACGTTCTCCCACACCACCTGGCTCGGCCCCGACGAGCCCGCGGGCTTCCCGCACATCATCGGCACCTGGTACTACACCGGCGACGACCCGGTGGCCCAGGAGGCGGCCGCCATCCCGTCCGCGGTCTCCTTCCGCGGCTCGACCGGGCTGGTCCTGGAGGGGAACCGCTTCACGCGACTGGGCACCACCGCCCTCGAACTCGCCGACCACAGCCGGGACATCACCGTCCGCGGCAACACGGTCGACGACACCTCCGGCGGCGGCATCCACGTGCAGAGCCTCGACGAGGAAGACCCGGCCGCCTCGCCGCGCGACCTGCTCATCGAGGACAACTGGGTGCACCACGTCGGCCGTGACTACCGCGGCTCCTGGGGCATCATGCTCAACCGGCCCTTCGGCTCGACCGTCGCGCACAACCAGGTGGACCACATCCCCTACTCCGGCATCGTCCACCTGAACGTCGCCGGGGACGGCACCACCACCGGCGGCACCCGGATCGTGAACAACCTGGTGCACCACACCAACTCGGCCCTGATCGACGGCGGCGGCATCTACGGGAACGGCACGCAGGGCCCCTCGTTCGAGGCGGGCGCGCTGATCGAGGGCAACGTCGTCCACCACGTCGACGGCCCGGCGGCGACGGGCACCGAGTACCCGCCCTACGCCGTGTACCCGGACGACGGCGGTCAGCACGTCACCATCCGCGGCAACGTGCTCCTCGGCAACCAGAACAACTTCGGCGGCGTGGCGCCCGGCCGGATGCGCTTCACGGGCAACTTCTGGGACGACACCGACACCTACTGGTGGGAGGGCACCGGCGAGCAGGTGGAGATCTCCGGCAACACCGAACTCTCCCCGCTCGCGCCCGAGGAGTCCTGCCGCGCCGACGCGGCGTGCGCGGCCGTGCTCGGGACCGCCGGCCTGCTCACCCCGCGCTGACGTGGACCGACTTCAGGAGACGACGATGGAGACCGACCGGCTTCAGGCCGTGCGCCGGATGACCGTCACCCAGCGGGTCAGGCTCGCCGTGAACCAGTACGAGGTACGCACCGAGGGAGAGGACGGTGAGTTGATCGCCTTCGCCCAGCAGAAGCGCCTGGCGATCAAGGAACGGGTGACGTTCTGGACGGACGACTCGCGGGAAAGGGTCTTCGGCGGCTTCGCGGAGCGCGACACCCTGAACGTCGCCGGCGCGTTCGACGTCACGGACGCCGACGGGGCGACGGTGGGCGGCTTCCGCAAGGACTTCAAAAAGTCCCTGTTCCGCTCCACCTGGCACCTTGAGCAGCCCGGACTCGGCGTGCTGACCGGGACGGAACGCAGCGGCCGCGTGGCGGTGATCCGCCGGATCTGGCAGTTCATCCCGGTGGTCGACGAACTGCCGGTCGGCTGGGCCTACCACTTCGACTTCCGCCTCGACGGGGAACTCGCCCTGTCCGTCTCGCGGAAACGCACCCTGCGCGACCGCTACCTGGTGGAGATCCACGAACCCCGCCTGGACCGGCGGCTGGTCATCGCCCAGGCGGTCGCCCTTGACGCGATGCAGGCCCGCTGACCCGGCGCCTGCGGCGTTCCAGGACCGTGACACGCACCGTATTCCCTTGTAGCGCACCGGAGTTAAGCTGACCAGCGTTTGTCGGACGAGGGCAGGGGGGTGACCTGCTGTGCGGCAGGGCAAGTTGGTGCGCGGCGTCGTCGCGGTGGCGGCGACGGGACTGCTGTGGGGCGCCGCGGCGTGCAGTGGCGGCGGCGGGGAGGACGACGCGCCCGCGGAACCCACGGAAGAAGAGCGGGACGGGTCCGGCGCGGATGCGGCACGGACGGGCACCGGGATCACCGGCGGACCGGGCACACCCGATGACGCGCGGGCGCTGGCCCGTGCCGTGGCCATCGAGCCCGGGGACTACGGCCCCGGCTTCGTCGCCGCGGACCTGGCCGAGGCCGACCCTGCCACCGTGGCCGTGCTCGACGAGGCGTGCGTCTGGCAGCGCGAGCCGTTACCGGACGGTGTGCTGGCCAACGTGACGCGCAACGCCGAACTGCCCGCCCAGCAGCAGGGCGGCGGCCCGTTGCAGGCGATGTCGTCCGTCACCGTGCACGACAGTATCGAGGCGGCGGACGCACGGATGGCCGGCATCGTCGAGGAGGTGCTGCGCTGCCCGCAGCAGCAGTTGCGCGCCGATGAGTACGTGACAGGGCTCGGGTCGAGCAGCATGCCGCCCGACCAATTGTCGGTGGACGACCAGATCGCCGAATCGGGGCAGTTCCACAGCGAGGTCCACGGCGGCCCCTACGACTACTACTGGCTGGTCTCCCGGATCGGCCCGGTCACCGTCGCGGTGTCGGCCAAGGGCGCCGCCGGTGTCACCGAGGATCAGCTATCCGAGGTGAGCTTCATGGCCCTCGCCCTGCTGGAATCCAACGCCGAGGCGGAGTTGAGATGACATCGCCGGTCGGCGCCCTGACGCCGCAGGACCCCGAGCAGATTGCCGGTCACCGCCTCCTCGGCCGCCTCGGCGAGGGCGGCATGGGCGTGGTGTACCTGGCCATGACCGACGGCGGTTCGCCGGTGGCCCTGAAGGTGATCAGGGACGAGTACGCGCAGGAGCCCGGTTTCCGCTCCCGTTTCGCCCGCGAGGTCGCCGCCGCGCGCCGGGTCGCCGGCCGCTTCGCCGTGCCGGTCGTCGCGGACGGCGAGGAGGCGGGCACCCCGTGGTTCGCCTCGCCCTACGTACCGGGGCCCTCCCTCGATGAAGTGCTCGCCGCGCACGGGCCGTTGCCGGTGCGCGGCGTGCGGGCGCTGGGCGGAATGCTGGCCGAGGCGCTGGCCGCGGTGCACGAGGCGGGCCTCGTGCACCGGGACGTCAAACCGGGGAACGTGCTGCTGGCCCTGGACGGGCCGCGGCTCATCGACTTCGGCATCGCCAGAGCGGCCGAGGACACCGCCATCACCCGCACCGGGACCGTGGTCGGCTCGCCGGGCTACCTCTCGCCCGAACAGGCCGCCGCCTCCCGTGACATCGGCCCGCCGAGCGACGTGTTCTCCCTCGGCTGCGTGCTGGCCCACACGGCGAGCGGCCGGCCGCCGTTCGGCGAGGGCAGCGCGGAGGCGGTGCTCTACCGCACGGTGCACGAGCCGCCCGACCTTGACGGCGTGCCCGGGGAACTGGCCGGGATACTGGCCCGCTGCCTGGACAAGGACCCGGAAGCGCGGCCGGATGTCGCGGAGTTGCGCGCGGAGCTGGCCGAGGACGTCGTCGAGGGCTGGCTGCCCGAGCCGGTGACCCGGCTGATCGGGGAACGCACGGCGGCCCGCGTGGAGCTTCCCGCCCAGGTGCCGACCCGGGCGGCGCCCGCCGCCTCCGGCACGTCCGCGGAGGAAGGCACGCCCACGGAGGTCGGCGCGCACCCGGACACCGGCGCGGGCCGGCGCCGCCCCTCCCGGCGCCTGCTGCTCGCCGCGGGAGTCGGCGTACTGGCGGCGGGCGGCGGCCTGGCCGCCGCGCTGCGCGGCTCGGGCTCCTCAGGCAGCAACGGCGGCAGCGGACCGCGGTATGTCATCGGCCTGCACGCGGATCTCAGCGGCGGCCACGCCGCCCGCGGCCTGGCTCAGGAACGGGGCGCCACGCTCGGCCTCGAACACTTCCTGGCCGAGGCCGACGGCCTGCCCTTCGACATCGAACTGCGCACCATCGACGACGGCGGGGTGCCGGAACGGGCGGCCGAGGTGGCCGAGGAGCTGACGGCGGACGGTTCGGTGCTCGCCGTGATCGGCCCGACCGACGTCTCGGTGACGACGGCCACCGCCGAGATCTACGAGTCGGCGGGCATGCCGCTGCTCTCGGTTACGGTCGGCAGCTTTCCGCTCACTCTGACCGTCGCCGAGTACACCACGCTGCTGCACGCCCGCCCCGCGACGATGTGGCAGGGGCTCTCCCTCAAGGTGCTGCTGGAGGGCGAGTCGGGCGCGCGCCGGGTCGGGCTCGTCGACGACCGCACCGCGGAAATGCACAGCTGGGAGGTCACCCGCCCGCTGGTGAACTTCCAGCAGGGGTCGCCGCCCGGCTTCGAACTGGTGCCGCACGTGGTGCCGAAGCTGACCGCCCCGTTCGATCGCATCGCGGCCGATCTGGTGGCGCGCGACGTGGACGCGGTCGTCTTCGGGGGCCACCACGAGCGGGCCGCCGAGCTGGCCACGGCCCTGCATACGGCGGGCTACACAGGGGCGCGGTACGCGAGCGAGTCGGTGCTGCGCCCTGAGTTCCCCGAGCTGGCCGGGGAGGCGGCCGAGGGCTGGCAGATCATCGCCACCTGCATCGGCCCGGATACCGACGAGAAAACGGTCGGCTTCGGCGAGCAGTACCGCGAACGGTTCGAGGGCGAGGAGCCCGCGCCGTTCGCCATCGAGGCGTACGACGCGACCCGCATGCTGACCGCGGCCCTGCGGGACGTGGCGGCGGACGGCACACCTGACCGGGCCGCGCTGCTGGCACGGGCGCGGCAGGCGGACCACCAGGGGGTGGGCAAGCGGCTCGGCTTCGACGAGGAAGGTCTGTACCCCTACGCGAACGACGGCCTTTACCTCTACGAAGTACGGGAGGGCGGCTTCCGCTTCCGGGGCCGGGCACCCTCGCTGGGTGCGGAGTAGAACGGTCCTGACGTGCTGCCGCTGTATGAGAAGGACCCGCGGGCCATCGGCGGGTACCGGCTGCTCGGCCGGCTGGGCGCCGGCGGCATGGGCGTGGTGTACCTGGCCAGGTCCGCCGACGGCTCGCTGGTGGCGCTGAAGACCATCAGGCCGCGGCACGTGAACGACCACGAGTTCCGGGTGCGGCTGCGCCGGGAGGTGGCGGCGCTGCGGCGGGTGCGCAGCCGGTGGGCCGTTCCGCTGCTGGACGCGGGTCCCGAGGAGGCGGTGCCCTGGCTGGCGACGGCCTACGTGCCCGCTCCTTCCCTGGCCGAGGTGGTGCGCGCGCTGGGGCCGCTGCCCCCGTGGACGGTGCGGGCGCTGGGCGCCATGCTCGCCGAGGCGCTGTCCGTCGTGCACGAGGCCGGTCTCGTGCACCGGGACGTCAAACCGGGGAACGTGCTGCTGTCTCTGGACGGGCCGCGGCTCATCGACTTCGGCATCGCCAGGGCGGCCGGGGAAACGGCGCTGACCGCGCCGGGCGCGGCCATCGGTTCCCCCGGCTACCTGTCCCCCGAGCAGGCGCGGGGCGGGGAACTCGGCCCGCCGAGCGACGTGTTCTCCCTTGGCTGCGTGCTGGTGTACGCGGCGACGGGCCGGTCCCCGTTCGGCGACGGCCCCCCGGCGGCGCTGATGTACCGCGCGGTGCACGATCCGCCCGCCTTGGACGGCGTGCCCGGGGAACTGGCCGGGCCGCTGGGCGAGTTGCTGCGCAAGGAGCCGACTGCGCGGCCGGATGCCCCCGGGGTGCGGGACCTGCTGCCCGCCGATCCGCGGCTCGGCGACACCTGGCTGCCGGAACCGGCGACCCGGCTGATCGCGATGCGTTCCGCGGTCCTGCTCACCCTGCCCGAGGACCCGCCGACCCGGGCGGCCGGGCCGGACCCGGAGACGGCACCGGCGGACGCGCCCCCGGCCGGGCCCGGCAGGCGCCGGCTGCTGGCCGCCTTCTCGGCGGGCGGGCTGACGCTCGCGGCCGGTGCGGGGGCGGGGCTGTGGACGTGGCTGCGGGCCGAGGGAACGCCGGGGAGCCCGGTGCGTACGACCGTGGCGCTCCAGGCCGACCTGTCGGGGCCTGGCGCGGCTCTCGGACGGGCGCAGGAACGGGGGGCGCGGCTGGCGGTGGCGGATTTCAACGCCCGCGCGGACCGCCCGTTCGAACTGGAGCTGCGGGTGCGGGACGACGGCGGGGACGCCGGGCGGGCGGCGGAGAGCGCCCTCGGTCTCGCGGCGGATTCCGAGGTGACGGCCGTGATCGGACCGACCGGCCAGGAGACCCTGGCGGCCGTGGCGGCGCCCTACCGCGACGGGGCGTTGCCCTGGCTGCCGGTGTCGGCCACGGTGTCCGCGTCCACGGTCGAACTCGGGGACGCCTGCTTCCCCGCCCGGCTCGGGGACGCTTTTCTCGACGCCCCGCTGCTGGCCTGGGTCGGTCACCGGACCGGGACGGCACGGGCGGCGGTGGTCAACGACCGGCACGGCGGCGACTTGTCGTGGGGGTTCAGCCGGTCGTTCGCCCGCGAGTTGCCGTACTCCGGCATCGAGGTGGTCGAGGCCGAGCTGCCGGAGGGCTCGGACGGCCGGGACGCCGCGGCGGCCGTCGTGGCCGCGGGGGTGGACACCGTGATGTTCACGGGCGCGCTGTCCGGGGCAGGAACGGCCGCCTTCGCGCGGGAGTTGCGGGCGGCCGGGTTCACCGGCGCCACGGTGGCCGTCCGGACGGACCCCGCGGACGCGTTCCTGCGCGAGGCCGGGGAGGCGGCCGAGGGCTGGGTGGTGAGCTGCCCCTTCGTGGACGGCGCGGCGGCGCCGGAGGCAGCGGATTTCGCGGCGGCGCACCGCGCACGGTTCGGCGGCGCTCCCGGGCCGTACGCCGCGGAGGCCTACGACACGGTGTGGCTGGTCGCGCGGGCCCTCACCGAGCTGACCGCGGACCGCGCCCCCCGCCGCACGCTGGTCGCCCGGCAGTTGCGCACGACCCGCCACGAGGGGATCGCCAGAAGCTACGCATTCAACCCGGACACCCGCGGCGTCGCGCCCACGGACGCGCTCTGCCTCTACGAGGTGCGCGAGGGCCGGTTCGTCTATCTCGGCCCGTACCGGGACGTCACCGGCCTCGACGAGTAGGCGCCGCGGCGCGGAATGTCCCGGGGGCGGCCCGGGGGCGCAGGGCCGTGCATGGCCTGTCCTCGGAAGAGGCCGCCAGGCCACCCCTTTGTGCGGACGGCCTCGCCGCGCGCGGCCCCGCCCCCGCGCCGGGGAGGCTCGGGTGCGCGGGCGGGGCCGTGCGGAGTGGGGGCGTTCAGCCGCCGGTCACGCCGGTTATCTCGTTGGGGGTCTGCGGCAGCGTCGCCGTGGTCTGTACCTCGCCCGACTCGATGTCGAGGACGTGCAGTTCCTGCGCCTCCGGGTCGGTGACGTACGCCGTGTGCCCGCGCACGAAGAGCGTGGGCCGCGGCTGCTGCCACTCCAGCGGCTCCGTCCACTCCTCAAGGACCGGGATGCGGTTGGTGATCTCGGCCGTCTCGGGGTCGATGACGTGGATCTGGCCGTCGGTGCCCAGGACCAGCGCCTCGCCGTGCGGGCCGCGGGCCAGCGAGCGGAAGGTGTAGCTGGTGCCGAGGTCGACGAGTTGGAGGCTGCCCGCCTCGGTGTCGACGAGCGCGACCTGCTCGGGGCGCTCCAACTCGGCCTCGGCGTCCTGCTTGTAGTCGCCGAGGACGATCGCGGATTCGTCGGAGCCCGCCTGGTTGCCGATGCGGCCGTACTCCGTGGGGCTGTCGACCTTGGTGAACTCGCCGTCGCGGTAGTACAGAACCCCGTCCTCGCAGCCGACGACGACCGTCTCGCCCCTCGCGGTCGCCTCGCCGTGCACGCCGGGGCACTCCTCGCTGCGGGCGATCTCCTCGCGGTTCTCGTCGAGGACGATGGCGCCGGTGCGTTCCTCCTCGGTGCCCAGCGTGACGAGGAGTTCGCCGTTCGCCAGCTCGACGGCCACGCCGTGGTGGGCGGCGGCCGCGGTGTAGTTCTCGGTCTCCGGCAGGCCGTCGCCGAGCTGCTGCGGGTCGAAGCTGGTGACCTCGCCGGTGCCGTCGGCGAACAGCACGGTCCGGCCGGCGTGCCGCACCACGTGGCCGGGCTCGGCGCCCTCGAACTCGTCCTCGGTCAGCTCGGCGCCGACGGCGTCGAGGACCCGGAATCCTTGGGACGTCGAGACGAGCACGTGGCTGTCGTCGCCGGCGGGGTTGACCCGGTTGAAGCCGTCGAGCGGGATGTCCTCGACGACGTCGAACGTTTCGCCGTTCAGCACGAGCAGGCCGCCGTCGTAGGTGAGGACGAGCGGGTCGGGAACGGTTTCCTCGGGCGCGGACGACGGTGCGGCGTCCGTCTCCTCCTCGGAGTCGTCCGATCCGCAGGCGCCGACGGTGAGCGCCAGGGCGGCCACCAGGGACAGCGCGGCGCCTCCTCGGCTCCGGTGCAGGGTACGCATGGGTTTTCTGCCTCTTCTTTCTTCGCGGGGAACAGTCAGCGGGAGTCAGCGGACAGCGCGGTGACGATGGCTTCCGTGTTGGCGCGCATCATGTCCAGGTAGGTGGCGGCACCTTCGCCCTCCTCGGTCAGGGATTCCGAGTGGAGCGGGACCACCTCGACGTGCAGACCCGCCTCCTCGGCCAGCACCTGGGCGAGCCGGTCGGGCTGGGACGAGTCGGCGAACACGGCCGGGACCCCGTGGGTGCGGATCGCGCCGGCGAGCGAGTCGAGGTCCGAGGCGCTCGGCGAGGCCAGCGTCGTGCCGCTGGGGATCACGGCGCCCACGACGCGGAACCCGTGCCGGTCGGCGAGGTAGCCGAAGACGTGGTGGTTGGTGACGAGGTTCCGCTCGTCGCGGGGGATGGTGTCGAACTGCTCGGTCATCCACGTGTCGAGGGCGTCGACTTCGCCGAGGTAGTCCGCGGTGTTGGCCCGTACCGCGTCGGCGTCGACGCCGTCGACGTGCTCGATCACCGCGTCCGAGACGAGTTCGACGGCGGTGTGCATGCGCCGCGCGTCGGTCCAGAAGTGCGGGTCGAACTCGCCGGCCGAGTCGCCGGAGGCGTGGGGCAGCGGGTCGGCCCCCTCGGCGACGGCGAGCGTGGGAACGCCCTCGTCCTCGGCGGCCTCGACATTGCGGGCGACGCCCTCCTCCAGGCCGAGCCCGTTGTGCACGACGAGCCCGGCGCTCTCGATCGCGGCGGCCTGCCGGGCCGAGACGCCGAAGGAGTGCGGGTCCGCGTTCGGCTTCATCAGTACGGTCACCTCGGCCTCGTCACCGACGATTTCGCGCGTGACGTCGCCGAGGATGTTGGTGGTGACGACGATCCCGGCCTCGCCGCCACCGCCGTCGCCCGAGCAGGCGGGCAGGCAGGCCAGGGCGATCAGGGCGACCGGGCAGGGCGCGAGGAGGCGTCCGCGGGACGCGCGGCGGCTCATCGGCCGGTCTCCACCATGTGGTCGGGCGCGAAGCCCAGTTCGAAGGTGCGGGCCAGCCGCAGGTCGTCGTTGTAGTCGATCTCGTGGACCACGCCGGCCGCGGGGTCGTTGACGTAGGCGCGGCTGGTGTCGATCTCGATGACCGGCACGGTGCCGTCCGCCGCGAGCGGTTCGGCGAGCAGCGGCGTGCCGGCCGTGCGCCGTCCGTCGCCGGAGTCGTAGGCGTGCAGCTCGCCGTCCTCGGTGAGCGTCAGTACCGTCGCTCCGTCGCCGACCGCGTTGACGGCGGCCACGGGGCCGGTCTCGATCAGGGTCCAGGTCCCGCTGGCGAGGTCGAGCGTCCAGACGCCGGTGTCGCCCGCCCTCGCCGCGAGCGTGTCGCTGCCCGCGCGATGCGTGAACTCCCCGGCGCGTTCCGCCTCGGTCACGCCCTCGGGGTAGGGGATCTTCTCGCCGGTGAACGTGCCCTCCTCCTCGGACACGAGCAACGCGCCGTCGGCGCAGCCGAAGACGACGCCGCGGCGCGTGACCGCCTGCCCGCTCGGCTCGGGGCAGGGCTCCGCCACCGTCGCGGCGGCGTTGCCCTCGCGGTCCAGGACCTCGACGGCGTCCTGACCGCCGGCGGGCACCAGCAGGTGTTCCGCGTACGGGACGACGGGTCCTGCGGTCCCGACCGTTCCGTTCTCGGCCAGTTCGCCGTCCTCCAGGGCGGCGCGCTCGAGCAGCGTGGCGGAGCCGTCGGCGAAGGACACGGCCGTGACGGCGGTGTCGCTGTGGGCCCCGGCCGCGCGGCCGGGCAGGGTGCCGACGCCGCGCACCGCGGCCTTGTAGTAGTGGATGTGGTCGCCGTGGTCCACCATCCAGCTGCCGCCGTCCACGACGTGAACCGTTTCGTCGCCGGAGGCACCGGAGGTGAGGTAGGCGAAGCGGCCGTCGCCGTGGATGCCGGTCACGGGCCCCGTGGCCTCGACCTCGACCACTTCCTCCGTGGTCAGGTCGAGGACGGCCGTCGCCCCCGAGTCCGCCTCGGCCAGGACGAGGCGGTGCTGCGCCTCGGCGGTCTCCTCGGCGCCCTCGACGTAGCCGTGGGGGGTCGTCTCCTCCGCGGGCGCCTCCCCTTCTTCCTTGTCGTCGCTGCCGTCGGCGCAGCCGGTCAGCAGCAGGGCTCCGGCCGCGAGAACGGCCCCCAGTGCTCTGGTGGTGGTGCTGGATATCACGATGCGTGCTCGATTTCCCGTTCCGTCATGGTGGTTTCGCGGGGGGCCGCGGGTGTGGTGGGGCGGGCCCGCAGCAGGTCCCGCAGGTGGGCGGCCAGGGCGGAGACGAAGAACGCCGCCACGGCGACCGCCGAGATGGTCGCGCCCGCCGCCGTGCCCCAGTGCCACGAGATGACGAGCCCGGCCACGGTCGAACCGCTGCCGATGAGCGCGGCGCCGAGCATGATCAGCGGGATGCGTCCGGCCCACAGGGCGGCCGCGGCCGGGGGCGCGATCAGCAGGCCGAAGACCAGGAGCGTCCCGACCACGTGGAAGGACGCGACGATGGCCAGCGTCATCAAGCCGAGCAGGGCGCCGTGCGCGAGACCGGGCCGGAGCCCCAGCGTGTGGGCCTTGCGGGGGTCGAAGACGAGCGCCGTGAACGCCCGGTGGCCGAGCAGCGAGACGACGGCCGCGGCGATCAGCGCAAGGAGGAGGTACCCGAGGTCCTGGTCGCGGACGGCCAGGACGTCGCCGAAGAGGAACCCGGTGAGGTCCACGGCGAAGGACTCCGAGTGCGACACGATGATCACGCCGGCGGACAGCATGCCGACGAACAGCAGCCCGATGCTCGTGTCCTGGGAGAGCCGCGGGAACCGGCCGAGCGCGGTCACGCCCAGCGCCATCGCTCCCGCGCTGAACGCGGCGCCGAGGAGCAGGTTGCCGCCCAGCACCGAGGCGAGCGCCACGCCGGGCAGCATGCCGTGGGCCATCGCGTCGCCGAGGAAGGCCGTGCCCCGCAGGACGACCCAGGTGCCTGCGAACGCGCAGATGACCGAGACGAGAATGCCGCCCCACAGCGCCCGCTGGACGAAGGACACCTCGAACGGCTCGAACAACCACTCCATGCCGAGCACTCTATAATGAAAACGATTATCGTGAGCAAGGGGTCTGAGTGTGATGAACAACGCGGAGCCGGAGGGCATCGCCGTGTGCGGCGTATCGGCCGGCTACTCCCGCAGGACGGTCCTGCACGACGTGACCGCACACCTGCCGCGCTCGGGCGTGACGTCCCTCGTCGGCCCGAACGGCGCGGGCAAGTCCACACTGCTCGCCGTGCTCGCCGGCGTGCTCGAGCCCGTGTCCGGCGCGGTCGAGGGCCGCGGGCCGCGGCGGCCGGCGTTCGTGATGCAGCGCAGCGCGGTCCCCGACGCGCTGCCCCTCACCGTCCGGGAGGCCGTCCGCATGGGGCGGTGGGCCGACCTCGGGCTGTGGCGGCGGCCGAAGGCGACAGACCACGCCCTCGTCGAGGAATGCATGGCGCGCCTGGGTGTGCTCGATTTGGCCGGGCGGCAGTTGGGCTCATTGTCCGGCGGCCAGCGGCAGCGTGCGCTCGTGGCGCAGGGGCTCGCCCAGCGACCGGATCTGCTGCTGCTCGACGAGCCGACCGCAGGGCTCGACCGGGAGGCGCGCGGGCGCATCGCCGACGTGCTGGGCGGCGCGGGACAGCAGGGGATGACGGTGATCCACGCCACCCACGACCTGGACCTTGCGCTCCGGTCCGCGCACTGCCTCCTGCTCGGGAACGGGCGGCTCGTCGCGCAGGGCCCCCCGGCGGAGGTGCTGACCCCCGAGGCGCTGCGGCAGGTGTGGAACGTGCCGGAGCCCGCCCACCCCGGGCCGCCCTCCCCGACGGGCCGGTAGCCGGAGGCCGCGCGGGCGGAACGTTCGGGAGGACCGGCGCGGCCTCGGGCAGCGCGCGCTGACCGGCCGGACCGTTGTCCCCGCCGGCCTCGTGGCCGCAGCCGCACCGCGCTCGTGCCGCTCCTCGTCGACGCGCCGCCCGCGACGACCTGGTTGCCCACGGAGCGCTGAAGCGCCAACCGCAGCCGCAGCCGTCGGCCCGCGGAGGCGGCTCAGCTCTCCCGCGGCCGGGAGGGCTCGGCCGGGCGGCCGCCGAGGTACAGCTCGGACAGCTGGGGGTCGGCCAGGAGTTCGGGTGCGGGGCCGCTGATGTGCACCCGGCCGAGGTCCAGCACACAGCCGAGGTCGGCCGTCTCCAGCGCCCGGCGCGCGTTCTGCTCGACCAGCAGCACGGCGGTGCCCGCGTCGCGCATGCGGACGACCTGCTCGAAGACCGTCGCGGTGGTCTTCGGGTCCAGACCCATGGACGGCTCGTCGAGGAGCACGACCTTGGGGTCCACCATCAGCGAGCGTGCGAACTCGACCTGCTTCTGCTGCCCGCCCGACAGCAGCCCGGCCAGCTGTTTCCAGCGCTCGCCCACGATCGGGAAAAGCTCGCGGACGAACTCCGCACGTTCCGCGATCCGCGCCTTGTCCCGCAGCGTGTACGCGCCGAGCAGCACGTTCTCCCCGACGGTCATCTCCCGGAACACGCTGTGTCCCTGGAGCACATGGGCCAGGCCGGAGGCCAGCATCGCCTGCGGCCCCTGCCCCGTGACGTCCTGCCCGTCGACGAGCACCCGGCCGGAACGCGGCTTCAGCAGGCCGCTGGCGACCTTCAGCACGGTGGACTTGCCCGCGCCGTTCGGCCCGACCAGGCACACCACCGTGCCCGGCGGTACTTCGATGGTCAGCCCGCGCAGCACCATCGCGGCCCGGCCGTAGCCGGCCTCGACGGCGTCCAGGACCAGCAGCGGTGCGGGGGGCCCGGGTTGCGGCTCAGATGCCAAGGTAAGCCTCCAGCACTCGGGGGTCGGCCCGCACGGCCGAGGGCGTTCCCTCGGCGATGGGGCGGCCCCGGTCGAAGACGACGACGTGGTGGGACAGGCTCATCACCATGTCCATGTTGTGCTCGACCACGAGGAACGTCTTGCCCTCGTCGTTGAGTTCGCGGATGAGGGTACCGATGCGGCCGATGAGGGCGGGGTTCACACCGCCCGCCGGCTCGTCGAGCATGATGGTGTCCGGATCGCCCATCAGCACCCCGGCCAGCTCCAGCAGCTTCTGCTGGCCGTAGGAGAGGTTGGCCGCCTCGACGTTCTCCAGGTGGTCGATGCCGACGCGCACCAGCAGCCGTCTGGCCTTGTCGGTCTCCGCCGGGCTGCCCGCGCCGCCCACCAGATCGCGCAGCCCGGCGGGGCGCACGGCGACCAGCATGTTCTCCAGCACCGTCATGCGCGGGAAGACCCGGCACAGCTGGAAGCTGCGGCCGATGCCCGCCCTGGCGATCCGGTGCGGCGGGCGGCCGGTGATCTGCTGCCCGCGGTAGGTGACCGTTCCGGCATCGGGTCTGATCATCCCGGTGACGCAGTTGAAGAACGTCGTCTTGCCCGAACCGTTCGGCCCGATCAGGGCGTTGATCCGGCCGTGCCGGAAGGTGACGGTGGCGCCGTCGACGGCGCGCACGCCGCCGAACGACTTGGTCAGGTCCACCGTCTCCAGGCTGCGCGGCGGTTCGTGCGCGGTCATCGTTCCTCCCCTGTGCCCGGCGCCGCCGCCTCGTCCGGCGCCTCGTCCGGCGGCGGGCCGCCCCGGCCGGACGCCCGGTTGTGTGCCAGCAGTTCGGCGGCGGTCATCTCGCGGATGGAGGAGTCCTGCGGGCCGAACCGCCGGACGAGGTCGCGGACCGCGGGAATGATGCCGTCCGGCGTGACCAGCACGACGACGCCGAGCAGCACGGCCGCGGCCACCAGGTGCAGTTGCGTGCCGCCGAACTCCAGCTCGAAGTACTCCAGCGCCCCGCCGACGATCAGCGCGCCCAGCAGCGGCCCGTACAGGTGCCGCACGCCGCCGAGCAGCGCCATCAGCACCATGTAGGCGCCGAGCAGGACGGAGAACTGGAAGATCGGGTCGAGGTCGCCGAACCACAGCGCGTACATGCCGCCGGAAAGGCCGGTGAAGAACGCGGAGATCAGGTAGGCGACCAGCTTGTAGTTGCGGGTCGGCACGCCCAGCGCCTGCGCCTTGTCCTCGTCCTCCCGCACGGCCTTCAACCCGGTGCCGAACCGCGAGCGGTCGATCGCCCACCACGCCAGCAGCATGACCGCGAGGAGCGCCACGAACAGGTAGAAGAAAGCGCGGTGGTGCTCGGGCCGCGACAGGTCGGGGAACGGGCGCGGTACGACCAGCCCGTCCGAGCCGCCGGTGAGGTCCTGCCACGTCTGCGCGACCAGCAGCAGGATCAGGACGAACGCGATGGACACGATGACGAACGAGGCGCCGCGCACCCGCAGCGCCGCGATGCCGACCGGGACGGTGATCAGCACGACGATCACGCCGGCGGCGAGCCAGGCGGCGAACGGCGGCCAGTCGAGGTCCCTGATCAGCACACCCGTGCCGTAGGCGCCGAGCCCGAAGAACGCGGCGTGCCCCAGCGAGACGTAGCCGGTGAACCCGCCCATGAAGTTCCACGCCGTGGCGGTGCAGGCGTAGGACGCCACCATCACGCCGGCCGACAGGATGTAGGGGTTGGGGGCCAGGCCGGGCCAGGACAGGATCAGCGCCGCGCACACCGTGAAGGCCAGCATCCGTACGGCCCGGGCCGGGACGCGGCGGCCGGCGGGCGCCGTGGCCGCGGCGACCAAAGTGCGTTCGGTGTCAGAAGCGTTGGGCAAGGCGGCCTCCGAAGAATCCCTGCGGGCGCACCATCAGCGTCACGAACAGCGCGATGTAGAAGAGGGTCTGCGCCCACGTCGTTCCGAACTCGACCTGGAGCAGGCTCTGCCCGATGCCCAGCACCATGGCCGCGATGGCCGTCCCCGGGACGGAACCGAGGCCGCCCACGACGATGATCGCCATGAGCGGGCCGACCCAGTGCCAGTGCAGGGACGGGTAGATGGTGGCGTCGAGCGCGAGCGCCGTGCCGCCGACCGCGGCGGTGGCGAGCCCGAGCCCGAAGCCGAGCCCGGCGACCCGGTCGGTCTTGATGCCGACGAGCTGCGCGGCCTCCTTGTGCTGGATGGTGGCGCGCAGCGCGCGGCCGAACCTGCTCTTGGTCAGCAGCAGGTACAGCAGGCCGAGGGAGGCCCCGGCGAGCACGAAGGCCACCAGCTTGACCACAGCGATGCTCGCCCCGAAGAACTCGACGTTCGAGCCGGAGTAGGGCAGTTGGATGCGCCGCTGGGTGCCGCTCCAGATGAGGCCGATCATCCCCTCGATCAAGAGGGCCACGGCGAAGGTCAGCAGGACCGACATCATGGTCAGCGTCGCCGGGCGCAGCCGCGCGATGAGCAGCCGCTGCATGCCGACGCCGGCCGCAAAGAACAGCGGCACGGTGACGAACAGCGAGAGCAGCGGGTCCCAGCCCGTCTGATCGTTGAAGTACCACGCCAGGTAGGCGGCGAGGATGAGGAACGCCGAGTGCGCGATCATCACCACGCGCATGACGCCGAAGTAGAGGGTCAGGCCGGCGGCCAGCAGGGCGTAGAGCCCGCCGAGCAGCACGCCGAGCACCAGGCTCTGGAAGAGGAGTGATCCGGACATCGGCCCGTCACCACGCCGGCTTGGGGTGCATGAGTTCGGCCTCCGCGGCATCGCGCGGCAGCACGATGCTCATCTCGTTGCCGACGTACTGCTGGATGAGGTGCGCGCTCTGCGGGCGGCCCCGGTCGTCCCAGGACAGCGGCCCGACGACGGTGTCCACCTCGTTCTCCCGCAGCCAGTCGACCAGTCGCTGCTGGCATTCGCCCTGCTCGGCGCAGCCCACGGCCTCGACGGCGGCGGCCACGACCTGGCCGGTGGTGTACGCGTTGGCCTCGTCCTCCGCGGGCGGGCCGCCGAACATCTCGGTGTAGTGCTCGACGAACTCGACGTTCGACGGCCAGGCCGCGCGGGTGGTGTAGCCGGTCGGGGCGAGGATGCCCTCGGTCCTGTCGCCGATGGCCTCGGAGAACTCGGGGTTGGTCGGCGCCGTGGAGAACGCGGCCAACTGCGGCTGGTAGCCGAGCTGCTGGAGCGCGACGATGAGGTTGACGGCGTCCTGGTACTGGGTGCCGCCGATGACGACGTCCGCGCCGGAGTCGGCGATCTTCGCGGCGATGCCGCCGAAGTCGGTGGTGTTGGGCGGGTACACCTCGTCCACCACGATGTCGAGGCCCGCCTCCGCCAGCCGGTCCCGCAGGCCGTAGGCCGTGCCCTGCGCGAACGGGTCGTCCATGGCGGCGACCGCGACGGTCCGCGGGCGTTCCGCGGGCGGCAGCGACAGGATGTGTTCGGCCAGGTGATCGTAGTGGTCGTCGGCGATGGCCGGGGCGGCGTAGAAGAGGTTCTCGAAGCCCTGGGCGAAGACTTGGTCCGCGGCGCCTGCGGGCTCGACGAACAGCATTCCGTACTCCTCGGCGACACGCGCGCTGGGCACCACCAGGCGGGTGGAGAAGGGGCCGAAGACCAGGTCGACTTCGTAGTGGGCGATGAGCGCCTCGTAGTCCTGCACGACGCGGTCGGCACTGGACTGGTCGTCGAGGATCTTGAGTTCGACCTCGCGGCCGAGGAGACCGCCGTCGGCGTTCACGGCCTCCACCCAGGACTCGTAGCCGCGCTGCACCCCCTTGCCCGGCTCGGAGAAATCGCCGGTGAGAGGCAGTGAGACGCCGATGAGAACGGTGTCGTCGGAGCCGCCGCCGGAAGTGCCCGAGCAGCCGGTCAGGACGAGAACGGATGCGGATAGCGTGGCCGTGAGGCCCAGAGTGGGCCTTTTCCAGAGGGACATGAGGCGACTCTCCCTGCTGCGTCGCAATGGGACCTCATGGGGAGGCCGGCTGGTACCACCGTTGAGGAAGCGCTTTCGCAAGCGCTTGCGGTACCGTACTTGCGGCCCCGCGATGTTGCAATGGTCACGACAGGAGACGATTTCTCTCATGTCCCGAGGCACGGGCCCCGACGAGGCGGGCCGCACACGTCCCCCGCGCCTCGCCGACGTGGCGGAACGCGCGGGGGTTTCCCTCGCCACCGCCTCGCGCGCACTGCGCGGCAGGGAGGGCGTCTCCCCCGGACTCGCCCGCCACGTGCGGTCCGTCGCCGAGGAGATGGGCTACGTCGCGAACCCGCACGCCAGCACGCTCGCCGGCGGGGTCACGCGGGTGGCGGGGCTCATCGTCTACGAAATCGGCGATCTGTACTTCTCGGAGATCGCCAGCGGCGCCCTCCGGGTCGCCGCCGGACACGGCTGGACCGTGCAGATCTGCCACACCGCGCGCGAACCCCACGCGGAACTGGCCCAGATCAGGCTGCTGCGCGCCCACCGGGTGGGCGCCATCGTGATGGCGGGCTCCGGATACGTGGACCGCGCGGACGAGGAGAGCGCGCACCGTGAACTGCTGGACTACCAGGGCTCGGGCGGGCGCGTCGCCGTGATCGGCCGTCACCACCTGCGCTGCGACGCGGTACTGCCCGACAACAGGGCGGCGGGCGTGACCTTAGCCGAGCATCTGCTCGCACTGGGGCACCGGCGCCTCGCGATCGCCGCGGGCCCGGCCCACCTCACCACGATCCACGACCGGCTCGCCGGTATCCGGCAGGCACTGGCCGCCCGCGGCGTGCCCCCCGACGCGGTGCCGGTGGTGCCCGGCGCGTTCACCAGGGAGGGCGGCCGGGAGAGCACGGAGCACATCCTGCGCGAGCACCCGGGCACGACCGCGATCATCGCTCTGAACGACGCCATGGCCACGGGAGTGCTGTCCATCCTGCGGGAGCGGGACGTGCCCGTGCCGCGGCGGATGTCGGTGGCCGGGTTCGACGATATCCAGGTGGCGCAGGATCTCGCGCCCGCGCTGACCACGGTCGCCCTGCCGATGGCCGATATGGGCGCGGCGGCGCTGGAGATGGTCCTGCGGCCGCGCTCCGCCCGGCCGCGGCGCAAGAGCACGGGCCACCGCCTCATGGTCCGCAACTCCACGGCGCCGCCCGCCGGTTAGTGCCGGTCGGGACGCGGGGTCAGGGGACACGCGGGCGCACGGTGCCGCGTTCGGCGAAGGGGGCGTAGTACTCGGTGAACAGTTTGCCCACCAGTTCGCCCCGGCTGGAGACCCTGACCTTCTCGAAGACGACCTTGATGTGGTCGCGCACGGTGTGCGGCGACAGGTGCAGCTCCTGGGCGATCTTCCCGGTCGGCAGCCCCCGCGCTATGCACTGGGTGACCTCGATCTCCCGCTCCGTCAGCTCGAAGGCGTCGACGATCAGCGGCACGATCTCCGAGGTCTTCGCGGGTTCCACCACCACGGCGGAGGGGCCGAGCGCGCCGCCCGCCTCGCGCAGACACGAGGCGTGGCACACCAGCCAGCGGCCTGTGCGGGTCCGCACCCGCACCCGGGCCCGGCCGTGGTCACGTTCCTGCGAGATCGCGCGCGCTTTCAGTGCCGTCGACTGCACCCAGGCGGGAACCCTGATGCCCAGCGCGGACGTCGTCGCCGGCCCGTCCGGCAGCTCGTCCAGGTAGGCGCGGGCCTCCTCGTTGACCGAGAGCAGCGCGCCCGAGGCGTCGAACAGGAGCAGGCCCGGGCCGTGCGGGGCGTCGGGCAGCGGGTGCCGCGGCGGTTCTGCGAAGGAGCGCAGTGTTCTGGCCAGCGGGGTGACGAGCCCGGCGATCATCCGGGTCTCGGCCTCGTCGAAGGCCGGGCGGCCCTTCGCCCGGAAAAGGCTGAGGTGGCCGTGCGGCCGGCCGCCGATCCGCAGGACGGCCCGCAGCTCGTCCTGGAAGCCGCGCGGGCGCATGAATTGCTGGTAAAGCGTGCTGCGGGCCGGCAGGTCTCCCGTGGCCTGCCGCAGCCCCGCGACCGGAAGCGGCGCCTGGGCCAAATCCCGGTAAAGGTTCACGTTCTCGGTGAACAACTCGCATTCCCAGTAGACCGCACAGCCGCCCTCGTCCAGGTTCTCCGCGCGGATGGGAGCCGCCATCAATCCGGTCAAAGGATCGATGACACGCCACACCGACGCGTCGTACGGGAGAAGCTTTCGCAGGTGTGCGGACGCCTCGGCGAACATGCCCAGCGCATCGGGTGCCTTTGCCGCACGGGAGAGCAACCGGGCCTCGCCCGTCTCGCTTCGGGATGCTGTCGAACTGGTCACTCGTCGATCGTGACAGCGGACACCGTTTTCGCCAACCCCCCAATTGAGGGGGCGGGGGCCGACGGCGGTCCCCCCTCGGATGCGGGATGGGGAAGCGCGCGCGAGTAGGCAAGGGTTGCCCGTGCGAAGTGAGGAGGACAGGGCTTTTCGGTCACGCGGCCTCTTCGAGCCGTAGAGGCGTCCGAGAGGGAACGCTACCTTCCCTAGAACTATGGACGGAGTCAGCCAGGCCATGCGAATCGGAATCATAGGGGCGGGCGGCATGGGCGGAGCGATAGCCAGGCGGGCCGCTCTGGCGGGCGCGAGCGTGCTGCTCGCGGACCGCAGCCAGGACCGGGCCAGGCGGGCCGCCGCGCTCGCGGTCAGGGACACGCCGGGCGCCGTGCGGCCCGCCACGGTGGCGGGCGCGCTCCGGCCGCAGCTGATCGTCCTCGCCCTCGGCTGGCGCGAGAGCCTGGGGCTGATCGAGAGCCGCGGCCGGGCGCTCGCGGGCCGCACCCTGGTCGACGTGACGGTGCCGACCGGTCACCACGCCACGGCGAACGGAGTGCGCGCGCTGGCCGGCGCGGCGCCGGGCGCGCGCTGGGTGAAAGCCTTCGCCACCGCCGATTCCCGCGCCTTGTTCGCCGGGGAGATCGACCGGCGGCCGGTGGACGTTTTCGTGGCGTCCGACGACGACCGGGCGAAGCTTTCCGTCATCGAGCTGGTCGACCGTTCGGGGCTGCGCGCCCTCGATGTCGGCGGTCTCGACAACGCCCGGGTACTGGAGGAAATGGCCCGCATCGGGCAGGAAATGCGTGAGCGACTGCTGATCACCGGGGGATGGGCCTTTCAGTTTCTGCCCAGTTGGTGAAATATGCGCCAGCAGAAGAGCACAAGGGGACACGGCGCCGGCCTGTCCGGCGCCCGGAAAATCAAGGGGAAACAGATTTCCGACCTGAGGGGGGCTTCATGGTTCACCAATTCCCTTTCCGCATTCTCGGACCGCTCGTCGTGCACGGCACGGGCGGAAAGATCAGACTCAGCGGGGACCGCCAGCGGATACTGCTGACGATGCTGCTCATCGACGCGAACCGGATCATTGACATCGACCGTCTGGTCCGCGCGATATGGGACGGCATGCCGCCCGCGACCGCCCGCAGCCAGCTGCGCATCTGCGTCTCCTCCCTGCGTCGGCAGTTCGCCGCGGGAGGTGTCGCAGCCACGATAGAGACGCACAAGTCCGGCTATGAGATACGAGTCCAGGAAAGCGGCGTCGATCTCCACCTCTTCGTCTCGCTGGTCTCCGCCGCCCGCGCCGCGAACGACACGGCGCCGAGCGAGGAAACGGTGCGGACTTTCCAACGGGCACTCTGCCTCTGGCGCGGTCCTATCGGCGCGGGCCTCGAAAGCCCGCTGCTCGAATCCGTGGCGCTCAAGTTCCACGAGGACCGGTACGCAGCCCTGGAGGACCGCTTCGAACTGGAACTTCAACTGGGCAGGCACCGGCGGATATTGGGCGAGCTGACCCACCACGTCGGCGAGAACCCGTTCCGCGAGACCCTGTCCGCGCAGCTCATGATCGCGCTGTTCCGCTCCGGCCGCACCGCCGAGGCGCTGTCCCTCTTCCGCAGAACCAGACGCCGTTTCTCCGAGGAGCTGGGCATCGAGCCGGGCGAGCGGCTGCGGACGATCGAGCGGCACATCCTCCGCGGCGAGCAGGACGGCGCGCTGCCGCTGGGGCCGCAGGCGGAGGGCGGGCCGCGGCACGGCCCCGCGCGGCCCGCCCGCAGGGCCGCCGCCACGCCGGCAGGACCGCCCGCAGGACCGCCCGCGCACGACCGGATCGCGCTGCTCGAAGCGGAGATCGCCGTGCTGCGCGCGGCCTACTCCCAGCTGGCGGAACGTGCGCCCGAGCGGCTGGACTTCCGGCCGTTCGGGCTGCCGGACGCAACGGCGCCCTCCCCCTCAACCGAGGGGGAGGGCCGCCGGGTCGTCCCTCGATTACGGGGGATGGAGGGTGCCGCCCGCCCGGCGGAAACTGCCGGTCAGAGCCCGAAACGCGAGAACAACGGCTCGTCGGGGCACGGCAGGAAGGAACGATCGATGGCGGAGCACGCGCACCCACCCGGGGTCTCCCCCGCGGCACTCGACCGGCTCGTCGCGCAGCTGCGGGGCGAGGTGTTCGCCCCGGGCGACGCGGAGTTCGACGCGGAGCTGTCCGGGTTCAACCTGATCGCGCGGCACCGCCCGGCCCTCGTGGTCCAGGCCGTGTCCGCGGCCGACGTCCAGGCCGCCGTGCGGTTCGCCGCGGAAAGGGAGCTGCCCGTCGGCGTCCAGGCGACGGGGCACGGCATCGCCGCGCCGGCCGACGGCGGTGTGCTGGTCAGCACCAAACGCATGAACGCCGTCGCCGTCGACCCGCGCACGGCCACCGCCCGCGTCGAGGCGGGCGCGCGCTGGCACCAGGTCATCGCCGCCGCCGCCAAGCACGCCCTCGCGCCGCTCAACGGCTCCTCCCACCTGGTCGGCGTGGTGGGCTACACGCTGGGCGGCGGGCTCGGGCCGCTCGGCCGCCAGTACGGCTACGCGGCCGACCACGTGATCCGCATGCAGCTCGTCACGGCCGACGGCGTGCTGCGGGACGTGACGGCCGAGCGGCACGGCGACCTGTTCTGGGCTCTGCGCGGCGGCAAGGGCAACTTCGGCATCGTCACCGCGATGGAGTTCGGACTCGTGCCCGTCGAACGGCTCTACGGCGGCGGCATCTACTTCCCCGGCGAGCTGTCGGGACCGCTGCTGCACGCCTGGCAGCGGTGGACGGAGACGGTACCCGAGACGATGAGTTCCTCGGTCGCGCTGCTGCGCCTGCCGGACGCGCCCGCCGTGCCCGAGTTCCTGCGCGACCGCCTGGTCGCGCACCTGCGCATCGCGTTCAACGGCCGGGGCGCGGAAGGCGAACGCCTGGTCCGCCCGCTGCGGGCCATCGGCCCCGCCCTCCTCGACGACGTCGGGGACATGCCGTACTCGGCCGTCGCCGACATCCACCGCGACCCGACCGAGCCGATGCCCTTCCACGAACGCAACGTCGTTTTACGCGAGTTGGACGCGAATGCGGTGACGCGCCTGCTGGCGCTCGCCGGGGACGGCTCCGGCTCCACGGACCTGATGGTCGAGCTGCGCCACCTCGGCGGCGCCCTCTCCCGCCCCGCGGCCGTGCCCAACGCGGTGGCGGGCCGCGACGGTGCGTTCACCCTCTCCACGCTCTCCCGCCCCGGCGCGCCCGACCGCGTGCTGCACGGGATGGCGCCCTGGAGCACCGGCCGCAGGTACCTCAACTTCCTCGCCGGACCCGACACGGCCGAGGCCGTGGCGGACTGCTTCCCGCCCGCCGCCTACGCGCGGCTCGCGGCCCTCAAGGCGACCTACGACCCGCGCCACCTCTTCCGGCTCGGCCACACCATCCGCCGCACCGGATGACCGCCGCTCCCGGCCCCGGCCGCAACGCGCCCGCCGCTCGTCCGGCTCCTCCCGCTCATCCCGCCCAGCCGCCGGCCGACCGACCGGTGGCGGAAGGACTGCCCGTGTCCACACGTTCCGCCGTGTCCCCCACGGCCGCCCCGCCCCGTTCCGGCTCCCTCAGCGCCAGGTCCGCGGGACTGCGCTACGGCGCGTTGTTCGGCCCCGCCGTGTTCGGCGTCACCGCGGCGGGCGTCGCCCTGCCGGACGTGGCCGCCTCGCTCGACGCCACCCCGTCCGCCGTCGCCTGGGTGCTGACCGCCCACGCCCTCGCCCTCGGCGTCGGCACCGCCCTCTTCGGCCGGCTCTCCGACTCCCGCGGCCTGCGCACGTCCCTGCTGCTCGGCTCGCTGGTGCTGGCCGTCGGCGCGGCCGTCTGCCTGCTCGCCCCGAACCTCGGGGTGCTCGTGGCCGGCCGCTTCGTGCTGGCCCTCGGCTCCGGGGCCATGACCTCGGGGGCGGTCACGCTCTCCGCGTCCGCCGAGGCCGCCGACCGGCCCAAGGTGCTCGCCGGGTTCGGGGCCACCATGGCGGTGTTCTCGGCCAGCGCCACGCTCGCCGGCGGGGTGTTCACCGAGTGGGTGACCTGGCGGGTCGCGCTCGTCCTGCCGGCCCTGTCGCTGATCGCCGTCCCGCTGTGCCTGCGCCCCGCCGCCGCCCGGCAGGGCAGCGGCCGACCGCTCGACCTGCCGGGCGCCACCCTGCTCACGGTGGCGGCCACCTCGTTCCTGCTGCTGATCCAGGCGTCCGCACTGGAGATCGCGGCCGGGCTCGTCGTCGTGCTCGCGGTCGCCCTGGTGCTGTCCGTGGTGCTGCTCGCCCGCCGGGTGCGGACCGTGCCGGCCTCGTTCGTACCCCGGCGCCTGGTGGGCGACAACCTGTACCTGCGCACGGCCGTCACCGGGGTCGGCGTGTACGCCGGCCTGTTCGCCGCCATGTATGCGGTGCCGCAGATCCTGGTGCAGGAGCACGGCTGGAGCGTGCTCGCGGTGGGCACCTGGCTGCTGCCGGGCGCCGTCGTCGGCGCGGTGCTTTCCCGGCTCGCCGGGCGGCTGCCGGCCGCCGGTGGCGGCAGCGTGCTGCTCGCGGTGATCGCCTGCGCGATGGCGGCGACGCTCGCCTCCGCGCTGGGCACGGAGAACGCGGCGCTGCCGGTCGTCGGCGCCTCGCTCGGCTTCGCCGCCTTCGCCGTGACCCAGGTAGTGTCCACGGCGCTGATGTCCGCCCGTATCGAACCGGCCCTGCGCGGCGGCGCGATGGGGCTGCTGAACCTCACCTTCTTCGTCGGCGGCGGGGTCGGCAGCGCGACCGCGGGCGCCCTGGCCAAGTCCGTCTCGCTGTACACCACGCTCGGCCTCGTGGCGGGCTTCCCGCTGCTGGCCGCCGCGCTCGCCCTGACCCTGACCGGCCACGGCGGCCCCCGCGGCTCGAAAGCGCCTCAGGCACGCTAGGCCCTGTCCGGTGGATCTTCGCGGGCGCGCGACGCCCGGCACGCACTCCCCCAGCCTGGCGGCTGGGAGGTGCCCCCACGCTGCGTTGCCGAATCGCGCGAGTACGGCCAAGTACGAGCTGCGATCCGGCTCCCTCTTGCACGCATCGTGCAAGAGGGGCCCACGCGATCGCACGCACCGGACGCCGCTCACTGGCTCCACGAAGATCCACCGGACAGGCCCTAGGCGCCGCGGCTGCCGAGCCACCCCGACGCGCCCCCCGGACGGCCCGTGCCGTCCGGGGGGCGCCCGCGTCCGCCCGGCCGCGCCGAAACAGCCGCGATACGACCGCGATAACGCGCGGCCTGACGATAGGGCGCACCGGCATCTTTCACGCGACGGGGAGGCCACAGAACGCCATGTCAGACGCTACGGACACCGCTTTCGACGCCCACATACGGACGTTGATGGCGTGGCACTTCCAGGAGGAGACGGGCTCCCCGTTCTGGCTCGACAAACGGGCCGGCCTCGGCTTCGACCCGGTCACCGAGGTCGTGAGCGCCGCCGACCTGACCCGCTTCCCCGACGTCAGCGCGGAGCTGCGCACCGTACCGGCGCGGGCGCTGATCCCCCGCGCGCTCGCGGACCTGCCGTTCCGCGTCTACGACTCGGGCGGCACCACCGGCTCGCCCAAGCGCATCGTGGACAGCGCCGCCCGTTCCCGCATGCTCGCGTGGGCCAGGGAACGGCTGCTCGCCGTCGGCGTGCCGGCCGAGGGCAACTGGCTGCACCTGGCGCCGAGCGGCCCGCACGTGATCGGCTTCGACGTCGCCCGGTACGCGGCGCTCGGCGGCGGCATCTTCTACACGGTCGACCTCGACCCGCGCTGGGTCAAGCGGCTGCTGGCCGAGGGCCGTTCCGACGAGGCCGACGCCTACGTCCAGCACCTGCTCGACCAGGCGGAGACGATCCTCGAAACCCAGGACGTCGCGGTGCTCAACAGCACCCCGCCCCTCCTGGAGGCGATCTGCGCCAGGCCCCGGCTGCACAAGCTGGTGCGGACACAGGTGCGGGCCATCATCTGGGCCGGCACCTCCATCAGCGCCGAGAGCCTGCGCCAGCTGAACGAGGTCTTCTTCCCCGACACGGCGATCATCGGGATCTACGGCAACAGCCTGATGGGCGTCGCCCCGCAGCGCCCGGCGGCGCCCGGCGACGCGTACCCCTGCGTGTTCGAGCCGCACCCGCGGACCACGCGCCTCCAACTCGTCGACGAGGCCGGCGACCTCGTGCCCTACGGGGCACGCGGGCGGGTGCGCCTGCACCTGGTCGCCGAGGAAATGTTCCTGCCCAACGTCATGGAACGGGACAGCGCCGTACGGATCGAACCGTCCGCGGGCGGGCACGTCGACGGGCTCGCGGACGTGCAGACCTTCCGGGCACTTGACGACGTGCGCATCATCGAGGGGGTCTACTGATGGGCGCCGCGCTCCCCCTCGCCGCCGGCCCTCCCGCCGTCGCCCCCCTCGCCATCGACCCCCTCGTCAGCGGCCGTTCCGTGGCGAGCGCCGACCGCGCGCCGCTGCCGAGCGTGCTCGGCGGCGACCTCGCCGACGTCGGCACCGCGCCGCGGCTGCTCGCCCTCGCCGCGCTCAACGAGATCAGGGACCTGGCGGACGGCCGCCCCGTCGACGCGGGCCTCCTCGCCGAGGCCGCGCGGCAGTTCGCCGAGGGCACGGTCGGGGGCGAGACGCCCGGCGCGTACGTGACGCGCGTCGCGCACGCCACCGGGCTGACGGCGACGGCCGTGCGGCAGGCCGTGCACGACCTCGTCACCGAGATCGCGGAACTCCCCGCCACCACCGCGGCCGAACTGCCGCCCACCGGGCTCGGCGACGGCTTCGCCACCCGCTGGGTGCCGCGCGGACGCGTCTTCGCCGCGGTCATGGCCAGCAACCACCCCACGCCGAACGCCGCCTGGGTGCAGGCCCTGTTCCACGGCTACAGCGTGCTGATCAAGCCCGGCAGCCGGGACCCGTTCACCGCGCTGCGGCTGCTGCGTGCGCTGCTCGCCGCCGGTCTGCCGCCCGCGAAGGCCGCGTTCCTGCCCTGTTCGCGGGCGACCGGCGAGTTTCTGCTCGGCGCGGCCGACCGCGGCATCGTCTACGGCGGCGACCAGGCCGTGCGGAAGTGGCAGGGCCGCGCCTCCGTCGCCGTCCGCGGCCCCGGGCGCACCAAGGCCGTGCTGGACGCGGACCTCGACGACGCGGTGCTCGGCCACCTGGCGCGCTCCGCCTCGGTCGACGGCGGCACCCGCTGCACCAACCTGTCGGCGGTGCTCACCACCCGCCCGGTCGCGCAGGTCGCCGACCGGCTCGCCGAACGGCTCAGCGCCCTGCCCTCGCTGCCCGCGACCGACGGGAACGCCACGCTGCTGGTCGCCGACCGGGCCAGGGGCGAGCAGATCCGCGCCCGCCTGGCCGAGCTGCGCACCGAACTCACCGACCACAGCGCCCGGTTCGAGCCGGGCGGCACCGTGGTCCCGCTGCCGGACGGCTCGGTACTGCTGCGCCCCGTCGTGCTGTCCGCGGACCGCGCGGACCACCCGGCGGTCGGCACCGAGCTGCCGTTCCCGTTCGTCGTGGTGGCGCCGTGGTCACCGGCGGACGGCATCGCGCCGCTGCGCGACTCCCTGGTGCTCAACCTGCTGACGGACCGGGAGGAGCTGGTCGACGCGGCGCTGCGCGAGCCGAGCGTCCGCAAGGTGACGCGCGGCACGGTCCTGCCGTGGACCGCGGTCCCCGGCATCCCGCACGACGACAACTACACCCAGTTCCTGCTGGAGCCGAAGGGCGTGGTGGCGGCGCGCGAGCCGGCCGCCCGCCCCTGAAGAAGGGTTGACCCCATGCATCTCAACAGGCATCTGAACAGGCGCGAAATGGTCGCGGGCGTCGCCGGAACGGCCCTGGTGGCCGCCGCGGCGGCGACCCCGCTGGTGGTGGGCGACGGCGATGCGGACGCGCACGCCGCCCACGGCGGTGGCGAGGACACCGGCGGCCACCAGGGCGCGGGCGCGTACGTGGAGGAGTACCAGGGCCGCACCATCAGAGTCGTTCCCGAGGCCGAGGGCGGCGGCGTCTTCATCGACGACCGGCCGCTGCACCTGATGAAGTTCGCCGACGACGCGTACCTCAGCTCCATGTGCCACTACGAGATGGCGCCCACCCCGCTGCACGCCGCCCGCCGGGCGGTCGAGGAGCTGCGCGGCGCGGCGCTGCTGCCGTCCGGGCACCACGGCACCCACATCACGGTCGTCTGACGCCCCGGTCGAAAGGGAGGCCCTCATGGTGCACATCCGCAAGAACCACCTGAACATGAGCCGCGAGGAGAAGCGGCGCTTCGTGCACGCGGTGCGGGAGATCAAGCGGCGCGGCATCTACGACCGTTACGTGGACCTGCATATACGGATCAACTCGCGGGACTACCTCGACAAGGAGACCGGGAAGCGGCTCGGCCACATCAACCCCGGCTTCCTGCCCTGGCACCGCGAGTACCTGATGCGCTTCGAGCGGGAGTTGCAGCGCGTCGACCCGCGCGTCACCCTCCCCTACTGGGACTGGACGACCGACCACGGCGAGGACTCGCCGCTGTGGGACGAGGAGTTCATGGGCGGCAACGGGCGGCCGGGCGACCGGCGGGTGATGACCGGCCCGTTCGCCCGCGACAACGGCTGGGTGCTCAACATCAGCGTGATCCCGGTCGGGGACGAGAACCCGGCGCTGAACGGCAACTACACGCACGACGACCGCGACTACCTGGTGCGCGACATGGGGACCCTCACCGACGTGCTGCCGACGCCGCGGGAGCTGGACGAGACGCTCGCGCTCCCGGTCTACGACTGCGCCCCGTGGAACCACACCGCGGGCGGCGAGGCCCCGTACGACAGCTTCCGCAACCACCTGGAGGGCTACACCAAGTTCCCCTGGGAGCCGAAGGTGGGCAAGCTGCACGCCGCCGGGCACGTCTGGGTGGGCGGCCACATGATGTACATCGGCTCGCCCAACGACCCGGTGTTCTTCCTCAACCACTGCATGATCGACCGCTGCTGGGCACTGTGGCAGGAACGGAACCCCGACGTGCCGCACTACCTGCCGCTGACCGACACGCCGGACGTGCCGGACCTGCACACGCCGCTGGGGCCCTGGCACACGAAGACGCCGGCCGACCTCATCGACCACACCCGGTGGTACCGCTACGACGCGTAGCGCACCGCGGCGGGGCGGGCGGGCCGTGCCGGTCGCGGCCCGCCCGGCTCCACCGCTCCCCAACTTCTCCCGAAGCCGAAGGAGTTGCCATGCTGCCTCTTCGCCGCGGACACGTCCGCGCGGCCCTCACGGCCGCCACGGCCCTGCTGCTCAGCGCCTCCGCCGCCTGCGGTCCCGGCGGCGGCGGCAGCGGAGGCGACCCGGACGACCTCGACCTCGGGGTCATCCCCATCATCGACGTGGCCCCGATCCGGCTCGGCATCGAGCAGGGCTTCTTCGCGGAGGAGGGCCTGACCGTCACCATGACGGAATCCCAGGGCGGCGCGGCCATCGTGCCCGCGGTCACCAGCGGGAGCCTCGACATCGGGTACTCCAACATCGTCAGCCTGCTGCTCGCCAGGAGCCAGGACGTTCCGGTGCGCATGGTGTCGGTGGGCGCCCGCGCCTCGGCGGACGCGCTCGACGACGGGTCGGGACAGCTGATGACCGCGGACCCCGGCCTGACGGACGTCGCGGACCTGCGCGGCGGAACGGTCGCGGTCAACACCCTCCTCGGCATCAACGAGGTCGCCGTCCGGACGGGCCTGACGCGCCACGGCCTCTCGGGCGAGGACGTGTCGCTGGTCGAGGTGCCCATCCCCAACATGCCGGCCGCCCTGGCGGCCGGCGACGTGGACGCCGCCATGCTCAGCGAGCCGTTCATCACGATCGCCGAAGGGCAGGGGGCGCACGCCGTCCCCGTCAGCTACGCGGCGATGGGGCAGGGGCTGCCGATCGCCGGCTGGTTCACCTCGGAGAGCTTCGCCGCGGAACACCCCGACGTCGTCGACCGGTTCGCGACGGCGCTGGAACGGTCCCTGCGGTACGCCGAGGAGCACCCCGACGAGGCGCGGGCCGTCCTGGACGACTACCTGGATCTGGCGGAGGGCGTGAGCGCCCGGGTCACCCTGCCCGGCTGGGACCCGCGCACCGACGCGGCGGAGCTTGAGGACCTGGCGCGGCTGACCGCCGAGGCGGGCCTGATCGAGAACACGGACCCGCTGGACGGGCTGCTGGCTCCCTGAGCCCGTCCCCGACGTGGGAGTTGACGCGATGACGTGGTATCCGCACCGCAGAATCCGCGCGGTGCCAGACGGACTGCTCGGCCCGCTGGGCCTGCTGCTGTGCGCGGGCCTGCTGGAGGCGGCCCCGCGGCTCGGTCTCGTTCCGGCCGCGTATCTGCCGCCCCTGAGCGAGACGGCCGCCGCGCTGGCCGACGAGGCGGCCGGCGGCGCATTCTGGAGCGCGCTGGCCGACACGCTCCGCGGCTGGGGGTACGGACTGGCCGTCGCCGCGGCGGCGGGCGTGGGGCTCGGCCTGGTCATCGGCGGCGCGGCGCCGCTGCGCAGGGTCACGGCCTCCACGATCGAGTTCCTGCGGCCGATCCCCTCGGTCGCGCTGGTGCCGCTCGCGGTCCTGCTGTACGGCACCGGGCAGACCTCCACGCTGCTGCTCGTGGTGTACGCCTCGGTGTGGCCGGTGCTGCTCCAGGTGCTGGCCGGGGTGCGGGACGTCGACCCGGTGGCGCGGGACACGGCGGCCGGCTTCCGGCTGTCCTGGTGGCTGCGGCTGCGTCACCTGGTGTGGCCGACGACCCTGCCGTTCCTGATGACGGGGCTGCGGCTCGCTGCCTCGGTGGCGCTGATCCTGGCCGTCACCGCCCAGTTGGTCATCGGCGCCCCCGGGCTCGGGCGGGAGATCGCGCGGGCCCAGGCCGCGAACGCCGTGGACCGCATGTACGCCCTGGTCGTGGTGACCGGGCTGCTCGGCGTGGCCGTCAACGCGGGCGCGCGGGCACTGGAACGGCGCGTGCTGTTCTGGCACGCCTCGGTGCGGAAGGAGGCGGCGGCATGAGGATGCTGGCTGCGGGCGCCGTGCGGCTCGCCTACCTGCTGGGGCTGCCCGCGGCGCTGATCGCGCTGTGGGGGGCGGTGACCGCGGGCGACCGGTACCTCTACTATCCGCCGCTGGACGAGATCGCCGCCGCGTTCGGCGAGACATGGTTCTCCGCGCGGCTGGCCGACGACGTCCTGCCGAGTCTCGGGCGGCTGGCGGCCGGTTATTCGGGCGCGGTGCTCGCGGGCGTCGCGCTCGGCGTGCTGCTCGGCTCCCGCCCGCGGCTGCGGGCGCTGTCGGAGCCGGCGCTCGAGTTCTGCCGCGCCCTGCCGCCGCCGGTGCTGATCCCGGTGCTCATGCTGGTGGCGGGCATCGGCGACACCATGAAGATCACGGTGATCGTCACCGGCGCGGTGTGGCCGGTGCTGCTCAACACGGTGCAGGGCGTCAGGTCGGTGGACGAGATCCTGGCCGACACGGCGCGCTGCTACGGGCTGACGGGGGCCGCGCGGCTGCGCCGCCTGGTGCTGCCCGCGGCGAGCCCGGCGATCGTCACCGGCATGCGGCAGGCGCTGTCCATCGCCCTGATCCTCATGGTGATCGGCGAGATGTTCGCCAGTTCCAGCGGACTCGGCTTCGCCATCGTGCAGTTCCAGCGCGGCTTCGCCATCCCGGAGATGTGGAGCGGGATCTTCCTGCTCGGGCTCGTCGGGTTCGGTCTCTCGCTGCTGTTCGGCCTGTTCGAGTCCAGGGTCCTCGGCTGGTACCGGGGGCTGCGGAATGCCAGACGAGGAGAGTGACGAGGAGAGTGACCAGCAAAGTCATGACCACCCGAGCGCGCGTATCGCCGCCCGCCGCCCTCGCGCGGCGGGGGCGCCTTGAGGTCGAGGGCCTGGCCAAGACGTACCGGGGGAAGCGGCGGACCTTCGAGGCCGTGCGCGATCTGACGTTCACCGTCGAGGCGGGCGAACTGGCCTGCGTCGTCGGCCCGTCGGGCGCCGGGAAGACCACGCTGCTGCGCTGCATCGCCGGGCTGCTGCCGCCGAGCGCGGGCGCGGTGCGGCTGGGCGGCGAGCCGGTGCTCGCACCGCCGCCCGGCATGGCGGTGGTCTTCCAGGAGTACGCGCGCAGCCTGTTCCCCTGGCTGACGGTCGCGCAGAACGTCGAACTGCCGCTGCGGCAGAAGAAGTTACCGAAGGCCGCCCGCCACGGCCTGGTCGAACGTTCCCTCGCGGCCGTCGGCCTGGCCGACGTGCCGGGCGCCCATCCGTGGCAGCTGTCCGGGGGCATGCAGCAGCGGGTGGCCATCGCCCGCGCCCTCGCCTACGAGCCGGACGTGCTGCTGATGGACGAGCCGTTCGCCGCCGTGGATGCCCAGACCCGCGCCGAACTGGAGGACCTGACCCGGTCGTTGTGGCACGAGCTGCGCATGACGGTGCTGTTCGTCACGCACGACATCGACGAGGCCGTCTACCTCGGCGAACAGGTGCTGGTGCTGTCCGCCTCGCCGACCGTCGTGCTGGACAGCGTCGCCGTCGACCTGCCCGCGCGGCGCGAGCAGCTGGCCACCCGCGCCCTGCCCCGGTTCGCCGAACTGCGCGCCGAGGTCTTCACGCTGATCCAGCGGGCCAAGACCTACCACACCGCGCCGCCGGCCGGGGAGGCACGGGCGTGACGCCCGCGCCGGACGGGGACGTGCTGGCGGGGACCGTGGCCGAGCTGACCTGGGGCGAGGTGGCGCGGGCCGCCCGGGAGGGCGCGGTGCTGCTGTGGGCGTTCGGCGTGATCGAGCAGCACGGCCCGCACCTCCCGGCCGGGACCGATATCTACCTGCCGAGCGCCTGGCTGCGCGAGGTCCGCGTCCTGCTGGCGGAACGGGGCGTGCGGGCGCTGATCGTGCCGCCGTACTACTGGGGCGTCAACGTCGTCTCCGCGGGCTTCCCCGCCTCGTGGAGCGTCAGACCCGCGGTGATGACGGAGGTCATGGCCGACCTGTTCGCGGGTCTTGCGGGCGACGGGTTCCGGCACGTCTTCTGCTTCTCGGGACACGGTGACGCGCTGCACAACAGGACCGTCCACGCGGGTGTGCTGGCCGGGCGCGAACGCTGCGGCGTCGACGCCACGTTCGTGATGGAGCCCGGCCTCGCCGACCGTCTCGGCCTCACGCCCGGCGACCCGGCCGTCACGGTGCTGCCGCCGACCGCCGTGCCCGCCCGCGACGGGCCGCCCGATCTGCACGCCGGGCGGGAGGAGACGTCGCTGATGCTGGCCGGGCGGCGGGACCTGGTGCGCACCGCGCTCCTGGCCGGGCTGCCGCCCACCGATCTGGGACCTCGGGAGGTGGCGGCCTGGCGGCGCGGCCACGACCACGCCCGCCGCATCACCCCGGACGGCTACCTCGGCGACCCGGCGGCGGCCGGCGCCGCGCACGGGCGCACCGTGGCCGCGGACGCCGCGGAACGTGCCGCGCACGCCATCACGGAACGCCTGCGCCACGCGGCGGCCTAGGGTCCGTACGTTCAGCGGGCATGCGCAAGGGCCCCGGACTGCTCGTTGTCCGGGGCCCTTCCGCATGTCCGCCGCCGGGGCGGGGCGTTCACAGGGTGATGCGGGCACGATGCGGGCGTGGTGCGGTGGGGAAACGGGCACGATACCGGGCTCCCGCAAGCTCGTCGCAACGAATCGGAAGCAGCGGTGCGACGAGCGGAGGCGGCATGGTGGCGCTGAGGGCCGGGAGCGCGGGCGAGGTGGTGGTGCAGAAGTACGGCGGCAGTTCGCTGGCCACCGGCCACCAGCTGGAGAACGTGGCCCGGCGCGTGGCCGCCGCGGCCGGCGCCGGCCGCCGGGTGGTCACGGTGGTGTCCGCCCGCGGCGACACCACCGACGACCTGCTCGACCTGGCCGGGAGCATCAACCCCCGGCCGCGCGGCCGGGAACTCGACCAGCTGCTCGCCACCGGGGAGACCGCCTCGGCCTCGCTGGTCGCGATGGCGCTCCAGCGCATCGGCCGGCCGGCCACCGCGCTGACCGGCGCGCAGAGCGGCATCCTGGTCAGCGGCCCGCACGGCCTGGGCACCATCGTGGCGATCGACACCGAACGCGCCGGCCGCCTGCTCGACGCGGGCGAGGTCGTCGTGGTCGCCGGGTTCCAGGGGCTCACCGCCGAGGGCGACACCATCACGCTGGGCCGCGGCGGCTCGGACACCACCGCCGTGGCGCTCGCCGCGGAACTCGGCAGCCGCCACTGCGAGATCTACACCGACGTCCAGGGCGTGCTCACCGCGGACCCGCGGGTGGTGCCCGCCGCCCGGGTGCTGCCCACCGTCGACATCGACGTCATGGCCGAGATGGCGTTCGCCGGGGCGCGGGTCATGCACGCGCGCGCCGTTGAGCTCGCCGCCCTCTACGGCATCGACATCCACGTCGGCGGCTCCGCGGCCCGCGACATCGGCACCCGCATTCTTCACAGGGACGGAGAGGACATGCTAGAAGCAAGGGCCGCCGTCGTGGCGGTCGTCCACGAGGCCGACGTGGCCCGGGTCACGTTCACCAGCGCCGCCGACCGGGGCGATCCGGCTCCCGCGGTCTTCGACATCCTCGCCAGGCAGGCCATCCCGGCCGATATGGCGACCGTCACCAGGACCCCGGGCGGGGACATGTCCGTCGGGGTGACCGTCGGCCGGGCCCACACGCCGGCCGTCCGGCACTGGTTCACCGCACTGGCCGGGCCGGCGGGCGGCGTGGACGTCGACGAGCACCTCGCCAAGGTCTCCATCGTCGGCAAGGGGCTGCTGAGCCGCCCGCAGTACGCCTCCAGGATGCTCAACTCCCTCACCGGTACGGGCATCGGCGCGCGCCTGCTCTCCGCCTCCCAGCTGCGGGTGTCGGTCACGGTGCCGAACGGCGATTCGGTGCGCGCCGTCCGGCTGCTGCACACCGAGTTCGGCCTCGACGCCGGAACGGACACGGAGCACCGTCACCTCTCCCACCAGCCATGACCCGGGGAAGCCAGATGATCAACAACACTTCGTTCGCCAGACGGCTCCGCCTGCAACGGCTGCACCACCACGACCCGGAGCGGCTGTTCGTCGTGCCGCTGGACCACTCCCTCACCGACGGGCCGCTGACCCCGTCGGGGCGGCTGAACGCGCTGGTCGGCCAGCTCGCCGCGCACCACGTGGACGCGGTGGTCCTGCACAAGGGCGCCCTGCGGCACGTCGACCCCGAGTGGTTCACCCGCACGTCGCTGATCGTGCACCTGAGCGCGAGCACCGCGCACGCGCCCGACCCGGATGCCAAGTACCTCGTGGCGAGCGTGGAGGAGAGCCTGCGTGCGGGCGCCGACGCGGTCAGCGTGCACGTGAACCTCGGTTCCGCGGGCGAGCGGCAGCAGATCGCGGACATGGCCGCCGTCGCGGACGCGTGCGACCGGTGGAACGTGCCGCTGCTCGCCATGGTCTACCCGCGCGGGCCGAGGATCGACGACCCGCGGTCGCCCGCCCTCGTCGCCCACGCGGTGCAACTGGCCGCCGACCTCGGCGCCGACCTGGTCAAGACCCCGTACGTCGGCTCGGTCGCCGGCATGGCGGCCATCACCGGCACGGCCCCCATCCCCGTGGTCGTGGTCGGCGGGCCCCGCAACCAGGACGAGGCGCAGACGCTCGCCTACGTCGAGGACGCGCTGCGCGGCGGCGCCGTCGGCGTGGCCATGGGCCGCAACGTCTTCCAGGCCCCGGACCCGGGCGCCATGGCGGACAAGCTCTCCGACCTCATTCACCAGAAGGGCGCGGCGCTGCCCGCCGGTACCGCCGGGCGGGCCGTGGCGGCCTGAGCCGCACCCCCCGCAACCCCCGCAAAGCCCACTGATCCCGCACACCACCCGAGGAGTTCTTCCGTGAAGCTCAGCTGGCTCGACATCCGTTCCCTCGGCGACGCCCGTGACGCCATCCTCCAGGAGGCGCTGCACCACCGGGTCGAGGCCGTCGTCTCCGACGACCCGGCGGACCTGAAGGACCTGCCGCCCACCGTGACGAAGGTGCTGTTCCCGCAGGGCAAGCCGCTGCCCGAGGACTTCGGGGACGTCTCGGTCGTCATCGTGGACCCGGTGCGGCACGGCACCACCCCGGCCGAGCTGGCCGCCCGCCACCCGGACCTGGAGTTCGGGCGGTTCGTGGAGATCATCGACGCACCGACGCTCGAGGACGCCTGCGTGTCGGCGCGCACCGAGAAGTGGAGCCTGCTGCTGTTCCGCGACCCCACGAAGATCCCGCTGGAAATCGTGATCGCCGCGGCGGCCCGCGCCGAGGGCTCCCTCATCACCGTCGCCAAGGACGTGGAGGAGGCCGAGATCATCTTCGGCGTTCTGGAGCACGGCGCGGACGGCGTGATGATGGCCCCGGGCGCGGTCGGTGACACCGCGGCGCTGAAGCGCGCCGCGCAGGCCGAGGTGCCGGACCTCGACCTGGTCGAGCTGCGGGTGGTGGACACCGCCCACGTCGGCATGGGCGAGCGGGCCTGCGTGGACACCTGCACGTACTTCCGCGAGGACGAGGGCATCCTGGTCGGCTCGCACTCCAAGGGCATGATCCTGTGCGTCAGCGAGACGCACCCGCTGCCGTACATGCCGACCCGCCCGTTCCGCGTCAACGCCGGTGCGGTGCACTCCTACACGCTGGGGACCGACGAGCGCACCAACTACCTCAGCGAGCTGAAAACCGGCAGCAAGGTGACGGCCGTCGACATCAAGGGCCGCACCCGTCTGGTGACGGTCGGCCGGGTCAAGATCGAGTCCCGGCCGCTCATTTCGATCGACGCCGAGGCACCCGACGGCCGGCGGGTCAACCTGATCCTCCAGGACGACTGGCACGTGCGGGTACTCGGCCCCGGCGGCGTGGTCCTCAACAGCACCGAGCTGAAGCCGGGCGACACGGTGCTGGGCTACCTGCCCAAGGAGGACCGGCACGTCGGCTACCCGATCGCCGAGTTCTGCCTGGAGAAGTAGCGGCCCGCGCCGCCGGGCGGCCGGTGGGCCGCCCGGCGGCGCGACACGCGCCCGGCCTCCGTGTCACCCGCGGTGGGTCCAGGCGTCGCGGACGGTCTGCTCGACCCGGTTGCCCGCCGCGTCCGCCGCGGTGACGCGCAGGGTCACGGCCGCGTCCCCGTCGACGCCGTGGGGGCGCCGCAGCGTTGCGTCGAACGCGTTGCCGCCGCGCGGGCGCACCCGGACGGCGTCGGCGAACGTCTCGCCGCCGTCCCACGACGCGGCGACCTCCACGGTCACGCCGCGCGGCGCGGCCAGCCCGTCCTGGTGGCGGACCGTGATGCCGACGGTGTGGGTGCGGGCGGGACGCACCGCGTTGTGCGCGTCGGCGCCCGTGGCGTAGTCGAGTTGCAGCAGCGGCAGGATCGTCTCCTCCTGCGCCGTGTCCGAGGAGAAACGCCAGGACGTATCGGTCCTCGTGCCGAACTCCCAGGTCGCAGCGGTGCGTTCGGTGGTGAGGTCGAGCCGGTAGCCGGCCTCGCCCGGTGCCACGTCGAAGACGGCCCGCCCGGAGTCGGCGGTGCCCGCCTCCTCGCCGTCGCGGTACAGCGCCGCGGTGACGCGGTCGCCCGACCTGGCGCGGCCGGTGTGGCCGTCCGAGTCGGTGAACTCCGGGATGTCCAGGCGCAGCGCGTCGCCGTCACGCACCGAGGGCTCGCCCGTGCCGCGCGGGATGGCGGGCCTGACGACGGATGCGGTCCAGCGTTCCGTGCCGGAGTCCCGCGCGTCGTAGGTGTGTTGCGCGCCGCGCGGCGCGAACCCGGTGACCGGCTGGTCGTAGAACCCGGACAGCGCGTGGTGCACGTAGTGCTGCCAGACGGTGTCGCCGGTGCTGATGTACTCGGTGCGGGTGGTGCCGGTGGGCACCTCGCGCGGCGAGTCCGGCATGGCGATGCCCTGGTGCGGGCGCCAGCTGATGCGCTGGGCCGAGCCCCACGCGGCGCTGCCCGCCTCGGCGTAAGTGACGGACACCCGCGCTGTGTTGCGGTCGGTGACGGTATGCACGACGCGTTCGGGGATGCGGTCGGCCGAGGTCTGCATCACGTCGTAGAGGTAGGGGCTCTCCGCGGTGCCGGAGAACGTGACCGTGGTGCGGCGATCGGCCGCCCGGTCCAGCAGGGCCGTGCCGTGCGCGTGGCTGACCCGCACGACGGGCAGGGCGAACACGTTCCCGTTGGGGCGCCAGCGCGTCCAGTGGCCCTGGCCGGGGGCGGCGACGATCATCAGCCCCTTCGCCCCCGCCTCCGCGGCCCGCTCGGCCAGCGACGCGTAGCCGCCGCCCGGTTCGCCGCGGACAACGGCGAGCCTGCCGCGCACGCGGGAGAAGTCGGGTTCCGGCCCCTCGCCCGCGTCGGCGACGACGAGCCGGTCGCTGCCGCGGCCGAACAGCGGGGCGGCCGACAGGTAGTAGGGGTCCAGGTCGAGCCGGGAGCCGGGCACGTCGGCCTCCAGCACGGGCGCGACCAGCTGCCAGCGGGAGGCGAACTCGAACGCGCCCGTGCCGACGGTCCTGGTCGGGGTCACCATCAGCCGGGCCGAGCCGATGGGCTGGGTGAAGGAGTGCGTGAAGTCGTGCCCGTCGTAGTGCCGGTAGTACTGGTAGTTCATCCAGCTGCGCTGCTCGGCGGGCCGGGGCGTGCGGATCTCCACGGGGGTGCTGCGGCTGAGGTCGAGGGTCACCTCGGTGTCCGCGGCGACCTCGACCTCGGGCAGCACGCCGAGGTACACCTCGCTGATGTTGTCCGCGCCGCGGGCGTTGGCCGTGTCGCTGATCAGGTAGGTGCCCTCCTCCACCTCGGCGCTGGGCGTGCGCCCGGTGGTGTCCGGGGCGATGAAGCCGTCCGGGCCCCAGATCAACGGCCAGGCGCCTGGCACCCGTTCGCCGTCCGGGCCGATGACGGTGGGGGTGAGCGTGTGGACGGGCCCGTTGACGTTCATGCCCAGCGTGGTGTGCACGGCGGTGCCGTCGTCCGCGGTGGCGGTCAGGTAGCCGTAGTAGTCGCCGCGTTCCGCCCGCTGCGGATCGGCGGTCAGCGTCACCTCGGCGGTGCCGCCCGCGGGCACGTCCACGGTGTCGCGGTCCGGCGTCAGGGCCACGGCGTCCAGGGGGCGCCCGCCGGTGGTCTCCAGGGACAGGGCGAGGTCCAGGGTGACGGGCGCGTCGGAGGTGTTGGTGTAGCGGACGGCCGTCTCGCGCGGCGCGTCCCCGCCCTCCCCGCCGTCGCCACCGTCGCCTTGGGTGAACGGGCCGAGCGCGGCGGTGCCGGTGGCGGCCAGGCCGCCGGTGACGGCCGCGGCGACGTCGGCGCGCCCGCCGCCCTGCTCGTTCACCGCGGTGCCGGGCACGAGCACGGAGGTGCTGATCAGCGCGTCCTTGAGCCGGTCCGCGGTCCAGTCCGGGTGCCGCTGCGCGAGCAGGGCGGCGGCGCCCGCGATGTGCGGGGCGGCCATGGACGTTCCGGAAGCGGAGGTGTAACGGGCGTCCACCGGCTGCCCCATGGCGGTGCCCTCGGCGCGGGCCGCGACGATGCCGACGCCGGGCGCGGTCAGGTCCGGCTTGACGGCGCCGTCGCCGACGCGCGGCCCGCGGCTGGAGAACGGGGCGAGCGCGTCGTCGCGGTCCACGGCCCCGACGGTGAGGGCCGCGTCGGCGGAGCCGGGCGAGGAAACGGTCGAGCGGCCGTTCTCGCCGTCGTTGCCCGCGGAGACCACGAACAACGTGCCAGTGGTGGCGGTCAGTTCGTCGACGGCTCGGCTGAGCGGGTCGGTGCCGTCGCTCGGCCCGGCCGAGCCCAGGCTCATGTTGACGACGTCGGCGCCCTCGGCCGCGGCCCACTCCATGCCCGCGATCACGGCCGATTCGCTGCCCAGGCCGTCGTCGCCCAGCACCTTGCCGATGAGCAGGTCGGCGGCGGGCGCCACGCCGCGCCTGCTGCCGTCGCCCGCCGCGCCCGAGCCGCCGACGGTCGCGGCGACGTGCGTGCCGTGGCCGAACGCGTCCCCGGTGCCCGAGCCGCTGCCGGAGAAGTCGCGGCTGCCGGTGATCCGCCCGGCCAGGTCGGGGTGCCCGGCGTCGGCGCCGGTGTCGAGGACGGCGACGGTGACGCCGCTGCCGTCGTAGCCGGCCGACCAGGCGCCGGGCGCGTTGATCTGCCCGGTGCTGCGGTCGAGGACCGGGCTCACCCGGCCGTCGAGGCGCAGGCGCGGGGCCGCGCCCGCATCGCGCGCCCCGTCGGCCGGCGGGCCGAACTCGGCCCAGAACGCGCCGAGGTCCCCGGTGCCGATGCGCAGCGAGGTGGCGTCGATGCTGTGCAGCCGGTGGGAGGGCTCCTCGGGGTCGTGCAGCGCGGCGAGGGCGTCGGCCTCGGCCGCCGCAGCGCCCTCGCCGCGGGTCACCAGCAGCGGCAGGCTGTCGGTGCGGGCGGTGTCGTAGCCCTGCTCGATCAGGCCGGTGACGTCGAAGAGTCCGGCGTCGACCGTGCCGTCGAGGACCAGGGGGCGGGCGTCGGAGGGGAGGACGGTCAGCCGGCCGTCGCGTTCGATCTGCTCGAAGTGGAGGTGCTCGCGGCCAGGGCCCGGCGTGACGGAGGCGATCCGCCGGCCGTCACCCGCATCGACGAGGGTCACCATGTCGCCCGTGACCAGGGGAACTTCGGCCGTCGCCCCGGCCGTCGCCCCGGCCGGGGCGGCGGGCTCGCCGCCGGGCGGCGGGGGGCCTTCGGCCGGCCGGGCCGAGGCCGGCAGGGCGCCACCGGCCGCGAGCAGCAGCCCCGTTGACATCGCCGCCAGCAGGCGGGCGGTCCATCTCTTGTGCCTCACGCGCTCTCACCTTTCGTTCACAGGCCAGAATCCGGCCGCCCGGACGGGGTGTCACGCCTTGCGGATGGCGCAGTAGCGACATGTCGCCATTGCGACAGGCGGGACGTCCGTGATCGATTCGGTGATAATGCGGGCGGGAGGCACGATGCTGGAGGCGGCAGGGCTGACAACGGACGAGGAGGCCGTCTACCGGGAGCTGGTGGCGGTCGACGCGGCGACGCCGGACGACATCGCGGGCAGGACCGGGCTCACCCCCGCCCACGCCGAACGCCTGCTCGCGGGTCTGGAACGCCGCGGCATGGTCATCAGGGCGGCCCGCACGCCGGCCCGCTACACGGCAAGCCCGCCGGACGTGGCGCTGCTGCCGCACCTGCGGCAGCGCGCGGAGGCGCTGGAGCAGGCCAGGGCCGCGGTGACCGACCTGCTGGAGACCTACCGCGGCACGCGGCGGCGGGACGACGCCGCGCAGCTGATCGAGGTGGTCACGGGAGCGGCGGCGCTGCGGCAACGGCTGCGCCAGCTCCAGAGCAGCGCGCGCCACGAGACGCTGTGGTTCTGCAAGGCGCAGTACGTGGCGATGCCGTCGGGCAGCAACACCGCGGAGTTCGACGCGCTGGCGCGCGGGGTGCGCTACCGCGTGCTGTACGAGCGGGCGTTCTTCGAGGACGCCGGCGCGGTGGACAACGTGGTGGCCGGGGTGCGGGCGGGCGAGGACGCCAGGTCCGTTCCCCAACTCCCGCTGCGCATGGCGATCGTGGACCGGCGGCTGGCACTGTGCCCGCTGGTGCCCGGCGGCCCGCACGGCAGCCCGCAGGAGCCGACGGCCGCGCTGCTGCGGGACAGCAGTCTGCTGCACGCCCTGCTCGCCCTGTTCGAACGCTACTGGGCGGACGGGGTACCGCTCGCGGTGAGCGCGTCCGGCACGGTCACGGTCCCGGAGGGCGTGGCGGAGGGGACGCCGCTGTCGGAGGACGACCAGCACCTGTTGTCCCTGCTGGTGGCGGGGGTGGCCGACAAGGCGATAGCGAGCCAGCTCCGCCTGAGCAGGCGCACGGTACAGCGCCGCGTCCAGCACCTGATGCGCCTGACCGGCGCGGCCAGCCGCATGCAACTGGCCTGGCTGGCAGGCCGCAAGGGCCTGATCTGAGGCCCGCCCCCAGCCTGCCCTGTTGCCGCAACGCCGTACCGCCGACCACCTGTTCCGGATCGGACCCGGATCGGACCCGGCCCGGCGCCGCCCGCGGCTCGGCCGCTGCGCCGTGGCTCAGGGCACGCGGGGGCGCGCGGTGCCGCGCTCGGCGAAGGGGGCGCGGCACTCGGTGGACAGCTTGCCGGACGACCTTGATGAGATCGCGCACGGTGTGCGACGGCACTCGGCGATACGCACCCCTGCGTGTCCGAGCCGCACCCGCCCGGTGACGGTCGCCGGGTAGAGATCTACCAGCCTCGGTGAACTCATGCGCCGTCACGACCTGCGTTGGGTGTCATCGACGACCGGTGCGATTCGCCGCGACCGGGTCGGTCTCATGGCCGAACTACGCCGTGCCGTCACTTGTGGCGGAAAGGCGCGTCCATGGCGCGATCCAGGATCGGCCCGAGCGCTTGGGGCCGGTCGGTTGAGGTCCATGCGGTCAACGCCGCCTCCACGCAACCCAGGGCCGCGGCGATCAACGCATGAGCACGCGGGTCGGAACCATCGGCCGGGTCGGCGTCGAGGCGACGCGCGACCTCGGGCTGGAGCAGCCCGTGCCACCGTGCGTTCTTCTCCCGATGCCGGGCGGCCAGCACTGGGGTATTCATGATCAGGCGAGTCAGGGACCGAACTCGCTCATCGTGGGCTTCATAGTGCTCGATCAGCGGATCGAGCGCACGTCGCATCGCGACCCAGGGTGCTTCGCTGAGCGGCCGAGCGGCCAGCATGTCGCGTAGTTGCTCACCTGAGTCAAGTGCTGCACCGAAAACCGCATCTTCCTTACTGGGGAAGTACCGGAAGAACGTGCTGCGGGATACCTCGGCAGCCGCACAGATGTCCTCAATGGTTGTCGCCTCGTAGCCGCGCTCAAGGATCAGGTCCTGGACGACCGTGGCCACCTCGGCGCGCATGACCTCGCGCGCTCTCGCCCGGACACCACCAGCAGCGTGCTTCGCTCCCATACCCAAAGGGTACTACACCCCAGAAGTGGTACCGTGTCTCACGTACGTGACCGAGTCCCACCTGGAGAGCGGATGAACGACGACATCAAGGGCAGTAGCAAGGTGATCGTGATCACCGGAGCGAGCGACGGCATCGGCGCCACCGCCGCTCGCCTGCTGAATCAGCGTGTGCACGAGGTGATCGTCGTCGGGCGCTCGCCGCAGAAGACGGCAGCCGTGGCGGCGGAACTCGGCGTGAACCACTTCGTCGCCGACTTCGCTCGGCTGGACGATGTACGCAAGCTCGCGGCCGACCTCGACGCCGCCTACCCGCGCATCGACATCCTCGCCAACAATGCCGGTGGCGTGTTCGGCGATCCCGTCAGGACCGTCGACGGCTTCGAGAAGACGTTCCAGATCAACCACCTCGCGGCGTTCCTCCTCACCACCCTGCTCATGGACAAACTGGTCGCGTCGCGGGCAACAGTGATCCAGACCACGACATTGCACGGCGGCAACGTCCGCAAGCTCGACTTGGACGATCTCAACTCCGACGGCAATCTCAACCCGATCCGCGCCTACAACGCCGCGAAGCTTGAGAATGTCCTGTTCACCAAGGAACTTCACCGCCGCTACCACTCGCAGGGGCTGTCTTCCGCGGTGTTCTATCCGGGCATCGTCAGGACGAGCTTCGGCTCCGAGACCACGAGCCGGCTGATGAAGTTCCTCTCGTCGAGCCGCGCCGTCCACGCCACGGTCGGCACGCCTCCCGAAAAGGGAGCGGATCAACTCGTCTGGCTCGCCGAGAGCGAACCCGGCCGCGACTGGGCGTCCGGCGAGTTCTACGTCAAGCGCAAGACCGGAGCACGGCTGAACCGCCTCGCGCACGATGCCGATCTCGCGCGCGGTTTGTGGCAGCGATCCGAACAACTGATCAGCTGAGGCAGGTACTCACACTCGCCGAGGCCCACTTCGTCCACGGCCTCCGTACCCAGCATGCAGCACCTCCCGCGGCGTCAGATCCGTCCAACTCCACGCGTCGCGCGGAGAACCGGCGAGCCACCCGCCGGATGATCTACTCCGCGGACCGCTCGCACCGCGTCTCCAAGCCTTCGCCTCTGACCGGCGCGGCGTCGCCGGGCGAAGGCGCCGGCGGCGTCGGCCGGCGGCGCCCGCCCCGGGGCCTCGGCCCCTGCTTCCGAACGGTTGGTCCGTCCCGCACAGAACTTTTTCGCCACACGTGCAACGCCGCGCCGCCCTGCTCCGTATGCACAGGAGGAGAAGGGCGTCGGAGCGGCGAAAGGTCGGCGGGTGAGGGAAGCAGCCCGAGAGCGTGAGTTCCGGGAGTTCGCCGAGGCGCGGCAGCGGCCGCTCAGACGCAGTGCCTACCTGCTGTGCGGCGACTGGCACGAGGCGCAGGACCTGACCCAGACGACGCTGATGAAGCTGTACGCCGCCTGGAGCCGCGTCCGGCGCGACGGCAACGTGGAGGCGTACGCGCGCACCATCCTCATCCGCACGTTCATCGACCAGCACCGCCGCCGCGGAATGCGGGAGGACCCCGTGGAGGAGCTGCCGGAACTCCCCGCCGCCCGGGCCCCGGCACCGGCGCCGGAGCTGCGCCTCGTGATGCAGGCGGCGCTGATGAACCTGCCGCCGCGTTACCGGGCGGTGTTGGTGCTGCGGTTCTGGGAGGACTGGAGCGTGGAGCAGACGGCGCACGCTCTGCATGTCTCCCCCGGCACCGTCAGGAGTCAGAGCGCGAGAGGTCTGAGCCGGCTTCGGCGGCTCATCGAGCGGGGAGCCGTTGAGGTGAACAGGGCATGACACTGATCGCGAACCGGCCGGACGACGACGACCTGCGTGGCGTCTTCGAGGCCATCCTCGCGGGCGAACCGGAGCCGCCGCTCGGCGATGTGACCTCGTCGGCGATCGCCGACGGGCGCCGGCTGCGCCTGCGCCGCAGGGCCGCCGCGGCGGCGACGCTCACCACGGCGCTGGTCCTCGCGGTCGTGGGCGTCTCGACGTTCACCCACTCCGCACCGGAGCCGGGCCGGCCCACCGTTCCCGCGGAGCACCCGACTACCGGACCCGAGCCCTCGCTTCGCCCGGACACGGACACCGACACCGACACCGACACCGACACCGACGATGACACCGACATCGGCGAGCGGGACCCCGGGGGCCGAAGCCCCGCGGACCAGCGGGGCGAGGAACGTCCGCCCCCGCCGTCCGAACGGAACCCCCCGACGGTCACTCCGAGGCGGTCATAGCTCCGCACGCGGCCCGAGCCGGGTGCGGTCCCACCGAAGATTCCCCACGATCAGGGAGGCTTGTTGAACACGCGAGGCAGGAGAACGGGCGCGGCGGTCGCCGCCACCGGGCTGGTGCTGGCCATGACGGCCGGGCTCGGTGGCGCGGCAGCCGCCCCCGCCGGGCACGAGGGCGGAGCGGGCAGCGCGGCGGCCACCGCGGGCGGCTCCGCGGTGACGCTCATCACCGGCGACGAGGTGCTGCTCGACGCCCACGGGGCGGTGTCCGCGGTGGTCAGGGCCCAGGGGCGGGAACACATACCGATCCGGGTCTTCGAGCGGGACGGCGCCACGCTGGTGGTGCCATGGGACGCGCAGTCGCTGATCGACGACGGGACGGTGGACGAAGGCCTGTTCAACGTCACCGAGTTGTCGCAGGAGGCGTATGGCGCGTTCGCCGGCCTCCCGGTCATCGTCGCTTACGACGAGGGCTCCCGGTCCATGGCCCGCACCCTCCGCGCGGACACCGGCGTGGAGGTCCGCGACTCGTTCGACGCGCTGGAGGCGGACGCGCTCACGCTGTCCGAGGAGCACGCCGCCCCGCTGTGGGAGACCCTGACCCAGGGCCCGGGCGAGGACGGGATGTCGCTGTCCGCCGCTCCGGGGGTGCGGACGGTCTCGTTGGACCGGGTGCGGCAGGCCACCCTGGACAACAGCGCCGGGCAGGTGGGCGCGGACCAGGCGTGGGAGGCCGGATACGACGGCAGCGGGGTGACGATCGCGGTCCTGGACACCGGAATCGCCGCCGACCACGGCGACTTCGAGGACAAGGTCCGCGCCGAGGCCGACTTCACCGACGACAACACCGAGGGGGACAGCGACGGGCACGGAACGCACGTGGCGTCCACGGCCGCCGGGAGCGGCGACCGTTCCGACGGCGCCTTCCGCGGCATCGCCCCGGGCGCGGACCTGCTGGCCGGCAAGGTGCTCGGGGAGTTCGGCGGCCTTGACTCCTGGATCATCGCGGGCATGGAGTGGGCCGTCGAAGAGGGCGCCGACATCGTCAACATGAGCCTCGGCGGCCCTGCGCGCCAGGGCAACGACCCGCTGGTGGAGGCGGTCGACGCGCTGTCGGAGGAGCACGGCACCCTCTTCGTCATCGCCGCGGGCAACAGCGGGCCGGCCGCGGGGACCGTGGGGTCGCCCGGGGTGGCGCGGTCGGCATTGACCATCGGCGCGGTCGACGACGAGGACGCGGTCGCGGACTTCTCCTCGGCGGGGCCGAGCCCGGTCGACGGGTCACTCAAGCCGGACATGTCCGCGCCGGGCGTCGAGATCGCCGCCGCCGCTGCCGCCGGCAGCGGGGTCGAGCTGACCGGCACGCCGGTCGCGGACGGATACGCGGCGATCAGCGGAACGTCGATGGCCGCCCCGCACGTCGCGGGCGCCGCCGCGCTGCTGCTGCAACGCCACCCGGACTTGACCGGCGAACAGCTCAAGGCGGCGCTGGTCGGCTCCGCGGCCGATGTCGGCGGCGCACCGGTGCGGCTGGGCACCGGACGGCTCGACATCCCCCGTGCCCTGGACCAGACACTCACCGCCGACTCGAACACGCTCGACTTCGGCGCGGTCGCCCCGCCCCCGGGCGACGCCGACCCGATCACCCGGGAGATCACCTACCACAACCGGGGCGAGGCCGACCTCGACCTGGACCTGGACCTTTCGACCACCGCGCCCGGCGGGGGCGGCGCGCCGGAGGGGCTGTTCGCCCTTTCCGCGGAGACGGTGACCGTGCCCGCCGGGGGCACCGCCACGTTCGAGGTCGTCGCCGACCCCGCCGCCCTCGCGGCGTCCGGTGACGGCCACTACGGCCTCGTCGTCACCGGCACCTCGGGCGACCAGCAGGTACGCACCGCCGGAACCCTTGCGCTTGAACCCGAACAGCACGATGTCACCATCGAGATCACCGGCCGGGACGGCAACCCCGCCGAGGGCGCACGGGCGTTCGTCGTCAGTCCGGACGCCGGGTTCAACGCCCTCTCCGCCAGCGGCACCGTCACCGGACAGGTGCCCGCCGGGGACTACCTCATCGAGGTCGTCGCCCCCGACCCGTACGCCGGCGCGGCCGAGGGCGGCAGCGTCGAGTGGGCGGTGGCGCCGCGGCTGACGATCGACGGGGCGACGACCCTGGAGGTCGATCTGCGCGAGGCGGAGCGGCTGGACTTCACCGCCCCCGACCCCGACGCGGAGCTGCGGGAGTTGGCGACCACCTACGATTCCCCCGGCGTCAGCGGGTGGATGTGGTACTTCGGGGCGCCGCCGGACGGGGTCAACAGCCTCTCGATCGCCGAGCCCCCGGCCGATGACCCCTTCCAGGTCTCGCTGCTCTCCCACCACGCGGGCCCCGACGGGCAGCAGTACCTCGGCCACCGCGTACTCGAAGGCACCTTCCCCACCGGTCTCGTCAACCACCCCGCGGCCTCGGACATGGCCCACGTCGCCGCGACCGTCGGCACCCGGGCCGACGGTGCCGAGGGCTGGGCGGGCGCCGCACCCGAGGCGTTCGGCCTCGGCATCGGCACCGCGGTCGGGCTGCCGGGCACGGCCGACTTCTGGCTCCAGCCCGGCACTCCGTGGCGCCTCTCCAGCACCCAGTACGGCGCGGACGGCGCGAGCGTCCAGCAGGTGATGTACCCCCCGGAGGAGTTCCCCGCGGGGGAGACATCCGAACGCATCCTGAACGCCGGGGTCTTCGGGCCCGCCTATCCGAACGGCGCGGCGTTCTTCCGGGAGGGCAATCTGCTCTTCGCGGACCTCTCCCTGTCCACCCCCGGCACCGGCGAGAGCGGCTGGGCCGAGCTGGGCCCCGGCAGCACGCGCGTCTACCGTGACGGCGAACTCGTGCGCGACCTGGCCGTGTCCACCGCGGGCCTCGCCTTCGGACTCCCCGAAGGCGAGGCGGAGTTCCGGATCGTCTCCGCCGCCTCCCGTGCGGACCTCGGCTACACCGACACGTCCACGGAGGTCACGGTCGACCACACCTTCACCTCCGCGACCACCGACGCGTACGAGCCGGTCGCCGGTCCGCTGGCCGTGCGGTACTCCCCCGCGCTCGCCGCGGACAGCACCGCGCCGGCCGGGGAGGGCTTCGCCGTCCCGGTGGCTGTGGAGGGCGGCACGGCCGCGTCCCTGACGGTCGAGACCTCCACCGACGGCGGGGAGAGCTGGACCACCGTCCACGACGGCGCCGGCGACGTCTCCGAGGTCGTGGTCGACAACCCGGCCGCCGACGGCTCGGTGTCCCTGCGCGCCACCGCCGTGGACGCCGACGGCAACCGCACCGTCCAGACCGTCATCGACGCCTACCACACCCGCTGAGTCACCCGGGTCCCCCGCGGCCCGCCGGACGGTTGCCGTCCGGCGGGCCGCGGCCGTCGTCCGGTCCGGCTACGCCGTCGCTTCCGCGTCCGGCGGGAAGGTCGGCGGGACGTGAACGGGCGGGTCGTACACGTAGTTGCAGCGCACGACCTCGTCCTCGGCGCCCTGGACCGAGCAGTAGTCGGGGAAGGTGTCGGCGTCCCAGGAGGTGCCGTCCCTCAGCTCCAGGCGGATCTCCAGTTCGGGCGTCCAGTCACCCGCGCACGCCGTTCCCGCCGTGCAGGTGTGCGTCGCGGCGGTGGACGATTCGGCGCACTCGCTCCCGTCGTCCGAGACGCAGTTGTCCTCGTCGAGGGAGATGCGCGTCTCGTCGTGGTGCACGTACAGCTCGGACTCGATGCTGTAGATGTCCGAGCTGCACTCGACGTCCCCGGTGGGCTCGACGCCGACGCTGGTGAGGGTGTACGAGTCGTCCCACCACCATTCCGTGTAGGGGTCGAGCACCCAGGAACACTCGATGTACTCGTCGGCGGCGCTCAGGGACAGGGTTTCGCCCTGTGCGGCGGGCTGGTCATGGCGCGGCTCGGGATCGGCGGCCTGGGCCGTGGGGCCTCCCAGGAACAGCAGCGCCGCCATGGCGGTACTGCCCAAGGCAAGTGCTTTCACGATGCGTTGCTCCTTGGTTCTCGGTGGGATGGGCGAGGTGGAGCAAGGGCCACGGTGACACGGCAGGTGTGCCGGGAATCACGGCGGTGAGGCCCGGAAGTGCGGAGGAGACGAACGCGGCCCGGGAGTCCCCGAGGCACAGCCCGTTCCACATGGCGCGCAGGCTAACCCCGCACCCCCGGGACCCCTCCCCGGCGGCCGCGCGCCGCCGCTCGGTGCCGCGCGGGGCTCAGCCGGTGATGCGGTTGCGGGCGTGGCGCAGGGCGTCCAGGATGACCTCTTCGCGGGCCGGGTCGAGGCGGACGAGGGGGACGGAGCAGCTCAGCGCCTCGTTGATGGCGCCGCCGAAGTGCAGGGGAACGGCGAAGCAGCGCAGGCCGAGGGTGGATTCCTGCTCGTCCACGGCGTGGCCGCGACGCGCGACCGTCTCCAGCTCCTCCCGCAGCCGCGGCCTGCTGGTGATCGAGTGGGGGGTGCGGGCCGTGAGGGCGCCGGGGAGCAGCGCGTCGACCTCGGGCCAGGGGCGGTGCGCCAGGATCGCCTTGCCGAGGCCCGTGGACCAGCAGGGCAGGCGGCGGCCCGGCTTGGAGACCACGGCGAGCGAGTGCCGGGAGGGGCAGGTCGCGAGGTAGACGATCTCGTGTCCGTCGAGCCTGGCGAGGTGGATCGTCTCCCCGAGCTTGCCGGACAGGTCGTTCATGACGGGCTGGGCGCGCCGCACGACGTCGTCGTGCTCGACGTAGGCCGCTCCGGCGCGCAGGGCCCTGATGCCGAGGTGGAAGCCGGAGCCGGTCTGGTCCTGCTCGACCCAGCCGGTGCGCACCAGTGTCATGAGCAGGGCGTAGGCGCTGGCCCGCGGGATGCCGAGGTCGCCGGTGACGTCCCGCAGCGTACGGGGCGACTCGGCGGCGCTGAGGTATTCGAGCAGGGCGATGGTCCGGTCGGCGGATTTCACGCTGCGTACTCGACCGGCGTCCTGCGGCCCGTCCGATTCCGTCACGGTTTTCTCCTCTGCATCTCTTGACGCCTGCGCCCGGGCAGCACTTTACTCCCGTCTACAAAGTTAGACGGCGTCTTCATACGTAGACGCCGTAGACAGTACAGACGACAGATGGACAAGGGGTTTTCCGGTGCCGGCACTTCCACAGCGGCCGAACGCTCTCCAGGGGCTGCTCGCCTTCCCCGTCACGCCGTTCCGCGAGGACGGTGAACTCGACCTCCCGCGCTTCGAGGAGCACCTGGCGGACATGGCGGACGCAGGTCCTTCCGCCCTCTTCGTCGCCTGCGGGACCGGCGAGTTCGCCTCGCTCACCCCCGCCGAGCACCGCGAACTCGTGCGCGTCGCCGTGTCGGGCACCGGCGGCCGGGTGCCCGTCTACGCCGGGATCGGCGGCGGCACCCGGCTCGCGGCCGAGTTCGCCGTGGCCGCGGAGCAGTCCGGCGCCGACGGGGCGCTCGTGCTGCCGCCCTACCTCCAGGTCGGCCCGCCCGCCGGTCTGGTCGCGCACTACCGGCAGATCGCCGCGGCTACCGGCCTGCCACTGGTCCCCTACCAGCGCTCCACCGCGGTCTTCACGCCCGAGGCCGTGGCCGAGCTCGCCGGAATCGAGCAGGTGGTGGCGTTCAAGGACGGCCACGGCGACCTGGAGCTGCTGCAACGCATCCACACCGCGACCGGCGGCGCGCTCCCGCTGCTCAACGGGATGCCGACGGCCGAGACGTTCGCCCGCGCCTACGCCGCGGTCGGCGCGCGCGCCTACTCCTCGGCGACGCTGGCCTTCGCCCCCCGCATCGCCCGCGCGTTCTTCGACGCCTTCGAACGCGGCGACGACACCGTGCAGCGCACGCTGCTGCGGGAGTTCTACGTGCCGCTCACCCAACTGCGGCTCACGACGGACGGCTACGCGGTGGCCCTGGTCAAGGCGGGTCTCGCGGTGCAGGGCCGGTCCGCGGGGCCGGTACGCCCGCCCCTGGCGGACGTCACGCCCGAGCACCGGGACCGGCTCGCCGGCCTGATCGAACGCGGCCACGCGGCCCTGGACGCCGCGGCGCCCGCCTGAGCCCCGCGCCCGGAAGCTACCCCGCGAAGGAGGAACGATGAAGTCCCCTCTCCGCCCGCGCCTCGCCGGACCACCGGGCCGGCGGACCACGGCCCTGCTCGGCGCGGGCGCGATGCTGCTCGCGGCCGGCTGCACGGTCGCCAACTCCGGCTCGGCCGCGGCCGGTGCCGACACCGTGCGCATCGTCCTGCCGGAGGAGCCGCCCACACTCGAACCGTGTGACGCCTCCCTGACCGCCACCGGCCGCGTGACGCGTTCCAACATCACCGAGCCCCTGACCGAACGCGTCCCGGCCACCGGCGAGCTGGAGCCCAAGCTCGCCGAAGAGTGGGAGCAACTGGAGCCCACCACCTGGCGGTTCACCCTCCGCGAGGGCGTCACCTTCCACGACGGCACGCCGTTCACGGCCGAGGCCGCCGCGTTCTCCATCGACAGGACGGTCAACTCCGACATCGGCTGCAACGTGGACGGTTACGTCTTCGGCGACATCGAGATCTCCGCGACGGCCGTCGACGCCACGACACTTGAGGTCACCACGGGCGAGCCGGACCCGATCCTGCCGCTGCGCCTGTCGTTCGTGGAGATCGTGCCGACGGACACCGCCACGGACGGCAAGGTGCGCGAGCCCGTCGGCACCGGCCCCTACCGCATCGACACCTGGAACCAGGGCATCAACCTGCGGCTCGCCCGCTACGACGACTACTGGGGCGAACGGCCGGACTACGCCGCCGCCCTCTACTCCTGGCGCTCCGAGGGAAGCATCCGCGCCGCGATGGTCACCAGCGGCGAGGCGGACGTCGCGGTCGGCCTGGCACCGGCCGACGGGGCCGGCGACACCGCGGTCGAATTCCCCAACAACGAGACGTCCTACCTGCGGATGGACGCCACCAAGGCGCCGCTGGACGACATACGCGTGCGGCAGGCCATCAACTACGCCATCGACCGGGAGGGGCTGGTCGCCTCGGTGTTCGCCGGGCTCGGCGAGCCCGCGGGCCAGGTCGTCCCGGACGGCGTGACCGGCTACAACCCGGACATCGCGGCCTGGCCCTACGACATGGACCGCGCCAGGACCCTGATCGACGAGGCCCGCGCCGACGGCGTGCCGGTGGACACGACGATCACCCTCATCGGCCGCAACGGCATCTACCCGAAGGCGGCGGAGGCCCTGGAAGTGGTACAGAACTCACTACTTGAGGCGGGTCTTGACGTGGACATCCAGATGCTGGACGTGAACGCCTGGATGGAGTACCTGCTCCGGCCGTTCCCCCAGGACATCGGCCCGACGCTGCTCCAGGCCCAGCACGGCAACCAGGCCGGCGACGCCGCGTTCACCATGGACCAGATCTACGGCAGCGAGGGCGCGCAGAGCAGCTACGGCACCGCCGAACTCGACCGGCTGATCCACGAGGGCGAACTTGCCGCGGAGGACGAGCGGCAGGCCGCGTTCGCCGGCGCGCTGGCCCACCAGAACGACGAGGTCGTACGGGACGCCGTGCTGGCGCACATGACCGGCATCATCTCGATCGCGCCGAACGTGACGTACGAGCCGAATTCGGCGACCAACGACGAGATGCATCTGGCCGCGATGCACCCGGCGGACTGAGGGGGCGGGCCATGTTCACCTTCCTGAGAAACCGCATCCTCTCCAGCGCCATTCCGCTGCTGTTCGTCGTCCTCGGCGTCTTCTTCCTGGCCCGCCTCACCGGCGACCCGGCCAACCTCTACCTCCCGCTCAGCGCCACCCCGGAGATGAGGGAGACGTTCTCGGCGCAGCACGGCTTCGACGAACCGGTCTTCGTGCAGTTCGGGGACTATCTCGCGCAGATCGTGCAGTTCGACTTCGGCGAGTCGCTGCGCACCGCGCAGCCGGCCGCCGAGGCCGTGCTGCGCGCGTTCCCCGCGACGCTGCAACTGGCCGGGTTCACCATGCTGTTCGCGATCATCGGCGCCGTGGTCGTCGGCAGCCTCGCCGCGTACCGGCCGAACTCGGCGATCGACCGGATCGCGAGCTTCCTGTCGGCCACGGCCGCGAGCACGCCCGACTTCTGGTTCGCCATCATGGGCGTGCTGATCTTCGCCGTGCAGCTGGAGTGGCTGCCGACCTCGGGCACGACCGGCGCCGGCGTGTGGGTGCTGCCCATCGCGACGCTGCTGATCCGGCCGTTCGGCGTGCTCGTGCAGGTGGTGCGCGGCGCGATGGTGTCCGCGCTGTCCGCGCCCTACATCAAGGTGGCGCGCAGCAAGGGCGCGAGCGAACCGCGCGTCGTCTTCAGGCACGCGCTGCGCAACGCGGGCGCCCCGGCCCTCACCGTGGCCGGCGACCTGGCGGTCGGCCTGGTCAACGGGGCGGTCGTGGTCGAGACGATCTTCGGCTGGCCCGGCATCGGGAAACTCATGATCGATTCGATTCTCCAACGGGACTTCGCGGTCCTCCAGGCGGCGGTGCTGCTGACGGCGCTGACGATCTTCGTGCTGAACATCCTCATCGACATCGGTTACGCGCTGCTCGACGCGCGGGTCAGGCAGGGGGCGCTGGCATGACCACCGCGAACGAGACACCCCGCAGGACACGCTGGCTGCACCTGCTCCGCAGGGACCGCATGGCCTCGGCCGCCGCCGTCGTCCTGCTGCTCGTGGGGCTGTGCGCGCTGCTCGGCCCGATGCTGCTCGGCGATCTGGCCAGGGAGCAGAACCTGCGCGCGATCAACCTGCGGCCCCTGAGCACCGACGAGGGCTGGGAGTTCCTGCTCGGCAGCGACTCCCTGGGCCGCAGCGTCCTGGCCCGGCTGATCGTCGCGGCCGGCACGACGCTGGCGGTGGCGGTGCCCGCGGTGCTGCTGTCGCTACTGATCGGCTCGCTGTGGGGGATGTGGGCCGGATTCCACCGCGGCTGGCGCGAGAACGTGTCCATGCGTATCGCCGACGTGATCCTCAGCTTCCCCTCGCTGCTGCTCGCCGTCGTGGTGCTCTACGTGTTCGACCCGAGCGTGGCCAACATCATCGCGGTGCTGGCCCTGGCCCGTATCCCGGTGTACCTGCGCACGGCGCGGGCGGAATCGGCGGAGCTGCGCAGCAGGCTGTTCGTGGACGCGGCCCGCACCTTCGGCACCGGCAACTGGGCGGTGATCCGGCGGCACGTCGCCCCGGTCGTCGCCCCCACGCTGCTGACGGTGGCCGCGGTGGACTTCTGCTTCGTCATGCTGACGGAGTCCTCGCTGAGCTTCCTCGGCATCGGAATCCAGCCCCCGGACGTCTCCTGGGGCCTGATGGTCGCCCAGGGCCGGCAAGAACTCCAGACCGCCTGGTGGATCGCGGTGTTCCCCGGCCTGGCGATCATTCTCACCACCGTCTCGGCGACCGTGCTGGCCTCCTGGGCCCGGATCGCCGGTGACCCCGCGCAGCGCTGGCGGCTCACCGCGCCGCGGCGCGGCCGCCGCGACCGGAAGGCCGCGGCGGCAGCCCCGGCCCCGGCCGCAGGAAAGGAGTCGGCATGACGACCGTCACGAGCGCCGAACCGGACGTCGCGCTGGAGGTGAAGGGCCTGTCGGTGGAGATCCGCACGCCCTCCGGGCCCGTTCCCGTGGTCAGGGGCGTCGGCTTCACCGCGCACTCGGGACAGACCCTGGCCCTGCTCGGCGAGTCCGGCTGCGGCAAGAGCATGACGGCACAGGCCGTCGCGGGGCTGCTCGACCCGGTCGCCGAGGTCACCGGCGGCGAAGTGCTGCTGAACGGGCGGGACGTGCTGCGGCTCGGCGCCCGCGAACGCCGCCGCCTCGCCGGGCCCGGGCTCGCCGTCGTCTTCCAGGACGCGCTGACCGCGCTGAACCCGGTCTACCCGGTCGGTTCGCAGCTGGCCGAGCCGTTCCGCATCCACGAAGGGCTCTCGCGCAAGGCCGCCGCCGAGAAGGCCGTCGCACTGATGGAACGGGTCGGCATACCCGAGCCGCGGGCCCGCGCCAAGGCGTACCCGCACCAGTTCTCCGGCGGCCTGCGGCAACGGCTGCTGATCGCGATGGCCGTCGCACTGCGGCCCACGGTGCTGCTCGCCGACGAGCCCACCACCGCGCTCGACGTGACGGTGCAGGCCCAGATCATGGAACTGCTCGCCGAGTTGCGCCGCGAGACGCGGATGGCGCTCGTGCTCATCACCCACGACCTGGCCGTGGTCGCGGAGGAAGCCGACCGGGTCGCCGTGATGTACGCGGGCAGCGTCGTCGAATCGGGGCCCACCGCCGAGGTGTTCAACGCGCCGCGGCACCCCTACACCCGTGGCCTGCTGGACTCCGTCCCCGCCGGGCGGCCCCGCGGCTCGCGGCTGAACTCCATCGAGGGCGCCCCGCCGCAGCCGACCGCGGTGCCGTCGGGATGCGCGTTCCGCGACCGCTGCCCGCTGGCGCGCGAACGGTGCGCCACCGAGGCGCCGCCGCCCGCGGCGACGGGGCCGGCACGCATGTCGGCGTGCCACTACTGGAAGGAGCTGGCCGATGCCTGAGTCCGGCGCGGCGGAGGCCGCACCGCTGCTCGAAGCCCGCGGCCTGGAGAAGACGTTCCGGGTGCCGCGCAGCGCCTCTGGCAGCACCCGGCTGCACGCCCTGGGCGGGGTCGACCTCACGGTGCACCGCGGCCGCACCCTCGGCCTCGTCGGCGAATCCGGCTGCGGGAAGTCGACCCTGGCGCGGGTCCTGCTGATGCTGGAACGCCCCGACGCGGGCACCGTCCGCTTCGACGGCGTCGACCCGTTCGCGCTGCGCGGCAAGCAGCTGCTGGCGTGGCGGCGGCGCGTGCAGATGGTGTTCCAGGACCCGTTCGCCTCGCTCAACCCGCGGCTGACCGCGGCAGAACTGATCGCCGAGCCCTGGCTGACGCACCGCGACCTCGTCCCGCGGGCGGACCGCCGCAAGCGGGTCGACGCGCTCCTGGACATGGTCGGCCTGCGTTCCGGCGACGCGGGCAAGTACCCGCAGGAGTTCTCCGGCGGGCAGCGCCAGCGCATCGGCATCGCCAGGGCCCTGGCGCTGCGGCCCGAGCTGATCGTGTGCGACGAGCCGGTGTCGGCGCTCGACCTGTCGGTACAGGCGCAGGTCCTCAACCTGCTGACCGACCTCCAGGCCGAGCTGGGCGTGGCGTACGTGTTCATCTCGCACGACCTGTCGGTGGTCCAGCACGTCGCGGACCACGTTGCCGTGATGTACCTGGGCAAGGTCGTCGAATCCGGCGCCGCCGAAGAGGTCTTCGCCGCACCGCGGCACCCCTACACGGCGTCGCTGCTGTCCGCCGCACCTTCCCTCCAAGCGGTACGGGAACGGCGCGAACGGATCGTGCTGTCCGGCGAGGTGCCCTCGCCGGTCGACCCACCGTCGGGCTGCCGCTTCCGCACCCGCTGCTGGAAGGCCGAGGACGTCTGCGCAACCACCGAGCCCGCACCGACGGGCGAGAACCACCTGGCAGCCTGCCACTTCCCCCTCGAACCGGCGACCACCACCCGCTGACCCACGGAACGGGGCGGCCCCCCGCCCCGTCCGTTCAGCCGGGCGGCAACCCGTACGGTCAACCTCCCAGAGGCGAGCGCCGACACACCGCGTCCAGCCACTCGACCGGGCCGGCGTAGCTGGGAATGCTGCTCCTTCCGGTTTCCTATCGGGGGGCTGGTGTGCTGCGGGCCCGTCTCGGCGCTTGGCTGTCCAGGCGAGAGCGCCGGGGCGGGAGTCAGTGGCGCTGTCGTCGGCGGGGGTCGACCCGGCGGGCGGCCCACAGGACCGTGGTGCGGGTCATGACGAACGACTCGCCCGAGCCGAACACGAGCCGCTTGCGCCCGAGCCCGAGCGCCGCCATGTCGTGGACGGTGAACGCCTGCCCCCCCGACCATGATCTGATCCCCGCGCCGCACGGAGTGCACGGCCGCGACCCGCGACTTCGAAGACCTCACCGAACCGGATGACTGGTCGGTGGCCCACCAGAAACTCGCCCTCGCCCGCCCTCGCCCGCCGCGGCGCCGACGACCTCACCCAGGCCCTGCACTTCATCGACATCGCCCGCAGCAGCGGGACCACGGACTCACCGATGCAACGCGTGCGACTGGATACCGCTCATGGCCACATCCTGCTCTCCGATGCGGCGACCCGGGATGATGGACTTCTCGTCCTCGCCCAGGCCGCCCAGGTGGCCGCGCAGTACGGACTCGTGCACCAACTGCGCAGCATCGAGGGCATCAAGGCCACGAACGAGGGGCCGACCGGCCTCCGGCAACGGTGACCAGGGAGAAGATCGCGTGAGCAACGACCAGCAGGGGATCACCGGGGACCAGTGGCGCCAGGCCAAGCTGATCTGGGACTACCACCAGATGCGGCACGAGCTGCGGCCCGTCAACGTGGCAATCGGGCTGGGCAGCCACGACCTCGGCGTCGCCGCCCACTCCGCCGAGCTGTATCGCTCCGGGCTCTTCCCGACCCTGGTGTTCACCGGCGGCAACAGCCCCACCACCGCCGAGGTCTTCCCGCGCGGGGAAGCCGTCCACTTCCGCGAGCACGCCATCGACCTCGGCGTCCCTGCCGAGGCGATCCTGCTGGAACCGAACGCGACGAACACCGGGCAGAACATCACCCTTTCCCGTGAGGTCCTCGCCGCCGCCGGCATCACCCCGAAGTCGGTACTGCTGGTCTCCAAGCCGTATATGGAAAGGCGATCGTTCGCGACCGCCCGCAAGTTGTGGCCCGACGTCGAGGTCCTCTGCGCGTCGGAGCCGCTGGAGTTCGACGACTACGTGAAGTCCATCGGCGACGAGAAGCTCGTTCTGGACATGCTCGTCGGCGATCTACAGCGGGTCATCGAGTATCCGAGGCTCGGATTCGCCATCGAGCAGGAGGTCCCGGAGGACGTGCATGCCGCGTACGAATCCCTCATCCGCAACGGCTTCACCAGCCGCCTCATCGCCTCGTGACCTGCCGGAACCGGGCGGATTGTGCGCGTTCCACCAGCCTGGATGCCTTCGACCGGCATCTGGGCAGCCGACCGCAGGACCAGGGCCCATGGCCGCGGTCCTGGAGGCGCGGTACCGCCGCCGCGAGCTACTCTCCACCTGACCATCGGCGCGTAGACGAGGACTCCCATGCCGATCATCGCTGTCACCGGCCACCTGGATCTGACCGAGGCAACCGTTCCGCTGGTGGCCGCTGCGCTGCGCGACTTGTTGGGCGGCTACCCGGCCGCCGGGCTTGTCGGTGTCTCCTGTGTCGCGGCGGGTGCGGACAGTCTGTTTGCCGAGGCCGTGGTGGCGGCCGGTGGGCGGCTGGTCCTGGTGATTCCGTCGCGTGACTACCGGGCGCGCAAGGTGAAGCCCGAGCAGGCCGAGCAGTTCGACCGGCTGGTGGGAGCCGCGCACGAGGTGGTCACGATGCCGTTGGAACGAGCCGACCGGGCGGCGTACGAGGCCGCGGGCGAGGAGCTGCTGCGGCGCGCCGACCGGCTCGTAGCGGTGTGGGACGGCTCGCCGCCGAGTGGTAAGGGCGGGACCGCCGACGTGGTGCGCGCCGCGCGTGACGCGGGCCTTCCCGTGGACGTGGTGTGGCCGGAGGGCGCCGCCCGCGGCTGAGGCGCCGCGGCCCGTTCGGCCATTGGGGGGCGCCGCCGGGGACGTCCGGCGTGCCGGTCGGTCCCCTCAACGGCCTGCTGCTTACCGTCCGTGAACCGAGAAGGGCGCGGCCACTTGGCGCTTCGCGACCCGACCACCGGCACGAAGGGGAGAGCAGCATGACGGACGATTTCGTCGTCGACGTGACCAGGATTCGCGACGAGGCGCGGCGGCGGATGGAAGCCGGCCCGGTGACGGACACCTACGGCGTGGACAAGGACCGGGTGATCGCCATTCTCAACGACGTGATCGCCACGGAGGTGGTGTGCTGGCTGCGGTACACGCGGCACGCGATCGCGGCGACGGGAATCGACCGGGCTCAGGTGTCCGCGGAGTTCACCGAGCACGCCAAGGAGGAGATGGACCACGCGCTGCGCGCGGCCGAACGCGTCTCGCAGCTCGGCGGCGACCCCGACTTCGACCCGGCGACGCTGCATGCCCGCGCGCACACCGACTACACCACGCCGGACGACGGCGATCTGAAGGAGATGCTGCGCAACAACCTGTACGCCGAACGCATCGTGATCTCGACGTACCAGGAGATCATCCGCTGGCTCGGCGACCACGACCCCACCACGCGGCGGCTGCTGGAGTCGATCCTGGAAGAGGAGGAAGAGCATGCCGACGACCTCGTGGATCTGCTGGGGATGTGACCCGCGGTGAACAGCAGGCTGGTGCACGAGCACGGCGGGCTGCGGACGTTCGTCCTCGTCCTCGCGAAGGGCGACGAGGCGTACGCGGAGATCTCGGCGTTCGCCGCCGAGCAGCGGGTGACGGGCGCGGCACTGACGGCCGTCGGCGGCTGCCGGGAAGCGAAGCTCGGCTACTTCGACCCGGAACTCCTCGGCTACCGCAGCACGCACATCGACGAGCAGACGGAAGTGCTGTCGCTCATCGGGGACATCGCCATCCACGACGACGTCCCGGCCCTGCACGCGCACCTGGTGCTCGGCCGCCGGGACTCCACCGCGCTCGGCGGCCACCTCCAGCGGGCGGTCGTCTTCCCGACGATGGAGGTGGTCGTCACCGAGACGCCCACCCACCTGCGCAAGCGCGTCGACCCGCAGACCGGCCTCGCACTGATCGCCCTCGACGCGTCCTCGCCCCCCGGCGCGACCTGACCGGCCGTTCCGCTGCCGGGCCGGTGCACTCCCCCGGCGGCCGGGCGGGCAGCGTCCCGGCGCGGGAACCGCCGCCGAGCGGAACCGCGGCGAACCAGAGCGCGGCCGGGCCCGGGGAACGGCCCGCCCGGCTCACGTTCCCGCGGCCGGGCGGTGGGCCACCACGACGGTCGCGTGGCGGCCCGCGTCGTCGAGCACGCGGGCCGTGAGGCCGGCCTGCCGGGCGGCGGCCACGGCGCCGACGGCCTGCCGTTCGCTCGTCTCCACCAGCAGGTGGCCGCCGGGTGCCAGCCAGCGGGGCGCGCCCGCCGTCACCCGCCGCAGCACCGCGAGGCCGTCCGCGCCGCCGTCGAGCGCCGCGCGCGGCTCGTGGTCGCGGGCCTCGGGGGGCAGCAGGCCGACCTCGCCGGTCGGCACGTAGGGGGTGTTGGCGACCAGCACGTCGATCCGGCCGCACAGTGCGGCGGGCAGCGGGGCGTACAGATCGCCCTCGTACACCTGGCCGCCCGCGGCGGCGACATTGCGGCGGGCGCACGCGGTGGCGGCCGGGTCCGAGTCCGCGGCGTGCAGGAGGATGCCGGGCACGGCCGCGGCCAGCGCGGCGCCGACCGCGCCGGAGCCGCAGCACAGGTCGAGGACGACCGAACCGGGCGCGGACAGGGCGGCGGCCTGCCGGGCGAGGAATTCGGTGCGGCGCCTCGGCACGAAGACGCCGGGGCCGACGGCGACGCGCAGGCCGCAGAACTCGGCCCAGCCGACGACCTGTTCGAGGGGCAGTCCCGCGACCCGCCGCTCCACCATGGCGGCGAGGTGGTCGGGCGAGCCGGCGGTGGACAGGAGGATGCGCGCCTCGTCCTCCGCGAAGACGCAGCCCGCGGCGCGCAGCCGCGCGGCGATGCGGGAGGGGGAGGAAGAGAGGGCAGAAGAAGGGGACGGGGGAACGGACATGAGGGCCTTCCGGGGAACCGAAGGGCGCTCCGCCGTTCACCTGCGCGCGGGCGACCGCGCGGGGCGGGACGGAAGCACCCGGACCGACCTGGCAGTAATGGGGCTCACCTCCCGGAACAGGACGTCTGACGAACGGATGGCCACTTTACCCGAGGCCGCCGCGGCCCCCCGGCGCCCGTACCGCGGTGAGCCGCGCCAGGTGGGCTTCGAGGGCGGCGCGGGCGGCGGCGGGGGTGAGGTGCCCGACGAGGACGTGGGTGGTGAGGCCGTCGGCGAGGGCGAGGAGGGTCTGTGCCTCGCGCACCGGATCGGCGCCGCCGGCCGCGGCGACCAGCCGGGCGAGCATGTCCGTCAGGCCGGTGTACGCCTCCCGCAGCACCGCGGCGAGCGGCGGGCTGACGGCGGCCTGGGCGACGAACGCCAGCCAGACCCGCGCCTCGGCGCGCTGTTCGCCGCGCAGCAGCGCGGTTTCCACGGCGGCCCTGGCCAACGTTTCCGCCGCGCCATCGCCGCCGCTGCCGTCGCCGCCGTCGCTTCCGTCGCCGCCGGTGCGGATGCGGGCGAGGACGCGGCGGCCGACGTGGTCGAGCGCGAAGCGCAGCATCTCCTCCTTGGTGCGGAAGCAGCGCTGCACGGCGCCCATGGAGACCCCGGCGCGGGCGGCGACGTCCCGCAACGTGACGCCTTCGAAGCCGTGTTCGTCGGCCAGTGCGCAGACCGCGTCCGCGATCAGGTGGCGTCTGGCCTCGTGGTCGATCTGCCGTGGCACCGTGCCCCCTCGTTTCCCCTCGTTTCCCTCGGCCCGCTACCGGGACCGTTATTTCGATGCAACTGTATCGGAAGCCCTCTAGGATGCGATGCACTTGCATCGGAACGAGGTTCGAATCATGGAAAATGCGCTATGGGCCCGGTCGGCCACCGAGCAGGCGGAGCTGGTGCGTTCGGGCGAGGTGTCCGCCGCCGAGCTGGTCGGCAGCCACCTGCAACGGATCGAGGCGGTCAACCCCGAGGTGAACGCGATCACCCAGCCGCTCGCCGACCGGGCCCGCGCGGACGCGGCCGGGATCGACCGCCGCCGCGCCGCCGGGGAGGAGACGGGGCCGCTGGCCGGGGTGCCGTTCACGGTGAAGGAAAGCATCGGCATCGGCGGCGTGCCGACCACGCACGGCGCGCAGCGGCTGCGCGGCCTGGTGGCCAGGTCCGACGCCCCGCCGGTCGCCCGCCTCCGCGCCGCGGGCGCCGTCCCCGTCGGGCACACCAACATGCCCACCCTCACCCTCGCGGGCATGCACACCAGCAGCGAGCTCTTCGGCGACACCGTCAACCCCTGGGACCCGGGCGTCACTCCGGGCGGCAGCAGCGGCGGCGACGGCGCGGCCGTGGCCACCGGGATGACCGCGCTCGGACTCGGCAACGACGCGGGCGGCTCGGTCAGGGTGCCCGCGTCGTTCTGCGGGGTCGCCGGGCTGAAGCCGACGTACGGCCGCTTCCCCGCCGACCACCGCATCGGCCCGGACGATCCGCCGCTCGGCGCCCAGCTGTTCGTGGTGGACGGCCCGCTGGCCCGCCGCGTCGGCGACCTGCGCGCCGCCTGCCGGGTGCTGGCCGGTACCGACCCGCGCGACCCGCGGGCCGTTCCCGTCCCCTTCGAAGGCGCGCCGCTGCCAGGACCCGCGCGGGTCGCCGTCGTCACCGACCCGGGCGGGCTCGGCGTTCACCCGGCGGTGCGGGAGGCGGTGCGCACCGCGGCCGGGGCGCTGGCCGAGGCCGGGTACGCCGTGACCGAGGTGCCGGACGTGCCGCGCCTCGCGGAGGCGGTCGAGACCTACGGCAGCCTGCTGATGACGGAGTTCGCGCCGTCCTGGCCCACCGTGCGCACCCTGCTCGGCGAGGGCGGGCACCGCTACATCGAGATGTCCCTGGCCAGGACGAACCCCGTCGACGTGGCGGAATACCTGCGGCTGACCGGGGTACTGCTCGGCCTCAAGCGCGCCTGGTCGGAGTTCCTCGACACCTATCCGCTGCTGCTCGCGCCGGTGTTCACCGAGCCGCCCGTCGAGCCCGGCATCGAGTCGCGGGACGCGGCGGGCCACGAACGGGTGGGCACCGCGATGCGGCTGTGCTCGGCGACCAGCCTCGCCGGGGTCCCCGCCGTCGCCGTTCCGGCCGGGGTGGCGGACGGGCTGCCGATCGGCGTGCAGATCATCGGCCGCGCCTACCGCGAGGATCTGTGCCTCGACGCCGCCGAGGCCGTCGAACGGCACGTCGGCCCCCTCACCCCGATCGACCCGACCCGGCGCAGCGCGGCGCAGCGCGGATGAACGGTTGCGAATCGTGAACGGGCGCGGGCCGCACGCCGGTTGACGGTCCCCGGCCGCCGCGGGGCACTCGCGCGGCCGGGGACCGCCACCGGCGCCATGTACCGGAACGGTCCCGAACGCCGGACCACGTCTGCCGACCGGCCGTCGAAGCGGTAGCGTCACCGGTCAGGGGTCGCACATACGTCTCAGTCCGACGCCAATTGCGATTGGTTCGTAACACTATGTCCCGCCCCTCCCGCGCCGGGGATAGCCTGCCGGGAACAAGCACATGTACGAGGGGAACACTCCATGCGTAGGTCCATACGACTCGTCCTGCCCGCCGTCGCAGCCGCGACGGCCCTGGCTCTCACCGGCTGCAACAGCGACGAAGAGTCGCCGTTCGACGGCCCGAACCCCGGGGACGGTGGCCAGGAGGAAACCGAGGGCGGGGCCTCCGAAGGAGAGACCGGCGGCGAGACCCCGGAGGAAACCCCGGAGGAAACCCCGGAAGAGACCCCGGGCGAGGAGCTTCCCGGCGACATCGCCGGCGGGGACACCGGGGGTTCGGGCGGCGGCGGCAGCATCGGCGGCGACGTCGCGGGCGACTGGTACACCGGCACCACGATCGACGACGCCAACCTGGAGATCACCAGCGGCGACGACACGGTCACGTTCTACGAGGACTTCGGCCAGGAGGGCGACGTCTGCGAGGGCACCATCACGAACGGCACCATCAGCCTCGACTCGTGCGACCTCTACGGCGACAGCGAGTGGACCGACATGGAGGCCACCTACACCGTCGACGGCAGCACCATGCAGGTCACCTGGTCCTCCGGCGCCAGCCAGACCTACTACAACGCGCTGGGCGGCGGCTTCAGCGAGGCCGAGATCACCGAGCTCCAGGAGATGTTGCAGAGCCTCCCGGGCGCGCAGAACAACTTCTGACGCCGAACGGCCCGGTCGGACAACGGCCCGGTCGGACCACGGGGCGGCTGCGCGGTGCGGAAGCACCGCCGCCGCCCCGTCGGCATGCCGGGGCGCGGGCGGAGACGGGGATCACAGACGCGGCCCTCTTGACGGGACGGGAAACCTCCCCGCAACATCTGTAAACGATTCCAGCAGCTGGAAACGTTTACAACAAACCGAAGTTCGTCAAGGAAAAGGACAATTGGGATGCCGAACGGCGGCCAGCCGACCATCGTGTCGATCGCGGCACGCGCGGGCGTCTCCATCGCATCGGTCTCCCGGGTCCTCAACGGCCAGGGCGCGCGCCGCGACACGGTCGAACGCGTCCGGCGCGCCGCCGCCGAGCTGGGCTACGTGCCCAACGCGGTGGCCCGTTCGCTGAAGGACGGCAGGACCAGGCAGCTCACGTTCGCCATGCCCGACATCGGCAACCCGGTGTACGTGGCGATGGTCCGCGCCATCCAGGCCGTCACCAAGGCCGCCGGCTACCGGCTGCTGCTGCACTCGACCGATGCCGTCGCCGAGGACGAACTCGCCGTGCTGCACAGCCTCGGCGACCGCACCAGCGACGGGCTCATCCTGTGCCCCATCCGCATCACCGACGAGCACATCGAGGCCCTGACCACCGCCGCCGGGCCGGTCGTCGTCATCGGCTCGCTGCCCGACGGCGTGCCCGTGGACAGCGTCCGGGCCGACTCCGTCGCCGGGTCCGCCATGGCGGTGGCTCACCTGTTCCGCACCGGCCGGCGCCGCATCGCGTTCATCAACGGACCGTCCGATACCGTCCCGGGACACAACCGCGACCTGGGCTACCGCACCGCGCTCACCGCATGCGGCCTGCCCCACGACGAGGCCCTCGTCGTCCACACCGACTTCGGCATCGACTCCGGTGCCGCCGCCGTCCGGCGGCTGCTGCCCGCCCGGCCCGACGCGCTGTTCTGCGCCAACGACCAGCTCGCGCTCGGCGCGGCGCACGCGCTGCTAGCGCGCGGCGTGCGCATACCCGAGGACATCGCGGTCGCGGGCATGGACGACAGCGCCCTCGCGCAAGCCGGGTGGCCGCCGCTGACCAGCGTCGACCTCGGCTCGTCGACACGCGGTCGGCGCGCCGCCGAGCTGCTGCTCGACCGCCTCGAAACGCGCGGCGGCACCGGGACCGCTCCCCCGCCGCGTACCTCCACCGCCCCGCCCCGCCTCGTCGTGCGCGCCTCGACCGCGCCGACGACCGACTCCCCCATAACGAGGACCGCATGAGTCTCACCGCCCGCCGGGCCAAGGCCGTCCCGGGCAACCGCGGCACCCCGCCGCCCAGAACACCGGCCGGACGCAAACGGGCGCTCGGACTCGACCGGGGGGCGTGGTTCCTGCTGCTCCCCGCGCTGATCCCGATACTCGTGCTGAGCGCGGGCCCGCTGCTGTACGGCGTGGCCCTGGCGTTCACCGACGAGCAGGCGGGCCGCACCGAGTCGGCCGAGTTCGTCGGCCTGCTCAACTTCACCGACCTGCGGCACGACTCGCTGTTCTGGGAGTCGTTCCGCGTCGGCCTGGTGTGGGCGGTCTGCGTGACCACGCTCCAGTTCGTGCTCGCCCTCGGCCTCGCGCTGCTGCTGAACCAGAACCTGCGCTTCCGCTGGCTGGCCAGGACGCTGGCGCTGGTGCCGTGGGCGATGCCCGAGGTGGTCGTGGGCATCATGTGGCGGCTCGTCTACCACCAGGACGCGGGCATCCTCAACAAGACGCTGTCGCAGCTCGGCCTCATCGGCGAGAACGTCGACTGGCTCACCAACATGTCGCTCGCGCTCCCCGCCGTCATCGTCGTCGGCATCTGGGCCGGGATGCCGCAGACCACCGTGGTCCTGCTGGCGGGCCTCCAGAACGTGCCGCACGAGCTGCGCGAGGCGGCGCACATAGACGGCGCGGGTCTGTGGCGCCGCTTCACGACGGTGACCTGGCCCGCGCTGCGGCCGGTGGTCCTCGCGATCACGGCGCTCAACTTCATCTGGAACTTCAACTCCTTCGGCCTGGTGTACGTGCTCACCCAGGGCGGGCCCGGCAGCCAGACCCGGCTGCCGATGCTGTTCGCGTACGAGGAGGCGTTCAAGTACGGCCAGTTCGGCTATGCGGCGGCGATGGGCCTGGTGATGGTCGCGGTCATCGCCGTGCTGCTCGCCGTGTTCCTGCGGAACCGCCTGAAGGAGGACTCCGAGTGAGCGACGCACGCGCGGCTGCCGGGCCGCGGACGACGACGGTCCGCTCGGGCGAACACCACCCGAGCCACACCTCCGCGGCTGCCGGGCCGCGGACGACGACGGTCCGCTCGGGCGGACGAGTGATGGGGGAGAACCGATGAGCCGCACCTTCTCCCCCGCGCCGCCCGTTCCCCGTGGGCGGCGGGCCGGGCGGGCCGCCGGGCGGTTCGGGCAGTACGCGGCGCTGCTCTGCTACCTGGTCTTCCTGGCCTTTCCGCTGCTGTGGCTGCTGTCGACGTCCTTCAAGTCGCCGCAGGAGCTGGGCTCCATCGACCCGACGTGGATTCCGCGCGAGCCGAGCCTGGAGAACTACCGCATCGCGTTCGACGCGCATCCGCTGGCGCGTTCGGCGCTCAACAGCCTGCTGGTGGCCGGCAGCGCCGCGCTGATCGCCGTGACGATAGCCGTGCCGGCCGCGTACGTGATGGTCCGCTACCGCTCGCGGGTCAGCAAGGCCGGGACGGTGTGGATTCTGGTCAGCCAGATGTTCCCGCTCGTGCTGATCATCATTCCGCTGTTCCTGGTGCTGAAGAACCTCCAGATGATCAACTCCCTGCCCGGCCTGGTCCTGGTGTACGTGGTGTGGAACCTGCCGTTCTCGCTGTGGATGCTCCAGGGCTACGTCAAGGCGGTGCCGCTGTCCCTGGAGGAGGCCGCCGCCGTCGACGGCGCGAGCCGTCTCCGCGTCCTCACCGGCGTCGTGCTGCCACTGCTGACGCCCGGCCTGGTCGCGACGCTGATGTTCTCGTTCGTCACCGCGTGGAACGAATTCTTCTTCGCCCTGGTCCTGCTCAAGTCCCCCGAGAGGCAGACGATGTCCGTGATCCTCACCCACTTCGTCGGCGCGGAGGGCGTCGCGGACCTGGGCCCGCTGGCCGCCGCCTCCTTCCTCGCCACCCTCCCCAGTCTGCTGTTCTTCGCGCTGCTCCAGCGGCGGCTGGTGAACGGCATGCTCGCCGGGTCGGTGAAAGGCTGATGCGCGCCCTCCACCGGCGGACCCTGCGCGCCGGAACCGCCGCCGCCCTCGCCCTCTGCCTCGCGGTGCTCGCCGGCTGCGGCAACGGCGACGACGCGGCCGACGGCACGGTCACGCTCGACTTCCTCAGCCTCGCCTGGCAGGCCGAGTCCGTGACGGCCTACCAGGCGCTCGTCGACGAGTGGAACGAGGCCAACCCCGACGTTCAGGTGCGCTACGTCCAGGGCTCCTGGGACAACATCCACGACCAGCTGCTGACCTCGTTCATGGGCGGCGAGGCGCCGGACATCATCCACAACGACGCCTCCGACCTCACCGACTTCGCGAACGGCGGCTACCTCGCCGACCTGACGGGACTGCTGCCCGAATCGCTGGTCGAGGACATCCCGCAGCAGGCGTGGGACACCACGGCGTACGAGGGCGGCACCTACGGGGTGCCGTTCCTCCAGGAGCCGCGCGTCCTGGTGGCCAACACGCGGCTGCTGGAGGAGGCCGGGGTACGCGTCCCCACACCGGAGGACCCGTGGACCTGGGACGAGTTCGAGGAGGTCAGCGCGGACCTGACCCGGGACACGGACGGCGACGGGGACACCGACACGTACGGCGTCGCCTGGTCGATGAAGGAGCCGGTCACCCAGTCGGTGAACCTTTCGCTGTCCACCGGCGGCCGGATCTTCGACCGCGAGGACGGCGAGAACGTGATCCGCTTCGGCGACGACGAGTCGGCGGTCGCCGAGCTGATCAGCCGGCAGGTCAACGAGGACGGCACCGCGCCGCGCAGCAGCCTGGGCATGTCGGGCTCCGACACCCTGCCCGGCTTCTTCGCCGACCGCTACGCGATGCTGCCGCTCAACTTCTCCTTCCGCCAGCAGGTGGACCAGCAGGCGCCCGACGACTTCGAGTGGAGCGTGCTGCCGATGCCGTCCGGCGGCGGCGAGGACGGCCTCGCGCAGGGCGTCGCGCCGCAGACGCTGTCCGTCGCCGAGGACGCCGAGGACCAGCAGGCCGCCGCCGACTTCATCGCCCACCTCACGCGCGCCGAGCACGCCATGGACCTCGCCCGCGGCGACTGGATGCTGCCGACCAGCGAAACGGCCCTGGCCGATCCGTCACTGAACACGGCGGAGCACGGCTGGCGCACCGGCGTCGAGCTGGCCGCGCACCTGCGGCCCTCGCCGGTGCTCGGCGTCCGCGGCTACCCGGAGTGGAAGGACAAGATCGCCACCCCCGCGTTCCAGGAGTTCTACAGCGGCGCGTTCGGCCTGTCCGAGCTGCGCGGGCGGCTCCGGGACGACGGAAACCGGGTCCTCGACCGCTACCAGCGCTGACCTGCCCGTGTGACGCACGGGCCCGCACGACAACGGAAGAAAAGAGCACGAGAACACGATGAGCCCCGACCCCGCCCCACGTCAGGAACCGGACGGCACGGACAGATCACGGCGGCTCCGCACGGTGCCGCTCCAGCAGCCGCAGGCCCCGGCGGTGCCCAGGGACCGGGCCAGGGGCGCGCTGCTCGGGCTCGCGGTCGGCGACGCGCTGGGCGCCCCCGCGGAGAACATGAAACCGTCGCAGATCAGGGAGCGGTGGGGCCGCATCGAGGGCTTCGTGTCGGACGACCCCGCCGGGACGGACGACACCGAGTACGCGATCTTTTCCGGTCTGCTGCTCGCCGAGCACGGCTCCGCGCTGACCGTGGGGCATGTGGAGTCGGCGTGGCACGAGTGGATCGCGGACCGGGACGAGGGCCCGTTCCGCGGCGCCGGGTTCAGTGAGCGCGGCACGCTGGAGAACCTGCGGCGCGGGCTCGCCGCGCCGATTTCGGCGCAGCACCGGCACGCGTGGAGCGACGGCCTCGCGATGCGGGCGGCGCCGTTCGGGGTGTTCGCGGCGGGCAGGCCGGCCGAGGCGGCGCGGCTGGTGTCGATCGACGGAACGGTTTCACACGACGGGGAGGGCATCTACGGCGGGCAGGCGGTCGCGGCCGGTGTCGCGGCGGCGATGGTCGGCCACAACCCGGACGCGGTGGTGCAGGCCGCGCTCTCCGTGGTTCCGGAGGACTCGTGGACCGCGCGTTCCCTGCACCGGGCGGTGTCCGCGGCCCGCAGGGCGCGGCGCGACCCGCAGGCCACGCAGCTGTCGGTGGAACGGACCGTCCGTTCGGCCACGGTCATCGGCGGCTACCCGTGGACGGACCTGGCGCCCGAGGCGGTGGGGCTCGCGTTCGGTGCCTTCGTGGCGGCCCGCGGCGAGCTCGCCGAGGCGGTGCCCATGGCGGTGAACATGGGCCGCGACGCCGACACCACCGCCGCCGTCGCGGGCGCCCTGTCGGGTGCGCTGCGCGGCGAGGGCGCGATCCCCGCCGAGTGGGCGAAGGCGATCGGCCCGGTGCGGGGCAGCTGCCTGCCCTCGATGGCCGGCATGCACATCCTGGACGTCGCCGACCGGCTCACGCCGCCGCCCGACGGCCACGAGGGGGCCGCGGCATGACCGTTCCCCGGGGCCGCGCCGACCGGCCCGGCAACCGGTCGGGCAACCGGTCGGGCAACCGGCCCGACGCCCGGCCCGCCGCCCGCAGGACCATCCGCACGCCACGACGCACCGAAGGACACCGGAGATGACCCCGCCCACCGCGACCGAACCCGCTCTCGGAGGGCCCGTCGCCGCGAACGGCCCCCGGCGCATCGAGGGACTGCTGCTCGGCATCGCCGCGGGGGACGCCGCCGGCTGGCCGTCGGGGCGCCACCGCGCCGCCCGGCTGCCGGACTGGACCAGGCGGCTGACCCGCGAACTCGACACGTTCGCCGAGCAGAACGCGACCACCACCCTGCCCGTTCCCATAGCGCTCAACCAGCCGCCCGAGCCGCTGCGCCTCGGCCCCTCCGACGACGCGGAGTGGGCGGCGTTCACCGCGCAGTCCGTGCTGTCCGCGACGGCCGCGGGGGGCAGCGACCTGCCCGCCGGGCAGCGGGTGCGCTCCGCGCTCGCGCTGGCGTGGAACTCGCTCGCCGACGAGGTGGCCGCCGCGGCCGACCGCGCCGACGAGATCGAGTCGGCCGACATCCCGCTGCGCGCGCGCATTTCGGTGCGCGCCGGGCTCGGCAACCTGGCGGCCGGCCTGCGCCCGCCCGCCACCGGCCACGACAACCCGCACTACTTCGACGACGCGGCCTGCGTGCGGGCGGCCGTGCTCGCCGTCGTCCACCCGGACGAGCCGGAGGCGGCGGCCGACCTGGCCGAGTTCGACGCCCGCTACACGCAGGACGGCGACGGCGTGCACGGCGCCCGTGCCATGGCCGCCGCCGTCGCCGCGGGGCTCGGCGGCCTGCCGGTGGACGAGTGCGTCGACGCGGCGCTTCGGCAGCTGCCCGAGGGCAGCGAGATCCGCCGCAACGCGCTGCACGCCGTCGAACTCGGCCGCGCCGCGGTGGCCGCGCGGCCAGGGCTGCCGGGCAACGCGTTCGCGCTGGTGCCCGTGCTGGAACACGAAATCGTCGACCACGTCTACAGCTACGGCATCGCCGCGGCCGAAACCGTTCCCGTCGCACTCGCGGTGGCCACCGCAGCCGCGGGCGCCGTCACCGAGGCCGTGCCCACCGCGGCCTGCCTCTCCCGCGTGGCCGACTCGGCGCCTGCCCTGGCCGGGGCGCTGACCGGCGTCGTCGGCGGCGCGGACGCGCTGCCCGCCACGTGGCGCGACGCCTGCCGCACGCTGGCGGGCTGCGCCCTGCCGCGGCTGGCCGGCCTCGACCTCGTCGACCTCGCCGAGCAGCTCACCCGAACCCCCCTCACGGCCTCCTCGGAAGGACCCCTCGCATGACGACGACGCAGACACCGACCGCACCGCCCTCGTCGCTGGAAGACCGCACGGCCGGCGCGCTGGTGGGCGCGGCCGTGGGCGACGCCCTCGGCGGACCGGTCGAGGGCTGGACACCCGAGGCCATCGTCGAACGGCACGGCGGCCGGGTGCGCGGCATCGTCGAGCCGTTCCACCGGGACAACTGGCGTACCGCCCGGCCCATCGCGCCCTACCACAAGGGTGACGGGCACGTCACCGACGACACGCTCATGACGCATGCCCTGGTGCGGGTGTACGAGCGGGTGCGCGACCACCTCGACGCGTACGCGGTCGCCGACCACCTGGTGCCGGACCTCATCACGACCCCCCGCTGGATTCCCGAACTCGGCGCGGAGGCCCTGCCGCTGCAACGCATCTTCCTCGCGGAGAAATGGATCGTGGCGCGCATCCACTACGGGCACGTCGACCCGCGCGAGGCGGGCGTCGGCAACATCGTCAACTGCGGCGCGGCGATGTACATGGCGCCGGTCGGCGCCGTCAACGCCGGGAATCCGCGGGCCGCTTACGCGGAGGCGCTGGACGTGGCCGGCGCGCACCAGTCCAGCTACGGGCGGGAGGCCGCCGGGGTGTTCGCGGCGGCGGTGGCCGCCGCGTTCAAGCCGGGCGCGACGCCCGCGTCCGTCGTGGCGGATGCACTGGCCCTCGCCAAGGACGGCACGCGCGCCGCGATCGACGCGGTGTGCTCGGTGGCCGCCCGCTACGACGACTTCGAGGAGGCGCTCGTGCCGCTGCGCGAAGCCGTCGCCCCGTTCGACACCGTCGGGCCCGAGTACCGCAACCCCTCGCTCGGGGCGCGCCGACCCTCGCGGCTGCACGCCATCGAGGAGCTGCCGGTCGCGCTCGGCATGCTGCTGGTCGGGCGCGGCGACTACCGGCACACGGTGCTCGGCGCGGTCAACTACGGGCGCGACTGCGACTCGATCGCCACGATGAGCGGCGCCATCGTCGGCGCGCTGCACGGGGAACGGGCCGTGCCCGCCGAGTGGAGCGACGAGATCGCGCAGGCCAGCAAGCTGGACCTGCGCGCCCCCGCGGCGGCGCTCTCCGCGGTGACGCGCGAGGTGTTCGCGCGCGATCTCGAACGCCGCCGCGCGCACGAGGCGCTGTTCGGCGCGATCGCGGGCGCCTGATGAGCGGCCCGCAGGACGCCGCCGACGCGGTGCGGCTGACGTGGGTGCAGCCCGAGGACCTGCTCGGGCACGAGCTGCGCCAGGCGGAGCAGGACGGGCGGGACGCCGCCGCGGTCAGGGAACGCTGGCTGGCCGCGGGCGGGCGGCTCGCGCCCGAACGCGCGGGCGCCTCCCCCGCGCCCGCGGCGCCCGGGCTGCGGGCGCTGGCCTGCGACCTCCTGGACGAACTCGCCGCACTGCCATCGCCGCTGGCCGGGGCGGAGCCGACCGGGCTCGCGGAGATCAGGGCCGCCTGCCAGGACTGGCCGGAGCCGCCCCGCGCCTCGGCCCCGCACCGCGCCCCGGCTCCGGCTCCGGCTCCGGCTCCGGCTCCGGCTCCGGTGGAACGGCTGCACGCCGGCTGGCTCGGGCGGGCCGCGGGGTGCGTGCTGGGCAAGCCGGTCGAGAAGATCACCCTGGCCGGGATCAGGGCGCTGGGGCGGGCCGTCGGCAACTGGCCGCTCGACGACTGGTTCACCGAGGTGGGGCTGCCGCCCGAGGTGGCCGCGGCCCACCCGTGGAACCGCCGCTCCCGCGCCACCTCGCTCGCCGAGACCATCGACGGCGCGCCCGAGGACGACGACCTGAACTACCCGCTGCTCGGCCTGCTGCTGCTCCGGCGGTACGGGCGGGACTTCACCTCGGCGGACGTGGCCCGCCTGTGGCTGGACGAGCTGCCCGCGGGCCGCACGTTCACCGCGGAACGCGTCGCCTACCGCAATCTGCTCGACGGTATCGAGCCGCCGCTGACGGCCGCGTACCGCAACCCGTTCCGCGAATGGATCGGAGCGCAGATCCGCGGCGACATCTTCGGCTGGACCCACCCAGGCGATCCCGGCACCGCCGCGGCGCTCGCCCACCGCGACGCGGTGCTCACGCACACCGCGAACGGCGTGTACGGGGAGATGTTCGCCGCCGCGGCCGTCGCCGCCGCGGCGGGCGGGGCGGCCGACGTGCACGCCTGCCTGCGCGCCGGGCTCGCGGTGGTGCCGCCGGGCTCCCGGTACGCGCACGCCGTCCGCGCGGGGATCGACGCGGCGCGCGCCCGGCCGGCCGCGGCTGAGTTCGACGCCGTCGTGGACGTGCTGCACGCCGAGTTCGGCGCGTACCACTGGGTGCACGTCCTGCCGAACGCGGCGCTGCTCGCCGCCGCACTCACGCACGCGGACGGCGACTTCACCGCGTCGATCTGCCGGACGGTGTCCGGCGGCTGGGACACCGACTCCAACGGCGCGACGGCCGGCTCGGTGGCGGGCCTGCTGGCCGGGTCGCCGGAGGCGATTCCCGGCCGGTGGACCGCGCCGCTGAAGAACCGGCTGGCGACCTCGGTCGCCGGCTTCGACGGCATCGGCTTCGACGCACTGGCCACGCTCACCCGGGAGGCATCCGCATGACGACCAGCCGCACGACGGCCCTCACGGTCCTCGGCTCCACCAACATGGACCTGGTCGCCTACGTGCCGGCCGCGCCGCGCCGCGGCGAGACCGTGTTCGGCCGCGAGTTCAGAACCGTGCCCGGCGGCAAGGGCACCAACCAGGCCATCGCCGCGGCCCGCGCCGGGGGCGCGGTCACCATGATCGGCGCGGTCGGCGAGGACGACTTCGGCCCGCGGCTGCGCGCCGCGCTCGCCGGGGCGGACGTGTCCGTCGAGGCGCTGCGCACCGTGGCGGGACCGAGCGGCACCGCGCACATCGTCGTCGACGACGACGGCGGCAATTCGATCGTCGTCGTGCCCGGCGCGAACGCCACCGTCACCGGCCTCGCCCCGGGCGACGAGGAACGTATCGGCGCCGCCGACGCGCTGCTGCTCCAGCTCGAACTGCCGATGGAGGGCGTGCTCGCCGGCGCCCGCGCGGCCCGCGCGCACGGGGTGCGGACCGTCCTGACCCCGGCGCCCGCGCAGCCGCTGCCCGCCGAACTCCTCGCCCTGACCGACCTGCTGGTGCCCAACGAGCACGAGGCCGCGGCGCTCACCGGAATCGACGACCCGCGCCGCGCCGCCCTCGCGTTCCTGGACGACGTGCCCGAGGTGGTCGTCACCCTGGGCGCCGCGGGCAGCCTGTACGTGGCGCGCGGCGGCGAACCGGTGACGGTGCCCGCCGTACCGGCGCGCGCGGTGGACACCACGGCCGCCGGGGACACGTTCGTCGGCGCGCTCGCCGTGGCGCACGGCGAGGGGCGGCCGATGCCGGAGGCGATGGCCTGGGCCGCGACGGCCGCCGCCCTTGCGGTGCAGCGGGCGGGCGCCTCCTCCTCCATGCCGGACCGCGGGGAGATCGACGCCGGGTACGGCGCGCACGCGGCAGCCGCGGCGCGGACCGGGCAGCACCGGGAGAACGCTCCACCCGCCGGAGAAGCCCAACGAACCGGGGAACCACGATGAGCCGGGGAACCACGATGAACAGCCACGCACCTCTGGAGGGCCTGAAAGTCCTCGACCTGGCCACTCTCTTCGCCGGGCCGCTCGCCGCGACGATGCTCGGCGACTTCGGCGCCGAAGTGATCAAGGTGGAGCACCCGCGCAAGCCCGACCCCTCCCGCGGCCACGGCCCGAGCAAGGACGGCGTCGGCCTGTGGTGGAAGCTGCTGGGCCGCAACAAGCGGAACGTCACCCTCGACCTGTCGACGCCCGGCGGCCGGGACGTTCTGCTGCGGCTGGCCGCCGAAGCCGACGTCGTCATCGAGAACTTCCGGCCCGGCACGCTGGAGCGCTGGCAGCTCGGCTGGCCCGAGCTGTCCGCGGCCAATCCGCGGCTGGTCCTCGCGCGTGTCACCGGCTTCGGCCAGGTCGGCCCGTACGCGCGGCGCCCCGGCTTCGGCACCCTGGCCGAGGCGATGAGCGGCTTCGCCGCGATCACCGGCGAGCCGGACGGACCGCCGACGCTGCCGCCGTTCGGCCTCGCCGACTCCATCGCCGCGCTGTCCACGGCCTACGCCGTGATGACGGCGCTGGCCGGACGGGACCGCACCGGGCACGGCCAGGTCGTCGACATGGCCATCATCGAGCCGATGCTGACCGTCCTCGGCCCGCAGCCGATCTGGTACGACCAGCTCGGCTACGTGCAGCAGCGCACGGGGAACCGCTCGGCGAACAACGCGCCGCGCAACACCTACCGCACCGCCGACGGCTCGTGGGTCGCCGTGTCCACCTCCGCCCAGTCCATCGCCGAACGCGTGATGCGGCTCGTCGGCCGACCGGACGTGATCGACCAGGACTGGTTCGCCACCGGCTCCGGCCGGGCCCGGCACGCCGACGAGCTGGACGAGGCCGTCGGCGCGTGGATCGGGCGCCACGACCGGGCCGAGGTGATCGCCGCCTTCGAGAAGGCGGAGGCGGCGATCGCGCCGGTCTACGACATCCGCGACGTGCTCGCGGACGAGCAGTACCGGGCGCTCGGCTCCATCACCGAGGTCGAGGACGAGGAGCTGGGCCGGGTGCGGATGCAGAACGTCCTCTTCCGCCTCTCCGAGACGCCGGGCGCCGTGAAGTGGGCGGGCCGCCCGCACGGCGCCGACACCGACGACATCCTGTCCGGACTCGGCCTGAGCGCACAGGAGATCGCCGCACTGCGCGCGGACGGTGCCCTGTGACGGCCGCCGACTGCCTGACGTGGCTCTACGCCCCGGGCGACCGGCCCGCGGTGGTCGCCAAGGCGCTGGCCTCCGGTGCGGACGTGGTGCTCGTCGACCTGGAGGACGCCGTCGCGCCCGACCGCAAGCGCTACGCGCTGGACGCCACCGCCGACCTGCTCGCCACGCCGCCCCCGGTGCCGGTGCACGTCCGTGTCAACGCGCTCGACGGGCCGCTCGCGGAGACGGAGGTGCGGCGTCTGGCCCCGCTCCCCGGACTCGGTGCGCTGCGCCTGCCCAAGGTGACCGGGCCCGCCGGCATCCGCCGCGTCGCCGCCTGGACCGGCGCCCGCGTCCCCCCGCTGTACGCGCTGCTGGAGAACGCGCTGGGCGTGGAGCACGCCTACGCGGTCGCCACCGCGCACCCGGCGGTCACGGGCATCGCGCTCGGCGAGGCCGATCTGCGCGCCGACCTGGGCGTGACCGGAGATGCCGGACTCGCGTGGCCGCGCAGCCGGGCCGTCGTGGCGGCCCGCGCGGCGGGCCTGGCCCCGCCGCCGCAGTCCGTCTTCCCGGACGTACGCGACACCGAGGGTCTCGCCCGGTCCTGCGCGGCGGGCCGTGCCCTGGGCTTCCTCGGGCGGACCGCGATCCACCCGCGGCAGCTCCCGGTCATCGAGGAGGCGTACCTGCCGACCCCGGCCGAGGTGGCCGCGGCCACCGAGGTCGTCAGGGCGGCGGCCACCGAGGCGGGGGCCCTGGCCCTGCCGGACGGCCGCTTCGTGGACGCGGCCGTCGTGGCCGGGGCGCACCGCACCCTGGCCCTGGCGCGCCGCTGCCCGCAAGGCGTCTGACCGCGGGACGGCTCACCCCGGGACCCGCGCACCTCGGCGACGGGGGGCGCGGCCCCGCCCGCGGATCAGCCGGCATGTGCCTCCCGCAGCGCCTGGATGTCGAGCTTGCCCATGCCGAGCATGGCCTTCATGACCCGCCCGGACGCGGCCGGGTCCTGGTCGCTCAACAGGTCGGTCAGCACCCGCGGAACCACGGCCAGTGCGAGCGAGTGGGGGCGGGGTGCCGGGCCGCGTGCGCGGCCCGGCACCCCGCCCCCGTCGGCTAGTCCTCGGGGACTTCCGGGCACTCCTTCCAGGCGAGTTGATAGGTGGTGTTGACGTCACCGTCCGTGGAATCCATGGCGATGAAGCTGGTGGTCTCCTGCGGGTTCGACGTCCCCGCGCCGACGCGCAGTTCGGTGTTGACGTTGAAGTTCCGCAGCTCGCCGCAGGGCGCCCAGACGAGCGCCTCGATGTCGGTCACGTCGTTCGCCGCCCAGTTGTCGTCGTAGGCGCCGGCGAAGGTGTGCGTGAACTGGTCCGTCTCCGGTGAGCCCTGGAAGTAGTACTGCGCCCTCTGCGTGGCCGAGGCGCCCTCTGCCAGATAGGCGTACCCGCGGTAGTCGACGCTGGCGACGGCGTACGTGAAGCCCTGCGGCACCCGGATGGCCAGGTTGAGCTGGCAGTTCTTCCTGAAGTCGGTCGGACCGGCACCGATACCCACCTGGGCCAGGTATTCGCTGTAGGTCACCGTGAACGCCGTGTTGTCCTCCGAGACGGCCACCGCGGCCGTTCCCGCCGGGCAGCCGGACCCGTTGACCGTGACGACCTCGATGACCATTCTGTCGGTCGGCGCGTCGAGGAAGTAGGGTGGGGTCGCGATGTGAGAGGAGGGCGTCGTGGTCAGTAATGCCACGACGGCGCTGCCAATGACCAGTGCACCGGGCATGGTTCTCCAATCGATCGTCTGCGGACTCTCGCGAGGGCACGGCAATGTCCCCGCGCGGTCCGTGCTGAATTGAGCTGATGCTCCCGCGCCCCGGCAGCTCGGCGGCCGAGACGCGGGAGCACCGGTTTCCCGGGCCCGTGACGCGCGGCCCGTTCGCGGTGGACGGCCCGGATCAGCTGCTCGGGCATTCCTTCCATCTGAGGTGATACGTCGTGCTCACCGCGCCGTCCGTCGAGTCCATGGCGATGAAGCTCGTGCTCTGCCGCGGATCGGAGTTGCCGGCGCTGACGCGCAGTTCCGTATTGATGTTGAAGTTCCGCTGTTCGCCGCAGGGCGCATAGATGAGCTCGGCGACTTCGGTCCTGTCCGAGGTCTGCCAGTTGTCGTCGTAGGGGCCGCTGAATCCGGTGCTCTGCGAGGCCGTTTCGGACGAGCCCTGGAAGTAGTACTGCGCCTTCTGGAGCGCGGAGGCCCCGTCGGACAGATACGCGTACCCGCGGTAGTCCACGCCCGCGACGGCATAGGTGAAGCCCTGCGGGATCTGCACGTTGAGGTTGAGCTGGCAGTTCTTCCTGAAGTCGGTCGGCTGCGCCCCGGCCCCGACCTGCGCGATGTAGTCGCTGTAGGTCACGGTGAACGCGGTGTTGTCCGCGGAAGCGGCGACCGCGGCGGAACCGGCCGGGCAGCCGGACCCGTTGATGGTCTGGATGCTGATTTCGATTCTTTCCTGCGGCGCGTCGGAAACCGCCGGCGCACCCTGGGCGGAAAGCGTCGAGGCGAATAACGCCACGGCGGCCCCGCCGGCGGCGAGAACACCAGACATGGTTCTCCAATCGGTCATTCAAGGGCGGCACGGGACACACTCCTGCACCGCACACGACTGAGGGAAAGCGGGAGACGAAACGCCCCCTGGGGCACCCTGGCTCTTTGTGGGGCAGGGCGGCGCGAGGTCGCTCGACAAGGGATCACGGTCGTTGAACAGCCGACCGCAGGGGGAGCAACCGGGGGAATTCGGCTCTTTCCTGCCGGGAACGAAAGGCGACCGCGCTGTCCCGCGCAGACTGTCCCTCGGGGTCCCGCGCCCCCACGAGTGGGAGCGCTCCCAGCGTAGGGCTTCCTTTCCGGTCGCGGTAGATGCGGGACCGCATTCAACAAGCCAGGCCGATACTCGCCCACGGGCAGGTGGCATTCCGGGTGGAAATGTAGAGGAACGGATCGGCGGCACGCCGGAACGGGCACGTGCGGGCCGTTCGCACCCCGCGGCGCGCGCCCGGGGACTGCGACGGCAAGGGGTACTTCACGTCGACACGGGCGCCCTCCTCCGGACCGCCGCGGTCAGGCGCAGGGGCCGGGCGGCGCGAAGCCGTTGCGCACCGCGAAGACGGCGAGGTGGACCCGGGTCGCGCTGCCCGTCTTCCGCATCAGGCTGGCGATGTGGGTCTTCACGGTGGTGAGGCCGACATGGATACGCGCGGCGATCTCGGCGTTGGACAGCCCGTCGCCCACGTGGGCCAGCACCTCGCGCTCCCGGGCGGTCAGGTCCTCGCCCGCCGGTGCCGCGGCGGGCCGGGGCGTCCACGAGCCGGTGGCCCGCGTGACCAGCCGCTGGAGCACGGCATTGCTGAACGGGCTGCCGCCGCCCGCGGCCTGCCGCACGGCGTCGAGCAGTTCGTCGGGGGCCGCGTCCTTGGCGAGGAAGCCGCAGGCGCCCGCGGCCAGCGCCGGGTACAGGTGGTCGTCGTCGTCGAACGTCGTCAGCACGACGATCCGGGTCGCCGGCCGGGCCTGGAGGATGCGGCGGGTCGCCGTCGTTCCGTCCATGCCCGGCATGCGCAGGTCCATGAGCACCACGTCCGGCCGCACCGCATCGCATCGCCGCACGGCCTCGGCGCCGGTGGCGGCCTCGCCGACGATACGGATGTCCGTGGTGGATTCGCAGAGCATCCGCAACCCCGCCCGGACCAGCCGCTGGTCGTCGACGAGCAGGGTCGCGATCACGGCGTCCCCTCCACCGTCCCGCCCGCCGTCCCGCCCGCCGTCCCGCCCGCGGTGACCGCCGCGGCGCCGCGCTCCCCCGGCGGCACGGGACACGGCTCCCGCTCGGCGAGCCCCGCGGGGAACGTGGCACGCAGACGCCAGCCGCGGCCGTGCGGGGCCGCGGTCAGGGTGCCGCCCACGAGCCCGACGCGTTCGCGCAGACCGGTCAGGCCGTAGCCGGGCCCGGCCCCCGGCACCGGCTTCGCGGCCTCCCCCGCGGGGGCGCCGCCCTCGTCCCGCACCTCGATGGCCAGCTCACCGTGCGCGAGGGAGACCGAGACGTGCGCCCGCGCGCCCGCCCCGGCGTGCTTGGCCGTGTTGGTCAGCCCCTCCTGCACGACGCGCAGCACGACGAGCCCGCGGACCGCGTCGAGCCGCGCCACGTCCGGGTCGACGTGGCACTCCGCGTCGAGGCCCGCCTGCGTGCTGCGGTGCACCACGGTGGCGACCGCGGCCGGGAGTTCGTCGGGCCCGGCCAGCAGCGAGCCGGGGGCGTCCTGCACCGCGGCGGGGTCGCGCAGCACGCCGACCATGCGCCGCAGGTCGGTCAGGGCCGTGCCGGCGGAGGCGTGCACGTCGTCCAGGACGGCGCCCACTTTGGGGTCGAGGCCGGGCAGCACGGCGCGCGCGACCCCGACGCGCAACGCGATCGAGGCGACGTGGTGGGCCACGAGGTCGTGCAGTTCGCGGGCCAGCTCGGTGCGTTCGGCGAGGCGGGCGCCGCGCGCCTCCAGGGCGCGGCGCGCCTCGGCCTCCTCGGCCCGGGCCCTGGCCTGGGCCAGGGCCCGGGCGGCGGCGCGCAGATAGGCGCCCAGGAGCACCGGGGCCGCGGTGACGCACACGATGCGGTAGCCGACGGCCAGGACGCCGTCGGCCTTTTCGTGCTCGCCGATGACGGCGAGGTAGGCGCAGGCGACGGCGGCGGTGCCGATGGCGGCGACGCGGAGGGGGCGGCGGACCGCGAGTTCCAGCAGGGCGAGGCTGGCGAGCACCTTCACGGCGACGGGGGTGGCGTCGGCCAGCGGCTGGGCGGCGACGACGAGCGCTGCCTCGCCGCAGGTGACAGCGAGCGGCCAGACGCCGCCCGGCAGGAACACCACGCCCGCGGCCAGCGTGACCAGCCAGTCACCGGTGGTCGGGTCCGTTCGCTGAACGAACAGCAGGTAACCGACTGCGATCAGCAACGGAATGAGGCGCACGGGACCGAACCGATTGCCGAGTGCTCGTGCCAGCCGCGTGTTCATCGGTCCTCCCCCGCGCGCTCCTTTCGCCCGCTCCGCGTCCCGACAGTAACCGCTTCCCGGCCGCCGCCCGTACTCCCCCAGGAGGAGACGGGCCTCCGCCGGGAGGCCGCCCGGTCCGGCCGGTTCGCCGATGCCGGCCCGCGGAGCGGCACGGAGGGTGTGAGCGAGATCCGCAGAGCCACCGTGGGAGACCCCGTGTGCGAACGTTCCGAACGCGCCCTGTTCCTGTCCGAGTTTGTCCGCGACCCGGTCCGTACGGCTTCGGTCGTGCCCAGTTCCTCCGCACTGGCCGCACGGATGGTGGCCGCGCTGCCCGAGCACGGGAACCCGGTCGTCGTGGAACTCGGCCCCGGCACCGGCGCGTTCACGGCGGCCATCCGGGAGCGGCTCGGCGGGCGGGGCAGGCAGCTGGCGGTGGAGGTGAACGAGCGCATGTCCGTCCGCCTGCGCAGGCGCTTCCCCGGTGTCGAGGTGGTGACGGCCGGGGCGGACGACCTGCCCGGTCTGCTGGCGGCCCGCGACATCCCCGCGGCCGACCTGGTCGTCAGCGGGCTGCCGTGGACGGTGTACTTCGGCGGCGCGCGTCCGCTGGCGGACACGATCGCCTCGGTGCTCGCGCCCACGGGTGCACTCACGCAGTTCACCTATGCGTGGAGCAGCTGGACGCCCCCGGCCCGGCGGCAACGCGCCCACCTGCGGGCGGCGTTCGAGGAGGTCGTGCTGAGCAGGACGGTCTGGCGGAACGCACCGCCCGCCTTCGTCTATGTGGCCAGGCGCCCGCGCACGCCCCGCACGCTTCCGGTCCCGGCGTACACGACCTGGGCGCGTCCGTCCTGCGCGCACCGGCGTGCGCTGTCCACACCGCACGCGGCCCCGGGCTCCCCGAGCGCCCTCCGGAACGCGCGGCGGCGCTAGGACCCGCGGCGATCACGCCCGGCAGCAGGGTCGGCGGCGTAGCCCCGGTCCGGGTCCGGGTCGGGGCCGGAGTCGGAGTCGGAGTCGGAGTCGGGGTCCGGGTCGGGGCCGGGGTCCGGGTCCGGGTTCGGGTCGGGCAGGACGTGGGCCATGACCGTGACGCGCGCGGCGTCGGCCGGTGCGGTGGCCCGCAGCGCCGGGACGTCGCGGCGGAAACGGCCGACGAGATCCCACAACTCGGCGCGCAGCCGCCCCGCCTCCTCCGGGGTGAGCAGCAGCGGCACGTCACCGAGGTCGACCACCTGCCGCCACTCGACGGGCAGTGCCTCCAGCTCCCCCACCGTCTGCTGGACGCGGACCGCATGCGCGGCGGCCACCGCCCGCAGGCGGGCGGGGGCGGCGCCCGGCTCGTGCCCGGCGGGCCGCGCGTCGTGGAGGTGGGTGGCGCGATACGTCGAACGCCACCAGCGCTCCCGCGCGTTCCCCCGGTCGTCCGCCTCCTCGACGAGGCCGGCGGCGGCAAGCCGGCGCAAGTGGTAGCTGGTGGCGCCGGAGGTGAGCCCCGTGTCCCGGGCGAGCCCGGTCGCGGTGGCCGGGCCGTGGCGCCGCAGCAGGCCGAGCAGCCGTACGCGCACGGGGTGCGCGAGGGAACGCAGGCCGTCGGCAACGGCCCTGTCCTGCCGCCCACCGGGCGTCGGCTCGGACTGCTGCGGAACGGAGGGCCCGGGGACGGTGGGTGGCGGCCCGGGGTCCGCGGCGGAAGGCGGCGTCATGGGCACACCGTAGGGGCGTAGGGAAAGCTTTCGCAAAAACTCTTTGCAAAGGCTGTTTGCGGTGGTCTGCTACTGTGACGTCCTCACACGACAGGAAGAAATGCCGGGGGCTGGCGTGTTGCCCCTCCGCGTTGTCAGCGGCCGGGCCGAGGAGGACCTTTCATGGTGACGCGACGCACCCCCCTGCCGGGCGTCGGCACCCAGTACGACATGACGACCAGGGACGGGCGGCACCTCTCGGTCGTCGCCCACGAGGACGGACGGCGCTTCCTCGCCTTCTACAACCCGGACGATCCCGACGCCTGCCAGGGCACCGTTCCGCTGGACGCGGAGGAGGCCGCCCGGCTGGCCTCGATCATCGCGCCGGACCGCGCGGAAAGCGGGCTGCCAGGCAGCGAGTTCGACCTCGACCTGGTCACCGAGCGCATCTCCATCGAGCCGGACTCCCCCTACCGGGGCCGCCCGATGGGCGACACGAAGGCCCGTACCCGCACCGGGGCCTCCATCGTCGCCGTGCTGCGGCGGACCGGGGCGTACCCCTCCCCCGGCCCCGACCACCGGCTTGAGGCAGGTGACACCTTGCTCGTCGTCGGCACCCGAGAGGGCGTCGACGACCTGGCCGACATCATCGCGGGCTCGTGAGGCGGCGTCCGGCGACACGACCCGCACCACGCGGCCGCCTGCGCGGCGCGGCTAACGGAAAGGTGCGGTGACCGTGCACGACACCACGACCATGCTGATCGAACTCGGGGCCGTCGTCCTCGGTCTCGGTCTCGTGGGGCGGCTGGCCGGCCGGCTCGGACTGTCGCCCATTCCGCTCTACCTCCTCGTGGGACTGGCCTTCGGCCACGGCGGACTGCTGCCGCTGTCCACCACGGAGGGCTTCATCGAGGTGGGCGCCGAGATCGGCGTCATCCTCCTGCTGCTGATGCTCGGCCTCGAATACAGTGCGACGGAGCTGGTCGACAGCCTGCGCACCCAGTACCCGTCGGGCATCGTCGACCTCGTGCTGAACGCGGTGCCGGGCGCGGTGGCCGGCCTGCTGCTCGGCTGGGGGCCGGTGGGCGCGCTGGCGCTGGCCGGCGTCACGTACATTTCCTCCTCGGGCGTCATCGCGAAGGTGCTCACCGACCTCAACCGGCTGGGCAACCGCGAGACGCCCGTCATCCTCGGCATCCTCGTCATCGAGGACCTGACGATGGCCGTCTACCTGCCGGTGCTTTCGACCGTGCTGGCCGGGGTCGGCCTGGCGAGCGGCAGCATCACGCTGGCCATCGCGCTCGGCACCGCGGGCATCGCGCTCTTCCTGGCCGTGCGGCACGGCAGGGTCATCAGCAAGGCCGTCTCCTCGGACAACCCGGAGATGCTGCTGCTCGTCGTGCTCGGCCTGACGCTGCTGGTCGCGGGGGTCGCGCAGCGCCTCCAGGTGTCGGCCGCGGTCGGCGCGTTCCTGGTGGGCATCGCCCTGTCCGGCGAGGTGGCGCACACCACCCGGCGGCTGTTCACGCCGCTGCGTGACCTGTTCGCCGCGGTCTTCTTCGTCTTCTTCGGTCTGTCCACCGACCCCGGCGCGATCCCGCCCGTGCTGGCGACCGCGCTGGCCCTGGCCATCGTCACCGCGGGCACGAAGATCGCCACCGGCTGGTACGCGGCGAAACGCGCGGGGATCGGCCCGAAGGGCCGGCTCCGAGCGGGCGGCGCGCTGGTGGCGCGCGGCGAGTTCTCCATCGTCATAGCCGGACTCGCCTCGGCGACCGAGCCACGGATCGCGCCGGTGGCGACGGCGTACGTGCTGATCCTCGTCATCCTCGGACCGTTCGCGACCCGCTGGACCGAGCCGGCGGCCCGCTGGCTGCGCGAACGCCGCGCGTCCGGCAGCCGCGCGTCCGACGTGGTCACCGAGGTCCGCGCCGCCGAGTCCGGCGCCTGACCGCGACCCGGCGCGCCCGGTCGCGACCGCAACCGCGACCGCAACCGCGACCGCGACCGCGACCGCGACCGCGACTGAACGTGACAGAACCGATCGCGCGTGACCCGTAAACGGTCACAATGCCGGTTCGCGCTCCGCTGGTCCGAATGGATGAGGCATCATCTGGTCTCATGGGATTGGTCGCCGGTCTTGACAGCTCGTCCGCATACACCCGCATCGTCGTCTGCGACTCCGACACCGGAGACGTCGTCCGGCACGGGCATGCCGATCACCCGGAGAGCGAGACCGCTCCCGGCGCCTGGCTGCTGTCGCTCGGCGAGGCCGCGGACGGCGGCATCCTGGAGGACGTGGCGGCCATCGGCGTCGCCGCCCAGCCGAACGGGGTCGTCGCGCTCAACGCCGAGGGCTCCCCGGTCCGGCCCGCGCTGACCGGCGGCGACGAACGCGCGCAGGCCGCGGCCCTCGGCCTCGTCGACGCGCTCGGCGGGCGCACGGCCTGGGCCGAAGCCGTCGGCTCCGTTCCGCAGCCGGGCCAGCCCGTGGTCCAACTGCGCCGCCTGGCCCGGGAGGAGCCGGAGGCCGCGCAGCGCGCCACCGCGGTGCTCCAGGCACAGGACTGGCTGGTCTGGCAGCTACTCGGCCGCCCGCAGCGCTGGACGACCGACCGCGGCGGCGCGTCGAGCACCGGCTACTGGTCCGCGATCTCCGGGGCGTGGCGCCACGAGCTGGCCGAGCTGGCCATCGGCCACCCGGTGGCCCTGCCCGACGTGCTCGGTCCCGCCGAGGCCGCCGGCCGCACCCCCGAAGGGCTGCTCATCTCGGCCGGTACCGGCGAGACCATGGCCGCCGCGTTCGGCCTCGGGGTCGGCCACGGCGACGCGGTGATCTCGCTCGGCGCGTCCGGGTCGGTGTGCGCGGTGCACCACGAGGCGCTGACCGACCCGACCGGCACCATCACCTGCTACGCCGACGCGACCGGCCACCACCTGCCGGTCGTCCGCACCCTGAACGCGACGCGGGTGCTCCGCGGCACCGCCGAGCTGCTCGGCACCGATCTGGCCGGTCTGTCGGAGCTGGCGCTGCGATCCACCCCGGGCGCACACGGTCTGGTCTTCCTCCCCTACCTCGCGGGCGAACGCACCCCGGAACTGCCGCACACCGCGGGCACCCTGTCCGGGATCAGACGGGAGAGCATGCAGCCGGAGCACCTGGCGCGCGCCGCGTTCGAGGGCATGCTGTGCGGGCTCGCCGACGCCGCCGAGGTGCTGCGGGGGCGGGGCGTGCGCATCGACCGCGTCTTCCTGCTCGGCGCCGCCGCGGCCCTGCCCGCGGTCGTGGCGCTGGCCCCGGCGCTGTTCGGCGCCCAGGTGGTCATACCGGCGCCCGCCGACTACACCGCGCTGGGCGCGGCCCGGCAGGCCGCCTGGGCGCTGGGCTTCGCGGACGGCACCCTCACCGCGCAGGACCCGCCCGACTGGCCGTCCGCGTCCGGGGAAACGCTGGACCCGGGCGAGGACCTGGCGGTCGGCACGGCGGTACGGCAGCAGTTCGCCGCGGTGCGGGACCAGACGCACCCGGGCGCGTTCGGCTGAGACATCCGCCGTGGCACACGGCTCGGTCCGGCCGACGACGACGGCAGCGGCAGCGGCAGCGAAGACGACGACGAACCAACGCGGTACGCGCGGGGGCTTGCGCGCGCCGTTCAGTCGAGGTAGCCGCGCAGCTGCTCCGCATACGCGTGATCGCGGAGCTTACCGAGCGTCTTGTGCTCGATCTGCCGGATGCGTTCGCGGGTGACGCCGAAGAGGCGGCCGATCTCCTCCAGCGTGCGGGGTCTGCCGTCGAGCAGGCCGTACCGCAGCTCGACCACGCGCCGTTCGCGGTCGCCGAGCGTCGAGAGGACCGCCTCAAGCTGCTCCCGCAGCAGCAGGAACGCGGCCGACTCGGCCGGGGAGAGCACGTCGGCGTCCTCGATGAGGTCGCCGAGGTTCACGTCGTCCTCGTCGCCGATCGGGGCCTGGAGAGAGACCGGGTCCTGCGCCAGCCGCAGGATCTCGCTGACCCGGGCGGGCGTGAGGCCGAGCAGGACCGCGACCTCCTCGGACGTCGGCTCGTAGCCGTGCTCCTGGAGCACCCGGCGCTGGACGCGGATGACGCGGTTGATCAGCTCGACGACGTGGACCGGCACCCTGATGGTGCGGGCCTGGTCGGCGATGGCGCGGGACATGGCCTGTCTGATCCACCAGGTGGCGTACGTGGAGAACTTGAAGCCGCGCGTGTAGTCGAACTTCTCGACCGCGCGGATCAGCCCGAGGTTTCCCTCCTGCACCAGGTCGAGCATCGTCAGCCCGCGGCCGATGTAGCGTTTGGCGACGGACACCACGAGCCGCAGGTTCGCCTCGATGAGGTGACGTTTCGCCAGCCGGCCGCGCACCACCAAGCGGTCGAGGTCGAGCGCCAGCTGCTCGTCCAGGCCCGTCGCCGTCAGCAGCCGCTCCTCCGCGAAGAGCCCGGCCTCGATCCGCCGGGCCAGCTCCACCTCGTCGGACGCGCTCAGCAGGGGTATGCGGCCGATCTCGCGCAGGTACTGGCGGAAGAGGTCGCCGGTTGCACCGTTGCCCTCGTGCCGTAGGGTCACACCCGGCTGGGCTGCCGGGGCCGTACTGTCGGCGGGGAGGGTCGGAGTCTGCACGGAACGGCCTCCAGGTCTCGCGAGTTCGCGGCAAGCGGGGGGAAGGGGCGGGAGGACGGGGAGCGGCACCGCCCCCAGTGTGGGGTACGGCGTACTCCGGCCACGAGATGCGTGCGGTGACTTTTTGCGGGCGCGGCTACACAGAGGCTGTGCCCAACCAGCAGGGAGTTACACGGGCAGGCCGCGGCCACCGCCCGCCGGGGCGGGCGCGGGATGCTCTTACGGATGTCAGGCGTAGAGGGCGGCGACGCCGCGCTCCTCCAGGGCCGTGCGGTACTGCTGCAACGCCCACAGCTCCTGGCGCACTTCGGCGGCGTGCGCGTTCCCGTTCTGCGCCTCGGCGCGCCGCGCGGTCGATTCGAGCTGGGCGATGCGCCGGTTCACCGCGGCGAGCCGCACCTGCACCAGGCGCCGCCCCGCGTACACGTCCGTCTCCTGCTGCCGGCGGCGCGGCATGGTCAGCGGCTCGACGGTCAGCTCGGTGATCAGCGTGCGCACCGAGTCGTCGGGCGCCGCGTCGCGCACCCGGTCGAGGAACTCGCCGTCCGCCGCGGCGACACCGCCCGCGTCCGCGATGGCGCGGCGCACCACCGTGTAGGGCGGCGCGGTGAACTCGTCCTCGCCGTAGGCGTCGAAGGCGGGCGAGACCAGCTCCGGGTACTGTAGGGCCAGCTTCAGCAGCTCGCGCTCCTCCATCAGGGCGGGACTGCGCAGGTTCAACGGGGGGCCGCGGCGCACCTCGCGGGGCGCGGGGGCTTCCGGCCGGCCCGGCGCCCTGGCGGGCGGCGGGGCGCCGTGGCGCGCGCCGCCGCCCGCGGCAGCGGCGGCGCGCTGGCGCTCCCGGCCCCACTGGGCGAGCTGGCTGATGCGGCGCACCACGAACCGCTCGTCCATGATGCCGAGCAGCCCGGCGAGCCGGACGGCGTACTCGTGCCGGATGGCCGCGTCCTTGATCTGGGCCACGATCTGCGCCGTGTAGTCGAGGGCGGCGGAACGGCCCTCCGCGGTGTCCACATTGTGCTGCCCGACGACCGACTCGATCGCGAACTGGAAAAGGGGCGACCGGGTTTCGACCAGCTCGCGCACCGCCTCGTCGCCCTCGGCGATCCGCAGCTCGCAAGGGTCCATACCGCCGGGCGAGACCGCGATCCACGTCTGGGCGGCGAACTTCTGGTCGTCCTCGAAGGCGCGCAGCGCCGCCTTCTGCCCCGCGGAGTCGCCGTCGAAGGTGAAGACGACCTCGCCCGCGCTGTGCGAACTGGAGCTGTCCATCAGCAGCCGCCGCAGGATCTTCACGTGATCACCGCCGAACGCGGTGCCGCAGGTCGCGATGGCGGTGGTGACCCCGGCCAGGTGGCAGGCCATGACGTCCGTGTAGCCCTCGACGACGACCGCCCGGTTGGTCTTTGCGATGTCCCGCTTGGCCAGGTCGATCCCGTACAGCACCTGCGACTTGTGGTAGATCGGCGTCTCCGGGGTGTTGAGGTACTTCGGCCCGTTGTCGTCGTCGCGGAGCTTTCTGGCGCCGAAGCCGACGACCTCGCCGGTGATGTCGCGGATGGGCCAGATCAGGCGCCCGCGGAACCGGTCGATCGGGCCGCGCCGCCCGTCCTGCGCGATGCCGGACGTCAGCAGCTCCCGGTCGGTGAAGCCGCGCCCGCGCAGGAACCGCACCAGGTGGTCCCAACCGGCCGGCGCGTACCCGACGCCGAAGTGCTCCGCCGCGGCCTCGTCGAAGCCGCGCTCGCGCAGGAAGTCGAGGCCGATCCTGCCCTCGGACGAGGCCAGCCGCTCCCGGTAGAACTGGGCGGCGGCCCGGTGCGCCTCGATCAGGCGCGTGCGCTCCCCCTGCTGCCGCCCCGGGCTGTACCCGCCCTGCTCGTACCGCAGCGTGATCCCGGCCTGCGCCGCCAGCCGCTCGACGGCCTCGGAGAAGGACAGGTGCTCCATCTTCATCACGAAGGCGAGGGTGTCCCCGCCCTCCTGGCAGCCGAAGCAGTGGTAGAGGCCCTTACTCGGACTGACGTGGAACGAGGGGGACTTCTCGTCGTGGAACGGGCACAGGCCCTTGAGATTGCCGCCGCCCGCGGCGCGCAGCTGGAGGTACTCCGAGACGACGGCGTCGATCGGGACCGCGTCCCGTACCGCCTTCACGTCCTCGTCGTTGATCCTGCCCGCCACGGCAGAAGTCTACGGCGCCCCTCGGACAGTCCCGCGGCCGAGCGCCGCCTCGATCCCGTCGAGGATCAGGTCGAGGCCACGGGCGAAGCCGTCGCCGAAGGCCGCGTCGCCGAAATCTGCGTCACCGGGATCTGCGTCACCGAGACCCGCACCGCCGAGATCCGCACCACCGTCCGGGCCGGGGCCCACGCGGTCCAGCCCCGCGTTCCTGGCCAGCGCCGGGTAGCGGTCGGCGTGCGCGACGACGTGGCGCTGCGCCCGGCGCCGCAGGTCCAGCTCGTCCTCGCGGGTGCCGACCCGGGAACGCCACACGTTCTCCGCGGCGACGTAGCCGTGGACGTAGGAGAAGAGGGTGCTGACCGCGGCGACCAGCTCGGGTCCCGAGAGCCCGGCGCGCTCCAGGGCGGCGTAGAAACGTTCCGAACGCGCCAGCGAGGTGGGGCCCAGCAGCGGGCGGGTGCCGATCAGGGCGGTGATCCAGGTGTGGCGCTGCATGACGCGGCGGCTCTGCACCAGCTGGCCGGTCAGGTCGGCGCGCCAGTGCTTCGGCGGCGCGTCCTCGCCGTCGAGCTCGATCTCGTCCATCACGGCGTCGAGCGCCAGGTCGAGCACGTCTTCCTTGGTGGCGACATAGGAGTACAGCGACATGGTGCCCGCGTGGAGCCTGGCGGCCAGGCGGCGCATGGAGAAGCCCTCCACGCCCTCCGCGTCGAGCAGCTCGATGGCGGCGGTGACGATGCGCTCCCGGGACAGCCGCGGCCGGGCGGGCCGCTCGTCGGCGCGGAACCAGACGCTGCCGTGGGGACGCTGCTCCGGCACCGGGCCCGCCTTTCGTGCACTGTACGGAAATCCGTACAACTAGCTTAACGGCATGACCGAACACGGGATCGAACAGCTCTCCGACGCCCCCGGGGCCGCCTGGTTGCGTGACTACGCGATGCTGGCCCTGCGCGTCAACCGGCGGCTCACCGAGGGGTCCGGGAGCACCCTGCTGATCTACCGGGGCCCCGACAGCTGGGCGGTGGCGGCCGGGCGCGAGGAGCCGCCGCCGGCCGCGCGGCTGGTCGAGGACGCGGAACGGCTGCTGGCCGACGTGCCGTTCGAGGGCGCGCGCGCCGCATGGCTGCGGGCGCAGGTCAGGGCGCTGCGCGCCGTCGCCCGCGGGGCGGCCGGGGCCGAGGCGCCGCTGGCCGCGTTCGCCGGCGAATGCCTCGGCATCGAGGCCGGGCCGGTGCCGGAGTCGGTGTTCGATGAGGCGCACGCGCAACTGGACGCCGCGCTGCCGCGCGGGCCCGGCACGACGGCGGAGCGGCTGCGTGCCTGGCAGGACACGCACCGGCTGCCGCCGGAACGGATCGGGCTGCTGCCGGACCTGGTGCGCCGCGCGGTGGCGGAGACCAGGGCGCGCACCGCGCGCATCGTTCCGCTGCCCGCGGACGAGGAGGTCGGCTGCACCGTCGTGCCCGAGGCGCACTTCCTCGGCGCGGGCCACTACGAGGGCGGCGGCCGGTCGACGATCTTCGTGAACGGCGGGCTGCCGTGGAACCTTGCGGACCTGCTGTACGTGGTCGCCCACGAGGGCCACCCGGGGCATATCGCGGAGTCGCTGCTGAAGGAGCACGCCCCCGACCAGGAGGTCCGGTTCCTGCTGTCGCCGCCGTTCGTGCTCAGCGAGGGCCTGGGCCTGTGCGCGCAGGAGATCGCCTTCCCCGGCGACGAGGCGCAGGAGTGGCTGACCCGTACCGTGCTGGCCGAGCAGGGCATACGGCCCGACAGCAGCGACTTCGCGGCGATCCACCGGGCCAGGACCGCGCTGTGGGGAACGTGGGCCAACGCCGCGTTCCTCGCCGCCGAGGGCAGACCGCAGGGCGAGGTCCGCGACTGCCTGACGCGCTGGGGCCTGCTGACCGATGAGGAGGTGGCCGCGGCCCTGAAGTCCGTGACGTCGCCCGGGATGAACGCCTACGTGCTGGGCTACTACTACGGCTGGCGGCTGGTGGACACCTGGCTCGCGCGGGCCGCGCCCGGGCCGGAACGCGAGGCGCGGGTGCGGCGCCTGCTGACCGAGCCGCTGCTGCCGGCCGACCTGGCGGACGCCTGACCCCGAGCGCACCGCCGGCCGGGGACAGGCCGGCGTCGGCCCGGGTCAGGGGATCAGCACGGTCTTGCCTGCCAGCTGTCCGGTGGCGGCCGGGTCGTGGACCGCGGCCGGGTCGGCCAGCTGCCGCTCGGCCAGCTGCCCGCCCTCGGCGTCGGCGGCCAGTTCGGCGATGCGGGCGAACCGGTCGGCGGCGCGGGCGTGGACCGCGGCCAGCTCGGCCAACGGCAGCCGTTCGGCCACCTCGATCACCAGCTCTCCGGCGTCGACGCGGGCGACCAGCTCGGCCAGCCGGGCCGCGTCGCTGCGCACGAAGGCGCGTACCGTCCGCACTCCGCGCCCGGCGTCCTCCGGGCCGGGGGTGGTCATGCTGACGAAGGCTCCGCCATCGGCGACCAGGTCCACCAGCCGCGCGTTCTCCGCCAGGCTGGTGGGCGCCAGCGAACCGGTCGAGCATGACGAGCATGAGATGCGGGCGACCCGTTCCTTGTGACACCACACCCGCGTGACGTGCGCCACAGCCAGGTGGACGTGCCGCGTCAGGGCTCGATCTTGCGGACGAAGACGAGGTGCGGGCCGACGCCCTCGATGACGAACTCCTCGCCCATGGCCGCGAAGCCCTGCCGTTCGTAGAAGCCGCGTGCCGCCAGGCGGCCGTTGCACCACAGCAGTTCCGCGCCGCGGGCCGCCGCCTCCGCGGTGGCCGCGGCCAGCACCGCCGCCCCGTACCCGCGGCCCCTGGCCTCGGGCGCGGAGGCCATGCCGCGGAAGCGGTGGGCCGTGGCGGAGGTGCCGGGCAGCGGGTCGGGGAAGAGCGTGATGCAGCCGAGCACCTCGGGAGCGTCGCCCTCGTAGGCGGCCAGGTGGAACGTGCCGGAGCGGCCGTCCTCGGCGAACTCGGCGGTCGCCCGCGCCAGCCCAGGGCGCAGCACGCGGTGGCGCAGGGCGAATATGTCGGCGAGCGGAACGACGGCGGTGCGGATCGGCATGGCCGCCACCCTACGTTCGCGGGCACGGGCGCGGATGCGGGGCGGCGGTCAGGGAGGCCAGCGGGGCGTCCGCGTCGGCCAGGGCGTCCGGGTCGACCGGCCGGCCGTCCCGTATCAGGCCCTGGATGGCGTCCGTGACACCGCCGACGTTCATGCTGAGCCCGGCCAGCACCCGGCCCTCCCGCAGCCAGAACGCGAGGAACGTGCGCGCCGCCACGTCGCCGCGGAAGACGACGCGGTCGTAGGAGCCGGGCGGGGCCCAGCCGGAGTATTCGAGCCCGGCGTCGTACTGGTCGGAGAAGAAGTAGGGCACGCGGTCGTAGGCGATGTCCTGCCCGAGCATGGAACGGGCCGCCGCCGGGCCGGAGTTGAGAGCGTTCGCCCAGTGCTCCACCCGCAGCCGCGGCCCGCCGCCGCCGACTCCGACCGCCGCGACGTCGCCCGCCGCGAAGATCCGCGGGTCGCTGCTGCGCAGCGAGGCGTCGACGGCGATGCCGCCGCTCTCCGCCAGGGCCAGGCCCGCGTGCTCGGCCAGCGCCGTGCGCGGTCCCGCGCCGATCGCGGCGAGCACGGCGCGGGCGGGCAGTTCGCGGCCGTCCTCGGTGCGCACCCCGGCCACCATGCCGTTGCGGCCGGTCACGGCGGCGGGCCGGGTGCCGAAGTGGAACGTCACGCCCCGTTCCCGGTGCAGCGCGGCGAGGACGGCGCCCAGCTCGGGCCCGAGCACGGCGTGCAGCGGCGCGGGCCCCGGCTCCACCACGACCACGTCGGTGCCCAGGCTGCGGGCGGCCGCGGCGACTTCGAGCCCGATCCACCCGGCCCCCGCGACGACCAGCGGCTCCCCCGCCCCGGCACGGCTGGTCAGTACGCCCCGCAGGTGGTCGGAGTGGGCCAGGCGCCGCAGGTGGTGCACCCCGGCCAGGTCGGTGCCCGGGATGCCGAGGCGCCGCGGCTCGGCGCCGGTGGCCAGCAGCAGCGCATCGTAGGGCAGGCGCGTGCCGTCGCCGAGCCGGACCTCGCGGCGGGCGCGGTCGACGGCGACGGCGGGCTGGCCGAGGTGCAGTTCGATGCGGTTGCGGGCGTACCAGGAGGGCTCGTGCACGAAGACGCTGCCGCGGTCGGCTCGGCCGGTCAGGTAGTCCTTCGAGAGCGGGGGGCGCTCGTAGGGCTGCTCGTGCTCGTCGCCGATGAGGATGACCCGCCCGTCGAAGCCCTCCTCCCGCAGGGTTTCGGCCGCCTTGGCCCCGGCCAGCCCACCGCCGATGATGACGAACGTCCGGTATGTACCGTGCACGCAGTGCCTCCCGCTTAAGGTCTGCCGTCGGAAGGAGACTGCCCCACCTGCGGCCATGCCGGAAGGGGGCAGGTCACCCCGGGCCGCCCCGCGGCTGGCTCGCAGCGGTCCCGCAGCGAGCCAGCCGCCGTCAGGTCCCGGCCAGCCGGGCGTGCAGGGCGCGGGCGCTGGCGTCCGTGAGCGCCGCCAGCTGGTCCACGATCACCCGCGACCGCGCCGTGTCCGTTCCCGCGGCGGCGAACAGCGCCAGGTACTGCGGGTCGAGCCCGTCGGGGGCACGGTCCTTCAGCGCCTCGGCCAGCTCGGTGAGCAGCGCGCGCTGCCGCACGCGCAGCAGCTCCTGCTCGGGCCGCTGCATGACGTGCACCTCGGCGACAGCCTTCAGCACGTCGCACTCCAGGCGCGTCGCGGCGGGCACCACGAGACCGGCCGCGTACCGCCCGAGCGGGCCGGGGCCGTACCGCTCGCGGGTGGCCCGCTCCGCGGCGAGGCAGAACCGGCCGATGAGCTGGCTGGTGGCGTCCTTCAGGCGGGCCTGCGCGAGGGCGCTGCCGTCGTAGGAGTGCGGCCACCACTCCTGCGCGGTCAGCCGGTCGAGGGCGGCGGACAGGGCGGCCGGCTCGGTGCCCGGCGGCGCGTAGCGCCGGGCGGCGACCGCGCAGACCTCCGCCCGCTCGGGGCCGGCGCGCAGCGCGGCCGGGGACAGGTGCCCGGCGTGCAGGCCGTCCTCCAGGTCGTGCACCGAGTAGGCCACGTCGTCCGACCAGTCCATCACCTGCGCCTCGAAGCACCGGCCGCCCGCCGGGGCGTGCCGCCGCAGCCATGCGAACACCGGCAGGTCGTCCGCGTACACCCCGTATTTGGGCGAGGCCGGGTCCTCGGGGTGGGCGCCGCGCGGCCAGGGGTACTTCGTCGCCGCGTCGAGGGTGGCGCGCGTCAGATTGAGCCCGACGGAACGGCCGTCCGCGCCCGCGAACCGCTTCGGCTCAAGACGGGTGAGCAGCCGCAGCGACTGGGCGTTCGCCTCGAACCCGCCGCAGGACGCGGCGATCCGGTCCAGCACCCGCTCCCCGTTGTGGCCGAACGGGGGGTGCCCGAGGTCGTGCGCGAGGCAGGCGGCCTCCACCACATCGGGGTCGCAGCCGAACGCCGCCCCGAGGTCGCGCCCGACCTGTGCGCACTCCAGGGAGTGCGTCAGGCGCGTACGCGGGGCCGCCTCGGCGTCCGGCGCGTCCGGCGTGACGACCTGCGTCTTCCCGGCCAGCCGCCGCAGCGCCGCGGAGTGCTGGACGCGGGCGCGGTCGCGCTGGAAGGCGGTACGGCCGGGGCGCTTGTCCGGCTCGGGGTCCCAGCGCTCCGCCGCGGCCTCGTCGTACGGGGCGGCGGCCTCGCGGGCGGCGGGCCGGCAGGCGTCTCGGGCGGCGTGCATACCCCGAAGGTAACCGGGCGAACCGACAGGCGCGCGCGGCGGCTTCAGACCGTGGCGGCCAGCACGGGCCCCGGCGGGTAAGGACCGGTGCGCGCGCCGCGCGCCTGGTCGTAGCGGTGCAGCAGCAGGCGCGCGAGCGCCGGGTGCGCCCCCAGCGGCGCCGCCACGACGCCGGGCGCGGCGGCGGCGCAGCGCGCGGCGAACAGTCCTGGCGCGACGAAGCAGGAGGCCACGGCCACCTCGCGGTGGCCTTCGGCGCGCAGTTCCTCGACGGCCAGCGGCACGGTCGGGGCCGCCGCGGAGGCGTAGGCGGGCCGCACCGGGGCGCCGCCGAGGCGGGCCGAGAGCATGCGCGCCGTGTACCGCGTCCCGGCCGCGGACTCCGGGTCGCGCGACCCGGCCGCCGCGAGCACCACCGCGGTGCCGCGCCGGTAGCCCGCTTCGGCGAGGCGGCTGTGCAACGCCTCGGCCAGCAGCGGATGCGGGCCGAGCGACCCGGCGGTGACCACGTTCAGATGACCGGCCTGGGCGACCACGCCCGGGATGTCGTGCTTGACGTGGTAGCCGCGGCTGAACAGCAGCGGCACCAGCACCGCGTCGCCGCGCAGCCGGGCGAGCGTGTCGGCCAGCAGCGGCCGGTCGGTCTCCAGGTGGCCAAGCTCCACCCGCGTGCCCGGCCGCATCGCCCTGACCAGGCGGATCAGCGCCGATACGGACCGCAGCGCCCCCGGTTCCGGGGAGCCGTGGGCGACGGCGACCAGGGTCGGCGCGGGGCGGGCTGTCCTCATGCCGCCAGCCTGCGCCCGCGGCATTTCGGACGTGTTGCACCGGTGTCACCAAACGCCGCCCGGCTCCTCACGGGGCCCGCGGCCCGCGGTTGAGCGGGCCGCCGCGGCCGGGTAACGCGGCGGGCGACGTCGCGTAACACGCGCGGCGCACCATGCCGGTATGAGCGCTCCCGCACCGGCCGTCACGGACACCCACTGCCCGTACTGCGCCTTGCAGTGCGGCATGTCGCTGCGCCAGGAGCCTGCCGCCCCCGGCGGACTCGACGTGGTGGAGCGCACGGCGTTCCCCGTGAACCGCGGCGCGCTGTGCGGCAAGGGCCGCACCGCCCCCGGCGTGCTGGCCGCGGGGGCCCGGCTGACCACGCCGCTGGTGCGCCGCGGCCGTTCCGGCCCGCTCGAACCCGCCGGCTGGGACGAGGCGCTCGACCGCGTCGCGGCGGGCCTGGCCGGGGCCCGCGAGCGGCACGGGCCGGACGCGGTCGGCGTGTTCGGGGGCGGCGGCCTGACCAATGAGAAGGCGTACGCGCTGGGCAAGTTCACGCGCCTGGTGCTCGGCAGTTCGCAGATCGACTACAACGGCAGGTTCTGCATGTCCTCGGCCGCGGCGGCCGGGACCCGCGCGTTCGGGCTCGACCGCGGGCTGCCGTTCCCGCTCGCCGACATCCCGCGCACCGGCTGCGTCCTGCTCGTCGGCGCCAACCCGGCCGAGACGATGCCGCCCGCGCTGCGCTACTTCACCGAGCTGAAGGCGAACGGCGGCACCTTGATCGTCGTCGACCCGCGCCGCACCAGGACCGCGGAGCAGGCCGACCTGCACCTCGCGCCGCGCCCGGGCACCGATCTGGCGCTCGCGCTCGGCCTGCTGCACCTGGTGGTGGCCGAGGGCCGCACGGACGAGGAGTTCATCGCTGCCCGCACCGCCGGCTGGGACGAGGCGCGGGCGGCGGCGATGGCGCACTGGCCCGAGCTGGTCGAACGGATCACCGGGGTGCCCGTTCCGCAGCTGCGCGCCGCGGTGCGGATGTTCTGCGAGCCGGAGGCGGCGATGGTGCTGACGGCCCGCGGCCCCGAGCAGCAGTCCAAGGGCACCGACACGGTCGGCGCGTGGATCAACCTGTGCCTGGCCACCGGCCGCGCGGGCCGCCCGCGCTCCGGCTACGGCTGCCTGACCGGGCAGGGCAACGGGCAGGGCGGGCGGGAGCACGGGCAGAAGGCCGACCAGCTGCCCGGCTACCGGCTGCTCGCCGACGCCGCGGCCAGGGAGCACGTGGCGCGCGTGTGGGGCGTCGACCCGGAGGTGCTGCCGGGGCCGGGGCGCAGCGCGTACGAACTGCTCGACGCGCTCGGCCGCGACACCGCGGACGGCGTCCGGGCCCTGCTGCTGATGGCGTCGAACCCGGTGGTGTCCGCGCCGCGCGCGGCCCACGTCGAGGAACGCATGCGGGCGCTGGACTTCCTCGTGGTGTGCGACGTGGTGCTCTCCGAGTCCGCCGGGCTCGCCGACGTGGTGCTGCCGGTCACGCAGTGGGCGGAGGAGACGGGCACCCTCACCAACCTGGAGGGCCGGGTCCTGCTGCGCCGCAAGGCCGCCGAGCCGCCGGCCGGCTGCCGCAGCGACCTGGCGGTGCTGAACGCGCTGGCCGCGCGGCTCGGCTGGGAGAAGGGCTTTCCGGTGGACCCGGAGGAGGTGTTCGAGGAGCTGCGCCGCGCCTCGGCGGGCGGCAAGGCCGACTACTCGGGCATCACCTACCGGCGGATCGCCGAGGAGGACGGCGTGTTCTGGCCCTGCCCCGAGCCCGGCACCGAGTCCGGCCCCGAGCCCGGCACCGGCGGCGGCCCCGAGCCCGGCACCGGCGGCGGCCCAGGCCGGGCCGCCCAGGCCGGGCCGCATCCGGGGACGCCGCGGCTGTTCCTCGACCGCTTCGCCACGCCCGACGGCCTGGCCCGCTTCGCGGCGGTCAGCCACCGGCCCGCCGCGGAGGAGCCGGACGCCGAGTACCCGGTGTTCCTGACCACGGGGCGGGTGCTCGCCCAGTACCAGTCCGGCGCGCAGACGCGGCGCGTGGCGGAGCTGAACGCGGCGGCGCCCGGACCGTTCGTGCAGCTGCACCCGCAGCTCGCCGAGCGCCTCGGCGCCCGCGACGGCGACCGGCTCGCCGTCGTCTCGCGGCGCGGCCGGGCCGTCGCCCCGGCCCGCATCAGCCGCGACATCCGGCCGGACACGGTGTTCATGCCGTTCCACTGGCCCGGCGAGGGCCGCGTCAACACGGTGACCAATCCGGCACTCGATCCGGCGTCGCGGATGCCGGAGTTCAAGGTGTGCGCGGTACGGGTGGAACGGGCGGACGCGCCCGCGGGCGGCGCGGCCCGCGGCGCGTGAACCGGTCGGCCGTCCGGGTTGCGGGCGGCCCGCCACCCGGCAGCATGGGTGTCATGAATGACCTGACCTTGCTCGCCGAACAGCATCTGACCCTGGCGCACGGGGCGGACCACGGCCGCAGCGCCCATCTCTTCCTGCACGACGGCCCGTTGCGGCAGAGCGTGATCGCCCTGGTGGCCGGGGCCGAGCTGGAGGAGCACAACGCCCCGCCCGCGGCCAGCCTCCACGTGCTGCGCGGCAGGGTGCGGCTGCACGCCTCCGACGGCGACACCGACCTGGCGGCGGGGCAGGTGATGTCCGTTCCGCAGGGCAGGCACGCCGTCACCGCGCTCGACGACGCGGTGGTCGTGCTGACCACGGTCACCGCGAACCAGGAGCCCGTCGTCGTCTACGACACCCGCCGCGGCACCGGCACGGCGTAGCGGCGTAGCGGAGCGACGGGCCCGGCGGCGCGCGTTCGGGAGTCTTGTCGGTGCTCGGGGGTAGGTTCGAAGGGCACGCGCGGACCGGCCGCGCGGGGACCGGAGGGGGCACAGGTCATGGGACGGCTCAGCCGTCTGGACCGGCGGATCTTCGAGCGGGTCGCCGCCGCCCACCCGCCGGCTCTCCAGTCCTTCCTGCCGCGGCTGAGCCACGCGGCGGACCACGGGCGGCTCTGGCTCGGCGCCGCCGCGGGCCTGGCGGCGGCGGGCGGCAGGCCGGGGCGGCGCGCCGCGCTCCGCGGGGTGGCGGCGCTGGCGCTCGCCTCGTTCACGACCAACACGATCATCAAGTACGCCACCCGCCGCCAGCGGCCCCTGATCGACGCGGTGCCGCTGGCCCGCAGGCTCGCCCGCCAGCCGCTGACCAGCTCCTTCCCCTCCGGGCACTCCGCGTCCGCCGCGGCCTTCGCCACCGGCGTCGCGCTGGAGTCCGGCCGCCACGGCGCCGTCGTCGCGCCGGTGGCCGCGGCCGTCGCCGGCTCCCGGGTCTACGTCGGCGTGCACTACCCCTCGGATGTGGTCGCCGGCTGCCTGCTGGGCGTGAGCGCCGCGCTGGCCACCGCTCACTGGTGGCCGCGCCGCCCGCCGCCGGGCCGGCTGGTGCACCACAGGGCCGAGGCGCCCGCGCTGCCGGAGGGCGAGGGCCTGGTCGTGGTCATCAACGAGAGCGCGGGGCCCGGCGCAGCGGACAGCGACGCCGACCGGCTGCGCGCGACGCTGCCGAAGGCGGAGCTGGTGCAGCGCACCGGCGAGACGGACCTGGGCGAGCTGCTGGACGAGGCGGCGGAGCGCGCCGCGGCGCTCGGCGGGGCGCTGGGGATCTGCGGCGGGGACGGCAGCGTCAACGCGGCGGCGGCGCGGGCCGCGGCCCGTGGCCTGCCGCTGGCTGTCTTCCCTGGCGGCACGCTCAACCACTTCGCCCTCGACACGGGGATACACACCTTCGCGGACACCGGCGGCGCGGTGTCCGGCGGCGACGCCATCCGCGTCGACCTGGCCCGCGTCCGGCCGGTGGACGGCGCGGAGGGCCAGGACCACCACTTCCTCAACACCTTCAGCCTCGGCCTGTACCCGGACCTCGTGCGCATCCGCGAGTCGCTGGAGCACCGCATCGGCAAGTGGCCGGCGGCGGCCGTGTCGCTGGCCCGCGTGCTGCGCACCGGCCGCCCGGTGGAGCTTGAGCTGAACGGGCAGCCCCACCGGCTGTGGCTGCTGTTCGCGGGGAACGGGCTGTATTCGCCCGAGGGCTTCACGCCCGCGCACCGCACGCACCTCGACGACGGGCTGCTCGACGTGCGGATGGTGGCCGCCGACAAGCGGCTGGCGCGGACCCGCATCGTGCTGTCCGCACTGACCGGCACGCTGCCGCGTTCGCACGTGTACTCCTCTTCGCGGCTGCGGTACCTGCACCTGTCGAAGCTGGGCGAGGGCACCGGCATCGCACTCGACGGCGAGGCCGGTCCCGCACCCGAGTCGGTGCTGCTGGACAAGCTCCCCGGCCGCCTGACCGTCTACCGCCCGGCCCGCCCGGGCGACGAGCCCCTGCCGGGCCCGGGCGGCGGACTGTGAGGGTGCGGCGAGCGCCGGGGCTCACTCACCGCAGGGGGCAGGCCGCGTCGGGGTCGGTGCGGTTGGGGCAGCTGACCAGGGCCAGCGACAAGAAGCGGTCGCCGCCCACGTAGCAGCCCCAGGACACGTCGCCGCCCCAGCTCAGCGTGCCGAGAGCCCGCTCGCGCCGCACCCGCAGGGGCGGCCACCACCGCGCGCCGTACTCACCGGCCCGCTCGGCAAGCCAGTCCACGGCCTCCTCCGGCTTCTCGAACGTGGCCAGGACCAGGTGCGGGGGCCTGCGCAGCCAGTGCGCGACGAGCAGCGGCGGCGTCACGGCGGAGCCGAACGGCTCCGCCGCCGGCCGCCGTTCGGCCTCCCGGTCGAAATCCGCCCGGCGGCCGAGCCACACGTAGGCGTGCGCGTGCCGCACGTTCAGGCCGACAGCCCGAACCGCACGGGGTCAATCCCGGCCGCGGCCAACTCCTCGGCGGTGAAGCGGAGCGGCTCCGCCGAGGGCCGCTTGCTGTCACCGAGCGCGTAGGCGCCTTCGACACCCGGGATGGGCGCGAGCGTCACACACGTCTCGGGCGCATCCGGCGGATTCCCACCGCAGGGAGTGTGGAACGCCGCTCCGCCGAGCGGGACACCGTACAGGTCACAAGTCGCCATGAGACCCCTGCCTTTCGATTCGGTTCGTCGAGTAGAGACGAATGGAAAGGTAGGGACGACGCAGAGACGTCGGCTACGAATGTGCGCCAACTTGCGCAGCGCTCACCCGAGCGCGTCAACCGCGGCCGTAATACGTGCGCGGGCGGCCGGGCCGTACACGGCCATCTCGGCGAGTGCGGCAAAGGTCCGTTTATAAATGGCGACCTCACTGGGCTGGGTGACGGTGACCTCTGCCGTTGCCAGTTCCACCTGCACACTGGTCTCGTCAAAGATCCAGAATCCTTCCAGCGGCCACATCACCCGATCCGCGCTCGCCGGAATAATCCCAAGGCTGACTTGTGGCAGCGAGGCCAGGACCAGAAGGTGGCCGAGCTGGGCAGACATCACATCGCCGCCGCCCACTCGTGTGCGCAGCACCGATTCCTCCAGCAGTACGGCGAATCGGTGATCCCCCTCGTAAAGCACCCGTTGACGCGTGACGCGTGCCGCGACGGCCGCGTCCGTGTCGTCGGGCAGCTGCCGGAAGGCAATAATCGCTCCCATCAGCGCCCGCGCGTACGCCTGTGTTTGGAGGAGTCCGGGGACCACACCGGGTTCATAGACTCGGAAGCGGCGAGTACTTTCGTACAGCGGAACCGCGTTCTCCTGATGCTGCCGAAGCCCGGTGCGGCACAGACGCTGCCATTCGAGATACATACCCTCTATGCCGTGCGCGGCGGCGATAAGGTCCTCCACCTGCTGTTCCGCACCGCAGTGGTGGACCCATGTCCGGATGTCACCGATGGAGGGAGATGTCTTGCCGTTCTCGATACGCGAGCACTTGGACTCGTGCCAGCCGGCCAACTTGGCCAGCGCCCGCGCAGTGAGGCCCGAATGCTTCCGGACCTCGCGCAGACGCTGGCCGAGTGCTTGCCTGGCGTGCTGAACGCTGGAGGATGAGGGCACGGCACCAGTGTGAGGGGTTCCCCTGCCGGTCAGCTCAGCCGGTACTCCTCATGCGGGACGGCACGGGACCAGATCGCCTCGAACGCAGTGCCACACAGCTTGATGACCGCTGGGTCCTCGACCAGTTCGTGCGCATCGACGGGAGCCAATTCGCCCTCCCCGTCAAAGTGGTGCACGAGCAGCACTTCTTCGTCGAACAGCCAGAAATCGTTCCCCGGAAGGGCAAGGTCGGTGGCCTGCCGCCGGGGCAGCCATTTGACCTTCTCACCGGCTGCCACATTCGGGTCGGTGACATGATGCTCGAATCTGATGTAGTCGCTGACCGGCTCGGAAACGATGCGTGCCCTGCGAACCTCGATTCCCCGGTCGGTGGACTCCCGCATCAGCCGCAGCCAGGGACGGCGCTCGGGATCGAAGTCCTCGGCGGTTTTCCGCTCGCCACGAGCCCATGCGATGTAACTCGGGTCGGACTTCATGTAGCCGTCGCGCATCTCCAGATGCCACGCCGAACGGCGGCACTTTTGAAACAGCTCCCGGATGGATGGCGCCTCAGCCACCATTCACCTCCTTGAAGAAGCGCATCATGCGCCTGGGAAGCTCGATCACGGTTTCGTGCTCCGGCAGGTCGATTTGCGAAAGCCGATCGTGGTCGATCACCTTCCAGGACTGCACCAGGTAGGTGTCACGAGCATCGTCGTAATACACCGTCGGCGAGTTCCCGTCCCGGCTTTCCGGGTCTTTGCCGAGCATATGAAGTGCCACTCCGTCTCCCTCACTGCAGATGATCGGTGAACGCTCAGCATGCCCGCGAGCGCAAGGAGTTACCAGCGACTTGCGCGAACTTGCACAGTCGCGGCAACTCCAACGTGTCCGTTGGGGGGGCAGGCCCCCCATAGGTGCTTCCTCAGGCGGCGCCGAGCGGCAGTGTTGTCGTGGCCGGTCGCGTGGCGCCGGAACGGGCCGGGCCGGCCAGCCGTGCCGCTTCTCGTCGGGTCGGGGCTGTAGGGCGCGGTCAGGAGGTGCCCGCCCCCGCGCCGCGGGGCGGGCGTTGGCGGGGGTCGACCCGGCGGGCGGCCCACAGGACCGTGGTGCGGGTCCAGTCCACCTCGGCCCGGACCCCGAGTTCGTCCAGCACCGCCCGATGCAGCCGACGCCACAGGCCGACCTCGGTCCATGCCGCGAAGCGGCGATGTGCGGTGGCGGAGGACGTGCCGAACGTCGGCGGCAGATGCCGCCAGGCACAGCCGCTGGTCAGCACGTACACCACTGCGGTGAACACGGCCCGCTCGTCACGCGGAGCGGTCCCGCCACCTTGCGGCCGAGCCGCGAACGGTGGCAGTAACGGGGCGACCAGCTCCCAGAGTTCAGATCAGCACTCACGTCCGGCATCATGCCGCTCGAACATCAAGACACGTGGGACGGCCTTCTATGCCTTGACTGATGCGGCCGATCTGGCGGCCTGCTCGATCTTCGCGCAGTAGGCATCGCGGGCTTCCTCATCGATCTGCATCTCGTGTTCGGGCCGCATCCCGGTTCGGCCGTCGACGCCTTCGCGCAGGATGTCGGCATGCCCGGCATGCCGGTTCGTCTCGCCGAGGACGTGGACCAGGATGGCGAACAGGTTCGTGTTGCGATAAGGCTCCGGCCACCACGGCACGTGGCCGGGGGCATCGAGGGCAAGCTCGTCGATCGTCGCGTCTGAGTGTTCCCACGTGCGCCGGTAGAACCCGATGATCTGATCGCGCGCCTCGTCCTCAGCCGCCCACAGATCGCTGCCGTCATGGTCCTGCCACCGGGACAGCGGTTCCGGGGAAGGCCGGTCGAAGACCTCGCCGAAGTACCTGGCCTCGACGCTGGCCACGTGCTTGACCAGGCCGAGGAGGTTGGTCCCGGTCACTGTCAAAGGTCGGCGGGCGTCGTATTCGGACAAGCCGTCGAGCTTCCAGAGCAGCGCCTCGCGGTCCCGCCGCAGTCTCCCGTGCAGGGTGTCCTTCGCGAATTCATCGATCACGCGGCATGAGCCTGCCATGGGCTACTCGTGGCCTCAAGATCCCGTACGTGGACCGCAACGACCGGCAGAGCCAAAGCCTGGCCATGGCCACCGCCCCGAGCTACTCAAGAAGCTCGCGGAACTTGCCACGTGAGACAACCTCTGAGCACCGTGGGCAAGGGCCGGAGTTGTGGGTACAGCCGGAGACGGCGCGGGTGTTCCTCGTGGGCGTCGTCAGCGGCACGCTGGACGCGTAATCCTCCGCCGCGGTCGTTACCAGACGTCGCCGTCGCGCCAGTCGCAGACCAGTTCGGCGGTGCGGTCCAGGGGGACGGCCGGCGTCGGGAGGACGTGGACGCCGTCGTCGTCCTCCTCGGTGCGGGCTATGCCCATCGGTGTCAGAGCGAACGTCGGGCCCTGCCACGGGAGCCAGCCGCGGGAGACATACATCCGGCGGCCCTCGGCCGACGAGGACAGCGCGCCCAGATCGTAGGCGTTACGGATCACCCGTTCCAGCGCGGCCATGAGGGCCCCGCCGTGCCCGCGTCCGCGGTGGTCGCGGTGGACGGCGACGCCCTCCACGTAGCCGGCGCGCAGGGCGCGGCCCGCGTGCAGGAGGCGGCGCTGCACGACCGAGGCGTGGCCGATCAGGTCGCTGCCCGCCCACAGCAGGGCATGCACGCCGCCGAGGGCGTGTTCCCAGTCCAGCTCGGTCAGATCCCCGTCGAACGCCTCGTCGAGCAGAGTCCTGGCCGCGGCCAGCGTCGTCGCGTCCAGGTCGGCGGTGTGAGCGGTACGCACCTCGGTCATTTTCGCGTCTTCCTTGTACGTCATCGGGCCGCTGCCAGCGCGCGGGTGCCGGCGGTGCAGCTCTCCGTCAGGCGCGTCAGCTCGGCGGGCGGCAGCCGTCCCGCGGCGCCGCGCCGGGTGGGGTCGAGGTGGGTTCGGGCCGCGGCCAGCCAGTCGCGCGGCGCGGGCACGCCCAGGAAGGCGGCCAGGCGGGTCAGTTCACCGGCCGGGTCGTTCAGCAGGTCCTCGTAGGCCAGCACGGAGCGCTGCGCGCCCGGGACCTCCCCGAGGTGGCCGACGCCCTCGGTGATCAGCTCCGACCACAGCGTGCCGAAGCGCACCGGCGACATGTCGGCGTGCGCGCGCAGCGCCGCCGCCGGGCGCTGCTCCGCCCCGGGTGCGTCCCGTATCGCGCGGATCACGCGGTAGCCGACGTGGCGGCTCATCGACAGCGCGCAGTCCGGGCCGTTGCGGTGGAGGTGGACGAACCGGGCGGCGGGGAACGCCGCGTGCAGCCGCGGGACCCAGCGCAGGGAGTAGCCGGAACGCTCCACCACCGCCTCGCCGCCGAACCGGGCCCGCAGCAGGCCGATGAGCGCCAGATGGTGAACGGCCGCGGCGCGGGCCGGCCAGGCGGCGATCTCCCCGGCCAGGTCGCGCAACACGGCCTCCGGTTCGCCGGTGAGGTGCGGCAGCACCATCAGGCACAGCGCGGGGCTGCCCGGCCGCGGGCACAGGAACTCGGGCATCGGCACCCCGTCCCTGATCATCGCGTCGAAGGCGAAGTGCGGCTCGGCGAGCAGCCGCAGGAACGTCCGCCCGTCGATCGGGTGGGCGGGCAGGGCCACGTCGGGGTCGCCGAGGGTGGAGAGGTATTCGTTGAGGCTGAGGATGTCCGGGTGCTGGTTCAGGACGCGGGACAGCGCGGTGGAGCCGCTGCGCCCGGTGCCGACGACGAAGGTGAGCGAGGTCATGGTCCGCACGGGCGCAGCGTAGCGGGCTCACAGCCCGCGGGCGTGGGCGCTGAGGGCAGCGTTGCCTATGAGAAACGGCAGTGATGCCGATGGGTAACAGCGCCCGCGCACGCTCGGGGCATGGGTACGACAAGGCGTGTGGTGGTCGTGGGCGGCGGGATGGCCGCCGCGCGGCTCGCGCAGCAGCTCGGCGGCCGTGAGGGCTGGGCCGTGACGGTGCTGGGCGAGGAGCCGCACGCGCCCTACAACCGGGTGCTGCTCGCGGACGTGCTGGCCGGCCGGTACGCGCCCGGGGTGCTCGCGCTGCCGCGCCCGGCAGAGGGCATCGCCTGGCGGACCGGGGTGCGGGTGGTGCGGATCGACCGTTCCGCGCGGGTGGCCGTCTGCGAGGACGGCACCGCCGAGGCATTCGACGCACTGGTGCTCGCCACCGGCTCGAATCCGGTACTGCCGCCGCTCCAGGGCCTGTTCACGCCGGGCGGCGGCGAGCCGTCCGGGCTGCCGGCCGGCGTGCACGCGTTCCGGACGCTGACGGACTGCCTCGCGCTCGGCCGGGAGGTGCGCGAGGGCGCGCCCGCGGTGGTGATCGGCGGCGGGCTGCTCGGCGTGTCGGCGGCCCGCGCGCTGGCCGCCCGCGGCGCCCGGGTGGTGCTCGCACAGCAGGGCGAGCACCTCATGGACCGCCACCTGGACGCGGGTGCGTCGGCGCTGCTGCGCGCGCATCTGGCGGACCTCGGCGTGGAGGTGCACACCGAGTGCCGGGTCCGCGGCGTGCGCGCGGCGGCGCCCGGCGGCCGGGTGACGGCGGTCGAGCTGGCGGACGGCTACCTGCTGACCGCCGATCTGGTGGTGCTGGCCTGCGGCGTCCGCCCCCGCACGGGCCTGGCGCGCGCGGCGGGCCTGGCGACCGGGCCGCGCGGCGGCATCGCGGTCGACGACGCGCTGCGCACCCGCACCGACCCTGACGTGTACGCGCTCGGCGACTGCGCCGAGCACGACGGCGTGCTGTACGGGCTCGCCGGGGCCGCCCAGGACCAGGCCGACGTGCTGGCCCGGGTGCTGGCCGGCGAGCCGGGCGCCGCGTACACCGGCACCCGCGCGCTGGTGCGCCTGACGCTTCCCGGGCAGGAGGCGTTTCCCGGGCAGGAGGCGTCCGCGCCCGCCGGGCCCTGGGCGGGGCCCTGGGACGTGGCCGCGTTCGGGCAGCCGGACCCCGCTCCCGGGGACGACGTCGTCCAGCTGGCCGACGCGACGCGCGGCGCCTACCGGAAGATCGTCGTCCGCGGCGACCGGCTGCGCGGCGGGATTCTCGTCGGCGACCTGGGGAGCGTCGGAACCCTGGCCCGCGCCTGGGAGGGCGACGAGCCGCTGCCCACCACGCCGCTGCTGCACCTGCTGACCCACGACGGAGGGTACTGACGCATGTCCACGACCACCGAGACCATCGTGCTGATCGGCCACGGCATGGTCGGCCAGCGCTTCCTCGAAGAGCTGGCCGACCGGGGGGTCACGGCCCGCGCCCGCGTCGTCGTGCTGTGCGAGGAGCCGCGGCCCGCGTACGACCGGGTGCACCTCACCTCGTACTTCTCCGGCACCTCGCCCGAGGAACTGTCCATGCTGCCCGCCGGGTTCGCCGAACGGCACGGCATCGACCTGTACGTGGACGACCCGGCCGTGGCCGTCGACCGGGCGGCGCGCGTGGTGACGGCGCGTTCTGGGCGGACGTTCCGCTACGACACGCTGGTGCTGGCCACCGGCTCCGCCCCGTTCGTCCCGCCCGTGCCAGGACGCGACAGCACCGGCTGTTTCGTGTACCGCACCGTCGAGGACGTGCTGGCCATCGAGGCGTACGCGAAGGACGCGGCGACCGGCGTGGTCGTCGGCGGCGGGCTGCTCGGCCTTGAGGCGGCGGGTGCGCTGCGCGGCCTCGGGCTCGCCACGCACATCGTCGAGTTCAACCCGCGGCTGATGGCACTCCAGGTCGACGAGGGCGGCGGAACGGCGCTGCGCCGCACCGTCGAAAACATGGGCCTCGTCGTGCACACCGGCGTCGGCGGGCAGGAGATCACCGCGGGCGACGACGGCGCGGTGACCGGGATGGTCCTCTCGGACGGCTCCACGGTCGCGGCCGACCTGGTGATCTTCTCGGCCGGGGTCAGGCCCCGCGACCAGCTGGCGCGCGAAGCGGGCCTGGCGACCGGCGAACGCGGCGGCGTCGTCGTGGACGAACGGTGCCGCACCGAGGACCCGGCCGTCTACGCCATCGGCGAGTGCGCCCGCGCCGCGGACGGCATGGTGTACGGGCTGGTGGCGCCCGGCTACGAGATGGCCGCCGCGGCGGCGGACGCCATCGCCACGGCCGGGGACACCCGGGCAGCGTTCCGCGGCGCCGACACCTCCACGAAGCTGAAACTGCTCGGCGTGGACGTGGCGTCCTTCGGCGACGCGCACGGCCGTTCCGCGGGCTGCCTGGACGTGGTCTACTCCGACTCGCGCTCCGGGGTGTACAAGAAGCTGGTCATCGGGCAGGACGGCACGCTGCTCGGCGGCGTCCTCGTCGGCGACGCCGACGCCTACGGGCTGCTGCGCCCGCTGACCGGCAGCGTGCCGCCCGCGGCGCCCGAACAGCTGGTGCTGCCCGCGGGACTGGCCCCGCCGACGGCGCTCGGGCCCTCGGCGCTGCCGGACGACGCGGTCGTCTGCAACTGCCACAACGTCGCGAAGGGCGCCATCAGGGCCGCCGTCACCGAGCAGGGCTGCACGGGCGTTCCCGAGGTGAAGCGGTGCACGAAGGCGGGAACGGGCTGCGGCAGCTGCCTGAAGGTGCTCGGCCAGCTGGTGGACGACGAGCTGGCCGCGGGCGGCGTGGCGGTCGACACCGGCCTGTGCGGCTGTTTCGCGCACACCAGGCAGGAGTTGTACGAGATCGTGCTGGCGCTGCGCGTCACCTCCTACCGGCGGCTGCTCGACGAGCACGGGCGGCCGGAGGCGCGCGGCGGCGACGGCTGCGAGACGTGCAAGCCGGCCGTGGCCTCGATCATCGCCTCGCTCGCCCCGGCGATCGGCGCGGACGGCTACGTGCTGGGCGGCGAGCAGGCCGCGCTCCAGGACACGAACGACCACTTCCTCGCCAATCTCCAGCGGAACGGCTCCTACTCGGTCGTGCCGCGCGTGCCGGGCGGCGAGATCAGTCCGGAGAAGCTCATCGTGATCGGCGAGGTCGCCCGCGACTTCGGCCTGTATACGAAGATCACCGGCGGGCAGCGCATCGACCTGTTCGGCGCCCGCGTCGACCAGTTGCCCGCGATCTGGACGCGCCTGGTGGAGGCGGGCTTCGAGTCGGGGCACGCCTACGGCAAGGCGCTGCGGACGGTGAAGTCGTGCGTGGGCTCCACGTGGTGCCGCTACGGAGTGCAGGACAGCGTGCGCATGGCGATCGACCTGGAGCTGCGCTACCGCGGCCTGCGGTCCCCGCACAAGCTGAAGTCGGCGGTGTCCGGCTGCGCCCGCGAGTGTGCCGAGGCGATGGGCAAGGACTTCGGGGTGATCGCCACCGCGAACGGCTGGAACCTGTACGTCGGCGGCAACGGCGGCGCCACCCCACGGCACGCGGACCTGCTCGCGCAGGACCTGTCCGATGCCGAACTCGTGCGGCTGATCGACCGGTTCCTGATGTTCTACATCCGCACGGCCGACCGTCTTGAGCGCACCTCGGTGTGGCTGGAGCGGATCGAGGGCGGGCTCGCGCACGTGCGGGACGTGGTGGTGCACGACTCGCTCGGCATCTGCGACGAGCTGGAGACGCTGATGGCCGCCCACGTCGCGAACTACCGCGACGAGTGGGCCGAGACCCTGGGCGACCCGGAGAAGCTGCGGCGCTTCGTGTCCTTCGTGAACGCGCCGGGGGCGCCCGACCCCACCGTCCGGTTCGTCGCGGAACGCGAGCAGGTGAAGCCGGATCTGACGATACTCGCCGGGCCGGTGCTGCCGGTCCGCACCCTGGAAGGGAGCAGCGCGTCATGAATGTGGAGCTGGAAGTGACGGCGGGGCAGTGGATCGCGGTGTGCGGCCCGGCGGAGCTGACGCCGGGGCGCGGGGTGGCCGTGCTCCTGCCGGACGGCGGGCAGGCGGCGGTATTCGCGGACCGCGGCGGCCGGACGTACGCGATCGGCAACCGTGACCCGTTCACAGGCGCGTATGTCCTCTCCCGCGGCCTTGTCGGCTCGACGGGCAACGGGGGCAGCCCGTTCGTCGCCTCCCCGCTGCTGAAGCAGCGGTTCGACCTGGCCACCGGGGCCTGCCTGGACGACCCGGACCCGGGCCGTTCGGTGCCGGTCTACGCCACCCGCCGCGGCCAGGCGAGGCCCTAGCCAGTGGCCCGAGTGGCCCGAGTGGCCCGAGTCGCGTCGCCGCCGCCTCGCCGACTGCGGCAAAAGGCGCGAGAGTGGACGGAGGCCGCACGGGAGCACGGGAGCACGGGAGGCAGCGAACGCCATGACTCGCCCCATCACCGCCGGCGTGGACGGATCGCCGCAGAGCCTGGCCGCCGTGGACTGGGCGGCCCGGGAGGCGGCGCACCGCGGGCTGCCGCTGCACCTGGTGCACGCCTGGCTGACCGAGCCGCTCTACGTGCCGCCCGCACCGGACGAGGAGGCGGCCCGAGCCCTGCTCGAACGGACCGCGGCCGGGATCGCGGCGGCGCACCCGGACGTGTCCCTGACCACGGAGCTGGTCCCCCAGGTGGCCTCGTCCGGACTGATCGACAAGGCGGCGGAGGCCGAGCTGACGGTCCTCGGCTCCCGCGGGCACGGGCCGGTCGTCGGCTTCCTGCTCGGCTCGGTGGGCCTGCCGGTGATCGCCCATACCGAACGCCCCGTGGTGCTGGTGCGTTCGGAGCCGCAGGAACGGGAGGGGGACGAGGCGGAGGGCGAGGTCGTCGTCGCCGTCAAGGACGCGGGACCGGCCGCGCTGCCGCTGCTCGACTTCGCGTTCACCACGGCGGCGGCGCGCGGCTCGGGCGTACGCGCCGTGCGCGCCTGGGGCACGCCGTCACTGTTCGGCGCCGACGTGCCGGACAGCCTGGAGGAGAACGCCGGTGCGGCCAAGGACCTGGAGAGCGCCGAGGGCGACGTGCTCTCCGGCGTGCTCGCGCCGTGGCGGCAGCGATTCCCCGGCGTGCCGGTGACCGAGCACCTGCGCTTCGGCAACGCGGCCGAAGTGCTGCTCTCGGCGGCCGCGTTCCGGGCCGGGCTCGTCGTCGTGGGCCGCCGCCTGCGCCGCCCGCTGCTCGGCACCCGCATCGGCCCGGTCGCGCACGCCGCCCTGCACCACGCCCGCGCACCGGTCGCGGTCGTCCCGTACCGGGACGAGGAGCCGCTCGGCCCGGAGGGTCACGAACCCGGCTGATGCGGCTCGTGGGGCAGCGGCAGCAGCCGCTCCTCGCCCGGGGCGATGTCCACGCTGTCGTCCGCCAGCACCACGCGCACCGACGTCTCCTCCCCGCGCGGCACGCCGATCCACAGCTGGCCCGGCTTCATCCGCACCCGCACCGCGACCCCGCGGTGGCGCACCGAGAAGCCGAACGCCGAGAGTTCGGGCACCGGCGCCGGGTCGAGCCACAGCGCGCCCTCCCGCGTCTGGAGTCCCGCCAGCCCGCGCTGCACCAGGTCGAGCGTGCCCGCCATGGCCCCAAGGTGGATGCCCTCCGCCGTCGTTCCGCCCTGGAGGTCCGACACGTCGCTGGCCAGCGCCTCCTTCAGGTGCGTCCACGCCTCGCCGTGCCGCACCCGGGCCAGCACCCAGGCGTGCACGACACCGCTGAGCGTCGAACCGTGGCTGGTGCGCGCCAGGTAGTAGTCGACGGTGCGGCGCCACGCCGCGTCGTCCACCTCGTAGCCGAGCCGGGCGAACAGCTCCGCCAGTTCGCCGGGCGAGAAGAGGTAGCCGAGCATCAGCACGTCCGCCTGCTTGGACGCCTGGTAGCGGTTGACCGTGTCGCCCTCGGCCTCAAGCAGCCGGTCCAGGCGCCTGATGTCCCCGTACCGCTGCCGGTAGCCCTCCCAGTCCAGCTCGCGCAGCTCGCCGTAGCCGTCGAACTGGCTGATGACGCCCCGGTGGAACGGCACCAGGAGCCGCCGCGAGACGTCGTCCCACCGGTCAAGTTCCGCCGGCTCCAGGTGGATGCGCGCGAACAGTTCGCGCCGGCGTGACGCGGGCAGCGTGCGCGCCAGGTCGAGCGCCCGCGCGAGCACCCAGGCCGCCGTGACGTTGGTGTACGCATTGTCGTCGAGCCCCGGTTCCGGCGCGTCCGGGTAGCCCTCGTGGTACTCGTCCGGGCCCACGACCCGGCGGATGCGGTAGCGCTCGCGCGCGCCGTCGTACGCCGCGCACGCCGCCCAGAACCGGGCGATCTGGAACAGCATCTCCGCACCCCTGGTGTGCGTGAACTCGGTGTCGCCGGTGGCCTGCCCGTACCGCCACACGTTGTACGCCACCGCCGAGCCGACGTGGTGCTGGAGCCGTGAATTGTCCGGGAGCCAGCGGCCGGAACGCGGGTTCAGGTGCACCTCCGGCGTCTCCTCGCGCCCGTCGCTGCCGCTCTGCCACGGGTACATCGCGCCCTCCCGGCCGGCGTCGCGCGCCGCCCGGCACGCCGCGGGCAGCCGCCGGTAGCGGTAGGTCATCAGCGATCTGGACAGCTCGGGGAAGTGCAGGTTGAGGTAGGGCAGTACGAACAGCTCGTCCCAGAAGACGTGCCCCCGGTACGCCTCCCCGTGCAGGCCGCGCGCCGGGACGCCGACGTCCAGGTCGGCGGTGTGCTCGGGCGACAGCGTCTGGAGCAGGTGGAAGAGGTGCAGCCGCAGGATGTGCCCCGACTCCCCCGGCACTTCGAGATCGGCGCGCCGCCACAGCCGTTCCCACGCCGCGGCGTGCGTGTCCAGCAGGCCCGCGAAGTCCGGTGCCCGCCGCAGCCGTTCCACCGCCGCGCCGAGCGGGCTGCTGATCGCCGGGTCCTTCGAGGTGTGCAGCGCGACTGTCTTCTCCACCGTGACCGGCCGCCCGGGCCCGATCGGCAGCCGCAGCCGCTGTTCGGCGCGGGAGTCCGTCAGCCGCGTCCGCACCTCCGGCGCCGGGCCGTCCGCGCCGGCATCCGCGCCGGCGCGCGTCCTGGCCGCCATCACCACCCGCACGTCCGACGCGCGGGTGCGGCAGCGCAGCCACACGATGTCCGGCTCCTCGTCGCCGGTGCTCATGTGCGTCAGGTGGCGCGAGGCCAGGTCCCGGTAACGGGCGACGCCCGTGTTCCGTGCCGCCGTGCCGTCCAGCGCGGAGTCCACCTCGATCGTGCCCGACCAGTCCTCCGCGGTGAACGTCGTCCGCAGCGCCGCGAGGTGCGGGTCCGCCATGTGCACGAGGCGGGACTGCTCCACGCCCAGGTGCCGCCCGTGCGGGTCGCGGAACCGCACGGACCTGCTCAGCGTGCCGCGCCGCAGGTCCAGCGTCTGCCGGTAGCGCAGCAGCCCGGCCGGATCGTCGTCCGGCGTGAACCACGTGCCGTCCGGACCCTCGTCCGGGTGCGGCCGGAAGCGGAACGCCGGCCAGTTCGGCAGGTTCACCACGTCCTCGTGCTCAAGATCGCGCCCGGCCAGCGTCGTCGTCAGCCGGTTGTACACGCCCGCCGCGTACGTGCCGGGGTAGTGCGCCGGGCCCGCGACCGTCTCGGGCGCCGCGCCGCGCGTCGCGAAATACCCGTTACCCAGCGTGCACAGCGCCTCGCGCAGCCGTTCCGTGCGCGGGTCGTAGCCCTCGTACTCCCACGTCCACTCCGCCACCCGCACCTCACCTCCCGGGGCCGAGCAGTTCGGCCAGATCGTTCACGACGAGGTCCGCCCCGTTCCGCAGCAGGTCGCCCGCGCCGGTCGGCGCCGCCGACCGGTCCACGCCCACCACCACGCCGAAGCCGCCCCGCCGCCCCGCCTCGACGCCGGCCAGCGCGTCCTCCACGACCGCGGCGGAGGCGGCGGGGACGGACAGCCGCCGCGCCGCCTCGAGGAACAGCGCCGGGTCCGGCTTGCCCGGCAGGCCGAGCCTCGCCACGTCGTTGCCGTCCACGACCGTCAGCAGCAGCGACCGCACCCCGGCGCGCGCCAGCAGATCACGGGCGTGCCGCGAGGCGGACACCGCGGCGCAGCGCACCCCGGCGCCGTGCAGCGCGGTCAGCAGCCGCACGGTGCCGGGGTAGACCTCGGCACCGCCCTCGTTCAGCATCCGGACGAAGATCCGCTCCTTGCGCGCCGCGACGGCGCACACGCTCCCGGTGCCCGGCTCGTCGTCCGGATCGCCGACCGGCAGCCCGAGGCCCCGCGCGTCGAGGAAGGCGGCGGCGCCGTCCAGGCGCGACTTCCCGTCCACGAAGCGCCGGTAGTCCTCCCCCGCGTCGAACGGCGGCTCCACCCCCGGCACCGCGTCGAACGCCTCCTTCCACGCGGCGGCGTGCACCCGGGCCGAGTCGGTGATCACCCCGTCGGTGTCGAACACCACCGCGCGGCACGTCCACAACTGCGGGACCGTCGTCATCACTCCATGGGAACCCGCGCCCGCCGCCCCCGCAATTCGCCGGAGCCGCGGAACCCGGCCGGGTTCAATCGAGGGGGACGCGGCGGCCGGTCACGCGTTCCGGGTGCAGCCGCACCCACAGCTCGGACGCGTCCCGTTCCTCCTCCCCCGCCCGTGCGCCCGTGCGCCCGGCCAGGGCGGCGACCTCCGCCGGGTCGGTGATCTGCCGGGGCCTGCCGACGACGAGCACGCTCCAGCCGACGCCGCGCAGCTCGTCGAGGTGGTCGACCTCGAACGCGGTCTCCGCCGCCTCGCGCACGCACGAGACGCCCGAGCCGTTCGCCTTGACGCGGAAGACGATCGCGCCGTCGACCAGGCTGTAGGTCACCGGCACGATCGCCGGCCCGCTCGCCGTGTCCAGGGCGATGCGGCCCACATTGTGCTCCGCGACCAGCTGGTAGCACTCGTCGGTGTCCAGCTCGATCAGCCTGCCGTGCGGGGCGGCGTGCTGCCCCGCGGGCTGCGGCTCGACGCCGCTCAGCTCGGACACGGTCGTGTCCAGCGCCCTGGCCACTCTGGTCAGCGACGCCTGGCTCGGCGAGGCGGGCCGCTCCTCCAGGTAGCGCAGGTACTGCGGCGCGACGCCCGCCCGGTCGGCCACGTCCTCGCGGCTGAGCCCCAGCTGCTCGCGGCGCAGCGCGACGCGCCGCCCGATGTCACTGCGATGATTACGCGTCTCATCGCCCACCGGCATCACCTCCGACCCAACCCCCAGGATGGCCGGACCGGGCTCAGCCCGCTCGTCGGGCAGCGCGGCGCGCACGCCCACAGGCGGAACGGGTAGCCGAAACGGGGATGCCGCAGGGTGCCGAGCTCGCGGGCCCGGACGCCGAGGTAGCTGCCGCAGAGGGCACAGTGCATACCCATGAGCTGGTACGGCCCCAGCCGTTCCAGCGGCGGCAGCGGCTCCCCGTTCACCGCACGCCGCCCCACGGAGAAGCGGTTAAATCCTGCACGACTGATATCTGCCCACCAATGCGGGTTCCGACCCGGATGAGACCACTCCGCGATCAGCCCGTTACCGTGTGCACGCCGAATTGGCATCCTGCGCAGGTCAGCCGAGCGGCGCCGGCCCCACGGGGCCGCCGGCGATGGAGTCGCGGCAGGCCGCGCAGGAGGGGTCCGCGCAGCGCGTCAGCGTCTGGTCGGCCCGCAGCGCGGCGACCGCCGCCGCCAGCGCCCGGGCGGCCGGGTAGGCCGTCCACCGCGAGGCGCGCACCATCCGCGTCGCGGCGCAGTGGCGCAGGTACGGCTCGAACCGGGGGAAACCCTCGGAACAGGAACCGGAAGACCTCGCCGCCGGGCCGCCGCGCCCAGCGGACGAACAGGCGGCGTCCGGAACGCTGTTCCGCCAGGTGCAGGGCCGTCATCCGGCTCAGCCCGACGCCCAGCAGCAGCACCGTGCCGCCCGCCGCCGCCAGCGCGCGGACCGGCCCGTAGACGTCGGACGGGCTCTGTGCCGCGGCCAGCCCGGCGGCGAGCGGGCCGACGGCGGCGAAGGAGTCCAGCGGGTGCAGCCCGCGGTGCACGCCCCCGCGCGCGAGCACCGCGGCGGGCAGCGCCCCCATGGCCGGGTCGACGAGCCCGCAGTCGACGCGGAACGCGTGCCCCGGCGGCCGCGCTGACTCGTCGGGCGGCGTCGCGTAGTCGGTGCCGTTGCGCCCTGGCCGCAGGTGGGCCGGGGCCGCCGCCAGGAAGAACGACTCCGTGAAGGCCGGCACGAGGACCGTGCGCCCGCGCCCGAGCAGCGCGTCGAGCACGCCGTCCGGGCCACCCTCGACCGGCTCGCCGAACGACCGCAGCGACGCGTGCACCATCACCGGACGGCCGGGCGGCAACAGCTCGTCGGCCACCGCCGCCAGCTGCGGAACGGAGAGGGTCATGCGCGGCAACGCTAGTGCCGCGTCAGTCAAGGTTTGCCCGTCAAGGAGCGGCGATCCGGTGCGGTGCTCCCCCAGGCCCTTGGGGGCCTGGGAGGTGCCCCCACCGGCGCCGGATCGCAGCTCGTACGTGGGGGCACCTCCCGGACGAAGTCTGGGGGACGTACTCGCAAGATTCGGCAACGCAGCGAGGTGCCGTGCGCATGGGGGCACCTCCCAGCCCCCAGAGGGGGCTGGGGGAGTCGCGACGGGGCGAACCTTGGCTGACGGGGCGCTAGCCTTGGCGCGTGAGCCCTGTCGATCTCGCTCCCGAGGAGGAGCCGGCCCACGGGCCGCGGCCGGTCCGCGATCCCGCCACGGAACGGCTGCACCGCCTCGCGGCCCAGGTGCGCGACGAGCTGGCCGGGGCCGGTCTCGGCGGTGCCGCCGTGCGCGTCGCGCGCGGCGGTGTCGACGTCGCCTGGCCGGGCACGTGCTGCCCGGCGGGCGCGCAGCGGCTGCTCGCCGCCGCCGGCTTCGAGCCGGTTGCGGTGGACGGCGTGCTGCGCGTGACCGGCCGGGTGCGCGGCGATGTGCGGCTGCGGCCGCTGGACGAGGCCCTGCTGCGACGCCTGCTCGCGGCGGCCGTCGCCGACGCCGACCCGCTGGATGTGATGCCGCCGGTCGCGGGCCCGCCCGGCTGGACACGGGAGCGCCGCGAGGCGTTCGTGCGCTTCCACCGCTCCCGTTCGCTGTCGGCCAGGCCCGTCGAGTCCACCTACGCGATCGTGCTCACCGGGCCGGACGGCGCGGGTGGTGCGGGCGGTGCGAGCGGCGTGGTGGGTGCCGCCCGGCTCGCGCCGGTGGCGGAGGAGCCTGGGTCGGTCGAGGCCGGCGTGTGGCTCGGGCGCTCCGTGCGCGGGGCGGGGGTGGGCGGCGCGGTGCTGCGGCAGCTCGCCGGGATCGCGCGGGCCGGGGGCGCGGTGCGGATGGTGGCCGAGACGACCCCCGACAACATCGCCTCGCAGCGCATCCTGTCCGCGCTGTGCGCGAGCGTGACCCGCCACGACAACGCCGTCACCGCACGCCTCGGCCTGGGCCACGCCCCGTCCTGACCCCTGCCGCGGCGTGCGGGAACGTCCCGCCCACCGTCCCTGACCTGTGACAATTCCACGGTTGAACCACACCAGGACCGCAACTACCGTCGGTGGCGACGTACCGGACGACAACCAGACATGGGGGGCGCATGCCCGGCCTGGCCGCGGAGCACCTGGGTCAGCTTCCGCCTCCGCCACCCGCCCCCGGCGCCGCGGCCAGGCGGCGCGGGCTCGATCCGGCCACGGGAGGCGTGGCGCTGGCCGCCACCGACGTGTACATACCCGGCGCGCTGCCGCTGCTGCTCGTCCGGCACTACCGCGCCGGGACGAAGGCGGGTAGGCGGTTCGGCAAGGGCTGGGGCTCCACCCTCGACCAGTGCCTGGTCCTGCGTCCCGACGGCGTCCGGCTGATCGCCGAGGACGGCCGGGTCCTCGACTACCCGGTCCCCGGGCCGGCCGCGGCCGTGCTGCCGACGGCCGGGCCGCGCTGGCCGCTGACCTGGGACGGGCGGCCCGGCGGGACGATGACGGTGCGGCGGCCCGAGACCGGGCACTCGCTGCACTACCGGCCCGTGCCGGGCGCGGCCGGCGCGGAACTGCCGCTGGTGGAGGTGACGGACGGCCGGGGTAACGCCGTGCGCCTGGCCTACGACGGCGGCGCACCAGCCGAGGTGGCGCACAGCGACGGGCACCGCGTCGGCGTCACCTCGCGGGACGGGCGCGTCGCCGAACTGCGGCTGCTGAGCGACCCCGCGGGGCCGCTGCTGCGCCGCTTCGGCTATGACGCGGCGGGGAACCTTCTCGCCGCGGAGAGCGCCGAGGGCCCGGTGGAGCGGCTGGAATACGACGCGCGGCGGCGCCTCACCGGCCGGGCGCGCGGCACGGAGGGCTGGTACCGGTACGCGTACGACGCGTCCGGCCGCGTCGTCCGGGCGGGCGCGGAGGACGGCCGGGCGGCCGCCGTGCTGGCCTACGACGACGCGGAGCGCACGACCCGCCTGACGGACTCGCTCGGGCATACGACGGTCTACACGTTCGACGAGGCGGGGCGGCCGGTCGCCGAGACCGACCCGCTCGGCCACACCACCCGCAGGGAGTGGGGGCCGCACGGCGGTCTGGTGGCGCTGACCGACCCGCTGGGGCGGGTCACGCGCTGGGAGCGCGACGCGCACGGCGCCGTCACCGCCGTCACACTGCCCGACGGCACGGTGGCCGCCCGCCCGGAGGAGCCGGCCGAGCCACCGCTGGAGCCGCCGGTGGAGGTACCGGGCGGGAAGCCGGGCGAGGACGGGCTGCGGCGCGAGCACGATGCGGAAGGCCGCCTGACGGGCCTCGCCGATGCCGAGGGGAACAGCTGGACCTACACGTACGACGCCGCGGGCCGGCTGATCGGCGAGGCGGACACCGCCGGCCGCGCCCTGCGCCACCGCTACGACGCAGCCGGGCAGCACGTCGGCTGGACGAACGGCGCCGGTCAGCGCGTCTCCCACACCCTCGACGGGTGCGGCCGGCTGATCGAACAGCGCACCGACAGCGGCATCGCGCGCTTCCGCTACGACGCGGCCGGCCGGCTGATCGCGGCGGCCAACGAGGAGACGGAGCTGACCTGGGAACGCGACGCCTCCTCGGGCGCGGTGATTGCCGAGACGTGCAACGGCCGCACCATGCGGTATGCCCACGATGCGCAGGGCCGGCGGACCGAACGGCACACGCCGTCGGGCGCCGTGACCCGCTGGGAGTACGACGCGGCGGGCCGCCCGGCTGCCCTGCACGCCGGGCCGGGCAGCCTGGCGTTCGCATACGACGCGGCCGGGCGCGAGATCGCGCGGCGCCTCGGCGACGCCGGCCCCGTCCTGCGGCAGGAGTGGGACGCGGCGGGCCGCCCGGCCGCGCTGGTCCTGCCGGCCGGGCTGCGCCGCACGTTCCACTACCGGGAGGACGGCGCGCCGGTGCGCGTCGCGGACCCGGCGGTCGGCGTGCTCGACATCACGCTGGACACAGCCGGGCGGGTGCTCGCCGTCCACGGCCCCGGCGGCACCCAGAAGTTTGGCCAGGACGCGGAGGGCGGACTGGCCGGCGCGACCGGCAACCACCGCTACGACGGCCAGGGGCGCGTCGTGAAGGCGGGGCGGCTCGGCCTCAGCTGGGACGCCCTGGACCGGCTGACGGATGTGGTCACCGCGGAGGGCCGGCACTGGCACTACGTGTACGACCCTCTCGGGCGCCGGGTCGCCAAGCAACTGCTCGACGACTACGGCGCGGTGGTGACCGAGACGACGTACGCCTGGGAGGGCACGAAACCGGCCGAGGAGCGCCGCCCGGACGGCACGGCCACCGTCTGGCACTGGGCCCCGGCGGGCCACCGGCCGCTGGCACAGACCACCCACGCGCCGGAGGGCGCGGCGGTCTGGCACGCCGCCGTCACGGACCCGCTCGGGACACCGACCGAACTCCTGGGCGCGGACGGCACGGTCGTCTGGCGGCGGCGCGCCTCTTTCTGGGGAGCGCCGGACCCGGCGGGCGCTGCGGGCACGGAGGACACGGCGGAGTGCCGGCTCGGCTTCCCCGGGCAGCTCCTCGACCCGGAGACCGGCCTGTACTACCACCTGCGCCGCTACTACGACCCGGCCGCCGCGTGCTACCTCTCCCCCGATCCGCGCCGCGTGGGCCCGGCGCCCTACGCCTATGTCGCGCACCCGCTGCGCGACAGCGCCCCGGAGGGGCTGCCCGGCGGCGGCCCGTGGCCGGGGCCGCGGGGCTGGCTCGACCTGCTGCACGCCGTGGCGGGGACCGGCGCGGGCGCGGCGGACCCGCACGCCGGGCGGCGGGGCTGAGGCGGGGATCAGACGCCGGTGACGGTGACGCGGAACACCGGGTGGTCGGGGGCTATTCGCCGCAGGTCCTCCTCGGAGGAGTCGGGCCCCACCCCGTTGAAGAAGGCACCGACCTCCGCCTTCCACCGCTTGAGGTAGGCGCGCAGCAGCTCCGGCTTCTGCTCGTCCGGCACCTCCTCGGCGGTGAAGTCCTGCGCGCTCTTTCCCAGCAGGAGACGGCCGCCGCCGGCCGCCCGCATGTTGTGCGTCCACTGGACGTGGCCGCGGGGGGCGACGAGGTACTGACGGCCGTCCACCGTCAGCAGATTGACCGGGGTGGTGCGCCACTCGCCGCTCTTGCGCCCGCGGACCGCGAGGACCCGGGAGCCCCAGATGCTGAGCCCGCGGCGGGTGAGGAAGGCGATGGCGGGGTTGAACAGGCGGCGGGTGATCCAGCCGGGCTTCTTGACGTGGAGAGTGGCACTCATCGGGACTCCTCGGGGGTGCGGCGCGGCGCGCCGGAATGAGTGAGCAGCGCTCTCCTTTGTGAGCACCAGCTCCGTGACGTGCTCCAGCATGCCCCACCCGCCGCTCAAAAACAAGAGCAGTGCTCTCTTCGTTGAACGGCGCTCCCGCCGGTGGCACACTGACGGCATGACTGCGATCCAAGGAGCCAGGGAGCGGGCCAGGCGCGAGGTGACCGCGGCGATCAAGTCGGAGGCCCGCGACAGAATCGCGGCGGAGGGCGCGGCCCAGCTGTCGCTCCGCGCCGTCTCGCGCAATCTCGGCATGGCCTCCTCGGCCCTCTACCGCTACTTCCCCAGCCGCGACGACCTGCTGACCGCACTCATCATCGACGCGTACAACGCGCTGGGCGAGGCGGCCGAGGGCCCGCTGGTCTCCGGTGACCCGCCGGAGTCGCCCGCGGAGCGGTGGCTGGCCGTGTGCCTGTCCGTGCGGGAGTGGGCGCTGGACCATCCGCACGAGTTCGCGCTGATCCACGGGACGCCGGTGCCCGGCTACGCGGCGCCCCAGGAGACGGGCGGCCCCGGGACACGGGTGCCGTTCGCCCTCATCGCGGTGACGCTCGACGCGCACCGCTCGGGCGCCCTCGGGCCCGTTCCCGGCGGCCCGCCGCCGCCCGCGGTGCTCGCCGAGGCGGCGGCACTGGCCGCCGAGCACGCGCCGGGCCTGCCGGCCCCGTCGATGGCGGCCGTCACCGCGGCCTGGGCGCAGCTGACGGGCCTGGTCGCGTTCGAGGTGTTCGGCCAGTACACGCACGTGATCGAGGAGTCGCGCGCGGAGTTCTTCGCGTACACCGTGCGCCGGATGGCCGCAGGGATAGGGCTGCCCTGAGCATGCCGCCGTCCGGCGGCGGCGCGGGGGCCGCCGCCGGACGGGCGGGTTGTACGGGGAGGCGGGAGCCGGGCGGTCAGGCCGCGTCGCAGACGGCCCCGTTGAGGCTGACCACGGGGGCGCTGTAGACGGCGCCGCTGTTGGTCTGGAAGCCGAAGCTCAGCGTGCCGCCCGCCGGGATGCTGCCGTTGTACGGCGCGTTGCGTGCCGTCACGGTGGTTCCGGCCTGCGTGAGCTGGGTGTTCCAGTGGCTGGTGACGGATTCGCCGGCCGGCAGGCTGAAGGAGACCGACCAGCCGCTGACCGCCTCCTCCACGGTGACGCCGACCTGGACCACGGAGCCGGCGTTCCACCGGCTGGTGACCTGGTAGGTGGCCAGGCAGCCCTCGACCGGGTCGGGGCCGGGGCCCGGGCCGCCGCCCGGCGTGCCGCCGAGGCCGGCGAGCACCCCGTCGTAGGCCGGTTTCGGCTGGTAGCTCTCGTCGTAGAGGCACGCCGCGCCCTGGCCCTCGAAGACGTCGGGTACCCAGGAGTCGGCGTCGCCGAAGCCCCACACGGTCACGCCCGCGCAGCCGTCCACGGCGAGGCAGGCGCTGACCACGCCTTCGAACTGGTCGGCCTGGCGGTCCAGTTCGGCGCTGTCGGCGGGCATGGTGATCCGGATGTCGAGTTCGGTGACGATCACCTCAAGGCCGAGGTCGGCGAAGCGCTGGAGGTTGGACTGGATGTCGCCGGGGATCGAGTCGAGGATCAGGTGGGACTGGAAGCCCACGCAGTCGATCGGCACGCCGTCGGCGAGCAGGCCCTGCACGAGGTCGTACATGCCGTTGCTCTTGGCGTTGGCACCCTCGATGTTGTAGTCGTTGATGCAGAGCTTGGCGTTCGGGTCGGCGGCGTCCGCCGTGCGGAACGCGTTGGCGATGTACTCCTCGCCGATGGTCTGCTGGAAGACCGACTGGCGGAAGGTCCCGTCCTCGTTGAATGCCTCGTTGACCACGTCCCAGTAGGCGATGTCGCCCTCGTAGTGGTCCATCACGGTGGTGATGTGCTCGTCCGTGATCTCGGTCAGCTCGGCCGCGTCGAAGCCGCCGTTTTCCACCCAGTCCGGGAGCTGGCTGTGCCAGACGAGGGTGTGGCCCCAGACCTGCTGGTCGTTCGCCTGTGCGAAGTCCACCAGCCGGTCGCCCGCGGCGAAGTTGAACGAGCCGCGGGAGGGCTGGATCGACTCCCACTTCATGACGTTCTCTGCCGTGACGCTGTTGAACTCGGTGCTGGCGATGCCGTTGTACGTGGCGTCGCTCAGCCGGTGGTCGGCGATGGCCGATCCGATGAACTTCCCCTGGGCTTCAGCCGCTTCACGCAGCGTTTCGGCTTGGATGGATGGGTCCTGGGCTTGTGCGCTGCCGTGCATCGCGGCACCGGAGAGCAAAGCACCGGCAGCGAAGACGACCGCGGCTCTGCGCACCAGGGATAGCATGGAGTACCCCTCTCGTTGTCACGCCCCCGCAGGCTGACGGGTCCGTTTCTAAGGGGCACCCTGGGACGCGTCAAGAGTTCCGGAATAATGTCGAAAAACTTCCGGCATCCGGAACACGACAGAAGAGGTGCCCATGACTGGGGAACGTAAAGTCACGATCACGGCCATCGCCAGGGAGGCCGGCGTCTCCGTGCCCACCGTCTCCCGGGTGGTCAACGGGCGCTCCGACGTGGCTCCCGAGACCCGCGCGAAGGTCGAGGAGCTGCTGCGGCAGTACGGCTACCGGCGCCGGACCCACGCGCCCGGCGACCGGGCGGCGCTGCTGGACCTCGTCTTCAACGATCTGGACAGCCCGTGGGCCGTGGAGATCATCCGCGGCGTGGAGGAGGTCGCGCACGCCTCCGGCATCGGCACCGTGGTTTCGGCCATTCACGACCGCGCCGGCGCCGCCCGGCAGTGGATGACCAATCTGCGGGCACGCGCCTCGGACGGGGTGATCCTGGTGACCTCGGCGCTCGAACCGGTCCTGCACAAGGAGTTGCACCGGCTCGGCGTGCCGATCGTCGTGGTCGACCCGGCCGGCGCGCCGGCGCTCGCCGCGCCGACGGTGGGCGCGACCAACTGGGCGGGCGGCCTGGCCGCCACCGAGCACCTGCTCCAGCTCGGCCACCGCCGCATCGGTTTCATCGCCGGCCCGCCGCGGCTGCTGTGCAGCCGGGCGCGGCTCGACGGCTACCGGGCGGCGCTGGAGTCGGCGGGGGTGGCGCCGGACGAGGAGCTGACCGTGCCGGGCGACTTCTACCACGAGGCCGGGTTCACCGGCTGCCGGCGGCTGATGGATCTGGCCGAGCCGCCGACGGCGGTCTTCGCCGCCAGCGACCAGATGGCGATGGGCGCGGTCGAGGCGCTGCGGCAGCGCGGACTGCGGGTCCCGCAGGACGTGAGCATCGTCGGCTTCGACGATCTTCCGGAAATGCGGTGGTCGGCTCCGCCGCTCACCACGGTGCGCCAGCCGCTCGCGGAGATGGGCAAGGTGGCCGCGCGCACCGTGCTCCGCCAGGCGCGCGGGGAGGAAATCGACTCGCCCCGCGTGGAGTTGGCCACCGAGTTGGTGGTCCGCGCGTCGACGGCGCCGCCGCCGGCCGCGGCTTGATCGGGCTCCTTAACCGACTTGTTGCCGTCCGCCCCGTTGACGCGGCCCCCACGGGGCCGTAACTTCCTTCGGCACCTGCCCGATAATTTTCGGCGAGTTTCCGGAAGGTGAGCGATGCGAAGCCCCAACCCGTGGCGACCCCGGCGGACCAGAACCCTCGCGGTGGCGGCAGCCTTCGCGCTGACCGCGCCCATCCTCGCGGCCTGCGGCAGCGAAGGCCCCGGGGGCGGCGGCGGCGACACCCTCGAGGTCTGGACCTACCAGGACGGATCGTCCACGATTCAGGAGGAGTTCATCGAGCAGTTCAACGAGACCTCCGACATCGACATCAACCTCACCCAGGTCCCCGGCGAGAATTACCAGGACCGCATGCGAACGGCCATGGGCAGCTCCAACGCCCCGGACATCTTCTTCAACTGGGGCGGCGGCAGCATCAGCGACTTCGTCGCCGAGGACATGCTCGTCGACCTCACCGACACCCTCGCCGAGGACGAGGAGTTCCAGGGCGCCTTCCTGCCCACCATCCTCGACGCCGGAACGGTGGACGGCCGCTACTACGGCATACCCATGCGCGGCGTGCAGACCGTTACCCTTTTCTACAACCAGCGGATCTTCGACGAGGCGGGCGTCCAGCCCCCGGAAACCCTCGACGACCTCTTCTCGCTCGTCGAGACCTTCCGGGATCAGGACATCACGCCCGCCGCGCTGGCCGGGGCCGACGCCTGGACCGAGCTGATGTGGATCGAGTACCTGCTCGACCGCCAGGGCGGGCACGAGATCTTCGAACGCATCCGCAACGGCGACTCCGCCGCCTGGGGCGAGCCGGCCGCCCTCGAAGCGATCGAGACCGCCGTCGAGCTGGTCGACGCCGGGGCCTTCGGCAACGACTTCCGCTCCGTCAGCTACACCACCGACGGCGCCTCCACCTTCTTCGCCCAGGGCGAGGCCGCCATGCACCTGATGGGCAACTGGGAGTTCTCCAACCAGCTGACCAACCAGCCGGAGTTCGCCGAGAACGAGCTGGCCTGGGCCACGTTCCCCGTCATCGAGGGCGGCGCCGGCGACCCCTCCGCCGTCGTGGGCAACCCGACCAACTACTGGTCCGTCAACTCGCAGGTCGAGGGTGAACGCCTCGACGCCGCCATCGAGTTCCTCAAGGTGCACGCCACCGAGGAGTACGCGCAGGCGCTGATCGACAACGGCGACATCCCGGCCACCACCAACGCCGAGAGCCTGATCGCCTCCAGCCCCGTTCCCGAATACGCGCAGTTCCAGTGGGACATGATCTCCGAGGCCTCCTCCTTCACCCTGTCCTGGGACCAGGCGCTGCCCGCCACGCAGGCCGCGCCGCTCATCGACAACATCGAGCAGCTGTTCAGCGGTCAGCTCAGCCCGCAGGACTTCATCGAAGCCGCACAGGCCCTGTAGGGACCCCGTGAAGCTCGAAAAGAACCCCAGCGCACCGCGCACCGGTCGCCCAGGCATCGCCTGGGCGATTCCGGGCGCCCTCTTCTTCCTGTTCTTCGCCGGTGCCCCCATGGCGATCGTCGGCTACCTGTCGTTCACCGACTGGAACGGCCTGAGCGACCCCGTCTGGTCCGGCATGGACAACTGGTCGCGGCTCTGGAACGACGACGGCATGCGCAACGCCGTCTGGCTGAGCCTGCTCCTGACCGCCCTGACCTGGCTGACGCAGACGCCCATCGTCCTGCTCCTCGGCGTCTGGGCGGCCGGCCGCCAGCGCAACCGCGCCGTGCTGTCCGCGATCTTCTTCGTGCCGCTGCTCGCGTCCTCCGTCGCGCTCGCCCTGCTGTGGCGCACGATCTTCGACCCGAACTTCGGACTCGCCCCGGACATCGCGAACTTCCTCAACCTGGAGAGCGCCGACCTGCTCGGCTCGGAACGCGGCGCCTTCGCGGCCGTGCTGTTCGTCACCGGCTGGCAGTTCGTCCCGTTCCACATGCTGATCTACCAGGGCGGCGCCCGGCAGATCCCGCGCTCGTTCTACGACGCCGCCGCCATCGACGGCGCCGGCACCGTGCGGCAGTTCTTCCACATCACGCTGCCGCAGCTGCGCAACACCATCGTCACCTCCACCGTGCTGATGGTGGTCGGAGCGCTCACCTACTTCGACACCGTGCTCATCCTCACCCGCGGCGGCCCTGGCGACGCCACCGCGATCGTTCCGTATCTCATGTACGACACCGGGTTCAAGGCGTTCGACCTCGGGTACGCCAGCGCGGTCGCGACCGCCCTCGTCGTCGTCGCCACCGCGGCCTCCCTGCTGCTGGTGCGGCTGACCGGGTTCACGAAGATGCGCAGCACCCGGGAGGGACTGTGACCCAGACCATCGACAAGCGCCCGGCCGGCGTCCGGGAGCGGCCCCCCGGTGAACGGCCCCGGGCCGCCCGCGCGCTCCGCCTGCGCCGCGCCAACTACCCGGCAGGCGTCGGCGTCCTGGTGTGGCTGGTCATCGTCATGGTGCCGCTGTACATCCTGGTCGCCTCGACCCTCCAGACACGGCAGTCGTACCTGGACAACGGCCCCCTGTCGATCCCGACGGAACCCACGCTGGACGCCTACCGGACGGTCCTCGAAGGCGACTTCCCGCGCTACCTGCTCAACACGGCGATCGTGACCGCCGCCTGCGCGGCCATCGCCATCGTGCTCGCGGTGACCGTCAGCTACAGCATCGTGCGCACCCGGTCGCGCGCCTCCCGGCGGATCTTCCAGATCTTCCTGCTGGGTCTCGCGATCCCCTCCCAGGCGGTGATCATCCCCGTCTACCTGATCATCACCGAACTCCAGCTCTACGACACGCTGCTGGCGATCATCCTGCCGACCGCGGCATTCGCCCTCCCGGTGAGCGTGCTGATCCTCGTCGGCACCATGCGCGACATCGAGGAGGAGTTGTACGAGTCGATGGCTCTCGACGGCGCGAGCCAGACCCGCATCCTGCTCCAGCTCGTGGTGCCCATCTCCCGGGCCGGCATCTCCACCGTCGGCGTCTTCTCCGCCCTCGGCGCGTGGAACGGCTTCCTCTTCCCCTTGATCCTCACCCAGTCACCGGAGACGCGGGTGCTCACCCTCGGCCTGTACGACTACGTCGGCGAGTTCCGCGTCGACATCCCGGCGCTGCTCGCCGCCGTGGTGCTGTCCATCGTGCCGATCTTCACCGCCTACCTCTTCGCCCGCCGTCAGCTGATCAACGGTCTGATGGGTGTCGGCGGCCGCTAGGGCCCGTCCCTGGAACCACGGCCGCCCAGACAAGGAGCCTTATGCACAGCCCCTGGCAGGACACGACACTTCCGGCCGAGACCCGTGCCGCGGAACTGCTGTCCCGGATGACCCTTGAGGAAAAGCTCGCCCAGCTGGTCGGGATCTGGCCCGGCTCGGACGCGGGCGAGGGCGACGACGCCGACGTCGCCCCCATGCAGTCCGAGATCAACGCGACCACGCCCGACCTCCAGTCGCTCCTCGCCGACGGACTCGGCCAGCTGACCCGGCCCTTCGGCACCGCCCCGGTGGACCCCACCGAGAAGACCAGGGCCCTGGCGGAGGACCAGCGCAGGATCGCGGACGCGAACCGGTTCTCGGTGCCCGCGCTGGTCCACGAGGAATGCCTCACCGGCTTCGCCGCCTGGCAGGCCGCCATCTTCCCCTCCCCCCTCGCCTGGGGCGCCAGCTTCGACCCCGACCTGGTCGAGCACGCCGCCCGGCTCATCGGCGAGTCGATGCGCTCCGTCGGCATCCACCAGGGCCTCGCGCCCGTCCTCGACGTGCTGCGCGACCCTCGCTGGGGGCGCACCGAGGAGACCATCGGCGAGGACCCCTACCTCGTGGCGACCATCGGCACCGGCTACGTGCGCGGCCTCGAAACCGCGGGCGTCGTCGCCACCCTCAAGCACTTCGCCGGCCACGCCGCCTCCCGCGGCGCCCGCAACCACGCGCCGGTCTCCATCGGCCCGCGCGAACTCGCCGACGTCGTCCTCTTCCCGTTCGAGATGGCGCTGCGCGAGGGCGGCGCCCGTTCCGTCATGAGCGCCTACCACGACCTCGACGGCGTGCCCGCGAGCGGCGACGCCTGGCTGCTGACCGAGCTGCTGCGCGAGGAGTGGGGCTTCACCGGCACCGTCGTCTCCGACTACTTCGCCGTCTCCTTCCTCGAACTCACCCACCGCGTCGCCGGCTCCCCCGCCGAAGCCGCTGCTCTCGCGCTCGCCGCCGGTATCGATGTCGAGCTGCCCGCACAGCGCGCGTACGGAACGCCGCTGCTCAAGGCCGTGCAGTCCGGCGAGGTCGCCGAGGAGCTGGTCGACCGCTCCGTGCTGCGCGTGCTCACCCAGAAGGCGGAACTCGGTCTCCTCGACGCCGACTGGTCCCCCGAGCCGCCCGCCCTCGCCGCGGACGCGCCCGTCGACCTCGACCCGCCCGCCCTGCGGGACGCCGCCCGGCGCATCGCCGAGGAATCCGTGGTCCTGCTCGCCAACCGCGACGACGCCCTGCCGCTCGCGCCGGGCGCCCGCATCGCCGTCGCCGGGCCGCTCGCCGACGACGTCGCGCCGCTGCTCGGCTGCTACACGTTCCCCCGGCACGTGGGCGTGCGGCATCCGGAGCTGCCGGTCGGCGTCGACCTGGCCAGCCCGTTCGCCGCGCTGCGCGCCGAGTTCCCCGGCGCGGACGTCACGCTCGCGAAGACCCCGCGGGACGCGGCCGGGGCCGACGTCGTCGTCATGGTGGCGGGCGACCGCTCCGGCCTGTTCGGCCGCGGCACCTCGGGCGAGGGCTGCGACGCCGCCGACCTCGAACTCCCCGACGGCCAGGGCGAGCTGCTCGACCAGCTGCTGGACATCGGCGTTCCCGTGGTGCTGGTGCTGCTGACCGGTCGGCCCTACGCGCTCGGCCGCTTCGCGGACCGTCTTGCCGCCTGCGTCCAGACGTTCTTCCCCGGCGAGGAGGGCAGCGGCGCTCTCGCGGGTGTGCTCTCCGGCCGCATCAATCCCTCCGGCCGGCTGCCCGTCGGGGTGCCCGGCGGCCCCGGCGCGCAGCCCGCCCCCTACCTGGCGCCGCCGCTCGGCCGACGGGGCGACGCCAGCAACATCGACCCCACCCCGCTGTACCCGTTCGGGCACGGCCTCTCCTACACGTCCTTCGCCTGGGAGGACGCCTCGGCCGACGCCACCGAGCTGGGCACCGACGGCGGGACCACCGTGCGGCTGACCGTGACCAACACCGGCGCCCTGGCCGGAACGGAGGTGGTGCAGCTCTACCTGCACGACCCGGTCGCCCGCGTCGCCCGCCCGGTGAACCGGCTCATCGGCTACGCGCGCGTCACGCTGGAGCCCGGCCGTTCCGCCGAGGTCCGCCTCGGCTTCCACGCCGACCTGACCGCCTACACGCTCGCCCCCGGAGAACGGATCGTCGAGCCGGGCGCGCTCGAACTGCGGCTCGCCGCGTCCAGCGACGACGTCCGGCACACGGTGCCGGTGACCCTCACCGGACCCGAACGCCGCGTCGGCCTCGACCGGCGCCTGCGCTGCCCCGTCACGGTGCATCCGGCGCATCCGGTGCATCCGGCGTGAGGTAACGTTACGTATTCGTCTCACCACCCGCCGCGGTGCGGGCCTACCCTGGGGGCATGGGCTGGACCGTACGCGATATCCCCGACCTCAAGGGCCGCACCGCGGTGGTGACGGGCGCCAACAGCGGTCTCGGCTACGTGACCGCCCGTGAGCTGGCCCGCCGCGGCGCCCGCGTGGTCCTGGCCTGCCGCAGCCAGGACCGGGGGCAGACGGCGCTGGAGCGGCTGTTCGACGAGGTGCCCGAGGCCCGCGCCGAGCTACGGCTGCTCGACCTCGCCGACCTGGCGTCGGTGCGGGCGTTCGCCGTCGAGTGGGGCGCGCGGCGGCTCGACCTGCTCATCAACAACGCCGGTCTGATGGCCGTCCCCTACGCCAGGACCGCCGACGGCTTCGAGATGCAGTTCGGCGTCAACCACCTGGGCCACTTCGCGCTCACCGGGCTGCTGCTCGACCGCCTGCTCGCCAGCCCCGACGCCCGCGTGGTCACCGTCTCCAGCCTGCTGCACCTGCTGGCCAACCTCGACATGCACGACCTCAACTCCCAGCGCAAATACGGCCGCTGGGTGGCGTACGGCCGATCCAAAACGGCAAACCTGCTGTTCACCCACGAGCTGGCCAGGCGGCTGCGCGGGCGGCACGTCGTCGCCGCCGCCGTCCACCCCGGCTACGCCGAGTCCGGGCTGCACACCCGCGGCGCGCGACTGGCCGGCAGCCGCTTCCAGGAGCGGGTCGCGCGCGTCGGCACCCGGCTGTTCGCCGCGCCGCCCGAGGCCGGCGCGACGCCCTCGCTGTACGCGGCGACCGCGCCCGGCGTGGCCCCCGATTCGTTCACAGGACCCAGCGTGCTCGGCGCCCGCACCCCGCGCGGCGGCCCCGGCGGATCGTGGCGCGCGCCCTGGACGCGGAACGACGCAGCCGCCGCCCGCCTGTGGCACGCCTCCGAGGAGCTGACCGGGGTCCGCTGGCAGGCGTGACCCCGCCCGCGCCCCGTTCCCGTTTCCGTTTCCGTTCCGGCATCAGGTCAGCAGGTCGGCGCCCAGCGGCGTGAGCGTGTGCAGCACCTCGCTGCCGCGCCGCACCGACCGCACGAGACCCGCGTCCCGCAGCACGCGCGCGTGCTGACTGGCCGAGGCGGGCGACACCCCGGCGCGGCGGGCGAGTTCACCCGTGGTCGTGCCGTACTCGATGCAGCCGAGCACCCGCGCCCTCGTGCCGCCGAGCAGCCGCCCCAGCGCGGAGGGGCTCGGCCGCGGCGGCGCGGCGTGCTCCACCGGGTAGACCACGACGGGCGTCAGTTCCTTGTCGGCATAGGTGACCGGTTGCCGCCCGCAGAAGTACGACGGCACCAGCAGCAGCCCTCTGCCGCCGGGGCGCAGCTCGCGCCGCACCGGGTAGTCCGACTCCAGCACCGGCGGGTTCCACCGCAGGACCGGGCGCAGCCCCGCCAGCAGGCCGTGCGCCCCGCCGGCCAGCAGATGCCGCACCCGCACCGCCCGGTCGGCGTCCACGTCGGCCCGCACCCGCTGCCACACGGCCGCGTCGAGGGCCGCGCGCCGGTAGCGTTCCAGGTCGGCGACGAGCTGCTCGACCGCCTCCCGTTCGCCGTCGGCGAGCAGCCGCACCCAGCGCGGCAGCGACGGCTGCCCCGCCGCGAGCAGCGCGATGTCGGCGGCGAGGCGGCGGCGCGGCGTGGCGCGCAGCGCCTCGACGGCGCTGCCCCATCCCTCCTGCGCCGCAAGCGGGTTGAGGAAGTCGGGAAAGTAGCCCGTGGGCGGGACCAGGGTCCGCAGGGTGCCGGGCAGCGCGTGGATGCGGCGGCGCGCCGTCAGCCGCCAGGGTCCGTAGACGTGTTGGGCGCGCCGGTCCCGGAAACGGTGGGAGCTGAGCATCGTCTCCCACATCGGATCGGGCCCCTCGGCGATGCGGATGCGCGCCAGGTCCTCGCCGGTCAGATGAATCCGCAGCACCGTGCAACCTCCCTTGCAGCGCCCCGTTCCGCTGACCACGGAGTTTCAGCCTACGTCGAAATCGTTGGCCGGACCCGGCTGTTGTCATGGAGGGTGGGGCGCATTCCGGCACCGCTCGGGAACGGGGGGATCAGTGGTTCTCCGGGGGGAGCGACCACTGGTTACCAAGCCGTCCGCGTGGCGCAACGTTTCCTCGTCCGCACGCGGTCGGCCCCCCGAGCGGATGCCGGACCGTACCCGTGTCATACTCTGCCGACTCAAGGCGAGGCATGAGCAACGGGGGTGGGCCGATGGGCCTCATATTGGCCTTGGCCGGAGTGGTGGCGCTGGCGGCCGCGGTCGCCGTGCTGCTGCGCGTCAGACGCGCGCGGGAAGCGGCGCGGAAGGCGGCGGCACGCCGCGCGCCGCGCGATCCGTTCGACCCCGGTCAGGACACCGCGGGCGACCCGCGGCGGCTGAAGGCCGGCGACATGGTCGAGTACCTGGGCGAACGGCTCTTCGTCCGCGGCTCGTTGAGGCTGCGGCAGGGCGGCTTCACCTGGTCGGAACACTACCTCGACGCCATGGACGGCACCGAGGAGGGGCGCCGCTGGCTCTCCGTCGAGGAGGACCCCGACCTCGAAGTCGTGCTGTGGACCGAGTACCGCGGCGACGAACTCCTGCCCAGCAAGAAGACATTGACGGTCGAGGGCGTCACCTACCACCGCAGTGAGCACGGCACCGCCGACTACCGGTCGGAGGGCACCACCGGGCTCGGGGCGACCGGCCGCATGGAGTACGCCGACTTCGACGCGCCCGGCGGACGCGGCCTGGCCTTCGAACGGTTCCTCGGCGACGGTGGGCGCGGCACCTGGGAAGTGTCCCTCGGCGAACGCGTGCCGGGCGGCACGCTGGTCATCTACCCGGGCGGCGACGCGTGAGCCCCGGCATCGAGCTGGCCGCCCCCTACCTGGACACGCGCGCCGACCAACTCCGGTTCGCGCTCGGGCTGCCCGCGCGCGACGCGCTGGCCGTCACCCGGGTCGACCTCGGCGGCGTCGGCGTGGAGCTGCGGCTGCTCGGCGCCTCGCACCAGGTGCACGCCGGGCCGGTCACGGAAACCCTGGCCTGCCTGCCCGGGCGGCCGGGCGACGGGCCACCGAGCGAGGTGGCGGAGACCGTCGACGGCTGGCGCTACCGCTTCGTCTCGCGCGTACGGCACTGCGCCCCCGGCGAGTTCGCCGCACGCGCGCGGGCGCTGCGCGAGCGGACGGCGGGGCGGGACGGCGCGCTGTGCGGCGTGTTCCCCGGCTCGCCCGACGCCGTGACCGCACTCGCCGCGGAACGCGCGGCGGACGTCATCACCTGGCGGACCTGGCACGCGTACCCGCAGGCCGGCCAGATCGTGGAAACCCGCACCCGGCTGGAGGCGCCGTGAACCGCACCAGGACCCTTTCCGCGACCGCGGCCGCCGGCGCGCTGATGCTGCTGGCCGCTGGCTGCGGCGGCGGCAGCGGTGAGGACGACGACGCGCCGCGCGCGTGGATCGCCGACACCTACGAGCGGGCCGGCGCCGACGACCGTTACCGCGACGCGGCCGACCGGCCGACCGCGGTCGCCTCGGAAATCGAGGGGGAACGCCGCCCCGAGGACCGCATCGACAGCGAGGGCATGGTCTTCCTCCGCTACGACGACGACATCGTGGCGGTGCTGCCGCATACGTCGGGCGGCAGCGAAATAGACATCGACGACTACGACTCCGGCCGTTCGCGCTACAGCAGCCACGTCGGCCACCGGTGGCCCGCGTCGCAGGGCAGGAGCGGCGGCGACTTCAGGGGCGGCGGCCCCGGCTCGGGCAAGTAGCGCGGAGCAAGTAGCGCGCGGAAACCGAAGGAATCGGAACCGGAAGGCGAAGAAGGACATGGTGGGAGACATACTCGAATCCGCCGGGGAGGCCGTGCTCTACGGCGTCGTCGGATTCGCGGTGATGGCGGTGGCGTTCTACGCCCTCGACCTGGTGACGCCGGGGCACCTCGCGAAGGTCGTGTGGCAGGAACGCAACAAGGGTGCGGCCGTCGTCCTCGGTGGTGAAATGCTCGGCGTCGGCCTCGTGATCGCCGAGGCGATCCGCGCCAGCGAGTCCGAGGAGGGCCTCGGCTACGGGCTGCTCAGCACCGGTCTTTACGGGCTGGCCGGGGTCGTGGTGATGACGCTGGTCTTCGCGGTGGTCGGCGCCATCACGCCCGGCCCGATGGGGGCCATGGTGCTGGAGGACCAGGACGGCCGCGCACACCCGGCCGCCTGGGTGCAGGGCGCGGTCTACGTCGGCACGGCCCTGATGGTCGGCGCGGCACTCTCGTGACGGCGCGGCCCCGGCTGGCGCGGTTCTTCCTGCTGCTGACCGTGTTCCTGTGCGCCGCGTGCGGTCTGGTGTACGAGCTGGCGCTCGTCGCGCTCGGCGGCTACCTCATCGGGAACACGGTCTTCCAGACCTCGCTCGTCCTGTCGATCATGGTCTTCGCCATGGGCGTCGGCTCGCTGGCCGCCAAGCCGCTCCAGCGGCGCGCGGTGGGCGCGTTCGCCGTCGTGGAGGGGATGCTGGCCCTGATCGGCGGCCTGTCCGTGCTGCTGCTGTACGTGATGTTCGCCTGGGTGGGGATCTACACCCCGGCGATGATGGTGGTCGCGTTCGTCGTGGGCCTGCTGATCGGCGCGGAGATCCCGCTGCTGATGACGCTGCTCCAGCGCATCCGGCGGCAGGAGCCGGGCGGCGCCGTCGCCGACATGTTCGCGGTGGACTACCTGGGGGCGCTGGTCGGCGGTCTTTGCTTCCCGCTGCTCCTGCTGCCGACCTTCGGGCAGCTGAAGGGCGTGCTGGTGGTGGGCGCGGTCAACGCGGTCGCCGGCGTCGCCGCCGTGCTGTGGATCTTCCGGCGGCAGACCCGCAGGTTCGTGCAGGGCGCGCTGCTGGCCGGGATGGCGGTGGTGCTGACCGTGCTGACCGGCGCGTACGTGTACGCGGGCGATATCGAGATGACGGCCAGGCAGCGCCTGTACCGCGACCCGATCGTGCACGCGGAGCGCACCCCGTACCAGGAAATCGTCATCACCGAGTCGATCGGCTTCATGGAGACCGCCGACATGCGGCTGTTCCTGAACGGCGATCTCCAGTTCTCCTCGCTCGACGAGTACCGCTACCACGAGGCCCTGGTGCACCCGGCGTTCGCCGCCGCCCCGGCGCGTTCCTCGGTGCTGATCCTCGGCGGCGGCGACGGCCTGGCGCTGCGCGAGGTGCTGCGGTACGAGGACGTCGCCGAGGTGACGCTCGTCGAGCTGGACGAGGCGATGACCGACCTCGGCGCCGGGTACGGCCCGCTTCGCGACCTCAACCGGGACGCGCTGGCCGACCCGCGGGTCGAGGTGGTCAACGCGGACGCGTTCAGCTGGCTGCGGAACGCGCCCGGGCCGTACGACACGGTGCTGGTCGACTTCCCCGACCCCGAGGACATCGCGACCGCGAAGCTGTACTCGGTCGAGTTCTACACGATGCTCTCGCGCGTGCTCGCCCCCGAGGGCCGACTGGTCGTGCAGGCCGGCTCGCCGTTCTTCGCCCCGCGCACGTACTGGTCGGTCGACGCGACGCTGCGCGCGGCGGGCTTCGCGACCACCCCCTACCAGGTGGACGTGCCCAGCTTCGGCAACTGGGGCTTCGTGCTGGCCGACCGCGGCCGGACGCCGCCGCCCCTGCGGCTGGCGCCCGACGCTCCCCGGCTGCGTTTCCTGGACGACGCGGTACTGCGGGCCGCCACCGTCTTCCCCGTCGACCGCAGGGAGCGGGACGTACGGGCGAGCACGCTGATGGACCCGGTCGTGCTCGAATACGCCCAACGCGAGTGGCAGTTCGACTGAAATCCGACTGAACGCGACCGGTCGTCAGTTCCGCTGCTGCTCCGCCGGCAGGTCCGGCTCGGCCAGCGGCACGAAGCGCGCGTTCTCCTCCGCATTCCGCTCCGCATTCGGCTCCGCATTCCGCTCGGCGACCTCGGGCGCCGCCGGGGCCTCGGCGCCGCAGAACGCGGCCTCCAGGGTCTCGCCCAGCGCGGTGTTCACGACCCCGTTGTTCGAGGTGTTCGCCGTGGCCGCCAGGCTCTCCTCGCCGTCCTCGGTCGTGAACGCGTAGGTGTAGTAGCCCTGCACCGTGCCGGTGTGCCCGAAGACCGAGACCTCGCAGGACAGGTCGTAGCGCCGCAGGCCCAACCCGTAGTGCCGGGTGCCGGTGTCGTCGGTCGGCGTCACCTCGAGCATCACGTCCAGCTGCTCGGGAGCCAGCAGCTCCCCGCCGAGCAGCCCGCTCGTGAACCGGTTCAGGTCGCCGGGCGTGGAGATCATCGCCCCGGCCGACTGGGCCCACGACGCCGTCTGCTCCGTGGAGTCCACCAGCGGCTGACCGGCCTCGTCCGGAGTGAGGTGCCCGTCGATGTGCTCCCCCGGCATCGCGTTCTCCGGGTGCACGTAGGCGGTGTGCGCCAGGTCCAGCGGGCCGATGATCCGCTCCTGGTACGCCTCGGCGAGCGACTGGCCGGTGAGCTGCTCGACGAGCAGGCCGACGACGACGAAGTTCGCGTTCGAGTAGGCGTAGGCCGAACCGGGCTCGACGGTCAGCGGCTCGGCCGTCGACAGGCCGACCAGGTCCTGAAGCGGGTAGACCTCGTTGCGCACCGCCTCGAAGCCGGGCACCGTCTGCGCGAACATCTCGTTGCTGTAGTCCCACAGCCCGCTGCGGTGGTTCAGCACGTGCCGCAGCGTGATGCGGTCGTCGGGCAGCAGCCCCGGCAGGTGGTCGTTCACCGGGTCGTCGAGCCCGGCCGCGCCCTCCCCGATCAGCTGGAGCAGCACGACGGCGGAGAAGGACTTGGTGACGCTGCCGATGCGGAACTGGGCGTCGGTGTCCATCGGCAGCCCGGAGCCGGCCTCCCGCTCGCCGACGACCTCGGACAGCGCCCCGTCCGGCCCGTCGAAGCGGGCCATCGCCCCGGGGGCGCCCAGCTCGGTCGCCTCGGTCAGCGCCGCCCGCACCCCCGCCATGTCAGGGCCGGGGTCCTGCGGCGCCTCGTCACCGCCGCCGCCCGGTACGCCGACGGCTTGAGCGGCAATGGCGAACGAGGCGAGCAGCGTGCCGGCGACGAGCGCCGCCTGCTTGCGTGTGGGGGAACGCACGACGATCCTCAACTCCCGATGACTTGCAAAATCACTGGATGATTCACTTGCGTTCCTCACCCTAGGGCGCACGTCACGGCGCCCCGCCCCGCACCCGCCCTCTTCACACCACGTCCACCCCGCCCCACCGACGGCGTCACGGCAGGGGGGCTGGCCCCACCATCCGCACGCCGGGCGGCCGGATGGCCACCGCAGGTCCCGCTTCCGTAGCGTCCTCGGCAGGGACAACGGAGCAACGGACACCGGTACAGGGAGTGACGGACGATGAGGTACCGCCGAACGACACTGGTCCGCGCGGCACTCGCGACGGCGGCGCTGGCGCTGACCACCGCCACCGCGATGGCCACCGGGAGCGCCGCGGTCGGCACCCCGCCGGAGCCGGACTCCGGCCTCGACCGGGACGCGGAGGCCGTGCACGCCACCGGGGCCACCGGCGTGCTCGCGGAGTGGGAGAACGCGGCGGGCGACGGCTCGTGGGCACGCGCCGGAGCCGCCGAACTCGACGGCGACCGGCCCGTGCCGCGCGACGCCTACTACCGGATCGGCAGCGACACCAAGACGTTCACCGCGGTCGTCGCCCTCCAGCTCGTCGCCGAGGGCACGCTCGGACTCGACGACACCGTCGAACAGTGGCTGCCCGGCCTGGTCGGCGGCCACGGGAACGACGGCAGCCGCATCACGCTGCACAACCTGCTGCGGCAGACCAGCGGTCTCGCCAACTACACCGACGTCCTCTTCGGCGACCCCGAGGCGCTGACCCCGGAGTCCTACCACGAGTCACGATTCACGACGACGACCGCCGAGCAGGCGGTCGGCCTCGCCACCAGCCGCCCGCCGGCGTGGCTGCCCGACGCGGCGGACCCGGCGAGCGAGACCCGGTGGGGCTACTCCAACACCAACTACGTACTGGCCGGCCTGATCATCGAGGCCGCCACCGGCCACTCCTGGGAACGCGAGGTGCACGAACGGATCATCGAGCCGCTGGGTCTGGCCCACACCCTCACTCCCGGCACCTCGGCATACGTGCCGCAGCCGACGGCCGCCGCCTACCTGCGGTTCCCCGGCGAGAACGAACTGACCGACACCACGCTCTCCGGGGGCGGCGGCGCGGACGGCGCCATCATCAGCACCACCGGCGACATGAACACGTTCCTGCGCGCGCTGATGGACGGCACGCTGCTGCCGCCCGCCCAGCTCGCGGAGATGAAGCGGACCGTGCCCGCCTCGGAGTTCTACGGCCCCGGCACCGGCTACGGCCTGGGCATCGCGTGGGCACCGCGGTGCGGCAACGGCGAGGGCCTGTGGTTCCACGGCGGCACCTCCTTCGGCACCGTCTCGGAAACCGCCGTCACCGAGAACGGCGACGCCGCGGCCTCGGCGGCGGTGTTCACCCTGAGCTTCGACGCCCGCCAGGAGGACCAGGACGAGGCCACCCGCACGATGATCGACCACGCCCTGTGCGAGTAGAACCGCCCGCCGGACCACCGCTCTCTCCCCCCGGGTAACGGCCGACTGCTCGCGATCGGCTGGAAGGACCTCACTGCCGAGCGCCCGCCCGCGCACACCCACCGGTGGGCCGCTATCAGCGACCCGGTCGGCGAACGTCCAAGGCCCTTCGGGTACAACTTTGTTCGCAGAGGAACGCGACGGCGCCACCGGTTCCGTCACGGTGCGCGGCCCGGCTCCGTCCACCGGTAGTTTCCGCTGCGAAACCCGCGGGGGCGGCTGCCGGCCGCGGGGCCGACGAGGGCCGGCGGTGCGTACTCCGGGCGTGGGGCCGGGTGCGGCAGGGAGGGAGGCATCGGTGCGAGTCATCGCGGACAGGTACGAGCTGGTGGCGTTCGTGGGCCGGGGCGGCATGGGGGAGGTCTGGGAGGGCCGGGACCGGGTCATCGGGCGCCGCGTCGCGGTCAAACTGCTGCCGGACCACCAACACGGCCCCGCCGCCGACCTGTTCTTCCGCGAGGCACGCACCGCGGGCGGCCTGAACCACCGCGGCGTCGTCACCGTCCACGACCTGGGCCGCGACCAGCATGACGGCACGCTCTACCTCATCATGGAGTACGTGGCCGGGCGCAACCTCGCCGTCGTGCTGCGCGAGGACGGCCCGCCGTCGCCCGCCATGAGTGTCGAATGGGCCGCCCAGACCGCCGCCGCGCTGGCCGCCGCGCACGACGCGGGCGTGGTGCACCGGGACCTGAAGCCCGCCAACCTCATGCTCACCACCGGCGGCGAGGTGAAGATCCTCGACTTCGGCATCGCCCGCTTCATGGCCGCCACCGACAAGTCCAGCCAGGTCATGGGCACCCTCGCCTACATGGCCCCGGAGCGGTTCGCGGAGCACTCCGGCGATGCCCGCAGTGATCTCTACGCCATCGGCTGCATTCTCCACGAACTGCTCACCGGGGACGTGCCGTTCAACGCGGGCGACCCGGTGTCCTTGATGACCGCCCATCTGAACAAGGTGCCTGAGTCGCCGAGTTCGCTGCGCGCCGGGCTTCCCGCCGCCCTCGACGACCTGGTGCTGCGGCTGCTCGCGAAACAACCGGCCGACCGCCCGCGGTCCGCGGCCTCCGTCCACGACGAACTGCGGGCCCTGGACCTGGCGAAGCCCGCCCCCGCCCGGCCCCCGGCGGCGCCCGCCGCGACTCCTACCGCTCCCGTCACATCGCCGGCCCCGGACGACCCGCCCCCGTACGTGCCGAGCTCTCCGGGACAGCCGCCCGCCATCCACCAGTTGCCGACGCAGGAGGCCACTCCGTTCGTACTCGGGGGCCCTCCCGCGCCCCCGGCACCCAACGGCCCCCCGCCCGCTCCAGGGCGTCGCCGTGCCCTGCTGCTCGGCCTGGGCGGGGTGGCGGTGGCGGCCGGCGGTGGCGGACTCGCGCTCGCCCTGGCCACCGGCGGTGACGAGGAACGCGCCGGTGGCACCGGATCGGGAACGGACGCCCCTCCGCAGCCCAAGGTGCGCCCGTGGCGTCACGAGGTCGCCAACGAGCTGCCGACCGTGTGCACGGTGGCCGACGGTGTCCTGTACGCCGCCGTCGGCTTCACGGTCACCGCCCTGGACGCGCGCACCGGAGAAAAGCGCTGGGACGGGCCCGAGTTCTCCTTCTACCCGGACCAGCCCGTGGTCGCCGACGGGACGGTGTACGTGAGCGGCGGCGACGAGTTGTGGGCGCTGGACGGGGACGGCAAGAAGAAGTGGACGTTCCCCACCGGGGACCGGGTCATCAGCAGGCCGGCCGTGGCCGGCGGAATCGTCTACTTCGCGAGTCCGGACAAGCACGTGTACGCCGTGCACGCGGACGGAGGGCGGGAGGCGTGGAACCATCCGCTCGGGGACGAGATCTACTGCAATCCGACGGTGTCCGACGGCACCGTGTACATCGGCTGCGACGGGAACGACAACACGCTCTACGCGCTGGACGCGGCCAGCGGCGCCAAGAAGTGGGCCTTCGGCGCGGAACAGGGTTTCACCCAGACGCCCGTCGTGTCCGGTGGTCTGGTGTACGCCGCCGGCGTCGACGGGAGCCTTTACGCGCTCCACGCCGACACGGGCGCCAGGAAGTCGCCGTTCCCACTTGAGGAGACCCTGAAGGGGCAGAACCTCTACCTCGCGGGCGACACGCTCTATGTCTGCAGCTTGGGCGGACGCGTCCACGCGTTCGACCCGTCGACGGGTGCCGAGAAGTGGAATCACGGGGGCATTTTGTCGCCCACGCAGTTCACGGTGGCGGGGGACCTGGTCTACGTCGGCGACACCCTGAGCACCGTAGGCACCGTCCACGCCCTCGACGCCGATGATGGCTCCGAGCGCTGGTCCGCCCCGACCCTCGCCAGCCTGAGCAGCGGCAACCGGGACAACGGCCCGGTCACGGCGTACGACTTCGTGTACATCGCAGACGAGAACGGTGTGGTGGCCCTCGACGCGGCCACGGGGGCGGCGCCCGACTGACCGGGGAACGGCCCTGCGGGACGATGCCGGGCGGCAGGCTCCCCCGTCCGAGGGCGGGGAGTGCCGACGGGGCGGCCGGCTACGGGGCGAGGACGAAGATGCCGAAGAGCATGAAGCCGGCCCCGAGGGCCAGGCCGCCGAGCACGATCAGCAGGGAACCGCGGCGGCCGACCGGGTGCTTCTTGAAGTGCTTCAGCGGCTGCATGTCGCTGATGCCGGGCGGGTACATGACGTGCCTCCTCCCCCGTGGCTGTCTCCTGTCTACCCCCGTCGGCCACACCTATCCGGCCCCGCGGAAGTGGATCACCAGGTCCGGGGCGGCAACGCCGATGGGATGCCCGAATGCCTCCGCCGCCGCCCCGGTCGCGGCGGCCGGGTCCGTTCCGGGCCACAGGTGGGTGAGCAAAAGCCGGGCGGCGCCCGCGCGTTCGGCATAGTGGCCCGCCAGCCGTGCGGTCAGCAGGTACGGTGCGTCGGCGGTCGGCACCCGGTGCACGTAGGTGGCCTCCGACAACAGCAGGTCGGCGTCCCGCGCGAGGTGCACGATGTCCGGGCTCGGCCCGGTGTCGCCGGTGTAGGCGAGCACGCCCTCCGGCGTGGTGAGCCGGATGCCCGCATTGGGCACGAAGTGCGGCAGCAGCCACGTGTCGGCCATGAAGGGGCCGAGTGCGAACCGGTCGCCGGGCCGGAACTCGTGGCGGCGGTACGCCCCGGCGAGCATGCCCGGCCGGTCGAGGGCGAGCACGGCGTCGACCGCCCCGTGCGGGGCGTACACCGGCAGGGCCGGGGGCGGGGCGTCGCTCAGCCCGCGGGCGCGCAGCAGCGGGTTGAGGTCGGCGCAGTGGTCGGGGTGCCCGTGGCTGACCAGCACGGCGTCGATCGCGTCAACCGTGGTGTGCCGGAGCAGGCGCGGCAGCGTGGCGTATCCGGGGTCGAGCAGCAGGCGGAAGCCGGCGTGCTCGACGAGGTAGCCGCTGCACGCCTGTTCCGCGGTGGGCCACGCGCCGCAGCCGCCGAGGACCGTCAGGTGCATGGGGCCGGACTCTACGGGAGCACTCCCATGGAACGCCCGCCCCCGTGGTGGGCGTGCCATGGGAGCGGGCTCATCGCCTTGCCCTGCGGCTCCGTGCTACGGACCGATCTTGGCGGGAACGGGCCGCGCGCCGCCAGGGGTTCCGGGTGTTCCGGACAGGCGCAGCCCGCTGGCCTGCGCCGTCCCGGCCGTTCCGGACAGCTGGGCCATCATGAACGGCATGGACGATCTGATCACGTTCGTGCGCGCAAGGATCGAGGAAGACGAGCAGACGGCGCGGGCCGCGTCCGCAGTGTGGGGCAAGGAGGACGAACGGCAGGCGCGGGACGGCCTGTCCCCCGCGTCGCGCGCCCACGCGGGGCGCCAGGACCCGGCACACGTCCTGCGGCAGGCGGAGGCGCTCAGCGCCCTCACCAACGTCATGGCCCCCATCGTGCTCGGGGAACACAACGGCCGGGCCATGCAAGGCGTCGGGATGTATGCGCTGTTCGGCATTGCGGCCATCTGGTCCGACCACCCCGACTTCCGGGAGGAGTGGACGCCGTGAACGCCCACGGCGGAACAGGGGCCGATAGCGGCCGGTGTCGGGGCCCTTGTGGGCGGTGAACGCGTCGATGATGCCGTGCTCGCACGGCTCTGCCCAGCAGGTTCGCCCAGGTTGTCAGGGCTTGAGTGCGAACGGTCCGGTTGTGCCTGCGGGTTCAGTCGCCGGAGCGGTCCGGCAGGAGCTGAGCCGCGAGTGATCGTGCTGTGGCAGTGAGTGCGGCCGCATCCAGCCCGGTCCGGCTCATGAACACGAGCCCTTGTTGTGCGGCCAGGAGGGCCCGCGCCAGTGCGATCGGGTCCGCTCCGGCCGGTAGGTCGCCCTCGCGTTGGGCGCGGACGACGCAGTCACCGATCAGCGCGGTGGACGTCTCGTAGGTGCGGTGGGCGTGGGCGAGGACTTCCGGATCGGCGTTGCCGAGTTCGTAGGCGCTGTTGGCCATCAGGCAGCCACGCCGCGTGACGGCGCCGGTCGGGTCGTCGATCGGCGCCTTGAGGAGCATGCGCAGTGCGTCCAGGGCCCGTGGAGCCTCGGCGAGGACTTGCCGAAGACGGCCATGGCTGTCGTCGGTGTAGCTGTGCAGCGCCCGGAGGAAGAGCTGACGCTTGTCGCCGAACGCCGCATACAGGCTGCCTTTGCCCAGCCCGCTGACCCGCATCAGGTCTTCCAGTGAGGTCGCGGCGTAACCGGCGTCCCAGAACTGATCCCGGACGGCGTTCAGCACCTGCTTCTCGTCGAACGATCGTGGACGTGCCATGCGAACAGGGTACGGATTCTTGACCGCTCGGTCCACCACGCTTATGGTGGACCGCACGGTCAAGAACTCCGTGGCACGTTGCACCCAGGGAAGTGGGAAGCACATGGGAAAGCTGGACAACAAGGTGGCGATCGTGACCGGCGGGTCGCGGGGGATCGGGGCGGCGTCGGCGCTGGCGCTGGCCGACGAAGGAGCCGACGTCGCGATCAGCTACTCGTCCTCGGCGGATCAGGCCAAGGCCGTCGTCGCCGACCTGGAGGCGAAGGGGGTGCGTGCGGCGGCCTTCCAGGCCGACCAGGCGGACGCGACGCAGGCGGCGGACCTGATCCGACGCGTGGTCGAGCAGTTCGGAAAGCTGGACATTCTGGTCAACAACGCGGCCGTGAGCGGTGGCGGCCTCGTCGGCAGCGAGCTCGTCGACCATGCCGCCATCGAACGGCAGCTCGCCGTCAACTACACCAGCGTGGTGGCCGGGATCCAGACGGCGGTGCCGTTGCTGCCCGATGGCGGGCGGATCGTCAGCATCAGCTCGGGTGTGGCTGCTCGGGCGGGTTTCCAGGGGATGGCGTACTACACGGGCACGAAGTCGGCCCTCGAGGGATTCAGCCGGGGCGCGGCCCGCGATCTGGCGCACCGGGGCATCACGGTCAACGTCGTCCAGCCCGGGTTCATCGACACCGAAGGAAACCCCGCCGACAGCCCGGCCGCATCCATGTTCCTTCCGACCGCGGCGATGGGGCGGTACGGCAGGCCGGAGGAGATCGCCGCAGGCGTCGTCTTCCTCGCCAGCCCGCAGGCCTCCTACGTCACCGGCGCAGTGCTGAGGATCGACGGCGGATACAGCGCATAACCCGACCGCGCAGCTGACAGCGGGCAGCCACGGACGGCGGTGACGGCAGGAGTACGGTCCCCCTCTCCATGGCGGATTCCCGGCCCACTACTGTCACGCAGCCGTCCGTGGCCGGCGTCGCCCTGCATCTGGAACTGAGCGGGTCCGGATTGCGCGCCGGAGCGGCAAACGCCTGCACTTCGCCTCCGGCGAGACGTTCACCATGACGAGCACCACGGTCCTCCGGGCTGCGCGTCGCGTCGGTCCCCGCGTCCCCCGCGGCCGACGCCGGGCACCGGGGCGGGGGCCGGCCCGTGCCTCCGCGGCGTCATCCACCGTCCCGGCGGAGAGTCGGGGGGCGGCGCCTCCGCACAGGCGCCGCCCCCGGTGCATCCCGGGGGCATCCGGGCCTTGAGGGAAAGGCCCGGGGGAGATGCCCCGCGGCGGCTAAAGGGCCGCCGTCGCCGCCCGGCCCGCTTCGAGCCGGGCGACGGGGATGCGGAACGGTGAGCAGGACACGTAGTCGAGTCCCACCGTGTGGAAGAAGCGCACGGATTCGGGGTCGCCGCCGTGCTCGCCGCAGACGCCGAGTTTCAGGTCCTCGCGGGCCGCGCGCCCCGCCGCCGCGGCGGTGCGGACGAGGGCGCCGACGCCGTCGGCGTCGATGGTCTCGAACGGGGAGACGCCGAAGATGCCCTTCTCCAAGTAGGCGGCGAAGAAGCTCGATTCGACATCGTCGCGCGAGAACCCCCAGACGGTCTGGGTGAGATCATTCGTGCCGAACGAGAAGAAGTCGGCGTGCTCGGCGATCTGACCGGCCGTCAGGGCGGCCCGCGGCAGCTCGATCATGGTGCCGAGCGGAATCCCGAGCCGCACCCCGTGGGCCTTTTCGACCTCGGCGACGACGGCTTCGGCGTCCTCGCGGACGATCTCCAGCTCCCGCACGGTGCCCACCAGCGGGATCATGATTTCCGGCCGCGGGTCGCCGCCGGCCGCGCGCCGCTGCGCCGCCGCCTCGGCCACGGCCCGCACCTGCATCGCGAACAGGCCGGGCACGACGAGGCCGAGCCGCACGCCGCGCAGGCCGAGCATCGGATTCTGCTCGTGCAGCCGCCGCACCGCGGTCAGCAGGCGGACGTCCTCGTCACGGTGGTCGAGCGCCACGCGCACCGACAGTTCGGTGAGGTCGGGCAGGAACTCGTGCAGGGGCGGGTCGAGCAGCCGCACGGTGACCGGCAGGCCGTCCATCGCGGCGAACAGGTCGGTGAAGCCCGCGCGTTGCAGCGGCAGCAGTGCGGCGAGCGCGGCGTGCCGCTCGCGATCGGTGCCGGCGAGGATCAGCCGTTCGACCAGCTCGCGCCGTTCGCCGAGGAACATGTGCTCGGTGCGGCACAGTCCGATGCCGCGGGCGCCGAAGCGGCGGGCGCGGGCCGCGTCCTCGGCAGTGTCCGCGTTGGCGCGGACGTCGAGGCGGCGCGCCGCGTCGGCCAGGCCCATGATGCGGTGCACGGCCGCCACCAGCTCGTCGGCGTCCGCCCGCGCCGTGCCCTCGAAGTACTCGACGACGGCGGACGGGACGACGGGCACCTCGCCGCGGTGGACGCGGCCGGTCGTCCCGTCGAGGGAGAGGATGTCGCCCTCGCGGATCACCGTCCCTTCGGCGGTGGTCAGTTGGCGGGCGGCGACGTCGACGGCCAGTTCCTCGGCGCCGCATACGCAGGTCTTGCCCATGCCGCGGGCCACGACGGCGGCGTGCGAGGTCTTGCCGCCGCGCGCGGTGAGGATGCCCTCCGCGGCGATCATGCCGTCCAGGTCGTCGGGGGTGGTCTCGCGCCGCACGAGCACGACCCGTTCGCCGGCCGCGGCGCGCGCGACTGCGGTGGCCGGGTCGAACACCGCGGCGCCGACGGCCGCGCCGGGCGAGGCGGCGATGCCGGTGGCCAGCGGCGCGGGGGCCGCGCCCGCGTCGAAGCGCGGGAACATCAGCTGCGCCAGCTGCTCGCCTGTGACGCGCCGCAGTGCCTCCGCCTCGTCGATGAGGCCCTGGTCGAGGAGCTGCACCGCGATGCGGAACGCGGCGGCGGCGGTGCGCTTGCCGACGCGGGTCTGGAGCATCCACAGGGTGCCGCGCTCGACCGTGAACTCGATGTCGCACAGGTCCCGGTAGTGGTTCTCCAGGATCTCCATGATGCGCAGCAGTTCGGCGTGCGCCCGCGGGCCCCGCCGGGCCAGTTCGGTGAGCGGCACGGTGTTCCTGCGGCCCGCGACCACGTCCTCGCCCTGGGCGTTGGGCAGATAGTCGCCGTACACGCCCTGCCGCCCCGTGGCCGGGTCGCGGGTGAACGCGACGCCGGTGCCGGAGTCGGGGCCCAGGTTGCCGAAGACCATGGTGCAGATGGTGACGGCCGTGCCCAGGTGGTGCGGGATGCGCTCGCGGCGGCGGTACAGCCTGGCCCGTTCGCCGTTCCACGAGTCGAAGACGGCCCGGATGGCCAGATCGAGCTGTTCGCGCGGGTCCTGGGGGAACGGGCGGCCGGTGCGCTCGCGCACGATGTCCTTGAACGCGCCGGTCAGCCGCTCCAGTTGGCCCGCGGTCAGCTCGGTTTCGTCGTCCGCCCCGGTCGGCCGCGCGGCGTGCGCGAGACGTTCCTCGAACGCGGCGGCGTCGATGCCGAGAACCGTTTCGCCGAACATCTGGATCAGTCGGCGGTAGGAGTCCCAGGCGAAACGTTCGTCCCCGGACTGCGCGGCCAGCGCGTGCACCGAGGTGTCGGTGAGCCCGATGTTGAGGACGGTATCCATCATGCCCGGCATGGAACGCTCCGCCCCCGAACGGACGGACACCAGCAGCGGGTTGGTGCCGTCGCCGAGGCGGCGGCCGGTGCGGCGCTCCAGCGCGGCGAGGTGCGCACTCACCTCGTCGTGCAGGGCGGGCGGCGGCGTGCCGGTGCGCAGGTATGCGCGGCACGCCTCGGTGGTGATCGTGAAGCCCGGCGGGACGGGCAGGCCGAGCCTGGTCATCTCGGCGAGGTTGGCGCCCTTGCCGCCCAGCAGACTTGCGAGGCCGCGGTGGCCCTCGGTGAAGTCGTACACGTACGTCACCGGCGCGGCCGGGGGTACGGGGGTGCGGGGCGGGGGCGTGATGAGGGATGGAGCTTGCGTATCCGGCACGGGACTCGACTCCTCGTGAACGGCTGCCCTGACAGCGGGAGGTTACCCCGCCAATCGCTCATCTGAGCATCCACGCCATCATTCGTGGCGGGCATCACGCGCACATAAGCAGCATTACGCCCAAGTCAGGTCCCATGACTGTGGAGTGCGCCTCCCGTGTGCCGTGGGCGCCGGGCGCGTCAGGCCGCTCAGTGCGCCGTCGCGGCAGCGAGCCGGGTGTCCGCGTGATCCGGCGCGTAGAGCGACTCGACGACCATCGCCGCGGCCCCCGCGAGACCGGCGCGGTCGCCGAGCCGGGAGGTGACGACCTGGAGATAGGCCGTGGTCCGCGGCATGGCCCGCTGGTACAGCAGCTCCCGGACGCCGGTCAGGAACGGCGGCCCGGTCAGATCGCCCGCGATCATCAGCACCCCGGGATTGAGCAGCGTGACCACCGTCGCCAGCACCCCGCCCACCAGCCGGCCCGCGTCCCGCGCCAGCCGCACCGCGTCCGGCTGGCCGATCGCCAGCTGGTCCCGCACGCCGGAGCCGGACGCGGTGGGCACCCCCGCCGCCGTCAGCTGCTCGGCCAGCGCCCGCCCGCTCGCCACGGCGGCCAGGCAGCCGTAGGAGCCGCAGCGGCACAGCGCGTGCGGATGGTCGCTGAGCCTGATGTGCCCTATGTCACCGGCCGCGCCGTCGATCCCCCGGTACATGTCGCCGTCGACCACCACCCCGGCCCCTATGCCGGTCGACACCTTGATCAGCAGGAACGCCGCGCAGTCGGGGAAGCCGCGGCGCTGCTCGGCGTAGGCCATCAGATTGGCATCGTTCTCCACGAGGACCGGGACGCGCCGCGCGCCGCCGCCCGCGTGGGCCGCGAACGCCTGCCGCATCCGCTCCGGCACCGGATACCGGTCCCAGCCCGGCATCAGCGGCGGCTGGAGGACCCGCCCCGAGGCCCGGTCCACCGGTCCTGGCACCGAGAGCCCGATACCGCAGACGGCCCCCGCCCCGAGCCCCGTCTTCTCCAGCAGCAGCGCGAACCACTGCGCCAGCCGGTCCAGCACCTCGTCCGGCCCCTGGTTGATCAGCAGCGCCCCGGAATGCTCCGCGAGCATCGTGCCGCCGAGGTCGAGCACGGCGGCGCGGGCGTGCCGCGTCTCCAGATCCGCGCAGAGGACGACGGCGTGCGAGGCGTCGAACTCCAGCCGCAGGGAAGGCCGTCCACCGGTCGGGGCGTCCACGGGATCGCCGGCCGCCTCCCTGATCCACCCGGCGCGGAAGAGCTGATCCAGCCGGTGGCCCACCGTTGACCTGGAGAGTCCGGTGATCCGCTGAAGCTCACCGCGCGTGGTGGCCTGCCCGTTGCGTATCAACCGCAACAGATGACCCGCGCTCGCCTGGTTCATGACCGCCTTCCGGGCCGCCGTTTCGGTTTTTCTTCCCCCTTCAGCTTGTGAAGTAGATATTACAGCGGTACTTTTGCGTGTTAAGTAGACGTAACTCTACGGTACCTTCGACAAAACAAACGGTGCGCCCGCACGCCGGCGGGCGCGGCCAACGTCTTCGGAGCCCTCGTGGAACGCGCTGACCAGCCAGCCACCCTCCCCTCAATCGCATACAACGGCGCGCGCCGCGTACTCTCCGGCAACTGGACCGGCTCCTCGACGGTCCCCTCGCGGACGCTCTACCCGCACCAGTGGAGCTGGGACTCCGGGTTCATCGCCATCGGCCTGCGCCACCTGTCGCCCGCCCGCGCCCAGCGCGAGCTGGAGACGCTGCTCGCCGCGCAGTGGGCCGACGGCCGTATCCCGCACATCGTGTTCAATCCGTCGGTGCCGCTCAGCGCCTACTTCCCCAGCCCCGACTTCTGGCGTTCGTCCACGGCCGGCGACAAGGCCGGGGCGCCGGCCGGCGTCGAGACCTCGGGGATCATCCAGCCGCCCATCCACGCGCTGGCGGCCTGGCTGGTGCACCGGGCCGACCCCGCCGCGTCCGTGCGGCGGGGCTTCCTGCCCCGGGTCTACCCGCGGCTCGTGGCCTGGCAGCGCTACCTCACCGAGCGCAGGGACCTGGGCGGGCGCGGCCTGGCGTCAATCGTGCACCCCTGGGAGTCCGGCATGGACAACAGTCCGTGCTGGGACCCGCCGCTCGCCCGGATCGAGCCGGCCGCCACCGGCTCCTTCCACCGGGCCGACCTGGACCACGGCTGCCCCGCCGACCGGCCCACCGACCTGGACTACGGCCGTTACGTCCGGCTGGCCGAGCGGTACCGCGGCCAGCAGTACGCGGACGACGACGGGCACCCGTTCGCCGTCGAGGACCCGGGCGTCAACGCGCTGCTGATCGCCTCGGAGCACGCCCTCGGGGACATCGCCGCCGTCCTCGGCGCCGACCCGTCCGATCACCAGGTCCGCGCCGAGGAGCTGACCACCGCGCTGCTGAAGCGGCTGTGGAACGCGGACGAGGGCATGTTCCTGTGCCAGGACGTGATCGGCGGCACCCAGATCCACGAGTACAGTGCGGCCGGCCTGCTGCCGCTGATCGTCCCCGGCCTGCCGGGGGACGTCGCCGCCGCCCTCGTCCGCACGCTGCGCGGCAAACGCTTCGGCCTGGGCGGCACCACGCGCCTCGCGCCGAGCTACGACCTGACCGGCCACGCCTTCGACCCGGCGCGGTACTGGCGCGGCCCGGCCTGGTTCAACGTCAACTGGCTCCTCGAACGCGGCCTGCGGCGGCACGGCGCGCACGAACGGGCCGACACCATCCGCACCACCGTCCTCCAGGCCGCGGTGGCCTCGGGGTTCGCCGAGTACGTCGACCCGTTCTCGGGCGACGCGCGCGGCACCCGGGACTTCAGCTGGACCGCGGCCCTCACCATCGACCTGCTCGCGGAGGTAGCTCGGTGATCACCACCAGCCACTGTCTGCTCGTCCACGACGGCACCTTCGCCGCCGTCGGCCCGTCCGGCGACATCACGGGCGAACGCGGGACCCACCCGCACGGCCTGTTCGCCCGCGACGCGCGCCACCTCAGCCGCTGGCAGCTCACGGTCGACGGCTCCACGCCGACCGTGCTGGTGCCCGCCACCGCGAGCGGCGCCGCCGCCACGGCCGTGCTGACGCCGCCCGCCAGCCGCGCCGAGGCCCCCGCGCTGACCGTCTTCCGCGAGCAGCGGATCGCGGAGGGCGCGCTCGTGGAGCGCCTCCGGCTCAGCAGCAACCGCGGCACGCCCTGCGCCGCGCTGATCGCGCTGACCGTCGACGCCGACTTCGCCGACCAGTTCGAGCTGCGCGCCGACCACCGCTGGTACGAGAAGCCGCACGCCGTGCGCACGCGGGCCGCCCGCCCCGACGGCATCGAGTTCGGCTACCGGCGCAGCGAGTGGCATGCGCGCACGGTGGTCTCGGCGCGGCCGGAGCCGGACGCGGTGGAGGAGACCGGCAGTGGCGCCAGACGGCTGTGCTGGCGGCTCCAGTTGCCGCCGCACGGCTCGGCCGAGCTGGCGCTGCGGGTCGAGGCGCATCCGCACGGCGTGCCGGAGCCGGCCGCCGAGGCCGCGGACGTCTTCCCGCCCGCCGCGGCGCACACCCCGGCCGTTCCCGAGGGCTGGCCGGGGCTCGCCCCGGCCTGCGCCCAGGGCCTCGCCGACCTGTCCGGGCTGCGGGTGGCCGCCACAGGACCTGACGGCGAGGCGCTGCGGGTGCCCGCTGCGGGCGCGCCGTGGTTCCTCACCCTCTTCGGCCGGCACGCGGCGATCACCTCGCTGTTCACCCTGCCCAGCCGGCCCGAGACCGCCGCCGCCACCCTGCTCGCGCTCGCCGCCGCCCAGGCCACCGGCGAGGACCCGGACCGGCTGGCGCAGCCCGGCAAGATCGTGCACGAGCTGCGCCACGGCGAGCTGGCCTACTTCGGGCAGGTGCCATACGGCAGGTACTTCGGCTCGGTCGACAGCACGCCGCTGTTCCTGATGCTGCTCGGCGCGCACGCCGAGGCGACCGGCGACGACAAGCTGGCCCACCGCCTGGAGCGGCACGCGCGCGCCGCGGTGGAGTGGATGTTCCAGTACGGCGGTCTTTCCGACCACGGCTACCTGATGTATCAGGCGGACGAGGGCGGCTTGGCCAACCAGAGCTGGAAGGATTCCGCCGGCGCCATCTGCCACGCCGACGGCACCCCGGTCCGCGGCGTGATCCGGTCCGCCGCGGCCCAGGGCTACGCGTACGACGCGCTGCGGCGCACGGCCCGCCTGGCGCGCACGGCGTGGGGCGACACGGCGTACGCGGGCCGCCTGGACGACGCGGCGGCGCAGCTCCGGCGGCGCTTCCTCGCCGACTTCTGGCTGCCGGAGCAGGACTTCCCCGCGCTGGCCCTCGACGCGGCCGGCCGCCGGGCGGACGCGCTCGGCTCGGACGCGGGCCACCTGCTGTGGACGGGCCTCCTCGACCAGCGCCACGGCGAAACGGTGGGCCGCCGGCTGCTGTCCGACGCGTTCTTCTCCGGCTGGGGCCTGCGGACCCTGGCGGCCGGGCAGGAGGCGTACCACCCGCTGTCGTACCACCGGGGCAGCGTCTGGCCGCACGACAGCGCCATCGCCGCGCTCGGTCTGGCCCGTTACGGACTGCACGAGGAGGCGGCCCGGCTGACGCGCGGGCTGCTCGACATGGCGGCGCGGTCCGGCTTCCGGATGCCGGAGGTGATCGCGGGCTACGCGCGCGCCGAGCACCCGGAGCCGGTGTCCTACCCGGACGCGTGCTGGCCGCAGGCGTGGTCGGCGGCCTCCCCGTTCGCGCTGCTTACGGCGGTGACGACGACGGCGACGACGCAGGGCTGAGGTCGCGGGGGTCGCAGGGGTCGCGGGGGAGAGTCAGCCGCCGGAGGTGTCGTGCTCGGCCTCGCGGCCGGGCACGGTCGCGTCCTGCGGGTCGGCCAGCCAGCCGTCGGGCAGCACGACGCGGCTGCGGCCCGAGGTGCGCCCGCGCGGGCCGTCGGCGCCGTCCGGCCAGGGCTGGTCCAGGTCCAGCTCGCCGAGCAGCGCGGCCAGCTCCGCCAGGGACGCGGCCACGGCCAGCCGGCGGCGGGCCGGCGAGCCGACCGAGAAGCCCTTGGTGTACCAGGCGACGTGTTTGCGGAAGTCGATGACGCCGCGCGGCTCGTCGTCGAGCCACTCGCCGAGCAGCGCCGCATGCCGCAGCATCACGTCGGCGACCTCCCGCAGCGAGGGGCGCGCGTACCCGGCAGGCCCGCGGCCGTCGAACGCGGCCACCAGGTCGCCGAACAGCCACGGCCGCCCCAGGCAGCCGCGGCCCACGACGACGCCGTCGCAGCCGGTCTCACGCAGCATCCGCACCGCGTCGTCCGCCGACCAGATGTCACCGTTGCCCAGCACCGGGATCTCGGGCACGGCCTCCTTCAGCCGGGCGATGGCACGCCAGTCGGCCGCACCGCCGTAGTGCTGGGCCGCGGTGCGGCCGTGCAGCGCGATGGCGGCCACGCCCTCGTCGACGGCGATGCGGCCGGCGTCCAGGTAGGTCAGGTGGTCGTCGTCGATACCCTTGCGCATTTTCATCGTGACCGGCAGCCCGCCCGCATTGCCGACGGCGGCGCGGAGGATGGCGCGCAGCAGCGGGCGCTTGTACGGCAGGGCGGAGCCGCCGCCGCGCCGGGTGACCTTGGGCACGGGGCAGCCGAAGTTGAGGTCGACGTGATCGGCCAGGCCCTCGTCGGCGATCATGCGGACGGCCCGGCCGACGGTGTGCGGGTCGACGCCGTAGAGCTGGATGGAACGGGGCTTCTCCGCGGCGTCGAAGTGGACGAGCCGCATCGTCTTGTCTTTCCGCTCGACCAGGGCCCTGCTGGTGATCATCTCGCTGACGAACAGCCCCCGGCCCCCGCTGAACTCCCGGCACAGGGTACGGAACGGCGCGTTGGTGATGCCCGCCATGGGGGCGAGCACCACGGGCGGGTCCACGGTGTGCGGGCCGATCTGGAGCGGTGGTACGGGCACGGTCATGGGGACCATTGTCCTCCTTCCGCGTCGGGCAGGCGGGCCGCGATCCCGCCGACGAGGACATCGAGGGAGAACTCGAAAAACTCGTCGGGCGAGCCGGTCCCGTCGGGCATCTCCGCGGCGAGACGGCTCAGGTGCGGCAGTTCGTCCGCGCCGTCCGGGGTGAGCCACGGCGGCAGGGGGGCCGTGCCGGCCGGGCCGAGGTGGGCGGGCGGCCGATCGTACGGGGAGTCCTGGAACTCGACGAAGCCGACGACGAGCCGGATGGACTCCATACAGGCCCGGTAGGCGTCCGGCAGGGGCAGCCCGAGGCCGGCGAAGAAGCCGATGAGGGCGTCCACGTTCCGCAGCATGACGGGGTGGCGGGCCGCGGTGACGTTCTCGGCGAGGGCCAGGGTCGTCATGCCGGGGTGGCGGCGGTAATGCGCGCGTAGATCGCGGCACATGGCACGCAGGCTCTCCGGCCAGCGTCCGGGCGCGGGGTCGAGCGGTGGGAGGCGCCAGTCGGCCTCGAAGATCTCGGCCGCCACGGTGATCAGGTCGCGCCGGTCCTCGACGTAGTTGTAGAGCGCGCGGGGCGAGACGCCGAGGGCGGCGGCGAGCGAGCGCATCGTCAGTTCGGCGGGCCGGTGGTGGCCGAGGAAGTCGAGGGCGGCGCGACCGACCGACTCCCGGGTCAGGGTGGCGCGGCCCTTGCGGTGGGTCGGCCGACGGCGGGACGGGGGAAGGTCGCTGCTCATCAGGGTCACGAGGCTAGCAAGCCACTGAACTTCACACATGTTGACTTTAATTCCTGCGCCGGACAAGCTGAGCAGGTAAGGCTTACCTCACCTGCTCACCGCGAGCGTGTCCCCCGGAGCCCTTCATGCCGTTGGCGTCTCTTGCCATGGACTTCACCCCCCTCCGCGGCAGCCGCGATTTCCGGCTGCTGTTCGCCGGTTTCGCCGGAGCGCTGATCGGCACCCTGATGACCGGCGTCGCCGTGGCCGTGCAGGTCTACGACCTCAGCGGATCACCGCTCCACATCGGACTCACCGGACTCGCCCGCGCCCTGCCCCTGGTCGTCGGCGTCCTGGCGGGCGGCGTCCTGGCCGACCGCATGGACCGCCGTCGGCTGCTGCTGGCCACCCGGCCGCCGCTGATCCTGGCCGCGGGCGCTCTGGCGGTCAACGCGCTGCTGCCCGAGCCGCAGCTGTGGGTCATCTACGTCGCCACCGGCCTGACCGGACTCCTCGCCGGTCTCGGCGGCCCGGCCATGCTCGCGGCCGTCCCCGACCTGGTGGGCACCGGCCGGCTCGCCGCGGCCGGGGCCCTGACCGCGGCGGCCACCCAGCTCGCGGCCCTGCTCGGCCCCGCACTCGGCGGCGTCCTGATCGCCGGGCCAGGACTCGCCTTCTGCTACGCCATCGACGCCGTCGGCCTGCTGGCCTTCTCCGTCGCCCTTCTCTTCGTCCGGCCGCTGCCGCCCGCCCGGACCGGCACCGGCACCGGCACAGACACCGGCCGGGACCTCAGGCAGGCGTTCGGCGCGGTGGCGGCCGGGCTGCGCTTCGTGCGCGGCCACCGTCTGATCGTCGGCCTGCTGCTGATCGACGCCGCGGCGATGGTGTTCACGATGCCGCAGGCGCTGTATCCGGTGCTGGCGGATGAGCAGTTCGGCGGCGGCGCGGGCATCGTCGGCCTGCTGTACGCCGCCCCCGCGTTCGGCGCCCTCGTCGGCGCGGCCACCAGCGGCTGGACCCGCCGCGCCGGCGGGCACGCGCTCGTCGCGGCCGTTCTGCTGTGGGGCCTGTCGCTGACGGGCTTCGGCGCGGCCTCGTTCCTGCCGCTCGCACTGCTCCTGCTCGCGCTCGCCGGGCTCGGCGACCTGATATCCGAGACCCTGCGCTCGGCGCTTCTCCAGCACGGCACGCCCCGGAGCCTGCGCGGGCGGGTGAGCAGCCTGTGGATGGTCCAGGCAACGGTCTCCCCGGCGCTCGGCAACGCCTCGATGGGCCTCCTCGCCGAGTTCACCGGCGCCCGCGCCGCGGTGATCACCGGCGGGCTGGTCTGCGTCGCCGCCACCCTCGTGGTCGCCGCCGCCTTCCCCGCCCTCCGCCGCGCCTCCCTCACCGGCCCCGCGGCCGAGGAGGCGCCGCGGCCGTGACCGCGGCCCGGCCGCGAGCCTCACTGTCGGTGTCGGCTCGTACGCTGAACGCATACTGGCACGACTGCCGAAGGGGGCGCATCATGACGGTGATGACGGAGCGGCCGAAGAGGACAGACCTTTCCGGCGCTGCGGAGTTCGAGGAGCTCTGCCAAGCGCTGGACCGGATGGACGTGCCCGCGGGCTACCAGGCGGAAATCGTCGGGGGAGTCATCGTCGTGTCGCCGTGGTCCAAAGGGTTCTGCCTCGACGTCATGGATTCCCTGGCGGAGCAGCTGAAGCCGCACGCGCCGGAGGGGCACCGGATCAGCCAGGCGCCCTGCCTGTACGTCTTCCCTGAGCGGCTTCGCGGCTTCGGGCCGGACGTACACGTGGCGGAGGCGGCGGCCACGCGCATCGACAGCACACGCCTGCCGGGCGAGGCGCTGTCCCTGGTGGCCGAGCGGGACCGTTCCGAGAAGGTGGAGAGCTACGGCCGGGCCGGAGTCCCGGTGTATGTCCTGGTGGACATGCTCGTCTCACGGGTCGTGGTGTACTCGCGGCCCTCCGCGGAGGACGGCTACCGGACCGCCGTGGAGACGAAGTTCGGCGAGACGGCGCACGTTCCGGCGCCGTTCGGCTGCGATATCGACACCTCGGACTGGGAGAGCTGAGCCCGGCCGACCCGGCTCCGCCGGTGAACGGCGGGGCCGGGGCCGGGGGTCAACGGGGGGGGGTCAGCAGCCGACGAGGCGGACGGCCAGGTAGGACTCGATCTGGTCCAGGGAGACCCGCTCCTGCTTCATGGAGTCGCGCTCACGAACAGTCACCGCATTATCGTCGAGCGTGTCGAAGTCGATCGTCACGCAGAACGGCGTACCGATCTCGTCCTGCCTGCGGTAGCGGCGGCCGATGGCGCCCGCGTCGTCGAACTCGATGTTCCAGTTGCGCCGCAGCGCCGTTGCCAGGTCCCTGGCCTTCGGCGACAGCTGCGGGTTGCGCGAGAGCGGCAGCACGCCGACCTTGACCGGGGACAGCCGCGGGTCGAGGCCGAGCACGACGCGCTTCTCCATCTTGCCCTTGGCGTTGGGCGCCTCGTCCTCACGGTAGGCGTCCAGCATGAAGGCCAGCATGGTGCGGCCCACGCCGGCCGCCGGCTCGATGACGAACGGCGTCCAGCGCTCGCCCGCCTCCTGGTCGAAGTAGCTCAGGTCCTGGCCCGACGCCTTGGAATGTGAGTTGAGGTCGTAGTCGGTGCGGTTGGCGACGCCCTCCAGCTCGCCCCACTCCGACCCGCCGAAGCTGAAGCGGTACTCGATGTCGACGGTGCGCTTCGAGTAGTGCGACAGCTTCTCCTTCGGGTGCTCGTACCAGCGGATGTTGTCCTCGGACAGGCCGAGGTCGCGGTACCAGTTCCAGCGCTGCTCCATCCAGTACCCGTGCCACTGCTCGTCCTCGCCCGGCTTGACGAAGAACTCCATCTCCATCTGCTCGAACTCGCGCGTGCGGAAGATGAAGTTGCCCGGCGTGATCTCGTTCCGGAAGGACTTGCCCATCTGTGCGATGCCGAACGGCGGCTTGCGGCGCGACGTCTGCTGCACGGCGGCGAAGTTGGTGAAGATGCCCTGGGCGGTCTCCGGGCGCAGGTACGCGACGGAGCCGGTGTCCTGGGTCGGCCCGAGGTGGGTGGCCAGCAGCCCGGAAAACTGCTTGGGCTCGGTGAACGAGCCCTTGTTCCCGCAATTCGGGCAATTGATGTCGGCGAGGCCGCTCGCCGGCGGGTGGCCGTGCTTCGCCTCGTACGCCTCCTCCAAGTGGTCCGCGCGGAAGCGCTTGTGGCAGGAGGTGCATTCGGTCAGGGGATCGGTGAACGTGGCGACGTGACCGGAAGCCTCCCAGACCTCGGTGGCGAGGATGACCGACGAGTCGAGTCCGACCACGTCGTCGCGCGAGGTGACCATGGCGCGCCACCACTGGCGCTTGACGTTTTCCTTCAGCTCCACTCCCAGCGGTCCGTAGTCCCAGGCGGCGCGCTGCCCCCCGTAGATCTCACTGCTGGGGTAGACGAAGCCACGGCGCTTGCTGAGGCTGACGATGGTGTCGATCTTGTCGGCGGCCACGGTGCTCTCTTCAGGACGAAGGACGACATGGGATTGCCTCAGGTTACCGGCGTACGAGGGGCCCGCAGCAAATCGGTTGAGCGGAAGGCCGACCGCCTCCCGGTATCCCCCGACAGGAGGCGCTGATCACACTCATGTTGACACATTTGACAATCGTTTCCACATAACTTGAAAATGGCTGTCATGACCGCAAGAAGCCGTTCACGCTCCCGCTCCCGAATATCCGCCACCGCCCTGGTCGCCGGCATCACGGCGCTCGGCGTGCTCACCGGATGCGGTTCCGACGACGGCGACAACGGTGGGGGCGGCGGGGACGGCGGCCGGCTGGACGTGGTCACCTCGTTCTATCCCCTGGAGTTTCTCGCCGAACGCATCGGAGGGGAGCACGTCGACGTCCAGACCCTCACCGAGCCCGGCGCCGAGCCGCACGACCTGGACATCAGCCCGCGGCAGACCGCAGAGCTGACCGACGCCGACCTCGTCGTCTACCTGGCCGGGCTTCAGCCCGCTGTGGACGAGGCGATCGAGCAGTCCGGGGCGCAGGACGTCGTCGAAGCCTCCTCGCTCACCACCCTGCGCGAGGAGGAAGCGCACGAGGATGACCACGGGGACGAGCACGCGGATGAGCACGCGGACGAGGGCCACGGTCACGAGGACGAGGGCCACGAGGGCCACGACCACGGGCACGACCACGGCGGCCAGGACCCGCACGTCTGGCTCGACCCGGTGAAGTACGCCGAGGTCGCCGAGGGGCTCGGCGCGGCGCTGGCCGAGCAGGACCCGGACCACGCCGCCGACTACGAGCGGAACACGGCGGAGCTGACGGACGAGCTGGCCACCCTGGACGGGGAGTTCGCCGAGGGGCTCGCCACCACGGAGACCGACACGTTCATCACCACGCACTCCGCGTTCGGCTACCTCGCCGAGCGCTACGGTCTGCACGAGGAGTCCATCAGCGGCCTCGACCCCGAGTCCGAGCCGAGCGGCGCCCGCATGCGCGAGCTCCAGGAGATCGCCGAGGCGGACGACGTCAGCACCATCTTCTTCGAGACCCTCGTCAGCGACGAGACCGCGCGTACGCTCGCGGGCGACCTCGGTCTGGAGACGGCCGTCCTCGACCCCCTCGAGGGAATCACGGAGGACTCCCCCGGCGCTGACTACTTCGAGGTGATGCGCGCCAACCTTCAGGCCCTGCGCGAGGCACTGGGCGCATCCTGACCGACCACGGAAGCGGTGACCCCATGGAGACCGTCATATCGCTGGCCAAGGTGACCGCCGAGCTGGGCGGGCGGCCCGTGCTGCGCGGCATCGACCTGGCCGTGCGCCCCGGCGAGGCGGTCGCACTGCTCGGCGCCAACGGGTCGGGCAAGTCGACGGCCGTGCGGGCCGTCGTCGGCCAGGTGCCGGTCACCGGGGGCGAGCTGACTCTGTTCGGCTCGCCGGTCCGCCGGTTCCGCGACTGGGCGCGCGTCGGCTACGTGCCGCAGCGTTCCACCGCCGCCGCCGGCGTGCCCGCCACCGTGCGCGAGGTCGTGTCCGCCGGGCGGCTCGCCCGGCGCCGGCTGCGCCCGCTCGGCCGGGCCGACCGGGCCGCCGTGGACCGGGCGCTCGGCCTGGTCGGCCTCGCGGACCGGGCGGCGGAGTCCGTCAACGACCTGTCCGGCGGCCAGCACCAGCGGGTGCTGATCGCCCGCGCGCTGACCGGCGAGCCGGACGTGCTGATCATGGACGAGCCGCTGGCGGGCGTGGACCTGGACAGCCAGCAGGTGCTCGCGGACACGCTGCGCGAAGCGCTGGGCCGCGGCGTCTCCGTGCTGCTCGTGCTGCACGAGCTCGGGCCGCTCCAGCCGCTCATCGACCGGGCCGTGGTCCTGGCGGACGGCCGGGTGGAGCGCACCGTCGAACGGCCCGGCCGCCTGCCCGGCACGCAGACCGCCTGCCACCCGCCGACCGCCGCCGACGAGCTTTCCGCCACGCCCACCCTCCGGACCGGAATCCTCTGATGCTCGAACTCCTCGACTACCCCTTCATGCAGCGGGCCCTGCTGGCCGCGCTGCTGATCGGCGTTGCCGCACCGGCCGTCGGCATCTACCTGGTGCAGCGCCGGCAGGCCCTCATGGGCGACGGCATCGGCCACGTCGCCCTGACCGGCGTGGCGCTCGGCTTCCTGCTCGACACCAGCCCGGTCTGGATGGCGGTGGCCGTGTCCTCGCTCGGCGCGGTCGCGATGGAGCTGCTGCGCTCCTGGGGGCGGGCGCGCGGGGATATCGCGCTGGCCATGCTGTTCTACGGCGGCATGGCGGGCGGTGTCATGATCATCAACCTGGCCCCGGGCGGCTCGACGGCGAACCTCACCTCCTACCTGTGGGGCTCGGTCACCACCGTCTCCCCGTCCGACATCACCGCGATCACGTTCCTGTCCGGTTTCGTGCTGCTGATCTGCCTCGGCCTGCGCCGTCAGCTGTTCGCCGTCTGCCAGGACGAGGAGTTCGCGCGGGTCACCGGCCTGCCGGTCCGCACGCTGAACCTGCTGCTCGCCGTCACCGCGGCGGCCACCGTCACGGTGGCCATGCGCGTCGTCGGGCTGCTGCTGGTCAGCGCGCTCATGGTGATCCCGGTGGTGGCCGCGCAGCAGGCGACCCGCGGATTCGCGATGACACTGGCCCTGTCCGTGGCCATCGGCGTGCTGGTCTCGGTGTCCGGAACGGTCACCTCGTACTACGTCGACGTCCCGCCGGGCGCCACGATCGTGCTCATTGCGCTCGGCCTGTTCCTGCTGATCTCCGCCCTCGCCCTGCCTCTGGCCAGGCGCCGCGCCCGCCGGGCCGCGCCCGTTGCCCCCGCCGTGGCGAAGGCCGATCCGGCTGTCCGTTCGTGACGGCCGGGAAAGCGGCTACCCTGGCCGGGGCACGGATGCCGGATGCAGGGAGGCCAGACGTGGGGACGGCAGAACCGCCGGTGCGAGGCCGGTCGACGCGCCAGCGCGCGGCGGTGGCGGCGGCACTGGCCGAGGTCGACGAGTTCCGCAGCGCGCAGGAGCTGCACGACATGCTCAAGCACCGCGGCGACTCCGTGGGCCTGACGACCGTCTACCGGACTCTCCAGTCCCTGGCCGACGCCGGCGAGGTCGACGTGCTGCGCACCAGCGACGGCGAGGCGGTCTACCGCAGGTGCAGCACCGACGACCATCACCACCACCTGGTGTGCCGCTCCTGCGGCAAGGCGGTGGAGGTGGCGGGCCCCGCGGTGGAGAAGTGGGCCGACACGATCGCACGCGAACACGGCTTCCGGGACGTCGACCACACGGTGGAGATCTTCGGCACCTGCGGCGACTGCACCACCTGAACCGCACGCGGATTCCGCGGATTTCCGCCCGCGCCTCGGCGAGTAAGGTTAGGCTTACCTCACTTGTTCCGGGATCGGCGAGGGAGCTGTGCATGGCAGACGACGAGACGGCCGGGCCGCGGGTTCCGAGTGAGCGGGGGCGGGTGACTCAGCTCGTTTTCGGCACCATGGCGGCACAGACGCTGCGCGCGGCGGTGGAGCTTGGTGTCATGGAGGGGATCGGCGAGGGTGAGCGTACGGCCCGCGATGTGGCGCGGGAGTGCGGTACGCAGCCCGTGGCGACGCTCCGGCTGCTGCGCGCGCTGGCCGGTCTCGGGCTGCTGGCCCAGAGCGGTCCCGACACGTTCACCGCGACCCCGGCGGGCGCGCTGCTCGACGGGCGGCGGCCCGACTCCTACGCCTCGTTCGTCCGGATGTTCTCCGATCCGGTCATGACCCGCGCCTGGGAACGGCTCGCGGACAGCGTCCGCACCGGCGAGACCTCCTTCGACGCCGTGTTCGGCGCCGACTTCTTCGCCCACCTCGGGCGCCGGCCCGAGCTGTCGGCCGAGTTCAACGCCGCGATGAGCCAGGGCACGCGGGCGGCGGCCCAGGCGCTTCCCGGCGCCTACGACTTCGGCCGGTTCTCGCGGGTCGTGGACGTCGGCGGCGGCGACGGCACGCTGCTGGCCGCCGTGCTGACGGCGTTCCCCGTGCTGCGCGGCGTCGTGTACGACACGGCCGAGGGGCTGGCACAGGCTGCGGGCGTCTTCGCGGACGCGGGCGTCGCGGACCGGGCCGAGACGGTGACCGGCGACTTCTTCGTCTCGGTGCCGTCCGGTGGCGATCTGTACCTGCTCAAGAGCGTGATCCACGACTGGAACGACGAACAGTGCGCCGGTCTCCTGCGGCGCTGCGCCGAGGTTCTGCCCGCGCACGGCCGGGTCCTTGTCGTCGAGCCGCTGCTGCCGGAACGGGCCGAGGAGGCGTTCGGCGGGCTGCCGTATCTGAGCGATCTGAACATGCTGGTGAACGTCGGCGGGCGGGAGCGCACCCGCGGGGAGTTCGCGGACCTCTGCCTTGCGGCGGGTCTTTCCGCGCCGGTGATCACCCCGCTGCCGCCGCCGCACTCCTTCGCGCTGATCGAGGCCGCTCCCGCCGGCTGACCCGCCTACGGCTCGGCGAGGATGTCGGAGGCGAGGTGGGCGTACAGGACTCTGCCGCAGGGGGTGTTGCCCGTGCACGAGGGGTCGTCGATGGTGTGGCGGTGTTCCGAAACGGACCACAGGCGTGCGGGGCGGCCCGTTGTCTCGCCGTGTTCGTAGGAGAAGTCCTCGGGGCCGACCGCCGTGCGGAGTTCGCCGCCGGTCAGGGTCAGGCTGCCCGCGGTGACGCGGGCGCGCCACAGGCTGCCGTTGCTGTAGCGGTGGCTCTGGTTGATGAACCAGTCGCCGTGGTAGCGAACGGCACCCTGCACCTGGTGTACGGGCAGGAAGTACGTGGTGCCCGAGGCGGCCCGGACGCTGCCGGTGGTGGCGGCCAGGGCCGCCACCGGGTAGGCGCCGACGCGGCCGGTGGAGGGCAGGGCGGTGGAGGGCCGGCAGTACTCGCCGAGGAGCAGCTGGTCGGTGCCGCTGCGGTCGAGGGAGAGGTAGGAGGCGCGGGGGGCGCCGACGTCGGCGCAGGACGAGGAGGAGCCGGTGTTGTACTGGGTCGAGCTGAACTGCCAGGACGCGACCTGCGGCATCACGTACCGGTAGCCGTAGCCGTACCAGACGCCGTTCTGCCGCCCGACCTGCCGCTTGTCGCGAACGTTGCTGGTCAGCCCGTCCGGGGTGGGGTCGTCGCGGGAGGCGTCCTGGTCGGGGTTGAGGTCCATGATGAAGCGCATGTCGAACACGCGGATGCCGTTGAACGTGTCGGCGACGTACAGGTAGTTGCCGTACCAGACCATGCCGCCCGCGTGGATGCCGTTCTGGAGCGGGCTCTCGCTGGCGTGGACGGCGTCGAAGGAGATGTTCCCGTAGCTGTTGTAGTACGCCCACACCAGCAGGACGTGCCGGTAGGTGCGGGTCTCGGGGTCGATGAACGAGATGCGGACGCCCTTCTCGTTGCAGGCGTCGGACTCCGAGGGGGTGCAGCCGTTGCCGCGGCCCGGGTTCTGGCTGTCGTACCAGCCGGTGATCAGCGGGCGGCTCGACTCGCCCCAGACCTCGTCCTGCTGGGCGTCGGAGACGCCGGTGACGGCCTGGGGTATCCACTCGGTGGTGACCGTGTCGTCGTTCTCGAAGCAGTACAGCTCGGCCGGTTCCAGCGGCGGTTTCGGGGTGGGGTCGGTGCCGGAGACGGGGTCGCCCACGCCGAACGGGTCCGGGCAGGCGGCGCCGGTGCGCAACGTCCTGTTGGCCTGGGAGAGCAGGTTCTGCACGCCCTGTTTCGGCAGGGCCGCGTCGAGGTCGGCGATGCGCCCGCCGAGAGCGCTGCCCGCGGCGAGGCCGAATTCACCGGCGGGGGCGGGCGCGCCCGCGCCCGGGTAGGCCAGCGCGTCGAGGGCGCGCTGCCGTTCGGTGCGCGTGCCCCGTTCGGCCAGCGGCTCCTGCGGGCCCGAGGCGGGCGGCGGCCCGGGGTCGGGGGCGGGTGCGGCGGGGAGTGCTGGGGCGGGTGCGGCCGGGGGTGCGGCGCCGGCCGCGGGGAGGAACGCGCCGGACAGCAGTGCCATGGTGGCGGTGTACGCCAGGGCCGCCGTGCGCAGCGGATGTCGGGTCAACATGGGCCTCTCGTCGGGGATTTGATATCACCGACAGGAGAGTGACATGTGTGCAACAGGCGGGGAAGAACACGTGGGTGCGCGCGCATCGCACGCACCCACGCGGGAACGGTCAGGAGCCGGGCTTGGACCGCAGCTCGTTGGGGATCGCGCCGCCGAACCTGCGGTCACGCGAGGCGTACTCGACGCAGGCGTCCCACAGGTTGCGCCGGTCGAAATCCGGCCACAGGACGTCCTGGTAGACCATCTCCGCGTAGGCGCTCTGCCAGAGCAGGTAGTTGGACGTGCGCTGCTCGCCCGAGGGACGGAGGAAGAGGTCGACATCCGGCATGTCGGGAAAGTACATGTACCGGGCCAGCGTGCGCTCGTTCACCTTCTCCGGCGATATCCGGCCGGCGCGCACGTCCTCGGCGAGGCGCGCCGCGGCGTCCGCGATCTCCGCGCGCCCGCCGTAGTTGACGCACATGTAGAGCGTCATCGCCTCGTTGTCCCGGGTGCGCTCCTCCGCGGTCTGGAGCTTGCGGATCACCGACTTCCACAGCCGCGGCTCGCGCCCCGCCCACCGGACGCGCACGCCGAGCGCGTGCAGCTCCTCCGTGCGCCGGTCGATGACGTCCCGGTTGAAGCCCATGAGGAACCGGACCTCGTCCGGCGAACGCTTCCAGTTCTCCGTGGAGAAGGCGTACAACGACAGATTCTTCACGCCGATCTCGATGCAGCCCTTGACGACATCGAGCACGACCTGCTCGCCGATCTTGTGCCCCTCGGTGCGCGGCAGCCCGCGCTGCTTGGCCCACCGGCCGTTGCCGTCCATGACGATCGCGACGTGCCCGGGCACCAGCTCACCGGGCAGCTTGGGCGGACGCGCACCCGACGGGTGGGGGTCGGGAACCCGGTATTCGCTGCGCCGCGCAGGCGCCAGCATTCCGCGGCGAGCCATAGGGGAACTCCGTTTAGTCGTTGCGGTCCTGTCACCGAGGGTATCCCGGTCAGCCCTTCTCGACGAACCTCAGGGACCGCAGCCCTCTTTCCAGATGCCAGTGCAGGTAGGCCGACACCAGACCGCTGCCCTCGCGCACGTGCCTGGCCTGCGCGCCGTCCGCGGTCGCCCAGTCGCCGGTGAGCAGCGCGCCCAGCAGCCGCAGCGCCTCGGGCGAGGGCACGACGCTGCCCGGCACGCGGCAGTCGCCGCACACCGAACCGCCCGCCGCCACGGAGAAAAAGCGATTCGGCCCGGTCATGCCGCACTTGGCGCAGTCCGCGAAGCTGGGCGCGTAGCCGCCGACGGCCAGCGAACGCAGCAGGAACGCGTCGAGCACGAGCCCCGGCGCGTGCTCCCCGGCGGCGAGCGTCCGCAGGCCGCCCACCAGCAGCAGGTACTGCTGAACGTTCGGCTCGCCCTCGTGGTCGGTGAACCGCTCCGCCGTCTCCAGCATCGCGGTGCCCGCGGTGTACCGGCCGTAGTCGTCGACGATGTGCCGTCCGTAGGGCCGGATCGTCTCGGTCTGGGTGCACAGCGGAAGCCCGCGCGCCACCAGCGCACTCCCCCGCGCGAAGAACTGCACGTCCACGTGCGAGAACGGCTCCAGGCGCGCCCCGAACCTCGACTTCGTGCGCCGCACCCCGCGCGCCACGGCGCGCACCCGGCCGTGACCGCGCGTGAGCAGGGTGATGATCCGGTCCGCCTCACCCAGCTTCTGGGTGCGCAGCACGATGCCGTCGTCGCGGAACAGACTCATGCGGCCATTCTGGCCCATGCCCCGTTCGGCCCACCCCCGCCGGGCGGGGCGGGCCCGCCTCGCGGATGGTGGGAAGGTGGACCCCACCCTGACGCCCCGCCGCACCACGTGGCTCCGCAGGGTTCTGATCCCCGGCGAGCCTGCCCTGCGCATCGGCCGCCTGAACGTCTCCTGGGTGCTGCCCGCCGCGCTGCTGGCCGCCATCGCGATCGGCGACTGGAACAGCTCGGGCGACTTCCGCATCATCACCTGGATCGTGCTGGTGCCGGGCATCGCGGCGGCGCTGTGCGGAGTCGCGGCGACCCTGATCTTCGGCGTGCTGTCCGTGCTCACCTACGTCGTGCTGGACAACGCCTGGGATTACAGCTATCAGAAGGGACCCGCCGACTTCCTGCTCGTGGTGGCCGGCGCCGCCCTCGCGGTGCTCGCCTCCTGGCTGAGCGGGCGGGCGCGGGGGCACATCCGGCGGGTGGTGAACGCGGCGGACGCCATCCGGCTCGCCGTGCTGCGCCCGATCCCGCCGGGCGCGGGCGGTCTGGACACCGCGAGCCTTTACCTCACCGCGGACATCGAGACCAGGGTGGGCGGCGACTTCTTCGACGTGCAGCCCTCGCCGCACGGAGCGCGCGTGCTGCTCGGCGACGTTCAGGGCAAGGGCACCGGCGCGGTGGACGCGGCGGCGGCGCTGCTGAGCGCGTTCCGGGAGGCGGCCTACTACGAAAGGGACTTGGCCGTGGTGGCCGAACGCCTGGAGAGCCGGATGCGGCGGCACAACGGCTACATGGCCGAACTCGGCCAGCGGGACGAACGTTTCGCAACGGCCGTGCTCGTCGGCTTTCCCGCCACGGGCACCGACTGCGTCGAGCTGGTCAACTTCGGTCACGGCGGGCCCTTGGCCCTCACCCCCTCCGACGTGCGGAGCCTGCCCGAGGGCACCGGCGCGCCACTCGGGCTGGCCGGGCTGGCCGGCGGGCTGCCGCCCGTGCTGCGCGTACCGTTCGGCACGGGTGAAACACTGCTGCTGGTGACGGACGGGGTGACGGAGGCCCGGGACGGCAACGGCGCGTTCCTGCCGCTGGCGGAGCACCTCCTGCGGGCCGGCGACGACCTCGCGCCCCAGTCCGTGGTGACCCGGGTGGAGGTGGCGGTGCTCGCCCACACCCGCGGGCGGCTCGCGGATGACACGGCCATCCTGGCCGTCCGCCGTATGCCCCCCTGCCCGGCGGACCCGGCCCGCTGACCGGAGCACGGCCGAAGCACGGCCGGGGCACGACCGGGGCACGACCGGAGCCGGGGACTCCGCGTCACCGGGCGACCCCGGAACGGCAACGGTTCGGTACGGCCCCATACCAGCCCCCGGCTCGCGGCTAGGCTCCGGGCCATGACGGCCGACAGCGACAGTACCCGGTGGCGGTTCCGCCCCGTGGCCCTCGGGGCCGCGCTCCTACTCGCCGCGGCAACGGCGTGCTCCGGCTCCGACGAGCCGCCCTGGGGCGCGGGCTCCCCGGACGGTGCCCTGCTGAGCGCGCTGGAGAAGGTGCCCTACGCGGACGCGCCACCCGAGGGCCTGGCCTGGGTGGACATCGAACGTGCCGAGGAGCTGCTGGCCGCGGACGAGCAGCGGTTCACGTTCGTCCAGGACTTCGGCACGCCGCTGTTCAATGATTTGACCGTGCCTGAGCACCGCTACGGCCTGGACCCGGCCGCCGCGCACACCGCGGTCACCGTGGGCTTCCAGGACCAGTGGGGCTTCTGGGCGGGCGACTTCGACGCCGCGGCCGTCGCCGAGGACCTGGCCGCGGACGGCTTCCGCGAGGAGCCGTCGGGCGAGGCACCCGTGTGGACCGGGCCGGAGGGGCAGCCCGTGCTCCAGGTCACCGACGAGGAGATCACCTGGGGCCGCGAGGGCTTCGACCCGGCCGGCTCCGCGAGCGGTACCCCGCTCGCGGAGGCCCCCGGCTATCAGGAGCTGAGCCGCTGCCTGGGCAACGAGGTCTACCGCGTGGACGTCATACAGCGTGATCCGGACAGCGCGGTGCTCGTCTGGGCCGTGGGGCTGCTCGCGGAGTCCCCCGAGGACACCTCCAGCGTGCTGTGCAGCATCAGCGCCGACCAGGACGCGGCGGACCGGGTCGCCGACAGTCTGCGCACCGTGCTCGACGAGGACGATGAGGCATACGCGGACAGCGAGGTCGAGCGCGTCGACGGGGACCGGCCCGGCGTGCGGGTGCACATCCCGGACGATGCGACCGAGCACCGGCCGGGGCGGCTGCTGACCCACCACATGGACCTGATGCTGGCCATGTCCGACCTGTGAGCCCGCCCCGCGGGGCGCGGTGGCCTCACTGCGGGGCGCGCGGGGTGATCAGGCCCGACTCGTAGGCCACAATGACCAGTTGGGCCCGGTCGCGCACGCCGAGCTTGCCCATGATGCGGCTGACGTGCGTCTTCGCGGTGAGCGGTGACAGGCCGAGCGCGTCGGCGATCTCCGCGTTGTTCAGACCGCGCGCCACCAGGGCCAGCACCTGCCGTTCCCGGTCGGACAGCCGGGCGAGCGCGGCGGGCGATGCCGTGCTGCCCGGGGCGTCGGGGGCGCGCAGCGCGCGGGCGATCAGCCGGGCGGTGGGGCCCGGCGAGAGCAGCGCCTCGCCGGCCGCGACGATGCGGACGGCGTCGAGCAGGTCGGCCGGCCTGGTGTCCTTGACCAGGAAGCCGGAGGCCCCGGCGCGCAGCGCCGCCACCACGTGCTCGTCGGTGTCGTAGGTGGTGAGGATCAGCACCTTGACGCCCGCCAGATCCTCCTCCGCGGCGATGCGGCGGGTCGCCTCGATGCCGTCGAGGTCGGGCATCCGGATGTCCATGACGACCAGGTCGGCACGCGCGGTGCCGGCCAGTTCCACGGCCTCGCGGCCGGTGCCGGCCTGACCGACGACCGCCATGTCCTGCGCCGAGTCGATGAGCATGGCGAACGCCGACCTGACGAGCGTCTGGTCGTCCGCGAGGAGCACTCTGATCATCTGGGGGCCTCCTGGGCGGGCAGCCGGGCGGTGACGACGAAGCCGGGGCCGTCCTCCCGGGCGCCGGCGAGCAACGTGCCGCCGATGCTGCGGGCCCGCTCCCGCATCCCGGCGATGCCGTAACCGGGCGGGTCGGCCGCGGTCTTTCCGGTCGGGGACGGCACGGCCCCGCCGTTCGCCGCGGGCCCGTCGTCCTGGACGCGGATGCGCAGGTCGGGCCCGTCGCGCCGGACGGACACCCGTATCAGCACCTCGGCGCCCGCGTGCCGGACGGCGTTCGTCAGCGCCTCCTGCACGATGCGGTACGCCGCCGCCCCGGACGCCTGCGGCACCGGCTCCGCCGCGTCGAGGGCCAGTTCGACCCGGGCGCCCGCGGCCTCCGCGGCCCGGGCCAGGTCCGGCAGCCCGGCGAGCCCCGGCAGCGGCCCCTCCGACTGCCGTTCGCCGTCGCCGCGCAGCACCTGGAGGGTGGTGCGCAGGTCGGCCTTCGCGTCCCGGCACGTGCCGGAGATGCTGTCGAGCGTCTCGGCCACCGCGGCCCGGTCCAGCCGCTCGGGCCCGGCGGTCAGCAGGTGCGAGGCGACCGAGGCGCGCACCCCGATGAGCGTGATGGTGTGCGCGAGCAGGTCGTGGAGGTCGCGCGCGATGCGCACGCGCTCCTCCGCGACCCGGCGCGCGGCCTCCTGCTCGCGCGTGCGCTCGGCGCGCTCCGCGCGTTCCCGCATGGCGGCCAGGTACTGGTGGTGCAGGCGCACCGCCTCGCCGAAGGCGATCACCGCCAGGATCCAGCCGGAGACCTGGAGCATTTCGAGGCCGACCTCGGGCCCCGTCGATCCCCACACGCCCAGGATGACGGCCACCACGAGCACGGCCATGCCCAGGGTGCGCCGCCGCGGCCCCGTGGCGGCGGCGGTGAAGATCGCCAGCGCCGAGGCGGCGAACGGCGCCGCGTGGGTGTAGTCCAGGGCGTGGTACAGCGCGGCGAAGGCGAGGCACAGCACCAGCACGGGCAGCGGCCGGAGCCGCCGCCATGCCAGCGGCACCACCGCACCGGCCAGCAGGAGCCAGCCGAGCGCGTCCAGCGGGCCGCCGTCGTGCTCGACGGTCACGGCGAGGGTGGCGCACAGCAGGCCGACGCACGCGGCGATCGCCCCGTCCCGCCGGAACACCCGGTGCTCCGGGTCCTCCTCGCCCTCGGGCCGCGCCGGTTGCAGCAGATCCCTGATCACGGACACGCGTTCATCATCGGCCATCCGCGGCGGCGCCCGCGGGGCGGGCCGTGAACGTGCCGGGCAGCGCGCCGACCGCGCGGACGAGGCCGCGTCCGTTCATCGGCTCGGCTGTCACATGCCCGGTGCCCATGGGCCGCCTCCTCGTACGTTCCGCTGTGCAGGCTTGCTGTGCAGGCTTCCAGGCTCCCCCGCCGCCGCGGGCCGGCGCGTCGTCCTGCGGGGCGAGGTCGCTGGTACTGCGGCCGGGGGCAGGCCGGGCGCGTTACTCCCCGGGGAGTAGCGCGCGGGGCGCCCGGTGGACGTCTCGGATGCTGATACGGCCGGGGCGGGTGGCGCGGGGCGGGTTAGGCTTGCCGAGCGATGCGTTTCGGGATGCTCCTCCTTAGCTGCCGCGGCGAGGGTCTGTAGTCACCTACGGCCGGCCCCCTCCCCGCGGAGTTCGGCGTTGCCGTCGGCCCTCTTTCCCACCGGGGCACAGTCCGGGCCCCGGCCGACGCCCAGGAGACACGCATCATGAGCAAGCCGACGCCGCTGACCGCCGCCTCCGTGACCCAGCGGTCCTCCGGAATGCCGATCCACAAGTACCGCCCCTACGAGGCGGTCGACATCCCCGACAGGACCTGGCCGCAAGCGCGCATCACGGCCGCCCCCCGCTGGCTGTCCACGGATCTGCGCGACGGTAACCAGGCCCTGATCGACCCGATGTCGCCCGCGCGCAAACGCGCGATGTTCGACCTGCTGGTACGGATGGGCTACAAGGAGATCGAGGTCGGGTTCCCGTCCTCGGGCCAGACCGACTTCGACTTCGTGCGCTCCATCATCGAGGAGGACGCGATCCCGGAGGACGTCACCATCTCCGTGCTGACGCAGGCCCGCGAGGAGCTGATCGAGCGCACCGTCGAGTCGCTGGTCGGCGCCCACCGGGCCACCGTCCACCTGTACAACGCCACGGCCCCCACGTTCCGCCGCGTCGTCTTCCGCGGCGGGCGGGACGAGGTCAGGCAGATCGCGGTGGACGGCACCCGGCTGGTCGTGAAGTGCGCGGAGAAGCTGCTGGACGACCGGACGGCGTTCGGCTACCAGTACAGCCCGGAGATCTTTACCGACACCGAGCTGGACTTCGCCCTGGAGGTCTGCGAGTCGGTGATGGACGTGTGGCAGCCGGCCGAGGGGCGCGAGATCATCCTCAACCTGCCGGCCACCGTGGAACGGTCCACGCCGTCCACGCACGCCGACCGCTTCGAGTGGATGTCGCGCCACCTGTCGCGGCGTGAGTTCGTCTGCCTGTCCGTCCACCCGCACAACGACCGCGGCACCGCCGTCGCGGCGGCCGAGCTGGCGCTGATGGCGGGCGCGGACCGGGTGGAGGGCTGTCTGTTCGGGCAGGGCGAGCGCACCGGGAACGTGGACCTGGTGACCCTGGGGATGAACCTGTTCTCGCAGGGCGTCGACCCGATGATCGACTTCTCCGGGATCGACGAGATCCGCCGCACCTGGGAGTACTGCAACCAGATGACGGTCCACCCGCGCCACCCGTACGTGGGCGACCTGGTCTACACGGCCTTCTCCGGCTCCCACCAGGACGCCATCAAGAAGGGGTTCGAGGCGATGGCGGCCGAGGGCGCGGGCGGCGTGTGGGACGTTCCCTACCTGCCGATCGACCCCAAGGACGTCGGCCGCTCCTACGAGGCGGTCATCCGGGTCAACTCGCAGTCCGGCAAGGGCGGTGTGGCCTACGTGCTGAAGAACGACCACAGCCTCGACCTGCCGCGCCGCATGCAGGTCGAGTTCTCCCGCATCATCCAGGAGAAGACCGACGCCGAGGGCGGCGAGGTCACCCCGGGGCAGATCTGGGAGGTCTTCTCCGACGAGTACCTGCCGGTGCCGGGCACGGGCTGGGGCCGCATCGCGCTGCGCGACGCGCAGACCTCGACGACGAGCGAGGGCGAGGACGCGCTGACCGTGGAGGCCGTGGTGGACGGCGCGGACACCGTGCTGACCGGCACGGGCAACGGGCCGCTCGCCGCGTTCTTCGACGCCCTGGGCTCGGCGGGCGTGGTCGGGGACGAGGTCAGGCTGCTTGACTACGTCGAGCACACGATGAGCGAGGGCGCGGGTTCGCAGGCCGCGGCGTACATCGAGTGCGCGATCGGGGACCGGGTGCTGTGGGGCGTCGGCATCGACGCCAACATCGTGCGCGCCTCCCTGAAGGCGGTCGTATCCGCCGTCAACCGCGCGGCGCGGTAGCGCACGACGGCGGGGCCGCGCGCTGTTTGTGCGTCCGCACTACTGACGCCGACGGTGGAGTGTGGTTAACATCACGCCCACGGCAATGTTGCCAGCGGGTAACGGAGGTACGGCGTGGTGCACTCCCGGATGGCGGGCGTCCGCACGGCCTGGCGTGTGGTGGACGACGGGGACTTCTTCTGCGTCTCGTGCGGCGGGGACCGCTGCTACCGGCGGCTGAACGGGCGGCGCAGGCTGACGCTGCTCGGGCTGCCGGTGCTGCCCCGCGGGGCGGCCGAGCCCGTGGTGGAATGCGTGGCCTGCCGCGGCCGGTTCCCGCTCGGCGCGCTGAACCAGCCGACCACCACGCGGCTCACCGCGCTGCTGCGCGACGGCGTCCACTCCATCACGCTGGCCCTGCTCGCCACGGGAGACAACGCCGCCGCCAACGCCGCCACCCGCCGCACCGCGGTCGAGGCGGTGCGGGCGGCGGGGTTCGCGGACTGCACCGAGGAGCGCCTGCTGACGCTCCAGGCCGCGCTGGCCGCCGACAGCCCCGCGCAGCTGGACCGGGAGGTGCGCGAGGCGCTGTCGGCGCTGACCCCGCACCTGGCGAGCCCGGGCCGCGAGAGCCTGCTGCTGCACGGGGCCCGCATCGCGCTGTCCGACGGGCCGTACCGGACCTCGGAGCTGGCCATGCTGTCGGTGATCGGCGAGGCCCTGCGCCTCGGCCCCGCCGACACCGAACGGCTGCTGGCGACGGCGGCGCTCTCCGCGTAACGACCGTAACGACCGCGCCGACGGGCCGAGTCGGGGCGGGCAGGGGCAGGGCCGGGGCAGGGCCGAGTCGGGCCGGTCCTGGCCGTTCAGGGCGTGCGGCGGCGCAGGGTCACGGCGGCCAGCGCGAGGAAGCCCAGCGCCATGCCGACGACCACGGCCACGTCGCGCAGGAAGTGGTCGGGGATGCCGGTCCCGTTGAGCACGCCGGTCATCGCGTTCACCGAGTACGACATCGGCAGCACGTTGGAGGCGTACTCCAGCGCGGGCTGCATCGTGTCGCGGGGCGCGAACAGGCCGCACACCAGGATCTGCGGAACGATCAGCGCCGGCATGAACTGCACGGCCTGGAACTCCGAGGCCGCGAACGCCGATACGAAGAGCCCGAGGGCGATGCCGAGCAGCGCGGTGAGCAGCGCCATGAACAGCAGCAGCCACGGCGATCCGGCGAGGTCCAGGTCCAGCAGCCACACCCCGACGGCGGTGGCCAGGCCCGCCTGGAGCACCGCGAACGCGCCGAACGCGAGCGCGTAGCCGAAGATCAGATCGCCCTTGCCGAGCGGCATCGCCATCAGCCGCTCCAGCGTTCCCGTGGTGCGCTCGCGCAGCGTCGCGATCGAGGTGGTCAGAAACATCGTGATGAGCGGGAAGATCCCCAGCAGAGAGGCCCCGACCCGGTCGAACAGCCGCGGGTCGGACTCGAAGACGTAGTGCAGCAGCGTCAGCAGGAACAGCGGAACGAACAGCAGCAGCGCAACGGTCCGCCGGTCGTGGCCGAGTTGGCGCAGCACACGGCGCGCTGTGGCGAGCGTGCGGCCCACGCTCACGGCGTGCGCGCCTTGCGGTCGGCCTCGACGAGGTGCAGGAAGGCGTGCTCGACGGAGTCGGTGCCGGTACGGGCCCGCAGCTCCTCGGGGGTGCCCTCGGCGAGGACGCGGCCCTCGCGCATCAGCATCAGCCGGTCGCAGCGGTCGGCCTCGTCCATCACGTGCGAGGAGATCAGCAGCGTGGCCCCCCGTTCCGCCGCCAGCCGGTGGAACAGATCCCACAGGCTGCGGCGCAGCACCGGATCGAGACCCACCGTCGGCTCGTCGAGCACCAGCAGCTCCGGCGCGCCCAGCAGCGCCACCGCCAGCGACACCCTGGCCCGCTGGCCGCTGGACAGCCGCCCGGCCAACGCACCCGCGTGCTCGGTCAGATCGACGTCCGCGAGCACGGAACGGACGTGCTCGGAACGGTCGGCCCGCCCGACGCCGAGGACGGCGGCCCAGTAGTCCAGATTCTGCGTGGCCGTCAGGTCGAGGTAGACGGACGGGGCCTGGGTGAGATAGCCGAGGCGGTGGCGCAGCGCGGCGCTGCCGGCCGGCTCGCCCAGCACATCGAGGCGCCCCGTCACCCGAGCCTGCGCCCCCACGACCGCCCGCATCAGCGTCGTCTTGCCGCAGCCGGAAGGCCCGAGCAGCCCGGTCACGGTGCCACGCGGCACCGAGAACTCCAGCTCCTTCAGCACCGGCGCCCCGCCGCGCACGACCTCGAGGCGACGTGCCAGAACGGCCGGCCGGGACGTGTCGTTCATGCCGCCATTGCACCCCGCCCCGGCTGCCGCCGCGCGCGGGCGGCGGCAATCGGGGGACGGTCGCCGGGCCTCAGAAGCCGAGGCGGCGCAGCTGCTTGGGGTCGCGCTGCCAGTCCTTCGCGACCTTCACGTGCAGGTCGAGGAAGACCGGCGTGCCGAGCAGGGCCTCGATCTGCCGCCTGGAGGTGGTGCCGACCTCCTTCAGCCGCTTGCCCTTGGGGCCGATGACGATGCCCTTCTGGCTGGGCCGCTCGATGAAGAGGTTGGCGTGGATGTCCAGCAGCGGCCGGTCCGCCGGGCGGTCCTCCCGGGGCAGCATCTCCTCCACCACCACCGCGATGGAGTGCGGCAGCTCGTCCCTGACGCCTTCGAGGGCGGCCTCCCTGATCAGCTCCGCGATCATGACCAGCTCGGGCTCGTCGGTGAGGTCGCCCTCCGGGTACAGCGGCGGCCCCTCGGGCAGCAACGGCACCAGCAGCTCGGCCAGCAGCTCGACCTGCCGGCCCTCGACGGCGGAGACCGGGACGATCTCCGCCCATTCGAAGCCCGACTCCTTGCCCAGCCGGTCCACCGCGATCAGCTGCTCGGCCAGGGCATCGCCCGCCATCAGGTCCGTCTTCGTGACGATCGCGACCTTCGGGGTGCGGGTGATCTGGGCCAGCTCCTTGGCGATGAACCGGTCGCCGGGGCCGACCTTTTCGTTCGCGGGCAGGCAGAAACCGATCACGTCGACCTCGGCCCACGTGGCGCGGACCACGTCGTTCAGCCGCTGACCGAGCAGCGTCCGCGGCTTGTGCAGGCCCGGGGTGTCCACGAGCACCAGCTGCGCCTCCGGCCGGTGCACGATGCCGCGGACGGTGTGCCGGGTGGTCTGCGGGCGGTTCGAGGTGATGGCGACCTTGGTGCCCACCAGGGCGTTGGTGAGGGTGGACTTGCCCGCGTTGGGGCGGCCCACGAAACAGGCGAATCCGGAACGGTGGTCCGGCGGCGGCGTGCTCATGAGGCGGCGATCGTCTCGCGGAGCCGTCCGTCGGGCCCTGCCAGCAGCACGGGAACGCCGGGCCCGCCGAGGTCGCGCACCGCGGCCAGGTCGCCGTCCGGCAGCGCGTCGGCCTCGGACACCACCGCGGCGGCCTCGAGCGACCCGGCGCCGCTGGCCACGGCCATGGCCACGGCGGTCCGCAGCGCGCTCAGGTGCAGCGAGGCGAGCGCGACGGTGGCGGCCACGTAGGTGCGGCCCGTCTCGTCCCGCACCGCGGCCCCCTCCGGAACGCCGTTGCGGGCGCGGGCACTCCGCGCCAGCGTAATGATCTTGCGGTCCTCGGGGTCAACGGCGTCATTCATGGGTCCGAGCTTATGCGGTGCCGGCGGGTCACAGATCCGTGGTGCCCGGCTGATCCGGCGGCGGGGCCGGGGTGCGGCCCTCGGCGACCTGCCGCAGTTTCTCCGCCGCGCGTTCCGCGATGGCCGCCATCTCCTCGGTGCCCTCGTCCTCCCGCCCGGCCTGCGCGACGCGGACGGTGTGCGCGCCGACCCGCACCACCACCAGATCGGCCACGACCGGCGTCGCCGCGCCGGGACCCGACGGGCGCCGCTGGTACCGGACGGCCACGCTCTCGTCGCCCAGCCGCTCGGCTTCCAGTGCGGCGGCGTCGTAGGACACGGTGACCGTGCCCTCCCCGGCGCGCTCCTGGGTGTGAACGGTGGCGCACGCGCCGCGGACCGCGCCCTCCACCGCGGCCAGCACCCGCCCGGCCGCGGCCGCGTCGCCGTGCGCGGCGGCGACAGTGGTGACGAACGGGCCGCTGCGGGTGCGGGCGAACCCGGCCCGCGCGGCGGTGTCCGATGTGCTGTCGAACAGCTCGCCGCAGGCGGGCTCCGCCGGCCGCGGAACGCCGAAGCCCCGCTCGGCGGCGGACCGTTCACTGTCCCCGGCCCACCCCGCGGGCAGGTCCACCGCGTCGAGCAGCGCCTCGCGCAGCTGCCGCTCGCCGAGCACGTCGGCGGCGGCGGGCTGGCCGGGCGCGAGCCCCAGACTCAGTGCGGCCGCCCCCGCGACGACGGCCGTGCGTAGGTGCGCGTACATGCTTCCATGGCGCCAGCCGGCCGCCCGTACGGCCACCGTCGCACGCCCATTGGAGTGAGCGCCCCTTCCGGGCGCCCGTCAGTCCGTGGGCTCCGCGGGGACCGGGACCGGCTCGACCAGGATGCGGTCGATCCGGTTGCGGCGGCCGGCCGGTGACTCCGCGGTCAGGCGCAGCCCCGCGATGCCGTCCGCGAGCGCGCTGCGGCCCTGCTCCTCGGACACGTCCACCACGGCGTGCGCGCCCGCGATCGGCACCCGCCCGAGCGCCTTGGCCAGCAGGCCGCCGACGGTCTCCACGTCCTCGTCGTCCAGCCGCAGCCCGTACAACTCGCCCAGCGCCCCCAGGTCGAGGCGCGCGGTGACCCGGTGGGCGCCGTCGCCCAGCTCCTCCACCGGCGGCAGCTCCCGGTCGTACTCGTCGGTGATCTCGCCGACGATCTCCTCCAGGATGTCCTCGATGGTGACCAGACCGGCCGTGCCGCCGTATTCGTCGATCACCACCGACACGTGGATGTGGTCGCGCTGCATCTCGCGCAGCAGATCCCCGGCGTTCTTGGTGTCGGGCACGAACGAGGCCGCGCGCATCACCGCCTCCACCTGGTCCGCCTCCGCCTCCCTGCTGACGTGCACGCGCCGCACCAGGTCCTTCAGGTAGACGATGCCGACGACGTCGTCATCGCTCTCCCCCGTGACCGGAATCCGGGAGAAACCCGAGCGCAGCGCGAGCGTCAGGGCCTGCCGGACCGTCTTGTGGCGGTCGATCGACACCAGGTCGGTGCGCGGCACCATCACCTCGCGGACCAGCGTGTCGCCCAACTCGAAGACGGAGTGCACCATCCGGCGCTCCTCGTCCTCGATCAGCGACTCGCGCTCGGCCAGGTCCACCATCGCCCGCAGCTCCGCCTCCGAGGCGAACGGCCCCTTGCGGAAGCCCTTCCCCGGCGTCAGCGCGTTGCCGAGGATGATCAGCGCCTGCGTCAGCGGGCCGAGCACGCGGGCCAGCGGCACCAGCACGTAGGCCGCCGCGGTCGTGGTCGCCAGCGGGTGCTGCCGGCCGATCGTGCGCGGGGACACCCCGGCGGCGACGAACGACAGCAGCACCATCACGCCGAACGCCACGGCGAGCGCCTGCCAGACCTCGTCGAACTCCTTGAGGCAGGCGTACGCCACCAGGACCCCGGCGCCCATCTCGCCCGCGACGCGCAGCAGCAGCGCGAGATTGAGGTAGCGGGTGGGGTCGGCGGCCACCGCGGCGAGCCGGGCCGCGCCCCGGCGCCCGGCGCGCACCGCCTCCTCGGCCCGGTAACCGGTGATCACCGCGAGGCCCGCCTCGGCGCAGGAGGAGAGCCAGGCCACCATCAGGAGCCCGAACACGGCGAGCAGCAGAGTGCCGGTCATGTCGTCGTGGGGGCGGGGGACGGGCCCGGCAGCCCGCGCTCGTCGCGCCAGCCGTCGACGATGGCCTTCTGGAGGCCGAACATCTCGGCCTTCTCGACGGGCTCCTCGTGGTCGTAGCCCAGCAGGTGCAGCACCCCGTGGACGGTGAGCAACTGAAGCTCCGCGTCCATGGAGTGATGGGTCGGGGCCTGCTCGCCCTGGAGCCTCGCCACCTCCGGGCACAGCACCACGTCCCCGAGGAGCCCCTGCACGGGCTCCTCCTCCTCGCGGGAGGGCGGACGCAGCTCGTCCATCGGGAACGACATCACGTCGGTGGGCCCGGACAGCTCCATCCACTGGAGATGGAGCTGCTCCATCGCCGCTACGTCGACCGCGATCACCGACAGCTCGGAAAGCGGGTGAATCCGCATCCGGCCGAGGGCGTAGCGGGCGATGTCGAGGATGGCCCGTTCATCGATGTCCAGGCCGGATTCGTTGTTGACCTCGATCGCCATGATGCGGGGCGGCTACTTTCCGTTCCGGTCGTCGAAGCGGTCATAGGCGTCCACGATGCGGCCGACGAGCTTGTGCCGCACCACGTCCTGGCTGGTGAGCCGGGAGAAGTGCACATCGTCCACGCCGTCGAGGATGTCCTGCACCTGCCGCAGACCGCTCTTGGTGCCGCCGGGCAGGTCGACCTGCGTCACGTCGCCGGTGATCACGATCTTGGACTCGAACCCGAGCCGGGTGAGGAACATCTTCATCTGTTCCGGGTTCGTATTCTGCGCCTCGTCCAGGATGATGAACGCGTCGTTGAGCGTCCGGCCGCGCATGTACGCCAGGGGCGCGACCTCGATCGTGCCCGCGCTGAGCAGCCGCGGGATCGAGTCGGGGTCGAGCATGTCGTGCAGGGCGTCGTAGAGCGGCCGCAGGTAGGGGTCGATCTTCTCGTAGAGCGTGCCCGGCAGGAAGCCGAGGCGCTCCCCTGCCTCGACCGCGGGCCGGGTGAGGATGATGCGGTTGACCTGCTTGGACTGGAGCGCCTGCACGGCCTTGGCCATGGCCAGGTACGTCTTGCCGGTACCGGCCGGGCCGATCCCGAAGACGATGGTGTGGTGGTCGATGGCGTCGACGTAACGCTTCTGGTTCAGCGTCTTGGGCCGGATCGTCTTGCCGCGGTTGGACAGGATGTTCTGCGTGAGCACCTGCGCGGGGCTGGTGTCGCCACCCGTCCCGTCCGTGCCGCGCAGCATCGCGATCGACCGCTCGACGGCGTCCTCCGTCAGGGGCTGACCGGTCCGCAGCACGAGCATCATCTCGTCGAAGAGACGCTGCACGAGCTGGACGTCGTCCGGCTCGCCGGTGGCCCTGATCTCATTGCCCCGGACGTGGATGTCGGTCCCGGGAAAGGCGCTTTCGATCACGCGGAGCAGCGCGTCTCCAGAACCCAGCACCGTCACCATCGGATGCTTGGCCGGGACGGTGAACCGGGCGGTCGCCTCAGGAGCCGGGGCCGCTGGCTGGTGTGTGGGTGTCTGTGTCATGGGCGGCCCGCTGCGGACCTGCTCATCCCTCTCTGCGCTGGAGTGCCTGAAGTCCCAGGGTACGACGAGGGACCGACAGAGCCGTAGGGCATTACCGGGTGCGATCGCCGACGGCGGCCACGGCCGGCCCCCGCCGCGCGTTCAGTGGCCGGGGCGGGGGGCTGGGCCTGGGCCGTTCGCCGAGCGGGGGCGGAAGCCGAGGGTCGGGACGGCGCGGCGCAGCGGCCAGGGGCGGGTCGCGCCGGGCAGCAGGCCGGAGAGGAACGCGTACCGGTCCAGGGCCGCCCCCGGCGGGCCCTCGGCCGGGGTCACCTCGCGGACCCGCTGCCACCACGCGGCCACCTCGCCCCAGCCGGGTGCGGACAGGGAGCCGCCGAACTCCTGCACGGACAGGGCCGCGGTCAGGCCGGCGAGGGCCAGCCGGTCGGCGAGCGGCCAGCCCGCGAGCGTGCCGGTCACGAACCCGGCCATGAACACGTCCCCCGCGCCGGTGGTGTCCAGCGCCTCAACGAGGATGGCGGGCACCTCCGCGGTCTCCCCCGTGCGGCCGTCGGCCGCGTACGCCCCCTCGGCCCCCATCGTGACGACGGCGAGCGGCACCGTCTTCGTCAGGGCGCGGGCCGCGGCGCGCGGGCAGCCGGTGCCGGTGTAGCGCATGGCCTCCGCCGCGTTCGGCAGGAACGCCTCGCAGTACGCCAGGTCCGGCAGCGCCGCCAGGTCCCAGGTCCCGGTGTCGTCCCAGCCGGTGTCGGCGAAGACCACGCTGCCCGCCCGCGCCGCCTCGGCCACCCAGCCCTGCGGCTGCCCGGGGGTGAGCGACGCGATGCAGGAGCGGGCGGGCGGCGGTCCTGGCAGCGCCTCGTGAACGGACGCCTCGTGGCCGTGGGAGACCATCGTCCGCTCGCCCTCGTACGCCATGGACACGGTCACGGGCGAGTGCCAGCCGGGGACGGTCCGCGAGGACGTCAGGTCGATGCCCTCGCCGCGCTCCAGCGTCTCCCAGCAGTACTCGCCGTACATGTCGTCGCCGAACGCGGCGGCGAGGCTGGTGTGCAGGCCGAGGCGGGCCAGCGCGGTGGCCATGTTGGCCACGCCGCCGGGGCTGGAGCCCATGCCGCGGGCCCAGGACTCGGTGCCGCGCACCGGGGCGGAGTCGAGGCCGGTGAAGATGATGTCGAGGAAGACGGTGCCGGTCAGGAACACGTCCACGGGCGGGTCGCCGGGCGCGCGGATGCCGGCGAGCGGGTCCTGGGTCTTCGTGCTCACCGGCCGCTCCCCCTCGTTCCGCGCCTCGTCCCGCCCCTCGTCCCGCTCGTCCCCGTGGTCATCCGTCCCCGTCCCGTCCCCGTCCGATCCCGCCGACGTTCCCGGTCACTTCTACGGTACGTTCCGGGCCATGAGGCTCACGATCATCGGCGGGGGTGGCTTCCGCGTCCCCCTGGTATACCGGGCGCTGCTGTCGGACGCCGCACGCGATTCACCCGATCGGTGTACGCGGGTCACGCTGCACGACACCGACCAGGACCGGGTCCGCGTCATCGCCTCGGTGCTGGCCGGGCTGGCCGCGGGGGTGCCTGGGGCGCCCGAGGTGCGGGTGGCCGGGTCGTTGGACGAGGCGGTGCGGGGCGCCGACTTCGTGTTCTGCGCGGTCCGGGTCGGCGGCACGGCGGGCCGCGTCCGCGACGAGCGCGTGCCGCTGGGGCACGGCGTGCTGGGGCAGGAGACGACGGGCGCGGGCGGGGTGCTGTACGGGCTGCGCACGGTGCCGGTGGCGCTGGAGATCGCGGCCCGCGTCCGGGCACTGGCACCGGAGGCGTGGCTGATCAACTTCACCAACCCGGCGGGCATGGTGACCGAGGCGATGGCCACGCAGCTCGGCCACCGCGTCATCGGCATCTGCGACTCGCCGGTGGGGCTCGTGCGGCGGGCGGCGCGGGCGGCGGGGGTCGATCCGGCGGCGGTCGGTTTCGGCTACCTGGGACTCAACCACCTCGGCTGGCTGCGCTCGCTGACCCACCGGGGCCGTGACCTGCTGCCGGGGCTGCTGGCGGACGACGAGGCGCTGGCGTCGTTCGAGGAGGGCCGGCTGTTCGGCGGTGCGTGGCTGCGCGCGCTGGGGGCGCTGCCCAACGAGTACCTGCACTACTACTACTTCCGGCGGGAGACGCTGGCCGCGGCGCGGGCGGCGGAGGCCACCAGGGGCGAGTTCCTGAACGCGCAGCAGGGCGCGTTCTTTTCGGACGCGGCGCGCGAGCCGGGCCGCGCGCCCGAGCTGTGGGAACGCACGCGCCGGGAGCGGGAGGAGACGTACGGCGCGGAGGGGCGCGCGGCGTCGGGCGGCTGGCAGCGGGACAGCTGCGATCTGGCCGGCGGTGGCTACGAACGCGTCGCGCTCGACCTGATGGCGGCCATCACGGGCGACCGGCGTTCCCGGCTGATCCTGAACGTCCGCAACGGCGGGACGGTGCCGGAGCTGCCGGCCGACGCGATCGTCGAGACGGTCTGCGAGGTGACGGCGCAGGGCGCGCGCCCGGTGCCGTGCCTGTCGCCCGGAGCGGCGGAGCTGGGTCTCATGCTCCAGGTCAAGGCGGTGGAACGGGCCACGATCGAGGCGGCGGCGACCGGCTCGCGCCGCGCGGCGCTGCGCGCCCTGGCACTGCACCCGCTGGTGGACTCGCCCGCGGTCGCCACCCGCATCCTGGCCGAACACGCCCAGCACGCCGGGCACGGGTGAAAAACACGTGGCGCGCCGCGGCGCCGGGCGCCGATGCTTCGGGACATGTCTCCCGCATCCCCTGACGCCACGCCCGCACCCGCCTTCGGCTGGTCCGACATGTTTGTCCATCCCGACGAGGACCCCCGCTCCGACGGCCGTTTCCGCGGCGAACGCGACAACCTCGTCGGTTACCTGGCCGACCAGCGCCTGACCCTGGCCCTGAAGTGCGAGGGGCTCGACGCCGAGGCGCTTGCGCGCCGCTCCGTTCCGCCGTCCCCCATGTCGTTGCTCGGTCTGGTCCGGCACATGGCCGATGTCGAACTGGGCTGGTTCCGGCAGGTGCTGGCCGGGCAGGACGTGCCGCGGCCGTTCCGCACCGCGGAGGACCCCGACGCGGACTTCAACGGCGCGGTCGCCGACCCGCGGGCGGTCGAGGAGGCGTTCGCCGCCTGGCGCGCCGAAATCGCCTTCGCGGAACGGTTCGTGGCCGAGGCACCGGACCTGGGCGTCACCGGACGCCGGGCCAGGGACGGCGAGCCGGTCGAGCTGCGGGAGGTCATGGTGCACATGATCGAGGAGTACGCCCGGCACAACGGGCACGCGGATCTGCTGCGCGAGCGGATCGACGGCCGGGTCGGGCAGTAGCGCGTCAGGTCCCGCGGCGCGGCACCGGGACGCGCATCAGGTCCTCGGCGACCGTCAGCGTGCCGGCGAATCCGGCGGCCCGCGCCTCGGCGGCGAAGTCCGCCGGGTCCTGGTAGCGCTGCGAGAAGTGCGTCAGCACCAGGTGCCGCACCCCGCACTCGGCGGCGACGCGGCCCGCCTGCCCGGCGGTGAGGTGGCCGTACTCACGGGCGAGCGCGGCGTCCCGGTCGAGGAAGGTCGACTCGATGACCAGCAGGTCGCACCCGTCCGCGAGCGCGAAGACGCCGTCGCACAGCCGGGTGTCCATGACGAACGCGAAGGACTGCCCGGGCCGCGGCGCGGTGACGTCGTCCGCCGTCACGCCGCGCAGCGTGCCCGCGCGCAGGAGCCGTCCGACGTCCGGGCCCTCGATGCCGTGCGCCGCGAGCCGCTCGGGCAGCACGCGGCGGCCGTCGGGCTCCGTCAGCCGGTAGCCGAACGTCTCGACGGGGTGGGACAGTCCGCGCGCGGTGAGGGTGAACTCCGCGGTGCGTTCAAGGACTCCGGGGCCGGTCACGGGGCGCGGCAGGATCTGTGCGGTGTCGTGGTAGGCGGTGGCGTACCGCAGCCGGTCGAAGAACTCCTGCCCGCCCGCCGGGTAGTGCGCGGTGACCGGGTGCGGGACCCGGTCCAGGCTGATGCGCTGGAACACGCCGGCGAGCCCCAGGGAGTGGTCGCCGTGGAAGTGCGTGACGCAGATCCGGGTGAGCGCGGTGGCGCCGATCCCGGCGAGCAGCAGCTGCCGCTGCGTTCCCTCGCCGGGGTCGAAGAGGATGGTCTCCGCGTCCCAGCGCAGCACGTAGCCGTTGTGGTTGCGGTGCCGGGTGGGCACCTGGCTGGCGGTGCCGAGGACCACCAGTTCGCGTGCGGTCACGGCCTACCCGGGGGGCCATTCCAGGCCGCGGCCGCCCAGCACGTGGGCGTGCGCGTGGAAGACGGTCTGCCCGGCGCCGGTGCCGGTGTTGAACACGACGCGGTAGCCGCTGCCGTCCACCTTCTGGTCGGCCGCGACGTGCCCCGCCTCGCGCAGCACGTCGGCGGCCAGCGCGGGGTCGGCGGCGGCGAGGGCCGCGGCGTCCCGGTGGTGCGCCTTGGGAATGATCAGCACGTGGCAGGGCGCCTGCGGGTTGATGTCCTGGAACGCGACCGTGGTGGCCGTCTCCCTGACCACCGTCGCGGGCACGTCGCCCGCCACGATCTTGCAGAACAGGCAGTCCGCCTCGGGTTCTCCCGCCATCGCCTGGCACTCTCCTCGCGGCCCTCGTCAACGCGTACGCACGGATGCTACCGCCGGGGCGGTACGGAAACGGGCCGCCGTACCCGATTCAGGCCCTGCCCGCCGGCGGAACCGGCTGGTAACGTGCGGCGGGCTTGTATACGAACAGCCCGGACGATCAAGGACGCTCGACCATGACCCAGGAACCGCAACGGGAACAGTGGGGCACCCGCGCCGGCTTTCTCATGGCCGCCATCGGCTCGGCCGTCGGCCTCGGCAACATCTGGCGCTTCCCCGCGGTGACATACGAGAACGGCGGCGGCGCGTTCATGGTGCCGTACCTGCTCGCCCTGCTCACCGCGGGCATTCCGCTGCTGATCCTCGAATACACGATCGGCCGCAAGTACCGGTCCTCGCCCCCGGGCGCCCTGCGCCAGCTGTCCCGGCCCGCCGAGGCGATCGGCTGGTGGCAGGTGGCGATCTGCTTCGTCGTCGCCACCTACTACGCGGCGATCCTGGCCTGGGCGGTCCGTTACGTCGGCTTCTCGTTCGACCAGTCCTGGGGCGACGACCCCGAGGGCTTCCTGATGGGCGACTTCCTCAAGGTCTCCGACAGTCCGGGCGAGATCTCGACGTTCGTGCCGGGCGTGGTCTGGCCGCTGATCGCCGTGTGGCTGGTCGTGCTCGTCATCCTCGTCCTGGGCGTGCGGCGCGGAATCGAACGCGCCAACACCGTCTTCATCCCGCTGCTCGTGGTGTTCTTCCTGATCCTGGTGGTCAGGGCGCTCACGCTGGACGGCGCGGACCTCGGCCTCGACGCGCTCTTCGCGCCCGACTGGGGCGCGCTCGGCGACGGCGGCGTGTGGGTCGCCGCCTACGGGCAGATCTTTTTCTCGCTGTCCGTCGGCTTCGGCATCATGATCACCTACGCCTCGTACCTGCGCCGCAAGTCCGACCTCACCGGCTCCGCGCTCGTGGCCGGCTTCGCCAACAGCTCCTTCGAGATCCTGGCCGGCCTGGCCGTCTTCGCCACCCTCGGATTCATGGCCGCCGAGTCGGGGCTCGCCGTCAGCGAGGTGACCAGCAGCGGCGTCGGCCTCGCGTTCGTCGCGTTCCCGCAGATCATCTCCGAGATGCCGATGGGCGCGTTCTTCGGCGTGCTGTTCTTCGGCTCCCTGGTGCTCGCCGGGCTCACTTCCCTCATCAGCATCGTGCAGGTGATCGTCGCCACCGTCGAGGACCGCATGGGCCTGCGGCGCGTGCCGGCCGTGCTGGCCGTCTGCGGCGCGGTGGCCGTGGTGTCCACCGTGCTGTTCTCCAGCGACAGCGGGCTGCACTTCCTGGACGTCTCCGACCACTTCATCAACCAGTACGGCATCGTCCTGGCCGGGCTCGTCCTGGTGATCACCGTCAGCTGGGGCCTGCGCAGACTGCCCGCCCTCCAGCGGCACGCCGACGCGACCTCCTCCGTGCCACTGCGGATCTGGTGGCGGATCTGCCTGGGCATCATCACCCCGCTGGTGCTCATCTGGATGATGGTCGACAGCCTCACCGACGAGTTCGACGAGAACTACGCGGGCTACGACACCTCGTTCCTGCTCTGGTCCGGCTGGGGGGTCGCCGCCGCCGCCCTCGTCGTCGGCGTCCTGCTCTCGCTGGTGCGGTGGCGGCGTAATCCGACCGGTTCCCAGGACACCGAGGACACCGAGGACACCCAGGACGCGACCGCGCGAAGGAGCAGCTGATGTCGGCCTCGGCCATCGTCATGATGATCATTGCCATGACCATCGTGTGGGGCGGCCTCGTCGCCGCGATCGTGTGGCTGCGCCGCCACCCCGACGAACCGACCCCGGAAGCCTGACCGTTCCGGGACCGGTCACGGGTCTGGCCGGATATCCTCCAACCAACCCCGGGCGACGGAACGTCCATGCCGACATCCGGACCGTGCCGAACGGGGCACGACGGGGCAACGGCATTCCGAGGGGGACGGCAGATGCAGAGCGGGCACGTCATCCGCAGGCTGCGGTTCACCCTGAGCACCGATGAGGTCACCGAACGGGTCACGGCCGCCGCGGACGGCACCGGCCGCCTGCCCGAGCACCTGCCGCCCCTGGTCGCCGCCGCGGCGCCCGCCCCGCCCGTGCGCGGCGGCGGCTGCCTGGCCCACGCCGGGCTGCCGGGCGGCGGCAGCCTCCTCCTGTGCCGCGGTGCCGCCGACGGCACCGTCGACGCGCTGTACCTGCCGCACGGGCCGGAGCGCGCCCTCGGCGACATCCTGCCCGTCGACCTGTGGCGCTCCCCGCTGTGGGACCGCCCGCACGAGCCGGACGCCGCTCCGGCGCCGGAGCCGGAGCCGGGCACCGAGCTGACCGCCGAGGAGCTGGCCGACTTCGCCAGGGCGCGGTCCGACCGCCTGGTCCCGTTCCTCAGCGATGTGCGCGCCCTGTTCACCTCCCCCGCCGGCCGTCAGCTCGTGCTCGCCGAGGAGGAACAGGCCACCGTGGCCCGGTGGATCGGGCTCGCCACCTGGTTCCTCGACCGGTACGGCACCGCGGGGCAGGCCAGGGCGCTGACGTTCACCACCGGCACCGCCTGCCCGCTCGACGCCCCGCAGCAGATCATCGGCATCGGCCCCGACGCCGCGTTCGACCGCAAGGACCCCGACGTCCTGCGGCACCGCTACCGCGTGCACGACGGACTCGGCGGCGAGGGCAGCCCGCCACGCGTCGACCCGTGGGTGACCCAGGCCGTCCGGGACTGGCTGCCGCGGCTGCCCGGCGCGTCAGGCCCCCCGCCGCCGCTGCCGCCCGCGGCGCCCGCCGCCGTTCAGGAACGGCTGCGCGAGTCGGCGAAAAACCTGCGCGGCGGCCCGCACCACCTGCACGGCGTGGGCCTGTTCCGGATGCTGCGCGGCCGGCTCGGCGAGAGCGAGGAGCTGAACGAGAAGACCCTCAGGCTCATCTACGAGCTGGTCTGGGACAAGTCGGACCCCGACCTGGCCGGCGCCCTCGAACTGGCCAGGACCTGCCCGCTCCCGCTGCTCGTCAGCACCGGCATCCACCTGCGCCTGCTGAACTGGATCACCCGCGGCGGCACCGTCAACGACAAGCGCTGCGAGCTGGCCCGCGAACTGCTGCGTCACGAGGACGCCTACCCGTTCACCTCCAGCGGGCGCGAAACAGCCCGGCTGCTGGTGCGGGGGCAGGAGCTGAACGCGGGCGGCCCCGGGGCCGCCGACGCCGAGCAGCACCTGCGCCGCGAGCTGAACCGCAGCGACTCCATGGTGCGGCCCGAAGTGCTGATCTGGGCGCGGCGCCAGCTGCGCCAGTACGAGGAGAGCACCGCGCTGCCCCCGCCCCCGCCGCCGCGGACGGCACCCCCGCCCCCGCCGCCCCGGCAGCCGCCGCCCTTCCGGGCGCCGCCCGCGCAGCCGCCACCCCCGCAGCCGCCGCCTCCGGTGCGCCGGCCGCCCCACATTCCGCCAACTGACCGGACCTGACCGTCCCTTCGGAGAGGTATCCCGTGAGCGACATCCCCGGTGGCCCCATGGCCAGCCGTCCCCTCCACTTCATCTGGCTGCTCGACTGCTCGGGCTCCATGGGGATCAATGGCAAGATCACACAGCTCAACTACGCCATCCGCGAGGCCATCCCCGAGATGCGCAAGGCCGCCGACGACAACCCCGGCGCCGAACTTCTCGTCCGGGCCGTCACGTTCAGCTCCGGCGCCTCCTGGCACCTGGCCGCACCCACCGCCATCCAGGACTTCACGTGGGAGGACGTCTACGCCCACAGCACCACCGACCTCGGCGCCGCGCTGCGCCTGACCTCGGAGGCGCTGAAGACGCCGCCGATGCCGGGCCGCGCGCTGCGCCCGGTGCTCGCGCTGGTCTCGGACGGACTGCCCACCGACGACTGGCGCTCCGGGCTGCGCGACATCGACGCCACCCCTTGGGGCAAGCGCGCGGTACGCGTCGCCATCGGCATCGGCGAGGACGCGGACCGCGAGATGCTCAAGGAGTTCCTGGCCAACCCGGAGCAGGAGCCGCTGCGCGTGAAGAACCCCAAGCAGCTGGTCGCCGCGATCCGCTGGGCCTCCACCGTCGCCGTGGCCACCGCCTCCACCCCGGCCGTCGAGGGCGACAAGCAGCTGGCCACGCCGATGGACCGCACGCCCACCATCACGGCCGGCGCGAGCGACGACGACGTCTGGTGAGCGACGCCCACGCGGCCACCGAGCCGCACCTCGTCACCCACCACGCACTACGCCGCGTGGGCGGAGAAGCGAACGAGGAGACACAGTGAGCGACGCCCACGCGGCCACCGAGCCGCACCTCGTCACCCACCACGCACTACGCCGCGTGGGCGGAGAAGCGAACGAGGAGACACAGTGAGCGACGCCCACGCGGCTGCCGGGCCGCACCTCGCCGGGTCCGCGCATGCCGCCTTCCGGCTGCTCGGGCAGGACGTGACGGGGCGGGGCAAGGAGTACAGCCAGGACAGTCACCTGGCGTTTCTCGCCGCGGGCGGGCGCGCCGCGGTCCTCACCGTCGCGGACGGGCACGGGGCCGCCGCCCACTTCCGCAGCGACCTCGGCGCCCGCTGGGCCGCCGAGGAGTTCGCCGCCTGCGCCCGCCGCTTCGTGGCCGGTGCCCTGTCCGGGGAGGAGCCGCCCGGGTGGCCGGTGCGGCGGGAGATGGCGCGGGACCTGCCGCGGCGTCTCGTGCACGGCTGGCGGCTGCGCGTCGCCCGGCACGAGGCCAGCTCGCCCGCGCACGGCCGGGCGGGCGAGGCCCCCGCGTTCGACGCCTACGGCAGCACCCTGCTCGGCGTGGTCCTCACCCGCGAACTGCTGGTGTGCTGGCAGCTCGGGGACGGCGACATCACGCTGGTGTGGAACGAGGGGCCGCCCGAGGCCCCGCTGTACGCGGGCCAGGATCTCGGCGACGAGACGGAGTCGCTGTGCCAGCCGGAGGCGTGGCTGCGCGCCCGCATGCACTGGCGGCCGCTGACCGGCAAGGGCCCGCCGCCGGCCGTGCTGCTGTCGACCGACGGCCTGTCGAAGAGCTTCGAGGACCACGACGGGTTCCTCGGATTCGCGCGTGGCGTGCGCGACCGCGTCGAGTCGGAGGGGCGCGCGCAGGTGCAGGACAAACTCGCCGGCTGGCTCGGCCATGCGGCGACACATTCGGGGGACGACACCACCTTGGTGGGTGCCATTCCCGTCCCCCTGGAACGCACGACAGAACGACCTGAGTGACGACCTGAGTGACGAGGGGGAACACCGGATGAGCAGTACGCAGGGCACCGGCGGCATGCTGGATGCGGGGACCCGGCTGACGACGGAACGGGACGAGCAGGTCACCGTCAAGAGCCTGCTGGGCTTCGGTGGGCAGGGCGAGGTGTACGAGGTCGACACCCCGGGCGGGCCCGCGGCCCTGAAGTGGTACTTCCCGCAGCTCGCGGACGTCCACCGGTGGCGCATTCTGGAGGCGCTGGTGGACCGGGCCTGGGGCGACGACCGCTTCCTGTGGCCGCGCACGATCGTCGCCGACCCCTCGCGCGAGAGCTTCGGCTACGTGATGGACCTGCGCCCCGAGCGTTTCCACGATCTGCCGGCGCTGCTGCGCCGCGACAAGGCGGTGGCCGCGGCGACGCCGCGTTCGCTGATCACCACGGCCCTCAACACGGTCGAGGCGTACAAGACCCTGCACGAACAGGGCATCGCCTACCGCGACATCAGCTGGGGGAACGTCTTCTTCGACCCGGACAACGGCGATGTCCTGGTGTGCGACAACGACAACGCGGTCGTCGAAGGCGAGTCCGCCGGCATCGAGGGCACCATGAACTTCATGGCGCCCGAGCTCGTCCGCCGCGACCAGGGCGTCAAGCCGGGCATCCAGACGGACCTGCACTCGCTGGCGGTGCTGCTGTTCTACCTGCTGATGAATCATCACCCCTTCGACGGCGCCCTCGAACTGCGGATTCACTGCCTGGACGAGAAGGCGCAGCGGAAGCTGTACGGCACCGAGCCGGTGTTCGTCTACGACCCGGTGCGCACCGCCAACCGGCCCGTCCCGGGCGAGCAGGACACCGTCATCGCGACCTGGGGCGTTCTTCCGCAGGTGCTGCGCGACCTGTTCATCAAGACGTTCACCGAGGGCCTGACGAGGCCAGGGGAGCGGGCGCGCGAGTCGGAGTGGCGCGACGCGCTGAGCGCCGTGCGCGACGCGATCGTGCCGTGCGCGACCTGCGGCAAGGAGAACATGACCCAGCCGGACGGCGCCGCGCCCGCATGCTGGAAGTGCCGCCGCCCGGTGGATCTGCCGATGCGCCTTGAGCTGACCGCGGGCAAGGGCAAACGGCGTCCCCAGCGCCACATCCGGCTGAACCGCGGCGCCGAGCTGTACCCGCACCACCTGCACGAGGACCCCGAGCGGCACGACTTCGGCACGCCCATCGGCGAGGTCACCCCGCACCCGACGACGCCGGGCCGGTTCGGACTGACGAACCGCTCCACCTGGTCGTGGCGGGTGCGGCGCGCGGACGGCAGCCAGCTGGAGGTCCCGCCGGGCCGCACCGCGGCGCTGCGCCCGGGTCTGCTCCTCGAACTGGGCGACGGCGCCGAGGCGGTCGTACGGGAACGGTGAACGCGCCGGGCGCCCGCTACCGGCGGACCAGCCGGCTCGCCTGGCTGACGGTCCTGCCCACGGTCTCGCGGGCGTAGTACAGCGCGAGCCGCGGGAACGGCAGCGCGGGCAGGCGGGTCACCGCGGGTTCGCTGGTGGCGTGCGTGGCGTCCGGGCGGGCCAGGGGCACGGCCGTGATCGTGTACGCGGCGCGGCCGACGGGCAGTTGGACCGGCCCGGCACGGTGCAGGCTGCGGGGCACGCGCCGCTCCTCGCGCCGCCCGCCGCCCTCCCACGTCACCAGGACGAGCACGGCGGGCTCCGGCCAGGTGAACGCGATCTCCGCGCTGCCCGGCCCCCGCCTCCTCGCCGACAGGTCCCGCACCGCGCCCAGGGTCTCCAGCAGCACCGAGGGCCCGGCCACGGCCCGCGGGCCCAGCACGCTGACAGCGGTCAGCCGCAGCGCGGCGCGCGGCGGCGGCAGCACGGTGACGGTGCGTTCCCGCCCCTCGCCCTGGAGCGCGGACAGGCCAGGCAGCGCCGCGGACACGTCGTCGCCGGGCTCGGGCATGCGCTCCCGCCACTGCACGAGGCGGGACTCGCCCCGCTCCGGGGCCTGCCAGCCCAAGGTGACCCGGCCGTCGGCCGCGGCGGCGAGCGCGATGTCGCCCGGCACCGGCGCGGGCCACTCCTCGGCGACTCCGGTGACCCGTTCCCCGGCCGACCACACCGTCTCGCCGTCCTCGCCCGGGTAGGCGCACCGCAGCAGGTAGCTGTGAGGGCCGGGCGGCAGCGGCCGGTCGGTCAGCCCGTCGGGACCGCAGGGCACCGGCGTTCCGGCGTCCGTGCCCGGCCCCGCGGTCCGCACCACGCACACCTCGGCCGCCGCCGGATGCGCCCGCCACCGCAGCCGCAGCCCGTCGGGCACCACCTCGGCCCGCGCGCCCGTGACGTCGGGCGTCACGCGCAGCGGCGCGGTGGCGCGGGCCGTGCCCGCGATGCGGCCGTCCTGCCAGGGCACGACGGCGTAACGCAGCGTCCGCCCGGTCGGCGGGTCGGCGTCCCAAGCCTCGTGCCCGGCGCCGCCCGCGGCGGAGGCGGCGACCTCGACGGCCGTGCCGGGGCCTTCCGTCTCGGCCCAGCGCAGCACCTGGAAGCGGACGGAACGGCCGGGCGCCGGCCACGTCAGCCGGGCCGTGCCTGACTCGACGGCGGCGGCCACGCGGGACGTCGCACCGCTGTCGCCGCCCGCCACCGCGGCGGCGAGCAGCGCGGCGCGCGCCCCCTCGTCGTCCACGGCGAGCCGCACGGCGCGCAGGCAGGCGGTGGCGGCGGCCCGGTGCAGGCCCGCCTCGCCGTGCCGGCCGGCGTCCGTCAACTCCCGTGCCACGTCGGCGAGCCGGGCCTCGATATCGGCGCGCAGCCGGGCAAGACCGGGGTCGGCCGCGTCCGGCGGAAGCTCCTGCGCGAGCTGCCGCGCCCGGTGCAGGCGGTGCGCGCGCCAGGCGTCGTCCAGATCTTCCGCCGCCTTCCGCATCCGGCCCGCGGCGGGGAATCCGGCCGCGACGGCGGCGGCGAGGACGGCGGCCTCGGCGGGGTCGACACCCAGTGCGACGGCCGCGTCCTCGGTGGGCCCGCCGTCGGTCAGCAGGCAGGCCAGCTGGTACAGCACGAGGCGCCGCAGCGCCATGGGGTCGTCGTCCGCCGCCTCGGCGAGCCGGTCGAGGACGTGCCGGGCGGCGCCCGCGCGCGGGTCGCCCGACGCCTCCCACCGCTCCGCGGCGCGGCGGCACTCGGCGGCGTCGGCGCGGCGCAGGTCGTGGCCGCGTTCCGGGGGCAGCCACAGCCCGTCGAGGACGCGGAGGCCGGGCCCGGCCGTGTCGTCGCCCGCCAGTCCCTTCGGCCGGTAGGCGGAGCCGCCGCCGGGCGGCAGCAGGGTGTCGGCGGCGTGCCGGAAACCGCCGTCGGCGAGGTGGCGGCACAGCTCCCCGTACCGGGGCACGGCCGGGAACAGCGGCAGCCAGGGCGGCGGCGGCCCGTCCGCGTCGGCCCGGCGGCCGGGGCGCCAGGCCCCGGCGGTTGCGGTGTCCACGGCGGCGGTCACCTCGGCGAGGTGTAGAAGTAGACCCAGAGCCGCGCGGTGTTGGCGGGCTCGTTGACCTGGAGGAAGTCCTCCGCGGTGATCTCCTCGGCAAACATGTCGGGGCGGGCCTCGTGCAGCTGATCGTTGACGAGGCGGGCGTAGCCGGTGCCGTTCAGCGTGCCGCCGAAGGTCAGCACGAACGCGGCCTCCTGGCCGGCCCACTCCTCGGTCGCCGCCGCGATCTGCTCCCGCAGCCACCCCGTGTCCCGGCCCTCGACGTCGAACATGACGGGCTCCTGCTCCACCCCGCGCGGGATGTCGGGCTCCTCGGGCGGCTCGGTGGGCTCGTCCGTCGGCTCGGCGGGCCCGGTCGGCGTCGGCTCGGGTGCCGCGAGCGGGTCCTCCTGGCCGCTCATCGACACCAGCGCCAGCACCAGCAGCAGGTCGGCAAACAGCCAGCCCGCGAGCGCCACGAGGCCGATGCGGCGCCGCGGCCGCCGAGGGCGCCCGGGGCGGACGGCGGTCACCGGCCCGCGCCCTGCTGGCTCGGCACACCACCGAACCCGGGCGGCCGGCCGGTCAGTTCACGGACTCCGGTGTCGACGCGGGCCGCGGCGTCCTGCCAGTGCGCCGCCGCCACGTCCCACCGTTCCGCGGCCTCGCGCATGCCGAGCACCGCGTCGTCGGTGCGGGCGGCGCTGTGCGTGACGGCCTCCGCGGCCTCGTGGGACGCCTGCGCCGCGGCCTGGGTGGTGGCGGTCAGCTCCCGCTGCACGGTGGTGAGTTCGGTCAGGGCGGCCTCGATCTGCTGCCCCATCCTGGTGATGCGCTCGCCGACGTCGCGGACCTCGGCGGCGTTGGCCGAGCTGACGCGGGTGGTCTCGGCCTGCCCGGACTGCACGGCCGCTTCGAGGCGGACGGTGGCGGCGCCGAGCGGCGTGGCCGCGTCGACGATGCGCTGTGCGGCGGCGCGCAGTTCCGTGGTGGCGTCGTGCGCGGCCGTGGTGGCCGTGGCGAGCGCCTGCTGCCCGTCGGTGGCGCGGCGCACCAGGGTGCCGAGCCGTCCGGCGGCCTTGGACAGCTCGCCGGTGAACTGCCGTGGCGTGGACAGGCGTTGCCCGGACAGGGCCAGCTGGGTGCGGGTGAGCACCGAGGTGAGGCGGCCCATGAGCCGTTCCCGCTCGGTCTGCTGCGCGTCCCACTCCCGCTCGGTGCGGCTCCTGACGCGGGCGTGCCAGATCGCGAGCAGCACGAGCAGGGAGATCAGCAGCACCGCCATCAGCGCGACATTGTCGAACTCGCCGAGCGTGGAGACCCGCCCGTCGAAGCCGGACTGCCACAGCTGGAGGAACGGCCGGGTCGCCTCCTCCGGGTCCTCGCCGGCCAGCTCGTCGTAGGCGCGCCCCGCCTCCCGCAGGCCGTACCAGGTGATCAGCAGCGGCACGAACACGAGGATGCCGAGCGCGGCTTCCAGCAGGTCGTCGCGGACGCGGCGCCGCCGCACGGCCGCCACCGCGTCGCGCAGCAGCTGCCCGGCGGGCCGCCCCTTCAGGCCCTGCCGGAACGCGGGGCTCAGCAGGTGGCGCAGGGTGCCGAGGGCGCCGCGGCGGGCCGGGGCCGGCGCGGCCGGGGCCATGCTCTCCTGGCGGGCGAACGCCTGGAGCAGGTCGATCTCGGCCCACTCGGCCAGATTGCGGTCGTGCTCCAAGTCGTCCGCGAGCCCGCGGAGCTCGGCTCGTCTGAGCGCGAGCAGCTCCTCGTCGGAAAGAAGCCTGAGTTCCCTGGCCAGCTCCGTCGTGTCCGTCAGCGGCGCGTGCTGCACTGTCGCGTTCCCCCCTGGGCCGAAGTACGCAGGACCCTACCCCACCGCGGCTGGGACCGGTCCCCAATCACAGGACGCCGGACCGCTGTTGACCGGTTGCGGTCGGGGCCCGTCCGGTCGCTCAGGCCCAGCGGCCGGTGCGGCCCATCAGGAGGGCGGCGGCGGCCGTGCCCGCGGTCGAGGTGCGCAGCACGGTCGGCCCCAGGCGGTAGGCGCGGGCCCCGGCGGCGGCGAACGCGTCCAGCTCCTCGGGTGTGACACCACCTTCGGGGCCGACGATCAGCACGATGTCGCCCTGCTCCGGCAGCGGCGCCGTCGCAAGCGGCTGGTCGGCCGACTCGTGCAGAACGGCCACGAACGTGGCCTCGGCGACCGGGCCTTCGGCCACCTGACGCGTCGTCATCGGCCCGGGGACCCGCGGGAACCACACGCGGCGCGCCTGCTTGCCCGCCTCGCGGGCGGTGGCGCGCCACTTCTCCAGCGACCTGGCCCCTCGTTCGCCGTGCCACTGGGTGACGCACCGGGCCGCCGACCAGGGGACGATGGCGTCCACGCCCGTCTCGGTCATGGCGGCCACCGCCAGCTCGCCGCGGTCGCCCTTGGCCAGGGCCTGCACCACGGTGAGCCACGGGCGCGGCGACTCCTCCCGGCTGACCTCGGTCACGTCGATCGTGAGCCGGTCCCGGCCGTCCACCGCAGCCACCGTTCCGGAGGCGCCGGTGCCCTCGCCGTCGGTGAGGACCACGGCCTCGCCGACCCGCAGGCGCCGCACCGACACGGCGTGCCTGCCCTCGGGGCCCGCCAGGGTCAGCGGCCCCGGGCCCCTGCCCGTGAGGCCGTCGTGCACGAAGACGGGCGCCGTCGCCATGCCGTTCGACTCCTGCCGTCCGTTCCGTTGCTGCGAATCCTGCCGCCTGCCGCCCCGGCCGCTAACGGCCGTTGAACGCGTCCTTCAGCCGCGAGAACAGGCCCTGCTGCCCCGGCTGGAACTGCCCGAGGGGACGCTCCTCACCGCGCAGCTTCGCCAGCCTGCGCAGCAGCTCCTCCTGCTCCGGGTCCAGCTTGCCCGGGGTCTGCACCTCGACGTGCACGATGAGGTCGCCCCGGCCGTTGCTGCGCAGGTGGGACACGCCGCGGCCGTGCAGCGGGATGGACTGCCCCGACTGCGTGCCGGGCCTGATGTCCACCTCCTCCATGCCGTCCAGCGTCTCCAGCGGCACCTTGGTGCCGAGCGCGGCGGCCGTCATGGGGACGGTGACCGTGCAGTGCAGGTCGTCGCCGCGGCGCTGGAAGGTCGGGTGCGGCTTCTCGCGGATCTCCACGTAGAGGTCGCCGGCGGGGCCGCCGCCGGGGCCGACCTCGCCCTCGCCCGCGAGCTGGATGCGGGTGCCGTTGTCCACGCCGGCCGGGATCTTCACGGTCAGCGTGCGGCGGCTGCGGACCCGGCCGTCGCCCGCGCACTCCGGGCACGGGGTCGGCACGACGGTGCCGAAGCCCTGGCACTGCGGGCAGGGCCGCGAGGTCATGACCTGCCCCAGGAACGACCGCGTGACCTGCGAGACCTCGCCGCGCCCGCGGCACATGTCGCAGGTCTGCGCGGAGGTACCGGGGGCCGCGCCCTCGCCGCTGCACGAGGTGCAGACGGTGGCGGTGTCGACCTGGATCTCCTTGGTGGTGCCGAACGCCGCCTCGTTGAGATCGATCTCCAGGCGGATCATGGCGTCCTGCCCGCGCCGGGTGCGCGACTTCGGGCCGCGCTGGGACGCGGTGCCGAAGAAGGCGTCCATGATGTCCGAGAAATTGCCGAAGCCGGCGCCGAAACCGGCACCCGCCCCGGCCGAGGCGCCGCCCATCGGGTCGCCGCCGAGGTCGTACATCTGTTTCTTCTGCGGATCGGAGAGCACCTCGTACGCGGTGTTGATCTCCTTGAACCGCTCCTGGGTCTTCGGGTCCGGGTTCACGTCCGGGTGCAGCTCGCGAGCCAGCCTGCGAAAGGCCTTCTTGATCTCGTCCTGCGAGGCATCGCGCTGCACGCCAAGGATCGCGTAGTAGTCCGCCGCCACCTAGTTCTCCGCGAGGATCTGTCCGACGTAACGTGCCACTGCGCGCACTGCTCCCATCGTTCCGGGGTAGTCCATGCGGGTCGGTCCGACCACGCCGAGCTTGGCGACCGCCTCGTCTCCTGAACCGTAACCGACCGAGACCACCGAGGTGGACGTCAGGCCCTCGTGAGCGTTCTCATGGCCGATGCGCACGGTCACGCCCGAGTCCTTCGCCTCCCCCAGCAGCTTCAGGAGCACCACCTGCTCCTCCAGTGCCTCCAGCACCGGCCGGATGGTGAGCGGGAAGTCCTGCCCGAAGCGGGTCAGATTGGCGGTGCCACCGATCATCAGCCGCTCCTCGGTCTCCTCCACCAGAGTCTCCAGCAAAGAGGACAGCACCGTCGAGACCGTGCCGCGCTCTTCCTGGTCGAAGGAATCCGGCAGATCCGCGACCAGGCGCGGCACCTCGGAGAAGCGCTCGCCGACGATCCTGCTGTTCAGCCGGGCGCGCAGATCGGCGAGCGAGGTCTCGCCGAAGGGTGCGGGGCAGTCGACGACGCGCTGCTCGACCCGTCCGGTGTCCGTGATCAGCACCAGCATCAGGCGGGCCGGAGCGAGCGAGAGCAGCTCGACGTGGCGCACCGTCGAGCGGCTGAGCGAGGGGTACTGCACGACGGCGACCTGCCGGGTCAGCTGCGCGAGCAGCCGGACCGTGCGGCCGACGACGTCGTCCAGGTCCACCGCGTTGGCCAAAAAGTTCTGAATGGCGCGGCGCTCGGCGGTCGAGAGCGGCTTGACGTCGGCGAGCTTGTCGACGAACAGCCGGTACCCCTTGTCCGTCGGCACTCGCCCCGCGCTGGTGTGGGGCTGGGCGATGTACCCCTCCTCCTCCAGCGCGGCCATGTCGTTGCGCACGGTCGCCGGGGAGACGTGCAGATTGTGCCGCTCGGTCAGCGCCTTGGAACCGACCGGCTCCTCGGTACCCACGTAGTCCTGGACGATGGCGCGCAACACTTCCAGCCTGCGCTCACTGAGCATGTCGCACACCTCCCGTCCGGCTGTCCGTCGCTGGTCGGCCGCCCTGGCACTCATCTGCGAGGAGTGCCAAGCCCTGTTCCAGTGTACGGCCGGGTAGCACGGCCAGGGAACGAGCAGCGGGCAGAAGGTGCCCACCACCCCGGCCGTTCATGCCCGTCCGCGCGGCCAGGACGCGGCCAGGACAGGGCCTAACGTCGTGGCATGGAATACACGTGGGAACGGCTCGCACCCGGTGTGATCAGGTGCCGGCTGGCCGGCTGGGACGAGACGGTCGGGGCCGTGGCCGGGGCGGACGGCGTCCTGCTGGTGGACGCCGGGCCCTCGGCCGCCGCGGGTGCCGCCCTGGCCGGGGAGGCGGCCGGGCTGCTGGGGGCGCCCGTCACCCGCGTGGTGATCACTCACCCGCACTTCGACCACGTGCTCGGTCTCGCGGGCCTGCCCGGGATCGCCACGCACGGCGCGGCCGGGCTGCCCGCCCACCTGGACCGCGGCGGGCGGGCGGAAGTCGCGGCCGCCGCCGTGCGGTACGGCATCGCGCGCGAGGCCGCGGAGGCGGACGCCGCGGCGCTGCGGCGCCCGTGGCACGAGGTGCGCGGCGAGACGGCCGTCGGCCTCGGCGGCAGGACGGCGGTGCTCGCCGACCTGGGGCCCGCGCACTCGGGGCATGACGTGGTGGTGGTCGTTCCGGGCCCGGTGCCCGTGGTGTTCTGCGGCGACCTGGTCGAGGAGTCGGGCGAGCCGCAGGCCGGACCCGACGCACGACCGGAACGCTGGCCCGCGGCCCTGGACCGGCTGCTCGCCCTCGGCGGCCGGAACGCGCGCTACGTGCCGGGCCACGGGGCCGTGGTGGACGCGGAGTTCGTGCGGGCGCAGCGGGCCGTGCTGGCCCGCAGGTTCGGTGTGCCCGCATGAGGCGACGTGGTCGAATGGGCCCATGCGCAGCAGACAGTACGGCCCCGATCTGACGCCGCCGTGGAAGCGGCGCAAGCCCGTTCCCGAGCTGGCGGCCGACCCCGGGCTCGTCGTCGAGGAGGTCACCACCGGCTTCTGCGGTGCGGTGATCCGCTGCGACAAGACGGCCGTGACGCTGGAGGACCGTTTCGGCACCCACCGGGACTTTCCGCTCGCTCCGGCCGCGTTCCTCTTCGAGGGGGACCCGGTGACCCTGGTCAGGCCGCGTCCGCGGGCCGCCGCCGACGGGCCGGCCCGCACCGCCTCCGGCTCACTCGCCGTGCCGGGCGCCCGCGCCCGGGTGGCGCGCGCCGGGCGCATCTATGTGGAGGGGCGCCACGACGCGGAGCTGGTCGAGAAGGTGTGGGGCGACGACCTGCGGATCGAGGGCGTCGTCGTGGAGTACCTCGCGGGCATCGACGACCTTCCCGAGGTCGTCCGGGCCTTCGGCCCCACCCCCGGGGCCAGGCTCGGGGTCCTGGTGGACCATCTGGTGCCGGGCTCCAAGGAGTCCAGGATCGCCGCCGGGATCGACGACCCGCACGTGCTGGTCGTCGGGCACCCGTTCATCGACATCTGGGCGGCGGTCAAGCCCGCCGCCGTGGGCATCCCGGCCTGGCCGGACGTGCCGCGCGGGCAGGACTGGAAGACCGGCGTGTGCCGCGCGCTCGGCTGGCCCGAGCACACCGGCGCGGCCTGGCAGCGCATCCTCGGCCGCGTGCACAGCTTCCGCGACCTCGACCCCGCACTGCTCGGCCCCGTCGAGCACCTGATCGACCACGTGACCGTCGGCGGACCCGGCGGACCGGCGTAGGCGGGCCCGCGGGACGGGGGACAATGGGAGCATGCCCTCCGCACCCCTGGACGGCGAGCCCGTGCCCGCGGACGGCGCGCTGCCCGCCACCGCGCGCGCCGGCGCCGCCGGCCGGCCACTCGCCTTCTACCTGCACGTGCCGTACTGCGCGACCCGTTGCGGGTACTGCGACTTCAACACCTACACGGCGGGCGAGCTGCGCGGTTCCGGCGGGGCGCTGGCCTCCCGGGAGAACTACGCGGAGGTCCTGGAGCAGGAGGTCCGGCTCGCGCGCAAGGTGCTGGGCGACGACCCGCGCCGGGTCAGCACGGTGTTCGTCGGCGGCGGCACCCCGACCCTGCTGCCGCCCGCCGACCTCGCGCGCATGCTGGACGCGGTGCGCGCCGAGTTCGGCCTCGCCGCCGACGCCGAGGTCACCACCGAGGCCAACCCGGACTCGGTCGGTCCCGAGTCGCTCGCCGCGCTGCGCGCGGCGGGCTTCACCCGGGTCTCGTTCGGCATGCAGAGCGCACGCCGGCACGTGCTCGCCGTTCTGGAACGCACCCACACGCCGGGGCGCCCGGAGGCCTGCGTCGCCGAGGCGCGCGCCGCCGGCTTCGAGCACGTCAGCCTCGACCTGATCTACGGCACCCCGGGCGAGACCGACGCGGACTGGCGGGCCTCGCTGGCGGCGGCCATCGGCGCGGGCCCCGACCACGTCTCGGCGTACTCGCTGATCGTCGAGGACGGCACGCGCCTGGCGGGCCGCGTCCGCCGCGGCGAGGTGGCCGCACCCGACGACGACGTGCACGCCGACCGCTACCTGATCGCCGAGGAGGCGCTCGCCGCGGCCGGGTTCGCCTGGTACGAGGTCTCCAACTGGGCCACCTCCCCCGCCGCCCGCTGCCGGCACAACGAGCTGTACTGGACCGGCGCGGACTGGTGGGGCGCGGGACCCGGCGCGCACAGCCATGTCGGCGGCGTCCGCTGGTGGAACGTGAAGCACCCCGGCGCGTACGCCCAGGCGCTCGCCGAGGGCCGCTCCCCCGGCGCGGGCCGCGAGGTACTGACGGCGGAGGACCGCCGGGTGGAGCACATCCTGCTCCGGCTGCGCCTCGGCGCCGGCTGCGAGCTGTCCCTGCTGCGCCCCGACGGCCTCGCGGCGGCCCGCCGTGCCCTGGCCGACGGCCTGCTGCGCCCCGGTGCGTTCACCGCGGGGCGCGCGGCGCTGACGCTGCGCGGCCGGCTCCTCGCGGACGCCCTGACCCGGGACCTCGTGGACTGACGGCTCTCCGACGGCGGCGCCACGCGGCCCCGGCGTTGCCGGCCCGACCACCGGCGCTCAGGAGTTCCCTCCCGGCCTCGCCGGCGCAACGCTGCCGCCGTTCCGGCCCGAACGCCGTCGCCGTCGCCGTCGCCGTCGCCGTCGCCGTCGCCGTCGCCGTCGGCAGGCTCGCCGCTCAGGCGTTCTCGTACATCGAGCCGATCAGCCCGTCGAACTCGCGCTCCACCACGGGCCGCTTCAGCTTCAGGCTGGGCGTGAGGTCGCCGTGCTCCACGTCCAGCTCGCGCGGCAGCAGCTGGAACTTCTTCACCGTCTGCCAGCGCTGGAGCGTCCCGTTCAGCTCCTGCACGTACCCGTCGATCAGCTGCCGCGTGCGCTCGTGCGCCACCACCTCGGCGTAGCCGCCGCCGATGCCCGCCTCCTCGGCCCAGCCGAGGATCGCCGCCTCGTCCAGCGCGATCAGCGCGGAACAGTACTTACGGCCCGCGCCGATCACGATCATCGTCGAGGCATAGGGGCACACCGCCTTGAAACGGCCCTCGATCTCCGTGGGCGCCACGTACTTGCCGCCCGAGGTCTTGAACAGGTCCTTCTTCCGGTCCGTGATGCGCAGGTAGCCGTCGTCCGACAGCTCGCCGATGTCGCCGGTGTGGAACCAGCCGTCGGTCCCGAGGACCGCCTCGGTCTGCTCCGGCAGCCCGTGATAGCCCTGCATGATGCCGGGGCCGCGCAGCAGGATCTCGCCGTCGTCGGCGATCTTGACCTCGTTGCCCGGCAGGGACTTGCCGACGGTCCCGGTGCGGTAGGCGGCGCGCGGGTTGCAGAAGCTGGCCGCCGCGGACTCCGTCAGGCCGTAGCCCTCCAGGATCGGGATGCCCGCGCCGCAGAAGAAGTAGCCGATCTCCGGGGTGAGCGCCGCGGAGCCGGACACGCACACCTGCATGCGCCCGCCGAAGGCGGCGCGCAGCTTGGCGTACACCAGCCGGTCGGCGACGCGGTGGCGCGCCGCGAGCCCGGCGGGGACGGTGGCCTTGCCGGTGCGCCGGAAGTTCTCCTGGGAGACCTGGGCGTACTCGCGGGCGATGCCGGCCGCCCAGTTGAAGATCTTGAAGCGCAGCGCGCCGCCCGCCTTGGCCTTGGCCGCGACGCCGTTGTAGACGCGCTCGTAAATGCGCGGCACCCCGCACATCAGGCTCGGCCGCACGACCGGCAGGTTCTCGATGATCTTGTCGATGCGCCCGTCGACGGCCATCACGTGCCCGATCTGGACGTGCGCGGCGAGCAGTACCTTCCCGAAGACGTGCGCGAGCGGCAGCCACAGGTACTGCACGCCGTCCGGCCGTTCCAGGTCGATGGCCTCTATCGCCAGGCCCATGTACGACCAGGTGTCCTGGCTGAGCCGCACGCCCTTGGGGCGGCCGGTGGTGCCCGAGGTGTAGATGAGCGTGGCCAGCTGGTCGGGACGCAGCGCCGCGACGGTGTCGGTGACGCAGTCCGGGTTCTTCTCCAGGTGGGCGGCCCCGCGTTCCGCCAGGTCGGCGAGCGAGAGGACCCAGCCCTCCGGGTCGCCCTCGGCGGGCACCGCGTCCGCCGCCTCGATCACCACCACGTGCGCGAGGCCGGGCAGCTCGGCCCGCCGTTCGCGGGCCTTGGCCAGCTGCGCCGCGTCCTCGGCGATCAGGACGCGGCTGCCGGAGTCGGCGAGGATGTACGCGGTCTCCTCGGCGTTGGTCTGCGGGTACACCGTGGTGGTGGCCGCGCCCGCGCAGATGATGCCGAGGTCGGCGAGTATCCAGTCCACACGCGTCGTGGACGCGATCGCCACCCGCTCCTCCGGCCGCACCCCGAGGTCCATCAGTCCCGCCGCTATGGCGTAGACGCGCTGCGCGGACTGCGCCCACGTGTAGCTGCGCCAGTCGTCGGGACCGTCCCCCGCGGAGGGCACCGGGTAGCGGAACGCCTCGCGGTCCGGGGTGGCGGCGACCCGGTCGAGGAACAGGTTGGCCACGGACGGCGGGCGTTCCGCGATCGAGCGGGTCGGGGTCTGCTTCTCGCTCACGACTTCCTCCGGGTGCCGCACTGCAACGGGGGTCAGGGGTCACCGGGGTAACTCGTCAGTAACCGCCGGGTGGCGATCAGACTAAAGGGCCCGGCCCTCGCACGTAAGGGGCCTATTTCTTGTTCTTCGCCTCGCCGCCGTCGGAGTCGGAGGAAAGTGCCGCGATGAACGCCTCCTGGGGCACCTCGACCCGCCCCACCATCTTCATGCGCTTCTTTCCCTCCTTCTGCTTCTCCAGCAGCTTCCGCTTGCGGGAGATGTCGCCCCCGTAGCACTTGGACAGCACGTCCTTGCGGATCGCACGCACCGTCTCCCTGGCGATCACCCGTGAGCCGATCGCGGCCTGGATCGGCACCTCGAACTGCTGCCGTGGAATCAGCTCCCTCAGCTTCCCGGCCATCTTCACGCCGTACGCGTACGCCTTGTCCTTGTGGACGATCGCCGAGAACGCGTCGACCTTGTCGCCGTGCAGCAGGATGTCGACCTTCACCAGCGCGGCGGCCTGTTCGCCGGTCGGCTCGTAGTCGAGCGAGGCGTAGCCGCGGGTCTTGGACTTCAGCGCGTCGAAGAAGTCGAAGACGATCTCCGCGAGCGGCAGCGTGTAGCGCAGCTCGACCCGCTCCTCCGAGAGGTAGTCCATCCCCTGCATGGCCCCGCGCCTGGCCTGGCACAGCTCCATGATCGCGCCGATGAACTCGGTGGGGGCGATGAGCGTGGCCCTGACCACCGGCTCGCGGACCTCCGCGATCTTCCCCACGGGGAACTCGCTCGGGTTCGTCACCGTGTGCTCCGAGCCGTCCTCCATGGTCACCTGGTAGACCACATTGGGCGCGGTGGCGATCAGATCGAGACCGAACTCGCGCTCCAGACGTTCACGGATGACCTCCAGGTGCAGCAGCCCCAGGAAGCCGACGCGGAAGCCGAAGCCGAGCGCCACCGAGGTCTCCGGCTCGTAGACCAGCGCCGCGTCGTTCAGCTGGAGCTTCTCCAGCGCGTCGCGCAGCGCCGGGTAGTCCGAGCCGTCGATGGGATACAGGCCGGAGAACACCATGGGCCGCGGGTCCTTGTAGCCGCCCAGCGGCTCGGTCGCGCCGTTCCGCTGCCAGGTGACCGTGTCGCCCACCTTCGACTGCCGCACGTCCTTCACGCCCGTGATGAGGTAGCCGACCTCGCCGACGGCGATGCCGTCGGAGGGCGTCATCTCCGGGGAGTTGACGCCGATCTCCAGCAGCTCGTGGGTGGCGCCCGTGGACATCATCTGAATGCGCTCGCGCCGGCCGAGCCGCCCGTCGACGACCTTCACGTAGGTGACGACGCCGCGGTACGCGTCGTACACGGAGTCGAAGATCATGGCGCGGGCGGGCGCGTCCGCGTCGCCGACCGGCGCCGGAACCTGGCGGATCACCTCGTCGAGCAGCTCGGGAACGCCGTCCCCGGTCTTGGCGGAGACGCGCAGCACGTCGTCCGGATCGCAGCCGATGAGGTGCGCCAGCTCCGCGGCGAACTTGTCGGGCTGGGCGGCGGGCAGGTCGATCTTGTTGAGCACGGGGATGATCGTCAGGTCGTTCTCCATCGCCAGGTAGAGATTGGCGAGGGTCTGCGCCTCGATGCCCTGGGCCGCGTCGACGAGGAGGATGCAGCCCTCGCACGCGGCGAGGGACCGGGAGACCTCGTAGGTGAAGTCGACGTGCCCCGGCGTATCGATCATGTTGAGCACGTGCGGGGTCCCGTCGGACGCCCACGGCATCCGGACCGCCTGGGACTTGATCGTGATGCCCCGCTCGCGCTCGATGTCCATGCGGTCGAGATACTGGGCACGCATCTGGCGCTGCTCGACCACGCCGGTCAGCTGAAGCATCCGGTCGGCGAGCGTCGACTTGCCGTGGTCGATGTGCGCGATGATGCAGAAGTTGCGGATGAGAGCCGGCTCGGTGCGGCTCGGCTCCGGCGCGTTCGAAGAGATCGCGGGCACGCGTGGTCCTGTCGGGTCATGGCGGTGGGTCGCTTGGTCGCCCCCATGGTCCCATGCGGACGGCCCCGCTCCCCGATTGGGAGCAGGGCGCGGGCCGCTGGTACGCTGGCCCACTGTGTCCCGTTCGGACACCCATCATCTCAACCGCACTGAGAAGGCTCATTCGTGGCGAACATCAAGTCCCAGATCAAGCGGATCAAGACCAACGAGAAGGCCAGGCAGCGTAACCAGGCCATCAAGTCCGAGGTCAAGACCGCCGTCCGGCGCGCCCGCGAGGCCGCTGCCGCCGGTGACTACGAGCAGGCCGAGGCCGCCCGCTCGGCCGCGGCCCGCAAGCTCGACAAGGCCGTGAGCAAGGGCGTGCTGCACCGCAACAACGCGGCGAACAAGAAGTCCGCGCTGGCCGCCCAGGTCAACGCGCTCAAGGGCTGACCACTCCCGTACCCGGCCCGGCTCCCGCGGCCCCTCTCTCCGCACCGGCCGGTACGGCACGGGCACCGCGCTGATCCCAACGTTCGCCACGACGGGTGCGGTGCCTGACCATACGTCCAGGGCCCCTGGCCGCCTCCCCGGCGGCCGGGGGTTCTGCCTTTTCCGGTGCGTGCGCTGGCTTTTCTGTGCGCCCGGCGACCCGAAAGCGACTGGGGGCGGCCGGTCGGAGACGGTAGGTTAACGGCATGTCGATACCGGGGGGGTCGTCGAACCCCTACCAGCAGCCGCCCTACGGGGCGGCCCCCGCGGCCTACGGATACGCGCAGGGCCCGGCCGGGTTCGGACCGATGGTGCCGCCGCAGCCTGGCCCGCCGCCGCGCGGCGGCGGGATGCCCGGCTGGCTCTACGGCGTCGGCGGGGTGCTGGTGACCTCGGCGGCCTGGGGCGGTGTCCTGTTCGCGACCGGGGCGATCGGCTCCGACGACGCGGCCGACCTGGCCGGATACCGGTTCGAGGCCGACCTGTGCGGCACGGCGGACATGGCCGCCTTCGAGGCGGACTACCAGCCGTACGAGGACGACGAGCCGACCTCGCAGGCCGCGCAGACCGAGGTCCTCGACCTAAGCAAGTGCGAGTTCACCCTGGAGCCGGCCGGCGCCGGCTCGGACAGCTACTACAGCGCCTACATGATGTACGAGCTGAGCTGGCACAAGGGAACGGACCCGGCCCCCGAGTTCGCGGCGAGGGCCGAGGCGTACGAGCAGTACAACGAGGCCGACGGCTACTACGACTACCGGACGGAGCCACTGGCGGACCTGGGCGAAGAAGCGTTCATCATCTTCGGCGAGGACGCCCTCAGCGGCGACCTGACCTGGGCCCGCGTCATCGTGCGGGACGGCTGGTTCGAGTACTCACTGACCTGGAACGCCTACCTCGGCGACGATCCCGACGGCCTCGCCGAGGAGGACCGGGTGCGGGACATGCTGCGCGACGCCACCGAGGAGACGCTGGCTGCCCTGCGCGACGGGACCGGCGAGGGCGGCGGTCCAGACGGCGGTGTCGATGGCGGTGTCGACGGCGGGCAGGACGGCAACGATGACGGCGGCACCGAGGAGCCGGACGACGACGGCGGAAGCCGGGGCGGCCCGGGAGAGCCAGAAGCGGTCTGAGCGCGGGAGGCCGGCTGCCGCCGTCGGCAACCGCCGCGCGCCCTCACGTCAACGGGAGCGCGCCGCCCCCGCGATGGCGACCACGGCCTTCTCCAGCGCGTACGCCGGGTCGTCGCCGCCGCCCTTGACGGCCGCGTCCGCGTCCGCCACGGCGCGCAGCGCGAGCGCCACACCGTTCGCCGACCAGCCGCGCATCTGCTGCCTGACCCGGTCGATCTTCCACGGCGGCATGCCCAGCTCCCTTGCCAGGTCGCCCGGCCGCATCCCGCCGGGCGCCGAGGCCAGCTTGCCGATGGCACGCACGCCCTGCGCCAGCGCACTCGTGACGAGCACCGGCGCGACCCCCGTGGCGAGCGCCCAGCGCAGCGCCTCCAGCGCGTCCGCGGTGCGGCCCTCGACGGCCCGGTCGGCGACGGTGAAGCTGGACGCCTCCGCACGACCCGTGTAGTAACGGGCCACCACCGCCTCGTCGATGGCCTCCGGCACGTCGGCGGCCAGCTGCGTGCAGGCCGAGGCCAGCTCGCGCAGGTCGCTGCCGATCGCGTCGACCAGCGCCTGGCAGGCGGCGGGCGTGGCGCTGCGTCCCGCCGCGCGGAACTCGGCCCGCACGAACGCCAGCCGCTCCGCCGGCTTGGTCATCTTCGGGCAGGCGTACTCGCTCGCCCCCGCCTTGCGCGCCGCGTCGAGCAGCCCCTTGCCCTTCGCGCCGCCCGCATGCAGCAGCACCAGCGTGATCTCCTCCGCGGGCGCGGCCAGATACGCCTTGATCTCCTTGACGATGTCGGCGGGCAGATCCTGCGCGGCCCGCACGACCACCACCTTGCGCTCGGCGAACAACGAGGGGCTGGTCAGCTCGGCCAGCGTGCCGGGCTGGAGCGCGCCGGGCGCCAGATCGCGTACGTCGGTGTCCGGGTCCGCGGCCCGCGCGGCAGCGATCACCTGCTGCACGGCGCGGTCGAGCAGCAGCTCCTCCTGCCCCACGGCCAGGGCGAACGCCCCGGGGGGCCCGCCGTCGGACACGGTGGTTGTGGCAGCCATGCGCACCAGCATCCCACGCGCCTGTGACAGCCTGGCCCCATGCAACACGTTCTGGTGCTGCCCGACCGCGAGGCCGCGGACGACGTGGCGGCGGAAGTGGCCGACCGCCTCGGCCTGCCCGAGGAGCCGCGGCCGGTCCGGGACGCCCTGGCGGGCGAGGACGACGCCGAGGACGCCCAGTGGCTCGTGGTTCTCGACACCCCACCGGCCGGCTGGCCCCCGGCCACCCTCGCCGCACTGGCCGCCCTGGCCGAGGAGTACGAGGGCTGGCTCGAACGCGCCTGAGGCGTTCCGCGGGGGCGACCGGGCGTGGCGCATTCCTACTGCCAGGTAAAAATCATGGACGCCCCTTCTTGCGTTCCGCGCCTCCTCGCGGGTCAATGAACATCGCGCGATAAGCAGCAAGTTCGAGCAGAGTTCGACATGCCGGCGGAGGCCGGTACGGGACGTGCACGCCCGTACGCGATCCGGCCGCCGCGGGCACCCGGCATCGCACGCACACGGGCGCACCCCCGCGCGCCGCAGTCCCCCCAGCACCGCCCCCGGGGCACGGTGGAGCTCCGCCACGCCCCGGTCCACCCGTGCACCCGTGCACAGCGGCGAGCGGAAGTAAGACGACTCCCCCACACCGAAAGGCAGTTCCCATGCGACGCAGCAAGCTCGGAATCGGTCTCGTGACGACCACCGCGGCCCTGGCCACGGGCGCGCTCGCCCTGGCCCCCACCGCCATCGCGGTGGAGCCGACGACCGCGACGGTATCGGCCGACTGTGGTTCGTACGGCTCCGGCGAGGCCACGCTCGTGGCCACGCAGGACGGCACGTCGGCGACCATCACCGTGACCTCCTCGGCCGTCACGGCGCCCATCGCCGTCCCGGCGGGCACGGTCGACTCCACGCTCACGCTGACGCTGAACGGCAGCGGGACGACGACGTTCACCGGGAACGACAACCCGGCGATGGCGGCCGGTGACGATGTGACGACCGGCCCGCTGAGCGGGACGGTCGCCGCGGGCGACGTGCTCGAAGTGGAATCCCTGGAGTTCACGGCCCTGGGGCTCATCACGGTGAACTGCACCGCGACCTCGCCGCAGTCGCCGGGACCGTTCGAGTTCTGACGGCGGACGGATGTCAGGGGTGCGGCGGCCGGATGGCCGCCGCACCGGCGTTCAGCGCACTCAGGCGTGGCTCCGCGTCCAGCTCGATCCCGAAGTGGGTGCGGTAGGCGTCCAGAACGGCGGCCTCGTCCGGCAGCTCCGTCGCCTCGCGCCCGCCCGCGGTCGTCACCTTCAGCGTTCGCCCGCTGAGCGTGACCCGGCCCTCCTCGGTGAGCCGGGAGCACACAAGGGAGCGGGTGAAATGCGAGAGCGGCGAGGTCCTGTGGTACCAGCAGGTGGCCTCGAAATCGGCGAGCACACGCGGCCGTTGTTCGATGACCAGCTGCGGCTTGCCGTCCCGCAGCAGCTCCAGGTCGCCGTCCGCCGTCTCCGCCAGCCGGAACGTTCCCGCCGGATCGGTCTGTTCGTCCCGGCTGTCGTAGCGCAGCGGGTGGTGCGCGTGGTCGCCGAAGCCGACGTCCGCGAGCCACGGCTCGGTCAGCCCCGCGCCGGTGACGAGGAGCACGAGGTGGTCGTAGGGCAGCCCCGGGCCCCCGTCCGCGACGACCCGGCCGCTGAGCGGCGTCACGGCGAAGCCGAGGCCGCGCAGGAGCGCGGCGAACGCGCCGTTGAGCTGATAGCAGATGCCGCCGCGCCGCCGGTCGACCACCTGCTCGTGGACGGCCGCGTCGGTGAGGGCCATCTCCTCGCCGAGGTGAATCGACAGGTTTTCGAAGGGCACCGCGTGCAGGTGCCGCATCTGAAGCCCCCGCAGGGCCTCCGCGTCGGCGACCGCGGGGTGTCCGGCCCGGATGCGGCGGAGGTAGGCGGCGATGCGTCCGTCGTTCATCAGTCAATCGTGACACGGGTGTGGACCTAGGTCGTGCGGCCTATGGCCTGGTCAGCGGCCTGGTACTAGCGTGACGTGCATGGCGAGCGAGAAGGCCGCGGCGCGCGACGGCGCGCAACGCAAACAGGACGTGCTGGCGCGGCTGGCGGAGGACATCGACCTGTGGGTGTCCACCTCGGGCCCGGACGGCGACACGTGCCTGGTGCCGCTGTCGTTCGTGTGGCACGAGGGCGTTCTCGTGGTCACCACGCGGGAGACCAACCCGACAACGGTCAACGCCCGCAGGACCGGCCGCGCGACGCTTGCCCTCGGCCACACCAGGGACGTGGTGATCATCGACGCGGAGGCCGAGGTCGTGGCGAACGACCGGATCGGCGCCGAGGAAGGCGACCACTTCGCGGAGAAGCTCTCCTGGGACGTCAGGGGCCGACCCGCCTGGACGTTCATCCGCTTCCACCCGCGCACGGTACGCGCCTGGCGCGAGGTCAACGAGATCCCGGACCGCCACCTGATGCGAGACGGCACCTGGCTCGTCTGACCGCCCCTACCCGACGGCCGCGCCCAGGAACACCCGCCACGCATGAGCGGATACGACCACTACCGAGCCGGGCGTCTTGCTGTCCCAACTCCCCCGGCTTGAAAAGCGTCTGTCCCCCATTCCCGGATCTCCTGTGGACCCGTGTTCGCTACCTTACCTACCGTGACTGACACGCGTGGCGGAACGGCTACCGGAGCTTGCGGCCCGTCGGCCTTCCGGCGTGTGCCCAGCGGGACAGCCGCGTCCGGGGGTGCACAGGAGGGCGGGTGGGCGCGGCGGGATCGGAAGTGACACTTCCGTTCAGACCGCTGACTCGACGTGGGCCGCCGGTTCGGTGGTGGGCAGTTCGCGCAGGCGGGGGATCGGGGAGGGGAGTATCCACAGCAGGCCGAGTACGGCGCCGGCGGTGCCGATCCACAGGCTCGGGCGCAGTCCGATGGCGGTGCCGAGTGCGCCGCCCGCGAGGGCGCCGAGCGGGCGGAAGCCGTGGTTGAGCATGCGGTAGGCGCCGGTGACGCGGGCGCGCAACTCGTGCGGGATCAGGGCCATCTGGAGAGAGCCGAGGGTGATGTCGACGAGCATCACGCCGAAGCAGGACAGGAATTCGGCCGTGCCGAGCATCGCGATCACCAGGGGCTGCGGGCCGTCGGCGAGCGGTATGAGCATCAGCGGCACGGTGAAACCGGCGGCGCCGAGGACCGCGGTGGGTCCGACCCCCAGGCGCCGCACCACGCGGCCGGTGAGGGCGGCGCCCAGCAGGCCGCCGACGGCGCCGAGGCCGAGCACGAGACCCAGAACACCGGGGCTGAGGCCGAGTTCCGTGGTGGCGTAGAGCACGAACAGGGTGTGGAAGATGAAGTTGAAGAACTGGAGGGTGCCGGACGCGGCGAACATCGACCGCATGTACGGGTTGTTCAGCACCCAGCGCAGGCCCTCGGTGAAGTAGCCCTTGGCGGGCGCGGCGGGCGGCGGCTCCACCGGGTGGACGCGGGCGAGGAAACCGGCGGACGCCAGGTAGGCCAGGCCGGTGGCGATCAGCGCGATCGGGGCGGTCAGGATCTGAACGAGGATGCCGCCGGCGCTCGGCCCGCCGACGTTGGCCATGGCACGGCTCCCGTTCAGCAGCGACTGGCCCTGTACGAAACGGTCGGCGGGGACGAGCGAGACGAAGAGCGTCACGTTGCAGACGTCGAACAACACCGTCAGCGCCCCGATGCCCGCGGCGACGCAGTACATCTGCGCGAGGGTCAGCACCCCCAGGAGGTGGGCGAGCGGCACGGAGGCGATCAGCGCGGCGCGGCCGAGGTCGGTGGCGATCATGACGTGGCGGCGCCTGGTCCTGCGGTCGGCCCAGGCCCCGGCGGGCAGGGAGAGCAGCAGGGCGGGCAGCAGCTCCACGGTCTTGAGCAGCCCCATCTGCGCGGCGTCGGCGTCCAGGATGAGGACGGCGGCGAGCGGCAGCGCGATGAGGGATATCTGATCGCCGGCCAGCGAGATGGACTGGCCCGTCCAGTAGCGGCGGAACGGCCGCCCCCGCAGCAGCCCGGGCACGTGCCGACCGAACCGGCTCACCTGGGGTCCCCGCCGTAGTCGCCCTCCTGACGGGCGTAGGCAATGCGCAGGAACTCGACCGGCAGCGCCCCCTCGGGCCGCCGCGCGGGATCGGCCCGGTCGGCGTACTTGTCGAGGAGCGCCGTGATGTCCGTCCGCAGCTCCTTCAGCTCGGCGGGCAGCAGGAAGAGCACCTCGTCGCTGAACTCCTCGGCCTCCTGCCATTCGCGCGGCAGCGTGCCGCGCGTCTCGATGGCCCGGAGGACACGCTCGAACCACGTTTCGGCCACCATGGTGCTCAGCGCGGTGCTCGCCTCGGCGACGGCGGGATCGTCCGAGTGGTCGGGCCACGAGGTGTAACGGGCCGTGGCCCGCCACGGCTTCTGCCGACCGGTGCCGCTCTCGTCCTCCTCCACCAGTCCGTGCTTGGCCAGCATCCGCAGGTGGTAGGAGCAGCTGGCCACGGACTGGCCGGTGAGCTGGGCGGCCTCGGTCGCGGTCAGCGGCCCCCGCAGGCGGAGCAGCCCCACCAACTGCATGCGGGTGGGATGGCTGTAGGCGCGCAACGCCTTCGGGTCGGTGAGACGGACGTGTGACTGCGCGAACGGCCCGGCACTCGGCTCCGGGGCGGCGGGCTCGTTGTCGTTCTCCATGCCCGCGACGATAGCTATAACAAGAAAGCTTTAGCAAGGTATCTTTAGCAACCTTCCTTTAGCAAATTGGCTTTACATGGGCGCCTCACGGGCGGTACCGCGCGGCCCCTCGGCCGTCGAGGCGACGGCCAGCGCGCCGTGCGCGTCCGTCCGCAGCACCGCCGCCCCGGCTCGGGACAGGGCCGCGAGGGTGCGCGGAGCGGGGTGGCCGTACCGGTTGTCCGCGCCGCAGCTGACCAGGGCGATCCGCGGTCGCAGCCGGTCGAGCAGCGGCTGGTGCTGCGCCGCCGACCCGTGGTGCGCCACCTTCAGCACGTCCACCCGCGGCAGACCGGGGCGCTCGGCCAGTAGCCGCTCCTGCGCCGGTGGCTCCAGATCACCCGGCAGGAACACCGTCAGCTTCCCGGCCCGCACCAGCAGCGTGACGCTCGCGTCGTTGGCCCCGAGCCCGGCGGCGCTCGCGCCCGCGGGCGGCCACAACACCTCCCAGCTCAGCCCCTCCCCGAGGCGGCGCCGCTCCCCCGGCACCGCGGTGAGCACCGGCACCCCCGCGTCGGCGGCCGCCCGCGCCACGAACTCCGCCTGCTCCGGCGGGTCCCGCACGGCCGTGGTCTGGACGGCGCCGACCGAACGCCCCCGCAGCACGCCGGACAGTCCCGAGACATGATCGGCGTGGTAGTGGCTCAGGATCACCAGCGGCACTTCCCGCACCCCGAGATCCCGCAGGCACCGGTCCACGGCCGCCGGCTCGGGGCCCGCGTCGACCACCAGCGCCCGGCCGGGACCCGCCGCAAGCACCAGCGCGTCACCCTGGCCCACGTCACACGCCACGACCCGCCAGCCCGGCGGCGGCCAGCCGGTCAGCACCCGCACCAACGGCGGCGGGCGCAGCACGGCGAGCAGGAGCAGCAGCACGCAGACCGCCGCCGTGACCGGACGGCCGGGCAGCCGCCGCGCCAGCGTCACCGCGGCGACGGTGGCGCCCGCGAGCAGCGCAGCCCCCCACCAGCCGCCCGGCCAGTCCAGCTCGGCCCCGGGCAGCGCCGCGCCGGTGCGGGCCACGGCCGCGATCCAGCGCACCGGCCAGCTCGCGATCAGGACCAGCACTTCGGCCACGCCCGGCGCCGGCAGCGCCAGGGCCATCGCCGCCCAGCCGAGCACGATGACGGGGGCGACGGCGAACCCCGCCAGCAGGTTGCACGGGATGGCGACCAGGCTGGTGGTCTCCGCGAACACGGTGACCACCGGGGCGCACACCAACTGGGCCGCCCCCGCGGCGGCCAGCGCCTCGGCCGGCCACCGCGGCACTCCGCGGCGGCACAGCGCCAGGCTCCAGACCGGGGCGACGGTCAGCAGCGCACCCGTCGCCAGCACCGACAGCAGGAAGCCGAACGACCGCGCCAGGGACGGGTCGTACAGGATCAGCAGGAGCGCCGCGGCGGCCAGGGCGGGCAGCAGCGAACGGCGTCGCCCGGTGGCCAGGGCGAGCAGCAGAATGCCAGCGCAGACGGCGGCGCGCAGGACGCTGGGATCGGGGCGGCACACCAGGACGAAGCCCACCACGAGCACCCCGCCGGCCAGCGCCGTGCTCCGCAGCGGTATGCCGAGCCGGGCCGCGAGCCCGCCCCGCTCGGCCCGGGACGCGGTGCCGGGGCTGCCGATGAGCAGGCCGAGCACGATGGCCACCTGACTGCCGCTGACCGCGACGAGGTGCGTCAGCCCGGTGGCCTGGACAGCCTCCTCCAGGTCGGCCGGTACGCCGGAGTCGTCGCCGATGACGAGCGCGGGCAACAGCACCCGGGCATCGCCCGGCAGACCCGCCGCGGCCTCGCGCAGCCCGGCCCGCAGCCGCCCGGCGAACCGCTGGACCGCACTCGGCCCGCCCGTCACCGCGGGCAGCCCCTCATCCCGCACCCGCAGCACGGACGCCAGCTCCCAGGCGCGTCCCGGCATCGGCGGCGCGGCGCGCGCGGTGGTCCGCAGGCGTGTCGAGGGCAGCAACGACAGCCATGGCGCCGCCCGTTCGCCCTGGACGACGACCAGGACCCGGCTGCGCAGGCTCCGCACCCCGCCGTCGGCCGCGTGCAGCCGCACGACCTGAGCCGGCAGCAGCACCGGGCGCGGTGCGTCTTCCGCGACGCCTGCCCGCCGCGCGGCCAGGACCGGATCGCCGGTGACCTCGACCTCCACGTCGACCCGCTGCCCGGCCAGGCCGGGCAGCGGCCCGGCCCTGGCCGCCGCCGCGTGCAGCCCCGCGACCGCACCGCCCGCGGCGGCGCACAGCAGCGCCATCGCCACGGCCGCCGCGAGCCGACGGCCCGGCCGGTGCAGCCGCCACAGCAGAGCTGATCCCGCGACGAGCAGGCAGCCCACGACGCCGAGGGCGACCGGCCGTCCCGGGGCGTCGAGGGCCAGGGCGGCGGCCACCCAGGCCGCGGCGGCGGCCGGAACGAGACGCAGATCCGCCGGTGCCGCCCGCCGCTCCCCCGCGCGCCCCGGCCGCCCGGCCCGTGCGGCCGGGATCGCGGCGTCAGAGCGTGACACGGTCCCTCAGATCCGCCAGGCGCCGCTCACCGATCCCGGTGACCTCGCCCAACTGCTCGACGGAGGTGAAGCCCCCGTGCTCGGTGCGGAACGCGACCAGGCGCCCCGCCAGCACCGGGCCGATACCCGGCAACTCCTGCAACTGCTCGACCGTCGCCGTGTTCAGCCGGAGGGGGGCCGCGGGGCCGCCGCCGGGCGGTGGCGCGCCCCCGGCGGGCGCGGCGGGCGCGGCGGGCGCGGCCGGCTGCTCGCCGTCGACGAGGACCTGCTCGCCGTCGACCAGCACCCGGGCCCGGTTGAGCCCGTCGGCGGCATCGCCCGGCGCCCCGCCCGCGGCCTCGATCGCGTCGGCGACGCGGGAGCCCGCGGGCAGCGTGTACACGCCGGGCTCGCGGACCTCGCCCGCCACGTCGACCACGACGGACCCGGCGGCGGGCGCCCCGGACGGCGCCGCGGCGGCGTCGGCCGCGGGCCCTGCCGCCTCCGCCGCGGACTCCGCCGGGGGAGCCGCGGCACCGGAACCGGGACCGGAACCGGCGGAAGGCGGGGCGCCGGGCGGCGCCGCCGCCTGCTCCACCGCCGTCACCGCGCGCGGACGCCCCGTCCAGTAGTGGTGCACGGCGAACCCCGCGGCGACGACGAGCACCAGGCACAGCGCGGCGACGGTCCTCGGCTCGACCCCGCAGCGCAACCGCGCCCACCCCGGCAGCCGCTCGCCCACGGCGAGCCGGACCCGTGCGCGCCATGGCAGCGGAGCCGCGGGCGGCACCGCGTCAACAACAGCCGACCCGTCGGGCCCCGCCCGTCCGGCCGACGACGGTGACGGCGACGGCGCTTCGGGCTCGGGCCCCGGACCCCGACCCAGACCGGGGCCCCGACCGGGACCGGGACCGGGACCGGGACCGGCCGCGAACAGCACTGCCGCGCGGCCGCGCGCCGCCTCGTCCCGGGCCGCACGGCCGCGCATCGCCCTGCGGCCCGGGCCGCTCCCGCCCCGACCGCCCGGCGCACGACCGGCCCCCAAGCCGCGTACTCGCGTCATCTCCATGACTACAGAGAGTAATCACCGCAGGTGGCCCGCCGCCAGACCCACCCCAGAATCTGTGGATAACCACTGGCATGTGGAAAACTCCGTCACCCGCCCGAGTGACCACCCCCCGCCGAGCCTCAGCGCAGGGCGCCTCAGCCAGCCGCGCCTCAGCGCGGGGCGACGACCGCGCCGAGCAGGCCTGGGCCCGTGTGCGCGCCGAGCACCGCGCCGACCTCGCTCACGTGCAGCTCGGCCAGCCCGGGCAGCCGGCCACGCAGCCGCTCCGCCAGCTGCGTCGCCCGTTCCTCCGCCGCCAAGTGGTGCACGGCCACGTCCACCGGCCCCGCCCCCGCCCCCGCGTGCTCGACGGCCAGCTCTTCCAGCCGGGCGATCGCCCGCGACGCCGTCCTGACCCGCTCCAGCGGCTCGATGCGCCCGTCGGCCAGTTGCAGCAGCGGCTTCACCGCGAGCGCCGAGCCGAACAGCGCCTGCGCCGTGCCGATCCGGCCGCCGCGCCGCAGGTGTTCCAGGGTGTCGACATAGAAGTAGGCGCGGGTGGCCTCGGCGCGTTTGACGGCCGCCGCGACCGCCTCGTCCGCCGAGCCGCCCGCCGCTGCCGCCTCCGCCGCGGCGAGCACGCTGAAGCCGAGCGCCATCGCGATCATGCCGCTGTCCACGACGCGCACCGGGACCGGCGCCTCCCGCGCCGCGAGCACCGCCGCGTCGTGCGTGCCGGAGATCTCCGAGGACAGGTGCAGCGAGACCACGCCGTTCGCGCCCGCCTCGGCCGCCGCCCGGTAGGCCGCGGCGAACGTCTCGGGGCCCGGCCTCGACGTCGTCACCGGCTGCCGCTGCTGCAACGCCCGCGTGAGCCGCCGCGCGGCATCCCCCGTGCCGTCCTCGTGCGCGGTGCCGCCGAGCACCACCGTCAGCGGAACGACGGTGATCCCGTGGCGCGCGACGGCCGCCCGCGGCAGGTAGGCCGTGGAATCGGTGACGATGGCGAGGGAGCGGGACATAGACCGGAGACTAGCGGAGCGCGGCGGAACGGCCCCGGTCGCCCGGGTCCTGCCCCGGCGGCTACGCCTCCTCCTCCGCCTTCCGGAAGCGCCGGGAGAGCCGCGAAGGCCGGGAGGAACCCCCGCCGCCGCGGGCACCCGGAGATTCGGGGACCTCCTCGCCCTTCGCGCCCTTCGGCACGTCCGAGGCCCCCAAAAGACCGGAGGCACCCAGAACGCCCGAAGCACCCGAAGTACCCGAAGCACCCGGCACGTCCCGCAGCTCCCGCGTGGCGTCCGGCGGCTTACGCAGCCCCGAGGGCCCCGCCGTGGCTCCCGGCCCCGGCATCGCCGCCCCGGTGCCCTGCGCGCCCTGCGCGCCCCGCAGGCCGTCCGCGCCCTCCACCGGGTCCCAGTGGCGCAGCGCGCTCGCCTCCATGTCGATCTGCTGGTGGAGGGCGTCGAGGGCCTCCGCGTCGTGCCGCCCGGCCCGTTCCTGCGCGGCGAAGCGCAGCGCGTCCGCGGACCGCTTGATGTCCTCGGCGCGCTTGCGCAGCTCCGGCATCCTGGCGGCGATCCGTGCCCGGTCCGGCTCCCCGGACATCAACGCGCTCAACTCGCCGTCCAGCTGCCGGTAGTGGCCGTCGAGCCGGCCGAGGAGCGCCAGCGCCTCGCCCAGCGCCGGGTCGTCCTCGGTGCCGAGCCGCAGGGTGTTCCGGGTGCCCTCGATACAGGCCCGCAGCTCCTTGCGCGTGCGCGCCAGCTCGCCCACCATGCCGGGCTGCGCCGCGCGCGCGGCGAGCGTGGCGTCGCTGACCGTGCGGCGCACTTCCCGCCCGGCGCGCTGGATGCCGCGTTTGGCGGCGCGCACCCCTCGTACCACCGCGACCACGCACATCACGACGGACAGGAGCAACAGCGCCAGCAGGGCGAAAGCTATCTCCATAAGTCCCCAGAGTAAGACGCCTTCGGGCCCTTCGAACCGGAACGAGCCGATACCCGCCCCCGAACGTTCCCTCCTCCGGGCCCGGCCCGCCCGTCACACCAGGTCAGCGAGCCAGAAAACGGAGAAGGAAACGGAGAAGGAAACGGACCGACTCACGCCGGAACGATGTTGACCAGCTTCGGCGCGCGGACGATCACCTTCCGGACCGCGTCGCCGCCCAGCGCGTCGACGATCGCGGGCGCGCCCAGCGCCAGCGCCTCCAGGTCGGCCTCGGACACCGTCGGCGCCACCTCCAGCCTGGCCCGCACCTTGCCCCTGATCTGCACCACGCACGTGACCGTCTCGTCGACCACGAACGCCGGGTCGGCCACGGGGAAGTCCGCGGCCGTCACGCTGTCCTCGTGCCCCAGCCGGTGCCACAGCTCCTCGGCGACGTGCGGCGCCAGCGGGGCGATCAGCAGCACCAGCGTCTCGGCCGCCTCCCGCGGCACCCGGCCGCCGGCCTTGGTGACGTGGTTGTTCAGCTCGGTGATCTTGGCGATGGCCGTGTTGAACCGCAGCTGCTCCAGATCCTGCCGCACCCCGTCGATCGCCTTGTGCATGGCCCGCAGCGTCGCCTCGTCCGGCGCCTCCTCGGCCACCGCCGGCTCGCCGGTGGCCTCGTCCAGCACGTTGCGCCACAGGCGTTGCAGCAGCCGGTACTGGCCGACGACCGCCCGGGTCTCCCACGGCCTCGACACGTCCAGCGGGCCCATCGCCATCTCGTACAGCCGCAGCGTGTCCGCCCCGTACGCGGCGAAGATCTCGTCCGGCGAGACCACGTTCTTCAGCGACTTGCCGATCTTGCCCAGCTCGCGCGTCACCGGCTCGCCCGCGTGGACCCAGCCGCCGTCGTGCTCCTCGACCTCGACCTCGGCCGCGGGCACCGGGAAGCCGCGGCTGTCCCGGTAGACGTACGCCTGGATCATGCCCTGGTTGTACAGCTTGTGGTAGGGCTCGGGGGACGACACGTGCCCCAGGTCGAACAGCACCTTCTGCCAGAAGCGCGCGTACAGCAGGTGCAGCACCGCGTGCTCGGCGCCGCCGACGTACAGGTCGACGCCGCCGGTGGGCATGCCCTCGCGCGGGCCCATCCAGTAGCGCTCGATCTCCGGGTCGACCAGCTTCTCGGCGTTGAACGGGTCCAGGTAGCGCAGCTGGTACCAGCAGGAACCCGCCCAGTTGGGCATGGTGTTGGTCTCCCTGCGGTACTTCTTCGGCCCGTCGCCCAGGTCCAGGGTGACGTTCACCCACTCCTCGTTGCGCGACAGCGGCGTCTCCGGCCGGGTGTCCGCGTCGTCCGGGTCGAACGTGCGCGGCGCGTAGTCGTCGACCTCCGGCAGCTCCAGCGGCAGCATCGACTCCGGCAGCGCGTGGGCCACGCCGTCCTCGTCGTAGACGACGGGGAACGGCTCGCCCCAGTACCGCTGGCGGCTGAACAGCCAGTCGCGCAGCCGGAAGTTGACGGTCCCCTCGCCCAGACCGCGCTCCGCCAGCCAGGCGTTGACCCGCGCCTTGGCCGAGGCGACGTCCAGGCCGTCCAGGGACAGCTCGCCCGCCGCCGAGTTGACGATGCGGGCGTCCTTGGCGTTGAACGAGTCGTCCCACGCGGCCGGGTCGGTACCGCGCCCGTCCGTCGGCTCGACGACGCAGCGCATCGGCAGCTCGAAGGCGCGGGCGAACGCGAAGTCCCGGCTGTCGTGCGCGGGAACGGCCATGATCGCGCCGGTGCCGTACCCCAGCAGCACGTAGTCCGCGATGAAGACGGGGATGCGCTCCCCGGTGGCCGGGTTGACGGCGAAGGCGCCGGTGAAGACGCCCGTCTTCTCCCGCGCCTCGGCCTGCCGCTCCAGGTCGGACTTGGCGGCCGCCTGCTTGCGGTAGGCCGCGACCGCGTCGCGCGGCGTGGCGTGCCCGCCGGTCCACGCCTGCCGCGTGTCCGCGGGCCAGGACTCGGGGACGACCGCGTCGATCAGCGGGTGTTCGGGCGCCAGGACCATGTAGGTCGCGCCGAACAGCGTGTCCTGCCGCGTGGTGAAGACGGTGACCGTCTCCTCGCGGACCCCGCCCGCCGCGTGCGCCAGCGGGAAGTCCAGCCGGGCGCCCTCGGAACGGCCGATCCAGTTCCGCTGCTGGATCTTGATGGCGGCCGGCCAGTCGACCGTGTCCAGATCGTCGATCAGCCGGTCCGCGTAGGCGGTGATCCGCATGTTCCACTGGCGCAGCTTGGCCTTGAAGACGGGGAAGTTGCCGCGTTCGGAACGGCCGTCCGCGGTCACCTCCTCGTTCGCCAGCACCGTGCCCAGGCCGGGGCACCAGTTCACCGGGGCGTCGGAGGCGTAGGCCAGGCGGTGGCCGCTCAGCACGTCCGCGCGCTCGGCGGCGGTCAGCTCGGCCCAGGGCCTGCCGTCCGGGGTGGCGCGCTCGCCCGCGGCGAACTGCGCCACCAGCACCTCGATCGGCCGCGCCCGGCCCGCGTCGCGGTCGTACCAGGAGTTGAAGATCTGGACGAAGATCCACTGGGTCCAGCGGTAGTAGTCCGGGTCGATCGTGGCGAACGAACGCCGCAGGTCGTAGCCCAGGCCCAGACGGCGCAGCTGCGTGCGGTAGGTCTTCATATTGGCCTCGGTGGACACCCGCGGATGGGTGCCGGTCTGCACCGCGTACTGCTCCGCGGGCAGCCCGAAGGCGTCGAAGCCCAGGGTGTGCAGCACATTGTGCCCGTTCATCCGCTGGAAGCGGGCGTAGACATCGGTGGCGATGTAGCCCAGCGGGTGGCCGACGTGCAGTCCCGCGCCCGAGGGGTAAGGGAACATGTCCATGATGAACTTCTTGGGCCGGTCCGCCCGGCCCGTGCCGTCCGCCAGCTCACCCGTCGGGTTGGGCGTCTCGTAGGTGCCGTGCCGCTCCCAGTAGTCCTGCCAGCGTGCCTCGATGTCCGCGGCCAGGGCGGCGTCGTACCTGTGTGTCTCGCTCATCGTCCTCGAAGCTCCATCGGTCGTCATCTGCCATGCCATGAAAAAACCCCCCGCTCAGGAGGGGTGGCCGCGCCGACGTCGATCGTGGTCAGCGCGGCTGCATAAGCAGAAGGCGTACAGCACGCATGGCGACAGGGTAGCGCACTCGGTGAAACCCGGCCGGGCACGGACAGCCCGTAATGCCCGGTTCGGTGGGCCGTGTCACATGCTGATCGGAAACGGTCCAGACCGGCGTCCGCTTCTCGTCATGTCGGCCGGAAACGCTCGCAGCCGTTCCATGAAAGGGCGGAGGCCGCAGTGAGAGCAGTGACCCGAGTTTCCGGAGTGTCCCGAGTTACCCGAGCTACCCGAGTGAAGAGCCCCATGCGCAGGACGCAGGTCTGGCGGGCGACGGCGGTGGCGGCTTTCGGCTGCCTCGCGCTGACCCTGGCACCGGCGGCCGCGCAGGCGGACGAACGGGCCGGCGAACGGGCCGGCCAACGGGCCGACGGGAGCGCCGGGGCGGCGGGGAACGAAGGGCCCGCCGTCCTCGCCCACCGCGGCTCGTCCGGCATGGCGCCGGAGAACACCGCGGCGGCCATGGACCTCGCCATCGCGCAGGGCGCCGACTTCGTCGAGATCGACGTCCAGCGCACGAAGGACGGCCGGCTGGTCAACTTCCACGACTGCACGATGGAGCGCACCACCAACGTGGAGGAGGTGTACCCGGGCCGTTCCAGCTACCGCGTCTCGGACTTCACCTGGGCGCAGCTGCGCCGGCTGGACGCGGGCTCCTGGTTCCACGAGGACTTCGCGGGGGAACGCATCATCACGGTGAACGACGTGATCCGCCGCGTCGACCGCAGCAACGGCGCGACCGGGCTGCTGGCCGAGATCAGCCCCTGTGCGCACTACGAGGGGCTTGCGGACGACCTGGCCGAGACGCTGTGGGGGAAGCCGCGCTTCACCGAACGGGCGCTGGCCGCCGGGCGGCTGGGCGTGCAGTCCTTCGAACTGGACGACGCCCAGGCGTTCCACGGCCTGATGCCCGAGGTGCCGATCGGCTTCCTCACCGCCGAACGGCCCACCGAGGAGGAGCTGGTGAGCCTCGGCACGTGGGCCGACCAGGTCAACCCGCAGTACACGGTCACCGACCAGGAGCTGGTGGACCGCGTCCACGAGCTGGGCATGGCCATCAACGTATGGACTGTCAACGAGCCGGGGGCCATGCGCACGATGGCGGGCCTCGGCGTGGACGGCATCATCACCGACTACCCGCAGTCGCTGACCCAGCGCTGAACGGGCACGACTCACGGGAGGCGGCCCCGCGGGGCCGCCTCCCGGCGCATGGTCAGCCGAGCGCGCCCGCCACCTCTTCACGCAGCTGCGGCAGCATGTCGTGGAGGACGCCGGGGCACAGCGTGTTCCCGAAGTCCTTGTGGCCGTAGATCTCGGTCGGCGGGACGGCGTACTGCTGGCACACGTACGCGCACAGGCCCACCAGCACGTCCCACTGCGCGGCCGGCGGCGTCGCGCCGTCGTGGTAGGCGCCCTCGTTGGCGATGCCGATGCCCCGGTCGTTCTGCCCCGAGGTGTGCGCGCCGAATACGAAGCCGGTGCCGCCGTTCAGTGCCTCAAGGCTCCGGTGCCGGCCCTCGGTGATCCAACCGCCACGGCTGACCAGGAAGTTGTACCCGGTGTCCACCCAGCCGTTGCCGTCCATGTGCAGGTCCTGGACCCAGTGCGCGTGGGAGTGGGCCTGGGCGCGCGAGAAGTCGGAGGTGTTGTCGCTCACGGTGTGGTGGACGACGATCATGCTCGGCCGGTACGGCAGAACGGAGATGTTGCCGCCCGGTGGCCGCGCGTTCCACTGCGCCGTGCCGTCGATGTCGGGCTCGACGGCCTGGGCCGCCGCCGCGGCGCCTGGCAGGGCGACGGCGGCGGCGGTGCCCGCCGCGGCGGCGAACAGCAGCCGGCGCCGGATCGAAAAGTCGCGGACCACGGGTGCTCCTTCGAGAACGGGGTGGAGCCGGGTGGGAGCCGGCTCCACCGCGAGCGTGGGGGTTTCTCAGGGCGTGTTACCAATGTCGGACCGGGTCAGGCCGCCGTGTCAGGCCGTGTTGTTGGCCAGGGCCAGCAGCCGTTCCCTCGACCCGTTGAACTTGTTGCGGTCGACGTCACCCGAGACGCCGCCGACCCTGCCGGTGGCGGTGTACTGCCACACCGTCCACGTGGGGAACCCGGCGGGGATGGTGGGGCTGCCCGTGGTCCAGTGGGCGACCCACAGCGGGGACTTGGCGGCCATGCCGGTCCAGCTCCCGGTGCAGGTGTTCCACCAGCTCGCCGTCGTGTAGATGACGATGTCACGGCTGGTGCGCGCCTTGTAGGTGTTGTAGAAGTCGTTGATCCAGGTGCGCATCTGCGTGGTGGACAGGCCGTAGCACATCGCCCCGTACGGGTTGTGCTCGATGTCCAGCACGCCGGGCAGGGTGAGGTTGTCGCGCGACCAGGCGCCCCCGTTGGAAGCGAAGTAGTTCGCCTGGGTGGCTCCGTTGGAGACGTTGGGGCGCGCGAAGTGGTAGGCGCCGCGGATGACACCCGCGGCGTGAGCCGCCGGGTAGTTGGTGTTGAAGCGCGAGTCCTTGAAGTTGGTGCCCTCGGTGGCCTTCATCCAGGCGAACTGGATGCCCGCGTTGCGCACGGAGCCCCAGTTGATCGCACCTTGCCAGTGCGAGATGTCGATGCCCTGGACGCCTGTGGTGTCGAGCGGGAGCACAGGCTCGCCGCCGGTCGGGTCCTCGCCCTCGTGGATGAGGGCGCCCGCGCCCATGAACGCCTCGCCCGGCTCGATGGAGCCGAAGGCGGGCGCCGGGGTCGCGTCGGCCGGGGTGGCCGCGGCCGCGGAGGGCGCGGTCAGCAGCATGGCGAAAACTGCCGTGAAGACGCCGGCCGCGGTGGCGGCACGCCACCTGAGCTTCGGCAGGGGGGAACTGAGGGTAAGCATGACTGACTCCTGGTACGTCGCGGACGGGGGGACGGATCAGCAGTGCTTTGACGCGGTCACGTCATTAGTGACGCACGTAGACCCCGCTGACGGGAAGGGCCTTCGGGGGATCTCTATGGTCTAACCCTGTGAAAAAGAGATGCGCCTGCGGTGATGACACGCGGGAGAGGAGAACTTTCACCCACTGAAGGGCCGCACCCCCCTGCCGCACCGCCACTCGACCGCCGTAACGCCACCCGAACCGCCGTAACGCCACCCGGCCGCCGTACCCGGGTACCCACCGCCCGCCTCCGGCCCGGCGGCGCAGCGGGCCCGCGCTACGCGCCGGGGACCGGGGGCCCGCCGAGCTTGTGCAGCACCCGGTCCCTGAGCAGCTCGTACTCCTCCCGGAGCCGCACGATGGTCGGCGGCCTCGGCACGACCACGCCCTCCGTGACGATCTCCTCCGGGCCGAACTGCTCGCGGGTCAGGTCTATTTCGACTCCGAGACCCAGCCGGTTCCACCAGTGGTAGTCCGTGCGCTCACCGTTCACCAGGACCTCGCCGCGCAGCAGCTCGCCCCCGAGCAGGTCGTTGATCACCATGGCGGTCACCCCGCACTGGTCCCGCGCCGGATTGTCCTGGCTCCAGTGCGGCCGGTGGTCGGGCGTCGCGGTGTCGGCCCCCCAGCTGCTGCGCACGGCCCGTTCGATATCGGCGAGAAGCAACGGTGTCGTCATACGGGCATCCTCGCACCGGCCACTGACAACGGCGGAGCTGAGCCGAACCGAGCTGAGCCGAGCCGAGCCGAGCCGAGGGGGACTCACAGGGGAACGTCGAGTCGCTCCGCGTACAGCTGCTCGTAGAAGGGCTGGTGGTGAGCGGCGAACCGGGCCAGCTCGGCAGAGTTCTCGACGGTGCGCGTATACACGCGTGCGCGCCGTTCCAGGCCGGAGCTGGCACTCACGTCGGAGTGCCAACGCGCGGACCTCCGCCATTCGGGGCGTTCGCCGGGCTCCCAGCTCAGCGCCCGCGGGATGAACGGCAGCCCGACGGCCGCGCAGTAGGCCGCCATCGTCGCTTCGGGCCGTGCCACGAGGTCGTCGGAGTCGATGACGACCGGCGGGTCCCCGGCGGCGTCACGCACCGCGGTGTACAGCTCGTGCAGCGCCTGGAGCCCGATCGCGTTGATGCTCATGTCGGGGTACAGCGCGTAGTAGGACGCCGCGATCTCCTCGGGACGGCGGATGAGGAAGGTGTGCCGGCCCTCGGCGAGGAACCGCCGGTCGGCGAGGACTTCCCGGTGCCGGTAGTCGGTCGTGTCCTTGAGGAAGACGGTGACGCCGTCCGTCTCGTCACGCAGCCAGGCGAGGAGCGACCGGGGCGAGGTGAACATCCGGCCGTCGACGTCCGTTTCACCGAAGCCCGCCAGATTGCAGAAGGGCTCGTGGAGAGCGATCAGGTCGCCTCGTTCGAGCATGGCACGGAAGAAGGCCGTCGAGCGGGCCCGGGGCGCGCTCCACAATGCGAACACCGGCATGCGCGCAGCGTATCCCGGCTCCGCGGGCCGGCTTCACCGCGGGCCGACTCACCGCGTTCGCGACACGGACGCGGTGAGCTGCGCGAGGCCCCGGGCGACGAGGCCGCTGACCGCCCCGACCAGGACGCCGGTGAACAGGCTGCTCGACACGGCGAAGACGCGCAGGATGACGGTCTGCGCCGTGGGGTCGAGGTCGCTCAGGTTCCCGCCGAGAGCGGGCGGATCGTCGCCGAAACTCCGCTCCCAGAACAGCTGGTGCCCCAGCGCCAGCAGCATCCCGTAGGCGAGTCCGACCGCCAGAAGGGTGAGGAACGGGTTGGCCACGCGTCTCCACCACGCGACCGCGACCCAGATCACCGGAGGTCCGAAGACGAGCAGGGCGTTGACCGGCGTCCCTTCCTCGATGATGTCCAGATCGTGCAGCACGACGCGCGGCGCCGCGATCAGCGCGAGGCCGATCACGGCCACCGGCGGCAGGCCGAGGGCCCGGCCGCGCCCGGCGGCCGGGCGACGCGGCGGCTGGTGCGGCTGATACGGCTGATACCGCTGATGCGGCTGATGCGGTGGCTGGTCCGGGGAGGGCATGGCGCCACGCTAGGAACGGCACCGCCCGCGCCGCGTCCGCAGCACGGCGCGAGACCGGTACGTTCCCGGGCGACATCCGGTGTCGCTTTCTGTCGCTTTCCGTCGCTGCCGCGGCCCGCCGGGCCCGCCGTAGGGTGAAGCCGTGGTCAACGAGCGGCGTGAACGGCGGGGCGCGGCACTGCCGCCCTGGGCGGTCGATGCCCTGCTCGGCGCGGCGGTCTGCCTCGTTCTCTCGCTCGTCATCTCCGCCGACCAAGGCGGGCGGCACGGTCCGGACGCGCCGGCCTACCTGTGGGCGGCGGGGCTCGGAGCCCTGATGCTCGCGCGCCGCCGCCACCCCGGGATCGTACTCGCCGTCACCGCGCTCGGGCTGTTCGCGTACTACGCCGCGGGCTACCCGGCCGTCGGGGTCGCCGTTCCGGTCGCCGCCGCGCTGTTCTCCGCCGCCGAGTTCGGGCGGCTGGCCCTCGCCGTCGCCACCACGGCGGCCGTGCTCGCGGTGTCGCTGTTCTTCCGCCTGCTCGAGGGCCAGGACTTCTCGTTCGTCGTCGGCTACGAGCTTGCCGGGCACGTGCTGCTCATGGCCGCGGCCATCGCCCTCGGGGACAGCCTCAGGTCGCGCCGCTCGGTGCAGGCCGGGGCCCGGCGGATCGCCGACCTCGCCGCCGAACGGTCCCGGCAGGACGCGGACGCGCGCCTCCACGCCGAACGCCTCGCCATCGCCCGCGAGTTGCACGACTCCATCGGCCACACCACGTCCGTCATCTCCCTCCACGCCGACGTCGCGCGCGAATCACTCGGGCGCGACGAGGCGCAGACCCGCGCGGCGCTCGGCCTCATCAAGTCGGCCACCACGCACACCATGACCGAGCTGCGGCGGACCGTCGCCCTGCTGCGCGCGCCGGGCGAGGGCGGGCGCACGGTCGTCTCCCTGTCCAACGTCGAGAGCCTGCGCGCGTCCGCCTCGGCCGCCGGCGTCGACGTCGACCTGCACGTCGACCTCGACGGCGCCCGCGACGGACTGCCCGCCACGGTGAACGCCTCCGCGTTCCGCATCGTGCAGGAGGCGGTCACCAACATCGTGCGGCACTCCCGCGGCAGCCGTGCGCGGATCAGTGTGCGCGCCGACGGCGACGTGCTGCGCCTGACCGTGTCCGACGACGGGCCGCCAGGGCCGGGCGGGCCGGCCGGCGCGGCCGGGCGGGGCCACGGCATCGCGGGCATGCGCGAACGGGCCGAGGCCCTCGGCGGCACCCTGACGGCCGGGCCCGAGGACGCCGGCTTCGTGGTGCGGGCCGTGCTGCCCCTGGAGCGGCCCGCGGGGCGGCCGGCATGACCGACGTCGTCGTCGTGGACGACCAGGACCTGGTGCGCGCGGGCCTGCGCGTCCTGCTGGGCAATGACCCGCGGATCAGGGTCGTGGGCGAGGCGGCGGACGGTGCGGCCGCGCTCCCCCTCGTGCGCCGGATGCGCCCCGACGTCGTGCTCATGGACATCAGGATGCCGGGCATGGACGGGCTCGCGGCCACCGCGGCGCTCCGCGCCGACCCGGGCCTGGCCGGCACCCGGGTGCTGATCCTGACGACGTTCGACGACGACGAGGACATTCTCGAAGCGATCGGCCTCGGCGCCGCCGGCTACCTGCTGAAGGACACGCCGTCCGACGAACTGCGCCGCGCCGTGCACACGGCCGCGGCCGGCGGCAATCTCCTGTCGCCCCCGATCGCGCGGCGCGTCATGGAACACCTCGCCCGCGCCCCGCGGCCCCCCGCCCCCGATCCGCGGCTGGCCGCGCTGACCGAACGGGAACGCGCCGTGCTGACGCGGATCGGCCACGGCGACGCGAACGACGAGATCGCCGCCGCGCTCCACATCAGCCCGGCGACCGCGCGCACCTACGTCAGCCGCATCCTGGCCAAGCTGCACGCCCGCGACCGCACCGCGCTGGCGGTTCTCGCCCACCGCTCCGGCCTGGTCACCCCCGAGGGCCCGCCGGGTCCGCGGGCCGGTGGCCGATGAACATGGTGCGTTCCTGCCCGCCGCTCTCGCGCGCGGTGGAGACCTCGAACCCGGCCGCGCCGAGCAGCCGTTGCCACTCCGCGACCGTGAACAGGCCGGTGACGTGCGTCTCGTGCACCGTGCGAATGGTGCCGTCGGCGTCCCGCAGGGTGAACGTGTACTCGGTGCGCGCCGTCGTCGCGCCCGGCTCGCGCGGCAGGCGCCACTCCAGGTACCGGACGCCGCTGCCGTCCTCGGCATCGCTGCCGCCGCAGTCGGTCACCGGCTCGAAGGTGTCGGCGACGTGGTCGGGGAAGAAGACGGCGACGCCGCCGGGGCGGCAGTGCTCGAACGCCGTGCGGAAGGCGGCCGACAGGTCCCGCGGCGTGGTCATGTAGTCGACCGCGTCGTGCACCAGCACCGCGTCGAACGTGCGGCCCAGCCGCACGTCGCGCATGTCCCCGAGCACGTGCGAGGCCGCCGGGTTCAGTTGGCGGGAGACGGCCAGCATGCCGGGCGAGAGGTCGACGAGCGTCATCGTGCAGCGGGGCAGCAGATGGTGGGCGAGATGCCCGCCGCCGCTGCCCAGTTCGAGCACGTGGCGAACGGGATGCCCGGCCAGCCCGAACAGTTCGACGGCGGCCCGCGCGTCGTCCTCGTACACCTCGACCGGGGAAATGAGCGGCCACCAGCGGGCGAGATCCCCGTACAGCCGCGCGGCCGGACCGGCAGTCGTCACATCAACCCGATCTTCCGCCGCCGGTACCCGTGCCCGTGAACGCCGCCGACGGCACAGCAGACGCCCCGACCGGGATCATAGCCCCGCCGTGACGCCGCGGCGCCGCACTCGTTATCCCGCACCCGACCAGGCCGTCACGCAACTCCCGGCGGAACGGCTTAGGACGAGGTCCTGCTCAGGAGCCTCATGCCGAGCGTGCTCACCGTCCTCGTCCGCCGCGGAGCCGACTTCGCGGCGGCGGCAGTTCCGCGCTCGTGGCCATCGCGGGCCCGCGCCGTCCTCGCGTTCCCGGGGGGTTCCGCCGGACCCCTCCCAGGCCGGGGACGGCACCGGGACCATGGCGACTCGAAGGCCGTTCCCGGCACAGATGCAACACGGAGGAATCCCTATGCGCGCACAGTTGGCGTTCGTCGCCGCCATGGCCGGCCTGCTGGCCGTCGCCTCCCCCCACACCGCCGCCGCCTCGGACGCGGGCGTGGGCGTGGGCGTCCAGGCCGGGCAGTGCACCACCTGGAAGGAGTACCGGACGCCGACCGGCTTCCTCGTCCACACCCGCCCGCCCGTCAACGGCGCGACCGGAAGCCGTAACTGCTATATGGGCATCGGCGCATCGGGTGACGGGGTCCGCGCCCTGCAACGCGCTCTCAACCGCTGCAACGACGCGTCCCTCGCGGTCGACGGGCAGTACGGCCGGGCCACCGCGGACGCCGTCGCCGCCGAACAGCGCGCGGAAGACATCCCCGTGGACGGCGAGTACGGACCCGAGACGCGGCGGGCGATGGGCTGGCCCAGCCACAACGACCGCAACGGCAGCTGGAACGGCAGGTGCGTCCTGGTGTTGTCCTGAGGCTCGGTGTCCTACCGCCCCGCGGAGCTGCGGCATCGCGGGTGACGGCACCGGTCCCGGTACGCGTCCGGTTCGGCCAGCGGCTACGGTGCCAGCACGTCACGCACCGGAAGACCCGGAAAACCCGGAAGACCAGAAGGCTTGAGGCAATGAGGACACGCACCCTGAGGTTCGGCCTGTATGCGGACGAGCAGGGGCTGGCATGGGTCCGGGGTCTCGTCGACGAGGCTGTGGCGGCCAGGAGCGCCCGGGTCGTCGCACGGACCGCCGAACCGGCCGCCACCGACCTTTTCGGCGGCCTGGCGGAACAGTGGGCCTGGGAGCATCCCGGCCGGAGCAGTGGCGCGCGGCGGCCCGTCGAGCTGCGGGTCCGCGTGGTGTGTTCCTTGCGGACCTGGCGCGCGCTCCGCAAGACGGTGATCAGGACCCTGTGCCCGGAAGGCGCGGCGCCCCACGCCTGCCGCGTTCCGTGGTTCGCCGCCTGAGCCGGTTCACGGAGTCCGCGGGGCCTGGCGCGGCCGGCCGGGGAACTTTCCCGGCCGGCCGCCCGACCAGTTGAGTGTGCCGTCGGCTCCCGCTGTGCCCGCTGGGCACGTTCACGAGTCGCACCGGGCGAGACACGCGTACCGCACGTTGGCCGCTGAACCGACCTTCGCGGAGGAAGCTTCATGGATGACTACGGACCGGAGACCTACGGCGAGCTGAACGCCGACGTCTACGACGAGTGGCACGCAATCGACCCCACGGAAGCCGTTCGGTTCCTGGCCGAACTGATCAAGGAAGGGCCCGCGGGACCGGTGCTCGAACTGGCCGTGGGCACCGGCCGGGTGACGATTCCCCTGGCCGCACAGGGCGTCGACCTGCGGGGCATCGACGCCTCGGAGGCGATGGTGGCCCGCATGCGCGCCAAGCCCGGCGGCGAGCGGATTCCGGTCACCATCGGCGACATGGCGGATGTCGCCCCGGACAGCGACGAGCAGTTCGCCATGGTCTTCGTCGTGTTCTCCACCTTCTTCTTCCTGATGACCCAGGAGGAGCAGGTGCGCTGCTTCGCCAACGTCGCCCAACGCCTCCTTCCGGGCGGTCGGTTCGTCCTCGAGTGCCCGATGCCGGACGTGGCGCGCTACGACCGCGACCAGCGCGTGGAAGCGCACCATGTGGGCCTCGACCAGGTACGGCTCACCGCCGTCCGCCACGACCCCGTGGCGCAGCGTTTCGAAGGCCACCACGTGCTGATCACCAACGGCGGGATCCGGCTGGCGCCGGCGTTCATGCGCTACGCCTGGCCCAGCGAACTCGACCTGATGGCCCGTCTCGCCGGGCTGGAATGCCGCGATCGGTGGGGCGGCTGGCGTCGTGAGCCGTTCCGCGGCGAGGGCAACTACGTGACGGTCTACGAAAAACCGGCCGCGCCCGCCTCCTGACCGCACCCGGGCCGCCCCGCCCCGCGGCGCGGCGCGGCGCGGGGCGGGTGCGGTGGCTCAAGGCCGGTTTGCCCTGCGCAGTCGGCGTCCCGTCACGAGGACCAGCGGCGGAAGCAGAACGCACTGCGCGGCAACGGCCAACCAGAACCCGGGCAGCAGATCCGCCCGCTCGAACAGCCCGTACACGGCGCCGCCGATCACCCCGCTGAACAGCGCGCCCACGCCGACCGCCAGCCGCTGCTGGCCGAACGTCACGGTGGCCGATCTCCGTGACTGCGCCAGCGCCTCCAGCTCGTTCTTCAGGAACAGCACCGCGTTGCCCGCGCTCATCGCCATGGCGCCGCCCGCCACCCCGGCCGGTCGGCCGCTGGCGAACGCCGCCATGCCAACGGCCATGCAGGAGAAGCCGATTGCCATCACCACCGAGTGACGGGTCCGCCCCACCCATTCCGCCAGCAGCGGTTGCAGCACCACCAAGCCGAACGAATAGCCCATCATGATCACGCCGAAGACGGCCGTGGCGATGCGCCCCTCCACGAAGATCGCCAGGTATTGGTAGAACTGCATGTACAGGTAATGGGTGAGCACGGTCACCGTGAACGGCACCCCCGCCAGGCCGCGAAGCACCCGCCGGAACGGCTCGGCGGCGCTCCCGCCCTCGGCCGGCCGCTCGGGGCGCAGGAACACGTGGCCGACCGCCAGCACGGAGTAGAGCACCGTGCTCATGGCGAACAGCAGGCCCGGTTCGCGGAGGAACAGCGCCCCGACCACAGGGCCGAGGGCGATGCCGAGATTGCCTGCTGCGTTCCCCGAGGACACCAGCCGCGGTCGCTGCTCGGCGGTCGCCGAGTGCACCAGATAGCCGCGGTACGCGGGCGAGTAGAGCGCTCCCGCGCCGCAGTTGACGAAGAGGGCGAGCACCATCAGTACGGGCTCGCCCACCCCGCCCAGGTACGTCAGCGCACCGAGGGTGTAGAGACACGTGGCGAGCACCAAAGTCCGTTTCAGCCCGACACGTTCGGCGAACGCGGCGGTGAACGGCGCGCTGGCGAACTGCATCAGCGTGGCGACCCCGAGGACGACGCCGACCTGCGCCATCCCGATGCCCACGCGATCACGCAGCAGGACGGCAAGGTACGGGTAGACCGCGAAGGTACCGATGTTGACCAGGCAACCACCGATCAGCAGCGCGAGTTGGGCACCCGTGAGCGTTCGCCACAGCCGGGCGGGCGGAAAGCGGCGCGCCCTGGCGCCCGCTTCGGGCGCTGCCCGGGTGCTCATCGACCGGCGTGCCAGGAACTGCCGCCCGGCGCCCGGCCGGACCGTGTCCGCAACGATCCCGCGGCGCGGCCGGGCCCTGCCCGCCAGCCCATGCGTGACCTCCGATCTGCTGCTCCCGTCGGAGCGGGCCGAGCCACGAACTCGACGCCAGGAGAGGACTCAGCGACCGTCGGGGCTCGCCACGCGGCTTTCCGCGGGGGTGGCGGGCCGCGCCGCGGCGGCGGCCCTGGACCGGAGCCGGAGGATGACGGCGACGATGGCCAGCGTGAACAGCAGCAGGCCGACCCAGATCACCCACTTCTCCGGCCAGGGCGGCGGGGAGCTGCCCTCGGGGGTGCGCCCGCCGTCCACCCCGGTGACGATGACCGCGACGAGTCCCAGGATCGTCGCCACCACGACGATCCGGCCGGCCAGCCGCGCGCTGAACGGCAGCGCGTGCTCGCGGCGGCCCGGGCCGCGCGCCCGGAGGCGTTCCCCCGGGCGGGCCGGTGCCATCAGCCGCACCAGGAGCAGAACGGCGACCGGTATCTGCAACGCCCACAGCAACGTGCGGAACGCGCCGTCATACCATGCCTGGCTGCTGTAGAGCAGCGTGTGCCACGCGCTGAGCACGTAGACCACGATGACGAAGCGGTGCAGGGCCAGCCACATCCGCGGGCCGGTCCTGTGCCGCAGGTAGAACGCCAGGCCGAGCGGGATGGCCAGGTAGAAGGCCAGCAGGCCCACCAGGATGGCGACCCGCCCGGTGCCGGTGGCGTAACCGCCGGGCACGAAGACATCGACGAACGCGGTCCACAGGCTGCGCCCGAACGACCAGTTGTGCTGGTTGGTCCTGAGCTGGTCGGTGAAGAAGAAGAACATGTGCATGAACATCAGCCCGATGGTGGTCAGGCTCGTGGTGCGGTGCCACCTCTCCAGCCGGGCGGCCGGCAGCCAGCCCCAGCGGGGCCGCGGACCGGAACGCATCAGACCGAATATCACGGTGATGTAGGCCCACAGCATCGCCGACCAGCCGAACGCCTGGCACATCCAGTACATCCAGAACTCGTCGGCGTCCGCGAGCATCGGCATGATCTGAATGGTCGCCGAACTGCCGTTCTCCACGCGGACATAGAGCAGCCAGTAGATCAACACGGTGATCGCCAGGGCCAGCGAGGCGTCGGGCACCGCGGCCCGCAGGTCCGCGCGCAGACCGGCCCAGTCGAAACGAGCGCGGCGTTCCTTCTCCTTGCGTGAGGAGGGCGTCACCGTTTCCGAGACCTCTGCCATGACACAACTCCGCTTTCCTATGGCGTGCCAACGGGTCGCCGATGAGGGACGGCCCGCGGCGACATCGTCGGTCCCGCGCTCCCAGCCATGAAGGATAACGGCGTTTTCTTCGCCACGGAAGACATCGATCCGGTTCCGGATTTCGGCCGCGGGCAATGAGCATTTACGCGTCGGACAGAAAAAAGCGGCCCCGCCCGGGAACCAATCGGCCCGGTTGAACGACCCGGGATTCGGTGGTGTTCTCCGCGAAACGGCGCATGTGCGGAATCACAGAAAGCGCGCGAAACTGCGGATGACCCGCCGACCTGCTCCGCCGGCCGGCCGCCCGCACAACCAGGGAATTCCCGGCACGGGGCATCGCCGTCAACTATCCGATGGCCGGCCGAGCACCGCGGGTTTGTCCGTGCGCGGTGGGCCAGAAGGGCGCGAGGGAGTCCCCACCTCTTGCCACTCTCAACGTATAGCGCATCGGGGGGCTTGCGGCAAGACCCGGGTCATGCCGGAGAATCGCTCGCCGAGGCCGGAACCTGCGGAAATAGGAGATTCACGAAGTGTGTGTGCTGTTGTCGGGACATGGAGCGTGCCGGGACGTCGAGCCGGGCGCCGAGGCGCGGGGATGTCCGCCGCCGGACCGTGCCGGAGCGTCCCCGGATCGGAGTCGCTGACATGAGCGCCTCGACCACCAGCGCGTTCGACCTGCCCGAGCGCCTCTCCCCCAAGGCCGACCCGGCGCTGATCGCCGACGACGAGCGGCACTTCGCGGCCGTCGCGGAGAGCCTCGGGCAGGCGATCGCCGAACTGTCCGGCCGCCTCGATGCCGAGCGCAAGGCGCCCGGCGGCGTCGGCAGGGCAGCGATGGACCGGGACACGGAGATCCACCGGCTGACCGGTCGCCTGCGCGCCCTGCGGCGCTTCGGCCTGGACCTGTGCCTCGGGCGCATCGTCCGCGCGGACCACCCCGAGCCCCTGTACGTCGGACGGCTCGGGCTCACCGACAGCACGGGGCAGCGGCTGCTGCTCGACTGGCGCTCGCCCGCGGCCGAGCCGTTCTTCGCGGCGACCCACGCCAACCCGATGGGTCTGGCGAGCCGCCGCAGGTATCGCTGGACCCGCGGCCGGATCAGCGACTACTGGGACGAAGTGTTCACCGCCGACGGGCTGGAAGGGCACGCCGCGCTCGACGACCAGTCCGCCTTCATCGCCGGCCTGGGCGGCAGCCGGTCGTCCCGGATGCGCGACGTGCTCGCCACCATCCAGGCCGACCAGGACGCCATCATCCGGGCGGGCTCCCGCGGCGCCCTCGTCGTCGACGGCGGCCCCGGCACGGGGAAGACCGTCGTCGCACTGCACCGTTCCGCCTACCTCCTCTACTCCGACCCGCGCCTCGGCCACCGCCGGGGCGGCGTGCTGTTCGTCGGTCCGCACCAGCCCTACCTGGGTTACGTCTCCGACGTTCTGCCCAGCCTCGGGGAGGAGGGCGTGCAGACCTGCACCCTGCGGGACCTCGTGGCCGAGGGGGCCGGTGCGGTGATCGAGGCCGACCCGGACGTGGCCCTGCTCAAGTCGTCCGCGGACATGGTGAAGGCGATCGAGCCGGCCGTCAGGCTCTACGAGGAGCCGCCCGCGAAGGGGATGACGGTCACGACCGACTGGTCCGACGTCTGGCTGAGCGCCGACGACTGGGCCGAGGCGTTCGACGCACCGGAACCGGGCACCCCGCACAACGAGGCGCGCGAGCAGATCTGGGCGGAACTGGTCACGATCCTGCTGGAGAAGCACGGCGGCGACGTGCCGCCCGACCAGTTCCGAAGGTCGCTGGCGCACGACGAAGAGCTGGTCGGCACCCTCAACCGCGCGTGGCCGCTGCTGGAGGCGGCTGACCTCGTCGGGGATCTGTGGTCGGTGCCCGCCTACCTGCGGATGTGCGCCCCCTGGCTCAGCCCCGAGGACGCGCGGAAGCTCAGGCGCGCGGACGCCCAGGCCTGGACGGTGTCCGACCTGCCGCTGCTCGACGCGGCACGGCAGCGGCTCGGCGACCCGGAGGCGGCGCGGCGCAAGCGCCGGCACAGCGCCTCCGTCGCCGCGGAACGCGAGCGCATGGCCGGCGTCATCGACCACCTGCTCCGGGCCGACGACGACGGCGAAGGCGCGGTGACGATGCTGCGCGGGCAGGACCTCCAGGAGAGCCTGGTCGACGAGACCGCGCTGCCCGGCACCGGCCCGGAGCCGCTGGCCGGCCCGTTCGCGCACATCGTCGTGGACGAGGCCCAGGAACTGACCGACGCGGAGTGGCACATGCTGCTGCTCCGCTGCCCGTCCCGGAGTTTCACCATCGTCGGGGACCGCGCCCAGGCCAGGCACGGGTTCACGGAGTCGTGGCGGGAACGGCTGGAGCGGATCGGGCTCGACCGGATCGATGTGGCCTCCCTGAGCATCAACTACCGGACGCCGAAGGAGGTCATGACGGAAGCCGAACTGGTCATCCGGACCGTGCTCCCGGACGCCAACGTGCCGGTCTCCGTCCGCGGCGGCGACGTTCCCGTCGTCCACGGAGCTGTGGCGGACCTGGAGGCGATCCTCGACGCCTGGCTCGCCGCGCACGCGGAAGGGACCGCCTGCGTCATCAGCGATCCGGCGTTCGGGGCGACGTTCGAGGCGACGTTCCCGGCGACGCCCCGGGCGGCCTCCCGCGTCCGGTCGCTGACCCCGGAGCTGTCGAAGGGGCTCGAGTTCGACCTGGTCGTCCTCATCGACCCGGAGGCGTTCGGCACGGGCATCGAAGGAACGGTCGACCGCTACGTCGCGATGACCCGGGCGACGCGGCAGCTCGTCATCCTCACGAGCTCCTGACTCCGGCCGCGGCGCCACGTGACCGTACGGGTGCGTGGCTGCGCGGCTCTTGCCCGGCGGCCACGGGCGAGGACAGCATGTGCCCGTCCGTCCAGTACCCGGGCAGTTGTCATGGAGCGTGAGATGGTCAGCAAGCCGAACCGTCGTACAGTCCTGGGCGCCAGTGCCGGCGCCGTGCTCGCCGGAGGGCTCGCCGCCCCCGCCACCGCATCCGCCGCAAGGCCCGGCCACGTCACGGTCCCCTCGCCGAACGGCCTGCTGCGGGTGACCGTTTCCGTGGCGAACGGGCGTCTCCGGTACGGGGTCGTGCGCCGCGGCCGGGTCCTGGTGGCCTCCTCGGGGCTCGGGCTCGACCTGGCGGAGCGACCGTTGCTCACCGGCGGCCTGGTGGTGGAGTCCGTCGAGCGCAGGACGATCGACGAGTCGTGGCAGCCGCTGTGGGGCCCCGACGCGCTCGTCCGCAACCACGCCAGGGAGTGCGTGCTGCGGACCGTGCAGTCGTCGACGGGAACACGGCTCGACCTGATCGTCCGGGTCTTCGACGACGGCGTCGGTTTCCGCTATCACCTGCCTGCCCAGGCCGGGCTCGGCACCTACACCGTCACCGCCGAACGCACGGAGTTCGCGCTGCCGCCGACCGCCACCAGCTGGTCACTCGCGGCGGGTACCGACTGGAACGCCGACGAACGGCATTACCGGCAAGCCCGGCTGTCGGACGTGGACACCGCGCAGACCCCGCTGACGCTGGCCACACCGGACGGTCAGCACATCGTGGTGCACGAGGCGGCGCTGATCGACTATCCGAGCATGACCCTCGCCGCCGGGAGCGGGCGGCCGGGCACGTTCACCAGCGAGCTGATCAGCCTTCCCGACGGCACGAAGGCCCGGCTGTCGGGTGAGTTCTCCACTCCGTGGCGCACGCTGACCATCGGCGACCGTCCCGGTGATCTCGCCGAATCGCATTTGATCGAGAACCTGAACGAACCGTGCGCGCTCACCGACACGTCGTGGATCTCGCCCGGCACGTACGTCGGTGTGTGGTGGGAGCTGCAACGGCGGCACACCACCTGGACCGAGGGGCCGCGGCACGGGGCGACGACCGAGCGGGTCAAGCAGTACATAGATCTCGCCAGGGAGGCGGGCGCGAGCCATGTGCTCGCCGAGGGGTGGAACACCAACGCCGGCGGTGAGTGGACCGGCCAGGACTTCCTCACGCCGCAACCCGACTTCGATCTGCCCGAGGTGCTGCGCTACGCGCGGGCCAACGGCATCGGGTTCGTCGCGCATAACGAAACCCGCGGCTTCGTCGACTATTACGAACAGCACCTGGACACAATCTTCGCCCGGTACGCCGAACTCGGCATTCACTCGATAAAGACCGGCTATGCGACCAGGTTCGAGCTGGGCGGGGTGAACCGCAGCCACTACGACCAGGAAGCCGTGCGCCACTACCAGCGGGTCATCGACGCGGCGGCCCGCCACAAAATCATGATCAACGCGCACGAGGCCATCAAACCGACCGGCTTGGCGCGCACCTACCCCAACATGATGACCGGCGAGGGAGTTGCCGGGATGGAGCAGCACAACTACATGGGGCCGCGGGGGAACCCGCCGGAGCAGGCCACGATCCTGCCGTTCACCAGATTCATGGGCGGGCCGGCCGACTACACCCCGGGCGTGCTCAACGTGACGTGGGACCCGGCCGGGCTCGGTACCCGGGTGCAGACGACCTCGGCCGCGCAACTCGCGCTGTACTCGGTGTTCCACAGCCCGACGCAGATGCTGGCCGATACCCCGGAGAACTACCGCTCCCACCCGGGGTTCGCGTACCTGAAGGACATGCCGGCCAGCTGGGACGAGACCCGGTTCCTGGACTGCGTGATCGGCGACTACACGGTCGCGGCCCGCCGGAAAGGTGACACCTGGTATCTCGGCGCGATCACCGACGAACACGACCGGACATTGCGCGTGCCGCTGCGGTTCCTGGGGCCGGGGCGGCACAGCGCCGAGATCTACCGCGACGCCGTGGACACCAGCTGGCACGACAACCCGCTCCCGATCGACGTTCACACCCGGACGGTGCGGTCGGCCACCGTGCTCACCCTGCGGCTCGTCGCCGGTGGCGGCACGGCGATCCGGTTCCGCCCGACACGTTCCTGACCTGGACGGACGTTCCCGAATGCCGGGGACCGGCTCCGGTCCCCGGCATTCGGGAACCCGGACCTAGCCGCCGTAGGGAAAGGCCGAGACCATGTTCCCGTTGGCGTCCTCAAGGAGCGCGGTGTCGCCCTCCTCGTTCCAGACCTGCTGCCCGATTCCGTAGGAATAGCCGCCGTATTCGCGGTTGACCTCGTTGGTGTAGACCCGGACCCGGCGGCCGGGTCCGACGGTCGAGCCGGGCGGGAAGGTGAAGGCGTGGCCGGCCTCGTCGGCCCGGAGCGTCCAGCCGGAGATGTCGACCTGTTCGGCGCCGCCGTTCAGGATCTCGACGTATTCGTCGGCTTCCTGCCTCGACCTGTCACCGCCCACCTCCACGTGCGAGATGTAGCTGTTCTCCTCCCCGACGCGGGCGAGCTGGGCCTTGAGCTGCGCGTGGCTGCGGTCGTTCTCGGGGCTGTGGAACCATTCCGCGTGGCGTTCTGTGGTCGTCGAGAATCCGGTGATGTTCATCCGGTAGAGCTCGGAGCCGATCTGCACCGTCGGGTGCATGTCGACTGTCGGCAGGTGGACCACATCGTCCCGGTCACCGCCGATGTTGGGCGTCTCGTGGTGGTGGAATCTCAAGGAAGGCAGGGGAATCGTGGTCCCGTTGTCCTTGAAGGTCACCTTGACGTCGAGATACACGTAGAACTGCGAGTGCGGCAGCGGGGGAATGCGGAAATTGTGGTGTGTAAGGGTACCCAGCACGAACTCGGAACCGTCGAGCACTGCCTCGGCCCGGGGATTACCCCCGAAGCGGTAACCGCTTCTCCTGCTGTCCGGGACGTTGCCCCATCTGACGTGATTCGTTTTCAGACCGACAAACATCGACGCGTAGTCCCTGGCGTGCCAGGCACCGCTGGTTTCAATGTTCCCCATGGACGACCTGCTCCCTCCCTGGGCGAAGATGCCCGCGACCGAATCTAGAAGCGGAGCCGGGCGACTTGAATACGAAAAACGGACAACTCCAGTGGCCGGCGTGCCGCCGCACGGCCGCCGCCGCCCCTGCTCAGGAGGGCGCCGGTCCCGCGGGTCTGAGGCGGTCGGGGAGGCGGAGGGGATAGCCCAGCCGCGTGCACCGCTGCTCGAAACCCGGGGGCAGCCACGCGCAGGCCAGCAGCCGCGGATGGGCGGGGAACGCGTGCAGCGCCGCCAGCACGAAGATCAACGACGCCCAGGACGTGTGCAGTTGGGCCGCGACGTGCTGTCCGTGTCCGCCGGTGAAGCCGCACTGAAGCCGCTCGGGGCCGACCAGCTCCACGGAGTTGAGCATGTCCCAGTTCCAGCTGTAGGCGGCGGCCACGGGGTTGAGGAAGTGGAAGCCGAGGTCGGTGATCACCACCTCGCCCGACGCCTCGGGCACCCAGCGCGGCTGGGCGGCGGCCTGCGCGGCGCGGCGCCGCGCGTGGTTTCCCATTGCCGAGCCGAGCAGCGTGCCCGCGACCAGCGCCGGGTGACCGAACGCCACGACGCTGCTGTGCGTCCAGCTTCCGTCGCCGACCGCGCGCCAGCTGAGGAAGACCGCCGGGCCGACGGCCAACGGCCGCTCACCCGGCCGGAGTCGGGCGGTGGTGGCGATCACGGGGCGCTGGTCGAGCGTGCCCGCGAGGTGGTCTCGGAGGATGTCGCACGTGTACCAGAGGTACTGGTCGAGAGAGCCCCAGGGCGGCTCGGGGGCGGGCTCGTCGCCCGGCCCGTCCCGGTCGTGGGGGCCCCAGGGACCCCACGGCACCAGCTCCTGTCCCACCGGACTCCACCCCCCGACCCGCGCCGACCGACCGTGACGGCGCGCTCACCTCAGGGTACGCCGCACCGGTCGCCGTGGGGTGGCCTTCTGAGCGGAACAATCTGTTCACACAACGGTCGAACTCGGACACTACGTTGGCGTTCATGATCGATACGCAACTGTCGCGCCGTTCCGTGCTGGGCGGGCTCCTGGGCGGAACCGCCGGGGCCGGCCTCGCCGGTTCGGCCGCCTGGGCGCGCCGGCCCCGGCCGCTCCGTGCGCTGATCGCCACCAACGAGCCCTGGGGCACCTACCATGTCGCCCCGCTCCTCGACGAGGCCCTGCGCCGCCGCTGGGACCTCACCCAACTCGTCCCCGACTACGCGGGCGTCGACCCCGGCGACCCCGTCCAGGTCGCCACCCCCGCCGACGCGCCCGAGGCGGACCTGCTCGTGGTCACCGGCGCGGGCGACTGGCCCGCGGACTGCGCCGCGCGGTTCCGCCGGCTGCCCCTCAACGCCTCCGCGCTGGCCTACCAACTGCCGGTCGAGGCGCCGCGGGCGCGCGAACTGCGGCGTCGCGTCCGCCTGTTCACCGCCTCGTCCCCGGCGGAGGGGCGGGCGTTCGCCGACTGCTTCGGCACCAGGCGCCCGGTGCGGGTGGTGGGCTCGCCGCAGACCGACGACCTCCCCCAGCGCCGCCCCGAACGGGACCTGGTGCTCGTGCTGACCAGCGTCACCCGCCCCGACCTGACCGGGGACGCGGCGCCCGGCACCGAGTTGCTGCTCCGGTCGGCCGAACGGCTGGCTGCGGCGGGCAAGCGCGTCCTGGTCGGCCTGCACCCGCGCGAGGACCGTTCGCTGTGGGAGCGGTACGAGATCAGCACCGTTCCTTCCGTGATCGCCTCGGCGCGCGCCGAGGCGGCGATCGGCATACCCGGCACCGTCTTCCCCCTGGTCGCCGCCGTCGGCACCCCGCTCGTCGGCTGCGTGGACCGGGAACTGTCCGTCCCCGACTACCTGTTGTCCGTCTGCTCCGCGACGATCACCGACCCGGCCGAGGCGCCGGACGCGGTGGACGCCGCCGAACTCCCCGACCCGGCCACGCTGTCCGACGCGGTGGGCCCGGTCGACGGCTCGGCCGACCGCCTGCTGGACGCCTGGCGCGAACGCACGCCGGCCGGCCGAGCCGCCGCCCTTTCCGGTGCCGGATCTCAGTCGGTGTAGACCTCGGCGCGGTCCACGCTCACGAACGCCGCCCCCGGCTCGGGGTTGTGCTCGCCGGTGACCCGGATCTGGAGGGTGTGCTCGCCGTACGGCAGCCGCGGGCTGAGGTACTGGAGGGTCTCGCCCGTCCGGATCGGGCCGTGGAAGTCGACACGTTCCTCCGGGCCCCCGTGGACGCTGATCGCGGCGATGCCGTTGCCGGTGTCCTGCACGGAGAGCAGCGCGGTCCCGGTGCCGGTGAAGCGGAACGTCGCGGTGTTCCCGGCCTGATCGCTCCAGTGGTCGTCGCTCCAGAGGCACCGGGCCGCGCAGCCGCTGCCGGAGTTCCAGGTGCCCTGGTACGTGACCGTGCCGTCGCCGCTCGACCGGCCGTCGTCGTTGATCCAGTAGTTGCCCGACCCCGGGTCGCCGGACGGCAGGTCCTGCGTCGCGCCCTGCGCCGGCGGGGTGCCGGAGTCCGGGCTGCCGTCGGTGGCCACCGTGTGCCGCCCGTCGGCGCCCGGCCCGTTCCGGTAACCAGCCGGGCCGGCCGGGCCGACCGGGCGGGGGATGAGCGAACTTGACCTGATCCTGGCCATCGGAATCACTTCTTCCCGCTCCGCCGCCCACGGCACGTTTCCCCGTCCTAGGCTGCCGCGCTATGAAGAGACAGACGCAGGTCACAGCCGCTCTGTTCACCATGGCGGCGGGTCTGATCACCGTCCCCCCGGCCGCCGCCACACAGTCCGCACCCGCACCCGCACCCGTGGCCGTGGCGGCCCCGGTGGCTCCCGTAGCCCCGGGGGCCACCGGGGAGGTCACCCTGATCACGGGCGACCGGGTGCTGCTCCGGTCCGACGGCGAGGTGGCGTCCGTGGTCCGGGGCGAGGGCCGCGAGCAGATTGCCTTCTCGGTGCGCCGCACCGAGGAGGGACTCCTCGTCGTGCCGAGTGACGCCGAGCCGCTCATCCGGCAGGGAATCGTCGACCAGCAGCTTTTCAACGTATCGGAACTGAGCCGCCCGCAGTACCAGCGGCTGGCCGGTGAGGGCACCCCGGTCATCATCACCTACGAAGGAGAACGCCCCGCACGGCTCTTCGACGGATCGGCCCCACAGGTGCGGGCCGAGTTGGAAAGCATCAACGGCGAGGCCCTCACCGTGGCCGACCAGGATGCCGCCGGCGTCTGGGCGGCGCTGACCGGCCCCGGCACACTCGGCTCCGCGTCCTCCGCCGTCGCCACGCTTGCCCTCGACGGACTCAACCGCGCCCAACTCGACACCAGCACCGGTCAGATCGGGGCCCCGGAGGTGTGGGAGGCGGGTTACGAGGGCGATGGCGTGACCATCGCGGTACTGGACACCGGCATCGACACGTCACACCCGGACCTGGCCGGCAGCAAGGTCGTCGCCCAGGCCAACTTCGCCGGCACGCCCGACGCCCACGACCACTTCGGGCACGGAACGCATGTGGCGTCGATCGCCGCCGGCACCGGAGCCCACTCGGACGGGGCCTACGCCGGTGTCGCTCCCGGGGCCGAGTTGTTGAACGCCAAGGTCCTGGACGACTTCGGTTTCGGTTTCGACTCCGGGATCGTCCAGGGCATGGAGTGGGCGGTCGAGGAGGACGCCCAGATCGTCAACCTGAGCCTGGGCAGCTCCGACACACCCGGCGTCGATGTGGTGGAGGAGGCCGTCAACCGGCTCTCGGCCGAGTCCGGCGCGCTGTTCGTGGTCGCGGCGGGAAACGCAGGCCCGGGCACGGTCGGCTCCCCGGCCACGGCCGACGCGGCGCTGGCGGTCGGTGCGGTGGACGACGAGGACGCACTGGCCGGCTTCTCCGGCACCGGCCCCCGCCAGGGCGATTTCGCGGTGAAACCCGACCTGACGGCTCCCGGTGTCGCCATCGGCGCGGCCGCGGCCGAGGGCAGTGTCCTGGCCGGTGAGAACGAGCCGGTGGCCGATGGCTACATCGCCATCGACGGCACCTCGATGGCGGCACCCCATGTGGCGGGCGCGGCGGCGCTGTTGCTCCAGCGGAACCCGGGCCTGACCGGGGAGCAGGTGAGGGCGGCGCTGGTCGGCTCCGCCGAATGGAACCCGGACCACGGGGCGTTCGAGCAGGGCTCCGGCCGCGTCGACGTGGCGAGTGCCGTCGAGCAGTCGGTGATCGCCGAGCCGGTCTCCCTCGGCTTCGGCTCCGCGCTGTGGCCTCACGAGGACGATACGCCGTTCGGCCGGGAGCTGACCTACCGCAACCTCGGCGAGGACGACGTCACCCTGGACCTCGGCCTGACGAGCAGCGGCCCGGCCGGGGACGCGGCACCGGACGGCATGTTCACCCTGGACGCCGAGCAGGTCACCGTCCCCGCCGGCGGCACCGCCACGGTCGAGGTCACCGTCGACACCCGTCTCGGCGGCGAGGTCAACGGCGACTACAGCGTGCTCGTCACCGCGGACGGTGACGGCCAGTCGGTGCACACGGCCGGCGCAGTGCACCGCGAGGACGAACATCACGAGCTGACGATCGAGGCCATCGGCCGCGACGGCCAACCGCACCCCGAGTGGAGCTTCTTCTTGGAGAGCCTCGGCGACGATACGGTCAGCACCCTCTCGCACGGTGCTCGCGACAGCGCCGGGACGACGACCCTGCGCGTGCCCCCGGGCGACTACTACGCCCGGCTCGACGGGTTCATCCTGGACGAGGATCTCAACCTGCTCGGCGGCGAGTCGTTCATGCAGCCGGTGCTGGAGATCACCGGGGACACGACGCTCACCTTCGACGCACGGGAGGGCCGGGATATCGACTTGTCGGTGTTCGCGGAGGACGCCGTCCGCACCAGCCTGATCGTCGGATACACCAACCGCGCCGGGTACGGCCGCACGGCCATCCTGCCGGGTGAGTTGCCCGCGGGCTTCCGCACCAGGCATCTGGGTCCCGAAGTGCCGGAAGACGACTTCTACTCCTTCGTCAGCGCCGGCTGGACGGGCGCGGCGGGCCGGTACCACACCTCGTACGACCGCAACGGCAGCTTCTTCACCGGCGTCACCGACCATGTCGGCGAGGAGGACGTGGCCGAGCTGACCGTCCACCAGGGGCAGTGGGCCGAGCACCACCAGGGGGCCACGCTCGTCTGGCCGGAGAGCGGCCCGGCCACCGGTATGTCCGACTGGGGGAGCCCCGGCGAGGATCTGCCGAGCACCTCCACGGAGTTCGTCAGGGCCGACGGTATGGGCTGGGCCATCGGCGCGGACCACCCCACCCCCGACGACCGGTCGGAAGGCACCTACCAGACCGAAGTCGAGCAGTACACGCCCGGTGAAAGCTACGAGTTGACCATGGGCGTCGGCGTTTTCGGCCCCTACCTGAACATGGAGACCGACCTGACCCGCCGGGGCGACCGCCTGTTCACCGATGTAGATCTCTTCGCCGACGGCCAGGGCAACCGCTTTTACAATGGCTTCTACGACGAATTGTCGATCACGCTGTACCGGAACGGCGAGGTCTTCCGGACCGCGGAGGACGGACGCACCTGCGGGAACTGGCAGCTCCTCCCCCCGTACATCCAGTCGTGTGTGCGCTTCGACGTTCCGCCGGACGAGGCCGCGTACGAGTGGGTCACCAGCGTCAACCGCGCTTCGTGGGCGGATGTCAGCACGGAGGTCACCACCTCGCTCTCCTTCACCTCGGCCCACTCCCCCGGCGAGGAGCACCAGAAGCTGCCGGTCTCGGTCGTGCGCTTCACGCCCGAGCTTGCGCTGGACAACTCGGCCCCGGCGGGCGAGACCTTCCCGGTCCCGGTGACCGTCGAGGGCACGGCGGCCGACGGGAACCTCGGGGCGCTGTCCGTCGAGGTCTCCTACGACCGCGGGGAGAGCTGGAGTGAACTCCCGGTCGAGGACGGTCGGATAACGGTGCAGAACCCCGCGGCCGACGGCACCGTCTCCTTCCGGGCCGAGGTCTCCGACGCGGACGGCAACACGACGCGCCAGACGATCCTCGACGCCTACCTGACCCGGTAGGGGAACGAAGGGATGCGGCAGGGTCCGGTGGGAGACGCCTCGCGTCTCCCACCGGACCCGCTGACGACCGCGGCCCGCCGGCCACCCGGGCGAAGTCCTGCGGAACGTACGAGGCGATGCTGCCGAGGCCCACATACACCCGGTGATGCGCTCGCTTCCAGGAACGCCTCCAGCCCTCCAGCCCTCCAGCCCTCCAGCCCTCCAGCCCTCCAGCGCAAGCGAGGATCGGGGTGCCTTCCCCACGGACTACCAGTGGCGTTCGCTGTAGCCGTACCGGGACGTCGGCTCTGTGCTCACCGCCACCCCGGGCAGGTCGTCGGCTCCGGTGACGTCGTGGGGCTCCCAGAGTTGGACGGTGCGCAGGCGGGGCAGCCGCCGGAGCGGCCGGAGGTTCTGGCCGGTGATGCGGTGCAGGGTGAGTTCTTCGAGGTGGGGCACAGCTTCGGCGAGGCGGACGAGGTCGAAATCGCGGGGGGGTTCGGCCAGGCTCAGGCGGGTGACGTTCGGCAGGACGGTGCCGTGGGCGAGGAGGGACGCGGCGCTGTGCACCGAGACGTAGAGCCGGTTGATCTCGGAAGCAGCGAGTGCCTGCCAGTCCGCCGCGTGGAGCTTGGGGGCGGGGCCGCGCAGGGTGAGAGTACGCAGCCGTGGCCACTCCGCCAGACCGGAGAAGTCGTGCGGGTCGTCCTGCCAGACGAGCCAGGTCATCGGAGTCCCCGGCGGGATGAGAGTCAGCGGGTGTTCCCGACCTACCCCGCCCAATACGACTTCTTCGATGTGGGCAAGCCGCTGGAGCCCGCGTGGTACGTGCTGAGGGGGAAAGTAGATGCTCACGGAGGTGAGCGGCAGGTCCGCCAGGAGAGTCAGGTCCAAGCGGGCCCCTGGCGAGTGCACCGTCATTTCTCGTAATTGAGAGAAGCTGTGCAGGAGGCTGAAGTCCACGTCTTCGAAGCACGTCAGCGCCTCGCACTTGTCGGCGATACCGGCGTCCAGAAGCTTCCGCGGGTCGCCGATCACCGCGGAGTAGGAGCGAGGAGAGGCGGCCAAGTGCGGGATCTGTGCGGCCGAGTTCAGCAGCACCCCGCTGCTGGGACGCAGCGCGGGCAGGATGGTCTCGGCGTATGCGGCGGCGTCGAAATGGCTCCAGGCCGTGGTGAGCCACGCTTCGACCCGGTCGTCGGGATGCCCGCAGAAGGCGGCCAGCCGGGTGAGCGCGGCCGGTCCGCCCAACTCGCGCAGCGCGTGGATCACCGCGAGGGCCTCGTGGTCCGCCAAATCTTCTGGGCCGGGCAGCAGTTCGACGAGTACCTGTCCGGCCCTGGCCAGTGCGGACGCCTCGGTAGTCGTTCTGGGTGGCAGCAGCGCCGCGGTGCGGGCGGTGACCTGTTCGCGGACGGCGGGGTCGAGTTCGGGGGCGTGCTCCAGGCAGGCCGCGGCGAGCAGGTGCAGCCGGATGCGGTGACGCTTGACGTCGTCGCCGCGTTTGACCAGGCCCTTCAGCAGCCGCGCGCGTTCCTGGGGGCGGCCGTGGGCGACGGCCATGCGGACCACGTCTTCCCACTGGTCACGGTGCGCGTTGCGCACGATCAGCGGGATGTCCCTGGCCTCGATCGCCTCGCGGGCGGCCAGGTAGTCCTGGAACGTGCGGTGGACAAAGTCGACGAGCCCTTCGGCCGGCTCCCGCAGGAGGCCCGAGCGTTCCACCAGGTAGCGGCACACCGTCTGCGGCGTTCCCGCGGCGGCCACGTGGGGCATCAGCGGCATCGCCTTCTCGATCACGTCCTCGGCGTCGTCCTGTTCGATCTCGGAGTGGCCGTTGCGGATCAGCCAGTACGCGATCTTCTGCAGCAGCAGGGTCTGGGTCTGCGCGTCCAGGGCGATGCCGGTCTCCACGCCACGCTGCCGGTCCCGGCGTTCCAGCAGCATGCGCAGCGCCGCCTCGTACAGCGCGGTCCGGCCACGGGGAAGGTAGCCGTGGCTGGACCGGTGCAGCGCGCACATCACCGCGCACATGAGCGGGTTGGTGGCCAGCAGCGCCAGATCCTGCCGGCTGCGCACGGCCGTCAGCAGCGCACCGGCCGCCTCCTGGCCGGCGCCGGCGGCCCGGTGCCAGCGGTGCACGAACGTCGCGACGTCCTGCTGGCTCATCGGGGTCAGGGAGAAGTCGGCGAAGCCGTCCGTGTGCAGCCAGCCGGCTCCCACGGCCGAGGGCCGGCTGGTCACCACCAGCGCGGTGAGGGGGAACTCCCGCATCAGTTCGCGCAGCCACTCGCGGGCCGCGGGGCGCCGTTCCTCGGGGATCTCGTCGAGGCCGTCGACCAGCAGCAGCCCGCGGCCGTCCGCAAGCACGCGCTCGCACCAGCCGGCCGGCGGGGAATGCGGGCAGCCGACCGCCGACAGGAAGTCGGCCGGCGTCGGCAGCTGCTGCCCGGACCGGGTGAGCGTGCGCATCGGCAGCACGAACGGCACCCGGACCACGAAATGCCCGAGGTGCGCCCCGAACTGCCGCTCGGCCGCGGTGACCGCAAGCCACTGCACCAGCGTCGTCTTCCCCGACCCGGCCACCCCGCGCAGCAGCACCCGCCGCAGTCCGTCCAGGGCCCGCTCCGCCCGTTCCGGAGGGCGGGGCACCTCGCGTTCCTCGACGGTACGGGTCAGCTCCAGATGCAGGTAGGCGTCATCCAGCGGCCACTGCGTGTCCAGTTCCAGACCGAAAATGGTCAGCTGGCCGTGCCGACCGGCCACATACCGCCGGTAGCGGTCTTCGAACTCGGTATCCGTCGCGGTCTGCCCCGGGGCCCGTTCGGCCAGGGCCTTCAGCCGGTCGGCAATCTCCTGGTTCTGGCGTGTCTGCTCCACCAGGGTCCTGGCGATGAACGTCGAGCGCCGGGTGAAGAAGTCGATGATGTGGACACAGGCCAGTCGCGTCAGGGAGTCCAGGAACTCCGCCGCCTCCGAATCCGGCGCGGGCCCGGCCCCGGCCGCCTTCGCCAGGGCCCGCGCCAGCCCGTCCGCGCCCAGCGCCACCGCGTGCACGTCGTTCATTCCCAGCGCGCCGAACGCCAGCAGCCGGTCGGCCAGTGCGGAACGCAGGAACTCCCGGTGGTCGGCCAGCTCGCCGGCCTCCGGACCCATCGAGCGCAGTGCCCGATCCACGATCTCGCCCGCCAGCCTGTGCACATCCTTGCCGGACAGCTCGCGCTTCTCCCCGCGGAAAGCGAGCAGCGCGTCCAGGCGAACGGGCCTGTCCACCAGGCCGGCGCCCGCTGGCTGGCTGCGGAACAGCTTCCGCACCACAGGCCCCACCGCTGCGGCGGCCACCCGGCCCCCCAGGTACATCGGGTCCATGCCCCACCCCCTCCCGGCAGCGGGAGCGTACCCGCACATCCGGCGGGATCACACCACACCGGCTGCCGGCGGGCGACCTGCCCGGCAAGTGGTCGGCCGGCGCCCAGGGTTCGGGGCCCCGCGGGACACAACGTCGCCGTTTCAGCCCTTGGAGTCCCGCTTCCAGTCCCGGGCGAGGAGCCCGAGCACCACCTCGTCCATGAACTCGCCCATCACCCAGGCCGCGGAACGCAGCACGCCCTCGCGGACGAAGCCGTTGCGCTCGGCGGAGCGCAGCATCGCGCCGTTGTCCGACAGCGTCTCGATTTGCAGCCGCTGCAAGCCGCGCACGACGAAACCGTAGTCGCACAGCACCGCGACCACGTCGGTGCCGTAGCCCTTGCCGCGGGCGGACGGCACCAGCCCGATCCCGATGTGCGCGGACCGGTGGTGGTTGTCGATGTCCCACAGCGACGCGATGCCGACCAGCGAGTCGCCCTCCAGCTCCACCACGGAGAACGGGACGATCCGCTGCTCCTCGTCGTCCACCACGAGCCGCCGGTCCTTCGAGCCGGGCGTGATCGGCCGCCACGGCCCGCCATCGGCTCGCGAGGCGTTCACCACGTCGTCGTAGAGCTCGGTCCGAAGGACCGGAACGTCCTCCTCGTGCCGGGCCCTGAGCCCGACCTTGCTGCCCCTTAACATGCACGCTTCCTATCCGACCGGCCCGACCGGCGGCAAACCATTAAGGCACCGACCGTTCACCCGGTGCTAGCCGATGGGCACCACGCGGGCCCAGGTGGGCGGTTCGGGCCGCCGGTAGTGGCCCGCGTGTTCGCGGCGGAACAGCCCGACCACCGTCCGGCACAGTGGCCGGCTGCCCGGCCAGGGGGTCTGGCCGTCGGTCAGGACGACGATGACGTCCGGCCCTGGCCGGGTCCGCAGTGCCCTGGTGAAGCCCGTGCGCAGATCCGTGCCGCCGCCTCCGGTCAGCGTGATCCCCTCGGCCCGGCACAGCGGACCGGCGAGGTGGGCCGCGGCGTCGCAGGACAGCACGGTGACCAGGTCCCGGCGACCGCCCACGGCCCGGGAGATCGCGGTGACCTCGTGGAGCGCGCTGCCCAGTTCGGCGTCGCTGACCGACCCGGAGGTGTCGATGATCACCGAGACCCGGGGCGGCCTGCGCCGGAGGCTCGGCAGCAGGGCGCCGGGCACTCCGGCCGAACGCCGCGAGGGCCGGCCGTAGCTGTAGTCCTCGCCGGCCCCGGGGCCCGAGGCCGCCGAACGGACCGCCGCGCCCAGCAACTCCCGCCAGGGCTGCGGCGGATGGAACGCTTCCTCCGCCCAGCGCCGCCACCCCTTGGGGGTGTCGCCCGGGCTGCCGATGATGCCCTGCGCCACGCGGAAGCGGACGGCGTCCCGCTCCTGGTCGCTCAGTCCGTGCGCGCCGCCGGGTCCGAGGTCCCACTCCCGCTCAAGTCCGTCGGCGCCGCTGCCGCACTCCAGCCAGGCGAAGTCCTGGGTGCGCGCCCCGAGACGGAACTGGCGCAGGTAGTCCTCCATCAACTCGCCTTCGCGCAGGCCCAGGATGGCCGGGGTGACCGCGCCCGCCGGCCGCAGCAGCCCGTCGCCGAACACGTCGTCGTTGATCTCGCAGTCCGCGGCGATGTTCATGCGCAGCCGTTCCGCGGGGCCGGTGAGCCCGTGCTCCCGGGCGAACCGGTCGCCGCGCCCGTGGTGGTCACGCAGCAGGTGCGACACCTCGTGCACCCACACCCCGGCCAGCTCCTCCACGGGTGTCCTGTCCACGAACGCCGGGGAGGCGTAGGCCCGCCAGTGCCGGTCGACGGCCATCGTCGGCACCCGCCGCGACTCCACGACGTGCAGGGCGAACAGCGCCGACGCCAGGTAGGGCCTGGCCCGGACGGCGTGCAGCCGGGCGGCGAAGAGTTTGCCGAGGTCCAGCGTCCCCGGCTCACCGCCGGTCAACGGCCGCCCCGCCCGGCGGTGGAGCGGGCCGCGGCCAGGTCGGCGCGCCGGGACAGGGACACCGCTCCGGCGAGCCGTTCGATGGTCGCCGGGACCTCCCAGCCCTCGCGGCGCAGGGTGGCCAGCGTGGTGGCGGGAACGACGACCAGGTCCGGGGCTCCCGTCTCCACCGCGCGGGCCAGCAGCGCCCAGGCGGCGTCCCAGCGGGACTTGTCCGGCCGCGCCCGGACCGCCGCCACCACCGCGTCGAGCGCGGCCTGGCGCAGGTCTCCCCGTTCGGGGAGGGCGGCGCCCGCCGGGTCGGCGAGCAGGTCCTCGGGGTCGGGGAGGTCCATCCGGTCGATACTGGCCAGGAGTTCAAGGCCGGGGCCGTCCCCGACGGCTCCCCTCACCAGCAGGGAGAGCACTTCTCTGGACGAGCCGGCCGCGGTCGCGAAGGCGACCAGGCCCAGGCTCATCTCCCAGCTGCGGGGGGACGGCCAGGCACCGCCCCGGCCGGTTTCCCCGCTGGGCAGCCGGTGCACGAGGCCGGGCCGGGCGGCGAGCAGCCCGCAGACCGCTCGGCGGGCGAAGTCCACGGCGCTCGCAAGCCGTTGCGGGTCCAGCCGGGGCAGGGTGGCGCGCGGCCAGGTGCCGCCGAGGCCGCGCACCACGACCTCGTGGTCGTGGGTCCACTGGAGGTGTACGAACCGGTTGGCCAGGGGCGGGCTCAGCTCCCAGCCGTCGGCGGCCGATGAACGCGGATTGGCGGCGGCGACGATCCGGACCCCGGGCGGCAGCCGCAGGGCGCCGACCCGCCGTTCGAGTACGAGGCGGAGCAGGGCGGCCTGGACCGCCGGTGCGGCGGTGGACAGTTCGTCAAGGAACAGCAGTCCGCGGCCGGCCCGGGCCAGCCGTACCGCCCAGTCCGGCGGGGCCATCGGGACGCCGCGTTCCGCCGGGTCGTCCCCGACGATCGGCAGGCCCGCGAAGTCGGACGGCTCGTGCACGCTGGCGATCACGGTGGTCAGCGGGAGGTCGAGGGCGGCGGCGAGCTGGGTGAGGGCCGCGGTCTTGCCGATCCCCGGCTCGCCCCACAGGAGCACCGGCAGGTCGGCGGCGACGGCCAGGGTCAGGGCCTCCAGCTGGATATCCGGGCGCGGTTCCGTGGTGGCGTCGCGCAGCAGCGCCAGCAGCTCGCCCGCGACGTCGAGTTGGGAGGCCGCGGGCCGGACGGCGGCGTCGGCCGGGGTGGGCGCGGTGGCGTACGGGGTGCTTGGGGTGCTTGAGGGCATGAGTGATCACCTGTCGGGTTCGTGGTGGGCCGCGGATGCGCGGCGGGGATGGGCCCGGATCAGCGGGTGGTGGCGTGCCGCGGGCGGGCGCGGTGGTCGCGGGCGCGGCGGTCGCGCGGGTGGGTGCCCGGGGCCGGGTCTGGCCCGGCGAGGCCCGCCCGGAACAGGCCGTGGGCGACGCGCCCTCGCGCGGCGGCCTCCAGCTCGTCCCGCAGGGCGCCGCCGGGCAGCGTCGAGTTGCGGCCCAGCAGCCCCTCGACGACGGCCAGCGCGCCGTCGATGTCGCCGTGGTCCAGGCGTTCGCGGACTCCGGTGAGGGCGTCCGGCTCCCGGTGCGCCCGGCCGATCTCCCGCAGACAGGGCAACGCGGTACCGGTCAGGGCGGCCAGCAGTTCCTCGCGCCGGATCTCGTCGGGGTCGTGGTCCAGCGCGGACAGCACGCCGTCGACGAGGCCGATCCGGTGCCGCGCGCCCCGGCACTCCACCAGGTGCGGCCCGCCCGCCCCTCGCGGCCCGGAGCCGGGGGGCGGCGGCGCGTCCGGTGCCAGGGCCCGGGCGACCAGCGGGTGCAGCTGGTCGGGCCTGATCAGCCCGGCGCGGATCAGCTCCAGATCGGGCAGGGCCCAGGTCGCCGCGTCGGGCAGCACCGGCAGCGCGGACGCGCGGCGTTCCAGGGCCGCCGCGGTGATCCGCGGTGCGGGCGGCCCGGTGCCGTTTCGCGCGGCGAGCTCCAGGAGCAGCCGGTGCCGGGCCCCGAGCCGAACGGTGACGGCGTTGGCCGCGCGCCCCTCGGCGCGGAGCAGGATGCCCGCCTCGGCCGGCCAACGGTCCACGGCACAGCGGCGCTCGCGCGGCATCAGCCGAAGCGGCTCCAGGTCAGGAGCGGGTCCTTCGGCGCCGGGCGGCCGGTCGGCGCCGGCGCGGATGCGCAGCTCACCGGTCCGGTGCGCGTCCCACAGGTGACGGTGCAGGTCGAGACGGTACCGGGGGTGCGGGCGGGGCCGAGGGTGCCGGTGGCCGCCGGTCCCGGAGCGGGACCCGTTCCACAGGGCGAGGCTGATCCGCTGGCCGGCGGCCGCCCAGGCGGGCGGGGTCCTGACCACCAGGTGCACCGCGCCCGGGCCGTCGCCGCCGGTGTCATACCGGGCCAGCGTGAGGGTCAGGCCCGGGCGCAGCAGCCCGTCGGGGGCGATCCTCGGCATGTGCCAGCGCAACAGGTCGGGGGCCAACAGGCGGAGATCGGCCCGGACTCGGGCGGCGAGCTCCTGGCCGTGAACGCGGGCCACCGAACGGAGGCTGAGGTCGACATCGAAGCCCGCGGCGGCGCATGCCCCGGCCCAGTCGCCGGCGCGGCGGCGGGCGGTCGCGGTGTCGATCATGGAGGGCGGCACGGCGAACTCGCGCACACGCAGCCACAGGGAGAGGCGGGAATCCTCGTTCGCGGTGTGAGTGAGCATCAGCACTCACCTTGCGCGGACGGGTCCCCCAATCTGCTGAGAGAGTCAGTCGTCATCGCACGCAGCGTAGCGCCCCCGGCCGGTGATCCGCCAGCCGTGCGGCAACGACCACGGCCGGCCCGCGCGTTCCGCGCGAGGGGGTCATTCCTCCGCGTCGCGGACCAGGAGTGCGATCTGCACCCGGTTCTCGACCGCCAGCTTGGCGAACAGGTTGCCCGTGTGCGCCTTGACGGTCGCGACGCTGATGTGCAGCCGCTCGGCGATCTCCGGGTTGCCAAGCCCGTCCGCGATGGCCCGGGCGGTGGCGAGTTCCCGTTCGGTCAGTACGGACAGCTGTTTCCGCGCGGCTTCGCGGGCCGAGTCGCGAGCATCGGAGGACTGCGGCCCGGTCGCCGCGGCGATCACCCGTGCCGTGGCCGCCGGGGACAGCACGGGGTTCCCGTCCGCGACTGTCCGCACCGCGTCGATGATCCGCGGCGGCTGGGTGTCCTTGAGAACGAACCCGAGCGCTCCGGCGCGCAGCGCGCCGAGCACCAGATCGTCGGAGTCGAACGTGGTCAGCACGAGCACCCGCGGCGGCGCCGCCCGGGTGAGGAGTTCCCGGGTCGCGCTGAGACCGTCCCGGCCGGGCATGCGCACGTCCATCAGAACGACATCCGGCCGCTGCTCGTCCACCACCGTGATCGCGGCGTCCCCGTCGGCCGCCTCGGCGACGACGGTCAGGTCCGGTTCGCCGTCGATGATGAGCCGCAGCGCCATCCGCACCAGTTGGTCGTCGTCGACGATGACGACTCGCACCGGCTCCCGCTCGGTATCCACTCATCTCCTCTTTTCATGATTGCTTCCCGGCCAGGGTAGTTGCGCGGTGAGGAGGTATCCGTTGCCGGGTGTTGCGTGATGGTCGAGTTTTCCGCCGGCGAGGACGACGCGTTCGGTGAGACCGAGCAGGCCGAATCCTGATGCCGGCGGTTTCGCGGACGTCGTGGTGGCCGCGGAGTTATGGACGCTCACGTGCAGCTTCTCGCCGGCTGCTCCTTCGAGGATGACGTGTACGTGTGCGCCCGGGGCGTGTTTGGCGGCGTTGGTCAGTCCTTCCTGGACGATCCGATAGCAGGTTCGTCCGACGACGTCGGACGGTTTTCCCGTCACGGTGGTGGTGAGCGTGACATCCAGCCCGGAGGCGCGGGCGTCGGCTACCAGTTCGGGGATTCGGTCGAAGGAAGGTTGTGGCGGTTCCAGGCGACCCGGACGGCCCGGGCGGCCCTGGTCGGCTCGGAGCACACCGAGGACGTCGCGTAGTTCTTCCAGTGCCTGGTGGGAGCCGTCGGCGATGCCGCGGATCAGCACGCGCATTTCCTCGGCGGGGAGGTCGCCGCGGTGGTCCAGCACTCCGGCTTGCATAGCGACCAGGGAGATCCGGTGCGCGAGCACGTCGTGCATCTCGCGGGCGATCCGGTTCCGTTCCAGGGCCCGTGCCTGTGCCGCCCGCGCGCTCTGCTCCCGTTCCGCGCTTTCCGCCCGGTCCCGCAGGGAACGTACTTCGACGCGCCGCGCCCCGACGGCCATGCCCGCGGCCGCCGCGATGCCCGCGGTCAGTGCCGGGAGCGCGAGTTGGAGCCAGATCGAGCCGGGCGGACTCTCGATCGGGTAGAACCCGCCGGTGAATTGTGTCGCGGTCACGTAGGCCAGCCCGACAACCACGATCTCCACCGGACGGCGACGAGCGGAGATCGAGCCCAGTGCCAGAAGCGCGGCGCCGGAGGCGAGCGTCGACGCGGTCGAGGCGATCGCGACCGTCATGGCGACGGCGAGCGGGAACCGCCGCCGCCACAGGAGCGCCATCAGGCAGCCGGAAGCCACCAGCGGATCACCGGTGAAGAACCAGGAGTACGTCTCGTCCGTCTGCTCCCGATCGAGCACCACCCCCATGGAGAGCCAGATCGGTATGCCCAGTGCCGCGGCCGCAAGCAGCCGCCATATCTGCTGCCACGCCCCGAGCCGTGGCGCGACGTCTGTGTTCACCTGGTCATTATCGCGAAACGGTGCGGCCGGTGCAGCGGACCGGGGTCTGATGTGCCCTCGACCAAGGTCGAAGCACCACCTGGTCGCTGGTCGTAGGCGATTCGAGCCGCCGGGCTGATGTGCCGGCGCCGATGCCGGGACAGAATCGTTCACGTGCCGAAAAAACCGGAGAACAGGGGTGGCTATCTGGCCCTTGAGGCGGTCGGAATGGTGATCACATCCCTGTCCGCCCAAGCGGTGATCCGTGGTTTCTTCAATTCGGAATACGAGCCGATTCAGGGCATCTTCAGCAGGGTTCCCGGCGGCTTTTCCGGCCAGATGATTCTCCTCGCCTTCATGGCGCTCGCGGGAACGCTTTTCGGCGGCTGGGCACATATCCGCCAGGAACCGGGCACCGAGCGGGCCGGTAATCCCGGGGGAATTCGACGGAAATACCGCAAGAATATGGAGAAATAGTCATGGACAAGCGTGGACGGTCCTTGCTGCAAGGTCTGGGACTGATCGTCATGGTCGGATTCGGCCAGGCGGTGTGGCGTGGCCTGTTCGACCAGGGCGAGCAGTTGCTGGGAGGCGCTTTCGGCTGGGCTCCGGGCGGCTGGAACGGCCAGATGACCGTGATCGGCACGATCGCGTTCGTCGGCCTGCTGATCGCTCTGGTGGCGAACTTCGGTGCGCCACGGGCGTCCCGCACCGGACGCTGATCGCACGCCGCCACCACGCCGGCCACGTCAGCCACGCCGACCTCGCCGACCACGCCAAAGACCCCGCGCCGTCCCGCAGGAGGACATCAGATGCACCGAACTCTGCCCCTCGCCCTCGCCCTCACCGCCACCGCGGCAGCGGCGGCTGCGACTCTGACCCCGGGAGTGCCGGCGGCGGCAACGCCGGACACCGTACGGTGGGGGCCGTGCCCGGAGGAGGTCGCCTCACCCCGCCTCGAGTGCTCGACGCTCGAAGTCCCGCTGGACTACCGGGACCCGGACGGCCGGCAGATAGACATCGCGATCTCCCGGCTGGCGAGCGAGGAACCGTCGCAGCGCCGCGGCGTGCTGCTGACCAACCCCGGCGGCCCCGGCGCCACGGGGCTCGACTACCCGGCCGTGCTCGCCGGCTCGGGGCTGCCGCAGGAGGTGCTGGACTCCTACGACCTGATCGGCTTCGATCCACGCGGCGTCAGCAACAGCACGCCGGTGACCTGCGATCTGACGCCGGAGCAGCAGAAGCGCGGCGCCTTCGCGCCATACGCGCACACCGCGGCCGATGTGGCGCAGGAGGCGGAGTACGCGCGGACCATCGCCGAGCAGTGCGCCGCCTCGCCGACCGCGTGGATGCTGCCGCACACCACCACCGCGAACACCGCGCGCGACATGGACCGGGTCCGGGCGGCGCTGGGCGAACCGCGGCTCTCGTATCTCGGCGGCTCCTACGGCACCCACCTCGGTGCGGTGTACACGACGATGTTCCCGGACCGCAGCGACCGGGTCGTGCTCGACAGCGCCCTGGGCCCCGGCGGTTACGACGTCACGGCCATGCGGATGTTCGCCCCTGGACTTGAGGACCGGTTCCCGGACTTCGCCGCCTTCGCCGCCGCCCGCCCCGAGTACGGTCTGGGCACCACACCGGAGCAGGTCACCGCGAAGTTCTTCGATCTCGCGGAACGGTTGGAGGCGGCACCGGTCCAGGGCGTCGACGGGACGGCGTTCCGCGGGATCACGTTCGAACGCCTCTACAGCGACGCGCTCATGCCCTTGCTGGCCGAAACCTGGCAGGCGCTCGACACGGACCGGCCCCTACCGCCCATGCCGCCGCCACCTGCGGACCCGGAGAACTCGATGGCCGCCCGTTTGTACGTGATCTGTAGTGATTCGCGCTGGCCGGGGACGGTCCAGGAGTATCAGCGGAACGTCGCGGCCGACCGGCAGAGGTACCCGATGCTGGGCGGGATCGCGGCCAATATCGGACCGTGCGCGTTCTGGCCGGCCGAGCGGGTCGAGCCGCCGGTGCACATCGGTGACCGGGGCCCGTCGAACGTGCTCATGGTGCAGAACGAGCGCGACCCGGGGACGCCGCTGGCCGGTGCCCAGGAGCTGCGGCGGGCGTTCGGGGACCGGGCCACGATGGTGACGGCCGACCAGGGCGGGCACGGCGTCTATCCGTTCGGCCGCAACACGTGCGCGAACGACGCGGTGACGGCGTTCCTGACCACCGGGCAGCTCCCGTCGCAGGACCGAGCCTGCCCGGCGGAGCCGAGCGAGTAGCGAGTAGCAAGTAGCAAGTAGCAAGTAGCGGGAACGAAGCACAGCACGCCCGCCCGGGCGGACAACCGCCACGGTCGTCCGCCCGGGCAACGGTCGTCCCGCCGCCGTTCGCCGGGCTACGGCCGTCCGGCGCCGCGGCGGGCGAACTGCCCGAGCGCCGCGTCGACGGCGAGGAAGGCGAGCAGTGACAGGCCCAGCAGCGGAACGTAGTAGCCGACCACCGCGGCGAGCGCCAGCAGGGGCACGAGCACCGCCCACGGCGCCCTGCGCCAGGCGCCGCGCGGGGGCGGGCGGCCCCAGGCCATGCGCCGGGCCGCGGTGGGCCGCCGCTGCCACCACATCCGGTAGCCCAGGACGATGACCGTCATCAGGGCGCAGGCCAGCGCCATGAGCACGATCTGGTTGGCGAGCCCGAACAGCAGACCCATGTGGGCGTCGACCCCCCACCGGGCGAGTTTGGCCGCCAGCGGCCAGTCCTCGAACCTGACGGTGTCGGTCACCTCGCCCGTTGCCGAGTCCACCGCCACCGCGTCCTGGGCGACGGGCCAGTGGCTGCGGGTCTCCTTGATGGAGTAGACACCGCCCGGCTCGGCCGGGTAGATGATCTCCACCTCGTCGCCGAGCCCTTCGTCCCGGGCGGCCGCGAGAACCCGGTCAGGACCCACGTCGGCGGCGTGGCCGTCCCCTCCCGCATGCCCTTCGTGCCCCTCGTGCCCCTCGTGCCCGCCGTGTCCTTCGTGGTCCGCATGCTCTCCTGCGGTGGTGCTCACCGCCGGGGTCTCCCAGGACAGTGCCGAGCGCAGCTCCGTGATGTTGGCTCCCGCGTGCTGGGACCAGGTCAGGCCGGTCAGCGAGAGGAAGCCGAGCCCGAGCGCGATCCACAGGCCCACCGTTCCGTGCCAGGTGAGGGACGCCCGGCGCCCCCGCAGCCCCCGTTCGGGCAGCAGGGTGCGGCGGACCCGTCGTTCGGCGCGCCGCCGCCCGATCCACAGCACCACGCCCCCGAGGACGATGACCGCCAGCCAGCTCGCGGCGAGTTCACTGTAGTGACGCCCGAAGTCCCCCAGGTGCAGGTTGCGGTGCAGCTCGTCGACCCACCAGCGCACGGGGAGCGCGCCCGAGGAACCGTACGCTTCCAGCGCACCCCGCACCTCCGCGGTGTACGGATCGACGAAGACCGCGAGCCGGTGGCTGGGGCCGAGCCCCGGAACGTCGAGGAGGACGCGCGTCGTCGCACCCTCGTCCGCGCCCGGGCGCACCCCGTTGACCGTCCCCTCCGGATGCGCCGCGCGGGCGGCCGCCACCTGCTCCTCGACCGGGAGCCGCTCCTCACCGACGGGCACCCGCAGTTCGTGTTCGTAGACGATCTTCTCGAACTGCACCGACGCCGCGTAGAGCAGGCCGGAGAACGCGGCGACGAAAAGGAACGGCGCCACCAGGAGCCCGGCGTAGAAGTGCAGCCGCAGCACGAGCGGTTTCACGGCCGAACGGCTCCCACGGCTCGCACGGCTCGCACGGCTCGCACCGCCGGTGGAGCCGCTGTCCGCGGCCTGCTCCTCCTCGGGCTCGCCCACTTCGGACAGTGCGGTCATCGCAAGTCTCCTTTGCACCCGTGCATCACTCAGGTAGTCGTGAAGCCGGCCCACCGCGTTCCCGGGCAGACCCGACAGGCGGTGAGAGCAGGAGCGGAGCATGCGCCGGCGCATCGCCTCCGATAAAACGTTCGCGCCTGCCGCCGTCCGGATGGTGAGGTGGCACGGTGACCGAGCACGACGAGGCGGCGGCTGTCCGACCGTTGACACTGGCCTGGGTGAGCCGGCACCTGGCGGTCGGCGAGCGGATCACCAGGATCGAGGCGCTGCACGGCGGCATCACCGCCGAGATGCGGAGGCTGACCGTTGGCACGCGGGACGGAGGGACCCGGCACCTGGTGCTGCGGAGCTTCGTCGACCCGTTCCACGTGGAACGCGCCGAGGATTCGCTGACCGGGGAGTCCGGCGCCCTGACCCTGCTCACGGGGACCGCGGTGCCGGCTCCTGGGCTGGTCGCGGTTGATCCGACCGCCGCGCATTGCGAGTATCCGTCGCTCCTCATGACACATCTGGCGGGCCGGACGGTCCTCGACGACGAGGGACTGGAGGCGCGCGTTCCGCTGCTGGCCCGTCAACTCGTGGCGATCCACGCGTTGCGACCCGCCGAGCGGCCCCGGAAGTACGGGACGTTGACGACCGCCGACAGCGTCGTGGTCCCGGACGGCGCCGACGCGGCGGCATGGACCGCGGCGATCGACGTGATCCGCGAGCCCGCGCCGCCCTACGAAGGGCGGTACCTGCACCGGGACTTCCAACCCGGCAACGTGCTCTTCGACGTGCCGCCCGCCGGGCCGGCAGCTGCCCGGATCACCGGCGTCGTCGACTGGGCTGGGACCTCCTGGGGCCCGGCGGACCTCGATGTGGCGCACTGCTCCGTCAATCTCGCGCTGCTGCACGGCCCGACGTGGGGTCTGCGGTTCCCCGAGGCGTATGAGGAGGCCGGCGGGGTGCTGGCCGCGTCCGCGAGCGAGCGGCGGTACTGGCTGGTCCGGGACGCGCTGGCGTCCTCGGAAGAAGTGGAATCGGTATCGCAGCCATGGCGGGAGGCGGGCAGGACGGAGCTGACGGCGCGCGCCGTGGAGGAGCGGCTGGATGCCTATGTCACCGCCCTGATGGACACGCTCGGCTGAGCCCCGGGGCCCGGGTGCGCTGCTGCCCGGTGTCGCCCAGCGCGGCCTTGCGGTAGTCGCGTGGTGGCACGCCGTACGCGGCGCGGAAGGCGCGGCCGAAGTCGGCCGGCCGGCGGAAGCCGAGGCGGTGCGCGATGGCGCTGACCGTGACGTCGGCCAGCAGGGGGTCCGCCAGGTCGCGGCGGGCTCGTTCCAGCCGCTCGTGGCGGACGAGGCCGGCGACGGTCGCGCCGTGCCGCTGGAACAGCCGGTGCAGCGAGCGGGCGGACAGGTGGTGGGCGCTGGCGATGGTCTCGGGAGCGAGCGCCGGGTCGGAAAGGTTGCGGAGGATGAAGTTCTGGACGCTCAGGTAGAGCGCCTGGGGGTGCCGATCGGCCGGGGGCATCGGGCGCTCGTCGACGCGCTGGCCGATGGCGGCCTCGATCAGGTCGACGAGCACGGTGGTGAGCCGTGGCCCGTCGGCGGGCCCGTACTCGTGGGGCCGTTCGGTGACCTGGATCAGGAACCGCCTGAGGACCTCGCCGAAGCCCCGGTCGGTCGGCAGCCTGGTGGAGAGCAGCGGGGTGAGCCGGTCCGGCGGGACGGGCAGCAGGCGGCGCGGTAACTGGACGACGATCTGGCGCACGCCGTCCCCGTGTCGCGGCAGTGCCGAGCCGTCGAACGGGTGGGACGAGTCGTAGAGCACCAGTTCGCCGTCCTCCAGCTCCGTCTCGTTCCTGGACTGGGCGATGCGCATCCGGCCGGTGACGGTCAGGGACAGTTGCAGGTACTCCGGGTCGCTGCGGCGGATCAGCTCCGGCGTGCGGCGGACGCGGGAGATCGAGGGATAGGACATGGACGAGATCTGGGCGAGTCCGAAGTCCAGCATGGTGAGGCAGGCGCGGAAGTCGTCCGCGTGATCCGTGTGGATCGCGGTCGGTATCAGCGTGGTCATGGTCATGTCGTGCCACCAGGCGAACCTGTCCACCTCGGGTGAGTCCTCGGTGGACCGAGTGGTGACTATCACGCCGTCAACACCTCTGCTTCCACTCCGCATCGGGGGCCGGGGAGAACCGGCCAGGCCCGGCCTCCCCACGCATACTCCCTGTGCGGGACGCCTACCCGGCGCGCGCGGTTTCGTCTCCCGGTATTTCGGCGCCGGGCGGCCCCCGAGTGGTGGCGCGGAAAGCGGAACGGTTGGCGCCGAGAGCTGTGGACCGCGCCGACGTGAGCCGGGACAGTCGACAGCGACGGAACACGGCACGGGCTCAGCCGGCCAACGGGGGCGGTGCCGGGTTTCGTCATATCGGGGACGACGGTTGGGCGGGAGGCGAGCCGGCTATGGCCACCACACGCGGGGACAGTACGCACGAGGGCGTCGGGGATGACGGCGTGGCGGGTACACGCCGCGCGGCCGGCGGACGGGAGGCGAGGTCGTGACGTTCCGGGGCCAGGCCGTGGCGCAAGCCAACCTCTCCGCGGGGCAGTTGGCCGAGTTCCCCACCCTCGGATTCGTCCCCTGCCCGGGGAACGCCGACGCCGCCGCGAGCCTGGCCTCCGAGGTGCGGAACGTCACCACCCAACTGGGCGACGCCCTCGCGGAGATGAACGGCTCCGCCTTCCAACGACGGTGGGAGGGCAAGGCGGCGGACGCGTTCCGCGACACCTGGGCGCAGCTGCGCCCCAAAGTCGAGACTCTCCACCAGTCGATGAACGGCGCCGCCGGGGCCCTTCAGGAGTGGGCCCGTTACATGCCTGGCCAACAGGGCGCGGCACGCACTCTGGAGGAGCGCGCCCGGCAGATCAAGCAGGCGCTGGACGCCCTGCCGGCTCCCCCACCCCAGTTGATTGGGAACCCGTCGGTCTTCCGTTCCCAAAAGCTGAGAGAGCTGTACGGCGAGGAACAGGCCGCGGTCTACCTCCGCGACGAGGAGCGGCGCGAGCAGCTGAACGACCAGCTCGACAACATCCTGGAGCAGGCGCGCCTGCTCGCGCGGGCGTATGCCTCCCGCGGTGAGGACATCGCCGACCGGCTGCGCAGCGCGCTCAGCGAGGTGACCGAGGGCGGGTTCTTCTCCCGCATCGGCCAGGCCCTGGCGGACGGGGTGCTCGGGCCGCTGGAGCCCCTCCAGGAGTGGATCGTGGGGAACGCCGCACGCATCGGCGAGGTGGGCGACGTGCTCGCCCTCTACAGCACGGTGATGGCGGTCGGCTCCGAGCTTCCCTTCATGCCGCCCTCGGCCAAGGCGGTGCTGGGCATCGGTGCCGCCGTACTGGGGCTGGGCGCGCTCTCGGTCCACGGCACGGCCAAGCTCGCCGGCGCCGAGGTGACGGGGCGCACATTCAAACAGGACTTCCTGGGGGCGCTGGGGTTCGGGACGGTGGGCGGACTCGCGGGAGGCTACACAAGGCAGATCCGAGCGTCGGGACGCATCGGCACCATCGACAGCGTCCTCAACACCGCAGAGGACCCGTCCACGCTGCGCTACTTCGTACCGACCAACGCGCGGCAGGGGCTCACGCTGCTCACCGGCCATCACGCGCTGGTGGCGTTCGAGAACGCCTGGCGGGCCGGCGGAGAAATGAAGAAATAGCGACCCGGAAGGGGGTTCGTGGATGTTGCAGGTGGCCTTTGACATACCCGAGAGTTTCGCCAGGACCCCGGTCGGGATGACCGAGGACGAGGTCCGGGCGCACGCCACGGCCCGGCTCCGTGACGGCGCCGACGGCGCCGACGGCGAGACGTTGCGCGAAGTGCTGGAGCACTCACAGAGGTTGAGAGAGGCGGGCACCCTCTACTGTGGCTCGTTCCTCGGCGAGCTGGATGCCGAGCTCTCGCTGGCCACGCTGATGGTGAACGTCGTGGAGTTCCCCTACGGGGACGACCCGCGGCTCGCCACCGAGGGCATGGCACAGTCGCTTTCGGCCGCCCGGGGGCCGCAGTGGGCGGGCGGCCTCTACGAGTTGCCGTGCGGACAGCCGGCCTGCGTGCTGACCGGGCCGGTCGTCTACCAGTCGCCCGACGTCGAGCCCGACGAGGTGGCCTACACGAAGCTACAGGCGTTCGTGCCGGTGCCGGAGACGAGTGATCAGCAGGAACAGCTGCTCCTGGTCGTCGACTTCGGCTCCCCGTCACGGCAGCACTGGGAGCGCTATATGGAGGTCCCCGCGCGGCTGCTGCGCAGCCTCTCCTTTGCCGAAGCCGACTCGAAGGGGCCTGAGCATGGCTGACCTGTATGTGGAATACCAGTCCGTCCGTGGCATGCGCGACAAAGTCAGCGAACTGCACACCCGGTTGCGGGGGGTGGCGGGAACCGCCCGCGGCTTCGACGGTGACGCCATGGGCGTGGTCGCGCTGGCATCGGTCGTGGACGACACGGGCGAGGAGTGGGAGCGGGAGACCGGGCAGCTGGCCCAGGTCTTCGACCGCGCCGTGGACTCGCTGGACGATGTGCTGAGCCACTTCCAGGGCGTGGAGGAAGAACTGCGCCAACGCGCGACGCGCGACTGAGTCCCGCCCCACCGGAGGCCGTCGTCGCTCCGCAGGGGGTGTGTCCGCTGCCGCTGATCACAAGGTTTGTCACCTGGGCACCGGATCACCGGATCACCGGTGGCCCTGACTTCGCTCAGGACATGGCCGACGCATCGCGGCGATCTCGGCTGCGGTGCGGATGAACACGGCGAGCGCCCGGTCGCGGCGTTCCTCGGGCCAGGCAGCGAGCAGGGTCGTCCGGCGACCGTCGACGGGGATGGCGACCAGGTCGCGGCCGAGGTGACGGACCACGGACTCGGGCAGCATGGCGACGATCCGGCCGAGGGCGATCAGCTCGGCCACCTGCCCGGTGTCACTGATCACCGGGCCGCTGCCCGGCGACTCCGGGGTCCAGCGCGGAAAGGTCTCGCCTACCAGGTCGGCCGCGCGTACGGATGCGCGCCCGGCCAGCCGGTGGGTACGCGGCAGCACCACCAACTCACGCTCGGTCAGCAGTTCCTCGGTAGCCAGGCCGGACAGGTCGTCCTGCGGCAGCCGCACCAGCGCGACGTCCGCGACTCCGTCTCGCAGCAGGGCTTTCTCCTCGCCTATGCGGCAGATCAGCACCTCGACGTCGACCGCGTCGGGCAGGGAGGCGAGACGGGCCAGCAGAGGTCCGAGCAGGCCGGCGTCGCCACCCGGCTTTGTCACCACCGTCAGCTGCCGTGTCGCGTGCCCGGCGCGCCGAGCCGCACGCTCGGCCGTCGCCAGTGCGGTGAGTGCCTTGCGGCCCTCGTTCAGCAGTACCTCGCCGGCCCGGGTGACCGAGACGTGGCGGCTGGTGCGCTCCAGCAGCCGGACGCCGATCCGCCGCTCCAGCAGCTGTATCGCCCGGGACAGCGGGGGCTGAGCGATACCGAGCCGGACGGCGGCCCGACTGAAGTTCAGCTCCTCGGCGACCGCGACGAAGTAGGCCAGTTCCCGCGACTCCATACCGTGAGGGTATAGGTGAAGGCTCCGATTGATCTTGGTGCCGTTCGCCGGCGGCTGGTGGACTGGCGCCATGACAGACATGGTTGAACGGGAAACCCACGTGGACCGCATGCGCTTCTTCGTCGAGCAGGTGCAACACGGAGGGCGGTTCGAACTGATCGACACGCTGGTCCACGCCGACTACCACAATCACACAGCCGAACCAGGGCAGGGAAAGGACCGGGAAGGAGTCCGGGCGACCATGGTCGCCATGCACGCGGCGTTCTCCGACCTGACCGTACAGATCCTGCACTGTGTCGGGGATGGAGACCTTGTGGCCACTCACAAGAGGTTCCGCGCCAGACACACCGGCCCGTGGTTCAACGTTCCTCCATCGGGCAGCCAGGTCGAGTTCCGGGTGATGGACCTGGTCCGCTACCGGGATGGCCAGATGGCCGAACACTGGGCCGTAGCCGACGCGTTGAGCCTGCTGCGGCAGACCGGCGCGCTCACGTGAGCCGGGCCGGTCGCACCTCGCCACGCTCGCACCGCCCTTCCTGACCAACGCCACCGATGCATCGACCGCACACGCCCCCGCAGATCCCGAGCGATCGCCGCGCGCGATCCATCTCGCCCGAACCGGCCGCGACGACCCCCGTGAAGTCGATCGCCGACGGACGATCTCGGCCGAAGACGAACAGGCTCATCGCGGAGGAGAGCGCTTCAGCTACGCGACGTCCGGCCGTGTCATCAGCGGCGACCGCACATGCAACGCCAGACTTGGGCTGGTCAGGGGCACGACGTTCCACGTCGCCATCGCTGTCCCCGCGTCGGCGTCGACCGACAGCCGAACCCGGTGCGGTGTGGTGATGACGTAGACCTCGGCGACGAACGTGTCGCCCTGCCATGCGCCGGCCGCGACGACAGGGCGGCCGAGCGGCGAACTCTCCCGCCATTCGCCGTGGCCGGCCTCGATGTTGAGGAACGGCCCGAGTCGAAGGAGCCATCCACCGTCCACGGGCTCGACCGTCACCGTCGTTCCGTCGGGCAGGGCCGAATCCTCGACGGAGGCGTCGAGTCTCGCCTTGACGGAACGCTCCGGGGCGGCCGAACCCGGCACCGACGCCAGTGACAGCCGCCGCAGCCGATCGGCGAGGATCTCATCGTCCCGGCTGCTTCCCGCGTGGTCCAGGCCGGGCAGCAGGCACTCCCACAAGGGGTCGAGCACTGCCTCCCCCTGCATAATGGCGCCGGTCACGGCGACCACGAGATCGGACGACGGGACGACCACGCACAGCTGGCCGAAGGCGCCCTCGCCGCGGTAACCGTGACGCGACATCCAGAACTGGTAGCCGTACCCGCAAAGCGCGTCGGGATTCTTCGACCAGTCCTCGATCTGCGGGGTGTCGACGTGCCGTCTGGTCGCGAGCTCCACCCATTCGCGCGGGACGAGCCGCCGGTCGCCCCAAAGCCCTCCGCGCAGCAGCAGTTCGCCGAAGGCGGCGACGGCCTCGGTCGTGAGGTGCAGTCCGTGGAATCCGAAGGCGGCGCCGCTCGCCACCCGATCCCATTCGGCGTGGTCGACGCCCATCGGCGTGAAGAGGCGCTCGTCCAGCAGTTCCGGGAGGCTGCGGCCCGTGACCCGTTCCACCATCCGGGCCAGGATGAAGGTGGTCGGATTGTCGTAGGCGTGCCGTGTCCCCTCGGCCTCGGGGAACGGTACGCGCAGGAAGCCCTTCACCAGGTCGCCCGGTTCCCGTTCCCATGCCTCGGCGAGGCTGTCCGTACGATGTCCGGCCGTCATGGACAGCAGGTGGTGAACGGTGAGGCGGCGCCCCTGCGCCGAGATGCCGGCCGGAACGTGGTCGGGCAACACGTCCACCAGCCGATCGTCCAGCGAGAGCAGCCCGTCGGCGATCGCGAGCCCCACGGCGACCGAGGTGAACGACTTGGTCAGCGAGTAGAGAAGGTGCGGGCGCTCGGCCGAGTACGGCGCCCACCAGCCTTCGGCGACGACGTGACCGTGACGTACGACCATGATGGAGTGACACTCGACGGATTGCGCTTCGAGCCGGTCGAGCAGCGCGGTGATCGAACGGGACGATATCCCTGAGGCAGCCGGGGCCGAGCGCGGCAGCAGGGTGGGCCGAGAAGCCATCCGGGTACCGTATACGAAGGCATTCTCGGGCCCCAGCGATTAACTGACCGCTTCGTGTGAACGTCGCCCGGCACGTGCCGGGTGGTCAGCCCGCGGTGCGGGCCCGCAAGATCTCGACCAGGGCGAGCGCCCTCCAGACAGGGTCCGTGATGGTCTGGGCAAGGGGCTCGGCACGCTCGGTGTCGGCGGGGGCGAGCGCCTTCACCAGCCTGTACAGGGCGTGCGCTCTGCGCGTGTCGTCGGTGAAGCGTTCCGCGGTTCGTCTGGCTCTGTCCGCGTGCGCCGGTCGGCGGGTGACGATCTCGACTTGGAGGTCCATGATCCACGACAGGTCGCGGTACTCGTACTTCTTCTCGTCCGGCAACGTGCGGACGATGCGTTCGGCTTCGCGGGCGTACCGCGCCGCCCGGTCAGGGTCCCTCTCGGCCACGACTTTTCCGGCGGTGGCCAGTGCTTTGACGATGGCGGACCGGGGCCATTTCGCCTCTGTGCCCGGAAGTCCGAGGGCCATGCGTTCGGACTCCCGGACGAAGGCGTCCACTCGGTCGGGATGCGTGCCCGCGACCGCTTCCCCGGCCTTGGCGAGCGCCTCCGCGACAGCGCGCAGACCCCGCGTCCTCTCCGGCTCGGGAAGGCCGTGGGCGAGCGATTCGGCCTCCCGGATGAGTGCCTCGGCCCGATCCGGGCCGGCCCCGGCCAGGTGACCACCGGCCTGCGACAGCACCTCCACGGCGTCGCGCGACGCCCACTTCTTCTGCAAGCCGTCGCTCTGTGAGCTGGCGATGCCCCACGCCTCGTGGGCGAGTTCCACCGCTTGCTCGGCGTCGACCGGGGCCAGGCCCTTGCCCACTTGGACCAGCGCCCGCGCGACGGTCCCTCCGAGGGCGCGTTGCGATAGGTCGGCGAGGCGGGAAGTGATGCCCTGCGCTTGGCGGATGAGCTCGACCGCTCGCCGGGGGTCCGTGTCGGCCAGGTGCCACGCGACATCGTTCAGGGCCTTCGCGAGATCCTCCAGCCGGTCGGCCCGATCGTCCTCGTCGAGGTCGTCGACGACGCGTCGTACCCGTGCCAACAGGGCGATGACACGGTCAGGGCTGGTCCTCGCCGCCCAGCCGACACCATGGGGCAGCGCGCTCGTGAGATCGTAAAGCGCCATCTCCCTCGTCCGGTGGCTGACCTGCGGGATGGTCTGCGCGGCTTCCTCCAGCAGTTCCAACGCCTGGTGGTGGTGTTTGCGCTCGACCAGGTCCTTCGCGATTCCCACCAGCTTCTCCACTCGCTTCTGCTGGTCGGCGGTGGCCCTGGCTTCGTCGGCCCGCAGTGCGTCCCGTGACGAGCGGCGCGAGGCTTTGTCGAACGCGTCGCTGTAGCGGTCGGCGTCGCGGAGGTTCTCGGCCTGCTCCACGAGGCGCTGACGCCATTCCGGCGTGTCGTCCAGCACCCCGCAATAGGACAGCCGATCGAGAAGGTCCTCCTTGTCGCGGGAGTTGGGGAGGCTGTGGATGACCTCCTCCGCCTCCTCCACGAGCCAGGTCGCCCGGTCACGGTCGGTGGCAGCCAACGCATCGGCCAGGTTCGCCAGACCTGACGCCCTCGTGGGGAGTTCCGCCAGGCCCTTGATGGTGGACTCGGCCTCGTCCACGAGGTGTCGCGCGCGTGGCGGGTCGAGGGCGACCAGGCTGGTGGCGGCCTTGGCCATGAGGAGCGCGCGTTGGGTGGGGTCGGTGGTTTCGCGACCGGCCCGTATGACCTCGTCGGCGAAGTGCCTGGCCCGGTCGGGGTCGACCGTGGCCGTCGCGCCCGCGATCTCGGCCAGCAGCCGCATCCTGCCGAAAACGTCCGGGATCTCGCGGGCGGCGCGTTCGGCAGCGGCCAGAGCCGCGAGGTGCGCGGCGGACGTGCCAGGACCCGGATCGGAGGCGCGCTGTTCGTCGGTGGCGCGGTTGTGGAAGTGGATGTGGCGTGTGGCGTTGTTCTGTGCGAAGTGCTGTGGTTCTGGGCTGTTGCGGCTCCGCATGCGATCACGAACGCGCAGCCAGGTTCTCTCCAGGCTGATCAGCGGCCCGGCTCCGGTGATGCCCGCCTCCAACGTGGTGATCAGTTCACCCGTGAACTCGGGAAACGCCGCACCGGGGCGCACGAAAGAGCGGCTCTCGGCCGGCGCCGAGGTCAGGACGCAGTCCCCGTAGCTGTCTCCGTGGCTGTCCTCGCCCTGCCCATGCTCCCCCTCGTCCGCGCCGTTCGCGTGGGCGCGTTCGTCCAGCGCGTGGGCCAGCTCGTCACGGCTGGGAGCCGTGGTGGGGGACATTCCGCCGGCGATGCCGCTGTAGCAGCAGTCCAGCACGGTCACGCGGTGCCTGGCGCGGTGACCGCTCTGGCGCATCAGGTCGCGGAGTTGCAGGTACGGCAGGGTGCCGAGCTGCGGGTAGTCAGGATCGGCGTCCGCCAGGGCGAGGTACAGGTGCCCGCCGAGGTCGCGCAGCCCGTGCCCGGCGAAGTACACCAGCAGCGTTTCTTCCGTGGCCACCGCGGCGTCCTTGACCGCTGTCAGAATCCGTACGCCCGAGGTCTCGGCGCCCAGGACCGTCACGTGGTCCTGCGGGAGCCCCCAGACCGACAGGTCACGCAGGAGACGAGCCAGGTGGCTCGCACCGGTCGCCGCCGCCGGCATGGTGGCGAGGTCGTCGTGCGCGTAGTCGCCGATCCCGACCACCACTGCCCGGCTCTTGCGCGGATCAGGAATCGCCACCGGCGCCCTCGCCCGTGTTCTCCCCGTCCGTCGACCCCGCGCGGCCGGTGGCGCCGCCGCCGGGGGTGGCAGTCGTGGTGCCCAGGAGGCGAACGAGCCGCGCAGCATCCTCCGCGCTGCCTTCCTCGATCACGAGCCGGACGCCGTTGTGCTCGACCACCATCCGCGCACCGGGCCGCTGACGGGGCGGGAGTGAGGCGCGGAAGTTCAGGTGGGAGTAGATCAGGCTGGCGGCCGAGAAGCCCGTGCTCAGGGACAGGCCGATCCACTCCAGGAGGTCTCCGGACATCCCCCCGTCCGCGGTGGCCGACCGTTCGCGGGTCATCGTCACATGCCTGCCCACGCTCCGGTCCCTGGCAAGCCAGTCGGCGAAGCGCCCGGTCAACTCCGCGACGCCGTCGCCGCTTCCGTTCTCTCCGGCCGATCCGTCGTCTCCGACCCGTATCCGCATACCCCCACCTTGTCCCGACGAGCGACCTCACCGGAGTCTGGCCGCACTGAGTTATCGGTGTGAACCATCCGCGACCGTACTGGCCTTGAGCGCGTTCGCCAAGTGCGGAATGCCCCCGCCGCGCCGGCAAGCGACGCTGGTACTCCAGCAGGATTGTGCTGTCTCACCTGCGGGGTTCGCGGGGAGGCAGGAGGTCAGCGGGTTGTGCATGGGGCAGGGGTGCCTGACAGCTCGTCTCATTTGCAGTCGCGGTCTGCCGCGTGTCGAAGCCGACCAGACGGACGGCCGGGGCGCGGGCCGGCCACAGTCCGATGCCGCCCGCGCCGCAGCCGGCCGCCACGAGCAGCCGGCCGGGCCGCAGCCGACGCCGCGCGGCCATCAGCCCCATCGGGGCCAGTCGCACGAACGGGAAGCGGCCACCTCGTGTGGATAAGTCCTCCCCGATCGCCAGGGCGTAGAGGCGGGCGACCAGTTCGGAGTGGGAACGGGCGATGTGGAAGTCGTCGAACCGCCGCGCACTCCGGATGCCACGTGGGTGACTGTTCGAGTGGTTCCGCGAGCGGAGCGGTGCTCGATTCGACGTTCGGTGGCCAAAGCGGGAGCCGGGACTTCGTGATCGGGCAACTACAGATGCCGCCCTCGCCCGAGAACGTCCCGGATCAGCCTGGGTAACGCTCGGTCACGTGCCGCTGCGCCGTGGACGGCGCGCAAGCCGCCAGCGTTCCCTGAGGTCGCGGACGACCTGGCGCGGACGCTGGTGGCGCAGTGGCTCGCGGAGGCGGAGTCCCGCCGAGTGCGCGATCCCCGCGTGCTGCCGCTGACTTGGGCCGCCACGCGGCGCGAGGTCGGCGAGGACCCCCGAGGCCGCTGCCGGGTCGCCGGTCGGGGGCAGAGTGGTACGACTGCGACTCGACGGGCGTCTGGACGGGCGGTTCGACGAGGCCGTCGGCGGACTCGCTGCCGGGTACCGGCAGTCAGCCAGCGGACGCCTGGTGGTCCTCGGCGAACCGGGCGCGGGAAACCCGTGTTGGCGCTGCTGCTCACCCTGGGCCTGCTGGACGAGGCGCACCCCAGGCCCGGCGGCCCGGTGCCGGTGCTGCTGTCGGCGCCCTCCTGGGACCCGATCACCGAATCCCTCGATGACTGGCTGGTGCGCCGGCTCGCCGAGTCCTCCTATGCCGGCCGCGATGACACCCCTCGCACGCTGCTCCGGCACGGCCTGCTGCTGCCGATCCTCGACGGGCTCGACGAGATCCCCGAATCTGCCCGCCGCAGCGCCGTGCGCGCGCTGAACCACGCGCTCGGCCAGGAGCGCCCCATCGTCGTGACCTGCCGGGCCGCCGAGTACGAGGACGTGATCAAGGCCGGGTCGCCGGTGCTGCGCCGCGCCCCCGTTGTGGAGATCGCGCCCGTCGCCGCCGAGGACGCGATTCGGTACTTGGGAGACATTTCCTGGCCGGAGGACACCGACTGGACCCCGGTGTACGCACGGCTGCGCGCCGCGCCGGACGGACCACTGGCCGCCGCGCTGTCCACGCCGCTGATGATCTCCATGGCGCGCACCGGGTACGAACGGCTGCCGGGGCGGCCCGCCGAGCTGATCGACGAGGAGCGCTTCGGCAACCGGCACGCCGTCGAGGACTACCTGACCGAGCGGTTCATCGACGCCGCCTACGCGCCGGGCGCGTTCCCGTGGGCCCCACCCGTCGGCGAGCCTGGCGAGGAGGCAGCACGGGCCAGGCGGCGGCTGTCGTTCCTCGCCCTGTACCGCCACCGGCACGGCGAACGCGACCTCGCCTGGTGGCAGATGAGCGGACGGCTGCTGTCCGCCTGGGCGGCACCGAGCATCGGCCTGGCGTTCGGCGCGCTCTTCACCATGGTGACGGCGATCGTTCTGGAGCTCTCCGGAGCGGACGGCAGCGACCTGATCGCCGACTGCGCCATGATCGGCGGGTGTTTCGCCGTATTCACCATGCTCATCTGGTACGCCACGCCCAACCCCCGGTTCAGGCACGTCAGGTTGCAGGAGGCCCTGGTGGAGCGGCCCTCATGCGCCGCACCCCCGTCCGGCGCGTCCGCCCTACGCTCACCCCGGCGCGTGCGCGGCTCCGCGCGCCTGGCGATCGGGGCAGCCGTCATGGCGCTCGCGGTGCTGCTCCCGTCGCTGCTGGCGTACCCCGACGACGACTCGACGGCCACCATCGTCACAGAGTTCTCCAGACGGGCGGCATCTGCACCAGTGGGACGCGGCCACCGGCCGGGCGACGACGAATCCGCCGCCGCGCGCCGAGTTCGTCGACCCCGAAAGCGGCCTGCCCGCCGAGTTCCTGACGGCCGTCTCTGAGGGCGAGCGGTACACCTACCTCTTCGGCCTGCGCACCGGCGCCTTGCTGCACGACTACCCCTGGGAGCCCCGGGGCGAGACCCCGGCTCCCGCGGAGCCCCCGCTGTTCCCGCTGACCGGCGACGATCCGCTGGTACTCGCCACGGACTGCGCCATGGATCGGTTGTACGTCGTCGACGCGGGCGACGGCGAACGCGTCCCCACCTCGCCCGCCCTCGACGCGAAGCTGTGCGCCGAGCAGGACGTCGTGTCCATCGTGCTCAGCCCGGACCGCGCGCTGATCGCCCTTCTGGGCATCGAACTGCACACCGGGTTGGCAGACTGCGGTCTACGCCCGCTGGATGTCCAGTCGGCGGCGGAGATCATCGACATCGACGACACCTGCCGGGGCACAAAGCCCGCCTACGTGGGTAGCCTGGCCTTCAGCCCCGACAGCCGCGTCATCGCGACCGGTCATGACGACGGCACCGTGCGGTTCCGGGACGCCGAGAGCGGCGATCCCGTGGGCGAGCCGCTGACGGGCCACGCCCCGGAAGAGGGCATCGACCTCATGGCGTTCAACGAGGACGGCACCCGCCTGGCCACCCACAGCACGTCGGACAACTCGATCCGGGTGTGGGACGTACCCTCGTAGCGGACGAACTCGACAGGGCGGCCGAGCAATCCGACTCGGCTGTTGATGTCCTCGCGCCGAATTTCATGGGCGAGACGGGCCGACCGGCTGTTGTCCGCGAGGGAACCGGCCACCGACAGGCAGTACCCGACACGGATGGGAGCCGGCGCGGCAGTCACGTCAGACGCCGTCTCCGGCACGTCCCCCGGCGAGGAGCTGCGTCTCCCAGGCGAACGCCACACCGGTGGCACCGGTGTGCTGCAACATGACCTCGGTAACGCCCTGAATGGTCTTTTCGCGGGCCCAGTCGCGCTGCCACTCGCTCATCACGGCCACCCAGGTGATCGGAACCACGCCCGCCCGGACCATGCGCCGCACGGCCATGTCGTGCGCCTCCTTCGAGCCACTGCCCGAGGCGTCGGTGACGGCGAAGACCTCGAAGCCCTCGCCCGCCGCCTGTATGGCCGGCATCGCCACACAGACCTCCGTCCAGAGACCGGCGATGATCAGCTTCTTGCGTCCGGTCGCCTTGACGGCATCCACGACGCGCTCGTCCTCCCAGGTGTTGATGAGGGTCCTGTTGATCGGCTTCTGCTCCGGGAACACGTCCTGCACACCCTGGATGAGAAGGCCGCCGCGTTCCTCCAGAACGGTCGTGAGAATCGTCGGGACGTCGAACACCTTGGCGGCCTTGGCGAGTCCGGTGACGTTGTTGACAACCATCGTCGGTTCGTGGCTGTTCAGGTTGGCGAACTGGAACGGCTGGTGGTCGATCAGTACGAGAACGCTCTCCTCGGGCGTCAGCAGCGCGTTGAGTCCGGCCTTGTTCTCGGTGCTCATGGGATTCCCCTTCTGAGGCTTCGCGTCCGGGGGCGTCAGGCGGTACGCCGAAGGCTCAATGCCCGCAGCGAGCCCACATGCGGGCTGACCACCTGGCGCCCCCGCACCGTTTGGTTGATGCATCATCCAGATTAGGCGCAGGTCGTTGACCCGTCAACTAGCTGCCAGGGGGGCGACTTCTCGGGCACCTGCCGGGCGGACGGAGGATGCGCTTCACGGACCTAGAGCCACATGGTGAAGGTGAAGGTGATCGGATCGTCCGGGACACCGGACACGCGAAACCTTTGGTGCCGGAGCCTGATCTTGGCAGGACCGACTTCTGCCAGGGGCTCCGGACTTTTCGTGTCGCACGGGCAGTTGTACGTCCAGGCGACCGGTCCAGAGCGCCAACCACAGCAGGCGACCACTACCTCGCCAGGAAAGGCTCAGTGGCCGAGGTTGACCTGTGCCCTGCGGTGGTCGCCCTTCTCGATCAGGTCGACGAACCCGAGGGCGTACTGCGCGGCGGATACAGCGCCGCCGTCCTCGGGCTGAACCGCGACGTCGTCGCCGAGCCGATAACGGCCGAGTCGTTCGAGGAAACTCCTGGAGTTCAGCAGCCAGAACGTCGGCTCCCGGAACGATGACTGGATCGTGTCGTACCTGTAGGTGTTGTTGTCCCAGGACGGCTGCTGGATGACGACCGTCGTGCCGGAGATGCTCTCAACGGGCGCAAAGCGGTTGGTGAACGACAGCATCGTCCGGGTTGTCGAGGGTGAAGCCATCCTCGTTGAGCGTGATGTCCGACGGGTTCAGGCTCATCCGCGCGCGCTGGGCCAGGACACCGTCGACGTAGAGCTGACGGGTGTCGAAACCGGTGCCGACGTCCGCCCTGTAGACGCCCGTCGCGAGGTCGTCCAGTTCCCAGCCGGTGACCGGGTCGGCACCGGTCACCACGGGCGCCGCTCCGCGCGCGGCGTTCCAGGTCACCGTGTGCCCGTCGCGGCCGGAGTCGGCGGCGCCGAACCGCAGCGGCACCGGCTCGCGCGCCGCACCCTGGCGATGGCCTGCAAGCTCGTCGAATCCGCCCAGCAGCGGTACCGGACCGTGAACGCACCCCACCTCGCCGCCTCGCCCCCGCCGGAGCCCGTTCCGAACGAGCCGTCCTCGTCGAACGCGAACCGACGGCCACGGCCCGACATGCGGTGCTACAACAGAGACACCGTGAGGGAGGCAGCAATGGACCAAGGCACCCGCGGCGAACTCATCAGTCGGCTGGCCCAGGCGATCAGGTCCGTCACGACCACGCACCCGCTGCGGGTCGCCATCGACGGGCCGCCCGCCGCCGGCAAGACCACGCTGGCCGACGAGCTCGCCGTCGTCCTGCGCGCTCAGGACCGCGACGTCATCCGCGCGACCATCGACGACTTCCTCTTCCCCCGTGCACAGCGCTACCGACGCGGCCAGTACTCGGCCGAAGGCTGCTACTTCGACGCCCACAACCACGCCGCGCTGTGCCGGGTCCTGCTCGATCCGCTGGGCCCAGGCGGAGACCGAAGGTTCCAGCACGCGGTCTACGACAAAGACACCGACACCCCATCCTCACCGCCGGCCACGACCGCCCCCGCGGATGCCCTACTGCTCTTCGACGGCGTCTTCCTCCTGCGCCCAGAACTCATCGACCGCTGGGACCTGCGCATTTTCGTGTCCGTCCCATTCGAGCAGACGGTAGACCGCGCCAGGGAACGAGGCACAGCGCCGACCGGACTCACCCCCGATGCCGCCGAAATCGAACGGTCCTGGCGCAACCGCTACATCCCCTCCCAACAGCTCTACTTCGCCACGGTCCGCCCGGCCGACCACGCCGACATCATCGTGCACAACGATCAACTCCAGCGGCCGACCTGGGAAATCCGGCCACACTCATCGATACGCAGGAGGTGACATTCAGGGCTCCTGACAAAAAGGGTGGACTTGACCTGGTAAGCGGTCGGTGTCGTGCATGAGGCCGCTGGGGAGCCGGACGCGGTCAGCCGTGCAATCGCGCGCGATAAACCCGGCGACGTGGGCGATCACCCCCGGGATACTGGTCGCCCATGGATGAAGTCAAAGTCGTCGTCGCTCATTCCGAACGCGCGACTCTGCGCGTCGGCGACGTATTCCTGAAGGTGGACGCCGATCAGGCGCACATCGACGTCGAGGTCGAGGCGATGGTCCTGGCGCCGGTCCCGACCCCGGAGGTCCTGTGGCGCAAGCCGCCTGTGCTTGCGATCGCCGCACTCCCTGGGACGGCGCTGGGGCGCCTCGGTGAGCCGTCGACCGCGTCCCCGGCGGCGTGGGCTGCGGCGGGTGCCGCCATCCGGGAGTTGCACGAGGCGCCGTTGCCACCCTGGCCCGGCCGGCGCCGACGGAACCCCGAGGAGTTGGCGGCGGAACTCGACGGCGAGTGCGAGTTGCTCGTGACGAACGGCATCCTGCCCGCCGACCTCGTCACCCGCAACCGCCAGGTCGCCGAGGCCGCGATCCGGCCGTGGACTCCGGTGTTCGCGCACGGCGACCTGCAAATCGAGCATGTCTTCGTCGATGGCGACGAGGTCACCGGCATCATCGACTGGTCCGAAGCGGGCCGGGGTGATGCCCTGTTCGACCTCGCCACCTTCACGCTCGGACACCAGGAACACCTGGGCGACGTCATCGCCGGTTATGGCGCCGACGTCGACCTCGACGTGATCCACGCGTGGTGGTCGTTGCGAAGCCTGCTGGGGGTTCGCTGGCTGGTCGAGCATGGCTTCGACGCGTTCGCACCGGGCTGTGAGGTCGACGTGCTGAGATCCCGGATGTGAGGCTGCGCGAGCCCGACTGCTTCGAGTGCCTTCTGACGCGAAATATCCTCAGGCGATAGCGGCTGTCGAGCAGCAGTTCACCGAGAGTGTCGCGACGGTGTGGTGAGGGCCGGGCGAGCAGGTTCGTGGATGGGCCCTGGGCACTGGCCCGGATCGGCTGGGTGGCCGTTGAGGTGAACGGTGTCGTCCTGTGCGAGACCTGCCGGATGTCACTTGTCCACACGTCGCTCGTCGTAGTGACAGCGGGCGGTTTCGACCGCGTCGAGGTGATCGACGGCCCATTCCAGCATGGCGTGCACGGGGGACCGAAGGGTCCGGCCCAGTGGGGTGATGCGGTATTCGATCGCCACCGGTTCCGTGGACACGACCGCTCGCTCGACCATGCCGTTGCGCTCCAGTCGCCGCAGGCATGCGGTCAGTGACTTCGGGGTGACAGTGGGCATGTGTTGCCGGAGTTCGTTGAAGCGCCGGGGGCGGTCGCACAATGCGGCCAGTACCAGCAAGGACCACTTGTCGAAGAGTTGGTCGAGTAGATTCCGGCCGTCGCCGTTGAGCTCCACTTCGGGCACGTCGGTCTCCCTCGCGATACCTGATTTCGTTGAAGTGTATCCGTACTACTAGGTATACCTCAGATACCTAGTAGTCGGACGCGAAGACGGGAATCATGACTGACGCATACCCGACCCTCAAGGTCTCTCTCAGCAGCGGCGTGGCACACGTCGTGATCGACAACCCTCCCATCAACCTGCTCGACGCCGCCCTGATGACAGACCTGGACCGATTCGCGGACGCCATGTCCGGCGACCTCGACATCCGGGTGATCGTTTTTGACAGCGCGGATCCGGACTTCTTCGTCGCGCACGGCGACATGACGACCGCCGACGACCCCGCGGGATTCGTTGCCCTCCCCGTCGCGCCCGAACAAGACCAGTCCCTCAACCCGATGATGCGGCTCCACGAACGCATCCGGTCGCTGCCGCAGATCACCATCGCGAAGCTGCGTGGACTGGCACGCGGCGGCGGTGCGGAACTGCTGTCCGCGATGGACATGCGGTTCGCATCGCTCGAACGCGCCGGAATGGCCCAGATGGAGTGCCGGCTGGGAATCATCCCGGGCGCGGGAGGCACTGCATACCTGCCCGGTCTCGTGGGTCGTGCACGCGCCCTGGAGATCATCCTCGGCGGGCAGCTGATCGATGCCGCGACCGCGGAACGAATCGGATGGGTGAACCGGGCCGTGCCGGACACCGAGCTCGACCACGTCGTCGGCACCCTCGCCGCCCACATCGCCGCTCTGCCGCCCGGCGTCGCCCGCGCCGCGACCGAAGCGGTCGACACCGCGGTCGAGTCGACCTCTCACGGCCTGCGGAAGGCCAACGAGCATCTCAGCGGACTCTTCAGTGAGCCCGCTGCAGCCCGTCTTGCCAAGGCTGCACTGGCCGCCGGCGCACACACCCGCGACGGAGAGCGCCACCTTGAGGCTCTTGTCGACGACATCACCTGAAAATTCCTACCGGGATGCCTTCAGGCGCCGCCAGCAGATGAGTGCGCATCCCAGGGGCGAGCAAGGCTTCGTGGATGTCGTCACGTATCTCCCAACGGATCCGCCGGCGACGGAGCCAGTGCAGGTGGGCGAACGCGCGCTCCACGACCCAGCGTTGGGTGCCAAGACCGGAGCCGTGCTCGGTGCCACGGCGGGCGATCAGCGGCTTCACACCGAGATCCCGGACCAGGCGGCGGTACTTGCCGTGGTCGTATCCGCGGTCGGCCAGCACTGCGTCGGGGCGGCGCCGGGGCCGGCCGCGCTTGCCACGTACTGGCGGCACGGCCTGGAGGAGTGGGACGAGTTGCGTGACGTCGTTGCGGTTGCCGCCGGTCAAGGTGGCCGCGAGCGGGATGCCCGTGGCGTCCGTAATCAGGTGGTGCTTGCTGCCCGTCCTGCCCCGGTCAACGGGGCTTCGTCCGGTCTTGGAGCCCCTTTAACGCCCGGATGTGGGAGCCGTCGACCGCAGCACGGGAGAAGTCCAGGGCGTTCGCGCCGCGGAGCTTGGCAAGGAGGACTTCGTGGAGCCGGGGCCGCACGCCGGCCTCGGTCCACTCGGCCAGGCGGCGCCAGCAGGTCATGCCCGAGCCGAAGCCGAGTTCCTGCGGCAGGTGTTCCCAGGCGATCCCGGTGTGCAGCACAAACAGGATGCCCTGGAACACCAGCCGGTCCGGATGCCGCCTGCGTCCCGGATGACGGGCCCGACGCTCGACCCGGGGCAACAGCGGCTCGACCACCACCCACAACTCGTCCTCAACTCCCACGCCTTCGGGGGCCGGTGGGAGATCGCACGGGACGTGCTGCCGCCGTCGCGGGTGCGTCCGCAGGGCGGCGGGACGCGGAACACGCCTGATGAGGCGGTGTTCGCGGCCATCGTCTATGTCCTGGTCAGCGGGTGTGCCTGGCGGCACCTGCCGCCGTGCTTCGGGATATCGGAGTCGACCGCCCATCGCAGATCCTGATCTGGTCCCGGGCCGGTGTGTGGAGCCGGCTGCACCGGGTTGTGCTCGACGAACTCGCCGCCCGCGGCTTCGTGGACCTGTCCCGCGTCATCCTCGACACGGCCCACGTCAGGGCGAGAGAAGGGGGGCGAACACATAGGTCCGAGCCCGGTGGACCGGGGTAAACCCGGTTCCAGGATGCGCAATCCTGTCCGATGCGGGCGGGCTGCCTGTCGTGGTCGCCGGCTCAGGTGGCAACGTCCACGACAGCCGGGGGCCTGAAGCCCCTGCTCGCCGGTCCCCGATCGAGACACGACCCCGGCCGCGGCCGGCACCACCGCCCCGGGAAGGTCCATGCCGACAAGGCATACGACCAGCCGGACCTGCGCAGACGGATGAGAGGCAAGCGCATCGCGTGCCGGATCGCCCGCAAGGGAGCCGAGTCCGGCCAGCGGCTGGGCCGTCACCGGTGGGTGATCGAGCGGCCCCTGTCCTGGCTGTCCGGCTACCGCCGTCTCTCACCCCGCTGCGAACACGATCCCCGCGACTACCTGGCCTTTCTCGGCCTCGCCGCCGCCCTCACCTGCTACAAACGCCTCCACCGACTCACCACAGAGGACGCGGTCCAAGTCGCCCTGTGTGAAGCTGTGCGGATTAGTTGCATTGCGGTAACGGTGTGACGGTAGTTTTTCCTCGGCATTGACCGCGCTTCCGCAAGGTCCAAGAATCCCGGCGCCGGGCGACCTCGCCCAAGCCCCCGGGGAGGGGTGCCCCACGGAAGGAAGCGTTCATGCGTCTGGACGTTCAATGGCGGCGCGTCCGCACAGCCACGGTGGGATTCGCGGTGTGCGGCCTGCTGGCAACCGGTTGCGGTGGCTCGGGTGACAGCGATGGCGACGGAGGCGGAGGCGGCTCCGACACCCTGGTCATATTCAGCGGTGCCGGTGACCTCCAAGCGAACTTCAACCCGTACTCGCCGACGAAGCTCGAAGGTGCGGGCACCATCTACGAATCGCTGTTCTTCCTGAATACCGCACGTCAGGAGGACCCGGCCCCGCTGCTGGGCACCGAGTACACCTGGAACGAGGACGGGACCGAGCTGTCGATCACCCTGCGCGAAGGGGTGACCTGGACGGACGGTGAGGACTTCACGGCGGACGACGTGAAGTTCACTTTCGACATGCTGCGGGAGAATCCGGCCATCAACAGCATCGGCTTCGACGGTGAGACCACGATCGTCGACCCGACCCACGTCACGGTCGCCTTCGAGGAGCCGGCCTTCATGGATGCCGCCAACCTGCTGGGCAAGATCTGGATCGTGCCCGAGCACATCTGGTCCGGCATTGAGGACCCTTCGACCGACACCATGACCGAGCCGGTCGGCACGGGCCCGTACACCCTTGGCGAGTTCAAGGCCCAGGCATTCACCATGACCGCGAACCCGGACTACTGGGACGGCGAACCCGCGGTGCGGACGATCCGTTCGTTGGCCCTCTCCGGGAACCAGGCGGGCGCCGACTCGCTGTCCGCCGGCCAAGTCGACTGGCTGAGCAGCCCGGTACCCAACCTCAACAACGTCGAGCAGGCGTACCCGGGCTACTCGGCCACCATCGCGAACACATACCAGATCGTGCTCGGTGCCTGCTCCAGCGTGGAACTCGGGTGCGAGGGTCCCCAGACCGATCCGGCCGTGCGGCAGGCGATCTACTACGCGATGAACCGCGACCAGCTGAACCAGCTCGCCTACCAGGGTGTCGCCGCCCCGATATCGCCCGGCTTCGGCCTGCCCGACCGCGACTACGTCTCCGATGGCCTGGAAAACGGAACGGCCCCGATGGAGCCGGATGTTGCGCGCGCCACGCAGATCCTGGAGGACGCCGGCTGGGAACGCGACGGTGACGGCATCTACGCCAAGGACGGCGAGCAGCTGGAGCTGGGTGTCCGGGTCGTCTCCGGCTGGACGGACTACATCACGACCGTCAACACCATATCGGAGCAGTTGCAGGAGGCCGGCATTGCCCTGACGCCCCAGCAGTCCTCCTGGAACGAGTGGTCCGACGCCCGTGGCCGCGGCGACTACCAGCTGATCATCGACTCGCTCACACCCGGCCCTACGGCCGACCCCTACTGGCAGTACGCCAACTTCTTTTCCGGGACGAACGCCGTCCCGGTCGGCGAGACGGCGAACATCAACTGGGGCCGGTACAGCAACCCGGATGTGGACGCGGCGATCGATGAGCTCCGCCTCATCAACCCGGACGACGCGGCGGCGCGGGAGCCTCACTTCGACACCATCCAGACCGCGATCGAACAGGACATGCCCTACATCCCCGTCCTGCTGAACAGCACCGTGAGTATCTGGAACACGGAAAGTTTCACCGGCTGGCCGACCGAAGACGACCTGTACGCGTTCCCGGCTCTCTGGCAGAGCCCGGACAGCGCCCAGGTGTTCAAGAACATCCGCCCGACCGGCGGGGAGTGACTTCTCGATAGAAAGATTTCCATGTGCGGGTGGCGGTGGCCCTCGCGGCGACCGCCGCCCGCGCTCACGCGGTGACGTGCCGGATCGTCAAGCGGCGCTTGACCGTGATGCGCCACGTCGAGGAGGTCGCCGGGAACGTCCCGATGTCCTGCCGCGGCTTCGGGATCAGTCGGCAGGCGTACTACACCTGGTGCCCCGGCTACCAGGCCGAGGATGTCGAAGGCCCGCGCAGTCGGTCAAAGGCACCCAGGACCTCCCCGAACGCGGCCCACGTCGAGGACGTGGGAGAGATCATCCGCCTGCGGCAGCACTACCGCTTCGGCCCCGAGAAGCTCTCCATGTGCCTCAGGCGGTACCACGACGTCACCATCAGCAAGTCCGGCGTCTGGCGCATCGTCCACCGCCTGGACATGGGCCGCCAGCCGACCTCGCAGCGCTGAGGAGGTACGGGGCACGCCGCCGGGCCCCTGCCTCCCCCTCCTGTGGCCCGACTGCGGCCGCCTGGCAACGGTGGTGGACGCCTGCTCAGTCCTACTCGACGACCTGGAAGCCGTGGTCGCGCATGTCGTCGACGGCGGCTCGCTGCATCTCGCTCAGCGCGGCTCCGAAGTCCGAGCGTTCCCTGGCCGCCTGGCTGAAGGCGTCATTGAAGGCGCTGTAGGCGACATTGACATTCGGGCCCCAAGCAGCGGTCTGCATGCCCTCGGCAACAGTGGTGACCTGCTCGTAGAAGTCAGGCTGGTTGCTCAGGAACGCCGGTGGTTCGGCGAAAACGCCGCCGGTCCGGGCGGCGGTCGCGGCCGGGTGGATCCCGCTCTCCGCCAGCACTTCCAGCGCCTCGGGAGCGGTGTTCAGCCAGGTGTCGAACTCGGCGGCCTCCTCTGGGTGCTCGGAGTCGTTTGTGACCGCCGTGGTCGAGCCGCCCCAGCTGCCCGTGACGTTCGTGCCCCACTCCCACTGCGGCAGCGGCGCCGCGGCCCGCTTGCCGGCGGTGTCGGCGGTGCCGGCGGTGCCGGCGGCGGAGGAGGCCAGTACGTTCGGGGCCCACACCGCGCTCACCCAGGCGATCTGCTCGCCTGTGTCGAGGGCTCGGTTCCAGGCGGGGGTATACATCGGCTTGTTGTCGATCACGCCCTCGGCGACCAGCCCGCCCCAGAAGTCGACGACCCGCCTCGTCGCCTCGTCGTCGACGGCCACGCGCCACATCTCGCCCTCGGCGGTCCACCACTGGGCCCCGGCCCGCTGGGCGAGCCCGGCGAAGAGCCCGGCGTCGTTGGCTGAGAAGGTCGTCAGATATGTGTCGGCGGCGACGTCACGCACCTCACGGGCGGTGTCGGCGAGCTGCTCCCAGGTGGTGGGGACGGTCAGGCCCAAGTCGTCGAAGAGGTCCTCGCGGTAGAGGAGCATCATCGGGCCCGAGTCCTGCGGCATCGCGTAGACACCGTCGGTGCCGAGGGTGACCTGCTGCCAGGCGCCGGAGTTGAACTCGCCCCCGACTCCTGAGACGTACTCGGATATGTCGGCGAGCACGTCGTTGCTCACCAGGGTGGGCAACGCCTGGTACTCCGCCTGCATCAGGTCGGGGGCCTCGGCCCCCTGGGCAGCGTTGATGGTCCGGGTGACAACGTCGTCGCCGCTGGCCGGCTCCTTCACCGTGACCTGGATGTCCGGGTGGCTCTCGTTCCACACCTCGGCTGCCTGCTCGAATCCTGGCAGCGCCCAGCCCCAGTAGGTGAGCGCCGCAGGCGGTGGCGGCGACGGCGACGGCGAGCGCGGCCGTGGCGCTTACCGCGATGCTGAGGGAGTTCATGGTTGTTCCTCTCCGCCAAGGCCTGGTCTGTGAACGCTCCCAGTACGGAGATGGACCTGAGTCTTGTCAATGAGTGTGACTGTGCGCTTGTGTTGGGCTATGCAATCCGGGAAATGCTGTGAGCGTTCACAGATCTCTTGGGTGGGCCGGCCCGGAGAGATGTTCGTGGGGCTACTCGCGTGCGGCGATGATTCCACCCCCGAGCAGTGGCCGGAGGAGGTGTGGCGCGAGGACGTCGCCTTGATGCGGGAGGTCGACGTGAACCTGGTCAGCGCCGGGAACTTCTCCTGGGCATGGCTGGAGTCGCGCGAGGGTTCCTTCGACTTCGGCTGGCTGGACCGGGTGATCGAGTCGGTGCAGGCGAACGGCATCCGCATCGCCCTTGGCACCCTGACCGTGGTGCCGCCGGCCTGGTTCTCCCGTGGCCGCCCCGAGGTGCTGCCGGTCAACCGTGAGGGCGTGTGCTGGGAGTTCGGCTGGCGCGGCGCGATCTGGCACAGCTCACCCGCCTGCCGGGAGGCGGCGGTTCGTATCACGACAGCGCTCGGCGAGCGGTACGGCAGCGCCCCTGCGGTGGCAAAGTGGCTCCGCAACAACGAGTACGGGGTGCAGGTGCCGGAGTGCTGCTGCGAGACCTTCGCCGCCCACTTCCGGCGCTGGCTCGCCGAGGGCTACACCACCCGGAAGGCGGTCAACGGCCCCTGGACCCTCGTGTTTTGGGGGGAGGCGTACGGCGACTGGAAGGAGATCCAGCCACCGCGTGCCACCCCCACCGTCTGCGCCTCTTCCCAGCGCCTGGACTTCGCCCGCTTCGCCGGCGACAGCACTCTGGCCAACGGCCGCCGTGAGCGCGAGCTGCTGCGCGAGCTGTCATCCGGCACCCCTGTGACCACCAACTTCATGGTTTCGCCGACCCAGTGCGACTCCATCGGCCACTGGTGCCGGGGCCGGGAGGTGGACGCCGTCACCCATGAGCACTACGCGGTGGCCGAGGACGACCGCAACCATATCGGCCTGCCCAAGGCGGCCGACCTCGCCCGCTCCGCCGGCGGCGGTCGCCTCCGGCTGCTGCTGGAGCATGCCGTCAGCGGCGTCAACTGGCAGCCGCGCAACTTCGCCAAGACGCCGGGCGAGATGGCGCGCAACGGTCTGGCCGCCCACGTCGCGCCGGACTCGGGGGGCGCGATGTTCTTCCAGTGGCGCGCCCCCCGCTTCGGCGCGGAGGAGTTTCGCTCCGCGATGCTGCCGCATGCGGGAACCGACAGCCGTATCTGGCAGGAGGTCGTCGAACTCGGCGCCCACGTACGAGCGCTCGCACCGGTGTTGGACGCCCGCACCGCCGCCGACAGCCAGGACCTGGACGCGCACGAGTGCGCCGAGGGGTACCACGCCGGCCTCTTCGACCGCCATCTCACCGTGAACTTTTCGCCGCCCGACGCCGACGCCGATGCCGGGGCCGGGGCCGGGGCGCAGGTCCCGCTCATCCGCCAGGGCACCGAACTGCCCACCGCCGAACGCGCCGACGGCCCCTTCGCCGTGCCCGCCGGCGCGGTACGGGAGGTGCGCCTGGACGACTGACCTGACTTCCCGCGTGTCCCCCACCGTCACTCATGGAAGGACGACCATGATGCAACGACGCACCATCCTCCGTCTGGGCCCTGCGGCCCTGGCCACACCCGTCCTGTTCGGCGGGCTCACCGCCAAGCCCGCCAACGCCGCGCAAGCAGCCGGAGCGGCCCGGCCCCGGCAGGCCCTGTCCATTCGGGGGGCGGACCTCTCCTCCGTCCTCAAGGCCGAGGACCTCGGCGCGGTCTGGCGCTACGCTGACGGGACCGAAGGCGACCCGCTGACCATCCTGGGCGAGGCGGGCACCAACTGGGTTCGCCTGAAGGTCTGGGTCGACTCGGCCGACGGGTACCACGGCCGTGAGCAGATCCTCGCCATGGGCCGCCGCGTCGCCGACCAGGGCATGAGCCTGCTGGTGGACTTCCACTACTCCGACACCTGGGCCGACCCCGGCAAGCAGTACAAGCCCGCCGCCTGGGAGGGCCTGACCGGCGACGCGCTGGAGCAGGCGCTGGCCGACCACACCACCGACATCCTCGGCGGCCTCGCCGACCAGGGCACCCCGGCCGCCATGGCACAGATCGGCAATGAGATCCACAACGGGATGGTGTGGCCGGACGGCTCTACCGACAACTGGGGCGGGCTCGGCGGCCTGCTCAGGGCGGGCGCGGAGGCGGCGCGGGCCGCCTCGCCCGACACCCGGATCGCCCTGCACCTCGCGAACGGCGGCGACAACGGGCTCTACCGCGAGTGGTTCGACAACGCCGTGGACCAAGGAGTGCCGTTCGACGTCATCGCAGCCTCGTTCTACCCCTGGTGGCACGGCACGCTCGACGAGCTCCAGGCCAACCTGAACGACATCTCCGGCCGGTACGACAAAGACGTCGTCGTAGCCGAGGCGGCGTACCCCTTCCGGCTGGACAGCAAGGACGCCGCTGGCCAGATCGTCGGTGATGAGTCGCGGCTGGTCCCCGGCTACCCCGCTACGCCCGAGGGCCAGGCCGCCTGGATGCGGGACATCTGCTCGGTTGTCGCCGCCGTGCCCGACGGCCGGGGCCTGGGCGTCGTCTACTGGGAGCCCGCCTGGACCGCAGTCGAAGGCAACGGCTGGGACGAGACCGACCCGTCCTCCGGCAATGGCTGGGAGAACCAGGCTTGGTTCGACTACGACGACCGCGCCCTCCCCGGCATGATCTGGCCGACCTGAACGGGCCGGTTGCGGCGCGACTCCGCTGGTCCCGGCCGCGTTGATCGGCGCTGCCCGATCCTGCCGCGTGGACTGAACCCCGTCCAGCAGAACGCGCCGGGGTGCAGGGGCAGAGCCCCGCACCCCGGCGCGCATTTCGAAAGCTGGGACCTGGCCGACGGCCGGCTGTCTTGCACGGACGTATCAAGTACAGCTGACATGACTCGATCGAGCATGTGCAGCTGGCTCTAATCGGCCGCCCAGCGGCGCCGGGACACCTTCGACGCCTAGGTCCTGTCCTGTCGATCTTGTCGGATAAGCCCGCGGCGTCAGATGCGGTGCATCGCAAGGCGCCGGATCGCAGCTCATACCTGTCCGTATTCGCGCGATTCGGTAACGCAGCGAGGTGCCGTAGCTGGCGTCGCGGGCCCGGCAAGATCGGCCGGACAGGGCCTAGGGCCTGCCGCGAAAGTGGCGCGGTCGCCCGAAGGGCGGCAGGCGCCGCTTCGTATCAGGCGCTGGAGGGCCGCTGTCCCTGGGAGCCGTGGGCCGCGAGCGGAAGACTGCGCAGCGACAGTGCGCTCGGCGCTGGCAGCGCTCCGTGGGCCGCCTCGGCGCGGAACGACTGGAGCAAGTACGCCACCAGACGCCGGGATGCCGCACGGTCACCCGGCAGTGCGGTGACCAGACCGCAGTGGGACAGCAGGGCCACGGCAAAGTCGGAGGGGTGGAAGTCGGCCCGCAGCGCGCCCGCCGCCTGAGCCCTGCGGACCAGGGTCATGAAGTCCCGCTCGGTCTGCTCCCGTACCCGCGCGTGTTCTCGCGTGCTGTCCGGAAAGGCCGCGACGAACGCGGCCGGGAAGCCCCGTTCTGCCCGTTGTAGTTCGCAGACCGTCTCGACCAGCCGCTGGAAGCCCTGCCACGGATCGGGGTCGGCCAGCGCCTCGGTGAGCGTCCGAGCACAGATGTCCATCTGGTGCGCGAACGCGGCCCGCACCAGGGCGTCCCGCGTCGGGAAACGCCGGTACAGCGTCGCCACGCCGACCCCCGCCCGTCGGGCCACGGTCGCCATGGGCGCGTCGATGCCGTGCTCGGCGAAGACCACGCGGGCAGCCGAGAGGATGCGCCGCCGGTTGCGCCGGGCGTCCGCCCGCAGACTGTCCTGCCCCGCGATCCGAGAGGATTCCCCCACCGTTGTCTCTCACCTCCGGTCAAGTGGACGATCTCGTCCGGTTGCCAGCCTACGCTCAGCGCCACGATCCCCCGCACGGCCACTGGTGGCGAAGGTGAGAACGCAACGATGGACGACCGCACGATGAAAGCCGTACTGTTCGACCGCTTCGGCGGCCCCGAGGTGCTGTACGTGGGCCGGGTGCCACGTCCCGCACCGGCACCCGGCGAGGTCCTCGTGCGCGTGCGCGCGTTCAGCGTGAACGGCGGCGAACTGGCGGCCCGTTCCGGTCGGGTCCGCCTCCTCACCGGCCGAAGGTTCCCGCAGCGCATCGGGCTGGACTTCACTGGCGAGATCGCCGCACTCGGCACCGGCGCGACCGACGTAGCTGTCGGCGACCAGGTGTGGGGCGTCCTGGGCCGCAGCTCCGGATTCGGCAGCGCTGCCGAGTACGTGACGGTACGGCCCGAGCGGCTCGGCCGGGTCCCGGACGGACTGGACCTCGTGGCCGCCGCCGCGCTGCCGGTGGCCACCACGGCCGTCACGGCCCTCCGCGACAAGGCCGCACTGCGCCCCGGCGAACGGCTGCTCGTACGGGGCGCGGCAGGCGGCGTCGGCAACGCCGCCGTCCAGCTCGGACAGGCATACGGCGCCGAGGTCACGGCCCTGGCCCGCGCTGCCAACCTCGACTTCGTCCGTACGCTCGGTGCCCACCACGCCGTCGACCACCGGGCCGTGTCCCCTGCGGAACTGGGACTGTTCGACGTGGTCCTCGACACGGCGGGCACCGACCTGCGTACCGTACGGCGGATGCTGAAGCCCGGCGGACGCATGGTCACCATCGCCTTCGACCTGACGCGGCCCGCCGCCTCGCTGGGCTACATCGCGGCCAGCGCCGTCCACGGACGCGGCCGGGTGCGCTTCTTCAGCGGCAACCCCGAACGTGCGCTCTTCGACGACCTCGCCCGCCAGGTGACGGAGGGGAAGCTGCGGCCGGCGGTGGACACGGTCTTCCCGCTGGACGAGACAGCGGCGGCACACCGGGCGCTGGAGGCGGGCGGGGTGCGGGGCAAGTACGTGGTCAGGGTCGACTAGGGTTTGTTGGGAAGGTGCTGGTCACAGCCACTCGTTGAGGACTGCGACCAACACGGTCGCCTCGTAGCGGGACGGCGAGCTTGTCGTATCTCGTGGCCACGGCCCGGTGGCGCTTGAGGCGGTTGATCTCGCACTCGACGGATGCCGTTTATCAGCTGCCGTCGCGTCCACACCGGCGGACGGCCCGGCTTGATGCCCCGCGGCAACAACGGCTCAAGCCGGCCCACTGTCCATTCGTCAGATCACCACGCCCCCCATCCTGCTTTCGCAACAGCCCCTGGGCCACGGCTCCGCTGTTCGACGGCGTCTGTGCTCAGGCACCTGGCACGGCCTCGTGGCGACCGTAGCCGCGGCGTCGTGGTCTGCCAGGAGCTTGGCGACCTCGCCGACGGATCGGCAGGACTCGACGAGGTCGACGAGGTCGAGGACCCCGCGGCGGAACTCAGGTGATCAGCTGGTGCGCCGACAAGCCGGTGCCCCGCTCGGGATTGCGC
>NZ_LZNS01000001.1:5575115-5617123 GCF_001984575.1 Streptomyces sp. MP131-18 | reverse complement strand
ACCGTGGGGGGTTTGCCGTGGGGGTTTACCGCGAGGGGCGGTGTGCCGCTCAGGCGGGCGTCAGGACCAGGCGGTAGGGCTCCAGGGCGACCTGGCACGTCGAGCTCGTCGTGAGTGGGGTACTCGTTGACGGAGACCGACAGCGGCCCGATGCCCAGTTGCTGCTCAGCGCGCGGTACTCCCTGATGGGGTGTCGGGCCCTGTCCGACGAACAGTCCGCGCCACGAGGCGACTTCCGGGGCGGTGGGTGCCTGAGCCTTTTGCGGCGGTGAGGGAGTCCCGCAAGACCCGCGTCATGTCGATATCCCAGTAAGCGAAGCCGGAGCCCACGATCGCCGTGTCCGGGTGGCCGAACGCGGACCGGCTCGCGGATGCGGGCCCAGCTGTCGTTGAAGGGGTCGGCCACGAGGATGGCGATGCCCGCGCCGGCTGCCGTGGCGTTGGCGGCGAAGACCAGGGGGCCCGGGTGGCGGCCACCGAAGGGGATTGAAGCGCCGACACGCCCGAGGGCCTGCTGTGGCAGCCTGCGATCCGGGGGAACGCCACGTACAAGTCGGCCGATTCGGCCAGTCCTCCAGCCGCTCTGATCACCGCCTTCCTGCGACGCCTGTGACGGACAGTGGGGGCCTCGGGGTGTGTGCTCATCCTGCCGAACCTCCTGTATCCGCCGGTGAGGATGAGAGCACTCGCCAGGCCGTCAAGCGAACGGGGCCCTGAACGGCATGGTGAGCTGCGTAGCTGCCTGGCATGTGACCACGACGCCTGTGCGCGCCCACCAGCCTGTGAGCGTTCCCAGAGTACGTGCGTGGTGCATGCGTGCTGTCGTCGATTCTGTCCCTCATTCTCCCTGTGAACGTGCACAGTTCGTGTTGCATCGTGAGTGTTATCGACGAAAAATGAGGCTGTCAAGGCATGCGGCCCGATGGCAGCGTTAACATGGCGGCGATTGGTCAACCCGACGCCGACAGCGGTGCGTTGCCCAAGGCGGTCGGCGACCCAGGTGGCTCTTCGCCGAGACCGGGCGGCGAACCGACGGCTGGACCGGCTTGCGGGGACGGTGCACGGTTCGCCGCCCGTCTGACCCTCAGTGACCGACAGGCGGGGGCCCGACCGAGCGCCGCCAGCGGACTCGGTGACGCCTCGATGACCCGTGCGCGGACGTTCCACCTCTTTCCGGAACCCGAAGAAACATCTCTTGACGCGGCCGAACTCCCCCGCGATACTCACTGCGCTAAAAACGTTTCAACCAGCAGGGAGGAGGCTCATCCGATACCCCGGGCTGCCGATGCGAGGGGCCCAGGCGTTCGGCAGCGGGCAGGCCCGGCGGTTCCGGAGCGCCGCTGGCGGCAACATGCCCAAGTGGCCGGCTCGGCCAGCAGCATGGGCAAGGGGCATTCCGTGCCCTCCTGAGCCTTTGTGGCTCCGGGGAACGGGCGCGCCTCCCTGGCGGCTCTCGGCAAAGAGTATGAATCGTTCCAATCGTTTTTCCCGGGAAGAGCTGCAGGGCTAGGACGCACCGACCGGAACCCGGCCGTGCTCCGCCGGTGCGGTGAGTTCGACGGTGACCCGCCGTCGACATCGCTACGGCCGGCCGAGAAGCCCGAGGGGTCGGGCCGCGCTGGGCGACGTCGGTCTACCCGACCAAGCAGTAGCCACCCTGTGGGCGAGTAAGCATGCCATGCCGCCTCGCCGACCGGGCGGGCCGTGGTCGTCGGCGAACGTCTGTCATTCGCCGGATGGCCTTGATGTCTCGCTGGAACACAGTTGTGCTCCCACTCGGGGATGCAGAGATGAGGACCAAGCAAGATGCGAAAACATCCCATCCGCACCGCACTCAGCATCATCACCGCGGTCACCGTGGCCAGCGGCGCAGTAGCACTCGGGTCGGCTGCCCCGGCCTCCGCATACTTCGGCGAGGCCGAGATCTCACCGATCGAGAGTGACATCAGTGAGAAGCCCTGGGCCGGCGTCGATGTCAGCAGCGGGGCGTCCACCGCTGACCTGGCGATCGACCAGGACGACGGGACGGCGTGGATGGCGGACGGCACATCGGCGGACCAGTGGCTGACGCTGGATCTGGGCGGCGCCTACGACAACGTCAGGAAGGTCGAAGTCGTCTTCCCGGATGCCGGGGCGGTCTACCAGTACGTCGTCGAGTCGTCCACGGACGGTGGCAGTTGGGAGGTCATCGCCGACCACTCGGCCAACCACCAGCCCGGGCGCGGATCGGTCGATCTCTTCACCCAGCCGGGAACGAGATTCGTGCGGGTGGCGTTCACGGGAGCCTCGCCGGGCGCGACACTGGGTATCAGCGAGCTCAGCGTCTACAACTACCTGCGTGACGACCTGATCCTCGGCGCCGACGCCTCCTGGGTGGACAACGATGTCGCCGAAGGACGCAATTACTGGGTGAGTCCGAATGAGGAGGACCCGGGTGCGGGTCCTCACCTCCTCGACGTGCTCCAGGACCGTGGCTTGGAATACATCCGGCTGCGCGTCTTCAACGAGCCTCGCAGCGAATCTTCGGGCGACGTGCTGCCCGTGCCTTACCAGGGCCCGGAGCGAACGCTCGAGGTCGCCGAGTGGATCAAGGCCGAGCGGGACATGGGTCTGGGAATCGACTTCCACTACGCGGACTCGTGGGCCGACCCGGCCAAGCAGCCGAAGCCGCGGGCGTGGGCCGAGCTGGAGTTCGACGACCTGACGCAGGCGGTGTACGACTACACCTACGACAACGTGGGGCAGTTGATCGAGCAGGGCACGACCCCGGACAAGGTGGCGATCGGCAACGAAATCATCAACGGTTTCATGTACGGCAGTGAGGCGGCGCTGATCGGCACCACCGATCCGCCGTACTTCCGGGACCAGCCGGAGATCTACCAGTCGCAGCCAGGCGGTGGTCTGCTCTGGGAGTACTGGGGCTCCGAAGACCCGGAGGAGCAGCGGCTCTACGAGGAGGCTTGGGACCGGTTCACGACGCTGTCCGCGGCGGGAGTCCAGGCCGTCCGCGACGTGTCGGCCGACCACGGTGAGGACATCGATGTCGAGGCGCACATCGCCACCGGCCGGGGCGACAAGGCGCTCGAGTTCTGGGACCAGTACCTGACCCGGTTGAACGCCAAGGGCGCCGACCCTGATGTTCTCGCCCATTCCTACTACCCGGAATGGCACGGGTCGCCGGATCACATCGAGGGCACCCTGAACGCGGTGGCGGCGGCGCACCCGGATTACAAGATCGACATCGCCGAGACCTCCTACCCGGCATCGGGCGGCGGCGGGGCCCCGATGCCCAACTCGACGTACCCACGAACCGTTCAGGGCCAGGCCGACGCCCTCCAGCACGTGTTCCGGATCGCCAATGACATCCCGAACAACCAGGGCGCGGGCGTGCTGGCGTGGGAGCCTGCGAGATGGCAGTCCATGTTCACCGCCGTACCGGGCATGACGCAGACCTGGGAGCCGAACGCGTCGATCGATGTCTTCAACAAGAGCCACGCGACGCACGTGGTGGAGGACACCGTGTACACGGGCGCGCAGGTCGGCGGTGAGGTGGCGCTGCCGGATTCGGTGGAGGGGATGACCATGGCCGATGGTTCGAACGAGCCGCTCCTGGTGGAATGGGACCCGGTACCGGACGGCGCCACCGACACCGCCGGCCGGGTCACGGTCCACGGCTCGACCGAGTACGGTTCGGTGACTGCGGTGATCGACGTCGTCGATACGAATGCTGCCCTCGACTGCGACCGGGTGATCACCGGCCGGCATACCGGGCCGCTGACGGTGACCGAGGGCGTGACCTGCCTGGACGGGGCGACGGTGTCGGGCCCGGTGTCGGTGCGGGCCGGCGCCTCGCTCCAGGCGGACGGTGCGGTGATCGGCGGTCCGGTGCGGGCAGACGGCGCGGCAGTGGCGGTGATCTGCGACAGCCGGATCTCCGGCCCGGTGACATTGTCCGGGACTTCGTCGGTGACCATCGGCAACCCGGTGCTGGGATGTGGTCCGAATACAATCAACGGCCCGGTGACGGTGAATCGGACGCATGGGTGGAACGTGATCGCAGGGAACACCATCAGTGGTCCACTGTCGTGCAGCGAAAACGCAGAGCCGCCGGTGAACAATGCATCGACCAACACGGTGAGCGGTCCGAAGTCGTTGCAATGCCGCGACCTTTAGCCTAGATCTTGTATGAGGGCCCGTCAGCTTGCTGACGGGCCCTTTCAGCTTGTTCGGGGCGGAGGATTCTGCGTGTGTGCGGGTTGGTGGCCCGGCTGGCGGACTACTGGGAAGGCACCAGGCCCTCAGCCCGGGACACCGCCCGCACAACGACGATGCGGGGTGGCAGCCCGGCTGCCACCCCGCGTCACCATCCCGTGCGAGCTGTCCCGTCGCTGAGGAGCGGGTTCATGAGACCGGCTCCAACCTGGGCGATCAGATCAGGTGAGACGCTCAGCCGCTGGAAACCCCTGGTGAACTGGTCCGGAGCAGATTTCTACGGTCGCCGCAGTTGCTCTGGTTCGCCTAGGCCCTGTCCGGCCGATCTTGCCGGGCCCGCGACGCCAGCTACGGCACCTCGCTGCGTTACCGAATCGCGCGAATACGGACAGGTATGAGCTGCGATCCGGCGCCTTGCGATGCACCGCATCTGACGCCGCGGGCTTATCCGACAAGATCGACAGGACAGGACCTAGATGATCTGTTCCGAGTGGTTCGTGGGTCGAGCGTGGATACCGCTCGCCCACGGTCAGGCGCTGTCCGGTGCTGCGGATACCAGTCGTGCCGCTGGTGGTAGTGGTGCTTGCTGAGGGCAGGCTTCGAACGCCTGGATCGCCAACCCAGCGAAGCGTCGGGAGGCCATGACCTGGGTGTCGGTCGATCTCATGTGGATCCCCTTGTTGGCCATGAGGATGAGAATGAGGTCGTCCAGGACGAAATCGGACCGCAGGTGCCCTGCGTCTTTGGCCCGCTGAGCCAGTCCGGCGACCGCTTTCACCGTGTACTCACGGTCCGCGACATCCGGCGCCCCTGGAAAGGCCGACATGAAGGCTTCGCTGAAACCCCGATCCCGCGCGTGCAGCTCACAGATCTTTTCGATCACCAGGCAAAGGCCACGCCACGGATCGGGATCGGCGCACGCGTCGTCGACGATGGTGCGACACGCGCGCAGCTGGTCCGCGAAGGCTTCGGTGGCCAGTACCTGCTTGGTCGGAAAGTGACGATACAAGGTGGCAGGTCCGACCCCCGCGCACCGCGCGATCTCCCGCATCGGCACGTCCAGGCCGTCGGCGGAGAACAGTGCTCGGGCCGCGTCGAGGATGCGCTCGCGGTTGTCCAGCGCGTCCGAACGCAGGGTGTGAGGCAAACGGTCGACCATGCTCTCACTTTACCTAAACGGACGGGGGCGTCCGTTAGCGTTCCGGACGTAGCAGCTCACCGAGATCATCGGGGCGCACAGCACCGGAGCCCAACCGCTACCGTGCCGTGCACCCCTCCCGCCATCGGCGGCGATCGGCGGCGGGTACTGAGCACGACCGCACTTGATCGGTCCAAGAACATGGGGACGACGTTGAAGGCAATCGCGATCCAGACGTACGGGGGTCCTGAAGGTCTGGCCGTTGTCGACCTGCCGGCTCCCGCACCTGCTGCCGGACAAGTGGTGATCGCCACCGACGCCGTGGGCGTCGGTGGAGTCGACACCGTGATCCGAAGCGGGGCCCTGGCCGCCTACGGCTTCAAGGAGGGCCACATCCCAGGCAGCGAGGTGGCGGGCACCGTGACCGCGGTCGGTGACGGCGTCGACGCCTCGTGGATCGGCGGGCGGGTGTGGGCCTTCACCGGCACCGGCGGAGGCTACGTCGAACAGGCCCTCGCACCGGTCGAAGAGATCGTTCCCCTGCCCGTGAACCTCTCCGCGGTCGATGCGGTGACACTCGGCAGTTCCGGCGTGGTGGCCCACTTCGGGCTCCGCCACGCCCACTTCGCTCCCGGGGAGACGGTCCTGGTGCGTGGCGCGGCCGGAAGCATCGGGATCATGGCCGTGCAACTCGCCGCTCACGGCGGCGCCGCCGCGGTGGCGGTCACCACCTCCTCGGCCGAGCGCGGCGAGCAGCTGCGACGCCTCGGCGCCACCCACGTGCTGGACCGCTCCGGCGGCGGAGAGGAACCAGTTCCCGCAGGGTATGACGTCATCATCGACGTGGTGGCCGGCGAGGACATGCCGTCGTTCTTCGACCGGCTCAACCCGAACGGCCGCATGGTGGCCGTGGGCGCTGTCGCAGGCCAGCCACCGGCGGACTTCGGCACGAAGATCATGGCGGCGTTCCAGAAGTCGATGTCCTTTGCCGCTTTCAGCGCAGCCACCGTCACCGGATCCGACCGGCGTGCCGTGCGGAGCGAGCAGTTCGCCGCAGCGAGCCGGGGCGAGATTGAAACAGTGGTGCATGAGGTGCTGCCACTGGACGCAGCCGTGCTGGCGCACCAGAAAATGGACGCGGGCGAGGTCTTCGGCAGGATCGTGCTGACACCGTAGTCGGAAATATCCATGCCGGGATTGCCGCGATTCCCTGCTCAGTCGAGGCGAGAGAGTCCAATGTCGGTGTGTGGAGACAGAATTGGACTTCCTGGCGACCGCGATCTACGTGAAGACCGATGATCTGCTGAAGGATTCGCCGCAGTTCGGGCCGTGGCGGCCAGCTGTTGGCATCGCGCCGCAGCTCAGCGACGCCGAGCTGGTGACCCTGACGATGATGCAGGCCATGCTCGGCTCACTTCCGAGGCGCGGTGGCTCCGGCACGCTCATGCCCACCTGCGGCACCTTTTCCCCTACCTGCCCAAGCAGCCCGGCTGCAACAAGCGCCTGCGCAAGTCCGTAGACCTCGTCCGCCACGTGGCCCACACGCCGGCCCGGGAACCACGCTGTGGAGCGACGATGTATGGGGCGTGGACTCCACGCCGGTTGAGTGCGGCCATTCCCGTGAGACCGTCAAGCGCTCCGACCTGGCCGGATGGGCAAGGTACGGGTACTGCGCCAGTCACACGCGTTACTTTGATCCCGATGACCTCACCGAGGAACTGAAGACCCTTGCCCACAGGCGAGTTCCAGAAGCCGCCCCCCGTGTCCTCCTGCCGCACCGGGATGAGAAGCGGCTCCGGCGCAACGGTGACCGCGGGCGCACCGCACTGGAAACGGCACCGGGCTCTTCACGATGCACGGAGCCGACGTCACTCCCCGCCCCGGCTGCCCGCCGGGAGAGACACCCCGTTATGCGCCGCGCATGTGGCCCCCCACTGAGCATCACGAATAGTGCAACGCACGCCACAGCCGGGTCGGGGCCTCGCGCATTTCAGCCATCCCGACCGAAAAGGCGTCCTTTCCCGGTGAGCCATCCGGCGCAGACCCTGACAAAGGAGGGAAGCACGCGGGTTGTCCGAGGGAGCCGCGATGTCCGTACCGCGCTACGTCCCCGTCCTTCCCGTCCGGCAGCACGCACGGCTGGCCTACCTGGGTGTCCGGCCGGACCTCCAGGCCGCGATGGCCCCGCTGTGGAACCTGCCGCCGTGCCCAGGTGTGCCCCCGGCGGCGCTGAACAACACTCCCTGGAAGAAGGAAGTGGATCGGGTGCGCGGAGCGCACCGCCGCCATCCTGGATGGGTCGACGCCCCGTTCGCCGAAGAGGCGCAGATACCGGCGCTGGCGGAGATCCTGTCCGAGTGCACGGGGCTCTCCGGCCTGCTCCGCCCGGTGACCGGGCCCGAGCGGAGCGCGGCCCAGCGATCCGCCGCTCTGGAGACGGCTCGCCTCCGCGGTTGCGGGGTGGGCGTCCGCGTACGCGTGCCGGGTGAGTGGAGCGGTGATACGGCCGAGGACGTCGACCGCCTTCTCGCTCACGCCGGCCCCGACGTGCCCGTCGATCTGCTGCTCGATCTGTGCGGTGTCCTTCCGGGCCGCCCGGACGCCGCCAAGGAGGCCCTGCGCGCCCTCGACGCCCTCTGGCCCCTGGCGAACTGGCGGACCGTCGCCGTTCTCGGCGGGGGATTCCCTCACGTCACGGACGACATGCTGGAGCCGGGAGCACTCCACGAAGAGCCCCGCGCCGACTGGCGGATGTGGCACGAGACACGGGCGAGTGGCCGTGACTACGTGCCGTTGCTCGCCTACGGCGACTACGGCGTCCAGCCCGTCGCCGCGCTCGCCCAGCAGCCGGCCGGCGGGGGCCCGCCCTGGGGCGTCCTGCGCTACACCATCGACAGCTGGTTCGTGCTGTGCAAGGTGTGGAACAGAGGGCCCGACCGCGCGGCGGGCATCCGTGCGGCGGCACGCCGAATCCGCGAGCTGCCCGAGTTCCGAGGGGCGGTGGCCAGCGCCGGGGAGACCTGGCTGCGGGACTGCGCCGAAGGCCCCCTCACCTCCAAGCACGGCACGGGCCAGGTCACCGACTGGCTGCGGGCCGGAAACATCCAGCACATGACGTTCGTCGTCCGATCTCTGCTCCAGCGCTGACCCGACCGCCTACCCCGCTTCAGGTCCCTACGCGAACACGGCCACACCGCTGCCCACCGATCCGCGTTGGCGACAGCCCTCCACTGATGCCACCCACCTCGTCCACGCAGCAACCCTCGACGACTCACCCTGCATGCCTCACGGAAAGCAAGCCCAATGTCGGCGTAGCCGACGGCTACCCCGTCCCGGACGAGTCGGGACCAGAACTCCCACGCGACTGTCGTCTTGCCCGCCCCAGGCGGGCCGCACACCCACAGCACGGGGATCGGACTGCCGTGCGCCGGGCCGGGGACGCGGACGGTGAGGGAGTCCATGGCCGAGATTCTGATGGCGGCCCCGGCCCGCGTCGACATGTTTTCCTCGCCGCTCCGCCCGCGGGCCCGCCGGAGAGGAGCATCGAGCCACCCCCGCCGTCGGATCGACCGTCGACCACTTGCAGGCCCTCGCACGGATGTCCCGCGCCGATCGCGCACAGGCGGGCGGCTTTGACTCACCGCCAAAGGGCCACGATCCACCCGTCGCCGACACCAGGACGAGCAGTGCCTGTCGGCCCACCGGGAGCCTGGGCCGCCGGGCCCCCGCCTCCAGACGTCAGTTTGTGCGTCTTCACGCTTTCCCTCCCATGTCATGAGGTCGCATTCGACACGAGTTCCCTCATCCGAACCAGGACGGGCATGCTCTCCCGTTCTGCACGCATCGAGATGTCACGAAACAGGTCCTTCTCGTCAGCTTTGTCGACGCTGAGCAATGCAGCGACGTCCCGAACTTGATAGTCGTAGTGCTCCCTAAGCCTGCTCCACTCGACGATCCCTTCGCCATCTGGGCTGTCAGCCAACCATTCCGCCCATACAACATCGACCTCAAGAGCCCCCATCACGGCATTACGCGCTAGTGACCGCGTCTTCTCGATATAGGCACGCATCGCGAGGACCCCCGCGGAGATCGCCTCCACAGCCAATGATCCCGCAATATCGGGAGCGTCTTCCGCATGGATCGCTTGGACGTCCAACTCGGCACCCCGGATCGCATCTTCCAGTCGGGGAATGAGTTCAGCAGCCGTCGCACCCGGCCTGGCACGCAGAACACGCCATGCGCCCACCAAACCGTCATGAACTGCCGCGGCCCGGCAGGACTGGGAGAAGATGGCCAAGGCGCTCAAGCCGGTCTACACCGCCCCCACCCAGGACGCCGCGCTGGAGCGGTTCACCGAGTTCGCCGACGCCTGGGGGAAGAAGTACCCAGCCATCGTGCGGCTGTGGGAGAACGCATGGGAGGAGTTCACGCCGTTCCTGCGGTTCGACGCGGAGATCCGCCGGATCGTGTGCACCACCAACGCGATCGAGAGCGTGAACGCCCGCATCCGCCGGGCGGTCAAGGCCCGCGGCCACTTCCCCAACGAACAGGCCGCGCTGAAGTGCGTCTACATGGCGATCATGTCGCTGGACCCCACCGGCACCGGCCGCAAGCGCTGGAAGACAGCGCTGAACGCCTTCGACATCACCTTCGACGGCCGCCTCACCGCAGCCCGTCAGTAACCTCCAACCACCCCGGATACACCACTCATTGGGACAGACCCGACCACGAGTCAAGCCGCGGACCATCCCCGCGGGCGCGGGGAGCACCGCGGCGGGAGGCGCACCGGGCGCGGCCGCCCGGGTCCGCCCCGGGCCAGCGGGGGTGTTTCCGTCGTCCATCGGGAAGGGCAGTTCCTGGGCGAGTCCCCCTGGTCAGCCGGGGTTGGGCAGGAGGGCGAGCTGTTCGAGGGCGCGGGTGACCATGTCGGTCGAGGGCCAGTGAGCCGCGAGGCGGAGATCGTTCTGCGGCCGGTGGTCACGAGCTGTCCGGCCGCGGTGAACAGGCGGAGCCGTGGTCGGCGGGGCTCCCAGAGACGGGCGGTGCCGGTCAGGGCGGGCATGGGCAGCCAGGCCTGCAGGTCGAGAGCGATCTGCACGATCTCCTGCCAGATCCGGTTCTGGCCGGTGCGGTGCAGGGGCAGGTTGCGCGGGTCGGTGGCCCCGGGCGGCGCGGATGCGGTCCTCGGCCCGGGCCCGCAGCCGGTGATGGAACTCGAGCTCGGCGATCGGCCGGCCCGAGGTGTTGGTGGCGAAGCAGGTCAGCCGCATGCCGCCGCACCGTGAGCCGCAACTGTAGGAGCCGTGGACCCGCTCGGACCAGCCGCCGTACCCCGGACACCGCACACCAGGCGCGGTGCTGCATGCCGCAACGCGTATGGTCTACGGCCTCACCTCCACCGACGTGATCGCCACGTCGGCAACGCCAGGGAACAGCAACTCCTTCAGCTCAACCGCGATCTCTCCCACGGCCCATGACCATCACCCGGACGAGCACCGAGCAGGGCTGATCTCGGGCAACCTCCGGACGGCCATCCGGCAGCCCTGAGGCTACGGACAGTGACCGACCGCAAGATCTGCGACAGAACCCAGAGCCGATCCGGTTCGGCCGCGATCACCCGGCGTAGCGTCGGCTGCCGAGCCAGGCCGACGCCATCACGGGGACGCCGAGGGCGGCGAAGATCAGGAACACGATTTGGAAGTCGGTCGCCCCCAGTAGCAGTCCACCGGCGAAGGCACCGGCCGCGTTGCCGAGGAACAGTGCGGTCGAGAACAGGGACACCGTGGCGGCGCGTGCCCCCGGGACCACCTCCGTGGCCCAGGTCTGGAGGCTGGAGTGCACGAAGGCCCAGCCGCAGCCCAGGAGTCCGCAGCCCACGAGCATGGTGGCCGCGCCCTGGCGGGCCGGGAACACGAACAGCGCGAGAGCCGCGAGCGGCCCGCCTATCGCGATGATCCGGTCGCGCGGCACGGAGGCCGCCGACAGCCGCTTCACCACGGGGGCGGTGACGAGCGTTCCCAATCCGTAGCCTGCGACGACGGCACCGGCCGACGTGGCGCTCAGCCCCTCGTCGGCCTGGAGCGCGGCAGGCACGAAGGTGAGCACCGCGAGCAGGACGAAGCCCTCGCCCAGGGCCAGCAGGAGCACGAATATCGCCCAGCGGTTCCTGACCACGGCCAGCAGCGCCGCCCGCGAACCCTGCGGGGTGAGCCCCGCAGGCTCGGGCAGCCGGGACATGAACGCGGCGAGCAGCAGCGCGCCGGCGCCGATCACGGCGAACGGCACCCGCCAGGACGTCAAGTCGGCCAGCACGCCCGCCCCGAGGGTCGCCACCGCCGCACCGACCGCCGTTCCGCGCATCAGGTCGGTCAGCGGTCCCTGCCGTTCCCGCGCCGCGACGGTGTCCCCCACGTAGACCAGCGCGCCCGGGATCACGGCAGCGAACGCGGCACCGGACGCCGCTCGGGCCGCGAGCAGCGCTTCCGGCGAACCGGCCACCGCGCAGAGGAACGCGGCGAGCGCCGCGGCGAACAGCGCCAGACGCATGATGCGGACCCGCCCGTAGCGGTCGGACAGCAGCGCCCACAGCACCTGCATCGCTCCGTAGCTCAGCAGGTGCACGGTGGCGACGACCGTCACCGAGGCGAGGGACAGGCCGAACTCATCCGCGATCATCACCAGCAGCGGCGTGATCATGACCCGGTCGAACGAGGCCGTGAACGAGCCGGCCTGGAGGATGTGCATGCCCGGTTGGCGGCTCATCGTTCCGTCACCGGTTCCGGTTCCGTCACCGGCTCTTGCTCCTGCTCCTGCTCCTGCTCCTGCTCCTGCTCCAATTCCGGTACCGGCACCCGTCTCAGCCGGCCGCGGCTCCAACCGCCGGGTTCTCGATACCCCCGGTGCGCTGCGTGATCCGCCTGGCGCAGGCCCGCACGGACGCGCCGACGTGGGCGACGTTCGTCTCGTCCAGCTCGGAGGAGAAGGCGAGCACGCAGACCGCCTTCGCCACCTGCCCCCTGGCGTCGAAGACCGGGGCCGCCACCGCACCCTGGGCAGGGTTGAACTGCCTGATACTCCTGCTGAATCCGTCCTTTCTGACCGACTCGAAGAGCAGCGCAAGCTCCTGCGGATCGACGACGGTCCGGTCGGTGAACTGCACCACGCCGTGCCGGTGCGCCAGGTGACCGAACTCCGCGCTGGGCAGCCAGGCGCAGAACGCCTGCATGAGGGCCGGGGCCGAGAAGGGGAAGTTGTCGCCGACGTCCACGGTCACCCGTACACCCTTCTGCCGCTCCGCTTTGGCGATCACCACGTAGTCGCCGGCGCCGGTGCGCTCGGCGAGGAAGGCGATGAACCCCAGCTCACCGCTGAGCGCCTGGAGTTCATGCTGGCTGATGGCGGACAGCACCTCGTCGGCCTTGCCGCTCATGCTCAGCAGCGTCGGGCCCAGCGTCCACCCGCCACGGTTGCCGACGTTCAGTACCCAGCCCGAGCGCTGGAGCGTGGCGAGAATGTTGTAGCAGGTGCTCCGATTCAGTTCGAGTTCCGTCACCAGGCGCCCGGGCGGGACCGCGGCAGGCGCTTCGGCAGCCAGCTTTTCGAGTATCCGTACCGTCGCCACCACCGCGGGGACCTCAGTCGCCATGTTCGCTCGCTCCGTATTCCGCTGAGTCATCAAAAGCCCACGACCGACCACTGTTTCCACGTCGTAGGCTGACAGTCCATCAGGTCAGCCGTCAGGACAGCGCATCACACCACTTCTCCGCGACCGACCGCAGGAACGCCGGGTCACTCTGCGACACCTCGGGGAAGCCGGCCAGCCTCTCGAACGGGCGGCAGGCGTCGATGACGGCGCGGCTGTTGAACGGTGGCGCGCCCTCCTCCAGCATCGGGTCCAGCTTGCTGCCCCAGGTCCTGTCGATCACGTCGATGTCCCTGGCGGGGTCGGTCCTGGTGGACATCGCCCACACCACCTCCTCCAGGTTCGAGGGGTCGATGTCGTCGTCGACGACCACGGCGTAGCGGTTCATGTACGCCGCGGCCGGGCCCTGTGCGGTGAGGTGCGCGACCTGACGGGCGTGCCCCGCGTACCGCTGGGTGAGGGACACCACGACGAACAGTCTGCCGCCCCCCGCCTCGTGGGCCCAAGCGGCGTTGATGCCCTGCACGCCGGCGCGCACCAACTCGTCCTGGATCATTGCGGACTTCATCGCGGTGCGCATGTACGAGTAGTCGTGCGGGGGCTTTCCGGGGGGAGCGCCCAGTTGGATGCAGTCGTTCCGGAAGTGGACGCGCGCGATGTCCAGTGCCGGCACCGGGCGGCGGCTCGCCGAGTAGTAGCCCGTCCATTCCCCGAAAGGCCCCTCGTCGCAGGCCAGATCCTGGCGCAGCCAGCCCTCCAGGGCGAACTCGCTGCCCGCCGGGATCGGCAGCCCGGTCGCGGTGCCGCGCAGCACCGGGACCCGCTCGCCGAGGATGGCCCCGGTGTAGTCGAGCTCCGAGATGCCGGCCGGCACCTCGGTGCCGCCGGTGACCAGCAGCACCGGGTCGTGCCCGAACGACACGGTGACCGGGGCGCGGCCCTCGCGTTCGAACCAGCGCGCGATGTTCTGGGCACCGTGCTTGCCCGGCACCGCGTTGATGGTGGCGGTGCGTCCGTCGTTCTGGATCTGCATGCGGTAGCACCCGCCGTTGACGGCTCCGGTCTCCGGGTCGCTGGTCACCACGAAGCAGCCGGTGCCGATGAACCGGCCGCCGTCGAGCCCGTGCCAGCGCGGAACGGGGAACGCGGTGAGGTCGACGTCGGGGCCCTCGACCGTGTTCTCGAGCAGGGGCGCGTCGTTCACTTCGAGGACCGGGAAGTCCGCGGCCCGGGCGGCCCACTGCGATGGTTTGCCGCGCAGCGCGGCGACCAGGGCAGCGTCGTCCATGCCGCTCAGGTCCGCCGGGCCGTCGGCAAGACGCAGGGTGTGGCCGAGCCGCCGGGAAGAGCCGGTGCTGCCGGTCAGCACCCGCAGCCCCTTGTCGTAGCCGGGGATCTCGTCGAACAGCAGCGCCTTCGGGCGCGGTCGGCGGTAGCTCAGTTCGGCGATGGCGCCCAGCTCCAGGTCCCAGTGGGCGCCGGATACGTGACCCAGCTCGCCGGTCTCCGCCACGCGGTCGAGCCAGGTCCGCAGGCTCAGCAGCGGCTCTGCACGGCGTTCCGCGTCGGTCATGCCGAAGCGCCTCCTTCCGGCGCCGCGAGGGTGGTCCCCGCGAGGGTGGTCCTCAGGTGGTCGACCGCCGTGGCCCAGGAACGCGGGTCGTCGTACACGCTGAGGTGCCGCGCGCCGTCCAGGACGTGCAGGCGCGACCCGGCGATGCCGGCGTGCAACTCGGCCGACATCCCCGGTGGGGTGGCGTAGTCCTCCGACCCGACGATGACGGTGGTGGGTGCCGTGATGGCGTCCAGCAGATCCCGCGCGTCGACCGCACCCAGTGCCCGGCAGGCCGCGGCGTGGGCCTCGGAGCGGGTCCGCACGAAGATGTCCGAGATCCGCCGCACGGTCTCCGGGGCACGCTCGGCCGTGCCGGGGGAGAACCAGCGGTCCACCTGGAACGGGAGTTGCTTGTCGCGGGCGACCTCGACCGCTCGGACGGCCCGCGCCTCCCAGGTCTTCACCCGGTCGTCGCCGTAGCAGGCGGTGGTGTCGATGAGGGCCAGCGAGGCGATCCGGTCCTGGTGGTTGCCGGCGAGGACCACGGCCGTGCTGCCGCCCATGGAGAGGCCGGCAAGTCCCGCCCGTTCCACGCCCAGTGCGTCCAGGACCGCCACCGCATCGGCGGCCATGTCCTCGACGGTGAACGGCTCGCCGTCCCAGGGCGTCCCGCCGTGTCCTGGCGCGTCCACCGCGAGGAAGCGGAAGCCCTCGGTCGCCTCTGCCAGGGGGCGCCACAGCTCGGCGCTGAGCGCGAGCGGGTGCAGCAGGAGAACGGGAGGCCCCGCGCCGTGGTCCAGCACTCCGATGTCGCCGCGGGCCGTGGAGACGATCACCGTGCCCTCCGCTTCTCCGCGGCGGCGAGCACCGCGCGGCGGATCTCGGCGTAGGTGCCGCAGCGGCAGATGTTGCCGTCCAGATGGCGCACCACGTCTTCCTTGTCAGGCTCCGGATTCTCGGTCAGCAGTTCGTGCGCCATCATCACGAAGCCCGGAATGCAGTAGCCGCACTGCGTTGCTCCGCACTCGACGAACGACTCGACGACCTCGTCGTCCGCGGGCAGTCCCGACGCGGTCGTGATCCGTGCCCCGTCGTACCGCTCGGCGAGCGCCAGGCAACTGCTGACGCTCACGCCGTCGACGAGCACGGTGCACGCGCCGCACGCGCCGACGCCGCAGCCTTCGCGGACGCCGGTGGCTCCGGCCTGCTCCCGGAGCACATCCAGCAGCAGCGCCGAGTCGGTGATCTCGGCGACGTAGCGGTTCCCGTCGACCACCAGGCTGATCCGGCTCACTGGTTTCCCTCCTGGCTCTCCTGCGGGCTTTGCTGCCGGCTTTCCTGCGGGCTTTCCTCGGCCCGCTTCCGCTCGATGGCGTTCAGGACCCGCTCGGCGGTGAGGGGAAGCTCGGTGAGGCGGACGCCGACGGCGTCGCGCAGGGCGTTGGCGATGGCCGGCGCGACGGCAAGGATGCCGGTCTCGCCGACCCCCTTGGCGCCGAACGGACCGGTGCGGTGCGGGCTCTCCACGATGATCGGGGTGAGCCGGTCCGGCATGTCGCCGAGCGAGGGCAACTGGTAGTCCAGCAGCGTTCCGTTGACGAACTGCCCCTGGTCGAGGACAAGTTCGTCGAACAGGGCGTGGCCGATGCCGGTGATCGCGGCACCGGAGAGCTGCTGCTCCACCAGGAAGGGGTTGATCGCCTTCCCGACGTCGCCCGACACCGCGAGGTGTTCCAGCCGGATGCGCCCGGTCCAGGTGTCGACGGCGGCGCGTACGGCGACGGCGCCGGCGAACCAGTGCTCGGTGACCTTGGCGGACTGCCCCGTGTTCCTGTCGTAGGGGACCCAGTCGGTCGTGAAGTTCGAGGCGCAGGTCAGGGTCGTGCCCCTGGCCCTGAAGTGCCGGAGGACGACGTCCTCGACCCGCAGCGGCTCGGGATGCCCGCTGCCGCTGATGCCCTCCTCGGTGAGCCGCAGCTCGCCGGCCGGCACCCCCGACTGCTCGGCCGCGAGCGCGAGCAGCCGCTCCCGCATCTGCTCCGCGACCAGCCGCACGGCGTTGCCGGTGTGGTAGGTGGAGCGGCTGCCTGCGGTGATGGTGTCGTACGGCGTGACGTCCGTGTCGGCCGGGACGACGTGCACCCGGTGGCTGTCGATCCGCAGCACCTCGGCGACGATCTGGGCCATGATGGTGTCGCTGCCCTGCCCCATCTCCACGGTGCTGATCAACAGGCTGGCGGACGCATCCTGGTTGAGCTGGAGCACGGCGTTGGAGACGGTCGGCGTGAGGACGGCCTTCACTCCCACCGCGATGCCCTGTCCCCGGCGCCAGCGCCCCTCGCCCCGCTCCGGAGGGTTCGCCCAGTCCACGGCCTCGGCCACGGCGTCGAGGCAGCCGGTGAAGTCTGCGCTGTGCATGACCGTTCCCATCGCGGCGACGTCCCCCTCCCGCAGCAGGTGACGCCTGCGGTAGGCATAGGGGTCCTCGCCGGTCCGCCGGGCCAGCTCGTCGATCAGCGACTCGTGCGACCAGGTCACCTGGGGCACTCCGAAGCCGCGGAACGGGCCTGCCGAGGGCTTGTTGCTGTAGACGCACCGCGAGCGGATGGAGACGTTGGGAATGCGATAGGGGCCGCTGGCGACCATGCCGGACTTGCCGGTGATGCGTGGGCCCACGTCGGCGTATGCACCGGTGTCGTAGATGATGTCGGCCGTGGCCGCCACCAGGTCGCCGTCGGCGTCGGCGCGCATGGCGCTCGTGACCCGCGCCCCGTGCCTGGTGGTGAGGAGGAACGCCTCCTCGCGGCTGGCCACGACGCGGACCTTCCGGCGCAGCACCCAGGCGATTGCGGCGGCCAACGGCTCAAGGCGGTCGTACATCTTGGAGCCGAAGCTGCCGCCCAGCGGCCGGGTGCGCACCTGGACGTCGCTGAGCGGCAGGCGGAGCATGTCGGCGACGGTCTGGCGCACGTAGGACGGCGTCTGGGTGGTGGTGAGCATTTCCAGCCGGTTGCCCTCGACCCAGGCGACCGTGCACGGCAGCTCCATCGGCACGTGGTGGGTCGGCGGGCACCAGAAACGCCGCTGCACGCCGGTGGCCGCCGTCTCGACCGCGTCGGTGTCGCCGCGAGCCAGCCGGAACTCGTAGTTGACGTTGGTATCGCGAACACCGTTGAGGTGCCTCAGGTCGCCGAAGACCGCCGAGGGACGCAGCTCGTCGTGGACGAACGCGCGGCCCGTCAGGGCATCGTCGACGTCGTAGACCGCTTCGAGGTCTTCGTAGTCCACGTGGACCGACTCGGTGGCGGCCCGCGCGGTGGCAAGGTCGGTGGCGATCACCGCCGCGACCGGCTCGCCGACGTACCGGACCCGGTCGTAGGCCATGGCGGGCTGGTCCTGGAACGCCGGTCCGGTGAGCACGTGCTCGCCGAGCGCCGCGTAGAGGTCGGCGCCGGTGACGACGGCCTGCACGCCGTCGATGGCCAGAGCCTCGTCCACCTCGACGCTCCGGATGCGGGCGTGCGGGCGGGTGCTGCGGTGCAGCGCGACGTGCGCGGTCGAGGTGGAGCCCGGGTCCACGTCTCCGACATGGGTAACCCGCCCCCGGACGCGGCCCGCCGGATCGACCCGCCGGCGCCGGGAGCCCACCGCGGACAGTCCCGGGGAGGCGGGCGACGTCGTGTTATCGGCAGGATTCTCGGAACTCCGCTGGTCAAGCATGGGTGCGCTCCTCACAGACGTCCGTGGCGGCCTCGCGCACCGCCACCAGGCCAAGGCGCCGCTTGTAGTCGCTCGAGCCCCGGACATCGGGAATCGGGTCCATCAGGGGCTCCGCCGCGGCCATCGCCTCTGACACGGCGCGTTCGGTCGGCATTCCGCTGACGTCCAGGGACAGGTGGACGGGGACGGGGGCCAGCGCGCCGAGCCCGAGATGCAGGGTTCGCCGGCCGTCCTCGGTGGTGAGGAGTGCCGCGGCGGAGGCGCTGGGCCAGTCGTTCGCGCTGAGGCTGCTCATCTTCACGAAGCGGCCCACGGCGTCAGTGGGCTGCGCGGGCACGGTGATCGCGGTGATCACCTCGTCGTGCTCCAGGGCGGTTTCCTGGAAACCGGTGAAGAACTCGCGCACCGCCAGGCTCCGCGGGCCGCGCACCGAGCGGGCCTCGATGGTCGCGTCCAGGACGAGCAGCGCGGTGGGCGGGTCGAGACGGTAGTCGCCGTGCGCGACGTTCCCTCCCACCGTGGCGGTGTTCCGCACGCGCGGGTTGGCCACGTGGCCGTAGGTGCGGGCCGCCAGCGGGACCGCCCGGCGGATCGCGGGGTCGGTTTCCATCCGCCGGACCGGCACCATGGCACCCGCGCGTACGCCGTCCGGGCCGGTCTCCACGGCTCGCAGCTCCGGTATCCGGCTGACGTCGACAAGGTCCTCGGTGAACAGGATGCCCTGCCTGCGGAGGATTTCGATGGCGGTGCCGCCCCCGTACACCTGGGCGTCGTCGAGCTCCGCCAGGAGCATGCACGCCTCGTCCAGGGACTCGGGGCGATGGAGCATGGTCATCGAGAACTCCGGTTGTCGCGGCGCCGAACGGTCCGCTGCCACCAGTGCGAGATCCGCTGCCACCAGCGGCGACGTGGCGCGGGGCGATCGGGCGCGGCGCGGGTGGCGGGCGCGGCGGATCGGGTGGGCCCGGCGGCCGGTTCTGCGAGCGCAGCGGGTCGGGCGGCCGACTCGGTCTCCGAGGCGTCCGACGTGTCCGAGGTGCTCGCCGTGTCCACGGCGCACGCCGCGCTGAAGCGTTCCACGAACTGCCGCTCGATCTCCACGGAACGACGGCGGACGAGGGCTTCGCCGAGCCTGCCGATCTTGCCCCACAGCGCCATCTCCATCTGGTATCCGACCAGGGAGCCGGCCGGGTCCGGCTGGACACTGAGCTTGGCGTCGATCTTGATCGAGCTGCCGAGCTTGCGGTCCTGCCCCTGGAGGAGTGCGCCGACGTGGCGCGGAGCGTCGATCGAGACGATCTTCGCCGTGAAACCCGCATTGAAGCGGACGTGGGCGATCACGTTCTCCAACCGCCCGCGATAGGTGTCGTCGTCGTCGCGCACCAGCTCGGAGCACCCCGGAATGCTGGTACGCATCACATCGGGATCGAACAGGAGCGGGAAGACCCGTTCGGGCTCTGCGGGAACAGTGAACTGCGAGGAGAGCTTCATTCGATGACCGCCAGAGGAGACATCTTGACCTGTGGGCAGGACGATACCCAGATGGTGTCAGCTCGTGTCAATGTGTTGACGGGGTCTTCTGCGGGATCTAGCCTCCGCTGAACGAGACAAGTTGTTCGTTATAGAGGTCATCGAGGGGCGGTGAGGATTCCGGTCGGCCGGCCCCCAGCCGGTGTGGCCCGCGTGTCCTGACCCCGCCTCGTGAACGATGGAGTTCAGCATGCTCACCAGCCGAATCACCGGCACCCTCGCCGTATTGACCATGGCCGTCCCCCTCGCCGCATGTGCGGGCGCACCCGACGGCGGTGGAGACGCGGGCGGCGATGGCAACACGGTGCGGATAGCGCACAATACGAACGCCGCGAACTTGCCCGTCCGCATCGCCGACGAGCAGGGCTTCTTCGAAGACGAAGGAATCGAAGTCGAGTTCACCGCAGTGGAGAACATCTCGACGCTGCCGCCCGCCCTGGGCCGGTCGTTCGAGATCGTGCAGACCGCACCCACCAACATGATCGCCGCGAGCGGGCAGGGCATTCCGATGGTGGCGGTCTGCGGCGCCACCGTCGATCGGGAGCAGAATCCGACTGCCGCGGTCATCGGCTCCCAGTCCGCCGGGATCACCGCCATCGAGGATCTGGAGGGGAAGACCCTCGGCGTGCTGAACGAGACGGGTACCCTCCACACCGCGACCAAGTTCTGGCTCCAGCAGGCCGATGTACCACTCGACAGTGTGGACATCGTCCAGGTGGACGGGCCGGCCATGGCCGACCAGCTGTCCGCCGGGCGCGTCGACGCCGTCGAGACCATCGAACCGTTCCGCAGCATCGCGCTCGCCGAGGAAGACACCGTGGACCTGGGCGATCCCTACCTCCAGATGGCGCCCGAGATCGGCGCGGTCCTCTGGGGCGCGGAACGGGACTGGGCCGAGGAGAACGCGGAGACGGTCGAGGGCTTCCGGTCAGCGATCGAAGCGGCGATCCAGTTCATCCAGGAGGACCGGGAGACGGCGGAGACCGTCCTCCAGGACTACACCGGCCTCTCGGACGAGATCATCGCCCAGACCGAACTGCCCTCTTACACCTCCGAGCTGCGTCCAGAAGATCTTGGAGTGTGGCTCGAAGTCATGCGGGAGGTCGAGGACTTCAGCGGCGATGTCGAACTCGCCGACCTCATCCCGGCGGAAGGCTGAATCCCCTGACGCGCCGACTGTTGATCCATACCCCAACTCCCGGCGGTGCTCGGGCGCGCGCCCTCGGGCGAGAAGAGCAGTCCCGATGAAGGAGTCGAGTGACGATGCCCGTGCACGCTGACCAAAAAAGTGCAGCCGTACCCAGTTTCACCTGCGAAAACCTTCAGGTCACCCTTGTCGGAGCGGCCGGCGCCAACGTCATCCTCGATGGCATTGACCTCACCGTGGCGCGGGGAGAGTTCGTCTCGGTTCTCGGCCCGTCCGGCTCGGGCAAGACCACCCTGCTGCGGGTGCTCGGCGGCCTCCAGGAGAAGTCGGGCGGCACCGTCCGCAGCGCCGATGCCCCGGTGGAGGGCCCGCCCGCCGACGTGGTCACCGTCTTCCAGGACTACTCCCACTCCCTGCTCCCGTGGCGTTCTGTGCGGCGCAACGTCGCCCTGGGGATCGAGAGCAAGCTGACCAAGCCGGAGTGTGCGGAGCGGGTCGCCGAGGCGCTGACCATGGTCGGCCTCCAGGAGAGTGCCGACGAATACCCGTGGCGGCTCTCCGGCGGGATGCAGCAACGCGTGCAGATCGCCCGGGCGCTGGCCATGCGCCCCTCGGTGCTGCTGATGGACGAGCCCTTCGGCGCGCTGGACGCCATGACCAAGGCGTCGCTTCAGGACCAGCTGCAGCGGGTCCAGGAACTGACCGGCACGACGGTGGTGTTCGTGACGCACGACATCGAGGAGGCCGTCTACCTCAGCCACCGGGTCCTGGTCCTGGAGGGCCGACCGGCCCACGTCGGACTCGATCTGGCGATCGGCCTGCCGAGCCCGCGCGACCAGATCACCACCAAGGAGTCCCCCGAGTACCTGGCGCTGCGGCACCGGGTCTACGAGGCGATGGGGCACGGGAAACGTCATGCGTGAACTGATGGCACGCAGGGTCAACCTGCTCGGCGCGGCGACGATCGCCGCCGCCCTGCTGCTCTGGGAAGCGGCGATCCACGTCGGCCTGCTGACGTTCACCTACCTGCCGCCCCCCTCCGACATCGCGAACGGATTCTCCGAGTTGCTGTCCACGGGGGAGCTCCAGGAGAACCTGTGGCACACGCTCAGCGCGGCCGTGTCCGGATGGCTGATGGCGGCCGTCATCGGGGTGAGCGCGGGCGCGCTGCTCGGCCTCTTCCGGCCGCTTTGGCGTTACTCCATGGCAAGCGTCGAAGCCCTCAGGGCACTGCCGGTCGTGGCCTTCGTGCCGATCGCGGTGCTGCTGTACGGCTTCACGAAGGAAATGGAGATCGTGGTGGCGTGTTACGCCGCGGTGTGGCCGATCCTGCTGAACACCTTCGCGGGCATGCGCGGTCTGGACACCCGCCTGCGGGAAGTCGGTCATGTGCTGGGCCTCGGCCGGGCCGCCGCCTTCTGGAAGCTCCAGCTCCCGGCGGCGACCCCTGCCATCATGGTGGGGCTGCGGCTCGGCCTTTCGATCTCCGTGGTCCTCACCCTGGTCGCGGAGATGGTGGGCAACCCGGCCGGTCTCGGCTTCGCCCTCGTCCAGGCGGGCCAGGCGCTCCAGCCGGAGCAGATGTTCGCCTATGTGGTGGTCATCGGCGTCTCGGGCATCGTCCTCAACACCGTCCTGATGGCCATTGCCCGGGGCGTGTTCCGCGGACAGATGGCGGCGGCGGGTGATGCGGCATGAGCGCCATGGCCACCCCCGATAAGACGAGCACCGCCGCCACGGCACCCGCGACGCCCGGGCGCGGCCCCGGCCGCCGCCGGAACGGACACTCCGGAACCCCGGTCCGCGGACTGCTCCCGCTGATCGCCCTGCTGGGTCTCTGGCAACTGGCGGGCAGCCCCGACTCCCCCTACTACCCGCCGCCGAGCGAATGGTTCGCCGCCACCCGCCCGCTGGTGGAGAACGGCACGCTGCTGCCCGCGCTCGGCTGGTCCGCCCTCACGTTCCTCCTCGGCCTCATCATCGCCACGTTCCTGGGCGCGAGCCTGGGAATCCTCGTCGGCGCGAGCCGCGTGGCCGACCGCGCGCTCGGCCCGGGGCTCGAGTTCCTGCGCGTCCTGCCCGCCGCGTCCCTGGTGCCGGTGGCGGCTCTCATTCTCGGCTACACCATGGAGATGAAGCTCGCCATCGTGGTGCTTCCCGCCACGTGGCCGATCCTGCTGACCTGCCGCTCTGCGCGGCGTTCCCTGAGTCCCGTCCTGCTCGACGTCCCCCGCACCCTGGGACTCTCCCGGAAGGAGCGGCTGACGAAGGTGGTGCTCCCGGCCATGACCCGACCGGTGCTCCTCGGCATCCGGGTGTCCGCGCCGCTGGCGCTCATCATCGCCCTGCTGGTGGAGATCGTCACGCGCATCAACGGACTCGGCGCCCTGCTGGGCGCAGCGCAGGCGAACTTCGAGTCGGCGCAGGTGTACGGGTTGCTGCTGATCGCGGGAGTCCTGGGCTATGCCGTGAACTGGCTGGTCACCCTGCTCGAAGACGTGGTCTCCGCACGGATGGGGACCGCGACCGGCTGACCGGCCGGCCCACGGGCCGACCGGCCGACCGGGTCGACAGCCCCTCCGGCAGCACACCTCCAGACCTCACACCTCACACTCTCAGGCAGCGAAGGAGCCACCAGATGCCAAGGAGAAACAATGCCGCGGTAGCGGCGGCGGCAGCCGCCGCCGGTCTGCTGGCCGTCCAGCTCGGCGCTTGCGCCCCCGGTGGTTCGGAGGGCACGGGCGGCGGGGGCGGCGGTGACACGATCCGGATCGCCCACAATTCCAACGCCGGTGTCCTGTCCGCCCGGGTCGCGGACGAGCAGGGATTCTTCGAAGAGCAGGGTGTCGAGGTGGAGTTCACGCAGGTCGAGAACGTTGAAACGCTCCCGCCCGCCCTCGGCAGCTCCTTCGACGTGGTCCTCTCGACCCCGACGCTCCTCCTCAGCGGATCAGCGCAGGGCCTGGACATCGTGGAGGCGGCGGGTACATCCGTCGAGGTACCGGACAACCCCACGGCCGCGGTCATCGGCTCGGAGGGCACCGGTGTCCAAAGCGCGGAGGACCTGGCCGGGAAGACGATCGGGGTACTCAACGAGACCGGCACCCTGCGCCTGGCCACCCAGTACTGGCTCGACCAGGCCGGAGTTCCCCTCGACAGCATCGGCACCGTCCAAGTCGACCCGCCGGCCGGCAAGGACCAGTTGATGGCCGGCCGCGTCGACGCGGTGGAGACCGTGACCCCGTTCATCGACGACATCCTGGCCGAGGAGGAGGCCGGGGTGGTGGCGTATCCCCACCTCGAAATGGCGCAGGAGATCGGGCTGATCCTCTGGGCGACCAGTGGACAGTGGGCGCAGGACAACCCGGAGGCGCTGGAGGGCTTCCGGTCCGGCCTGGAGCAGGCGGTGGAGTGGATCGGGAATCCGGCGAACGAGCAGGACGCGCGGGACAGCCTGCGGGACTTCACCGGCCTGCCGGACGAGGTGGTCGACTCGCTCACGCTCCCCGTCTACTCCGCTGACCCGCGACCCCAGGACCACGAGATCTGGCTCGCGGCCATGCAGGACTACGCCGGCTTCCGTGGCGACGTCGACCTGGACGAGCTCGTCGCCGGGGAGTAGTGACCGGCGGGTCGCGGGAGTCGTACCGACGGGCTGGGCGAGGGGCGCGCGTGAAGGAGGAAGCATGCTGGACATAGCCGCGGACCTGCACCGGTGGTGCGCGGAGGGACGTGACTTCGCCGTCGCCACCATCACGGCCGTCGGGGGCAGCGCCCCCAGGCAGCCGGGCGCCGCCCTCGCGGTCGATGCGGAGGGCACGGCGGTGGGCAGCGTCTCCAGCGGCTGCGTCGAGGCGGCGGTGTATGAACTGTGCGTGCGCTCCCTCGCCACCGGGTCCACCCTGGTGGAGCGCTTCGCGGCCATCGGCGGGGCCACCGGAGGGGCCGCAGGCGAGGACCCGTTCGCCGTCGGCCTCACGTGTGGCGGCACGATCGACGTCCTGGTCACCCCGGTACGGACGAAGCCCGAAGCCCGGCAGGGCGCGCCGGAACGTTCCACCGTCGAAGCGGCCCTGGCCGCGGCCACCTCCGGCCGTCCCGCCGCCCTCGCCCGCGTCGTCGAGGGCCCGGACCACCTGGTGGGGCGGGCGTTGCACGTGCGGGGCGACGGTTCTCGCGAGGGAACGCTCGGCTCGGCCGCGCTGGACCGGGCCGCCGCCCGGCAGGCGACGGTATTCGTACACGGCGGACGTACGGGAACCCTCTGCCTGGGCACCGAGGGGGGCCCGGGGTGCGGCGAACCCGTCAGTCTGTTCGTCGAGACCAGCCTGCCGCCACCCCGGATGCTCGTCTTCGGCGCGGTCGACTTCGCCGCCGCCCTCGCTCGCGCAGGCCGGTTCCTCGGCTACCGGGTCACGGTGTGCGACGTGCGGCCGGTCTTCACCACGGCGGCCCGCTTCCCCGAGGCCGACGAGGTGATCACCGAGTGGCCGCACCGGTACCTCGACGCCCAGCGGCTCGATGCGCGCACGGCGATCTGCGTGCTCACCCACGACGCACGGTTCGACATCCCGCTGCTGCGGCGGGCGTTGCGCCTGCCGGTGGCCTACGTCGGCGCGATGGGGTCGCACCGAACGCACCTGGCCCGGGTCGAGGAACTGCGCGCGGTCGGCGTCACCGGCGCCGAACTGGCCAGGCTGCGTTCGCCGATCGGCCTGGACCTGGGGGGACGGACCCCGGAGGAGACGGCCCTGTCGATCGTCGCGGAGATCGTCGCCCTCCGGAACGGGGGCTCCGGCGTGCCGCTGACCGGCGGCGGGATGGCCATCCACCACGACCACACCACCCTGCCGTCCGGGCCAGGGTACGCCGGTGTCCGCACAGCATGATCCGGGATATCTCCGTTAATTCCCGGCAATGTTAACCCTGGACTTGATCCAGAATGCGGAACTCCGTGTCGAGTCGAGCAGAGCCAGGTGGGTGCGAAGGTCAAATGAGGTGCGGTTATGCAGTGCAGCCCGCACCCCTCGACCGATCGGCGCTTCCGGAATACTTGCGGGAACTGTTGACAACCCAGAAAGCCAAACCAACACTTCTGCCATCGACTGGGGCTGATGGCCGGTGACAGCGAGTCGAAGCCGTTTTGGACGAAGTTCCTGCGCTCCTTACGGGCCCGTGGCCTGGAGAACGTCCAGCTGGTCATCTCGGACAGCCACAGCGGGCTGGTGGCCGCGATCCGCACCGTCTTCCTCGGCACCGCCTGGCAAAGGTGTTGGGTTCACTTCGTGCGCGATGTCTTCAGCGTGATCGAAAAGGGTTCGGGCGAGACGGTGGCGGCAACGATCCGCACCATCTTCGCGCAGACCACCGGCGCGGCCGTCCGCTCACAGCCGGATGTGGTGGCCGACATGCTGGGACGGCAATTCCCCCAGGTCAAGACGATGCTGCTGAACACCGCGACGGACATCACCGCGTTCTGGGACTTCCCGCCGGACCACTGGAAGAAGATCTGGTCCACCAACCCGCTGGAACGGCTGAACCGGGAGATCAAACGCAGGGCCGATGTCGTGCTGATCTTCCCCAACCCCCCCGCCCTGGACCGGCTCGCCGCCGCGGTCCCGGCCGAACTCCATGACGAATGGCAGGCCTTCGACCGCCGCTACCTCTCCGAAGACTCTATGGCCGAACTCCTCAACTCCAAACCGGCCGGGCAGGACCGCGAGCTTCCGCCAGAGCAAGAACCCAATCAGCTCGGCCAGTGACTACACCACCTCACGGGACGTGACCCTGCCTGGCCTCCCGCCAGCCTTCACGAGGAGGACGCATGGACCTGAACAATGCCCCTGCCCGCGCCGGCTGGCCGAGCTGGGTGTCCGGCTGCTGCGGCCGGCCCGCAAAGGCGAGGCCGACGTCTCGGTTCGTGCGCTAAGAGTTCGTCGGCGCTGGTGAGCGGCGGACGGGGCGTCGACGGCGCGGCCGGTCTGAAGTCTTGCCGCAGATAACGCCCTATATGTCTGCGGCAGCTTGGTTCGTCACCTGCGGTGACGTTCTCCAGCCGCTGCACGAAGCGGCACTGTTATCTGTGGCAAGGGGAAGCGGTGCCAAGTGTCGTGCAGCTGCCGACTGGCAAGGCGTTGACCGTCCGGGCGGCGGCCGACGTGTTCCTCGACTCGCTCGGCAACCCAAACACGGTCCGGGCCTACGGGATCGGGGTGGGTAAGACTGCAGAACGGCTCGGCGAGGCTCGTCCGCTGTCGTCGGTGGCGGACGACGAGATCGGGGAAGCCCTCGAACTGCTCTGGGGCGCTGCGGCGGTCAACACTCGGAACTCCCCGGCGGGCGGGGGTCCTGTCCTGGCTCGGCTGGTGCCGTGATCGCGGCTACGAGGGGGCCGATGGTTCCGGCCTGGGTGAAGCGGCTGGCGGTGCCGGACTCCGAAACCCCAGCTCGCTCGAAGATGACGGTCGACCGGCTGATCGCCCGCCGCGACGTCCACCTGCGGGAGAAGACCTTCGACCGGATGCTCTACGAGACGGCCGCCCGGGTTGAGAAGATCCTTGGGCTGAATATCAAGGACTTGGACTTGGCCGGTCGCCGCACACCGGTGAAGGCGAAGGGCGCCCGCGCCAAGACCCGGCGCCGCGGGCAGGCACGGGAGGACTTCGTGCTGGAGACGGTCTATTGGGACGCCGGCACCGCCCGGCTGCTGCCGAGGCTGTTTCGCGGCCGGACCCGCGGCCCGGTGTTCGTCACTCACCGCCGCCCGGGGCCGGGCAAGGTGCTCTCCGCGCGGGCCGTCTGCCCGGATACCGGGTTCGCCCGCCTGTCCTACGGTCAGGCCCGCGCCCTGCCGTACGAGCACACCGCGGTGCGCGGGCCCGGTACCGGCTGGGATCCGCACGAGTATCGCCACTCCGCCCTGACCCACCTCGGCGAGCAGGGCGCCTCGCTGCTGATGCTCATGGCGAAGTCTCGGCACAAGAAGCCGGAGAACATCCGCCGCTGCTTCAAGCCGTCCCCCGAGGCAATCGCCGAGCTCACCAGCCTGCTCGCGCCCGGTGGCGGCATGCGGTGACGACGCTCACTGCGTTCCGAGGTCGTGAGCGGTGCCGTCGGCGACGGCCTGGAGTTTGTCCGGGTTGGCCACGTTGTGGATGGCGGTGATACGACCGTCGGCGTCGAAGTCGAAGGTGACGGTGGCGATCACGCGTCCCGGCCCGCTGAACACGATGCCCGGCCCGCCGTTGATCTCGACGAGTTCGGCTTTCATGTCGGCGGGCTCGACGCCCTGGTAGGTGACGGTGCCGATGGCCGCGAACCAGGCGGCCACCGTGGCCGCGCCCACAACCGGGCGCAGGGCCTGTCGGACCTTGCCGCCGCCGTCGGTCCACAGGGTGACGTCCGGGGAGAGCAGTTCCATCAGGGCGTTGACGTCACCGCCGGTCGCGGCGGCGAAGAACCGCTCGGTGGCCTCGCGCTGCCGCGACCGGTCGGCGGCGAAGCGCGGCCGCCGGGACCGTACGTGCTCGCGGGCCCGGTGCGCGGCCTGCCGCACCGCGGCCTCGGAACGCTCCACCGCCTCGGCGATCTCGGCGTAGTTGAAGTCGAAGACCTCCTTCAGCACGAACACCGCGCGTTCCAGCGGGCTGAGCGTCTCCAGCACCACCAACATGGCCATCGACACCGACTCGGCGTCCGTGACGGCCTCGGCGGCATCCCCGCTGGTGAGTATGGGCTCCGGCAGCCACGGCCCCACATAGGTCTCCCGCTTGTGCCGGGTGGAGCGCAGCCGTTCCAGCGCCAGGTTCGAGACGATCCGGGTCAGGTACGCCTTGGGGTCGGCCACCTGCGAGCGGTCCGCGGCAGACCACTTGATCCAGGCGTCCTGGACCGCGTCCTCGGCGTCGGCCGCGCTGCCGAGGAGGCGGTAGGCCACGGAGAACAGCAGCCGCCGGTGCTCGTGGAAGACTTCCTGGTCGGGGTCGGGGTCGGGGTCGGGGTAGGCGGGCAGGTCGGTCACTGTGCCCTCCGGATGCGGGTGAAGCGGCCCCCGCGGGGCCAGAACGCGCCCGAGGCGGGCATCTTCTTCATACGGCCGTAGGTCGGCCAGGGCGAGGCGGTCACCGTCTCCTTGTACCGGACGGCCACGCGGCCGGTCAGGCAGATCCGGCGCGGGCTGTCATCAGGCCGTGTGAACTGCACCACGGCGTCACCGCCTCCCAGGCTCACCGGCGTGTGGTAGTAGCCGAAGCGGAACGGCTTGGGCTGCCTGCCCCTGAGCACCCGGTCGATCGACAGCGCGGCCTGCACCCCGGTCGGCATGCCGCCCTGGCAGGTGCCGTGCATGACGCCGTAGCCCTGGCGGATCGCGGCCGCGTCGCCGATCGCGTACACCTCGGGGTGGGACACCGACCGCAGCGCGGCGTCGGTGACGATGCGTCCGTGCCCGTCGACGGCCAGCCCGGCGGCGGCCGCCAGCGGCGACACCCGCGTGCCGCTCGTCCACAGGACCGCGTCGGCCGCAATGCTCTCCCCGCCCGCCAGTTCCACCCCGTCGGGCAGCACCTTCACCACCTCGACGCCGACGCGTACCTGGACGCCCAGCCGGTCGAGCGCGGCGTGCAGATACGCCTTGGCCTTCGAGTTCATGGCCACACCGGGCTCCTGCCTGCCCAGCAGCACCACGTTCAACTCCGGGTGCCGCTCGGCGATCTCCGCGGCCGCCTCGATGCCGGTCAGCCCGCTGCCCGCGACCACCACCGTGCCGCTGCCGAGCCGCGCCAGCCGGTCGGCCAGCAGCTCGGCGTCCTGGGCGCTGCTCAGGGTGTACGCGTGGTCCTCGGCCCCCGGCACCGCCGAGGTGTCGGCGACGCCACCCAGCCCGTACACCAGCGTGTCGTAGGGCAGCACCCGGTCGTCGTCGATCCGCACGGTCTTCGCGTCCGCGTCCAGCGCCGTCACCCAGCCGCGCACGAACTGCGCGCCCGTACCCTCCAGCAGCTGAGGGATGCTCAGCTCGGCGAGCTGTTGCCCGGTCGCCGTCATGTGCAGGCGCATACGCTCGGTGAACCGCTCCTGCGCGTTCACCAGGGTCACCTGCACGTCCTCGCGCCGCTTTACCCGGGCCGCGAGCTGGATGGCCGCAGCCATGCCCGCGTATCCCGCCCCCAGGATCACCACGCGGTGCGCGGTCGCCGTGCCGGTCTCCTGCTGTGCGCTCATAGTTCCGTCCTCCTCGGCTCGCTTGCTGACGCCCACCAGATGGGAGCAGGCGGCCTGGACGTGACATGGGCCGGTTGTGATGCACGACACAGGGCGAATCGGGACCCACCGGAAGGTGGGCGAAGGGGGCCGCGAAGCCGTCATGACCCGGCGGGCGTGACGACTGCCAGTCCCCTCGGGGCAAGGGTCAGCAGGAAGTCTCCGGTCAAGCAGGCGACGGTCAGGACAGTTTCGGGACCTCACTCATGCGTCGTCGGCAGCGTCCTTGTCACGCAGGGGACGCAGTCCACCGGGCAAGTCGGGCAGCTGGAAGGAGTAGCGGCCCAGCATGTTCTTTATCTGGACGTTTTGGGTGACTGCCTCTGAATTGTCTTGAGGTTCACGGGCGTCCATGGAGTCTCGCTGGCACACTCTTCGTGTGGATGCTGGGACTTCGGCGGTTTTGGGTGCTGCGGTGGGAGTAGTGGGAACAGCCCTTGCAGCGGCCATTGCTGGGATAGCGGGGCAGCGGCAGGTTCGAGCTGAGCATCGACACTGGCGTCGCCAGCTGCGCCGTGATGCTTATGCCGCCTTCATAGTCAAAGCTGATGAGGTTCATGGGGCGCTGCGGGGGATCGAAGCTGAGTTAGCCAGGCCAGGCCATGATCTCGACGGGTTGCGGGGAGCTCTGAACGACACCCGTAGGTTGGTTCAAGGTGACCTGGCCGATGCTCAGACTGCCGTCGAGCTTGAAGGTCCGGAGATGCTGGCTCGCATGGCTGGCGAGTTGACCAAGTCACTGTCGGCCTGCTCAGCTGCGATTCAGGCGAGAATCATCGGTCGGGAGGGCAGTGACGCGCTGGGGGCGAACGAGTCGCATCGCATCAGGAGATTCCTCAACCACGTGTTGAACAAGCGAGAGCAGTTTGTGAGTCATGCTCGCAAGGCCATCGATGTGTGAGCGTGAGGTTGAGCACGACTCGCCGGAGCAGGATCGTTCAGCAGTGATCGTCGGGGCCGGTTTCGATACTCGCGCCGAGGTCGGCGAGGAGGCAGCGGATTTGGTCGGCGATGGCGTTGTGTCGTTCGACCTCTCGGGGCCAGCCGCGTTCGATGGCGTCCTGGGCGAGCTGCTGCTCGCGGGCGAGCCGGGACCGCAGACGCGATGCATACTCGCTCGTGGTGAGGAACTTCGAGCAACGGAGGTAGATGTCGCACTCGCAAGGCCCTTCGGCGGGTGCACGCAGGCAGTGGCCGAGTTCGAGTTCGGTCTTGAAGAAGTTGGTCTTGAGCCAGTTGAGGGTGTCCTCGCCGATCCTGCTGCTCAGGAGTTCCTCCGCGGCCGGGCCTGCGATCCGTCCGCCGGCGGCGATGACCTTTTCGTACTGCTGCTTCAGGACGGGGTCGCTGACGTGGGAGTAGGTGGCCGACATCTGTGCGTTGCGGTGTCCGAGGATCGCCATGATGGTCTGGGTCTGGGCGCCGCCTTCGGCGAGCTGGGTGCCGACCGTGTGGCGAAACCGGTGGGGGGTCACTGTGGGGTTGCCGTCGCCGTCGACGAGCCCGGCCTTGCGGCAGGCGATCTCCAGGGCGTCCGCGAACAGGAAGTGCCGCCCCATCGGCTTGCCGCGCCGCATGAACACGTAACGGACCGGCCGCTGGGCCCATGCGTCGTGGCGGGCTGCTGCGTTCGCGGCCTTGGCCGCGTCGATCAGCTCGCGCAGCGCGTCCGCCGCTTGGGGGTGCAGCGGGACCATGCGCTCGGTGTAGGTCTTGCCGACCGGAATCCGCAGCCGGGGATAGCCGTCGGGGTAGGCGTCCAGCCGGGCCAGTCGGCTCGCCCCTGGCAGCAGCACCCGCCCCTCGCGCAGCCAGCCCGCCGCCGCGTCGAACAGCGCCTTCGGCCCGTCCCCCGTCGTCCACGCCCGCGCGTCCAGCCAGGCCACCAGCTCCTCACGGACCTCGGCGAAGTCCCGCCAGCCCTCGGCCTCCTGGATCTCCCCGGCGTGCGTACGGGCCGTACCGTCCCGCTCCCCGTACAGCTTCAGGCACGAGGCGTCCGCTATCTCCAACTGCCCGGCCAGGTACTCGGCCACTTCCGCCGGCACCTGCCGCGGGTCCGGCATGAACCGACCCAGACGCAGGAGCGCAAAAAGCAAGACCGAGGCCAGGACCAAACTCAAGAAGCTGCTCAACGACCACGAGACCAGCGTCGCAGTCGACACCGAGTACACCGTCGAGGAGGCGGTTGCCAACTGGCTGGCGTACGGTCTCGCAGGGAAAGATCCGGAGACGGTAGATCTGTACACCACTCTCTCCCACACGCACATCGTCCCCGTCCTGGGCCACCGGAAGCTATGTGAACTCAGCGTCGATGACGTCGACGAGTGGCTGGCGTCGAAGGCGCGCTCGCTCAGCACGCGCACTCTTCAGAGCATGCACTCCTGTCTGAACCGTTCGGTGCAACGGGCCATGGTCCGTTGCAAGATCGACCGCAATGTCGTGGCGTTGTGCACGGTGCCCACCGGTCAACCGGGAAGGCCGTCCAAGGCCATAACTCTCGCCCAGGCCGAAGCCGTCCTGCGGGCTGTCGAAGGCGACTCCATGCACGCCTACGTCGTCGTCTCCCTCCTCACCGGAGCCCGGACCGAGGAACTGCGCCCACTCACCTGGGACCATGTGGACCTCGACGGTCGCCCGCACGCCGATCCCCCCGTCCCTCCGCACATCTCGGTCTGGCACTCCGTCCGCAGGAGCGGCGACACCAAGACCCGCAAGTCCCGACGCCCCCTCGCCCTCCCTCACCGCTGCGTCTCGGCCCTGCGACGACACCGAAGCGCACAGGAACAACAGCGGAAGGACGCCGGCGCGGGATGGCAGGACCACAACCTCGTCTTCGCCTCCGACGTCGGCACAGCGCTGGACGCGGCCAACGTCCGACGGGCCTTCCGGCGAGCCATCGCCAAGGCCGACGGCATCAACCCCGCCGAGTGGACGCCCAGAGAACTGCGGCACAGCTTCGTGTCCCTGCTGTCCGACCACGACGTCCCCGTCGAGGAGATCGCCAAACTCGTGGGCCACTCCAGCTCGGAGACCACCGAGAGGGTCTACCGGAAGCAGATCCGCCCCGTCATCCAGACCGGAGCCCTGACCATGGACCGCATCTTCGGAACCTGAACCAGCCACGCCGACAACCCACCCTGCACCGGGGTCCACCGCACGCGCGGCGGGCCCCGGTCTCGCGTCCGCGAAACGGTCCGGAGGGCCGACGCGCTGTCCTCCTCCGCCGCTGCGGCGAAGGAGGACAGAGGACGGGAAGGAAGTTCGACGGGGGAACGTCCACCGGAAGCTGACGCCCGAATGCCGCATATCGGACACGCGGGCTGGCGGCGGGAACGTCAGTCACTCAGATAGACACGCAGAAGGCCACTTCCGCAACGGAAGTGGCCTCTGACCTGTGGAGCTAAGGAGAATTGAACTCCTGACCTCTTGCATGCCATGCAAGCGCTCTACCAACTGAGCTATAGCCCCTGGGTGGTCCGCCTCGGGGCTTCCCTTGGCGGCGATGCCTACTCTACACGGGCCTGCCGGGCGATTGCCAAATCGGTTGCTGCCGCGGATGGCGGGTGAGTGGGTGGGGTGGGGGTGGGGGTCAGACGCTGGCGAAGGAGTAGAAGCGCTTCAGCGCGCAGTGCTCGTCGAGGAGGCGGCCGTAGATCGGCTCTCCTTCCAGCTCGCGGTAGACCTCGATCGGGTCGCCCTTGATGATCAGAGCCCGTGCGCACTCCACGCACCAGTACTGGTAGGCGACGTTGACCGGCTGGAGGTCGCGGACGATCGGGGTGCCGGCTCCGCACCAGTCGCACTTCCTGCTGTGCGCACCCACGCCGTATCAGCTCCACCCTCGGTTGTGGGCCGTGCACACGAGGCGAACCCCTCCGTCGAGCCGGGCGACATGCGCCGGTGGTCCAGCTCCGGCGCCCTGACGATTCTGCCACGTCAGCGACTGCCCGATAAGCCTTGCGATCCCGTCCCGGCACGAAGAGAGACGGGATCGATACACCCGGCTCAGCGCCCCCGCGGGCGGCGTGCCGCGCCTGCTGCCGCTCCGGCCACTCCGGTCACGGCGAGCACGGCCGCCGCGGCCCACACGCCCTGCGCCGTGGAACCGGTGGCTTCGGCCCGGTTCAGGAACAGGGTGCCGACGGCGGCGATGCCGACGAGCATGCCCAGCTGGGTGGCCATCGCCGTCACCCCGCTGGCGTCCGCCGCGTCCGCGGGCGCCACCAGGCCGAGCGCGCGGGTCAGGGTCGGACCGTAGGCGAACGCGAGACCGCAGCCGTTCAGCGCGAACGCCATCGGCAGCAGCGCGCCGCCGCTGTCCCCGTTCCGCAGCAGCAGGCCGGTCCACAGCAGCCCGGCCGCCGAGAGCAGGAAGCCGGTGGCGGGGAGTGCGGCGTGCAGGCGCGCGGGGAACGCGCGCCACAGCAGGGAGGCCGCGCCGAACGCGAGGGCCGTCGGCACGAACATCAGCCCGGTGCGCAGCGCGCCGTACCCGAGGCCGCCCTGGGACGGCGGCCCCTGGAAGTGCAGGGAGAGCGTGAACAGCACCGCGCCGTTGACGGCCATGGCGAGGAAGATCCGGGTAGCGGCCACGACGACCCCGGGGCTGGTCAGGACCCGCGGGGAGATCAGCGGGGCGCCGCCGCGGCGCGCGAGCAGCGTCTCGTACCGGGCGAACAGCCCGGTCAGCACCGCGCCGAGGGCGAGGGAGAGCAGGCACCACGCGGGCCAGTCCCGCTCCTGACCGAGCACGAGCGGCACCGTGAGGGCGAGCACCGCGGCGGTGAGCAGCACGAGGCCCGGCAGGTCGAGGCCGCGGGCGCGGTCCGTGCCGCCGGGGCGGCGGAGCGGCACGGCCCACAGGCCGACGGCCAGCAGCACGAGGCCGATGGGCACGTTGAGCAGGAAGACCGGCCGCCAGCCGAGGCCGAACAGGTCGGCGTTGATCAGGACGCCGCCCGCGACCTGTCCGGCCACGGCGCCGGTGGCGAGCACGGCGGCGAACAGCGTCAGCGCCCTGGTCCGTTCCTGCCCGTGGAAGGTGCGCTGGATCAGGCTGAGCACTTGCGGCAGCATCAGCGCCGCCCCGGCACCCTGGGCGAGGCGGAACGCGATGAGCGGCCCGCTGCCGGGGGCGAGGCCGCAGGCGAGCGAGGCGGCGGTGAACACGGCGAGCCCGGCGAGGTGGAGCCGTCCGGGGCCGTACCGGCCGCCGAGCCGCGCGCCGGTGATCAGCAGCACCGCGTAGGCGATGGTGTAGCCGGCGACGACGAGTTGGACGGCGGCGTCCGAGGCGTTCAGGTCGGCGCGCAGGCCGGGCGCGGCAACGTTGACGATGAAGACGTCGAGCAGGGCCATGAACTGCCCGGCGAGGATGGTCGCGAGCAACAGGCCGCGGCGTTCCGGAGGTTGGCCGCCGGTCGCCCGGTCGGCGGGGGCGGGCGCCGTCGATGTGGTGGTCATGGCGTCAGCGTGCGCCGCCTCTGATACCGGTAACGAGAGCCCGTTGATACTGGTAGTGACAGCAACTGGCAGCGGCGGCCGGGCGGCGGCAGGCTGGGGGACGTGACCATGTCGACAGTGACTCGTGGGTCGGCGGCGGAGCGCCGGCGGCCGGCGCTGGCCGCCTTCCTGCGCAGCAGGCGGGCCCGGATCACGCCCGCCGACGTCGGGCTGCCGCCCGGGGTGCGGCGGCGCACGCCGGGGCTGCGGCGCGAGGAGGTCGCGCAGCTCGCAGGGGTGGGGGTCACGTGGTACACGTGGCTGGAGCAGGGGCGCCGGATCAACGCGAGCGCCCAGGTGCTCGACGCGGTGGCGCGCACGCTGCGCCTGGACGCGGCCGAACGGGAGCACCTGTTCCACCTGGCGGAGGTGCCGTTCGCCGGGAGCCACGGCGACGACACGGACGCGGCGGCGGTCGGGGCGGACGTGCAGACGGTGCTGGACGCGCTGGTCCCGCTGCCCGCCGTGGTCTACAACGCGCGCTACGACGTGCTGGGGCAGAACGTCGCGTACGCCGCCGTCTTCCTCGGCGGGCCGGGCGGGCCGGGGGCACCGTTGCGGCCGGGCGGCGGGCCGAACGCGCTGTGGAGCCTGTTCGCGGGCCGCCTGGAGGACTGCCCGCTGGTCTTCCGGGAGAGCGAGCTGAAGATCATGGTGGCCACGCTCCGCGCGGCCTACGGCAACCATGTCGGCGAGCCCGCATGGGAACGTTTCCTGCGGCAACTGTGCGAGAAGAGCGCGGAGTTCGCCGGTCTGTGGGCGAGCGGCGACGTGGTGCCGCCGGGGCCGCGGCTGAAGACGTTCCGCCACCCGTTGGTGGGCCACATCAGGCTGCGGTCGGAGTCCATGTCGATCAACGGGGTGCCGGAGGCCCGCATGGTCGTGTACGTGCCGGCGGACGAGGAGAGCCGACGGCACATCGGGACGCTGAGCGCCCGCGCCCGCCGGTCCTGAGGCGGCGCGGGCCGGCGGCAGTGCCCGCGGCCGCGGCAGCGGACGGGCTACCGCCGTCCGTCAGACATCGTCGCCGAGGACCGGCTCCGGCAGGGAGCCCGCATTGTGCTCCATGAGTCGCCAGCCGCGGACGCCCTCGCCGAGCACGGACCAGGCGCAGTTGGACAGCCCGCCCAGCGCCTCCCAGCTCGGCGACGGCAGGCCGAGCAGCCGGCCGATCGTGGTGCGGATCGTGCCGCCGTGGCTGACCACCACGAGCACCCCGCCGGACGGCAGCTTCTCCGCGGCGCGCTCGACCAGCGGGGCCGCCCGGTCGGCGACCTCGGTCTCCAGCTCACCGCCGCCGCGCCTGACCGCCTCGCCGCGCTTCCACGCCGCGTACTGCTCGCCGAACCTGGCCATGATCTCGTCGTGCGTCAGGCCCTGCCAGGCACCGGCGTAGGTCTCGCGCAGCGCCTCGTCGTAGGTGACCTCCAGCCCGGTGACGGCGGCGAGCTCGGCCGCCGTGTCCCGGGTGCGCCGCAGGTCGGAGCTGATGATGCTGTGCGGTGTGAGGGAGGCGAGCAGCCGTGCGGAACGCTTCGCCTGCGCGCGGCCCGTCTCCGTCAGGTCCACGTCCGTGGTGCCCTGGAAGCGCCGCTCCAGATTCCACGCGGTCTGCCCGTGCCGCCAGAGCACGATGCGCCGCGTCCCCGGGGCGCTCAGCTGACCTCACCGCCCCGCACGCCCGCCTCGGCCGCGCGCTCCTGCTGCGCGTGCTCGGCGGCCCTGCCCCGGGTGGCCGCGGCGTCCTCGGGCAGCGGGATGGCCGGGCAGTCCTTCCACAGCCGCTCCAGGGCGTAGAAGACGCGCTCCTCGGCGTGCTGCACGTGGACGACGATGTCGACGTAGTCGAGCAGAACCCAGCGGCCCTCCCGCTCCCCCTCCCGGCGGACGGGCTTGGTGCCGAAGGTCTTCAGCAGCCGCTCCTCGATGCCGTCGACGATCGACTTGACCTGCCGGTCGTTGGGTGCGGAGGCGAGCAGGAAGGCGTCGGTGATGGCCAGCACGTCGCTGACGTCGTACGCGATGATGTCGTGCGCGAGCTTGTCGGCGGCGGCCTGGGCGGCGGCCTCGACCAGCTCGGTGGCGCGGTCCGTGGCGGTCACAGGTGCGGCAGTCTCCTCGGTGTCGCGGGCGTCGGCCCCTGCTGTTGAAGCCAGGGTCTCACGGCGCACTGACGGTCACTGTCCATAATCCCCGCCCAGGACGATCGTCACATCGGCATTTCCTGCCGCGTCACCCTGAGTGACGACGTCATCCGGCAGGCCGAGGGTCGCGGCCACTTCGCGCGCGGTCGCCTGATGGGCCTCGTCGGCGTACGTCACGCTCGACTCGGCGGCCTGCTCGTTCCCCGGGCGGCTGTCGGCGACCGTGAACCCGCCGTTGACCAGCGCGATCCTGGCGGTCTCCGCGGCGTCCTCGCTGCCGCTGGCGTCCCTGATGCCGATGCGCGGCACCGCGCCGGCCTCCGTGTTGCTGACGGTGCCGCCCAGCACGTCCGCGACCAGACCGTCCGCGGTCTCGTCGCTGATGGTGCCGCCGCTCTCGACCGGCAGCGACTCGGTGTCGTGGCCGCCGTCCTGCGCGTAGCCCGCGAGCCGGGCGAGGCTGATGCCCAGCTCCTCCTCGGTCAGCGAGGGGTCGGTGATCTGGGTGAGGCTCTCCACCACCTGCGTGGCGCCGCTCTCGTTGCTCGGCAGCTTCAGCAGCACGGCGTGCAGCACCTGGCCGAAGCGGGCCAGCTGGGCGGTCTGCGGCTCGCCGTCGCCGCGGTGGGAGGCGTAGGCGATGGCGTCCCTGCCGTCCATCAGCACGTCCTCGCCCTGCTCGACGAGGGGGCCCTCGTCCTCCTCGCCGCCGGGCACCTCGGTGTCCGTGGTGACGGTGATGCCGCCGACCAGGTCGACCAGGATCTCCAGGTAAGGGGTGTCGAGGCGCCAGGTGCCCTTGATGTCGGCGCCGAGCAGGGTGCCGAGGGAGTCGCGAACGGAGCCGGCGGCCTCCTCGGTGACGGCCTGGCCGAGCGTCGTGGCGCCACCGTCCGGGGTGACGGCCAGCTCGTTGGGCAGCAGCAGGGTGGTGCCCGTTCCCGCGGTCTCGTTCGCGATGAGCAGGGCCGTCGCCGTTTCGTCGGAATCCGTCTGCCGCAGGTGGACGACGATCACGTCGCGCACCTCGGCCCCGGCCGTCGCCTCGTCGCCGCTGTCGGGCCCCGGCACGCCGGGCAGCCGGTCGGTGGCCCACAGGAACGCGGTACCGCCGAGCACGGCGAGGACCAGCACGATGATCAGCAGCCGCCGCCTGCCGCGCCCGCGGCGCTTGGCCTCCTCGCGGCGCTCGGTGCGGCTCTCGCTGAACTTCAGCCAGTCGATGACGTCCTCGGAGTCGTCGTCCTGCTCGTCGACGAACGCGAACTGCTCGGTCCCGTAGTCCGCCCCGAAGTCGTCGGCCGGCGGCCGGCGCTGCTGCGGAACGGCCACGGCGGGCGGCTCGTCCACCGCGGGCGGCGGTCCCGGCTCGGCCGGGGGCACCGGCGGCTGCTCGCCGGTGCCGCCGTCGTGGTGGTGCCCGGGCACCCCCGCCCAGCCCTGGCCGTATGTCTGGTCGTGGCCGTGACTCTGGTCGCGGCCGTAGTCGAACGTCTCGGTGACGGGGGGCTGCGGGCCGGTGTCCTGCGGGCGGCCGTAGCCGTCGTAACCGCCGTAGCCCTCGTAGCCGCCGCCCTGGTAGCCGTCCCACACCGGGGGCTGCTGGCCGGTGCCGTAGTCGTACGCGCCCGGGACCGGGGCGTGCGGGCTCTGCGGCGCCTGGGTGCCGGTGTCCCAGACGGGGGGCTGCTCCCCCGTTCCGTAGTCGTATTCCTGCGGGGCGGGCGGCTGTTGCTGAGCGGTCCGGTACAGCGGGCGCCCGTACTCGTCATAGCCGTAGGGCTGACCGTACGGATCGTGTCGGTCGTTCACCACTGCCGCCCTTCAGTCCGTTCAGCGCTCAGGCCCCGCGAGGTCCCGGTACAGCGCCCGCTTGTTGATGTAGCGCACCACCCCGTCCGGCACCAGATACCAGACGGGGTCGCCGCGGGCGACCCGCTCCCGGCAGTCGGTGGAGGAGATGGCGAGCGCGGGCACCTCCACCAGCGACACGCCGCCGCCCGGCAGGCCGGGGTCGGCGAGCGCGTGCCCGGGGCGGGTCACGCCGATGAAGTGCGCCAGGGAGAACAGCTCTCCGGCGTCGCGCCAGCCCAGGATCTGGCCGAGCGCGTCGGCGCCGGTGATGAAGAACAGGTCGGCGTCGGCGTGTTCGGCCCGCAGCTCGCGCAACGTGTCGATCGTGTACGTCTTCCCGCCGCGATCGATGTCGATCCTGCTGACGGAAAACTGCGGGTTGGACGCCGTCGCGATGACCGTCATCAGGTACCGGTCCTCGGCCGGGGAGACGGCACGGTGGCCCTTCTGCCACGGCTGGCCGGTCGGCACGAAGATCACCTCGTCGAGGTGGAAGCGCGCCGCCACCTCGCTCGCGGCGACCAGGTGTCCGTGGTGGACGGGGTCGAAGGTACCGCCCATCACGCCGAGCCGCCGCTTCGCGGGCCCTATCGGCTCCTGCATGGCCGGCCTAGCGGTCGCGGTTGAGCCGCGTGGTGATCCACAGGAGCAGGAGCAGGGCGGCGAGTGCACCGCCGCCGATGGCGTAGGCGTTCAGGCTCTCGTGGCCCCCTTCCTCCGCGAGGGTGCGCAGGGCGGAGGCGGCGGGAGAAGTGGTGAGCTGCGTCATACGCGGACCTATCCGGGAACGGGACTGCTTGGACTCACTGTCATCGTATGCGGAGGACTATGCCATGGCCTCTTGCCCCCATCGCTCCCGTGCGGTGCAGTGAGGGGCAACGCACAGCCCGGAAGCGGACGAGGGGGCCCCATGACGGACAATGCCGACAGCGCCGACAGCGCCGACAGCGCCGACAGCGCCGACAGCGCCGAGCGCGCCGACAGGACCGGCCACGGCGGGAACGGCACGGGAACGGGCAAGGGAACGGGCGGGAAAACGAGCGCGGGCGCGGAACGGCGGCGCTTCCCCGGCATATCCTCCCGCGCCTACGAGCACCCTGCCGACCGTTCCGCCCTGGTGGCGCTGCGCAAGCTGACCGGCTTCGACGCGGTGTTCAAGGCGCTCAGCGGCATGCTGCCGGAGCGCAGCCTCCGGCTGCTCTTCCTGTCGGACTCGGTGCGGGTGAGCGAGCGGCAGTTCGCGCAGCTGCACGAGCTGCTGCTGGACGCCGCCTACGTCCTCGACCTCGACCGGGTCCCGGCCATGTACGTCACGCAGGACCCCCGGCCGAACGCCATGTGCATCGGCCTCGACCAGCCGATCATCGTGCTGACCACGGGCCTGGTGGAGCTGCTCGACGAGGCGGAGATGCGGGCGGTCATCGGCCACGAGGTCGGGCACGCGCTGTCCGGCCACGCCGTCTACCGCACGCTGCTGCTGTTCCTGACGAACATGGCGGTGCGCGTCGCCTGGATACCCCTGGGCAACCTGGCGATCATGGCCATCGTCACCGCGCTCCGCGAGTGGTTCCGCAAGTCCGAGCTGTCCGCCGACCGCGCCGGGCTCCTCGTCGGACAGGACCCGCAGGCGTCGGTGCGCGGCTTGATGAAGCTGGCCGGGGGCAACCACCTGCACGAGATGAACGTCGACGCCTTTCTCGAACAGGCCGACGAGTACGAGGCGGGCGGCGACCTGCGCGACTCGGCGCTGAAGATCCTCAACGTGCTGCCGCGCAGCCACCCGTTCGCCGTCGTGCGCGCCGCCGAGCTGCGCGCCTGGGCCGCCGGACGCGACTACCAGCGGATCATGGACGGCCATTACCCGCGCCGCGACGAGGACGGCGGTGCCTCGGTCAGCGACTCCGTGCGGGAGTCGGCAGGGCACTACGCACAGCGGGTGCGCACCGGCAAGGACCCGCTGGTCAAGCTCGTGAACGACGTGGCGGGCGGCGCCGGCGAGCTGGGCGGGCGGCTGCGGAACTTCGCCACGGGCGCGGCGCGCTCCGCCCGTGACGCCGCCAGGGGCCCCAGGGACACCGCGGAGGGCCGCGGCGAACCGGGCTCAGGGGAACCGCGCCCAGGCGAAGCGGGCCGCGCCGAGGAACAGGGCCCGGCGGACCCGCAGGGGCCTAGTGACCCGCCGGATGGCTCGGCAGGCCGCTGACGGCGAACGTGCCGCACAGCGCCGCGCGTTCGCCGTCCAGGTCGTACGGGTCGGTGCCCTCGGACGCCCGCTGCTCGGCGCTCTCGCCCGCGAGCAG
>NZ_LZNS01000001.1:5494631-5575090 GCF_001984575.1 Streptomyces sp. MP131-18 | reverse complement strand
CCGGGCGCAGCGCGTAGACGAAGACGTGCCGGCCGTCGACCTGGAGCACGTCCTCGGAGATCTCCGTGAACGTGAACGCGCCGTCCACCCGCACCTGGTGGTCGACCAGCACCGCCTCGGCCGCGTCGAAGAGCACCAGCCAGTCCGTGATGCCGCCCGGCACCGGCTCCCGGTCGTTCAGCGCGCTGTCGAACTGCTCCTGCTGCTCGGCGCCGAGCAGATCGCGCACCGGCACGGTCGTCGTCCCGGCCAGCACGTCGGGCGTCATCGCACTGGCCACCACGTACTCCTTGGCCAGCGTCAGGGCGGTCAGGACCTGCTCCTGCGAAAAGTTGTCCGTGGGCCGCGGGTCGGGCAGCCCGACGCCGCCGGCCCCGGCACCGAAACCCTCCGCCGGAGTGCCCACGTACAGGTGCGCCGGATCGGCGACGGCGGGCACTTCGCCCTCGGGGGCCAGCGCCACCATCGCCGCGGCGGGGCGGTCGGCCGGCACGACGGGACGCGCGGCGTACGGGTTGTTGGCGCCGAGGTAGATCGCGGCGGCGAAGGCCATCAGGATGATCAGGGCCAGCACGATGCCCTGCTTCGGCACCACCCGGCCGCTGCCGGGGACGGGCTCGGGGGTGCGGCTGCGCACCGCGGTGGTGTGGTCCTCCAGCCGCTGCTGGGCCGAATACTCCTGCAATCGGGCAGCCTTGACGAACGACTCGTCGAAGACGGTCGATGGGTAGTCTCCGTCCCCGGCTCCCGGGGCACCCCCGGGGGTGCCGTCCGGAGGATCAGTTCGCCCGGCCACGCTTCAAGCGTAGGTCGCCCGCCGGGAGGTAAGAAGCCCTCGTGGCCGCGGAATTTGACGACCGGCCGCGCGCACGTGCCGCGGGCACCGGCGTACGGGCCGCGCGCGGACCGCGCGCGAACGCGCCGTTCAGGACCCGGCTCAGGAGCCGTTCAGGACCCGGCGTCGGGGTATTCGGCGTCGACGACCGTCTGTTCCCCTTCGTCGCGCTCGGTGTCCCTGGTCTGCGCCTGACCCGCGCGCTGGACGGCTATGAGGGCGAAGGCGATGACACTGATGCCCATGACCATGGCCAGCACACACGCAACGGGCCGCTGCCAGCGGGCCGGACGCCAGGCCGGCGGCAGCACCTCGCGCCCGCGCGGCCCGCGTATCCCCTCGCCGCGGCCGGGCCCGCCCCCGTGCCGTCCGTGCCCGGCGCAGGTGCCGTACGCCAGATCGTCCTCGTCGTCCTCGTCGGGCAGATACCGCGTGTAGTCGGAACGGTCGAACCGCCCCTCGTCGTCCGGGTCTTCCTCGCCGTCGAACCCCGGCAGCCCGTCCGACGTGCCCGGGTCGAGGTCGGGGTCCCGGTAGAAGCCCAGCTCCGAGGCGGCCTCCGCCTCGGCGCGCTCCATCGCCGCGTAGAGAATCCGCTCGGCCGCGGTCGGCTCGTGTATTTTCGCGGCCTCGACGAAGTCGTCATCGAGGACCACGGCGGCGAACGCCTCGTCGGCTGCCCCGCGGTCTGCGCTGTCGGGCCCGTCGCCGTCGCGAAACGGCGGGCCCCCCACGTCGTCCGGCACACATCCAGCCTAGAAGGAATGTGCCCGTAACGGGAGGGCAGTCCGAAATTCACTCCCGGGTGTGACCGTCTCCCGTCACCACGTACGTGGTCGAGGTGAGCTCCGGCAGCCCCATCGGGCCGCGGGCATGCAGCTTCTGCGTCGAGATCCCGATTTCGGCGCCGAAGCCGAACTGCCCGCCGTCGGTGAAGCGGGTCGACGCGTTGACCATGACCGCCGCGGAGTCCATCAGCGACACGAAGCGCCGGGCCGCGGCCGTGTCGCGCGTGACGATCGCCTCCGTATGGCCCGAGGTCCAGCGGCGGATGTGCGTCACGGCCGCGTCGAGCGAGGGCACGACCGCGGCGGCGATGTCGTAGCTGAGGTACTCCGTCTCCCAGTCCGCGTCGGTGGCGGGCACGACCTCGGCGCCCGCGCCCCGGCCCGCGTCCTGGCCCGCCTTCTGCCACGCCTCGTCGCCGTGCACCGTCACGCCCGCCTCGCCGAGCGCGGCCAGCGCCCTGGGCAGGAAGCGGTCGGCGATCCCCGCGTGCACGAGGACCGTCTCCGCCGCGTTGCACACGCTGGGCCGCTGGGCCTTGGAGTTGACCAGGATGTCCACGGCCATGTCCAGGTCGGCCAGCTCGTCGATGTACACGTGGCAGTTGCCCACGCCGGTCTCGATCACCGGCACGGTCGACTCACGCACCACGGTCTGGATCAACGAGGCGCCGCCGCGCGGAATCAGCACGTCCACCAGACCCCGGGCCCGCATCAGCTCGTGCACCGACTCCCGGCTCTCGCCCGGCACCAACTGCACGGCGTCCGCGGGCAGTCCCGCCGACTCCACCGCGTCCCGCAGCACGCCGGCCAGCGCCTCGTTGGAGGAGTACGCGGACGACGAACCGCGCAGCAGCACCGCGTTCCCCGACTTCAGGCACAGCGCGGCCGCGTCGACCGTCACGTTGGGCCTGGCCTCGTAGATGATCCCGACGACACCGAGCGGCACGCGGACCTGCCGCAGCTCCAGACCGTTCGGCAGGGTCGAGCCGCGCACGACCTCCCCGACCGGGTCCGGCAGGGCGACGACGTCGCGCACGTCCGCCGCGATGGCGGCGATCCGCTGCGGCGTCAGCGTGAGCCGGTCCACGATCGCGTCCGAGGTACCGGCGGCGCGCGCCCGCGCGATGTCCTCCGCGTTGGCCTCGACGATCTCGGCCGCGCGGTCGGTGAGCGCCCCGGCGACCGCCTCAAGCGCGGCATCCCGCGCTGTGCGCGGCAGCGGGGCCAGGGCGGCCGCGGCCGCCCTGGCGCGGCGGGCGGTGGCGATGACGGGAGAGGTACCGTTCGAATCCGCGGTGTCACTCATGCCGGAAGCCTAGCCGCAGCCGGGGCGCTTCAGAACGGGTGCACGCCCACCGGAACGGCCGGCGGCGGACCGTAGCCCTCGGCGACGCGCTGGTGGTACGTCTCCCGGCCGATGACCTCAAGACCGACGATCTCCCACGGCGGCAGTTTCGCCGTGCGCCGGTGCTCGCCCCACAGCCGCAGCGCGACGGCGGCGGCGTCGTGGAGGTCCCGGGCCTCCTCCCAGTACCGGATCTCGGCGTGGTCGCTCGCGTAGCGGCTGGTCAGCAGGAAGGGGTGGTCGTCGGCGAGGCGCTCAAGGCCGCGCCGGACATCCGGCAGCGGCGCCTCCTGCCCCGCGACGCTGAGCGTGATGTGCCACAGCCGCGGCACATCGGCCCCTGCCCCCTCCCGTCGCTGTGCTTCCCCGACGCTGGCCAGTCGTCTCACCGGCAGCCTCCTGACATGGTGCTGAAGTGGTGCGGTGCGGCGCGGCGCGGCACCACGCAAGAGTGGACCAGCTCGCGTGCCCGGACGTGGCCCTTTCCCGGAACCTTCCGTGGAAAGACTGGTCTTTCACAGATCCGGCACCGGACCGGCCGCCCGCACGGGTACGCGCCCCCACCGAGGGAGTTATGCCCGCAACAGAACCAGGTCATCGCGATGTACGACTTCTCTTTCGTATGCCGGGCCGAGTTCGCGAGCGAGTTCGCGAGTGGAACGCCCGATCAGCTGCGGGATCTCCTTCGCGTCGAAGTTGACCAGGCCGCGGGCGACGGCCCGGCCCGACTCGTCGCGCAGCTCGATCGGCTCCCCCGCGGCGAAATCGCCCTCGACGCCGGTGATCCCCGCGGGCAGCAGCGAACTCCCGCGCTCCGTGATCGCCCGCACCGCACCCGCGTCCAGCACGACCGCCCCGCGCGGCGCGGAGGCGTGCGCCAGCCACAGCAGACGGCCCGCCGAACGGCGCCCGGTGGAGCGGAAGAACGTGCCGGTGGGCGCGCCCGACAGGGCGTCCGCAGCCTGGCTCGCGGACGCCAGCACCACGGGGATGCCCGCGCCCGTGGCGATCGCGGCGGCCTCCACCTTGGTGGCCATACCGCCCGTGCCGACGCCCGCGCGCCCCGCCCGGCCCAGCTCCACACCGGCCAGGTCCTGCGGCCCCGCGACCTCCGCGATCCGCCGCGTTCCCGGCCGGGACGGGTCGCCGTCGTACAGCCCGTCCACGTCGGAGAGCAGCACCAGCAGATCGGCGCGCACCAGGTGCGCCACCAGGGCCGCCAGCCGGTCGTTGTCGCCGAACCTGATCTCGTCGGTGGCCACCGTGTCGTTCTCGTTGACCACCGGGAACACGCCCATGGCGAACAGCTGGTCAAGCGTGCGGTAGGCGTTGCGGTAGTGCGCGCGGCGGCTGGTGTCGTCCGACGTCAGCAGGACCTGCCCGACGCGGCGGCCGTAGCGCGCGAACGAGGCGGTGTAGCGGGCGAGCAGCAGCCCCTGCCCGACGCTGGCCGCGGCCTGCTGCCGCGCCAGGTCCGCGGGGCGGCGCGAGAGACCCAGCGGGGCGAGACCTGCCGCGATCGCACCGGAAGAAACCAGTACGATCTGCCTCCCGTCCTGTTTCACCAGCACATCGACGAGTGCGTCCACCCGGTCGGCGTCCAGCCCGCCGGCCGCGGTGGTCAGCGAGGATGAACCGATCTTGACGACGACCCTGCGAGCCTCGGCAACCTCCCGCCGTCCCGCCCCCTGCGGCCCGGCGGCCGCGCTTGCGTCGCTCGCGGCACCGTCCGGCTCGCTTCTCCGCACCCGCGGCGACCGCTCCGACCGTCCCGCCCCCTGCGGCCCGGCGGCCGCGCTCGCGTCGCTCACTGGGCTACCCCTGCGTTCGTTCGTTCCCGGCGCTACCGGACTGCCGTCCGTAATGTATGCCACCCGCGTGAACGACCGCGCGCTCATATAAGCGCCCGCTGAGCGCCCCGCACCCCTCTCCCCCGGCGCCCGCGGCGAATTGCCGCGCCCGCCGCCCCGGCCTACGCTCGGTATCGAGCAAGCACATATCCGTATGCCGGGTGATACATCCCCAGAAGATCACCACCCTCAACCGGAGCCTCACTGTGCCCGCAGGACCGTCGCCCCGCCGCGGCGCGCCATGGTTCGCGCTCGCCGCCCTGCTGTGCCTCTTCATCCTCCAGTTCATCGGCGCCCTGCTGCCGAACGGGCCGCTGCTGTGCGCCGCCACGGCCGGCGGCCTCGCGCTCGACCTCAGCCTGCGCCACTGGCAGCCCGGCCTCCTCACCGTCATGACCCGGCTGCACGGTGACGAGGCGGTCAGACAACTGCTGCGGGACCTGCTGATCGTGATCGGTCTCGCGCACCTCTCGGGGATCGACACCGTGCCGCGGCTGGTGCTCGTCGGCGGCCTCCTCGCCTGCTACGCGGCGCACTTCGCCTGCCGCGCGCTCGGCGTCGTGGTCCGCAGGACCCGCACGCTGCCGATCGTCACCCGCAACATCGACACCAGCGCCCTGCGCCTGTCCCCCGCCCCGCCGCGGCCGCTGATCAGGCCGGGCCGCCGGATGCCGCTGTTCGCGGTGCCGGGCACCACCGGGCTGATGGCCACCGTGCTGACCGACAGCGCCGGGTGGGGGCTGCTCGGCGTCGGGGTGTCCCTCGCGCTGTTCGCGGGCTCGGCCGCGTACCTGGCGACGTGGCTCCTGCCGGGGAAGCGGCCGCCGGACGAGCAGCGCATGCTCGCCTGGTTCCGCGGCTGGCTGGCGGAGTACCGGCCCGAGGTCGGCATCTACTTCTCCGGCGGGAACGGCACCGCCTACCAGGCGAACATGTGGCTCTCCACGCTGGCCGCCCTCGACGGGAACACGGTGGTGGTGCTGCGCGAACGCGGCATGGTGCAGCAGATCGCCGCCACCGACGTGCCGATCGTGTGCCTGCCCCGCGTCGCGCACCTGATGCTGCTCGAACAGTCCTCGCTGAAAATGCTGCTGCACCCCGCCAACGCGCCGAAGACCTCGCAGATCCTGCGCGTTCCGTCCATCAAGCACGCCTTCACCAACCACGGCGAGAGCGACAAGCTGTCCAGCTGCAATCCCTACGCCAAGGTGTACGACCAGGTGTGGGTCGCCGGGCCCGCCGCGCGCAAGCGGTACGCGCTGGCCGACGTCGGCGTCGACGACCGGGACGTGGTCGAGGTCGGGCGGCCGCAGCTGGCGCCGATCCGGCCGTACGCCGGGCCGCCGGACCCGGCGGGTCCTGTGAGCGTGCTGTACGCGCCGACGTGGGAGGGCTGGACGGACGCGCCGGGCAACACCTCGGTGCTGCTGGCCGGCGAGAACATCGTGCGGGCCCTGCTCGCCGATCCCCGGGTCCGGCTGCTGTACAAGCCGCACCCGATGACGGGCACCGTCAACCCCCGCGCCGGCGAGGCCGACGCGCGCATCCGCACGCTCATCGCGCGGGCGAACGCGACGCCCCGCCGCCCGGCGGACGCCGAGCGGGGCGCGGTGACCGTGCCCACGGGGCGCGGCACGCGCGGCACGCCCCCGCGGGCGGCGCGCGCGCCGCTCGCGGCCGAGCTGGCGCGCCGGACCGCGGAGCTGAACGAGCTGACGGCGCGCGCGTTCCGGCCGGGCGCGGACGAGGTGGAGCGCATGATCCGGCAGACCGCGCCGCCGCCCGGCCGGGCCGAGGCGGTGGCGGCGGCGACCGAGGCGTGGCGGACCGCGTTCTGGGCCGCGCAGCCCGCGCGTGCGCACCTGATCCTCACCGGTTCCCGGCCGGACATCTACAGCTGCTTCAACCAGGCGGACCTGCTGATCTCCGACGTCTCCAGCGTCGTCGCGGACTACCTGGCCAGCACCAAGCCGTACGCGGTGGTCAACACCAGCGGTCTGAGCGAGGCGGACTTCCACGCCGCGAACCCGACGACCCGCGCGGCCACGGTCCTCGGCCCCGACGCGCACGGCATCCCCGCGCTGCTCGACGGCGTGCTCGACCCGGCCCGCGACGCGTTCGCGGCGGAGCGGACGAGGCTGAAGGAGTACCTGCTCGGGCCGTCCCAGCCGCCCTCGCAGGTGCGGTTCCAGCAGGCGGTGCACGCCCTGTGCGCCGCCGCGGACGCCCGCAGGGCGCGGCAGGCGCGCCTCGCGGGCGGCGGGACGGAGCTGCCGATACCGCGATCGACCGGCCACACCGCGTCCCGCTAGGTCCTGTCCTGTCGATCTTGTCGGATAAGCCCGCGGCGTCAGATGCGGTGCATCGCAAGGCGCCGGATCGCAGCTCATACCTGTCCGTATTCGCGCGATTCGGTAACGCAGCGAGGTGCCGTAGCTGGCGTCGCGGGCCCGGCAAGAGCGGCCGGACAGGACCTAGGGTCCCGGCGCGGAACTAGCCTTCCGTCAGGACTCCGCCCGGCCGTGGTTCCAGCCATCCGGCGATGCGGGCGACGGCCGCCGCGAGCGCCTCCTGCTGGGACACTCCCGCCCGTTTCGGCACGGCGAACCCGTGATCGGCGTCGGGCACTTCGATGATCTCGGTGCCGGCCGGGAACTCGGCGGGCCTGCCGAACGGGTCCCGGCCGCCCTGCACCACCAGCACCGGAACGCCCGCGCCGGTCAGCTCGCCGGCCCTGGACCGTTCCGGCTTCCCCGGCGGATGCAGCGGGAACGACAACGCCAGCACGGCGCGCGCGCCGATTCCAAGCGCCGTACGGCAGGCGACCCGGGCGCCCGCGCTGCGCCCGCCCGCGACGACCGGCAGGCCCGGCCGCGTCAGGGCGGGCCACAGCGCGGTCCAGGCGATGTCCAGGGTCCGCGGGGCCGGGGCGACCTTCTTGCCCGCCACCCGCCAGGGCTGCTCGACCAGAGCGACGGTGACGCCGAACGCGGGCAGGGCGTCGGCCAGCGCCCGCAGGTCCGGCGCCTCGATGCCGCCGCCCGCGCCGTGGCCGAGGGCGAGGACGGCGCGCGCGTCCGCGGCCGCGTGCCAGGTGATGCGGGCCTGACCGACGGGGGTGTCCACAGTGCGGCTCATGCGCCCAAGTCTGCGCCCGCACGGCCGCCGCTCCCCCACGGGACACCCCGGCGTCACCTCCCGTTAAGGTGCGGGAGTGATGAGCAGTGCACGTGCGACAGCGCAGATTCCCCGGCAGCCGGGCGACGCCGCGGCTCCGAAGCAGCGCGACGCGTTCTTCGACAACGCCAAATTCCTGGCGATCGTGCTGGTCGCGGTCGCGCACGCCTGGGAACCGATGCGCGGCGACTCGCGCACCGTCACCGCGCTGTACATGGCCGTGTACGCCTTTCACATGCCGGCGTTCATCGTCATCGCCGGCTACTTCTCCAGAAGCTTCGACGGCAGTCCGCGCCGCGTGGCCCGGCTGATCACCGGCGTCGCGGTGCCCTACGTCGTCTTCCAGCTGGCCTACACGTTCTACATGCGGTGGCTGGCCGAGGACACCAGCACCTACATTCCGCTGTTCGAGCCCAAGTGGCTGATGTGGTTCCTGCTGGCGCTGTTCATATGGCGGCTCACCGTTCCGGTGTGGCAGGCGGTGCGCTGGCCGCTGCCGCTGGCCCTGGCCATCGCGGGCGCCGCCACCGCCTCGCCGACGCTCGGCGGCGACCTCCAGATGCAGCGCGTGCTCCAGTTCCTGCCGTTCTTCGTGCTCGGGCTGTGCCTCAAGCAGGAGCACTTCGCGTTCGTGCGCCGGGGCGTGGTGCGGCTGCTGGCGCTGCCGGTCTTCGCGGTCGCGCTTCTCGTCGCCTACTGGGCGGAGCCGCGCATGGAGTACCAGTGGTTCTACCACCGCGACACCGCGCAGGAGTTCGGCCAGCCCTGGTGGGCGGGCTTCGCGATGACGCTGCTGCTGTTCGCGTGCGCGGTGGTGCTGACCGCCTGCTTCTTCGCCCTGGTGCCGGGCCGCACCACCTGGTTCTCCGTGCTCGGCGCCGGCACCCTCTACGGCTACCTGCTGCACGGCTTCTTCGTGGCCGGCGCCCGCGAGAAGGGCTGGTACGACGCCGAAGTGCTCCAGGAGATGTCGACCTTCCTGCCCATCACGACGGTGGTCGCGGCGGCCGGCGTCACGCTGCTGTGCACGCCGCTGGTCCAGCGGATCTTCCGGCCGCTGATGGAGCCGAAACTCGCCTGGTTCTTCCGCCGCCGCCCCGCCGGGCACCGCGCGGACGACCGGTAGTTCCGCGGCCGTTCCCGCGGGCGGGCAGCGGGGGGCGACGGGCTTCTCGGGGGCTGCGGTTGAATGAATCTCGTTCTCATAGTGCGGTGCCCGAAGTGAGTTGGGGGAACGAGACGGTGCGTGTGCTTGCGGGCCGGTATGAACTGGTGCGATTCGTCGGCCGGGGCGGCATGGGGGAGGTCTGGGAGGGCCTGGACCGGGTGATCAGACGCCGGGTCGCGGTCAAGATGCTGCCGCACCACCAGGACGAGGCGAGCACGGAACGGTTCTTCCGCGAGGCGCGCGTCGCCGGCGGGCTGAGCCACCGCGGGGTGGTCACCGTGTACGACATGGGCCAGGACCCGGACGACGCGACGCTGTTCCTCGTCATGGAGTTCGTGGACGGCCGGGACCTGGCCGCGCTGCTGCACGAGGACGGGCCGCCGCCGGTGCCCACCGCGCTCGACTGGGCCGCGCAGACCGCCGCCGCCCTGGCCGCGGCGCACGGGGCGGGCGTCGTGCACCGCGACCTCAAGCCGGGCAATCTGATGCGCACCGCGGGCGGCGAGATCAAAGTCCTCGACTTCGGGATCGCCCGTTTCGTGGCGGCCACGAACAAGTCCAGCCAGGTCATGGGCACGCTCGCCTACATGCCACCGGAACGGTTCGCCGAGCAGCCGGGCGATGCCCGCTCCGACCTGTACGCACTCGGCTGCGTGCTCAACGAACTGCTGACCGGGCACACGCCGTTCGAGGCGACCGAGCCGGTGTCGATGATGACCGCCCACCTGTACCGGACGCCGACCGGGCCCGGCACGCGGCGCGACGGGGTACCCGCGGCGCTCGACGCCCTGGTGCTGCGGCTGCTCGCCAAGGACCCGGCCGACCGGCCGGCCTCGGCCACCGAGGTCCACGACGAGCTGCGGCGCCTGGGCGAGGAGCCGCCGGTCGCCCCGACGGCCCCGGCGCCACCCGCTCCGCTGCCCACCGAGGGCGCGCCGGGCGGCCCGGCCGCCCCGCACGCGCTGCCCACCGCGACGGCGCCGCCGCCCCGGCCCGGCCATCGACCGTCCGTGGGCCCGTTCCCCGCACCCGCAGAACCGTCCCCGACCCGGCGCCGGGTGCTGAGCCTGGGCATCGGCGCGGCCGTCCTGGCGGCCACCGGCACCGCCGCGGTACTGCTCTCGCAGGGCGACGGGAAGGACACCCCGCCGGCCGCCGACGCCGACGCCGACGGGGCCGGCGACCCCGCCCCGCCCGAGGTCCTGGACGACCGGCCCTCGGCGCCGGCCTCCCGCGCCTGGGTCTTCGAGCTCGCCGCGATCCTCCCCAATGCGCCCGTGGTCTCCGACGGTGTGCTCTACGCCGCCGGCGACGGCACGACGCACGCCATCGGCCCGGAGAACGGCGTCAGCAGGTGGGAACGGGAGACGCCGGGCAGCCTCTCGTTGGCCGTGTTCGGCGCGGTCGTGTACGTCGCCTGCGCGGACGGGCGGCTCTTCGCGTTGGAGGGCGGCACCGAGAAGTGGGTGTTCTCCTCGGGCAAGGAGGGCAGCGCCGAGGTCGTCGCGGGCGAGGAGATGGTCTGGCTGGCCGCCAACGAGGCGCTGTTCGGCATCGACGCGGCGACGGGCGAGGAGAAGTGGCACTTCACCGCGGAGGAATGGATCGATCACACGCTCACGGTGGCCGCGGGCACGGCGTCCTTCAGCAGCCGTGACGGCCTGTTGTACGCCGTGGACGCCGTCACCGGCGCCGTGCGGTGGATCGTGTCCGGCACCCGCATGTCACGGCCCGCCCACGCCGACGGCGTGCTCTACGTGGTGCGGGGCAGCGACACCGTGCAGGCGCTTGACGCGGCCGGCGGCGACGAGAAGTGGTCCGCGCCGCTCGATGAGGAGGAAGGGCTGTGGGGCCCGTCACCGCCCGCGGTGGCGGACGGAACGGTCTACGTCGGGGGCAGCTCGCATCTGGCGCACGCCTTCGACGCGGAGACCGGCGAACGGAAATGGACCTCCGACGACGCGGGCGGCCTGGCGGGCAGCGTCCCCGTCATCGCCGACGGCATGGTGTTCGTCGCCGGCCTGGAGGACGACGAGGGCCCGGTGTACGCCCTCGACGCCTCCTCCGGCGAACAGCGGTGGCGCTACCCCACCGGCGCCCAGGTGGGACGCACCGCGACCAGCGGCGCCCCCGCCGTTGCGGACGGCCTCGTGTACGTGACCAACGAGCTCGGCGTGTTCGCGATCGAGGCCGCCGACGGCCGGGGCCCGTGAGGACCGTCCGCGGCCGGGCCCGGTGGCCCGGCCGCGGCGGCCCGCGGCCTCAGCCCTGCTGCTTTCCCCACTCCAGCATGCGGTCGACCACCTGCGCGGTGGCCCGCCCGTCCGCGGGCGTGCAGAACTTCTCCGTGAACGCCGCGTACCGGTCGGCGTACTCCTTCTCCACGGCGTCCAGACCGCGGATGGCGTCCACCAGCTCCGGCGTCGTCTTGACCAGCGGTCCCGGCGCGGTGCCGGTGAAGTCGAAGTAGAAACCGCGCAGCGTGTCCCGGTAGTGCTCCAGGTCGTAGGTGAAGAACACCATGGGCCGGCCGGTGTGCGCGAAGTCGAACATCGACGAGGAGTAGTCCGTGATCAGCACGTCCGAGATCAGGTAGAGGTCCGAGATCTCCGCGTACGCCGCCACGTCCCGCACGAACCCGTCCCTGGCGCCCGTGATGTTGTTCAGCATCTTGGGGTGCTTGCGGAACAGCAGCACGTACTCGTCGCCGAGCCGCCGCTCGAACTCCTCCAGGTCGAGCTGAAGATCGAGCTTGAACTTCTTGCCCGTGCCGAAGCGCTGGTCGTCCCGCCAGGTCGGCGTGTACAGCAGCACCTTCTTGCCCTCGGGCAGCCGCAGCGTCTTGCGGACGCGCGCCGCGATCTCTTCCCTGTCCTCCCGGTAGAAGACGTCGTTGCGCGGGTAGCCGGTCTCCAGGATCTCGTTCGGGAAGCCGAACGCGCTGCGCATGATCGGCGTGGTGAACGCGTTCGGCGAGGTCAGGTACGTGAACTGCTCGAAGCGGCCGGGCAGCGTCGCGATGTACGCCGGGTTGGCCTTGGAGGTGCCGAGCAGGTCGGCGCCCATCTTCTTCAGCGGCGTGCCGTGCCACGTCTGGACGAACAGCTGGTCCTCGCGCCGCTTGATCCACGAGGAGATCATCACGTTGGTGACGAGGTAGCGGCTGCGGGCCAGCGCCTCGTGCCATTCGGCGCTCTTCCACTCCACGGTGCGCATCCCGGGCGGCACGACGGCCTGCTGGTCGTTCGTGCCCCAGATGTGCTCCACGTCCGCGCCGCGCCGCACCAGCTCCTCGTAGATCGCGCGCGGCGAGTCGGAGAACTGGCGGCCGTGGTAGCAGTTGTAGAACACCGCGTTGCGCAGCGGCTTCTCCCGGTCGCGTACGTACTGCGCGCGCAGCCGCCGCTGCCGGTACTTGCCGCGGTCCTCCTCGCGCAGCGGGGAGCCGGCGGCGAGGAAGATGCGGTCGAAGAAGCGCCGTTCGACGGTGTACGTCCGCGCGGCGCCGCGGTGCTGGAGCGGGAGCGAGTCGACGAGGTCGCCGCGCAGCTTGACCGGCACGTCGTTCTTGCGGTCCGCCTCGCCCTCCTCGCGGAACGACAGGTACCAGCGGCCCTCGCGCAGCGACTGCTCGCCGTCGTAGGACTCCATGCGGTCGGGGCGGACGCGCACGGTGAACCGGCCGTCGGCCGACTCGAACGGCAGGGACTTCTCCTCGAAGTACTTGCCGTGCCGCAGCACCAGTTCGAGCCCTTCGGACGGCCCGGTGAAGCCGCCGCGCAGGACCAGTTCGCCCTCGGGCGTCCAGCTCATGTCGTCGACGACGGCCTGCCGCGCCCGGTCGTGCAGCTTGAGCAGTCCTGGTCCGTCGGTGGTCACCGCGATCTCGCGGCCGTCGGGCACCAGGTACTGGCCGGGCAGGAACCCGGCGCGCACGGTCGCCCTGCGCGTGTCGCCGCCGGGGAACTCCAGCGTGGTGACGAAGTCCTGGGTCGGCGCCGCGGACGACTCGGCCACCGAAAGGTCGGCCAGCGGGATATCGGCGGCGCAGCCGCCGCCCGGCGTCTCCTCGACGTCGTAGGCCCGCTTGAACTCGCCGCCCTTGTGCTCCAGCAGCAGCCGCACGGGCCGCTGCCCGGCCGGGGTGTCCGGCACGTGGACGTTCAGCCGCAGCGCGTCGCCCGCCGCCTCGTGGGACGCCACCTCGGCGGCCGGCGTCTCGACGGTGAGCTGCATCCTCTCCTCGGAGAACCCGGCCACCAGCCTTACGCCATCGGCGAGTTCACGCGCCTGGGAGTGCCCGGCGCTGCCGATGTCGGTACGGTCAACCGAGCCGGTGCGCACGACGCCGGGCGAGGGCAGCGCGAGCGTCAGCTGCCAGACGCCCGGCTGCCAGCGCCCGCCGGTGCGCAGCTTCTTCGGGTCGATGACGATGTCGAAGCCCGATTCGTCGTAGGCGTGCAGCGCCTGCCCGGAGTCGCGCGTGGCGCGCAGCTCTTGGCGCTGCTTGACACGCACCGGAACGCGCCGCCTGGCGCCCTGCTGCCGCAGCCACGCGAAGCGCGGCATCAGCGCCTTGCTGTCCGCGGGCACGTTCTGCACGAACGCGTAGCCGCGCACGACCAGCCTGCCCTCGCGCCACAGCACCTCGGTGGCCTTGGCGCGCACCGGCAGCTCGCCCGGCTGGATGCGGACCACCTCGGCGGGCAGCGAGCCGCTGTCGAGCCCCGGCACCTCGACGCGCGGCCTGAGCCGGCCCGCGACGACGAACGACGAGGCGCGGTACTCCCGTTCGTGGGCGAGGACCGTCAGCAGGTCGTCGAGCCGCCGTTCGCGCGCCAGCTGCCACTTGATGCGCATGAGCGGGGGCAGCTTGCGCAGCTTCTTCTGGTCGGCGCCCGCGAGGAACGCGCCGGCCTCGTCGAAGAACGTCTCGCGCTCCTCGGCCGAGGACTCGGGCAGCCAGTGCATGGACCGCCGCAGCTCCGCGGGCAGCATGTCCTCGGGCTTCTTGACTGGCTTCTTGGGAGGCACGGGGGCTCAGCCTTCCTGTGCTGGTACGGGTCGTAGGGGCGCGTCGGCCGCGGCCGGCACGGCCGCCGCGGCGGCCGTCTCGACAATGCCCTGAGCGGCGTTGCGGGCCTCGGCGCGCTCCGCGAGGACGCGCACGGCGCTGTCGAAGCGCGACAGCGAGGTCGGCTCGTCGGGGCCGAGCAGGTAGTGCTTCAGCTCACCGCGGGCCGCGGTGAGCGGGTCGGTGTCGGGGGCGTGCACCGCCTGGAGCAGCTCGTCGAGCCCGGCCGCGTCGTTGTCGAGGATGACGGCCGCGCGCACGGCGGTGTTCTGCCGCCGGAACTCCTCGGCGCCCAGGGCGGCCGAGTCGGTCACGGCGTACGGCTTGCCGCTGGCGATGAAGTCCGACACGACGCTGGAGATGTCGGAGACGAGGGCGTCCGACTCGTTGAAGCAGTCGAACAGCAGCGGCTCGGGGCCGGTGATGACGCGGTGCTCCCACCAGCCGCGCGCGCTCCAGTACGCCTCGTTCCACTCCGCGCGGCGGCGCTCCTCACCGGCCGCCTGGTCGGCGGGCGTCATGGCGTCCCGGGACACGGACGCGTCGTCCCAGGCCGCGGCGAGTACCGTGCCCGCCCCACCCTGCTCGGCCATGGCCCGCAGGCGCGCCTGGGCGCGTTCGCGTTCGGCCGCGGTCTCCTTGGCCGCCTCGGCCCAGCGCGGGTCGGCGGCGCGCTCGGCGCCCGCCTGCTGCATCATCGCGACGATCCGCTGGTGCACCGCGCCGGCCTCGGGATTGCGCGAGCCGGTGAACGGGTGCGGCTTGTACAGCACGCGAACGGGCCGCTCGGCGGCCAGCAGCCGCCGGATGATGTTCTCCCCGGCCAGGAGCAGCGAGGTGTTGCCCGGCTCGTCGGTCCAGCCCTCCCACGTCGGCGCGTACAGCACCGTCGGGATACGGCCGGCGGGCACGCCGGTGGCCGGCGTGATGGGGGCCAGCTGGGGGCGGCCGACCTCCACGATGTCCTCGTCCCGCACCCCGACGTCCGCCAGCGCGTAACGGTCGCGGCCGGCGCGGCCGGCGGTCCACACCTCGTCGTAAGCCTTGGCGTACGGGTTGATGCTGGCGATCTTGTCGCTGTCGCCGTGGCCGATGAACACGTGCTTCATGGTGGGCACGCGCAGCAGGTGCAGGTTCTTGCCGACGTTCGCCGGGTAGAGCCCGACGCGCAGCATCGACAGGTCCATGTTCATCAGGTCCACCGCGCTCGGCACGCACACCACCGGCACGGTGGTGGTGGCCAGGCGCGTCAGGATGGACCGTTCCCGCAGGATGACCAGCGGCCGGGCGTCGAGGCCCGCCATGGTGTCCAGCCACATGTTGACCTGGTACGCGGAGTCCTTGGAGCCGGAGAAGTACAGGGCGACGGTCGGCCGGTGCGTGCGCAGCCAGCCGTCGAACCATTCGAGCGTCTGCTCCTTGGGCGGCGGCAGCCGCTTCGCGCGCAGGAACGGCAGCAGCGCCACCAGGTAGAGCAGCACAAGCCCCACCGACACCGCGGTCCCCGCGTAGCCGAAGGCGGCGGTGTCCGCGGCCACGGCGAGCACGAGGCCGGCGAACATCGGGACCTCGGTGTGCAGCACCTTCTCCACGGCGCGGTGCGTCAGCCAGCGCGGCGGGCCGTCCGGCACCGGCAGCGTGGACAGGTCGATGTTGCGGGTGGCGATCGGCAGGCGGCGCTTGCGGCGCAGCGTCATGATCAGCGCCGTGTGCGGCGCCTGGAGGCCGTAGCACGCCAGGAAGCCGACGATCGCCGCGTAGAAGACCGTCTCGCCCGCCCAGTCGGTGCGGGCCAGCAGCAGGACCAGCAGCAGCTGGCGCACCAGGAAGCGCACGGTCAGGCCGACCCTGGCCTTGCCCATGCGCACCAGCAGGTAGCTGCCCCTGCGGTGCAGGTAGTGGTCGCCCGCGTAGGAGAGCACCGCGGCAACGGCGAAGGCGCCGGTGGCCGGCAGCAGCGCGGTCACGAGCATCCCCGCGTAGCCGGTGAGCAGCACCAACGCGGCGGTCAGCTCGGGTCCCGAGGCGACGCCGACGAGCCTGCGCAGCAGTCCGCCCGTCATGCCACCTCCCCGTCGACCTGCACGTCCAGGGCGGCGGCCAGGGCCCGTTCGAACGAGCCGGCCTGGCTGGCGTCCGCGGTCGGGTCCTGCTGGCGGACGTCGATGACGTGCCCGGTCATCGGCGAGAGGAGCACGTCGAGCGAGGTGCGGGCGACGGCCTCGGAGGACAGCAGGGTGCCGGCGGGCTCCTGGCCGAACGCCTTGGTCCGCATCGGCGTGGCCGTCCGCTCCGGGTTGACGCAGTTGACGCGGATGCCGTCGCCGGCCCACTCGTCGGCGAGCGCCTGCGTGAGGTTCACCATGGCGGCCTTCGTCGACGAGTACAGGCTGTACTCGGCGCGGCCCCTGGTGTAGCTGCTGGAGGTGTACAGCAGCAGCTGACCGCCGCTCTCCGCGAGGTACTTGTGGGCGGCGCGGGCGATGCGCACGGGCGCCAGGTAGTTGACCTTCAGCGCCTCCTCGATGGCGGCGTCGTCGGTCTCGGCGAGCTTCCCGATGCGCAGCACCCCGGCGGTGTTGACGACGAAGTCGATGCGGCCGGTCTCGGCGTAGGCCCGCTCCAAAGCGTCGGAGACGTCCTCCGGGTTCTCCACGTGGGTGCCGGTGGTGGAGCGCCCCAGCGCGTAGACGGCCGCGCCGTAGCGCTCCGCGAGGTCGGCTATGTCCTTGCCGATGCCGTAGGAGCCGCCGAAGACGACGACGGTGCGGCCGGTCAGCTGCTCGCGGTAGGCGTCCTCGTCGGACTGGGCGGGCGCGGCGGTGGAGGCCAGCTGGAAGAGCTTGTCGGCGATGAACACGTCCACCGGCTGCGTGACCTTCATGTTGAACTCGTCGCCGGAAACGACGTGGATCGGCACGTCGGGCAGGTACTTCAGCACCACGGAGCAGTCGTCCGTGGCCTGGAAGTTGGGGTCCTCGGCGGCGATCTCGTAGGCCCGGCGGATCGTGGAGAGGCGGAAGGCCTGCGGGGTCTGCCCGCGGCGCAGCCGCGAACGGTCCGGGACGTCGGTGATGAACTCGCCGTCCTCCCCGTGGGTGCGCGTGACGATGATGGTGTCGGCGGACGGTATGGCGACGTCCACGGCCCGGTAACGGTCCAGCGCCGCCACGCAGTCGCTGATCACCCGGCGGGACAGCAGCGGGCGCACGGCGTCGTGGAAGAGAACGTTGCGGTCCTCCCCCTCGGCCAGGCCCTCGCCCAGCACCTCGATGGCACGCCGGGTGGTCTCGTTACGGGTCGCCCCGCCCTCGACGACGCGGGTGACCTTGGTCAGACCGCCCTTGGCGACGATCTTCTCCACGTCCCGCGCGTAGCCGGGAGCCATCATGACGAGGACGTCGTCGATGTCCTCGGCCTCCTCGAAGATGGCCAGCGTGTGCTCGATGACGGCTTTGCCCGCGACCTTGATCAGCTGCTTCGGTATCGAAAGCCCCACGCGCTGACCCGTTCCACCGGCGAGCACGACTGCGGTGGTGTGTGGGGACGGGCCGTCTGGATGGATGGTCAAGGAAGCTCCTGCCGGGTATCAAGAAGTGTCGCCTACGCGAGGAGAAGGTTAACCCCAGTAGAAGCTTGACCCCTAAGCCGGATGAACCGTTGTCGGCCGTTATCGCTTTGTGACAGCACCGGATCACCCAGCGAGGCCACCCGCGAGTCGCACCATGCCCGTTATTTCAGTCAAATGGGTCGAATTCCTCGAATTCCCGCTGAACGGCGTCCCTTCGCTGCGCCTCGCGGTCCCGGCGGCGGGCGGCGGCCGGCCGCACCACGTTCAACCGGTGATCCTCGCCACGCCGGCCGAGCATCTCCGCGCCGCCGCTGACCGACGGCTCCCAGTCGAAGACCACGGCGTCCTCGTCCCCGCCGATGATCACGCCGTCGCCCTCATGCGCGCCCGCTCTGATCAATTCGTCCTCGACACCGAGCCGGTTCAGCCGGTCGGCGAGATAGCCGACGGCCTCCTCGTTGGTGAAGTCCGTCTGACGCACCCAGCGCTCCGGCTTCTCGCCGCGCACGCGGAAGAAGCCTTCGCCCTCCGGAGTCACGGTGAAGCCCGCCTCATTTACCGCCTTCGGCCGGATCACAATGCGCGTCGGCGTCTCCGCCGGCTTTGCCGCGCGGGCCTCGGCGACCAGCGCACCCAGCGCATAGGAAAGATCGGCAAGGCCCTTGCGCGATACCGCGGAGACATCGAATACCTGGTGACCTCGGGCTTCGAGATCGGGACGCACGATGTCGGCGAGATCCTGCCCCTCCGGGATATCCGTCTTGTTGAGCACGACAAGGCGCGGCCGGTCGTCGAGACCGCCGTACTGGGCCAGCTCCGCCTCGATCACGTCGAGGTCCGTCAGGGGGTCGCGCTCCGATTCCAGCGTCGCGCAGTCGAGCACGTGCACCAGCACCGAGCAGCGCTCTACGTGCCGCAGGAATTCGAGGCCGAGGCCCTTGCCCTCGCTCGCGCCCGGGATCAGGCCCGGCACGTCCGCGACCGTGTACACCGTGCTCCCGGCGGTGACCACGCCCAGGTTGGGCACCAGCGTGGTGAAGGGGTAGTCCGCGATCTTCGGCTTGGCCGCGGAGAGCACCGAGATCAGTGAGGACTTCCCGGCCGAGGGGTAGCCGACGAGCGCCACGTCCGCGACGGTCTTCAGCTCCAGGACGATGTCCCGCTCCTCGCCCGGCTCGCCGAGCAGCGCGAAGCCCGGCGCCTTGCGCCGCGGCGAGGCGAGCGCCGCGTTCCCCAGGCCGCCGCGGCCGCCCTGCCCCGCGACGAATCTGGTGCCCTCACCGACCAGGTCCGCCAGCACCTCACCGTTCCCGTCCAGCACGACCGTGCCGTCCGGGACCGGCAGCAGCAGGTCCTGACCGTGCGCCCCGGTGCGGTTGCCGCCGCCGCCCGGCTTGCCGTTGGTCGCCTTGCGGTGCGGCCTGTGGTGGTACTCGAGCAGCGTCGTGACGTCCCGGTCGACGACGAGGATCACGTCCCCGCCGCGCCCGCCGTCGCCGCCGTCCGGCCCGCCGAGCGGCTTGAACTTCTCGCGGTGCACCGAGGCACAGCCGTGGCCGCCGTTCCCCGCGACGGCATGCAGCTCGACGCGATCGACGAAGGTGGTCATGACGGTGCCTCCAAGCACAAACGATCGGCCGGAACGAAAGCCGGCGATCTGGGAACGACTAGCGACGAACGACGAACGACGAACTGTCTGAGGAACAAACACGGGCGAGGGCGGACCTGCTTCCCGGCGTGGGAAGGCGGTCCGCCCTCGGAGTGTGCGTCGGTCGGCTGCGGTTACCGCGCGGCCGGCACGATGTTCACGACCTTGCGGTCACGGTGCTTGCCGAACTGCACGGCGCCCGCCTGGAGCGCGAACAGCGTGTCGTCGCTGCCGCGGCCGACACCCTTGCCGGGGTGGAAGTGGGTGCCGCGCTGGCGGACCAGGATCTCACCGGCGCTCACGAGCTGACCGCCGAAGCGCTTCACACCGAGGTACTGCGGGTTGGAGTCACGGCCGTTCCGGGTGGAGGACGCGCCCTTCTTGTGTGCCATGTGTGCTCAGTCCCTTACTTCGAGGCCGGGGCGGGGATGTCGGTGATCTTCAGCTGGGTGTGCAGCTGACGGTGACCCATCCGCCGACGGTAGCCGGTCTTGTTCTTGAACTTCTGGATCCGGATCTTGTCGCCCTTGTGGTGGTCGGTCACCTCGGCCCGGACCTTCACTCCGGCCAGCACCCACGGGTCGCTGGTGACGGTCTCACCGTCGACGACGAGGAGGGCGGAGAGCTCGACGGTGTCGCCCACCTCGCTCGCCATCCGGTCAACCTCGATGACGTCGCCCACAGACACCTTCTGCTGACGGCCGCCGGTGCGCACGATCGCGTACACGCGGAACTCTCCCTCGCTCGATACGGAACCCCTGATGCCAGCAGCGGGCGGCAAACCCGGCCTCTCCCGGACGGACGCGGAAACGAGCGTGCGCCGCGCGGGAGGATGAGTGCTCAGGGGGATGGCGGGCCTGATGACACGCCGATCGCCAAGAATACGGAGACGTCAACAAGCCGGTCAAATCAGCCGGGTCCGCCGCCGCCCCCGCGGGGGCGGCGGCGGACCCGGGCACTCACTCCCCGGCCGTGGCGGACACCGAGGGCGGCTGCTGCTGCTCCGCCGCCGACGTGGCCTTGGCCGCCTTCTTCGCCGTGGCCTTCTTGGCCGTCTTCTTGGCCGCGGTCTTCTTCGTCGCCGTCTTCTTGGCGGCGGTCTTCTTGGCCGTCTTCTTCGCGGTCTTCTTGGCCGCGGTCTTGGCCGCCGACTTGGTTGCCGTCTTCTTCGCCGACTTCTTCGCCGCACCGGCCGTCACGACCGTCACGACCGCCTCGGTGGCGCCCTCCGGCGAACCGGCCGGGGCGGACGCCCGCCGCACCGCCCTGCGCCGCGGCGGCGCCTCGGACACGGTGCCGGCCTCCGGCTCCCGAACGGCCTCCGGCTCCCGAACGGGCTCCGGCTCCGGCTCGGTGGCCGTGACCACGACCACCGCGGGCTCCTCCGCGCTCCTCGGCGCACCGGCCGGGACGGAGACCTTACGGCTCCCACGCCGCCGGGCGGTCGCGGGCTCGGGCTCCGGCGCGGGCTCCGGCTCGGGCTCCGGCGCGGGCTCCGGCTCCGCCGCGGCGGACGGCTGCTCCGCGGTGACCACGGTCACCGCGCCCTCCCCCGCGGGACCGGCGGGCGCGCTCGCCTTGCGGGAGACGCGGCGCCGCCGCCGCGGCTCGGGCGACGGCTCCACCGGCTCCTCAACGGGCTCGACGGGCTCGACCGGCTCGTTCCGCTCCACCGTCTCCGGCGGCACGATCGGCTCCACCGGCTCGGCGCTCTCCGCGACCGCGGCCGGCGCGGGCTGCGCCTCCGCGGCCGTGGGCTGCGGCTCCTCCGCCGCGGCGGCCCGCGCCCGCTTCCTGCTCTTCTTGCCGCCGCCACCGCCGCCGGGCGCGTGCACGTGGTCCGCATGCACGATGACGCCCCGGCCGTTGCAGTGCACGCACGGCTCCGAGAACGACTCGAGCAGCCCCTGCCCGACCCGCTTGCGCGTCATCTGCACCAGGCCGAGCGAGGTGACCTCCGCCACCTGGTGCTTCGTCCGGTCGCGGCCCAGGCATTCGAGCAGCCGCCGCAGCACCAGGTCACGGTTGGATTCGAGCACCATGTCGATGAAGTCGATGACGATGATGCCGCCGAGGTCGCGAAGCCGCAGCTGGCGCACGATCTCCTCGGCCGCCTCCAGGTTGTTCCTGGTGACGGTCTCCTCCAGGTTGCCTCCCTGGCCCGTGAACCTGCCGGTGTTCACGTCGATGACGACCATCGCCTCGGTCCTGTCGATGACCAGCGAACCGCCGCTCGGCAGCCACACCTTCCGGTCCAGGGCCTTCATCAGCTGCTCGTCGATGCGGTACGTGGCGAACACGTCCACGTCCGAGGTCCACCGCTGGAGGCGCTCCTGGAGGTCGGGGGCCACGTGCGCGACGTACCCGTGGATCGTCTCCCACGCGTCGTCGCCGCTGACGATGACCTTCGAGAAGTCCTCGTTGAAGATGTCGCGGACCACGCGCACCGTCATGTCCGGCTCGCCGTAGAGCAGCGCCGGCGCGTTGCCCTTCTTCGCCTTCTTGCGGATCTCCTCCCACTGCGCCTGGAGCCGCTCGACGTCCCGGGTCAGCTCGTCCTCGCTCGCGCCCTCGGCCGCGGTGCGCACGATGACGCCCGCGTTCTCCGGAACGATCCGCTTCAGCACCTGCTTCAGCCGGGTCCGCTCGGTGTCGGGCAGCTTGCGGCTGATCCCGGTCATCGACCCCTCGGGCACGTACACCAGGTACCGGCCGGGCAGCGAGATCTGGCTGGTCAGCCGCGCGCCCTTATGACCGATGGGGTCCTTGGTGACCTGAACGAGGACCGGCTGCCCGGACTTCAGCGCGCTCTCGATCCGGCGCGGCCCGTTCCCGAGGCCGAGTGCCTCGAAGTTGACCTCGCCCGCGTAGAGCACCGCGTTGCGGCCCTTGCCGATGTCGACGAACGCCGCCTCCATCGACGGCAGCACGTTCTGCACCTTGCCGAGGTACACGTTGCCGACGTAGGAGGCCGACTGCTCCTTGTTCACGAAGTGCTCGACGAGGACGTCGTCCTCCAGCACCGCGATCTGCGTGCGCTCGCCGCTCTGCCGCACGATCATGACCCGCTCGACGGACTCCCGGCGCGCCAGGAACTCCGCCTCGGTGATGATCGGCGCGCGGCGCCGCCCCTGCTCGCGGCCCTCGCGGCGGCGCTGCTTCTTCGCCTCCAGACGCGTGGAGCCCTTGATCGACTGCACGCCGTCCGAACTCTCGGTCGCCTCGTCCCGCTTGCGGCGCGGCTCCCTGACCTTGACGACGGTGCGCTCCGGGTCGTCGCCACCCGCGCCGTCGCCCGAATCGCCGCTGCGCCGCCTGCGCCGGCGCCTGCGCCGCGAGGAACCGCCGCCCTCCGCCTGCTCCTCGGCCTCCGCCTCGGCGTCGGCGTCCTCGTCCACGTCCGCGTCCTTCGCGGGCTCCGCCGCGCCGGACTCCGGCTCGGCCTCCGCCTCGGGCGCGGTCTCCTCGTCGCCGTCCCCGGCGTCGGTCCCCGCGACTGCCGCCGCGGCACGCTCCGCGGTCTCCCCGCGGCGCCGCCGCCGACCGCCGCGGCGCCGCCTGCGGGCCGGACGGTCGGCCTGCGACTCGTCCTCCTCCTCGGCGACGTCCTCGACGTCCTCGACGTCCTGCTCGTCCTCGTCCTCGGGCTCCTCCGGCCCCTCCGCCTCCTCGGGCCCGGTCGCCGGAGCGGCGCTGCGCACCGCCTCCTCGGCGGCCCGCTGCGGAGTCTGGAACATGGGCGCCTGGAACACCGGCGCCTGGAACACGGCGGTCGCCACCGGCACCGCCGGGGGCAGGGGCGTGTCGCTCTCGTCCGGCACGGCAGCCGCGTCGGCCTCGTCCGGCACCTCGGCGACGGCCTCCGGCTCCGCCGCCTCGCGCGCGGACCGCCGCCGCCTGCGCGACGTGGGCGCCTCCACGGCCTGCTCCGGCTCCTGCGCGGTGATCTGCGGCTCCTCGGCGGGCGTCTCCGCCGCCTCGCCCGCCGCACGCGCCGCCCGGCGCCTGCGCCGGGGCGCGGCGGGCTCGGGCTCGGGCTCGGGCTCGGCGGCCGGTTCCGCGGCCGCGGGCTCCTCCACCGCCTCGGGCACGGACGCGGTGCGGCGCCGCCGCCGCGCGGGCGCGGTCTCCGCGGCCGCCGGCTCATCGGCCGCCGCACGACGCCGCTTCCGCGCGGGCGCGGCCTCCTCCGCGGACGGCTCCTCGGCCACCGCTTCCTCAGCCACCGGCTCAGGCGCCGACACAGCACGCGTCGCACGACGCCGCTTCCGCGGCGCAGCACCCTCCGCCTCCGCCTCCGCGGCCACCGGCTCATCGGCCGCCGCACGACGCCGCTTCCGCGCGGGCGCGGCCTCCTCCGCAGGCGGCTCCTCGGCCACCGCTTCCTCAGCCACCGGCTCAGGCGCCGACACAGCACGCGTCGCACGACGCCGCTTCCGCGGCGCAGCACCCTCCGCCTCCGCCTCCGCGGCCACCGGCTCCTGCTGCGGCTCCTGCTGCGCTTCCGTTTCCGGCTCGGACGCGACGCGCGTCACACGGCGCCGCTTCCGCGGCGCGGCCTGCTCGGCCTCGTCCGTCCTGCTCTCCTCCTCCGCCACCGCGGCCGGAGGGCCGGCCGGGCGGGTCGCCGCCCGGCGGCGCCGGGGCGGGAGGGTGTCACTCGGTGTGGTGTTCTTGTCCGTTGTCGTAGTGGCCGCGGGGGTGTCCCCGGTGCGCTCGGCACCGTTCGGCCCCACGGATTCGTTGGCCTCGTGCATGCGGGCGGTTCTCCCGTCACGCTCCCGGGCGCCTCACCGCCTAGCGGGCGCCGCTCGAGAGCTGTCGTTTTACTCGCCGGTTCCGGACCACTGGGTCCGGCTACGGCGAAAGTCTGCTGGTCGGTGCGCCGCCCGGAACAGCCCGGCCCGAGTGGCTCCCAGGCCCCCGGCCGTTCTGCGGCACAGCAACGGCATCGCTATCCGGTGACCCCCGGCGCCGCCGCGGCCTGCTGTCCGGCGGCCCTGGTCAGGGCGGCTTCGGCAGCGTCGCGGTCAGGCGCGAACGGGTCGGTCACCGTGCCGTTCTCCTCATCGAGTGGCCCCTGCGCCAGCCTGGTCACCGCTGCGGGGACCGGCGGCGCCAGGTCGGCCTTAGCGCGGAGACCGGACAGGACGTCGTCGGGTCGTACGGCAGGGGTAAGGTGCCGTACTACCAGGCGCAGTATCGCACAAGGCTGGGTGTCAGGCCCATGGGACCCACCTGCTGCCGTTCCGGACGGCACCGTGGCGAGCGATACGACGGCGGCGCGGGCGTCGAAGGCGCGCAGGCCCTTCTTCGTCCGCCGCTGCACCTCGACGGCCTCGGCGGCCAGAAAAGCGGCGACCGCGCGGTCCGCGTCCAGGGGCTGTACGCCGTCCAGCCGCAGCTCCCACTGGGACGCCTGCAACTGCTCGGCGAAGTCGGTGGTGCGGGCCTCCACCATGTCCACGATGTCGAGGCCGTCCGGCAGCGAGGCGTCGAGGCGGGCTCTCAGCTCCTCGACGTCCCGCCGCTCGGTCAGGGCGATCTCCAGGTACTCCGCCTCGCTCGCCGTGCCGGTCGGCGCGGCGTTCGCGTAGGAGACCTTGGGGTGCGGGGTGAACCCCGCGGAGTACGCCATGGGTACCCCGGCCCGGCGCAGGGCGCGCTCGAAGGCGCGCTGGAAATCGCGGTGGCTGGTGAACCGCAGGCGGCCCCGCTTCGTATACCGCATCCGGATGCGCTGCACCGCGGGAGCGGGCGGCGGGCCTACGGGCTGTCGCTTGCCCAGTGGTCTTCAGTCCCTCGTACGAAACTCTCCGGCCCGGTCACGGGCCGTTGCTTACTTCCAGGTTACGTCCCACCGGTGGCTATCCAGTACCGCAGCTTCTCCCCCCGCCGGTCCTCGAAGACCCCGCCGCACGCCTCGATGACCTTCCGTGACGCCACGTTGTCGTGGTCACAGGTCACCAGCACCGGGTCGTGCCCGAGCCGGCGGGCGAGCGGGAGGGACGCGCGCAGCATGCCGGTGGCGTGGCCGCGGCGGCGCGCGGAGGGCCGCACGTCGTAGCCGATGAGCCCGCCCCAGTCGAGCAGCCGCCGGGTGAGCCGGTGGCGTATGGACAGGCGGCCGAGGAAGGTGTCCCCTTCGACCCACCACAGGATCGTGGCACGCACGAAGCCGGGCGGCGGCAGGGTGTCGTCGCGGGCCGCGGCTATGTTCTCCGCGACGTACTGGGCGAACGTTTCGGGGTCCTGCCAGCGGCGGCCGAAGACGGAGATGTCGCGGCCCAGCATGGAGTTGTCCTCCAGGGTGCCGCGCCCCTCCGCCTCGAACTCTTCCACCGCTTCGAGAAACGAGGCGTGGACCGCGGTGGTGGGCTGGACGAGCTGGGGCACGGCCTCATCGTCCGCCGCACCGCCCGCCGCGGCAACCCGGCCACGGCCGGCGGCCGGCGGCTTCTTCCAAGACCCGGAAACCATCACGACCGTCCTGCCCCCAACCGTGCCCGGAGCGGGGACGGCGGCCGCCCCGCCGTGGATCAGGCGACCCTACACGGGCCCCCGCGCCCCGCGGCTCCCGGTCCCCTCGCGGCCTTCGGCCGAGCTGCTCGGCCAGTCCAGGGCCGCGGACGCAGCAGAGCCGACAGCTGTCCTCGTACCGCGCGATCGCCAGCTCCTGGCTGATGCCCACCGGCCGGTGGGTCCGCGGCACGGCGATGTCCTGCCGAACGCCGTGGAGCCCGATGACGCGTTCCACCCGGCACCCCGCACGCGGCGCCAATGACGCCAGTCACGCTTCGCCACCACCGCTTATGGGGACAGAGCTTTCACCTCGTGCTCGCGGCCCTTGGCATGGACCTGGACCCGGTAGACCGGTAGGTAACGGTGCTCACGTGTGCCCGGACAGACCGGGCACAGGCTCAGCGGGCAGAACGCGCGGGAGCGGGAGCCAGGAGGAGAACGCGAAGGGGCCCCGACGGCAGGGCCGGTGAGCCGGGCCTCGCGCCGCACCGCAGGCCCGTCGGTGAGGGCGGAAGAGGTGTCAGGGCTGGTGCGCCGCGGAGACGCTGCCGGTGATCCGGTCGAGGTCGTGGGTGGCCTTGGCGAGGAGGTCGAGCATGGCAAGCTCCGCGCGGGCGGGGTCCTGGTCGCGGATCGCGTCGAGGACGGCCCGGTGGCTGGGGACGGGGTCGTTGGCCTGATCGTGGGAGTGGACGACCCGGTCGCGTTCGCGTAGCCCGGGCTCAAGGAGGAGGTCCATGCGCGCGAGCATCTCGTTGCCGGTGGCACAGAGCAGGGCGCGGTGGAATGCGGCGTCGGCCTCGGCGGCGTCCGCGGAGAAGTGAGCGCGGGCATGGGTCATCGCGTCGAGCGCGGTCTCCAGCGCTCGCAGATCGCCTTCTGTCCGGTTGAGGGCCGCACGGTGAGCGGCGGCCGGCTCCACGATCGCGCGCACCTCGGCGAGGTCACGCATGAGGCGCTGTCCGGCGCCGCTCTCGACCTGCCAGCGGATGATGTCCGCGTCGAGCAGGTTCCAATTGCTGCGCTCCCTGACGAAAGTTCCACGCTTCTGGCGAGCGTCTATCAGGCCCTTGCCGGCGAGCACCTTCATGGACTCGCGCATCACGGTGAGGCTGACGTCGAGTTCTTCCCCGAGGCCACGCATGTCGAGAGTGGCTCCCTCGGGCAAGTCACCGCCGACGATACGCAGGCCGAGGACGCGGACGACCTGCCCGTGAACGCCTCTTCCGGTGTACGACGCCATGGCGGGTCTCTCCTCGGGGTCTGCGCGGGCCCCAGATGTGGAGGCCTGGCCCACCCACCCTAGCAGTAGGCATTAATTATGAATACATCTTGACGCTGCCCGTGGCTCCCTCCACGATGAACGCGCTCCACCGAGCCGCCGCCCCGCAGTAGCCGCCTGTCATGTTGTCTCTGCATGTTCACGAAGCAGCCGCGCCCCTGATGGGGCACCTGCCCATGGGCAGTTCAACCACCGCGTCGCACACACTGACCGTCGACAGCCGGAGCCCGCTCCGGGACGGTCGTCTCTCGTGGCGACCTACCTGTTCCGGAACCAGCACGAGAACGAGCGCGGCACGTTCCGCTTCGACGGTGACCTCGGCGTGCGCCGCTTTGTGACGCTTCGGCAAGGCCGCCGTGTACCGCGTCACCGTTCCGGCATCGGCTCTGGCAGGCGACGGGGAGGTACGGCTGAGGCCGCGTTACACGGGCGACGCCGCCCGGGCCCACATCGGCGGCCGGCTCGTCGCCGATCATTTCTGGTACCGCCCCGAGTGGGAGATCGGACTCCGCCGCTTCGCGGACGCGGCCGCTCGGCACGGTGTGGAGATCCGCGTCCTGCCCTTGGACCCGGCGTCGCGCGTTCACGTCGACGCCTCGGCACGTGAAGGCCTGGACGCGGCTCGCAACCGGGCCGCGGTCGAAACCGCCGAACTGGCGGGTGTGCCACGCGCGTCCCTGCGTGGTGCGGGTGACGAGCGGGCGTGACCGCGAGGCGGAACGGCCGCCTGCCGGACGCTCGCGGGCCGGCGCGGCGCGGTTCGGGCGCGCACCGATAGGTCCGACGCCCGAGGGCCGGGCCGGGTCCGTCACCCCGCCCGGAGTCCCGCGACTGCCTCCCGCACGCCCCTGCGCGGCCGGGGCTACGGCTCCCCGGCGGAGGTGGGGCAGCGGGCCAGCGGTTCGCCGTGGGCCGTGCTCATGCCCACCTGGTGTACCCGACGGAAGTAGGGCAGCAGCCGCACGAAGGCGGGCCGGGCCTGCCAGAATGCGCCGCGGTCGGGGGATTCGGCCGCGCGGCCGGTGAGGTGGTCCAGGGCGACGATCTTGGCGGCGACGGCGGCGTGCAGCAGCCACGGCACCGTCGTCAGGGCCGCGAGGTGGCGGTCGGTGTTCGCCGCGGTGGGGCCGGCCAGCACCTCGTGCTCGGCGTGGAGCTGCTGGATGAAGTCCAGGACGTCCGCCCCGCAGCGGTCGGTGATCCACTTCCTGAACAGCGCCGCCGGCGTCCACTCGGTCAAGGTGACCGAGGCCGTCACCGACATGTGCGCCCGCCTCGCCCGGCTTGACGGAATACCCGCCGCAGCCGAGCTCGACCAGCGCGCCGCGGCACTGTCCTGACGTGCGCTACGGCACCCCTCCCTCGCTCAGGAAGCTGCCGGCAGATTACTTGTGGGCCGCTTCACCGCTCGCCAACGGCACCCCGCCAAGGGGCACCCCGGCGCGGGTGCGACGGACCGCCCGCCGGGGTGGCGGGGGCCGCTCCGGCATGAGGGACGATGTGCGGGGGGCCGTGCCCGAAACCGGGCGCGGACAGGTACTTCCGGAAGATGAACGGACGCGCCCGCATCTCGGCGGGCCCGGGGACGCCGACGCATTCCGCCCGCTCTGCACGGCAGCCGGGCGGCAGCGCGCCGAAAACGGGCACCCCGGCACATCCAATTCCCTTCGAAAATCCTCGGGAAACACGACAGGTGAACGAGACCGCGCCCATTCACCCCGCGCCGTGACGCGGCGCCTCCCGAATTCACCGGCCGCGTTCACCTGTCACGAGAGACGCGCCGCAACGAGCAAGGAAAGCCCCAACCGGCAGATTAAGGGCATGACCCAGGAAAACGCCGCATAGGGCACCGCAGCGGAGCAAGTACCGGCCCTTAGTACGCTCTTGAAAGCCCGTCACATGCCTCATACAGTGTCACGGTCATCGCTGAGGGCCGGCACATTCCCAGGCCGGACCCCCGGCTCACCGTGAAAGGAATCGCATGTCAACCTCTGTCGCGGAACCGACCACCGAACTCACCGATTCCGACTTCGACCTCGACATCCGCATAGAGCTGAGCGACCTGGAGGACGGTGACGGCTTCGCGCAGGCGAAGACGGTCTCTTTCCCCAACGGCCCTTACACGAGTGACTGCTCGGTCTGTATTCCCGCGACTACGGCAATCTTCTGTTCGTGATTGAGCCATGACGGCAGGGGCGCGGGCCGTTCACCGGCTCCGCGCCCGTGCCTTTCACCATGTGGCGCACCACACTTCCGCCGGGCGGGCACGAGGCGCGGAAAAGCAGAAGCAGACGCGGAAAAACAGGCAGGGAGAATCCGGTCCATTGTCAGGGGACGACGTTTCTTTTCGCTTTGCCGGTCCCGGCATGCTGCGCATCCCGCTGCTGCCGTACTCCTGGGTCGAGCGGACCGTCGCAGCGGCCGAGGGGCTCGACCCGCGTGACCGCGCACAGGTCGAACGCTACGTTGCCACGCTGATCGCCGACGAACGGGTCCTGGAGGCGCTGCTGCTCTCCAGCCCGTCGCTGCACCGCGCCATCCGCACACTTCAGGCGGGTGAGCCGATGAAGCCGGCGGCGCTGCGCAAGCTCACGCTGGGAACGACCCGGTACGTGCTGCGGGCCGCCGGCCGCCCCACCCCGTTCGGCCTGCTGGCCGGGGTGGCGCCCGTCGCCTTCGGGGACGCGTGCCGGGCACGCGTCGGCGAGCGGCACCGCGTCGCGGTGCGGCCGGACGGCGACTGGCTGGTGGGGCTGCTCTCCGCCTGGGAACGCGACCCGGCGCTGCTGCGCAGACTGCGGGTGGTCACCAACGACCTGGGCTTCGCCCGCGGCGACCGGTGGGTTCTGCCGTTCACCCCCGTGACGGACGAGGGCCGCGCGGCGGCGGCCCGTACCAAAGAGGTCTCCGTGCGCCACACCGCCGCGGTACGGCTGGCCCTGGAGGCGGCCGAACAGCCGTGCACGGGCGGGGAGATCGCCGAGCGGCTGACCAGCGCGTTCCCCGCGGTGGCGGCCGGCAAGGTGGACGGGCTGCTGGCGGACCTCGTCCGGCGCGGCTTCCTGCTGACCGAACTGCGCCCGCCCCTCGCCCGGGCCGACCCGCTGCTGTACGTGCGTGAGGTCCTGGCCTCGGTGGCGGACCGGGAGAAGGAGGACGCGGTCGCCCGCATCGCGAAGGTGCTGGCGGACTGCGCGGGCGCGCCGCTCGGCGCGGGAACGGGCCGCTGGGACACCGCGGAGCGGGCATTGCGGGACCTGCACCGGCACGACGGGACCCTCCTCCAGACCGACCTGCGGATCGACGCCGAGGTGATCCTGCCCGAAGCGGTGGCGCGGGAGGCCGAGTCGGCCGCGACGGCGCTGTGGCGGGCATCCGCCAAGGACGAGCGAAAGCCCCATCTGGCGGACTATCACAGGGCGTTCGTGGAACGGTACGGCGTCGGCCACGCCGTACCGCTGCTGGAGGTTCTCGACCCGCACTCCGGGCTCGGCCCGCCGGCCGGCTACGAGAATCCGGGCGGCGAACGGCGCGTGGCGCCCGCCGCCGCGGACCGTGGCCCGGCGCGCGACGCGGTGCTGACCGATCTGGTGCTGTCCGCCGCCGCGGGGAGCGGGGAGATCGTCCTGGGAGACGCCGTGCTGAACCGGCTGGCCGACGCCGCGCCCGACACCGCGCCGACCCCGGCGGAGCTGTGCGCCCAGGTGACCGCCGTGTCCCAGGAGGCCCTGGCCCGGGGAGAGTTCCGGCTGATCCTCTCCCAGACCACCGGCTCGCCGACCCCGGGCGCCCTGTTCGGCCGCTTCGCCTATCTCTTCGACGACCAGGAGCCGGTGGCGGCACTGGCGCGGGACGCCATGGCGACGACGCTCCGGGAAGGGGCCACGCCGGTCAGCCTGGACTTCCAGGTGCTGCCCGGCGCCGCGAACGTCACGCGCGCGCTTGCCTGCTGGCCGGACCGGCTGACGGTCGGCTCGTTCCCCCACCACCCGTCGTCCGGGGGCCGTGTGCGAGGCGCGCGGGACGTCGCCCTGGCCGCCGACGAGGAGCGGCTGTTCGCCGTGGACGCGGCCACCGGGCGGGAACTCGTCGCGCATACCGCCACCGTGCTGTCCATGGGCTTCACCTCCGACGCCGTCCGCCTGCTGCGCGAGATCTCGTCGATGGGCCGTCCGACCTGGTCCGTGTGGGACTGGGGGGCCATCGGCTCCGCCACCCGTCTGCCCCGGGTCCGCCACGGCCGCACGGTTCTGACTCCCGCGCGCTGGAAGATGACCGACCCGGCGCTGACCGACTCCTCGGCGTCCGACGAGGAGTGGGGCCGCGCCCTGGACGCGTGGCGGGCCCGCTGGGCCGTGCCCCGGCGCGTCAACGTGGGAACGGTCGATCTGCGGGTGGTACTCGACCTGTCGGCCCCGCTGCACCGGACGCTGTTGCGCCGCCAACTGGCCCGGGACCCGGGGACGGTGGCGTACGAGACGCTGGAGGACGCGGGGTACGCCGAGCACTGGCTGCGGGACGACGAGGGCGGCGCGTACCGCAGCGAGGTGCTCATCCCCGTCCTGCCCCGAGGCCGGGACGGCCGGGACAGCCGGGACGCCGGGACGGCCAGGGCGCCCGCCGGCATGGCGCGCCGCGGCCCGGCCCCCCGGCAGGGGAACCGTCACCGCCAGTGGTACTACGCCAAGCTGTACCTCGCCACGGCCGGGCAGAACGAGGTGCTGGCCTCGCATCTGCCCCGGCTGCTGGCGAACCTGCCGGACGGCGGCGGGCACTGGTTCTTCATCCGCTACATCGACCCCGAACCCCATCTGCGGCTGCGGTTCCCGGGAGATCCGCGAGCGCTGCTCTCCGATGTCGCACCCGCGGTGCAGGACTGGGCCGACGACCTGTACCGCCGGCGGCTGGCCGGCCGGCTGGCCGTCGACCGGTACGAGCCCGAGACCGTCCGTTACGGCGGGCCCGGGGCCATCGCCGCCGCGGAACGGTTCTTCCACCACGACAGCCGGACCGTCGTCGGGCAACTGGCGGCCCTGTCAGCGGGCACCGTGACCACGCCGCCGCCGGTACTCGCGGCGGGACACTACGTCGACATCGCCCGGCAGGTCCACGGTCCTGACTGGCCCGCCTGGTTCCTCGCCATGCCGCGTGAGGAGGAGCACCACCGGTACTTCCGCGAACACCGCGACGCGGCACTCGGCCTGCTCGGCACCGCCCCGCCGCCCGGCACCAGCGCGTCCGGCCAGGCCGACCCGGCCGGCCTGGCCGAACGGGCCGCGGCGCTGCGGGACTTCCCCGCGGCCTCCCGGCGTTCGGTGCTGGCCGGAGTGCTGCACATGCACCACAACCGGCTGATCGGCGCCAACCGCACCTCGGAGGAGCGTTCCTTCGCGGTCGCCCGCGGCATGGCGCAAACCGAGCAGGCGCGCCGGGAGCACCTGCGGTGAGCGCCTGGAGCGACGAAGCCGTGGTGGCGGAGATCGCGGCACGGGCGAACGCGTGGACTCCGCCCGCCCGCCAGCCGCTCGGCCTCGCCGACGGCACCATCGGCACGGCCCTGCTGCTCGCCGAACTCAGCAGGCACGATCCGGAGCTCCGCCGGGCCGCCCACGCCCGGCTGACCGACGCCGCGAAAACCCTGCTCCCCGTGGCCGGCCGCCTCGGCCCCGGGCTCTACCAAGGAGCGGCGGGGCTGGCCTTCGCGATCAGGGCGGCCGTCCGGAAGCCCGGCGACTACGCCACCATCCGCGAGCGGCTGGACACGTTCCTCCGCGAACGGCTGGGCCGCCTCCTCGCCCTGGAGGAGGCCAGGATGAGCGAGGGCAAGGAACTGGTCCCGAGGGAACGCTTCGACGCGGTGACCGGCGTCACCGGAATCGCCCGCTATTTCCTGGACGGCCCGGCCGTTCCGTCCCGGTCGACGGAGACGGCCGGGACGGCCGACCCGGCCGGGCCGCAGGCCGTCCGCGACGCCCTGCGCTACCTGACCGCCCTCACCGAACCGAGAGTGCACGAGGGCCGCACGCTGCCCGGCTGGGCGGGCCCGCCATGGCCGGGCCAGGAAGCGGACGGCGACACGATCGACGTGGGCCTGGCCCACGGGATCGCGGGCCCGCTGGTCCTGCTCTCCCTGTGCTGGTCGCGGGGCATCCGGGTGCCCGGCCAGGACGCCGCCATCCGGCGCGCCGCCAAGTGGCTGCTGAGCTGGCGCCAGGACGACGAGGCGGGCCCGTACTGGCCCATGATGGTCTCGGCGGCGGACGAGGCCGCGGGCCGGCGCCCGCGCCACGAGCCACACCGCCCGAGCTGGTGCTACGGCCCCCCGGGGATCGCGCGCGCCCTGCAACTGGCGGGCCTGGCACTGGGCGAGACCGAGTGGCCGCGGGTCGCGGTGGACGCCATGCACGCGGTCCTTCGCCGTCCGGAAGGCCGGGCCGGGCTCGACGACCCGGGCCTGTGCCATGGCCTCGCCGGGCAGGCCCACCTCACCCGCGTGATCGCCCATGACGCCCAGGACCCGATACTGGCGGAGCACGCGGCGAGTCTGACCGACCGCCTCCGCGCCCGCTTCGAGCCCGCGTCCGCGTTCGGCTACCCGACGCGCGGACGCCGACGGCTGCCACCGGCCATCTGGGACGCCCCCACCTTCCTCGAAGGTTCCGCGGGCGTGGCCCTCGTTCTCCACCGGCGCGGGCCGACGCCACCGCGCTGGGACGCGGCCCTGCTCGTCAACTGACCGGCTGCGGACCGATTTTCCGGCGCGCCGGAACGCTCCACGCCGTCCGCCTCCGCGCGCCAGGGCGGCTTCCGACCGGCAACGCCGTCCGTGGCAACCGCCCCGTCGTCGCCCCGACCGCCCGCGCGCACGCGCGCACGCGCGGGCGTGCGCGTGGCGTTCCCCTCTGCACCGCCGCCCTGCGCCGCGCCTCCTTCGGTGCGGCCATGCCAAGCTCGGCACCCCAGGAGGTTCACTATTCAGAAATTATGATTTAAGTTGCGTCCATTGGCGATGCCGGCCTGCCGGACGGGCCGACCCGGGTCCGGCGCCGAGGCAAGGAGATCGATGGTGTACAAGGTGACCCTGCGCCCGTCCGCGGAGTCGTTCGGCGGCCATCTCAGGATGGGCGAACCCGAGGGGCAACCGGACCGGATCGCCGCCACGAGCACCCACCTGGTGCGCGGCGGCCGTCCCTGGTTCCCGGTCATGGGCGAGATGCACTTCTCCCGCTGCCCCCGCGAGGCGTGGCGGGAGCGGCTCCTCAACATGCGGGCCGGGGGCATCGGCGTCGTCGCGACCTACCTGTTCTGGCACCACCACGAGGAACAACAGGGCGAGTTCCGGTTCGAGGGCAACCGCGACATCCGCGCGTTCGTCGAGCAGACCGGCGCGTACGGCATGGACGCCGTGGTGCGGATCGGCCCCTGGGCACACGGCGAAGCCCGCTACGGCGGCTTCCCGGACTGGGTCCAGCACTCCGGCACCCGGACCCGCACCGACGACCCCGCCTACCTCGACCTGGTCCGGCCCTACTACACGCGGATCGGCGCGGAACTCGACGGCCTCCACCACACCCAGGGCGGGCCGATCGTCGCCGTCCAGATCGAGAACGAGCTGTACGACCAGCCCGAACACCTCCGCACCCTCAAGCGGATGGCGCAGGACGCCGGGATCACCCCGCCGCTGTGGACCGCGACGGCCTGGGGGGAGGCGCAGCTCCCCGCCGACGAATTCCTCCCTGTGTACGCGGGCTACCCCGAGGCGCCGTGGGACGACGCCCATCCGGGATGGGCCCGGCACAACAGGCGGCACTTCTTCTTCACCGCGCTGCGCGACGACCACACCGTGGGCGCCGACCTCCGCCGCCGGCCCACCGCCGGGCAGGGCCCCGACCCCGGCCGCTACCCGTACGCGACCTGCGAACTCGGCGGCGGCGTCCAGGCGACCTACCACCGCCGCCCCCTCGTCCCGCCGGAGGACGTGGCCGCGCTGGCCCTCACCAAGATCGGCAGCGGATCGTCCTGGCAGGGCTACTACATGTACCAGGGCGGCACCCACGTCACCGACGCCGCGACCACCATGCAGGAGTCGACCGACACCGGCTACCCCAACGATCTGCCGGTCATCAGCTACGACTTCCAAGCCCCCCTCGGCGAGTACGGACAGGTCCGCCCCGCCTACGGACTGCTCCGCCTCCAGCACCACCTCCTGGCCGCGGCGGGCGAACGCCTGGCCCCGATGCCGTTCGCCGCGCCCGACCGGAGCCCCCGGGACCTCGACGACCGCGAGACACTGCGCTGGGCCGCGCGCAGCGACGGCACCTCCGGCATGCTGTTCGTCAACACGCACCAGCCCGGCGGGGAGACACTGGCCGCGCACCGCGCCGTCCGGTTCCGTCTCGACACCGCGGACGGACCGCTCGAACTGCCCACGGAGCCCGCCGACATCCCCTCAGGCGCCTACTTCGCGTGGCCGTTCCGCTGGCCGCTGCCCGGCGCGGCGACCCTGGAGTCGGCCACGGCCCAACTCGTCGCCGTCCTGGACGACATGGTCGTGCTGACCCGCACCGCCGGCATCCCGGTCGAACTGGTCCTCACCGGTGTCGACCCGGCCTCGGTCGAGGGCCCGGGCGTCATCGTGGACGACCTCGGCGCCGACCGCACCCGAATCCGGGTGCCGCACCCCGGCACGGACGCGCTCATCCGGCTGGACGGGCTGCGGCTGCTGGTCCTCGATGAGCACACCGCCCGCCACACCACGGTCGGAGAGCTGTGGGGAACTCGTCGGCTGCTCGTCGGAGACGGCATCCACGTCGTGCCCGACGGACGACACCTGCACATCGAGAGCGGGCCCGCCGGCGGCACCCTGCTCGTCCTTCCCGCACCGACCGGCACCGTCGCCCCGCGAGACCTGGCGACCTCGCGGCTCAGGCTGCGCGCCACCGGGGAAAGCGGGATCTTCGCACGGTTCGAGGTGGACGCACCCACGGCCGTGCCCGAGGCCGCGCTGGTCGAACTCGCCGCGGCCAAAGGCCCGGCGCCGCAGCGTATCGGCGGTCCGCTGAAGCGCGCCGCCGCTCCCACCGACGCCGACTACGCCCTCGCCGCCGCCCATCGCGTCGAGTTCGACCATGAAGCCTTCACCGCGGCCCACCGACTGCTGCTGCGGCTCGACTGGGTCGGGGACGTCGCCCGCGCCGAGATCGGCGGCACTCCGGTAGCCGACCAGTACTGGAACGGTGCCCCCTGGGAGATCGACCTCACCCGGCACCGAGCGGCCCTGGAGGACGGTGCGGAGTTGGTCCTGCGGCTGCTCCCGTTCGATCCCGCCGCGAAGATCCACGTGCCCGACCACCAACGCCCGGACGAGGTCACCCTGCGGCTGCGGGAAGCCCGGCTGGTCCCCGTCTACCGTGCCGCTGTCGGGATCGGTGCGCCGTGAGCGGGCTGAGCCGACGTCGCTTCCTCGCCGTGCTGGGCGGGATGGGGGCGCTGGCCACCGGGTGTGCGACCGCGTCCCCGGCCCGACCGGTGACGGACGGCCCGGTCGGTCTCAAGCTGTGGTTCCACGACCCGAGTTACACCGCAACTTTCCAGGCCGCCCTGAGCGACCGGAGCATCATGCGCGGGTCGGCGTACACACCCTCCCTTGAGGTGACCGCCGCCTCCGGCTCCGACCTGCTGACGCGCACCATCACACAGTTCATGGCCGACGGCTCCCCGCCCGACCTGCTGGGCATCATCAGCTCCGAGTTCCCCCGGGTGATGAAGGGAGAGCTCGCCGAGTCCCTGTTCCTGGACCTCTCGGAGATCGCAGCTGGGAGTACCAGCAGAGCAGTTCCTTCGCCGGTGATCGACGATGGTTCGACGCGCTCATGGCCGTCGAACCTGAGGACCGCCCCACCCGGCTGGCCGACGCCCTCGCCGACGCTTACGAACTCGCGGAAGCCGAAGGGCTCGCCGAGGTGATCGCGTTCGTCGAACTGCACAACGAGGTCCAGGGCGGATACCTCACGGAAGGACTGCCAGGACGCGAACCGGCCGTCGTGGAGCTGCGGGAGCGCCTCGAACGCGGCCTGGCCCGCTTCCACGAACGCCAACCCGACGTCCCCGTCACGGTCAACTACGCCCGCGTACCGTTGGACGCGTTCCGCGGCATACCCGAGAACATCGACGTCGGCGTCTTCCACCCCTATGTCTACGGAGTTCTCGACGAACTCGTGGTCGGCTACGGCCTGCGCTCGACCGACGGCGGATTCGACGAGGAACGCGCCCGTGCCGACCTCATGCGCCCCGGCGCCCCGGCGCCCCGACGTTCGGCCAGTGGCGTCCGCCCGCCGGCGAGGAATGGCGGCTGAAGGCCACGATCGTCGGCAAGCCCGAGATCTACGTGCACGACTGGTGCGACGCCGAGGCATGGGACCGATTCCTGTACGAACGCTACGGCGAACACCGCAGGTCCATGCTGCGCACCCTGGACACCTGGATCTCCGCGGCTGCCGATCAGTGCGCCGGACGCGGGATTCCCCTGGTCTTCGGCGAAGGCTGGATCGGCTGCACCCCGCTGAGCGGCAACTTCGAGGAAGGGCCCGTCGGTGCGGAGGTCTGCCGGGAGGCCGTCCGCCTCAGCGCGCGGGCCGGGGCATGGGGCACGATCGTGTGCTCCAACGCCGCTCCACACCATCCGATGTGGAACGACATCGCACTCCAGCGCGAGTGCAACGGCACGTTCTCCGGAACGGAGACGTCGCCAGAACGATCGTGAACTCACGTCGACGCCGAACGGCGGCGAGGGCGAACCCCGGTTCGCCCTCCCCGCGTCAACGCGGCTCAGCGCCTGACTTCACGACCTGAAGCGGCAGCAGCTTCTTGCCCGTGGGGCCGATCTGGATCTTGGTGTCCAGCTGCGGGCACACGCCGCAGTCGAAGCAGGGGGTCCAGCGGCAGTCCTCGACCTCGGTCTCGTCCAGTGCGTCCTGCCAGTCCTCCCACAGCCAGTCCTTGTCCAGGCCGGAGTCGAGGTGGTCCCACGGCAGGACCTCCTCGTAGCCGCGCTCGCGCGTCGTGTACCAGGCGACGTCGACGCCCTGCGGGGTCAGGGCCCCCTCGGCGCAGGCCATCCACTGGTCGTAGGAGAAGAACTCCCGCCAGCCGTCGAACCGGCCGCCCGCCTCGTACACCGCGCGGATCACCGCGCCGACGCGCCGGTCGCCGCGCGAGAGCAGTCCCTCGACGGTGCCGGGCTTGCCGTCGTGGTAGCGGAAGCCGATGGAACGGCCGTACCGCTTGTCGGCGCGGATCGCGTCGCGGAGCTTGGCCAGCCGGGCGTCGGTCTCCGGCGCCGAGAGCTGCGGGGCCCACTGGAACGGGGTGTGCGGCTTGGGCACGAAGCCGCCGATGGAGACGGTGCAGCGGATGTCGTTGGACCCGGAGACCTCGCGGCCCTTCGCGATGACCCTGGTCGCCATCTCGGCGATCTGGAGCACGTCCTCGTCGGTCTCGGTGGGCAGCCCGCACATGAAGTACAGCTTCACCTGCCGCCAGCCGTTGCCGTAGGCGGTGGCGACGGTGCGGATCAGGTCCTCCTCGGAGACCATTTTGTTGATCACCTTGCGAATCCGCTCGCTGCCGCCCTCGGGGGCGAACGTGAGGCCGGAGCGGCGCCCGTTGCGCGTCAGCTCGTTGGCGAGGTCGATGTTGAACGCGTCGACGCGGGTGGACGGCAGCGAGAGGCCGATCTTGTCCTCTTCGTACCGGTCGGCGAGGCCCTTGGCGACGTCGGCGATCTCACTGTGGTCGGCCGAGGACAGCGACAGCAGGCCGACCTCCTCGAAACCGGTGGCCTCAAGGCCCTTGTCCACCATGTCGCCGATGCCGGTGATCGAACGCTCGCGCACCGGCCGCGTGATCATGCCCGCCTGGCAGAACCGGCAGCCTCGCGTGCAGCCGCGGAAGATCTCCACCGACATCCGCTCGTGCACGGTCTCCGCCAGCGGCACCAGCGGCTGCTTGGGGTACGGCCACTCGTCGAGGTCCATCACGGTGTGCTTGGCGACACGCCAGGGCACACCCGGCCGGTTGGGCACCACGCGGGAGATCCGGCCGTCCGGCAGGTACTCCACGTCGTAGAAGCCCGGCACGTACACCCCGCCGCTGCGCGCGAGGCGCAGCAGCAGCTCCGCGCGCCCGCCCGGGCGGCCTTCGGCCTTCCAGGCGCGCACGATGCGGGTGATGTCCAGGACGGCCTGCTCGCCGTCGCCGACGACCGCGCAGTCGATGAACTCGGCGATGGGCTCCGGGTTGAACGCGGCGTGCCCGCCGGCCACCACCACCGGGTGGTCGGTGGTGCGCTCCCGCGCCGACAGCGGAATCCCGGCCAGGTCGAGGGCGGCCAGCAGGTTGGTGTAGCCCAGCTCCGTCGAGAAGGACACGCCCAGCAGGTCGAACGCGGAGACCGGCCGGTGCGCGTCCACCGTGAACTGCGGGACGCCGTGCTCGCGCATCAGCTCCTCAAGGTCGGGCCAGACGCTGTAGGTGCGCTCCGCGAGGACGCCCTCCTGCTCGTTCAGCACCTCGTAGAGGATCATGACGCCCTGGTTGGGCAGCCCCACCTCGTACGCGTCGGGGTACATCAGCGACCAGCGGACGTCGCAGGCGTCCCAGTCCTTGACGGTGGAGTTCAGCTCACCACCGACGTACTGGATCGGCTTCTGAACGTGCGGGAGGAGGGCCTCCAGGCGCGGGAAGACCGACTCGACAGGCATGGGCTCGCGTCCTTCTGGGAGGGCGGTGGCGGTTGTGGGCTGGATCATTCAGCGTACCCGCAAGCGGCCCGCCGCCCGTTCCCCGGCCGCGGCCAGCCCGGTCTCCCGGCCGTGCAGGGCCCCGTAGGTGAACGAGGGCTCGCCCGCCGCCTCGGCCTCCGCCGCGACCTGACGCAGTGCGGCCCTGGCGACCACGCTGTCGTGGTGGTCGCCGAGCACCTGCTGCACGCGCTTGAACCGCTTGCCCGTCCGGCGGGCCTTCTTGCCCAGCGCGGGCCGGGCCGCCTCCGCCGCGTACCTGGCGCGTTTGGCGGCCTTGCGGGCCCGGTGCAGGGCGGCGTCGCGGCCGGGCCCCGGCTCGGCGGCCAGGGCCGCGTCGAGCCGCCGCGCCAGGCGGTCGCCCTCGCGGCGCAGCGTCTTCGTCATGGCCTTGGCGGCCGGCCGCCCCGCCGCGTCGGTCAGGGGCGGCGAGGTGCCGAGCAGCAGGTCGAGGGTGTCGAGCAGCGACAGGTACCGCGGGCTGTCCAGGGCGGCGGTGACGCCGGCCCCGGACGCCTGCCGCGCGATGCCGTCGCGGCGGGCCAGGCGCAGTGGCACCGGGCCGCGCACCAGCTCCGGCGGCAGCTCGGCCAGCCGCGTCCCGAGGCGCTCCGCGAGCACCTCGCGGTCGCGGTCGACGCCGAGTTCGCCCGCGAGCCAGCGCAGTTCCTCCGCGAGCGGCTTCGTCGCCGCGCGGTCCAGGGTCTTGCCGTGGCTGCGCAGGCAGCTGCGCAGCCGCCGGGTGGCGACCCGCATGCGGTGCACGGAGCCGGGCCGTTCGCGGCGCACCGCGGGGTCGAGGCCGACGAGGATCTCCCACTGGCGGCGGGCGTAGGCCAGGACGTCGCCGCCCGCGGTGCCGCCCGCGGCGTCGGGCGCCGCCCAGGCGGTGGCCTCGGCGGTCTCGGCGAGGGCGCGGGCCAGTTTGGAGGCGCCGCCTGAGGGCCGGAGACCGGCGGCGGCCAGCCGTTCCTCCACCGCGTCCAGGACGGCCGGGTCGGCACCGTCGGCCAGTTCGACCTCGATCTCGGTCCACTCCGCGGTGCGCCCGTCGCGCCGGGCGGTGACCATGTCGACGGCCACCTCGCCGAGGGCGGTGCCCTCCACGTCGAGGAGGAGCCGCCGGCGGCGGTCGGTGTGCAGGCTGACGATTGGGCCGATCGGCTCCCGGCGGATGCGGGCGCGCAACAGCGCGAGCAGCGAGTCGGGCAGCTGGTCGGTGAGCGGGGCCCTGATCTCCTCGCGCGAGGAGCCGCCGAGCGGCAGTTTCAGGTGCCAGCCGTCGTCGGCGCCGCCGGTGCGGCGGCGCAGCGTGACGCCGCCGGCGGCGAGGCGCCGGTCGGCGGTGTCGTAGTACACGGCGTCCAGGAGCAGGCCGCCGGGGTCGCGTGTGGTGTGCACCGGCCCGGTGCCCGCCAGTTCGGGCAGCGGCACGGGCCCTTCATACTTGCGCTCGGTTTCCTTCGTGCTGCTGATTTCCTGTTTTGTCGTCATGCCCGTCCTCGTCCGTCGCCTGCTGTCCCGCCCCTACGAGTAGGCAGGAGGAGCCCGGCGCAAACGGACGTTTCAGGCGGCGGAGAGCGGGCGTTTCATGCGGACCGACTGGAGCAGCCCGATGGCGACCCACACGGCGAACATCGACGTGCCGCCGTAGGAGAGGAACGGCAGCGGCAGGCCCGCGACGGGCATGATGCCCAGGGCCATGCCGATGTTCTCGAAGCACTGGAACGCGAGCCAGGCGACGATGCCGGCCGCGATGATGGTGCTGTACAGGTCGGTGGCGCCGCGGGCGATGCGCAGCGCCCGCCACAGGACTATGCCTATCAGCACGATGATCCCGCCCGCCCCGATGAAGCCCAGCTCCTCGGCGGCGACGGTGAAGATGAAGTCGGTGTGCTGTTCGGGCACGAACTGACCGGTGGTCTGGGTGCCCTGGAAGAGCCCCTTGCCGTCGAGGCCGCCCGACCCGATGGCGATTCTCGCCTGGTTGGTGTTGTAGCCCACGCCCGCCGGGTCCCGGGACGGGTCGGCGAACGCGGCGAATCGGTCGAGCTGGTACTGGTCGAGCACGCCCAGCGCCCAGACCAGCACCGCCGCGGCTATCCCGGCCAGGACGAGGCCGATCGACCACCGCAGCGGCGCGCCGGAGGCCAGGAGTACGCCGAGGACGATCATGCCGAGGACCATGGCCATGCCCATGTCGTCGATGACGACGATGGCCAGCGGCGCCCCGGCCAGCGCGAGCGCCTGGAACACGGCACGGCTGCCCGGGTAGTCGCGGTCCCCCGCGTCCACCTGGGCCGCGAGTATCAGCGCCATGCCGAGCACGACGGCGACCTTGGCGAACTCGCCGGGTTGGAGGGTGTACCCGCCGAGCGAGAGCCAGGCGCGCTGCCCGTTGATCTCCGTGCCCAGCGGGCTGAACACCAGCAGCATCGCGCCCAGCGAGAAGGTGTAGAACAACGGCACGGCGCTGCGCAGCCGCTGGTGCCCCAGCCACATGACGCCGATGGCGAGCGCGACTCCGACGGCCAGGTTTATGCCCTGCCTGACCAGGAAGAACTGGGGGTCGCCGCCGTTTATCTCGGTGCGGTTGCGCGTCGCCGACCACACGAGCACCGCGCCGAGCACGGACAGCGCCAGCGCGGCGAGCAGCAGTATCCAGTCGACGCGGCGGGCCACCGAGTCGCGGGCGGCGAGCCGGCGCCACGTGCTCTTGCGCGCGGCCGACCCGCCGAGGGTCAGGGTGTGAACACTCACCGGGTATCCGTTCGTCCTGCCGTGGTGCGGCCCGTCACTCGTTCTGCCGCCGGTCGGGCGGCAGGCCCGGCGGTGCCTCCCCCGCCGGGCTGCCCGGCACTTCGGGCGGCAGGTCCTCCGTCACCGTCCCCACGGGGCCGTCGACGGCGTCCTGCGGCTGTCCCGGCGGCGGCGAGCCCTGCACGCCGCCCTGCCGCACGTCCTGGCCCGGCTCCGCGGCGGGATCGCCGGCCTGGTCGGCCCCTTCGCCGCCGTCGGCCCCTTCGCCGCCGTCGGCCCCTTCGCCGCCTGCCACCTCCTCGCCTTCGTTCTCGTCCTGCTCGGGAACGATGGCGCCGGTCTCGTCGATCGGCGGCAGGTCGCGGTGCGGCTCGGGGAGGAGGGCCGCGTCCTCGTTGACGGAACCGCCGGAGACGCCGTAGATCGCCTCCCAGATGTTCCGCACGGCCGGGCCCGAGGCGCCCGAGCCGGTGCCGGCCTGGGCGATGGTCATGACCACCGTGTAGTCGTCCGAGTAGGTGGCCAGCCACGACGTGGTCTGCCTGTCCCCCGACGCCTCCGCGGTGCCGGTCTTGGCCCGCAGCGGAATCTCGTTCTGCGGCCACCCGCCGAAGCGCCAGGCGGCGCTGCCGTCGCCGGTGACGACGCCCGCGGTGGCGTCCCGCAGGTTTTCCATCGTCGCCTCGTCCACGGGCAGGTCGCCCGCCGCCTGCGGCTCGAACTCCTCGACGACCTCGCCGTCCGCGGCGATCACCGCGCGGCCCACCTGCGGGGTGTAGAGGGTGCCCCCGTTGCCCAGGGCCGCGTAGATGGAGGCCAGCTGGATCGGGGTGACCAGCACGTCGCCCTGGCCGATGCTGAAGTTGAGCATGTCACCGGCGCGCATCTTCATGCCCTCGGTGCAGTTCTCGCGGGCGATCTGCGCGGCGTAGTCGTCACGGTCGGAATCGGCGATCTCGCACCACGATTCCTCGTTCAGCTCCCAGTACTCCTGCTTCCAGTCCCGGTCCGGGATACGGCCGGGCGCCTCGTTCGGCAGGTCGATGCCGGTGGGGGTGCCGAGGCCGAAGTCGTGCGCGGTGCGGAACAGCCAGTCGTCGGGATCGTCGACGGGGTCGATACCGCCGTCGTTCTGCCACTCGCGGTGGGCGATGCCGTAGAACACCGTGTTGCAGGAGACCTCGATGGCGCGGCCGAGGCTGATCGGCCCGTAGGAGGAGGACTCGAAGTTGCGGAACGTCTGCCCGCCGACGTCGTACGAGGCGGAGCAGTTGTACCGGCCGTCGAAGTCGTACCCGGCCTGGACGGCCGCGGCGGTCGTCACCACCTTGAACGTCGACCCGGGCGGGCCCTGGCCCTGGATGGCCCGGTTCAGCAGCGGGTCGTTGGCGTCCTCGTCGGTCAGGGCGGCGTAGTCGCTGCTGGAGATGCCGCCGACCCACACGTTGGGGTCGTAGTCGGGGGCCGAGGCCATCGCGACCACGCGGCCCGTGTCGTTCTCGATGACGACGGCCGAGCCGGCGTCCGCCTCGTAGTTGCGCCCCGAGACGTCGTCGTGCTCCTGCCGCGCGGCCTCCATGGCGCCGACCAGCTCGCGCTCGACCACGGCCTGCACCCGGGAGTCGATCGTGGTGACCACGTTGGCGCCGGCCTCGGCGTGCCGGCTCTCGGCCTCGCCGAGCACGCGGCCGAACTTGTCCACCTCGTAACGGGTCACGCCCGCGTCGCCGCGCAAGTAGCTGTCATACGTCCGTTCGAGGCCGGAACGCCCGATCTGGTCGGACCGCAGCAGCGGCGCGTCGGTGTCCTCCGTCTCCTGGACCTCGTCGTCGGTGACCGGCGAGAGGTAGCCGAGGACCTGCGCGGTGTTCGCGCCCTCGGGCGCGGGGTAGCGACGCACGGCGCTCGGCTCGGCGCTCACGCCGGGGAAGTCCTCGGCGCGCTCGCGGATCTGGAGGGCCTGCTGCGTGGTGGCCTCGTCGGTGATGGGGATGGGCTGGTAGGGCGACCCGTTCCAGCAGGGCTGCGGCGTCTCGGCGTCGCACAGCCGCACCTGGTTGGTGATGTCCTCCATCGGCATGTCGAGCAGCTCGGCGAGGCGGGCGAGCACCGCCTCGCCGTCGTCCGGCAGCCGGCTGAGCTTGGAGCGGTCGACGGAGACGACGAGCCGCGTCTCGTTGTCGGCGATGGGCACGCCCCGCGCGTCGAGGATGGCGCCGCGCACCGCGGGCTGCACCACCTGCTGCACGTGGTTGCCCGCCGCCTCGGCCGCGAACTCGTCGCCCTGCCGGATCTGGAGATACCACAGGCGGCCGCCGAGCGTGAGCAGCAGCGAGAACACCAGTATCTGGATGACGACCAGCCTGATCGTGACGCGCGATGTGCGCCCGGTCTCCGGGATGTTGGTCACAGCACCTCCCCGCGGGCGGACCCGGTCGATTCCTGCCGCCTCACAGGCGCTTCACTCCCTTGATGCGCCCGGCCCGGTTGCGGGCCGACCGGCCGAGCAGCATGGGGCGCCGCGCCCCGAGCCGGGCGGCCTTGCCGTAGCGGGTGCGGCGCGGCGTGCGGCCGCGCGGCCCGCCACCGCCGCCGCCCAGCCATCTGACGGCCGTGTCGCCGCCGCCGGAGGCGCCGGAACCGCCGTCCCCGGCGAGCGGGTCGCTCTCCAGGCGGCGCGCCAGGCTCATCACCAGCGGCACCGCGAACGGCGCGAGCAGCAGATCGTAGATGGTGGCGGTGACCAGCAGGTCGGTGAGCCCGACGCCGCGCGCCGCGGTGTCCCCGACGAGCGCGCCGACGCCCGCGTACAGCAGGGTCGACGTCACGGCGCCCGCCGCGACCACCAGCATCGGCACGGTGGCGGAACGGTGCTGGCCCGTCTCCGGCTTGGTGAGCCCGGCCGCGTACCCGATGACGCACAGCACCAGGGCGTAACGGCCGACCGCGTGGTCGGCGGGCGGCACGAGGTCGGCGAGCAGCCCGGCGGCGAAGCCGGTGAGGCAACCGCCGACGTGCCCGTACACCAGGGCGAGGCCGAGCACCGTGAGCAGCAGCAGGTCGGGGACCGCACCGGGCAGTTGGAGCCGGGCCAGGACGCTGACCTGGAGCATCAGGGCCACGATCACGAGGATGAGCGCGAGCAGCGCGCGGGAGACTCGCATCGGTCAGCTCCTGGTCGCCGGGTCGTCGTCTTCCCCGCCGCCGTCGGCGGCTCCTGCGTCGGCGTCGGCGTCCGCATCGGCGCCCGCGTCGCCGTCCCGCTCCTGCTCCTCGTTGCGCGCCTCGTCCTCCGGACGCGGCGGCAGCACCGAGTCGCGCGGATTGTCGCGGGGCGGCTCGACGACGACGCCCACGAGGTCGAGCTGTGTGAAAGCCACGTACGGCTGGACCTGGACCGTCCTGGTCAGATCGCCCGTCGAACGCTCGACGTTGACGACCTCGCCGACCGGAACGCCCGGCACGAACGGCCGGTTCTCCTCGGACCCGAAGGTCACCATGCGGTCGCCCTCCTGGACGCGGGCCTGCTGATTGATCAGCTGCACGTCCAGCGTGTTGTCGCCGCGGCCCGTCGCGAGGCCCAGCTCCTCGCTGCCCTCCAGGCGCGTGCCGACGGTGAAACCGGGGTCGTTGGCCAGCAGCACCGTGGCGGTGCCGGGGCCGACGGTGGTGACGCGGCCGACGAGCCCGTCCCCGTTCAGCACGGTCATGTCGCGGGTGAGGCCGTCCTCGCTGCCCGCGTCGATCGTCACGGTCCAGGAGAAGCCCTGCGCGGCGCCGATCGCGATGACCTGGGCCCCGACGATGCCGTACTGCCCGGCGCCCGCGGTGCGCAGCATCTCGTCCAGCTGCTCTATCCGCGAATCGCGGTGCTCCTCGCTGCCCAACTGCTGCCGCAGCTCGGCGTTCTCGCGCTCCAGCTCGCTGATGCGCGTCCGGCGGTCGCCGGACTCCCGGACGGCCGAGATGGCGTTGGCGACCGGGTCAACCGCGCCGGCGACACCTTCCTCGACCGGCCCGAACACGGAGGCGGCGGCCTCTCTGGCGCCGTCCAGCGGGGAGTTGTCACCGCTGCGGATGTCCATGGTGATCAGGGCGAAGGCGACGGAGACCAGCAGAACGAGTAGCAGCCGGCTCTCTCGGGTGTCCCTCACGTGCGGCGGCCGTGCCTTTCTGGTCGGTCAGGGGAATCGTCGGTCACTGGGCCAACGATCCGCCACGCGGATTGGTGTCCCTCCACGCGGCGGACCGAAGCGGGCGTGGCGCGCCCGGCGGTCACCGCCGGGGCTGCGCGTCCAGGACCTGCTGAAGCGCCTCGAACTCCTCGACGCACTTGCCCGAGCCGAGCGCCACCGAGTCCAGCGGGTCCTCGGCGATGTGGATCGGCATGCCCGTTTCCTTGCGCAACCGTTCGTCCAGGCCACGCAGCAGGGCGCCGCCGCCGGTGAGGACGATGCCGCGGTCCATGATGTCGCCGGACAGCTCGGGCGGGCACTTGTCCAGCGTCGTCTTGACCGCGTCCACGATTGCGTTGACCGGCTCCTCCATGGCCTTGCGCACCTCCGCGGAGGAGATGACCACCGTCTTCGGCAGACCGCTCACCAGGTCGCGCCCGCGGATCTCCGTGTGCTCGTCCTGGTCCATGTCGTGCGCCGAGCCAATGGTGATCTTGATGCTCTCCGCCGATCGCTCGCCGAGCAGGAGGCTGTATTCCTTCTTGATGTGCTGGATGATCGCATTGTCCAGCTCATCGCCCGCGGTGCGGATCGACTGCGCCGTCACGATGCCGCCCAGCGAGATCACCGCGACCTCGGTGGTGCCGCCGCCGATGTCCACCACCATGTTGCCGGTCGCCTCATGGACCGGCAGGCCCGAGCCGATCGCCGCGGCCATCGGCTCCTCGATGATGTGCACCTGCCGCGCGCCGGCCTGCGTGGACGCCTCGATGACGGCACGCCGCTCCACGCCGGTGATACCCGAGGGCACGCAGACGACGACCCGCGGGCGGGCCAGATAGCGGCGCTTGTGGATTTTCAGAATGAAGTAGCGGAGCATCCGCTCGGTGATCTCGAAGTCGGCGATGACGCCGTCCTTCAGCGGACGGACCGCCACGATGTTGCCGGGAGTCCGGCCGATCATCTTCTTCGCCTCGGCGCCCACCGCGAGAATGCCACCGGTGTTGGTGTTGATGGCGACGACCGACGGCTCGTTGAGGACAATCCCGCGACCTCTGACGTACACCAGCGTGTTGGCGGTCCCGAGGTCGACTGCCATGTCACGTCCGATGAACGACATATTGTTCGCCATAGGGATACATCTGGCCTTCCAGCTGGAGCGATTTGTGCAAGGAGGTCGGCGTGGAGTGCGATGAGCGGTGCGCCTGCGGGCCTCCCCGCTTGCGCGGGGAAAGCGGCGGCGATGCCATCGTATCCACGGCCGGTCGAACACGGAGCGCCGGAGCGCCGGTTTCGCCATTGTCGGCGGAACGTGGCCCACCCTCCATCATGGTGACGGCGTGTTCGGGGGGCGGGTTCCCTCGTTCGACTGTACCCAGCGGAATGGAAGACTGCATTCAGGCGAACTTCGCAGGTCGCGCGGTGCGCTGCCGCCACCGGCCGCGGAGCGCGTTCAGGCGAGGCCGGGGAAAAAGATCTTCAGCTCGCGTTCGGCGGACTCCTCCGAGTCCGAGGCGTGAATCAGGTTCTCGCGCACGATCGTGCCGAAGTCGCCGCGGATCGACCCGGGCGCGGCGGCGATCGGGTCCGTCGGGCCGGCCAGCGTCCGCAGGCCCTCGATGACCCGTTCGCCCTCGACGACCAGCACGACGCTGGGGGCGGCGGACATGAAATCGAGCAGCGGCGCGTAGAAGGGCCGGCCGACGTGCTCCGCATAATGCGTCTGAAGCGTGTCCCGGTCCAGCGTGCGCAGCTCGATCGCGGTAATCGTCCAGCCCGCCTTGCGCTCGATCCGGCCGATGATCTCACCGATCAGGCCCCTGGCGACCGCGTCAGGCTTCAGGAGGACAAGAGTGCGCTGGCTCATATCGGGCGGCTCCTGGGGAAGAGGGGCGAGCGAGGCCAGCATGAGAGTACCGGGCCCGCGCCCGCGGCCCGACGCCGGTCCCGCCTGCGGCGGCCAGGGGCGGCCTCAGGCCGCCGCGCGGGCCGCCTTCAGCCGGTCCACCTCGCGGCCGAAGTGGACCGACGCCCACCACAGACCGGCGAACGCCCCGCCCAGCAGGAACATCGCGGGCAGCACGAAACCGGAGGCGATCAGACCCGCCTGGAGCGCCCAGCCCAGGTGCACGCCGACCGGGCGGCCGAGCATGCCGCACAGCAGCAGGCACAGCACCATGGCCGTGCCGCTGACCGCCCAGAGGGTGCCCGTGGGCACGTCGGAAAGCCGCATGGCCACAAGACCCGCGAGGCCGATCACGATGAACTCCCCGACGAGCGTGCCGGCGCAGAGCGTGCGCATCAGCGGGACCCCCCGAGCAGCAGCCTGGCTTCCCCGACCGTGATCACCGAGCCCGTGACGAGCACGCCCGCGCCCGCGTACTCGTGCTCCTCCTCGGCCAGCGCGATCGCCGCGTCCAGCGCCTCGTCGAGGCGCGGCTCGACGACGACGCGCTCCTCGCCGAAGACCTCGACCGCCACCCCGGCCAGCCGGTCGGCGTCCAGCGCGCGGTGGCTCCCGTTCTGCGTGATCACGACCTCGGTCAGGATCGGCTCGAACGCCTCCAGCAGGCCGCGCACGTCCTTGCCCTCGCTCGCGCCGACGACGCCGATGAGGCGGCTGAAGCCGAACGCCTCGGTGACCGCCGCCGCGGCGGCCTGCGCCCCTGGCGGATTGTGCGCCGCGTCGAGCAGAACGGTGGGGCTGCTGCGCACCACTTCGAGCCGCCCGGGCGAGGTCACGGCCGCGAACGCCTCGCGCACCACGTCCACGTCCAGGGTCCTGGCCTCTCCCCCGGCGCCCACGGCGGCGCCGACGCCGAAGAACGCCTCGACCGCCGCGAGGGCGACGGCCGCATTGTGCGCCATGTGCTCCCCGTACAGCGGGAGGAAGAGCTCCGGGTACTCGCCGCCGAGCCCGCGAAGCGTCAGCAGCTGCCCGCCGACGGCCATCTCCCGTGCGAGGACTCCGAATTCGAGGCCCTCCCTGGCCACCGTCGCGTTCTCCTCGACGGCGCGTCGCAGGATCACGGAGGCGGCGTCGATCGGCTGCTGGGCGAGCACCACGCGGGCGTCGGCCTTGATGATCCCGGCCTTCTCGACCGCGATCTTCTCGGGCGTGTCGCCCAGCCGCTCGGTGTGGTCGAGTCCGATCGGGGTGATCACCGCGACCTGGCCGTCGATGACGTTGGTCGCGTCCCAGGTGCCGCCCATGCCGACCTCGACGATCGCCACGTCCACCGGCGCGTCGGCGAACGTCGCGTACGCCATGCCCGTGAGCACCTCGAAGAACGACAGCCGGTAGTCCTCCCGGGCGTCGACCAGCTCGACGTAGGGCTTCACGTCCTCGTAGGCGGCGACGAAGCGCTCGGCCGGCACCGGCGCCCCGTCCAGGCTGATGCGCTCGGTGATGGACTGGACGTGCGGGCTGCTGAAGCGGCCGGTGCGCAGCTCGAACGCGGTGAGCAGCGTCTCGATCATGCGAGCGGTACTCGTCTTGCCGTTCGTCCCCGTGACGTGGATGGCCGGGTACGAACGCTGCGGCTCGCCGAGCACGTCCATCAGCGCGCGGATACGGACCACCGAGGGGTCCAGCTTGGTCTCCGGCCAGCGCTTGGACAGCTCGGTCTCGACCTCGCGCAGCGCCCGGTCGGTCTCCGGGTCGGCGGGGCGGCCCGGCAGGTCCGCCTCCCGCGAAGCACCGGCCTGGGTGCGCAGGGTGCGGCTGCCCGCCTCGATCACCGCGAGGTCGGGGTCGCGGGCCCCCTCGGCGGCCACGATGTCTTCGAACTCTTCCAGGGGACCGCCGGAGTCGGGCGTGTCCGGCGCGGGTGTGTCGCTCACACGGCCAGTCTACGGACGTCCGCCGACAGCCCCGCGGTCACGGGAGGCCCGCCAGCTGGGTGCGGATGCGCTCGATGTCGGCGCGTGCGGTGTCCTGGCGCACGCGGATCTTGTCGACCACGGGCGCGGGCGCCTTGGCCAGGAAGCTCTCGTTGCCGAGCTTCGCCGTGGTCTGCGCCAGCTCCTTCTCCGCGGCGGCGAGGTCCTTGGCCAGGCGCTTGCGCTCGGCCTCGAAGTCGATGGCCCCGGACAGGTCGAGCGCGACGGTGGCGCCCGCCACCGGCAGCGTGGCGGTCGCGTGGAAGCCCTCGCCGGCCGGCTGGAGGCGCAGCAGGGCGCGCACCGCCTCCTCGTGCGCGCCGAGCCGGGTGCCCGCGAGGTCGAGCGCGGCCGGAACGCGCTGGCCTGGCTGGAGGCCCTGGTCTGCGCGGAACCTGCGGACCTCGGTGACCAACTGCCGCACGGCGTCGATCTCCTCCTCCGCGGCCAGGTCACGGAAGCCGGAGTCGGCGGGCCAGTCGGCGACGACGACCGACTCACCGCCGGTGAGCGTGGTCCACAACTCCTCGGTGACGAACGGCATCACCGGGTGCAGCAGCCGCAGCGTGACGTCGAGGACCTCGCCGAGCACGCGCCGGGAGACCTCGGCGGGGCGCCCGCCGGCGGCGAACGTCGTCTTGCTCAGCTCGACGTACCAGTCGAAGACCTCGTCCCAGGCGAAGTGGAAGAGGGCGTCGCTCAGCTTGGCGAACTGGTAGTCGTCGTAGTAGGCGTCGACCTCGGCGATCGTCGCGTTGAGCCGCGAGAGGACCCACCGGTCGGTCGCGGACAGCTCCTCGGCGCCGGGCAGCGGCCCTTCGACGGTGGCGCCGTTGAGCAGGGCGAAGCGCGTCGCGTTCCACACTTTGTTGGCGAAATTGCGCGAAGCCTGCACCCAGTCCTCACCGACGGGCACGTCGACGCCGGGGTTGGCCCCGCGGGCCAGCGTGAAGCGGACGGCGTCGGACCCGTAGGCGTCCATCCACTCCAGCGGATTGATCACATTGCCGAACGACCGCGACATCTTCTTGCCGAACTGGTCGCGGACCATGCCGTGGAGGGCGATCGTGCGGAACGGCGGTGCGCCGTCCATCGCGTAGAGGCCGAACATCATCATCCTGGCGACCCAGAAGAAGAGGATGTCGTAGCCGGTGACCAGCACCGAGTTCGGATAGAACTTCTCCAGGCTCGCGGTGCGCTCCGGCCAGCCGAGGGTGGAGAACGGCCACAGTCCTGAGGAGAACCAGGTGTCCAGCACGTCGGTGTCCTGATGCCAGCCGGGGCCGGACGGCGGCTCCTCTTCCGGGCCGACACAGCGGACCTCGCCACCGGGGCCGTACCAGACGGGGATGCGGTGCCCCCACCACAACTGGCGGGAAATGCACCAGTCGTGCAGATTGTCCACCCACTCGAAGTACCGGGAGGACATCTCCTTGGGGTGGATGGTGACCCGCCCGTCGCGGACGGCGTCCCCCGCCTCCTTGGCCAGCGGGCCGACCTTCACCCACCACTGCATGGACAGCCGCGGCTCGATGGTGGTCTGGCAGCGCGAGCAGTGCCCGACGGAGTGCTGGTACGGGCGCTTCTCGGCAACGATGCGCCCCTCGGCGCGCAACGCGCCGACGACCGCGGACCTGGCCTCCAGCCGGTCGAGGCCCTGGAACGGCCCCGGCGCGGTGATCACGGCACGCTCGTCCATGACCGTCAGCTGCGGCAGGCCGTGCCGGCGGCCGATCTCGAAGTCGTTCGGATCGTGGGCCGGGGTGACCTTGACCGCACCGGTCCCGAACTCGGGGTCGACGTGCTCGTCGGCGACCACCGGGATCGAACGGCCGGTCAGCGGCAGTTCGACCGTCCTGCCGACCAGGTGCGCGTACCGCTCGTCGTCCGGGTGCACGGCCACGGCGGTGTCGCCGAGCATCGTCTCGGCGCGGGTGGTCGCGACCACGACCGAGTCCTCGCCCTCGCCGTAGCGGATGGAGACCAGCTCGCCGTCGTCCTCCTGGTAGGCCACCTCGATGTCGGAGATGGCGGTCAGGCAGCGCGGACACCAGTTGATGATGCGCTCGGCCCGGTAGATCAGCCCGTCGTCGTACAGCCGCTTGAAGATCGTCTGAACGGCGCGGGACAGCCCCTCGTCCATGGTGAACCGGTCGCGCGACCAGTCGACGCCGTCGCCGAGCCGCCGCATCTGGCCCTGGATCTGGCCGCCGGACTCCGCCTTCCACCGCCAGACGCGCTCCACGAAGGCGTCGCGCCCGAGGTCGTGCCGGGAGGTGCCCTCCGCGGCGAGCTGCCGCTCGACCGCATTCTGCGTGGCGATGCCCGCGTGGTCCATGCCCGGCTGCCACAGCGTCTCGAAGCCCTGCATCCGCTTCCGGCGTGTGAGGGCGTCGATCAGCGTGTGCTCGAAGGCGTGCCCGATGTGCAGACTTCCGTACACGTTCGGCGGGGGGATGACGATGGTGTACGCGTCCTTGCCGCTGGCGGCGTCCGCCGCGAAGTACCCGCGCTCCACCCAGCGTTCGTACAGCCTCTCCTCTACGTCGGCCGGCGTGTACTGCGTCGGCAGATCGGCAGGGGCGCTGCGGGGCCCGTCGGCGGGCGGCTGGGTGTTCTCGGTCACGAGTCAAGTCTATGAGGAGCCATGTCCCGAATTCGAATCGGTTGCGCTCGGCGGCCCTTTGACGCCGGGGCCCCCGCCCCCGGCGGCGGCTTCCGAGAAGCCCGGGGGCCGCGAATGTACAGGGAGGCATCTCGTCAGACAGGATGGTCGGAGGTATCGCGTACGTACAACTGCGCAGCAAACAGCTCCTAAAGGGGAAGCGCCATGAGTCATAACCAGCCGGGCCCGTACGGCCAGCAACCCCCGCAGGGTCCGCCGCCAGGACAGCCAGGACCGTACGGGGCGCAGCCGCCGCAGGGCCCGCCGCCGGGCGGCGGGCCGTACGGACAGGGCGGCGCCCCGGGCGGACCGCCGCCCGGCGGTGGCTACGGCTTCCCCCAGCAGCCAGGTCAGCCCGCCCCGCCCCACGGGGCGCCGGGCGTGCCGGGTCAGCCGGGCCCGCCCCCCGGGGCGCCCGGCGGGTACGGGCAGCCGCAGCCGCCCGGCCCTTACGGCCAGCAGCCCCCGCAGGGCCCGCCGCCGTACGGGCAAGGTCCCCCGCCGGGTGGCGGGGCGCCGGGTGGCGGGAAGAACAAGACGACGCTCGTCGTCATCGCCGTGGTCGCCGCGCTCGCGGTGATCGGCGGCGGCGCGTTCTTCCTGCTCGGCGGTGACGACGAGGGCGGCGCGACCGGCGCCCCCTCCGACGACGGCACCGCCTACACGCTGAGCCTTCCCGAGACCAGCGGCGACTTCCAGCGGGCCCCCGACCAGGGCGGCATGCAGATGCCGGACGAGCAGGAGCAGGCCGAGCTGGGCCTGTCCGGGATGGAGGGCGACAGCGGTACGTACGCCACCTTCCAGCCCGAGGACATCCCCCCGCCCGGCAGCGTGGTCTCCATCGTCGGCGGCATGTGGGGCGAGGTGCCCGACCCCGAGGCCGGCGTCGACGCGCTGTTCGCCCTGGCCGCCGAGGAGGCGTCGGGCGACACCGAGATGGAGCTGGTCGACAGCCCCAGCAACTTCAGCGACGACCAGGCGTACGTCAAGTGCCAGGCGGCGCGCGGCCTGGAGAACGACCCCGACCTCGGCTACCGGGCCGAGGCGTCGGTGTGCGTCTGGGCGGACTACAGCACCATGGGCATCGTGATCCTCACCCCGACGCCCGACCTCCCGGCGGACTTCGACCCGAACGCGACCGAGATGCCGGAGCTGAGCGCGCCCGAGCCGATCGGCCTTGAGGAGAGCGCGGACATCACCAAGGAGTTCCGCACGAACTCGCTCCAGGAGGCGTGAGCCGCCCGGCGCAGACACCGGAACGGGGCCGGACCGCGAGCGCGCGGTCCGGCCCCGTTCCTGCGGGCCGAAAGCCCTAGGCCGTCTTCTCCTGCGGCGGAACGGCGCCGCCGCGCTGCTGCTTGCTCAGCCGGGAGCGCGGGACCAGCGTCGGGTTGACATTGGACCGCACCACCTCTTCGGTGACCAGGACCTGGCCCACGTCCTGCCGGGAGGGCACCTCGTACATCACGGATTCGAGGACTTCCTCCATGATCGCGCGCAGGCCACGGGCGCCGGTGCCCCGCAGAATGGCCTGGTCGGCGATCGCCTCCAGCGCGGGAAGATCGAACTCCAGCTCCACCCCGTCCAGCTCGAACAGCCGCTGATACTGCTTGACCAGCGCGTTGCGCGGCTCGACGAGGATGCGCAGCAGTGCCTCACGGTCGAGATTGTGCACCGAGGTGATCACGGGGAGACGGCCGATGAACTCCGGGATCATGCCGTACTTCACCATGTCCTCGGGCAGCGCGTCCGTCAGCAGCTGAGCGGTGTTCCGGTCGCGCTTCGACCGGATGTCGGCGCCGAAGCCGATGCCCCGGGCACCCGACCGGGCCCGGATGATCTCGTCCAGGCCCGCGAAGGCCCCGCCCACGATGAACAGCACGTTGGAGGTGTCGATCTGAAGGAACTCCTGGTGCGGGTGCTTACGCCCGCCCTGCGGCGGCACCGCCGCCGTGGTGCCCTCAAGGATCTTCAGCAGGGCCTGCTGGACGCCCTCCCCGGAGACGTCCCGGGTGATCGACGGGTTTTCGCTCTTGCGGGCGACCTTGTCGATCTCGTCGATGTAGATGATGCCCTGCTCGGCCTTCTTGATGTCGTAGTCCGCGGCCTGGATGAGCTTGAGCAGGATGTTTTCCACGTCCTCGCCGACGTAGCCCGCCTCCGTCAGCGCGGTGGCGTCCGTGATGGCGAACGGAACGTTGAGCATGCGGGCCAGTGTCTGCGCCAACAGGGTCTTCCCCGAGCCGGTCGGGCCCAGGAGCAGGATGTTGGACTTGGCCAGCTCGATCTCCTCGTCGCGCGAGCCGGCGTCTGCCTCGCTCGCCCGCACACGCTTGTAGTGGTTGTACACGGCAACCGAAAGCGCCTTCTTGGCGTCTTCCTGGCCGACCACATAACTTTCCAGGAAATCGAAGATCTCGCGCGGCTTCGGGAGCTCGCTGAGGTCCGAGTCGGGCGACTCGGCCAGCTCCTCCTCGATGATCTCGTTGCAGAGATCGATGCACTCGTCGCAGATGTAGACCCCCGGACCCGCGATGAGCTTCTTCACCTGTTTCTGGCTCTTGCCGCAGAACGAGCACTTGAGCAGATCGCCGCCATCACCGATGCGTGCCACGAGGTGCTTCCCCTTCGCCTGCGCACCGCCGGGGAGACGGTGCACTCATGCTTTCTGAAGACGACGGTACCTTGTCGCCGCGGTGGAATGGCCCCCCTTGACGGGAATCCCCCTCCGCGGGGCCTTCCCGTCAATAGGGGGTGGCCAGTCGTCCTCTTGCGTTGTCCTGTCAAGTGGTGCCGGTGACGGCTCAGACGGCCGTCGTGGTGCGCGTGGTCACGATCTGGTCGATCAGGCCGTACGCCACCGATTCCTCAGCGGTGAGGATCTTGTCGCGCTCGATGTCGTCGCGGATCTGCTCGATCGGCTGGGTGGAGTGCTTGGCCAGCATCTCCTCCAGCTGCACGCGCATCCGCTGCACCTCGCGCGCCGCGATCTCCAGGTCGGAGACCTGCCCGCGCCCGGTCTCGGAGTAGGGCTGGTGGATGAGCACCCGAGCGTTCGGCAGGGCCATGCGCTTGCCGTGCGTGCCGGCCGCGAGCAGCACGGCCGCGGCGGAGGCCGCCTGGCCCATGCACACCGTCTGGATCTCCGGCTTCACGAACTCCATCGTGTCGTAGATCGCGGTCAGCGCGGTGAACGAGCCGCCGGGGCTGTTGATGTAGATCTGGATGTCGCGGTCCGGGTCCATCGACTCCAGGCACAGCAGCTGCGCCATCACGTCGTTGGCCGAGGCGTCGTCGATCTGGACGCCGAGGAAGATCACGCGCTCCTCGAACAGCTTGGCGTACGGGTCGTACTCCCGCACACCCTGCGAGGTCCGCTCGACGAAGCGCGGAATGATGTAGCGGGACTCGGCCGGGAGACGCTCGTAGAGGCCGGAGCCGGGAAAGGAGTTCATCGGTTGTGTACCGCCTTGGTCGTTGGCTTTCGATCGGGGCTGCGGGGCGGGCAGGGCGGGCTCAGGCGCCCGTGCCGCCGCCGCCCGCGATGTCGGCCGCGCTGGTGATGACCCGGTCGATCAGGCCGTAGTCACGGGCCTCCTCGACGGTGAACCAGCGGTCCCGGTCGGCGTCCCGCTCCCACTGCTCGATGCTCACGCCCGAGTGCTCGGCGGAGAGCTTGGCCATCTTGGCCTTGGTGCGCAGCAGCTGCTCCGCGTGGATCTTGATGTCCGACGCGGAGCCGGCCAGGCCGGCGGAGGGCTGGTGGATCAGAATGTCGGCGTTGGGCAGCGCGTAGCGCTTGCCCGGGGCGCCGGCCGTCAGCAGGAACTGGCCCATCGAGGCGGCCAGGCCCATGGCGATGGTGACCACGTCGTTCTTGATGTACTGCATGGTGTCGTAGATCGCCATGCCGGCCTGGATGGAGCCGCCGGGGCTGTTGATGTAGAGGAAGATGTCCTTGTCCGGATCGGCGGCCAGGAGCAGCAGCTGCGCGGTGATCCGGTTGGCGATGTCATCGTCGACCGGCTGTCCCAGGAAGATGATCCGCTCGTCGAGCAGCCGGTTGTAAACCTGATCGCCGAGGCTGCCATTCTTCGGCTCCGCCATGGCGGAAGGCATCAAGAGCGTCACGTATCCACCTGCTCATTCTCGGACGGCCACGCGTACGCCCGGCCGTCGCTTGACATCTGCGTTGTACCTACGGACCCTAACGCGCTGTCCCGACCGACCCATCCCGACCTGGGAACTGTTCGCTGTGAGCGCAGGTCAGTCGTCGGCCTTCGCGGTGCCCTCGGCGGCGGCGTCCCCGGTCTCGGCCGGCGCGTCCTGCCCGGCCTCGGCCGCCGCGTCCTGCCCCGCCTCGTCCTCGTCCTCGTCGAGGTGGACCGGCTCGCCGTTGCTGTCGTTCACGGTGACGGACTCGACGACGGCGGCCAGCGCCTTGCCCCGGCGGACCTCGCCGACCAGCATCTGCACCTGGCCGCCCTCGACGACGGCCTTGGCGAACTGGTCGGGGCCCATGCCCGAGGACTGCGCGCGGCGCATCAGGTGCTCGGTCAGCTCCTCCTGGCTGACGCTGAGCTTCTCCTGCTTGGCGACCTCGTCCAGCACGAACTGGGTGCGGATGCCCTTCTCGGCCTGCTCCTTCAGCTCGGCCTCGAACTCCTCAAGGGACTTCTCCTGGAGCGCCAGGTAGGCGTCCAGGTCCATCCCCAGCTGGCCGAGCTGGTGGTGCTCCAGATTGTGCTTGCGGGTCTCGACCTCGTCCGCGAGCAGCTTCTGCGGGATCGGGACCTCGACCAGCTCGAGCAGCGCGTCCAGCACCTTCTCCTGGGCCTCGGTGGCCTGCTGGTACTTCTTCTCGTCGGCCAGCCGCGTGCGGCTGTCCTCGCGCAGCTCCGCCAGCGTGTCGAACTCGCTGGCGAGCTGGGCGAACTCGTCGTCCAGCTCGGGCAGTTCGCGACTGGAAACGGACTCGACCACCACCGAGACCTCGGCTTCGCTGCCGGCGCGGGAGCCGCCCTTCAGCTCGCTGGTGAACGTGGCGGTACCGCCGGCCTCCAGGCCGGTGACGGCCTCGTCCAGGCCGTCCAGCATCTGGCCCGAGCCGATGGTGTAGCTCACACCGGAGGCGACGCCGTCCTCCAGGACCTCGCCGTCGACGCGGGCCTCCAGGTCGATCTTGACCTCGTCGCCCTCGGCGGCGGCCCGCTCCACGACGGTGGAGGAGGCGAAGCGCTCGCGCAGCCGCTCGACGGCGGAGTCGATGTCCTCGTCGCTGACCTCGACGGCGTCGACGGTGACCTCGATACCGGAGTAGTCCGGGATCTCGATCTCGGGACGGATGTCCACCTCGGCGGTGAACGTCAGCAGCTCGTTGTCCTTGAGCTCGGTGATGTCCACCTCGGGCTGGCCGAGCGGGCTGATCTCGCCTTCGGTGAGCGCTTCGCTGTAGAACTTCGGAAGCGCTTCGTTCACCGCCTCTTCCAGCACCGCACCGCGGCCGAAACGCTGGTCGATGATGCGGGCCGGGATCTTGCCCTTGCGGAAGCCCGGCACCTGCACCTGCTGGTTGATCTTCCGGTACGCCGCGTCGAGGCTGGGCTTGAGCTCCTCGAAGGGCACCTCGACAGTGAGCCGAACCCGGGTGGGGTTCAGGGTCTCCACGGCGCTCTTCACGGTCGGTCTCCTTGGGGCTGGCATCAAGAGGGCTGGCGCGATTTTCTGAAGGAGCCCCTTACGCGGACACACGACAGGCGCGCGGGTCATTCATAGTACGTGGTCGGGGTGGCCGGATTCGAACCGACGGCCTTCCGCTCCCAAAGCGGACGCGCTGCCAAGCTGCGCCACACCCCGCAGAGGCTCACGACGCGACACGTAGCGTACAGGGCCGCACGCGGTGAGGTTTCCCCGGGACCGGCGGCACCCCGGCCCGCCCGCGCGACACGGGGGCACTGCTACGATGCACACCGTCGCGGGCGTAGCTCAATGGTAGAGCCCTGGTCTTCCAAACCAGCTACGCGGGTTCGATTCCCGTCGCCCGCTCCGTGTTGCAGGGCCCGGCCCCCCTCGGGGTGCCGGGCCTTGTGTGTCGGGTCACTCGCCGCCCGAGTCGTTGATGGAGTCGTCCACATTGTCGACCGCGTCGGTGACCCCGTTCAGGAAGTCCTCTATGGGGTCGGCCGCGCCGGTGGACGCGAGGGAGAAGCCGAAGAGGATCGCCACGATGGCCGGTCCCCACTTGATCACCCCGCCGCGGATCATGAAGAACATGATCACGCCGAACAGCAGGGCCAGAGAGAACGAAATAACCACAACTGATCACACCTTCGGAAGGTTCGCCTCTGCTCCGTCAGGGGCTTGACCACGGCCGCCGCACCCCCGCAGGCACCATCGTGCCATCAACGAGAGGTGCCGTGGAGAGCGGTGACGCACCGTCCGGTCGACCTGTACACCTCCCCCATACCCTGCGTACCAAGGTGTCCCGTTATCGTCCCGTTAGCTTCGGCGATCATTTCCGCGGGTAATTCCCCGGCCCTCACGGGCGGCGCGGGATTGGGTCGCCGCGCGGCCGTTCCGTCCCGGACGGCGCGCGGACCGGCGCGCGACCGGGAGGCTCGTGCGCGGTGATACGCCGCATTTAAGACGGCCAATTCATGCCATTTCGGACGTCGGATCGATCCATGCCCGCTCAGTCACCCGATTCACGACGTGCCACCGCATAATCCACCGGCCATGGCGTCCACACAATTTACGGACCCCCCGCGGGCCCGCTATCGTGCGGACAATGTTGCACGTCCGTAATCAACGAGCCCCTTTGCCCACGGCACGGGCCGAGGCGGCTGACCCCCCACCGACAGTCACGGACGGCTCGGCACGGGTGAAGCCGCGCGACCCCTACTTCGACAACGCCAAGTACCTGGCGATCCTCCTGGTGGCCGTGGGCCACGCCTGGACGCCGCTGCGGGACGACTCACAGACCGCCTCGGCCCTCTACCTCTTCGTCTACACCTTCCACATGCCGGCGTTCATCCTCATCGCCGGCTACTTCTCCCGCAACTACACCGGCAGGCCCGACCAGCTGAAGCGCCTGATCACCGGTGTCGGGGTGCCGTACCTGATCTTCGAGGCCGGGTACGTCCTCTTCAAGCGCTGGGGCACCGACAACCCCTCCGCACCGTTCAGCCTGCTCGACCCCTACTACGTCACCTGGTTCCTGATCGCCCTGTTCATCTGGCGGCTGACCGCGCCGATCTGGCGGATCGTCCGCTGGCCGGTGCCGGTCTCGCTCGCCATCGCGGTCCTCGCGTCCGTGTCCCCCCACATCGGCAACGACCTGAACCTCCAGCGGGTGCTCCAGCTCCTGCCGTTCTTCGTCATCGGGCTCCACCTGCGCCGCGAGCACTTCCACTGGGTGCGCGAGCGCTGGGTGCAACTGCTCGCCGTGCCCGCGATGCTGACCGCCCTCGTCGTCGCCTGGTGGGCGGTGCCGCGGATGGAGCACAGCTGGTTCTACCGAACCAACAGCGCCCAGGACATGGGCGCGGAGTGGTGGGCAGGCGTGGTGATGACGCCCGCCCTCTTCGGCTGCGGCCTGCTGCTCACCGCCTGCTTCCTGGCGTTCGTGCCGGAACGCCGCATGTGGTTCACGGCGCTCGGCGCCGGCACCATCTACGGCTACCTGCTGCACGGCTTCGTCGCCAAGGCGTCGCGCTGGTGGGACTGGTACGCGGCGGACTGGGTCAACTCCCCCGGCGGCCGGGTGGTGGTGACGGTGATCGGCGCCGCCGTGGTCACCGTGCTGTGCACGGCGCCGGTGCGGCGGGCGTTCCGCGTCCTGGTGGAGCCGTCCATGGACTGGGCGTTCCGCAAGGACACCGGCCCCAAGGACACCCGCAGCAAGGACACCGGCACCGGCGGCCACCGCCCGGCCAGAACCGGGAGTTGAGCCTCGGCCGCTACACCCGGACGCCGTGCCGGGCCAGGTAGGCCACGGGGTCGACGTCCGTGCCGTACGTGCGGTCGGCCCGTACCTCGAAGTGCAGGTGCGGGCCGGTGCTGCGCCCGGTGTTGCCGCTGTCCCCGACGGCGGTGCCGCCGCTCACGTCCTGGCCGGGGCGCACCGAGATCTCCGACAGGTGCGCGTACAGCGTGAAGTAGCCGTCCGTCATCTCGACGACCACGGCGTTGCCGTAGTCCCCCGCGTACTCGGCGAGGACCACCGTGCCGGGGCCGACGGAACGGACGGGGGTGCCGACCGGCGTCGCCCAGTCGATGCCCGTGTGGTACCCGGCCGCCCAGCCGCCAGGGATGCCGTAGGAGGCCGACACCGGGTGGCCCGTCACCGGCGCCGTCCAGCTCTCGGCCGCCACCGCGGGGCGGGCGGGGCCGACCTCGGCGGCCTCGGGGCGGGCGGGGAAGAAGTCGGCGGCCTCGGGGAGCGGGCCGAAGGGGATGTCGTACAGGCCGCCCGCCCAGGGTCCCGGCACGCCGCCCGCGGCCGGCCAGAAGTACGGTGCCGCGTCCTGCGTTCCGGCGGACGCCCCCTCGTGACCGACGGCGGGCACCGTCCACGGTCCCGTTATCACCAGCGAGCCCAGCAGCGTGCAGCCGACGGCACGGCGGGTCAGCCGGGCGGAAGTTGTCCTGCGGCGCGCGGCGGCGCGCCTGCCCGGCGCGGGTTTTCCGGTGGCGGTGCTTCGCGTGTGGTTCATGACACCGAGCCAAAAACACGGTGGGCGCCCGCGCATCCGCCCGCCGCCCGCGCGCACCGCCGATCGGCGGACATGTGACGGGTCGTGCGCCGCCGCATCGGCCCAGCTCACGCCGGTCAGCCGCGACGCCGGTCGCGGCCGGGAGCATTCCGCCCCGCCGGGTGATCACCCCCAGGGGTCACTCCCTGCTGATCAGGAGCAGCGCACGGTCGTCGTTGACGTCCTTGGCGACCGACTCGATCAGGTGCCAGGCGGCGCCGCGGAAGCCGGTGGTGACGTAGCGGTCGGCCTCCCCGGTGAGGCGGTCGATGCCCTCCGACAGGTCCCGGTCGGAACGTTCCACCAGGCCGTCGGTGAACAGCATGAGTACGTCGCCGCGGCGCAGCGTTCCCTTGGCGGGGAAGAACTCGGCGCCGTCGTAGACGCCGAGCAGCGGGCCCTCGCCCGCTATCTGCTGCCAGTGACCGGTCCCCGCGTTCAGCTGGACGCCGGGCAGGTGTCCGGCGGACAGCAGCTCGTAGTCGCCGGTGTCGAGGTCGAGCACGAGGTGCACGGAGGTCGCGAAGCCCTCGTCCCAGCTCTGCCGGAGCAGGTAGCCGTTGGCGGCGGGCAGGAAGGAGTGCGGCGGCAGCGAGCCGAGCAGCCCGCCGAACGCGCCGGAGAGCAGCAGCGAACGGGACGCGGCGTCCATGCCCTTGCCCGAGACGTCGGTGAGCACGACCTCCAGGGTGCGCCCCTCGGGCCCGGTGCGGGCCGCCACGACGAAGTCGCCGGAGAACGACTGGCCGCCGGCCGGGCGGAGCGACATCTCGCGGTGCCAGCCGCGGGGCAGCGCGGGCAGGGCGCTCTGGGCGCGGATGCGCTCCCGCAGGTCGAACAGCATGGTGCCGCCGCGCCGCCAGGGCACGCCGACGCGGCTGCGGAACTGGGCGATGAGCAGCCCGAACAGCGCAACCGAGGCGACGACGAGGATGCTGCCGGGGGTGACCGGGTCGGGCTCGGAGCGGCGGGCGTCGATGAAGACGGTCTCCAGCACCAGCGCGGTGGCCGCGACGGCGTACAGACCGATCAGGCTGGCCGGGCGGAGCAGCAGGCCGCCGGCGACCAGCGGCAGCACCAGCGCCTCGGGCGGGCACCACTCGGGCCAGACCACGGATGAGCCGCCGAGCAGCGGAACGGTGAGCAGCAGTGCGGCGAACGCGATCCAGTCGGAGCCGTCGCCGCGGAAGTAGTCGACCGCCGCCCGGCGCAGGCCGGTGCGCAGGCGGTGGGCCGCCTTGTGGGCCCGGACCCGCCTGACCGCCCAGGGTGCCTTGTCAGTGCCGCGCGCCATGACCTCGGACCTTATCCACCCGTTCGGCGGTGCGTCGAACCCTTGCCACGGGTCGCGGGCCCTTCGCGCCACCGTCGGTGAAGTAAATGTGTCGCCCGGTGTCGGGCACGTTGATAGAGATGGCCATATGACGAACGAGCTGCGGGTGCTTGCCGACTCCGAATGGACCGCCTGGTGGACCGCCCTGGACTGGGCCTTCGGCGGACTCCCCGAGTCGCGGGAAGAGCAGAAGCTGTGGCGCGACCTCACCGACTTCGGCCGCTCGTACGGCGTGTGGGACGCCGGGCAGCCGGTGGGCACGCTCGGCACGCTGACCATGGCCGTCTCGGTGCCGGGCGGCGCCGTGCTGCCCGTCGCGGGCGTCACGATGGTGAGCGTCGCCGCCACGCACCGGCGGCAGGGCATCCTGCGCACGATGATGCGCCGCGCCCTGGAGACCTACCGGGAGTCGGGCGAGCCGCTGGCGGCGCTGACGGCCTCCGAGCCGGCGATCTACGGCCGCTTCGGCTACGGCGCCGCCAGCCAGCGGCTGTCCGCGGACATCGATATCCACCGCGTGTCGCTCGGTCTGCCGCCGGGCGCCGACAACATCGCGCTGCGCGTGGTGGACCCGGCCGACGAGGCGGAACGCTGCGAGGCGCTGTACGCGCGGATCGTTCCCACCAGGCCGGGGATGCTCGCGCGCGGCCCCGGCTGGGAGCGGCTGCCGCTGCTCGACCCGCCCCAGGACCGCGCGGGCGCCTCGGCGCGGCGGTGCGTGCTGGCCGAGCGGGACGGGGAGCTGCTCGGGTACGCGCGGTACGCGCTGAAGCCGGAGTGGGAGCCGGCGGGGCCCAGGGGCACGGTCCTGGTGCGGGACCTGGACGCGGCCGAGCCGGCGGCCTACGGCGCGCTGCTGCGCTATCTGCACGGGATCGACCTGATGAGCACGCTCACGCTGGACAACCGGCCGGTGGACGACCCGTTCCTCCACATGGTGTCCGATGTGCGGCGCGCACGACTTCGCGTCGCGGACCGGCTGTATCTGCGCCCGGTGGACCTGGGCGCGGCGCTGGCGGGGCGCACCTATGCCACGGACGTGGATGTGGTGCTGGAGGTGTCCGACGGCTTCTGCCCATGGAACGAGGGGCGTTGGCGGCTGTCCGGCGGGCCGGGGGGCGCGGTGTGCGAACGGACGGCGGACGCCGCGGACCTGGCGCTGCCGGTGGCGGCGCTCGGGGCGGCGTATCTGGGCGGGACCTCGCTGGTCTCGCTCGCCGCGGCGGGCCGCGTCGAGGAGCTGCGCCCTGGCGCGCTCGGGTCCGCCGCGACCGCCTTCGGCAGCGCCGTCGCCCCGTGGCTCCCCCACGGCTTCTGACCCCATGCGCCCTCCCGCCCGATGCCGTGGAGGCCGAGGATACGGCGCGGGGGCGGCGGCCGGGAGCCCTTCAGCGGGCGCCGGGCAGATGGGGCTGGCAGCCCTGGCACCAGAAGAGGTTGCGGGCGGCCAGCTCCGCGCTGCGGACCTCGCCGCCGCAGACGTGGCAGTCCGCGCCGGCGCGGCGGTACACGTAGACCTCGCCGCCGTGGTCGTCCCGGCGCGGCGGGCGGCCCATGGCCTCGGGCATGTGCTCGGGGCGGACGGTGTCGATGCGCCCGGTGCGCAGGCCCTCGCGCATGAGGGCGACGAGGTCGGCCCAGATGCCGTCCCACTCCTCGCGATCGAGGTCGCGGCCCGGCCGGTAGGGGCCGATGCCGCGTCGGAACAGCACCTCGGCGCGGTAGATGTTGCCGGGTCCCGCGACGACGCTCTGGTCCATCAGCAGCCCCGCGATGGCGCTGCGGGCCGCTGAGACGCGGCGCCAGGCCCGTTCGGGGTCGGCGTCGGGCCGCAGCGGGTCGGGGCCGAGGCGGTCGGTGACGGCCTGCTTCTCCGGATCGCCGATCAGCGTGCAGGTGTTGGGGCCGCGCAGGTCGGCCCAGCCGCCAGGACCGGTGAGCCGCAGCCGGATCTGGCCGGCCGGCGCGGGCGCGGGCCCGTCGCCGAAGGCGACCTTGCCGTACAGGCCGAGGTGGATGTGGACCCAGCCGAGGCCCGCGAACCCGAGGAACAGGTGCTTGCCGTGCGCCTCCGCCGCGGTCATCGGCTGCCCGTCGAGCAGCGCGGCGGCGTCGGCGAACTTCCCCTGCGGGCTGGCGGCGTGCACGGGACGGCTGCCGCGGAACCTGCGGCCGTACTCGGCGGCCAGCCGGTGAACGGTGTGCCCTTCCGGCACCGCGGGCTCAGTCCCGGCCCGGCAGGGGCGGCAGGGTGCCGTCCGCCTCGTAGGCGGTGAGCATGCCGATGCGGCGGCTGTGCCGTTCCTCGCCGGAGTAGGGGGTGGCGAGGAAGACGGCGACGAACGACGTGGCCTCGTCCGTGCTGTGCATGCGGGAGCCGATGCTCAGCACGTTGGCGTCGTTGTGCTGGCGGCCGAGGCGTGCGGTCTCCTCGCTCCAGGCGAGGGCGCAGCGCACCCCGGCCACCTTGTTGGCGGCGATGGCCTCGCCGTTGCCCGAGCCGCCGATGACGATGCCCAGGGCGCCCGGGTCGGCGGCGGCGCGCTCGGCGGCGCGCAGGCAGAACGGCGGGTAGTCGTCCTGGGCGTCGAACTGGTGGGGGCCGCAGTCCACCGGGTCGTGACCGTGGCCCTTCAGCCAGTCGGTGAGGTGGGCCTTGAGTTCATAGCCGGCGTGGTCGGAGCCGAGGTAGACACGCATGAGGAGGAGTCTGGCACGGGCCGCCCGCCGGCCGTCGGTCAGTCCCGGCCCCCGCGCCCGAGGACGTACCAGGCGGCGGGGAGCGCGCCCATGGCGAGCGCGGCCTTGAGGGCGTCGCCCAGCAGGAACGGGACGAGGCCGGCGTCGACGGCCTCGGCCGCGGACATCCCGGTGGCCAGAGCGAGGTAGGGAACGCCGACGGCGTAGGTGAGGGCCGTGCCCGCGGCCATGGTGCCCGCGGTCCGCGGCAGGGTGCGGTCGCCGCCGCGGCGGGCCAGGGCGCCGACGAGGGCGGCGGCGGCCGTCATGCCGAGGACATAGCCGAAGGACGGCATGCCCCAGCCGGAGGTGCCCTCGGAGAACCAGGGCATGCCCGCCATCCCGGCCAGCGTGTAGAGCAGCAGGGAGGCCAGGGCGCGGCCGGGGCCGAAGGAGGCGCCGATGAGCAGGGCGGCGAACGTCTGCCCGGTGACCGGAACGGGCGATCCCGGCACGGGCACGGCGATCTGGGCGGCGGCGCCGGTGAGGGCGGCGCCGCCCGCGACGAGGGCCACGTCGCGCAGCCGGGCCCTGGGGGCGGTGGTGGCAGGCAGCAGGTCGGCGAGAACAGCGGTGCTCATGGACGGGCTCCTTCGGGGACGCGGCGGTCAAGGGGACGCGCACGACGCTAGCCGAACGGGTGCCGCCGCACGGCGTGAGCTTGATGACACCCGGACGCGGGAAGACTGGTGCTGGTAGCGTGCTCTTGCAAGTTAGATGCAATAAGAGATGACAGGCAATTAGTGGAGATGGGCAACGGCATGGCCACGTACACCCTCCCCGACCTCCCGTACGACTACTCCGCCCTGGAGCCGGTCATCAGCGGCGAGATCATCGAGCTGCACCACGACAAGCACCACGCCGGCTACGTCAAGGGTGCGAACGACACGCTGGAGCAGCTCGCCCAGGCGCGGGAGACGGACCAGTGGGGGACGATCAACGGCCTGGAGAAGAACCTGGCGTTCCACCTCTCCGGCCACATCCTGCACTCCATCTACTGGCACAACATGACGGGCGACGGCGGCGGCGAGCCGCTGGAGCGCGACGGGACGGGCGAGCTGGCCGACGCCGTGGCCGAGTCCTTCGGCTCCTTCGCCCGTTTCAAGGCGCAGCTGTCCAAGGCCGCCGCCACCACCCAGGGCTCGGGCTGGGGCGTGCTGGCCTACGAGCCGGTCAGCGGGCGTCTGATCGTCGAGCAGATCTACGACCACCAGGGGAACGTCGGGCAGGGCTCGGTGCCGATCCTCGTCTTCGACGCCTGGGAGCACGCCTTCTACCTCCAGTACCGCAACCAGAAGGTGGACTTCGTCGAGGCGATGTGGCGCGTGGTGAACTGGCAGGACGTCGCGGCCCGTTACACCGCCGCCAAGCAGCGGGCCGACACGCTGCTGCTCGCCCCCTGAAGCATCCGGAGTCCCGCACAGGCCCCCCGGCCGCCTGATCGTCTTCTCACCCCCTTCACCGGGCAGGCGGCCGGACAAGGGAACGGCCCCCGCGCGTACATCCCGCGCGGGGGCCGTCGTCGTGCGGCGCGGATCAGTCGAACTGGGGCTCCGCGTCGCGGGTCCGCTTGATCTCGTAGAAGCCGGGCGTGGCGGCCACCAGCAGCGTGCCGTCCCAGAGCCGGGCCGCCGCCTCGCCCTTCGGCGCCGGGGTGACGACGGGGCCGAAGAACGCGATCTGCTCGCCGTCGGCGCCCGGCACCGCGATCACCGGCGTGCCCACGTCCTGGCCGACCAGGTCGATCCCGGCCTTGTGGGAGGCCCGCAACTCGGCGTCGTAGGCGTCGGAGTCCGCCGCGTCGGCCAGCTTCTCCGGCAGCCCGGCCGCCACGAGCGCCTCGGCGATCGTCTCGCGGTTCTGCTCACGGCCCTGCGGGTGGAAGCGGTTGCCCAGCTCGGTGTAGAGCCGGCCGAGCACCTCGCTGCCGTGCTCCTGCTCCGCGGCGATGCACACGCGCACCGGCCCCCAGCCGGCGTGCAGCATCTCGCGGTAGCGCTCCGGCAGTTCGTCCATCTTCGGCTCGTTGAGCACGGACAGGCTCATCACGTGCCAGCGGACCTCGACCGGGCGCACCTTCTCGACTTCCAGCATCCACCGGGACGTCATCCACGCCCACGGGCACAGCGGGTCGAACCAGAAGTCTGCGGGGGTCTTTTCGGGCATAGGGCTCTCCTGTCCGGCGTTCGGCAACTGCGACGATCCTCGCGCCTAACGCCTGCGGCGCGCGACACATTCCGCCGTGCGCCGTCCGGGGGCCCGTGACATGCTGGCTCGCGCATGCAATGGGAGTAAACCGGATAGGGAAGCCGGAGATGGGGAGGCGCACGTGCCCGGAGAGAACCTGACCCGTGACGAGGCCCGCGAGCGGGCCCGGCTGCTCACCGTTCACGGGTACGAGGTGGCGCTCGACGTCAGGTCCGCGACCGAGCCCGCACCGGCCGCCGGGCCGCGCACGTTCCGCTCGACCACCACCATCCGCTTCTCCTGCGCCGAGGAGGGCGCCGCCTCCTTCGCCGATCTGCTGGCGCCGCACGTGCACTCCGTGACGCTCAACGGCGAGCCGCTGGTCGTGGACCAGGTCTTCGACGGCACCCGCATCGCGCTCGCGGGGCTCGCCGCGGAGAACGAGCTGGTGGTGGACGCGGCCTGCGCCTACAGCCGCACCGGCGAGGGCCTGCACCACTTCGCGGACCCGGAGGACGGCGAGACCTACCTCTACACCCAGTACGAGCCGGCCGACGCCCGCCGGGTGTTCGCCAACTTCGAACAGCCGGACCTGAAGGCGCCGTTCACCTTCCGCGTCACCGCCCCGGCGGACTGGACGGTGCTCAGCAACGGCGAGGAGGCCGGGCGCGAGCAGCTGTCCCAGCCCGGCCGGGCCGCGGCGACCTGGACGTTCGCCACCACCCGGCCCATCTCCACGTACATCACGGCGGTCGTCGCGGGCCCCTACCACTACGTGCGCGACCACTACACGCGCGAGCTGCCCGACGGCACGGTGCTGGAGATTCCGCTCGGGGCGCTGTGCCGCAAGGGCCTGGCCCGGCACTTCGACGCCGAGGAGATCTTCACGCTCACCAAGCAGGGTCTTGACTTCTTCCACGAGCACTTCGCCTTCCCCTACCCGTTCGGCACCTACGACCAGGCGTTCGTGCCCGAGTACAACATCGGCGCCATGGAGAACCCGGGCCTCGTCACGTTCCGCGAGGAGTACGTCTTCCGCGGCAGGACCACGCGCGCCGCCTACCAGGGCCGGGCCAACACGCTGCTGCACGAGATGGCGCACATGTGGTTCGGCGACCTGGTCACCATGGAGTGGTGGGACGATCTGTGGCTGAAGGAGTCGTTCGCCGACTTCATGGGCGCGTTCTCGCTGGTGGAGGCCACCCGCTTCGACGAGGGCTGGATCGCCTTCGCCAACCGCCGCAAGGCGTGGGCCTACCGGGCCGACCAGCTGCCCTCCACCCACCCGATCACGGCCGACATCCGTGACCTTGAGGACGCCAAGCTCAACTTCGACGGCATCACCTACGCCAAGGGCGCCTCGGTGCTCAAGCAGCTGGTCGCCTACGCGGGCCGGGAGGCGTTCCTCGAAGGCGCGCGCCGCTACTTCAGGCGGCACGCCTACGGCAACACGCGCCTCGACGACCTGCTGGCGGTGCTCTCCGAGACCTCGGGCCGCGACATGCACGCCTGGTCGCGGGCCTGGCTGGAGACCACCGGCGTCAACGCGCTGACCCCGCAGCCCGCCTACGGCGCGGACGGGCGCCTCACCGGCCTCACCGTGCTCCAGGAGGCGCCCGCCGCACACCCGACGCTGCGCCCGCACCGCGTCGCCGTCGGGCTTTACGGGGCGGCGGAGCCGGGTGGCCCGATCGAGCGGTACGCCCGCGCCGAGGTGGACGTGTCCGGGCCGAGCACGCCCGTTCCCGAGCTGGCCGGGCAGCCGGCGCCCACGTTCGTACTCGTCAACGACGACGACCTGACGTACTGCAAGACGCGCTTCGACGAGCGGTCGCTCGACGGGCTGCGGGCGGGCCTCGGGGCCGTCGCCGACCCGCTGGCCCGCGCCCTGTGCTGGTCCGCCCTGTGGAACCTGACCCGGGACGGCCTGCTGCCCGCCAGTGAATTCCTGGTGCTGGTCGAGCAGTTCGGCGGGTACGAGACGCAGGTGGGCGTACTTCAGATGGTGCACGCCTGGGCGCGCACCGCGCAGCTGCACTACACGGCGCCCGAGCGGCGCGAGACGGCCCGCGCCGAGCTGGCCGCGGCGGCCGTCGGCGAGCTGCGGCGGGCCACGCCCGGCAGCGACCACCAGCTGGCATGGGCCCGCTTCCTGGCCGTCTGCGCCGCATCGGACGCGGACGCGCAGCTGCTGACCGGGCTGCTGGACGGCACCGCGCGGATCGACGGCCTCGACGTGGACCAGGAGCTGCGCTGGGCGTTCCTCGAACCGCTGGCCGCCGGCGGCTACGCGGGCGAGGACACCATCGCCGCGGAGCTGGCGCGGGACGACACCGCGTCCGGCCGGCGCCACCAGGTGCGCTGCCTGGCCGCGCGCCCCTCGGCCGAGGTGAAGGCCGCGGCCTGGCGGGACGTCGTGGAGTCCGACCGGCTGTCCAACGCGCTGACCGAGGCGACGATCGCGGGCTTCGCCCGCCCGGGGCGGCCCGACCTGCTCGCGCCGTACGTGCCGCGGTACTTCGCCGCGCTTCTGCGGGTGTGGGAGGAGCGGTCCATCGAGACCGCCATCGCCCTGGTGCACGGCCTGTTCCCCGGCCACGGCGACCAGTCCGTGCTGGACGCCACGGACGCCTGGCTGGCCGGCCACCCGGACGCGGCACCCGCGCTGCGCCGCATGGTCCTCGAGGAGCGCGACGACCTGGCGCGGGCGCTGCGCGCGCGGGCCGCGGACGGCCCGCCGCGGTAGCGGCCGACGGCTCCCCGGCCGGGTGCCGCGCCCGCCGCGCCTGCCGCGCACCCGGCCGAATGCCGAACACCTGTGCATTGGGGCGGAGTTGTCCCTGTTTGCCGACGGCTCTGTAACAGAGGTGGGGAACGCACCCGCGGGCGGGAATCGCCGCAGCATGACCGACAACACGCCCCTCACCCCGCGCCCCCTGCACCGGCTCGCGGACGGGTCGCCCCCGGTGATGACCGCGGCCGAACTGCGCCGGCACGGGGTGCCCCCGGCGGCCGCCCACGAGCGGTGCCGGCCCGGCGGGCCCTGGCAGATGCCGCTGCCCGGCGTCTTCGTGCTGCACAACGGGCCGCTGACCGGGGCGGAAACCCTGCACGCCGTGCTGCGCTACACCGGCGGCCCCCAGGGGCAGGCGGTGATCAGCGGCCTGGCCGCCCTCGACCTGCACGGCTTCACGGGCGCGCCGCCGCCGGCCGCGCTCGACCGCGTGGACGTGCTGGTGCCGCGCGTGCGGCGACTGCGTTCCGTGGGCTGCGTGCGGATCGTGCGCACCCACCGCCTGCCGGAGCCGGTGCCGCGGCACGGCTTCCCGGTCGCCCCGGTGCCGCGGGCCCTGGTGGACGCGGTGGGCCGGCTGCCGGACGAGGCGACCGTGCACCGGTTGCTGGCCGAGGCCGTCCGCGGCGGCCACTGCGAACCGCACGAGATCCTGCGGGAGTTGGCCAGGGCCAGGCTCCCGGGCCGACCGCACCTGACGGTGGCGGTCGACGCGCTGGTCGCGGAGGGCCGCGCGCTCGCGGAGCAGCGGCTGCTGACGGCGGTGCACGAGGGCGGGCTGCCCGTGCCGTGCTGGAACGTCGGCCTGTGGCTGCCGGGCGGGCCGTTCCTGTGCAATGTGGACGCCTACTGGCCGGAGCGGGCCGTCGCGGTGGACATCGACGCCCGGGTGCCGCGGCAGCGCGGCGGCTCCCCCGACCGGGCCGAGACCTCGCGCCGCCACCAGACGCTGACCGGGCTCGGCGTCACCGTCATCCGCCTCACCCCGCGCGGCCTCGCCGACTCCCCAGGGGCGCAGGCCGACGCGGTGCGCGCCGCGCTGCGCGCCGCCGGGCGGGCGCCGCGGGCGGGCTCTGTCGTGGTTCTGCCACGCTGAGCCGCGCCGGGGCCCGCGGCGGCCCCCGGTGCCAAACCTCGATGACAGGAATGCGACAACTTTTCGGCAACTCCGCCCGGCAAGTGATCATTTCCGTAGGATGGCCGGTCATCCTTCCAGAACCGAACAAGGATGCCCATGTCACTGAGACCCGGTTCCCATCCCACGAGTCCCGGCCGACGGCGTGTGCACCGCACGGTGCTCGCCGCCGGCCTCGTTGCCGCCCTCTCCCTCGCCGGGGCCGCCCCCGCCCTGGCCGAGGACGAGGCCGGGCAGCCGATGGCGGACAAGCCGATCGGCGAGAAGTTCGGCACCCAGGACGCCGCCCTGCTCGCCGAGGCCAAGAACGCGGACGAGCCGTTCGTCACCCTGCTGCTCGCCACCGAGCCCGGCGCGACCGAAGAGGTCGCCGACCAGCTCGACGCCGTCCCCGGCGCCTCCGTCGGCTTCACCGAGGACAGCATCGGCTACGTCCGCGCGACCGTGCCCACCGGCCGCGCCGACACCGCGATCGACGAGGCCACCGGCCTGGACGCGGTGCGCGCCATCGACCTGAACGACGAGATACGGGTGCCCGACCCGCTGCCCGCGCCCGGCAGCGGCGCCGAAACATTCTCGGCCGAACGGTCCTACGACGGGCCCGACGAGGACACCCGCGCGGAGAACCCGTACCAGCCCTCCCACGAGACCGGCGCGGTCGAGTTCGTCGACGACCACCGCAGGTACGACGGCCGCGGCGTGACCATCGGCGTGCTCGACACCGGCGTCGACCTCGGCCACCCCGCGCTCCAGGAGACCACCACCGGCGAGCGCAAGATCGTGGACTCGGTGACCGCGACCGACCCGATCATCGACAACGACGCCTCCTGGCGCCCGATGCTCACCGGGGTCGCCGGGCCCTCGTTCACCTACGAGGACCGCGAGTACACCGCGCCCGAGGGTGACTACCTGATCAACGTCTTCCGCGAGAACGTCGCCGTCGGCGAGATCGGCGGGGACGTGAACCGGGACGGCGACACCGGGGACTCCTGGGGCGTGCTCTACGACCCGGCCGCCGGCACCGTCCGGGTGGACCTGAACGACAACGGTGACTTCACCGACGACGCCGAGATGGCGCCTCACCGCGAGAACCACGACATCGGCCACTTCGGCACCGACGACCCGGAGACCGAGATCGCCGAGTCCCTGCCGTTCGTCGTCGAGATCCGCGAGAACGTCCCCATGGACCCCTACGGCGGGGACTGGATCGGCGAGACCCGGGACTTCGTCAACATAGGCATCGTCTCCGGCCGCCACGGCACCCACGTCGCGGGCATCACCGCGGCCAACGGGCTGTTCGGCGGCGACATGAACGGCGCCGCCCCCGGCGCGCAGATCGTGTCCGCGCGCGCCTGCGTCTTCGGCGGCGGCTGCACCTACACCGCGCTGTTCGAGGGCATGATCGATCTCGTCGTCAACCGCGACGTCGACCTCGTCAATGTGTCGATCGGCGGCCTGCCGGCGCTCAACGACGGCAACAACGCCCGCGCCCACCTGTACAACGAGCTGATCGACACCCACGACGTCCAGCTGTTCATCTCCGCGGGCAACGACGGCCCCGGCACCAACACGATCAGCGACCCGTCCGTCGCCGAGAAGGTCGTCAGCGTCGGCGCGTCCATCTCCCGCGAGACCTGGGCCGCCAACTACGGCTCCGGCGTGCGCACCTCCTACGCGATGCTGCCGTTCTCCTCCGCGGGGCCGCGCGACGACGGCGGCTTCAAGCCCACCGTCACCGGGCCTGGCGCCTCCATCAACACCATCCCCACCTGGCAGCCCGGCAGCCCCGTCGCCGAGGCCGGGTACGACCTGCCGCCGGGCTACGGCATGCTCCAGGGCACGTCGATGTCCTCGCCGCAGGTCGCCGGCGCCGCGGCGCTGCTGCTCTCCGCGGCGGGACAGCGCGGCATCGAGCTGTCGGCCGCCGACCTGCGCACCGCGCTGACCAGCTCGGCCGACCCCATCCGCGGCGTCCAGGCGCACGAGCAGGGCGCAGGACTCGTCGACACCGAGGGCGCCTGGCGGCTGATCACCCGCGGCGCGACCGCGCACGGCTACACCGTCGAGGCCCCGGTGGACCACGACATGGCCGAGTTCCTGGCCACCCCGGGCGTCGGCACCGGCATCTACGACCGCGAATCCGCCCCGGCCGTCGGCGAGTCGGAGCGTTACGAGGTCACCATCACCCGCACCACCGGGCCCGACCGCCCCGTGCGGCACACCCTCGACCTGGCCAACAACCACGACCGCACGTTCCGCATCGACGGACGCTCCACGGTGTGGCTGCCGCTGGACGAGCCGGTGACCGTCACCGTGCAGGCCAGGCCGCGTGCCCTCGGCGCGCACAGCGCGATCCTCGAAGTGGACGACCAGCGCACGCAGGGCACGGACCACCAGATCCTGGCCACCGTCATCGTGCCGCAGGAACTGTCCGGGCCCGACTTCTCGCTCAGCGAGTCGGGCACCGCCCAGCGCAACGACGCCACCTCCTACTTCGTCACCGTGCCCGAGGGCACGCGGACCCTGGAGGTCGCCCTGAACGGCCTGGCCGAGGGCAGCCAGACCCGGTGGATCGCCATCACCCCGTGGGGCACCCTCGCCGACGACTCCACCAGCACCTTCTGCTACCCCAATTACGACAACCCGGCCAACACCTGCCGCCCCGACCTGCGCTCCTACGCCAACCCCACGCCGGGCGTGTGGGAGATCGAGGTCGAGTCGCGGCGCACCTCGCCGCTGCTGAACAACCCGTACGAGCTGACCGCGACGGCGCTGGGCACCACGTTCAACCCCGAGACCCTCGAACTCGGCCACGTCGACGCGGGCGTCCCCGCCTCGGTGGCCTGGGGCGTCACCAACGACTTCGCGCCCCTGACCGGCACCGCGGAGTCCGGCGAGCTGGGCTCGGCACTGAACGCCACCCCGACCATCGCACACGGCGAGTACGTGACGACCACCGTCGACCTCGGCGAGGACGTCTCCTCGTTCACCGCGACGATCGGCGCGCCCGCCGACCCGGGCGCCGACCTCGACCTGTTCGTGTACCGCGACGGCGAGCTGGTCGGCAGTTCCACCAGCTCCGGCTCCGAGGAGACCATCAGCCTCCCCGAGCCGGCGGCCGGCACCTACACCGTCGAGGTGCACGGCTACTCGGTGCCGCAGGGCACCACCACCTACACCCACCGGGACGCCTACCTCAGCCCGGCGCTCGGCACGGTCACGGTGGACGAGGAACGCGTGATCGAGCTCGACACCGGCGCGACCACGTCCGTTCCCGCCGAGATCACCGCCACCGCGGCGGCGGCCGACGCGGGTCCTGGCCGTGAGATCTTCGGCGAGGTCAGGTTGCTCAACGCGGCCGGCACCCTCACCGGGACGGGCCACCTCGCCATCCACCACGTGACGCCGTAACGACGGCGGCTCCACACCCGCGGGGGCGGGCGGACGGCGGGTGCGCCGTTCGCCCGCCCCCGCCGCGTGCGCGCTCCGCGTGCGCGCTCCGCGTTCGCCTGCCCCCGGCGCGCCGTGGCGTGGCGTGGAAGGATGCGAAGCACGACGCACGACGAAGGAGACCACCAGGTGCCTGGCACGAATCTGACCCGGCAAGAGGCGCAGGAGCGGGCGCGGCTGCTCGGCGTGGACGGCTACGAGATCACCCTCGATCTCTCCGGCGCCCCGGAGGGGGGTACCTTCCGCTCCGAGACGACCGTGCACTTCACGGCGCGGTCCGCGGGAGCCACCTTCGCCGACCTGATCGCCCCCGCGGTCCACGAGGTGGTGCTCAACGGCACCGTCCTCGACCCGGCCGAGGTGTTCGCCGACTCCCGCATCGCGCTGCCCGCCGTCGTGGCGGGGCACAACGAGCTGCGGGTGGTCGCCGACTGCGCCTACACCAACACCGGCGAGGGACTGCACCGCTCCGTCGACCCGGTCGACCAGCAGGTGTACCTCTACACCCAGTTCGAGGTGCCGGACGCCCGCCGCGTCTTCGCCTGCTTCGAACAACCGGACCTCAAGGGCACGTTCCGCTTCACCGTCACCGCCCCCGAGGGCTGGACGGTCATCTCCAACTCGCCCACCCCCAGGCCGGAGAACGGCGTCTGGCGCTTCGAGCCGACCCCGCGCGTCTCCACCTACATCACGGCCCTGATCGCCGGCCCCTACCACTCGGTGCACAGCAGCTGGGAAGGCGAGGGGCGGACCGTTCCGCTGGGCATCTACTGCCGGCCCTCGCTGGCCGAGCACCTCGACGCGGAGGCGCTGTTCGAGGTCACGCGGCAGGGCTTCGACTGGTTCGAGGAGAAGTTCGACCACCCGTACCCGTTCGCCAAGTACGACCAGTTGTTCGTCCCCGAGTTCAACGCGGGCGCCATGGAGAACGCCGGCGCGGTCACCATCCGCGATCAGTACGTCTTCCGCTCCAAGGTGACGGACGCGGCCTACGAGATGCGGGCCGAGACCATCCTGCACGAGCTGGCCCACATGTGGTTCGGCGACCTGGTCACCATGGAGTGGTGGAACGACCTGTGGCTGAACGAGTCGTTCGCCACCTACACCTCGATCGCCTGCCAGGCCCACGCGCCCGGCAGCCGGTGGCCGCACGCCTGGACCTCGTTCGCCAACCAGATGAAGACCTGGGCCTACCGGCAGGACCAGCTTCCCTCCACCCACCCGATCATGGCCGAGATCCGCGACCTTGACGACGTCCTGGTCAACTTCGACGGCATCACCTACGCCAAGGGCGCTTCCGTCCTCAAGCAGCTCGTCGCGTACGTCGGCCAGGACGCGTTCTTCCGCGGCGTCCAGACCTACTTCAAGCGCCACGCCTGGGGCAACACCCGGCTGACCGACCTGCTGACGGCGCTGGAGGAGACCAGCGGACGCGACCTGAAGACGTGGTCACAAGCCTGGCTCGAGACCGCGGGCATCAATGTGCTGCGCCCCGACCTCACCGTCGACGCGGCGGGCACCATCACCGCGTTCGCCGTCCGCCAGGAGGCGCCGCCGCTGCCGGCGGGCGCCACCGGCGAGGCCGTGCTGCGCCCGCACCGCATCGCCATCGGCCTGTACGAGCTGCGCGACGGCGCCCTGGTGCGGACCGACCGGATCGAGCTGGACGTCGACGGCGAGCTGACGCGGGTACCGGAACTGACGGGCCGCCCGCGCCCCGACGTTCTCCTGCTCAACGACGACGACCTGTCGTACGCGAAGGTGCGGCTCGACCCCGACTCGATGGCGACGGTCACCGCGCACCTGGGCGACTTCACCGAATCGCTGCCGCGCGCCCTGTGCTGGGCGTCCGCCTGGGACATGACGCGCGACGGCGAGATGGCCGCCCGCGACTACCTGGCGCTGGTGCTGGCCGGGATCGGCAAGGAGACCGACATCGGCATGGTGCAGACCCTGCACCGGCAGGTCAAGCTGGCCCTCGACCTGTACGCGGCGCCCGACTGGCGCGAGACCGGCCTGGCCACCTGGTCCGAGGCGACCCTGGAACGGCTGCGCGGCGCCGCACCCGGCAGCGACCACCAGCTCGCCTGGGCACGGGCCTTCGCCGCCACCGCGCGCACCGACGCGCAACTCGGCGTGCTCGCCGGGCTGCTGGACGGCACCGAATCGTTCGAGGGCCTGGCCGTCGACACCGACCTGCGCTGGGCCCTGGTGCAGCGGCTTGCGGCCACCGGGCGCGCGGACGAGGCCGCCATCGCCGCCGAGCTGGCCCGCGACGCCACCTCGGCCGGTGAACGGCACGCCGCGGCGGCCCGCGCGGCGCGCCCCACCCCCGAGGCGAAGGCCGAGGCGTGGGCGTCGGTCGTGGAGGGCGACAAGCTGCCGAACGCGCTCCAGGAGGCGGTCATCGGCGGCTTCGTGCAGATCGACCAGCGCGAACTGCTCGCGCCGTACACGGAGAAGTACTTCGCGGCGCTGAAGGACGTGTGGGACAGCCGCAGCCACGAGATGGCGCAGCAGATCGCGGTCGGGCTCTACCCGTCCGTCCAGGTCGCGCGGGAGACCCTGGAGGTCACGGACGCCTGGCTGGTGACGGCCGAACCCTCGGCCGCACTGCGCCGCCTGGTCACCGAATCCCGCGCAGGCGTCGAACGAGCCCTGACCGCCCAAGCCGCCGACGCGGCCTCTGCCTGAGCCCCCACCCGCCGGTCCCCCGGCGGCCCACACGGGCCGCCGGGGGGAGGCCTCGGGCCTTTTCCGCTCGTGGTTCGCGCGATCAGCCGCCGAGGGACTGATCCAGCATCCCCGTCTTGGCGGCACCGATGAACGCCGACCAGGCCTTCGCGGAAACGTGAGCAGCAGGGATGGACCGGTCCTTGGTGTCACGCACGGCGACCACGGGGGCCGCACTGCTCGCGGCAACCTCGACGCAGTTGCCGTTACTGGCCGTGTAGCTGCTCGTGCGCCACTCGGCATCGTGAAGGGCGACCGGGTGGGAATCGGCCGACTTCGTCATCTCAGACCAGCTCACTCTCAAGACGTTGCACCAGCTCAAGCGTAGCGTGCTCATCGAGAGCTGCGGCCGACAGATTCCGGAACAGACGACTGAGCCGCCTCATGGCCAGAGGCTCGTCCCGCAGGCTCGTCGTCGCCTCGGCCGACTCCGTGAACGCCACGTCGGGGTCACCGTCCCTTTCCGTGGCAAACAAGCTGAAAGCTCCGGTACTTGCGCCCTTCTCCCCGGCCTCGAACGGGATGACTTTGAAGGTCACGTGCGGAAGCCTCGCGGCCTCGCCCAGCTTGCGCAACTGGGCACGCATCACCTGCGCGCCGCCGACCTGCAAGCGAAGCGCGGCCTCGGTGACGACCGCGTCGAAGATCAAAGGCTCGTTCTCCCGCAACCGCTCCTGCCGTCGCATGCGTACCTCGACCAAGCTTTCGACCTGGTCGGGGCCGAGCGCCGCGTAGCCACCAGCGGTAACGGCGTGCGCGTACTCCTCGGTTTGCAGCAGCCCGGGAATCAGAAGCGTCTGGTATTCGCAGCCACGGCCGGCCTCGGCCTCGTAGGCCAGAAACTCGCTGTAGTTCGCGCTGATCACGTCGTTGTACGCATGCCACCACGGTGGGACCCGCTGCCTCCCCCGCTTCATCAGCGTGGTCAGGTCCTTCCGCCGGGCATCGCTGACTTCGTACAGCTCCATGAAGCCTTCGAAGTCCTTCGGCGTGCAAGCCCGCTTCCCCAACTCGATCCTGCTGACCTTCGAGTTGTGGCAGTTGAGGTGAGCGCCGACGTCTTCCGTGGTCAGCCCAGTCCTATCGCGGAGCTTCCGCAGCTCCGCACCCAGCTTCCTGCGGGCAGTGAGCGGGCTGACGTTGGATACCACGGCCACGGCTGATCTCCCTCCGGGGGTTGCGGCGACCGACGAGCGCAGCGCCGCCTGTCACAGACCCCGGATCACTCTAGCGGGTGGCCTGACGCAGAGTTTTGGCAGATTGCCAAGCAGAGTATTGACGTCATGTCGGCGGGCTGGCCATCATGAAGCCCATAACCCTGCGCATCTCAGCGGTGACTCCTCGTGCCCGGGTGCGCTCAGGTGCGTCCTTGGAGGTGCCATGTCCGTTCCGGTACGACCCGTCAGCAGGCCCGCGTATGGGTGGGCGTTAACGGTCCGCGAAAGTGAGATCGAGTTCTGGCGTCGGGCCGTGGTGACGGTCTTCGAGCGCTGGGACGCTCCGCCCCACTGCGTCGAGGTGGCCCGGCTCGGCGTCTCCGAGCTGCTCACGAATGTGGCCAAGCACGCCGGGACCGGGCGGTGTTACCTCCGCCTTCTCCGGATCGGCCCGGAAGCGGTCGTTCAGGTCCACGACCGTTCGCGGACTCTGCCGGTGATCACCGAGCCGGACCGGGAGGGCGAAGACGGCCGTGGACTGTGGCTGCTGCGGGAGATGGCCGACCGGCTGGGGTGCGAGGTGACGCACCGTCGGCACGGAAAGATCGTCTGGTTCTCGTGCGTGCTGTCCCAGGA
>NZ_LZNS01000001.1:5297932-5493584 GCF_001984575.1 Streptomyces sp. MP131-18 | reverse complement strand
AGGGACCGTGACCGGCCGCCGGTGGTTCGTGATCATGCTCGTGGCCGTCGCCCTCGTGATCGCGCGGCTGCCGCGCACCCGGGCCTGCCTGCCCCTGCGGGTGATGCCCTCGGAACGGGAGTTGACGCGGGCTCCGGCTACAACGCCGCGCTTCTTGCACATCGCGTCGGCGCCGAGAATGTGACCAGTGTCGAGACGGACCGTGCCATCGCCGCCGACGCACGGCATGCACTGTGGGGGTGCGGCTATCAGGTCAACGTCGTTACCGCAGACGGAAGATACGGTCACGCGGAGGGCGCGCCCTACGATCGGATCATCGTGACCTGCGGCGTCAGCCGTGTCCGTCCCGAATGGCTGGACCAGACAAGGCCAGGAGGGATCATCCTCACCACGCTTCGCGGTGGCCTCTGGTCCTCGGGGCTGGCAAAACTCACGGTATCGTCCGACGGCACCGCCGAGGGGCCGTTCGTCTCGGAGGCGTCGTTCATGCGAGCGAGACAGGAGGAGCCCGACTCCCGCCTCACCCTGCCCGCCGCGGACGACGGCGCCGCCCGCCGGACCCGGCTCGGCGGAGGCGTTGCCCGCGACTGGACCGCGCGATTCGTTATCGACAACACCTTGGACGGACTGTCCCTCCTCAGCGGGGTGAGCCTCGGCGGGGAGCCGGCGAGTGACTACTTCTTGCATCCCGAATCCGAGTCGTTCGCAGCCGTGTCCGGTGATCCGGATGACGGGCACACGGTCCGGCAGGGCGGTCCGCTGAAGATCTGGGACGCGATCGAGCGGGCCGTCGGGCAGTGGCGCGAAAACGGGTCTCCGGGCGTCACCGATTTCCGCCTCCGGGTGACCCCGGAGACGCACACAGTCCACCTCGACGCCGCGCCCGGCCTCTCGTGGGTCAAACCAACCCGCACCGGCTGACCGCCGAGGGGCGCCTGGCGGGCCGGGATGCGGCCGGTGCCGCCGAACCAGGAGACGGTACTGTCACAAGCAAGAAGCTCGAACCAGGCGTGGTCGACGCCGACGAGGCGCAGCGGGCGCTGCGCCGGATCAACGACTATCTGGCACGCACGGCCGAAAGCGACGAGGACATCCAGGCACACCTGGAAACGGGTGCGCCCGGGGAAGCACTCGTCCTGCCGCGGCCGGTCGCGGAATTGTTCGCCTCCACGCTGGCAGCCCTCGCCAATGGGCAGGGCGTCCAGATCATGCCGGTCGATGCGGTCCTGACAACCCAGCAGGCCGCCGACATGTTGAATGTGTCGCGCCCGTACCTGATCGGCCTTCTGGAGTCCGGCGCGATCCCTTACAAACTCGTGGGGCGGCACCGCCGCATCCGCTTCGCCGACCTGCGTCAGTACCTGCGGGAGGACGACGTGAAGCGCAAGGACGCCGCTGACGAACTCATGGATATGGACCAGGAGCTGGGACTGTCCTGACATGACAGCCCCACAAGTTCTCGTTCCCCCGGCGGCCTGAGCACGCGGGCGGGCCGCCGGGAGGGGCGGGGGCTTCAGGACGGGACGCGGCCGATGCCGCCGTACCAGGAGACGTCCGCGTGGTCGGGGCGGTCGGCTTCCGGGGTGGTGGCCTGCCAGTCGGAGACGACCTGGATGCCGGGCTCCACCTGTTCCAGGCCGTCGAAGAACGCGGCGAACTCCTCCTTGCCGCGCAGCGTCAGCGGAACCCCCTGCGCGCGGTAGGCGGTCTGCACGCCCAGCGCGGCTTCGGGGGCGATGTCGGCGGTGGCGTGCGACAGGATGAAGTGGCTGCCCGCGGGCACCGCTTCGCGCAGGACGCGCACGATGCCCGCCGGGTCCTCGTCGTCGCCGACGAAGTGGAGCACGGCGACGGCCAGCACGCCGACCGGCTGGTCGAAGTCGATCAGCCGGCGCGTCTCGGCGTGGTCGAGCACCGCGCGCGGGTCGCGGATGTCGCCCTGGATCACGGCGGTGCGGGCGTCCCTGGCCAGCAGCGCGCCGCCGTAGACGAGGACGATCGGGTCGTTGTCGACGTACACGACCCGCGCGTCCGGGTCCTCGGCCTGGGCGACCTGGTGGACGTTCTCCGCGGTCGGCAGCCCGGAGCCGAGGTCGATGAACTGCCGTATCCCCGCCTCCCTGACCAGGTGCCGCACCGCGCGCCCGAGAAACTTGCGGTTCTCCCGCGCGGCGGTCCGCAGCAGCGGGAACGACGCGAGTGCCTTCTCCGCGGCCTGGCCGTCGATGGCGTAATGATCCTTGCCGCCGAGCAGGTAGTCGTACATACGGGCCGAATGCGGCTGGTCCGTCCGCAGATCCGCCGGCTCCACCGGGCTTTCGCCACTCACCGCGCCCATCAAAACCCTCCACTCGCGTAGATCAACTCAGGGCAGGCTAGCCGCCGTTGTGCCGTACGTCAGCACTCCCCCGCGTTTTCACCGCGCCCCGCGGGCCCGGCGGGCGGCCCCGCCGCCCTTCGGGTGGTCCGCGCCGGGCCGCCCGCCCGTCGGCGGCCCGGGAGGCGCCCGCCGGTTTTCGATGGCACCGCGGGCGGGTAACCGGCCCGCGGCCCGCCGGGCGGCGGCGGGCGCGGGAGCCGACGGCGGAGGTTTGCGGTATGACGGCGCAGGAGGATCGGATCGCTGACCCGTGGGGTGCGCGCACACCCTACGCGGCGGGCACCGCATGGCCGGTGCGGGTGGACACCCGGCTGGCGCCCGGCGTGGACGAGGACGCGGTGGAGCGGTGGGTGCCCTCGGCTTCCCTGCTGCACTCCAACGGCGACGCGATGGACATCGCGGTGCGCGAGGGCCGCATCGTCGGGGTGCGCGGACGGCCCCTCGATCGGGTGAACCGGGGACGGCTCGGTCCCAAGGACCTGTACGGGTGGCAGGCCAACGCCTCCCCCGACCGGCTCACCCGGCCGCTGGTGCGCCGCGGGGGCCGGCTCGTGGAGACGGACTGGGACACGGCGATGGGTCTTGTCGCCGAGCGGTCCGCGGAGTTGCTGGCCGAACGCGGCCCGGCGTCGATCGGCTTCTACACCACGGGACAGCTGTTCCTGGAGGAGACCTACACCCTCGCGGTCCTCGCCCGGGCGGGCATCGGCACCAACCACCTGGACGGCAACACCCGGCTGTGCACGGCCACCTCGGCGGAGGCGCTGAAGGAGACGTTCGGCTGCGACGGCCAGCCGGGCAGTTACGCCGACGTGGACCACGCCGACACGATCGCCCTGTTCGGGCACAACGTGGCCGAGACGCAGCCCGTGCTGTGGATGCGGATGCTCGACCGGCTCGAAGGCGCCGACCCGCCGCGGCTGCTGTGCGTGGACCCGCGCACCACGCCGGTCGCGCGGCGCGCCGACGTCCACCTCGCGCCCCGGCCGGGCACCAACCTGGCCCTGCTGAACGCGCTGCTGCACGAGATCATCCGCACCGGCCGCGTCGACCGCCGCTGGGTCGATGAACACACCGTCGGCTTCGAGGAGTTGCGTACCGCGGTCGCCGACTGCACGCCCGCGTGGGCGGCGGGCGTCTGCGACGTTCCGGCCGCGGACATCGCCGAGGCGGCCCGGCTGCTCGGCGGCGCGCGTCGGCTGCTGTCCACGGTGCTCCAGGGCTTCTACCAGTCGCACCAGGCCACGGCGGCCTCGGTGCAGGTCAACAACCTCAACCTGCTGCTCGGCATGATCGGCCGCCCCGGCGCCGGGATGCTCCAGATGAACGGGCAGCCCACCGCGCAGAACACGCGCGAGTGCGGCGCCAACGGCGATCTGCCGGGCTTCCGCAACTGGGAGAATCCGGAGCACGTCGCCGATCTGGCCCGCGTGTGGAACGTGGACCCCGAGACGATCCCGCACTGGGCACCGCCGACCCCGGCCATGCAGATCTTCCGGTACGCGGAGCAGGGCTCGCTGCGCATGCTGTGGATCAGCGGCACCAACCCGGCCGTCTCCCTGCCCGAACTCGCACGCATCCGGTCGATCCTTGCGCAGGAACGGCTGTTCACGGTCGTACAGGACTTGTTCCTGACCGAAACGGCCCAACTGGCCGACGTGGTCCTGCCCGCGGCGACGTGGGGCGAGAAGACCGGCACGTTCACCAACGCGGACCGCACCGTGCACCTGTCGGAACAGGCCGTCGAGCCGCCCGGCGAGGCGCGCAGCGACCTGGACATCTTCCTCGACTACGCGCGCCGCATGGACTTCCGCGACCGCACCGGCGGCCCGCTGATCACCTGGCACGACCCGCGGACCGCGTTCGCCGCGTGGCAGCGGTGCAGCGCCGGGCGCCCGTGCGACTACACGGGCCTCGACTACGACCGCCTCCGCGCGGAAGGCGGCATTCCGTGGCCGTGCGGCGCCGGGGCGCCGGACGGGACGGAGCGCCTTTACACGCAGGGCATCAGCTGGGCGGCGCCGGAGGTGTGCGAGACGTACGGCCGGGACCTCGTCACCGGCGGCTCGGTCGGCGCGAGCGCCTACCGGGCCATGAACCCGCGGGGGCGGGCCGTGCTGAAGGCGGCCGAGTACCTGCCGCCGCACGAGGAGCCGTCGGCGGACTTCCCGCTCCGGCTGACCACCGGCCGCACCATCTACCACTTCCACACCCGCACCAAGACCGGCCGCGTTCCCGAACTGAACGCCGCCGCACCGAAGATGTGGGTCGAACTGTCGGCGGCGGACGCCGCGGAGCACGGCCTTGCGGAGGGCGAGCTCGTGGAGGTCACCACACCGCGCGGCAGCGCCCGCGGCACGCTGCGGATCGCGGAGATGCGGCGGGGGACGGTCTTCCTGCCGTTCCACTACGGCTACTGGGACACCCCGGAGGGGCACCGGCCGCCGGACGGCGAGCCGGGGCGGGCGGCGAACGAGACCACGGTCACCGACTGGGACCCGGTGTCCAAACAGCCACTGTTCAAGACCGCGGCGGCGCGCGTCGCACGCGCCGAGCCCGGCACCGGAACGGAAGGAGCCCGACGGTGAACGGAATGACCGGTCTGCTGAACGTTCTGTACCGAGGAGAGACCGGACTGGCGGCAGATCTGCTCGCCACGGCCGCGCGGCACCGGGCGGAACACGAGGTCCACCACGTGGCCACCGACCTCGCCGGCTGGTCGCGCCGGCACGCCGGACTGCTGGCCGAGGCCGGGCCGCACTACGGCGCCGACCTCGCGGAAACGGGAGCGGGAACGAGAACGGGGGCAGAAACGGGAGCGCGAACGGACGAGGCCGGTGACATGCCGCCGCTGCTCGCGGACCTGCGCCGCCTCCACCTCGCCGCCACCGGGAACGCGCTGTACTGGGAGATGCTCGGGCAGGCGGCGCGGGCCACGCGCGAGGCGCGGCTCATCGACCTGTCCGGCGCCTGCCTGTCCCGGGCCGGGCGGCAGGCGGGCTGGGCCGACACCATGCTGAAGACGCTGTCGCCGCAGCTCCTCATCGCACGGTGAGGAACGGCGCGGTACGGAACGGCGCCGTGACGAACGGGAGGTCAGCGCTTGCGGTCGCCGAGGACCACGAGGCCGGCGATCACCGCGAACAGCGCGATGGGGGCCACCACGAAGAGGCCCAGCGTCTCCGCGACGCTCAGCCCGCTGCCCGGGTCGTCGCCGTCGTCGCGCTGGAGAGCCTGGGCGGCCGGGGATGCCATCAGCGTCAGCAGCAGCGCGCCGGCCGAGACCGCCGCGGCGCGGGCGCCACGCTTCTTGTTCTTCACGTTGACCACGCCCCCACAGTAACGAATGCCACCGCGCCGCCCGCTCACGGCCCCGCCATCTCCTCCCGCACGGCCCGCACCAGCCGGGCGGCCCGCGCCGAGGCCGCCAGCTCCTCGAGTGCGACCGGCCGCCCGGTGCCGTCCGCGACCGGCAGCCGCCAGTTCGGGTACTCCTGCCAGGTGCCCGGCAGGTTCTGCGGACGCCGGTCGCCGACCAGGTCGGGCAGCCAGATGCCGAGCATCCTGGCCGGGGTGCGGGCCAGGTAGCGGTAGGCGGCGGCGATCCGTTCCTCGTCCCCCGCGGCCCGTGGCAGCAGCCCGAGCCGGGCGAACATGTCCAGCCACTCGGCGCTCTCGGACAGCGCGGCGCGCAGCGCGTCCGCGACGTCCTCCGCCGGCAGCAGCCCGAGGCGCTGCCGCAGCAGCACGTGTTCGCCGTCGAACCGCGCGGCGGTGGACGGCAGATCGTGGGTGGTGACCGTGGCCAGGCAGTCCCGGCGCCACTCGGCGGGGGCGAGCGGCGGCTGCCCGCGGCGTTCCCAGTGCCGCTCGAACCACAGCACGGAGGTGCCGGCGATACCGCGCTCCGCCAGGTCCTCCCGCACACCGGGCTCGACCGTGCCCAGGTCCTCGCCCACCAGCACCGCGCCCGCGCGGTGGGCGGCGAGCGAGAGCACGGCGAGCATGGCCTCGGCGTCGTAGGAGACGTAGGTTCCGCGGTCGGGCGGCATGCCCTCGGGAATCCACCACAGCCGGAACTGCCCCATCACGTGGTCCACGCGCAGCGCCCCCGCGTGCCGCAGCAGGCCGTCGAGCAGCTCCCGGTAGGGCGCGTAGCCGCGTTCGGCGAGCGCGTCCGGCCGCCAGGGCGGCAGGCCCCAGTCCTGGCCGCGTTCGTTGAACGCGTCGGGCGGCGCGCCCGCGGAGATGCCGGTGGCCAGCACGTCCTGCTGGGCCCAGGCGTCCGAGCCGTGCGGGTGGACGCCGAGCGCAAGGTCGTGCACGAGGCCGATGGGCATGCCGGCGGCGCGCGCGACGCGCTGGGCGCGCGCGAGCTGGGTGTCGGTGAGCCAGGTCAGCCAGCTGTGGAAGTCGATGCGCTCCAGGTGGTCGCCGCGGGCCCGGGCGGTGGCGGGCGAACGCGGGTCGCGCAGCCCGGCCGGCCAGCTCCGCCAGTCAGGGCCGTGCAGCTCGGCCAGCGCGCACCAGGTGGCGTGGTCCTCCAGGGCCTGCCCCTCGCGGGCGAGGAACGCGCAGTAGGCGGCGTGCCTGCCGGGGCTGAGCGGCACCTGTCTGAGGACGTCGAGCGCCTCCCGTTTCAGCGCCCAGACGGCGTCCCGGTCGATGGGTCGGCGTTCGGAGAGCACGGCGGACCGCAGCCCGGCGGCGCGGGCCAGCAGTTCGTCGGTCCTGCGGCGGGCCTCGGGGCCGAGGTAGGCGTACTCGGGGATGTCCTCGATCCGCAGGTGCACCGGGTCGGCGAAGCGCCGGGTGCCCGGCCGGTAGGGGGACGGGTCGGTGGGGGCGTCCCCGGCGCCGGGCACGGCCGCGTGCAGCGGGTTGAGCTGGATGAACCCGGCGCCGAGCGTGTGCCCGGCCCAGCTGGCGAGGTCGGCCAGGTCGACCAGGTCGCCCATGCCCCAGGAGCGGGCGGACAGCACGGAGTACAGCTGGACGAGGAGGCCGAAGGTGCGGCCCGGTGGCCCCGGCAGGCGCGGCGGGGCGACGATCAGCGCGGCCCGGCCGGTGCGGCCGTCGGGGGCGCGGGCGTGCAGCGTGTGGTAGCCGGCGGGGATCGGCGCGTCGCCGAAGGCGCGGGTTTCGCCGTCCTCGGTGTCCACGCGCAGCTCGGTGCCCGCGGGCACCTCGGGCGGCGGGCCGCCGGGGCGGCGCACGACGGTCGGCGGCAGCAGCGGGGCTTCCCCGGGCGGCGCCGGGTGCTCGGCGTCCACGCCGAGTGCGGCGAGTACGGCGACGACGGTGTCCTCGGGGACGTCGACGCGGCGGTCGGCGGACGGCGCGTAGGAGGTCGCGACGCCGTGCGCCGCGGCGAGGCGCGACAGCCGCTCCATCAGGCTTCGACGGCCTCCGCACCACCGTGCCCGTTGGGCTCGGCGGTCAGGGGCGGCTCGACGGCCAGCGGCTGCTCGGCGGTGAGCGGCGTCAGGTCGCCCAGGGGCGGCTCGCTGGTCAGGGGGACCTCGCGGGCGGAGGTCGGGGCGGGCGTGGGGATGAGCGCGGAAATATCCAGCCTGTCGTCGACGATATCGTCGATTTTTTCTTCGATCCGGGCTGCTGGGGCCACGGGTCACTCCGTTCACTGACGGCGGTGGACTCGGTACTGCTCTACCCAGTGAACGCCACCGCATCCGTCCACGCGACGGGAAAGCGACGCACTTCACGCCGCCTGTGGCGAAAAATTTTCCGCGGGAGCCGGTGCGGGTCCCAGATATTGCGGGGAACGCGCCGCGCTCAGGGTCGCGCCGGGATCGTGCTCCAGAACGTGCTCAGAACCGTGCTCAGGCCGATCTGCCCTCGATCCGCGCAAGGGCGTCGTCGGCTCCGTAGGGGCGCAGGTACGGCAGCCAGCGCGGGTCGCGGTGACCGGTGCCGATGATGCGCCAGGCCAGCCCGGAGGGCGGGCCGGGCGTATGTCGGAGCCGCCAGCCCAGCTCGGCGACGTGCCGGTCGGCCTTGATGTGGTTGCAGCTGCGGCAGGCCGCCACCACGTTCTCCCAGGCGTGCTGGCCGCCCCTGCTGCGCGGCACGACGTGGTCCACGCTGGTGGCGACCCCGCCGCAGTAGGCGCACCGGCCGCCGTCGCGGGCGAACAGGGCGCGGCGGGTGAGCGGGACCGCGGTGCGGTAGGGGACCCGGACGAAGCGCTTGAGCCGCACGACGCTCGGGGCGGGTATGGCGTGCGTGGAGCTCCGCATCAGCGCGCCGGAGTCCTCCAGGCTCACCGCCTTGTCGTTGAGCAGCAGGATCAGTGCGCGGCGTACCGGTACGACACCCAGCGGCTCGTACGACGCGTTGAGGACCAAGACGTGTGGCACGAACGCCCTCCGTTTCCGTCGGCGGCACGTGGCTCGCGCCGGGACGATCTCCCTCAGTGTGTCGTGCGTACGGCCGCCTGCGCCACCACGATCGCGAAATGTACTGATTGTGTCGTTCGCCACAGGGCCCTCCTCCGCCCCTCCTTCCCCGCCCCCCGCGCCGACTACCGTGGACGGTTACGGAAGAGAGCGGAAGCGGAATGGGACAGAACTGGGAAGCCTGGCTCGCCTCCGGGCTGCGCATCGTGCTGATCGTGGGCATCGCGCTGGTCGTGCGCTTCGTCGTCCGCCGGGCCATCACCCGGCTGATAGCGCGGCTGAACCGGGAGGACAGGGTCGGGCGGCGCACGCCCTCGCTCGGCGGGCTGCTGGCCGGGCCCGAACGGCGCAGGCAGCGTTCGGAGACCATCGGCTCGGTGCTGCGCAGCACCGCCTCGGTGCTGGTGCTCGGCACGGCGGCGCTGATGGTGCTCTCCGAGCTGGGCATACAGCTGGGCCCGCTGATGGCAAGCGCGGGGATCGCCGGGGTGGCGATCGGCTTCGGCGCGCGCAGCGTCGTCGCCGACGTGCTCGCCGGTCTTTTCATGCTGCTGGAGGACCAGTACGGCGTCGGCGACACCATCGACGTCGGCGAGGCGACGGGCACGGTTCTGGAGATCGGGCTGCGCGTGACGACGCTGCGCGGCGAGGGCGGCGCCACCTGGTACGTGCGCAACGGGGAGATCGCCCGGGTCGGCAACCTCAGCCAGGGCTGGGCCACGGCGGAGGTCGACCTTTCGGTGCCCGCGGACGCCGACCTGGAGCGGGTGCGCGAGGTCGTGCACGCCGCCGGCGAGGAGCTGTCCGGCGAGACGCCGTGGGACGAGCTGCTGTGGGAGAACGGCGTGGAGGTCCTGGGCGTCGAGTCGGTCTCGGCCGAGGAGATGGTGCTGAAGGTGTCGGCCAGGACGCAGCCGGGGCAGGCGGCGCGGGTGGCACGGGAGCTGCGCTGGCGGCTCAAACGCGCCCTCGACGCCGCGGGCATCGCGGGCGGCGCGGGTGCCGCGGGCGGGAACGGTGCCGGGCCGCACGGGAGCGGCGCCGGGGTCGCCCTGCCGGGACCCGCCGAGGGCTGAGCGGCCCTGGCCGTCGCCGCCGGGGGCAAGCCCTCTGCCGGGCAACGACCGACCGACGACGACCAGGAGCAACAGCCCCGGGTGCGCCGCGGCGGTCCGCGGCGCGGCGGGCACCGGGGGCGGATTCGACGGACGGGCCGGCCGCACCACGCTGCCGGCGCCCCGCCCCGCCCGCTCCCGCCCACTTCGCCCGCCCCGCGGGAATTTCACGGGCGCCGGCGCGGGGGCATGCGTGAGAATGACGGCCATGACCGCGACTTCATCCGTTACCATCCGCCCCTACCGGCCGGACGACCTCGACGCCCTGCGGGACATCTGCGTCAGAACCGGCCTGTACGGCAAGGACGCCACCCCGCACTACCGCGATCCGCAGGTGCTGCCCGCGGTCTTCGCCGAGCCGTACGCGGAGCTGGAGCCGGAGCTCGCGTTCGTCGCGGACAACGGGGAACGGGCCATCGGGTACGTGGTGGGCGCCGCCGACAGCACCGCGTTCTTCGCGGCCTTCCGCAGCCGCTGGCTGCCGCGGGTCGCCGACCGGTTTCCCGAGCCGGCGGGACAGCCGGAGGGCCCGGAGGAGGTCGTGCGGTATCTGCTGCACCACGCCGAGACGATGCTCGACCCCGAGATAGCCGCCGAGTATCCGGCCCACCTGCACATCGACCTGCTGCCCGAAGGGCAGCGGCAGGGTCTGGGGCGCCGCCTGATCACCACCCTCTTCGACGCGCTGCGGGCCCGCGGGGTGCCCGGTGTCCACCTGGGCATGAGCCCGGCCAACACCGGCGCCCGCCTGTTCTACGAGCGCATCGGGCTCACCCTGCTGCCACGGCGGGGCGACGGCGACGTCCTCCACTTCGCCCAGCGGCTCTGACCGGGAACCGCGCGGACGCCCCCCCGCGTGATAACGGGGAGGTGCCCGCGCGGCGGGCCGGTGGCTCCGTGCCTCGCGAAGTACATCGCGAATACAACAAGATCCCGGCAAGGGCTGTGTCGCAGCCGGACGTAACCGGCATACTGCTGGCCGTGGCCCGTGCCGAAACGTGAGGGGGAGGGCCCGGAACGTGACTCACCCGCCGAGCGCACCGCCCGTTGCCCCGCCGCAGCCGGCGGTGCCGGCGCCGCCCTCGGCCGAGCCCCCGCGCCGCACCGCGTTCGCGGAAGCGGTCACCCGGCTGCGCGCCGCGGCCCGCACCGAGCCCGGCAGGCTGCGCACGATCGGCGCCGTCGTCGCGGGACTGCTGCTGCTGTTCGGGGCGCTGACGTTCTATGAGATCACCGACCGGGCGGACGCCGCGAGCACGGTGCGGGACAGCAGCCAGCGGCTGAGCGAGGACGCGTCCGAGATCTACCGTTCGCTGGCCGACGCCAACACCACGGCGGCCGTCGGCTTTCTGGCCGGAGCGGACGAGGACGCCGAGGTGCGCGAGCGCTACGAGCGGCAGATCGACCACGCGGCCGGGCTCCTCGCCTCGGCCGCCGCCCGCAGCTCGCAGTCCGCCGAGGCCGCGGAGTACATCCGCATCCTCGGGCTCCACCTGCCCGAGTACACCGGCCTGGTGGAGACCGCCCGCACCAACAACCGGCAGGGCCACCCGCTCGGCGGCGCCTACCTGCGTCACGCCGACCAGCAGATGCACGAGACGCTGCTGCGCGCCGCGGAGGACCTGTACGCGCTGGAGACCGAACGGTTCAGGAGCGACCTGGCGAACGCCCGCGACTGGCCGTGGCTGGCGCTGGCCGCGGGGGCGGTCGCGCTCGCCGTGCTCGGCTGGGCCCAGCGCCGGCACTTCCTGCGCACCAACCGGGTGTTCAACCGCGGACTGCTCGCGGCCACGGCCGCCGCCGTCGTTCTGCTGGCCTGGCTGGCCGGGGCACACACGCTGGCCCGGGGCGCGCTGCACGAGGCCGACCGCGACGCGGCGCAGTCGCTCGGCGTGCTGAACGAGGCGTGGGTCGAGGCGCTCCAGGCGCGCGGCGACGAGAGCATGACGCTGGTGATGCGGGGCGCCGGCAGCGAGTTCGAGGACAGCTACGCCGAGCACATGGGCCGGCTGGCCGACGGGGAGGGCGGCGCGCTCGACGAGGCGCACGGCCTCGCGGAGGACATCGAGGGCCGCTCGCCCGTCGAGGCGGCGGCCGGGGCCTCGGCCGAGTGGGCGGAGCGGCACGAGGCGGCCAGGGCGAGCGAGCAGGCCGGTGAGTACGAGGAGGCCGTGGACCTCGTCATCGGCTCCGAGGACTCCACGGGACAGAGCTTCGACCGGGTCGACGCCTCGCTGCGCGAGGCCGTGGAGCATGAGCAGGCCGAGTTCACGGCTGCGGCCGACGACGGCCACGGCGCGTTCGGCGGCCTGCCCGCCGGGGCCGTGCTGCTCGCGCTGCTCGGTGCGCTCGGCGCGGTGCTCGGCATCGGCCGCCGATTGTCGGAGTACCGGTGAGGACGCGGAGGGAGCGGACGATGCCGGATCGGGCGGAACGTACGGAACGCGCGGCACGCACGGCGCGGAGGGGACCGGCGTCCGCCCGTGCCCGGCGGGCCACGGACCGGCGGGCGCTGCTGCTCGCCGCGGCCGGCCTCACGCTGGCCGGAGCCGTGCTGGCCGGCTCGGTGTCCGGCGGGCCGCGGGGCGACGGGGTGCACAAGGCGCCGGGGCACGCGGTCGCGGAGCCCGCGGAGGACGGCATCGCGCCCGCGGCCGAGCCGGAGCCGTGCGCGGACGGCCGTGACCCGGCGGAGAGTTACAGCGCCGAGCGGCTGGCGGGCGACGCGGTGGAGCGCATCAGGGACCGCGGCCAGCTGATCGTCGGCGTCGACCAGAACAGCTACCTGTGGGGCTACCGTTCGCCGGAGACCGGCGAGATCGTCGGCTTCGACCTGGACCTCGTGCAGGCCATCGCCGACGATCTGGTCGAGGAAGGCGTGCTCGGCGAGGATGCGCAGAACCCGGTCAAGTACCTGGCGATCCCCACCGACCAGCGGACCCGGGCGATCAGGGACCAGGAGGTGGACATGGTGGTGCGCGCCATGTCCATCACGTGCGACCGCTGGGAAGAAGTCGCGTTCTCCACCGCCTACTTCGAGACCGGCCAGCAGCTCCTCGTGCCGCGCAACTCGCCGATCGACGGCTACGACGCGTCCCTGGCGGGCAAGACGGTGTGCAGCGCGGCCGGTTCCACGGCCGAGACCTGGCTCGAACACGAGAGCCACGGCGCGGAGCTGGTCGCGGAGCCCAACCACCTGGACTGTCTCGTTCATGTGCAACTCGGCCTGGCCGACGCCCTGATGACCGACAGCGCGCTGGCGGCCGGGCATATCGCGCAGGACCCGTCGATGCGGCTGATCGGCGAGCCGCTGACCGTGGAGTCCTACGGCGTGGCGATGAATCTGAACGACGTCGACCTGGTGCGCTGGGTCAACGCCGTACTGGAGGATTACCGCGACGGCGGCTCGCAGAGCCGCTGGGCACAGGCGGCCGACCGCTGGCTCCAGGGCTACCTGTACCCGCAGGGGGAGCCGCCGCCCGCCCCGCCGCAACCGCAGTACCGGGACTGATCCGTGACCGGGCCCCGACCGGGGAAGGAATCCGGCCGGGTACCGGCGGGACCGGTACCGCGACCGACACGAGGACCGACAGGTCAGGACCCACAGGGGGGAGAGCGATGGCCCCGGATTCCGGCGGGGAAGTGCTGAGCCGGGAGGAGGTGGACCGCGCCTTGGCGCGGCTCGGCGCCGAGCACGAGGCGATCGAGTCCTCCCTGCTCGCCCTCCAGGACCACGCGGGCCGCAGACTGCTCGAAGGGGCCGACCTGACCGGGGTCACGCGGGAGCGATGGGCACGGGCCGAGGAGACGGTGACCCGGCTCTGGTCCTACTTCGACACGTGCACCGAGGCGCTCGACACCGCGCGGGAGGTCCGGGCGCGGCGCCGTTTCCCCAGCCGGGACGAGCTGTTGCACCTGAGCATGCTGCTGGACGGCGAAAACCTGACGGTGTCGGGCGGCACCCGGCTGGCCGAGCACCTGAGCTGGGCCGAGCTGGTCGAGCGCATGAACGTCGGCTACGCCGAGGTGCTCGACCTGGTCGCCGCGGCGGATGCGGTGTGGTCGGCGCTGCCCGCCCGGATAGACCTGCTGGCCGCCGAGCTGCGCCGGCTGCGGGAGCTGGCCCACTCCGTCGGGGTCAGGCCGGGCGGCCACCCGGCGGGCGACGACCTGCACCGGGTCACGGAGGATCTCACGGCCCTGCGGGCGCAGGTGATTTCCGACCCGATCGCGTTCTGGGTGCCGGACGGCGGCAGCAGCGCGCCCGGCGGCGGGCGGCCGGACACGGTGCGCTATGACCGGGCCGCCCGCGCCCTGGACGACATCAGGCGCGAGGTCGACGCCGTCATCGGGGTGCGCAAGGACGCCGAGGACCGGCTGATCCGGCTGCGCGACGTCCTGTCGCGCGCCGACCGCACGCTCGCCGAGGCGCGCACCGCCCGCACCGAGGTGCTGGCGAAGATCGCCGCCTCCGAGGTGCCGGCGGTCAGCGGCCCCTCGGGCATCCTGCACGAACAGCTTGCCGCCGCGGCCGGCTTCCGCAGGCGCGCCCAGTGGCACCGGCTGTCGCCGCTGCTCGAATCGCTGGAGGAACGGGCCGACGAGGAGCTGGAACGGGCCCGCGCCTCGCTCTCGGCCGTCACCGAGCCGCTGGCGGTACGGGCGGAGCTGCGCGGGCGGCTGGACGCGTACAAGGCGAAGGCCGCGCGCCTGGGCAAGGCGGAGGAGCCGATGCTGGTGGAGCGCTACGACGTGGCGCGCCGCCTGCTGTGGACCGCACCGTGCGATCTGCGGGCCGCGGAGTACGCGGTGCTGCGCTACCAGCAGGCGGCGGCCGAGGTGCTGGTGCCCGACCCGGGCGGGACGGACGGGAGGGGTGAGCGGTGACCGAGTTGGGTGCGGCCGGCCGCACGTGCCAGCGGCCGGGCTGCGACGGCAGTTACGAGGACGTCGGCGGCGGCGAACTGTACTGCGGCACCTGCGGCCTCGCGCCCGTGGTGTCGGCCGAGGGGATGATCGGCGGCGCGCCGACGGGGGTGACGGGGAACACTGCGGCGGCGCGCGGGAGTTCGCGCTCCGGCCCGGCGGGCTCCGGTTCGGGCTCCGGCGGAACGTCGGGCAGCACGAGCGCGGTGTCCTCGCGTTCGCAGTTCTCGCGCAGGTCGGTCTCCGGCCGCCTGTCCCGTTCCGGTGCGGCGGGGCTCGCGGGCCGTTCCGTGTCCGTGCGCAGCTCCAGGTCGAGCACCGGCACCTCGGGGCGGGCCAGGCTCGGGGCCGGTCTGGTGACGATGCCGCAGGTGCCGCGGCCCGATCCGCTGTCCGCCGTGCTGGAGTACGCGGAGGTGCCGGAACGGAAGCGGTTCTGCGGGAACAGCGACTGCGCCGCGCCGGTGGGCCGTTCCCGGGGCGGGCGGTCGGGGCGCACCGAGGGCTTCTGCACCGCGTGCGGCCACCCGTACTCGTTCGTCCCGAAGCTCCAGCCGGGCGACGTGGTCAAGGACCAGTACGAGATCGCCGGCTGCCTCGCGCACGGCGGTCTGGGCTGGATCTACCTGGCCATCGACCGGGCGGTGTCCGACCGCTGGGTGGTGCTGAAGGGCCTGCTGGACACCGGCGACGAGGACGCCATGGCGGCGGCCATCTCCGAACGGCGCTTCCTCGCCGAGATCGAGCACTCCAGCATCGTCCGCATCTACAACTTCGTCGAGCACCTCGACCGCCGCACCGGCTCCATGGACGGCTACATCGTCATGGAGTACGTCGGCGGCAAATCGCTGAAGGAGATCGCCAACTCCCGGCGCACGCCGGAGGGCAGGCGCGACCCGCTGCCGGTGGAGCAGGCGTGCGCCTACGGCATCGAGGCCCTGGACGCGCTGGGCTACCTTCACAGCCGCAACCTGCTGTACTGCGACTTCAAGGTGGACAACGCCATCCAGCAGGACGACCAGCTGAAGCTGATCGACATGGGTGCGGTGCGGCGGATGGACGACGACGAGTCCGCCATCTACGGCACCATCGGCTACCAGGCGCCCGAGGTGGCCGAGATCGGCCCGTCCGTCGCCTCCGACCTGTACACCGTGGCCAGGACCCTGGCGGTGCTGACGTTCGACTTCCAGGGCTACACCAACGTGTTCGCGGACAGCCTGCCCGAGCCGGAGAACATCGAGGTCTTCCAGGAGTACGAGTCGTTCTACCGCTTCCTGGTGCGGGCCACCGACCCCGATCCGCGGCGCAGGTTCGCCTCGGCGCAGGAGATGGCCGAGCAGCTGACGGGCGTGCTGCGGGAGATCGTCGCGCTGCGCACCGGGCAGCCGCAGCCCGCGCTCTCGCAGCTGTTCGGCCCCGAACTGCGAGTGGTGGACACCGAGTTGGTGCCGCCCGCGGAGGGCCCCGTTTCGCGGCTCGGGCGGCGCGGTGCGCAGCGCGGCGCCCGCCTGCCGCGGCAGCGCGCCGCGCCGCCGCGAGCGGGGGACGGCCCCGCGCCACCGGCCGTTCCGCCTGCCGTTCCGCAGACCGTGCCGCTGACCGTGCCGCCCGACGTGCGGCAGATCGTGCTGGCGCTGCCGGTGCCGCGGGTCGACTCGGGCGACCCGAACGCGGGCTTCCTGGCCGGGCTGATGGCGACCGCACCGGCCGACCTGGTGGTGGCGCTGCGCTCCGCGCCGACGGAGTCGGTCGAGCTGCGGGTACGGGAGCTGCGGGCCTACCTGGAGATGTCCGGCGAGGAGGCGGACCTGGCCGCGCAGCGGGCCCTCGCGGCGCTGGCCGACCGGCATGCGACGGACTGGCGGGTGGTCTGGTACCGCGGGCTCGCCGCGCTGGCCGCCGGGGACTTCCGGACGGCGGCGCCCGCCTTCGACGCGGTGTACGACGCGTTCCCCGGCGAGGTCGCGCCGAAGCTGGCCCTCGCGGTGTGCGCCGAGGTGCTGGGCCAGCTCGACAACGCGGCGGACTACTACGAGCTGGTGTGGACGGCCGACCCGAGCCACGTCAGCGCCGGCTTCGGCCTGGCGCGGGTGCGGCTGGCGGCCGGGGAACGGTCGCGGGCCGTCGCGGCGCTCGAATCGGTGCCGGAGACCTCGGCCCACTACACCGCGGCGCGCGTCGCGGCCGTGCGCGCGCGGCTGCGGCGGCGGGCACCGGCCGACGACCTGCTGCCCGACCTGCTCGCGGCGGGCGACCAGGTTACGCGTTTGCGTGCCGCGGGACTGGAACCATGGCTAGGTGAACAGCTGTCCTGTGAGGTGCTGGGTTCCGCGCTCGACTGGGTGCTGTCCCCTCCTTCCGGACAGTCCCGACAGCAAACCGACCCGCAATGGCGACTCCTGGGTGCGCAGCTGGACGAGACGGGTATCAGACTTGGTCTCGAACGCTCCTACCGGCGACTCGCCCGGCTGGCGCAAACCAGCACTGAACGGACCGAACTGGTGGAGGCGGCCAATCGCTTCCGCCCCAGGACATGGGTGTGACGATGCCGCAGCTCGACCAACTCTCCGCCTGCCCCGGCTGCGGTGAGCCGTTGGAGGACGACGATCGCTTCTGCGGGGTCTGCGGTACGGATCTGCGTGCGGCCGCCAGGCAGCAGCAGGCGGGCACCGCCGCGCCCGCGCCCGCGCCCGCGGAGGATGCCGCCGACACCTCAGGGCCCGCCACCGAGGGCGACTTCACCCTGCCGCCGCCGCTGCGCCAGGCGCCCCCGCCGCCGCTCGCGCCTCCCCCGCCGCCGGCCCCCGCCGCGCCGCCGGCCCCGCCGGCCGACCCACGGGCCGCCGACCCGCGCACGGCACCGCCCCCCGCACCCGCGGGCCCGCCGCCCGCCGCGCCGCCCGCCGCGCCGCCCGCGGCGGCGGACCCGCGGACGCCGCACGGCGCCGACCCGCGCGCGGACGCCCCCGCGCCCCCGGCCCCGGTCCCGGCCGCCGAGGAGCCCGCGCCGACCCCGTGCGCGGTGTGCCCGGACGGCTGGGTGGCCGCCGACGGCTACTGCGCGAGCTGCGGGCGCGCCCAGCCGGGCGAGCGCGACCACGTGGAACGCGCGCTCGGCGGCGTCGCCGCCGTCAGCGACCTCGGCCTGCGCCACCACCGCAACGAGGACGCGTTCACCGTCTCCGCGACCGCGCTGCCCGACGGCTCGCCCGCCGTCATCGCGGTCGTCTGCGACGGCGTTTCCTCCTCCAGCCGTCCGGACGAGGCGTCCGCGGCGGCGGCCGAGGCCGCGCAGGAATTCCTGCTCGACCGGCTGCCGCGCGGCGCGGACGGCAAGCAGGCCATGCACGACGCGCTGCTCGCCGCGGCCGACGCGGTCAACGCGCTGGCCGAGGACGGCACCGAGCCCGAGCCCGGCCGCAACTCCCCGGCGTGCACGATCGTCGGCGCCGTCACCACCGGCGGCACCCTCGTCGTCGGCTGGATCGGCGACAGCCGCGCCTACTGGGTGCCGGAGGAGGAGGGCGCCGCGCCGGCGCGGCTGACCCAGGACGACTCGTGGGCCGCGCAGATGGTCGCCGCCGGGCTGCTCAGCGAGGCAGAGGCGATGGCCGACCACCGCGCGCACGCCATCACCGCGTGGCTGGGCGCGGACGCGGTGGAAGTGGAGCCGCACACCCGCCTGTTCGAGCCGGACCGGCCGGGCGTCGTCATCGTCTGCACCGACGGCCTGTGGAACTATGCGGAAACCGCCGAGCAGATGGCCCACGTCGTACCCGGCAAGGCGCGTTCGGCACCGCTGCCCAGCGCCCAGCACCTCGTCCGGCACGCCCTCGACTCGGGCGGCCACGACAACGTGACCGTCGCGGTCATCCCGTTCCCCGCCGAGCCGGACCGGGCCCAGACGGCGTGACCTGCGGTCGTTCACTCGGGAGAGCACGACCGCAGGACACGACCGCAGGAGGGGCAGGCAGGACATGGCCGACTTCGTCAAGTCGCACGCGCCGCGGTTCGCCGTCGACGTCTACCAGAACGCGTATCTCCCGCAGGACGCGCAGGAGGTGAACGCCATCGTGACGGTCACCGCGACCGGCAGCGGCGGCCTGCCGGTCCCGGCGGACGACCCGGCCGACGGTCCGCGGGCGGCGGTGGTCGTCATGGTCGACTGCTCCGGCTCGATGGACTACCCGCCCGCCAAGATGCACGGCGCCCGCCGCGCCACGGGGGCGGCGATCGACACCCTCAGGGACGGTGTCGCGTTCGCCGTCGTCGCCGGCACCCACCAGGCGGCCGAGGTATACCCCGGCGGCGGGCGGCTCGCCATCGCCGATGACAGCACCAGGGCCGCGGCCAGGACCGCGCTGCGCCACCTGCGCGCGGCCGGCGGCACCGCGATAGGCAGCTGGCTGTCGCTGGCCGACCGGCTGCTGCGCACCGTGCCCGCCGCGATCAGGCACGGCATCCTGCTGACCGACGGCCGCAACGAGCACGAGAAGCCGGAGGAGCTGCGCCTGGCGCTGGACGCCTGCGCCGGCCGGTTCACGTGCGACGCGCGGGGCGTGGGCACCGACTGGGAGGTCGAGGAGGTCACCGGCATCGCCTCGGCGCTGCTGGGCACCGCGGACATCGTGGCGGAGCCGGAGGCCCTGGCGGCCGACTTCACCGCCATGATGGAGTCCGCGATGGGCAAGGAGATCGGCGACGTCCGCCTGCGGCTGTGGACGCCGCAGGGGGCGGCCGTGCGATTCGTCAAGCAGGTTGCACCGGCCGTGGAAGATCTCACTGCCCGGCGTACCGAGGCCCCGCCGCGTTCCGGCGACTACCCCACCGGATCGTGGGGCGACGAGTCGCGCGACTACCACGTCTGTGTGGATGTTCCGGCGCCCGCCGTCGGCCACGAGATGCTCGCCGCCCGCGTCGCGCTGATCGTCCGCGATCCGGCGGAGCCGGGCGGCCCGCCCGCGCAGATTCTGGGGAACGGCCTGGTCAGGGCCGTGTGGACGGACGATCTCGTGGCCGCGACGACGATCAATCCGCAGGTCGCGCACTACACGGGACAGGCCGAGCTGGCCTCCGTGATCAAGGAGGGACTCGAGTTGCGCAAGCGCGGCGACGAGGCCGGTGCGACGACCCGGCTCGGGCGCGCGGTGCAGCTGGCGCACGGTTCGGGTAACGAGGAGACGGCGAAACTGCTCGCAAAGGTGGTGGACGTGGAGGATGCCGCGGCAGGTACTGTTCGACTGAAAGCCAGAATCGCCGAGGCCGACGAGATGACCCTGGAGACGCGGTCGACGAAGACGGTCCGGGTGAAGAAGAAGCCGAGCGAAGACGAGAGATACCCGTGACGTGAGGGGGAGGCAGTAACATGCCGACTTGCCCGAACGGCCACCAGTCGGTGGCCGACGACTGGTGCGAAGTGTGCGGTCACCGCATGCTGGCACCCGCCGCGGCGCCTCCGCCTCCGCCGCCCCCCGGCTTCCCCGGTGCCCCCGGCGGCCCCCCGCAACCCCCGCCGTTCCCGGGACAGCACGACCAGGGCCGCCCGCCCCCGCCGTTCCCGGGACAGCACGACCAAGGCGGCCCACCCCCGCCGTTCCCCGGACAGCACGACCAAGGCGGCCCACCCCCGCCGTTCCCCGGACAGCACGACCAAGGCGGCCCACCCCCGCCGTTCCCCGGACAGCACGACCAAGGCGGCCCACCCCCACCGTTCCCGGGACGCGATACCGGCGCCCAGCGTCCGCCGTTCCCCGGACAGGAGAGCAGCAGCCCGCCCGGCTACCCGGGCGGCCCCGGCGGACCGGCCACCGCGCCGATCCCGCAGGCCGAGGTGTGCCCGGTGTGCCGCACCCCGCGCGAGGCGCAGGCGCCGTTCTGCGAGGGCTGCCGGTACAACTTTCTGACCAACTCGCCGACCACGTATATACCGCCCACTCCCCCGGCACCCCAGCCGCCGGGACAGCCGCAGCCGGTCCCCGGACAGCGCCAGCCCGGATACGGGTTCCCGCAGCCCGCCCAGGCGCCGCCGCAGCAGAGCGGGGACTGGATGCTGCCGCCGCCGGGGCAGCCGGCGGCCGGCCCGCCCGGCTATCCGGGGGCGCCGGCGCAGCAGGCCGCGGGCTGGCTGGTCAGCATCGGCCCCGACCCGGAGTACTTCTCGGCGATGATGCGCCGCTCCGGGCCCGAGGCCGCCCAGCTGACGCTGCCCGCCTACGCGCCGGAGCAGCGGCTGCCGCTCGGCGGCCCGCAGGTGACGATCGGCCGCCGCCGCCAGTCCACGGGCGAGGCGCCCGACATCGACCTGTCGCACCCGCCGGAGGACCCGGGCGTCTCCCACCAGCACGCCCTCCTCGTCCAGCAACAGGACGGCACCTGGGCCGTGGTGGACCAGGACTCGACGAACGGCACCACGGTGAACGGGGCGGAGGACCCGATCCAGCCGTTCGTCCCCGTGCCGCTCCAGGAGGGCGACCGTATCCATATTGGTGCCTGGACGACGCTGACTCTCTATCGCGGCTGACGCCACCCCCGGTACTACTATTCGCCGGGTGATCGACAACACTGCCGCCATTGACGTCCGAGGTCTTCGCAAACGCTACGGGGACGTACAGGCCGTCGACGGCGTGACGTTCGAGGTGGCCCGGGGAGAGTTCTACGGCATCCTCGGGCCCAACGGCGCGGGCAAAACCACCACGCTCGAGCTCGTGGAGGGCCTGCGCCAGCCGGACGAGGGCAGTGCGCACCTCCTCGGCGAGCCCTCCTGGCCGCGCAGCAAGCGGCTGCTGCGCCGCATCGGGGTGCAGCTCCAGGCGTCCGCGTTCTTCGAAAAGCTCACCGCGCGCGAGCAGATCCACACCTTCGCCGCGCTCTACGGCGCGTCCCGGGAGCGGGCCGACGCGATGCTGGACACGGTCGGGCTGACGGAGAAGCGGGACGTCCGCGACGACAAGCTGTCCGGCGGCCAGGCGCAGCGGCTCTCCATCGCCTGCGCGCTGGTCCACGACCCGGAGCTGGTCTTCCTCGACGAGCCGACCACCGGCCTCGACCCGCAGGCCAGGCGCAACCTGTGGGACCTGCTGCGCGGGATCAACTCCACGGGCCGCACCGTCGTGCTCACCACGCACTACATGGACGAGGCCGAGCTGCTGTGCGACCGCGTCGCGATCATGGACGCCGGCCGCATACTCCGGGTCGGGCCGCCCGCCGACCTCATCCGCGAACTGGGCGCGAACAACCTGGAGGACGTCTTCCTCCAGCTGACCGGACGGGAGTACCGCGAGTGAGCGCGTTCCGAAGCCTTTCGTGGGCGATGGCCCTGGGGCTGCTGCGGGACCGCACCGCGGTCTTCTTCATGCTGATCTTTCCGCTGATGCTCCTCGCGCTGTTCGGGGTGCTGTTCCAGAACGAGTCGACGAGCCGTTCCGCCATCGTGCAGGTCGGGGACGTCGCGGTCCTTGACGATCTGCCCGAGGCGGAGTTCGCCGCCCTGTCCGACGCGCTGACCATCGAGAAGACCGCCGACCGCGAACGCGCCCTGGAAGAGGTGCGCGAGGGCGACGTCGACGCGGCCGTCTGGGAGGAGGACGGCCGGGTCCAGCTGCGCTACTCCGCCGCCGACGCGGCCCGCGCGGGCACCGTGCAGGGCCTGATGCGGTCCGTCGTGCAGGGCGCCAACCTGGCCGCCACCGGGCTGCCCGCCACCTACGAACTGGCCACCGACCAGGTCGAGGACAAGTCGGTCAAGGCGATCCAGTACTTCACGCCCGGCCTGCTGGGCTGGGCCATCGCCATGGGCGCGTCGTTCATGTCCGCGTTCACGCTGGTCCAGTGGCGCCGCAAACGCATCCTGCGGCGGCTGTGGCTGGCCCCCGTCGGCCCCGGCACGGTGATCAGCGCCCGTATCGGGGTGAGCCTCGCGTTCTCCTTCGTACAGGTCGCGATCTTCCTCGCGGTGGCGACCATGCCGTACTTCGGGCTGAAGCTGACCGGCAACTGGTGGCTGTCCCTGCCGCTCGTCGCCTGCGGCACCCTGTCGTTCATGTCGATCGGCCTGCTGATCGGCGCCTGGGCGAAGTCGGACGAGGCGGCCAACGGCGCGCTCCAGGTCGTCATCATGCCGATGGCGTTCCTGTCCGGCTCCTTCTTCCCGACCGGTGACATGCCGGGCTGGCTCTCCACGGTCGCCGACTTCCTGCCGCTGGCGCACCTGAACACCTCACTCCAGGACGTCCTGTCCCGCGGCGGCGGCTGGGGCGACGCCCTGCCCGTGATGGGCGGCCTGCTGCTGTTCACCGCCGTGGTCACCGCCGTCGCCGCCCGCCTGTTCCGCTGGGACAGCACCTGAGCCGTTCAGCGACCAGGACCCGGCGGGTCGCGGAGGATTGCGGCCAGGGCAATCTGCTGAGCCCGAGCCGCATCGGGGCGTCCCACCGGAAAAAGACCGGAATGCCGATCCGGTCCGTCCGGGGCCGAGTCATCCGCCACGTTCGCCAGGAATTTCCGGTTGACGTCGATCAGGTGATCAAGCGCTTCCCTGGCGGCGGCCAGGCTGTCAATTGCGGAGGAAAGACGGCTCCGCTCCTCGTCCATGGCCGCCAGGGCCCGCCGAGCTCTGTCCGTGCTGGGCCGCGTCATGCAGGGGATCAGCTGAGCGATGGTCCTGCTGGACATTCCGGCGGCCAAGAACACCTGGATCAGCGCCACTCGCCGGACGTGCTCCTCGTCGTAGCACCGCTGGCCGCTGGAGGATCTGGTGCTGACCAGCAGACCCTGCTGCTCGTAGTAACGCAGTGATCGACGGCTTGCTCCCGTCCGGGCGGACAGTTCACCAATCCGCATCTCAACCCCTCATGTGCACCGGGTCACAGCGACTTGCCCTTGACATCGATGTCAGCGTTTAGGTTATCCCCATGACTCGGCTCTCGCTTCCGCGAGAGCACGAAAGGGAGATGTCTGTGCTCAAGCTGGCTTTCATGATCAACCGCATCGACGGAATGACCTCCGAGGAATTCGTCGACCACCACCGGAACCGCCACGCCCCGTTGTTCACATCCATTCCGGAAGCACGGCAGTACGTGAAGAGGTATGCCGTCTCCCACCCGATACCCGCCGAGGGATACCCCGGCCCGGCCTACGACGGTCTCACGGAAATCTGGTTCGAAAGCTGGGCGGATCACGACGCCTTCTTCGCGTCCGACAACTACAGAGAGCTGGTGCACCCGGACGAGAGCAAGTTCATCGACATGAATTCGGTCGCGGTCATGGTCACCGAAGAAAGGGTGGTGATCTAGCCCTTCGGGCCGCCCGCTCCGCGTCGGGCCGGCCCGCTCCGCACGCCTGAGGAGGTGAAAACACCGTCACGGCAGCACGGGCACGGGTCTCCCGGTGATCACGGCGCGACCCGGCTCCATGATCGCGCGCCCGCTCAGCCCGGGGTGTTCACCATCGAGGCGGCGGCGTACACCAGGTAGTCCCACAACTGCCGCTCGTGCTCGGGCGCGAGGCCGAGCTCGTCCACCGCGTCCCGCATGTGCGCGAGCCACGCGTCGTGGGCCGCGCGGTTCACGGTGAACGGCGCGTGCCGCATCCGCAGCCGCGGGTGGCCGCGGCTGTCGCTGTAGGTGCGGGGGCCGCCCCAGTACTGCATGAGGAACAGGACCAGCCGCTCCTCGGCAGGACCGAGATCCTCCTCCGGGTACATCGGCCGCAGCACCGGGTCCCCGGCGACGCCCTCGTAGAAGCGGCGGACGAGCCTGCGGAAAGTCTCCTCGCCCCCGACCTGGTCATAGAACGACTGCTCCTCGGTCACCCCTCCATGGTCGCAGACCACCCGCCACGGCCCGCCCGCCGGGCGCGTTACCCGGCGTCCACCGCAGCGTTCACCGCGCGCCGCATGCACGTGGTCCGGCTGTTGTACGGTCCGGACATGCCGGCCCGCAGGAAGAGCGCCCGCCGGTGGGCGCCCGCGACATCCTGGACGGCCGTTCTCGCCACCGTCGCCTGGGCCGTCCTGGCCACCGCGCCCTCCGCCGGGGCCGCGGCCCCGGCGGAGCCGCCGACGCCGCCGGAACAGGCCCTGTCCACCCCGTTCGAGCACCACACGGAGGGATATGCCTGCTTCCGCATCCCCGCCCTCGTCACCACGCCGGACGGCACGCTGCTGGCGTTCGCCGAGGCCCGCGTCACCGACTGCAGCGACGTGGGGAACATCGACCTGGTGATGAAGCGGTCCCTCGACGGCGGCCACACGTGGAGCGACCTGACCGTGCTGCGCGGCACCGGCACGTCCGGTGGCTTCGGCAATCCGGTGCCGGTGGTGGACGACGCCACCGGCCGGGTCTCCGTGCTGTTCGCCTACAACGGCTGGGCGCACAAGGACGGCGAACGGGCCAGGGGCGGCCGCAGCCTGCACAGCGTGTACAGCGACGACGACGGGCTGACCTGGACCACGGGCGGCGTGCTCGGGCCGCTGAAGCCCGCGCACTGGACGTGGGTGTCCGTCGGCCCCGGCCACGGCGTGCAGTTGCGGCGCGGCCCGCACGCCGGGCGGCTGATCGTCCCCGGCGACCACGACACCGAGGACGGCACGTCCGGCGCGCAGCTGTACTACAGCGACGACGGCGGCCTCACCTGGCGGCTCGGCGCCGTCTGGGAGACGGTGGAGGAGCTGCCGCACCCGGGCGAACTGACCGTCGTCGAGCTGGTGTCGGGCGCCCTGTACGTCAACGCCCGCAGCTCGCACCCGGGTCCCGGCCTGCACCGGCTGGAGGCGCGGAGCGACGACGGCGGCGAAACGTTCGACCCTGCCGGTTTCACGCCCGTGCCGGGCCTGGCCGCCCCGCCCGTCTACGGCTCGATGCTGCGGCTGCGCGCCACCGACGAGGGCGACCCGCGCAACCGGCTGCTGCTGTCGGCCCCGGCCCGGCCGGTGCCCGACGTCGCGACCCGCCGCCGCGCCATGACGATCCGCACCTCCTACGACGAGGGCGGGACGTGGCAGGCCACGACCAAGACCATCAACTCGGCGCGGGCCGGCTACTCGGACCTGGCGGAGCTGCTCACCGGAGAGATCGGGCTGCTGTACGAGACCGCCACCAACAGCCCGCACGGCACGATCCGGTTCACGGCCTTCACCGCGGCCTCGCTCGACGGCGGCAGCCCGCACCTGGAGCTGTGCCGCGTCCCCGACCCGGCGGACGGGGCTTCGTGGGTGCCCGCCGACCGCGTCCAGGAGACCGTGCAGGCGGCGGCCGTCGTGAACCGGCGCACGCCGTCGGCACCCCCGCGCTGGTTCCCGGTGCGACGGCTGCCGGGTTGAAGAGGCCGGCGGGGTGCGGCGTGGTGCCGGTGAGGCCGAGGGCGGGCACGATCACAGGGGCGTGACGCCGAGGCCGGGCAGGCGCCCGCCGCGCCGGGCCGCCATCGAGCCGAGCGGGGTGCGCATCCGCAGCCACGCGCCGCCGTCCAGCAGCGTGACGGGCGCCGGGGCGCGCAGGAAGCCCAGCGCGTGGGCGGCGTGCACGGCGCGCAGCGGCAGCGGGGTGCCGGGCAGCGTGCGGGACCAGATCTCCTCGGCGATGGCGTCGAGCGCGGCCCGCGTGCGGTCCGCCGACGCCAGCTCCTCGGTCCTGGCCCTGAACTCGGCGACGACGGCCGCCGCCGCCCGGCGCACCTGCTCGTGCGGCAGCTCGGCCACCGGGCGCCAGCCGCCGCGCGGCGGCAGCAGCCCGGCCCACGCAGGGCCCGTCACCGGCTCGGGAACGGTCAGCACGCCCCGTTCCTCGTCGATGGTTTCGAGCAGCGCGCCGACCGCGACCGTCACGTCCAGCTCGGCGGGCTCGCCCAGGCGGCACGGCCGCACCGCGAGCACGTCGAACCGCGCGGGCCTGGTGAAGACGGCCACCACCTCGCCGTCCGCCTGGAGCCGCGCCACCGCGGTCTTGTCCCAGCGCAGCTGGCGGCCGAGGAACGCGGCGAGGTCCGCCGCCTCGTCCCGGGCGGCGAGGATCATCCGGTGGCCGGTCATGCGCAGGCTGTGCCCCCCGCCTCGTCGTCGAGGTAGACCTCCAGGAAGGTCCGCTCCTCGGCACTCAGCCGCCGCGGCCGGGCCCGCTCCAGGTCGTAGGGCACGACGACGGTGGCGGCACGGGCGTACAGCGTCTCGTCGTCCTTGATCTCGTAGGCGACCGTGGCCGAGGCGCCGCCGATCTTGGTGATCCAGGTCTCGACCGTCAGCGGCTCGTGCCGGTGCACCAGCGGGCGCAGGTAGTCGATCTCGTGCCGCGCCACGACCGACCCGCCGGTGAACGCGCCGGAGGCGGCCTGCCGCGCCAGCCGGAACATGAAGTCGATCCGTGCCTCCTCCAAGTACCGCAGGAAGACGACGTTGTTGACGTGCCCGAAGGAATCCATGTCCGACCAGCGCAGTGCGCACCGGAACACGTGCCGCACGGTCCCTCAGCCCCGCGTCAGCTTTTTGTACGTGGCACGGTGCGGGCGCGCGGCCTCCGGGCCGAGGCGATCGAGCTTGTTCTTCTCGTAGGACTCGAAGTTGCCCTCGAACCAGAACCACCGCGAGTCGCCCTCGTACGCCAGGATGTGCGTGGCGACGCGGTCGAGGAACCAGCGGTCGTGCGAGACGACGACGGCGCAGCCGGGGAACTCGAGCAGCGCGTTCTCCAGCGAGGACAGCGTCTCGACGTCCAGGTCGTTCGTCGGCTCGTCGAGCAGCAGCAGATTGCCCCCCTGCTTGAGGGTGAGCGCCAGATTCAGCCGGTTGCGCTCGCCGCCGGACAGCACGCCGGCCGGCTTCTGCTGGTCCGGGCCCTTGAAGCCGAACGCGCTGACGTAGGCGCGGGACGGCATCTCGACCTGCCCGACGTTGATGTGGTCGAGACCGTCCGAGACGACCTCCCACAGCGTCTTCTTCGGATCGATGTTGGCACGGGACTGGTCGACGTAGGAGATCTGCACGGTGTCACCGACGCGCACCCCGCCCGAGTCCACCGGCTCAAGGCCGAGGATCATCTTGAACAGCGTGGTCTTGCCCGCCCCGTTCGGCCCGATGACGCCGACGATGCCGTTGCGCGGCAGCGTGAACGACAGGCCGTCCACCAGCACCTTGTCGCCGAACGCCTTCCGCAGGTCGTCGGCCTCCACCACCACGTTGCCGAGGCGCGGCCCCGGCGGGATCTGGATCTCCTCGAAGTCCAGCTTCCTCGTCTTCTCGGCCTCCGCGGCCATCTCCTCGTAACGCGCCAGACGCGCACGGGACTTGGCCTGCCGCCCCTTGGCGTTGGAGCGGACCCACTCCAGCTCCTCCTTGAGCCGCTTGGCGCGCTTGGCGTCCTTCTGGCCCTCGACCTTGAGGCGGGTCTGCTTGGTCTCCAGGTACTTCGAGTAGTTGCCCTCGTACACGTAGGCGCGGCCCCGGTCCAGCTCCAGAATCCACTCCGCCACGTTGTCCAGGAAGTACCGGTCGTGGGTGATGGCGACGACGGTGCCCGGGTACTTGGCCAGGTGCTGCTCCAGCCACTGCACGGACTCGGCGTCCAGGTGGTTGGTCGGCTCGTCGAGCAGCAGCAGGTCCGGCTGTTCGAGCAGCAGCTTGCACAGCGCCACCCGGCGCTTCTCGCCACCGGACAGGTTGGTCACCGACCAGTCGCCGGGCGGGCAGCCCAGCGCGTCCATGGCCTGCTCCAGCTGCGCGTCGAGGTCCCAGGCGTTGGCGTGGTCCAGCTGCTCCTGGAGGCGGCCCATCTCCTCCATCAGCGCGTCGGTGTACTCGGTCGCCATCTGCTCGGCGATCTCGTTGAACCGGTCGAGCTTGCCCTTGGTCTCGGCGACGCCCTCCTGAACGTTCTCCAGGACCGTCTTGGACTCGTCGAGCGGGGGCTCCTGGAGCAGGATGCCGACGCTGTAGCCGGGTGTGAGGAAGGCGTCACCGTTCGAGGGGTGCTCAAGACCCGCCATGATCTTCAGCACGGTGGACTTGCCGGCGCCGTTCGGACCGACGACGCCGATCTTCGCCCCGGGCAGGAAGCTCAGGGTGACGTTGTCGAGGATCACCTTGTCGCCGTGCGCCTTCCGCGCCTTGCGCATGGTGTAGATGTACTCAGCCAAGAGAAACCGTCCGGCAGATCAGTCAGTGGGTCAGGCATCGGGCACGTGTGCTCCCATCCTGCCGCATCCCCCTGCCGCGGCGGAAACCGGCGGCCTCCGCTCCGGCAGGCGCGCGGGGGCCGCGGGGGCGGCGGGCGCGGCGGGGCACGCGAAGGGGCGGGCCCGTGCGGGCCCGCCCCTGTGCGTTCAACGGTGCGGCCGCAGCCGCCCGGCGTGTGGTGCTCAGTCCTGCGCGGTGGCGCCCGCGGACCTGCGGCGGATGAAGAACACCGCGCCGCCGCCGACGAGCAGCAGGACGACCGCGATGCCCGCGATCATGCCCGGGTTGGTGCTGCTGCCGGTCTCGGCCAGGTCGGCGCCGTCGTCACCCGCGCCACCGGTGCTGGCCGGAGCGGGCTCGTTCTCGTCGATCGGCTCCTGACCGCCGTCATCGCCGGTCTCGCAGTCCAGGACCCCGGTGAAGACCCAGTCCTCCTCGCCCTCGACGGGGTTGGCGATCGTGATCTCGTACTCCTGGCCGTTCTCGACCGGGACGACGATCGGGGTGGACTCGCCGGGGGCGACCTCGTACTGCTCGCCGTCCAGCTCGAAGGTGAACGGAACGTCACCGGTGTTGCTCGCGGTGACCTCCACCCCGCCCTCGGTGCACTTCTCGACCGCGTTCACCGCGACGGAGGGCTGGCCGGGGGCGGCCCAGTTCACCGAGGCGGAAGCGCTGACGGACGACTCGGAGGAGCCGGCCAGGATCATGGTCTGGGTGCGGGTGTCGATGCCGGTGAAGGCACGTCCGACGGGCACCTGCGAGGTGGCGGTGGCGGTCAGCCCGGCCACGCCGTCCGCGGCGTCCGCGGGCACCGAGAAGTACAGCTCGGTGCCGTCGGTGACCGCCTGGTCCTCGGTGATGTACTCGCCGTTGACGTCGACGATGGTCACGCCCTGCTCGGCCGCGGCCGTGTCGGGGGCGACGGTGACGGCGTCCGCGCTGGTGCTGACGGTCACCGGGCCGACGATCTCGCCGGGCTGACCGGAGACCTGCGGCGGGTTGAGTTCGAGCGAGGCGCCCGGCTCGGCGATGTCGGCGGCGTTCCCGGCGAGCCAGTCGGCGAGGATGCGGGCGTTCTCGTTCTCCGGAACGGCCTCGACGCCGTCGGAGAACTCCCAGATCGCCGCCTGGGTACCGGCCGCGGCCTGCTCGGCGGTGAGCGACTCGGCACCGGCCTGGTCGGCCAGCGCGTTGAGGTCGTCGATCACCGGGTAGGAGTTCTGGAGAATCCAGTTGATCTTGCCGGCGTCCGGGTTCCCGTGCAGCGTGGAGGACTCCCAGCCCGTTTCCTTGTAACGGGCGCCGTCCTGGGCTCCGGTGGCGAAGTCGATGCAGTACGTCTTCAGCTGGCCGCCGTCCTCGGCGGTCAGGTAGAACAGGCCGGCCCCGTAGGTCTCGGTCCTGCCGTCGTGAGTGACCTCGACCCGGTCGCTGACCTCGAGGCCGTCCAGGGTCGCGGTGGCGCCGCCACTGCGCGGGTTCTCGTCCGCGACCGCAGGACCGGCGGTCGCGGCCACGCCGGCCGCGATCAGGCCGGTGGCGACGGCGGTGGCCGCAAGGCGGGGGGCGACCCGCCTGGGCGCAGAAATCATGTGAAAGTCCCCTCCACGGAATCACAGGGCGCAGCAGCCGTCTCGAACGGCCGCACGCTCATCAACATCCCCGTGCGTACGGGGATCGTAGAGAGGCAAAGTGGCAATGTCCCCACCGGGCCCCCGACTTACACATTCCGAGGGCGAATCGTTACCTTGCGGTGCCGTTGCTGGCCGGACATGCCGGGTATCAGCCGATGGGCACGGACACCCCTGTTCCCCCGTCCGCGGACGCCGCGATGACGTACCGTTCGCGCACCTCGCGGTAGCGCAGGAGTTCCGCGGCCACCGGTTCGAGCACCTGACTGTGCCCGCGGTCCGCCGCGAGCCGCCGCAGCCGCCACTCCTCCTGCTGCCCCCAGGCACGCGCCGGTCCGCGGGCCGCGATGCGGCAGCCCCAGGCGAGCAGCGGCCCGCCGACCGAGCCGCCGAGCAGCAGGGCGAGCGGCAGCCAGCGGCCCACGACCGGCTGCCCGACGAACGCGGTCACCAGCCAGCAGAGCCCGAGGAACTGGGCGGCCAGCAGCACCGCCTGCCCGGCCGCGGCGGCCGACCACCAGCGCGGACGGGGCTGGGGCGCCGCCGGGTTCGCCTCCAGCGCGCTCTCCAGCGCCCTCGGCAGGCCCGCCGCGCCGTGCCCCGCCGCGTCCCGCACCGCTTTGGCCCACGGCTCGGGCAGCCCCTCCGACGCGTCCGCCGCCAGTTGCCGCACCGCCTGCTCCACCTGGGCCCTGGCCACCACCGGCGGGCCCGCGGCGCGCAGCCGTTTCGCGGCGAGCGCCGGCGGCTCGCCGCGGCGTTCGGCCTGGTGCGCGGCGAGCCGCCGCAGCACCTGCCCCCACGGCGTGCCGCAGGCCCGGTCGGCGCGGCGCAGCCAGCCGCGTTCCGCTGCCTGGCCACCGGCCTGGGCGCCGACGGCGACGGCGAGGCCGTCCTCGAAGTCCTCCCTGGCGTGCGCGGTCAGCCCGGGCGGCGCCTCGGCGGCGTCGGCGATGTACACCGGGCCCAGGCGGCGCGCCACGCCGTCCACGTCCGCCGCGAGGCGCCGCCCGGCCGCCGTCCTGGCGGTGACCAGCTCCCCCACCTGGCGGCGCAGTTCGGCGACGCCGTCACCGGTGAGCGCGGAGACGGCCAGCACCCCGGCGCCCGGCTCGCCGTGCTCGCCGAGGGCGACGCCGCGTTCGTCGAGCAGCCGCCGCAGGTCGTCGAGGACCGCGTCCACGGCCTCGCCGGAGAGCCGGTCCGTCTGGTTGAGCACGATCAGCGACACGTCGGCGTGTCCGGCGAACGCCCGCAGGTAGCGCTCGTGCAGCACGGCATCCGCGTACTTCTCCGGGTCGACGACCCAGATGACGGCGTCCACCAGGGCCAGCAGCCGGTCCACCTGATCCCGGTGCGCGGTGTCCACCGAGTCGTGGTCGGGCAGGTCAAGGAGGATCAGCCCGCGCAGGCCGGTGTCGACGACGTGCGCCCTGCGGCGGGCCCTGGCCGGGATGCCGAGCCGTTCGAGCAGGCCGTCGGGGCCCTGTTCGCGCCCGGCGTCCCAGGTGCAGGACACGGCGGTCGCGGTCGTGGGGCGGCGCACGCCCGCCTCGGAGAGCTGGGCGCCCGCCAGCGCGTTGAACAATGTCGACTTGCCGCTGCCGGTCGCCCCCGCGATGGCGACCGTGGTGTACGTCCTGGGCAGCCGTTCGCGCGCGGACGCCTCGTCGAGCACCCGGCCGGCCTCGGCCAGCACGTCGTCGTCGAGCCGGGTACGGGAGAGCCCGACCAACTCCCGCAGCGCGCCGAGCCGGACGCGCAGCGCACCGTCGTCCCCTGTCACCGTTTCCGTCTCCGCCATGGCTTGTCTCCTCATCGATCGGTCGCGGACGACAGTTCGGTCACGGACGACAGCGCGGCGATCAGCTCGACCTGCGGTTCCGCGGTGATCGCCAGCCGGTGCAGCGTCGCGCCGCGCCGCAGCCGTTCCGCCGTCAGCACCCGGTCCACGCACCGGCGCAGCTCGGCGGCCCCCTGGTCCTTCAGCCGGGCCGCGTGCCGGGAGCCGAGGATGCCGGCCAGCGACTGCTGCGCGACGCCGCCGGTCTTGCCGCCCAGCAGGGCGGCCGCGAGCAGCGCGGCGGTCTCGCCCTCGTCGCCCGGCTCGCCGCGCGCCGTCCCGACGGCCGCCCTGGCCTCCTCGGCCAGCTCCTCCAGGCAGCGCCGCAGCCGCCGCACGAGAACGCCGGTGCGCTCGGAGACGGCCTCCGCGCAGTCCTCGCCGCCCTCGGGGGCGCCCGGCTCGCGGTGCCAGGCGGCGCCGGTGTGCTCGTCGGCCGCGGACACCGCCTCGACCAGCAGCCCCGTCAGGGCCTGTGTGAGGGCGTCCATCAGTTCCTCGGCGCTGGCGTCCTCGGGGAACGCCAGCCAGTGCGCCCGCGCCTGACCGGTCAGCAGCCCGCCGCCGGACAGGCAGGCACGCACGCGGCGGTCCGCCTCGGCGTAGGCGTCGGCCAGCCGCTGATCGAGGCGCACGGCCGCCGCGTACTGGGCGGCGCACCCCCCGGCGAGGTCGGCGACGCGTCCGCGCAGCGAGGCCAGCGCCCCCGCGGCGGTGCGCGCGGCGGCGACGGCGCGCGCCTCCGGGTCCTGGGCGCGGCGGCCGAGCCACTCGCGCAGCCCGGCGACGGCGGTGGCGGGCAGGAGCCCCGAGTTGCCCGCGGACTCCGGGAGTTCGGGAACGGTGAACCGCGGCACCGCCCCGAGCCCGGCCCGTTCCAGGAGCGCCCCGTAGTGCCGCGAGACCTCGGCGGCGATCTGGTGCGGCACCCGGTCGAGCACGGTGGCGAGGGTGACGTCGTACTCCTGCGCGCTGCGCAGCAGGTGCCAGGGAACGGCGTCGGCGTAGCGGGCGGCGGTGGTGACGAGCACCCAGATGTCCGCGGCGCAGATGAGATCGGCTGCCAGGTCGCGGTTGCCCGCGACCAGCGAATCGATGTCCGGGGCGTCCAGCAGGGCGAGCCCCGCGGGCAGGGCGCGGGTGGTGACGACGGAGAGCGCGGTCTGCCCGTCGCTCTCCTGCCGCGGGCCGCACACGCGGCCCAGCTGGGGCAGAACGCGGCGCTCGTCGAACCACCGCTGGTCGTCCGGGTGGCAGACGAGCACGGGCATCCTGGTGGTGGGCCGCAGCACCCCGGCCTCGGTGACGCGCCGCCCGACGAGCGAGTTCACGAGCGTCGACTTCCCCGCCCCGGTCGAGCCCCCGACGACGGCGAGCAGCGGCGCCTCCGGCCGGCGCAGCCGCGGCAGCAGGTAGCCGTCGAGCTGGGCCAGCAGCTCCGCCGCCGAGCGCCTGGCGCGCTCGGCCCCCGGCAGTTCCAGCGGGAAGCGCACGGCAGCGAGACGCTCCCGCAGTACGGTCAGCGCGTCCAGCAGTTCGGGCCGTGCGTCCAAGATCGCCACATGCGCAGAATGCCTAATTTCGAGCAGTTTCAAAAGCATATTCCGCCGAACGCGCCTCAAACCGGGCACCCGGCGCCGCAGCTCCGGCATAACGAGTGCGCAACACCCCTCGCGGAGGCCACCAAAATCGCTGCGCGTATCGCACTCGCCTGCGATTATCAGGGCTGCTTCACTGGATCTCCACACGTGGGTGTTGCCGTGAAGCAACCGGGACGAACCCCTCGAAGCTCTATCCTGTGCGCGGCGAGGTCACTGAGGGGCCACCGTCCCACGCCATGCCCATGACCGGCCCCCGTAGCTCAGTGGATAGAGCAGGTGCCTTCTAAGCACTTGGCCGCAGGTTCGAGTCCTGCCGGGGGCACCATGCAGAGGGCTGGTTGACGACCCCTGGGGCGGCCGAAACCCCCGCCGCGGTGGTGATCTCCGCCACACGGGTGGCCAGGGCTCCACCGATGGTCACCTGAATGTTCACGGTTCGGTCTCGGTTGTCGTAGCGGGCCTGGAGCTGGAAGGCGTCGTCGATCTCGCGCTGGGCCGAGCCGGGGAAGGGCGTCCAGGAGGGTTGGTGGCGTCGCCCTGCACGGCCCGGGCACGGCGGGCGGACTGCGCGTGCGCGAGTCCTTCCTGTGCGGCACGACGGGTCCGTTCGAGGTCGTCGAAGCGCTTCCGAATGCCTTTACGGAAGGCCGCGGTCGTGGCGGGGTCGCCGTCGTCCTCCCCGGCCGCGCGCTGGTCCAGGAGACGTTCCCCGCGGGCTTCCAGTTCGGCGATCTCCTGGCGGAGCCGCCGGACGCGGTCCGCTGCGCCGGGCTGCACCCCGGTTTCCGCCGCGAGCCGGACTCTCCAGCACACCTGAGGACATATTTCGCCACATGATCAACTTGCTTCTGTCCAAGGATATGAATGCCGTTGCTGATCTGTGGACTCCGGACGGAATCGCGGAATCCCCTTTCGCAGCCGGGCTTTCCCCTCGCGCTCTCCATGGGCGTGAGGAGGTACGCGCCAACCTCGCACACTATCCGGACCTGATGGACCTGAAGGAGGTGGTCGCGCTCACCGTTCGGCCCACGGATGGCGTGGACACCATCGTGGTGGAGTGGGCGGCCACCGGCCGGACCGTGGCCACCTCACAGCCCTGTCGCCTGGACTACATCGTGGTTCTCACGGTCCGCGACGGGCTGATCGCTCCGTATCGGGACTACTGGAGCCCCCTGTCGGCGGCCGCCGCTGCCGGCGGTCTCGCCGGGCTGATCGACTCACTCGAAAGCAAGGAGCACTGATGCCCCGAATACTCGTGACCGGAGGGACCGGAGGGACGCTGGTGCAAGTGCTCCGCAACGCCGGCGTGCAGGCCTGGGTCGCCAGTCGGAGGCTGGCCGCAGCGGATCCTGTGCTATCCGTTTCGACTGGGATGACCCCACCACGTTTGGACCTGCGCTCGATGGAATGGATGGGGCATTCCTGCTTGCACCAGTGGAGAGCGTGGATCCGCTGCCGCTGGTCGAGCCGTTCCTGCGCGAAACGCAGCGGGCTGGAATCCAACGCCTCGTGATGCTCGGCTCGGCCATAGTGCTGCCGAACGCGCGCAGCGCTGTCGAGTTGGCCGCTCGGGTTCAGGCTCAGCCCGGAGGCCTCGTACTCCGTGCATCGGGCTTCATGCAGAACTTCCTGCGCCCCACCCACTGGCCGAGCACATCCATCGATCCGGTGAGATCCGCACCGCAGCCGGTGACGGCGAGTTGGGCTGGGTCGATGCGCGGGACATCGCGGCCAGTGCGGCCGCGCTGCTGGCCAGCCTGGAGAGGGACGCCCGAAGCGACTACCTGATCACCGGGCCGCACGGTATGAGTCACCCGCAGGCGGCGCAGCCGCCTTGAGTCGTAACTCCTCGCGTAGCTGCTGCCGTTCGGCGGTCAGCCCGCTCACTTGTGGATACCGCATGCCCCGGTGATACCGCACAGGCGACGAGTCGTCAGGCCCTACGTCTCCACGGGTTCACCCTCAGTAGGCATTCAGATGCTGTTGGCAATGCGCTCGTGGTCCCGTTCGCCCTCGCGGGTCTGGATACCGGCAGCGAGCAGCTTATGGGCGAGTTCTTTGACGTCGTCGCCGAACGCCGCGTACAGGCCCTCGTTCTCCACGACATATGCCCTGTGAGGGTTTGGAGGAGCGATCGCGTCGACCGCGGCCTTGGTGATGGAGACGACCTCCGGCCGCAGGCCGGCGATCCGTCGGGCCAGGGTGCCGACGAATGCATCGAGTTCCCCGGCGGGCAGCGCACGGTTGATCAGGCCGTAGCGTTCCGCGAGTTCCGCGCCCACGAGTTCGGCGCCGAGGATGAGCTCCAGCGCGCGGGCCCGGCCCGCCAGGCGCGTCATGAGCGCTCGAATGCCTGTGGATCGTCCTCGGACAGTGGAGCGCGAACGGCGGCCAAAAAGACCTCGGCGACCTGCTGGACGCCGCGTTCGCCGCCTTCTCCACCCCGGCACGCCCTCAGACGGACGCTCCGCTGTAAAGGGCCGAGGCGGCGGCTTTTCGCGGTGCCGAAGCGACCGAAAGGAGCGTTCGGCCCGGCGGCGGTGATCGCGTCGTCGGAGTTCAGCCCGGCTGCGAGTCGCGGTACGACGTTCGACGAGTCGGAAGCACTCCCGGGATGGTGTCCCGCCGAGTGGTGTAGTGGTGATCACGGGCGAAAGCACAGCTCACAGGCCCGCACGAGAGGCCACCACGGAGCGGCCAATGCGCAAACCCCGGTAGTCCATGCAGATGGTCGCAGCAGCGATCACGGGCAGATTCGTCAGCACCTGCTCCGCGTCAGGCCCACCCCCTCACCCACCGCACCAGCCCTACCCACACGCCCCGCCTCAGCAGCGACCCTCTCCGTAGCCGCCTCCTCCTCGTCTCGTTCCCCTTCCTGACGGCCGCTCTGCGCGCCTCAGGTGTCGAGTTCGCCAACCGGGTCGCGGCCGCCCGCCTGCCAGCCTCGCTGCGTTGCTGAGGCGTGTAGATCGCCATTCGGGTCGCAGCCGCCCACTTGCCGGCCTCCCCTCACCTCTCACGCCGCCAAGCCTTATAGGTTTCAGGGTCGTGGGTCTTGTCGGGTCCTTCGTTCGGCGGCACAGGTCCTCCGGATGCTCGGTTCGAGGTTCCTCTTCCCGCAGTAACGGGTCGTAAAGGAAACCGGTTCATAACCGGGCCCTGAGCTCCGCTCGGTATCACAAGCGCCGTTGCCCGAGCGGAAGCGTCCCGGGCACCTCACAAGGGTGGCCGGGGCCGTCAGTCCCCCGTGCGGGCCGGGAATGCCCTATCCGGCCCGCACGGGCCCTGCCTGTCCGGTCACGTCCGGACTCGGCAGCGCTCCGGTCCGGCGCAGCAAGGTCGGCGTCGGCGACGGACCAGTGCTCGGCCATTTGCCCCTCGGTAACCGACCAGGTCCATGACCTGGATCAGGTAGGAGGCGGCGTCGGCGTACAGAACGAGTTCCCGGCCGGACGCGGATGGGTTGAGGCGGAAGCGGCCGGCGATGCCGTGCTCGGCGACGCCTGCCGAAATGAGGCAAAGGGTGAGGAGCACGGCCAGGCGGCGTGTTCACATGCGTGTTCAGCTCGAGGAGGTAGTCGAGCGGGCCTCCGTCGTGTTGCCGCGGAACGAGCGCTGAGGGCAGGTACCGACCGCTGATCACGATTCGGCCGACCGACTGCCGGGGGACGCTGCGTGCGTTCGTCGGTGACTACCGAGGGAGCAAGTCGAACGCTTCGCGGTGACGATTCGTCGTCAGCCGTAAGATCAGCGCGTACCCCGAGGCCGGCCGTCTGGGGCGGCCTTGACCGCGGTGGCCGGGTCATCGAGCACCACTGCGTCATGACCCCTTGGAGCCCGCACGGGCCCGAAGGGGTTCGCCGTGTCGTCCTCAGGTTCGCTGCACGCGGTTGGTTCGTCGTACTCGTCCATCGCGACGCGATGGAGGCCCCTCGATGTTTGGCTCTGCCGGATTACGACGAGGCCCGAGATCCTCTCGCTGGCCGCAGCGGAGTCGCGCCCCATGTCGCGCAAGATTCTGCCGCTCGGCGGTCAGACCGCCGCCTTGTGGATACCGCATCCCACCGGCATACCGCAGGGATCAGGACCCGTCAGTCCCTACGACTCCAGTTCAACCTCAGTGCTATCGGAGCAATCTCAAGCTCTGGAGCATCCGTGGAAAATGGTGGAATGACTCAAGGGAACCAGGGCTCGACACGCGATCTTGCTCTGACGATGGTGGGCCGGGAAACCGAGACCGCAGAAATCATGCGGCGCGTCGCCACTGACCGGTGTCACAGCGAGGTGTTGATCCTCACGGGCGAACCTGGTGCCGGCAAGAGCGTGCTGCTCGACTTCGCGGCCGAACGCGCGCGGCGCGAGGGCAGCCGGGTGCTGCGAGCGGTCGGCAGCGAGTCCGAGGCACACCTTGGGTTCGCGGGCCTTCATCAGATGTTCCGCTCGGTGCTCGGCGAACTGGACAGCCTGCCACCGCGGCAGCACGCTGCGCTCCGGACAGCCCTGGGTCTGGGCGAATGCACCGAGGCCCCTGATGGCATGCTCGTCGGTCTTGCGGTTCTCACCTTGGTGTCGGACCTGGCGGAACCGGCGCCGCTGCTCGTGGTGATCGATGATGCCCAGTGGATCGACCGCGCATCGTTGGACGTTCTGTCCTTCGTGGCCCGGCGCATGGACAGTGAACCCGTCACGCTGCTGGTGGGTGTGCGCGCCGCAGCCGCGCTGCCCGGGTTCGACAAGGGATACGAGCGTCTCGATATCGGTCCATTGAGCGGTGAGGCAGCGAACCGGTTGCTCGACCAACAGCCGACACCACCCGTTGGCCGAACTCGGGTGCGAATTCTGCAGGAGGCGGCCGGAAATCCGCTGGCCCTGGTCGAACTCGCCCGCGCCACCGCGACCCGGCAGCTCGATAACGGCAGCGTGGAGGGCCCGTTGCCCGTCACCGACCGATTGGAGCGGATCTTCGCGCAGCACGCACGGTTTCTGCCGGAAGTAACTCGCCGCCCCCTCCTACTGCTCGCAGCCGGTGATGCGACGGACGCACCGACGGCCTATCGGGGACTCCCCCAGGCCGACGACAAGACGTGGGCACCCGCGGAGCGGGCCGGTCTCGTACGCCAAGACGGCTCCCGGATCTCCTTTCGCCACCCGCTCATCCGCTCGGCCGTCTACCATGCAGCGTCCTTCGAGGAACGCAGGCAAGCGCATCTCGCTCTCGCCGAGCTGCTGAGCGAGGAGCCTGACCGCCGTGCCTGGCACCTCGCCGCCGCGACCACACGTCCCGACGAGGACGTGTCGGCCGCCCTGCGGCAGACGGCCGACCGGGCCCGGCGCCGGGGCGGCTATGCGGCCGCTGCCGCCGCTTTGGAGCGCGCCGCGGAGCTGAGCCCGAGCCGCGCGGACCAGGCTCGGCTGCTGACCGAGGCCGCCCTCATGGCCGTCTTCACCGGTCAGCTCGGCTGGGTGGAACGCCTGGCCGCTGAGGTCCGGGGGCGCAGTGATGATCCGGCATTGATCAGCAGGGCGTCGCTGGCCACCGGGCAGCTCATGGCTCTGCGTCGGCACCATGCGGCGGCCTTTGCCCTGCTGTCGCGCATCGCCGAGGAGGCCGCGGACACCCGGTCGCCCCGCCTGCTGGAGGCGCTCGCCGCGGCGGCGGTGGTCCGCTACTACTCGGGCGAGGAGTCCCAGCAACAACAGATCGAGAGCCTGTTCACCACTATGCCGGACTCCACCGTCAGGGGTGCCCTGCGCGCCTGGGTACTGGCCGTCTCCGACCCCCACGGTGCGGGAGCCTCCCTCGTCCCGGCACTGCCCGGACTGATTGCCGAGGCCAAGGACGACGCCGACAGTCTGACCGCGCTCGCCATCGTGGCGTGGATCTTGGACGAGACCGCCCTGGCTGCCAGAACCTTCGACGAGGCGTTCGACCGGTGGCAGGCCCGTGGCTCGCTGCCGGACGGTCTGGGATGTGCCGTCGGCTGGTCCTATCTGGAGCAGGGCCGGTGGGCCGAGGCCCGTTCGGTGGCCGCTGAGATCTCGGCGGTGGCGTCAGCGGCAGGGCTGGACCACGCCGAGGCGTGTGCGCATGTGCTCGACGCGACGGTGCTCGCGCTGCTCGGCGAGTCGGCCGACGCGCGACGGGGTGCCGAGCGGGCGCTGGTCCTCGTCAACCCGCTGGAGAGCCGCTCCGTCGCGGTCTTCGCACGCCGGGCCCTGGGCCTGGCGGCAGTGGCCGAGGGCGACTACGACACCGCGTACGCGCAGTTCCACTCCGCCTTCACCGACGACGGCGGTCCGGTTCACTACCATGTCTCCTACACCGTCCTGGCCGAGCTCGCCTCGGCGGCCGTCCGCCGAGACCGACGGGAGGACGCCGCCGAACTGCTGGAGCGATCCGCGCGGCGCTTGGGTACCGGCATGTCGGCACGGGTCACCGCACTGCTCGACCGAGGCCGCGCTCTGCTCGCCGAGCCGGAGCACGCAGAACAGTACTTCCGAGCCGCGCTGGCGGACGACACGGGCGAGCAGTGGCCGTTCGAGCGGGCACAGACTCGGCTGGACTACGGCGAATGGCTCAGGAGGCAACGTCGCATCGCCGAGGCCCGCCCGCTGCTGATCACGGCACTCGACACCTTCCAACGACTCGGCGCACGGCCCTGGATCGAGCGGGCGAAGGCAGAACTTCGAGCCGCCGGCGTCGAAGCCGCCAGCAGCGTAGTGCCCAGTGCCTTCACCGAACTGAGCCCCCAGCAGCAACAGATCGTTCAACTCGCCGCCCGCGGCCTGACGAACCGCGAGGTCGGAGAGAAACTCTTTCTCTCACCCCGCACGGTCGGCTCCCACCTCTACCGGGTGTTCCCCAAACTGGGCATCACCGCCCGGTCACAGCTCCGCGATGTCATCGAAGGCACCCTGTCAGGCACCGGCACCCAGACCTGAGACGGCTGCGTCCGCCGCTGCGACAGTGCCGGCCCGCAGGGCGAGGACTGTCCCAAGGCGGGCGCCTTCGCACCCCCGGGAGTAATGCTCATGACTTGTCGATCGTCTGCGGGAGGGCATGCGAAGGACGTACCTTCCCGATGATCCCGTCATGGTCACCAAGCCCCCCGCGTTCGCAGCGCGCCCCTCTCGGTCCGCCAGGGCCAGCGACAAGGAACTGGTCCACATCCTGCTGGTCCTCAGGCGCCTCCTGGATGCGACGACGGGGAGCCTGAGCACCGGCACCACGACGAGCCTGATACGCGCGGCCCGTGATCCGGACCAGGCGCCGGCGTCCTTCCGCAAGGCATGTCTGCCGCTCACCCACCCGCTCAATCCCCAGCGCGGCCGTCGTGATCGCGCCCGCCACCTGCCGGAGTTGCTGGAAGTCGGGCCTACCACGCACGGAGTCTGGCCGCCGTGGCTGGGCGCCTCCCGCGGGGTGACGACGCCGATTACGCCAACCAGGTCACCATGGCAGCCAACCGTGCCCAGGAGAGGGTGGCGCACCTGATCCGCCTCGCAAGTCCTCAGCCGGACACTGCCTCCCACTCGGCACGCCCCAAGGTCACCAGAGCACTGTCCCTGCTCTCCGGCGAACGACGTATGCGTCACGGACGACCGTCGCCGCAAAGACGCCTGCTGCTCCACATCGACCGCCTCGACCTCCACGTGATCGCGCTCACCCAAGCCTTGAACCCGCCCGCACCGGCCGCCGACGACACCATGGCTCCGTCCGCAGGCGGCGAGGTCTCCTCGCCGCCCAGCCCGGGAGACGAGCAGTCGCCTCCTGAGCGGGCTGGTGCCGGCCGGTGATGAACCGCAGGCTGTTCCCACGTTCGCTCAGGCCCGGACCGACGCACGGCTCCTCCGGTTTTCGCGTTACCTCCGCATCAGCGCAGGGACCGCTCTGTCCAGGTGCAGTCACGTGACGCATACCGCGCCGCGCCCGGCAAGACGCACCATGGCTGAGCAGGGTCGTCCACGAACGGACGCGTACCGGGCGGCCCGTTTCCACCGGCGAGGACCCCACGGTCCGATGTCCGCAATCTGCCTCGGCGGTGGGATCGCCCCGAAGCAGAAGACGCCGCGACCGCAGTCACGGCGCCACCGGTGCACGGCCCCGGCATGGACGCAGCACCCCGTATCCGTCATGAGCAGATGCTCATCCGTGTCTAGCCCGCGCCTGCGGCCTGAGCACACGGAATCGATCGAACTGGAGAGTTCCGTGGACACCATCACCCTGGGCGATGTCACCGTGACCCGAGTCAGGGAGTACTACGGTCCCGTCGGCCTGACACCCGAGGCGTTCGTCCCGGAGAGTCCGGCCCGGGCGTGGGACACGCACCGTTCCTGGCTGGTGCCGGACTTCCTGGACGCCGAGACCCGGATCGTCAACACCGCGATCCAGACCTGGGTCCTGCGCAGCGAGGGCAGAACCATCCTGGTCGACACCGGCGTCGGCAACCACAAGGACAGGCCGTACGCGCCGGTGTGGAGCCGTCTGGACACCGACTTCCTGGGCAATCTCGCCCGCGCCGGGGTGCGCCCCGAGGACGTCGACATCGTGATCAACACCCACCTGCACGTCGACCACGTCGGCTGGAACACCTACCTCGACGACCGGACCTGGGTACCGACGTTCCCCAACGCCACCTACCTCATGGCGAAGGCGGACTTCGACTACTGGAACCCCGCCAACGAGATCAAGACCCTGTTCGGCCGCGGCAACCAGAACGTATTCGAGGACAGCGTCGCCCCCGTGCACACGGCCGGCCTCACCCTGCTGTGGGAGGGCAACCACCGCATCGACGCCAACCTGCGTCTCGACCTCGCCCCCGGCCACACCCCCGGCTCATCGGTGCTGCGGCTGGAATCCGGCTCCGACCGGGCCCTGTTCGTCGGCGACCTGATGCACAGCCCGATCCAGATCCACGAGCCCGACGCCAACAGCTGCTTCTGCGAGGACCCCGCCGAAGCCCGCGCCACCCGCCACAAGCTCCTGGGCTCGGCGGCCGACAGCAACGCCCTCGTCTTCCCCGCCCACCTCGGCGGCCACGGCGCCGCCGAAGTCGTCCGTGCGGGCGGCAAGTTCGCCGTCAAGGGCTGGGCGCCCTTCTCCACGTACACCGAGCAGGTCTGAGGCCCGCGGAAGAAAAGGCGAGAAGGACACACGAGATGAACCAGCACCCCGACCCCGTCGTGACCACCGCGCAGGGCACCGTTCGCGGCCTGCGCCGGGGCCGCACCCTCACTTTCCAGAACATCCCGTACGCCGCTCCGCCCCGCGGCGCCGACCGGTTCGCCCCGCCGCGCCCGCACGAGCCGTGGCAGGGCGTACGGGACGCCACCGTGCCGGGGCCCACCGCCCCGCAGTCCGAGCGCAGGCTCGGCGACGTCGACATGACCCCCTACTTCGGCACCGGCTGGAGCCGCGGCGAGGACTACCTCACCGTCAACGTCTTCGCGCCCGCCGCCGGAGGAGGCGGACTGCCGGTCATGGTATTCGTCCACGGCGGCGGTTTCGTCGCCGGTTCGACGCGCGCCACCCTGTACGACGGCTCGGCGTTCGCGCGTGACGGGGTCGTCCTGGTCACCCTCAACTACCGGCTAGGGATCGCCGGGTTCCTCGACGTCCCCGGGGCGCCCGCCAACCGCGGTCTGCTCGACGTCGTCGCGGCGCTGCGCTGGGTGCGGGCGAACGCCTCCGCCTTCGGCGGTGACCCGCGCAACGTCACCCTCTTCGGCCAGTCGGCCGGGGCGACCGTCGTCGGCGGCGTTCTCGCCACCCCGGAGGCCACCGGGCTGTTCCGCCGGGCGATCGTGCAGAGCGGCAGCGGCCTGGGCGCGTTCACGCCCGAGCAGGCCGCCCGTGTCACCAGGGCTGCGGGCGAGGCCCTGGGCGTCGAGCCCTCGGTCGGCGCGTTCGCCGGCATCCCCGACGAGCGGCTCGTCGAGGCGGCCGCCGACCTCGCCGGCATCGACCTGCGGACCGAAACCCACGGCGACCCACTGATCGGTCTGAGCCCCTTCAGCCTGGTCCTGGACGCCCAGCCAGCCGTGTCCGTCGCCGCTTCCGCCGCCGACGCCCCCGACGTCGACCTGCTCGTCGGCACCAACTCCGAAGAGGGGAACCTCTACCTGGTCCCGGTGGGCAAGTACGCCACCTCGACCGCCGCCGATGTCGACGAGGCCGCCGCCCGCTCGCACCCCGACCCGGCGCGGCTCGTCCAGACCTACCGCGCCTCACGCCCCGGGGCGTCCTTCGCTGAACTGCGCTCCGCCATCATGGCCGACGCCCTGTTCGGAGTGGGTAGCCGCGCCCTGGCCGACGCCCATGCCGCCCACCCGCGGTCGGCCACCTACGCCTACGAGTTCGCCTGGCGCTCGCACGCCCTGGGCGGAGAACTCGGCGCCACCCACGGGGTCGAACTGCCCTTCGTCTTCGACCTCGCCGACCGGGCCGAACTCAACGGCCCCAACGCCCTGCTCGGCCCCGGCGAAGCCCCCGCGGACCTCGCCACCCGCGTCCACGAGACCTGGATCCGGTTCGCCCGGACCGGCGACCCCGGCTGGGACCCGTACGACACCGGCCGCCGGGCCACCATGCGCATCGACACCGAGTGGACCCAGGTCGACGACCCCCGCGGCCAGGAACGACAGTCCTGGACCTGGTCCCCTGACCAGCTGACCGCACCCTTCAAGGACACACCATGACCAGAACCGTCATCACCACCGGCAACGCGCCCTCCCCGTCGGCCCCGCTGTCCCAGGGCATCCGCAAGGGCCCCGTCCTGCAGGTCTCCGGGCAGCTCCCCCTCGCCCCGGACACCGGCGAGGTCGTCGGCACCACGGTCGCCGAGCAGACCAGGCAGGTCCTGCGCAACGTCACCGCCGTCCTCGAGGCGGCGGATGCCGGCCTGGAGGACGTCGTGGTGCTGCGCGTGTACCTCACCAACCCCGCCCACCTTACCGAGATGAACGAGGCGTACGCGGCGGCCGTCGGCGAGCCCTTCCCCGCCCGCACCACCGTCTACATGCAACTCCCGCCGGGACTGCTCGTCGAGATCGACGCCCTGGCCGTGCTGGACGACTGATCACGAGGATCGGTGCCACCGGGCGTGCTGGAGCCGGGTGATGTATGCGCGGCCACGGACGTACAGGCGGGCCTGTTGAACGCCGACATCCCAGCCCGCTCGGACACAGCCGTCCTCTGCATCCGGCGTATGATCGACGACCTCGGGTCGGCCGAGCTGTGGGGACTCGCCCGCGACACAGCCATGACGCAAGACGATCTCTCGTGGGGCGCCGCCGCGGTCCTGACGGAAGCAGATCCCGGTGCCGGAGACCTGCTGGACGAACTCACCGCGCACACTCTCACGCAGGAGGTTGCCGAACGGACCTCCATCAGGAGCAGCAGTAGCGTGAGCGGGAAACCGCGGGCTTCTCTTGGCAGCACGACGGGCATGTTCACCACAGTGCAGGGCAGACAGGTCGACCCGACCAACCTCACCCGCACCGCCACCACGCACCTCCACAAGGCCGGTCTCCACCGCATCCGCTTCCACGCGCACGCCGTCGGGCACCTGCCGGGCCCGGAAGCCGCCCGGCACACAGCCCAACGACGAACTTCCGACCGCTGTCCGAAGCGCGGAACGGACGGGCCCGGCGGTGCCGGTCGAGTCGGTCCGTGCTGGTCGGCCCGTTCGGGATGACATGGAAGTTGCCGCGTGGCACGGGTGAGCGCGCAGGCCGCGGGAACCGAGCGCGGTTGCCGCCGCACTCCAGGCAGCCGTCGCGAGCGCGCTTCAGCCCAGGCGTCCGGGCCGAATTCGTCGCGTTCGCACGGTCGCAGGAAGTCTGTCTCGAGGAGCACCATACGGGCGCCCCGAGCACTTCGTCCTCTGATCAGACCGCTACCCTCCGTGCGTATGACCGATCCTCAAACCCGCGACCGGCTCGCGGGTGAGCTGGCGAGACCGTCGGCCCGCCGCATCCTGTGGCTCGCCGCGGGCGCCACCGCAGCCATACTCGTCGCCGACCTCGCCACGCGCGCATACAACCGTTACGACCCCATCCCGACCGTCCGCTGGTTGGTGAACGTCGACTTCGAGGCCAACCTGGCCACCTGGTGGAACAGCACACTGCTGCTGGCCGTGGCGGGCATGGCGCTGACCGCCGCGCTGCTCAGCGGGCGCGGCACGCGCCCCGGGCGGCTGTCCTGGCTGGGTCTTGCCGCCGCGACCGCACTGCTCAGCATCGACGAGACCATCTCGTTGCATGAACGCCTCGGCGAGGTCGGCCGATCGTGGAAGGAGTGGGCCGGCGTCTCGCTGCCCACGCACGCCTGGGTCCTGCCGGGCGCCATCCTCGCGGCGGCGGGCACCGTGTGCGCCGTGCTGTGGGCACGGAAGCTCCCGCGTGACCTGCGGAACGGGCTGCTGGGCGCGCTCGCGGTGTATCTGGGCGGGGCGCTGCTGACCGAGGCGTTCAACGGCTGGGCACAAGGGAACGGTTACAGCATCGTGCTCGTGCTGGGAACGATCGTGGAGGAGGGTATGGAGATGAGCGGCTGCCTCGTCGCTCTCGCCGCCCTCAGCCGGTACGTGGTGCTGGAGCACGACCCGGCGTCCGGGCGCGCGGTGGTCCGGCTGCAGAACGGCTAGGTCTTCTCGTCCGGATCAGCGAGCACAGGTGATCGGGGCTTCCCCCTCCCTGCCGAACTGCGCCCGCACGACGGCTCCTTCGTCGCTGATAGCCCGGGGCGCCCCTTCGTGGCCACCGACAGGGAATCAAAAGCTCCGTGAGGCAGTCGATCCCGTTCTCGACGTGTGGCTGGTGCCGGAGCCCGGCTTCACCACCCCCGCGGAGCTGCACGTCGCTCAACGGCCGCCGTCGCACCTGACCAGGATCCGGGCGAATACCCCGTCTTCAAGACGCTGGTCGAGCGCGAGTGTGCCTTGGGCGCACGCGTCGCGGACCGCGTCGCGAGGTGCGTGGTCCGACCCGAAGATCTGGCCGTCGTTCCCGGTGGGGCGTGCCGCGGCTTGATCGCGTTGCAACTGAGTGTTCCCTGGTCCCGGACGCCTCGTCGAGGGCGTGACCCGGTGCGTCGCTGGTGCCACGGTGACTCTTGCCGTCGCGTCCCAGTGATCCAGCACCGATCCACGGGCGTGGAGTCAGGGCCGCCCGACGAGAAGGACGCCCCCCGGGCTCAATGGAGTTCGCTGTCGCATGGCCGCCGCGGCGAATGCGAGGCGCTCGACCGGCAGCTGGTGACCCTGCCCGAGTACGTCGCCGAGCGGGCGTCGGAGTTCCGCGTCGTGCGGGCTGTGGGCGTGCAGTCGGAGGCGGGGCTCGCGTACGCCGCGGGGTCGAAGGGCCTGTGCGCGGGCGCGCAAGTCTGCGGGAACGTGGAAGACGTGGGATTCGGCGGATATCTAGTGTCCGCCGCGTGATCTACAGACTGCTGGGAAGAACGGGGCTGCGGGTGTCTCCGCTCGCCCTGGGCACGATGACTTTCGGACAGGATGGCTGGGGCACCGACGAGGAAACCGCCCGAGTCATCTTTCGTCACTATCTGGAGTCGGGCGGGAACTTCGTCGACACGGCCAACGGCTACGCGGACGGCCGCAGCGAGGAGCTGCTGGGGACGTTCATCAAAGAGGCCGGCTGTCGCGAGCGGATCGTGCTGGCCACCAAGTTCACCGGGCCGACCGAGCCGGGGAATCCCAATGCGACCGGCAACGGCCGCAAGAACCTGCTGAACTCACTGGACGCCTCGCTGCGCCGGCTGCGGACCGACTACCTCGACCTGTACTGGATGCACCTGTGGGACACGGTGACGCCCGTCGAGGAGGTGATGGCGACCTTCGACGCCGTGGTGCGCAGCGGGAAGGTGCGCGCCGTCGGGCTTTCCGACGTTCCGGCGTGGTATCTGACGAAGGCGCAGCTGCTCGCCGCCGGGCGCGGCTGGGAGCCGGTGGCGGCGCTCCAGCTGGAGTACTCCCTCGTGGAGCGGCACATCGAGCGCGAGCACGTGCCGGCCGCGGCGGATCTCGGCATGGGCATCGTCCCGTGGTCGCCGCTCGCCAGCGGGTTCCTGAGCGGGAAGTACACCCGCAGTGACGGCACGGACGCCTCCGGGCAGGGCCGGCTGGAGTCGATCGCCGGCGCGCCGTTCATGCGCGGGCGCACCGAGCGGGACTGGCAGGTGCTGGACACGCTCATCCGGGTGGCGGCGGAGGTGGACCGCAGCCCGGCCCAGGTGGCGATCAACTGGGTGGCGCGCCGGCCCGGGGTCGTCTCGACCCTGATCGGTGCGCGCGATCTCGCGCAGCTCACCGCCAATCTCGCGGCGCTCGACGTCGAATTGACGGCCGGGCAGGTCGCCCGGCTGGAGGCGGCCGGCCGGCCGGAGTCTTACACGCCGTACATCCTCTTCGATCCCGACGTGGTGAGCGCGCTTGCCACCCCCGGCTTTCAGGTGCGTCCGTTCTGATGGGCGGCCAGGAGCGGGAGACGAGCGGCGGCAGGGCATCGGTCCACCGGCGTCGGCAGCTGCTCGCCCTCGGTGGCGCAGCGGCCACCGCGGGCCTGCTGCTACAGATAGGGACGGCCAGGGCGGCGTCCGCGGCACCCGCGGACGCGGACGGCGTGACGCTCCGCCGGGTCACCTTTACGGCCCCCGACGGCGTCCGGCTCGCGGGACACCTTCGCATCCCGCACGGCGGCTCCGCGCCCCGGCCGGCGATCGTCGTGTCCAATGCGATGACGTCGGTGAAGGAGCAGTCGGTCAATGCCGGCTACGCGCAGGGGCTCGCGTCCGCGGGCTTCGTCACGTTGGTCTTCGACCAGCGGAGGTTCGGCGAGAGCGGGGGGACTCCGCGCCAGCACGAGGCCAACCAGGACCGGCTGGCCGACCTGCACGTGGCGGTGAGCTACCTGGCCTCGCTCACACAGGTCGTGGATGCCGGACGCATCGGCGCGATCGGAGTGTCGATCGGCGGTGGCCTGGCGATGAACCTCACCGCGTACGACCCACGGGTACGGGCGTTCGTGGCCGTCGCCGCCGGGCTGCTCAACCCGGCCCGCGCCCGCGAGCTGATCCCGGCCTACGACGAACTGCTCGCGGACCAGACCGCGCAGCTGGAGCGCTATCACAGCACCGGCAGGCCGGAGTACATCCCGGTCGTCCGCACGCCGGACGTCCCCGACGACCAGCCCGTGCTCTTCGACAACCCCATCGCCACCGAGTACTACGGGACCGCCCGGGGTGCCGCGCCGAACTGGCAGAACCGCGCCACCGCGCTGTCGCTGCGGACGATCCTGGTGGACGACACCCGCACGGCCGCCGACACCGTCGGCCCTCGCGCCGGGATGCTGATCGTGGGTGACCAGGACGTCTCGACGCTCCCCGAGGATCACCAGGCGGTCCACGCCCGGCTCACCGGGCCCCGGCGAATCGAGATCCTGCCCGGCGTCGTCCACAACGACCTGTACGACAGGGACGCCGTACGCACCGCGGTCGGCCTGGCCGCCGAGTGGTTCGGCGCTCACCTCAGCTGATCCCAAGGACCTTGGGACCAAGGAGAAATCACCATGCGATACCGACTGCTCGGGCGGAGCGGGCTCCGGGTCTCCGAGGCGTTTCTCGGCACGATGACCTTCGGCGAGGAGTGGGGCTGGGGCGCGTCGCTCGACGAGTGCCGGAAGCTCCTCACGGCCTACGCCGAGGCCGGCGGAAACGTCATCGACACCGCCAACAAGTACACCGATGGCCACAGCGAACGCATCATCGGCGACCTGCTGGGCTCCGACCGCGAGCACTTCGTCGTCGCCACCAAGTACACCGTGTCCATGGACGGGAGGAATCCCAACGCCGCCGGCAACCACCGCAAGAGCCTGCGGCACTCGCTGGAGCGCAGCCTGACCAACCTGAACACCGACTACGTCGACCTGCTCTGGGTGCACCTCTGGGACCCGAGCACGCCGATCGAGGAGACGATGCGCGCCCTCGACGATGTGGTGCGCGCCGGGAAGGTGCTCTACGTGGGCATCTCCGACGCACCGGGGTGGGTGGTCTCCCGCGCGAACACGCTCGCCGAGTTGCGCGGCTGGTCGCCGTTCGTCGGCCTCCAGGTCCCCTACAGCCTGACCCGACGCGACATCGAGCGGGATCTGCTGCCCATGGCGGGCGCGCTCGACCTGTCCGTCGCCGCGTGGGCGCCGCTGGCCAACGGCGTGCTGACGGGGAAGTTCACCCGCGGCGTCCCCGCCGCACCGACGCGGGTGAAGAGCGCGGACATCTCCGATCGCGACGTGCGGATCGCGACGGAGGTGGACGCCGTCGCCGACGAACTCGGGGTCACCTCGGCGCAGGTGGCGCTGGCGTGGCTCGCCGCCCGCGGCGGCGGCGCCGTCCATCCGATCATCGGCGCCAACCGGCTGGAGCAGCTCACCGACAACCTGGCCTACACCGGCCTGGCGCTCCCCGAGCCAGCCGTACGGCGGCTTGACGAGGCGAGCGCCATCGATCTCGGCTTCCCGCTGGACTTTATGGAGTCGACGAAGGATTTCGTCTTCGGGGAGGTGGGCGACAGAGTCGACACCAGGTTCCGCGGGTGACGCGCTGGTGACGCGCGGCGGGCTCCGCGTCACCGCCGGTCAGGCGCGCGAGGGGTCCCGCCGGGCGAGGCGGTATGCCTTGGGGGTGGCACCCGTGGCCCTGCGGAAGGCCGTGGTCAGGTGACTCTGGCTGGACATGCCCACCCGGTGGGCGATCTCGGCGATGGGCAGGTCCGAGCCGGCCAGCAGGTCCGCGGCGCGCCGGATGCGTTGCTCGATCACGTAGCGGTACGGGGGGAGACCGACCGCCGCGCGGAACGCCCGGCTGAAGTGATGGAGGTCCATGCCCGCCACCTCGGCCAGGTGCGCCAGCCGCAGGTCGCCGGCGAGCTCGTCGTGCACGTGGTCGAGCACCCGGGCCAGCGTCGAGCCCGCCAGCACCGTCGCCGTCCGCGCGGTCGCGTCCGGCGTGTCCGGCGGCGTTCCGAGGGTCGAGTGCTGGCGGACCAGGTGGCGCGACAGCATCGTCATCGCGCTGTCCACCAGCAGCTCTCCGTGGGGTGACCCGGCCAGTGCCTCGGCGCGCAGCTCCCGTGCGAGCCGGTGAACGAGCGGGTCGGGCCGGTTGGTGAAGCCGCGGAACTCCAGGGAGCCGCGGGCGTCCTCCGGCAGGTGGAGGCGTTCCGGCCGTACGCGCAGCATGGCGTAGTCGATGGTGCCGCCCTCGTGGCGGGCGAGTCGGCGGCGGTGCGCCGGGATGAACGTCACCGCGCCGGGGAAGTCGGCGCCGTCGTAACGCTGTCCGTCCTCGATCCGCGCCTCGGTCTTCTCTGTGGTGCCGGCGAGGGTGACGAACAGGACGTGGTCCGTGAGGTCGACCTGCGCCTCCCCGGCCGGGTCCGCACACCAGCGGGCCAGTTCGAGGGTCACCCCGCTCCAGTGGTGCGTCGAGCGTTCGAGGTGCCGTCCCCCGTGGCGACGGACCGGTGGTCGCGGGACGGCGATGCGGGGACGCCGCGCCGGGGCGGGCGGCAGCGGGGAGGCCCGCACGTCGCTGGGCCGCAGACCGAACCGGTTCCGGAAGACGGTGCTGAGCGCGCCGACCGAGGAGAATCCGGACGCCTGCGCGATGTCGCCGATCGAGCGGTGCCGGTGCTCCGGGCTCTCCAGGCGGGCACGGGCCAGGTGCAGGCGTTCCTCCCGGATCAGGTCGCGCGGGGTGGTGCCGACTCGTTGCAGGACGAGCTGGACGTACCTCAAGGACCAGCCGAGCGCGTGCGCGACGGCCTGACCGTTGAGCCCGGGCTCGTGCGCGTGCCGGCGGATGTGGTGACGGACTGCCGTTTCGACGTCGCGTCGGTGTCCCTCGGGGTCCGGCCGGTCGTCGCCCGCGAGCACCATGCACAGCAGCTCGACGGCGCGTTCGCAGACGGCGTCGAACTCGGTCGTGCCGAGGTGGTCCCGCTCCTGGTAGGCCCGGCCCAGCGTATCCACGACGATGCGGCCGAGCCCGGACGTCGCGTCAACCGCCTCGGCCGTCACCTCCAGGCCCAGCCGGGAGGCCACGCCGTGCCAGGGAACGGAGAGGACCGACATCCGGGCGCCGCAGGACTGCCACATCTCCAGCGGTGCGTTCATCGACGCGAGGACGGCCTGGCCCCGCCGTACGCGGGCCTCCCGGCCGGCCTGACCGACGAGCAGCTCCCCGCTGTGGGGAATGATCAGACGGTAGTCCTCGAACGGGGCGCTGCGGACCTGGCGGGGCGTTCTGCGGACCAGGCACTCGTCCGACTGCCAGGTGATGTACTGGTGGGACGGCGAGTGCTGACGCACCGCGCGCCCCCGAAAGCCGGAGCCGGCACGGCGCGGCATGCGGACGTCGAAGGGGCAGTGGAAGGACGTGACCGTCTCCGCCCAGTACTCGGCGCTCTCGTGAGGCCGCACGTCCGAGGTGGCCAGGGTCATGACCGTGTAGCGCTGTCCCGGCGTGCCGGCCTGGCGGGCGGCCGCACTCACGTCGCCGGGGCCGGTGGCCGCCAGGGGCTGCGCTCCCGCATGCGCGCGGCCGCGTCGCCGATCAGGCCGGGGTAGGACGTGCCCGGGTACCACGGCGAGGTCGGGATGTCCTCGAAGCCCGGCAGGTGTGCCGGTTCCCGGACCGTGGGCCGCCTGGTCGCACCGTCGGGGAGCTCCCCCCGCCTGGTGCCGCCGTTCTCCAGCAGGTGCGCGGGGCCGGAGGTGGCGGGCAGCGCGCAGGTCACCGCGGGGTGGGAAACGACCCACTTCAGGAAGCACTGCGCCCAGTTGTGAACGCCCAGTTCGGTGGCGCAGCGCGGCAGCGGGCGGTCCCCGACCACGTGGTGCAGCAGCCGCCCCTTCTCCAGCGGCATGTTCACCGTGACCGCGTCGCCGTTGTCGGCGCAGGCGGGGAGCAGCCGGGCTCCGGCCTCGCACGTGCGGACCGAGTAGTGGACCTGGATGAAGTCCAGTTCGGCGCGGCGCACCCTGTCGGCCATGATGTCGTAGTGCGCGGGCTCGTGGTGCGCGGGCTCGTGGTGCGTGGGCTCGTGGTGCGTGGGCTCGTGGTGCGTGGGCTCGTGGTGCGTGGGCTCGTGGTGCGTGGGCTCGTGGTGCGTGGGCTCGTGGTGCGTGGGCTCGTGGTGCGTGGGTCCGATGTAGCGCACGCGCCCCTCATGCTTCCAGGCGTGCAGCAGCGGGATGACGCAATCGACGCTGACCAGGATGTGGCACTGGAGGACGTCGATGGCCGGTCGCGGAAGAGGCGTTCCACGGAGCGTTCGAGGCCGGCCGGGGCGTGGCTGTCGTCCCGGAGGTAGTCGCCCGTGGACCAGATCCTGTTGGTGAGGAAGGCCTCGTTCTGGATGCACTCGCCCGCGGGGGCCGATCCGGTATTCGCCTCGTCCGCGCCGTACGGCCGCGAGGTGTCGATCAGCCGGCCGCCGTGCTCCCAGAAGCGGCGTGCCACCTCGGTGATGCGGCCGGTGCCGGCGCCGGGCCGGGTGTCGGAGGTCATGAAGGTGCTGCCCAGGCCGATGGCGGGCAGCCGCTCGCCGGTTCGCGGCACCTCTCTTCGGATCAAGTCCCGGTCCGCGGCCGTTGCCGCCGTTGCCGTCGCTCCTGTCGCCGCGGTCACCGATGTCGCTCCAGCCAGGCCGCCGCGCACCCGGAGCGACTGTCGCCGCGTCGTGCACGGGGTTCTCCCTCCGCTCGCTGACGGGTCGTGAGCCTAACTCCGGCCCCTGTGCGCATGCACAGACCAGCCGGATCTGCCGAGATACCCTCAAGGCATGCCGCCTGACCTCCGAATGATGCGCTACGTGATCGCCGTGGCGGAGACCGGCGGTCTCGAACGCGCCGCCGTCCGGCTGAACATGACCAGCCACCGCTCGGCCGCCAGATAGCCGAGCTGGAACGCGAACCGGTCCCCGGTCATGATGTGAACGCGGCCCTGTCGCCGCCATGTCCCCGCTGTGGAGCCGCACAAGGGGGAGAATGGCCGATATCGGCCCGCAGCGATTCGCCGACGGCGGAGGCCGTGCCACGCGGCGATGTTGTGCCTTCCCGGACCAAGATGTTCATACGGCCGCCCCGGCACGGACACACGGGCGGGGCCGTCCCGCTCATCGGCCGCCGTAAACCTCGCACCGCGGTCCGGATGAAGTTCCCGATTACGCGTTGCCCGGCAGTGCGGTGCGCTTTGTGAGAACCGAGAATAGGGGGAGGTAGGGGTTCACGGATTCTGACGCAGGGTTAGTAGAGTTTCGTGCAGATGCCCAGGCCCGACCGATGACCCATGGAATGAGAGAGGGGAATTGCGGAGCAGTCGTCCGCGTAACGCGGAACATACTTCCTCTTTCCTCTCCGACCCCCGAATCAACCGCTCGGCTTGCGGTTCGCGGTCCGTCCGGCCGCCCGGAGCCGTCCTGATATTCCCCTGACCCCGCCCCAGTCGACATTCCTCCTCGGGGGAAGTCGTGGCGCCGCGGCGGTCACCGTCAAGTAATGAAACGGCTTTCACCCGCCAGGTGTCCGATGGAGGACGTGTGCGGCTGAAATGATGATTGGGGCAGGTGATGGCGAATTCTCGATCGGACGTGATCGCTGTTCTCGGTGCCGGAGTGATGGGGCGCAGCATCACCGCGCTGGCACTGGGCCGTGGCATGCACGTCGTGTTGGTCGATGTCTCCGACGATGTGCTGGAGGACGCCAGGTCGGAAATCACCCAGCAGTTGAGACACGGGCAGCTCCTGGGCGCCTTCCCCGACGCCGGCGCCACCGGAACGCTGACCACCGCGCTGTCCGCCGAGGGCGCCGCGGATGCCGTCGCGGTGATCGAGGCGATCACCGAGGACGCCTCACTCAAGGCGCGGATCATGGCGGAGATATCCGGCACGGTACCCGCCGGGACCCCGCTGATCACCAACACCTCGGGCATCCCCATCGCCGAACTGGCGAAGTCGGTGGAGCGTCCAGAGGAATTGGCCGGGGTTCACTTCATGAATCCCGCCTACCTCATCGAGATGGTGGAGGTCATCCGCGGCCCGCAGACCGGTGACGCGGCCATGGGCGCTGTGCTGTCTCTTCTGGAACGACTGGGGAAGAAAACGGTCGTCGTGCGCGACGCGCCAGGATTCGTCACCAGCAGGCTTCTGCATCCCATGATCAACGAAGCGGCGAGAATCGTATCCGAGGGCACCGCGAGCGTCGAGTCCGTGGACCAGCTGATGCACGGATGCCTCGGCCATCCGACCGGTCCGCTGCGCACTGCCGACCTGATCGGGCTCGACAATCTCGCGGATGCTCTGCGACTGCTTGCCGAGCGGACTCAGAATTCCACCTTCAACCCCTGCGAACTGCTCGTGGAAAAGGTCCGCCGCGGCGAGCTGGGACGTAAGACCGGGCGCGGTTTCTACGACTATGGAGAGGTGCTTTCGTAGATATGAGTCAGGAAATTACTCGTGAGAGTGTCGAGCGGTCGATCACGGCGTTCGTCTCGGGCCGGATCAAGACGGACGTTCCTGCCGACCAGGATCTCTTCGAGTCCGGGCTGGTGTCCTCCCTGCTGGCGATGGAACTTGTCGTCCACGTCGAGCGGGAGTTCTCCGTGCAGATTCCCGGGAACGACCTCAGGCGGGACAGCTTCCGCACCATCCGGGCCATGACCGACCTGGTCCTGCGCCTGACCGGCGACGAGCAGCCCGCCGATGCCTGATCCGCTCGCCGGTGCCGCCGGGATCGTCGACGACCTCGTCGGCGACCTGGCCCCGGGGTGGGACAGGGCCGGTGGGACGGGACCGGCCTGGTCCCCGACGAGGCGCTGCAAAAAACGCTGACCGCCCGCGGCCTGCTGTGTGCTGTGTGCTGTGTGCTGTCCAGGCCGCGCAGGGCGCTGCCGCGGGCGTGCAGGTCCCGGGGGCGGCGGCCGCGCACGAGGCCACGTGGTCGAGCGCGCCCACCGGGACGCGAAGCTCATGGAACTCATCGAGCTCATCGAGGGCGGTACGGAGATCTGCCAGATGATCCTCGCCGACCACGCGGTCCCGAAGGCGGCGGTATGAGAGGCGACAGCCGAGGAGAGGAGTTGGAGGACGCATGGCGAATCAGCTAGGTCTCCCGGACGGGCTCGCGGAGTACATCCGGGAGTCCTCCCTGCGCGAGGACACGATCCTGCGGGAGCTGCGCGAGAGGACGTCCGACCTGCCCGCCGTCAGCGCGATGCAGGTCATGCCCGAGGAGGGGCAGCTGCTGACGCTGCTCGCGGGTCTCACCCCGGCCCGGAGAATCCTGGAGATCGGCACGTTCACCGGGTACAGCACCCTGTGCCTGGCTCGTGCTCTCGTGCCCGGCGGGCAGCTGATCACCTGTGACATCGCGGGCAGTTGGCCGCGGATCGGCGCCGATTACTGGGCCAGGGCGGGTGTCGACGGGCAGATCGACGTCCGCATCGGCCACGCGACCGACACCCTCAAGGCGATCATCGCGGACGAGGGGCCGGGCGGGTTCGACCTCGTCTTCATCGATGCGGACAAGCAGAGCTACCCGGACTACTACGAAATGGCGCTGACCCTGCTCGGCGACCGCGGGCTGATCGTCGTCGACAACACCTTGTTTTTCGGCAGGGTCGCGGACCCCGATGCGCAGGACGAGGAGACGGCCGCGATCCGCGCGTTCAACAATCTGGTCCGTGACGATCCGCGAGTGGAAATGTCCTTGGTCCCCATGGCCGACGGCATCACGCTGATCCGCAGGAAGCACCCGTCGAACTCTGATTGAATTCTTCCGGTGCCGCCGGGGCGGAATTCACATCCGCCGCGCCGGGCGATACGCCCCGGCGGTTCCCGGCGGTTCCCGGTGAATTCCGGCGGACTTCCGGTCGGCTTCCGGCGGGCGTTCGGCGCGGGGAACGCGTCAGCCCTGCGGGCGGCGCGCGTGCCTGCCGGACATCCGCCGCACCGGGTCCGCCGGCAGTCGCGCCGGACGTTCCAGCCAGGGGTCGAGCGGAACGACGCAGGAGTTCAGGATGAACGACAGGGTCTTGTACGTACCGACGAGGGCCAGCAGTTCGAGTACCTGCTCCTTGCTGTAACGCTCGCCAAGCCGCATCCAGGTGCCGTCCGAGATGACCGACATGACGTGGAGTTCGTCGACCGCCTGGAGGAGTGCGGTTTCGAAGGGCGCCCAGTCGCCGGCCTCCTCCGAGGTGACGCGGGCGATCTCCGCCTCGCTCAGACCGACCATGAGTCCCGCCGCGTGGTGGTGGGCCCAGACGTACTGGGCCTGTGAACGCCACGCGGTCCGCAGGATGACGATCTCGCGGTCCCGGGCCGGCAGCACGTCGCCTGCCACGTGTGCCATCAGCGGCTGTATCGCGGACATGAGCGCCGGGTGGTTGGCGATGGTGCGGTGGACGTTCGGCGGGGGCCGGTCCGCGAGGAGTCCGTTGAGCGACTGGCGCGCCGTCCGGGCGTAGGCCTGGCCGGCGGGCGTGGCGGCGAAGCCGTCCACCCCCTGCGGATCGATCCTGGACCGCATTCCCCCACCTTCGTTGCTTCGAAGACTCTGACTCTTATCGGTCGGCAGAGCACCGAGAATAAGGCAAGCCGAAGGATTTTCAAACCTGAGTCCACTGCCAGGAGGTTTTCCAGTCATCCCCTATCACCCCCTAGCGCTCTGGGTAATTGCGACGACGCAGTACGTATTCATCGAAACGGAATCTGCCGCGGCTCGATGCATAGGGAATAAGGAGGGTGGGCATGCAGTATGCGCATTGTTGATCACGACTCGAACGGCAGGTCCGTGTCGCCGAATTCCCGGGAAACGGGTGTGCGCAGGCACGTGCCCTCTGCCGAGTCTGCGAAGACGAAGAGTTGGGGAGCGGTCCCATGAGCCGATCCGATTCCGTGCCCACCGAGCGACTCCACGCGGGGAAGGACGCCATCGCGGTGGTCGGGGTGTCCTGCCGCCTGCCGTCGGCGGACGACCCCGCGGGGTTCTGGCGACTGCTGACCGGCGGGAGAAGCGCGGTCTCGCAGGTGCCGCCGGGCCGCTGGGACGAAGGGGCAGCGGTCTCCGACGAGACCGTCCTGGGGGCCTTCCTCGACCACGTCGACCGGTTCGACGCCGAGTTCTTCGGGATCTCTCCGCGCGAGGCACGGGCGATGGACCCGCAGCAGCGTCTGGCGCTGGAGCTGGGCTGGGAGGTCCTGGAGGACGCGGGCGTGCTTCCGGACGCGGTGCGGGGCAGCGACACCGGGGTGTTCGTCGGCGTGACCGCGGACGACTACGGCGCGCTCGACCGGCGCAGAGGGCCGGCGGCGATCGGGCATCACACCCTCACCGGCCTGAACCGCAGCGTCATCGCGAACCGGATGTCCTACTCGCTCGGGCTCCGGGGGCCGAGCCTGGTGGTGGACACCGGTCAGTCCTCGTCGTTGGTGGCGGTGCACCTGGCGTGCGAGAGCCTGCGGCGCGGGGAGTCGGCCACGGCACTGGCCGGCGGCGTGCACCTCAACCTCCTGCCGGACAGCGCGGAGGCGGTGGCGCGGCTCGGTGCCCTCTCCCCGGACGGCCGCTGCTTCACCTTCGACGAGCGCGCCAACGGATACGTTCGCGGCGAGGGCGCCGGAATGGTGCTGCTCAAGCCGCTGGCGCGGGCGCTGGCCGACGGGGACGACGTCCACTGCGTCATCGAGGGCAGCGCGGTCAACAACGACGGCCCCGGCGAGGGGCTGACCATCCCCGATGCCCGTGGACAGCAGGCGGTGCTGCGCGCGGCGTGCCGCCGGGCAGGCGTCGACCCGGCCGCGGTCCAGTACGTGGAGCTGCACGGGACCGGCACCCGGGTGGGTGATCCGGTGGAGGCGGCGGCGCTCGGCGCGGTGTACGGCGCGGGCCGTTCCTCGGACAGCCCGCTGCTGGTCGGTTCGGCGAAGACGAACGTGGGGCATCTGGAGGGCGCCGCCGGCATCGTCGGCCTCGTGAAGGTCGCGCTGTCGCTGCGGAACGGCGCCTTGCCGCCGAGCCTGGGCTTCGAACGGCCCAACCCGCTGATCCGCTTCGACGAGTGGCGCGTGGACGTGGTGACGTCTGCCCGTCCCTGGCCCTACCGCGAGGGCCGGGCACTGGCCGGTGTGTCGTCGTTCGGCATCGGGGGCACCAACTGCCACCTGATCGTGTCCGCCGCCGAGCGGAAGCCGCGAACGCCGCAGACGCCGCAGACGCCGGGGAACGCGGCCCCGGCCGCGGACCGTGCTTCCGCGGCGGGTGGCCCCGTACCGTGGCCGCTGTCGGGCCGGACCCACGACGCGCTCCGCGCGCAGGCCGCCCGCCTCGCGTCCCAGCTGGCGGAGAACCCGCGACTCGACCCGGTGGACGTCGGTTTCTCCCTGGCCGGCAGCCGGACCAGCACCTTCCGGCACCGCGCCGTCGTTCTCCCGTCCGGCGGTCCTGGCGGCGCCCCCGGCGCGCTGACGGCGCTGGCCGACGGCGAGTCAGCGCCGGGCCTGGTGCGCGGAGTCGCCGACGTCGAGGGCAGGACGGTGTTCGTCTTCCCTGGGCAGGGTTCGCAGTGGACCGGTATGGGCGTCCGGTTGATGGCGGAGTCCGAGGTGTTCGCCGAACGGCTGGCCGAGTGCGCCGCCGCGCTCGCGCCCCATGTGGACTGGTCGCTGCCCGAGGTGCTGCGGCAGGCCGCGGGGGCCCCTTCGCTGGAGCGGGTGGACGTGGTCCAGCCCGCGTCCTGGGCGGTCATGGTCTCCCTCGCGGCGCTGTGGCAGGCGCACGGGGTGGTCCCGGACGCGGTGCTGGGCCACTCCCAGGGGGAGATCGCGGCGGCGTGCGTGGCCGGTGCGCTGTCCCTCGAGGACGCGGCCCGGGTGGTGGCCCTGCGCGGCCGGACGATCGCCGCCCACCTGTCGGGGGCGGGCGGCATGCTGTCGGTGCCGTTGCCGCGGGCCGAGGTGGAGGCGTGGCTGTCGCCCTGGAACGGCCGGCTGTCGGTCGCGGCGTTGAACGGGCCGGCCTCGGTGGCGGTCTCCGGCGATCTGGCGGCGCTGGAGGCGCTGTCCGGGGAACTGGCGGGCGCGGGCGTGCGGGCGCGGCGGATCGCGATCGACTACGCCTCGCACTCGGCGCAGGCGGAGCGGGTGCGTGAGGAGTTGCCGGCCACGCTGGCGGGCATCCGCCCGCGGCGGGCCGAGGTGCCGTTGTTCTCCACGGTGACCGGCACATGGCTGGACACCACCGGCATGGACGGCGAGTACTGGTACCGCAACCTGCGGCAGACCGTCGGCTTCGAACCGGCCGTCCGGGCGTTGCTCGGCCAGGACCACCGGGTCTTCGTCGAGGTCAGCTCCCACCCGGTGCTGACCGCCGCGGTGCAGGAGGTCATCGACGCGGAGGGCGGCCGGGCGGTCGCCGTCGGCACGCTGCGCCGGGACCGGGGCGGGAAGGAACGGTTCCTGACCTGCCTGGCGGAGGTGTTCGTCCGCGGGGTGCCGGTGGACTGGTCGAGGGCGTTCGCCGGGACGGGCGCCCGGCGGGTGCCGCTGCCGACGTACGCCTTCCAGCGGGAGCGGTACTGGCTGGCGGAACCGGCCGGTGGTGCCGCGCCGTTGGTGACCGGGCACGCTCAGGAGCCGGAGCCGGAGCCGGAGCCTGAGGGGCCGGGAACGGAGCCCGGCGTTCCGCGGACGCGCGCCGACCTGGGACGGCTGGTCCGTGCGGAGACGGCGGTGGTGCTGGGCTCCGCCTCCGCGGAGCGGGTGAACCCGGCGCTGTCCTTCAAGGAACTGGGCTTCGATTCGGCGATGACCGTGGAGCTGGTGACCCGGCTGAAGAACGTCACCGGACTGCCCGTGGCCAACACCGCGCTGTTCGACCATCCCACCCCCGACCGGTTCGCCGACCACCTGGCCGCCGGGTTCACAGGACCCGCGGCCGGCGGCGTCCCGGCGGCCCCCCGCACCGTTCCGGCGGACGATCCTGTGGTCGTCGTGGGCATGGCCTGCCGCTACCCGGGCGGGGTGACCTCGCCCGAGGAACTGTGGGACCTGGTGGCGGGCGAGACCGACGCCGTCTCCGGCATGCCCACCGACCGCGGGTGGGCGCCGGAGCTGCTGGCGACCGGCAGGCCGGGCGGCTTCCTGTACGACGCGGACCGTTTCGACGCGGCCCTGTTCGGGATCTCGCCGCGCGAGGCGGAGGCCATGGACCCGCAGCAGCGGCTGGCGCTCGAAGTGAGCTGGGAGGCGGTGGAACGGGCCGGGATCGCCCCGTCGTCACTGCACGGCAGCCGGACCGGCGTGTTCGTGGGGGCGATGGCGCAGGACTACGGTCCCCGGCTACAGGACAGTTCGGGCGCCGCGGAGGGCTATGTGCTGACCGGTACCTCGCCGAGCGTCCTGTCCGGCCGGGTCGCCTACGCGCTGGGGCTGCGCGGGCCCGCGCTGACCGTGGACACGGCGTGCTCCTCGTCACTCGTGGCGCTGCACCTGGCGGCACAGGCGCTGCGCGGCGGCGAGTGCTCCCTGGCGCTGGCGGGCGGCGTCACCGTCATGTCGGAGCCGGGGATCTTCGTGGAGTTCGCCCGGCAGGGCGGCCTGTCGCCCGACGGCCGCTGCAAGGCGTACGCGGAGTCCGCCGACGGCACCGGCTGGTCCGAGGGCGTGGGCGTCCTGGTGCTGGAACGGCTGTCCGACGCCGTCCGGGCCGGCCACCGGGTGCTGGCGGTACTGCGCGGTTCCGCGGTCAACTCGGACGGGGCGTCGAACGGGCTGACCGCCCCGAGCGGGACCTCGCAGCAGCAGGTCATCGGCCAGGCCCTGGCCGGTGCGGGCCTGCTCCCCTCGGACGTGGACGCGGTGGAGGGCCACGGCACCGGCACCCGGCTGGGCGACCCGATCGAGGCCCAGGCGCTCCTCGCCACCTACGGGCAGGGCCGCGCGCAGGACCGCCCGCTGCTGCTCGGCTCGCTCAAGTCCAATATCGGGCACACGCAGGCCGCCGCCGGTGTCGCGGGCGTCATCAAGATGGTCCTGGCGATGCGGCACGGTGTGGTGCCCAGGACGCTGCACGTGGACGCGCCGTCCGCGCAGGTGGACTGGTCGGCCGGCGCGGTGGAACTGCTCACCGCGTCCACCCCGTGGCCGCGGGCCGCGCGGCCCCGCCGGGCGGGCGTGTCGTCGTTCGGAATCAGCGGCACCAATGCGCACGTGATCGTCGAACAGCCGCCGGAGGACCGGGCGGTGCCGCCCGTCGGGCCGCCGGCGGCGGCCGGGCCGCACGTGGTGCCGTGGCCGGTGTCGGCCCGCACCGAGGCGGCGCTTCAGGCGCAACTGGGCCGGCTGGCCGCGTTCGTGACCGCCACCGGCGCGGCGGCACAGGACATCGGATACTCGCTGGCGACGACGCGTTCCGATCTCGAGTGCCGGGCGGTGCTCCTGGCCGCGGCGGACGGCGCCGGGCAGCCCGTGCGGGTCGCGGAGGGCACGGCGGTGGGCGACCCGGGCCTGTCGGCGTGGCTGTTCGCCGGCCAGGGCGCGCAGCGGCCGGGTATGGGGCGCGAACTCCACGCGGCGTTCCCGGTGTTCGCGGCGGCGTGGGACGAGGTCTGCACGCTGCTGGACGGCGAGCTCGAACGGCCGTTGCGCGAGGTGGTGTTCGGCGACGAAACGGGACTGCTGAGCCGTACCGAATACGCCCAGCCGGCGCTGTTCGCCCTGGAAGTGGCCCTCTTCCGGCTGGTGGAGTCGTGGGGTGCCGCGCCGGATCTGCTGCTCGGGCACTCGGTCGGCGAGATCGCGGCGGCGCACGTGGCCGGGGTGCTCTCCCTGCCCGACGCGTGCACACTCGTCGCCGCCCGCGGACGGCTGATGCAGGCGCTGCCGGAGGGCGGCGCCATGATCGCGCTTGAGGCGGCCGAGAACGAGGTGGTGCCGCTGCTCGCCGGTGCCGAGGACCGGGTGGGGCTCGCCGCGGTCAACGGCCCCCGGGCGGTGGTCGTGTCGGGCGACGCCGACGCGGTGCGGGCGATCGCGGACCGGTTCGCGGCCGAAGGACGCAGGACGACGCGACTGCGCGTCGGACACCCGTTCCACTCCCCGCTGATGACGCCGATGCTGGACGGCTTCCGTGCGGTCGTCGAGGGCCTGGCCTTCGCCGAGCCGCGCATCCCGATCGTCTCGACCGTCACCGGCGAACGGCTCCAGGACGAGCAGATCCGCACCCCCGACTACTGGGTGCGGCACGTCGGGCAGACCGTGCGGTTCGCCGACGCGGTCGGCGCCGCGGCGGCGGCCGGCGCCCGCGTCTTCCTCGAACTCGGCCCGGACGCGACGCTGTCCGTGCTGGCGCAGGACGTACTGGCGCAGGACGTGCCGGCCGAAGTCGCCGGCGCGGAGACGGTGCCGCTGCTCGGCAAGGACCAGGGCGAGGAGACCACGGCGCTGACGGCGGTCGCCCGGCTGTACGTTCGGGGCGTGCCGGTGCGGTGGGCCGGACTGTTCGCCGGGACCGGCGCGCGCCGCGTCGAGCTGCCGGTCTACGCGTTCCAGCGGGACCGGTACTGGACGTCGGCCGCCGGCCGGGGCCCGTCGGCCGGCGTGGTCTCCGCGGGGCTGGACCGCCTGGAGCACCCGCTGCTCGGCGCGGCCGTGGAACGGCCGGAGACCGGCGGCCTGCTGTGCACCGGCCTGCTGTCGGTGACGGCGCAGCCGTGGCTGGCCGACCACGTGGAGAACGGTCAGGCGGTCTTCCCCGCGACCGGCTTCCTGGAGCTGGCGGTACGGGCGGGCGACGAGGCCGGCTGCGGCCTCCTTGAGGAACTCACCCTGGCCGCACCGCTGGTGCTGCCCGCGCGGGGCCGGGGCGAGGTACGGGTCCAGGCGGCGATCGGCGGCCCGGGCGACGACGGCCGGCGCACCCTGAACGTCTATGCGCGCCCCGCCGACCCGCCGGACACGCCATGGACACTGCACGCCACCGGAACACTCGCGCGGGGCACGGCCGCGGTCGGCACCGCGGACGGGCAGGCGTGGCCGCCCGCGAACGCCGTTCCGGTCGACCTGGAGGGCTTCCACGAGCCGGCGCCCCCCGGACTCAGGGCGGCCTGGGAAGCCGGTGACGAGGTGCTGGCCGAGATCGTGCTCCCGGAGCACGTCGCCGACGACGCCGACGCCTTCCGCCTGCACCCCGCGCTGCTGGCGGCGGCGCTGCACCTCGTGCCGCCGGCCGGGCTCGACGATGCGGAGGACCGGTGGCTGCCGTTCGCCTGGGCCGGGGTGTCCCTGCACGCCGCCGGCGCGTCCGTGCTGCGGGTGCGGATGAGCCGGACGGGCGATGACACGGTCACGCTGTCCGCGGCGGACGCCGCGGGCGACCCTGTGCTGTCCGTGCGCTCGCTGCGGCTGCGCCCGCGGGACGTTCCCGCCGCGGCGACCGCGGCGACCACGTTCACGCAGCCGCTGCTGCGCCTGGACTGGCTGCCCGCCCCGGTGCCGGACGCCGGGGGCCACGACCGCGTCGCTGACGGAGCGGACGGGGCGGACGGAGCGGCGGTGCTGGTTCCGGTCACCGTGCCCGCCGGGCTGCCGGTACCGGAGGCGGTCCGTGATGTCACCGCGTCCGTGCTCGACGTGCTGCGGCAGCGCCTGGACGACGAGGACGACGGAGGCCCGCTCCCCCAACTGGTGTTCGTGACCCGGGGGGCGGTGGCGACCACGTCCGGCGAAACCCCGGACGTGGTGGCGGCCGCCGTGTGGGGGCTGGTGCGTTCGGCCCGGGAGGAGAGCCCCGGCCGCTTCGTGCTGCTCGACGTGGACCCTGCGGACGACGGCGATCCGGGGACGGTGCTGCGTGCGGCGCTCGACTGCGGTGAACCCGAACTGGCACTGCGCGCCGGTAAGTTGCTCGTGCCCCGCCTCGCCCCCGCCGCCGGACCGCGGCCGGCGGCCCCCGGCACGGTGTGGGACGGCGACGGCACCGTGCTGATCACCGGCGGCCTCGGCGGGCTCGGCGCGCTGGTCGCCCGGCACCTGGTCACCGTGCACGGGGTGCGTCACCTGGTGCTGGCCGGCCGCCGGGGCGCCCGCGCCGAGGGCGCCGCGGAACTGGTCGCCGAACTGACCGGGCACGGCGCGCGGGTGGTCGCCGCCGCCTGCGACGTCTCGGACCGCGCCGCCGTGGCCGCGCTGCTGGCGGCGATCCCGGCCGAGCACCCGCTGACCGGTGTGGTGCACGCCGCCGGTGTGCTCGACGACGGATTGGTCGGAACGCTGACACCCGACCGGCTGGACACCGTGTTCCGCCCGAAGCTGGACGGCGCCTGGCATCTGCACGAACTCACCCGCGACCGCGGCCCGACGGCGTTCGTGATGTTCTCGTCGGTGTTCGGCGTCCTGGGCAACGCGGGACAGGCCGGCTACTCCGCGGCGAACGCGTTCCTCGACGCGCTGGCGCAGCGGCGCGCCGCGGACGGGCTCCCGGGCCTGTCCGTCGGCTGGGGGCCGTGGCCTAGGGACGCCGGTATGTCCGCGGGGCTGAGCGCCGCGCAGGTGCACAGGATCGCCGCGGCGGGACTGCCGGTGCTCTCCACCGAGCAGGGACTTGCCTGGTTCGACGCCGCGGGCGCGGCGGGCGAGGCGTCCGTCGTCGCCGCACGTGTCGACCGGGCCGCGCTGCGGGCGCGCGACACCGTGCCCGCCGTCTTCCGCGGACTGGTCCCGGCCGCCCGCCGGGCCGCCTCCGCCACCGGTACCGGCTTCGACCTGCCGGCCGGACCGGCCACCGACCTGCTGCGGCTGGTGCGCGAGCAGGCCGCGGCGGTGCTCGGGCACCGGGGCCCGGTGGTGGGCGCGGAGGGGCGGACGTTCAAGGACATGGGCTTCGACTCCCTGACGACCGGCCAGTTGCGGCACTCCCTGCGGAAGCGGACGGGGCTGAACCTGCCCTCGACCCTGGTCTACGACCATCCGACGCCGGAAGCGCTCGCCGCCCACCTGCGGGCCGAACTGGGCGGCGGGGCCGACGAGCGGCCGACACCGGCCCCGGCCCCGGCCCCGGCGGGCGGTGCGGTGGCCCGGGGCTCCGATGCGGAACCCATCGCGATCATCGGAATGAGCTGCCGCTTCCCCGGCGGGGTGCGCTCGCCCCGGCAGCTGTGGGAGCTGCTGATCGCGGGCACGGACGCCGTGTCCCCGCTGCCCGCCGACCGCGGCTGGGACCCGGGCCTCTACCACCCCGACCCGGGCCGCACGGGCACGACCTACTCGGCGGCGGGGGGATTCCTGGACGGCGCCGACGAGTTCGACGCGGGCTTCTTCGGCATCTCGCCGCGCGAGGCGACGTCGATGGACCCGCAGCAGCGCATACTGCTTGAGCTCGCCTGGGAGGCGTTCGAACGCGCCGGGCTCGACCCGACGTCCCTGCGGGGCAGCACGACCGGCACGTTCGTCTCGGCAACCGCCCAGCAGCACGGCGCGGGGGCGTCGACGGACTCCGACGGGTACCAGCTCACCGGCACGATCCCCAGCGTGCTGTCGGGCCGCATCGCCTACCTGTTCGACTTCCAGGGGCCGACCGTGACCGTGGACACGGCCTGTTCGGCGTCGCTGGTCGCGCTGCACATGGCCTGCCAGTCGCTGCGTGCCGGGGAGAGCACCCTGGCACTCGCCGGCGGCGCGACGGTGCTGACCGGCCCCGACACCCTGGTCTCCCTGAGCAGGCACCGGGTCACGGCACCCGACGGGCGGTGCAAGGCGTTCGCCGAGTCGGCGGACGGCATGGGCATCGCGGAAGGCGCCGGTCTCCTGGTCCTCGAACGGCTGTCGGACGCGGTAAGGAACGGCCACCGGGTGCTGGCGCTCGTCCGCGGATCGGCGATGAACTCCGACGGCGCCTCCAACGGTCTTACGGCGCCGAGCGGCCCGGCGCAGCAGCGGGTCATCCGGCAGGCCCTCGCCAACAGCGGGCTCGCGGCGTCCGACGTCGACGCCGTCGAGGCACACGGAACGGGCACGGCGCTCGGCGATCCGATCGAGGCGCACGCACTGCTTGCCACCTACGGTCAGGACCGCGGCGACAGCCCGCCGCTGCTGGTCGGCTCGGTCAAGTCCAACATCGGGCACACCCAGGTCGCCGCCGGAGTCGCGGGCGTCATCAAGATGGTGATGGCGCTGCGGCACGGCAGGCTGCCGAAGACGCTGCACGTCGCCACGCCGTCCTCCCGCATCGACTGGGACGCGGGCGCGGTCGGCCTGCTGACCGAGCCGGCCCCGTGGCCCGAACTCGGCCGTCCGCGGCGGTGCGGGGTGTCGGCATTCGGGATGAGCGGGACGAACGCGCACGTCGTCCTGGAGCAGGCCCCGGCGCACGCCCCGGCACCGGTCTCGGCGCAGGCCCCGGCGCAGGCCCCGGCACCGGCCGCGGAAGGCCCGGTGGCCTGGCCGCTGGCCGGCAAATCGGCCGGCGCGCTGCGCGGCCAGGCCGCGGAACTGCTCGCCCACCTGGACTCCCACCTGGACGACCGCCCCGTGCTGCGGCCGGTGGACATCGGGTACTCGCTGGCGACGACCCGCACCGCGTTCGAGCACCGGGCGGTGCTGGTCGGCGACGACCAGGCGACGCTGCGCGGGGGCCTCGCGGCCCTCGCCGAGGGCACCTCCCACCCCGGCGTGCTCCGGGGAACGGCCCCCGGGCGGGGCCCGGTGGTCTTCGTGTTCCCCGGGCAGGACGCGGCGTGGCGCGGAATGGCCGCGGAACTGCTCGACGCCTCTCCCGTCTTCGCGGCCCGCATCGGCGAGTGCGAGGCGGCGCTGGCCCCGTACCTCGACTGGTCGCCCACCGACGTGATGCGCGGCGAGCTAGGCGCCCCGCCGGTCGAGGGCCGGCCCGACGTCCTGCAACCCGTGCTGTGGTCGGTCATGGTCTCGCTCGCCGCCCTCTGGCGCTCCTTCGGGGTCGAACCGGCCGCCGTCGTCGGTCACTCCCAGGGCGAGATCGCCGCCGCCTGCGTCAGCGGCGGCCTTTCGCTGGACGACGGCGCCCGCGTGGTCGCCCTGCGCAGCCGCCTCATCCGCGAACGCCTGTCCGGAAGCGGCGCGATGATGTCGGTGATGGCCTCGCAGGAACAGGTGCGGCCGCTCATGGACGGGGTGTCCGGCGCGGTGTCGATCGCGGTGGTCAACGGACCGAGGACCGTGACGCTCTCCGGTGATCCGGCCGCCCTCCGCGAGGTCGAGCGGGGCCTGTCCAAGGCCGGGATCATGCGCTGGTGGTTGGAAGGGGTGGACTTCGCCGCCCACTCGGCGCACACGGACCGGATCGAGGCCGAGCTGCTCGATGTGCTGGCCCCGGTGCGGCCCGGCCCGTCCGAGGTGCCGTTCTGGTCCACGGTGACCGGCGGCCGTCTGGACACGGAGGAACTGGACGCCCGGTACTGGTGCCGCAATCTGCGGGAGACCGTGTCGTTCGCCGAGACGATGACGGGCCTCGTGCACGAGGGGCACGGGTTCATGATCGAGATCAGCCCGCATCCGGTGCTCTCGATCGGCATCAGCGACATCGTCGAAAGCGCGGACAGCCCGGCGCTCGCCCTCGGCACGCTGCGCCGGGACGACGGCGGATGGGACCGGGTCCTGCGCTCGCTCGGGGAGGCGTACGCCCACGGCGCGCCCGTCGACTGGAGCGCGGTGCTCGCCGGCGGACGCACGGTGGACCTGCCCACCTACGCCTTCCAGCACGAGTCCTACTGGACCGCCCCGACCGCCCCGACCGTCGCGGCGCCCGGCCCGGTCGGCCAGGCGGGCGCGCCCGGCTCCGCCGACGAGCCGCTGTGGGACGCCGTGGGCCGGGGAGACCCTGCCGCGGTCGCCGCGCTGATCGGCCTCGAAGGCGAGGAGGACAGGGCGGCGCTCGGCTCGGTCCTCCCGGCGCTGTCCGCGTGGCGCGGGAGGCAGGACCGGCACACCCGGACCAGCACGCGGCGCTACCGGACGGTGTGGACACCACTGCGCGTCCCCGCCGACCCGTCACTGACCGGTACCTGGCTCGTCCTCACCACGGACGGTGCCGACGGTGCCGACGTGCTGGCCGCGCTCGCCGCGCACGGCGCCGAGGCACGCCGGGTGGTCGTCGACGGGACCTGCACCGATCCCGGGAAGCTCGCGGAACGGCTCGGCGACGTCCACCGGGCGGCCGGAGTGCTGTCGCTGCTCGCGGCGGCCGAGGAGACGGACTGCGGCGGAACGGCGCTGCCCACCGGCCTGGCGCTGACCGTGTCCCTGATCCGGGCGCTGATGGAGTCCGGCGCCGAGGTGCCGCTGTGGATGGTGACCCGCGGCGCGGTCTCGACCGGGGCGGCCGACCCCGTGCGCCACCCGCGGCAGGCCATGGTCCTCGGGCTCGGCCGGACGGCGGCCGTGGAGGCGCCGTCCCTGCGGGGCGGCCTGGCCGACCTCCCGGAGCGGCTCGACACCCGGACGGCCCGGCGGTTCGCCGCGCTGCTCACCACGGGTTCCGGGGAGAACCAGGCCGCGGTGCGGTCCTCGGGCGTCCTCGTCCGGCGCCTTGTGCGGGCACCGGCACGAGCCGGCTCGCCCAGCACCTGGGCGCCAGGCGGCACGACGCTGGTGACGGGCGGCACCGGGGCGCTCGGCAGCCGCGTCGCCCGGTGGCTGGCCCGGCAGGGCGCGGGGCACCTGGTGCTGACGAGCCGGCGCGGCGCGGCGGCACCCGGCACGATCGCTCTCGCGGCGGAGCTGAGCGCCCAGGGGGCGTCCGTCGAGGTGGTGCCGTGCGATCTGACCGACCGGAAGGACGTGGCCACCGTTCTCGACCGGCTCGCGGCGGACGGCCGCCCGGTGCGCGCCGTCATGCACACGGCCGGAACGCGCGTTCTCGGGCCGATCGGCACCTCGGGTCCGGCGCACTTCGCCGACGCCGCGCACGCCAAGGTGGCGGGGGCCGCGCACCTCGACGAACTGCTCGACGACTCCGGTCTGGACGCCTTCGTGATGTTCTCGTCGATGGCCGGTGTCTGGGGCATCGGCCACCACGCGGCACAGGCGGTCGCCGACGCCTATCTGGGGGCGCTGGCGGCGCAGCGCCGCGCCCGCGGCGCCTGCGCGACGGCCCTCTCGTGCAGCCCCTGGCAGGAGGCGCGCGGGCAGATGAGCGAGCAGGACGGCGAGCAACTCCTGCGCAGCGGCATGTCGTTCCTCGACGGCGAGCTGGCGCTGGCCGGCCTCGCCCAGGCCCTGCACGAGGAGGAGACCGCGCTGACGATCGCCGACATCGACTGGGTACGCTACCTTTCCGTCGCGACCGCGAACGGACCGAGCGCGTTCTTCGACGAGCTGTCCGAGGCACAGACCGCGCCCGCGGCGGCGAGCGGCGACGGCCGGTTCACGCAACGGCTGCGGGCTGCCCCGCCCGCCGGGCGGCGGCAACTGCTCGTCGACCTGGTGCGGAACGAGGCCGCGGCAGTGCTCGGCCACGCGTCCGCGGAGGCGCTCGACGAGCACGCGGCGTTCCCCGACCACGGCATGGACTCGCTGGCGTCGGTCGACCTGCGCAACCGGCTCGCCGCGGTGCTGGACACGGCGCTGCCCAGCACCGTCGTCCTCCTGCATCCCACCCCTGCCGACCTGGCCGGCCACCTCCTCGACCACCTCGCCTCGCCGCGGGCCGAGGAGAGCGGCAGCGGCGGAGCCCCGGCGCCCGACCTGGTCGCAGAACTCCACCGCGACGCCGTGCGGACGGGGCGCTTGGACGAGGCCGAAAGCCTGCTCCTCGGCCTGGCGGCCCTCCGGCCCAGGAGCAGCGGGCCCGTTCCGCCCACCGTGGAACGGCTCGCCGCCGGCACCGGCACCGGCGCCTCGGGCTCCCACCTCGTCTGTGTGGCCCCCATCGTGCCCCTGACCGGGCCTCACACCTACGCCGCCCTCACCCAGGCGCTCCCGGACGACTGGGCCGTCACCTGTCTGACGCCCCCCGGCTTCCGTGCCGACGAGGAACTGCCCGCCACCCGGGAGGCGCTCGTCGAGGGCCTGGCTCTGGCCGTTGGCGCCCCCACACAGCCGGTGGTCCTCCTGGGAACGTCGTCCGGCGGCATCCTCGCCCACGAGACGGCCCGCCACCTCGCCGCCCATGGCACGCCCGTGCGGGCCGTCGTCCTCCTGGACACCTACATCCTGGAGTCACCCACCGCCCGCGGCCTCCTGCCCCACCTGTGGCACGGCCTTTACGAACGCGAACACCTCACGGACGGCTACACCGGCGCCGGCCTGTCCGCCTACGCCTGGACGGAACGGCTCCTCCGCACCTGGACGCCCGCCCCCGTCCCCTTCCCGACCCTGCTCCTGCGCGCCTCGGAACCCATGCCCCTGCCGCCGGGAGCGGACCCGGCACCGAACGGCTGGCAGACCGGCCTTCCCCACATCACCACCACCCGCACCGTCGCGGGCAACCACTTCACCCTCATCAACCAGCACGCCCCCGCCACAGCCGCCCACCTCGCCGAATGGCTCGCCGGCGAGACGCGGCCCTGAACAGAACGGCGGGCAGCACGAGCAGGTGACGTGCTGACGCGTCGGGGGCGGCGACCGTTGCGTCGCCCCCGCGAACCCCCGCCGGTGGTGGGCTGCTTCGCCCCCGCGGGGCGGCGGCAGCACTTTCGTCAGAACCGTTGACTCGCTGCCCCGCGGGTCCTACGTTCATCGACACCGCCGCTCGTACGGCATATCTCATATACGAGACGCGGTACACGAGACATCGTGCACGATCTCCCAGTGAAGGCCTCGCCCCGCATGAACGCACCCCTGTCCGGCGCCGCGCCGGTGCCCATTCCGTCCCGCACGCAGTACGTCCTGGAGCACCTGACGCACGCGATCCTGACCGGCGGGCTGGCCCCTGGCACCGCGCTGGTGGAGACGGAGCTGGCCAGGACGTTCGGGGTGTCCAAGACTCCGGTCCGTGAGGCACTGAAGACTCTGGCCGGACGCGGTCTCGTGGTGATGAGCGAGTACAAGGGCGCCGCGGTGCGCGCGGTGGACGCGGCGATGGCGCGTTCGGTCTACGACGTGCGGCTTCTCCTGGAGCCTGAGGCGCTGCGCCGCACGGTCAGTTCACGGGCCGGACTGGCCGTGGCGCACGCCGCCCTCGACCGGGCCGACGCGGCCGGCGACACGGCGGAGCGTTCCCTGGCCAACCGGGACTTCCACCGGGCGCTGTACCTGCCCTGCGGCAATCCGCTGCTCGTCAGGATGCTGGATGATCTGCGCGACCAGGCGGCCCTGGTGTCCTCGGTGGCCTGGCAGAGCGTCCCCACGTGGGGGCGCGAGGCCGACGAGCACCGGGAGATCCTGGCCCGCGCGGAAGACGGGCAGGCCGAGGAGGCCGCCCGGCTGCTGCACCAGCACATCGAGGGCTTCGTGCGGCGCGCGTTTCCCGAGGAGTCCACGTTTCCCGAGGAGTCCGCGTCCCCCGCGGAGTCCGCGTCCCCCGCAGTTTCCGCCGAAGGAGAGTCATGACTGCCCTGACCGGACCCGCTGCCGGAGAATCCGTCGAGCTGTTCGGGAAGCAACGTGCGGCGCTGGCCGATGTGGTGGCCATCACCGTCACCCCATTCGACGCCGATGGCCGGATCGAGCGGAACGCCTACCGGGCGCTGGTGCGCCGGCTGCTCGACGGCGGCGTGCGGACGCTGACGCCCAACGGCAACACCAGCGAGTTCTATTCGCTGACGCCCGAGGAGCGGCGGACCGAGGTGGAGCTGACCGTCGCCGAGGCCGACGGCGCCGCGCAGATCATCGCGGGCGTCGGGCAGGAGACAGGCGCCGCGGTGAGCGCCGCCCGCGAGGCGCAAGCGGCGGGGGCGGACATGGTGATGATCCATCAGCCTGTTCACCCCTATGTCTCGCAGGACGGTTGGCTGGACTATCACCGGACCATCGCGGAGGCCGTGCCGGAGCTCGGCGTGGTTCCCTACGTCCGCAGCGCCATGATCGAAGGTGCCACCATCGCCCGGCTGGGCGAGGCCTGCCCCAATGTGATCGGCGTCAAGTACGCGGCCGGGGACCCGGTGCGCTTCGCGGCGGTGGCCAGGGACGCCGGTCTGGAACGGTTCGTGTGGGTGGCGGGACTGGCTGAGCTGTCGGCGCCGGCGTACTTCGCCTGCGGCGCCACCGGGTTCACCTCGGGCCTGGTGAATGTGGCGCCTCGGGTGTCGCTCGAAATGCTGCATGCGCTGCGCGCCGCGGACTATCCGGCGGCGATGCGGGTGTGGGAGCTGATCCGGCCCCTGGAGGAGCTGCGCGCCGAGCGGGGCTCGGAGTACAACGTGACGGTCGTCAAGGAGGCGCTGGCCGTTCTCGGCCTGTGCCGCCGGGACGTACGGGCGCCCAGCAGCCTGCTGCCGGAGGCGCTGCGCCCGGTGGTCGCCGAGATGATCGACGGATGGGACGCGCGATGAGCGGGAACGAGGAAAGCCGCGCCGCCGCCCCGGCGGCCGGGCCGGCGGAGCCCGCCGCCCACAACGGTGGCGCCGACCCGGTCGCGCGTGATGCTGACCGCCCTGCCGGCGACAGCGAGTTGCGCAGTGCGCGGTGGTACGAGGCGGGCGGCCTGCGCTCGTTCAGCCATCGGGCGCGCACCAGGCAGTTGGGGTTCCTGCCCGAGGAGCACATGGGCAAGCCCGTTATCGCGGTGCTCAACACCTGGTCCGACATCAACCCCTGCCATCAGCACCTGCGGGAGCGCGCCGAGGCCGTCAAGCGGGGGGTGTGGCAGGCGGGCGGTTTCCCGCTGGAATTCCCGGTGGCCACGCTCTCCGAGACGTTCCAGAAGCCGACGCCCATGCTCTACCGGAACCTCCTGGCCATGGAGACGGAGGAGCTGCTGCGCTCCTATCCCGTGGACGGGGCCGTGCTGCTCGGCGGGTGCGACAAGACGACCCCGGCGCTGCTCATGGGAGCGGCCAGCGTCGATCTGCCGGCCGTGTTCGTGCCTGCCGGGCCCATGCTGCGCGGACACTGGCGAGGCGAGACGCTCGGGTCCGGTACCGATATGTGGAAGTACTGGGACGAAAGGCGCGCCGGGCGTATCGGCGACCGCGAACTCGACGAGCTGGAAGGCGGGTTGGCACGGTCCCCCGGCACCTGCATGACCATGGGCACCGCCTCGACCATGACCTCGGCCGCCGAGGTCCTCGGGGTCACCATGCCGGGCGCCGCCGCCATTCCCGCCGTCGACTCGGCGCACAGCCGGATGGCCGCCGCCGCCGGGCTGCGTATCGTCAGCCTGGTCAGGTCGGGCGCCCGCCTCTCCCGCTTCCTCACCCGCGAGGCCTACGAGGACGCGATCACCACCGTGCTGGCACTCGGCGGCTCCACCAACGCGGTGATCCATCTGATCGCCATGGCCGGGCGCTCGGGCCTCCCGCTGTCGCTCGACGATTTCGACCGCATCGCCCGCGGGGTGCCCGTGCTGGCCGATGTCCGCCCCGGCGGGCGGTACCTGATGGAGGACTTCTACTACGCGGGCGGGCTGCCAGGGCTGCTGGCCAGGCTGGGTGAGAAGCACCTGCACCTGGACCGCCCGACCGTCGCGCACGACTCGCTGCGCGAGCAGCTGGCCGGCGCACTGGTGCACGACGACGAGGTGATCCGCACGCCGGACAACCCCGTCGCCACCGGCGGCGGCCTGGCCGTACTGCGCGGCAACCTCGCCCCCGACGGCGCGCTCATCAAGCACATTTCCGCCGAGCCCCACCTGCTGCGGCACACCGGCCCCGCCGTCGTATTCGACGACTACCGGTCCATGCAGCGCACCATCAACGACCCCGCCCTCGGCATCACCGCGGACAGCGTGCTGGTGCTGCGCGGCTCCGGGCCGCTGGGCGGGCCCGGCATGCCCGAGTACGGCATGCTGCCCATCCCCGACTACCTGCTCAAGCAGGGTGTCACCGATATGGTCCGGCTCTCCGACGCCCGGATGAGCGGCACCAGTTACGGCGCCTGCGTGCTGCACATCGCCCCCGAGTCGCACGTCGGAGGTCCGCTGGCGCTGGTGCGGACCGGTGACGCGATCACCCTCGATGTCGAGGCACGCACCCTGCGCCTCGACGTGAGCGAGGAGGAACTGGCCAGGCGCCGCGCCGCCTGGCAGCCGCCTCCCGCCCGCTACGGGCGCGGCTACGGCGCCCTGTACCAGGAGCACATCACGCAGGCCGATACCGGCTGCGACTTCACCTTCCTCTCCCGCCCGGGAGATGTCCCAGAGCCTTACGCGGGCTGAGCGTCAGCACCAACGCCGCTCCGGCCTTCGTTTCCTCACCCGACCTCATCCACCCACGCCCGTGCGGTAAGCGGTTACCCGCGACCGCCCGCTGAGAGTTTGGAGAGCGGAGATGGCCGACGCCGTCAAGGAAGACGGTGCCGGGGCGAGCCGCCCGGTACCGGTCGTCCTCGCGGGTGCCCGCGGGCACGGCCGCTGGCACCTGCGCAATATCCGCCGCCTCGGTGAGCAGGGCCTGGTCACTCTGGCCGGGGTCTGCGATGTCAGCCCGCTGGACGAGGCGGAGCTGGCCGGTCACAGCGGTGTGGCGCAGTCGGACGACCTGGCCCGCCTCGTGGAGCACACCGCGGCAGAGGTGGTCGTGATCTGCACTCCCATCCACACCCACGCCGAACTCGGCTTGATCGCGGCCCGCACGGGCGCGCATCTGCTGCTGGAGAAGCCGCCGACCCCCTCCAGCGCCGCGTTCGAGCAGCTCGCCGGCGGACTCGCGGCAGCCGGGACGGTGTGCCAGGTCGGCTTCCAGTCCCTGGGTTCGCATGCCCTGGGCCGGATTGCCGAGCTGATCGGTGCCGGTGCGATCGGCACCGTGTCGGGCATCGGCGCGGCCGGCGCCTGGGTGCGCGACGAGTCCTACTGGCGCCGCGCCGCCTGGGGCGGAAACCGTCGCCTGGACGGCCGCGACGTGGTGGACGGCGTGCTCACCAATCCGCTCGCCCACGCGGTCGCCACCTCGCTGCGCATCGAGGGTGCCGAACGGGCGGAGGACATCGCGGCCGTTGACCTGGAGCTGTACCGGGCCAATGACATCGCCGCCGACGACACCTCCTGCGTGAGAATCACCACCACGGCGGGTGGACAGGTGGTGGCCGCCGTGACGTTGTGCGCCGAGCGGCCGGGTGAGCCCTACGTGGTGGTGCACGGCGACGCCGGCCGGATCACCTTCTGGTACAAGGCGGACCGGCTGCTGCTCGAACGGGCAGGAGAGCAGCCGCAGGTTTCCGAGCACGGCCGCACCGACCTGCTGGCCAATCTTGTGGCACACCTGCGCGAAGGTGCGCCGCTGCTGGTCCCGCTGGCGCGCACCGGGGCGTTCACGCGGGTCGTCGAGGCGGTGCGTACCGCTCCCGATCCGCTGGCCCTGCCACCGGACGTCTGGCGCAGTGAGCCGGGTGACAGCGGGCCGCGCCGGGTCATCCCCGGCATCGACGGACTGACCGCGCGAGGGGCGGCGGAACTGGCCCTGTACTCCGAACTGGCCGTGGACTGGGCGCGCTACCCGCGGGGGCGCCTTCGAGGTGCCGACCCCGGTCCTGCCTGAGCAGGGGGCGGGAGGTGGCAGGTCTCATCCATGAGCTGTTCGTCCGTTGTCCGATTCCAGCGCTCGCAGGGAGAGTGCAGATGATCAAGCATATTCCCGTCCCGTCCGTGACGGGCCGGCCCGAGCACCACCGTACGGTGAACGCCCGTTGTCAGTCCTGGCCAAGGGGACGGGGCGGTCCGGCATGACTCGCACCGAGATACGCGCGGAACCGACCCGGGCACGCTCGCTGTCGCTGCGCAAAGGGCCGCGCAAAGGGCCGCCCGAGCCCAAGGCCGCGAAGAGCCGCCGCCGCCGCGAGGCGCTGACGGGCTATCTGTTCCTGGCGCCCTGGTTCATCGGTCTGGCCGCGATCACCGCGGGACCGCTGGTGGCCTCGCTCTACCTGTCCTTCACCGACTACAACCTGATCGGTGACGCCAACTGGGTCGGTCTTGACAACTACGAGCGGATGTTCACCGACGACCCGCGCTACATGAAGGCGTTGCGGAACACGGCGGTGTACGTCTTCGTCTCCGTCCCGCTCCAGCTGGGCTTCGCTCTGGGGCTCGCCCTGCTCCTGGACCGCGGTGTGTCAGGACTGCCCATCTACCGGTCGATCTACTATCTGCCCTCGCTGCTCGGCGGGAGTGTCGCCATTGCGATCCTGTGGCGGCAGATCTTCGGCGACGACGGGATCGTGAACGGCTTCCTCGGCATTTTCGGGGTCGAGGGCACCAGCTGGATCGCCGATCCGGACACGGCACTTGGAACCCTGATCATCCTGAACGTCTGGACGTTCGGCGCACCCATGGTCATCTTCCTGGCCGGATTGCGGCAGATCCCGCACAGCCTCTACGAGGCGGCGGGGATCGACGGCGCCAACAAGCTGCGGCAATTCCGCTCCATCACGCTGCCGCTGCTCACCCCGATCATCTTCTTCAACCTGGTGCTTCAGCTGATCAACGCCTTCCAGTCCTTCACCCAGGCGTTCGTGGTGAGCGGAGGCAAAGGCGGTCCTGCGGATTCCACGCTCTTCTACACCATGTACATCTACCTGAAGGGTTTCGGTCCTTCCCTGGAAATGGGATACGCGTCGGCGATGGCCTGGGTGCTCGTTCTCATCATCGCCACTTTCACGGCCATCAATTTCGGCATGTCGAAATACTGGGTGTTCTACAGTGACAAATAAAACTGAGCGCAACGGCACCCTGCTGGCCAGGACGCTCGCCGCGGCGCAGCGTCACCGCATCATCACTCATCTGCTGCTCATCGGGTTCGGCTTCATCATGCTCTACCCGCTGCTGTGGATGCTTTCCAGTGCGCTCAAACCGGAGGAGCTCATCTTCCGGGAAACCGGCCTGATCCCCGGGGAGGTCACCCTCGACAACTTCTCCGAGGGCTGGGACGCACTGAGCCATACCTTCGGTCACTACTTCATCAACTCGGCCATCGTCACGATCGGTGCCGTGATCGGCAACCTCATGGCCTGTTCGCTCGCGGCCTATGCCTTCGCGAGGCTGGAGTTCCCCCTCAAGCGCCTGTGGTTCGCGGTGATGCTGGGCTCGATCATGCTGCCCCTGCACGCCGTACTCGTCCCGCAGTACGTCCTGTTCTCCGAACTCGACTGGATCAACACCTTCTGGCCGCTGATCATCCCGAAGTTCCTGGCCACGGACGCGTTCTTCATCTTCCTGATGGTGCAGTTCATCAGGACACTGCCGAAGGACCTGGACGAGGCGGCCAGGATCGACGGGGCCGGGCACTGGCGGATCTTCAGCCGCATCATCATCCCGTTGTCCATGCCGGCGCTGGCCACCACGGCGATCTTCACCTTCATCTGGACGTGGAACGACTTCCTCAGCCAGCTGATCTTCCTCACCAACCCGGACATGTTCACGGCTCCTGTGGCACTGCGCACCTTCATGGATGCCAGTGGCAACTCGTCCTGGGGCCCCATGTTCGCCATGTCCTTGCTGTCCCTGGGCCCGATCTTCGGCTTCTTCCTCGCCGGCCAGAGGTATCTGATCCGCGGCATCGCCACCACCGGGCTGCGATAGCCCGGTGCCTACGAAAGGGAATGTCATGTCAAATCGGAGAAGAAACGTGTACGCGGCGTTCTCCGCAGTGGGGGTGCTCCTGGCGAGCGTCACCGCGTGCGGCGGCGACGACGGCGGTTCGGACGACGGATCGGTGACACTGCGGATGGCCTGGTGGGGGAACGACTCCCGCCACCAGCTCACCGAAGAGGCGATCGCCCTCTTCGAGGAGAAGAATCCCGGCATCCAGGTGGAGCCGGAATACACCGACTTCACCCCCTACTACGACCGGCTCACCACGCAGGTGGCATCCCGCGAGGCCCCGGACGTCTTCGCGATCGAGATCCGCCGACTGGGCGAGTTCGCCAACAACGAGATCCTCGCCGACCTGACGGACCGCGTGGACACGGCGGACATGGACCCGAACGTGCTGGCGTCGGGTGTGGTGAACGACCAGCAGGTCGGCATACCCACCGGCGCCAACACCTTCAGTCTCATGGCGAACACCGCCGTATTCGAAGAGGCGGGGATCGAGCTCCCGGACGACACCACCTGGACCTGGGACGACTACCTGGAGATCAGCCAGCAGATCAGCGAAGCCACCGGGGATGGCACCTACGGCTCCCAACCGTCGTTCAACGACGCCTTCCTGAGGATCTTCGCGGAGCAGCAGGGCGAACAGATGTACACCGAGGACGGCCTAGGTGTCTCCGAGGAAACGCTGGTCGAGTGGTTCGAGCTGCAGCTGGAACACCAGGACGCCGGCGCCGCGCCGGACGCGGCGCTCAGCGCCGAGCTGGGCAGCTCGGTCGAGAACGCCCTGGTCGCCACGAACGACGGAGCGTTCGGCATGTGGTGGAGCAACCAGCTGAGCACCATCAGCATCGGCTCGGGCGAGGACATCGAGCTGCTGCGCTTCCCGACCAGCCCCGACGCCGAGGCGAGCGGCATGTTCCTGCAACCGGGCATGTTCTGGTCCTCCTTCTCCGGGTCCGAGCACCCCGAGGAAGCGGCCACGCTCATCGACTTCCTCCTCAACGACCCCGAAGCGGGCGCCATCCTGGGCTCGGACCGCGGGCTGCCCGTCAACTCCACCGTGCGGGAGAGCATCCAGGCCGATCTGCCGGAGGCGGACGTCGCTTCCCTGGAGTTCTTCAACGAGATCGCCAGCGAGCTGAGCGCGGCCCCCACCGCGCCGCCCCTGGGAGCGGGCGACATCCCCGACATGCTGGAGCGCTACGGCCAGGAGGTCCTGTTCGGCAATCAGAGCCCGCAAGAGGCGGCCTCCGCATTTCTCGCCGAAGCCGATTCCGCCCTGGGCTGACAGTGCCGCGACCATCCGGTCCGCCCACCCCGGCCACTCGTGAGAGGCCGGGCGGGCCGGCGAAAGACCCCGCGGCCGGTGCCGTGCCCCGCACGGCACCGGCCGCCTCGACGCCCCGACGCCTGAAACCAGGAGCAAGCTGTGGGTACCCGATACGCCTTCGTCGGTCTCGGCCATCGCGCCCGGATGTATGTGGACGCCCTCCTGGGCGACTGGAGCGACACCGGCGAGATCAGCGCCCTGTGCGATGTCAACCAGACGCGTATGAACTACTACAACCGCGCCATCGCGCGATCGGGCCGGTCCGAGGTTCCCTGCTTCGCGCCCGACCGCTTCGACGAACTGCTGGAGCGCGCCGACACCGTCGTGGTCACCACCGTGGACGCGCTGCACGCCACTTATGTGTGCGCGGCACTCGACGCCGGCCGGAACGTCGTGGTCGAGAAGCCACTGACCACGGACGCGGCGGGCTGCGCCGCCATCGCCGACGCTGCGGAACGCAGCGAAGGCAATCTCATCGTGACCTTCAACTACCGCTATTCCCCGCGTAATTCGGCCGTTCGCAGGCTCATCTCCCAAGGCGCCGTGGGTCACGTCACCTCCGTGCACTTCGAATGGCTGCTGGACACGATCCACGGCGCCGACTACTTCCGCCGCTGGCACCGCGACCGGAACTCTTCCGGAGGGCTGCTCGTCCACAAGTCCAGCCACCACTTCGATCTCGTCAACTGGTGGCTGGATGCGGCGGCCGAGCTGGTGTTCGCCCAGACCGACCTGCGTTTCTACGGCGAGGAGAACGCGGCCGCGCGGGGCCTGACCGGTCGTCCCGCGCGCGGGCAAGGGGCGCCGGGACTCGGCAGTGACCCGTTCATCCTGGACGTCTCCGCCGATTCCCGGCTCACCGAGCTGTATCTGCGAGCCGAGCATGAGGACGGCTACATCCGGGATCAGGATGTCTTCGGCCCCGGCATCACCATTGACGACAACATGGCGGTCCTCGTCCGCTATACGAACCGGGCGATGCTCACCTATTCCCTCAACGCCCATGCGCCCTACGAGGGTTATCGAGTGGTCTTCAACGGGACCGAGGGCCGCGTCGAGCTGGATGTCTGCGAACGCGCCTGGACGCCCCCGCACGCCGCGATTGACCCCGGCGCCGCGGCCAAGGAGAACGCCGAGGGCACTTGGGAGCGGCTTGTCCTGCACCGCCACTGGGAGAAGGCGCAGGACATCACCATCGAGGGCGGTACGGGAGCACACGGCGGCGGGGACCGGCTGCTGCTCGACGACATCTTCCGCGGCCCGTCCGACGACCCGCTCGCGCGCCCCGCCGGTTACCGCGACGGCATCCGGAGCGTCCTGATCGGCAACGCGGCGAACCTGTCGGCCGAAACGGGCGCCCCTGTCCGTCTCACCGATGGCGGCACCCGCCTGGCCGACTGAGTGCCGTGACCGCATGGGACACGTATGGGACAAGAGCTCGCCCCACTGGTCGGCACCTTCATCGCCGCGGCCGGCCCAGCAGGCGGGCGGTCCGTTCGGGCTTGATCAGACACCGTTCAGCCACCGCTTCGGACGTCCCTCCCCTTGCCACGGTGCCCGCCGCCATCGGTGGGCGCGGCAAGGGGAGGGGCCTCCGCCACGTTGTCAGCGCTGTTCCCACTCCCTTGACCGGCAGGACATCATGCCCATGACGTGGAACTCTCCGGCGTTGCCCCCCACCCGGTCGTCATAGGTTTTCAGCACCCATTCGCCACTGTCACGCCTGACCGCCAAGTGTGCGTTGGCATTCCGCTGACCGTCAGTTCTTCGGTCGCCGCCTTCCCGGAGACGCGCAGATTGTGCCGGACTTCCAGGTCGCTTATCGGGTCTGCCTGCTTGATTTCTGGCGTAATGGCCAGGAAGTCAGCCGTCAGGTCGTTCTCGCCGCCACCGGTGGGCACCTCCACCGTGATGGACCTCATAGCTCAGCAGACACGACACAGTTGGTACTCCCTACGTCAGCGTTCGCACGATGATGAGCAGGACACGTGCGGCAGATCCGCGATCGGTGGGGGGTCACGGCGACGCGGCGACAAGCCCGGGAGGAAGAGGCGAGGCGGCGCCGACGCCGGCGAGCGGCCCGACGGATGTGAAACGAACCCTGACGGCCAGAGCCCACAGTGAGCACCCGCGCACGCCACGCGGGGTGGCATCGCATGGCGCCACCTGGTGCCACATGGCACCACATGGCACCGCTCCGCGCCCCCACAAGCACCTGGGTACGCATGGCGCCACCGCGACCGAGGTCAACCTCTCCGCCATTTCCCCTGGTCAGAGCCGCCATGCCGCCGTTCGCCCACCTCACGGCACCATTCAGGCTTGCGCATGACGCCATAGTGGTGCCACTATAGCGCCATGGATCTCACCCCGTATGTCGACACCCTCCGCCGCGAGCTAGCGGTGGCCGCCGAAGCCGGCGGGGAAAATGCCCGCGAGCTGGCCGAGCGGCTCACCGCTCCGCTGGAGTCGGCGACCCGGCTGACCATGCTCAATGTGCTCTCCGCCGCGATGGACGAGATCACCCGCGAGCTGGCCCCCGGCTCGGTCGACGTACGGCTGCGCGGTCTTGACCCCGACTTCGTGGTGACGCCGCCGCCCGCCGTCGACGGCGGCGCCCCCACGGAGCCGGCCGCGCCCGTCGAGCCGTCCAGGGCCGCGGCCCCGGCCGACGGCGAGGAGGGCGGCACCGCCCGCGTCAACCTGCGGCTGCCGGCCCACCTCAAGGTCCGCGCCGAGGAGGCCGCGAGCCGTGAGGGCCTGTCGGTCAACGCGTGGCTGGTGCGGGCCGTGTCGGCCGCGGTCGACGGCGGCACCCGGCCACGTACGCCGGAGAAGACCCAGTCGATCGGACAGAGCATCACGGGCTGGGTTCGCTAGCCGCGCCCCGCTCGTACCACTCCACCCACACCACGTCCCACCAGCGGGGACGCCCCGAAGACCCAAGAGGACGGGACAGCCATGCCTTCTTTCGACACTCCGGAACCGATCTCGGCCAGGGCACACCTGGAGGCCGGTTCCATCCGGTTCACCGCGGGCGACCGCCTCGACACCGTCGTCGAGGTGCGGCCCCGCGACCCGAAGCGGGACCAGGACGTCCGCGCGGCCGACCAGACCGAGGTCACGTACGCGAGCGGCGCGCTGACCGTCAGGACGCCCAAGCAGCGCTATCTTTTCGGCCGCACCGGCAGCGTCGACGTGACGGTCGAACTGCCCACGGACTCACGCGTCGATGTGACCGGGGCCTGGGCCCAGGTGCTCGGCGAGGGGCGGCTCGGCGAGGTCCGGGTGAAGACCTCCTCCGGCGACGTCCGCCTCGACACCACCGGCCCGCTGCGGCTGACCGCCTCCCACGGCTCGATCACCGTGGCCCGGGTCCAGGGCAAGGCCGAGATCACCACCAGCTCCGGCAGCCTGCGTGTCGGCACCGTCGACGGCCCCGCCGTCCTGAAGAACTCGCACGGCTCCACGACCGTCGGCGCCGCGACCGGCGAGCTGCGGGTGCGCGGCGCCTACGGTGACATCGACATTGCGCGCGCCGAGACCTCGGCCGCCGCCACCACCGCCTACGGCACCCTGCGCGTGGGCGAAGTGTCCCGCGGCACGGTCCAGTTGGAGAACTCCTACGGCGCCATCGAGGTCGGCGTCCGCGAGGGCACGCCCGCCTGGCTCGACGTCAGCTCCGCCTCAGGCCAGGTGCGCAACACGCTCGCCGCGTCCGAGGCCCCGGAGAACGCCGAGGACACCGTCAAGATCCGCGCGCGCACCCGGTTCGGCAACATCGACATCGTCCGCGCCCGCGCCTGAGCGTCCGCCTGTCACTCCGTTCCAGCCGTTCCAGCCGTTCCAGCTATCCCAGCCATTCCAGCCTTCGAACAGGAGGGCCTCATGCCTTCATCTGTCATGCCCACGTCCAGGCCGGGCGACGGTCGCCCGGTGCCGGCCGCCGTCTCCACCGCCGATCTGCGCAAGTCGTACGGCGACAAGCTCGTTCTCGACGGGATCGACCTGCTCATCCCGGCCGGTTCGGTCTTCGCGCTGCTCGGCCCGAACGGCGCAGGCAAGACCACCACCGTGCAGATCCTGTCCACGCTCATCGCCGCCGACGGCGGGCAGGCCCAGGTCGCGGGCCACGACGTCGCCACGTCACCGGACGGGGTGCGCGCCGCGATCGGGGTCACCGGGCAGTTCGCCGCGCTCGACGACCTGCTCACCGCCGAGGAGAACCTGCTCCTCATGGCCGACCTGCTGCGCCTCGGCAAGCGTGAAGGGCGCTCCCGTACCGAGGAGTTGCTTCAGCGGTTCGCCATCGCGGACGTCGCGCACAAGCGGGCCGCGACCTTCTCCGGCGGTATGCGGCGCCGGCTCGACATCGCCATGACGCTGGTCGGCGACCCGCAGGTGATCTTCCTGGACGAGCCGACCACCGGGCTCGACCCGCGCAGCCGCCGCACCATGTGGGACACGGTGCGCTCGCTGGTCGCGGGCGGCACCACCGTCTTCCTCACCACCCAATACCTGGAGGAGGCAGACCAGTTGGCCGACCGGATCGCCGTGCTCGACGGCGGCCGGATCATCGCCGAGGGCACCGCCGACGAGCTCAAGGGCCAGATCCCGGGCAGCCACGTGCGGTTGCGGTTCACCGACCCCGCCGAGTACGAACGCGCGGCCGCCGCCTTCCCCGGCGCGGTCCGGGACGACCAGGGCCTGGCCCTGCGCGTGGCGGGCGACGGCGGTCTCGACGCGCTGCGCGCCCTGCTCGACCGGCTCGACGCCGCCGGGGTCCGGGCCGCCGACTTCTCCGTGCACACCCCCGACCTGGACGACGTGTTCCTCGCCCTGACCGGCGACGGCACGGCCGCCGCCACCCCGCTTCACGTCAAGGAGACCCTGCGATGAGCACCCTCACCTACGCCGTGCACGACTCGATGACGATGCTGCGGCGCAACCTGAAGCACGCGATCCGCTATCCGGCCGTGGGATTCGGCAGCGCCATGATGCCGATCCTGATGCTGCTCCTGTTCGTGTACGCCTTCGGGGACTCGCTCGGCGCCGGCATGGGCGGCGGCCGGGACGCCTACCTGGACTATCTGACGCCCGGGGTCATCATCATGGGGGTCGCCGCCGGCTCGATGTCGACCTCGATCGCGGTCTGTTCCGACATGACCGAGGGCATCATCAACCGCTTCCGCACCATGAACATCACGCGCTCGTCGTTCATGACGGGGCATGTGATCGGCAGCGTCATCCAGACGATGGTGTGCCTCGTCCTGGTCGTGGGCGTCGCGCTCGCCGTCGGCTTCCGGTCGGACGCGAACCCGTTGGAGTGGCTGGCCGCGGCCGGCCTCCTGGCGACCATCGCGTTCGCGGTGACCTGGCTGTCGGCGGCGCTGGGCATGATATCCAAGACCGTCGAGTCCGCCAGCAACAAGCCGCTGCTGGTCCAGTTCCTGCCGTTCCTCGGCTCCGCGTTCGTGCCGGCCGATTCGATGTCGCCGGGCCTGCGCTGGTTCGCCGAGAACCAGCCGTTCACGCCGATGACCGAGACGCTGCGCGGCCTGCTCTCCGGCTCGGAGATCGGCAACAGCGCCTGGATCGCGCTCGCCTGGTGCGCCGGCATCGCCCTGGTCGGCTACGTATGGTCGCGCTCCCTGTTCAACAGCACCACCAAGCGCTGACTCCACCCCGGCACGGTTCGGGCCGGGCGGACTCTGCGGGCGCGCCCGCGGAGTCCGCCCGGCCGGGGCAGTACCAGCGGAGCCCGCGTGAGCAAGGGGCCCGACGGGCACCTCCCTTGTCCCGGCAGGCACGGCCACCATGGCGTGATCGTCACCCGTCGGTGGCCCGGAGGGGTCGGAGGGTAGTCCCGTGCGGAGACCTGAGAGCGCGCGCGTCGCGGTGGCCACGGTGGCTTCCGCGACAAGGCCTTCCTCGTTGCTTCCCGGACGGTTCCCCGGCAGCTCCCCCTCGCGCTCTCCGGCAGCCGGCGCCGCCGCGCCGCGCCGTCACGCGCGTGACGTTCTCACTCCGCGCCCACGAGATCACCCGACGGCTTTGCGGGGCCCTTGGCGGGGCGGAAGCCGGCCAGGCGGTCGAGTTCGCGCAGGATGTCGTCGGGGTTTTCGTGGTCGGGCAGTTCGAACAGGACTCGGTCCACCCCGGCCTCCTGATAGGACTCGAGAGCGTCCGGGCTGCCGCCGTACAGGGTGACGTTCACCGTGCGACCGGCGTCCGCGGCCCGCCTGCGCAGCGTGGCGATGCGCTCGCCGAGCTGTCCGGCCGTGAACAGGGGCAGCGGTAGCCAGCCGTCGCCGTGGCTGAGCACGCGGTCCAGCACGGTCGGCCCGACGCCCCCGATGAGCACCGGCGGACGGCGCGCGGGCTTGGGCCAGGACCAGATCGGGTCGAAGTCGACGAACTCGCCGTGGAACTCCGGCTCTTCTTCGGCCCATATCTTCTTCATGGCCGCGACGTGTTCCAGCATCCGCGCCAGCGGCCGTGCGGGGTCGACGCCGTGGTTGGCCATCTCCTCGGCGTTCCAGCCCGGGCCGACGCCCAGCTCGAACCGCCCGCGGGAGATCCTGTCCACGCTCGCGACCTGCTTGGCCAGGGTGATGGGGTGGTGCTGGTTGACCAGCGCCACCCCGGTCCCGAGCCGGATGCGCTGGGTCGTGGCCGCGATCGCGGCCAGCGCGGCCAGCGGGTCGAAGGTGTGCGCGTAGTGGCGCGGCAGCGGCTGCGGCTCCGGCGCGCCCACCGGCCACGGGGTCAGGCGGCTGGCCGGGATGTGCGTGTGCTCGGCGAGAAACAGCGAGCCGAACCCGCGCTCCTCCACCGCTTGCCCCAGCTGGACGGGGTCGATGCCGTAGTCGGTGAGAAAGGTGACGATGCCGTGATCCATGCCCCCGAGCATGCCATAAGTGCCAGAGCTATGACACTTATCGGCGGGGGTGCTAGCGTGACACGGTGACGGAGAGCAGGAACGGGCACGTGCGGGCGGACGCCCGGCGCAACCGGGCCGCCATCGTGACCGCGGCCCGCGCGGCCGTGGAAGAACTGGGCGATGACGTCCCCCTGGAGCAGATCGCCCGGCGGGCACAGGTCAACGCGCGCACGCTGTTCCGGCACTTCCCCACCAAGGACGACCTGTTGGCGGCGGTGCTGGAGGACTACTTCGCCGAGCGGGTGGAGCCGGTGCTGCTACGGGCCGCCGCCGACCCAGACCCGCATCGCGCGCTGGTGACCGTGTTGACGGAGACCACCGCCGCGGTGGTCGAGCACCCGGGAATACTTGCGCTGATCAGCGGTGGCACCCGGGCCGCCGACATCATGACCCGCCACCTGAAGCCCCTGGCCGACATCCTGGCCCGGGCCCGGCAAGCCGGCGCGGTGCGGGCCGACCTCACGCCGGACGACTTCCCCTGCCTGGTCACCATGCTCGTGGCCAGCGCCGGTCACGCCGGCCGGGGCTGGTCCCGCTATCTCGCACTCATGCTCGACAGCCTCCCCCCGGAGGCCGCCCACACGCCACTCCCCCCGGCCGGAACGTGATGGTGACCAGGCTCCGCGGGGCTCCGGCAGGCCGCCGGACGCGGCGGGGTCAGGAGCCGACGGGGTCAGGAGCCGGCGGAGCGGCTGCCGGTCAGCCAATCCGCCAGAACGGCCGCCTGGCTGTGGTCGACGTCCTTGCTGGCGGTCAGGAGCGTCAGCCTGGCGTGACCCGCCAGGTCGCGCAGATGCTCGGCCGCCTGCCGGTGCCCGGCATCGTGCAGCTCCGCGAGGTAGCGGCGCCGGAACTCGGCGTAACGGCCGGGGGTGTGCCCGTACCACTTGCGCAGCTCCGTCGAGGGTGCGACGTCCCGCAGCCACTCGTCGAGGTGCGCGTCCGCCTTGCGTATGCCCCGGGGCCAGACCCGGTCGACGAGTATCCGCCTGCCGTCCTCGGCGGAAGTCTCCTCGTAGACCCTGCGGTAGGTGATCTCTCCGGCCATCATCCTCACCCTTTCCGGAACGGGCCGCCCGACCTCGTACGGCACAGATCGCGGCCGGTTCGTCCATTTTAATGGGAATCGCCCGACACTGACGGCGGTCGAGAAACGGATGGACCTGCTGGATGGCGGTCGCCTAGCCTGGGCTCTCCCCTACGTGAGGACTTCGCGCGCATGACGCCGCCCGCTCCGCAGATCTGACGCTTCCCAGCGCATTGGTCGCCGACGACGCCGTCGGCTCTGTTTTCCATGCCTTCGTCAGGTCTTCAGAGAGCTCATGTCCTCACATCCTCATACCGTGCTGCCCTGGGCCGTGCGGCGCACCCGCCTGCCCCTGCTCGCCCTCCGGTGCGTGGCCTGCCCTTCCGGCCGCGCCACCCTCGGCAACGGCAGGTTCCGCGTCAACGCCAACGGCAAACGTCTCGACGTCTGGCTCCTGGCCAACTGCGTTTCGTGTGACCGGACCGGCAAGCTCACCGTCCACGATCGCGTCCCGGTCCGTTCACTGCCGGCCGTCCTGCTGGCCGGTTACTCGGACAACTCGCCTTCCCTGGTCGTGGATACCCTTCTCGACCCGCTGATCGCCCGGCGCAACCGGTTCGCGCTCGATTGGAACGGGTGCTGGGAACTCCACGCGTCTCCCGTTCCCGAGGACCCGTGGCCCCTTCGGATCACGGTCGCCTTCGACGATCCCGTGCCGGTACGTCCCGAACGGCTCATCGCTCGGGGACTGGGCATCAGCCGCAACGAGATCGCCGACCGGGTCAAGACAGACATCCCGCTGAACCGCAGGACGAAGGAGGATTTCTCGTTCTTCCTGGTCGGGCCGGTCCAGTAGGTCCTGGCGTCGTTGCGCCGCTCCCCGCCAGGGCGGACCACGGCTGTGCCGTGGTCCGCCCTGGCCCGCGCCGTTCGCCTCGCTCAGTCGCCCTGCGACCAGGCGGCCACCGGGAGCGAGAGGTAGACGCCGATGTCGCGGAGTCCGGTGGCGGCGCTGATGCTCTCGTACAACAGGTCCGTCCGCTGCTGGCGGTTGGCCGCCCTGCTCTCGAACCACTTGGACCGCACCTCGATCACGAGGTCGAGGCCGCCACGGTCGAGGGGCCCCAACGGCCGGAACCGCAAGCTCACATCGCCCGGCCGCAGATCCCCGTCATAGGGCTCCTCCGGACACTCCACTGCTTCGGACACCAGGTGCGGAAGCACCGACGCGAGGGCGCGGAGCACGGGTTCGCCGATGTGCGGGGCGTAGGTGATCTCGACGAGTGGCACCCGTCCACCCTAAGGGCTGCCGGGCGCCGAGGGCAGACCGTACTCCCGGCGTCACCCCGGCCGTTCAGCCTTTCGTTCAGCCGCCCGCGTAGGTGATGTCCGGCCGGGTCGGCTGGGCCATGCCGTCGCCGATGAAGTAGTCGGGATGGTGCGACTGCATGTACCCCTTGAACGTCATGGCGTTCCGGTAGGCCGGATTGTGCGCCAGGGTGTACAGCCTCGTGTCCGTGGGCTGGTCGGTGGTGAAGATGATCAGCTCGTCGGATGCCGCGTTGGTGTAGACGGCCTCCTCGCGCCAGTCGCCCAGGATGTCGCCGTAGACGACGGGGTTGATGCCCTGACTGGCGTTCACCGCACCGTAGTTCCAAGTGCTGAGCAGCCGCGGCAGGCTGCCGCTCGGGGTCGGATTCTCCGGGTCCCACTGCTCGAACTTGCCGTCGTTCAGCATCTCGGTGGTGAGGTCGCCGTCCCACTGCAAGTTCAGGTGCGGCCACGGCCTGAGCGAAGTGTCCGGCTCGGTGAGCTCGTTGGTGGCCGCGTTGTACAGGCCGGAGAACGACCAGACCTCCATGCCGGGGAAGCGCGGGTCGACGTCGCCGACCATGCCCCGGCCGACGTCGCCGACGCCGTCCTCGATGTGCTGCCAGATCATCTCGCCGCTCGCGGCGTCGTAGTAGTACTCGCGCAGGCCGCTGGGGTTGTCCTGCTGCACGCCGTAGCCTTCCAGGCCCGGGCGGTCGGGGTCGATGTCCGTGATGTGGAAGCGGTCGCCGTGCACGATGCCGTGGTCCGCCAGCGAATAGCGCAGCGTGCCATCGCCGTTGAGGACGAACCCGATCTCCACCACCTCGTCCGCGCCGTCGCCGTCGACGTCGATGACGCGGGTGTTGTGCCCGTCCGGCGCGTTCTGCCCCCCGCGCAGCCACTTCCACTGCTGGGTCAGCTCCGTGCCGTCGAACTGCCAGGCGGCGATCATGAGGTTGAACGCCCCGCCGTCCTGCCGGTTCTTGAGGTAGGACACGAGGCTCGGCGTGGTGCCGTCGAGGTGGCCGGCGCCGAACCGCGCGTACATCGGCCCGTCGTCGATGTAGTCGGTCGGCACCGGGGCCGTGGCGCGGGCCGCGCCGGTCTCGCCGTCGAGGATGGCGATGGACTGGTGCGTGTCGTCGGACTCGCTGTGCACGGCGCCGTCGCCGAACGTGACGCCGTCGGCGACCCGCACGGCGACCTCCGCCCTGCCGTCGCTGTCGAAGTCGTAGACGGTGACGCCGTCGTTGTGCCCCACGTTGATCGTGGCCGACCCGCCCTCGATGTTGTTCTGGTCCCGGCTGTTCGGCCCCATGTCGACCTCCCAGAGGAACTCACCTTCGCTGGTGTACGCCTCCAGCGCCTGGGTGGTGCCCTGCCGGTCGATCACGTAGTCGTACGCGCCGTCCCCGTCGAGGTCGCCGACCCAGGCGAACTTCACCGTGCCGCCCTCGCGCAACGGAACACGGACGACCGGCTCTTCGGCGTGATCCGCGGTCAGCGTGAACGGCTCGCTCGGCTCCTGCTCCTCGCCGTCGACCACCGGTGCCACCCGGTAACTGTTCTCCTGGCCCAAGTCGGCCCCGGAGTCGACGTAGTTGGTGCCTCCTGTCAGGACCTCGTCGTTGATCCGCGTGAACTCGCCGCCGTCGGCGGACCGGTACACGTGGAACCCGATGCCCTCCGGGTCGAGGCCGAGCAGCCGCCAGGAGACCAGGACATCCGTGTCGCTGGAGCGCACGGCCACGACGCCGCGCCCCAGGTTTTCCATCGGACGTGCCGCCGCGGCCACCGCCCCGCCCGCCGTGGGCGCGGGCGAGGGGGTGGGGGCGGGCGAGGCGTTGCCCATCGTCGTGAGCCCGACGGTCAGTGCCGTGCCCGCGGCCAGAGCGGCGGACATGGTGGTCACCCGTCGTCCGGAGCGCCACCGGTGTATGCCTTGCATGAAGACCTCCTCGTCTTCTTCCGCGTATTGCGTGTGAGAGACGACGGGAACGGCGCGGCCGGGCCACCCGCTGTCGATCCGGCCCGCGAGCGACCCGGCAGCGCTGCCCCGTCCCGTCCGCCGACGGGCCCGCCCGTGCGGACGGGCCGACCGGCCGGCGTGCTGGCTCTCCCGGTTGCCGTAGGTGATCGCGCCCCAGGGCGGAGCGGGGTCCGGCGTCGCAAGGCTCTTGAGAACTCCATCGCTGTGGGGGGACCCCGCTCCCTTCGGGAAGGGGCGCGGAGCATCAGCGCGGGCTGAACGAGAGAGTTAAACCGTTTACACAACGAGGATCGAAGCACGCACCCGGAGGGTCGTCAAGACTTCGCGCAGCGTTGCCCGGACGTCCAAAATCCCTTGCGTTTCAAGGGCAGTCGGAAGATTGACGGGGTGCCACCCTTCCACGATCATCGGTTGAAGCGGTTACACATCGATGTATTCAAGGAGGCCGGATGGCGCGTCGGCCCACGTCCGAAGACGGGCGCGACCGTCCCACGACGATCCGCGACGTCGCCCGGCACGCAGGTGTCTCGGTCGCGACCGTCTCCAGGATTCTTTCCGGCACGTACCCCAGCGCCCCCGTCACGCGGCACAAGGTGATGCGCGCCGTCCGCGAGCTCGACTACGTGGCCAACGCCCACGCCCGCGGCCTCGCGGGCGTGCAGCCCAGAAGCGTGGCCATCGTGGTCAACTCCGTGACCTCCCCGCACTACGCCCATGTCGCCCAGGGCGTTCAGGACCAGGCCGCGCGCGAAGGCAGGCTGTGCCTCGTCGGCACCAGCGACGGCGACCCCGAGCGGGAGCTGGCCATCATCCGCCTGATGCGCGAACAGCACGCCGAAGCCGTCGTCCTGGTGGGGAACATCAGCGCCGACGACGCCTACCGCGAACGCATGGCGGGATACGCCCGCGCGCTGGCCCTGGCCGGTTCCCACCTGGTGCTGTGCGGCCGCCCCTCGCTGGGGCCCGACGTACCGGCCATCGTCGTGGAGTACGACAACACCGGCGGCGCCCACGCCATCACCAGCCACCTGATCGCGGCGGGCCACACCCGCATTCTGTTCCTCGGCCGCCGGGACGGGTACAGCACGCCCGAGAGCCGGCTCGCCGGCTACCGCGCGGCACTTGCCGCGCACGGGCTGCCGCACGACCCCGGCCTGGAGATCGAGGGAACGATGGAACGGCACGAGGGCCACCGCATGATGCGACGGCGGCTCGACAGCGGGCCCAGGGACTTCACCGCCGTCTTCGCCAGCAACGACCTGATCGCCGCCGGCGCCCGGCAGGCACTGCGCGAGGAGGGGCTGCGCGTTCCCGACGACATCTCGCTGGCCGGGTTCGACGACCTGCCGCCGGCCGCGGACATCGACCTGACCACCGTTCACGTCCAGCACAAGGAGTTGGGGCGCACCGCCGTACGGCTGGCGCTGGAGAGCGAGAGGCCAGGCACGGCCAAGCACGTCCTGCTCGGCACCCGCCTGGTCATCCGCGACTCGGTGCGCCCGCTCCCGGCTCTTCCGGACGGAGCCCGCGCCCCGGGCCGGCCCTGAACGGCACCGGGCCGTCCGGGCGGCCCCGGCACGGACGTGCCGGGGAGGTCACCGACCGGTGGTGCTCCCGCGCCACCGCACCTCGCCGTCCTGCCACATGTCCGTGGGCCTGAGCCCGGCGGCCGAGGCGACGGCCGCGGACGCCGCGTGGTCGGGGTGGATGTGGGCGATAACGGTCCGCACCCCCCGGCGGCCGAGCCAGTCGACGAGTCCGCGGGCCGCCTCGGTGGCGATGCGGCGGCCCTGCCACGGCGTTCCCACCATCCAGGCGATCTCGGCAACGGCGCCATGGCCGTGGCCGTGGCCTTCGGCGGCGGGGCCGGCGTTCGCGTGGACGGTGGCCTGAACGGTGCCGGTCAGCCGGGCGTCCGCACGGAGCCTGATCACCCAGTTCAGCCAGGAGACGGCCGGGGCAGGAGAGCCCGCGGTCATGCGCCGGTAGCGGGAACGCAGGGCCTGCGGGGTGTCCGGGCTGCCGCCGATGAAGGCGTGCAGGGCCGGATCGGACAGGACCGCGGCCATCTCCTCGGCGTGCCCGACCCGAAGCGGCACCAGGTCGAGCCGCCGGGTGCCGAACGGCTCGGCCGCGTCGCGCCCGGTGCCCGCGGGCCCTTCGGGCGCACCGCGCTGCCGCCCGGTGTTGTCCTCCACGGTGACCGCCCTTCCCGGCCGACGCGCCGACGGCCGGTCCACCGCCACGGTACGCCCCCGCCCGCCGCGGGGTTCCACGGGCGCTTTGCGACAATGTTTACGTGACCATTGATGATCGCGAACGGGAGGTGCGCCGTCGCATCGCGGCGCACGAGCTCTACACCGACCACGCCCCCGGGCTCGAACGGCTGGAGGAAGAACGCATCCGCGGCAAGGAGCTGGCGGACGCCTACAACAGGACCGCCCCCCGCGACCGGACCGGCCGAGCCGACATCCTGCGGGAGCTGTTCGGCGCGCTGGGCGAGCGGGTGTGGGTAGAGCCCCCGCTGCACGTCGCCTATGGCAACTACACTCACCTCGGCGACGATGTCTACGTCAACTTCGGCCTCACCCTCGTCGACGACACCGACGTCTTCATCGGCGACCGCGTGATGTTCGCGCCGCATGTGACGATCACCACGACCGGCCACCCCGTTCACCCCGAACTGCGCACCGACGGCAGCCAGTTCTCCGCGCCCGTGCACATCGGGGACGACGTGTGGATCGGGACCGGGGCCATCATCCTGCCCGGCGTCACGATAGGCCGCGGGTCGGTCATCGGCGCGGGCAGCATCGTGACGGCCAACGTGCCGCCGATGACCGTCGCCGCCGGAACGCCCGCGCGCGTCCTGCGGACGATCACCGACGCGGACCGCGAGTGGACCTACCGCCCGCCCCGCACCCTGACGGCGGACGATTCCTGAGGGGGTCAGGGGGCCTGGGCGGGCACGAACTCCTCGGCCATGCCCCTGGCCTCTTCCTGCCGTTGCAGCACGACGGGCTTGAGGCGTTCCTCGTAGCCGCGCAGCGCCTCGGCGATGTCGCCGCCGCCGCGGCGCAGCTCCGCGGCGAGCGCCTCGGCGCCCGCCAGCGCCATGCCGGCGCCCTGGCCGGAGAGCAGCGACATGGCCTGGCACGCGTCGCCGACGAGCGTCACCCGGCCGCGGCTCCACGCGGGCATCTCGATCTGGGCGACGCGGTCGTAGTAGACCTCCGCCGGGCCGGGGCAGCGGTCGAGGAGGTGCGGAACGATCCAGCCGGTCGTTCCGTACACGCGCCGCAGTTCCGCGCGCGGGTCGCCGGGGAGCGGCGTGCCCGCGGGCGCACGGTGCGAGAAGAGGGTGGCGACGCGGTGCGCGCCCACCGGGTACGCCCCGGCCTGGATGCCGGGCGCGTCCAGCATGTGCAGCGCGTCGCCCAGACTGCGCGCGGTCTGGGCGTCGTCGAAGACGTAGGCGGCGGTGTGGAACCCGAGGTCGCGGAGGAAACGGTCCTCCGCACCGAACGCCAGGGCCCGCACCCGCGAGTGGATGCCGTCGGCGCCGACGAGCAGGTCCGCGCGTTCGACGGAGCCGTCGGTCAGGGTCACGGCGACGCCGTCGCCGTGGTCGGTGAACGCCTCGACGCCGCTGCGGAAGCGGACCTCGGTACCCGGAGCCAGCGCGTCGTGCAGGACGTCCTCCAGGTCGCCCCGCATCAGCGACACCATGCGGTCGCCCGCGGGCCCTTCGTCGGTGAAACGCTCGCGGACGCCGCCGTCCTCGTCGTGGTAGACCAACTCGGAGAGGGAGACGGCACGTTCCTGAAGCCGCGGCAGCAGCCCCATACGCGCGACGGCGTCGTAGCCGGGCCCCTGGCAGTCCAGCATGTAGCCGGCACCGTGCCGCGCGGGTGCCCGTTCCACGAGGAGCACGTCGTGGCCGTCCCGCCCCAGCCACCAGGCCACGGCCAGCCCGGCGATCCCCGCACCGCACACGAGAACCTTCATCACCGCTCCCTCCTCCATCGGCCACGTCGCACCCATGGCTCACTCCCACCACATCCTCCAGCCCACCACGGCACGCCACCAAACGCCCCCTGCCAAAACGGGCCGCTGCGGGCCCACTCCGGCGCCGGCCGGCCCGCAACGCGGAACGGCCACAGCGCAACGGCCCCGCTTCCTGGCTCACTCGCGAACAGATAAGGGCGCTTCGTAGCCATCTGTCGGATCGCACAGATCTACAAGCACATCGACTCGCCGAAGGAGAGTTATGCTGCCGACTGGGACGCACTTCCCCCCATGGCAGCGTGAGACTGACGCGGACATCTTCGAAGCAATCGAGCAGCGCCCCCGTACTGGCCGCGATGGCCAGCACGGGGGTCGGCCGTGTGCCGTTCAGCGGAGTGCGTAGAGGTACCAGATTCCGCCGTCCTTCCCGTCACAGCGGGTCTGGATGACGCTGGGGTCGCTCGTTGCGAGCTCGCCGCCCGCGACGAGGCAGTTGTTCTGGCTGAAGTACCAGTTCTCGTACTCCCACCCGGCGGCATGAGCCGAGCCCGTTCCCGCCAGCAGGGCGGTCCCCAGCGCCAATGCGGAGATTCCCGCCGTGATCAGCTTGCGCATGATGTGTCTCCCATCTCGCGATGTGCGACGTCCTGTGCATGACGCTTTGGAAGATAAGGGCGCTTCGCCGGGACCAGTCCCGAATGCCGGTGAAGATCCGGATTTTCCGGGTCAGCGGGTGGGGAGCAGCCGTGGTATCGCGCGGACGTAGATGACCATGCCGACGACTTCGACCAGGGTCTGGGTGACGACGACCACCGCGGCGACGGCGAGGTGATCTGGCAGGGCCAGGGCGAGCGGGAGGACGACCAGGGAGTTGCGGGTCGCGCCGGTGAAGACGAGTGCGCGGCCGTCGGGTACGTCCAGGCGGAACAGCCGGGCGACGGCGCGGCCGGCGAACGCCATCACGGCCAGGAAGAGTACGTAGAACGGGACGACGCGGGCCACGTCGGCGAGGCTGTCGTCGAGCTTGGGCACCTGGGAGGCGACCACCGTGAACAGGGTCGCCGCCATCAGCGGCACCATCGCCGTTCCGGCGGCGTCGACGACCCGCCGCGCGGCCGGGCGGCGGACGGTCAGGACTTGGGCCAGCCAGGCCAGCGTCAGCGGGACGACGATGAGCACGATGAACGCCTCGGCGAAAGGCCCGGCCTCGATGATGTCGGCCAGCTCCGAGCCCATGAACAGCAGCAGGAACAGCGGCAGCAGCACCATCTGCGCGATCAGCAGCAGCGGGGTGGCGGCCAGCAGCCGCCGCGCGTTGCCCCCGGCCAGCCCGGCGAAGACGATCACGTAGTCGACGCACGGCGCCAGCAGCACGAGCAGCACGCCCATGCGCACCGCACGGTCGTCGGGCAGGAAGACGAACATCGCCGCGACGACCAGCGGTACCACCGCGAAGTTCACCACCAGCGCGGCCGCCAGGAACCGGCCCGCCCGCAGGGAGCGGATCAGTTCGGCGGCGGGCACCTGGAGGAACGTCACGTACAGCAGAACCGCGAGCACCGGGTTGATCGCGTGTCCGAGGCCAGGCCCCGCCTCGGGAACGGCCCACCCCACCAGGGCGCCGACCGCCATCGCCCCGGCGTAGACGGCTACTTGATGCCGTTCCATGGCCGCGACCGGTCCGCCTGCGGGCTGGGACACTGCTGCTTCTCCTTGCTCCGGCCCCGCCTGGTGCGGGCGAGTGACACGTGGCGGGCGGTGGCCGGCCCCGCATCATGCTCCCCCGACCGTAGCCCTCAGGGGCCGAGCGACGGAAACAAGGTTCAGGGTTTTATGGATTCAGGCTTTGGTGTACCGTTCGGTCCATGCTGAGCCTCGCCACCGACCTCGACGCCCTGACCCGGTTCGGCCGGGCGCTGGCCGACCCGATCCGCTGCCGCATCCTGCTCGCCCTGCGCGAAGCCCCGGCCTACCCGGCCGACCTCGCCGACACCCTGGGGATCTCCCGCACGAGACTGTCCAACCATCTGGCGTGCCTGCGTGACTGCGGCCTGGTCGTCGCGGTGCCGGACGGACGCCGCGTCCGCTACGAGCTGGCCGATCCCCGGCTCGGCCACGCGCTGGACGATCTGCGCAGCGCCGTGGTGGCCGTCGAGACCGACCGCACGTGTGCCGAGGCCGAGGAGAAGGGCTGCTGCTGATGGCCGCCGACCTGCCCATAGCCCTCGGCCCCGGCCCGGCCCGACGGGAGGCGCTCGCCCGCCGGGTGCGGCTGCTGGTCGCCTTGACCATCGGCTACAACGTCATCGAGGCGATCGTCGCGATCACCGCCGGAACGATCGCTTCCTCCACCGCGCTGATCGGTTTCGGCCTGGACTCGGTCATCGAGGTTTCCTCTGCCGCCGCGGTCGCCTGGCAGTTCTCCGCCCACGACCACGCGGTGCGCGAAGCCCGGGAGAAGACGACCCTGCGGATCATCGCCGTCTCGTTCCTCGTGCTCGCCGCGTACGTCGGCGCCGACGCCGTCCGCGCGCTGGCCGGCACCGGCGAGGCCGACGGCTCGGTGCCAGGGATCGTGCTGGCGGCGCTGTCCCTGGCCGTGATGCCGTTCCTGTCCGCCGCGCAGCGCCGGGCCGGGCGCGAACTGGGTTCGGCCAGCGCGGTGGCGGACTCCCGGCAGACGCTGCTGTGCACGTACCTGTCCGCGGTGCTGCTGCTGGGTCTTGTCCTCAACGCCGCCTTCGGCTGGTCCTGGGCCGACCCGGTCGCGGCCCTGGTCATCGCCGCCATCGCCGTGAAGGAGGGCCGCGACGCCTGGCGGGGCAAGGGCTGCTGCGCGGCCCCCGCCAACGCCGCCGTCCCCGCCCCGCGGCAGGCGGCGGACGCCTGCGGCTGCTGCGCCTGATCGCCGACCGGTGGGCCCGGGCCCACCGGTCGGCGATCAGCCGGTGGCGGTGACGCATGAGGCCAGGGCGACCTGCCGGGCGCAGTGGCGACGTTGAGCGGCAGGGAAGAACGGCCGGAGTCGCAGCCGTCTCGGTCCCGCAGAGGCGGACGATACCCGTCAGAGCGAGCATCGGCATCCAGGCCGGCGGCGCGTACGCGGCCCTGCTGGCGGCCTGCTCCGTGCTTGAGGAAACGGTGGCTTGCTCCGCGCCCGCCGACCTGGCGCCGGTCCTGACCGGCGGTCAGGACCGGCGGTCAGGACCGGCGGTCAGGACCGGCGGTCAGGACCGGCGGACGGGACCGGCGGACGGGACCGGCGGACGGGGCGAGGTCACGCAGGGGCGCCGAGCGGCGGGTGCTCGAGCACGCGGGGCTTGTACTCGACCAGCTGGATGCGGCCGTCGAAGGTGCGGTGCTCGGTCATCTCGAGGGCGACGTCCGGATAGCCGTCGTAGATGCGTTCCGCGCCCGTGGCCCCGGTGATCACCGGGAACATCACGACCCGGAAGCGGTCGACGAGTCCGGCTCGCAGCAGGGACCGGCACAGACTCAGGCTGCCGATCGTGCTGAGGAGCCCCGAGCCACTCGACTTCATGGCGCGGACCGCCTCGACGGCATCGTCGCGGACGAGCGTGGAGTTGGCCCACGTCAGTGGCTCCGCGAGTGAGGAGGAGAACACCACCTTGGACGCTTGCGTGAGCTCCTCGACGGACGCCTCTTCCTCGGGCCTGAACTCGTCTTGGCCACTCGGGACCTCGCCGGCGGCGAAGCCCGACATCAGGCGGTAGGTGTTCGCTCCCATCAGGTGGGTGGCCTCGGGCTGCTCGCCGAGCCATGCGAGGTACTCCGGGCCTTCGAGACCCCAGAACCCGGGCCATCCCTCTCCCGATGCGTGGCCGTCGAGGGAGGTGATGAAGTCGACGAGAAGCTCCGACATGGCGGTGTCCTTTCCTGGGATGTCACCAGCTCTGACCGGCCGGGAGCCACAAACTCATCGGCCGCGCCGTGGGGTAACGAGGAAATCCATGACGCTGCGGCCGATCGTTTCGTCCCAGGAGTGGGAGGCAGCGTGGCAAGCGCTGCCGGCCGAAGAGACGTCGGGACGCCGACCGTGCGCCGCGGCGGGCCCACGCCCCTACGCCTCCCGCCCGGGGCCGCGGGTGAGGGCCGCGACGGCGGCGTCGATGGCTGCCCGCTGCGGGTCCAGGGAGGCCCCGGGGCGGTGGCGGGCCGCGGCGGAGAGCAGTCCGTCGATCAGGACCAGGACGAGTTCGGCCACGGCGTCCGGGTCCAGGTCCTGGTCGACCTCGCCGGCCTCCGCCGCGGCGGTGAGGACCCGGCGCAGCCGGGTGCGTGCCTCGGTGTCCAGCTCACCGACGACCTCGGCGAAGTCCGGCCTGACGGCGGCCTCCGCGAAGAAGGCGATCCAGATTCTGGCCTCGGCGAGCCGCTGGGCGTCGGTGGGGAGGAAGGTGAGCAGCGCCTGCCGAAGCGCTTCGGGGAAGGCCGGCCGGCCGGAGCCGGCGGCGATGCCGGCGAGGCGCTCGCGGTTGGCCGAGACGGCGAGGTCGAGGGCGAAGCGCAGCATCTCGTCCTTGGAACGGAAGTACCGCTGCACGGCGCCGAGCGAGAACCCGGCCTCGGCGGCGACCGTGCGCATGCTGACCGCGCCCAGCCCTTCGCGCGCGGCGATGCGGAAGAGGGCCGCCGCCACGTCCTGGCGTCGCGCGTCCTTGTCGACCGGTCTGGGCATGCCCCCAGTCTCTCGCACCCTCACGTTGGCATACGATCGTATCGATACGTTCGTATTCTCATCCGGAGGTCTTCGATGCCCGGCACCCTCCCGCGCGCCCGCACCGCCCTGCGGTGGGCCAGCCTCCTGTCCGCCGCCGCGACCGCAACCACCGCCCTGCTCGCCGCGGGACTGGTGCTCCTCCCCGCGCCCTCCTGGACCGCCTGGCAATTCGGCCTGCTGGCACTGGAGTTCAGCCTCTTCCTCGCCGTGCTCTGCGGTGTCGGCTGCGCGTCGGCCGCGTTCGCGCGCGGGCTGCCCGGCCCTCGCCTGCGGCGCGCGGCCACCGCGCTGCTCGCGGTGAACGCCCTGGCGGCCACCGCCGCACTGCTCCCGCCGGCCGCCGCGTGGCGGACCGCGCAGGCGCACGGCATCGGCCTGTCCCTGCGCGACTACGTCACCGGCGGCCTGGCGGTCACCGCCGACCGGGAGCCGGAGACCATCGCCTACGCCTCCCCCGGCGGGGAGGACCTGCTCCTCGACGTGTGGGAGCCGAGCGACCGCCCGGCGGACGGCGACCCGCTGCCCGTCGTGATCAACGTGCACGGCGGGGCGGAGGACGAGCCGCAGAGCATGCTGCCGCGCTGGGACGCATGGCTGGCCGATCAGGGATATCTGGTGATCGACGTCGACTACCGCTTCTTCCCGCCCGGCGACTGGCAGGCGCCGGTCGCGGACGTGATGTGCGCGATCGGCTGGGCCGCCGCCAACTCCGCGCGCTACGGCGGCGACCCGGAGCGCATCGCCGTCATGGGACAGTCGGCCGGCGGGCTCATCGGCCTCCTCGCCGCCTACACCCCGCCGGGCGACATCGAGCCGAGTTGCCCGGCGGCCGGGCCCGGCACCGGCCAGGACGTGGGCGCCGTCCTCGCGTGGTACGCGGTCACCGACCTGACGCCGCAGGCCCCCGCCCTGCCCTGGCGCCAGCGGCACTCGCCGATCGGGGACGAACTGGCCCGGTCGAACGAGGAGATGATGGGCGGAACGGCCGAGGAGAAGCCGCGGGAGTACCGGGCCGCCTCGCCCGTGACACACGTGCGGCCCGGCCTGCCGCCCACCCTGCTGCTCCAGGGCGGCTGGGATCTGCTGAACACCGCGGACGACAACCGCAGGTTCGCCGGACGGCTCGCCGACGCGGGCGTCCCGCACCGCCTCGTCGAACTCCCTTTCACTGAGCACATGTTCGACATCAACTGGGGCGGGTTCGGCTCCCAGATCGCGCGGGCGGAGCTCACGCGCTTCCTCGACCGGCACCTGTGACGGCCCGCGGGGGCACGGGCGCGGGCTCAGGACGCCGGGGCGAACGCGTCGACGCCGGTGAGCCGGGCCGACAGCTGCCACAGCCGCGCGGCCCGCGCGGGGTCGGCGGCCCAGGGGCTCACGCCGCTGCCGAGGACCGTGCCGGGCGCGGCCGGCTCGGCGACGTCGCAGTCCTCGCAGTACACGCCGCCCAGGCCCGCGAGCCGCGGTGAGGTCGCCGCCCAGACCTGGGTGGCCGCGCCCTCCTCCGCCGTCTTCCAGCCGGTGTTCGTCCCGGCCGCGTCGATCCTCGCCGTCAGATCGGCCAGCTCCTCCCGCGACATGTGCCGCCCGAGACCGGTCATGATGGTGCCCGGATGCACCGAGAACGCGCGCACCCCGGCGTCGCGGCCCAGCGCGTCCAGGTGCAGGGCGAAGAGGGCATTGGCCGTCTTCGCCTGCCCGTACGCCGCCCACTTGTCGTAGTCGCGCGCGAAGTGCACGTCGTCCCAGCGCACGTCCGACAGCTGGTGGCCGTTCGATGACACGGACACCACGCGCGCGCCGCGCCGCGCGAGGGCGGGCCACAGCCGGTTCGTCAGGGCGTGGTGGCCGAGGTGGTTGGTGGCGAACTGGGCCTCCCAGCCGGGCCCCACGCGCGTCTCGGGACAGGCCATGATCCCGGCGTTGTTGACCAGGATGTCGATGGGGCGGCCGGCGGCGAGGAAGCGCGCGGCGAAGGCGGCGATGCTGTCCTGGTCGGCGAGGTCGGTCCGGTCCACCTCGACGCCTTCGAGACCGGCGACCGCCTCGCGGGCGGCGTCCGGCTGCCGCGCGAGCACCACGACCCGGGCCCCGGCACCGGCCAGCGCGCGCGTCGTTTCGAGGCCGAGTCCCGCGTGGCCGCCGGTGACGACGGCGAGCCTGCCGGACAGGCCGGTTCCCCGCAGCACGTCCCGGGTGGTGCTGTGCGCCCCGAAACCGGAGCCGGTCTTCCGCTGTGGAGTGGTCATGGGCCGAAGCTACGCATTGGACCGCACTCCAGGGCAAGCGGAACACGTCGCCGTCACATCCCGTCGCGGGCCCGGAACTTCACGTGACGCACGCCACACGTATGTCCGGCTTGAGGTGCCGAGCGCTGAGCGTGCCCATACATCCGCAGGTCAGACGGTTGCTCCCGGCGACGTTCCGGCTCACGGAACCTACGGCCGGTGACCGTTCATGATCGTGTGGTGATTTTTTCTGAGCCACAGATGCGTGTTCGACTCCCAATATCGATTAGGTGGTACTCAAGGCCAACGCAACGCGGCCCCGGGCGCCCGCTCTCCGTCTGCGCGTGAGACGGCGCCGACCCCGACGACCCGCGACGAAGAGGGATCGATGAAGAGGAGCACCGACGTCCGGCAGCATCAGCCGCTTCTCGGCGGACGGTCGCAGGAGCGGGGGGTGCGGTGATGACGAACGGCGCATCCGAAGACGGCCGCCCTCCCGAACCGGGCCCCGCGCGACGGGCGAACACACCGGTGGAGACCCCGCTCGACCTGCCCCTGGAGGCCGAGGCGTTCTACCTGACGCACCAGGAGATGTACCACGCCTACGCCCAGGCCCAGTTGGGCGACCGCAGGTCGGCCGAGGAGGCGGTCCACATGGCCTTCGTGGAAATAATCGACCACTGGGACGAGTTGCTCCGCGAACGGAACCTGGGCCGGTGCGCGTGGGCCATCGTGCGGCGCACCGTCTCCGAGCAGCTGGAACGGCAGCGGCGGCCGGCGGCGTTCATCCTCAACGGCGCCGTCCAGCAGGCCCTCCGGGCGACGCGCGACCAGTTCCGGGTGATGCACAGCAGCATGGGCCTGTACGCGGCGATGGCCGAGCTGCCGCCGCGGCAGTTCGACGTGATCGTGCTGCGCTACGTGCTCGGCTACAGCACCCGGCGCATCGCGTGGTTCATGGACCTGCACGAACGCACCGTCGACCATCACGTCCGCCGCGCCAAGGAACACCTGCGGGTGTGCCTGGGCCTGCCGGACGGCTTATCGAAACAGGACGCGCAACAGGCCGCGCAACAGGACTCGCAACAGGACGAGGACAACGGGGGACAACGGGGATGACCGTCCGGATCGACGACCTCCTGGACGCAGCCAGGATCACGCCCACCCACGCGGCGGCGTCCGCGGCGTCCCGCTTCGACGTCGGGGCCGCGCTCCGGCGCCTGGCCGCCGACGTCGCCGCCGCCAGGGCCGCCGCCACGGCGGCGGCGGACCGGGGGGCGAGCGAGGCGGAACAGGCGCGGCAGCGGCTGCGCCGCATCTCGCAGTGGGTGCTCGACCAGCCCGACGCGGCCGACCACTTCGCCCGGCTGGTCGACGATCCGGCCGCCAGCCGCCAGACCGCGGAGGAGCAACTGGACATCGAGGGCACCGTGGTGTTCGCCGCGCTGCTGTACCTCACCGAGCGGCTGGAGAGCGCCCAGTTCTGGTGGCAACTGGCCGCGGGCGCCGGGCACCGGACCGCCGCCTACTGCCTGCACCTGCTCCACCTGCGCCTCGGCGAGGAACGGGAGTCGCGGCACTGGCTGAACGAGGCCAGTCAGGAACGTCCGGCGCTGGCCGGGGCGCGGGTCGTGCCGCCCGTCGAGGGCTTCTACCAGGTGCTCGAAGTGTTCGCCCGCTACACGCGCAGGGACCGGCCCGCGATACGGGTCCCCGCCTCGCTGGAGGCGGAGGTGGAACGCCTGGCCGCCTGCTCGCCGCACGACGGGCGGATCGTGGTCCGCCCGGACCGCCGCCTGGCCGAACGCCTGCACGACGCGGCCAGCCACTGACAATCGGCACGGCCGGCCGCCGTCGCCGGGCGGACAGGCGGGCCACGGGGCGCGCCACCGAGCGCACGTGAAGGAGAGCGCATATGGGATACGAACCGGACCCCGACTACCCCGACGGCCGCGGGCGCCTGCGCCGGCTGGGCCGGCGCGCCCTGCGGTGCCACCGCGGTGCCGGGCGCCACTTCGTGAACGGCCTGTACTACAGCGCCGGCACCGGCGTCGTCAGCCTCATCACGCTCTGGCTGCAACACCGTTCGTGACGGCGGCCGCCGTTCCGGCTCCCGGCGGCTGTGGCTGTGGCTGTGGCTGTGGTCACCACGCGTTGATGACCGGCGCCTCGGGGTCGTTCCGCCGCCAGGCCTCGTTGAGGCGCCCGAGCCGGTCCGCGGCGGCGATGCCGTGCATCGACGCGACCTTGCCGTCGCCGATCTCGAACGCCACGATGCCCACGACCCGGTCGTCGACCACGGCGACGACGGCCGGGGAGCCGTTGACCACTGCGATATGCATCGCGGGCGAGCCGCCGGCCAGCCGCCGCTTCGCCGGCGTGGGCTTGAAGCCGGCCCGCGCGAAGGAGGCGACCCGCTCGCGCGTCTCGTACCGCACCAGCCGCTTGCTCAGCCCGGCGCCGTCCGAGATCGCCGTCGCGTCGTCGGTGAGCAGCGCCACCAGCCGTTCGGTGCGCCCCGACATGGCGGCGGTGAGGAACTCCTCGACGACCCGGCGCGCCGACGCGGGGTCGGCCTCGCCGCCGCGGCGGCGTCCGGCGACGTCCCGGACCCGGGACCGGGCCCGGTGGGCGTGCTGCTGGCTCGCGGACTCGGTGATGTCGAGAATCCCGGCGATCTCGGCGTGGCTGTACAAGAAGGCGACCCGCAGGACGTAGACGGCCCGCTCGACCGGCGAGAGGCGCTCCAAGAGGGTCAGTACGGCCAGGGACACCGATTCGCGCTGCTCGAAGGTGTCGGCCGGGCCGAGCATCGGGTCGCCCTGGAGGAGCGGCTCGGGCAGCCGGGCACCGGCCGCCCGCTCGTGCCGCGCCTGCGCCGAACGGAGCCGGTCGAGGCAGAGATTGGTGACGACCTTGGTCAGCCACGCTTCCGGCACCTCGACCCGTTCGCGGTCCGCGGCCTGCCAGCGCAGGAACGTGTCCTGCACGGCGTCCTCGGCGTCCGCGGCCGAGCCGAGCAGACGGTACGCGAGCGAGGCCAGCCGGCCCCGGCTGGCCTCGAACCGATCGACGGCTGCCCTGTCCATGCGGAACAGCCTATGCGGCACCCCTCACCTCGGCCAGGTCGGGCACGGTGGCCAGGCGGCGCTTGCGCTTCGGCATGCCGAAGGTCGGATGGGCGATGCTCCAACCGGCCCCCATGAGCACGCCCGACTTGACCCGCGCGGCGGTGCGGCCGCCCAGGAACCAGGACTTGGCACGGACGTCCCGGTCCACCATCTGGATGATCGCGTCCCGCCGCCCGAGGCTGATGTGGTTGCCCTGGTACTTCAGGCCGGTGGTCGGGACCTTGCTGCCCGTCAGACGCGCGATGATCGCGGCGGTCGCCTGCATGTTGGTGAAGCCGGCCGAGGCGCAGGACATCGGCAGTGGCAGGCCGTTGTCGCCGATCGCGTAGGCGCTGTCACCGGCGGCGTAGACGTCCGGGTGCGAGACCGAGCGCATGGTGCGGTCGACGACGATCTGGCCGGTCCCGGCGACCTCCAGGCCGCTGGCCGCCGCGATGGGCTGCACGACGAACCCGGCCGACCACACGGTCACATCGGCCGGGATGGACGTGCCGTCGGTGGCGACCGCCCGTACCGGCTCGACGGCTTCGATGCCGGTGTGCTCGTGAACGGTGATGCCGAGCCGGTCGAAGGCCCGGAGCAGGTGACTGCGGGCCTTCGGGGAGAGCCAGGCGCCCAGCTCGCCGCGGGCGGCGAGCGCGACCGACAGGTCGGGCCGGGACTCGGCGAACTCGGTGACGCTCTCGATGCCGGTCAGCCCCTCGCCGACGACCAGCACGGTGCCGCCCGCGCCCAGGCGGCCCAGCCGCTCGCGCAGCCGCAGCGCCGAAGGCCGGCTGGTCACGTCGAAGCCGTACTCGGCCGCGCCGGGGACGCCGCGGTGGGCCACGGAGCTGCCGAGCGCGTAGATCAGCGTGTCGTACGCGAGTTCGTCGTCGACGCCGGAATCCCCATCACCGTCCTCGTCGGTAACGGCGACGGTCTTGCGTTCGGGGTCGATGCCGGTGACGCGCGCCAGGCGCAGCCGCACCCCGGTGCCCGCGAACACGTCGGCGAGCTTGCGGAGCGCGAGGTCCTGGCCGCTCGCGAGCTGGTGGAGCCGCATCCGCTCAACGAAGTCGGGCACGGCGTTGACGACGGTGATCTCGGTGTCGGCGGGGGAGAGCCGGCGGGCCAGGTTGCCGGCGGCGAAGGCCCCGGCGTATCCGGCGCCGAGTACGACGATGCGGTGCTTCATCACGTTGCTCCCTGTCTCGTTCGCGTGGCCTTTGAACGAGATGGCGCCCCGATTGCTGACAGGAGCCGGCTGTGATGCGGGTCACTGCGAGCAGCCGGTTCCGGTCCGGTTCCCGTGCGAAGCATTGACACAAAATTTGCCGATCCCTAGGTTCGACCGCGTACGTGAGAGCGCTCTCAGCCCGTCCCCCCACCGGTTGCGAGGTGCAACAGCACATGAGGCCCCCGACCCCCACCAGACGTATCGCGCTGATGCTGACCGCCGCGGCCACCGCGCTGGCCGGACTGGCGCTGGTGCCCGGCTCCGCGACCGCCGCGGACATACCGGTCGGCAGCGGCAGTTACTCGGACACCAGGCCGGAAGGTACCGCCGGACCCGAGGACAACCAGGGCAACCCGGTCACGCCGCAGGTCACCGAGGCCATGGCCGGTCAGCCGGTGCCCACCAACGACTGGTGGTCCTCGCTGGTCTTCAAGCGGTACGGCGACAACCCGTACTCCCAGCCCATGTTCGGGCACCCCCTCAGCTACCGCGCCGTCGCCGACGGGCTCGAAGTCGGCTACCCGACCCAGGCGAACATCGTCGGCGACGGCGTCTCCTACGAGTTCCCGCACCAGGCCGACCTCACCCTCGGCGTCGCCGGGCTCAACTCCCCCGACACGAAGGCCGACGGCTGGTCCGACTGGACCGTCAGCCCTTACTGGGAGGACGCCGGTCACACCTTCCGCGCCACCATCGGCCACGGCAGCCCGTACGTGTACGCGGAGGCCACCGGCGGCAACGCGCAGATCACCGCATCCGCCGCGCCGGAGGTCTTCTCCGACGAGGGCAGCGTGCTCGGCATCACCGTCGCGGGCCACGACTACGCGCTGTTCGCGCCGGGCGGCAGCACCTGGCAGGTCTCGGGGTCGACGATCACCTCCGACCTGGGCGGCCAGGAGTACTACTCGGTCGCCGTCCTGCCCGAGCGGGGCGCGCTGGCCGAATTCGCCCAGTACGCCTACAGTTTCGTCACCGGCTCCACCGTCGAGTGGGACTACGACGAGGCGGGCGGCACCGTGAACGCGACGTACACCCTCACCACCGAGGCCAGGGAGGGCGAGGAGACCGGCACCATCCAGGCCCTCTACCCGCACCAGTGGCAGCACACCGCGGACGAGTTGACGGCCTACGAGTACGTCTCGCCGCGCGGCACGATGAAGGTGCGGAACGGGAACGCGTTCACCACCTCCCAGGCCGTCACCGGGGTGCTGCCCGCGCTGCCGGCCGGTGACGGGCCCGACACCGCGCAACTGACCGCGTTCGTCAACGAGGTGGCCGCCTCCGCCGAGATCGCCGTGGGCGACACCTACTGGAGCGGCAAGGCGTTCGGCCGGCTCGCCCAGGTGGTGCCGATCGCCGACCAGATCGGCGCGACCGAGGCGCGCGACACGCTGCTCGACGCGATGAAGTCGCGCCTGGAGGAGTGGTTCACCGCGGGCGGCGACACCGGCTTCGCCTACGACGCGGACTGGCGGACACTCACCGGCTATCCCGCCTCCTACGGCAGCGACCGCGAGCTGAACGACCATCACTTCCACTACTCCTACTTCGTGTTCGCCGCCGCCACGGTGGCCCAGTACGACCCGGCCTGGGCGGCCGAGTCGGCCTGGGGCGGCATGGTCGAGGAGCTGATCGGCGACGCCGCGAACCCGGAGCGCGGCGACGACCGCTACCCGTTCCTGCGCGGCTTCGACGTCTACGCCGGGCACAGCTGGGCCTCCGGGCACCAGGGCTTCGCGGCCGGCAACAACCAGGAGTCGTCCTCGGAGTCGGTCAATCTGAGCGCGGGCCTGATCATGTGGGGCTCCGCCACCGGCGACACCGCCCTGCGGGACCTGGGCGTCTACCTGCTCACCACCGAGTCGGAGGCGATCAGGCAGTACTGGTTCGACGGGGACGAGGCGAACTTCCCGGCCGAGTACCAGCACAACACGGTCGGCATGGTGTGGGGCAACGGCGCCGCGCACGCCACCTGGTGGACCGGCAACCCGGAGGAGATCCACGGCATCAACGTGCTTCCGGTGACGGGCGGTTCGCTGCACCTGGCCCGCGACAAGGACGCCATCGCCCGCAACCTGGAGGAGCTGGTGGAGGAGAACGGCGGGCCGCCGGTGGAGTGGAAGGAGATCCTCTGGGAGTTCCAGGCGCTCGGCGATCCGGCCGCGGCCAGGGCCGCGTACGACGGCGACGGCGGCGGCACGTACGAGCCGGAGGCCGGCGAGTCCTGGGCGCACGTCTACCACTGGATCTACACCCTGGACGCAATCGGCGCGCCCGACACGTCGGTCACCGCGGACAGCCCGACGGCGGCGGCCTTCGCGAACGGTGACACCGTCACGTACGCCGCGCACAACTACGGCGACGCCGAACAGACGGTGACCTTCTCGGACGGCAAGGTGCTCACGGTCCCGCCGCGTTCCTCGGCGAGCGAGACCGGCTGACACCTCCGAAGAGCCCGCACCCCCGCACCCCGCACCCCGGCGCCCGCATCAGGGCGGCGGGGTGCGGGGGCGGCGGCTCAGTCCGCGGTCCGGCCGTGGAGGCCGAGTGCCGCCCGGACGTCGTCGCGGCGCAGGGCGGCGGCGCACCATGCGAAGTGGCCGTCCTTCCCGTCCGCTCCATAGGCGTTGGCCCCCGCGACGGCGTAGGCGGCGCGGTAGATCAGGAGCCGTTCGCGGTCGTGGCCGAGCGCTTCGAAGCGGCGCAGCAGCGACGCGTCCCGCCGCGCGGCCGCCGGCCCGTACATGTCGCGGAAGCCGGCCGCGGTGGACGCGTCGAAGGCATTGTCACCGGCGGTGGTGAAGAAGCCCCAGTCCAGGACGGCGGTGACCCGTCCGGCGGCGTCGACCAGCAGGTTCTCCGGGCAGATGTCGCCGTGCAGGATCGCCTCGCCGCCGCGGGCGCCGCGGGCGGTGAGGCGTTCCAGCCGGTGCAGCAGACGGTCGAGTGCCGTGTCGAAGTCCGGTACGGCGGCGGCGAGTACGGTGTGGAACGCGGCGGCGCGGCGCCGGACGAGGGCGGCCAGGGCAGCGGGCCAGTCGGCGTGCCCGGCCCACAGCGGCGTGTCCTCGCCGAGCGCGGAGAGGGCGCGGGCGGCCGGGCCCGCCTCGGTGCCCGCCAGGGCGGTGACGACCGTGGCCGTCGCCTCCTCCACGGTGGCGTCGGACAGCCCGTGCGCCTCGGTCAGCGGCGTGCCGGGCAGTTCGTGCTCGATGCTGACCGCGATACCGCGGTGTTCGTGGCGGGCGACGATGCGGGGGGTGGCGAACGGCAGGTGCTGTGCGGCCAGTTCCTCGTAGAAGGCGCTCAGCCGGGGCAGGCGCCGGCCGCCCGCGCCGTGCGGGCCCGTCCACGCCTTGCCGACCAGCCCGCCGTCGAGGCGGTGGACGACGCCTTCCATGCCCTGGCCGATCGGCCCTGCCGAACGGTGCCCGAGCGCGTCGAAGACCGCTGCCCAGTCGGTGTCGAGCGGTGCCGTCATGCCGCGCCTCCTGCCGGTGTGCGTACTGCGGCCCCGTCGGCCCGGAGCCGGGGACCGAACGTACCGCACGCCGCACGCCGCACGCCGATCCCGGACCGCCGGGCGGCAGGGGCTCAGCCGTCGTTCCGCGCCTCCTCGGGCGGCGGTGCCGAGACCTCCGCCTCGTACGCCTGGATCGCCCGGACGAACGTGGCGCGCTCCTGCGGTGTCAGGCCGTCGAAGACCGTGCGCCAGGCGCGCGCGCCCGCGGCGAGCCACGCGTCGATGGCGGCGCGGGTGGCCGGGTCGCCGGTGAGCGAGACGATGGTGCGCCTGCGGTCGCCCGGGTCGGAGCGGCGCTGCACGACGCCCTGCCGTTGCAGGTCGCTGACCAGGAGGCTCACGGTGGTCGGGGCGACTTCGAGGCGGGCGGCGAGATCCTTGACGGGAGTGGGCCCGTCGAACAGCAGGCAGGAGAGCAGCGTGAGGTGCCGCGGGGCGAGGTGCAGGGAGCGCAGCCGCTCGGGAACGGGGGTCCGCTTGGCGCGCGAGACGAGGCGCGGCAGCGTCAGGAGCATCGCCCGAACGGCCTGCTCCGTGCTCAGGCTCGCGCCCGTGACCGGCTCTGTCGACATCCCCGTGACCTCCGCGCGCCCCACGGTACCCGAGGCCGGCACACGATCAACCCCCGACCGGCGACCCCCACGGGGGAGAATCTTCGGTATGAACCGGACAGCACTCATCGTCACCGACATGATCAACACCTACCGCCACGCCGACGCCGAGCTGCTGCTCCCCTCGGTGCGCGCCGCCTTGCCCGGACTGCGCCGCACCATCCACCGCGCCAGGGCGGAGGGCATCGACGTCATCTATGTCAACGACAACTTCGGCCGCTGGCGCTCCCAGCACGACGAGCTGCTCGACGCGGCCCTGCGCGGGCCGCACGGCGACCTGGTGGAGCCGGTGCGGCCCGACGACGGCTCGATGTTCGTGGTGAAGGCCCGCCACTCCGCGTTCTACGAGACCCCGCTGGAATTCCTGCTCTCCCAGCACGGCGTCCGGCACGTCGTCCTCACCGGACAGGTCACCGAGCAGTGCGTGCTCTACTCCGCCCTCGATGCCCACATCAGGCGCCTGCGCATCAGCGTGGTCAGGGACGCCGTGGCGCACATCCACGCCGACCTCGCCGACGCCGCGCTGCGCATGATGGAACGGAACATGGCCGCGCGCGTCACCGACTCCGCCGACGCCGCCCTGTTCACGGCCCCGGACGCGGACTGACCCCCGCGGTCCTGTTGGCCCACGCGTGCAGGGCCTCCTCGTCCTCGGCGGCGTCCAGGTTCATCGCCGCCTCGATGAGGCCGAGATGGGTGAACGCCTGCGGGTAGTTGCCCAGCATCGTCCCGTCGGCCGTCATCTCCTCGGCGAAGAGGCCGAAGCGCCCCGCGCGGGCGCACAGCGCGTCGAAGCGTTCCCGCGCCTCCGCCCGGCGGCCCGCGAGGACCAGCGCCGACACCATGTCGAACGAGCAGAGCAGGAAGCCGCCCTCCGGCCCCGCCAGGCCGTCCCCGGTGGCGGCCGGGTCGTAGCGGTGCACCAGCCAGCCGTCCTCGCCGAGTTCCGCGTCGACGCGATCCAGGGTCGCGGCCACGCGCGGGTCCCGGCCGTTCAGCAGGCCGAGCAGCGGCAGGCGCAGCAGCGAAGCGTCCGTGTGCCGCGCCCCGTAGGACTGCACGAACGTTCCGGCCGCCTCGTTCCAGCCGCGCGTCAGGATCTCCTCGCGCAGCTTCTGCCGCTCCGCCCGCCAGGTGCGCGTGTCAGGACCGGCTCCGCCCGTCAGCTCGGCCAGCCGGATGCCGCGGTCCAGGCACACCCACAGGTAGAGCTTCGAACTGGTCCAGTGCCGCGGCCCGTTGCGCACCTCCCAGATCCCGTCGTCCGGCTCCCGCCAGACCCGGCAGGCGGCGTCCACCACGGTGAACAGCGTGGACAGCTCCCCGGGGCCCAGCGCGTCCCGGGTGCCCGCCGTCACCTGCTGGTGGACCAGCGCCGCGTCCAGGATCTGCCCATGGACGTCGAGCTGCCGCTGCTGCTCCGCGTCGTTCCCGATCCGCACCGGCCGCGAACCCCGGTAGCCCGCCAGGTGATCGAGGACCGTCTCGGGAACGCCGGTGCCGCCGTCGATGTCGAGCATCGGCGTGAGGTCGCCCCTGGCCGCCGTGCAGTGCCGCAGCAGCAGCCGCAGGTACTTGCCCGCCTCCGCGCGATGGCCGAGCCGCATCAGCACCAGGACGACCAGGGCGGCGTCGCGGTGCCACAAGTAGCGGTAGTCCCAGTTTCGTTCGCCGCCCGGCCACTCCGGCAGGGACGTCGTCGGCGCCGCGATCAGCGCCCCGGTGTCGCTGGACATCAGGCCGCGCAGCACCAGCGCGGAACGCCGCACCTGCTCGGGCCCGTGCCGCCCGCGGTACGGGTCGCGGCCGGACCAGGCGCACCAGGCCGTCAGCGTCTCGTCCAGCAGGCGGCGGGCCGTCGCCACATCGAACGGGCCGCGCCACGCGCCGTTGTGGCCGAGCGTGACGGCGAGGGCGCCGCCCTCGCGCAGCCGCGTCTCGAAGGCCAGCACGCCGTCCGCCGACTCGCGCGGCACGGGCCGTTCCCCGCCGTCGGCCACCGCGTCGAGCCACAGGCCCGCACCCTCCTCAAGGACGGCCCCGGTGCCCCGGGCCGACGTCTCCCAACAAGCGGCGCGCCGCGCGTAGTCGGGCCGCGCGTCGACCCGGTGCCGCACCAGCACCTGCCCGCGCTCGCACGTCAGCAGCCGGACGAGCACCCCGCCGGGCACGATGCTCCGCGCGTCGCCCGCCCCCGGCGGGGCCGCGGCGAGGAAGTCGTGCGCGACGGCGGCGCCGTCCGGCGTGCTCCAGCGGCTGCGCAGCACGAGCGTCGGCCCGGCGTACTCCTGCTCCGGCGGCCCCGCGCCGTCGACCGTCAGCTCCCACGCGCCGCCCGCGCGCCGGTCGAGCAGCCGCGCGAAAACACTCGGGGAGTCGAAACGCGGCGCGCACATCCACACCACCGCGGCATCCGGGCCCACCAGGGCGGCGGTGTGACAGTCGGAGAGGAACGCCAGCTCGCCGAGCGGCGGGTACTCCGCCGGGGCGGCCGTCACGCGTTCAGCTCCGGCAGCACGTCCGCGCCGAACGCCTCGATGAACCGCAGCTGATCGGTGCCCACCTGGTGCAGCATCACCTCGTCGAACCCGGCCTCGCCCTGCCGGGCCAGCCACGCCGCCTGCGCGCCGAGGTCGTCGGAGACGTGCACGAACGGCTCCAGCTGGTGCGCGTCGATCAGCCGGGCCGCCTGCTCGAAGTGCTCGGGCAGCGGCAGCTCCCAGCCGACGTCGCTGCCGAGGACCGCCTCGCGCCACTGGTCGAGCGCCGCGTGCAGCGCCGCCTCGCGGGAGGGTGCCCAGGACAGGTGCGCCTGGAGCACGGCCGGGCCGCGCCCGCCCGCCTCCCGGTAGGCGGCGAGCGTGCGCCGCTGGCCCTCGTCCGGCTGGTTGATCGTGACGAGGCCGTCCGCCCAGCCCGCCGCCCAGGCGGCCGTCGCCGGGGTGACGGCCGCGGCGAGCAGCACCGGCGGCAGCGCCGGCAGCGACCACAGGCGCGCCCGGTCCACGCGCACCAGACCCTCGTGCGACACGGTCTCCCCCGCGAACAGCGCCCGCATGACCTCGACGCACTCGGCGAGGCGGCGGGCGCGCACCTCCTTGGCGGGCCAGCGTTCGCCGGTGATGTGCTCGTTCAGCGCCTGCCCGGTGCCCAGCGCGAGCCACAGCCGCCCGGGGAACAGCTGCGCCAGCGTCGCCGCGGCCTGGGCCAGCACGGCCGGGTGGTAGCGCTGCCCCGGCGCGGTGACCACCCCCATCGGCAGCTGGGTGGTGGCCAGGGCCGCGCCGAGCCAGACCCAGGCGTGCCCGGAATGGCCCTGGCGCGCGCTCCAGGGCGCGAAGTGGTCCGAGCACATGCCGGTGGCGAAGCCCGCGTCCTGCGCGGCGCGCAGCAGAGTGAGCAGCTCGGCCGGGGCGAACTGCTCGTGCGAGGCGTGGTAGCCGTACGCGGTCATGGTCCGTCACCGCCTGCGGTGTGGCTGCTGTCCTCCTCAAGCGTGCGCGCCCGCCGCCCGCGGGACGAGTTCTGCTGGGCCGGGCGGGTGCGCGGCCCCCGGGCGGCGGGCGGCGGCCGGGGCGGGCGGCGGCCCTATGGGTAGTCGACCCAGTACTGGACCTGCGTTCCGGTGTTCGCGGTGCCGCCGGTCTCGTTGATGACGCGGTTGATCGTTCCGACGCCGCCGAGGGAGACCGTCACCAGGTCGTGGAACCGCACGCCCGGCGTGTCGGGGACCTCGAAGCCGCGGCTCGCCACGACGCCCGGATTGACGTTGAAGAAGCAGTAGCTGCCGACGCCCCACGCCTCGTGGCTGGTGACCGAGTCGGCGACCTTGTAGGCCGCCCAGCCGAGGCTGCCGTTGCCGCTCGACCCCCAGGCCGCCTGGTCCGGCGGGTCGTAGGGCAGCTCGTTCTGGAAGAAGTACGTCCGCCCGCCGTTACCGTTCCAGACGGTGTTGTACTCCTGGTAGTGCTCGACCATCAGCCCGTACATCGTCACGTCGTCCCCGTTGATCACCACGCCGTTGGCACCCGTGCTCACCGTCCACCCCCACGTGCCCGAATTGCCGTGGTCGGCGCGCCACACCCACAGGTGGTCGCCGATGACGTGGTTGCTGTTGACGGTGAGACTGACCGAGGCGCGGCCCAGATGCGAGCCGCCGACGCGGAAGAACACGTCGTGCAGGGAGGTCGGGTTGTCGGCGTGGCCCGCCGAGGCGCCCTCGGGGCCGACCTCCATCAGCGTCGGGGAGTTGACCGCGCCCGCGTCGATGAGGATGCCCGCGACCTTCACGCCGTCCACGTCGGCGATGCGGATGGCCGGCTGCCCGGTGTCCGGCACCAGCGTGGCCAGGCCGATACCGAGCAGCACGGTGTCCGGGTTCTCGACGAGCAGCGCCTCGTCGAGGTGGTGCACCCCGGCCGTGAACAGCAGGTGCCTGCCCTCCGCCAGCGCCTCGTTGATCGTCGCGGCGGGGGTGCCGATCCGGACCACGAAGAAGTCGGCGAGCGAGATCGACTCGCCCGCCGCCGCGCCGCCGTTCCAGCTGCACCCGGACGCGTCGCGGCGCAGCGCCGGGACGAACACGTGGTAGGCGCCGGAGTCGTCGACGTACAGGAACGGCTTTTCCCTGATCACGGGCGTCCGGTCGACGACCGTGTGCGAGGGGTTCGGGAAGTGCTGGCCCGGCACGCCCGTGGAGCCGACGAACACCATGTTCCACACCGACCCGTTCCACGCGCCGAGGTCGCTGTTGCGGGTCAGCCACTGCTGCTGCGAGCCGGACTCGACCACGCCGTCGACCTTGCAGTCGGCGAGCAGGCCGCCGCTGGCCCAGCCGTCGTAGCCGTTCCACAGCTGAACGCCGATGCCGCGCAGGTGCATGCGCCGGTACGGCGCGGCCTGGGAGACCGCCCAGCGCTCGATCTCGCCGGCGGGGACGCTGACGGAGAAGTTCTCCGCGCCGCGCCAGAAGTTCTGCGTGGCGTTCCCCAGGTTGTTCGGGTCGTCGCCCTGCTGGAGCCAGTCGGCCTCGACCCGGACGTGACCGTTGACGGTGACGTCGTCCGGGTGGAGCCCGAGGCCGATGATCTGCGTGTAGAAGCGCAGGTTGACGTCGAGGTCGTAGGCGCCGGGACGCAGCAGGACCGCGTGCCGTTCGGTGCCGAACTGATTGGTGTGCATCTGGGCCGAGATGGCGTCCACGCGACTCTGCATCTCCGCCGCGGACATGCCCGGGTCGAACACCAGGACGCTCGGGCCGAAGTCGGGGTTGCGCGGGTCGGTCGGCGGCACCGCGGAGGGCCGCGCGGGCGCGCGGCGCGCGGGGGCGGCCGGGGCGGCCGGGGCGGCGGCGGCGCCGCCGGCGCCCGCGGCGAGCACGGGTCCCGCGGCGAGCAGGGCCGCGGCGCCGAGGCCGGTCACGGAACGGCGCGAAGGCGGGCGCGGCTGCTCGTCAGCTGAGGTCATGGGGGGCTCCTGAGTGGGGGTGAACAGGGCGCGGCACGTTCGGAGAGCGCTCTCCGAGGGCCTCGGCGCCGAGTTTGTGTGCGTGGCCGCACGGTGTCAAGGCGGCGAAAGGACCGAAACCGTGCCGGAACTCCCGCCGCTGCCCTGGCACTTCGCGGTGCGGCGGCTACTGTGGGCGGCGAGGCCGCAGGCGACAGGGAGGGCCGTGGTGGGGGAAGACCGTTCCGTGCTGACCAGACCCGCGCCCCCGCCCCCGCTGCACCTGCGCTACGGGAATGGCGCGGCGCACGTGGCCGACGGCTGGCCCGGCGACGAACGGGCCGCGCGGCGCCCGCTGCTGCTGCTGATCCACGGCGGGTTCTGGCGGCCGGAGTACGACCGCGAGCACACCCGCCCGATGGCCGCCGCGCTGCGCGGCGCGGGCTGGACGGCCGCGTCCGTCGAGTACCGGCGCGAGCCCGGCGACCCGCACGCCACCACGGCCGACATACGCGCGGCGCTCGACCGGCTGCCGGGCGAAGTGGCCGCCGCGGGCGCCCCGTTCGACGGCCGCATCCTGCTGGTGGGGCACTCGGCCGGGGGCCACCTGGCCCTGTGGGCCGCCGCGGCACACCCACCGGACGGGCTCGCGGGCACGCTGGCCCTGGCGCCGGTGGCGGACCTGCGGCTGGCACACCGGCTCGACCTGGACGACGGCGCGGTCGCCGACTTCCTCGGCGGCCCACCGGACGACGCGGCCGCACTCGACCCCGTGCGGCTGCCCGCCCCCACCACCCCGGTCGTCCTCGCCCACGGCACGGACGACATCCGCGTACCCCCCGCACTCAGCACGGCCTACACCACCGCCCACCCCACCGCCCGGCTCCTGCGGGCGCCCGGCGCCGGCCACTTCGAGCTGATCGACCCCCTCAGCACCGCCTGGCCCCCACTGCTCACCACCCTGAAGTCACTCGCCGCCCCGGGCACGTAGGCGCTGCCGCGCCTGTTCACTCCCGGTACCTCTCCCACCATTCGCCGAACGGTACGGCCCGGCTCAGAGCGATGTCGCGGTACTCGACAAACTCAGGCACTCTCTCCGGCGGGAGGGTTTCTGAACCGATGTACTGTCCGCCATCCTCGTACTTCATGACTTCCACGGTGGATTCGTCGTACATCCAGAAGTCGCCCACCCCTTCCAGGGGATTCGGCTGGTACGTGGTGTCGAGAATGAAGAACTCTTCTCCGGCAGCCATGTTCCGGCGGTCACCCCAACCGAGTTCGTAGCGGAGATAGTCGGTCAGCGGACGCGAGAGGATGTGAACCCGGTACATCCGCTTACCGCTCCGCACGGCCCGGCGGACGGTCGAGACCCACGGGGAGTTCAAGAACTCTTCGGGCCGCGGCTCGCCGTTCAAGAAGGCACGGAGGTGCCCCTCCAGCCGAGAGACGCCGTAGTTATCGAGAGTTTCCAGGCGGAATGCCTCGGCCTGAAACTCCTCAATCATCTTCCGCTTAGATGACGCCATTCGCGATCGCCTTCCGGATCAACGAGACGGAGATTCCAACGACTTCTTCACCCTCGGACAGCTTGCCCCCGCGGCCGGCCAGAGTACCCCGCTCGGTCCGATATAGGTAATTTTCACCCGCCCAGCATGCTTGCATCGCTCCGGCTGACGTCTACTCGAAAAGTCCCACGGGGGCCGCAGCGAGCCACGCGCCCCGCGAAGCAGGCTGGGCCCGCCTCGCGGTCGTCGGCGCGGGCCGCTTCCTTGGAGCCCGGACCGCACAACGGTCCGCCGGTGAGAGGCGGGGTCGTTCGCTGTTGGCCCGGTTGCGGCGGGAGTACCGTTCCGAGTGTCTTCGTCAGAACGGGAGCCGTACTGTCATGCCCGACACCATCGGCGACAGGCTGCGCAAGGCGCGCAAGCGTGCTGGCTTGTCACAACGCGACCTCGCCCGCGAAAGCGGCGTGTCCTACTCCCTCATCACCAAGATCGAGCAGAACGAGAGGCAGGACGCGCGGCTGGAGACGCTGCACCGCATCGCCCGCGTCCTCGACACCACCACCACCGCCCTGATCACCAGCGACGGCGACCGTCAGGGAATTCCCCCTGAACCCTCCGCGCAATGGGATGAAGTCCGCGACGCCGTGAGCGCGACGACGCTCTCGGACATCGCCGAGAGCCCCACCGTTCAGGGCGTGCAGGCAGCGGTAGCGGCCGCCCGCCGCGGTTACCAATCAGGCGAGTTCGCCGGCCTCGCCGCCCTTCTCCCACCCCTCATTCGGGACGCTCACGTTCTGGCCGACCTCACACCCGAAGGCGTCGCCCTGCGAGCTGACGTGCTGACGATGACGGCCAGGTTGATGACGCAGAGCGCGACGCCCCCGATCTGGCTCACAGCGTCTCCGTGGTCAACATCCGCTGCTGGCTCCTGCTCCGGCGCGGACAAGTAGACGAGACTCGGCAGTTGGCCACGTCCTGGGCGGACGAGGTGGAACCTCGCTTCTCCAGAGCGGCACCGCACGACCTCGCGATGTGGGGGTGGATGCTGCTCCGGGCAGCAGCCGCAGCCGCGCGAGACAACCGTTCCGGGGAGGCCGCAGCCATGCTGCGGCACGCGCGCGCCGCCGCAGTGGACTTGGGGCGGCCGTTCACAATGCCGCATGTCGGCATGATCCACCCGTTCTCCGAGGCGACGGTAACAATGCAGCGGGCGGAGTACGCAATGGTGCGGGACCGGCCGGAGGAGGTGCTGCGGCTCTCGAAGGGGGTCGGCGTGGAGCAGCTGAGCAAGACCAGCGGGAACCGCAATCGTCACCTGCTCGACGTTGCGCACGCGCAGGCCCGCACGAGGCGGTACAGCCGAGCGGTGGAGACGTTGGCCCGGATTCACCATGACGCCCCGCAGTGGCTCCCGCACCAGCGATACGCGCAGGATGTTGTGCGGTTGATCGTGGAACGCCGCCGCACGCTGACTCCGGCGATGCGGCAGCTCGCGGAGGTGGTCAGGCTGCCTTTGTGACGCCCTGTGATAGTTCGGATTCGGTGCGCTGGAACTGTCATTGAGCCGCTGATGCCGCGTCAATACCGTTCTCGGCATAACGACGTTCCGTACACGATGCATCACAGCAGCCGATCATGCCGGACACCCCCCGCCGTACTCCCGGACAGCGGCAACGCCGTGCGATCATCGCCGCCGCGGCGGCGGGTGCCGGGCCCGACTGGTATGGGCCGCCCGTCCCCCTGCGGAAGACGTGCCACAGCACGTCGAGCGCGCCCGGACAGGAATCGACGCGGTGACCGGCGCTCATCGGTTGCCCGAGTGGTTGCCGCGCGAGGGTGTGGAGTCGTTGCCGTGTGGGCGGTGGTTCGATGGGGTGCAGTTGCCGACGTTCGTCGGGTTGCGGGTTGTCTCGCGATTGCGGGAGCGGTCGGGGCCGGTCGTTCAGGATCAGGTCGCGGACGTGCTGACGTGGCTGGTGCTGCCGGGTGCGGCAGCGGGGTGGGAGGAACGGGCGCCGGGGGTGGACATCGTGCGCGGGCCGCGGGTGCGGGCCGTGCCGCCCGCGGCGTGGTGTGAGGGGCCGTGGACCGGTGGCTCGGCGATCCGGTGGCTGATCCGCCCGACTCCGACGTGCCTGACCGATCCGCCGGTGCTGCTCGAAGCACTGCGGCACGTCCTCCCGCCACGGGGAGGCCAAGGAGGCCACCGTGCCTGACGCGCCGCTGCCCGTCCTGCTGATGGGACTTGACCTGAAACGGGACCTCTCGCCACGGCAGTGGTCCGGGACCGCCTGCGTACTGTGCCGGACCTGGCTCGGCCACCGCCCCGGCGAACGCTCCCGCGTTCTCGCCACCGTGAACGGCCACCCGCTGCACGCCTGTTCTCCGGCCTGCGGGGGACGGTCGTGAACGCCGGGGTGCTGGTGTCCGTCGAGGTGGACGCCGCCACCATCGCCCGCGGCGAGGAGAAGTTGCGCTAACGGTGGCCGTCTCCCGGCCGTTCTGTCGCTCGAACGTCCCTACGCCCACCGGAGTTTCCGGTGGGGCGACGCTGGACCGCCCCTGCCTGTGCCCGCTCGCCCGACACCTGTCCCCCACGCATACCTGCGCAGCAGCGCTGCGCACCAGCGCTGCGCCGAGCCCCACCGGCCGCACGCCGCCAACCGCCCGGGGGCATCCCGGTCCGAAATTTCTTCACTGGCTCAAGAGCACGCGCCCACTGGCGCGCTGCGGCCTCCGGCCGGTCACGCCCGAGCGGCCACGCCGCGCACCACAAGCGCCACCACACGCCAACCCGTACTGCCCCACGACCCGCCTTGCTTTCCGTTCTCGGCTTCTTCCAAAGCGTCACGTGCCTCGCGTGTCCACAAGGCGTAGCGATGCTCTGGCGGCAAGCTGTCAAGCCCTGTCCGTAGATGCTCTGCGGCACTCCGGTGCCTACCAAGGTTTAGGTTAACGTGTCCGATGGGCAGAGACATCCATGCGATATTGCCCTTAAGGTTATACGCCTGCGCCACCAACGCGCTGTCTTCAACGTCATCAGCGAGCCCGACGGCTTCGTTGAGAAACCTGATGTTCAGCCAGCCCGTGAACCGGCTCGCCTCAGACGCGACGGCACACAGTGCATCCCGGTGTGCGCCGCGCGCCTCGCGGAGAATATGCAACAACGCCTCTCGCTGCGCGTCGGCTGCACCAACAAGCGGCTTCGGCCCCACGATGTCGTCTACGTTCACTGTCACCGACATGACCGCGCTGGGCGGCGGCGCGAAACGGGTCGTGTTCACCGGGGGTGGATCACTCGTCATGACCCGCACCACCGTGCTGTGGGCCGCCCGCCGCCACAGCCCCGGCCGATACCGCCGACAACGCCCTTGAAACTCCTGACGAAACTCCGGGGCTGCTGGGTCGAGCCGCTGCTGCCCAAGGTCGAGCGTCGACTCTTTCGATCGATTGGGATTTCAACACCGGACGAAGCCCTGCCGGCCGGGGCAGAACCGGCAGCAAGCTCCCCCTGATCCCGCTCCTTGAGGCCGTGCCGCCCCGGCGCCGCCCCGAAGCCGTACTCGGCGACCGCGGCTACGACCACGGCACGTATCGCCGCCTGGTCCGGAACCTCGACTCGATGCCGCGGATCGCCCGCCGCGGCACTGAACGCGGCTTTCAGCCGGAAGCGACGTCCCGGCCCAGGGCAGCGGAGGAAACGGTAGTGCGGTGCGTCGCCTTGCGCTTACGCTTCTGACATGAACATGAGAGGGAAAGTGATTATGTTGCGTGCTGTCTCTCGGGATGAGCATGGTGGTCACGGCGTGTTCCGGGGGTGGCGAAGGCGTGGACCGTACCGGTAGCAGTGTGGGCAGCGAAGCTCCCAGCGCCCCCCATGAGGAGCCGGCGGTGCTGCCGGACTTCGATCCACCGATGGGGTTCGAGGCGCACGGCATACCGCTGGGCACGAACAGATCGAAGGAGTATGTCTTCGATGACAGCGCGATCTACTACACGGACAACGGCACAACACTTCTCTCCTACGAGCTGGCCACCGGCGAGCCACGCCTGTCGACCTCCTTCGACACCGCCGGGGGAACGGCGCTCGGCATGCCGGGGGTATCGGACGGACGTGTGTACGTCACCTACGTGACCGAAGAAGCGGGCACCGGCACCCAGGCGGCCCAGTACCCGCTACACGTCGCGGCCCTGGACACGGAGACAGGCGAGACGGTGTGGACGACCGAAGTCGCGAACGCGTCAACCGGTGATTGGGACCCCGGCTCACTGTCCTCCCCTCCCATCCATCTTCGCCGCCGACACGGAGCATGTCATCGTGGTGGCCGCGCACATGTCAGCGACGTACACGGCCGTACTGACCGCCCGTGAGGGCGAGGTCCTGTGGGAAGATCCGTCGTTCCTCCCCCACGGCTTCGACGGCCACGTGGTGGCCGGCGAGGCCGGCGGCCAGGAGCCGCCGGAGGGCCGAGCGGTGACCGACGGCTCCACCCAGTGGCGCTTGCCCGACGCGCCCCGAGACTTTACGGAGTGGGGTCCGGCTGAACCCGTGAATGGGACCGAGGCAACGGACGAGGCGTTCTTCGTGATCCAAGCCGGTATGCCGCGCGAATACGACCCGCGGGACCCGGACTTCGCGGAGCGCACACTCCTTCTCCGCGTCAGCGACGGCGAGCAGATCCTTGAACTGGGAGGCCCGGACTCTCGGTCATTGCCCTGCTCGCACGATGGTCAGGGAACCTTCGTCTGCCAGACCCCGTACGGGGAGGAGGTGATCGCGTACGACGATCGGTCCGGCGAGGAACTGTGGCGGCTTCCGGACGAAACAGCCGGCCGCATCTCCCTTCGCGTCACGGCGGTACGTCACGGGGCCGTTTACGGGTCCACCGACAACGGCGCGCTGATCCTCGACGCCCGTACCGGCCAGGACCGAGTGACAGATCTTCCCCTCGCGCCCCTGGACGTCGGGCCAGGTTTCGGACTGGTGATTGCACCGACGACCGCGTACGTGTACCTCCATCCGGCGACCGGCTGAGCTCTCTCGCCGTGGTGCCTCGCCACCTACGGCCCAGGTCGATCGGCGACAGGCCCGTCTGCTGCCCGGACACCGAGCCGTGCGGACGGCAGCCGCGAGGCCGTCGGCGGGAGCGGGCAGTGTCAGACCCGGCGGGCATCCTGTCGGCCATGGATGGGATCGGTACTCGGCCGCTGCGTGACCGGCACGACCTGGAGGCGGTGCTGCGCGCCGGTTTCGACCTGATCGGGGCTGTCGCTCCGGGATTGCGACACCGGCTCGTCGGCACGGCCGCGGCTTGTCTTCAAGGCGTCGACGTGCCGGTCGGCGATGTCGACATCCTTGTCGGCCGGCGCCAGGACGTCGAGGCTGTCGCGGAAGCGCTGGCGGATGTGCCGTGCGTGACGGCGCCGCGATGGATCGAGGTGTCCCGGCAGTACTTCGCCCGCTACAGCCTGGACGGCGTCCACTTCGAGGTCAGCACGGTGGAAGTGCCGTGCGAGGAGGATGGGTGGGAGGGCCAGGGCCCCGGCCCTTGGCGGCACTACGTCCCCGTGGACTGCGGCGGTCACCGCATCGACTGCGTGAGCCTGGAGCTACGGCTGACCACCGAGTTCCTCCGCGATCGCCCCGACCGTTACGAGCCGATCCTGGCCCACCTCGGCACTCACGGCGCCGACCTCGAACTGCTGCACCGAAGCATGACCGTGCGCGAGGTCCCCGAGGCGTTCGCACACTTGATACGAGGACTTCAAGTGGCTGATCGGTCCGACCGCCACGTGTCGGACCGATCAGCCGTGGGCGGGGGCGGCTAGTGGGGGGTGGCGGTCAGGGGGTCGGGGGTGCCGGGGTCCCATAGTTCGGGGAAGAAGCGGCGGTGCATGCCCGCGCGGAGGTGGGTGGCGCCCGTGCTGCCGCCGCTGCCGGGGAGGGCGCCGATCTGGCGTTCCACCAGCAGGGTGTGGGCGGCGCGCCACTCGGCCCAGATCGTGTCGTGGTCCAGCAGGGTCTCGGCGAGCTGGGTGAGCTCCGGCAGGTCGTCGGGGTGCGCGGCCAGGTGGGCGAACGCCGTCCGGCGGCTTTCCCTGGTGGCCATGTCGAATCCGGCCTTGCCCAGCAGCGTCAGGAAGCCGTCCCACAGGGTCGGTTCGGCGTGGCGGCGCCGCAGCCGTTCCCGCTCCGCCGCGCCGAGGCCGGTGGGGAGCCGGTCGGAACGGGCCCAGGCGGCGCCCGACAGGGACTCGATCTCCCGGTACTGGGCGGACTGGGCGCCGCTGGCGGTGCCGAGGTGGCCGCGGAACGCGTGGAACTCGCGCGGCGGCATGGTGTGCAGCGGCCTGAGCCCGGCGATGAGGGCGCGGTCGATTTCCAGGCAGCGGGCGAGGCGGAGGCGGGCGCGCCGCGGTTCGCCGTCGAGCATCAGGTCGCGGGCGTCGGCCAGTTCGGTCAGCAGCTGGGCGAACCACAGTTCCTGCACCTGGTGGACGGTGATGAACAGCCGCTCGTCGTGGACGCGGGCGGCGGAGGGCGACTGGAGGGCGAGCAGTTCGGCTATGCGCAGGTAGCTGGAGTAGGTGGGGCCGGGCTCAGTCATCGTGGTCCTCCGGCTCGCGCAGCCCGTGGGCGGCGAACGCATCCGGGACGCCCGGCAGTTCGAACGCCCCGGCCTGGGCCGCGAGTCGCACGGTGGCGCGGGAGACGGTCTGGATGCGGGCGGTGACGGCCGTCTCGCCGTAGGCGTCGGCGAGCACGGCCCGGGCCTGGTCCTCGCCGAGCCCGGCGAGCCGCAGTGAGGTGTGCACCGGGCCCAGGTCCCAGTCGAGGGCGGCGCGGATCATGGCGGGCAGCGCGCGGCCCGCGGCGATGCGCCGCCGTTGATCGAGCCGGCCCCATAACTGGAGGAAGAAGGCGGAGAAGAAGCGGTGGTGGCGGCCCTCGTCCTTGGCGTGGTCGCGCATCAGCTCGCGCACGGTGCTGACGACGGTCGGGTCCTGCGGCACCTCGTTGAGGACGGCGGTGATCAGGGTCTCGAAGACGACGGCCTGCAACTGCCCGGCCAGCAGGGGGTCGTCGGGCAGCAGGGCGCGTCCGGCGGCCTGGAGGGCGGTGACGAAGCCGCCGTAGTCGACGTCGGGCACGGCGATGCCGGTGACGTGCGCGACCTGGTCGGCCAGGTCGAGGCTGTAGAGGGCGTGGTAGCCCTCGTCGCAGTACACCTTGAAGGCGTCCATGCGCAGCGCGGCGGAGAAGTCCATGCCGACGCGGCCGTTGGCGACCGGCTCGGCGGCGCCGTTGACGACGCGGGTCTCCAGGTGGGTGGTGGCGTGCAGGAACTGGTAGAGGTGGCGAACGGTCAGCTCGCGTATGCGCTCGGGCGGCAGGGCGCGGACCTCGGGGTGGTCCAGGTGCGGCACGAGGGCCTCGGGGAAGAAGACGCGGCCCTGTTCGGCTTCGGCGTGGAAGATCCGCCGGACGCCGCCGCGGACGCCCGCGGCCTCGTACCAGCGGTCGAGTGGGCCCGGAGACGTGGTCACGGGCGGTTTCCCTTCTCGTGGTCGTGCACGTGGGCGGCGATGCGCCGGATCGCCTCGGCGACCAGCGGGGCGTCGACGGTGTGGCACAGCCGGAACCAGCCCGGCTGCGGGGCGTGGAAGGCGGCCCCGGGCAGGATGCTGACGTGGGTGGTCTCGAACAGGTCGCGCCACAGCCGTTCCTCGGCGGCGAAGCCGTCCGCCGCCGGCCGGTCGGGCCCCGGCAGCCACGCGCCGAGGTCGAGCCACACGGAGAAGCCGGCCTCCGCGGGGGCGTGCGGCAGGTCGTGACGGCGCAGCAGGTCGGCGGCGTGCCGGTAGCTGGCGCCGAGCCGGCGGCGGCCTTCGGCGAGGAAGCCGGCGACCCAGGCGGGGTCGTCGAGGAGGCCGGTGAACACCTCCTGCGTGGCGGTGGAGACGGGCGCGAAGTAGGCGAGCGCGCGGGCGGCGGCGAGCACGTCGGGGCGACGGGTGTGCAGGACGCCGGTCTTCAGGCCGGGCAGCGCGAAGTCCTTGGCGAAGCCCCAGACGAGGTGCGTGCGTTCGGCCCAGTCGGGGTTGACCGCGGGGTCGAGCGCGCTGGTGAACGGGCGGTCGCCGAAGACCGCGTGCGCGTAGATCTCGTCCGTGACGAGGTCCACGTCGTGCTCGCGGACGACGTGCAGCAGGTCGGCGAGCACCCCGGGCGGGTGGACCTCGCCGATGGGGTTGGACGGGGAGGACAGGGCGACGGCCCGCACGACCGAGCCCGCGCGCCGGGCCTCGGTCAGGGCGCGGTCGACGGCCTTGGCGGTGAGGCGGAAGCCGTCGTCCGCGGACAGCGGGGCCGGGACGAGGGCGGCGCCGGAACGGCCGCCCAGGTCGGTGTCGAACGCGCCGTAGTAGGGGGCGGGCACCACGATGACCTCGCCGGGGTCGCACAGCACGGTGGCGATGGCGTCCAGGGCGCCGGTGGCGCCGCTGATGACAACGAGTTCGTCCGCGTCGATCGGGGCGCGGCAGGTCCCGGTGAGGAGTGCGGCGATCCGCTCGCGCAGGGCGGGGGCGCCGTGCAGCGGGGCGTAGCGGGCGGTCTGCTCGGTGGGCGGGGGGAGTTCGGCGAGGCGGGCGCCGACGAGGTCCCACAGCAGCCGGTTCTCGGCGGTGCCGAGGTTGAGGTAGCCGCCGGGGCGCAGCCGGGGGTGGTAGGGCTCGGCCTCGGCGCGGAAGTGGGCGTCGGCGATGGCGGGGGTGTCGGCGACCAGGCGCGCGGACTGACGGGAGATCACGCGGCGCCTCCGGTGACGGGGTTGGCGGTGAGGAGGCCGGGGTGGACGCCCAGGCCCATGGAGGCGTCGATGACGGCGCCGTGCAGGGCGGCGGAGTGCTCCCCGGCGAGCCAGTACGCGAGTTCGGCGATCTCCTCGGGGCGGATCAGCCGCCCGCCGGGCAGTCCGGCGGTGAACGCGGCGCGGCGTTCCGGTCCGAGCGGCCTGAGGGTGCTCGCCTCGAACATCTCCGTCTCGACGGCGCCGGGGCACAGCGCGAAGACGTGCACGGGGGTGTGCACGAGGTCGGCGGCGAGGTGCCGGGTGAGGTAGGCGAGTGCGGCCTTGCTCATGCCGTCCGCCGGGTGGAAGCCGGGGAACTGGCCGATGCCGCCGCCGACGCTGGCGACGTTGACGATCTTGCCGTGGCCGCGTTCCCGCATGCCGGGCAGCAGTTGCTCGATCAGCCACAGCGGGCCGACGGCGTTGATCTGGAAGAACGCGGACGCCTTGGTGTGCGCGGGGCCCGGGGCGTACTGCTCGACGGTCTGGGAGCCGACGGCGGCGTTGTTGACCAGGACGTCGACGGGTCCCGGGAGTTCGGCCAGCAGCCGCTGGTGGGAATCCCAGTCGCCCTGGTCGAGTTCGAAGGCGGCGGCGCCGCGTCCCTCGGCGGCCAGACGCGCCACCAGCTCTTCGGCGCGCGCCCGGCCGCTCCGGTAGGTGAACCAGACCGTGGCGTCGCCCTCGCGGGCGAATCGTTCCACGCAGGCCCGGCCGATGCCCGTGGAGCCTCCGGTGATGAGCACGTTCCCAATCGGCATGGATGTTCCTCCGGCGTAACGGATGGGCCCGCAACGTAATCCCAAGGACTTGAGGCTCACAAGGCGCGCGCGTCCCGGTACCCGCGGCCGGGGGGAGGTCCGGCCGCGGGCAGGGGGCAGGGGCAGGGGCAGGGGCAGCGGGGTCAGGAGAGGTGCGGCACCACCTGCTCGGCGAGCAGCCGCATGGCGCGCACCGAGTCCTCCACCGGCATGTCCCCGCTGGAGACGAGGAAGCTGACGGTGAGGTCGTCGCCGTACAGGTCGCGGACCGCCGCCAGTTGACCGCGGATGTGCTCGGGGGTGCCGACGAGGACCTTGTTGTCCCGGATGTGCTCGTCGAACGGGTCGCCGCCCTCGTGCGCCTGCGCCAGCTGCTCGTAGCCGCGGTAGGCGCTGCTGCGGGTGGTCTTCCAGTCGGCGACCGCGTGGGCCAGCTTTGCGCCAACCCTGGCGTCGTAGTGGCGGCCGCGGCGGTACGCCTCCTCGCCGTCCTCGTCGATGTAGACGTTGTAGCTCATGTGGACGTTCTCGCCGCCGGGTTCGTGGCCCGCGTCGGCCCACGCCTGCCGGTAGAGGGACAGCATGTGCTGGGTCTGCTCGGCGGAGTTGATGCCGGGCACCATCATGAGGCCGAAGCCCGCCTCGCCCGCGGCCACGCAGGATTCGGGGGTCCTGGCGGTGGCGACCAGCACCGGCGGGTGCGGCTGCTGGTAGGGGCGGGGCAGCAGGGTGACGGGGCCGAAGGAGTGGAAGGTGCCGTTCCAGACGACGTCTTCCTCGGCCCACAGCCGGCGGCACGCCTCGATGCCCTCGCGGAAGCGCTCGTGGCTCTCGTCGATGGGCACGTTGAACGCCTCGAACTCCGCGGGCAGGAACGCGCGTCCGAAGCCGACCTCAAGGCGCCCCTTGGAGATGTTGTCGAGCATCGCCAGCTTGCCGGCCAGCTGAACGGGGTGGCTGAACACGGGGAGGACCGCGCCGGTCACCAGCTTGATGCGTTCCGTGCGGGCGGCCACGGCCGAGAGGAAGGCCACGGGGTCGGGGCTGTAGCCGCCGTAGTAGGTGAAGTAGTGCTCCACGGTCCGCACGTGCCCGTAGCCGAGTTCCTCGGCGAGGACGGCGAGGCGCAGCGCCTCCTCGTAGTAGTCCGCCGCACTCTTCTCGTCCGGCGAGATGACGGGTGCGAGGTCGATACCGAACTTCACTGGTGCTCCCTTGGTGTGGGTAGGAGAGGGCTTGAGCCGGTCCCGCCGGGCTGGCGCGGGTCAGTCCCCGGTGGCCGCGAGCTGCCGCGGGGGCCACGTGAAGTACTGCCGGCGGTGGTACATGAGGGGTGTGCGGTCGTAGACCGCGCCGTCGCGGACGAGGCCGACGACGATGGTGTGGTCGCCCGCGCGGATCGTGCTGTGGACCTCGCATTCGGCGTGGGCCACGACGTCGTCGGCGAGTACGGGGGCGCCCGCGGCCCGCGCGGCGGGCCGCAGCCGGAGGCCGGCGAACTTGTCGTCGGCTTTTCCGGCGAACGTCTGCGATATGCCGCCGCCCGAATCGGCGAGGAAGTTCACGACAAAATGGCCGGCGTCATGGACGGCGGGCAGCGTCGTCGATTCCTCGTCGAGGCAGACGAGCAGCATCGGCGGCTCGACCGACAGCGCGGTGACGGTGTTGGTCGTCAGCCCCCGGAGGTTCCCCTCGCCGTCGATGGCGGTGACGACGGCCACGGCCGTCGGGAGAGCCCCGAATATGCTGCGGAATCCATCGGTGTCAATCTGCATCTTCTCCTCTGCCTTCTCGTGTGCTGGCGATTCGCCAATTTCCCCTATCCATAGGGTCGCTCCGGCACGGCGCACGAGCAAGGCGCATTTAACGTAATGCGGAATTGACTTCCCGCGGACCGCGGCGGGGCACCAAAAACGGCGGCGCCGCAACGCGGATTTCGCGTTGCGGCGCCGCCGGGGTGGCGGGGAGGCGGTTTTTCGTTACTCCCACTCGGCCTTGAAGACCTCGATGATGTTGCCCTCGGGGTCCTGGATGAAGAACGCATTCGTCTGGATCGGCGGGTAGGGGGCCAGGTCCATGACGATCGGCAGGCCACGGGACACGGCGATCTCGTGGGCCTTTTCGACGTCATCGACGTGAATGCTCAGCTGACTCACGCCGAGTACCGCGTTGTGATTCGGCGGCAGCGGCCTTTCGACCTTGACGATGGTGTCGTTCTGCACCAGCTCGATCGACAGGTCGCCGTAGCGCAGGAAGGTGGCGGTGACGCCGTAGTCCTCGAAGTTGTGCGTCAGCACGTGCTCGAACCCGAGCTGCTCGATATACCACGTGGCCATTGCCTCGACATCGGCCACGGAAAGGCCGACGGACAGGAAGCGCATCCGGCTGAGCAGGACTTCGGAGCTTCCGGAGGTGTGCTGGCTCATGACAGGGGTCCTCTCTCGATGGGCGTGGGTCGCACCGCCGACGCGTCAGCGGTGGGTCAGGAGGGGGTGGGTGAGGCGGCGGCCTCGGGCCGTGCCTCGGTGGCGGGCGCCGCGGCCTTCGGCGTGGAGGTGCGCAGGCCGAGCCAGGAGATCAGGATGCCGACGACGCCGAAGATCGCTGCGGTGAGGAAGCTGACCTGGAAGCCGTCCACCCGCGCGGCGTCGCTGGTGCCGTTGGTGGCCGCGGTGAGGACGCCGCTGATGGCGGCGGCGCCGATCCCGCTGCCGATCTGGAAGGAGGCGATGATCATGCCGGAGGCGATGCCCTGTTCCTCGTTCTTGACGCCGCTGACGCCGGCGATGTTCATGGTGGAGAACGTCAGGCCGTTGCCGATGCCGTGCAGGATGAGTCCCGGCATCAGGATCAGTGCGTAGCGGGCGTCCGTGCCGACGGCGATCCACAGGCCGATGCCCAGGGTCTGGGCGGTCATGCCGAGGACGGCGACGGACCTGATGCCGATGGCGGAGACCAGCCGGCCGGTGACGAAGTTGGCGACCACCACGACGGTGAGGCCGTAGGGCAGCAGCTCGATGCCGGTGCGCAGCGCGCTGTGGCCCAGGAACTCCTGGAGGTAGAGCGTGGCGGCGAAGGCCCAGCCGATGCTGGAACTGGCGAACGCCAGGGCCAGCACGTTGGCCGAACTGCGCGTCCAGGAGCGGAAGAGACGCAAGGGGACGGCCGGGTCCGGATGGCGGTTCTCGACGACCACGAAGAGGATCAGGAGCAGGACGGCGCCGCCGAGCGGGAGCAGCGCCGTCGCGCTGAACAGGCCGTCGTGCGGGATCTGGACGAGGCCGAAGACCAGGAGCAGGGCGCCGGCCGTCACCAGGATGGTGCCGCCCGCGTCGTAGGAGCGGCGCTCGCCGCTGGGCCGGTCCGCCTTCAGCGCGAACGGCGTGGCGATCATGACCGCCGCGGCGAGCACGGAGGGCACGAAGAAAACCAGCCGCCAGTCCGCGGTGGTCAGCAGGCCGGACAGGACGAGCCCGAGGCTGTAGCCACTGGCCGCGGTCGCGCCGTAGATGGCGATGGCGCGGTTGCGTTCCGCGCCCTCGCGGTAGGTCGTCGTGATGATCGACAGGGCGGCCGGCGCGGTGAACGCGGCGGCGATGCCCTTGACGATGCGGGAGGCGACCAGCAGCGGACCCTCGGAGACGAGGCTGCCGGCGAGGCTGGCGGCCGCGAACAGGCCCATCGCGATCAGGAAGGTACGCCGCCGGCCCAGCAGGTCCGCGGCCCGGCCGCCGAAGAGGAGGAATCCGCCGAACGCGACGGTGTACGCCGACACCACCCACTGGAGGGAGGTGTTGGACAGGCCGAGGTCCTCCTGGATGCTCGGCAGCGCCACGCCGACGACGGAGGTGTCGAGGGCGTCGAGGAACATGGCGGCGCACAGGACCGCGAGGGCGAATCCCTTGCGCGAGTCGATCGCCCCGCCGGTGGTGGCCCGGTCATTCACCTGCGCCATACCGGGCCTCCCTGTCATTCCCAATACTGGACATCGTTTCCCTTTCGCGTGGTCGCGTGTCAGGGGCGGTTCGGGCGCCGACCGGGCACGTTCTCCCGGGTTTCCTCCCGGAGTTCTCCCGGATTTTCTCCGGGTCTTTTTCCGGGTTTCCCTGGTCAGGTCGTCTGCGCGTCCTCGGGAAGGCCGGGAGGGCCTGCCGTCCAGGGCCCGACACCGCCGATTTTTTCGATCCTCACCCGCATGACATATCCGCCGAGGGTGCTCAACTGATCGGGCGGGAACTGTGCGTCCTGCCCCATGTAGGTGCGCGCGAGGCGCCGCAGCAGGCTGAAGGCGCCCCCCTCGGTGACTTCGGCGGTGCCGTACACCACCAGATATTCACGCAGGCCGCTGCCGTGGAATCCGTCGCCCTCGATGGTGAGGGCGACCCGCTCGTCCTGCTGGAGGTTCTGCGTCTTGCGCCACGCGTACATCGACGCGAAGACGATGTCTCCCCCGTCCATGCCGACCCACACGCCGGTGACGTGCGGACTGCCGTCCGGATTGAGGGAGACGACGTGGGCGAGCGCAGGTGACTCGATCAGGCGCCGAGCCGATTCCGGCAGCGCGAAGGCCATGTCCTTCTCATCAGGGGAACCGCTCATGTTCCGTCCTCCCAGGCAATTTCCGACTACCGCCGAGATTGATGTGCTGAGACATCAACAGCTTGCCTTTCGACGGCGGTCTCTCCCAGAAAACGGAGCAATGCCCCGTGCACTACGTGCACTTGACGTTGCGGCGTTCCGCGCCCGCACGCGAAAGGTGCGCGCGAGCCTGCCGGATGAGGAACGCGTGGCCATGCAAGGAGCATGACGTTCCGGCCGCCGCCGTGCCTGCCCCTGTCAGGTGCAGGCACGGCGGCGGGATCGCGGGGCATGCTTGAGGGCATGGAGCAGCGAACGGAACTCGGGAGATTCCTGCACTCGCGGCGGGCGCGGCTGAGCCCGGAGGCCGTGGGGCTCATCGACTACGGCGGCCTGCGGCGGGTGCCGGGGCTGCGGCGCGAGGAGCTGGCGCAGCTGGCCGGCGTCAGCGTCGGCTACTACACCAGGCTGGAACAGGGCCAGAGCCCCAACGCCTCGGAGGCGGTGCTCGACGCGCTGGCCCGCGTGCTGCAACTCGACGCGACGGAGCGCGCCCACCTGCACAGCCTGGCGCGGCGCAAGTCCCGCACCCGGCGCCGCACCAAGCCGGAACAGGTGCGGCCGAGCGTTCAGTTGATGGTCGACGCGTTCGGCGGGCTGCCCGCGCTGGTCGTGGGCCGCTACGGCGACATCCTCACGTGGAACCTGACGGCGCACGCGCTGCTGGCCGACCACCTGGCGTTCGACGCCCCGGCGCGCGCGGCGGACCGGCCGAACGTGGCGCGGCTGGTCTTCCTCGACCCGCATGCGCGCGAGCTGTACGCGGACTGGAAGCAGAAGTCGCACGACACGGTCGCGGATCTGCGGCTGACCGTGGGAAAGTACCCCGACGATCAGAACCTGGAGAAGCTCGTCGGGGAACTCTCGCTGCGCAGTAAGGAGTTCGCCTCGCTGTGGGCCGTGCATCCGGTGCGCTCCTGCGAGCGCAACACGCGGGACTTCCAGCACCCGCTCGTCGGCCCGATGACGCTCACCAACGAGCTGATGAGCCTGCCCAACGACGACGGACAGCGGCTTTCGGTGTTCACCGCGGAGACCGGCTCGCCGTCCGAGATCGCGCTGCGGCTGCTGGCCGACCTGGCGCAGGACAACGCGGGCGGGCGGCGGGAGGCGAAGCGCCCCGCGGCGCGCCGCAAGGAGCGGGCCCGCGGCTGAAGAGGCAGGGAGAGCCATGGTGACAGGGCCGTCGGCCCGGCGCGGGCGTGCCCCCGCTCCGCCGCCGCCGCAGCCCGCAGGCGTCCGCGAACCCCCGGCGCGGGCCGCCCCGTCCGGTCCGGCGGCACACCCCCCGAGGTGTCGCCGGACCGGATGTTCCTCCCGGGTCGGCTACCAGTCCAGCGGGCGGCCGTCGCGGAAGAAGCCGCCGGTGGGCCCGTTGTCCGGCAGCTCGACCGCCCACATGACGCTGCGGGCGCCCTCGGCCACCGGCCGGCCGCCGGGGCCGCCCATGTCGGTGGCGACCCAGCCGGGGCAGACGGCGTTCACCAGGACGCCGTGGCCGCGCAGATCGGCGGCGAGCATGCGGGTCGAGGCGTTGAGCGCGGCCTTCGACACGCAGTAGGCGGGGGCGCCGGCGCCCATCCCGGATATCGAGCCGCCGCCGCTCGATACGTTGACGATGCGGGGGTGCGGGCTGTCGCGCAGCAGCGGGACCAGCGCCTGGGCGGTGCGCCAGGCGCCGAGCAGATTGGTCTCCAGGGCCCGGCGGACGACGTCCAGGTCGGCGGTGGCCGGGCGCTGCCACGTGTCGTACAGGATCGCCGCGTTGTTGACGAGGACATCGCAGCGCCCGTACTCGGCGGTCAGCCACCGCGCGAGCGCGGTGACGGTCTCGTCGTCGTCGACGTCGAGTGCGGCCGGCACCACGTCGAGGCCCGCCCGGATCAGCGGCTCGGCGGCGGCCTCGCCCTTGGCCGGGTCGCGGGAGCCGAGCACGGCCGTGTAGCCGGACTCGGCGAGCCGGCGCACGACTTCGAGGCCGATGCCGCGATTGGCACCGGTGACGACGGCTACGGGCGAATGTGCTGGCGACGCTGGCAATGCGGCCTCCCGGGAGAAATTGAAGCGGAACGGTGCCCGCGCCACAGCGGCGCGGGCACCGGCGGAACCATAAGAACGAGCGGGACTACCGGGCGCGAATGGCCCGGATGATCTGGGAAGGATCGGTGTAGGACTTCCAGCGGGTGATCTTTCCGTCCCTGATGGTGAGCCACTGAATGAACTCTATCTCGAACGGCAGACCCGTCTCCTTGACGGTGCCGGTTTCATGAATCACCCCCATGGCCTCCTCGCCGTCCACGACGAGCCGGACCAGGGACTCACTGCCCACGTTCACCACGCCCACAAACGTCTGGAAACTCTCCAGCACCTCGACGGGGCCGCGGCAGGTGCCGATCCACGTCATGTCGTCGTTGAAGCCGGGAACCGGCGAGTAATTGATCCATTCCACGTCCTCGTCGAGATACCCCAGGGCCCGTTCGATGTCGCCGCCGGTCAGTGCATCGAACCAGCCGGACGCGACCTCGCGTGTTCCACTCACAACGCTTCCCCAATCTGGACTCACCGGACGTTCCATTCCTCGTTCGATCGTGACCCGCCGGTTCGGCCGAAGGCAACGAGAAGTGCACGAAGTAGCGCGACGCGCAGGGAGGAGATGACGATGGGCCGTCCGCCCGCGCTGCCGGTCGAGGACAAGGTGTGGATCGTGCTCCAGGTGCTCGCCGGATCGATGTCCGCCGCGGAGGCGGCCCGCCGCAACTCCGTGTCCGGGCAGACCATCAGCACGTGGAAGCGGCAGTTCGTCGAGGGCGGCACGGCCGCTCTGGCCGGCGACCGCCACGACCCGCTGCGCCACGTGCAGCAGCTGACGCGCGAGGTGCGGCAGCTGAAAACCGCGCTCGGCGAGGCGCATGTCGAAATCAGAAAGCTGCGCCGCTCCCCCGCGCACCGCCGCACCGGACGTGCGGCGCGCACGGCACGGGCGGCACGGACGGCCAGGAAGTAAGGCGCCGCAATTTCGCGGTTACTGCGTCAACTTGCACATGCCTCCGCAGCACGGCGCCGCGGTCTTGGCCCGTGGGGGCGGCTCCGAGTTAACTCATAGACGTCCGAGACGAAAAGACCGCGGGAGAAGCGTATGGCCGGCACGGAAACCACACGAGCGCTTGTCGTGAAACTCTTCGCCGACGTGGCGGACGGAAACGTGGAAGGCGTTCTCGGCGCGATGTCGCCGGACGTCGTCCTCGAATTCCCGGGCAACGACCTGAACGCCCTCGTACCGGGTTACGGAGTATGGGAGGGGCGCGCGGGATTCGCCGAACATCTGCGGCTGCGCAGCGCGTTCGTCGACATCGTCGAGTTCACGCGGCGCGGCATCGTCGTGGACGGCGGCCACGCCGTCGTCGCGACCACCCAGTTGATCAGGCACCGGGCGGGCGGCACGCTGGCGCCGACCGATTTCACCACCTCGCTCATCTACGGGGAAGACGGTCTCGTCACCCACTGCAAGGTGGTTTTCGATTCCTCGGCCGAGGTCGCCATGTACCAGGCCGAGGCCAATGCGCTGCTGCTTCCCGCCATTCGGAGCGGAGACCTCGGCGAAGTGCGCCGTGTTCTCGGTCACCGCGCCGACCCGAATCAGCGCGACGGGGAAACCGGCCTCACCGCCCTCCAGACCGCGGCCGGGCTCGGCTCGGCCGGCGTCGTGCGGGCCCTGATCGAGGCGGGTGCCGACGTCCACTCGGGCGACAGCAGGGCCGGCGGCACGGCGCTGCACAAGGCGGTGCAGCGCGGCGACCTCGACACGATCAGGGCCCTGGTCGCGGCCGGCGCGTTCGTCGACGCGGTGGCGCCCACCACCGGGCACACGCCGCTGATGGACGCCCTCTGGTACAAGTGGCCGGACATCGTGGCGTACCTGCTGGAGCTCAACGCCGGGCTCGGCCTGCACACGCACTACGGCTTCTCGCTGCGCGAGCACTTCGAGTACGAGCTGAACGTCAACACCCTCGGCAAGGAGAAGCTGCTCGCCGCCGAGAAGCTGCTGGCCGACCGCACCCGCGGCGACGAGCGGGCCGCCGAGGAACAGCGGCTGATGGCGGCCGTGACCGCGGGCGACACCGCGGCGGTGCGCGCCCGGCTCGCCGAGGGGGCGCCCGTCGACGCCAGGTTCCCCGTGGTGAACGGCTTCAACGACGCGCACACCCCGCTGCTCGTCGCCTGCCGCGACGGACACACCGACATCGTGCGGGAGTTGCTGGCCGCGGGCGCGGACGTGAACGCGAGCGAGCCCACGTTCGGCGCGGTCCCGCTGCACAAGGCCGTCTACAACGGCCACGCCGACATCACCCGCCTGCTGGCCGAGGCGCCCGGCACCGACCTGGACTTCCAGGGCGCGACGAACGGCTACACGCCGCTGCACGACGCGCTGTGGCACGGGTACGAGGAGTGCGCCCGGGTGCTGCTGGCCGCGGGCGCGCGCACCGACCTCGTCGGCCACGACGGCAAGACGCCGCGCGACATCGCCGCCGAGACCTTCGGCGCCGGCCACCCGCTGGTCGCCGACCTCGGCCGCTGACGCCGTTCCGCACGCATCGCCCTTCCCACCACATCACCTCGCCTCTTGTCTCAAGGAGTCGGAATGCTGTTCTACGTCCAGATGAAGTGGAATCACGAAGGCCGTATCACGCTCGACGAGCTGTGGGAGATCGAACGGGAGGAGGCCGAGCACGCGCAGGAGACGGTCGACTCCGGTTTCTGCGTGGGTATCTGGAAGGTGGCCGCGCAGAAGCGGGTCATCGCCATCATCGACTCCCCCGACGCCGAGGAGCTGGACCGCACGGCCCTCGGCCGGCTGCCCATGCGGGAATACCTCGAATTCGAAGAGGTGTGGCCGCTGCGCGGCTACCTCGGATTCGCCGAGGACGTCAAGCTCCGCTACCAGGTCTGAGGGAGTGAGTGCCATGATTCATCAGTTGATTTTCGCGGCGCCCAAGCCCGGCATGACCGTGCAGGAATTTCAGCGCTACTGGGTCGAGGAGCACGCGGTCCGCTACGCCGCCAAGATTCCGCAGATCAAGCGCTACGCGGTGGACACCACGATTCCGCAGCCCGGCGAGAATGGGTTGTGGAGCGGCGTCGCGGAGATCTGGCTGGAGAACGAGGAGGAGCAGCTGGCCTCGTTGCAGACACCGGAATTCCTGGAGGGCGCCCGGCTCGACGAGCCGCGCTGGGCGGCGTTCTGGCAGTCGGTCGTCCTGGACACGGACACCGAGGTCCTGGTGCAGGGCGAGCCGGAGAGCGCGGTGCAGCCGGGCGTGAAGCTGATCGTGCTCGGCAAGCGCAGGGAGGGCATGACGCGGGAGGAATTCCGGCGTTACAGTCGCCGGATGCACGTCCCGATGGTCACCGGGCTCCCCGGCGTGCGGCGCTTCTACCAGTCGTTCACCCGGGATGCCTGGTACAGCATCAGCGAGCCGCCGTTCGACGTGGCGTACCACATCTGGTTCGACGACCTGGCGGCCGTCGCGGCGGCGCGGCAGGCACCGGCCATGGCCGCGGTGCTGGACGACCGCAGGCACTTCCTCAACGAGCACTACGTGCACACGCTGCTGGTCCGTCAGCACTGGATCATCGGCCCCGAGGCGCGCTGAACCGGCCAGGTCGCACCGCGGGGAGGCCCATCTCCCCACGCCGGTGAGCGCGCGGTCCCCCGCCCCCGCACCGTCACGGGGAGCGGGGGACCCCGGCGTTCCCGCCCCCGGGCCTTTCGCCGCCGGCGGACCGACCGGCTCAGGCGGCGCCCTGCCAGGACTCCATGGCCGCCCGCCAGGTGTCCAGGCGGCGCAAAGTGTCGTCCCTGGTCCAGGGGTCGGCGAAGAAGAGGACGCGCTCCGGCCCGAGGGCCGCGGCCCGGTCCAGCTCCTCGCGGCTGCCCTCGGTCACGAAGAAGCTCACCGCGGGCGCCGGCACGCCCCGTTCGGCCGCGAGCCGCCGCAGCGCCGTGACCTCGGCCTCGACCCGGTCGAGGTCCCACAGGGGCGGCAGCATCCAGCCGTCGGCGAGGTCGAGGACGCGCCGCGCCATGCGCGGGCTCCAGCCGCCGAGCAGCACCGGCGGGCGGGGCCGCTGCACCGGCTTGGGCCAGGAGTACAGCGGGCCGAAGTCGACGTACTCGCCGTGGAATTCGGCGACCTCGCCGGCCCAGATGCGGGTGATGGCGATGAGGCGTTCGCGGAGCACGGCGAAGCGGCGGGCCGGGTCGGTGCCGTGGTTGCGGACCTCCTCGGTGATCCATCCGGTGCCGACGCCGAACTCCAGCCGCCCGCCGGAGATCAGGTCCAGGCTCGCGGCGGCCTTGGCGGTGACGATCGGGTCGCGGGTGCTGAGCAGGGTGACGCCGGTGCCCAGCCGTATCCGGGTGGTCGTCACCGCCATTGCCGTCAGCGCGACAAAGGGGTCGAGCATGTGGGAGAAGTAGCGCGGCATGTCCCCGCCGTCCGGGAGGGCTATCTCCTGGGCCGGGATATGGGTGTGTTCCGCGACGAAGACGGAATCAAATCCGCGCTCCTCGGCCGCACGGCCCAGATCGACCGGCGGGATCGCCTTCTCCCCCGGCGTGTTCGTTTCCGCCGCGACGAACGCGGAGAGCCCGTACTTCATTGCGGAACTTCCTCTCGCATAGGGGGTCCGGGCGGCAGATTACCGGCCGCGCGAAGTCCGTTCCAGACCATGGCAAAAGCCGGAAAAACCGCATGCGGGTCCACTTTTTTGTACTGGCTTTGCCGAGCCGGTCTACTCTTGACTGCTGCCGTCGCCGACTGGGGGATGAATCCATGGACGCACGAAGCGAACTGTCCGGCTTCCTGCGCTCGCGCCGGGACAGAATCCGGCCCGAGGAGCACGGCCTGCCCGCGGGCGAACGGCGGAGGTCGCCGGGACTGCGGCGCGCGGAAGTGGCGCAGCTGGCCGGTATCAGCGTCGATTACTACATCAGGCTGGAGCAGGGAAAAGCCGGCCGCCCCTCCTCCGCGGTGCTCGACGCGCTGGCGCGGGCGCTGCGCCTGGCGGCCGACGAGCGCGACCACCTGTATCTGCTGGCGCGCGCGGGGAGCGCGCCGCCGCGGGCGGCGCCGGTGGAGCGCGTGCGCGACGGGGTGCACCGGCTGCTGAGCGTGCTCGCGCCCACGCCCGCGTACGTGCTGGGGCGGCGCATGGACGTCCTGGCGTGGAACGCGACGGCGGCGGCGCTGTTCGGGGACTTTCCCGCGGCGGCGGGGCGGCGGAATCTGGTGTGGCACGTCTTCCGCGATCCGGCGGCACGTTCGCTGTACGCCGACTGGGAGCAGGTCGCCCGGCAGGGCATCAGCCATCTGCGGCTGTCGGCCGGCCGCCACCCCGGCGATCCGGGCATCGCGGCCCTGGTGACCGAACTGTCGTCGGCCGACGGGGAGTTCCGCAATCTGTGGGCGCGGCATGACGTGCGGGCCCGGGGCAACGGCAGCAAGGCGTTCAACCATCCCGTGGTGGGCCGGCTGACGCTGGACTACGAGGCCCTGCAACTGCCCGACGGCCCGGACCAGCACCTCATCACCTACACCGCGCCACCCGGCAGTTCCTCGCAGGCGGCGCTCGACCGGCTGGCGGAGACGGCCGTCAGTTCCTCGGCTGCTCGTCGAGGAGGGTGACGGACCCGGCGAGGCCGCCGTGGCGCAGCGTCTCGCGGAACGCGGGGGTGGCGCCGAGGACGAAGATCTGTGCGGTGGGCGGCAGGTGTTGCTGGGCGAACGCGATGCACCGCAGTCCGGCCGCGGTCAGGGCGGGCAGCCGGCGCACGTCGAGGACCAGGCGGCGGGGGGCGCCCTGGACGGCCTGTTCGACGTGGCCGCGGAACTCGGCGGCGGCGGCCTCGCCGGTGAGGTCGCCGGACAGGGTGATGACGGCCGAGCCGCCGGAGGTGCCGCTCGTTGCGTGGAAGGTCATGGCGTTGCGTCCTCCTGATGCGGATGGGGCTGCGGGTGGGGCTGCAAATGGGGCTGCGGACGGGGTCTGGCGACGAGCGCGACGGCGCTGTGGGCGGCCAGGGTGAACAGCGGCCCGGGGCAGGCCGGTTCCTCGCCCGGCCGGTACGCGTCGCGGCCGGGGGGCGCGGCGGTGTCCGCGAACAGGTGCCACCGGGTGCCGGGCGGGGCGGCGGGCGCGCGCACGGTGCGCGTTCCCCCGCCGTTGTGTGCGGCGACGAACACGGCGCCCGGCCGGTGCGGATCGTCGTCGGTGAACAGAACGGTGAGCGGCGCGGCGCCGTCGTCCGCGCCGGGCGCGGCGCGGACGCCCGCGTGCTCCTGGCGGTGCAGCGCGGGCGTGGCGCGGCGGAACGCCAGGCAGCGGCGGACGAAGCGGAACAAGTCGCGGCCGTGGTCGGTGTGCGGCAGCGACCAGTCCAGCCAACTGGTCGGCGAATCCTGGCTGTAGGCGTTGTTGTTGCCGCCCTGGCTCCTGCCGAACTCGTCGCCCGCGGGGAACATGGGGATGCCGCGGCTGGTCAGCAGCAGCAGGAACGCGGTGCGGGCCTGCCGGGCGCGCAGCGCGCGGATCTCCGGATCGTCGGTGGGGCCTTCGTGGCCGCAGTTCCAGCTGTCCTCGTCGGCGACGCCGTCCGTGCCGCCCTCCCCGTTGGCCTCGTTGCGGCGCCGCTCGTAGGTGGTGAGGTCGGCGAGGGTGAACCCGTCGTGGCAGGTGATGTAGTTGACGGAGGCGCTGGTCGGGCGGCCCGCGTACAGGTCGGGCGAGCCGGCCACACGGGCCGCCAACTCAGGCGCGCTGCCCGGCCGTCCGGCGAGGAAGCGGCGGATGCCGTCCCGGTAGCGCATGTTCCACTCGCCGAAGCGGCCGTGGTGGGGAAACGTTCCCACCTGGTAGGCACCGGCGGCGTCGGTGGCCTCGGCGATCAGCCTGCGGCCGGCCAGGACGGGGTCGCGGGCGATCTCGGCGAGCAGCGGCGGGTCGTCCATCAGCGCGCCGTCCGGGCCGCGGGTGAGGATGGCGGCCATGTCGAAGCGGAAACCGTCGATGTGGTACTCGGTGACCCAGTGCCGCAGGCAGTCGAGGATGAACGCGCGGGTCGCCGGGTGGTTGGCGTTGACGGTGTTGCCGGTCGCGGTGAAGTTGCGGTAGGAGCCGTCGGGGCCGAGCAGGTAGTGGGCGGCCTCGTCCAGCGCGCGGAATGACAGCAGCGGCCCGCGGTGGTCGCCCTCCGCGGTGTGGTTGAAGACGACGTCGAGGATGATCTCGATGCCCGCCGCGTGCAGGGCCTTCACCAGCTCCTTCAACTCGGCTCCCGGCCCGCCGGGCCTGGTGTCGGCGGCGTAGGCGCTCTTGGGCGCGAAGAAGCCGACGGTGTTGTAACCCCAGTAGTTGGGCAGCGGCGCGCCGGTCGCGGGTGAGGTGAACGTGTTGTCGGTCTCGTCGAACTCCTGTACCGGCAGCAGCTCGACGCAGGTGACGCCGAGCCGCCGCAGGTACGGGATCTTCTCGCGGAGCCCGGCGTAGGTGCCGGGTGCCGCGACGCCGGAGCCGGGGTGGCGGGTGAAGCCGCGGACGTGCAGTTCGTATATCACCAGCTCGCCGGGCGGGACGCGGGGCGGCCGGTCCCCGCCCCAGTCGAAGGAACGGTCGGGGACGGCCGAGCGGTAGGCGGGCCGCGTTCCCCAGGGCCCGGCACCGGCCAGCTCGGCCGCGTACGGGTCGAGGATCACCGGGGAGCGCCCGTCACCGCCGGGCCAGGGCGCGACCCGGTAGCCGTAGTGGAACCGGTCCTGGTCGAGCCCCGGCACCGTCATGGTGAAGACGTCGCCGGCGCGGAACGCGTCGGGGAAGCGGATCTCCCGCAGAACCGCGCCGTCCGCCGGCCGCATGAGCACCAGCCAGACGGCGCGTGCGGTGGCGGAGCGGACGGCGAAGCCGACGCCGTCCTCGCGGACGTGGGCGCCCAGCGGGTAGGGGTCGCCCGGCCGGACGGCCGGGGCGGCGGCGGGCATCGCGCGCTCACCCGCCGCCCGGCCGCACCCGGGCCTGGACGGTGAGCCGTTCGGTGCTCGCGGGCAGCCGCACCGTCATCGCCCCGGGGTCGAAGTCGTCGTAGGGCGCGCCGTCGACGAGGACGCGGTCGAGCACGATGCGTCCCGGCGGGAACACGTCGGGCGAGACGCGCAGCAGCCGGCCGGGGAAGGCCGCGTCGGCGCGGGGCCTGAACCACAGGTCGAGCGGCTCGCGGTGGACCAGCAGCCGGGTGTACACCTCGGCGAGGAAACAGAGTTCGGCCTTGTGGTACATGCTCATCGCGTGGCTGCCCTTGAGGCGTTCGTCGCCGAGCAGGTAGGGGATGCCGGAGGCCAGGACGGTGAAGAACACGCCGCCCTCGTCGTGGTCGAGGAAGAAGGAGTTGTAGAACGCGGAGGATTCGCGGGCGTGGCGCAGGAAGTCGTCCGAGCCGGTGTTCCCGGCGAGGATCAGGTAGGCGAGGATGGCCTGTTCCTGCTGCCACCACGTCTTGTGGTCGTGCCAGACGAACGCGTGCCGCCCGCCCTCCTGCTCGCGTTCCAGCAGGTCGTACCAGCCGCCGCGGCGCACGTCGCGGCCCACGTCGGGCATGGTCGCGCCGATGCGCTCGGCCAGCTCGCGGTACTCGCGCTTGGGCAGGGCGCCCTGCATGCGCATGAGGTTCCAGGCGATCTTCAGGTTGTGGCCGACGACGGCGCGGTCCTGCTGCCAGCCCCAGGTGCGGTCGGGGGTCCAGTCGCCGTGGAAGCGTTCGTGGACGAACGGGCTGGGCCGCGCGGAGCGGTCCGGCAGGTGGGTGACGATCATGTCGAAGGTGTGCTCCAGCATCCGCAGGTGCTGCGGGTCGCCGGTCGCCAGGTACAGGTTGAACAGGTAGGCCGGGGCGTGGTCGCCGACCGAGTTCCAGTTCTTTCGGGCCCGGTTGGGGCCGAGGGAGTCGTGGAACGGGCTGAGGGTGACCGGGTCGATGTGCGACCAGTAGCCGCCGCGGCCCTGATCGCGGAAGTACCGTTCGAAGAGGCGGAGCGTGGCCTGGACATCGGCGAGGATCTCCGGCGCGCCGGTGACCCGGTAGGTCTGCACGAGGCCGACGAGCGCGTAGATCTGCTCGTAGGCGGGGATCGCCCGGTAGTCGTCGCCGAACTCGGAGGCGAACAGCTTGTGGTCGCGCGGCCCGGTGTTGTCCATGCCGTGGTACCAGTAGACGATGTCCTCGTCCGGGTCGGCGAGCCGCAGGTGGTCGTGCAGGTAGCGGGAGCCGCGTTCGGCGACGGTGAGGAAGTCCTCCTCGCCGCTCAGCAGGTAGGCGGCGGCCATGCCGTAGACCATGCGGGAGATGGTGTCGGCCTCCTGCCTCGGCCCCGCGCCCTTCTGCCCGTTGCCCAGGATCTCGGTGCGGTAGTCGCCGAAGTCCGGCTCCCCGTCGCCGAACTGGGAGCGCCGGTAGAACGCGGCGAGCTGCCGCAGCTGCCCGGTCCACCAGCCGGCGCGCTCGAACGGCCAGCCGCCGTCGGGCCCGGTGACGACGGTCAGCTGCGCCGCCTGGTGGTGCGGCCCGCCGTCCGCCGGGTAGATCGGCCCGTGGCAGAAGACGAAGCAGCCGGGCACCAGCACGTCGTACAGGCTGCCGCTGACGTCCTCGTACGGCTCCCCCAGGTTGCGCAGCCGCCGGCCCGAGGTGGTGGCGGTGAGGTGGACCGTGACCGTTCCGCCGTCCAGGGTGCGCAGGTCCACGCGCCGGTCCTGCCGCCGGATGACGTACCCGGCGGTGGTGTCGGAGAAGGTGAACGCCGCCTGCGGCTCCCCGCCGCCGCTCACGGCGCGGCCTCGGCGGCGGGCGGGTCGAGCCGGTCGATGAGAGTGCGGGCCAGCAGGTGGCACTCCTCGACCGTGCGGCTCGTGACCAGGTCGCCGTCGACGACGACGTCCAGGTCCGTGTAGTGCGCGCCCATGTTGCGGACATCGCCCACCAGGTTGTTGTGGCAGGTGACCTCGCGCCCGCGCACCAAGTCGGGCGCCGCGGTGAGCAGCAGCAGCGCGTGGCAGGAGAACGCCTTGACCAGCTGCGGCATGCGGAACGCCCGGCGCATCAGCTCGACCGCGGGCGCGAGGCGGTCCACGTTCTCGCTGTACCGCAGCCGGTCGGCGACCTGTCCTGACGGCACGACGAGGGCGGCGAGCCCGGACAGCTCCGCGTAGTCCAGCCGTTCCAGGTCGCCGGCCACCACGACGGGCGCGCCGCGGTCGTGCCCCGTGAAGCGCAGCGAGGACTGGCCCCACAGCCGGGTCAGCAGGACGACCTCGGCGCCCTCCTCGGCGAAGCGGCGCTGGTAGTAGGAGAGTTCCTCCTCCACGAAGTCGTTCTCCACCAGGATGCCTATGCGGCGGCCGGTCAGCCGGCCGCCCGGATGCGTACTCATCGTTCCGTCCCTTGCACGTCGCGGGTGGGATGGGGCGCGGGCCGCGGCTGGACCGCGATGGTCCTGATGCGGGGGACGCCGTCCTGGAGGACGACCCACCACTCGTGGCGGGCCGGCGGCACGTCGCCCGCGCCGGCCACGGCGACCGAGGCCAGCGCGTGCACGGGCGACTGCATGTGCACCTGGATGCCGCCCGGTTCCGGCCGGGCGCCGGTCAGCGGGCGGCAGGCGCCCGTGCGGTACCACCGCTCGAACTCCTGCCGGCCGCGCAGGGTGGTGGTGGGCAGGTCGATGCGCAGGCCGTTGGCCAGGTGCGGCAGCAACTGCTCGGCGGGAACGCCGCGTCCGAGCGCCTCGTACCAGTCGCGCACCAGCGCCTCCACGGTGGCCGTGGGCGGCGTCGAGCGGGCAGCGGGCACGTTCACTGGGGTCTCCTCGTTCGTCCTGCCCGGCGTCGCGCCGGGTCGTTCAGTCGATGACCAGGCCGTTCAGTCGATGACCAGGTCGATCAGGTACGGGCCCTCGTGCGCCCACATCTCCGCCAGCGCGGGCGCGATGTGGTCGTGGCGGTCGACCCGCCGGGCGGGCACGCCGAGCGCGGCGGCCAGGTCGGCGAAGGCGATGGCGGGCCTGGTCAGGTCGAAGGCGTCGGGCGCGTCGTGCGGCCGGATGCCCAGCTCCGCCCAGTACTGCTCGATGTTGAGGTCGAGCAGGCGGTAGCGGCCGTTGTTGCAGATGACGAACTTGGCGTCGATGTGCTCCCGAGCCGCCGTCCACAGGGCCTGGAAGGTGTACATGCTGCCGCCGTCCCCGGTGAAGCCGACGACCGGCAGTTCGGGGCGCGCCAGCTTCACGCCGAGCGCGCCGGGGATGCCGACGCCCAGGGAGCCACCGCGGGTCTGGAAGAACGTGCCGGGCACGCGCGGCGGCAGGTGCCGGGCCAGTGGCGCGCCCGCGGTCAGCGCCTCGTCGAACACGGCGAGGCCGGGCGGGGCGGTCTCGGCGAGGGTCCGCACGAACGCGTCGAGCAGCGGCTCCTCGCCGGCGGGCACGGGCGCCGGGCGCGCGGGCTCGCGCGCCTGCCCGGCCGGCGGGCCGCCGGGGCCTCGACCGCCGGGGTCCTGGCCGAGCGCGTCGGCCAGGGCGGCGAGCGTGAGCCGCGGATCGGCGACGAGGCCGATGTCCACGGGGAAGTTCTTGGCGATCTCGTAGGCGTCCAGGTCGATGTGGACGATGCGGGCCCCGTCGCGGAACGGGCTGGTCAGCGAGGGGAACACCTCGGGGAAGACGTAGGTGCCGACGATGAGCACCGCGTCGGCGTCGCCGACGACGCGGGCGCTGCTGGCGCCGAACATGTGCCCCAGCTCCCCGCCGTACAGCGGGTGGGTGGTGTCGAAGTTGACCTCGGACGAGTTGGCGCCCCACACCGGCGCGCCCAGCCGTTCCGCCACCCGCGTCAGCTCCTGCTTCGCGCCGGAGACCGCCACGCCGTCGCCCATGACGATCAGCGGGCGCGCGGCGTCCGCGAGGACGCGGGCGGCGCGTTCCACCGCCTCGGGGGCGGGGCGGGAGCGGGTGTCGGGGAGGCTGGTCGGCACGGCGGGCTCGCTGGTCATGCGGTCCAGCACGTCGGCCGGCAGGACCACCACGACCGGGCCGCGCGGCGGCGTCATCGCGATCTTCACGGCGCGCCGCAGGACGCGCAGCGTCGAGTCGGGGTCGATGACGCGGGTGGCGTACTTGGTCACCGGCTCGGCCATCGCGACCAGGTCGGCCGCCATCTGGCCGTCCATCGCGTCGTAGCGCACCCCGGCCTCGCCGACGAGCACCACGAGCGGTGAACCGCCGCGTCTGGCCTGGTACAGCATGCCGATGCCGTTGCCGAGGCCGACGCCGCTGTGCAGCTGGACCAGGCCCGGGCGCCGGGTGGCGCGGGCGTACCCGTCGGCCATCCCCACGGCCGCGCCCTCGTGGAGCGCGAGCACGTAGGAGAGGTCGAAGCGGCCTCCTTCGTCCAGGAAGCCCTGCTCGACGGTTCCTGGATTTCCGAACATGTACGAGATGCCATCCGCCGCGAACTGCTCGAAGATGGCGGTCTTTCCGGGCCTGGCAGGCATGCTGGGCCGTTCCTTTCCGTCAGGGGTGGGTCGGTCGGGTCACCAGCCGTGGCGGCGCAGGCCGTTGTCCAGCACCTCGACCATCAGCGCGCCGGAGGGCGCCGAGTCGGGCGTCGAACGCGCCGTGACGAACGGGTAGTCGACGATGACGGAGGTCTCCTTGCCGACGTTGCCGTGGAAGCCGCCGTCCGGACCCGTGGCGTCGCGCAGGATGTACTCCAGCGGGTACGGCGGCGGGCCCATGTTGAAGTCGACGCCGAGGAAACCGGTGCCGTCCTTGTAGTCGTACTCCTTGGGGTGTCCGGTGACGTGCTTGCCCCACAGCAGGCTGGCGCGCGTCTCCAGGTCGCGGGCGAAGGCGAGCACGGCCACGCCGTAGCACTCGGCGAGGATCGGCTTGTCCGCGGAGACGAACGCGAGGACCAGTTCGTGCAGCCGCTCGTTGTTGGCCAGGTCGACGATGGGGCCGCTGCCGCCGACGATGACCAGGCCGTCGAAGCCGGTCACCAGGTCCAGCACGGCCGCGTCCCGCCTGGCGTGGTAGTCCTCCAGCTCCCGCAGGTGGTTCAGGGCGCTGTAGTAGGGGCGTTCCGGGATCAGGTCGGCGAGGCTCAGCGGGTTGTCGAGGCGGCTCGACTCGTCCAGCTCGCGCGCCCTGCGGGCCATGTCCCGGGTGGTGACGGACCGGCCGAGCGGCGGGTCGATGTACTCGGCGTCCAGGCTCGGCGGCAGCGCGTGCGCCCGCTCGCCGGTGGGCGTCGCGAAGGTGACGCGGTACCCGGCGGCGTCGAACGCCTCGACGGGTCCGACAAGTTCCTCACCCCAGTAGCCGTACTCGGAAAGCACGACGAGTATTTGCTTGGGCACGGGCCCTCCCACGTTTGGATTCCGGTGGCCTGAATTCCAGGACGTTTCCCAGTAGAGCCGCCGCCCGGCGGGCGCGGCAAGGAGCCGCGGTACGGGCGCGACCACTTGTTCAACTTGCCGGAAAGTCCCGGCGCGCGGTCCGCCGGGAAATAACCGGCCGCGGCGCGGGCCACTTGCACGAGTTGACGCAGTGAGCGGCTTTTGTGGTGCGTTATTGCCGTGCGTGCAGGAGTATTTCGCACTCTTGGACGGGACAACCCGCCAAGAAGGGGACCACGATATGAGCGGCAGACTGGCCGTATCGGAAATCTCACCCGTCGTCAGCGGCGGCTGCCACCCGGCGAAGGCCGTGGTGGGCGAGCACGTGCCGGTGACGGCGACCATCTGGCGCGAGGGACACGAAAGCCTGGCCGCCGCGGTCGTCTGGTCGGGCCCCGGCCCGGACGCGCGACCGGTGACGGTACCCATGACCCTGGCCGACGAGGGGCTCGACCGGTGGCGCGCCACGGTGGTGCCCGACCGGCCCGGCATGTGGTCCTACCGGGTCGACGCCTGGGGCGACCCCTGGGCGACCTGGCTGCACACGATCCGGGCCAAGACCGGCGCCGGGCTGCGCGCCGCGGCGCTGTCCAACGACCTCGCCACCGGGGCCGCGCTGCTCGACCGGCTCGCCGCGCAGGCCGCGGAGCCGGCCGCGGCCAGGGCGGCGGCGGCGCGGCTGCGGCGCGCCGACCTGCCGCTCGGCCGGCGGCTCGCCCCCGCGCTCGGCGAGGACGTCGCCGCGCTGGCCGCGCGGCACCCGCTGCGCGAACTGCTGACCCGCGGCCCGGTGCACCGCGTATTCGCCGACCGCACCCGGGCGCTGCACGGCGCCTGGTACGAGCTGTTCCCGCGTTCCACCGGCGGGCGGGACGACCAGGGCCGCCCGCGGCACGGCACGTTCGCCACGGCGGCGGCCGACCTGCCGCGCATCGCCGCGATGGGCTTCGACGTGGTGTACCTGCCGCCCGTCCACCCGATCGGCACCACCCACCGCAAGGGCCGCGACAACGCCCTGACCGCCGGCCCGGACGACGTCGGCTCCCCGTGGGCCGTGGGCTCGGCCGAGGGCGGGCACGACGCGGTACACCCGGCGCTCGGCACGGCGGAGGACTTCCGCGGCTTCGTCGCGGCGGCCCGCGGCCTCGGGATGGAGGTCGCGCTCGACCTCGCCTTCCAGTGCTCGCCCGACCACCCCTGGGTCAGGGAGCACCCGGAGTGGTTCACGGCGAGGCCGGACGGCACGATCGCCTACGCGGAAAACCCGCCCAAGCGCTACCAGGACATCTATCCGCTGAATTTCGACAACGACCGGGAAGGTCTGTACGCGGAACTGCTGCGCATCGTCCTGCACTGGGTGGACCAGGGAGTCCTGATCTTCCGGGTGGACAATCCGCACACGAAGCCGCTCGCGTTCTGGCAGTACCTGATATGGCGGGTCAAGGAAACGCATCCTGATGTGCTGTTCCTGGCCGAGGCATTCACCCGGCCCGCCGTGCTGAAGGACCTGGCACGCGTCGGGTTCACGCAGTCCTACACGTATTTCACGTGGCGTACCGGCAAACAGGAACTCACCGACTACGCGCGGGAACTCGCCGCGGAGGCCGACTTCCTGCGGCCGAACTTCTTCGTGAACACGCCCGACATCCTGCCCGCGGGGCTCCAGCACGGCGGCCCCGGCATGTTTGCGCTGCGCGCCGCGCTGGCCGCGACCCTCTCGCCCACCTGGGGCGTCTACTCCGGCTTCGAGCTGTACGAGCACCTGCCGGTGCGGCAGGGCACCGAGGAGTACCTGTCCTCCGAGAAGTACGAGTTGCGGCCCCGCGACCACGCGGCGGCCGAGGCCGCCGGGCGCAGCCTCGCGCCGTGGCTCACGCTGCTGAACCGCGTGCGCCGCGCGCACCCGGCGCTCCGGCAGCTGCGCCGCATCGACTTCCTCGACGTCGACAACGACGCGCTGCTCGCCTACGTCAAGACCGACCCGGCGACCGGCGACGCCGTGCTCTGCGTCGTCACCCTCAACCCGTTCGGCGCCGAGGAGGGAACGGTGCGCGGCGCGCCCGCCGCGTTCGGCGCCGCGGACCGGCCGCTGGTGCTGCGCGACGAGGCCACCGGCGAACTCGTGCCCTGGGACCAGGCCACGCGGGTCCGCATCGATCCGGCGCGGGCCGTGGCCCGGCTGCTGACGAAGGAGCTGCCGCGATGAGCAGGCGCATTGCCCCCGGGGTCATCGTCGAGCCCGCATCCGAGGCGTTCGGCACGGCCCGCGCGCTGCCGGTTGAGCCCGACTGGTTCAAGCGGGCCGTCTTCTACGAGGTGCTGGTCCGCTCGTTCTACGACTCCGACGCCGACGGCACCGGCGACATGAAGGGCCTGACGGAGAAGCTGGACTACCTGCGCTGGCTCGGCGTCGACTGCCTGTGGCTGCCGCCGTTCTACGCCTCGCCGCTGCGCGACGGCGGCTACGACATCAGCGACTACCGTGCGGTGCTGCCGGAGTTCGGCACCATCGACGACTTCGTCGGCCTGGTCGACGCCGCGCACGCCCGCGGCATCCGCGTCATCACCGACCTGGTGATGAACCACACCTCCGACGCGCACCCCTGGTTCCAGGAGTCCCGCAGGCATCCCGAAGGCCCGTACGGGGATTTCTACATGTGGGCCGACGACGACACCGGGTACCCGGACGCGCGCATCATCTTCGTCGACACCGAGACGTCCAACTGGACGTACGACCCGGTCCGCGGCCAGTACTACTGGCACCGGTTCTTCTCCCACCAGCCCGACCTGAACTACGAGAACCCGCGCGTCCAGGACGCGATGCTGGACGCGCTGCGCTTCTGGCTCGACCTCGGCATCGACGGCTTCCGCCTGGACGCGGTGCCCTACCTGTTCGCGGAGGAGGGCACCAACTGCGAGAACCTGCCGCGGACCCACGCGTTCCTCAAGGGCGTCCGGAAGATCGTGGACGCCGAGTACCCGGGGCGCGTCCTGCTGGCCGAGGCCAACCAGTGGCCGGCCGACGCCGTCGAGTACTTCGGCGACCCGGCGCAGGGCGGCGACGAGTGCCATATGGCGTTCCACTTCCCGCTGATGCCGCGGATCTTCATGGCGCTGCGGCAGGAGAACCGCGCCCCGGTCTCGGAGATCGTCGCCCGCACTCCCGGCATCCCCGAGCACTGCCAGTGGGGGATCTTCCTGCGCAACCACGACGAGCTGACCCTCGAAATGGTCACCGACGAGGAACGCGCCTACATGTACGAGGAGTTCGCGCCCGAGCCGCGGATGCGGGCCAATATCGGCATCCGCCGGCGCCTCGCGCCGCTGCTGGACAACGACCGCAGGCAGCTGGAGCTGGTCACCTCGCTGCTGCTGTCGCTGCCGGGCTCGCCGATCCTCTACTACGGCGACGAGATCGGCATGGGCGACAACATATGGCTCGCCGACCGGGACGCGGTGCGCACCCCGATGCAGTGGACGCCGGACCGGAACGCGGGCTTCTCCGCCGCCGACCCCGGCCGACTCGACCTGCCGGTGATCATGGACCCGGTCTTCGGCCACCCCGCGGTCAACGTCGAGGCGCAGCTGCGTTCCCCGGCCTCGCTGCTCCAGTGGACCCGGCGGATGCTGACCCTCCGCAGGCGGCACCCGGCATTCGGGCTCGGGACCTTCCGTGAGGTGGAGACCTCCAACCCGGCCGTGCTCGCCTTCATCCGCCACTACCGGGGCCCGGACGGCTCCCACGACCAGGTGCTGTGCGTGAACAACTTCTCGCGCATGCCGCAGCCGGTCTCGCTCTCCCTGCCGGGCGCGGCGGGCGCCGGGCTGGTCGAACTGACCGGCGCCGTGACGTTCCCCGCCCTCGGCTCCGCCCCCTACCAGCTGACGCTCCCGGGACACGGCGTCTACTGGTTCGGCGTCGAAAGGCCGGAACAGCCGTGACGCGCACGCCCCTTGACCCGACCGACGTGCTGAACTCGCCCGAGGTCCGCGCGGCCCTGGCCGCGTGGCTGCCGCGGCAGCGCTGGTTCGCCGCGGCCGGCGGGCGCCTGCCGCGGCCCGCGGTCGTGCGCACCCACACGTTCCACCGCGCGGGCGGCACGGCCGGGGTCATCGCGCTGGTGCGCGACGAGGCCGCGGCCGGCCGCGCGGGCGGCGACTACCAGGTGCCGCTCGGCGTCGGGCCCGCGGGCGGGGCGCCGCCCGGCGCCGCGGTGATCGCGCGGCCGGGCGGCGCCGCCGTGTGGGACGCACTCGCGGACGCCTCGCTCGTCGGCGTACTGATCGCGCACGTCGCCGCCGGGCACGAACGCGACGGGCTGCGCTTCCGTGCCGAACCCCCCGGGTTCCGCCCGCCGGGGCCCGCGGCGCCGGTGCGCCCGCCGGGCGCCGAGCAGACCAACACCTCGGTGGTGGTGGACGAGCGGTACATCCTGAAGGTGTTCCGCCGCGTCCTGCCGGGCCCCAACCCGGACCTCGTGCTGCACCGCATGCTGCGGGACGCGGGCTCGCGGCACGTCACGCCGCTGCTCGGCTCCGTGGAGTCCGAAGGACCTGACGGGCCGGGCGGCGCGCCCACCACCCTGGCCACGGTGCAGACCTACCTGCCGCGGGCCGCCGACGGCTGGGAGCTGGCGCTGGCCGGTGCGGGCGCCGGGGACTTCACCGCGGAGGCCCGCAGGCTCGGGGAGGCCGTCGCCGCCGTCCACCGCGACCTGGCCGCCGCCGGCGGGGTGACGCCGCTCGGCGCCGCGGACTACGCGGCGCTGGCCGCCTCGTTCCTGCGGCGGCTGGACGCGGCGCTGGCCGCGGCACCGCGGCTGGCCCGGTACGCGCCGGGCCTGCGCGCGGCGTTCGCGGCGGTCGCGGACCTGGACCCGGCGGCCGGGCGGACCGCGCACCTCGTGCACGGCGACCTGCACCTGGGGCAGACCCTGCGCACGGCGGACGGCTGGCTGCTGATCGACTTCGAGGGCGAGCCGCTGGCCGCGTCCCACGGCGAGAGCGGCGCCGCCCACTCCCCGCTGCGGGACGTGGCCGGGATGCTGCGTTCCTTCGACTACGCCGCGCACCACGGCCTCACCGGCGCCGCGGCGGACGCCACCGCGGAGCCGCGGCGCCGCGCCGCGGCCCTGCGGTGGGCCGAACGCAGCGCGGACGCCTTCTGGCGCGGGTACGCACGGGCCGCGGGCCGCGAACCGGCCGAGGACGCGGCGCTGTTGCGGGCCTACGAGCTGGACAAGGCGGTGTACGAGGTGCTGTACGAGACGCGGTACCGGCCGGCGTGGGCGTGGATTCCCCTCCAGTTCCTCCGGCGTGCGCTGCCCGCCCGCGTCAGCACAGCGCGTCGCCGCAACAGTGGCTCGCGGAGGTCCCGTTGACCATGGCGATGACATCGGCGCTGCCGTGGGGGCGCAGCCGCGGCAGGACGGACTCCTGGACCATGCCGGGGAGCGCGACCCGCCACCAGGTGGTGAGCCGCTCCACGAGATCGGCACGGTCGCAGGCGACCGCCGACAGTAACTGCACTCCCGTGAAGGAGCCGATGATCATGTAGGCCAGATCCTCGGGGCTGGCGCCGGGACGCAGCTCCCCGTGGTCCTTCGCCAGCATCAGCTGGCTGCGGCACAGTTCCGTCCACCAGTGGTACATCCCCGGGTCGGACTCGCCGAGCACGCCCTGCTCGACGGTCAGCCGCACGCCGGCCCGCAGCAGGGTGTTGGTGGCGAAGGACCGCGCCACCCCGTGCGTGATGTCGATGACCGTCTGCGCGTGGAGGCCCGTGTTGGTGAGCATGACCGAACGCCGCTGCTCCGCCATGACGCTGCGGGCCAGGGCCTCCTTGGAGTCGAAGTGGAAGTAGAGAGCGCCCTTGGTGACGCCCGCGGCTCGGAGAATGTCCGTGATGCTGGCCGACGCGTACCCGTGTTCGTCGAAGACGGCCGCGGCGGCTTCGATCACACGGCGCCTGGTGCGCAACGCCCGCTGCTGGGTGGCCAAACGAACCTCCTGGTGGTGAACCGCAGCACGCCGCGGCCCGCGAAAGCCGCGTGCTGGCCGGGGCCTTGCCGTGAGCGAGTCGGTCACGTCCAAAACAAACCGTTTGGTGCGTACTTTAACGGGGGCGTTTGGGTGCTCACTGTGATCTGTTACGGGACCGGAACCCGGGACGCGCCTTCTGGCCGGATGGTCAGGCTTGTCCCGCGCCACGGCGGCGCGCGGCGCGGCAGCGGGGAGCGCGGCGCGGCAGCACCTGGCCGCACGCGCCCCGCGCTCCGCCGGTAGGCGGAGCGCGGGAGCGGCGGGTGCGGCGCGCGCGCCGGGCGCGCGGCCGGGTGGTTACCCGGCCGGGGCGACGTCCGGCACGGCACCGGCGGCCGACCGAGGGGAAACCGGTTGCGGCGGAACGGGCGGGCGCGGGGAACGAGGCGACTCCCGTTCACGGACCGGCTCCGGTTCACGGACCGATTCCGGTTCACGGGCCGATTCCGGTTCACGGACCGGCTCCTCGTTCGGTGCCGCGGTGAGGCGGTACGGCCGCGGGTCGGCGGCCAGGGTCGGCAGCAGCATGCGCCAGATCGAGGTGAGCCGGTCTTCGAGACCCGGCCCCTCGGCCACCCGCTCGGCGAGCAGCTGGGCGCCGATGACCGCGGCGACGATGGCCTCCGCCGCGGCGTCGCAGTCCACTTCGGTCCGCAGCTCGCGATCGGCGAGCGCACGGGCGAGGTAGCCGCGCACCATGACGACGCAGGAACGCTCCGGCGCGCCCCACGGGCCGTCGAACACGCCCACCTCACGACGCAGTCGCACCCCCGCGCGGGCGGCGGTGCTGCCGTGCAGCAGCCGGGCCACCGCGTAGGAGAAGTCGATGAGCCCCTGGAGCCCCCGCGGCCCCAGCTCCTTGGCACGGGCTGCAAGAGCGGCCCACGCCACCGCCTCCTCCTCCAGGACGACCTCGGCGACCTGCTGTTTCGAAGTGAAGTGGAAGTACAGCGCCCCCTTGGTCACGCCCGCGGCCCGAAGGATGTCCGTGAGGGCCGTTCCGTCGTACCCCTGCCGGCCGAACACCTCGGCTGCCGCGTCCAGGATCGCTCGTCGCGTCCTGCGGGCCCTCGTCTGCTGCACTCCCGCCCCTCCTCGGAAAGAAACCGCCGTGCTGTGCGCCCTCGCCCCTTGCATATCACGAAGCGGAGGGACTCAATCCGGCTCGCCCGGCAGGGAATTGGCGGCCGGGCGGCATCCGCCGCGCTGCGCTGCCCCGGACCGCCGGTGGGCGTGGCCGGCGCCTGGGCCTTCACTTCATGTTTGGCTGTATTCGAAAAGTGACGATGCGACGGAAGAACACAGGACGTCGCGAAGTCCGTCACCTTATTCACGCGAGGCACAACCGTTCACTCCTGTCGCGGCCCGCGTCCCCTACGCGGTCCGCAGCGCACTCCGGAAGCAGGCGGCGTCCGCCGGCAGCGCGATCTCCCCAGATCGCGTCGGCGGGCACAGAAGGCGGAGGCGGGGGTGTCATGGCCAGTACGTGCACTCCTGCTGTCAATTGCACGAACACAGCGCCGAATCATGGCCCCAGCCGATTTTGTCGAACGCGTATGCGGCGGAAACCATGGTCATGTGGTGGTGCCACCCGCGGAACGAGCGCCCCTCGAAGTCCCGCAGGCCGAACCTGTCCTCCAGCTTCTGCATGTCCTCCTTGCTCCGCAGCGACAGCCGGGCCAGGGACATCACCGAGTCAACACGGTGATCGGCCAGGTTGGTGATCCAGAAGCGGGCCGGGCGGCCCAGGGGGAAGATCTCGCTCAGCAGGCGCACCACCCGCGGCGGCGTATGGCGGCCACCTGCGTGGATGCGCACCAGCGAGGAGACGACGCGGCTGCGGCGGGCCTCCGCCCTGACGGGGGCGAGCACGCTGCTGCGCTGCGCGCCCGGATACTGCACATAGTCGCGGACGGCCACCACCTTTCCGGTCGCGCCCTGCAAAGCCGGGCGGCGGCTCGAAACGGCACTCAGGTGCGCGCCACCGAGCACCTTCATCGATCCGTCGACTTCGAGGGCGAACGTGAACCCGCGGTCCATCAGCGTCGTGATGAAGTCGTCCGCGTGCCTGAGGTGCCTGATATCGGCGATGACGGGCGCGCGGGCGAGCCCCCACTCCGTATCCATCTCGCTCACCATGTCGATCGACTCCCGCCATTCCGGCTGTGCTCCCACTCCATCCGGGATATAGGCCGACTTCCTCAACTTCATGTTGTCTCCCCATCTTCGGGGAAGCAGAATCCGCCAATTCACCGGAATGCTTCCCGAACTGTTGGCGAGAAAGGCTCCCACGCCGATCTGACAATTCAGCGTGCGCCCCGCCTCGGGCAGGAACTGACGTTCCACGCCCACCGATCTGTCTCCTCGCTTGGGTATGGCCGTGCGCGCCAGGACCCAGGCCATCGGCCGTTCCGCGGCCTGGATGTGACGCGCCAGTAGGGCCCGGACGGGCTCCCACTCCCACGGACTCTGATTGATGAACTGTTGCAGGGACTGATGCGCCGGAATGGAAAGTATGCTATCGGCGATCTTGCGGACGGTTTTCTTTCCCTCGACCAGAAGCAGCCCACGGAGGTAGACCTCCGCCCACCGCCGCTGGTCTACCCGCGGCATCGGACTGAAGACTCCATCGGCGAATGACGCGACCGCGTCAGGGATGATTCTCGGGACGATGGTGCTCGCATACATGGACTCCAAACCTCCCGGCCAGCACGTCTCGTTTTGGCGACGGTCTCATGTTTCCTTATGGCATAGGGTGACGCGCAAGTTGAACCTGACGTAGTTGCGATACGACCACAGTTAATGCGGAAGATGCGGTTCACGAGGCAATCAATGGCGCACTGGGCAGAGCGAATGACTGCACGCACCGTTGCGAAATAAAACCGCATGCGGGTCCAGAACTTTATTCGCCTTTACCGAGGTCTTTACCTGCCCCAAGGGGAGCGGTTCCGCATCTCCTAGATTGGCTGGATACGGCCCTGGCGGGCCGCCGGGCGGCCTGATCCGTGCAGCCGGCCGCGGCGGGCGCCACACAGGAAACGCGCACGACCGGCACGACCTGCACCTTCGGGAAACGCCACCGTGACCCCACGCGCACCACCGCGGCCCCGCGGGCAGCGTCCGCGCCCGCGCGGGCGTTCGCGCCCCACGGGAAACCCCCACCGGCCCGGCGCGCGAGGGCCGTTGACGCTCGCCTCGCCATGTGCCCGTCGCGGCGCAGGCCGTATAAAAAACCGTCCGGTATGCACATTCCCGCCGCGCGGACCCCGATGGCTCACCGACAGCGCGCCCACGCCCACGCCGCCGCTCGCCGCGGAACCTGCATTAGACCACCAACCAGGAGGTCACGGCAGTGGGCACCGCCCGGCAACCCGCAGCCCCCGGTGAACGGGACGCCCCCACCCACCGGCAGCCGTCGCCGCGGTGTCAGCCGAGCCGTTTCGCCATGGACTGCTCGCCGGTCGCGCCGGGCGGCAGCCGCCGGCCCGTCGGGAGGAAACCGTTGCGCCGGTAGAAGGCGATGGCCTCGGCGTTCCCCGGGAGTACGGACAGCCGCAGTGACGTGGCTCCCGACTCCCGGGCCCAGGTCTCGACCGCCGCCAGCAGCCGGCCCCCGACGCCGCGGCCCCGGGCCGCGCGGCCGACCCACACCGACCTCAGCTCGCACGCGCCGCCCCCGCGCGGCACCCCCCTGATCATGCCGACGGCGCGGCCGTCCAGCACGGCAACGACGTTGCGCGACCCGGGCAGGGCCAGGCGGGCGCGCCACTGCTCCGCCCCGCCCCGCGGCCAGTCCTCGAGCCGCGCGGTGAACGCGTGCGGGGCATCGGCGAGCGCGGCGAGGCGCGCCTCCCGCCACAGCGGCCAGTCCGACTCGGTCACCACTCTCAAGGACACCATGCCGGGATCATGCCGGGATTCCGCGCCATGCACCCGCCTTTCTCCCACACCCCCCGCGTGGCGCTCGTCACAGGGAAATCCGTGTCCACGAAGCAGCTTCGTAGACACGGTAATGACAAAGGTCCCGGGACCTTTGTCACCCGGCTCGGGAATTACGGTCCTGCCCCGCGGGACCCCTGCGGCCCCCCCGCGGGACCGGCACCGCCGCATCGCTCATAGGCGCAGGTCATGACGGGAGAGCGCGGAGGAACGCGGGGACCTGCGGCCCCCGTCGCCCCCGGCCGCGCGGCACCGGGACAATGAACGCTATTCCGCCGGCACCGCACTTTCCCCCGCTACGCCCCAGCTTCGTAAAAGGGTCTCTTGAACCCCTTCGAGCCGCCGTTTATCAATGAACATGTCCGGCCGTTTCCGGCGGATACCCCAGACTTTGCGAGGTAGTTCTCCCATGCCGAACACCACCACGCTCCGCACCGTGAAGAACCTCCGTCCGCGCTCCAGGACCGGCGTCGCCATAGCCGCCGGACTGTGCGCCTCGGTGGCCGTGACCGGCGCCTCGGTGGCGGCAGGCGACGGCGACGGCGAGCCCACCCAGGTTTTCGCCCCCGCGACCGCGACCCAGCTTGCCGACGCCACGGGCACGCAGGCAGACACCCAGCAGGCCGCGGCCGAGAAGGCCGAGGAGCTGGAGAAGACCTGGACCTCGCCGATCGAGGGCGACTACACCCTGTCCGCGACCTACGGCAACAGCGGTGACCGCTGGGCCAGCGGCCACAGCGGCCAGGACTTCGCCGTCGACACCGGCACCCCCGTCCACGCGGCCCACAGCGGCACCGTCGTGAAGGCGGGCGGCAACGGCGCCGGCGACGGCCCTGCCTACGGCAACGCCATCGTGATCAAGCACGACGACGACACCTTCACCCAGTACGCGCACCTCTCCGAGGTCGACGTGAAGGCGGGGCAGAAGGTCTCGACGAACGACGAGATCGGCCTGTCCGGCAACACCGGTAACAGCAGTGGCCCCCACCTGCACTTCGAGATCCGCACCACGGCCGACTACGGCTCCGCCGTCGACCCCGTGGCCTTCCTGGCCGAGCAGGACCTGAAGCTCTGACTCCGGGCCGCGCCCCCCGCGCCCCCCCGCGCCCCCCGCGCCCCGGCCCACCCACCGGCGCCCTCCCCGCACCGAGCGGGGAGGGCGCCTTCGTGCCCGGCCGGTCCTGTGACCGGCCGCCCCCGTGACCGGCCGCCGCCCCCGTGCCGGCCGCCGGTCCCGCCTCAGCGGCTCAGCGCGAGCCCGTGGTCCGCCGCGAAGATGCGGCGGCACGAGCCGTCGCAGAAGACGTGCAGGACCCCCTCGTGCTCCAGCGTGAGCACCGTCTCCGCCGCGTCCACCACCATGCCGCACACCGGGTCGAGCGCCATGCCGGGCGGCAGCTCCTGCTCCGTTCCCTGCTGCCCGGTCCGGTAGTCGCGGGTGACGTGCTCCACCAGCTCCTGGCTGCCCAGGGACCGCCCCAGGAGCCCGATGCCGCCCTCCGAGACGCCCACCACCTGGACGGTGACGTGCGGCTCGTCCCGCACCCGCCCCGGATCGCGCCCCGCCGCCTCCTCCGTGGCGGCAATCGCGTCCGTCAGCGGGCCGACGACGTGCGGCGCCATGTCCTTGCGCCACGGAGCGGGAACGGTCATCCGCACCAGGTAGCGGGGCGGGTCCGCCGGGTCGGCCGCCGGGCGGTCCCCCAGCACCCAGCCCGCGGGCTCGTGCACCAGCACCTGCGTCAGTCGCCGCTGCGCGTCGAGCACCGCCCGCGCGTGGCTGCCGTCCTCCACCATCAGCGCGTCGATCATGCGACGCCCCAGCTCCTGCTTCTCCCGGCCGTCCAGCACCCCCGGCGGAACGTACACGTCGATGAGCAACATCCGGTCCTCCTCGCCTCTCCTCGACTGCCGCCCCACCAGGCTGCCCCCGGGGCCGACCTCGGGCGTCCTGCGGAGGGCGGACTCCCGCCGGGCCCCTACTCCCCGGGCAGTAACCCGGGCCCGTACTCCCGGGGCAGTACCGGGCGCGCCCGGTACCCTGGGGCCGGGCCGTGACTGGCGCCTTCAGGTGGAGCACCACCGGGAAGCGGCCCGGCGATTCCGCCACTGCCGTGCGCCTGGGCACCCCGCGACGACCGTGCAGGAGTGGCCCATGTCCGCAGCCCCCACCGCCCGTCTCATGACCGGCACCCACATCGCCCGGGACCTGGTCGAACGGAGCGCCGCCGCCGCGACCGACTTCGCCCGCGGCACCGGCCGGGCTCCCTGCCTGGCCACGGTGCTGGTCGGCGAGGACCCCGCCTCGGTGACCTACGTCCGCATGAAGCGCAACCGGTGCGCGAAGGCCGGGATCGACTCCCGCCTCGTCGCACTGCCCGCGGCCACCACGACCGCGGAGCTGGTGGACACCCTCACCGGCCTGTCCGAGGACCCCGGTGTCGACGGAATCCTGCTCCAGCACCCCGTCGGCCCGCACATCGACGAACGGGCCGCTTTCGAGGCGATCGCCCCGCACAAGGACGTGGACGGCGTCACGACGCGGTCCTTCGCCGCCATGGCCTTCGGTCTGCCCGGATTCCTGTCCGCGACCCCGGGCGGCATCATGCGGCTCCTGGACGCGTATGAGGTCGACCCGGCCGGGCGGCACGCCGTCGTCGTCGGCCGCAGCGCGATCCTCGGCAAGCCGGTCGGGATACTGCTGCTCCAGCGGAACGCCACCGTTACGTTCTGTCACTCCCGCACCGAGGACCTGACGGCGGCCGTGCGCCGGGCCGACATCCTGGTGGCCGCCGTCGGCCGCCCCCGTTTCATCCGCGGCGAGGACGTGAAGCCCGGCGCCGTCGTCATCGACGCCGGCTACAACCCGGGCAACGTCGGCGATGTCGACTTCGAGTCGGCGGCGGCGCGCGCCGGCCTCATCACCCCCGTGCCCGGCGGCGTCGGCCCCATGACCATCGCCGTTCTCCTCGCCCAGACCGTCGAGGCCGCCGCCCGCGGGGCCGCCGCGGGCGCGTTCGTTCCGGCCTGATTCCGGCGGTGCCCGCCGCCCCGCCCGGTGCCGCCGCGCTCCGTCGAACGCGGCAGGCGGGCGGGCGCGGCCGGGCGTCCTGGCCGTTCACGGTCCTGCCGGGCGCGCCCGGCAGGACCCGCGGCGCCGCCCCGGCACCGGGCCGCGCCGCCCCCGGAATGGCCGACAGTGCACCCCGCGGTTTGGCAGGAACGCCGGTTGGGGGGAAGCTTCCGCGCGAGCAGCACAGAGGGGGAGCGGCCATGACGCCAGAGCGCAGGAGGAACGGCCCCGCGGGCCTCGCCACGCCCGAGGAGTTCGTCGACGCGCTCCGGGCGCTGAAGGACGCGTCGGGCCTGACCTTCCGGGAGCTGACGGAACGCGCCGCGGCGGTCGGCCACAGCCTGCCGACCAGCACCCTCGCCGGCAGCCTGACCCGCACCTCGCTGCCCAGCGCCGCCGTCGTCACCGGGCTGGTCCGCGCCTGCGGCGGCACCGGCGAGGACGCGGAACGGTGGCTCGCGGCCCGCACCCGCATCGCCGTCGGCGCCGAGGGCCCCGACGAAGCTCAGGACACCGACGAAGCAAAAGCCGAAGCCGAAACCGAAGCCGAGCCGGACGAGCCGCCGCAGCCCGCGGCGCCGACGGCCCGCCGCCACTGGCGGCGGCTGCTCACCGCCGCCGCGGCCGGTGGCCTGATCGTCGCGGGCATCGGCGGCGTCCTCGCCGCCGGCTCCGACGACGAGCCGCGGGACCCCGTCGCCCAGCCGTCGCCAGAAAGCGCCGACCAGCACGTCCCGCCCCTCGGCGACGTCCTGCTGCGCCCCGCCCACACCGGCATGTGCCTGACCGAGGGACGCGAACGCAACGGGCGGACCGACCGGCCGCTGCTCGTCCAGCGCGAATGCGCCACCGCGACGGCCGCCCCGCCGCGGATCGTCCTGCAACAGGCGGCGGAGGGCACCTACCAGCTCCTGTTCGTCCACCCCGACAACGGACCCGGCTGCCTGACCGTCGACCAGGGCGGCCAGGAGGACGGCCTGCTGCTCGCGCCCCGCGATTGCAACGACGGCCTGCCGCACCAGCGTTTCGTCATCGAGCCCATGGACGTGCCCACCGCGGGCGGCTACCGCATCATGCCCGCCCACAGCGACAAGTGCCTCGGCTTCATCGGCCCGGTCGACGAGGAGGGCGCCGAGGTCGCGCAGATGACATGCGTCGGCACGGCCGATCAGCAGTTCCTCATCGAAGCCGCCGACTGAGCCCCACGGGCCCCGACGTCCCGGCTCACGCCCCGCGCCTGGCGATCACCCGGTAAGCGTTCGCCAGCCTGCCGCGCCTGGCCGGAACGGCCAGCAGCGCGTCAAGCCCCTGCGCCGCGGCCAGCGCGGGCAGCGCCGCGAGCACCCCGCCCTTGCGCACGAAGCGCGCCGCCGCGCCCGGTCGGCGCACGTCCCAGGGCACGTCGTCCCGCGGCAGCACCCGGTTCAGCAGAAACCAGCATGCGGCGATCACGTCCCCGCGCACGTGCGCGGGGCGGGGGCGGACATCGAGCACCGTGAAGCCGAGTCCGGTCAGCTCCTTGCGCATGTTGGCCAGGGGCACGAGGTTCAGATGCTGCGGCTGCAACCACGGCATCCAGTACCGGCCGAACAGCCGCGCCGACAGCGACTCCGGGTCCGGCACCTCGATCACCAGATGGCCGCCCGGCCGCAGCGCGGCGCGCGCGGCTGCCAGCTCGCGCCGCGGGTCCTGCGTGTGCTCCAGGTAGTGGAACATGCTCACCACGTCGTAGGCCCCGGCCAGCTCCGTGCTCGCCAGCTCCGTCAGGAAGCCGCGGAACGCCCGCGCCACGCGGCCCGACCGTTCCGCTCCCAGCACGGCTTCGCCCATGTCGAGACCGTGGAACTCGGTGTCCGGCAGCATCCGCCGCGCCGCCGCCGGGAAGGCCCCGTTCGCCGTCCCCACGTCCAGCCAGGTGCCCGACGTCACATGCGGCGTCACGGCCGCCACACTCGCGCGGAAACGCGGGCCTGCGCCCTCGAACAGCCGCCCGATGGTGTCGGCGCAGAAACCGTCGTAGAAGTCCCGGTAGTAGAACGCGAGACCCGCCTCGCTCAGCCGCGGATTCTGGAAGACGTGCCCGCACGCCCCGCACCGGTCCACCGTGAACTCCCCCGGCTTTTTCTGGAACCAGTCCCGGGTGCGCACCCGGCACGTCAGCCGTTCCGACCCGCACCACGGGCAGTCCGTCCTGCGGGGCAGCAGGAACGGCTCCAGCCCGCCGGCCAGCTCCTCGCGGTAGTCCGCGCGCGCCCGCGCGATCTGCTCCGTGTCCGGCGTCATCCTCTGGCTCTCCTCACCTCTCGGGAGCGGCGCCGCTCATGTGCCCGCCGCCAGCTTCTCCGCCCGTTCCGCCCGTTCCACCTGCTCCACCTGCTCCGCCGCGGCCGCCGCACCGCCCGCGGCCCGGAAGGAAGCGGCGACACGGCGCGCCGACGCGGCGTACCCGGGCCCGGACAGCACCGCGTCCAGCGCGGCGCCGACCGTCTCCGGGCCGCTGCGCCCGAACCTGACCCGCACCCCGGCCCCCGCCGCCGTGACCTGCCCGGCGATCACCGGCTGGTCGTCCCGGATCGGCGCCACGACCAGCGGAACGCCGTGCCACAGCGCCTCGGCCACCGTGTTGTGCCCGGCGTGGCAGACCACGGCGGCGGCCCCGGCCAGCAGCGGCAGCTGCGGCACCGCCGGCCGCACCAGCAGGCCGGGGGCGGCCGACGGCGGCCCGAGCACCCCGCCCGGATCGGCGACCACCGCACGCAGGCGGTCCGCCCGCTCGCGCACGGCGGCCACGCACGCGCCGAGGAACCGGGCGCCCGCCGCGCTGTTCGCCGTGCCCAGCGTCACCAGCACCAGCGGCAGCCCTCCGCCCTCCCCGACCCAGTCCCACGGGAACGCCGCATCGCGCGGGCGCGCGCCGAGCGCGGGCCCGACGAACGCCAGCGGCCCCTTGTCCGGCGGCACGGGCCCGGCCAGCTCGGGCGTGGAGCACACGATCGTCAGCCAGGGCGAGAACCGCGGATCGTGCCCGGCCTCCGGGTCGCCGAACCGCGCCCGCAGCCCGGCCAGCAGCTCGGCGGTCCAGGCGCCGACCTTCGGCAGCCCCACCGCCCCGGTCAGCTCCCCCGAGGTGCTCGCCAGCGTCACGAACGGCAGCCCGGCGCGCTCGGCGGCCAGCGCGCCCGCCACCGTCTGCTGATCGGCCACGATCAGATCCGGCCGGAACCGCTCCACCGCCTCCGCCACACCCGGCAGCATCGCCTCGGCCAGCGGCCCGAACCAGCGTTCCCACAGGAACTTCAGCGCCGCCACCCCGCGCAGCCCGTCCGGCCGCGCCGACCAGTCCGGCTGCACCGCGCAGGCGAACACCCGGCCCTCGTCCGGGAGCAGCCGCGCCAGCAGACCCGGCTCGCCCGCCCACGCCACGGCGTGCCCGCGCCCCACCAGCTCGCCCGCGACCGCCACGGCCGGATTCACGTGCCCCACCAGCGGGGGCACCACGAAGAGGAACCGGCTCACCGGCCCTCCCCGCGCACCGCGCCGCCCGCGCCCGCGTGCTCCCCCACCCAGTCGAGTGCGAGCCGGCCGACCGCGTCCGGTGCCTCCACCAGCACCGAGTGCTTCATCCCGGCGACCTCGGCGATCCGCGCCCGCGGCAGTACCGAGGCCAGCCACGCCGACTGCGGGCCGACGAGGCCCCGGCTGCCGTTCACCAGCAGCACCGGGCAGTCGACGGCACGGATCTCCTCTTCCGTCACCGGCCGACCCGCCGTGATGTCCTGCACGATGGTGGTCGAGCCGATCAGCCGCCCCGCGGACCGGCCGAGCCGCTCGATGCGCGCCTCGTGCCGCGGCCCGCTCCTGGTGGACGAGACCGTCCCGTACAGCTCGACGAACCGCGAGAGCGACCCGGCGTCGAGCCCGCCCCCCGTGGTGTCGCGCAGCGCGGCGCGCATCGTCGCCGCCCACTGCTCGGTCGCCGGACCCGACTCGATGACCAGCACCGAGGCGGTGCTCCCCGGCCACCGCAGCGCGTGGTCGAGCGCCACGGTGCCGCCGAAGGAATTGCCCACCAGGTGAACGGGCCGGGTGACGCCGAGCCGCCTCAGCAGCGCCCGCAGGTCGGCGCCGAAGTCCTGCACGGTGTATCCGGAACGCGGCCGCTCGCTGCGCCCGTGCCCGCGCATGTCGTACATGACGGCCTCGCAGCCCCGCGCGGCGAACGCGGGGCCGAGCGTGAAGTAGAAGCTGGCCAGGCTGTCGATGAACGCGCCGTGCAGGAACACCACGACCGGCGCGGGCCGCTCCGCCGCGGCCTGCCGCGGGGGCAGCCGCACCACGTTCAGCGTCACGCCGTTGGCCTCGACCATCGGCACCGCTCAGCGCTCCCCGGCCGGCTCGATGCCGCCGAGCACGTGGTCGACGAGCCGGCCCACGGTCAGCTCGATCAGCTCGTCCAGCTCCATCCCCGCGATCAGCTCGGCGAGGTTGACCCGCTCCCCGTACCGGTCCGCCAGGCGCTCGGAGAGGGCGACCAGGTCGATGCTCTCCAGCATCAGGTCCTCGCCGAGGCTGGTGTCCATGCCGATCTCGAACCCCAGGTCCTGCGCCTCGCCCGCCTCGCCCGTCTCCCCGGTCTCTCTGGTCTCGTCGGTCTCGTCGGTCTCGTCGTCGCCGAGGATCGAGGTGATCATCCCGGCGATCGTGGCCAGCACGGCCTCCCTGGTCGCGACCGGCTGTACGACGCTCACTCGCTCTTCTCCTCGTGCTCGTTGGGTACGGTCCAGGCGACGGCGTAGACCCTCGCCCCGTGCGTGACGCGGGTGCAGCGCACCCGGTGGCGGCCCGTGCCCGTGGCCACGACCAGCTGGTCCCGCCCCGCCTCGACGACGGCGAAGTCCCGCGGGCGGCCGCGGAATCCGGTGCCCTCGGCCTTGGCCGCGGCCTCCTTCGCGGCCCAGAACCGCGCGAACCACGCGTCGCCCGGCTCGGCGCCCCCGGCGGCGCACGCATCCAGCAGCGCGCGTTCGTCCCGGCCGAGCGCCACCGCGACGGCGCGCTCGGTGTCCGGCGCGATCAGCTCCACGTCGATGCCCGCGCCCGCGCCCGCGGTGCGGGCGAGCGCGACGGCCACGTCCTTGCGGTGCGCGAGCGACAGATCGAGCGGCGGCAGCGCCCGGCCGTGCCGACCGGTGGCGAACGGCCGCCCGGTCGGCTCGTTCCCGATGCCGATCTCCGCGGGGAAGACGTCGCCCTCACCATGCCGCCACAACCACCCGCGCACCGCGTCCTTCGCGGCGATCCTGCCGAGCAGCCACTCCCTGCGCCCGCGCGGGGGGCGCCGGGCGTAGGCGGCACGTTCCTCGCTGCCGAGCTGGGTGCCCATCACCAGCTCCCGCGAGGCCAGATCGGGCCACTGGTCCGTCAGCAGCCACCAGCCGCCCGGCTGCTGACGCGCCAGCGGGCGCCGCTCCGGGTAGCCGCCGGAGCGCAGCGAGAGCGGCCCGGCGAACCTGCGGTCGCGCCACCCGTCGATCTCCGCCCACACCCGGCCGCCCACGGTCAGCTGGACGTCGGCGGTCACGGACGTCTCGTCGAGGCCGGTGACGCGGACGGTGCATTCCACGTCGGTGCCGGGCGGGGGCTGCGGCCCGTGGAAGCGGATCGCGTCCATCTGCACCGGGAAGACGATGGCCCGGCCCGGCCTGGTCGCCATCAGCCAGTACCCGAGGAGCTGGCCGACATTGTCCAGCAGCGCGCCCGGCGCGGCGGGCGCGGTGATGGTGCCGCGGATGTGCCGTTCCCCGGTGCCGGCGAGGCGGGTGACGCCCTGGAACGCGGGGCCGTGGAACATCCAGCGGTCCGCGTACAGGTCGGCGGGGCCGTGCGCACAGGGCCACTCCATGCCGGGGGCGGGCGCGGGCCAGGGGGCGGGCGGCGCGGGGTGGTGCGCCGCGACGGTGACGCGGGCGCGGGCGTATGCGCCGAAGGCGACCGTGAACGCGCCGCCCGCGCCGGGCGTGACGGTGATGTCGGCGGTCGCTTCCGGCAGGGCGTCCGCCCACTGGTCGAACCGCACGCCGTGCAGCGCCGTCGCACGGCGGCCGGGCGCCGCCCGCTCCGCGGCGTCCTGCATGTGCTGGACGATGGTGGTGGCGGGCACCACGGGCCGCCGGTCGGCGATGTCGGGCCAGCCGGGCGGCTGCGCGAAGAAGCAGTGGTCGAGCAGGTAGGGCATGGTGCGGGTCGAGATCCGCAGCGTGCTGCGCAGCGGCGCCGCGGGCGGCCGTGGCGCGCGGGCCGCGGTGATGACGCGGGTCGCGGCACCGGCGGTCTCGGCGAGCAGCGCGGCCAACTCCCCGGCGGCGGGGACCCGTTCGCCCAGGTCGCGCAGTCCGGCCAGCTCGGGCTCCGCGGCCCCGGCCGGAGCCGGAGCCGGGTCCCGCGCCCCGTCCCGGGCCGCGCGGTCGGCCAGCGCGCACCGCAGCGCGGCGCCGAGGGCCGCGCGGTCCTCCGCGCGCAGCGAGACCAGCGGGCCGCCGAGCGGCAGCCGCGCCGACGGCACGCCGACGCGCGGCACGGCGGCGCGCGCCGGCTGTGCCGCGGGGCCCGGCTCGGCCTCCGCCGCGGCGGGCGAACCCTCCGTCCACAGCGCGAGCGCGACGCGGCGCAGCTGCGCGAGGCCGCCGCGGTGCGGTGAGTTTGCCGCCACGGTCAGGTGCGGGCGGCCGGTCAGCGTGTCGTCGATCAGCGAGGCCAGCTGCCCGGTGCCCGCCTGCACGAACACCCGGTAGCCCGCCGCGTGCATCGCCTCGATCATCGGCCGGAACCGCACCGGCTCCAGCAGGTGCCGCCGGAACAGCTCCCGCACGCCCGCCGGATCGGCCGGGAACGGCGCGGCGGTCGTGGCCGACCACACCGGCAGCGCCGCGGGCAGCACCTCCAGCCGTTCCGCGCTCGCGGCGAGCGGCGCCAGGAAGGGCGCGAGCATCGGCGTGTGGAAGGCGGACCTGAACGGCAGCACCCGCCCCAGGACCCGCCGCGCGCGGAACCACCGCACCAGCTCCGCCACGGCAGGCTCGGGACCGCAGACCATCGTCTGGTGCGGCGAGTTGTCATGGCTGAGCACGATGTCCGGCCGGCCGGCCAGCGCCTCGGTCACCCGGTCCGCCGCGGTGCCGAGCACCGCGAACACCAGACCGGGCACCACGAGGGAGTCCGGGTCGAACGCGGCGAGCAGCCGGTCGGACTGCTCGCGCCCGTACAGCCCGCCGGCGACCATCGCGGACCACTCCCCGACGCTGTGCCCGGCCACGCCGTCCGGCACCACGCCCATCCGCCGCAGCGCCGCCTCGATCAGCCCGCCGACCGACAGCACGCCGAGGCCCTGCCGCACGGTGTCACCGGTGTCCGCGGCGGCGCGCGCCGGCAGCGCGAGACCGAACCGCTCGGCCACCTCCGCGAGCCCGCGCGGCTCGAACTCGGCCTCAAGACCGGGGAAGACGAACGCCAGCAGGCCGGGCCGCGGGCCGCCGAGCAGGGGCCGCGGGCTGAACCACACATCGTCCCTGCCGCGCCAGGCCCGGCCGCGCGCGACCGCGCGGCGGGCGAGCGCGATCCGCTTCGCGGTCGGCTCGACGAGCCCGAGCCGGCTCTCGCCCTCGGCCGCGGGCGCGGCGGCGGGCGGCTGCGGCAGGGCACGGACCGCGGCGTCGTCCGCGTCGAGCAGCTCCGCCAGCGGCCGCGGGCCCGCGGCGGCGAGCCGCAGCACCCGCTCCGGCTCGCGCACGGCCGCGGGCCCGGCACCCGCACCCGCGGCGGCCCGGCCGTCGGGGGCGTCCGGGTCCTGTTCCAGCACGAGGTGCGCGTTGATCCCGCCGAAGCCGAACGCGTTGACCGCGGCGCGGCGCGGGCCGCCCTCCCAGGGCGCCGCGCCCGCCAGCGGCCGGAACACGGTCCGCGCGAGCGCCGGATGCGGATCGTCGCAGTGCAGCGTGGGCAGCAGCGTCGCTCGGTGCACGGCCAGCGCCGCCTTGATCAGGCCCGCCGCCCCGGCCGCGGGCATGAGATGGCCGATCATCGACTTCACCGAGCCGATGACGGGCGCGTCACCCGCGCCCGGCGGGCCGAACACCTCGGCCAGCGTCGCCAGTTCCGCGGCGTCCCCGGCGGGCGTCGCGGTGCCGTGCGCCTCGATCAGCCCCAACGCGCCTGGCGCGCGGGGGTCGAGGCCCGCGGCGCGCCAGGCCAGCCGCACGGCCCGGGCCTGGCCGCCCGGGTCCGGGCTGACCAGGCCCCCGGCCCGGCCGTCGCCCGCGACCCCGGAGCCGCGGATGACGGCGTACACCCGGTCGCCGTCGCGCCGGGCGTCGGCCAGCCGCTTGAGCACCACGACTCCGGTGCCCTCGCCGATGAGCAGGCCGTCGGCCCCGGCGTGGAACGGGCGAATGCGCTGGCTCGGCGAGAGCGCCTTCAGCTGGGCGAACACGCTCCACAGGGTGATGTCGTGGCAGTGGTGCACGCCCCCGGCGAGCATGACGTCGCACGCGCCGGAGGCCAGCGCGGCGATCGCCTGGTCCACCGCGATGAGCGCGGACGCGCAGGCCGCGTCCACCGTGTAGGCCGGGCCGCGCAGGTCGAGGCGGCCGGCGAGCCGCGAGGCCGCGAGGTTGGGCACGAGGCCGATCGCGTGCTCGGGGCGGTGCGGCCCGAGCCGCTCCTCGAAGGCGGCACGCACCCGGCTCAGCTGCTCATCGCCCAGCTCGGGCAGCAGCTCGCGCAGGGTGCGGGTGAGCTGGTGCGCGGTGCGCAGCCGCTGGTCGAGGCGGGCCAGGCCGGGCGAGAGGTAGCCGCCGCGGCCCAGGATCACGCCCACGCGGTCGCGGTCGGGCAGCCGCTCGGTCCCGCCCGCGTCCGCGATGGCGTCCGCGGCGACCGAGAGCGCGATCAGCTGATCGGGCTCGGTGCCGGACACCGCGCCCGGCATGATGCCGAACCTGGTGACCTCCACCTCGGCGAACTCGTCGACGAAGCCGCCGCGCCGGCAGTACACCGGGTCCGGGTAGTAGGCCGGGTCCCAGCGCTCGCCCGGCACTTCGGTGATCGCGTCGGTGCCCGCGACCAGATTGCGCCAGTAGGTCGCCAGATCGGGCGCGCCCGGCAGCATCGCCGCCATGCCGACGACGGCGACCGGGGGGACCGGGGGGACCGGGGGGACCGCCCCCCGCGCCGCCGTCACGCGCCCCACCCGTCCGCCGCGGTGTACACGACGGTGGCCTGCGCCGGATCGCCCCAGGCCAGCTCGTCGAGCAGGGCCCGCGCGCCTTCGTCCGGCTCGATGAGGCCGACGCCGCGCCGCGCGTAGTCCCGCCCCAGCTCCGGCGAGACCATCCCCGGATGCGCCGCGGACGGCGCCCACGGCCCCCAGTGAACGGTCAGCGCGCGCGCCCCGGTACGGGCCGCCCAGGCGGCGGCGACGCCTTCGAGCGCGTCGTTGGCCGCGGCGTAGTCGGCCTGCCCCCGGTTTCCCAGTACGGCGGAGACGCTGCCGAACAGCACCGCGAACCGGGGTACTTGGGACAGCTGGGCCACCGCGTCGAGCAGCGTTCGCGCGCCGTCCACCTTGGTGGCGAAGACCCGGGCGAAGGACTCGGGGGTCTTCTGGTCGATCAGCCGGTCCTCGATGACCCCGGCCGCGCACACCACGCCGTCCAGCCGCCCGTGGCGCGTGTGCACCGCCTTGACGGCCTGCCGCACCGACTCCGGGTCCAGCAGGTCGGCGGACTGGTAACGGGCCTCGGCGCCCAGCCCGTTCAGCTCGGCGAGGGTCGCGGCGATCTCCCGCTGGGCCAGGATCAGCGCGGCCTCGCGCTCGATCGCGGCCGGGTCGGCGCCGCCGCGGGCCGCGAGTGCGGCGCGCAGCGCCGTACGGTCCGCGGCCCGCGCCGTGTCCGCCGCCTCGGGCTCCACGGCCTGCGGGGTGCGGCCCAGCAGCTCGATGCGGCAGCCGGTGGCCGCGGCGAGCGCGGTGGCGACGTGCGCGGTGATGCCGCGGGCGCCGCCCGCGAGCAGCACCACCGCGTCGCGGCCGAGGCCGAGCGCCGTGCCGTCGGCCGCGGCCGAACGCCCTGGGGGCGGCGTCAGCGCGGCCGGCGCGGTCGCGTAGCCCTGCCGCCCCGCGGGCGTGTGCAGGACGACGGGGGCGCGGTCCGCGTCGGCCAGCTCGCCGAGCAGCAGCGCGGCGGTCGCGTCGGCGGGCGCGGCCGGGTCGATGCCGACCACGCGTGCCAGGGTGCCGGGGTATTCGCGGGCCACGGTGCGCAGCAGCCCGTCGAGGCCGGTGGCCCGGCCCTCGGCCGGGCGCACGCACAGCAGCCGCCCGGGGCCGAGCCGCAGGGCTGCCCGGATCACCGGGAACGCGGCGGGCAGCGGCGGGCGCTCGGCCCCGCCCGCGAGCGGCCCGAGCAACAGCACGCCGTCCAGCGGGCCTTCGCGCTCGGACAGCAGGTGTCCTGCCGCCCGCGGCAGGGGCTGGGCGCCGCGGGCGGCGAGTGCGGCGGCGAGGGCTTCCGCGTGCGGCCCCTCGCCGAGCAGGGCGAAGCGCCGCCCCGCGAGGTCCCCCGGCTCCGGCTGCGCGGCGAGCGGCACGCGGTGCGGAACGAGCCGCTTCGGCGCGGTGCCGCGCGGCACCTCCGGCCGCGGCACATCCGTCCGCGGCACATCCGTCCGCGGCTCGGCCGAGCGCTGCGCGGGTACGGGTGCGGCGGTACGCCCGGCCAGCCAGTCGGCGATGGCAGCCGCGGTACGGGCGCCGGAGAGCCGGTCGACCTCGGCGTCCGTCAGCGGCGCCGCGCCAGGACCGCTGAGCCGCGCGGCCAACTCGCCCGCGATCTCGGTGCGTTTGATGGAGTCGATGCTGAGGTCGGCCTCCAGGTCGAGTGCCGGGTCCAGCATGTCCACGGGGTAGCCGGTGCGTTCGCTGATGACGCCTAGCACGGTGTCCAACGTGCTGGCGGCCGGTCGCGCGGCGGCCTCCGCCGTGGGCGCCGCGGGCGCCGCGCCGGCCGGGGCCGCCGGGGCGGCGGGCGTCACGGGAACGGGCGCGTCGGCGCTCAGGGCGGGCAGAGCGGACGGCGCGGGCAGCGCGGGGCCCGGCTCGGGGAGCACGCCTGGCGGCGCGGCACCACCGAAGTAGGACAGGAGCACATCGCGCTGGGCCGCGACCAACTCCCTGGTGGTGGTGAGGAACTGCGTGACCAGCGCGTCCCGTGCGGCCGGCTCGCCGGTCCCGGGCGCGGCGGCCGGAACGCGCCGGGCCGGGCGCAGCCCGCCTGGCAGCGGCTCGCCGTCCGCCGTGCGCACCAGGTGCCCGTCCACCAGCCAGCCGGGCGCCCGCTCGGGCACGGGCGCACCGCCCCTGCCGTGGAACAGCCAGCCGGTGCGCACGTCAAGACCGGCGACGGCCAGCTCGGCGAGCGCGCTCAGCAGGCCGCGCAGCCCGGCGTCGGGCCGCGGCTCGACGGCGACGGCGTGGTGCGGGCGGCCGGCGAGGATCTTGCGCACCAGGCCGGTGAGGACGGCGCCGGGCCCCGCCTCGACGAACACCCGGGCCCCGGCCGCGTACATGGCCTCGATCTGCGCCACGAACCGCACGGGCGCGCTGAGTTGAGCGGCCAGCTCGGCGCGGATGGACTCGCCCGCCGCCGGGTAGGCGGCGGCCGTGCGGTTGGCCCACACGGGGAACTCCGGGGCGCGGAAGCGGTATCCGGCCAGCGCGCGGGCGAACGCCGGTCCCGCGTCCGCCATCAGCGGGCTGTGGAAGGCGCAGGCCACGGGCAGCGGTCTGGGCGTGAGGCCCGCGGCGCGCAGCCCCGCCACGGCCTCGGCGACCGCGGCGGTCCCGCCGGAGATGACGCACTGGTCCGGCGCGTTGTCGCCCGCGAGGACGACGTGCCCGTCCCGCGCCGCGGCCCCGTCGGCGAGGAGCCGTTCGACCTCGGCGGCGGGCGCCGGCACGACGGCCATGGCGCCCGGGTCCCCGGCGGCCGAGGCGAGGAGCGCTTCGGCCCGCAGGCCGCTGAGCCGCAGCAGGTCGGCGGGGCTCAGCGCGCCCGCCGCGCACAGCGCCACCAGCTCGCCGTAGGAGTGGCCGCCCGCCAGGTCGGGCCGGATGCCGGCGCGGCCGAGCAGGTCGAACGCGGCGAGGCCGACGGCGCCGAGGGCCGGCTGGGCGACGCGGGTGTCGGTGACGGCGGCCCGCTGCCGTTCCGCCGCGTCCTCGTCGAACGCGGCGGGCGGGTACAGGGTGTCGGCGAGCCCCGGCAGCAGGCCGAGGTGGCGCTGCGTTTCGGGGAACGCGAGGAACAGCTCGGCGAACATGCCGGGCCGCTGGCTGCCCTGGCCGGGGAAGAGGAACGCGACCCGGCCCGGCGGCTCGGGCGTCTCCGTCGTCTCCGGCGTCTCGGGCCGCTCGGGCGCGAGGTGGATGCCGAGGGCCGGGTCGTGGCCGCCGGCCAGCGCCTTGCGCAGGGCCGCGGCCAGCTCGCCGGTGCTGCCCGCGACCACGGCGATGTGCACCGTGCCGCCCGCGGCGTCAGAACGGCGGGCGGTGTCCCGCGCGAGGCGTGCCAGCGGGGCGTGGCCCGTCTCCAGGGCGGCGAGCAGCCGTTCGGCCTCGCGCACGGCCGTGGCCCGGTCGTGGCCGCGGAAGGTGAACAGCTCGGCGGGCCACACCTCGCGGCCGTGCGGGGGCGGCGGCGCGGCATGGCCGCCGAGCACCACGTGGAAGTTGGTCCCGCCGAAACCGAAGGCGCTGACGCCCGCCAGCCGTTCGGCCGCGGGCAGCGGCCACGGGCGCGGCGCGGTGTGGAAGACGAACGGGCTGCGTTCGCGGTCCCAGGCCGGGTTGGGCCGCGTCAGGTTGCCCGTGGGGGGCAGGGCGCCGGTGTGCAGGGCGAGCGCGGTCTTGATGAGCCCGGCCAGACCGGCCGCGCACTTGGTGTGCCCGATCTGCGACTTGACCGAGCCGAGCGCACAACTTCCGGGCCGCGCCCCGGCCTCGGCGAACACCTCGGTGAGCACGGTCAGCTCGGTGCGGTCGCCGACCACGGTGCCGGTGCCGTGCGCCTCCACCAGGCCGACGTCGGCGGGCGAGACGCCCGCGGCGCGGTAGGCGCGGCGCAGCGCGGCGCGCTGTCCCTCGGGCCGCGGCGCGGTCAGTCCGCGGGCGCGGCCGTCGCTCGACGCGCCGACGCCCTTGATCACGGCGTAGACGCGGTCGCCGTCGCGCTCGGCGTCGGCGAGGCGTTTGAGGACGACGCAGGCGACGCCTTCGCCGAGCGCGATGCCGTCGGCCCCGGCGTCGAAGGTGCGGGAGCGGCCGGTGGGCGAAAGGGCGCCCACCGAGGCGAACATGAGGTAGTCGTTGATGCCGTTGTGCAGGTCGGCGCCGCCGCACAGCACCGCGTCGCTCGATCCGGCGGCCAGCTCCTTGCAGGCGGCGTCGACGGCGGCGAGCGAGGAGGCACAGGCCGCGTCCACGGTGTAGTTGGCGCCGCCGAGGTCGAGGCGGTTGGCGATGCGGCCCGCGATGACGTTGGCCAGTATGCCGGGGAAGGAGTCCTCGGTGAGCGGCGGCAGTTGCTCGGCGAGCCCCGGGGGCAGCTCCGCCAGGTAGGACGGCAGGACGGTGCGCAGCGCCGCCGCCTGGGACAGGTCGCTGCCGGACTCGGCGCCGAAGATCACCGAGGTGCGGGAGCGGTCGAACGGGCGCGCGCCGTACCCCGCGTCGTCCAGGGCGCGGCGTGCCGCCTCAAGGGCGAGCAGCTGGACCGGCTCGATGCTGCCGAGCGCGGCCGGCGGGATGCCGTAGGCCAGCGGGTCGAAGGGTATACGCGGCAGGAACCCGCCCCACTTGGAAGGACTGGTCGGGTGGGTGCCGTCCCCGCTCCCGTCTCCGTCCCCGGCCCCGTCCGCCCGGTAGTAGACGCGCGTGTCCCAGCGCTCGCCCGGCACTTCGGTCACCGCGTCGTGGCCGCCGAGCACGTTGGCCCAGAAGGTGCCGAGGTCGGCGGCGTCGGGGAACATGCAGGACATGCCGACGACGGCGATGTCCAGCGGGGCGGGCGGCTCGGCGGCGTCCTGGGCCGGGGCGGCCGAGGCGCGCAGCGCGGCGGCCCGCGCCGCGAAGTGCTCGGCGGCGCCGGGGCCGACGGCCCGGTGCAGCTCGCCGACGGTGGTGGTCCGCGCGCGCAGCACGGCGACCTCGCCGGCCATGAACATCCCGGCGGCCAGCTGCCGTTCCTCCGAGGCGGGGACCAGCTCGGTGCCGACGCGCTCGACGCCCCTGCTGGCGATGCGGAGCCGCCCGAGGTTCAGCTTCTCCAGCTCGGGCCAGGCTTCGCGCTCGGGCACACCCGCCTCGCGCAGCGCCTGCCGCGCGGCGTCGAACTCACCGGTGAACGGGCTGGTCACGCACCGCGTGGCGTGCCCGGGCGCGGTGGCGAGGAGCGCGGTGGAACCGGCGGTGAGGACCTGCCGCTGGAAGACCGGGCCGATCGCGCCGCGGGCGACCGCCTGCTCGGTGAAGAGGTAGGCGGTGCCCATGAGAACGCCGACCGCGGCGCCGCGTGCGGTGAGCGGCGCGGCGAGCGCGGCGACCATGGCGGCGGAGCGCTGGTCGTGGATGCCGCCCGCGAACAGCACCTCGATGCCCCCGCCGCTCTCCGGCGCGCGGCCCGGCTCGTCGAGGAAGCCGGTGAGGACGGCGAGCTGCGCCTCCCACAGGGCGAAGCTGGTCAGCGGGCCGACGTGGCCCCCGCACTCCGAGCCCTCGAAGACGAACCTGCGGCTGCCCGCGGCCAGATACTGCCGCAGCAGTCCGGGGGTGGGCACGTGCAGGAACGTGCGGACGCCCGCGGCTTCCAGGTCGGCGGCCTGCGCGGGCCGCCCGCCCGCGATGACGGCGTGGCTGGGGCACACCTCGCGGACGACGGCGAGCTGCGCGGCGCGGATCTCCTCGTCGGCAAAGCCGAGCAGCCCCACGCCCCAGGGACGGTCGCCGAGGGCGGCGCGGGTGGCGGTCAGGATGTCGCGGGTCTGCTCGCCGGTGGCGAGGGCGAGGGCGAGGAACGGCAGGCCGCCCTCGGCCGCCACGTCGGCGGCGAATCCCGGCCGGTCGCTGACCCGCGTCATCGGCCCCTGGGCGATGGGCAGTTCCGTGCCGAGGGCGCGGCTCATGGGGGAGCCGGGGCGCAGCGCGCGGGACGGAGCGTCGTCGCGGAATGTGGCGGTGACGGCCGAGGAGACGGCGGCGACGGCGCGGGCCGCGGTGCCCCACCGGTCCGCGAACCGGGCGGCGAGGTAGCCGTCCTGGCCGACGGGCAGCGGCGGCCCGGCGGGCCCGCCGGGGCCGGGGCGGTGCAGCACCCGGTGGCCGTCCGCGGTCACGGTGGTCTCGGTGCCGTCGAGGCGGCGGACGACGGCGGCGAGGTGCTCGGGCAGCTCGGACTCGGCGAGCAGCGCCAGTTGGGTGTCGAGCACGACTCCGGCGGCACCCCCGGCCACCGCCGCGGCGGCCGTGTGCGGGCCGATCCCGCCGCAGGCCCAGACCGGAACGCCGGGGGCCTCGCGGACGAGCAACTGCTGGAGCAGCACGAAGGTGCTCAACGAGCCGCCGCGGCCGCCGCTTTCGCTGCCGCGCGCGATCAGCCCGTGCGCGCCGGCGTTGACGGCGGACACGGCCTCGGCCGCGCTGGTCACCTCGGCGAGCACGCGCCATCCGGCGGGCAGATCCGCCGGGTGCCAGGGCGCGCCGTGGCCCAGTACGGCGGTGAGGCCGGGGAGGTCGCCCATGTCCTCGGGGGCGAGCGCGCAGTCCGCACCGACGCGGACGCCGAACGGGCCGCCCGCCCAGGAACGGAGTCTGGAAAGCGCCTCGGCCGCGTGCCGGTCACCCGGTCCCAGATCCAGCACACCGAGCCCGCCGGCCCGGCAGACGGCGGCGGTGAGCCGGGCATCAGGCTCCCCGAAGGGACTCACACCGATGACGAGGGGATAATTTGCTGAGACGGGCGCCATGGCACTCCAAGTGCAGGACGTGTGGGGTTTCGAACGCGCGCATCCGCTTTTTCGCCTGGCTTCTGGGCAGCCTTATTGCCGTCATTATTACCGGCACCCCAGTGACGTGCAACGTGGTCTTCGCCGCTGCTGGACGGGGCGACACATCCGGCCCGTTTCCGGCGAATTCCGCCGCAAAGACGGTGGCGTGACGCCCCGTCCGGGCGGCAGATCCCCGAGGCGTACGAACATGTGGACTGTTCCGCGCCGCATTCACCCCAGCAATGTATTATTTTCTTATCGAATTCGTCAGCGTGCATCGCCGATATTCACGGTCGAGGTAATCCCATACATGCAAAGTTGACGACATCGCTCGTTGGGATGGTGCGGGTGGTGCGGCGCCATTCACCCGCTCCGGCGCCGCCGTTCTCCCCCCGACGCGCCACCACGCGCCGGGCGCTCGGGGTGTGCGCGTGCGGCGGCGCGGGGCACGAAGCAGGCAGCCGACCCGACCCCGGGAGGACAGCCGCGTGCGCGAACCCGCCGCCGACGGACCCGTGTTGTACTGCCCGATCGCCCCGGCCGTGCACCCGCAGGCCGAGCGGATCGAGGCCGAGTGCCGCGCCTGGCTCGGCTCCTGGGGCCTGTTCGCGGACGAAGCCGGCCGGGCCAGGCTGACCGGGGCGCGCGCGGGCGAGCTGTCGGCGCGCGTGCTGCCGCGCGGCTCCGCCGAGGGCGTTCGGCTGTCGGCCGACTTCCAGATGTGGCTGTTCGCCTTCGACGACGCCCTCGACGACGCACTGGGAGAGGAGGGCGAGGAGGCGGCGCCGGGGGTCTGCGCCCCGCTCCTGCGGGTGCTGGACGCGCCGTGCGCGGGCCCCGGCGGCGACCGCTGGGCACGGGCGCTGCGGGAGATCAGACTGCGGGTGCAGGCGCTGGCCACCCCGGTGCAGCTGGACCGCTGGGTCGCGGCGACCGGGCACTTCCTGACCGGCCGGGCGCGGGAGAGCGCGCGCGGGCGCGCGGCCCCGCTGCCCTCGCTGAACGACTACGCGTCCCACCGGCTGCGCTCCGGCGCCGTGAGGGCCTGCGTGACGCTGATGGACGTCGTGGAGGGCTACGAGCTGCCGCCCGCGGACGCCGGGCGGGCGGAGGTCAGGGCGCTGACCGAGATGTGCGCCGTGCTGGTGTGCTGGGACAACGACATCGTCGCCGCGCGGCACGAGGAGCGGCACCGCGCCGCGCCCCGGCCCAACCTGGTGGACGTCACAGGGCACGAGTACGACTGCCCGCCCGCCGAGGCGCTGGCGCGTGCGGTGGCCGCGCGGGACCGGGTGATGCAGCGGTTCCAGGCGGTGCGCACCCGGGCCGAGCCGGTGGCCGCGGACCCGGTGCGGCGCTACCTCGGGGGCCTGGGCACGTGGGTGCGCGGCAACCTCGACTGGTCGGTGCGCTCCGCGCGCCACCGGCCGGACGGCGCACCTGCCGCGGGCCGGGTGCGCCTGACCGGCACCCCGCCGGGCCGGGACGAGGGCCCCCTGCCGCTGCCTGCCGTGGCCTGGTGGTGGCAGCTGCCTTCGGACGCACGGGAGCAGGGCCCCGGGCCCGGGTGAACGCCGGGCGCCGCGCGCCTCACCCGGGCGCGGGGCCGCGGCGGGCGGCGGCGCGCACGGCCCGGGGGGAGGCACCCAGCTCACGGCGGCAGATCTTGTTGAACGCCTGGAGGTCGCCGATGCCGACGGACGCGGCCACCGACGCGATGGGCAGTGTCGTGTCGCGCAGCAGGTGGCCCGCGCGCTCCATGCGGCGGCGCCTGAGGTAGGCGATCACCGTGTCGCCGGTCTCGGCGCGGAAGAGGCGCGTCAGGTGGTTGTGCGAGACGTCCGCGGCCCGGGCCAGTCCTGGCACGGTGAGCGGCTCGGCGAGGTGCGCCTCGATGTGGGCAACGGCCGCGGCGACCGCCGGGTGGCCGCCGTCCGCGCCGTCCTGGGCGGGCAGGTGCGCGATGGACCACAGCGCGGACCACACCTCGGCGACGGTGCGCGCCGGGGTGCGCGGGCGGGCCCCGATGGCCCGCAGGAGCTGGTCGGAGAGCGCGGCGGTCCGCGTCCCCGCGTCCTGCACCGCGGGCAGCGTGTGCGGCTCGCCGGTGCGGGCCGCCCGCAGGTGCGCGTAGAGGTGCTCGGACCGCCCGCGGTAGTGGTAGCGCACGAGGGTGCCGGGCGGGACGAGGCTGACCCAGCCGGGCCTGACGGTGTACACGGTGTCGTCGACAGTGAGGCGGGCCGTGTACCGGTACAGGTGCAGCTGCCACAGATCCGGCAGCCGGAAGGTGTCGTGGAGGCTCGCCGTGCCGTGCACGCCGACGCCGATCCCCTCCACGTGCGGCGGCTCGCCGAGCCGGATCTGGAAGCGTTGCATGGTGAAAAGTTACCAGTAGTGGTGAGCAGCACCCATGTGCACGCTGGGCCTTCGCTTCTACCGTTGGTCAGCAGCAACCACTTGGAGGGAAAGATGAGCGACCGTCCCGCACCCGAGCACCTGCTGACCTCCGTCCAGATGGCCCGCTTCGTGGCCCACGGCTTCGTGCGGCTCGACGCCGTGGTGCCCGAGGAGCTGAACGCCGACGCGGTGGACGTGCTGTCCGCCGGCATCCCGGCCGTCCCCTACGGCACCCCGGTGGCCGAGGCGTTCGCGCCCGGCTCCCTGCCCGCACGGCTGATCGGGGTGCCCGCGGTGGCCGGCGCGCTGCACAGCCTGGTCGGCCCGGCGCCGCACGTGGACCACCACGCGGTGCACGTGCGCGAGCCCGGCGAGGGCTCGGCCCAGCCGCTGCACGGCGACGCGATCATCGACGTGCGGCCCGACGCGTTCGACGTCCAGCTCATGTACTACCCGCGGGAGGTCACGCTCCGGGCGGGCGGCACGCTGATCGTGCCGGGCAGCCATCTGCGGCGCACGAACGAGAGCGACACCGGCCGCTACCAGAACCTGCGCGGCCAGCACCGGCTGACCTGCCCGGCGGGCACGGTGGTGATCCTGCACCACGGCCTGTGGCACGGCGGGCGGCGGAACGAGGGCACGGAGCGGCGCTACATGTTCAAGATCCGCTTCAATCCGGTGGTGCGGCAGCGGCTGCTGTGGAACACCGCCGACCTCGACGACCCGGCGGTGGCCGAGGAGTTGCGCGTGCAGTTCCCCTGGTACGAGCAGGCGACCGGGCGGCTCGAATTCCACAACCGGGTCCGGCTGTGGCGGGCCCTGACCGGCGAGGACGACTTCGACCTCGACCACTGGGTGACCCGGGTCAGCAACCGGCCGGAACGCCTGCCGGCCGACGCCTGACCCCGCACGCTCCGCACGTTCCGCGAAAACACCGTTCAGGAAGGACCGTCTCCCATGACCACCGCGGAAACCCCCGCAGCCACCGGCACCCTGCGGCAGCAGGTGCTCGTCCTGTACCTGTCCACCTCGGCGCTCGACAGCGGCACCGTCGGCTGGGCCCGCTACGACGGAACGGGCGCCACCACGCCGACGACGGGCGACGGCGACGAACCGCCCTACCCGGACGGGGTCGCGGCCCTGCGGGACGGCTGGCGGCTGATCCAGGCCGCGCAGCTGATCCCGCCCTATCCGGGGCACGAGTACGACGTCTCGTTCCTCAAGCACGAGTTCCTGTTCGAAAAGCTCGTGCGGGTCTGAGCGCGGCGGCCCGTTTCGGGCACGGGGCGGGCGGGCACCCGTGGCGTCCCTGTCGTTTCCGCGAGCCGTCCACGGGAGAGCGCCCCGATGGTCACACCGAAGCCGCCCGATCCGGTACCGCCGACGCCGACCCCGCCGCCAGGACCGGGCCCGGAACCCGGCCCTTCGCCGGGTCCCGTGCCCGGGCCGCCGCCAGGTCCCCCGCCCGAGCCGATGCCGCCGCCGGAGCCCGACCCGGTGCCGCCGACGCCGCCTGGCCCCGATCACCCGGAGCCGCGCCCGCAGCCCGCTCCCCCGCCGGCCCCGCCGCCGACCTGAGGCCGCCGGCCTGAGGCCGCCGGCCTGAGGCCGCGGGCCGCCGGCGCGGGCCGCCGGCGCGGGCCGCGTCTGCGTCAGGCCGCTCCGGTCAGCACCCCCGAGAGCGCGGGGAACCAGCGGTCGGCGATCTTCCTGGTGCCCGCGTCGTTCGGGTGGACGCCGTCCCCCGTGTCCGTCGCGGTCGAGAAGCCGGTCCACTGGTCGACCACGACGACGGGTGACCGCGCCGTGCTCAACTCCGCCGCCCAGCCCGGGATCGCCGCGTTCAGGTCGATCACCCGCTGCCCGCACGCGCCGCACGAGCTGGGCGCCATCGGCAGGATCTGCGCCGCCAGGACCGTCACCTGCGGATTCTCGGCGCGCATCTGCCCGACGAGCGTGGTGTAGGCCGCGAGGATCGCGTCCGTCGAACGGTTGCTCCACACGTCGTTGGTGCCCAGGTGCATCAGCACCACGTCGGGCGAGGTCTGCGCCAGCCAGCCGGGCAGCTGGTTCTGATCGGCCATGTTGGTGGCCAGGATGCCGCCGTGGCCCTCGTGTTCGCCGTCGTAGGCAAACCCGCAGCCCTGCGGGGCCTGGGTGCCGACGAAGTCGATCCCGGTGTGTCCCGCCGCGGTCAGGTCCTGCCACAGCAGGGCACGCCAGCAGCCGGGCGAGCCGGTGATGGAGTCGCCGAGCGGCATGATCCGCACCGGCTCGGCGGACTGGGCGGGCCTGGCCGCCAGGGTCAGGAAGACGGCGAGGAGAACGGACAGGACCAGGCCCGATCTCCGCGGCATGCGGATGAGGGTGGACATGGGGGTGGACATGGGGCTGCTCCAGGGCAGGTGGAAGTCCCGCCGGATGCGCGGACCGTTCGGACGGCCCGTGCTCAGCCCCCTCTCCGGTGGCGAGGAATTTCTTCCCGCCGCCTCCTCGCGGTACTCCCCCCGATGTCACATCCGGCGCCCCCGCTCCGTCCTGGCTTGCGGCGGACACACACCGCGATGCAAGGGAGATGGAACGATGCTGGCGAACCTGACAGGGCTCCTGCTGCGACGGCGCAGAGTGGTGCTCCTGGTCGCCGTCCTGCTCGCTCTGGTCGGCGGCGCCCTGAGCGCCACGCTGTTCGACAAGATGAAGGCGGGCGGGTTCGACGACCCCGGTGCCGAGTCCGGCCGGGCCGCCGACGTGCTCGCCGAGGACTTCGGCCGCGAGGACCTGAACCTGGCCCTGCTGGTCAGGGCGCAGGACAGCGTGGACGACCCCGCCACCGCCGCCGCGGGCGAGGAGCTGAGCCGCCGGCTGGCCGAGGAGGACGGCGTCGCCGAGGTCTTCTCCTACTGGCTGGCCGACCGCGCCCCGCAACTGCGCGCGGAGAACGGCGACAAGGCGCTGATCCTGGCCGCCGTCGAGGGCGACGACACCGAGGCGGGCGAGCGGCTCACCGAGCTGGAGCCCCACTTCGAGGGCGAGCAGGCCGGGGGCCTGCACGTCGAGATCGGCGGCACCGCCATGATCAACCGGGAACTGGGCGAGCTGAGCGAACGGGACGCCGTGCGCGGCGAGATGCTCGCGTTCCCGATCCTGCTGGTGATCCTGGTGCTGATCTTCGGCAGCCTGGTCGCCGCCGCGCTGCCGCTCATCGTCGGCGCCCTCACCATCATGCTGTCGATGGGCATGATGTGGGCCCTGGCCGGCGTCACCGACCTGTCGGTCTTCGCCGTCAACGTCGTGACCCTGCTCGGCCTCGGCCTGGCCGTCGACTACAGCCTGCTGATGGTCAACCGCTACCGCGAGGAGCTGGCCGCCGGGCGCCAACCGGCCGCGGCCATCCGCGTCATGATGCTCTCCGCGGGCCGCACCGTCGTCTTCTCCGCCGTCACCGTCGCGGTGACCCTCGCCGGCCTCGCCTGGTTCCCGCTGCTGGCCCTGCGGTCCATGGCGTACGCGGGCATCGCCGTCGCCGTGCTGACCGCCGTCGTCACGCTGACCGTGCTGCCCGCGCTGCTGGCGCTGCTCGGGCCGCGCGTCGAGGCGGGCCGCCTCTTCCGGCGCCGCGGCGCGGCGGCGGCGGCCGCCCCGGGCGCGGCCGGGGACGTGGCGAACGGCTTCTGGCACCGGCTGGCCTCGTTCGTCATGCGCCGCCCGGTCCCGGTGGCCACCCTCGGCGTCCTCGTCCTGCTGCTGCTCGGCAGCCCGTTCCTCGGCATCAAGATGGGCACCGCCGACGAGCGCGGCCTGCCGGAGTCCTCCGCCGGGCGGCAGGTCGCCGAGACGCTGCGCGCCGAGTTCGACTCCGGCGAGAGCCAGGCGCTGAACGTGGTGCTCCCCGGCACGCCCGCGGACTCCGGCGAGGTGCCCGCCTACGCCGCGGAAGTCTCCGCCCTGGCCGGCGTGGCCCGCGTCGACACCGTCACCGGCTCCTACGCGCAGGGCACCGAGGCCGCGCCCCCCGGTGCGCGGCACGAGGACTTCGCCGCGCGGGACGGCGGGGGCGTCCACCTGTCCGTCGTGCCCGAGCCGAACGGCACCGCGGCCGTCGAGGACCTGGTCCGCGAGATCAGGGACCTGCCCGCCCCCGGCGAGGCGCTGGTCGGCGGGCAGACGGCCGTCAACATGGACGGCATCGACAGCATCCTCGACCGCCTGCCGGTCGCCGGTCTTACCCTGGTCGTGACCATGGTGATCCTGCTGTTCCTGCTCACCGGCAGCGCGCTGCTGCCCTTCCTCGCGATGCTGCTCAGCGGCCTCGGCCTGACCGCCACCTTCGGCGCCCTGGTGTGGGGCTTCCAGGACGGGCACCTGTCGGGGCTGCTCGGGTTCACCACCACGGGCGACGTCGTCGGCACGGTGCCGGTGCTGCTGTTCGCCGTCGCGTTCGCGCTCGGCATGGACTACCAGGTGTTCATGCTGTCCCGCATCAGGGAGGAGTACGAGCACACCGGCGACCCGACGGCCGCGGTCGCCGTGGGGCTCGAACGCATCGGGCGCATCGTCACCGCCGCGGCGGCGGCGCTGTCCGTGGTCTTCCTCGCGTTCCTCATCTCCGACATCTCGTTCATGATGGCGATGGGCGTCGGGCTGCCGCTGGCGGTGCTGATGGACGCGACACTCATCCGCGGCGTGCTGCTGCCCGCCACGATGCGGCTCGGCGGGCGCGCGATCTGGTGGCTGCCGCCGGGACTTCAACGCGTGCACCGGCGGTTCGGGCTGCACGAGCACGTGCCGCCGCCCGCCACGGACGCCGGAGACGCCGGAGACGCCGGGGACGCCACGGACGCCGGGGACGCCGGGGAACGGGTCCGCGCCGACCGGTGAACGCGCGCCCCGCCCCGCCCCACCGGAGCGGCGGGGCGGGGCGGGGCGGACAAGAACGGCAGCGGGCGCGGCGTGGCTCAGCCGGCGACCCGTTCGCGGACCAGGTGGACCGGCAGGATCTCGGGGCCGTGGGAGATGAAGGACTCGATGGGCGGCGGCGTGGGATCGGCCAGCTCCATCGAGGGGAAACGGTCGAACAGGGCGGGCAGCGCGGCCCGCGCCTCCATCCGGGCGAGCGGCGCGCCCAGGCAGTAGTGGACGCCGTGGCCGAAGGCCAGGTGGTCGCGGGTGGGGCGGGTGATGTCGAACCTGGCCGCGTCGGGCCCGTGCTGCGCGGGGTCGGTGCCCGCGGCGGCGAACACGGCGAGTATCGCCTCACCGGTGCCGATGGTGACTTCGTGGTCCAGCTCTATCGGCTCGGTCGCGTACCGCAGCGGGAGGCTGGCGACCGAGGGGGCCCACCGCAGCGTCTCCTCGATCACCGCGTCCCAGCTCGCGCGGCCCGAGCGGACCAGCTCCAGCTGGTCGGGGTGGGTCAGCAGGCCCCTGACGGCGTTGGCCAGCAGATTGACCGTGGTCTCGTGCCCGGCGGACAGGACCAGCAGCAGCGTGTCGAGCAGCTCCTGCTCGGAGAGCCGGTCGTTCCCGTCCCTGGCCTCGATCAGCGCGGTCGCCAGATCGTCGTCGGGCTCGGCGCGCTTGAGGGCGGCCAGTTCGCTGAGTATCTCGTACAGCTGCCGGTAGTTGGCGGCGGCCTCCTCGGGCGGCACCGAGGTCCTGAATATGCTGTCCATGGTCCGCAGCATCCCGGGCTGGAGGCGGGCGGGCACCCCGTACAGCTCGCATATCACCCGTATCGGCAGCGGCTGGGCGAACGCGGCCCGCAGATCGAGCGGCTGTCCCGCGGGCGCGGCGGCCATGGTGTCGAGCAGGTCGCTGGTGAGGGAGTCGATGCGCGGGGCGAGGGCGCGGGTGCGGCGGGCGGTGAAGGCCGGCGCGACCAGCTTGCGCAGCCGCGTGTGGTCCATCCCGTAGGCGGTGAACATGTTCTGCACGGCGACCCAGGTGTACAGCGGCCAGGTCTCCGGTATCCGGCCGGCTATGAACTCGGGCCAGTGCTTGCGCGCGTCCTTCGAGACCCGCGGGTCGGTGAGCAGCCGCTTGATCAAGGCGTGGCTGGTGATGGCCCACGCTTCGACGTCGCCGGGGAGTAAGACACGGACGGCCGGTCCTGCCTCCCGGAGACGGGCGGCTTCGCCGGGGACGTCTCTTCCGGTGGGGTCGAGGACGAACGGCTGACGGTCCATGGACTGGTTCCCTTCTGATCGGGCGCGATCGGTGTGAAGACGGCGGGAAGCTCGGTGAGCGCCCGGTGGAAAGGACCGGGGCGCCAGGTGAGCTGGTCAAAGGGAACGGTGAGCCGGATGTCGCACAGCCACGACGTGAGCCGGTCGATCGCGGTGGTGGCGATCAGCACGGCCGGCTGCTGCGCCGGGCAGGCGTGCGGCCCCGCGGCGAAAGCCAGGTGGGCGCCGGAGTCGGAACGTGGCCCCGGCGGCAGGTCGGCGGGCGCGGTGTTGGCCGCGGCGTAGGAGACGAGCACCGGCGTACCGGCCGGAATCCAGGTGCCGTGCAGGTCGACGTCGCGCCGCGGGTAGTGCGCCGAATAGTTGGCCACCGGCGGGTCGTTCCACAGCACGTCGGTGATGGCGTCGGTGACGGTCAGCGCGCCGCTGGAGACCGTGCGGTAGTAGCGGGGGTCGGACAGCATCCGGGCCAGGGCGTTGCCCATCAGGTTGGTGAGCGGGTCGTAGCCGGCGGCAAGGGTCGTCACCAGCTGGCCGATCACCTCCTCCTCGCTCAGCTCCACCGGGTGGTCGATCAGCCAGGAGGTGAAGTCCGGGCCGGGCTTCTCCCGCTTGGCCGCGACGAGTTCGGCCAGCAGGTGGCCGAACTCGTCGTTCGCCTGGTGCGCCTCCTCCGGCGAGTGCGCGTCGAACATGCCGTGCGCCGCGGCCACCAGACGCGGGCTCGCGGCCTCGGAGACGCCGAACACCCCGCTGAAGATCAGCAGCGGCAGCACGCGGACGTACTCGCTGATCAGGTCCACCTCGCCGCGGTCGGCGAAGCCGCTGATCAGCGAGTCGGCGGACCGGTGCACCAGGTCGCGCAGCTCGTGCGGCTCGATCAGCGCCAGGCTGTCGGTCGTGGCGCGGCGGTAACGGGCGTGCACCTCCCCGTCGTTGAACAGCGCGTTGGCGCGCCACATCAGCATCGGCAGCAGCTGGCTGTCCGCCGGGAGGGTGTGCTGCCACACCCGCGGGTCCTTGGAGTAGGTGTCGGTGTCGTGCAGCACCTCAAGGGCCGCCCGGTAGCTGGTCACCAGCGTCGCGCGGACTCCGGGCGCCAGTTCGACGGGCGCGCAGGCGCCGTACGCGCGCAGCTTCGCGTAGACGGTGTGCGGATCGCCTGCGAACTCGGGTCCGTACATCGGCACCGGCTGCATGGGGTCGGTGGTCACGACTGCTCCAGGGCGGGGAGTTTCATCACATGCTCGGCGAGCGCGAGCAGCGCGTTCAGCGACGTACCGCGGTCGCGGGCGTCGCAGCTGACCAGCGGGGTCTCGGGGGCCAGGTCGAGGGCCTGCCGCAGGTCCTCGTCGGGGTAGTCGGGCGAGTCGGGAAAGTCGTTCAGGGCCACCGCGTACGGGATGCCCTGCTCCTCGATCATGCCCATCACTTCGAAGGAATCCCCTATACGGCGGGTATCCGCGAGGATCAGCGCCCCCAGCGCGCCGTGCGTCAGGTCCTCCCACAGCGCGTGGAAGCGCTTCTGCCCCGGGGTGCCGAACAGGCACAGCGCGAGGTCGTCGCCGAGCGAGATGCGGCCGTAGTCGAGACCGACGGTGGTGGTCGTCTTGTCCCTGACTCCGTGCAGGTGGTCGACGACGGCCCCGGTGGCCGTCATGACCTCCTCGGTCTTCAGCGGCGGGATCTCCGACAGGGTGCGGATGATGGTGGTCTTGCCGACGCCGAACGGGCCACTCACGATGACCTTGACCAACTGCTGGTCAGGGTTGCGCAGATAAATACCTCTACTGGAGGGCGCGGAGTCCACGGATCACCCTTTCAAGGAGTTGCTTGTCCGGCTGCTCACCGGCGGGGACCGCGGTGGGCGCCCGCACGATCAACAGCCCCTGGTCGAAGAGGTCACTGGCGAGGACTTTGACGAAGCTCACGGGCAGGGACAGGTGGGCGGCCACTTCCGCCAGCGGGAGGGCACCCGCCTGAAGAATCTCCATCACCCGCTGCCCGGCCGGCGTCACGTCGCCCGGGATCTCCTCGATGGCGCACCGCAGCACGGTCAGCCGGTCCAGAACGTTCCGGCTCGGACGCGTTCTGCCGCCGGTCCACACGTAGGGCGGAATCAGCCGCCGGTTCATCGAAACTCCCTTGCGTGAAGGCACACGCAGCGGTCAACGAGCTGCCCGGCGGACGGCGTCGCCCCTGGGGCGCCGTCCGGTCCGCCGGACCGGTCAGCCGTCGCTGCCGGCCGGAGCCCTGCCGACGTCGCCCCTGGGCGGGCTGACCATCGCCTTGCCCAGGGTCTGCACCTGCTTCTGCATCTCGTACGAAACGTTGTCCATCGCCACCCCGGGGCCCGTGAACACCGCGAGGTAGGTGCCCTGGCCCGCCGGGATCACGAACACGTACCCGTCGTACGTCTCGACCATCACCTGCCGCAGCAGCGAATCGCCGCCGTAGTACGTGTGGCTGGTGCCGCGCCCCGAGGCCAGCAGGGACGCCAGGACCGCGGACAGCTTCTCGGCGGTCTCCGTGTCGAGACCCGAGTGGGCCTCGTAGAAACCGTCCGCGGTGATCACCATGGCGTGCTGGACGTCCGGCACCTCAAGGATGGGGGTGAGGACGAAGGAGAGGTCCACTTTGGGCTTGGTGACGGGGACTCGGGCGTTCATCGGCTATCCCTTTCAGAGTCGTGCTCGGGGGCGCTGCCTGGCTCCGCGGCCCGTCCCCTGGCGGTCCCCCGCTGGAGCGCGCCCATGCGTGCCGCGGCCTCGTCCGGGTCGCGGAACGCGCGGTTCGCCGGGCCGCCCACGCCGCCGGAGGCGGCGGGAGCCGGGTCGGACGCGCGGCGGTTGCGCCGCTGCGGCAGGGCCGGCGGGTCGTCCTCCGCCGCCGCCGGGGCGGGGGCCACGGCCGGGCCCACGGGCGCGGGGCGCGACACGGGCGCCGGGATCGGCGGCTCCTCGGTCACCGGGGTCAGCAGCTCGCTGGGGATGAACACCACGGCCTTGACCCCGGCGTAGTGCGAGGGCTCCACGGACACCGCGACGCCGTACTGCCGGCACATCTCGCCGATCGCCGCGAACCCCGAGCGCGGCGGGTCGCCGAGTTCCGCCAGGTGGATGTCCTCCTTGCCCGACAGCAGGCGGCGGGCCCGCCCGAACTCGTCGGCGTTCATGCCGATGCCCGCGTCGTTGATGACGACCACGGCACCGTTGTGCGCCTGGTGGAGCGACACCTCCACCGGCAGCGAGCCGTGCGAGTGGTGCACCGCGTTCGCCATCAGTTCGGCGATGACGATCGCCACCGGCTCGGCCGCGCGGTCCGCGACGGCCACCGGCTCCGGCAGGTGGTCGACGATCTGCACCCGTTCGTAGCTCGGGATACGGGAACTGGCGCCCATGACCAGCGCGCGCAGCGGCGAGGCGGTGCGCACCAGGCCCGCGCCCGCGCCGCAGACGACGCGGGTGACCTGGAGGCGGCGCAGGATCTGCTCGTTCAGGTAGTCGAGACCCGCCAGTTTCTCCGCCAGCTCGGGATCGTCGTACTTGTGCAGCATGTCGTCGACGGTCGTCTGGAGTTGGTAGCACATGGTCTGGAGTTTGGTCGTCGCCCCGCGCATGGCCGCCTGCGCCGCGCCGTCCACGCGCCGCCGCTCTCCCAGAACGGCCGATGACACCCCTGCGAGTACCAACTCGAACGCCTTGCCGCCCGGCCCGTCGAGCAGCTCGGGGTAACGGGCCGCCGGCACCCTGACGTGCGGATGCCGCAACGCCTTGGCCATCGCGGGCAGCCGGTTCTCCGCCAGGTGCTCCGCCTCCTCGGCGATCAGCCGCTCGCGGCGCGCGGCCTCGGCCAGCCGGTCGCGCAGGGCGGCCACTTCGGCGTCGGCATCCGCCGTCCGGCGCCGCATCTCCACGTCCAGCCGTCGCTGGCTTCGTTGCTGCCGCAACCACAGTGCGGCAAACAGCACGGCCGACACAGTGCCGGCCACCAGACAGACGGCCAACGCCGCCGGTATCTCCATCGCACCCACCCAAAAGGTGTCGGCTACCCACAAATTGAACATATCCGCGGCGGGGAAAAGCACATCAGGACACGGCGACCTACCCGCGCCGTGCCCGACCATGCACAGCAACCGGCAGCCAACCTGTGCCAGTTGCAAGCACCGCTCCAGCGGCAGGCCAGAGTCAAGCAGGCGGAACGTCACTCCGCAAGCCGAACTGGTGACCAAGCGTGGGTAGGGTGAACGCGTGTCCGTCCCTCCCGCTTCCGCCGCGCCCTGGCGCGTCCTCCTGGCCTACGTCCGGCCGCACCGCAAGGCGCTGGTGGCGGGCGCCCTGCTCTCCCTGACCACCGGCGCCACCGGCCTCGCCCTGCCGCTCGTCGCCCAGGAGCTGATCGGCGACCTGTCGGCTGACCGTTCCATCTCCGGCGCACTCGTGCTGCTCAGCCTGCTCGTCGTCGCGAACGCGGGCATCGGCGCGCTCGGCGGCTACGTGCTCCAGCGCACCGCCGAATCGGTGGTGCTGACCGCCCGCCACTCCCTCACCTCCGCCCTGCTGCGGCTGCGGATCTCCGCCGTGGACGCCGTCGAGCCCGGCGACCTGCTGGCGCGCGCCACCTCCGACACCACGCTGCTGCGCGCGATGACCACCAACTCGCTGATCGGCTTCGGCACCGGCGGCCTCACCCTGGTCGGCACCCTGCTGATGATGGGCCTGGTCGACCCGGTGCTGCTCGCGGTGACCGTCGGCGTCATAGCCGTCGCCTCCCTGGTGATCGGCGGCATCGTCCCGCTGATCAACCGGGCGGGCAAGCGCGCACAGGAGTCCGTGGGGCGCATGGGAGCCGCCCTGGAGCGCGCTCTCGGCGCCCTGCGCACCGTAAAGGCGTCGGGGGCCGAGCGGCGCGAACGGGACGCGGTGCACCGCGCGGCCGAAGAATCCTGGCGGGAGAGCGTGCGCGCCGCCAAATGGCAGGCGCTCGCCGGGAACACGGCCGGGCTGTCCACGCAGGTCGCGTTCATCACCGTGCTCGCCGTCGGCGGCGCCAGGGTGTCGACCGGCGCGATCGACGTCGGCGCGCTCGTCGCGTTCCTCCTGTACGTCTTTTATCTGATGTCGCCGATCCAGCAGCTCGTCACGGCCGTCTCGCAGTACCAGCTGGGCTCCGCGGCGATCAGCCGCATCCAGGAGGTGCAGGCCCTGCCGGGCGAGCCCGACCGGCCCCCGGCCCCCCTGCCCACGCCCGGCGCCGAGCCCGCGGCCGTCGCTTTCGAAAACGTGCGCTTCCGCTACTCCCCCGAACTGCCGTACATCCACCACGGGGTGACGTTCGCCGTGCCGCCGCGCGGCATGACCGCGTTCGTCGGCCCGTCCGGCGCGGGCAAGACGACGGTCTTCTCCCTCATCGAGCGGTTCTACGACCCCGTCGAGGGCCGGGTCCTGCTCGACGGCCTGGACATCGCCGAGTGGGACGTCGCCGCGCTGCGCGCCGCGATCGGCTACGTCGAGCAGGACGCCCCCGTGCTCTCCGGCACGCTGCGCGACAACCTGCTCTTCGGCGCGCCCGACGCGGGCGAGGCGGCGGTCAGCGCCGTCCTCGCCACCACCCGCCTCGAAACGCTGGTGACACGGCTGCCCGAAGGGCTCGACACCGTCGTCGGCCACCGCGGCACCAAACTGTCCGGCGGCGAACGGCAGCGCGTCGCCATCGCACGGGCCCTGCTGCGCCGCCCGCGGCTGCTCCTGCTCGACGAGGCGACGTCCCAGCTGGACGCGGTGAACGAGGCGGCGCTGCGCGACACGGTCGCGGCCGTCGCGCGCGAAACCACCGTGCTGGTCGTGGCACACCGGCTGTCGACGGTCACCACCGCCGACCGCATCGTGGTGATGGACAACGGCCGGGTGCTCGCCGTCGGCACGCATACCGAACTGGTCAACGGGAGCCCGCTGTACGCCGAACTGGCCGCCACCCAGTTCCTCGCCGCCGTCGAATAAGCACCCTTTCGGGCGACGGGCGGGGGACACATCCTTGGAGACATGCGCATCGGATCGCTCGCCCACGCGGCCGGGGTGACCACGAAGACGGTCAGGTTCTACGAACGGACCGGACTCCTGCCCGAGCCACCCCGCACCCCGTCGGGCTATCGCGACTACCCTCCGGAGAGCGCGGACCGCCTCGTGTTCATACGCGGCGCCCAGGTCGCGGGGCTTACGCTCGCCGAGATAAGAGACGTGCTCGCGGTACGGGACAGCGGGCAGCAGCCGCACGGCCAGGTCGCCGACCTGATCGCAGGCCGGCTGCGGCAGGCCGAGACGCGCCTCGCCGAACTGACCCACGCCCGCGACACCCTGCGCGCCCTCGCCCACGCGCCCGCCCCGCCGCCTTGACGCGCGGTCAGTCGCTCTCCGCGGGGAACGGCCGCAGGCTGTTCATGATCTGGCCGATCGTCTCCTCGTCCAGCGCCTCGGGAACGCCGACGTCCGCGACGAGCACCCAGGTCGCGAGGTCGTTGTCGGGGTCGAGGTACGAAACCGTGGTCACCCGGCCGGCCGGCGGACCGCACGGGCTGTCCTCGCCCTGCGGCAGCCCGGTGACCGTCGCCGTCACGGTGTGCCCCACCAGGCCGTGTTCGCTCTCGAACGGCTCCGGCTCGCCCACCTCCACCTCGGCCTCGTGCGTCCCCGCCCAGGCCGCGAGCGCGAAGCGCTCCGCGTCCGCCGCCGCGGCCTCCTCGGTACCGGTGTAGCCCTGCCCGCCCCGCGTCCCGGCCATCGCCCGATCGCTGAGGTACTCGGCCTCCGCGCACCAGGCGTTCAGGTAGACGGCCGGTGCCATGACCCCGATCGTCATCTCGCCCGTGGGCTCCTCGCCCGGCACCTCCTGCTCGTAGCCGCGCGCGGTGCTCGCGCTCTCGATCTCCCAGTCCTCGGGGGGCACGTCGAACGCGTTGTTGCGGTCCTCGTTCGTCTGCACCTGCCAGTCGGGCGCGACGACGGGATCGGGCTGCTCGACGACCCCCTGCCGCGGATCGTCCGGCGCCGCGGGCCGCTCGGTCTCCTCGGCGGACGGGCTGTCGTCCGCGCCGATCTCGCGCTCCTGGGAGCCGTCGTCATCCCCGGCGACGACGAGGACCCTGCCGATGACCCCCGCCACCACCAGGACCGCCACGGCCGCCACGGCGATCACCGTCCGCCGCCGCCTCGGCGGCGGCGGCGGAACGGGCGGCGGCGTGTCCCCCGCCGCCTGCCACGGCCCACCGGGCTGCTCGGCGCCGTACGGGTTGTTCTGCTGATATCCCGGCTGCTGATAGGGGTTCGACCAAGACTCGCCCCCCGGCTGCTGCTCTCCTGGCCTCATGCCGCGACCCTAAAACCTCACACCCAGCCCACGCCATGCAGCCCACCCCTGCGGTACCAAGGTGTGACGTTCAGCCCCCCAACCCCCCGGACAGCCGACACGACGACACGACGACAACAGGCCGACCGCTCCTGGCGGCGCACCGTCCGGGTGCATACCGGTCGAGCAGCTCCGGTGGCTGGTCGGAGGTGATGCGGCAGGAGTCGTAGAAGCCGGCGGGCGCGGCACGATTACCGTGGGCGCGTAGACGGTGATGCGGCCGCGGGTGTCGAGAACCTGCCGGCGTCTCCGTCCCAGGGACATGGCGGCCACGAGCGGCCGCACGACAGCAGAGGACGACGAGTCATGGACCCCGAGCAGATCGCACAGGAGCTGGCCGACGCCCACGAGCTGTTGAGCCAGGCGTCAATGGCGCGGCTGGCATACAACGGACTCGACGGGCTGCCACGCGTCATCCCGATCGGCATCTTCTGGACCGGCGACGAGATCGTCATGTCCACCGCGGCCACGGCGCCCAAGGTAAAAGCGCTGTCCGCCCGCCCCGAGGTCGCCCTGACCATCGACGCCGGCGACAGCCCTGGCTCGGCCAAGACGCTGTCGGTGCGCGGCGTCGTGCACCTCACCATCGTCGAGGGGGTGGTTCCTGAGTACCTCGCGGCCGCGCGGAAGAACTTCGACGCCGAGTACGCGGCCGAGTTCGAACGGAACTGCCGGGCTATGTACGACCAGATGGCGCGTATCGCGCTCGAGCCGCGGTGGGCACGGTTCTACGACTTCGGTGCCGGCCGAATGCCGCGGTTCCTCGCCGAACTCGCCAAGAAGTCGAGCTGACCGCGTCGCCACGGAGACGTGCACCCCAGGTATGACAAGTCGGCGCCGGCCGCGCGCCACCAGCGGCTGGGGGAAAATCAGGTGCCGGGGGTTCGGGGCTCGCGTTAACGTCGTGGCATGTAGCGTCTGCCATCCTCGCCCGGCGTCTTCCGGATCACTTCTCACCAGGTTGGAGACCCCCATGGCCAAGCGCCAGAACAACCTTCTCGGCGTAGGCGGGCAGCGCAAGAGGCTGTCCCGTGCCGACCGGCAGGGCTCGGCCCCTGCGGGTACAGCGGACCGTGAGTCGGCCGCCGATCGGAAGCAGGAGCTGTTGCGCAAGATGCGCGAGCGCACCGAGGCGGCTCGCACGGCCCCGGCGGATGAGTCCGCCGAGGCCGCCGAGGACACTCAGAGCTGATCGCTTCACCGGGCGGCCGGGCCGACGCAGCATGCCTGCGCCGCCCCGGCCGCTTTTGCCGTTCCTCTGCGCCTACGCGGCGTCCGGGCCGACGTCGGATGCGTTGAGGGGGCTGCGGGTGATGGTTGACGAGGAGTGTTCGTCCGCTCCGATGTCGGCGGTGCCGGTACGGGGCTGGCCGTCGATGTCGTCGGTGACGAACGCGTGGTCGCCGGTGCCGGCGTCGATCGCCGGGCTGTCGGCGCCGATGTGCTGCACGGGGCCTTCGCCGGTGAGCAGCGGGTCGGCCGTCATGATGGCGGAGTCCGGTTCGCTGACGCCGACGGTCGCCGATCCGGTCGGCCAGGCGATGTTGCCGGCGTAGGTCATGTCCTCCGGCGTCATGAGTTCGTTGAACAGTTTGCCCTCGCTGCCGACGACCACGTTGTCGGCGATGACCGTGTCGACGGGGGCGAGGTCGTAGTTGGCACCGATCTCGATGTTCGAGGTGTTGTTGACGAAGGTGTTGTTCACCACGGTCGCCCGGTAGACACGAAAGTGTTCACTGAGCGCGCCGGAGGTGTCCACGTTGCCGCCGTCGATCTGGAGCGCCGCGTCGTAGCCGCTGCCGGTCAGGCCCTCGAAGTGGTTGTTGTAGATCGTATGGTCCTGGCCGTAGATCCGGATGCCGCCGGTGCCCTCCTTCCCTTCGCCGAGGAAGAAGTTGCCGTAGAACTGGCCTTCGTTGCCGTGCCGTTGGGTCACGGTGCCCTGGGAGGCGCGGAAGGTGTTGTAGCGGACGGTGTTGTTGTTGCTCTTCACGGAGATGATCTCCGGGTCACCGTCGCACTCCTCGAAGAGGTTGTGCTCGATGAGGGTGTGCCCGTCCGACTCGGAGATCGCGCTCTGGCCGACCCGGATGGCCTCCATCTCGTTCTCCGCGCGGGGGCCGATGTTGCGGAAGTGGTTGTGGTCGATGCGATCGTGCTGGGACTGCTCGGTCTCCGATCCGTCGATGGTGATGAAGTTCCCCAGCTCGTGCTTCTCCTCGAACAGGTTGTGGTCGATCCGGTTGTGGTGGCTGTCCGCCCCGCCGATGAGGACCCACTTCAGGGACTCCTCCTCGGTGAGCCGGAAGTGGTTGCGGGTCAGGCGCACGTTGTTCGAGCTGGTGATCTTCAACGTGTCGCTGTTGGTCCACGTCAGGCCCTCGAACGTCACGTACGAGGAGTCCTCGATTTCCAGCTGCCCGTCGCTGATCTCCGCCTCGCCGCGGTTTTCCGCGACGACGGTGATGGGCTCGTCCTCCGTGCCGTGCTTGCCGGTCATGCTGCTGATCTCGTACTCGCCGTCCGCGAGCACGATCCGGTCACCGGCCTGCGCGGCGTCGAACGCGTCCGCCAGCTCGTCCGAGTCCGAGACGTCGACCGTGCTGCCGGGGTCCGGGGCGGGGTTCTCCCCACCGTCGTCCCCGCCCCCGTCCTCGTCGCCGTCGCCGTGCGTGACGTTCAGGTCGTAGATCTCGACCTCGCCGTAGTTGTCGCCGCTGCACGGGGAGGAACGGTCGCAGTTGGCCTGCGTGTAGGCGCCGGCCTTGAAGTAGTTGCCGTCGCCGGAGTTCTCGATCGTGGTCTCGAGTTCACCGTTGTAGTAGATGTCGATCTCGCCGTCGCTCACCACGTACTGGAGCTCGAAGACGTCGCCCAGCTCGTACTCGTCGGTGATCAGGTGATGCTCGACGGTGTCGTCCTCGGTGATCCACAGCTCCTCGCCCA
>NZ_LZNS01000001.1:5264663-5297413 GCF_001984575.1 Streptomyces sp. MP131-18 | reverse complement strand
AACCGTCCCAGGACTGGAGCTCGAAGACGTTCTGCCGGCTGGTGCCCTGGTGCACGGCGAGTTTGACGTGGCTGACCGTCTCCTCCGAGCCCAGGTCCAGCTCCAGCCAGGCGCCGTCGCCCTCGCCCGACCACCGGGTGCCCAGATCGCCGTCCACGGCGTTCGCCGGCTCGTTCTCATCACTCGTACTTGCCGTGACGGCACTGCCGTCCGGCGTGACTTCCACCGCGGCGGCCTGCGCCGTCGCCGGTGCGATCAGCAGCCCCGTTCCCCCGGCCAGGAACGCGACCGTCAGCGGCAGCGCTCCGCGCCTCGAACGGTAAAAGTGCGCACGTCTCACCGAGTTACCCTCCTTGGGGAGTCATCTCCTCTTCGGCCCCGGCCCCGGGCACGAAGCCAGGGCCGTGAGGCGTCGGCGTGACGGTAGAGGCCGCGCTCCGGGAGGGGTCCCGGACCGGTTCCGGTCGGGGAAAGGGAAACGGCGAACGGCCGCCCCCCGCGGCGGGGGACGGCCGCCTCTGCGGATGGCCGGAGGCCGTTACGGTGCCGGGGTGGTCACCGTGAAGGGGACGCCGTCGCCGAGGTGCAGGATGGCCCGGCCGGGGGTGGGCTGTTCGCTGGCCGCGCTGCGCGGCAGCTTGGCGCCGATCAGCTCGCCGCTGCGGTGGGAGGCCGGGGAGAGCAGCACGCCGCGGCGGGCCTTCTTCGCGTCGACCTGCCAGCCGGAGAAGCCGCCGCAGATATCGCCCTCGTCGCCGCCGAGGACCAGGTAGCGGCCCAGCTCCGTGCCCTTGGTGATGATGTTCTTCAGCTCGTCGCCGCCGTCGCAGCGCCGCAGGTCCTCGCCGTCGTCGACCAGGAACACGATGGGGCTCTGCGGCGAGGACGTGCTCATGGCGTCCCGCACGTCGGCCTCGGACAGGTCGTCGGAGGTGAAGACCTGGATGACGCCCGGCTGCCCCGCCAGGTCGCGCAGCGGCGAGGGCCGAGGTGCGGCCACGACGACGCGGGCGCCCTGGGCCAGGTAGGAGTGGGCGAGCATCGTCAGCACCGTGGAGCGCCCGGACTTGGCCGGTCCTGCCACGATGAACGCGGGCGTGCCCTGGGCCAGGTCGGGCCCGTAGGCCATGAGTTCGTCGCCGCCGACGCCGATGAGGCCCCAGACCGGCGAGCCGGAGGTCTCGGTGTCCCGCATCTCCCACGCGTCGGCGAAGGTGAGGCGGCTGGGCAGGACGTCGACGCGGAACGGGCGCTTGGCGCGCGGCAGGGCCGCGTCGCGCTGGGTGGCCCAGTCGCCGATGGCGGTCAGGGCGGCGGCCTGGGCCTGGCCGGACAGCTCCTCGGCGAGCACCGCGACCTGGATCTCGGTGAGCACCTGGCTGCGGAACATGCGGCCGTCGGCGATCTCTTCCGGCACCTTGCGGGCGGGCATGCCGATGTTGGAGTAGTCGGAGCGGTCGGAGAGACGCAGCGTGTACTTCTCCTCGGTCAGCGAGGAGATCCGGCCGGAGAGGACGGAACGGTCGCCGGTGATGACCAGGTGGATGCCGACGCTGGCGCCCTCGCGGAGGATGACGTACAGCTCGTCGGTCAGCGCGCCGTGGTCGATCTCGCCGAGCGTGGAGACCCAGCCCTCCCAGCGGTCGAGCAGCACCACGATGTGCGGCAGCCGGTTGTCCGGGGCGGCGGCGGCGCGCTGTTCGCCGATGTCGGCCAGCGCGTCCTGCCCCAGCACCTCCTGGCGGCGGTCCACCTCCTTGCGGAGCCGCTGGATGAGGCGGCGCACGCGTTCGGTCTGGTTGCGGCTGACGACCGCGCCGCAGTTGGGCAGCTTGACCAGGGCGTTGAGCGCGCCGTTGCCGCAGTCGATGCCGTACAGGTGGACGTCGGCGGCGGAGTGAATCCAGCCGAGCGAGCCGGCGATGGTGCGCAGCAGCTGGGAACGGCCGCTGCGCGCCGCGCCGCCGACGATCATGTGGCTGAAGGACTTGAAGTCGATCGCGACGGAGCGCCTGGCCTGCTGCTCCGGCAGGTCCTCGATGCCGAACGGGGCCGCGGGCAGCGGCCCGCCGGGGATCGGGTGCTCCAGGTCGCGCAGCAGCACCTGGTCGGGCAGGGCGGGCAGCCACGGGCTGTGCTGCTTGGGGAAGCCGAGCTGCCGGTCGGCCTCGATGACGGAGTCGACGAGCACCTTGAGGTCGGTGATCTCCTCTTCCTGCGACTTGGCCCCCGGCGGGCGCTTGAGCTGGGCGCGGCCCAGGTCGTTCCAGTCGAGGCGGCCGGTCCACGGCCTGCGGACGGCCGGGTCGACGGCGCCGGGGCGGCGCCCGCCGACGCGTCCCGACTGGAAGGGCACGAGGGAGGAGTGGCCGAGGCGGACGAACGCACGGCCGGGCGTGGACTTGGCGATGAGGCCGGCGTCGGGCGCGTTGATGACGTCGGTGGACTCGCTGGCGTCGGTGACGCGCAGCGCGATCCGCAGGTTGGTGTTGGCGCGGATCTCCGGGGAGACGACGCCGCTCGGCCGCTGGGTGGCCAGCAGCAGGTGGATACCGAGCGAGCGGCCCCGCTGCGCGATGTTGACCAGGCCCTTGACGAAGTCGGGCAGTTCGCGGGCCATCGAGGCGAACTCGTCGATGACGATGAGCAGCCGCGGCATGGACTGGAGTTGGCCAGGAGAGCGGCGCATCAGGTCCTGGTAGTCCTCGATGTCCTTGGCGCCGACGCCGGCGAGGATGTGTTCGCGGCGGGTCAGCTCGGCGCCGAGGGAGGTCAGCGCCCGTTCGACCAGGTGGTTGTCGAGGTCGGTGACCATGCCGACGGTGTGGGGCAGCTGGACGCAGTCCTTGAACGCGGAGCCGCCCTTGTAGTCGACGAGGACGAACGTCATGTTTTCCGGGGTGTTGGCCACCGCGAGCGAGGCGACGATCGTCTGGAGCAGCTCGGACTTGCCGGATCCGGTGGTGCCGGCGATGAGGCCGTGCGGGCCGTCGCGGCGCATGTCGATGGCGAACCCGCCGTCGTAGGACTCGCCGATGACGGCCTCGGTGGACTGCCCGCCGAGCCGCCAGCGGGCGGCGATGGCGCCTGCGGTCGGCGGCTCCAGCTCCAGGACGTCGAGGAGGCGGCTGGCGGAGGGCAGGGCCGCGTCCTCGGACTCGCCGCTGATGTCGCGGATCGGGGACAGCGAACGGGCCAGCAGCTCGCACCATTCGGCCCTGACCCAGTCGGGCCGCACGCCCCTGATGCGCCAGGCGCCGGTCTGTTCGACGCGGAGCCGGTCGGCGACCTGGACGGGCGCGGGCCCGGCGGACTGGCCGGGCATCTGGCCCGGGCCGCCGCCGGGGACGGCGAGGAAGGTGTGGAAGCCGGTGGCGTAGCCGGGGTTGCGGGTGCCGCCCTGGCTGACGCGGTCGGGGTTGGGCTCGGCGATGACGACGGCCTGGCACTCGCCGGGGAGGAATCGTTCCTCGTCGTCGAGGCACAGCGCGTAGATCTGGACCTCGGGGCCCTCGCGCAGCAGCCGGATGACGCCGGGCAGGGACCGCATGCGGCGGGAGCCGTCGAGCACCACGACGATGTCGGGGTCCTTGAACAGGCCGCCGCGGGAACCGGCCTCCCTGGCGGCCTTCTTCCTGGCGTCCAGCAGCCCGGTCAGCTCGGCGATACGGGCGCCGATCGTCTCGGCGTCGGTGCCGATGAGCGCGTTGACCTCGTGTTCCGCGCTGGGCCTCGCGTGCGGCAGCCAGCGCATCCAGTCCCAGCTGTACTGGCCGGAGCCGTCGGTCAGCAGGAAGAACTGGACGTCGACCGGGCTCTGGAGGACGGCGACCTGGCTGACGGCCCAGCGGGCGAGGGACCGCGCGGTGTCGCCCTGGCCGGCGAAGCCGATGACGCCGAGGGTGCGCAGCGGCAGCGTGACGGGCGCGTCGGCGATCTTCCAGAAGACCTGGCGCTTGTGCTCGTCCTGCTCGGGGTCGGTGAGCACGACTTCCGAGTCGAGCTCGACGGTGCCGATGCGCAGGAGCAGGTGGTCCTCGTCGGTGCGGCGGCGCTCCCACAGGCGGGTGCGGGGCCCGGTGGCCTGGGTGAGGACGGTCGCCGGGTCGGGCGCGGCGTGCCGGCGGGCGAACCGTTCGGCGATCAGCGCGTCCCTGGCGTCCTTCTCGATCCGGGCCTTGCGCTCGTGGTACTCCTGAAGCTTCTGGGCATGCGATATCCGGCCACGCTTCTTGTCCATGAAGTAGTTGGACAGCAGCATGATCGGGCTCATGAACGCCATGGCCAGGAACAGCCAGCGGCCGGTGAGGCTGGCCAGCGCGACCGCGCCGACGACGGGCAGGATCGCCATGAGCCAGGGAATCGGACGCCGCTCCCGTTCGCCGGGCGGCTTGGGCAGCGTGAACGCGGTCTGCCGCTCGGGCGGCAGGAGGCGCGGCGGGCGGTTGTAGTCGAGGCCGCCGCCGTCCTCGGAGACCTTCAGGGCCGCGTCGGGCGGGAAGTAGGGCGTCAGCTCGAACAGCGCGTCGCCGACGGCCAGCTGCTTGCCCAGCTTCCAGTCGGCGCGGTCGCCCTCGGTGTGTGTGAACGGCTCGCCGTCCAGGGTCGGCTGGGTCTCGCTGTAGACGGTGACCTTGCAGGTGCCGTCCGCGGCGACGCGCAGCGTCATGGCGTGCTCGGGGAGGGTGGGGTCGTCGACGCGGATGTGCATCTGCTGGCCGGTGCCGATCTCGACGCGCCCGGTGCCGAGCCGGTGCACGGCACCGGCGCCCGGGCCGCCCACGACGCGGAACTCGACGATGCCGCTGGGCTCGCCCGGCCAGCAGCCGCTGGGGTTGTGCAGGCTGACGACGCTGCCCTCGCGCAGCGGCGACTGGGCCAGGGTCAGCGCGGGATCGACGTAGTCGCCGTTCACGAATATGTGGGCGGCGCCGCCCGGGTCCTGCATGCCGCCGGGGCCCGCCATCGCCGCCTGCTGGCTGAACCGGCTCCCGACGAGGCGGGTGAACTCGGGGGTGAGGTCCCCGATCTGTGTCTCGGGGGCCGCGTCGATCACCGTGTCGGCACTTTGCCCCCCGACCGGGTCGACGACTGTCAGGGTCAGGCGCACGCTGTTCCTCCCGTATTGACACAGCAAGGTGCTTCGCTGGACATGACCATAATCGCATCTTGCGTGTGTGTGACAACGGGTGCTGGGACTGGGTGCAACCGCCGGGGAACGTCTGGCGTCCTAGGAGTCACCGAGGCACGGGAAGGGCCCTCTTGACCGGGGGTATCGTCCTGTGCTCGGCGGACGTAGTCTGATTGTGGCCGTGGCGCTGCCAGGACACGGGGGGCCACGTCGCTCATCGGAGTACAGCGGGGGGAGCGGCCCTCCGCCCCACAGAGGAGGGGAACCGTATGTCTGACATCAAGGTGACATATGACGAGATGCGGACGGCCGGCGATCGGCTCATCTCCGAGTACGAGACCATGGACGCGAAGCTGGAGGAGCTCCAGAGCTTCATCGACGGCCTGGTTTCGGACGGCTACGTGACGTCGCGTTCGTCGCGCGCCTTCGACGAGTCGTACCGTGAGTTCACCCAGGGTGCCAAGAAGGTGCTCGAGGGCCTCCAGGGCATGGGCCAGTTCCTGAAGACGGCCGCCGACACGATGGAGGAGACCGACACCGGTCTGGAGAGCGCCATCCGCGGCTGACCTCCCGCATCCCGGAAGGGCGGAGCCAGGCGCGCGCATCTTGCGCGCCGGGCGCCGCCCTTCCGGCGTTTCCGCATGCTCCGTGGCCGGGCCGGTTTTTGCCGGCGTGTGGATGCGGGGGAGGTTCGGTGACGTTCCTGACCCATTTCTTCTCGGTCACCTCGGGGCTGCAACCGTCGGATAACGCTCGGGTGTCTTCCCTGTCGCCGAACGGCCCCCGCGGGCCATCGTGTCCTGGCACCCGAGCCCAGACCACGGATGGACGGCGGGGTTCCGCTTACCACAGTCATGTGCGGATACGGGGAGGACATCGTGTCATTTCTGCGCTTCCTGGAGGACGACGTCCGGGAACTCGCCCGGAAACTGGAGTCGAGCGGCGAGGACATGCGCACCGCGTCGCGCTCGCTGGCCGACACGGACGCCGGCCGGATCGGCCCGCCGGCGCTGTCCGGCCGGTGCGACGAGTTCGCGGACTCCTGGGACTACGGATTCGGCCAGCTCTCCGAGCTGGCGCGGGGCATAGGCGATGTCGCCAACAACGCGGCCGACACCTTCAACGTCACGGACGAGGACCTGGAGCGCGCGCTGCGCGAGGGCGGCGGTGCGGCGTGAGCGACCGTTACCCGCACCTCGGTTTCGACCCGTGCCCCGGTGACCTGGACGCGGCGGAGACGGTCGCGCGGACCATCCGCGACGTCACCAGTCAGGGCTCCACGACGCACACCACGCTCTCGGCGATCAACTCCTCCAACGGCATCTGGGTGGGGCGGTCCGCCGACGCGTTCACCGAGTCCTTCGACGAGCTGCCGCCCTACCTCCAGCGGGCCGTGAACTCCCTGGATGCCGCGGCCAGGGCCCTGGAGCAGTGGGCGAACGACCTGGACGGCTTCCAGGCCAGGGCCAGGGCCCTGGAGGAGGAGGCGGCCTCGGCCCAGCAGGCGGTCAGTTCGGCGCAGGCGCAGGTCGACGGGCTGCCTTCGGACACCGAGGGGATGGACGACGACGAGCTGGAGCGGCACGAGGAGGACGCCGAACGCCGGCAGGGCGCCCTCACCTCGGCGAACGCGGCGCTTGAGGAGATCAGGAGCCGGGCCCAGGGCCTGAACTCCGAGTACATCTCCGCCTCGGACGCCACCGCGGGACGGCTGGCGAACGCCGCGGACGAGGCGCCGCCGGAGCCCGGCCTGTTCGACAAGATCGGCGACTTCATCGGCGGCGTCGTCGAGTTCCTCATGGACCCGGACACGTGGAAGCTGATCGGCGACCTGTTCAGCGATATCGCCGCCATCGCCGGGGTGATCTGCGCGGTCATCCTGATCGCCACGCTGATCGCGGTCACCGGCGGCGCCGCGCTGCCCGCGCTGGTGGTGGCGATCGGCTCGTGGGCGGCGACGATCGGCGCGTGGGCCTCGCTCGGCGCGCTGGTCTTCCACGGCATCGCCATGGCGGGCGGCGCCGATGTCGGCTGGATGGACCTGGGCCTGGACGCGATCGGCGTGTTCGCGGCCGGTATCGGCATCGTGGGGGGCGCGTTCGCCAACGCGGGCCGGGTCGGCATCGCCGCCGGGCGGTCGATGCGCGCCATCGGCGGCGCGGGCAACTGGTTCCGCGGCATGGGGCAGAGCATGGACGGCTGGGTGATGCTGGCCTCCGGGCGCATGTTCGAGGTCGTCGGCCTGATCGGGGGCCTGGGCGCGTGGGGTGCCAGCCAGAACCGGCGGATGGAGGCCGACGGCACCACGTGGAACGACATCCCGGTCATCGGCCCGCTCGGGGACCTGGGGATCTCCGCGGGCGACACGGTGGGCGACGCGATGAGCGAGGACGGCGGGGACGCGCAGGCCGCGTCGGCGGCCTCCCCCGGCACCCGCCCGTTCAACGCCTCGCAGGCGCTGACCTCGGCCGGGACCGCCTTCACCAGCGGCCTGTCCCGGCAGGACGTGGGGGTGGTCGCGTGACCACGCCGAACGGGCCGACCACACCGGATGGGCCGACCACGCCGAACGGGCCGGGCGCGGAGGAGGTCGTCTCCGCGCTGGACTACGCGTTCGTCTCGCGTATCCCGGACGACTACGTGCCGCTGCCGGACACGCCCTCGCCGGACGAGTGGGGCGACGCCGTGCAACGGCTGCTGCCCGGCGCGCCCGAGGAGGTGCTCGCCGAGGTGGGCCGGCACCTGCCGCGCCTGCACCCGCTGATCAGCCGCGACGGCGTCGTCAAGTCGGCGCTGTGCGCGGGCCTTGAGGACGGCGCGCTCAGCCTCGGCTTCCTCAGCGTCGCCGTCCTGGCCACCCGCCACGACAGCGCGCTGGTCACGGCGGAGAGCATCTACCAGGCGAAGAAGGAGGAGTACTTCGGCCAGGCCACCGAGAAGCCGGCGGACATCGACCAGCCGGAGGCGAAGGGGCTTCAGGGCCCGCAGGACACGCTGCTGGCGTCCCGGCTGCCCTGCGGCCCCGGCGTGACGTCGATCTCGCTGCGGTCGGTGACGTTCCCCCGCACCGAGGCCGGTGACACGCGCACCGGGCCGCCGCCCGCGATCGGCGTCGGCTTCCTCCAGCTGGCCGTGCCCGCGCCGCGCGACTACAGCGTCTACGTCTCGATCGCCACCCCGACGCTGCGGTTCCTCGACACCTACAGCGGGCACCTGGCGTACGTGGCGCGCCATCTGTCGTTCGACGCGGCCGAGCGGGAGCAGGCCGCGAAGCGGCAGGGCACGGTCCCGGCCAGGACCGAAGTGAGGGCGCCGTGAACGACGAGCCGCTGCTCGCCGAGCTGCGCGCCCGCAACGAGCGGCTGACCGGGCTCGAACGCGAACACCTGCGGCGCTCCGGCGGCGGCGACCTGCTGATCGCGCTCGGCTCGGTGCTCGCCGCCTCGCTCGTGGTGCTGCCGCTGGTGTCCGCGCCGCTGACCGAGCTGTCCCGTTACGGGGGGCTGCTGCTGCCCGGCGTGCCCGTCAGCTGCGGCGCGCTGTACGCGGGGTGGCTCGGCCTGCGCCGGCTGCACCCCGCGCACGGCCCGGTCGGCGAGGCGTACCGGGCCGCCGCGGCCGAGCGGACCGCGGTGCTCGACCAGCTGTACGCACTGCCCGCCGCGCCCGGGGACGCGGCGGGCGGGGACGCGGCGGCCGAGGAGCGCGAACGCGCCCGCATCGAGCAGCTGTTCACCGCCTCGTCGGCGGCCGGCGAGGTGCCGGGCTTGCACACGACGGGCGACGTGGCCCGCCACATGTACGGGGCGCCGTTCCGCACGTTCCGCTGGTCGGCCGCGATGGGCGTGCTCGGCATCGTGCTGGTGCTGACGGCCCTGATCACGCTGATGCTGCCGCTCGTCGCGGGCGAGGTCTGGCCGGTGGTGCTGGTCGGGATTCCGCTGGTCGGCGGCTGGTGCGTGTGCTTCCGGTTCTGTGCGCAGAAGTGGCGCAGCGGGGACGAGGGCCGGGTCTCGCGAACGCAGAAGGCCGGCTGGCGCGCCGAACTCGCCTACCTGCGGCACCGGTTGAGCCGGGACGCGGGCGTTCCGCCGTGGCGCGTGCCCGCCCTGCACACGCAGCGCACGTGGCAGCTGACCGGCGGCGGGCGCCGCTCCCCCGCCGAGGTGCTGCGCACGCTGCCGCCGGACGCGCCGTGGGTGCGGCGCGCGTACTGGCGCTGGGTCGGCCCCGGCGCGGTGCGGATCGTCGCGCTGTTCGCGATCGCGTTCGGCGTCGTGGCGGCGATGCGGCTGGTGGGCTGAAGCCCGGTGCTCGTGCTCAGCCGGCCGCTCCGGCGCGCTTCACCGTGGCCCACCGTTCGGCCTGCTCCGGGGTCAGGCGGCCCCTGATCTCCGCCAGTTTCAGCAGCGCCGCCTCGGCGCCGCTGGTGAGGGTCCTGGCCTCGGCGGTGTAGTGGTCGTCGATGAGGGCGTCCAGCTCGGCCTCGTTCATGACGGGCGCGATGCGGGCGGCGATCGCGTTGGTGTCGCGGTAGGAGCCCTGGAGGCGGAACGGGGGCTCGGTGCGGGTGGCGTCGTCCTGGCCCGCGGACGCGATGTAGGCGGCGTTGACGGCGAGCACGGTGCGCCGGACGTGCAGCAGATGCCGCAGGACGGCCAGGACGCGGTCGAGCTCGGCCGGGGTGTAGGGGTGGCTCAGCCGGTCGGCGCTCGCGCCCGCGTCGCCGCGGGCGAGACGGACCAGCAGGTCGGTGTCGGCGCGTTCGCGGCCGGCAAGGGGCGCGAGGACGGGGTTCGCGGTGAGGGCGTTCTCGATGTGGCTCAGCGCGAAGAGGTCGGCGCGGCCGGCGGTGATGTCGCCCAGGTTCCACACGTCGGCGCGGTTGGCCAGCATGTCGGGCAGCCGGAAGCGGGTGCCGGACTCGGTGAACGGGTTGCCCGCCATGGAGATCGCGAACCGCTTGCCGCGCAGGTCGAATGTGGCGGTCGAGCCGTCGGAGGCGCGGACGCCGTCGACGCGCCGCTGCGCGTCGCACAGCGGGATGAAGCGTTGCAGCAGCTCGGGCGAGACGTGCTGGATGTCGTCGAGGTGGAGCAGCACGTTGCTGCCCATCTCCAGCGCGAAGTTGATCTTCTCGACCTCGCGGCGCGCGGCGGCGTCGGGGGCCGCGGCCGGGTCGAGGGAGGTGGTGCCGTGGCCGAGGGCGGGGCCGTCCGCCTTGACGAAGACCAGGCCGAGGCGGGCCGCCAGGTACTCCATGAGCGTGGTCTTGCCGTAGCCGGGCGGGGACAGCAGGAGCAGCAGGCCCTGGCTGTCGGTGCGGCGGGCGTCGTCCGCGGTGCCGAGCTGCTTGGCGAAGTTGTCACCGATGAGCGGCAGATACACCTCGTCCAGGAGGCGGTTGCGGACGAACGCGGGCATGACGCGCGGGCGGTGGGCCGCGATCCGCATGCGGGTCCTTTCCGCGTCGAGCAGCGCGTTGCGGCGCCGCGTGTAGGCGCGGTGCGCGGGCGCGCGGACGGTGCGGAACCGCTCGGTGCGGGTCAGGAACTCGTCCAGGCGCAGCGTGAGTCCGCCGCCGTCGATCCTGGGGTGGCTGCCGAGCAGCCCGTCGGCGGTGGCGGTCAGCGGGGCGTCGACGAAGCGGTGGCCGAGCGTGGTGGAGCACAGTTCGACGGCCACGGCCTCCGGCAGGTCGGTGGTGCCGCGGCCCGTGCTCGCGGCGAACGCGCCGAGCCAGGCGGTCAGCAGCTGGCGGCGGGCGGGCAGGTCATCGCCCAGGCCCGCCAGTTCGCGGGCCAGCTCCTTGACGCCGCCAGGACCTGTCGTGGCGCGGAAGTCGTCCAGGAGCGCGCGGGCCGCGGGGCCGGTCGCGAAGACCGGGCCGCCGCGCGCCAGTTCCTCGAAGAGGTAGCTGCCGACGGCCGCGGGAACGTCCTCATCGGGCGTGAAACCGGCCACGGCGGCGGCCAGTTCCGCGGCGAGGGCGGCGACGGGCGGCTCGGCGGCGGCGCCGTAGGCGGCGCGGGCGCGCGCGAGGGACTGGGCGCGGGTGGCCCAGGCGGCGCGCTGCGCGTCGGCGCAGCCGTGCGCCCAGAACAGCTGGGCGGCGGCGCGGACGTCCGGCGGGTGCCGCAGCAGGTCGGCGCCGCGGTGCAGGCGCAGCAGCGCGGTGAGGATGACCGTCGCGTCGTGGTCGTGGACGCCGCGGTCGTAGCCCTCGTCGTAGGCGGACTCGGCGGCGGCCAGCACGAGCCGCGCCGGGTCGCCGCCGTTCAGCGCCTCGGGCAGCACCCGGGCGGCCAGGTGCTCGGCGCGGTAGACGTCGGGCGACTCCGAGGGCAGCGGCTGGTCGTGGAAGTGGCGCACCGCGGCCAGTCCCGGATCGTCCACGGCGGCCCGGTAGTCGGTGCCGGTGACGGCGAACGCGAGCCCCTCGCCGTGCGGCACGAGGGTCAGGTCGACAGGCTGGTCGGTGACGGAGAAGAGGTGCCGTCCGAGCCGCAGTTGGCCGTCCGCCGCGTACAGGTCGGCGCGGTCGCGCAGTGCACGGACGGCCTCCTGCCGGGCCGCGGCCAGGCGGCCTTCCAGCTCGTCGGCGGGCACGGTGCCGCCATCGGCGCGGAGTTCGCCGATGGTGGCGCGGACGCGGGCGACGAGCGGGTCGGCGGCGAAGTAGGTGTGGACGGCGTCCTGGTCGGGCAGCGCGGTGGCGCGGCGGGTGAGGGTGGCGAGCAGCCGGTCGGCGGAGGCGGCGAGCCGCTGCGCGTGGTGCGCCCGCTCGTCGAGCTTGGCCTGCTTGCGCGCGGCGAACGTCTCGTAGATCTCCTCGCGCTGCTCGGTGAGCCGGTCGAGGAAGTCGTCGAAGGCGCCGAAGCGCGCGGTGAGGTTTTCCACCTGGATGAGCAGGCGCCCGAGCTGCTCGTCGCACTCCTCCGGCGTGCGGGCGGCGGCGAGGCCCGCGACGACGGCCTGGCCGAGCAGCGCGAACTCCGCGGTGAACTCGGCGCGCCCCTCGGACTCGGCCAGCTCGCGGCGGCGGCCCTCCAGCACGGCGCGGGCGCGGTTGACGGCGGCCATGACCTCGCCAAGGCGTGTCAGCAGCCCGGTGCGCACGGTGGCGTCCGCGATGTCGAGGCCGCCGACGACGTCGGTGACGGTCCGCAGCGCGTCGGCCTGTTCCTCGATCTCGGCGGCCAGCGGCTCGGTGTGCGCGACGCTGTCGGCGGCGCCGGCCCGTTCGGCCAGGTGGCCGGTGGCGGCGAGGGTGTCGTCGAACGCCTCCGGCCTGGCGAGGAACGCGACGGCGCGGCGGCCGGTGGCGGTCAGCCCCTCGTCCAGGCGGCCGGCGATGGCGTCGATCGCGGCGGTGTCGGCGTGGCGCAGGCCGCGCAGCGCCTCGGTGCGGCCCTGGGCGCGGCGCAGGTCGGTCAGCAGCTCCACCCAGTCGGCCGCGGTGCGGTGCGCCTCGCCGCGGGCGCGGCGCAGCAGCGCGGTCGTGGCCGCGTCCGCCTCCTCGACGGCGGAACGGGCCTGGTCGCGCAACTGCCGGACGCGCGCGTACTCGTCGACGACGTCGATGGCGGTGGCGCGCAGCACGGCGACCGGCTCGTGCAGGTCGGGCAGGTCCGGCAGGCGCAGCCACGGGTGCTGGTCGGTGAGGCGGTCGCAGGCGGCGGCGACGGCCTCGAAGACGGCGGTGCGGGGTTCGAGGCCGCCGGCGAGCCGGGCGAGGGTCAGCGCGTCGGAGATGCCGCGCACCAGCTCGGCGTTGCCGATGCGGTCCAGCGGGCTGTCGTCCCTCGGCTGTTCCGCGGCGTGCGCCTCGGAGACGAACGGGGTGCGCCACAGCTGCACCGGGTGGGCGCGGGCCGGCTCGGAACCGCCGCCCGCGGCGCGCAGCAGCGCGAGCGTGCCGTCGTCGAAGAGGGCGAAGCCGCGGGCGGACAGCGGGGTGACGACTTCCTTGCGGATGAGGTTGTAGGGCAGCAGCAGGGTGCCGCCGTCGCGGTGGGAGCGGAAGACGTACAGCAGGTCCTCGCCGTTGGGCGAACGGACCAGGCTGTCGAACGCGAGCCCCGCCGTGTCGGTGTCGGTGTCGAAGGTCCGCGCGGCCGAGCCGGCGGGCGCGGCGGACAGGTAGTAGCCGCCGGCGAAGATCAGCCCCTGGTCGTCGGGCAGGACGCGGCAGTCCCGGCCGATGCCGTCGAGGCGGATGATCTCCCCGGTGCGGGTGTTGTGCACGAGGTGGCGCGGCGCCCGCTCGTTGTAGGGCAGGACGCGCAGCAGCAGCAGGGGGCCGACGCGGGCGTGGGCGACGGCCGCGTCGGCGAGGGACTGGAGGGGGTCGTCGACGGGCTCGCGGTGGACGCCGTCGGGGGTGGTGGTGTCGTTCTCGGTCTTGATGGTGAGGGAGCCGCCGACGGTGGACACGTACAGGGTGTCCTGGACGCTGATGTGCGGGTACTTGCCCGCGACGTGGTCCTCGCGGGCGGCCGGGGTCCAGGTGAGGGCCTCGGCGACGGGCGCCAGGTGGTCGCGTTCGCCCTTGGCGTCGAGGTATTCGGCGTGCCCCTCGGGGTGCAGCCGCCAGCGCAGCACGCGGATGTCGGCGGCCTGTTCGCCGGTTTGGAAGACGGCGAGCAGGAGCGGGCCCACGGTGCGCAGGCGGGTGAGGCGCGCCTGCTGGAAGTAGCGGTACAGCTCGTCGAGGTCCCGCCGGAACGCGGGGTCGGCCAGCAGCCCCGGCACCGCGTCGGGCGGTGCCGGGACCAGGGCCTGGCCGCTGCGGCGGTGGAGGGTGAGCAGGTCGCGGCCGGCCGGGTCGTGGTGCCCGGCCAGCAGCAGCCCGCCGACCTGGGTCAGGTCGCTGGGCACGGCGGGACGTTCGGTGCGGAGCCGTTCGGTGGCGGCGAGTTCGAGTTCGAGGCCGCCGAACGCCCGGATGCGGCGGGCGTTGAGGTCCTCGGCGCGGCGGGCGAGGTCGTCCGCCGCGGCCAGCATGCGGTTGCGCAGGACCTCGTAGCTGCCGCCGTCGCCCGCCACGTCGGTGTCGCCGGCCGCTTCCGTCACGTCGGTCACGTCGGTCACGTCGTCTGTTCCCCCCACTGGTGACTGCCTGGCTGGTGTGCTCGTCGGCCGCTACTTGGCCAGCGACACCGAGTTGTTGGCGGTCGTCGCCGCGTGCGGTGCGGCGCCCGCGCCGGACAGGTCGCTCACCTTCAGATCGGCCAGGCCCTGGGCGCGCAGGGTGTCCAGGAGGCTGCCGAGCTGTCCTGTGGAGTCGCCGCCGGAGGCCAGCGAGGTGAGCAGCCCGGCGAGGGTCAGGTCCCGCACGCCGCCCGCGCCGAGCCCGGCGACCATGGCGCCGAGGTCGCGGGTGAACGTGGAGCCGTTCTCGTCCAGCCAAGGGCCGGCCAGGGTGCGGACGTGCTCGGAGCGGTCGATGAACGCGTCCAGGCTCTTGCCGCCGGAGATGGCGCCGACGAGGCGGTCGAAGAAGACGGAGTCGCCGCCGACGATATCGATCTTGGCGTTCTCCAGTCCGGTGCCGACCAGCGCGGCCTGGGCCTCGGCGATCTGCCGGTGCACGTCGATGCCGGCGATCCGCACCTCCTTCTCGGCCTCAAGGCGCAGCCGGTACTCCTCGTGGTCCCGGCTGGCGACGTCCAGAGCGGCCATGGCCTCGGCCTTGTCCTTGATGCCGACGGCCTCCGCCTGCATCTTCTCGCGCAGCGCGCCCGCCTCGGCGAGGCCGCCCTCGCGGGTGGCCTCGGCCTCGGCCAGGCCCTTCTCCTTGGCGACGTGTGCCTGGACCAGGCCCATTTCGCGGGCCGCCTCGGCCTCGGCGTGCCGCGTCCTGGCGATGGCGTCGGCCATGCGCTCCTGCACCTCGGCCTCGGCCAGGCCCTCGGCGGCGACGTCGGCGCGCTTGCCCTCGGCCAGCCGGATCGACGCCTGGGCGTCGAGATCGGCGGCCTTGCGGCGGGCGTCGGCCATGGTCAGGGTCTCGCGGGCGCGGTGCTCGGCGGCGGCCTCGGCCGCCTCGGCGGCCTTGATGTCCTTCACCAGGCGCTCCTGCGCCTCGGCCTCGGCCTGGATGATCAGCGCCTGCCGGTCGCGTTCCGCCTCCTCGACGGCGCGCAGCTTCTTGATGTCCTCCTCCTGCTGCGCCACGGTCTTCTCCACCGCGATGCGCTCGCGGATGACGTCGGCGATCTCCCGCTTCTCGCCCTCCAGTTCCTTGTCCTTGGCGATGCGCTGGAGCTCCGTCTCGCGGTCGCGCGCGATGACTTCGAGCAGGCGGTCCTTCTCGATGCGCTCGTTCTCGACGGCGACGACGCGGTCGCGGTTGAGACGGGCGACGACGATTTCGCGTTCGCGGTTCTCGTTCTGGACGCCGAGCTGTTCGTCGGTCTTGATGGCGGCGGTCTGGGCGCGCAGCCGCTCCTCGGACTGGATGCGGAAGGTCTCGGCCTCCTCGCGGGCCCGGGTCGTCTCGATCTCGCGCTTCTGCTTGATCTCCGCGTCGGCCTGGCGGCGTTCGAGCTCGAGGACGGTCTCGCGCGCGTCGACGTTCTGCCGCGTGATCTCCTTCTCCTCGGTGCGCCTGAACTCGTTGGTGAGGACGTGCTGCGCGGCCGTCAGCTCGGTGATCTTGCGGATGCCCTGGGCGTCGAGGATGTTGTCCTTGTCGAGGGCGCTGAGGGGGGTCTGCTCCAGGTAGTCGATGGCCGCGTCCTCAAGGCTGTAGCCGTTGAGGTCGGTGCCGATCACGGCGATGATGCGGTCGCGGAACTCCTCGCGCTTGGTGTAGAGGTCGGCGAAGTCCACGTGCTTGCCGACGGTCTTCAGCGCTTCGGAGAACTTGGCGTTGAACAGCTCCTGGAGGGTCGCCCGGTCGCTGCCGCGCTCCGTGCCGATCGCCTGCGCCACCTTGATGACGTCGGAGACGGTCTTGTTGACGCGGACGAAGAACGAGATCCGGATATCGGCCCGGATGTTGTCCCGGCAGATCAGGCCCTCCTTGCCGGTGCGGCCGATCTCGATGGCCTTCACGGAGATGTCCATGACCTCGGCCTTGTGCAGCACGGGCACCACGAGGGCGCCGGTGAACGTCACGTCGACCTTGCGGACCTTGGAGATGATGAGCGCCTTGCCCTGCTCGACCTTGCGGAACAGGCGCGTGAGTATGAACACGACCGCGATGACGATGATCAGCACCACGGCGATGAGCACGCCGAGGCTGATGCCAATGGTGTCCATGGCTGGTTGAGGCCCCCCTCGTGAAGATCCCTGAACGATACGAAGATCCTTGGACGATACGGTGAAGGACGCGTTCAGGCGGGCCGGCGGTTCTCCTCCGGGGCCAACTCGCCCGAATCGTAAGGCGCGACCCAGAAGAACGCGCCCTCCGGCTCGTAGCCGTAGATCAGGGCGCGCCGGCCCGAGGTCAGCTCCTCGGCCTCCGGGCCCTCGGCCCGCACCTGGATGATCGCGGTGCCCCCGTCGTCGGCGGCGACCTCCGCCTGGCCGAACGCGGCCGACACCCGGCCGGTGCGGATGACGCACACCCGGCCGACGAAGTCCTTGTGGTAGATCCCGGTCTCGTCGGGGAACGCGCGGCGCAGCGGCAGTACGACCAGCCACGCCCCGAGCCACCCGGCGAGCAGTGCCACCGGCACCGTCGCCACGCGCTGCCAGCCGGCATCGAGCAGCTCGGTGCCGGCCATGGCCGTGAACCAGGCCACGGCCGTGACCAGGGAAACGGGGATCGCGGCGGGCACCCCGCCCAGGCCGAGCGGCGTCAGGGCCCCGGCGAAGCCGCCCGGCTCGCCCGGCTCCGCGCTGTCGGCCACCGAGGTGCCCACGCCGAAGATGACGGAGAACATCCAGTAGACGAGGACGACGGCGAGCGGCAGGGAGAAGATCACGGCCGGGAAGCGGACCGCGGTCTCCAGGAAATCCCCCATGCCCGCGCCCCCTGTCCCGTTCATCGGTTGTCCCTATACCTCACGCACGGGCGGGGCCCCCGGTTCCGCCGGGCGGCGCCGAGCGCCAGGAGCGCGTTAAGAAACCGGGGGCGGATGCCAGGGCGGCGTTAGGGTGGGCCGGTTGTCGGTCCGGCCCCGACCGGGCGGACCACGACCGGACAGAACGGAACGGCGATCGACGTGGCGCCCCTCTTGGCCCCCATGGGCCGGACGATCAGCGACATCCACCCGGCGCGCGTGGTGGCCACCGCGTTCGCCGCGGCCGTCGTCATCGGCACTACCCTGCTGGCCCTGCCGCTCGCCACGGCGGACGGCACCTCGCCGGGACTGCTGACCGCGCTGTTCACCGCGACGGCCGCGGTGTGCGTGACGGGCCTGCCGGTGGTGGACCCCGGCACCTACTGGAGCGGCTTCGGCGAGGGCGTGACGCTGCTGCTGGTCCAGGCCGGCGGTTTCGGGATCATGACGCTGGCCTCGCTGCTCGCGCTGCTCGTCGCGGGCAAGCTGCGGCTGCGGATGACGCTGCACGCGCAGGCCGAGACGAAAATCGGCATCGGTGACGTCCGGGGTGTCCTGCTGCGGGTGGGGCTGATCACGCTCGTCGTGGAGTCGGTGACCGCGACGATCCTCACGCTGCGCTTCGCACTCGGCCACGGCGAGCCGTTCGGCCGGGCCCTCTACCACGGCGTCTTCCACGCGGTCGCGGCCTTCAACAACTCGGGGCACGGGCTGCGTTCGGACAATATGATGGCCTATGCGGGCGACCCGTGGGTGCTCGCGCCCGTGGCGGTCGCGGTGATCCTCGGCGGCCTCGGCTTCCCGGTGATCATCGAGCTGCTGCGCCACCGCGCGCGCCGCCGCACCGGGCGGTCGCGCGTCTGGTCGCTGCACCTGAAACTGACGCTCATCGTCTCCGGGGCGCTGCTGCTCGTGGGATTCCTGCTGACGCTGGGGCTCGAGTGGTCCAACGAGAGCACTTTCGGGCCGATGGACACGGTCGACAAGGTGCTGGGCGCGTTCTTCCACTCGGCGGTCAGCCGCACCGCCGGGTTCAACGCCACCGACATCGCCGCGATGGAGCCGGCGACGCTGCTGGGCACCAATGTGCTCATGTTCATCGGCGGCGGCAGCGCGGGCACGGCCGGCGGCATCAAGGTCACCACCTTCGCGGTGCTGGGCGTCGCGATCCTGGCCGAGGTCCGCGGCGAGCCGACCTCCGGGGTCTTCCGCCGCAAGCTCGCGCCGCACGTGCTGCGGCAGGCGCTGACGGTGGCGTTGCTCGGCGTGGGCGTGGTGATCGCGGCGACGATCGCGCTGCTGGCCATGGTGGACGCCCGCACCGACCTCGTGCTCTTCGAGACGGTGTCGGTGTTCAGCACCGTGGGCATGACCACCGGGCTGACCCAGGAGCTGCCGGGGCCGGCCCAGCTCATCATCATCGTCCTCATGTTCATCGGGCGGGTGGGCCCGATCACCCTCGTCTCGGCCCTGGCCCTGCGCGAACGCACCCGCCGCTACCAGCTCGCGGAAGAGCGCCCCATCATTGGATAATCATGAGCAACCATCTGCACTCGCTGCGCCGCCGGCGCGGCAAACGCCTCGCCCAGACCTACGCGCAGCGCGACACCCGTGACCAGCGGATCGCCGTGATCGGCCTGGGCCGGTTCGGCAGTTCCCTGGCCGAGGAGCTGATGCGCCGCGGCTGGGAGGTGCTGGGCGTCGACGACGATGAACGCATCGTTCAGCAGCACAGCGACGCCCTCACCCACGTCGCGGTGGCCGACTGCACAGACGCCGAGGTGCTGCGGCAGCTGGGCGTGCACGAGTTCACCACGGCGGTGGTGGCGATCGGCACGAACATCGAGGCCAGCATGCTCGTCACGGGGAACCTGCTGGACGACGGCGTACCGAACATCTGGGCCAAGGCGATCAGCCGCCAGCACGGCCGGATTCTGGAGCGGCTCGGCGCCCACCACGTGGTGCTGCCCGAGTACGAGATGGGCGAGCGGGTGGCCCATCTGGTGACCGGCCGGATGCTGGACTTCATCGAGTTCGACGACGGCTACGCCCTAGTCAAGACGGTGGCGCCGGAGGTGGCGACCGGGGTGCCGCTGGGCGTCAGCGCGGTGCGCACCAAGCACGGTGTGACGGTCGTCGGGATCAAGCGGCCGGGGCAGGACTTCACGCACGCGACGGCCGAGACGGTGGTGGAACAGGGCGATGTGATCATCGTGACGGGGAAGACGCGGGCCGTGGAGGCGTTCACCGATCTCAGCTGAGACGCGAGTGAATATCTGGACTTTTGCGGGTACGGTGTCAAGACAGCGTCAAGGCGAGCACGTCTGACCTGTGGTGCGCCGGGAAGTCTGGTCGGCAAATGCTGCCGTTTGTCCGTTCCAGCCCGAAAGGTCTTCTTCATGGCGTCGCGTCCTTCCCTGCCTTCCTTCCGCCCGGCCAGGGACCCGAACGTCGAGGAGGAGCGCAACCGCCGCTCCGTCGCGGAGTTTCTGCGCCTCGAGGTCACGGGCGGGGTGATGCTCCTGATCGCCGCGGCCCTCGCCCTGTTCCTGGCCAACTCGCCGATCGCCGACGACTACCTGTCGCTGCGCGACCACCACCTGGACATTCCCGCCCTCGGCCTGGAGCTGTCGGTCGGGCACTGGGCCTCGGACGGGCTGCTCGCGATCTTCTTCTTCATCGCCGGCATCGAGCTGAAACGCGAGCTGACCGTCGGCGAACTGCGCCGGCCGGCCGCCGCGCTGCTGCCGGTCATCGCCGCGGTCGGCGGCATGGCCGTGCCCGCGCTTGTCTACGTCGCCGTCGTGGGTGTGGGCGACGGCGACATGGGCGGCTGGGCGGTGCCGATGGCCACCGACATCGCGTTCGCGCTCGGCGTGCTGGCCGTCGTCGGCCGCCGCCTGCCGGGCGCGCTGCGCACGTTCCTGCTGACGCTGGCCATCGTCGACGACCTCATCGCGATCATCGTCATCGCGATCTTCTTCACCTCGGGGCTCAACCTGTGGGCCCTGCTCGGCGCCCTCGCCGGGCTCGTCCTCTTCCACCAGCTGCACCGCAGGGGTGTGCACGGCTGGTACCTGTACGTGCCGCTGGCCCTGACGATCTGGGCGCTCATGTACAACAGCGGCGTGCACGCGACCATCGCGGGCGTGGCGATCGGCATGCTGCTGCGCAGCACGACCGGGCCGCTGGAGAAGGAGTCGCCGGCCGAGCGCGTCGAGGACATCGTCCACCCCTTCTCCGCAGCGGTCGCCGTGCCGCTGTTCGCACTGTTCGCGGCGGGGGTCGAGGTCTCGGGCGACACGTTCGCCGACATGGTGCACGAGCCGGAGGCGCTGGGCGTGACGCTCGGCCTGCTCGTGGGGAAGGTGATCGGCATCTTCGGCGCCACCTGGCTGACCGCGCGCTTCACCAAGGCGCGGCTGCACCCGTCGCTGACCTGGCCGGACGTGCTCGGCGGTGCGATGCTCGCCGGGATCGGCTTCACCGTGTCGCTGCTGATCGCCGAGCTGGCCTTCACGGAGGCGCCGCAGCTGGAGGAGCACGTCAAGGTGGCCGTCCTGCTCGGCTCCGTGCTCTCCGCGCTGTGTGCCTCCGTCCTGCTGAGCCTGCGCGGCCGGGCCCACGCCCGCGCCACCGAGGCATCGGCGGACACGTCGGGACCGCCGGCCTGAACGGTGGGGCACGCGCGGCGCGGTGGGCGTTCCCACTGCTGGCCGCGGTCCAGATCGCGCTGATGATGGCGATGATGGTGCTCAACGTCGCGCTGCCGTCCGTGGGCCGGCCCCTCGACCTCGACGCGGAACGGCTGGCCCTGGTCTGCGGCGCGTACCCGGTGTCGCTGTGCGGGCTGCTGCTGTTCGGCGGGCGGCTGGGCGACACCGCGGGGCACCGCCGGACGTTCGTGATCGGCACGGCGGTGTTCGCGGCCGGTTCGGCGTGGGCCGGGCTGGCCACGGGGTTCGCGACGATGGTGGCCGCCCGCTTCGTGCAGGGGGCGGGGGCCGCGCCGGCCGCACCCGCCGCGCTCGCCCTCGTGGGCCGGGTCTTCCCCGACGCGCGGGCGCGCCGCCGGGCGGTCGCTTTCCCCGCGCTCCCCGGACTCCGCCCGGGCGACGCCCCGAGCTGATCCGACACGCTCGGCAGCACCCGGCCGAACGCTAGCTTCCGCCCCCGGAGGGCTCCCGCACCAGGCGCTCCACCGCCTGCTCCACCAGCTGAGCGCGCTCCTCCTCGTCGTACACCCCGGGGAGGGTCAGCTGTTCGACGATGAGCCAGTTGAGCGTGAGGATCAGCAGCTTCACCGCGACCGCGTCGCCGGGGAGTCCTGAGGCGGCGTGCGCCTCGACGTTCGTCTCGACGTCGGCCCTGACCCGTTCGGTGAGCAGCGCGCGCAGCCCGGGGCGGCGGGTGGCCTCCAGGCGCAGTTCGAGCAGGGCCAGGGAGCCACTGCGGAACCCGCTGACGCGCCCCACCACCTCCCGCATGAGCGCGAGGTACTTGTCCTTGTCCTGAACGCCGGACCTGGCCTCGCGCAGCACCTCCTCGCCCGGATCGAGCCGCTCGTACACGCGCCGCCCGGTCTGGATCAGCAGGTCGTCGCGGTCGGTGAAGTAGTTGGACGCCGTGCCGGGCGGCAGTCCGGCCGTTTCGTCGACGGCGCGGAACGTCAGCCCGCGCGCCCCCCGTTCCGCCAGCGCCTCGATCGCCGCGTCGGTGAGCGCGGCCCTGCGCTGGTCGTTGCGACGCACCATTGACACCACTCCAGATGTAGTACTACGGTCCAACCGGCACAAGCAGAGTACTACAACTGGAGTGATCTGATATGCGAAAGCTCGTCTACTACGTCGCCGTCACGCTCGACGGCCGCATCGCCGGGCCCGGCGGCGAATTCGACTTCTACCCCACCGGCACGCCGGAGCAGGCCGCGGCCTACTCGGCGGCGATGAACGAGCGGTACCCGGAGACGATCCCCACCGTCGCACGCGCCGCCTTCGGGCTGACGGACACGCCCAACCGCCGCTTCGACACCGTCATCATGGGTCTTGGCTCCTACCAGCCGGCGCTGGCCGAGGGCATCGGCAGCCCGTACGGCCACCTGAAGCAGTACGTCGTCTCCCGCAGCCTCGGCCGGGCGCCGTCCCCGGACGTCACCGTCGTGCCCGGGGACCCGCTTCGGCTGGTGCGCGACCTCAAGGGCCAGGACGGCCTGGACATCTGGCTGTGCGGCGGCGGCAAGCTCGCCGGCACGCTGCTGCCCGAGATCGACCGGCTGGTGATCAAGTCCTATCCGGTCGTGGCCGGCAGCGGCATCCCCGCCTTCGACACGGCCTTCACCCCCACCCGCTTCGCCCCCGAGGACCGCCAGATCTTCGACAACGGGGTGACGGTGACCACCTACGCCCCCGCATGAGGCGCCTCCGGCGCGGCCAGTTCGCCGTCGCGGCGGTACAGCAGCACCCGTTCGGGGCGCGGGGCCGCGTAGCCCGTGGCGCCGAGGGGGACCGGGACGTCCTCGTCCACGACGACCTGCACGGAGCCCGCGTCCCCGTCGAGCGTGACCAGCTGGGCGCTGCCCAGGTTCTCCACGACGGTGACGCGGCCCGGCAGGGCCCCGGGCACCGGCTCGGTGCCGTACCCCAGGTACTCGGGCCGCACGGCGAACGTGACCCGTTCCCCGTCCGGCAGCCCGTGCTCCCCCGCCGGCAGCGGCACCCCGCCGACGCCGACGCGGCCGTCGCCGGTGACGACGCCGTCCAGCAGGTTCATGGGGGTGGAGCCGATGAACGAGGCGACGAACGTGTTGGCGGGCCGCCGGAACACCTCGGCCGGGGTGCCGATCTGCCGCACCCGCCCGTCGTCCAGCACCGCGATCCGGTCGGCGAGCGCCAGCGCCTCCGCCTGGTCGTGCGTCACGAACACGCAGGTCACACGCAGCTCGCGCTGGAGCCGCTTGAGGAACGTGCGCGCCTCAAGACGCATCCGCGCGTCCAGGTTGGACAGCGGCTCGTCCAGCAGGAACGCGCGCGGCCGGTACGCCATCGCGCGGGCCAGCGCGACGCGCTGCTGCTGGCCGCCGGACAGCTGCCCCGGGCGGCGCTCCAGCAGCCCGCCGAGGCCCAGCGCCCCCGCGGTCTCGGCCGCTTTCGCGCGCCGCTCGGCTCCCGCGACCTTCTTGATGCGCAGCGGATAGGCGATGTTGTCGGAGACGGACATGTGCGGGAAGAGGGCGTAGTCCTGGAAGACCATGGCGACGTCCCGCCGCCCCGGCGGCAGCGCCGTGACGTCGTCGCCCCCGATGCGCACCGCGCCGCCGGTGGCCTCCTCAAGACCTGCGATGGTGCGCAGCAGGGTCGTCTTGCCGCAGCCGGAGGGGCCGAGCAGGGCGAAGAACTCCCCGTCGGCGATGGTCAGGTCCACGGCGTCCAGCGCGGTGACCCCGCCGGGGTAGACCTTGGAGAGCGCGGCCAGTTCGATCGCAGCCATCAGTGCTTGATCCCTCCGTGGAACCGGAATCCGTACCGGGACGAGACGAAGAGGAACATCACGACGACCGGCAGCGAGTAGAGCAGGGAGAAGGTGGAGATCAGCGCCAGGTCCGGCTGCCCGCCCTCGGTGTAGAACGTGTACATCACCACCGCCGCCGGGGACTTCTCCGGGGAACGCAGCAGCAGGAACGGGATCAGGAAGTTGCCCCACACCTGGGCGACGGACCACACCGCGATGGTGGCCAGGCCCGGGCGGATCAGCGGGACGACGATGTGGGCGACGATCTGGAGCGGCGAGGCGCCGAAGACCCGCGCGGACTCCTCGTAGGAGCGGGGCGTGGTGTCGGTGAAGTCCTTGAGGATGAAGATGGCGCTGGGCAGCAGCCCGCCGGACAGCACGAGGATGACGCCGAGCTGCGAGTCGATGAGGTCGAGTTCGTAGGCCAGGTTGAACAGCGGCACCATGGCCGCCGTGCCGGTGACGATCGAGGACAGCAGCAGCAGCGCGTACAGCAGCCCGTCGCGGCCCGGCAGCCGCACGCGGCTGAGTGCGTAGGCCGCGGCGGCGGCCAGCGTCACGACGATGCCGCCGGTGCCCGCGGCCAGGACCAGCGAGTTGCGCAGCGAGCGCAGCGCCTGCTCGTTGTCCAGGAGTTCGCGGAAGTTGTGAAGCGTGAACTGAGGCAGCGAGGCGGCGATGGACGGGTCGCGGTCGAAAGGCGCGAACGCCAGCCACAGCAGCGGCAGGGTGAAGAAGCCGAGGACGGCGCACACGAAGGTGTAGCGGACGACGACCCGGACGGCGCGCGCGGGCGTCACCGTTCGGCCCCCCGTTCCGCCGCCTTCGCCGGTCGGGCGCGCTGCCGCAGCAGTCGCACGTAGACCAGCGCGATCACGAGGTTGACCAGCAGCATCAGCACCGACAGGGCCGCGCCGTAGCCGAGTTCGCCGTTGAACAGCGCCGTTTTGTAGATGAACACGGGCATGATCTCGGTCTCGTCCGACGGCCCGCCGCCGGTCAGGAGGAACGGGGTGAAGTCGTTGAACGTCCACAGGCTGATCAGCAGCAGGTTGGTCAGCACGTGCCCGCGGATCGCGGGGAACACCACGTCCCGCAGCTGCTGCCACCCCGAGGCCCCGGCCAGCCGCGCCGTCTCCAGCTGGGTCGGCGAGACGGTGCCGAGCGCGGCGGCGTACAGCATCATCGAGAACGCGGTGCCGCGCCAGATGTTGAAGACGATGATCGAGGCCATCGGGTGCTCGACCAGCCAGGCGGTGCCGGGCGTGCCGAGCAGCCCGTTGAGCGTGCCGTCGTTCCGGTCGAGCAGCGCGATCCACAGGAACGCGACGACCGAGCCGGGCAGGATCCACGCCAGCAGCACCAGCGCCTCGACCAGCCGCCGCAGCACGCCGCGCCGCCCGCGCAGCAGCCAGGCGATGGCGAAGCCGAGCACGGCCTGGCCGAGCACGGCGGAGCCGACGACGAACTGGAGCGTGAGGCCGAGCGAGTGGGTGAAACTGTCCTCGTCCAGGGCCCGCCGCACGTTGTCGAGGCCGGTGAACTCCGGCTCGGCGGCGGCGAGCCCGGTCAGCCGGTAGTCGGTCGCGCCGAGGTAGACCGTCCACAGGGCGGGGAGGACGAGGAACCCGGCGATGAGCAGCAGCGCCGGGGCGACGAACGCCGCCGCCCGGCGCCGCCCGAGCCCGGCGGCGTCAGTCGGCACCGCCGGCAACCTCTCCGAGGCCCTCCTCGTAGTCCCGTGCGGCGTCCGCCGGACTGCTGTCGCCCGCGGCGACCGCGCCCGCCGCCTCCTGGAGCAGCACCGACACCTGCGGGTACTCGGCGAGCGGCGGCCGGTAGGTGGTGAGCGGCAGCACCTCGTCGGCGACGAACGACAGCATCGGATCGTCCGCGAGCACCTGCTCGTTGACGTCGGTGCGTGCGGTGATCCGCGCGTCGCCCTCGACCGCCGCGGTGATGGCCTCCGCCGAGTTCATGAACGTCAGCAGCTCGTACGCCAGTTCGGCGTCCTCGCTCGCCGGGTTGACGGCCCGTACGCTGCCGCCCGACATGCTGACGAAGTCCTGCCCGGCGATGCCCGTCCCGGGCTCCGCGGCCGGGATCAGCGCCCAGCCGACGGCGTCGTCCCGGTTCTCCATCGGGGCGGTGCCGCCCTCCGGGTTGACGACGCTGCGCCAGAAGTAGTCGCCCTCGACGAGGATGCCCAGCTCGCCCGCGGCGAACTGCTCGAACGACCTGTCGCGCCCCTGCGCCTCCTGCTGGAGCACCGGATCGCCGAGCCCGCCGCCGTAGACGTCCTCGTACAGCTGAAGGGTGCGGGTGAGTCCCGGGCTCGCGCCGGTCCAGTCCTGCCCGTCGTGGATCTCCTCGCCGGTTCCGGCCAGCAGCGGCAGGACGCCCTGCATGGTGGTGGCCTCGCCCATCGCGGTGCCCGCGTTCAGCTGGAGGGGGGTGACGCCGTCGAGACCGGCCAGCGCCTCCGCCGCGTCCAGGACGTCCGCCCAGCTGCCGGGCTGCCACTCGGCGGGCAGCCCGGCCTCGGCGAACAGCTCCTTGTTGTAGAACAGCACCCGCCCGTCGGTGCCCCATGGGATGCCGTACAGCTCGCCTTCGTAGGCGGCGAGTTGCGCAACGGCCTCGGGTATGTGGTCCCAGCCCTCCCAGTCAAGACCTGGCAGCGGCTCGACGTACCCGGCCTGGGCGAACTCGCCGACCCAGATGCCGTCCAGAGTGAGGATGTCCGGCCCGGAGCCGGCCTGGAGGTCGAGGGCGAGGCGGGTCTTGAACTGCTCGTCGTCCACGCCGCTCGGCTCGAAGGAGACGTCGACCTCGACCCCGGCCTCGGCCTGTGCGGCCTCGAACCGCGGGATGACCCACTCCTCGATCCACTCGGCCTCCTCGGTGTTCTTCCCCCCGGACACCGCGTTGGCGGAAATCGTCAACTCGGCCGCCCCGCCCGCCCCGTCGGAATCCGACCCCCCGCATGCGGCGAGCACGAGCCCCGTACCCGCCACCGCGGCCAGCGCGGTGGCCCGCCTGGTCAGCTTCTGCATCAGCCATCTCCTCGTTGAGACGATGCAGGAGAGTTACCCGAGGAGAGCCCCCTCGTAAAGCCCGCGCGTCACGCCTGCGGCGGGCGCGGCCTCACCCGCCCTGCGGGGTCGGCCGGTGGTGCACGTACTCGACGACCGTTCCGTCCGGGTGCCCGGCGTTGAACGCGGCGCCGGTGGGCACCTCCTGGAGCGGGAAGACGATCTCCGCACCCGCGGCCACGAGCCGGTCGCAGTACGGCCGCACATCGTCGACGAGCAGCGTGCCGGTGGTGGAACGGAAGGGTGCGAGGTCCTCGTCGCTGCCCTCGATGAGGAGGAACGCGCCGACCGTCGCCGGCCGCAGCCTGCCGAAGTCGAAACGGCCGTCGGCCCCGGCCTCCTGAAGCCTCTCGTAGCAGCCGACACATGGCGGGCTCGGACGATTCGGCAGTCCGGTCCGTCATGTCCACCGGCTCGCTCCCGCACTCGTGCAGGAGCAGGTCCGACGGACTTTCCCCTACGCGGCCCAACTCGGGCGCGAGCCCCGGCATGCCCTGCTCGGCGGGCGGAGCCACCTCTCCCGATTCGAGCATGCGGCGCGGCGGACCGGACCCCCGGCCTCCGGCACCACCGCTTTGGGCGGACTCTGGTTCGACTCGTGCCCCTTGCTGGTCTTCATCCGCATATACAACTACGTGAATCGCCGTGGTTTCAGGGCGCCGGGGGGTCGGCCGGTTCCGGGGTGGCGAAGTCCGTCGAGTACAGCGAGTGTCCGTCCGGGGCCTTCAGGGTGGCGCCGCGGATGGGCTCCTCCTCGCCCGGTACCACGACGAACCAGGCGCCCCAGGTCGGCGAGCCGGGCAGGGTCACCAGGGTCGCCGCCAGTTCGCCGTGGTCCGTCCGGATGGTGAGCGCGGTGGGCGGCTCCGCCGCCCGCCAGGTGCCCGCGTGCACGGTGTCGCCCCCGGCGGTCTCGACCGCGGCGGGGAGGGTGTAGGCGGCGAGACCGGCACGTTCCAGCTCGTGGGGCCCGGCGGACTCCATGGCCGCGTCGATCGTCCCGGCGGTGCCCACCGCCACCTCCCCAGGACCGAGCAGGGCCAGTTGGATGCCGTGCCCGATCCCCAGCCGTTCCCCGGGTCGCACCGTCAGCGCGGGTCCTGCCGAGTCCGCGGCCGAGGGGGCGTCGCCCGGCAGCAGGCCGAGGCCCGCCGCCCCCAGCGGCAGCACCAGCGCGGTGACGGCCGCCGCGCTGATCACGGCGCGTCGGCGGCGCCGTTCCCGCCGGCCCAGGCGCAGCACCGCGGCGACCGGGGGTTCGGCCGTCAACTCCAGCCGGCGGGCCCGCTCGTGCAGCCGTTCGCCGAGCCGCGCGGCGGTGTCCTGGTCGCGCGGGTCGTTCCGCTCCGTGGCCCCGGTCATCCGGTCCTCTCCTCCTCGCCGCCGCTCTCCCGCAGCGCGTCGTCGCCGCGGAGCCTGCGCAGCGCGCGGGCGTTGTGGGTGCGCACGGTGCCCACCCGTTTGCCGAGCAGCGCGGCGACCTCCGCCTCGCTGCGGTCCTCCAGATAACGCAGCACCACGACGGCCCGCTGGAGCGCGGACAGCCGGGCCAGCGCCGCCAGCAGGGCGTCGCGCACCGCGAGCTGGTCGCTCGCGTCGGGTGCGTGCCGCTCGGGGAACCGGTTGGTGAGCCACTCGGGTATCCGGAAGCGCCGCATCCGGTCCACGTTGGCGTTGATCAGCATGCGCCACACGTACGCGTCCGGATCGTCGGCCTGCCGTACCCGGTGCCACCTGGCGAACGCCTTCGCCAGGGCGGTCTGCACCAGGTCCTCGGCGTCGTGGTGGTTACCGGTCAGGAAATAGGCGGTGCGCAGCAGGCGGGTCCAGCGGACCGCCATGAACGCCCGGAACTCCTCCTCGGCCGACTCCCGCACTTCCGCATCGGCAGCCGCCGCCGTCGGTGGCAGCGCCCGCGTTCCGGTCACTGCCATGTGTCCCGGTCGAAGACCCGCCCCTCGGCGTCGTACGCCGTGACGACCAGCCGGTCGTGCACGGTCATGCCGCCGTCGAAGTAGAACGCTCCCCAGCCGCGTTCACCGTCGAGCGTCAGCAGCTCGGCGTCGCGGACCTCCACGGTCCGCCCGTCGCGCGTCGTCTCGGCCGTGATCCGGGCCGGTCCGCAGTCGGTCCGCCACCGGCCGCCGTGCAGCGTGCTCACGCCGGTCTCCAGATCGAAGGTGAACGCGGCCGTGATGTCGTCAGCGGCCAGGCCCGCGGGCGGAGTGTTCCGGTGGAACGCCAGCACCTCCTCGAAGCTGGCGTCGGTGGTGACCATGACGTTCTGCTCGCCCTCGGGAAGCAGCGCCATCAGCCAGTACTCGGCGATCCGGACCGGCTGGTAGGGCTGAACGGCCACCGCCTCCGGTGCCGCCACGCACCGCTGCCCCGGCGGGGCGCCGAGCGCCGCGGCAGGAGCCGCTGCCCCGCCCGCCAGCATCAGCCCGCCAAGACCCGTCGCGGCGGCCCGCCGCCATGCGCCTGTCATGTGCCCTCCTCAACTCGGCAGTCCTCTCCCCTGAAGACGGCCGGGAGGCGGAACGCTAGGACAGCGGGCGGGGGTTGATGTGCGCCGCGCGCCATTCGGGGGCGAGGACGGACCAGACCTCCATGTCGTGGCGCTTCCCGCGGTAGAGGAAGCTCTCCCGCAGCACGCCCTCCTTCGTCATACCGAGACGGCGGGCCACGGCGATGCTGGGCCGGTTCGCCGAGGAGACGAGCCATTCCACGCGGTGGATGCCGCGTTCCCCGACGGCCCAGTCGATGATCACCCGCGCGGCCCGGGTCACCAGGCCGCGGCCCGCGGCGGACGGCTCCAGCCAGCAGCCCGCCTCGGCGGTGCCCTGGGCGACATCCATCGTGCGGAAGAGCACGCCGCCGACGAGCTTGCCGTCCGCCCAGATGCCGTAGATGCGCCCGGCGTCGGCGGCGGTCTTCTCCGCGTACCTCAGGAGGAAGGAACGGCTCGCCGCCAGGTCCTTGACGGCGTCCGCGAGACCGACGTAGGCGCCGATGAACTCCCGGCCCCGGTCGATGTGGGCCAGGAACTCCTCGGCCCGCCACGGCTCGAGCGGCCGCAGCTCGGCACCGTCGTCACCCAGGGATATCGCGTACATGGTCACTCTCCACGGTGGTGTTCGCCGCTCGTTCGAAGAGGAGCTTCTCACCACCCCGGGCGGGGCCGGGGTGGGGGTATCGGACGATCAGGAGGGCGTCGACGTCTCCCTCCGGGGCACCGTACAGGTGCGGAACGTCGGCGGCCCACGCCGCGTGCTCCCCCGGGCCGACGAAGGAGGGCGCGCCTACACCGTGGGCTCCGCCAGCAAGGAACTGCGCATGATCGGCTGGCGGGTGGGCTGGGTCGTCGGCCCCGCGAGCATCATGGCCGACGTCAACCTGGTGGGGCTGACGAACGTCGTCTGCCAGGTCGGCATAGCCCAGGAGGCGGTCGCCGCCGCCCTGTCCGCCCCGGACGCGGACGCCGACGTCGCTTCCGCGACCCGCACGTGGCAGCAGCGCCGCGATCTCGTCCTTCGCCGGCTCGCCGACTATCCCTGCGTCAGGCCACACGGCGGCTGGTCCCTGCTCGTGGACACGAGCGCCATGGGGCTCACCCCGGAAGCCGCGTCCGACCTGCTCTTCCGGCACGGCCGCGTCGCCGCGACGCCCATGACCGGCTGGGGTCCGAGCGGCGCCGGCCATCTCCGCCCGGTGTTCGCGAACGAGCCCGTGGAGCGCCTCGGGGATCTGGGCGACCGCTTCCGGGCCGCGTTCGGCTGGCACGGGCCGCAACGGCAGCACCGCACCGCCGGACGATTCAGTCGATCTGGTCGATGCGGGCGCAGAGGTCGTCGGTGGCGCCGGTGGCCATGGTCACGGTGCGGTAGCCGTCGGCGGCGATGTCGAGGGTGTAGACGCCGTCCACGATGTAGAGGCCGCGGTCGAGGTTGCCCTCCTCGACGCCGACCAGCACCGGGCCGAGCACGGACCAGAACTGCGAGCCGTCGGTGCGGTAGTCGACGACGGCGGTGCCGCTCGCGTCCGCGTCGTGGGCGGCGCCGGTCTCGGTGTTGGTGACGCGCACGACCAGGTCGCCGCGGTACACCACGCGTTTCGGCGTGCCGTCGGGGTGCGTGTCGAGGACGAGTTGGACCACCTCGTCGACGACGGGCTCGCCGTGGACGGGGAACGCGCAGCGTTCGCCCGCGGCGGTGTCCCAGGGGGCGGAGGGGGCGGGCTCCCAGCCCGCCCCCTGCGACGCTGTCGCGGGTGCGGTCGCGCCCAGCAGGGCGGTGACGAGGGAAAGTCCGGTGACCAGGGTGCGGCGCATGGGGCGCTCCTCACGGTGGGGTGCTGCGGATCGTCCCCGCAGCGTCTCCCGCCGTCCTGACCACGGGCTCACCACCGCTCAGGCGAGCGGCCCGCCCTCCTTGACCGCCTCGACGAACGACGACCAGCCGCCGGCCGGGAAGACGACGACGCCCGCGGGGGACTTGGAATCGCGGACCGGCACCACACCGGACCCCGCGAACGAACGGGACACCTCGACACACTCTCCACCGTCGCCGCCGCTGTACGACGACTTGGCCCACTCCCCCTCCTTGACGGCGTCGACGAACGACGACCAGCCGCCCGCGCGGAAGAGGAGTATGCCCGCGGGGGACTTGGAATCGCGGACCGGCACCACACCGGACCCCGCGAGCGCATGGGACATCTCGACACACTGCCCGCCGTCGCCGTCGCTGTAGGACGACTTGACCCACGCGGCGGCGATACCGGGCTCCTGACCAGCGTTCACGAGCGGTACTCCTTCAACAGGGACTTCACGAAGGCCGCCGAGTCGTCCGGGGACGACGCGTGCGCCCGCAACCGATCATAGATTTCGGCCGCCGGGCTGACCATCGCCGCGGCGTCGTAGACACGACCGCCGCGCGGCCCGTCCGAGTAGAGCAGCGTGGCGGCGTCCGGCATCCCCAGCAGGGTGAACGGCCGCATCTGCCCGTCGGGCGCCCCGGAGGCGAACGGCAGCACCTGGATGTCCACATGCGGCTGCTCCATGGCGCGCAGGAGCTGTTCGAGCTGGGCGGCCATGACGGCCGGACCGCCGATCGCCGTGCGCAGCGCGGCCTCGTGCAGGATGACCCACAGCGCGGGCGGGTCCTCCCGCTTGAAGACCTCCCGCCGCCGCAGCCGGGCCGCGACCTTGCCCTCGATGACGTCCTCCGCGGCGCGCGGGTGGGCGGCGCGGAAGATGGCACGCGCGTAGTCCTCGGTCTGGAGCAGCCCGGTGACGAGGCTCGGCGAGAAGTTCAGTATCCGCTCGGCCTTCTCCTCCACCTGGACGTAGGGCACGAACCACAGCGGATGATCGCTCTCTTCGAGCCGCCGCCGCAGCCGCTCGAAGACCCCGTGGGTGCCGAAGACGACATCGCAGCCGCGCGCGAACCGTTCGCTCGGCACCAACTGCCCCTTCTCCACCCTGCTCACGTACGCCTCGGAGTAACCCGAGCCCCGCGCCAGGTGCTTCTGGGTCAGCTTCCGCCCCAGACGCACCGCCCTGACCTCGAATCCGAAGCCGTGCAGCGGACTCAAGCTCCCCGAGGGGATGTCCTCCTCCACCCCGATGACCTCCCGATTCCCTCGCGCTCTCCGCCAACTCAGGGCGCAGCGCATTTACTTCGCGAGCTAAAGCACGGTTTCACCCTACATCCTGAGTGACCATCCAGTCACAGTACGGGTACATCCCGAAAATACTTGCTGATCGGCAGGTGACCCCATGACCACACCAGAGCCGGACCCGACCGTTACCGAGTCCACCGCGGACACGGACACGGACACGGACCTGACCGCCGCGCGCACCGCGGAACTCCTGCGGGAGGCCACGCAGCTCGCCGAGGCGGTCCGCGCCCACCTCACGGAGACGGCCGAGACGGAGAGGAGCCCCCGATGAGCCCGGTACCCGGCGTCCGCGTGGCCATAGAGGTCGACGCCGCCACGGTCAGG
>NZ_LZNS01000001.1:5129676-5262088 GCF_001984575.1 Streptomyces sp. MP131-18 | reverse complement strand
CTGATGATCGGCGGCCAGTCGTTCACGGTCCACGACCTCACCACCGTTCAACGCGGCGGCAAACGCCTGCACTTCGCCTCCGGCGAGACGTTCACGATGCAGCGCACCACCGTGCTGTGGGCCGCCCGCCTGGTCGACCCCCGCCTGCGCCGGGGCCGCCCGTGACCGTCAGGGCGGCCAGGGCTCGCGCCGGTGCGGGAAGTGCCGCCGCGCCGCCGCGTAGAGGCAGCAGGCCCCCACCAGGGCGGCGAGGAAGCGCGGGAATCCGGAGAGCACATCGGTGAACAGCAGCCCGCTGCACACCAGCACCACCGCGTAGCAGGCGAACGCGCCGAACGACACGGTCAGCGGCCACAGCGTCCACGGTGCCCACGGCCGCACCCGCCGCGCCTCGTCAGTCCGCGCCCGCGCCTCCCCGGCCGGGACACCCGCCGCGGCCGGGTCCTCGGCCGGGGCGAAGCGGACCTCGCCGTGCACCGCCCAGCCGTTGTCGAGGACCAGCACGGCAACCGCGTCCGCGCGCCGGGACTTGGGGAACTCCCGCGCCTTCGCCACGTCCCACAGCACCCAGGCCGCGCGGCCGTCGAGCGCCGGGGAGACGTTGCGGAGCGCCGGGCCGTGCGGGTGGAAGGCGACACTGCCGCCGTCCCCCGTGACCCGGCCCCGCGTGAACGTGCCGCGCAACGCCCGGACGGTGTCCGAAGGCCCGGTCACCGGCCGGGAGTTGCCGAGCCCGAACCAACTCCCGGCCATGAGGGCGCAGGAAAGGGCCCACGGCACGGCCCAGATCAGCAGCTCGTAGCCGGAGAGCGTCCGGCCGTCGGCCAGCCGGGGCAGATCGGCCTGATAGCCCTCGAAGTTGACGTGGAAGCTCCGGGTGAAGACGCGCGAGTCGTCGCCGATGTAGGCGCCGAGCCCGGTGTCCGAGGGCGCGTAGACGACCTTGATGGTGTCGCCCGCCTGCCTGAGGTGGGAGCTGCGCGTCCTGATGTCCACACGCTCGGCGCGGCCCGCCTCGTCGGTCAGCTCGACCTCCAGCGTCTGGGTCCAGGAGTCCATCCACGGGCTGCGGTTCCCGCGGGCCTGCCCCTCGTTCCTGTCGGTGTCGGCGACGCCGGTGATCGGCACGTCGGCGACGACGCCGCCCGCCCGGTGGATCTCCGCGAGCTTCCCGGGCGGCACCGGATCGCCCCAGGCGAGGAAGAAGAGGCCGAAGCCCCAGCCGGACAGGGCGAGCGTGGCCGCTCCCGTCCACAGCCGCAGGCGGCGGCCGGACGGCACCACGGCGGGCAGCGCGCCCGACCGCGCGCCGCCGCCGGGACCGTCCAGCACGGCCCGCGCCGCATCGGCCGGGTCGACCCGGCCGACGGCCAGCCGGTGGCCGAGGAGCACGAGGAGAGCGGCGGCGGCCAGGCCGAGGCAGCCCGCCAGCAGCCGCAGCCGCTGACCTGGGTCGCCCCAGACGGCCCACAGCAGCAGCCCCGCCACGGCCGCCACCGGACCGACGGCCGCGATCCGCAGCAGCACGGGTATGCGCCGCACGGCCCTGAGGACCCCGTGGTCACCCTCGTTCGTCAACGCGCCCTCCCTGCCGGAACACCACCGCCCGAAGGGTACGTGCCGGGCAAAACCGTCACCCGTTCGGTCCGCCGGGTGCGGCTCTCCGGAACGGGCCGATGGCCTGCGGCGGAGAATCGGGGGAAGCTGCTGTCAGGAGGAGCGCGGCACGTGCGGCCCGGACGCGAGGAGACGCAGCCATGATCAGCGATGGCGGCCACGGGCCTGCCGGGCGCCCCCCGGCCGTGGCGGCGAAGTGGCTGCGCCACCTGCCGGACTTCCCCGGACTGGGGAGCTGCGTGGTCGACGACCGGGGGCGGATCATCGAGGTCACCGACCGCGCCGCCCAGCTGCTCGGCCGGACTCCGGCGGAGCTGCTTGACCAGGACGCCCACGACCTGCTGCACCGCGGACGCAACGGGGAGCCCGTGCCGCGGACCCGGTGCCGGATGAAGCAGGTACTCCTCACCGGCCGGCCCGCCCAGGGGGAGCACGAGTGGTTCGAACGCGGGGACGGCTCGCTGATGCCGGTGGCCTGGGTGGTCGCCCCGTGCGGGATCGGCGAGGGGCGGACCGGTGCGGTGATGTTCTTCCACGAGCCCGACGAGAGCGAACAGGAGTCCTCGGCGGATTCGATGCCGGAGGTCGACCGGCTGGCCCTGCTGGCCGAGACCACCACCACCCTCACCTCGACGCTGCACGTCGGCGAGACGTTGCAGCAGCTGGTGCGGCTCGTGGTCCCCCAACTGGCGGACTGGGCCGTGGTGGACCTCTTCACCGAGGAGGGGAACGTCTCGCGCGCCGCCGTGGTGCACCGCGAGAAGCACACGCTGGTGCACCGGGAGGAGCTGGAAGGGCCGCTGCCGCCGGTGCCGCAGGCGTCCCTCATGCCTCTGTCACGGGCGCTGCGCGGGGTGACCGCGACTCTCGCGGGCCCCGAGGACTACCAGGGCCCCCCGGACTCAGGCGTGGCGGTGGCGCAGCGGCAGCTGTTCCGCGCGACGGGCATGCACTCCGCGAGCATCGCACCGATCCGTGGCGTGCGCGACGTGCTCGGCGCCCTGACCCTGGGGCGTTCCGACCGGCCCGGCTCCTTCACCACGGCGGATCTCCTGCTGGTCGAGGACATCGCCCGCCGGGCCGGGCTCGCCCTGGACAACGCACGCCTGTACGAACGTCAGCGACGCGTCGCCGAGACCATGCAGCGGCATCTCCTGCCGCAGTTGCCGCACGTGGCGGGTCTTGAGATGAGCGCCTGCTACGTACCCGCCCTCGACGCCTCGCAGGTCGGCGGCGACTGGTACGACGCGTTCCTCCTCGCCGACGAGACGCCGGCCCTGGTGATCGGCGACGTCGTCGGCCACGACCTCGACGCCGCGGCCGGGATGGCGCAGGTGTGCAACATGCTGCGCGCCTACGCCTGGGACCGCCAGGAGCCGCCGAGCGCCGTCGTCAACCGCCTCGACGAGGCCGTGGCGCGCGTGATCGGCACCTCGCTGGCCACCGTGATCCTCGCCCGGGTGGAGCGCACGGCGGGCCCGGGGTGGCGGCTGCGGTGGAGCAACGCCGGGCACCCACCGCCGCTGCTGATCGAGCACGACGGACGGACCCGCTTCCTGGAGGAAGGGCAGGGGATGCTGCTGGGAACCGGTCTCGCCCTCGACCGCACCGACGCCGCCGCCGAACTGCCGCCGGGCGCCACCCTGGTGCTCTACACGGACGGGCTGATCGAGTCCCGCGGCCATTCCCTCGACGAGGGCCTGGCCCTGCTGAGGCGGCACGCCGGCAGTCTCGCCCGCCGCCCGCTGGCCGGTCTGTGCGACGAGCTGCTGAGCCGCGTGCGCCCCGCCGACAACGATGACGATGTCGCCATGCTCGGGCTGCGCCTCCCCCGGTGACACGCTCTACGCTGGCGGGCGTCATGGAGTTCCGGTTGCTCGGCCCGTTCGAGGCACGTCATGAGGGGCGCCAGGTCCTGACGGGGGCCAGGCGCCAGGAGCGGTGCCTGCTGGCGGTGCTGCTGCTGCGCGCGGGGCGCGTCGTGACGACCGGGCACCTCATCGACCTGCTGTGGTCGGGCGGCGCGCCCGCGAACGCCCGCGGCACCGTGCACACCTACATCGGCCGGCTGCGTGCGGCGCTGCGCCCGTTCGGCGGGCCCGAGGTGGCCACCCGGCAGGACGGCTACCGCGTCGCCCCGGGGACGTATCGCCTCGACACGGCCGAATTCACCGCGCTGGTGCGGCAGGCCGGGGCCGCGCGCGACCCGGGCGTGCGCGCCGGCCTGTACGACCGGGCGCTCGGCCTGTGGCGCGGCCCGCTGCTGGACGGCACCGCCGACGACGTGCTGCGGGAACGGCTCGGCGGCGAGCTGGCGGAGCTGCGGCTGTCCGCGCTGGAACGACGGGCCGAGGCGCAGCTCGCGATGGGCCGGCACGACCGGGTCGCCGCGGATCTGGCGCCGCACGCCGGGGAGCACCCGGAACGCGAACAGCTGGTCGCCGCGCAGATGACCGCGCTCTACCGCGGCGGCAGACAGGCCGAGGCGCTGCGGCTGTACCGCGGCACGCGGCGGGCGCTGGTGGACGGGCTCGGCATCGAACCGGGCGCCGCGCTGGCCTCGTTGCACGACCGCATCCTGCGCGGCGACCCGCAGCTGAACCAGCCGCCGGCGCCGGTGTACGCGGTGCGGGTCGGCGAGGAGTGGCTGCCGTGGAGCGCGGGCGGCCACCCCGCGCTCGAACTGTGCAACACCTACGCGGGCTGGGGCGGTCCCGCGCTGCCGGGCGGGGAGTGGCTGCGCCGCTACGCGACGCTGGCGGTGTGGGCCGGGCATCACGATCTGGCGTCGGAACGGCTCGTCGCGCAGTTGCTGGCGGGGGCGCGGCGCGAGCCGGCGGCGGCGGCCGCCGTGCTGGCGGAGGCCCGCGCGTTCCGGGCGCGGCTGTACGCATGCCTGACCGACCCGGCCGACGCCGCGTCGTTCACCGCGGTCGCGGCGGTCGTGGAACAGGCCGCGGCGGTCTCGTCGTTCACGCGCGACGAGGACGGCCTCGGGCACTGGCGCCTGACCCCCGCGGCGGGCCTGCGGCTCCCGCTGTACGCGGCGGCGCGCGCCGCGGGCGAACTCCTGGCCGACCCGCGCCGGTTCACGATCCGCGCCTGCCCGGGCGAGAACTGCGGCTGGCTGTTCCTCGACGCGAGCGGACGCCGCAGATGGTGCAGCCTGGCAACCTGCGGCGCCGGCTGCGCCGCGCCCTGACGGCAGACGCGCCACCCGCGCCGCGTTGCCATGCCCGGCGCGTCCACCCGCGGGTGGACCTCCGGCGGGCGTTTGCCGACCGTGGCAGGTCGGCGGGCGGTGTCGTTCCGCCAGCCGTATCCAGCCGCGCCGGGCCCCGGCGGGCGGGAGCCCCGGGCCCGGCGCAGGTCCGGCGGGCGGTGGCCGGTCAGTCGCGCGACACCTGCCAGTAGGACTCGACCACGCGGTTGCCCGGGTCCCACACGAACGGCTTCCTGCGGTCGCCGTCCTCGTGGTACGCACTGGCGTAGAGCCAGCCCGGGTAGTGCGTGTTGTTGAGCCCGATCCGATCCCCGTCGGCGACGACCGTACTGCCGCCGCGCTCCAGGTGACCGGAGACACGGAGGGCGTCGTGGATGCTGACGTCGCAGCCGGACAGCACGTCGACGGAGCTGTTGACGGACAGGTGCGAGCCGTTCGGGCCACGCAGCTCGCGAATGCGGAAGATCTTGTCGTCGTTGACGGCGGAGACGTTGCCGTGGGCGTTCAGATCGCCGACGACGGTCAGGTCGCTGTTGGCGGACAGCGCCCCCGAGACGGTCAGGTCCTCGTTCGCCGACAGCGTCCCGGCCACCTCGACCCGCGCCCGCGCGGACAGGAGTCCGGAGACGGTCAGGTCCTCGTTCGCCGACAGCGTCCCGGCCACCTCGACGCCCGCCCGCGCGGACAGGAGTCCGGAGACGGTCAGCCGGTCGAGGGTGGGGTCGGTGACGGTGACGGTGAGGGTGGCGTACTGGTAGATCGGTTCGAAGCCGTTCCCCTGCGTTTCGGGGGACATGGACGCCTCAAGGGTGAAGGTGGTGTCGTTGGAGACGCCGTTTTCGAGCGTGAAGAAGGTTTCGGGTCCCTGGTGGAGGATCTGCCCGTCGCCGTCGTACAGCCGGAAGAAGGCGCCGTTGCTCTCCCACGAGAGGTGGACAGGGCTGCCGCCGGCGAACTTCGTCTGCGGGGCGGTCGCCTCGGAGCCGCGTGCCAGGAAGCTCTGGAGGTAGAAGACGGGCTCCGTGACCACGAGGGTCAGCTCGGCCTTCTTGTTCGTGTAGCTGCTGCGGTCGGTCGTCGTGCCCGAGTGTTCGAGGATCAGGTAGGTGAGCGAGCCGGTGGACGTGCTGAGCGTGCCGCTGAGTCCGAAGGCCACCGGGTCGCGGATCAGGTCGTACTCCTCCGCCACGGGATGGAAGATGGCGCGCCACCACGTGGTGCCCGCTTCGAGGCCCAGCTCCTGTCCGGCTATCTGGGCGAAGGTCGTGATGACCCACTTGTCGCTGCTCGTCGAGAAGACCGGCTGTTCGGTGAAGAACGCGCCGCCGTTCTGCTCGTTGGCCGGGACGGCGACCTTGATCTGGTCGCAGTAGACGTCCTGTCCGCCGGGGGGAGGGGTGACCGCGAGGTTGATGGTGCCCTTGACGGGGGTTCCGGGGCTGCTCGCCTGGAGCGGCGCCGGCCGGGTGGCTGTGCGGTAGCTGAGCAGGGGATCGGGCATGGGCCAAGCCTCCTCTGGTGGAACGGGAAAAGGTCTCGGCTACTGCTCCGGCTCGGTGAGGAAGCCGAGCAGGCCGTCTTGGAGCGTCGTGGGGCGGTCCTGGAACGGTGCGTCAGGCAGCGCCTGGATCAGCTCGTACGGGGTCCAGGGGCCAGGCACCGGCGCGGGGCGCAGCCACGACCAGGTGCCGTGCTTCTCGGCCGGCCGGGGGAAGGTGACGGTGCGGCCGTGTTCGCTCGTGAGGACGGGGCCGAAGCGGAAGGCGGCCTGAAGGTGGCGGAGGGCGTCGTCCACGTGCCGCGCCGGGACGGTGGCCTTGACGGCCGGGGTGATGCCGCAGGTGGCATGGACGGCGGCGCGTGGGTCGAGGAGCAGGAGCAGCCCGGTGGGTGCGGTGTCGCCGAAGGTCAGGGACAGGTAGTTGGCGTCCGGCGGGGCGTTTCCGGCGCCGGGCGCGCCGATTCGGGTGATGTGGTCCTGCCCGTCGTCGGGCGCGGTGACGCTGTCGAAGCGGTCGAAATCGTAGCCGCCGCCCGGGGCGGTGCGGTAGAAGCCGACGAGGCCGTCGTCGCGGGCGGGCTGGTCGCCGAGGCGTACCGCGAACTCGTGGGCGGTGAAGGCGGGGGGCGGGGGGTTCAGGGTGGCCGCCCAGCCGGTGTCGCGGATGGGCGGCCCCTGGAGCGTCAGCCGCAGCTGCGCGGGCACCAGTGCCAGGGGCCGCCCGATCAGAACGGACAGATCCTGGTCGGCGCGGCGGCCGAGGGGGTCGGTGGTCCACAGGGTGGAGTCGATGACGTCGAGGAAGGCGGTGAGGTTGGCCTCGGTGGCCAGCCTCCGGGAACGGAGGAGGCCGGCGATCACGGGGGCGAGGGCCTCTACCTCGTCGAGGGTGGTGAGGGTGCCGTCGGGTGGGGGCTCCCACTGGCCGGTGCGGCGGCCGTCGGTGCCGGTGAGCAGACGGTAGGTGCCCAGGAGGCGGCCCGTCGGGTGGTACAGCAGCAGGCTGTGGTCGAGGTGGTTGGGCAGGAGCCAGCCGGCAATCGGGCTGGCGTCGGCTGCGGTGCTCACGACACGGGTGCCGGTGGCGCCGTCGAGGAGGTCGAAGTCGAGCCGGGCGGGCTGGAGGGGGCGCGGCGGCAGTTGGGCGACGGCGGCGACGGTCGGGGTGAACGAGGTGTCGGGGGCGAGGGCGTCGTCGATGACGAGCGGGAAGGAACGGTAGTCGTGCAGGCCGCCGTACTTCGGGTCGGGGCTGACGACGTCGAGGACGCGGCCGAACTTGTCGTACAGGAAGACCTGTTCGAAATGGATCTGGCCCTGCCGGGTTTCGTGGAAGGGGGCGCTCTCGCCTCCGGGCAGTGCGGGGACGCTGGTGACCCGGCCCCGGTAGCGGGCGGGCAGCCCGTCCTCGGTGGCGGCGTCGGGGTAGCCGGCGAGGCCGGCGATCTCGGGGTGGTCGGTGTCGTCGGGGGTGGGCCGGCGGAAGGCGCCGGTGCGGCGGGCGGCGAGCCGGTCGTTGAAGCCGGTCAGCTCCTGGGCGAGGAAACCCCAGTCGCCGATGGCCGTCAGCCAGGCGTCGAGTTGTTCGCGGTGCCCGGCGGTGCCGTGGTGGGAGACGAACTCTTCCAGCCGGGCGGCGAACAGGGCGCGGGGGTGCGGGCCCAGCGGGGACATGCCCTTGACGGCGACCGGCTCCGGGTCGATGGCCGCGCCCGGTGCGCAGCGGTAGTCGGTGCCGTCGAAGGTCCAGCAGCGCCGCCCGCCGACGGTGTAGGGGATGTGGTGGTAGGCCGCCTTCCACTCCATGACCAGGGGTTCCCAGGGCTGCGCCCAGGGGTCGAGGCCCAGCGCGGGCAGGGCCCAGCCGTAGTCGGCGGGGCGGTGGGCGGCGAGGGTGGCGGCGATGTCGTCGGCCGGCAGCCCGGTGGCGGCGGCCAGCGCGGGGGCGTTGCCCTGGTCCAGCAGGAAGTACTCCGCGAGCAGCCGGGGCACCTCCTCCGGGAGCGCGTCGAGGCCCGGGAGGGCGGGCATCGGGCCCTGGCCCGGCGTCGCGGTGACCGCCGTCCCCCCGACCGTGACGGCGGCGGCCGGCCAGGCTGCGTCGATGAGGGGCCGGACGGGCAGGGGCTCGTCGGAGACGGTGGCGTCGGCCGGGGGCCGGACCCCGGACAGACTCACCACGGGGTTGCCGCTCTGCCAGAACGGCTGTGCGGGCATGGCCTTGAGCCTCGCGCCCCCGGCCAGCCCTCTGGCCCGGGCGAACGCGTCGATCCCGGCGAGCAGCGCGTCATGCGCGTCGGCGTGGCGCCCGGTGCTCGCCGGCTGGGGGACTTCGGCCGCCAGGGCGAGTGCCTCGGCGGTCTTCGCGCTCACCGTGTGCGCGAGTGAGCCCTGCCGGGCCGGGTCCAGCTCCGCCTGCATCAGCTCCTGGTCAGGCGCGTCGTCGGGAGGCGGGAACAGCACGTCTGCAAGGCCGTTCTTCTGCCACAGGGCGTTCAGCTGCCACTGGAGGGCGTGCAGTTCACCGAGGTGCCGGTCGAGCCGGTGCTGGTCGTCGTTGAGGGTGGCCAGCCAGCTCGGCGGGGTGAAGGAGCGCGGCACCGTTCTTTCGTCCGCCGTTCCCTCGCCCGCCATGTCGTCGCCCGCCGTGTCGTCGGGCGGCGTGTCGTCGGGCGGTGGTGTCACCGTCCAGCGGTGTCCGCCGGACGAGGCGCCGAAGGCCGCGCCGTGGATGCTGCGGCGTACCCGTGCGTCGCCGCCGTTCTCGTCGGCGAGCGTGAGCAGGTTGTGCAGGAACGCACGGATCAGTCCCATGTCGGAGCCCGAGGGTTCGCCGCCGCCGGCCCGCAGTGCGTGGCCGACGAGTGCCGTGAAGGAGTCCTCCGTGGTGGTGCCGACGGCGACGTTGAGAGCGCCGCTGTCCCGGGTGGCGTGGAGCGGGTCCGGGCCGGGGGCCGCGGCGGCGGCCGGGTCCCAGGGGACGGTCAGGGCCAGGCCGTTGTACAGGCTGCGGGTGGCCGGGACGACCGCGGCGTCGGCGGCCTGGTCGCCGGTCAGGCGCGGGTCCTGCCAGCCGAGGTGCGCGAGCTGGTCGGCGTAGGCGGTGCCGGGCGGGCGGGCGGCGAGGATGTCGGCGTCCGGGTCGGAGTACCACCCGATGACCTGGTAGCCGAGCGTGTCCGCCGAGGCGATGTCGGAGAGGTCGTCGAAGAAGGAGAAGACGTTGCTGTTGTGCGGTGCGTAGGTGGCGAAGTACGGGTTTCCGGTGTTCATGGCGGTGAGGAACAGCGGGTCCCGTCCGGCCCGTTCCGTCCAGGGGGTGGCGTCGGTGTGCGGGAAGGCGAGCCCGATGTGGACCTGGTGGGCGTTCGACGTCCTGGCGTTGCGGTGGGGGTCGGGGCTGGCGCGCCAGGCGTGGAGGGTGCCATCGGTGACCAGGTAGGGACTGGAGCGCTCGACGGGGTGGCCGGCCCGGAGGGCGTAAGGCGTGTGCGGGCAGTCGCTTTCGATCACCCAGGCCCTGGCGCGGCGCGCGGTGGCGCCGCTGAAGCGGACCACCAGCCACCGGTTGGGCACCAGCGGGTAGGTGATCTCTCCGGTGGCCGGGTCCTGGACGCCGTGGCGCAAGCCTCTGGGCAGCGTCCAGTGCAGGTGCACGCCGGGGGCGCTGTGGACCGGGTCATCGCTCTGCCTGTCCCCCTCGTCCGGCTCCGGGCCGGCGAAGTCGTCCAGGGCCAGGTAGTTCTGGCGCCAGATGCGGAAGCCGTCCTGGCGCCGGAGGGCCTCGTTCACGACGAGGGCGTCCAGGGCGACGGGGACGACGAGTGCGGGACGGGCGGTCATCCGCGGTCTCCTTCGGGGCCGTTGAAGCGGATGGCCTCGGGGACCCTGACCATGTGCATGGCCAGGTCGGCGGGGCCGATCGGGCCGACCGCGGTGCCGTGCGCGGCGTTCAGGGCGGTTGCCAGCGCAGTGACGAGCGAGCCGATGTCGAGGGTCCTGACGTTCGGGTCGGGGGCGCGGCGCAGGTGGTCGAGGACGGGGAAGTCGAGGCCGGGGGCGATCTGTTCGCCGAGCGGCAGCCCTCGGGGGGAGTGCGGGGGCCGCAGCACGTTCCGCAGCGGGATCAGGCCGTGGTCCTCGACGCCGAACCGGAAGCCCTCCTGGGGCTCGCTGATTTCGACCGCCGCGGGCAGACCGCTGAACAGGCACAGCAGCACGGTGGGCGAGAGGTGGTCCATCCGAAGGACCGGCAGGAGTCCGCCGGCCGGGTCGTAGGCGCGTACGGCGAGGTTCGGCCAGCCGGAGACGAGTGCCGAGCGCAGCAACAGGCCGCAGCCGGGGCCGAGGGCCGGGCCCGCCGTGTCCGCCGTCTCCGCGGCCGGGCCGCCGCGCCGCGCTTCGCGGTGCCCCGCCGCCTCGTCGGCCGCCGCCACCCGGATGGCAGCGGTCACGGTCCGGTCCTGAAGGGTGTCGCGGCTGGACTGGGTGCCGACGGCCAGGGCACCGGAGACCAGGGCGTCCAGCCAGTTGGGGTCGGTGTGGAAGAAGCGCACCGACTCCTGCGGCAGCATCCGCTGATCGGGCACCAGGTGGCTGAACGGCACGGGTCTGAGCAGCAGCAGCTGTCCGAGCCAGTCGGCGACCCGGCCGAAGTGCTCCCGGAGGCCGTCATCCTCGGCCAGTGCCGCCGTGAGGGCGGCCCGGGTGGCCTCGGAGCGCAGGAAGGCGTCGAGTTCCCGGGCGGGGTCGGCCGGCGGCGCGGCGGGCGCGGGCGGGGTCCACGGGTCGCGGGGCCTGCCCGGCGGTGCGCCGAGGGCGGTGAGCAGGTGGCCGTCGAGGAGGGTGCCGAACGCCGCGGGCGCGGTCCCCGGCCGCTGCCGCCCGGCGCCGCCCGGCGACAGGTGGGTGCTGGTGGCCTGGTGGTGAAGGGTGTCGACCACCTGCCGGACGGCGTGTCTGAAGGCGAGCAGGTGCTGCGCGAAGGCGGCGTCGGCCAGGGCGATGGCCCGTCCGGTTTCGAACGCGGTGGCCAGCGAGGTATCGAAGCTGCCCCGGGCGGGGTCGTAGGCGAGGAGCGCGTCGGCGGTGGTGGCCTGCGCCGCCCGGTCGGTGCGCGGGGGCACGACGGGCGTGAACGGGCCCCGGTACCAGCCGTAGGTGGTCTCGCCCGACCGGATGCGGTAAGGCAGCGGCACATAGCCGTCGTTGAGCCTGCGGGCCACGTGCCGCCGGGGGGCCGGGACGGCGTCGGTGTCCTCGTAGGGGGAGGGCAGCCGCAGCCACATCTCCTCTCGCCCGGCCCGGGCGCCGTCCGGGGTGCGGGTGAGTCCTTCGGCGAGGCCGGTGAAGTCGGCCTGCCGGTCCGGGTGGGCCAGGAACGACCAGCTGCACAGGGACAGCAGTGCCACCGACGTGCGGCCCCGGAGGTCCGGGTCGGCCACCAGAACCTTCTCGTGGCCCTCCACGGAGACCAGGTGCACGACGTTCCTGATCCCGCTGCCGGCGTCGGAGCCGGGCGGGGGCGCGGCCGGGAAGCCGCCTGCGACGACGACGGAGAACAGCCCGTCCTCCTGGATGCCCAGGATGGGCCGGTCACCAGTGTTGGCGCCCCGGCAGTGCGCCAGGAACCGCAGCTCGTCCAGGCGCGGCGCCACCGCGGGGAACGCCGTGGCCGCGACCTGTATGTACGCGCAGGGATCGCCGGGCCCGATGTCGCTCTCCACCGTCAGCTCGGGTTTGAGCACGTCGGCGTCGTCGGCCAGGAAGTCCTGGACGGTGGCGGAGATGGTGCGGGTCGGCGCGGCGGTGCCGCCGACCAGCTGGTCGTCGGTGAGGACCAGCAGCGCCAGCCACGGCGTTTCGCGCGACGTGCCGGGTCCGCTCATCGGGCGCTCCCACGGGAGCGTCGGGTCGCCCAGCACCACGTGCGGCAGGACCTCGGCGAACCTACCGCTCGACGCGTCGGGCGGCTGCCTGGCGACCACCGCGTTGGTGTCGATCGCCACCTGCGGGGCGCGGACGGTGAACCGCTGCACAGCCCGGAACGCGTCGCCGACGACCGGGGCGCCCTCGTCCGGGCCGGTGCGCAGCACGTGGCCGGCCTCGATGCGGTAGTCGCCCGCGGGGAGGGCGGGCAGGTAGTTGTCGTGCAACTCGACGTCGCCCAGGGGGATCGCGTCGCGGGCCGGGTGCTGCGGGCTCGGGCTCATGTCCTGCTCCCTGCGTCCTGCGGCGAAGTCCAGGTCATGGGCGCCTGGCCGTAGAGGTGACCCGCGTTTGCCGCCAGGCCGGTCAGGGCGTCGTTGGGGCCGGAGAGCAGCCCGGCCTCGGCCAGGGCCGCGTACACCTGGTCCCGCCCGTCCTTCGCGGCCCCCCGGTCGGCCCGGCCGATGAGATCCACGCTGGAGGAGTCGGGCGTTCCGGCGAAGCCGCCGTTGACGTCGGGCTGCCGGGGCAGCGGGGAGAGGCCGGGCGGTAGTTCGTCCTCGCTGTACTCACTGAGCGGGAAGACCCCCCGCGAGGGGGCCAGTCGCGGTCGCGGTGCCTGGACATCCCAGCCGACCGGCCGGTCGGGGAGCACGTCGGCGCTGGGCGCGGTCGGGGTGTGGCTGAACGGAACCGGCGGGGCGCCCCACAGCGACGCCGGCAGGTTTCTGGTGCGGGCGGTCATCGTCCAGCCGTCCGTCGGCGCGGGCTCGTTCCCGCGGTACAGCTTCAGGCGGTGCTCGCCGACGAGCCCGGAACGGTTCATGGGCCGGATGTCGACCAGCGGGCCGTCGTCGGACCCGGGCGGGGAGAGCGGCGCGTCGCCCACCCGCAGGTGGCTGGCCGGCAGGGCGGACTGGGTGAAGAAGCGCAGGTCGCGGGCCCGGACGAGCCACACCGTGCCGCCGTCGCCATGGCCGGCTCCGGTGTCGGTGTCGGTGTCGGGGACGGTCTTGTCGACGCCGTTGACCGGCGCGATGGTGACGACGTCCTCCGGCTTGGGCAGCATGCTGCCGAACTCGGACCAGCCCAGTGCCTCGCCGTCGGTGGCGGCGGGCCCGGGGCCGAAGCCGATGGTGATGGAGTGGATGGGGAGGTGGACGGTGACGGTGCCGCCGGTCGGCGGCCCCCACAGGTTGAGGGTGGCGCCCACCGAGCCGCTGAACGACAGGTGCAGGGGCCCCAGGTGGAGACTGTACGAAGCGCCGATGCTGACCGCGACGCGCGCGGTGTAGGCGAACGGCCGCCAGGACAGCAGCAGATCCGCCTGGGCCGTGAACCACGCCTGTATGCCCCCCGCGTGGAAGACGGCGTGCAGCCGGTAGCCCGCCATGACGCACGACGGGGTGAGGGCGAGATACGCCTCCGCCCTGAGGGAGACGGCGTCGCTCACCGCCCAGTCGATACCGAGCCGCGGCACCACCGGGTAGTGGGAGGGGCGCCGGAACGCCGGATGGTAGCCGCCGAGGCTGATCACGAACTGCCCGGCGTTGGGGCTGGGCCCGAACCACACGGCGCAGGCGAACCCGCCGGTCAGGTGGCAGGAGGGTGTCAGCACGTAGGAGGCCGGGGACAACTGGGCGGACAGCTCGAAGCTGCCGCGGGTGGGCCGGAGGACGGCTTCCAGGCCCAGCTCGGCGTAGACGTAGGTACGGCCGGCGGACTCGGCGGGCAGCGGCAGTTGCAGGGTCGCGATCCCCAGCACGGCGAACGCCAGTTCCTGACCGAACTCGGCGGCCAGCAGCACCTTGGCGTTCACCACCTCGGCCACGGTGAACTCCACCCCGAGGCCCAGCCAGTACGAGCCCTCGCGGGGGGCGATCCAGGGCCGGGCGCGGCCGCCGGGGACCGCCGGCTCCCGCCCCTCCAGGACGTCCAGCACGTGGAAGGGTTTGTGCCCGCCCGAATCCGGGCCCTGCTTGTGGAGGCTGAGGAGCGGGAAGCCGGTCACTTCCCCCGGAGTCGGCAGGGCCAGCTCCCGGTTGAAGCCGAACCCGGCCATCAGCCCGGTGACCAGCACCGGCGGCGGGCCGCCGAGGGGCGCCTCCAGCTGGGCGAAGACGAACAGCGAGGGCCGGCCGTCCTTCAGCTGTGCGTAGGAGCCGACGGCCGCCAGCGAGAAGCTCGGCAGGGCCACCGTCGCCGTGCCGTCGTACTGGAACGCCACCTCCTGGGGAAGCCGGTCCTCGGGGAGGTGCAGCAGGGCCCCGGAGATCTCCACCGGCGGGGCGGTATAGGCAAGTCCGAGCCCGTCCAGGCGGAACGTCGGCGCGAACCTGTCCAGCGGCGAGCCCACCGCCAGGCCGTCCAGCGACAGGGACAGCGGCCCGATCGTGACCCCCGCGTCCAGCGCGAACAACAGCACGTTGTGCTGGTACAGCACGCCCACGCGGTTGATCTGCACCACGCCGATCTGCTTCTGCACCGACACCCACAGACCGTTCGAGGCCGGGCCGCCCGGCGCGGACGGCTGGTCGCCGGGCAGCTGGTCGGCGGGCGGCTGGTCGCCGGGCGGCGGTTCCGGGGCCGGGGCCCGCCCGTCGCCGCCCGCCGGAGCTGGGCTCGTCGACGGCACGCCGAGGGCGATGGGAACGGCCTCGCCCCCGATCCGCATGTCCGCCAGCGCCGCCACCCCCGGCTTCAGCCCGGCCTCCGGGAGGGGCACCACCCCCGCCTGCCCGAGGAGCCCGTTGATCAGGGAGACCGCCTGGCGGTCCAGGTCGCCGGAACCGTAGAGGACTTGGAGGTTCTCCACGGCCAGGTCGCCGCCGACCGCCGCCAGGAACCCGCCGACCAGGGGAAGCCGGGAAAGGTCGAAAGCCGCCGCGAGGTCGACACCGACGACGAACCGCGCCGGGCCGTTCGCCGGCTTTATCCGCACGAACTTGGCGTCCTTCAGGCCGATGCGCAGACCGTCGGGGACATCTGCCGCCAGGTCGGCGGAGAAGTGCGCCACCCAGTCCCGCAGAACCAGCTGGGTGCCCTCCGGGGCACCGTGAAGGGTGGCGGCGAACACGTCGCTGCCGGACCTCTCCCGGTCGAAGACGAGGCCGAAGACGTAGTCGCCGATCTCCAGCGTTCCGCCGTACCGCGCCCCGGAACCGTCCCAGGTGACCGTCGCGCGCAGCGAGGCCGTGATCCCGTCCGCGATCGTGAGGTGTCCCTCGCAGACGAAGTCGAAGTGGGGCGTGCCGACAGTGTGGGAGAGCGAAAGGCCGGTCAGTTCCATGGTCCTGACCGGTTCCGGCACGTCCGCCAGCCCCAGGCCCTGGATCAGCGCGCCGACTTCGAGGGACCGGCCGGCGGCGAGGCCGCCGCCGAGGACCCATTCGCCCTGCGCACCGCCGCGGCGCGCGGCGACGACGTCGAAGGCGAGGGACGGTCCGACCGTCACGGTGCCCCGGACGGTGAACGCGAACTTCGCCACGCTGTCGTGGAACAGCTCCAGGGACAGGGACGTGACCGCGAGGGGGCCGATCCCCCACTCCCCCGTGACCTGCGTCCGCAGGACGTACGCGTACCCGAGGTGGGCGGCGAACGAGAGTTCGCTGACGGCGCCGCCCACGTCGGGCACCGCGTCCGCGGGAAGGTGCAGCGACTCCAGCAGCGAACGGACGGGCACCGGCCGCTGATCGCGCAGCGCGCCGGTGACGAACAGGTCGGGAGCCCACAGGGCGATGTCGAGCGGCAGCGCCCCGATGTCGAGTGCGGCCACGACTGCTGCGGACGTCACCCGGTAGGGGCCCACCGGCCCGGTTTCCCCCTCCTTCACGGTGCGCGCGACGCGGAGGTCGAAACCGGCGACGTTCTTCGGCCCGAACCCGAACTCGCGCAGCCCGTCCTGCACCGTCCGCCATACCTCGTCACCGGCGAAGCGCCTGCCCAGCCCCTCCAACTGGGCGGCGAAGGCCCCCGGCTGGACCGGTCGCACCGCGGCGACCAGCCACCCGGCGGGGTCCGCGGTCAGGGTCGAGGTCACCGCGACGCCGTCGAACGCGCCGCTGAGCACGAGGGTGACCACACCCCGGCTCGTCACGGTCACCGTCACACCCGTCACCGCGACGTTCAGGCCCGAGCCGGCGGGCCAGGCACAGGAGTCGCAGGCGAGTGGGAGGGTCAGCGTCGCGCGCCCGTCGTCCCACTCCGGTTCCCCGGAACCGGCCACGCCCCGGCAACTGCCGCCGGGGAACGTGGCGAGCATGTCGCACAACAGCGCGGGAAGTGCGCCATCCGCCGCGTTCAGCGTCGGGGGGCGCCCCAAACTCAGAATGTGCGCTTCCAGAGCGTCGAGATTGACTGAGCCCTGTCCGGCCGATCGTGGCACTTCGCGACCTCGTCCCTGATCAGACAGGCGGCCCGGACAGACGCGCGGGACTCGCCACGCGCCCCCTCCCGGCGGCTCTTTCACCGCCCCCTGTTCCCTTGATTCCCGCATGCTCGCGGTCCTGCGGCACGGAAGGCAAGCATGCGGCGCAGGCAAGAAGGCACTTCCGGACACATTCCCACGATGCGTTTCACGGCCCGTTCCACGGCAACGCCCCTTGCTTCGCGCTTGTCCCCGGACGGAACGGGGTAGTGACTTCCGGATAAGCCGCGCACGCATGATCCCATTCCCACCAGGAGATCCGATGCCGCCGCCGAAGAAGCGCCCCCGTGGCCCGAAATCCTACGTATACGCCGTCGTACACGACGGCGGCGGAAGATTCCTCATGGGACGCAAGAACGTGAACGGACACTTCTTCCAGTCCGGATCGGCGATCCTCCGGCAGGGCAAGCGCTTGAACGGCAGCGGCCTCAACGCGCTGCCCGGTGGGGCGCTGGAGGACAGGGACCTGGCGGCGGGGAACCTGTACGCCGCCGTGCGGACGGGGGCGACGCGGGAATTGAAGGAGGAGTTGAACTTCACCTGCGAGGGGTACCGGGGATACCGGGAGTGGGCGATGGGGAACACGCGGTATTACGGTGCATTCTTCCGCTGCGCGAGTCCCCAGCTCCTGGAATCCTACTGCGGCGCGGCGAGCTATACCCTTCGAGCGGCACAGGCCGCGGTCACCGAAATCAAGCAGGGAAAAATCGCGGATTACGCCGCGTTCCGGCGGGATTTCCCGCTGGCCCCCATGGACAACGAGCTGGACACCGTTGAGATCTGGAGCGTCACCACCCACTGGCAGACCATCGCCGGGTGGCGGGCCGACGAGAATCTGAGCTGGTTCTTCGACATCCTGCAAGAGCTCAGGGAGCCATCGGGACACCTCGTGACCGGCGCGATGGCCGCGGGCCCCAGTCTGCCCGGGTGACCGCACCGGCCGACCGCCAGGGCCGGCGTCGCTGCCGCGCCGGACGGCTGCCGGGGCGGCTCTTCGCATCAACTGGTTTCGGATTGAACCGTTCCAGCCGCCGCCTCGTGTCATCACCAGTACGGCCCAGCGGACATACCCCGGCAGCCAGAAGGAGCCGAGTGTGAAGCACGAGAGCTGTCCCCGCGATGCCACCGCCGCGTCGGGGACGGATCGGTCCGGGACCGATATCGCATTTCTCCGAGCCCGGTGGGAGCGAGTGCTCTCGGCGACGGAAAGGGTATCGATCGCGAGGCTGAGAGCCGCTGATTCGCCTCGCAGCCTGCCCGAGGACCCCCGGCATGTGCGGCTTCTCGCCGAGTCCGAGGACGAGTTGCCGCCCGTCATCGTTCACCGGCCCACCATGTGCGTGATCGACGGGCGGCACCGCCTGCGGGTGGCGGACGAGCTGGGCAGATCGTGGATAGCCGTCCGGTTCTTCGACGGCGCAGAGAGCGAGGCGTTCGCCCTCTCCGTCGAGCGGAACACCCGCCACGGCCTGCCCCTGACCCTGTCGGAACGCAGCGTCGCGGCGCGGCGCATCCTGGCGTCCCACCCCGAGTGGTCGGACGGAGTGGTCGCCTCCATAACGGCGCTGGCCACGAAGACGGTCCGGGCTCTGCGCCGTAACGCGGGCGCGGAAGTGCACCACGCCGCCGTCCGGGTGGGCCGCGACGGCAGGGTGCGGCCGGTCGACTGGGCGGCCGGGCGCATGCGTGCCGCCGAAGTGATCAGAGACGATCCCGGGGCCTCGCTCCGCACCATCGCCAGGGAGGCCGGCATCTCGCCCTGGACGGCACGGGATGTCAGGGAACGGCTGCGGCGCGGTGAGGACCCGCTGCCCTCCCGGCCGCCGTCCCCGCGGCAGGCCCGGGACGACCGGCCGACGAGGCCGTTACTTCACGCCGTTCCCGACGTGCTTCCGGCCAGGACACGACGCGGAGCCGCCCACCGGCTCGACGGGCTGATGAGCGATCCGGCCCTCAAGTACTCGGAACCTGGGCGCCTGCTGCTGCGCATTCTGGCCGCGAACGCCCTGTCGGCCGAGAAGAGGGAGACGCTGGTCCCCAGCGTTCCCCTGCACTGCCGGCACGCCGTCTACGAGCTTGCCATCGAATACGCCGAATCCTGGCGGGACTTCGCGCTGCGGGTGAAGCCAAGGGACTGACCGGGAGCCCGGTGACCCCGGACGGCGGTCCAGGGCCTCCCGCGCCGCTGGAGGCGGCGCGGGAGGCCCAGCGCGGTCAGGGCTGCAAGCGCACGGGCCGCCATCCCGCCGCACTTCCCGCCTGCCGGTCGTACCGCAGTCGGCGGTGCAGGCGGTCGGGGCCGGCAGACCAGAACTCCACGACGTCCGGGGCCAGCAGATAGCCGACGAACCGGGACGGGCGGGGCAGCGGCGTGCCCGCCGCCTCAAGCCGGCGGGCCGCCGCGCGAAGCGCCTCCGCGTCGGGCAGCGGCTCGCTCTGGTGGGACAGGTGCGTCATGGCGTGCAGCGGGACGGGTCTGGCCGCCCACAGCGCGTCCGTCTCCGCCTCGCCGAGCCGGGCGACCGGCCCGGACAGGACGACCTGCTGGCTGGTCTCCCGCCAGTACAGCAGGCCCGACGCCCAGCCGGTGGCGTCCATCTCCCGGCTCTTCTGGCTGGTGCTGTGCGTGGTGAACACGACACCGCGGTCGCTCAGTTCGGTCGCGTGCACCATGCGGTGGGAGGCGCGCCCGAGCGCGTCCGCGGTGGCGAGGGCCATGGCGCGGGGCTCACGAACGCCATGATCGACGGCTTCCGCAAGCCAGCGCTGGACGAGCCCCAGGGGCTGGGGCGGGGGCGCCTCGTACTCGGGGAAGTCGAGGCCGACGGCGCCGGTGAGGGATTCGTACCTGCTCGAGTTCATGACCCGGCCCCGCTCAGGTGGGGATTCCTTCCCTGCGGATCTCGGGCACCGCGATCCCCAGGGCCCGGAACTGCTGGCACGGGTTCATGAACTCCCGCTGCTGCTTGATCTTCCCGTTCTCGAACAGGAACGCGTGGATGAAGTGATTCCGGTAGTGCCCTTCCGGATAGCCGGGGAAGCGGATCTTCCCCTCGCCGTCGCACTCGACCCAGAAGCGGTCGGGGTCCTGCGAGTCGAATATCTCGATGTTGATCCACGCCCAGTCCGGGAAGCACTTCAGCGACCATACGGCGTGATCGCCGAGCCGGTCCCGCCCTCGAATGATGATGGGCTCGCCGCTGTCCGTGGTCCACAGACCGCCGGTTCCGTCCTCGGTGAACAGCAGGTGACGACGGAGACGGTCCTGGCCTCGCGTATTCATGTACCGCTCGACAGTGGCACGGTTTCGGTTGCGCACTTCCGTCTCATCGGTCGGGGTATCGGGGGCTGCGGTGTCATTGGACATGGCTGGTCCCTTTCTTCCTCTGGCGTACGGATCGCGAACGGACGCGTTGCCGATGGAGCCGGCCGGCCGGGTCATGGTCACCGCAGACGGCCTGTGAGGTCGACCTTCGCCGTGTGAGTCCTCGTCATCAGCCGTGGGGACCGATGTCCAACCAGGGACTCTTCCCCGCTTGAACGCTCCGCCGATGGTTGGACGGCAGCCTGGCCTCTAGCATGAGCGGCCTATTCGGGCGTCATATACCACTCGTTTTCAGGGGGAGCACGTGACGACAGATCTGCGGGCATTACAGGAGGCGGTCCAGCTGATTTCCGGCGGGTGGCGGTCGCAGGCCATCCACACCGCTGCCAAGCTCCGGCTGCCCGATCACATCGAGGCAGGGTTGACCACCGACGCGGAACTGGCCACCGCGACCGGCGCGGAAGAAGAGGGAATTCACCGCCTCATGCGCCTGCTGGTGGCGATGGGAATATTCGGCGGCGGCCACCGCACCGGATACCGCAATACCCCCGTGAGCGCCACGCTGCTGGACAAGCCCGGCACGCTGCGCGACATGTGCCTGCTCTACGGGGAGGAGTTCTACACCGCTTGGGGCCACGCCGTTCAGAGCCTCAGCAGCCTGACGGCCGGCTTCGAACTGGCCTTCGGCCAGCCGCTCTACGGCTTCCTCGACGGCCACCCCGACCTGGCGGGCCGTTTCCAGCGTGCCATGGTGGCCGGCAACTTCTTCTTCGACTACGTCCCGGATGCCTTCGACTTCACCGGCGGGAAGATGATCGTGGACTGCGGCGGCGGAAAGGGCCACCTGCTCTCGGTGATCCTCCGGGCCGCGCCCGACGCCCGCGGCACGCTGCTCGAACGTGACCACGTGATCCCCCTCGCCCGCGAACACCTAGCGCGCACGGTCGGCCTGGACCGCGTCGGACTCACCGGCGGAGACATGTTCCGCGCGGTACCCGAGGGCGGCGACGTCTACCTCTTCTGCCGGGTGCTGGCCGGCTGGTCGGACGACGACGCGGTGACGGCGTTCGCCCACTGCCGGCGTGCCATGGCCGGCCCGTCCGCCCGGCTACTGCTCCTGGACCGGATGGTGGTGGACGACGACCCCACCGTGCTGCCCGCGCTGTGGGACCTCCACCTGCTGATGACGACCGGCGGACGGCACCGCAGCAGGGAGCAGTTCACCTCGCTGCTCGAACGCGCCGGGTGGCAGGTCGAGCGCGTCACCGCGCTTCCCATGGAGACGACGCTCCTCGTCGCCGCTCCCCACTCCGGCGAGGCCGCGCACCGATGAGGCCAGTGACCGGCGCCGGCGGTCCGCGCATTCTGGCCCAGGTCGTCCAGGGGGTGCTCGACCGGTGAGGGTGGACATCGCCTGGTGGGATCTCGACGGCACCTCCGCGACCATCGACGCCCTGCGCACGCACCTGCGGGACGGCGCGGCCGGGCCCTGGGCCGAAGTCCCCGGCCTCCGGCTGAAGTTCTGGATGGCCGACCGCGACCGCAATCGCTGGGGCGCGGTGATGCTCTGGGAGAACGACCGTCCCGCCGAGCTGCCCCCGAACCTGGCGGCCGGCCTGATCGGCCATCCGCCCAACCACCGCATGAGCTTCGAGATCGAGGCGACGGTCGAGGGCCGCTACTCCCATCCCGGCCTCGACGGCCTCGGCCCTGCCCTGGAGACCTGACGCATGCGCCGGTACACGGTGGTGGATGCCTTCAGCCGCGAGCCGCTCGCGGGGAATCCGGTGGCGGTCTTCTTCGACGCCGCCGACCTCACCGCCCGCGTGATGCAGCGCATCGCCCGGGAGATGAACCTTTCCGAGGTCACCTTCGTCCTGCCGCCCCGGCACGGCGGCGACGCCCACATCCGCATCTTCACGCCCGTCAACGAGCTGCCGTTCGCCGGCCACCCGATACTCGGCACCGCCGTGGCCCTCGGCGAGTCGCTCGCCAGGGACAGCCTGCGGCTGGAGACCGCCATGGGCCTCATCCCCGTCGAACTGCGCGACGACGACGGCGCGGTGGCGGTGCGCATGCGGCAGCCCGTCCCGACCTGGGAGCCGTACGAGCACGCGGCGGACCTGCTGGCGGCGCTGCACCTCCCGTCCTCAACGGCGCCGGTGGAGATCTACCGCAACGGCCCGCGCCACGTCTTCGTCGGCCTGGCGAGCGTGTCCGAGCTGTCGGCCCTCCGCCCCGACCACCGTGCCCTGGGCGAATTCCCCGACATGGCCGCCAACTGCTTCGCCAGCAGCGGCTCGCGGTGGCGCACCCGGATGTTCTCCCCCGCCTACGGCGTGGTCGAGGACGCGGCCACCGGCTCCGCCGCCGGGCCGCTCGCCATCCACCTGGCCCGGCACGGGCTCGCCGGGTACGGCCGGGAGCTGGAGATCCTCCAGGGCGTCGACATGGGCCGTCCCTCCGTCATGCGCGCCACGGCCGAGGGCCGGGGCGAACACGTTCACGAGGTCACCGTCGGCGGCCACGGCGCCATCGTCGCCCACGGCACCCTCTACGTCTGACCGCCGGCCCCGCGGGGGGCACCGGCGCGTGCGCCGGCGCCAACCGGCGGTGAACAATTGCCGAAGCCTTCCCCATGCCGCCTGGCGGGCCGGGAATCGGCCATACGTTTGGGCCGTGGTGGACTTCATCCGGTGGGACGTCGCCCTCGCCGTGCTGGGCGTCGTGGTCCCGATCATCGCCGCCCTCTACGAATTCCTCGTCGTCGGCCGCAAACGCCTGGGCTACCGCGTCCAGATGGACACCACGGCCACCGATGAGGTCCACTCCGCCTACGCGGGCGCCCTGGCCCAGCTGCGGCAGGGCAACGGCCGCACGCTGGTGGACCCTTCGTTCGTGCTGCTGCGCATCGAGAACGTCGGCGCCACCCACATCGACGAGAGCGACTACGCCGTCCTCGACGACGACAAGGTCGGCATCCGCGTCAGCTTCCCCGGCCGCCGCGTCGCCGGGATGGTGGTCACGGAGCTGAGCGACGAGTTCCTGCGGCCGTCATTCGAAGGCGGCTCGGGACTGCACGTCAGGGACGGCGTGATCCAGCTGCCCAAGGTCCCCATGAACCGCGCCGCCCACTACAAGGTGCTGGCCGCCCTGGAGCGCGACGCCGGGGAAACCCGCGAGCCGGGCGCCGAGTTCAAGCCGCCAAAGGTCGTCGGCGGCATCAAGGGCGGCGTCGGCTCCGGCCGTATCCGGGAAACCCGCAGCCGCACCGGCACCTCCCGGCAGGCCGTCGCGCTGGTCTGCTTCCTCGTCGTGGTGATCCTCGCCCAGCTCGTCACCTCCCTCGCCGACGACGACACGGCCGCGCCGCTCGACTGCGCCACCGGCCGCCTCACCGTCACCGGGTCGACCGCCTTCGCGCCCGTGCTGCGCGAGGCCGCCACGTCCTACGGGGACACCTGCCCGGGCGCGCGCGTGACCGTCGCGACCGAGGGCAGCGCCGCGGGCCTTGACGAGCTGGACGAGGCCGGCCGCGACCACCCGGACGGGCGCCCCGCGATGGTCGCGTTCTCCGACGGCCCCAAGGGCGGCGACCACCCCGGTCTGCTGCCGCGGCCGATCGCGTTCTCCCTCTTCACCCTCGTCGTCAACGAGGAGGCCGGCGTACAGGACCTGACCGCCGACCAGATCCGCGACCTCTACCTGGGCACCGTCGCCAACTGGAGCGAACTGCGCGGCAACGACCTGCCGGTGCGCCTCGTCGCCCGGCACGCCGACTCCGGAACGCGCCGTGCCTTCCAGCAGCGGGTGCTCGGCGGCACCCGCGAACCGGCCACCACCTCCGACAACTGCCGCGACCTCGACCCGGGCGCCGCGAGCGACGTGGTCCGCTGCGAACAGGACTCCACGGACGCCGTCCTGGACGCCGTCGCCGAGATCCCGGGCGCCGTCGGCTATGCCGAGGTCGGCGCCGCGACCGGGCGCGGGGACGTGCTGCCGCTGCGCATCGACGGCCAGGCGGCCACGCTCGAAGGCGCCGACCACGGCGCCTACCCGTTCTGGGAGACCGAACTCGCCTACACCTACGGGGAGCCCGCCGCCGACTCGCTCGCCGCGAGCTTCCTGCGCTACCTGACCAACGAGGTCGGCAAGGACATCGTCCGCTCCCACGGGCACCGGCCCTGCGCGGAGCTGGAGAACCCGGTGCTGTGCCGCCCCGAATGAGGCACCGGCCCGGCCACGGTACGCGCGTGGCCCCGCCCAACGGCGGGGCCCGCCACGAACCCTCGTCCGAGGGAAGGGGTCCGGTACGAGCCGGACCACCTCCCAGTGTGGCTCAGCAGGAGTCGAACTTCCAGTCCTCCCCGGCCCTCGACCACAGCTGACCGGCCAGCCGTTCGTCGAACTCCGGAACGCCCACGGTGTACGTCACGTGTGCCTCGTCGCCCGCCAGGTGCTCCACCGTGAAGGTCTCGACGGCCAGTTGACCGTGGTCGGCCGCCGCCTGGTCGAGCTGGGCCGCGTAGACCTCCGGGTCGACCAGATCGCGGCAGCGCTGCGAGACCATCTCGTACGCCGCCTCCGCGTCGGGTGCGAAGAACGCGTCGGTGTAGGCCCGGACGGCGGCCTCCAGTTCGGCCGCGGTCTCCTCGTCGACCGGCGGCGGGCTCTCCGTGCCTCCCTCCGTGCCCTCCGGCTCCTGCGTCGGCGTCTCCTCGGCGGCGTTCCCGTTCCCGTTGCTGTCGTCGTCGCCGTCGTCGTCGCCGCTGCACGCGGCGGTGAGGGCGAGCAGACCGGCCGCCGCGAGGGCACAGAGCCTGCCCGCCCGGCGCGGACGGATGTGAAGTGACATGCGCCCAGCGTGGCACGGGCCCGCTGATCCGCACCCCGCCTGTCACGCTAGTCCTCGGGGCACCGCGCAAAGGAGGCATAACTGCTGTGCAGGACATGCAGGTTCAGTGGCAGGCGGGGCGGCAGGACGCGCTGCTGCGCGAGCTGAGACGGTACGTCGCCGGAGAGGCGGCGGACGTGCGGCAGCTGCTCAACTGGCTGCACCGCCAGATCGGCGCCCACCTGGCGCTGGTCGCGGACACCGGCGCGGTCGAGGCCACCAGCGACGGCTTCCCCCCTGGCCTCATCGCCGGCATCCGCGCCCCCCTCGGCCGCGTCTCCGACGGCCGGCTCGCCGCCCTCGCCACCCGGGCGGGCCCGAAGCAGGTGCACCTCGAAGCGCTCGGCCCGCACGCCCCGCGCCCGGTGCTCGTGGCCGTGGGGGACACGCCGCTCAGCCGCGACGCCGCGGCCCTCGCCTCGCACACCGGCAGCGTCATCGCGCTGGTGCGCCGCGCGCGGGAGGCCGACAGGACCGCCCACAGCTACCAGCAGAAGGCGCGGCAGCTGCGGTTCGCCGTGTTCACGGCCCTGATGGCCGGGGACCCCGCCCTCGCGCGCCGGATGACGACGGGCGCCGTTCCGCAGGTGCTCGACGCCCGGCAGGTGCGCATATACCTCCTGCACTGCGCGCCAGGCGACCGGGACCGGCTCGCCCAGACCTACCAGGACCCCGCGGGCTACCACGGGGCGGGCCTGATGGTGCCCTGCCCCGTTCACCCGGCCCACCTGATCTGCACCATCGCCGAGGACGACGGCACCGCCGCCGCCGACGAACGCGGCGCGGTGCTGCGCCAACTGGTGCGGGACCAACCGCACTACGCGCTCGGCATCAGCGGCCCGCACCCGCTCGGCGCGACGGCCGCGGCGTACGCGGAGGCCGGGCACGCCCTGGCCGTCGCGCGCAACCTGCCGGGCCGGGTGGCGGACTACCGCGGCCGGCTGCCGCTGGCGCGGCTGCTGCCGCGGCCCGAGGCGACGGCGTGGGCCGCCGCGTTCGTGCACCCGCTGGCGTTCGCGCCGAAGCTCACCTCCGACATCGTCCGCCTCGCGGTGTCCGTGTCCCGCTCGGGCGTGGCCCGCCTGCTCGGTATCAGCCGCAACACCGTCGGCACCCACATCCACCGCGCCGAGACGCTGCTCGGCCTCGATCTCGCCGACGTCCACGCCAGGGCCGCCCTGGACCTGGCCCTCACCGTCAACGGCCCCGGCCCCGTGCCCGCGGCGGGCGGAGCCGGTGCGGTGTCCGCGCCGGGCCTCGACGAGCTGCTGAACGCGCCGCCCGTGGTGGCGTGGGCGGCCGACCTGCTCAGGCCCCTCGGGGACCGGCGCGGCTCCGACCTGCTCGCCACGCTGCGGGCCTGGATCGCCGCAGGCACCGACGCGCGCGCGACCGGCCGGGCCCTGGGCATCAGCCGCAACACCGTCAGGGCGCGGCTGCGCGCCGCGGAGGCCCTGCTCAACCGCGACCTGCTGACCCTGGCCTCGGGCGTCCACGATGTCGTGCACGCCCTGCGCATCACGGCGGGCCCCGCGCCCCGGGGGTGAGCAGCGTGCACGCCCGCGTGCGGGAACTGAGCACGGTGCACATTGGGGCACGCCCGCGCGTCCTTCTACGCTCCCTGCCATGAAGAACACACGGGATATCAATGTCACTTGACGGTTCGCGGAGACGGCGCTGCGCCGGGTCGGTCCGCAACAACCGGTGAAACCAGTGAAACCGTGCCGGACGTGTACGGGGCGATGTCGATTCCCGTGACACGTCCGGCATCGACTTGGAAGTGGACGAGCGCGTACGCGTGCCCGCCCGGCGCGATGACCGCGCCGGGGCGGCCGGCGATGAGGACGGGGACGGCGGCGGCGATACGTTCGGTGAACGTCCTTGTCTCTTCCGCGATTGCCGCGGCTCCGCGGACCTCGGTGCGCGAGCCCGCAGGGAGCAGCCGGATGTCGGCCGTGCGGACCGCGTCGGGAGCCATCAGCGTGACCAGCCGCGTGATGTCGCCGCCTCGTGCGGCGGCCAGGAAGGCTTCGATGATTTCGACGGTTTCGGCGGTCTCGACGGTTTGAGTCTGCTGCGCCCGGGGCGCCGACTCGCCCGGGCGGGCGTTGCGGAGCCTGGCGCGTGCCCGGCTGGCCAGCTTCTTGGCCGAAACCGCGTTCGTGTCCAGCACGGCCGCGACCTGGTCGAAGGGAACGGCGAAGAGATCGTGCAGCACGTAGGCCGCCCGTTGCCCGGGGGACAGCTCACCGAGGAGCACGAGCAGCGCTCTGGACACCTCTTCGCGGCGGAGGAACGCCTCGTCGGCACTGAGCTGTTCGCTGCGGATGTCGTCGGACAGCAGCGGGAGTTCACCGCGTCGCTCGCGGGCGCGGAGCAGGTCGATGCACAACCGCGTGGTCACCGTGGTGAACCAGCCGTCCAGGTTGGTCACATCGGCCAGGTCGGCCGCCTGCACCCGGGTCCAGGCAGTCTGGACCGCGTCCTCGGCATCCTGATGCGAGCCCACGATCCGGTGGGCCAGGGACATCAGCCGGGGACGGGCCGCCTCGAAATATTCAACAAGTTCCACGGAGGGGTCACCTTTGGGGCGTGCTCGGCGTCAGGAGGGGCGAGAGAGACCAGGCACCCGACGACCCCCCTTGAGGAAACCCCCATGAGCGTACAGATCGTCCGATTCAGCACGGGCACCGAGCAGGTCCCGGAAGTCGAAGAAGCCATCAGGAAGCTGTTCGCCGCGGTCGAGGAGGCCGCGCCGACGGGCATCGACTACACGGCGGTGCGCGTGGGTGACGGAGCGGGTGACGAAACGGGTGAAGGAGCGGAGTTCCTGCTGGCCCTGCGGCTTGCCGATCCCGATGCCAACCCGCTCCTCGGCATCCGGGAGGCCCTGGACTTCAGGACCGCGATCGCGGCGTGGGCGGGGACCCCGGTCGCCCCACGGCCGGCGACCGTGCTGGGGCGGTACTCCCGTTGAGCACCGTACTCGAAGGCGGACTGCTCCTCGCGACCATCGGCTGCGTCCTGGCCAACGCATTCGAGGTGGCCGCCAAGGTGATGCGGGCGCAGTTCGTGATACAGAACGCGACCGAGGCCGGCGTGGAACGGAAATGGATTCCCCATCTCGCCGTTCTCGAAGGAGCCGGGACCGCGGGGCTCGTCCTCGGGCTGTTCGGAATGCGACCGATTGGCCTTGCGGCGGCCGTCGGTCTCGTACTGTTCTTCGTCGGAGCGGTAGGCGCTCATATCCGGGCCCGCGTGTTCCACAACATCGCTTTCCCCGCGGTCTTCCTCTGCCTGGCCATAGCCGCGCTCGTCCACTTCGCGACCTGACCGGCTGCCCCGATCGGATGGTGTGCCGCGTTTCGGCCGAACGGTCCCGGGGGCCGCGACGCCCATGTGGTGGGGTTCTGCCGTGCAACTCACGGAAGCGGAAGTGGAAAAGGCCGTACGGGACGCGATCGGCGCGCCGAAAGGACTTCCCGTACAGGTCACGGACAACACCCAGGGGCTCGTCGATGTCGTCGCCCCGCTCACCACCGCACTGAATGCGGTATTGGCCGAGAAGCGAGATAAGCAAAAAAAGCAGGAGAAGCAGGAGAAGCAGGAAACGAAGAGGCCGTGACGGGAATCGAACCCGTGTCATTCGCTTTGCAGGCGAACCCCTGAACCACTCGGGCACACGGCCGGGTACCCATGACTCTGCCGCCCCGCGCGGGCCGGGTCAACCGGCGCGGGGCGGTCGTCACACCGAATTAAAGCGGGTTCATGGGGCGCAATCGCCGGTTACAGCAGCCCCGCGTCCCGCGCCGTCCACACCGACGGGACCAGCGGGCGGTAGCCCAGCTCGTGACGGATGCGGGTCGTCGACATCACGCTGTGCCAGGGGTCCTGCGTCTCCTTGTCGTACGCCTCCTGCGGCACCGGCAGGCCGTGGAGCTGGAAGAGGTCGACCGTGGTGACCGGCGCGTCGTCGGCGATGTTGTACACGCCGTGCGCCCCGGACGCGTACAGCAGCTGCCGCAGGCCCTGCGCCACATCCACGTGGTGGCCCATGTGCAGGCGCTGCATGGCGGGCCAGTTCGGCGCCCACTCCATGACGTTGACCAGGTGCGGGTCACCGTCGCCGTACACGAACGGCAGCCGTCCGATGCGGAGGTCGTCGAGGCCGTCCATCTCCCCGAGGGCACGCTCCGCCTCCCACTTGGACTCGGGGTAGGCGCCCCAGAGATGAGTGCCCGGCACGGTTTCGTCGCCCTCGACCAGCGCCCTGCCCCGTCCCTCGCCGTACACGAGTCCGGTGCTGACCTGCACGAACCGCCGCACGCCCGAGGCCACCGCGGCCCGGCCGAGCTCGATGGCCGCGTCCCGGTTGACCGCCCACGCCTCCTCGTCCGGCACCCCGCGGAACGCGGCGGCGACATTCACCACCGCGTCCACGCCGGCCGTCGCCTTGCCGAGCACCTCCGCGTCGCGCAGATCGCCGACGAGTACCTGGGCGCCGAGCCCGGCGAACCGCTCGCCGCGCGCCGCGTCCCGCACCAGGACCCGCACCTCGTCGCCGGGCGGCGCGCTTTGCAGCAGCCGCGGTACGAACCGCCGCCCGACCTGGCCCGTCGCTCCTGTCACCAATGTCAGCATGGTCGCCTCCTCGTAGTCTTCGCCATGTCCGACAGCCTGCGCGAGCGGCGGCAGGGGCGGGAGAGACGCGGTTATCCAGGGAGCGGCACTCCTTGGATACGAGGTTGGATACGCGTCCGGGTCCGGGGACCCTGGAACCATGGACCGAACCGGACTCGCCGACTACCTGCGCCGCGCCCGCACCCGTCTTGCCCCCTGCGACGTGGGCCTGAACGCGGGTCCGCGACGGCGCACCCCGGGCCTGCGCCGCGAGGAGGTGGCGCACCTCGCCGGGATGTCCACGGACTACTACACGCGTCTGGAACAGCGCCGCGGCTCCCACCCGTCGCGGCAGATGCTCACCGCCCTCGCCCGCGCCCTGCGGCTCACGGACGTCGAGCGCGACCACCTGTTCCACCTGGCCGGCGAGGAGCCGCCCCGGCGCGGCATCTCCTCGGACCACGTCCGCCCGGGACTGCTGCTGATCCTGGACCGGCTGCACGACCTCCCGGCAGCAGTGCTGAGCGACTGGGGCGGGATGCTCGCGCAGAACGCCATGTCGGTGGCCCTCACCGGAGACCGCACCGGGACGAATCTCATTCGCCACTGGTTCATGGTGCCGGGCGCACGGGACCTGGCCCCGCCCGAGAACCACGCGCAGCATGCCCGCGCGCACGTGGCGAGCCTGCGGACGGTCACCACCGCCCGCCCCGACGACCCGGGCCCGGCCGCCCTCGTCGCCGAACTCCGTGCCGCCTCGGAGGAGTTCGAGACGCTATGGGCGGAGCACGATGTCGTGGTGCGCCGTCCGTCGCCGAAACGGTTCCTGCACCCGGTGGTCGGCGTCCTCGACCTCGACTGCGAGGTGCTGCTCAGCGACGGCCACAGCCAGCAGCTCGTCGTGCACTCGGCGCGGCCCGGCACGCAGACGTACGAGCGGCTCGAACTGCTGCGGATCGTCGGCCTCCAGGACCTGAGCCCCAGCCGGTAGGACAGGCACCGCTCCTGCGCGGTCCCGCACGTTCAGGAACGGATGAGCAGTTGCAGCTCGAAGGTGTAGCGCGAAGCGCGGTAGAGGTGGGTGCCGTACTCGACCGCGTGGCCCTGGTCGTCGAACGCGGTGCGCTGCATGCTCAGCAGCGGCGCGCCCGGCGGCTCCGTCAGCAGCGCCGCCTCCTCCGCGGTGGCCGCGCGGGCCCCGATCGACTGGCGGGCGCTGTGCAGCGTCGTACCGGCCGCCCGCAGCAGGCGGTACAGGCCGGTGGCCTCCAGATCCGGCCGCGAGGGCGCCGCGGCGGGCGGCGGCAGGTAGTTGCGGAGAAACGCGATCGGGTCCTCGTGCGTCAGGCGCAGCCGTTCTATCCGCTGCACGCCGGTGCCCTCGGCGATGCCGAGGGCGGCGGCGACCTCGGGCGGCGCGGGCAGCTGAGTCACATCCAGCACGCGCGTGGCAGGCCGCTGCCCCGCCGCCTCCAAGTCGTCGTACAGGCTGCTCAGTTCCAGTGGACGCTTGACCTGGCTGCGCACCACCTGGGTACCGATCCCGCGCCTGCGCACCACCAGGCCCTTGTCCACCAGCGCCTGGATGGCCTGCCGCACCGTGGGCCGGGACAGGCCGAGGCGGCCGGCGAGGTCGATCTCGTTGCCCAGCAGCGTCCCCGGCCGCAACTGACCGTGCTCGATGGCGGCTTCGAGCTGCTGGGACAGCTGGAAGTACAGCGGCACCGGGCTGGTCCGGTCGATGCTGAACCTCACGTCCATCGGCGTCACCGTCCGTAGAAGGCGGGGCGTTCGATCATCTCCACCGGCACCCGCCGGCCCGTGCGCTGCGCCTCGATGCCCGCGGCGCAGGCGGCGACGGCGGCGTAGCCGTCCCACACGCCGGGCCCTGTGACCTCGCCGCGCCCGGCGGCGTCCACCCAGTCCTGGACCTCGCGGTCGTAGGCGTCGGCGAAGCGCGTGATGAAGTCGGGCGCGATGGTGCCGCCCCAGCGGCCCGCCGTGTTGGTGAGCAGGCCGTGGGCCTCCCCGATGCGGGCCGTGCCGTGCGCGCACACGGCCTCGGCCTGCACCTGGTAGCCGAAACCGGAGTTGACGAAGATCTCGACGTCCACCACCACGCCGCCGTCGGTCTCGAAGACGACGAACTGCGGGTCGCTCAGCCCGGTGTCCGTGACGGACGCCGGGGTGGGGCGGTAGACGCGCACCGCGGTGATCTCCTGGCCGAGCAGCCAGCGGGCCGCGTCGAACTCGTGCGAGACGGAGTCGTTGATGAGCATGTCGTTGGTGAAGTACGGGTGGACCGAGAGGTTGCGGTGACGGCAGTGCAGCATCAGGGGGCGGCCCAGGTCACCGTCGGCGAGCAGCCGCGCGAGCTGGATGTACTCCGCGTCGTAGCGGCGCATGAACCCGACCTGGATGCGGCGGCGGCCCAGCTTCCGCTCCGCCGCCAGCACCCGCAGCGCCGCATCGGCGTCCGGGGTCAGCGGCTTCTCGCACAGCACCGGCAGGTCCCGTTCGAGCGCGGCGAGCAGCGCGGCCTCGTGCGCCGGGCCGGGCGAGGCGATGAGGACGGCGCCGACGCCGGGCGCGGCCATCGCCGCGACCGGGTCGGTGTGCACGGTGCAGCCCTCGATGCGGGCCGCCGCCGCGGCGGCCCGGTCACGGTCCGGGTCGGCGACCGCGGCGACCCGCGCCCCGCTGATGACCTCCTCGATCCGGCGGACATGGTCGGCGCCCATCTTGCCGATGCCTATGACGGCTACGCCGAGTTGGGCGATGGTGCTCATGCGTACTGCTCCTCGTGCTCGGTACGTGCTCGGTACGTGCGCGACGCGGTTGCCGGCGGCCTAGGCGGAGTGGGATTTCAGGAACTGGCGGGTGCGGCGGGCGATCGGGAGGGGCTGGTCGGGCGGGCAGGGGTACATGTCCTGCTCGACGATGGCGAACAGCTCGACGCCCAGGCCGCGGGCCGCCGCCAGGATCGGCGGCAGCTCCGGGACCCCGTTCGGCGGCTCGGTCATGACGCCGCGCCGGACGGCGGTGCCGAACGGCAGCTGCTGGGCGGTCACTTCGGCGAGGATCGCGGGGTCGACCTGCTTGAGGTGCAGGTAGCCGATGCGTTCGCCGTAGGTCTCGATGAGGCGGAGGCTGTCGCCGCCGCAGTACGCGTAGTGTCCGGTGTCCAGGCACAGGCTGACGCTGTCCGCGTCGGTCGCGTCCAGGAAGCGGGTGACGGTCTCCTCGTCGCCCACGTGCGTGTCGGCGTGCGGGTGGACGACCATGCGCAGGCCGAAGTCGTCGCGCAGCCGCTCCCCGAGACGCTCCGAGCCGCTGATCAGGTTGGCGAACTGCTGCGGCCCGAGGCGGCCGGACTCCAGGCGTTCGCCGCTGGCCGGGTCGCGCCAGAACTCGGGTATGACGACGAGGTGTTCGCCGCCCGTGGCCCGGGTGAGGGCGGCGACCCGCCGCACCTCCTCCCAGGTCGCGTCCCATACGGCGGGGCCGCGGTGCAGCGCGGTGAACACGGTGCCCGCCGAGACGCGCAGCTCCCGGCGGGCCAACTCGTCGGCCAGCACGGCCGGGTCGGTGGGCAGATAGCCGAAGGGGCCCAGCTCGATCCACGGGTAGCCGGCCTCGGCCACCTCGTCCAGGAAACGGCTCCACGGCGTCTGCCGCGGGTCGTCGGGAAACCAGACGCCCCACGAGCAGGGGGCCGAGCCGACGCGAATGGTCATCGCCTGCCTCACTTCCTCTCCGTTGAGGTTGAGCCTTCGGTTGAGCCTTCATTCGCTTCCGGGAGCTGCCCGGTGTCCACACCGGTGACACGCGCCAGTTCGTGCTTGAGGGCGGCCAGCTCGGCGCCGCCCGCCATGTGCAGGGTCAGCTCCTCCAGGGTCACCTCGGCGCGCGGCGCGCTCAGCTCCACCGTGCCGAGCCGCAGCACCGTGAAGTGGTCGCCGACCATGTAGGCGTGGTGCGGGTTGTGCGTGATGAACACGACGCCCAGGCCGCGTTCCCGGGCGGCGGCGATGTACTTGAGGACGACGCCCGACTGTTTGACGCCCAGCGCCGCGGTCGGCTCGTCCAGGATGAGGACCCGGGCGCCGAAGTGGACGGCACGGGCGATGGCGACGGACTGCCGCTGCCCGCCGGAGAGCGAACCGACCGGCTGCGAGAGGTCGTCGAGCGCGATGCCCATGGCGCGCAGCGCCTCGTCCGCGGTCCGCTTCATGCGGTCGATGTCCAGCCGTTTGAACGGGCCGCGCCCGCGGGTGAGTTCGGAGCCGAGCCAGAAGTTGCGCCAGACCGGCATCAGGGTGACGGTGGCCAGGTCCTGGTAGACGGCGGCGATCCCCCGGGCCAGCGGCTCGCGCGGCGAGGAAGGCCGCACCGGCTCGCCGTCGATGCGGAACTCGCCCTCGGTGTGCCGGTGCAGCCCGGTGACGATCTTGATGAGGGTGGACTTGCCCGCGCCGTTGTCGCCGAGCACGCAGGACACTTCGCCCGCGTTGACGGCCAGGTCGACGCCGTGCAGGGCGCGGATGGTGCCGTAGCTCTTGCCGATGCCGGTGAGCTGGACGAGGGGGACGAGGGGGGCGGCCTGCTCGGTCATGTCCTTCGCCTCCGGGTGGCCTGCTTGCGGACGTACAGGTTGAGGAGCGTGGCCAGCAGCAGCATCGCGCCGAGGAAGAACATGAACCAGTCCGGGTCCCAGTCGGCGTACACGATGCCCTGCGAGACCATGCCGAAGAGGAACGCGCCGATGACGGGCCCTGCGATGGAGCCGTACCCGCCGGTGAGCAGGCAGCCGCCGATGACCGCGGCCGCGATGTACAGCAGCTCGTTGCCGACGCCGCCGCCCGACTGCATCGTGTTGAACGCGAACAGCTGGTGCATGCCGACGAACCAGGCGGCGAAGCCGACCAGCATGAACAGGCTGATCTTGACGAACGTCACGGGCACGCCGACCGCCCGCGCGCTGTCCTGGTTGCCGCCGACGGCGAAGATCCAGTTCCCGTAGGGCGTGCGCAGCAGCACCCAGGAGGCCAGCGCGGCGAAGCCGAGCCACCACAGCACGGTGACGCGGATGTCGGTGCCGCCGATGCCGATGGTGGCGGAGAAGACGTTCCTGGCCTGGTCGAAGCCGTCCATGTCGCGGATGGAGTCGGTGGCGACATTGCCGGTGACGGCCTTGGTGATCGCCAGGTTGAGCCCCTGGAGCATCAGGAACGTGCCGAGCGTGACGAGGAAGCTGGGCAGCTTCGTGCGCACCAGCAGGAAGCCGTTGAACGCGCCGATGGCCAGCGACAGCGCGAGGGCGACCAGGACGCCCGACCAGACGTTCAGCGTGAACTGGAACGCGACCATGCTCGCGGTCAGCGCCGAGGACGTCACCGCGACGCCGGCCGACAGGTCGAACTCGCCGCCGATCATCAGCAGCGCCACGGCCAGGCCCATGATGCCCAGCGTCGAGGACTGGTACAGCACGGTCGACAGCGAGTCCAGCTGCCGGAAGGACGGGGCGACGGCCCAGAAGAGTACGTAGACGGCCAGTGCGCCGATCAGCGCGCCCATCTCCGGCCGGGACAGCGCCCGGCGCGGCAGCGAGGGGACAGCGGCCGCGGTCACCGGGTGCCCCGCTCGGCAAACTCGGCGACCGCCTCGATGTTCTCGCCGTCGACGAACGCGGGCCCGGTGAGCACCGGTTCGGCACCGCCGCCGCTGAAGTTGCCGTTGTTGTGGTAGAGCCACAGGCTGTCGATCGCCAAGTAGCCCTGGAGGTACGGCTGCTGGTCGACGGCGAACTCGACCTGGCCCTCCTCGATGGCCGGCACGATCTCGGTGTTGAGGTCGAACGTCGCGATCGTGGCCTCGCTGCCCGCGTCGGCGACCGCGTCCACGGCCGTCAGCGCGAACGGCGCGCCCAGCGCCACCACGTAGTCGACGGAGGAGTCCTGCCGCAGCTTCGCCTCGATGGTGGCGCGCACCGAGGGCATGTCGGCGCCCTCCACGTACAGGATCTCCGTCTCGCCCTCGAAGGTTTCGGCGACGCCCGCGCAGCGCGCCTCGTGCCCCACGTTGCCCTGCTCGTGGATGACGCAGACATTGTGCTCGGCGCCCTCCTCGTTCAGCCGCTCGCCGAACGCCCGGCCGGAGACGGTCTCGTCCTGGCCGAAGAACGACAGCAGGCCCAGCTCCTGCCAGGCGTCCATGCCCGAGTTGAGGCCGACGACGGGGATGCCCGCGTCCGTGGCCGCCCGGATCGCCTCCGACAGGCCCTCGGGGTTGGCCAGGGAGACGGCGATGCCGTCCACGTCCTGGTCGATCGCGTTCTGGATGAGGTTGGCCTGCCCGGCGACCGCCGGATCGCTCGCGTAGATCAGCTCCGCGTTGCTCTTCTGCGCGCCGGCCTCGGCCCCCTTGCGGACGGTGTCCCAGAACGTGTCGCCCGGCGCGCCGTGCGTGATCAGCGCGACCTCCATGCGGGGCGTGTCCGCCTGCCCCGCGGCGGCCGCCTCCTCGGCGCGCTCCCTGGCGGCCTTGCCGCCGGAGCTGCTCGAACAGGCCGCCGTGAGCAGCAGGCCCGCCGCACAGGCGGCCGCGCAGGCGGCGCGATACACACGATTCATCGTCCGGTACCTCACTTCGGTGTGAGAGCTGGGGCCGTGGCGCGGATTCGGTAGTGCACGATGCGCAGCAAACTCCCCATCCGGCGAGCATGTCAATACTTTGTCCTGACAATACATTGACAGGCGCTCGTGCCGCGCCTACACCTGAGGGGTATGGCCGGACCGTTGGACCTCATCACCATGGGACGCATCGGCGTTGACATCTACCCGCTCCAGACCGGCGTGCCCCTGCCGCGCGTGGAGACTTTCGGGAAGTTCCTCGGCGGCTCCCCGACGAACGTGGCGGTCGCCGCCGCCCGCCTCGGCCGGGCGGCGGCCGTCATCAGCAGGACCGGGCAGGACCCGTTCGGCGAGTACTGCCACCAGGCGCTCCGCGAGTTCGGCGTGGACGACCGGTGGGTGACCGCCGTTCCCGGGCTGCCGACGCCCGTCACGTTCTGCGAGATCTTCCCGCCGGACGACTTCCCGCTGTACTTCTACCGGCTGCCGAAGGCGCCGGATCTGGTGATCAGACCCGAGGAGCTCGACCTGCCCGCCATCGCGGCGGCCCGCGTCTTCTGGATCAGCGGCACGGGGCTGTGCGACGAGCCGAGCCGCGGCGCGACGCTGGCCGCGCTGCGGGCGCGCACCGACGCGGGCCGCGGGGGCCGCGGGGGGCAGGTCGCCACAATCTTCGACCTCGACTGGCGGCCGATGTTCTGGCCCGAGGGCTCGCCCGACGCGGCGCGCGAGCACTACCGGGCCGCGCTGGCGCACGCCACCGTCGCGGTGGGCAACCTGGCGGAGTGCGCCGTTGCCACCGGCGCGACGGAGCCGCGCGCCTGCGCCGACGCGCTGCTCGCCGCCGGGGTCGAACTGGCCGTCGTCAAACAGGGCCCGGCCGGGGTGCTGCTGGCGCACCGCGACGGCACCACCGCGGAAGTGCCGCCGCACCCCGTGGAGGTGGTCAACGGGCTCGGCGCGGGCGACGCGTTCGGCGGGGCCCTGTGCCACGGGCTGCTCGCCGGCTGGCCGCCCGAGCGGCTCGCCCGGTACGCCAACGCGGCCGGCGCGCTCGTCGCGGGGCGCCTGGCCTGCTCCGCCGCCATGCCCTACGCCGACGAGGTGGACGCACTGCTCGCCGGACCGGGCGCCGAGCCGGGCAACGCACCCCAGGGGAGCCCTTCGTGACCATCAGCGTCTCCGACCTCGTCACCGTGCGCAGCCGCCACCCCGAGGCGATAGCCGAGGCCGCCGCCCGGCGGGCGCGCCGCCCGCTGCTGGGCGAACGCGGCCGGCTGCTGATCATCGCCGCCGACCACCCGGCGCGCGGCGCACTGGCCGTCGGCGGCCGGAAGATGGCCATGGGCAACCGGCTCGACCTGCTGGAACGGCTGACGCTCGCGCTGTCGCGGCCCGGCGTCGACGGGGTGCTCGCCACCGCGGACGTGCTGGACGACCTGCTGCTGCTCGGCGCCCTGGAGCACAAGGTGGTCATCGGCTCGATGAACCGCGGCGGCCTCGCCGGGGCCGCGTTCGAGCTGGACGACCGGTTCACCGGCCACCGCCCTCGCGACATCGAACGGCTGGGCTTCGACGCGGGCAAACTGCTGCTGCGCATCGACTACTCGGACGCCGGTTCGCTGGCCACCCTCGACGCGGCGGCCCGCGCGGTCGACGAGATGGCCCGGCGGCGGCTGCCCGTGTTCGTCGAGCCGTTCCTGTGCCGCCGTGTCGACGGCAAGGTCACCAGCGACCTCGGCGCCGAGGCCGTCGCCACCTCCCTCGCCATCGCCTCCGGGCTCGGCGGCACCTCCGCCTACACGTGGCTGAAGGTGCCGGTCGGCCCCGATCCGGCGGCGACGGAACGGGCCCTGGCCGCCTCGACCCTGCCGGCCGTGCTGCTCGGCGGCGAGGTGACCGGCGACCAGGAGGCCACGTACGGCAGGTGGCGCGCCGCGCTGCGCCTGCCGACCGTCCGCGGCCTGGTCGTGGGCCGCACGCTGCTCTACCCGCCCGACGGGGACGTGGCACGAGCCGTGGACACCGCCGCGGGGCTGCTGTGAGCCGGCGGCCCGGCCCCGCCCGCGCACCTGCCCCCGGCGGCCACGGCCCGTACGCGTCGACCCCCGCCGCCTGCCGTCCGCTGACCGACTGCCGTGAGGACGTGACCCGTTGACTCCACGCATCCGAACCGCCGACGCCTGCCATCTGCCCGCGGGCTCCGCCGCGGCCGGGCCCTACGCCCTGAAGGTTTCGCCGGAGAGCGCCGGCTGGGCGCACTCCTCGCTGCGCGTGCTGCCGCTGGCTCCCGGCGGGCGGCACACGTTCGCCACCGGCGACAGCGAGTGGATCGTGCTGCCGCTGTCCGGCTCCTGCACCGTCGCCACCGGCGGCGAGACGTTCGAACTGCGGGGTCGCAGCGGCGTGTTCGCCGCCGTCTCCGACTTCGCGTACGTGCCGCGCGATGCCGAGGCCACGCTGGTCTCGGCGGCCGGCGGCCGGTTCGCCCTGGCCGGGGCGCGCTGCACGCGCCGCCTGCCCGCCCGCTACGGGCCCGCGGACGGCGTGCCGGTGGAGCTGCGCGGCGCGGGCGGCTGCTCCCGCCAGGTCAACAACTTCGCCGCCGCCGGGGTGTTCGAGGCCGACCGGCTGATCGCCGTCGAGGTGCTGACGCCCGGCGGCAACTGGTCCTCCTACCCGCCGCACAAGCACGACCAGCCGCGGCCGGGCGAGGAGTCGGTCCTTGAGGAGATCTACTACTACGAGATCGCGGACGCGCCCGCCCACCCGGCCGCCGAGGGCGTCGGCTACCAGCGCGTGACGCCCTCCGGGCACGGCACCGGGACGGACGTTCTGGCCGAGGTGCGCACCGGCGACGCGGTACTCATCCCCGACGGCTGGCACGGCCCGTCCATCGCCGCGCCGGGACACGACATGTACTACCTCAACGTCATGGCGGGCCCGGACGCCGAGCGCGCCTGGCTGATCAGCGACCACCCCGACCACGCCTGGATCAGGGACCGCTGGCGCGACGAGCGGACCGACCCCAGGCTGCCCTTCTACCGGCCGGAGGCGTGATATGACGGCTCACCTGACCGTGGCGCAGGCCCTGGTCCGCTTCCTCGCCCACCAGTACACCGAACGTGACGGCCGGCGGCACCGGCTGATCGAGTCCTGCTGGGGCATCTTCGGGCACGGCAACGTCGCGGGCATCGGCCAGGCCATCGTGCAGAGCGGCCACGCCCCGGGGGCCGAACTGCCGTTCCACCAGGGCAGGAACGAGCAGGCGATGGTGCACGCGGCCGTCGGTTTCGCGCGGCAGCGCAACCGGCTCTCGGCCCAGGCCGTCACCACCTCCATCGGCCCGGGCGCCACCAATCTCGTCACCGGCGCCGCGCTCGCCACCGTCAACCGGCTGCCCGTGCTGCTGCTCCCGGGCGACACGTTCGCCACCAGGCCCGCGGACCCCGTGCTCCAGCAGCTCGAACACCCGGGCGCGGGCGATGTGTCGGTGAACGACGCGCTGCGGCCGGTCAGCCGCTGGTTCGACCGGGTGCACCGTCCCGAGGCGCTGATCCCTGCCGCGCTCCAGGCGATGCGAGTGCTCGCCGACCCGGCCGCCACCGGCGCCGTCACGCTGGCGCTGCCGCAGGACGTGCAGGCCGAAGCCCACGACTGGCCCGAGGAGTTCTTCGCCGTGCGGGTCTGGCCGGTGCCGCGCCCGGCGCCCGACCCGGCCGCGCTTGCCGCCGCCGCGCACGCGGTGCGGGCGGCCCGCAGGCCGCTGCTCGTGGCGGGCGGCGGCGTGCACCACAGCGAGGCCGAGGACGCGCTGCGGGCGCTTGCCGACGCCACCGGCATCCCGGTGGCCACCACGCAGGCCGGTAAGGGCGCCCTGCGCCACGACCACCCCTGCGAGGTGGGCGGCATCGGCCACACCGGCACCGCGGTCGCCGACGAACTGGCCCGCCGCGCCGATCTGGTGATCGGCGTGGGCACCCGCTGGACGGACTTCACCACCGCGTCCGGCACGCTGTTCGCCGCGCGGGACGTCCGTTTCGTCAACCTCGCCATCGACGGCCACGACGCGCACAAGATGGGCGGCCTGCCGGTGGTCGCCGACGCGCGCGCCGGCCTGGCCGCCCTGGCCGAGGCGCTGGCCGGGTACCGGGTCGACGAGGCGTACGCCGCGGAGTACGCGGCCGGGAAGAAGCGCTGGGAATCGGTCACGCGCGCCGCGTTCACCCCGCACGCCGAGAGCGCACGCCCCACCCAGACCCAGGTGATCGGCGCGCTGGACGCCCTCGTCGAGGACACGGACGTCGTCATCAACGCGGCCGGTTCCATGCCGGGCGACCTGCACAAACTGTGGCGCGCCAGGTCCCCGCGCCAGTACCACCTGGAGTACGGCTACTCCTGCATGGGCTACGAGATCCCCGCCGCGATCGGCGTGGCCCTGGCCGCGCCCACCCGCACCGTGTGGGCGCTGGTCGGCGACGGCACCTACCTGATGATGCCCACCGAGCTGGTCACGGCCGTCCAGGAGGGCATCCCCATCAAGCTGGTGCTGGTCCAGAACCACGGCTACGCCTCCATCGGCGGCCTGTCCGAGGCGACGGGCGCGGAGGGCTTCGGCACCGCCTACCGCTACCGCGCGGCCGACGGCACCTACACCGGCGACCCGCTGCCGGTCGACCTGGCGGCGAACGCCGCTTCGCTCGGTCTGACCGTCTTCCGCGCCGCGACCAGTGCGGAGCTGCGCGGCGCGCTGGCCGCGGCGCGCGCCGCGCAGGGGCCCGCCTGCGTCTACGTCGAGACCGATCCGGCGCCCACCGCGCCGCCTGCCGCGGCATGGTGGGACGTGCCGGTCGCGGCGACCGCCGCCCGGCCGGCCGCCCGCAGGGCCCGCGCCGCGTACGAACGCCACGCCGCCACCCGCCGCCGCCACCTGTGACCACCGGCACCCGTGACCACCGGCATCCCGAAAGAGGGCAACGCATGAGGACCATCGGCCACTTCGTCGACAACGAGCCCGTCGCGGGCGCCTCGGGCCGCTTCGGGCCCGTGTGGGACCCGGCCACGGGCGAGCAGTCGGGGCACGTCGCGCTCGCCTCCGCCGCCGAGGTCGACACGGCCGTCGCCGCGGCGGCGCGGGCCGCCCGTTCCTGGGGCGCGGCATCGCTGGCGCGGCGCACCTCGCTGCTGTTCCGCTACCGCGAGCTGCTGACGGCCCGCCGGGAGGAGCTGGCCGCGCTGATCACCGCGGAGCACGGCAAGGTGCCGGGGGACGCGCTGGGGGAGGTGGCGCGCGGCCTGGAGATCGTGGAGCTGGCGTGCGGCATCACGCAGCAGCTGAAGGGCGAGCTGTCCACGGAGGCGTCCACCGGGGTGGACGTCGCCTCGTTCCGCGGGCCGCTGGGCGTGGTCGCCGGGATCACGCCGTTCAACTTCCCCGCGATGGTGCCGCTGTGGATGTTCCCGGTGGCCGTCGCCTGCGGGAACGCGTTCGTGCTGAAGCCGAGCGAGAAGGACCCCTCGGCGGCCCTGCGGCTCGCGGAGCTGGCCGCGGAGGCCGGGTTCCCGCCCGGCGTGCTCAATGTCGTCAACGGCGACCGGGAGGCCGTCGACCGGCTGCTGGCCCACCCGGACGTGGCCGCGGTGAGCTTCGTCGGCTCCACGCCGGTGGCCCGCGCGGTGCAGCAGGGCGCGGTCGCGCACGGCAAGCGCGTCCAGGCGCTCGGCGGCGCGAAGAACCACATGCTGGTCCTGCCGGATGCCGACCTCGACATGGCCGCGGACAGCGCGATCGGCGCCGCGTACGGTTCCGCGGGCGAACGCTGTATGGCCGTCTCGGTGGTGGTGGCGGTCGGCGACGACACCGCGGACGCGCTGGTCGCCCGGCTCGCGACGCGGGCCGCCGCGGTGCGCATCGGCCCCGGCACGGACCCGGACGCGGAGATGGGGCCGCTGATCACGGCCGAGCACCGGGACCGGGTCGCGGCCTACGTCCGCGGCGCGGCCGACCAGGGCGCGGAGGTCGTGCTGGACGGAACGGGGTACGCGGTGCCGGGGCACGAGGCGGGCTTCTTCCTCGGGGTCTCCCTGCTCGACCGCGTGACGCGGGAGATGGACGCCTACCGGGACGAGATCTTCGGCCCCGTGCTGTGCGTGGTGCGCGCCACGTCCTACGAGGAGGGGCTCGCGCTGATCAACTCCTCGCCGTGGGGCAACGGTTCGGCCGTGTTCACCCGCGACGGGGGCGCGGCCCGGCGCTTCCAACTGGACGTCGAGACGGGCATGGTCGGGGTGAACGTGCCGATCCCCGTGCCGGTGGGCTACCACTCCTTCGGCGGCTGGAAGGCGTCCCTGTTCGGCGAGCACCACATCTACGGCCCCGACGGCGTGCGGTTCTTCACCCGCGGGAAGGTGGTCACCACCCGCTGGCCCGAGCCGGCGGACGGCGGCGTCAGCCTGGGCTTCCCCCGCAACCACTAGTGTCCTGCGGTCTTGTCGGAGCAGCCCGCGGCGTCAGATGCGGCACTCCCCCAGCCTGGCGGCTGGGGGAGTGCCGTAGCTGGGGGCACCTTCCGGACGGAGTCCGGGGGAGTCGCGGGCCGGTCAGATCGGCAGGACAGGGCCTGCGAACGCCGGGGATCGGGGGCGGGCGGCGCCGTCCGCCGCCGTCGTCCGGCACGGTCGCGGACGGCAGGCCGTCCTGGCCGCCGGGAGACGATCACGGAGTGGGTGTCACGCCGCCAGGGGCGTCGCGGCCGGTCGCGCTGAGGCCGCCGCCCGGCACCGGGCGGGCGGCGCGGCTCAGCAGTTGCGCGATGCCCGCGACGACCAGGGACACGCCCCAGCCGATGAGCATGGCGGACCAGGTACTGCCCAGCGCCGAGCCGCCCCAGTACCCGAGGGCGACGCTGTAGGAGGCCCACACCGCCTCGGCGATGCCGGCGCCCAGCAGGTAACGGGGCGCCCCGTAGCGGACCAGGGCGGCGGTGAGCCCGCCGACGAGCCGGCCGCTCGGCACGAATCTGACGCCGATGACGAACGGCAGCCCGTGGGCGTGTATGCGGTCCGCGGTCCAGGCGAGCGCCGCCTTGCGCCGCGGGGTGCGGTCCAGCCAGGCGTGGGCCCGGCGGCTGCCGATCCGGCCGAGGCCGTAGACCGCCGCGTCGCCCGCGAGGGCGCTGCCCGCCACGACGAGCAGCACGAGGATCAGGCTGAGGTCCCCCGCCTCCGCGAGCGCGCCTGCGGAGGCGATGAGTGCCGCGTTCGGCACCAGCGGGGGGAACGTGGTGAGCGCGAGCATGCCGTACATCCACAGCGTGCCGTCCATGCCGTCAGTCATTCCCTCCCCGCGGGGCGCCGTGACACCCGCCTCAACCTGTCAGTTAAAGCTGACACGTTGGCATCTCAACGCGAAAGGGTGTTTCCGGCATTCCCGGGGCGGCCCCGGGTCCCCCCTAGGGGCCCGCGGGGGCACCCCGAGAACACCCGGGTCGCTGGCCTGCATACCCCAAGGGGGTATACACTCGGCAGCACGCGAGGCCACCGGACGAGCAAGGAGAGACACATCATGAGCACGATCACGTACAAGGTTTCCGGCATGACCTGCGGCCACTGCGAGGGCGCGGTCAAGCAGGAGGTCGCGGGGCTCCCCGGCGTCACCGGGGTGACGGCCGCCGCGGGCACGGGCCTGGTCACCGTGACGGCCGAGGCGCCGCTCGACGACGACGCGGTGCGCGCGGCCGTCGACGAGGCCGGATACGAACTTGTCGGACGCGCCGAGTAGTTCGCCGCGGAGCGGGCAGACGACAGAACGGGCGGACGCCGGAGCAGGCGAACGAGAACGGAAAAGCGCCCCGCCGGCGGGTCCCCCCACAGGGCCCGGCGCGGGGCGCTTCCTGCCGTTCGTTCAGAGCGTCCCCCCACGGGACCCCGGTCGAACGGCCGTCGGCGTGAATCCAGCCGAATCCGCGCCAACGTCGACCGGTTAGACCCACGACTCCATCAAAGGTTGCACACCAGTTGGTGTGACCTGCGTCACACCCTCATCGCTGCTCGACCGGCCGGTAGTCGCGCTCGGCGACCCCGGTGTAAATCTGCCGCGGACGGCCGATCCTGGTGGTCGGGTCGGTGATCATCTCGTGCCACTGGGCGATCCAGCCCGGCAGCCGGCCCATCGCGAACAGCACGGTGAACATGCTGGTCGGGAAGCCCATCGCCCGGTAGATCAGCCCCGTGTAGAAATCCACGTTCGGGTACAGGTTGCGCGAGACGAAGTAGTCGTCGCTGAGAGCGTGCTCCTCCAGGCGGAGCGCGATGTCCAGCAGCTCGTCCGATTTGCCGAGCGCCGAAAGGACGTCGTGCGCCGCCGCCTTGATGATCTTCGCCCGCGGGTCGAAGCTCTTGTAGACGCGGTGCCCGAAGCCCATCAGGCGGACACCCTGCTCCTTGTTCTTCACCTTGCGGATGAAGCTGTCGACGTCGCCGCCCTGCCGCTGGATGTCCTCCAGCATCTCCAGGACCGCCGCGTTCGCCCCACCGTGCAGCGGGCCCCAAAGCGCGTTGATGCCCGCGGAGATGGAGACGAACAGGTTGGCCTGGGAGGAGCCGACGATCCGCACGGTGGACGCCGAACAATTCTGCTCGTGGTCCGCGTGCAGGATCAGCAGCTTGTCCAGCGCGTTCGTGACGACCGGGTTGACGTCGTACTCGGCGGCCGGCACCGAGAACGTCATCCGCAGGAAGTTCTCCACGTAACCGAGGTCGTTGCGCGGGTAGACGATGGGGTGCCCCATCGCCTTCTTGTACGCGTAGGCCGCGATCGTCGGCAGCTTGGCGAGCAGCCGGATCGTGGAGATGTGCCGCTGCCGCTCGTCGAACGGATTGTGGCTGTCCTGGTAGAACGTCGACAGCGCGCTCACCACGGAGGTCAGCATCGCCATCGGGTGGGCGTCCGAGGGGAAGCCGTCGAAGAAGCGCTTCACGTCCTCGTGAAGCAGCGTGTGCTGGGTGATCTCGTCGCGGAACGTCGCCAGCTCGTCCACCGTCGGCAGCTCACCGTTGATCAGGAGGTAGGCCGTCTCCAGGAACGTGCCGTGCTCCGCCACCTGCTCGATCGGGTATCCCCGGTACCGGAGAATGCCCTGCTCCCCGTCGAGGTAGGTGACGGCCGAGGTACAACCGGCCGTGTTGCCGTAACCGGAATCCAGGGTCACCAGACCGGTCTGCGCCCGCAGCTTGCCGATGTCGAAGCCCCGGTCGCCGACCGAGCTGTTCACCAGCGGGTAGCGATACTCGTCGCCGCCGTGCCGCACTACTACTGCATCGTCTGCATTGTCGCCGTAGCGGTTTTCGCTCACGTCATCCCTCACCGACGTTGTGCCTCTTCTTCGAGGTGCCCTGACTCCCTCCACTGTCCCCCATCTGGCGCCAAGATGTGCACTCGGGGTCGGCCATTGGGCCACTTTCTGGCACGGGGTGCCGCGAAAATCAGGGCATCAGGGAACTATCGCCCCGGACAGCCGCGCGTCGAGCGCCGTGCACCGGCGCCCCGCGGAGACGTTGCGCACCGCCTGGCCCAGCGCGCGCCGGGACCCCACCAGCACGACGAGGCGCTTGGCGCGCGTCACCGCCGTGTACAACAGGTTGCGCTGGAGCATCATCCATGCGCTCGTCGTCACCGGCACGACCACGCACGGATACTCACTGCCCTGCGAACGGTGGATCGTGACGGCATAGGCGTGGGCCAGCTCGTCCAGCTCCGCGAAGTCGTACGCCACCTCCTCGTCCTCGTCCGTACGCACGGTCAGCGACTGGTCCACCTCGTCCAGGGCGGTCACGATGCCGACCGTGCCGTTGAACACGCCGTTCGCACCCTTGTCGTAGTTGTTGCGGATCTGCGTGACCTTGTCCCCCACCCGGAAGACCCGCCCGCCGAAGCGCTTCTCCGCGAGCCCCGGCCTGGCCGGGGTGACGGCCTGCTGGAGCAGTCCGTTGAGCACACCCGCACCCGCGGGACCGCGGTGCATCGGGGCCAGCACCTGCACGTCACGCCGCGGATCGAGACCGAACTTCGCCGGAATCCTGCGGGCCGCCACGTCCACGGTGAGCCGGCCCGCCTCCTCGGTGTCGTCCTCCACGAAGAGGAAGAAGTCCGCCAGGCCCTGCGTCACCGGCGGCAGGCCCGAGTTGATCCGGTGCGCGTTCGTCACCACGCCGGACTGCTGCGCCTGCCGGAAGATCTTCGTCAGCCGCACCGCGGGCACCGGGCTCCCGGGCGCGAGCAGATCCCGCAGCACCTCCCCCGCGCCGACCGAGGGCAGCTGGTCCACATCCCCCACCAGCAGCAGGTGCGCGCCCGGCGCCACCGCCTTCACCAGCTTGTTGGCCAGCAGCAGGTCCAGCATCGACGCCTCGTCCACCACCACCAGGTCCGCGTCGAGCGGCCGCTCCCTGTCGTAGGCCGCGTCCCCGCCCGGCTTCAGCTCCAGCAGGCGGTGCACCGTGGATGCCTCCGCGCCCGTCAGCTCCGACAGCCGCTTGGCCGCCCGGCCCGTCGGGGCGGCCAGCACCACCTTGGCGCGCTTGGCGCGCGCCAGCTCCACCACGGACCGCACGGTGAACGACTTGCCGCAGCCGGGGCCGCCGGTCAGCACCGCCACCTTCTCCGTCAGCGCGAGCCGGACGGCCTGCTCCTGCTCCTCGGCCAGGTCGGCGCCCGTCTGCCGGGCCAGCCAGCCGAGCGCCTTCGCCCAGTCCACGTCCGCGAACGCCGAGAGCCGGTCCCCCTCCGCGCCGAGCAGCCGCCGCACCTGCCCGGCCAGGGACAGCTCCGCGCGGTGGAACGGCACCAGGTAGACCGCCGTGACCGACTCCTCGGCCCCCTCCGGGTCCGGTACCCGCTCGCGCACCACGCCCCCGCCCCCGGCCTCGCCGTCCGGCTCGGCGGCCAGCTCGCCCAGGCAGTCGATCACCAGGCCCGTGTCCACCTGGAGCAGCTTCACCGCGTCCGAGATCAGCCGCTCCTCGGGCAGGTAGCAGTGCCCCTGGTCGGTCGCCTGCGAAAGCGCGTACGCCAGACCGGCCTTCACCCGCTCCGGGCTGTCGTGCGGAATGCCGACCGCCCGCGCGATCCGGTCCGCGGTCAGGAAGCCGATGCCCCACACGTCGGCGGCCAGCCGGTACGGCTGATTCTTCACGACGGAGATCGACGCGTCGCCGTACTTCTTGTAGATCCGCACGGCGATGGAGGTGGAGACCTCCACGCTCTGGAGGAAGACCATCACCTCCTTGATGGCCTTCTGCTCCTCCCAGGCCCCGGCGATCAGCGCCGTCCGCTTGGGGCCGAGCCCCGGCACCGCGATCAGCTTGTTCGCGTCCTCCTCGATCACGTCAAGCGTCGCCGTGCCGAAGTGGTCCACGATGCGCTCGGCCGTTTTCGGACCGATTCCCTTGATCAGCCCGGAGCCCAGATAGCGGCGGATGCCCTGGACGGTGGCGGGCAGCACCGTCGTGTAGTTCTCCACGGTGAACTGGCGCCCGTACTGCGGATGGGAACCCCAACGGCCCTGCATGCGCAGGGACTCCCCCACCTGCGCGCCGAGCAGCGAGCCGACCACGGTCAGCAGCTCCCCGCCGCCGTGCCCGGTGTCGACGCGCGCCACCGTATAGCCGTTCTCCTCGTTGGCATAGGTGATGCGCTCAAGGACGCCCTCGACCACCGCGCTCTGCGACATGGCCCCGACGTTAGCGCCGCCCACCGACACGCGGGGGGCGCAGGGGGGTGCAGGGCGGAAGCGCACCGAAGGGCCTGCCCCCCGCCAGGCCCTTCGCTCCCCTCCTCACCTCCATACGACCCGTCGCGCCCCCATTCGGTTGCACCGCGGTGCACAACTCCCTGCGATCCGCCGCATGCATATGCACAGGGCCGGTGACGGCCCGCGACAGCGACAGCGACACCCATTGGCCGAATTTCTGACACATCCCGTTTTGCTGTCAGGCACCGGCGCTTTCCCGGCGTCTCCCTCCAGGGCCGCAGGGATTGCAGGAGGCGGGCGATGCGCACATCAGACATCGAAGTCCACGACGACGCTCCGCTCGGCACGTTGGCGGACGTCGCCCTCGCACTGAACGACCCGCGCGCCACGCGCGCGGACCTCACCGGAAACAAGGCCGCGGCCCTCGCCAGGGCCGCCGGCGCCCGGCTGCCGGTGCTGCCGGGCTTCGTGGTCCTGCCGGCGGGCACCGCCCACCGGGGCCGCGATCTGCACGAATGCTGGCGGGAGTTGAGCGACGAGGGGCGCACGCCGCTGGTCGTGCGTTCCTCCTCGGCCGCGGAGGACACCGCGGACTCCTCCATGGCCGGCCGGTTCGCCTCCGTGCTCGACGTACGCGGCTGGGACGCGTTCCGCGAGGCCCTGCGCACCGTACGGGCCTCGGGCGAAGGCCACTTGGCCGTCCTCGTCCAGCCGCTGCTGCGCTCGCGGGTCGGCGGCGTGCTGTTCGGCGCCGACCCGGTCGCGGGCCGCACCGACCGGCTGCGGCTGAGCGCCGTCCCCGGCGGCCCGGACCGCCTGGTCGGCGGCGCGCTGCCCGGCACCGACCTCACGCTCACCCCGCACGGCCGCCCGGTCGCCCCCGGCGCCGCGGGCGGGCCGCTGCTCACGGGCGCGGAACTGCGGCGCCTCGCCGCGCTGGCGCGGCGCGCGCGGCGCCTGTTCGGCGGGCCGCAGGACATCGAGTTCGGCTTTGCGGAACACGGCGGCCGGCTCTGGCTGTTCCAGTCCCGGCCCATCACGGCGATGGCCGCGCGCCCCCCGCGCGGCGCCCGGCTGCTCGGCCCCGGGCCGATCGCCGAAACCCTGCCGGGCGTGCTGCGCCCGCTGGAGGAGGACCTGTGGGTCGTGCCGATGGCGCACGGCCTGGCCACCGCGCTCGACCTGGCCGGGGCCGCACCCCGCCGCACGCTGCGCGGGGTGCCCGTGGTGACGACCGTGGGCGGCCGGGCCGTGGCCGACCTGGCGCTGCTCGGCCTGGTGCCGCCGCGCCGCGGGCTCGCGGCCCGGCTCAACCCGGGCCCGCCGCTGCGGCGGCTGCGCGCCGCCTGGCGCGTGGGCCGGCTGCGGGTCGTCCTGCCGCAGCTGGCGACCGCGCTCCAGGCGGACGTGGACCGGCAGCTCGCCGAGGCCCCCGCGCCCGCGGGGCTGACGCCCGCGGCGCTGGTGTCCGCGCTGCGCTGGTCGCGGGCCACGCTGGTCGCCCTGCACGCCCAGGAGGCGCTCGCGGGCGCACTCCTCGCCGAGGACCGGCCCGGCGGCGGGGCCGCCGCGGCGCTCGCCGCCCTGCACCACGGGCGGGCAGAGGGGCTGACCGACGCCCAGCTGACGGCCGCGCGGCCCGAGGTCCTGGCGCTGGTGCCGCCCAGCCTGACCGAGCCGCTGCGGCTGCCCGACCGCGGCGCCGCGGGCACCGGGCCCGGCACCGGCACTCTCGGCACCCGGGAGGCGCTGCGGCTGCGCATCCGGTGGGTGCACGCCTTCCAGGTGGCGGTGGTCCGGGAGGCGGCGGTGCGCAGCGTCGGGGCGGAACGGATGGCGCTGCTGCGCTGGCCCGAGCTGCTGTCCGTGACCCGCGGCGGCCCGCCGCCCGCCGACCTGGCGCAGCGCCGCCCGCCGCGGGACGGGCCGCCGCTGCCCGACGCGTTCCGGCTGGGCGAGGGCGGTGTCGTGATCGCCCTGCCCGCGGCCGGTCCGCAGGCCGGGCAGGGCGTCTCCGGCGGCCGGGTGCTCGGCGTGGCCTGGGACGGCACGGACGAGCCGCCGCGGGACGCGGTGCTCGTGACGCGCACCCTGGACCCGGCGCTGGCGCCGCTGCTGCCCCGGCTCACGGGGCTCGTTGCGCAGACCGGCAGTTCGCTGTCCCATCTGGCGCTGCTGGCCCGGGAGTTGGGGCTTGCCGTGGTCACCGGGGCGGCGGGCGCGGTGGACCGTTTCCCGCCCGGAACGCCGGTGCTGCTCGACGGCGCCACCGGCGAGGTCACGGCGACAGGGCCGGCGGCGGACGCGGCGGCGGAGGTGCGGCCGTGAGAACCGCGCGCCTGGCCGCGTACGCCTTCGGCGGCGCCGCGGCGCTGGGCGCCGCGGTCTACCTGGTGATCTACCTCTACCGCTGGCAGTGGCAGCGCACGCTGATCTGCGGCGTGCTGCTGCTCATCGTCGAGGTGCTGCTGCTCGGCCTCGCCGCGCTGGACCGGCTGGGGCGGCTGGAAGCCCGGATGCGGGACGGCGACCGGCGGCAGGAGGAGATCCTCGCGCAGCTGCGCGCGGCGGACCGCGCGGCCGAGGCGGAACGGCGGCCGGGCGCGGGCGGGCCGCGGTTCGCCTGGCTGGACGGCGACCACAGCCGCACGTTCGTGTTCGTTCCGGTGCTCATGGTGACCGGCGTGGTGTTGTCCGGCCTCGCCTGGGTGGTGGAACGCATCGCCCGCGCCACCGTGCGCCCCACCGCACGCCGGCGCCTCGCCGGTCGCCTCGCGCCGCTGGCGGCGCCGCCGGGCGGCCCGTGGACCGGCGGGGACCCGCCTGACCTGCCGCCGCGCCCCGGCCTCGGCGCCGGGCCGCCGCGCCGCAGGCTGCTGCGCGCCGGGGCGGCGACGGTGGCCGTCGCCCTGGCCGCGGGGCTGTTCCTCGGCCTGTCCGCGATGACCGCAACCAAGCCGCCGGAGCGCGGCGGCGACACGGCCACCTCGGTGCTGTTCACCGTGGACGGCCGGGGCGTCGACGGGCGCCGCGCCGCCCTCGCCGCGCACCAGGTCTGGGAACGCTGCCGGGACGCCACCGCGGTGCCGCTGCTCCAGGCCGGGCTCGCCGAGCTGGACGACGGCCTGTACGCCGCGACCGTTCACCCCTCGCTCAGCGCGCACGACGAGCACCGCCTGCTCGGCTGTCTCCAGGACACCACCGTCGACCGCGCCCGGCTCAGCGTGCTCGGCACCGGCGCGGTCAACGCCGCGGACGCCCCTTGAGAGAGGGCCCAAAAGGAGCCGCATAGATTCGGTGAGTCTGGGTAGCCGCGCGGCCATGGCTCCACCAGAGAGAAAGTATCCGACATACACACGAAGAGCCGGAGGGGTCAGCCGCCGTTCGCTTCTCGCGGGGGCTGCGGCTCTGGGCGCGCTCGGGGCGGCCGGCTGCAGCCGGGTCGCCGCCGAGGGCACGGTCGAGGGGGGTGATCTGCTGGAGCGGCTGCGTGACCGCGGCAGCGTCAAGGTCGGCATCGCCAACGAACCGCCGTTCGGCTACATCGACGACCAGGGCGAGGCAACCGGCCAGGCGCCGGCCATCGCCAAAGTGATCTTCCCGAAGCTCGGGGTGGACGACATCATCCCGGTATCGGTCGACTTCAGTGCGTTGATCCCCGGGCTGAAGGCCCAGCAGTTCGACGTGGTCTCCGCCGGCATGTTCATCAATCCGACCCGCTGCGCCCAGGTGCTGTTCGCGGACCCGGACTACCTGATGATGGACGCGTTCATCGTGGAGGCGGGCAACCCGGAGAACATCACCTCCTACGAGGACGTCGCCGAACGGGGACTCCGGCTCGCCACCGGCCAGGCATACGCCGAGATCGCATACGCCGAGGACGCGGGCATCAACGACCTGCTGATCCTCCCCGACCAGGTGGCCGGCCTCGAAGCCGTCGCGCAGGGCCGCGTCCACGCGTTCGCCGGCACCAACGTCACCGTCAAGGGCGCGGTCGAGGGCAACAACCGGGTGGAGGCCACCGAGCCGTTCCAGCCGACCCTCGGCGGGGAGCCCGCGTACGGCGCGGGCGGCTTCGCGTTCCGCCAGACGGAGAAGAACCTCAGGGACGCCTTCAACGAGGAACTGCACCGGCTCAAGGACAGCGGAGAACTGCTGGACATCGTCGCCCCGTTCGGGTTCACCGAGCAGGAGATGACGGATCTCACGGCAGAGGAGCTTTGCTGATGATGACCGAAGGGATGTTCACCAACTACTTCCTGCCGGGTATCTGGATCACCATTCAGGTCACCGTCTTCAGCGCCCTGCTCGCCGTGGTCGTCGCCTTTGTCATCGGCACGTTGCGCACGTCCCGGCTGTGGATCGTGCGCTTCCTGTCCGGCATCTACTTCGAGCTGTTCCGCGGTACGTCGTCCCTGGTCCTGATGTTCTGGCTGGTGTTCGCCGTCCCCCTGATGTTCCGGTGGCAGTTCGTCCCGATGTACGCGGGCGTGCTGGCGCTGGGGCTGACGTACGGAGCCTACGGCTCCGAAGTGGTGCGCGGCGCGCTCGCCGCCGTACCGGCCGCCCAGCGCGAGGCGGGAGTCGCGCTGGGCTTCACCAAGTTCCAGCGGCTGCGGCGCATCGAGATTCCGCAGGCGTGGCCCGAGATGGTGCCGCCGTTCAACAACCTGCTGATCGAGCTGCTCAAGGGCACCGCGCTGGTGTCCACCATCATGGTCGCCGACATGACCTACGCGGCGAACCTGGTCCGCATCGGAAGCAACGAGAGCGCCCCGGTCTACACCCTGCTGCTGGTGCTCTACTTCGTCTTCGCGTTCGTCCTCACCCGTGGGATGCGCGTGCTGGAACGGCACGCCAAATCCCGCATCGGCCAGGCCCCGCCGCGCGGCGACAGCCTGTGGTCGCGGCTCACGCTGCGTTCGAACGCCGGTGAGGGCACCGGCGCACTGACGGCGGGGGGCACGAGCCGATGACCTGGGACTGGAACGTCGTCGACGACTTCATGCCGCGGTTCTGGGACGGGGTGCTGCTCACCCTCCAGGCCCTGGTCCTCGGCAGCCTCATCGCCTTCAGCCTCGGCCTGGTGTGGGCCATCGCGCAGCGCTCGCGGTTCGCCGCGGTCCGCTGGCCGGTCAACATCATCACGGAGTTCATCCGCAACACGCCGCTGCTGGTGCAGCTCTTCTTCCTCTACTACGTGGTGCCGGAGTGGGGCCCGTCCCTGACGTCCCTGACGACCGGGATCATCGGCCTCGGTCTGCACTACTCGACGTACACCGCCGAGGTGTACCGGGCCGGCATCGGCGGTGTGCCGACCGGGCAGTGGGAAGCGGCCACCGCGCTGAGCCTCCCGCGCAGCCGCACCTGGGCCGCGGTGATCCTGCCGCAGGCCATCCGCCGGGTGGTGCCCGCACTGGGCAACTACGTCATCGCGATGCTGAAGGACTCCCCGCTGATCGCCATCATCGGGGCGCTGGAAATGTTCGGAGAGGCCGAGAGCTTCAGCAACGAAACGTTCACGTTCGAGGCATACACGATCGTCGGCATCGCCTTCATCCTCATCGCCTACCCGGCCTCTCTGCTCATCCGCCTTCTGGAGCGTCGTCTTGCCATCACCAGCTGACACCCCGAGAGACAGCAACTCCGCCAGCCGCGCCAACGGCGCCGAACTGGTCCGCTTCGACAAGGTCACCAAGCGCTTCGGCGACGTGACCGTCCTCGACCAGCTCGACTTCTCCGTCGACACCGGAAAACACGTCACCCTGATCGGGCCCTCCGGCTCCGGCAAGACCACCATCCTGCGGCTGCTGATGACGCTGCTCACGCCCGACGAGGGCACGATCAAGGTGGACGGGGACTACCTCAACCACGAGGAGCGGAACGGCACGCTGGCCAAGGCCGGCGAGAAGCATGTCCGCGAGGTACGCAAGAAGATCGGCATGGTCTTCCAGCAGTTCAACCTCTTCCCCAACATGAAGGTGCTGCGCAACGTCACCGAGGCGCCGGTGCACGTCCTCGGCATGTCCAAGGACGAGGCCGATCAGCGGGCCAGGGAACTGATCGAGCTGGTCGGCCTCTCCGAACAGCTCGACAAGTACCCGAGCCAGCTCTCCGGCGGCCAGCAGCAGCGCGTGGCCATCGCCCGCGCGCTGGCGATGCGCCCCCAGGTGCTGCTGCTCGACGAGGTCACCTCGGCCCTCGACCCCGAACTCGTCGCCGGTGTACTCGACGTGCTGCGCGACATCGCGCACACCACGGACATCACCATGCTCGTCGTGACCCACGAGATGAGCTTCGCCCGCGACATCTCGGACGCGGTGCTCATGTTCGACAGGGGAAAGATCGTCGAGTCCGGGCCGCCGGACAAGATGTTCAGCGAGCCTGAACACGAAAGGACACGGGAGTTCCTGAGCACGGTGCTGTAACGAACGCGGGGCGGTCCGCGCGGCGGCGCGGTCCGGCGCGGTCCCGCACGAGCCGTGCGGACCGCGCCAACCCGCCGCCCCGCAACGCCGCCTGTCGCTAGGCTGGTCCCATCCGCTGCCCACGTGGAGGCGAGCAGGAGGAGGACGAATTGGCGACCACGTCCGGGCGGACCGCCCCGTTGCAGTCCGTGCGCCAGGCCTTGCAGCTGCTGGAGGCCATCGCGAGCCGGCCAGACGGCATGCCCGAGGAGGAGCTGGCCCGGCGCTCGGGCCTGCCGCCCGCGGACCTGCCCGAGCTGCTCGGCCTGCTGTGCCGCGACGGCTACCTCCGACGCCTCACCGACGGCGGATACGCAGCAGGACAGACCCTGCTCGCCCTCGGCTCCGCCGAGGAGCGGCGGCAGGTGCGGCAGCGGAAGCTCCAGGCCGCCCTCGACGCGCTGCGCGACTCCATCGGCGCCGCGATCTACCTGGCCAGGTACACCGACGGCGAGCTGATCGTCACCCACACCTCGGACACCCCGCAGACGCCGCTGGTCAACGAGTGGGTGGACTTCCGTTCCGCCGCCCACGCCACCGCGATCGGCAAGTGCCTGCTCGGCCAGCTCGACCACGACGGACGGCAGGACCACCTCACCCGCCACCGCGCCGCCCGGCTCACCTCCCGCACGATCACCGACCAGCGGACGCTGCTCAGCTCCCTGGACCGGCAGCCGGCGAGCATGCCGGTCCTCGACCTCCAGGAGTACGCCGTCGGTACCCTGTGCGCCGCCGTCCCCCTGACCGCCGGCTCGTCCGTCGCGTGCCTGGCCCTCTCCCTGCCCGTCGGCCAGGCCCACCGGCTCCGCCGCGCCGCCGAATCCCTCAACTGCCAGGCGGCACCGACCCTGCTCTCCCTCGCGCTGTAGCGAAAGCGGGAAGCGGGAAGCGGGAAGCGGGAAGCGGATCAGCCCGCCGCCCGTGGCCCGGCCTGCTGCACCACCTCGAACGACCACAGCTCGGCCCCCGACGCCGCCGGCCGGCCGCCACCACCCCGGTGCGCGTCCCGCATCGGCCCGTTGAGCCAGTTCTGGAAGTCCTCCTCGCTGCGCCAGCGCGTGTACACGAGGTAGGTGTCGATCCCCTCGACCGGCCGCAGCAGCTCGAACCACTCGAACCCGTCCTGCCCCTCGACGGCCCCGGCCCGCGCCCCGAACCGCTCCTCCAGCACCTCCCGCTGCTCCTCGGGAACCGTCAGCACATTGATCTTCACCACGGACATCGGTAACTCCTCACCCACGACGGAGGCCGGACCTCCCGGCCACATACGAGCAGTCTGCTGCACCGGACTTGTCGCCGAGCTCGGCGGCGGCCTTCAGCTTGCCGCCGAGGGCATCGAACGTGGGGTATGGGCGGCGACGCGGTCCATCCACTCGGTGAGCAGGGCACGTTCGATGCTGGTGAGGGCGCTCAGCTGCGGCACGATCGCGCGCAGCGCCACCACGGTGCTGATCGGGCTCGTGTCGGTGGGCTCGCGGGGGCCGGTGGTGACCGCGGCGATGGCCGACTCGCGGGCCATGGCGGACAGCGCGGGATCACGTTCGTCCTCCGGCAGCGCGATGAGTGTGAACGTCATACCGCATCCCGCGGAGTGGATCAGGTGCGCGGCGCGCTCTTCACTGACCCGCAGCCGGCCGGCCTCCGCGATCCGCCTGACCCTCTCGGCCAGCACAGCGGCGGCGCGCCGGGCAGCCGGTGTCCTGACCCCCGGCCGGCCCTCGCCGTAGATCAGCGCGTAGCAGGCGGGGTGGGTCAGACCGAAGCCGACGTGCAGGTCCCAGCCACGGCGCAGGTCCTCCACCGGGTCGGCGGTCTCCGGCAGCGCCGCCTTGTCGCTCAGGTAGCTCCCGAATTCGTGGCTGGCGACCGCGTCGAGCAGCCCGCTCTTGTCCCCGAAGAGCCGGTAGAGGGTGGGCGACTGCACGCCGGCCGCAGCGCACACCGCCCGGGTGGAGACCGCTTCGCGCCCCCCCTCGGCGAGGAGGCCGGCAGCCGCGCCGATGAGCCGTTCGCTGATCTGCTCGCGCGTGAGATCCCGCTCCATGATGGCAACGGTAACAGCGTCGGCGCATCGATGACATTGACGTTGACAACAGAACTCCGTTGCCGCCGTTGCGTTATCGATGGCAACGTGCTTTCGTTGACATCGACAGCGCCCGCCGAGCGCGTCGCCAGCTCCGTCAACTGCCAAGGAGACAGAGACGCATGTCGGACATGAGCAAGGATGGGCACAGCCGCCGCAGCGTACTCAAGGCCGGCGGTGTCACCACCGCCGCGCTGGCCGTGCCGGGCGGAGTGGCGGCCGCCGCCGCACCGCCCGAGGGCACGGCCCCGGCCTCGACGGCCGAGGTGACTCTTACGGTCAACGGCCGGCCGCATGCGCTCACCATCGAGTGCCGGGTCACCTTGCTGGACGCGCTGCGCGAGCGTCTCGGCCTGACGGGCACGAAGAAGGGCTGCGACCGCGGCGAGTGCGGCGCCTGCACGCTGCTCATCGAGGGCGAGCGCGTGAAGTCGTGCATGACCCTGGCCGTCATGGAGGACGGCCGGGAGATCACCACAGTGGAGGGCCTGGCCCGCGGCGACGAACTCCACCCGGTACAGGAAGCGTTCATCCGCCGGGACGCCTTCCAGTGCGGTTTCTGCACTCCCGGGCAGATCATGTCCGCCGTCGCCTGCATCAATGAGGGCCATACCCGCTCGTGCGAGGAGATCCGCGAGTGGATGAGCGGCAACCTCTGCCGCTGCGGCTGCTATCCGAACATCGTCGACGCGGTGCGGGACGCCGGGAACGGAGCGGGCCGGTGAAGCCCTTCGACTACGCGCGCGCCTCGCGTCCGGCTCAGGCCGTCGATCTGGTCGCGTCCCGTGACGAGGCGGCGTTCATCGCCGGCGGGACCGAGTTGACAAACCTGATGAAGGACGGCGTCCTCGCCCCCGGCCTGGTCGTGGACGTCAGCGGGCTGCCACTCTCCGACATCGAACTGCACGAGGGCCGGCTGCGTATCGGGGCTACGGCTCGGATGCGGCAAGTGGCCGACCACCCGATGGTCCGGGAGCGGTTCCCGGTGATCTCCGAGGCCCTGCTGGCGTCGGCATCGCCGCAGGTACGCAATCGGGCCGCGATCGGTGGCAACCTCCTACAGCGCACCCGCTGCGGCTACTACCGCGACGTCGGCAGCCCGTGCAACCGGCGCGAGCCCGGCAGCGGCTGCCCGGCCATCGACGGGCAGAACCGGCAGCACGCGATTCTGGGCGGCAGCGATCACTGCATTGCCGTGCATCCCTCCGATCTGGCGGTCGCACTGAGCGCCCTGGACTCCGTCGTGCTCACCCTCGGACCCGACGGCCGCCGCTCGATCGCGCTCAAGGACCTCCACCGGCTGCCCGGCGACACCCCGCACCGGGAGACCGTGCTGCGGCACGGCGAGATGATCACCGGGCTCGAAATCCCCGAGTCCCGGGCGGCCCGTAACTCGCGGTATCTGAAGCTCCGCGACCGGGCCTCGTTCGAGTTCGCCGTGGTCTCCGTGGCCGCCGCCCTGACGCTGCGGGGGCGCGTGGTGACGGACGTCCGGCTGGCCTTCGGCGGCATCGCGCCCCGCCCCTGGCGCTCGGCCGCGGCCGAGCGCGCGCTGCGCGACCAGCCGCTGACCGACGCCACCGTCGCCGCGGCGGGCCGGGCCCTGGTGCGCGACGCGGAGCCACGCGAGCACAACGCGTTCAAGGTGGAGCTGGTGCAACGCGCCCTCGCCGACATCCTCAGCGACCTGGGAGGCAACCGATGAGCTCGATCGTAGGCAGCCCTGTTCCCCGGGTCGACGGGCGCGCCAAGGTCACCGGCGCGGCCACCTACGCCGCGGACGCCGAGGTCCGCGGAGCGCTGCACGGCCTCCTCGTGCTGAGCACTGTCGCCTCCGGACGCATCACCCGCATCGACACCCGCGAAGCCGAGCGCTCGGCCGGGGTCGTCGCCGTCTTCACCCACCGGAACATGCCGCGCCTCGCGCGGCCCGAGTACATCGGCTTTCTCAAGGGCTTCATCCCCGTGCAGGACCCGGACATCCACCACAGCGGGCAGCCCGTGGCCTACGTGGTCGCCGAAACACTGGAAGAGGCCCAGCACGCGGCAACGCTCGTCGGCGTCTCCTACGACGCACGCCCGCCCCGGGCCGTCGTGGCCGACGCGATGGACGAGGCATACGTTCCTCCGCCGGGCCTGTCAGGACCCAACGAAACGACCCGCGGGGACGTGGCGGCAGGGCTGGCGCAGGCCGATGTCCTCGTCGACGTCACATACACCACGCCCATGCACCACCACAATTCCATCGAGCCGTCCACGACGACCGCCGACTGGGACGGCGAGCGGGTGACGGTGTACGAATCCGCCCAGGGCGGCCACGCCACCAGGATCTGTATCTCAGAGGCACTCGGCGTTCCCCCCGGCAACGTCCGGGTGCTGTCGCCGTTCCTGGGCGGAGGCTTCGGTGCCAAGGGCCCGGTGTGGCCGCACACCCTGCTCACCGCCGCAGTCGCCCGGGAGCTGCGGCGCCCGGTCAAGCTCGTACTGGCCCGCGCCCAGACCTACACCTCCCACGGGCTCCGCGCCGAAGCACACCAGCGCCTGCGGATCGGAGCCAGGCACGACGGCACACTCACCGCCATCGACCATGTGAGCACCAGCCAGGTCACCCGCACCGAAGAGGGCGTGTTCTCCCAGAGTCAGTCCAGCCGCATCCTGTACGCCTGCCCCCACGTGCACGTCGCCCAGCGGGCGGTCCGGCTCGACCTTCCCGCGCCGAGCTTCATGAGACCGCCGGAGTCCGTCGGCGCCTTCGGGCTGGAGTCGGCCCTCGACGAGCTGAGTTACGCACTGGGCATGGACCCCATCGAACTCCGGCTGCGCAACCACACCGCTGTCAACCCCGAGACCGGCGAACCCTTCGGCAGCAAGCACCTGCTCGAGTGCTACCGCCGGGGCGCCGCCGCGTTCCGCTGGACCGAACGCGATCCGCGTCCGAGGTCGATGCGCGACGGCGACACTCTGATCGGCTGGGGCATGGCCACCGCGGCGCATACGGCGGGCGGCAGGCCGGGGGCGGGCGCCCGGGTGGTGCTCTCCCCCGCGGGCAAAGCGGTGGTCCAAGTCGGCACCCATGACATCGGCACCGGGACCTACACCGTCATGTCCCAGATAGCCGCGCAGACCCTGGGCCTGGAGCTGGACGACGTCGACTTCCAACTCGGCGACAGCGACTACCCCTTCGCCTTCATGTCCGTCGCGTCCGCCACCGTTCCCGGCGTCGGCGCCGCGGTCAACCGGGCCTGCACCACGGCCCGCCGGTCGGTGATCGACCTCGCGGTCACCGACCCGCGCTCCCCCTTGCACGGCATTCCGGCCGAGCAGATCACCGCGGAGGCCGGGTTCCTCCGCGCGACCGGCGACTCCCGGCGCCGCGAACGCGTCCGTACGGTCCTCGCCCGGCACGGCGAGCCGGTCGAGGCCACCACCGAGCCCGTGCCCATCCCACCCGGCTACTCCGTCGGTGCGGAATTCGCCGAGGTGCGTGTCGACCCCCGGGTCGGCCGGGTCCGGGTGACCCGCATGCTCGGGGCGTACGACGCCGGCCGGGTCCTCAACCGCAGAACGCTGCGCAGCCAGGCGCTGGGTGGCGCCGTCTGCGCCCTCGGCTTCGCCCTGACCGAGCACACCGTGGTCGATCCCCACCGGGCCCGGATCGTCAACCCCAATCTCTCCGGCTACCTGCTGCCCGTCAACGCCGACATCCCCCACGTCCAGGCCCTCTTCATCGACGAGCCCGACCCCACCAGTGAGGCACTCGGCGCACGCGGCTTCGGCGAGACCCCGGGCACCGGGATGACTGCGGCGATCGGCAACGCGATCTACCACGCCACCGGGCGCCGATTCCGCGACCTGCCCATCACTCAGGACAAGCTGATCCGAGGGGCGAACACCCTGTGAACGCCATGTGGGAGCAACTGCACCGGCTGTGGGAGGCCGGCACTCCGTGCGGGCTGGCCACGGTGGTCTCCACATTCGGCTCCGCCCCGCGCCGCCCGGGAGCAATCATGATCTGCACCAAGGACGGCACGGTCGACGGCAGCGTCTCCGGCGGCTGCGTCGAGGGCGCCGTCCACGACCTTGCTCAGCAGGCCATCAAAAGCGGCACCACCGTGCTCGAACGCTACGGAGTCAGCGATGACGACGCCGGAGCCGTCGGCCTGACGTGCGGCGGCACCATCGAGGTGCTCGTCGAGCGCATCGACCGGCGGTCCTTCGCCGAACTCGGCGTCATTGCCGAACGTCTGCGCCGCGGCACCGCGGTCGCCATTGCCACGCTCCTCGAGCCTTACGGGTCCGCGCGAGCGGGTGCCCATCTGGTGTGCTGGGCCGAGGGCACCCTGGGCACCATCGGCAGCCTCGCTCTGGACGGAGAGGTATCGGCGGCTGCACGGCGGCTGCTGGCCCGGGGCCGCTCCGGCACATTCCGACTCGGTCCTGCCACCGCGGACTCGGGCAGCGGTGCGCGGGTATTCGTCAACTGCCTGACGCCGCCGCCGCGCCTGCTGGTCTACGGCGCCGGCGACTTCGCCGCCGCACTCATCCGCCAGGGCGCCCTGCTCGGCCACCGGACCACCCTGTGCGACGCCCGGCCCGCCTTCACCTTCCCCGAACGTTTCCCCGGCGCCGACGAGGTCATCGTCGCCTGGCCGCACCGCCACCTCGTCGAGCAGGCCGCGGCCGGCCTGCTCGACCACCGCACCGCGGTGGTCTCCCTGACGCACGATCCGAAGTTCGAGATACCGCTGCTGGACACCGCCCTGCGGCTGGACCTGGCCTACGTCGGCGCCCTGGGCTCCCACCGCAGCATCGACCGGCGCACGACATCGCTGCGGGCCGCCGGCCTGCCCGAGGACCGGCTGGCCCGGCTGCACGCCCCCATCGGCCTCGACCTCGGCGGCAGCGACCCGGCGGAGACAGCCCTGTCCATCGCCGCCGAAATGGTCCTCGTGCGCCACGGCGCCCGGGGCACCCGCCTGTCCGAAACCACCGGCCCCATCCACCGGGACGCCGCGTCCGTTCCCTGAGCGGCCCGCCGCCGGGCCGCTACCGGGGCGCGCCGGTGGCGGTGCCCGCGCCGGGGAGGGGGGTCGCGGAGGATGCCGCGAGCCGCGGGAGTGCGGTCGGGTCCGGGATCTCCGTTCCGCACAGTGCCACGTTCAGGTGCTGGACCAGCGCGGCGTCGGCCGGGTGCGGTTCCAGCATGCCGTCCTCGCCGACCGTCTGGTACTTGGTCAGCGTGGAGCCGACGGCCACCTGCCGCCCGCCGTCCGGGTCGGCGAACGCCATGGTGCCGGCACCCCACACCACACCGTCGTGCCCCCAGAACGTGCCGCACGTGAACTGCGCCGGGTAGATGCCAAGTCCGTACGCGCCGACCACCTGCCCCGCCGCGTCCTCGACGGGCACGGTGCGCTGCATCTCGGCCAGTTGCTCCGGCGGCAGCAGCGTGCCGTCGAAGAGAGCGGCGTAGAAGGCGTCGAGGTCCGCCGCGGTGGACACCAGCGCCCCGGCGGTCCAGAACCACGACGGGTCGTAGGTGCGGTAGTCGCGCGGCGGGTCGAGCAGCCCGTAAAGCGCCTCGTACATGCCCGCGTGCGGCCCGCGGATCGCGGCCGTCCGCGGCAGCGAGGTGTGGCGCAGGCCCGCGGGGGCGATGACCCGTTCCGCGAGGTAGTCCTCGACGTCCTGGCCGGTGACTTCCTCCATCAGGAGCCCGGCGATGATGTAGTTGGTGTTCGAGTAGGCGTGCCGCTCTCCGGCGGCGCCCGTGGGCGGCGCGGCGAGCCCGATCCGCACCAGCTCTTCCGGCGCGACGCGGTCGAGGCGGTTCTCGTCGAGACTGGCCCCGGAGCCCTCGCCCAGGGAGGGGAACGCGCCGGCGACGTAATCCCCGATACCGCTGGTGTGGTTGAGCAGCATGCGCACGGTGACCGCGCTGCCCTGCGCCTCCGGCAGCAGCCCGGGCAGGTACGCGCCGACCGGGGCGTCCAGGTCCACCCGGCCCGCCGCGACCTGCTGGAGAACGGCGACGGCGACGAAGCTCTTGGTGACGCTGCCGACGCGGTGCCGCATCTGGGGCGTGGTGGGCCGGCCCGTCGTGACGTCGGCGACTCCGGCGGCCCCCCGCCAGCGTTCCCCTGTCCCGGTGTCGGCGGCCGAGTAGAGACCGTGGATACCCGCCTCGTGCACGGCCTGGAGGGACGCGTCCAGTGCCGCTTCGTCCAGTCCGGGCGACGGCACCGGTTGGGCGTGGGCGGGCGCGGCGACGAGCAGGCCGGCGAGCAGGGCTCCGGCCGTCACACCACCGATGGCGTGGCGCCGCGTGAAACGTCGAACTGTCATGTCTCCCGTCCCGGCAGGGGTGGATCTTGTCCAGCTCATCATGCGGCACCCCGACGGCATCCGGCGTCCCCCGGCAGGAGGAGGTCCTGCCCCCGTGCGCCGGGCGGAACGACGGACGTCCCGGCTCCTGGTGGCGGGGCCGGGACGTCGGAAAGGGCGGGATCAGTCGAGCAGTTCGGCTTCGAGGGTGATCGGGGCGCCGGCCAGGGCCTTGCTGACCGGGCAGTTCTCCTTGGCGGTCCGGGCAGCCGTCTGGAAGTCCTCGGCGGAGAGCCCCGGCACCCGCGCCTTGACGGACAGCGCGATGCCGGTGATCCCCTCACCGGGCTGGAACGTGACGCTGGCCTGCGTCCGCACCGACTCCGGCGGGGTGCCCGCACCGGCGAGGCCGTGCGAGAGCGCCATCGAGAAGCACGAGGAGTGGGCCGCGGCGATCAGCTCCTCGGGGCTGGTGCGCCCGCCCGGCTCCTCGGCACGGGACGGCCAGGAGACGTCGAACTTCCCGACACCCGAGGAGTCGAGCTCGACGGTGCCGGCCCCCTCCATGAGGGAGCCTTCCCAGTTCGTGGTCGCGATGCGTGTGGTTGCCATGATCGATCCTCCTGGAGGAACCCGAGCAGCAGGTCACGTAAGGGTGGTACGGGTACACGCTATCGCTGCCCCACCACCACCCGACGCGTCCCCGGCCCCCGGACGGCGAACGGTGCGGCCGGAGGGATTCGAACCCTCACGCGCGCGAGGCGCACTGGGACCTAAACCCAGCATGACTGCCAATTCCATCACGGCCGCTCGGCGGTCAATCCTACCGGGCGAAGCGGGACATCAGCCGCCGGCTGCGCTGGTGACCGCGTGGATCACGAGGCCGGCGAGGGCGCCGATGACCGTTCCGTTGAGGCGGATGAACTGGAGGTCGCGGCCGATGTGCAGCTCGATCTTCCGCGAGGTGGTGCGCGCGTCCCAGCCGGCGACGGTGTCCGAGATCAGGGAGGTGATCTCGGCGCGGTAGCCGGAGACGATGTGCACGGTGGCGTCCGCGACCCAGCCGTCCAGTTTGGCGCGGAGGCGGTCGTCCGTCGCCAGCCGGTTGCCGATGCCGAGGACCGCGGTGCGGGCCCGGCGGCGCAGGGCGCTGCGCTCGTCCTCGGCCGCGGTGAGGATCATGGCGCGAACGTTCGCCCAGGCGGAGGCGATCAGCTCCTGCACCTCGGGACGGGTGAGGAAGTCGGACTTGAGCCGTTCGACGCGGGCGCGGGTCTCCTCGTCGTGCTGGAGCTTGTGCGCGAAATCGGCCAGGAAGCGGTCCAGGGCGCCGCGCGCCGGGTGGTCGGGCGCGTCGCGCATCTCCGTGACGAAGCGCAGGAGTTCGCGGTAGACGCGGTCGCCGACGCGGCGGTCGACGAACCGCGGGGTCCAGCCGGGGGCGCCGCCCTCGACGGCGGTGAGGACGGCGTCGCGGTGCTTGACCAGCCAGTCGTGGGCCTGGGCGCACATCAGGTCGACGAACCTGCGGTGCCCGTCGTCGGCGACGGTCTTCTCCAGCAGCCGCCCGATGCCGGGCGAGATGTCCTGTGCCTCGGCCCTGCGCGTGATCGTTTCGGCGAGGACCGCCTGCACGTCCGCGTCCCGCAGCACCCGCAGGCCGCCGCGTACGGCGGTGGCCAGCTCGGCGGTGACGCGGTCCGCGTTCTCGGGGCGGGCGAGCCAGTGGCCGAGGCGGTGGGCCAGGGCGACGGAGCGCAGCTTGTCGCGCACGACCTGCTCGGACAGGAAGTTCTCCCCGACGAAGTCGCCGAGGGACTGGCCGAGCTGGTCCTTCTTGGTGGGGATGATCGCCGTGTGCGGGATGCGGAGGCCGAGCGGGTGGCGGAACAGGGCGGTGACGGCGAACCAGTCGGCCAGCGCGCCGACCATGCCGGCCTCGGCGGCGGCGGCCACGTAGCCCGCCCAGGCGCCCGCGCCGCTGTGCTCGGCCCAGGTGGCCAGGGCGTAGACGACGGCCACGGCCACCAGCAGGCCGGTGGCCAGTGCCTTCATCCGGCGCAGGCCGCGCAGCTTCTCGGCGTCGGCCTCGGTGAGGAGGCCGGCTCCGGCCGGGGAGCGTGTCGTCGTCATGCCTCCCATTGTCGCGGTTCCGGCCGCTTCACCCGGACGAGTCGGCCGGGGTAGTCCGATCGTGGGATCATGTGCGGGTGGGAGCGGTGAGTGGGCGGCGGGCTTTTGCCCTGCTGACGGGGTTGATGGCCGTAGTCCTCGGGGTGGCGCTGGCCATCGGTACGGGACAGAACGCGCGGAGCGACGTGGCCGCGCCTCCGCAGGCGCGCGGACCCGCGCCGGCGGAAGGCGTCGTGCCCGCCGCCGAGGGCGAGTGGGTGGGCACCTGGTCCGCCGCGCCGACGGGCGCCGAGCCGGGCACGCGGGACGGCATGGCCAACCGGTCGGTGCGCAATGTGCTGCGGGCGACCGTGGGCGGCACCGGCGTGCGCGTCGAGCTGTCGAACCGCTACGGCAGCCAGCCGGTGACGTTCACCGACGTCACGGTGGCCCTGTCCGCCGCGGGCGGCCCGGCGGCGGTGCCGGACAGCATGCGGCGGCTCACGTTCGGCGAGCGCGGCTCGGTGACCATCCCGTCCCGCGGCTCGGTCCTGAGCGACCCGGTGGCGCTGGAGGTGCCCCCGGCCGCCGACCTGCTGGTCACGGTGCACGCGCCAGGACCCTCCGGGCCCGTCACGTACCACCGCATGGCGCAGCAGCCCAGCTACGTGGCGCGCGGGGACCGGGCCGACGACGTCACGGGCACCCCGTTCACGGAGGTGAGCGAGTCGTGGCGCTACGTGACCGCCGTGCAGGTGCTGGCGACGTCCGTGGAGGGCGCCGTCGTCGTCCTCGGTGACTCGCTGACGGACGGGATCTCCTCGACGCCCGGCGCGAACCGCCGCTGGACGGACGTCCTGTTCGAGCGGCTGCGCGAGGAGCCGCGGGCCCCGGCCATGTCCGTGCTGAACCAGGGCATCAGCGGCAACCGGCTGCTGCGCGACGGCGACCCGGACCGGCTGTACAACGGGCCGAGCGGGCTGCGCCGGCTGCACACGGACGTACTGCCGCAGGCCGGGGCGCGCACGGCAGTGATCCAGCTCGGCATCAACGACCTCATCCTCCAGCCCCGGCAGGCCGACCCGGCGGTGCTGGTGGCCGGTCTGCGGCGGGCGGTGCAGGACGCGCGCGACGCGGGCCTGCACGTGGTGGGGACGACGCTGGCGCCGTTCGGCGGGCACGGCGCGTACACGCCCGGTCTTGATCAGGTGCGGCAGCAGGTGAACGCCCAGATCAGGAACGGCGGGATCTTCGACGCCGTGGCCGACTTCGACGCGGCGCTGCGCGATCCGGTGGCGCCGCACCTGCTGGCCTCCGGGTTCGACTCGGGCGACGGCCTGCACCCGAACGACGCGGGCTACCGGGCCATGGCCGAGGCCGTGGACCTCGGCACCCTGCTGCCCGGCGGCGAACGCGCGCTCTAACGGGTGAGCCGCGGGGCCCGTCCGGGGGACAGCCCGCGGGCCGCGGGTGTGGCCGCGCGACGCGGTTCGTTACGCACGGTGCGACAGTGTCTCAAACGGACAGATGGGACAACACCGCACCGTGAGCGACGAGAGCGAGCCCCCACGCGGCGCCGGCCGCTGGCCCGGGTGGCCGTCCAAGAGCGCCGGTGCGCCGCCGCGCCCGCCGCGCCGGCGGCGCACCGGCTGGCGCCGGCTGATCCCGACCTGGCGGGTGGTGCTGGCCGGGTCGCTGGTGGGGGTGCTCGCCGTCTTCGCCGCCCTGATCACCGGCTACCTGCTGGTGGACATCCCCGAGCCGAAGTCGGCCGCCGCCGCCCAGGGCAACGTCTACCTGTACGCGGACGGCTCGCAGCTGGCGCGGGTCGGGGAGGTCAACCGGGAGAACGTGCCGCTCTCCCAGGTGCCGGAGGCGGTGCGGCGGGCGGTGCTCGCGGCGGAGGACCGGGATTTCTACCACGATCCCGCGGTGGACGTGACCGCGATGGTCCGCGCCGGGTGGAACATGCTGCGCGGCGGCGGGCGGCAGTCGGGGTCGACGATCACGCAGCAGTACGTGAAGAACTACTACCTAGACCAGCGGCAGACCGTGACCAGAAAGGTCAAGGAGCTGTTCATCTCGGTCAAGCTCGGCCGTGAGGTGAGCAAGGACGAAATCCTGGAGGGGTACCTCAACACCAGCTACTTCGGCCGCAACGCGTACGGCATCCAGTCCGCGGCGCAGGCGTACTACGGCAAGGACGCGACGGACCTGACCACCGCCGAGGGCGCCTACCTGGCCGCGCTGCTGAACGCGCCGAACTCCTACGACGTCCGCGCCAACCCACAGAACGCCGAACGGGCCGTCGCCCGCTGGGAGTACGTGCTGGACGGCATGGTGTCGGAGGACTGGCTCGCCGAGCGGAAACGGGCGCGCATGCGCTTCCCCGAGCCGCGCGAGATCACGGGCGGCTCGGGGCTCGCGGGCGAACGCGGGTACCTCGTCGAGGCCGTCAACACCCACCTCGCCGAGCGGGGCATCGCCGACGAGGAGCAGCTCGCCCAAGGGGGCTACCGCATCACCACCACGATCGAACCGGAACGCCAGCGCGCCCTCACCGACGCGGTCGAGACGCAGCTGGAGAGCGCGCTCAGCGAGGACCGCGAGCAGGACGCGTGGGTCAGGGCCGGGGCCACCTCGGTCGAGGGGGACACCGGCCGGGTGGTGGCGATGTACGGCGGGCGCGACTTCACGCGGCAGTACGTCAACAACGCGACCCGCCGCGACTACCAGGCGGCGTCGACGTTCAAGCCGTTCGTCTACGCCGCGGCCCTGGAGCACGACGCCGAGACGCACGACGGGGAACGGATCGGCCCCGACACCGAGTACGACGGCGACAGCGGGCGCGAGGTGGTCGGCCGGGACGGCCGCGGCACGGGCTGGTCCCCCCACAACGAAGGCCAGGAGGACTACGGCGAGATCAGCGTGACCGAGGGGATGGACAAGTCCGTCAACGCGGTGTTCGCGCAGCTGGGCGCCGACGTCGGCCCCGGCCGGGTACGGGAGACGGCGGTGGCGCTCGGCATCCCCGAGTCCACGCCGGGGCTCGACACGGCCGAGGGTTCGATCTCGCTCGGCACCGCGACGCCGAGCACGCTGGATCTGGCGCAGGCGTACGCGACGCTGGCCGCGCACGGGGAGCACCGGCCGGTGACGCTGGTCGACGAGGTGCGGCGGAGCGGGCAGCAGGTGCGGCTGCCGCGGACGCGCCCGGAACGGGTGCTGTCCCGCGAGGCGGCGGACGGCACCGCCGCGGTCCTGCGGAGCGTGGTGAGCGGGGGCACGGGCACGGCGGCGCGCAGCGCGGGCCGTCCCGCGGCGGGGAAGACGGGCACGGCGGAGGAGGACAAGGCCGCGTGGTTCGCCGGGTTCACGCCGGAACTGACCACGGTCGTCGCGGTGTTCGGGCAGGACCCGGTCACCGGGGAACAGCGCCCGCTGTACGGCGCGGCGGGTCAGGAACGCATCAGCGGCGGCGGGTTCCCGGCCAGGATCTGGGGCCAGTACACGGCGGAGGCGCTGCGGGACGAGCCGGTGCGGGACTTCGACCTGGACGGCGGGGAGCCGGTGCCCGAGGTGACGCCGGGCGGCCCGCCGGGCGAGGACGGGTCCGACGTGCCGGGGCAGGGCGGGACGGCGCCGCCCGGCGGCCGGGAGGAACGCGAGGACCCGCGGGAACGTGACGGGGGCGGGGAGCCCTCGGGGCCGCCCTCGCCGGAGCCGGCCGAGCCGACGGCTTCGGCCCCGGAGCCGGAGCCGGAGTCGTCCGCCGCGCCCGCGGCGTCGGCGGGGCCGCCACCCGACGGCAGCGGCGGCGGCCGGGCCCCGGGACTCGCGACCGCGGAGACGCCGACGGCATCAGCGGCGCAGCAGACCCAGGAGACCCAGCAGACTCCGCAGGAACGGGAGTCCCCGGCGGAGACGGGGTCCGGCTCGGAGGTTCAGAGGTAGAGGCCGGTGGAGTCCTCGGAGCCCTGGAGACGTTCTGCGGCCACGGCGTGCAGGTCCCGTTCGCGCATGAGGAGGTAGGAGACGCCCCGGACCTCGACCTCGGCGCGGTCCTCGGGGTCGTAGAGCACACGGTCGCCGGGCTCGACGGTGCGCACATTCTGCCCGACGGCGACCACCTCGGCCCAGTCAAGCCGGCGGCCGACCTGGGCGGTTGCCGGGATGACGATGCCGCCGGAGGAACGGCGCTCGCCCTCGGCGGTGTCGGCCCTGACCAGCAGCCGGTCGTGCAGCATCCGGATGGGCAGCTTGTCGTGGGTGGGGTGCGAACTCACGTGATGACCGTATCTCAGGATTTCGGGTGCCGGGGCCGCGGGTTCAGCGGCGGCGGCGCCGGGTGGAGGCCACCAGCAGCCCGGCGACGGCGACCGTCAGCACGGCGGCGGGGATCACCCGGTCGAGACGCGGGGCTCCATCGGCGGAGATCAGCTGGGCGCGGGCGGTGCTGACGGCCCGGTTCACCGCGACGAACGCGCGGCCCGCGGTCTGGTCCACGGTGGCCGCCACGCGCGCCTTGGCGTCGCCCACGAGGGTGTCGGGGTGGACGCGGACGCCGATCTCCTCGAGCGTCACCTTGAGGTCCTGGCGGCGCCTCACGATCCGCGCCTGGATCTCCGCGGGGGTCTCGGCTGCTTCCGGCACGCTCACGCCTCCATGAATCGTCGGGTTGTCGTCGGTCGCCGTCGGGTTACCGCACAGTGTGTCAGCTCACCGGGCGGGCCGCCCGCCGGATGCCCCGTTTAGGCTGGGCGGCGGCACGCAGAGCCGAATGACGAGGGAACGACGAGGAGCCGCCATGAGCGCGCGTTTGCAGCCGGGGGACCCGGCGCCGGCCTTCACCCTGCCCGACGCCGAGGGGAAGCCTGTGTCGCTGGCGGACCACGCGGGCCGCAAGGTCATCGTGTACTTCTACCCGGCCGCGCTCACCCCGGGCTGCACCAAGCAGGCGTGCGACTTCACCGACAACCTCGGCCTGCTCGCGACGGCCGGGTACGACGTGATCGGCGTCTCCCCCGACGGGCCGGAGAAGCTCGCGAAGTTCCGCGACAAGGAAGGTTTGAAGGTCACGCTCGTCAGCGACCCGGAGAAGACGGTGCTCCAGGCGTACGGCGCGTTCGGCGAGAAGACGATGTACGGCAGGACCGTCACGGGCGTGATCCGTTCCACGTTCGTCGTCGACGAGGACGGGACGGTGGCGCACGCGCTGTACAACGTCCGGGCCACCGGGCACGTGGCGAAGCTCATCAAGGACCTGAAGCTTCACGGAGCCAAGTAAGGAGCCGAGTAACGTGGCCGAACGCAAACCCATCGAGTCATGGCTGACCGACATGGACGGCGTCCTCATTCACGAGGGAGTGCCGGTTCCCGGCGCGGAGCGTTTCCTGAAGCGGCTCCAGGAGTCGGGCCGGCCGTTCCTCGTCCTGACGAACAACTCGATCTACACGCGCCGCGATCTGAAGGCGCGGCTGTCCCGGATGGGGCTTGAGGTCCCGGTGGAGAGCATCTGGACCTCGGCCCTGGCGACCGCGCAGTTCCTCGACATCCAGCGGCCGGGCGGCACGGCGTACGTGATCGGCGAGGCGGGCCTGACCACCGCGCTGCACGACGTGGGCTACGTGCTCAGCGACGTGGCGCCGGACTACGTGGTGCTCGGCGAGACGAGGACGTACAGCTTCGAGGCGCTGACGAAGGCGATCCGGCTGATCAACGACGGGGCGCGGTTCATCGCGACGAACCCGGACCACACCGGCCCCTCGACGGAGGGCGCGCTGCCCGCCACCGGCTCGGTGGCGGCGCTGATCACCAAGGCGACCGGCCGCGACCCGTACTTCGTGGGCAAGCCCAACCCGCTGATGATGCGCACCGGGCTCAATATGATCGGGGCGCACTCCGAGAGCAGCGCGATGGTGGGCGACCGCATGGACACCGACGTGCTCGCGGGTCTTGAGGCCGGGATGGAGACCTTCCTGGTGCTGACCGGTCTTACCGGTCCTGACGACGTGGACCGGTTCCCGTTCCGGCCCTCCGCGGTGGTGGACTCGATCGCCGACCTGGTGGACAAGATCTGACGCCGACCGGGCGGCGCGGCGCCCCGTCCGGACCAACCGGGCGCCGCAGCGGATGCGCCGGGGCGTGAACGGGGGGACGTTCGACGGGAGAACAGCAGGTTCCGACCCGGCGGAGGTTCCCCATGGGCATCGTCTGTTCCCCCCGTTCCCGGCTGGGTCTTTCGCTGTGCGCGGCGGCGATGTGCGCGGGCGCGGCCCTGGCGGGCCCTGCACAGGCCGCGCCGCCCGCGGCGGAGGAGCGGCCGGACGGCGGCGGGGTGCAGGTGACGCCGGTCAGCCCGCGCCCCGGCGACGAGGTCGAGCTGCGGGTGCACGGCTGCGTCGGCGCCTATGGAACGGCCCGTTCCGAGGCGTTCGTTGCGCGGGTGCGGCTGGCGCCCGCGCCGGGCGGCGGGCTGTTCGGCGAGGCGAAGGTGCGGTCGAGCGCCGAGCCCGGCGTGTACCCGATCGACGTGGCGTGCGAGGCGAAGCACGGCAAGGTGACCGGGCGGCTGATCATCACAGGGCGCGACGGCGGCCGGGACCCGGGACATCACGAACGGCCGGGCCCGCCCGGCCCCGGCGCCGGCGAGCACCACGAACGGCCGGGCCCCGGCGGGCCTCCCGGCGCCGGGGAGCCGACCGGTCCCGTGCGGGCGGGCGGCGGGGGAACGGCCGCGGGCGGCGGGGCGGAGGCGGGCCCGGCGGCGGCCGGCACGACCGGGCTGACCCTGCTGTCGTGCGCGCTGGTCAGCGGCGCGCTGCTGGCCGTCTGGCGGCTGCACGCGCGGGAGAGTTGATGGCGGCGGGCGGGCCCCGCTCGTCGCCGTCCGGCCGGCTGGTCTCCGCCACGGTCTGGGCGCTGCTCCTGCTCGTGTCGTGGCTGTGGGGCCGCGCGTTGACCGAAGGCGGCCCGTCCGCGGCCCCCGGCTCCGCCTCGTCCGCCGCGTCCGCCGCGGCGGAGGGGCTGCCGCCGCCGGCCGCGCCGCTGCCGGGGGCCGCCGAGCCGCGGACCGTGGAGATCGACGGCATCGGCGTGCGGGCCGAGGTGGTGCCGCGCGGCGTGGACGGCGGCGGCGGGGTGGCGCCGCCGCCGCTGGCACGGCCGGACCTGGTGGGCTGGTACGCGGGCGGGCCGACGCCGGGCGCGGCGGGCGCGGCGGTGCTGGTGGGGCACGTGGACACCGAACGGCGGCCCGCGGTCTTCCACGCGCTGGCCGCGGCGGAGCCCGGCAGTCCGGTGCGCGTGACGCGGGCGGACGGCCGGGTCGCGGAGTTCACGGTGAGCGGCGTGGAGCTGGTGGAACGCGGCGCGTTCGACGCGGACCGCGTGTACGGGCCGCGCCGCGGCGGGGCGGCCGAGCTGCGGCTGATCACGTGCGGCGGCACGTTCGACGCGGCCACCCGCAGCTATTCGGCGAACGTGGTCGTCTCCGCGTACCTCACCGGCTCCCGGGACCTCACCGGCTCCCGTTGACCAGTTCGCCGACCAGGGGGGCCAGGGCGCGGAAGGCCAGGCCGCGGTGGCTGATGGCGTTCTTCTCCGCCGGGCTCAGCTCCGCGCAGGTGCGGGTCTCGCCCTCGGGCGTCAGGACGGGGTCGTAGCCGAAGCCGCCGGTGCCGGCCGGCTCGTACCCGAGGGTGCCGCGGAGCCGCCCCTCGGTGACGCGTTCCGTGCCGTCCGGCAGCGCCAGCGCGGCGGCGCACGCGAAGTGCGCGCCGCGGTGGCGTGCCGGGACGTCGGCGAGCTGGGCCAGGAGCAGCGCCAGGTTGGCCACGTCGTCGCCGTGGCGGCCCGCCCAGCGGGCGGAGAAGATGCCGGGCGCGCCGCCGAGCACGTCCACACACAGCCCTGAGTCGTCAGCGACCGCGGGCAGCCCGGTGGCGCGCGCCAGGGCGTGCGCCTTGAGCAGGGCGTTCTCCGCGAACGTGACGCCGGTCTCCTTGACGTCGGGCACCTCGGGAAAGGCGTCGGCGCCGACGAGCCCGATGGTCAGCCCCGCGGCGGCGAGGATGGCGCGCAGCTCGGTGACCTTGTGGGCGTTGCGGGTGGCGAGTACGAGACGTGACATGCGGCGATTATGGCGTTTCCGCGAGGACGGCCACGTCCCAGGGTCCGAGGGCGAGCCGGGCGCCCGCGGCGAGCCGTTCGCCGGAGAGCACGTCGCGGGCCGCGGCGGGCAGCGTGAACGTGCCGGGCTCCCAGGCCCAGTTGTGGACGAACCGCAGCCGGGTGCCGTCCTGGGCGGTGGCGCCGGTGACGGTCTGGCTGTCGGACCGAGGGCGCCAGCCGCGCTCGTCCGCGGGGGCGCACCAGCGCAGCACGGCGGCGGCCAGGGCGGGTCCAGGGACGGTGCCGACGTAGGTGACGCGCCCGGCGTGGTGGGCGCGGCTGGTCACGGCGGGCCAGCGGCTGAAGTGCGGGTGTTCGTAGGCGGCGAGGACTTCCGCGCCGTCGGGCAGCAGCCCGTCGGCCCAGCGGGTGGCGACCGCGTCGCCGGACAGGTCGAGGGGCGAGTCCGCGGGGGCGGTGACGGGCAGCGGCTGCCTGAGCGTGGAGAACTCGTCGTAGGTCAGGCCCGCGGCCTCGGTGAGGAACGCGGGCTTCGTCTCGCGGCGGGCCCGCAGCTCCTCGTCGCCGTAGCCGGTGCGGATGCCGAGCAGCAGGTGGCCGCCGGCGGCGGCGTAGGCGTCGAGCCAGCGCAGCTGGTCGTCGTCGGCGACGAGGAGGCCCGCGGCGACCAGCAGGGGGTGGCGTTCGGCGAAGGCTGCGGGGTCCCCGGCGAAGATCTGCGAGGGGTGCACGATGCGGCTCTGGAGCCCGGCGTCGAAGGCGCCGCGGTAGAACGCGTCGAACACGGCCCGGTAGGAGCGGCGGTCGGGGCCGCCGTCGGCATCGTGCAGCATCGGGGCGCCTTCCAGGGCCCACTTGCTGTCGGCCGACCAGATCAGCGTCACGTCCGCGTCGGGGGTGAGGCCGGCGACCAGTTCCCCGGCGCGGTCGAACTCGGCGCCGAGCCTGGCGACTTCGCGGTAGACCCGGCCGGGTTCCAGGCTGTGCGGCAGGACGCCGCCCCAGTAGGTCTCCGTGCCGTAGTGCAGCGTGTGCCAGTGCCAGTACTCGATCATGGTGGCGCCGCGGGAGACGAGGGCCCAGGCCGCCTGGCGCCACTGGCCGTCGTAGGCGGGCTCGTTGACCCAGGGGCCGCCGATGGCCTGCGCGTTGGTCTCGGTGACGAGGAACGGCTCCTGGCGCGAGGAGTACATGCGGTCGGCGCTTGCGTACAGGGACCAGGTGCCGGTGGTGGTCCAGCTCTGTTCGGCGGTCCGGTTGTCGGGCAGGGCCAGGCCGTCCTGCATGCGGTAGTACGGGTTGCCCGCGGTGATGTCGAGGCGGCGGGTGAGGTCGTCGTCCTTGACGGTGGGGCGTTCGTAGGCGATGCAGGTGGTGACGAACTGGTCGTCGCGCGCGTACTCGCGGACGAGGTCGGCCTGCCAGCCGATGAAGTCGGTGGTGAGGCCGGCCTGGAAGCGGCGCCAGGCCAGGTCGTACTGGGGCTGGCCGTTGGCGTCGGGCGTCCACAGGTCGGCCCAGGTGGACAGGCGGTGCGACCAGTAGGTGAGGCCCCAGCGTTCGTTGATCTCCTCGACGGAGCCGTAGGTGCGGCGCAGGTGGTCGGCGAAGCGCTGGAAGACGCCGCGGTTGAAGAAGATCTCGTTGCCGGGCTCGTTGTCGACCTGGTAGCCGATCACGGCGGGGTGGTCGGCGTAGCGGGCGACGATCTTGCGGATGACGCGTTCGGCGTGGAAGAGGAACGCGGGGTGGGTGTAGTCGATCTCCTGCCGGATGCCCCAGCCCATGGGGCGGCCGGTGGCGCGTTCGGCGTTGATCTCGGGGTGCAGGCGGGCGAGCCACGGCGGCACGGCGTAGGTGGGGGTGCCGAGCACGACGCCGATGCCGCGCCGGTGGGCGCCGTCGAGGACGGGCCGCAGCCAGTCGAGGTCGAAGACGCCGTCCTCGGGCTCCCATGTGGACCAGACGGATTCGCCGACGCGGATGACGCTGAAACCGGCCTCGGCCATCAGGTCGAGGTCCTGCTCAAGCCGGGGAACGGGCTGGTATTCATGGTAGTAGGCCGCGCCGAAGAGGACCCGGCCGGGGAGCTTGGGCATGAATGCGCTCTTTCTGTTCCTTGCGGACCGCCGGTCAGCCCTTGACGGCGCCGGCGGAAAGCCCTTCGAGAAGCTGCTTGCGCAGCAGCAGGAAGACGAGGATGGTCGGGACCGAGGCGAGCACAGCACCGGGCAGCACCAGGTCGAACGAACGGTTTTCTGCCTTGAAGAGAATGTTGAGGCCGAGGGGGATCGTGTAGCGGTCGGTGTCGGAGATGAGGACGAGCGGCCACAGGAAGCTGTTGTAGCTCTGGAGGAACTGCCAGACCGCGAGGGCGCCGAGCGGGGGCCGCAGCAGCGGGAGCACGACGCGCCAGAAGATGCCGAATTCGGAGGCGCCGTCGATTCTGGCGGCCTCAAGGATTTCGTCGGGTATCGACTGGATGATGTACTGCTGCATCATGAAGATGCCGAATGCGGGCGCCACCCACGGCACGATGAGCGCGAACCATGGATTCGAAAGACCGGATTTGACGATCAGCACGAACAGCGGGACGAGAATCACGGCGAACGGCACGGACAGCGAGCTGAACATGACGGAGAACAGCAGCCGCTTTCCGGCGAACCGGTATTTGGCGAACGCGAATCCGGCGAGCGCGCAGACGAAGACGGCGATGGCGGTGGCGAGCAGCGCGGTGACCACGCTGATGGCGAACCAGTTCCAGAACGGCTGCCCCGACAGCAGGTTGCGGAAGTTCTCAAAAGTGCCGGGGCTGGGGATGAGGTTCGGGGGGTACTCGAAGATGTCGCCGCGCGGCTTGAAGGAGCCGCTGACGGCCCACACCATCGGGGCGACGAAGACCAGCAGCAGCGCGGTCAGCGTGACGTACAGCGCCACGCGGCCGGTGCGGCTGCCGCGCCGCCTGGGGCGGTTCTCCACGGGGGCGGGGGTGCGGGGCGCTTCCCCCGGCCGCGCGGCGGCGGGGGTCGGGGTCGCGGCACTCATGAGGTCCTCCCGATGGAGAGCAGCCGGTTGAGGATCTGGCTGATGCCGAAGACGATGACGAACAGCACGAGTCCCGCGGCTGCGGCGTAGCCGAACTGCTGGCGGTCGAAGGCCGCGCGGTAGACGAACATGGCGACGGTGAGCGTTTCCTCGCCCGGTCCGCCGCCGGTGATGAGGAACGGTTCGTCGAACAGCTGCGCGGAGCCGATGAACGAGGTGACGACGACGAACGCGGTCACCGGCCGGATGCCGGGCAGCGTCACCGCGGTGAACGTGCGCCAGGGCCCGGCGCCGTCGAGTTCGGCCGCCTCGTACCGTTCCCTGGGCACCGCCTGGAGGGCGGCGAGGAAGAAGATGGTGAGGTAGCCGACCCAGCGCCACAGCAGCACGAAGCCGACGGAGACCTTGGCGAGGGTGGGGTCGCCGAGCCAGTCGGTGGTGCCGGCGCCGAAGAGGGCCCGCAGCACGGAGTTGACCAGGCCGTAGTCGCGGTCGAGCAGCAGGCTGTAGACGAGGGCGATGACGATGGGCGACAGCACCATGGGGATGAAGAAGGTGACGCGGAACAGGTCCCTGGCCCGCAGTCCCCTGGTGTTGAGCGCCTGCGCGATGAGCAGCGAGGCGGGCACCACGATGAGGACGCTGATCAGCACGAAGATCATCGAGTTGCCGAGGGCCTTGTGGAAGCTGGTGTCCCTGGCGAGGTTCGCGAAGTTGTCGAGACCGACGAACTCGGGTGTGCCGAGGCCCACCCACTCGGTCATGGACAGGTACACGCCCGCCCCGATGGGGACGATCATGAACAGTCCGTAGAGGACGTAGAACGGGGCGATGAAGGCGTAGGGCGCGAGTTGTCGGCGCTTGCCGTCCGGCCGGGTCGAAAGGGAGGTCATCGGTGGTCCTTCACGAGCGGGACGAGCGGGTCTGGCCGTGGAAGTCCTCGGTCGCGCGGCGCAGTGCCTCGCGAGGGGACAGGTCGCCGCGGTAGGCACGGAGCAGGTGGCCGCTGAGCACGGTGTCGAGGACCGGCTTGTCGGCACTGAGGCTGAAGACGGGCGCCTCGTCGATGACGCCGCGGTAGACCTCGAACATGCGCTGCCCGCCGCAGTACTCGTCCTCGGTGCGCAGCAGTTCCTCGTTGTCGTAGACGGAGCGGCGGGTCGGCAGGTAGCCGAGGTCGAGGAAGCGGCGCACCTGCTCCTCGGGGGTGAGGTAGCCGGCCTTGATCAGCTCGACGGCGGCCAGAGTGTTCTCCTTGCCGCGGAACGCGGCGAAGCCGGTGCCGCCGGTGAACGAGGTGCGGGAGCCGCCGTCTCGGAAGGCGGGCAGCGGCCTGATCCGCCACTGGCCCGACTGCTCGGGCACGTTGGGGACAAGACCGTAGATCTTGTACCAGGTGGCCATCCACAGGCCGATGACCTGGCCGGACTTCAGGGCGGCCTGCATGGAGGGGCCCATCGGGTCGGCGACGGTGGCGATCCAGCCCTCCTGGACGCCCCGGGCCATGAAGGTCAGCGCGGCCTCGCCCTCGGCGGAGTCGATCGTCAGGTTGCCGTCCTCGTCGAAGAGGGCGCCGCCGCGCTGCATCAGCAGCATGTCGAAGCTCTGGACGACCTGGCCGAGTTCGCTGCCGACGGTCACCGCGCCGACGCACACGTCGTGCCGCCGGTGGGCCTCGGCGCCCGCCTCGGCCAGCTCCTCCCAGGTGCCGAGGTCGGTGGGCAGCCGGGCCTCGCCGAAGGAGGGCTCGCGGTAGTAGTAGACGACCAACGGCGCGTCGGAGTCCAGCGCGTAGAGGGTGCCGTCCTTGGTGAACGGGGCGGTCCGCACCGTCAGCAGGTCGTCGCGGACGTCGGCGACTGCGTCGTTCAGCGGCTGGAGCAGCTCGGTGGCGAGGTCGCCGCGCAGCATGCGCGGGAACGCGCCGATCTCAAGACCCGCCACGTCCGGGGTGCCGCCGCCGGCGATGGCCTGGGCGATGGCCTTGGTGACGATGTCGGTGGCGCCGGCCCTGGTGGGGTCGAGACGCCAGCGGAACGGTGCGCCGCCGGCGGCCATGGCGTTCTCGGCTGCGGTGCGGAAGTACTCGACGTACGCGTCGTCGTGCGTCCAGAACGACAGGTCGACGCTGCCCGAGGTGACCGGTTCCGCGTCCGCCGCGGTGGTGCATCCGCTCAGCGCGCCGCCGAGCAGACCGGCCGCGCCGAGCCCGCCGCCGAGGCCGAGAAGCCTGCGGCGGCTGAGGCCGGGGGGTGGAGGTGGGGTCATCGTCGTGCCTCACTTGCTGTGCGGGGGCGGCCGGGGGGAGCGGTGCTGTCGCGCAGGACCAGGGCGGCGGGAACGCGCACGCCGGGGGCGGCGGGGCGGGTGCCGTCCGCGGCGCCGATGGCCGGGATGAGCAGCCGCATGCCCCGCCTGGCGATCTCGCCGAAGTCCTGCCTGACGGTGGTCAGCGGCACGGAGAGGTAGGCGGCCTCGGGGATGTCGTCGAAGCCGACGACGCTGATGTCGTCGGGAACGCGCCGCCCGGAGCGTTCGATGGCGTGGATAGCGCCGATCGCCATGCTGTCGTTGGCGACGAACAGCGCGGTCAGCCGGACGGCGCCGAGCAGCGCGCGGGCGGCGGCCCAGCCGGAGGCGGCGCTCCAGTCGCCGTGCCGCGCGGCGGGCACGGCGACGCCCGCGGCGCGCAGCGCCGCGGCCCAGCCGGCCGCCCGGTGGCGGGTGACGGCCCAGCCGCGCGGGCCCGCGATGTGGTGGACGGTGCGGTGGCCGAGGGCGAGGAGGTGGGCGGTGGCGGCGCGGGCGCCGCCCACGTCGTCGTTGCCGACGACGACCGCGCCGGGCGGCGCGGGCGCCTGGGGCGCGTCGGGACAGCGCAGGAGCAGCAGGGGCAGGCCCGCGGGCACGTGGGCGGCCGGGTCGACCGGCACGTGGGGTGCGGAGACGGCGATGGCGTCCAGGCCCTGGCCGACGAGGTGGCGGACGGCGCGGGCGGCTTCCGCGTCGTCCTCGTCGTCGGTGTGGACGATGCTGACGTAGTAGCCCGCGGCCCGCGCCGCGTGCGCCAGGCCGTGGAGCGTGGCGGCCGGGCCGAACCAGGAGGTGCGGCCGGCGACGATGCCGATGCGCCGGGACCTGCGCGTCACCAGGGCGCGGGCCGTCTCGTCCGGGTGGTAGCCGAGCCGGGCTATCTCGTGCAGCACGCGCTCGCGCAGGGCCTGGCTGACGTGCGGTTCGCCGTTGACGACGCGGGAGACGGTCTTCTGCGAGACCCCCGCGCTCCTGGCGACATCCGCCATCGAGACCCGACCCGTCACCACCAGCTCCCTTGCCTGGCACGGCCGGTTGACTACGCAGTCAACCGGAGTGCGGACACGCTAAGGACGCGCTCCGTGCACAGTCAAGAGGTACGTTCGACATTCTGATGGACGTTCGGAATAGCGAACGCCGCGGGTTCGGCCGGTTACGGCGTGCAGACCTCCGTCAGCGAGGACGTGGCGTCACCGAGCGGTGACAGATCGATCGGGTCGCCGTCCGTCACACCGGCGTGCACGCTGTCGACCGCCTCCTCGACGGAGTCCACGGCGTCCCTGACATCCGAGTCGTCCACGCTGTCCCGCAGTTCTTCTATGTCGTTGCCCACCGCGTCCACGGCGTCCACGACCACATCCGGGTTCTCCCCCTCGGCCGCCTGCTCCAACTCCTCGACGCTCTGCGAGACTTCGAGCGCGAGCCGCGCGCAGTCCGCGGCGCGCTGAAGATCGCACCCGGCGAGCGCCACCGTCGCGAGCACCGCGAGTGCCGCGGACACCGCCCCCGTCGCGGCCTTTTTCCCTGTCATCACCGTCTCCTCCCCTGGCTTTGCCCCATCTTTACCCGTCGGCGAGGGCGGCACGCTGCGCCCCGTCCAGCTGGGCACAGCCGGCCACCGCGAGGTCGAGGAGCGCGTCCAGCTCCGCGCGCGCGAACGGCTCGCCCTCGGCGGTGCCCTGCACCTCCACGAAGCGGCCGTCGCCGGTGCACACCACATTCATGTCGGTCTCGGCGCGCACGTCCTCCTCGTAGGCCAGGTCGAGCAGGGGCACCCCGGCCACGATGCCGACGCTGACCGCGGAGACCGTGCCGGTCAGGGGCTGCGCCTTGGACTTGACGAGCTTGTGCCGCTGCCCCCAGGCGACGGCGTCGGCCAGCGCCACGAAGGCGCCGGTGATGGCGGCGGTCCTGGTGCCGCCGTCGGCCTGGAGCACGTCGCAGTCGAGCACGACGGTGTTCTCGCCGAGGGCCTTGAAGTCGACGACGGCCCGCAGCGAGCGCCCGATCAGCCGGGAGATCTCGTGCGTCCTGCCGCCGATCTTGCCGCGCACGGACTCACGGTCGCCGCGGGTGTTGGTGGCGCGCGGCAGCATCGCGTACTCGCCGGTCACCCACCCCTCGCCGCCGCCGCGCCGCCAGCGCGGCACCCCCTCGGTCAGGCTCGCGGTGCACAGCACCCTGGTGTCCCCGAAGGACACCAGGACGGAGCCTTCCGCGTGCTTGCTCCAGCCGCGTTCGATGGTGACGGGACGGAGCTGGTCGGCCGTACGGCCGTCGATGCGAGACATGAGGGCGAGCCTAACCCGTGCACCGGAAGGCCCCCCTCCGCAGCCCCCGCCCCGCCTCGCCTCGCCTCGCCCGCTAGATCTCGTAGACCGCGCCGGGGCGGGCAAGCTCCACCGGGCCGCCGAAGACTGACTTGGCGTCGGTCAGGTTGACCTGGGCGTCCGTCCAGGGCGGGATATGCGTGAGCACCAGCCGCCCGGCCTTCGCCGCCTGCGCGCACTCCCCCGCATCCCGGCCGGTGAGGTGCACATCGGGGGCGTCCTCCTTGCCGTGGGTGAACGACGCCTCGCACAGGAAGAGGTCCGCGCCGCTCGCGAGCCCGGCCAGCGCCTCGCACCTGCCGCTGTCCCCCGAGTAGCAGAACGCGCGCCCCTCGTGCTCCACGCGGAAGGCGAACGTCTCCACCGGGTGCGTCACCCGCTGCGTGTGGACGGTCAGCGGGCCGAGGCCGAAGACGCCGCCGGGGGTGAGCGTACGGAAGTCGAAGACCTCGCTCATCGACTTCTCGGTGGGGGTGTCGGCGTACGCGGTGGTCAGCCGCCGCTCGGTGCCCGGCGGCCCGTAGACGGGCAACGGATCGCACCGGCCGCCCTCGTGGCGGTAGTAACGGGCGACGAAGTACCCGCACATGTCGATGCAATGGTCCGGATGCAGGTGGCTGATCGCGATGGCGTCGATGTCGTACAGCCCGCAGTACTTCTGTAGCTCGCCGAGGGCGCCATTGCCCATATCAAGGAGCAGCCGGTAGCCCTCGGCCTCGATGAGGTAGCTGGAGCAGGCCGAGTCCGCGGACGGGAAGGACCCCGAGCAGCCGACGACGGTGAGCTTCATGAAAGGGGGAACCTCCGTAGTGGGGTTCGAACGACTGTAAGTCGCAACGGGCCGCGCCGCCCCTGGTCGGGGGCGGGGTGTGGGCGGAATCACCAGGGCGGCGGACCGGCCGCGCGGCAGCACCGCGAAAGCGGTCGATCATGCCGCGACCGCATTCCCGGTCACATTTTGCTGCGGGAACGAATACGAATGGCGAGCAGCAGACCCACGGCGATCCAGATGGCGAACATGGACGAGCCGCCGTAGGACAGGAACGGCAGCGGCAGGCCCGTGACGGGCATGATCCCCAGCGCCATGCCCATGTTCTGAAAGCTCTGGAACGCGATCCACGTCACGATGCCGACGGCCAGGATCGTGCCGTACAGATCGGGGGCCTGCGCCGCGATCCGGCAGCCGCGCCACAGCACGACGCCGATCAGCACCACCACGAGCCCCGCGCCCAGGAAACCCAGCTCCTCGCCCGCCACGGTGAAGATGAAGTCCGTGTGCTGCTCGGGCACGAACTGCCCGGTCGTCTGGCTCCCGTGGAACAGGCCCTGCCCGGTCAGCCCGCCCGAACCGATCGCGATGCGCGCCTGGTTGGTGTTGTACCCGACGCCCGAGGGGTCGAGGGCCGGATTGGCGAAGGCCGCGAACCGGTTGATCTGGTACTCGTCGAGGAGGCCGAGCTGCCAGACCGCCAGGGCCCCGGCCACGCCGAGCCCGAGCAGGCCGAGCACCCACCGGCGCCCCGCGCCCGAGGCGAGGAGCACGCCCAGCGCGATCGAGGCGAGCACCATCGTCTGGCCGACGTCGGGCGAGAGCATGATCAGCACGGCCGGCAGCGCGGCGATGAGCAGCGCCTGGAGCACCGCCCTGGTGTCCGGGCGCAGCCGCCCGTCACTCTCCAGCGGCGCGGCGAGCAGCGTCGACATGGCCAGCACGACGCCGACCTTGACCAGCTCCGAGGGCTGGAAGGCGAAACCGCCGCCCAGCTGGATCCAGCTGCGCGAGCCGTTGACCGTGGAGCCCACCGGGCTGAGCACCAGCAGGGACAGCAGCACGGACAGCACGTACAGCGCGGGCACGGCCGTGCGCAGCCGGATGTGGCCGAGCCAGACCGTGACCGCGGCGAGCCCGCCGCCGATGCACACGTTGAAGAAGTGGCGGACCAGGAAGTACTCGGGCTCCCCGCTGTTCAGATCCATGCGCCCGCGGGTGGCCGAGTACACCAGCAGCGTGCCGAGCAGCGAGAGCGAGACGGCCGAGAGCAGCAGGGGCCAGTCGAGCCGTCTGGCCAGGGAGTCCCTGGCGGTGATCCTGGTCCAGACGGTCTGCTCGGCGCCCAAGGGGGAACGGGAGTAGCTGCGCACGGTCACGCGAACAGACTCTACGTGCCCGCACTGACACTCACCGTGACGCGCGCCCGGCCGCCTCCCCGGGGACGTCCCACGGCGATCCGTACCGCCGGGCCAGCTCGGCCGCCTCCCCGTGCGTGAGGTGCCGCGGAGCCGTCCCGTTCAGGAGCAGCAGCAGGCGGCTGACCTCCTCCAGCTCGACCACGGCGTCCACCGCGGACGCGAGCGAGGGGCCCGCGGTGATCGGGCCGTGGTTCTGGAGCAGGGCCGCGCGGAACGGGAAGTCCAGTGACCGCAGGCGCTCGGCCTGCCCGGCGTCGCCCGGCGCGGCGTAGGGGATCAGCGGCGTCTGGCCCACCCGCATCACGAAGTACGGGGTCAGCGGCGGCACCGCGCTGCGCTCCGACCAGGGCGGCAGGCACGAGTAGGCGGCGGCGTGCGCGCTGTGCAGGTGGGCGACCGCGCCGGCCGCCGGGTCCCGCAGGTAGAATGCGAGGTGCAGCGGGAACTCCTTGGACGGCGGCGGGCCCGCCACGTGAACGGGGTCCGCACCGAGGCCGAGCACGGCGAGCCGGTCGGGGGTCAGGTCGGCCAGGCGCGCGCCGGTCGGCGTGATGAACACCCGGTCGCCGACGCGCACGCTGAGGTTGCCCGACGCCCCGGGGCTCAGCCCGGCGGCGGCCAGCTCACGCCCCGCCGCCACCAGCTCCGCGAGCGGATCGCTTCCGTCGCGCGTGCCCTCCGCCGCCGTCCCCGACGGGGCAGCGGGCCCGTTCGTCCCGGCCTTGCTCACGAGATGGCCTCCCAGCCGCTGGTGAAGATGTCCTGCCGCCCGAAGTTCCCCGACTTCAGGGCGAGGTTGTAGGCACGGCCGTCCGCGGCGGCGCCGTGCGCCCACGAGACCCCGGGCGCGAGCGCGGGCCCGAGGTCGAGGCGCCGCACGCCGAGGGCCTGGACGACGCTCCCGGAGGTCTCGCCGCCGGCGACGATGAACTGCCGGGCCCCGACCGCCGCGAACGCGACGGCGCAGGCGGCGAGCGCCTCCTCGACCAGCTCGGCGGCCGGCCGCCCGCCGGGCGGTGCGGCGTCCCGGCCGTCCTGGCCGACCGGGCCGTTCGTGCTGTTCGTGCTGTTCGGGTCGTCCGGGCCGTCCGCCTCGTCGACGGAGTGGACCAGGACGGGGGCGTCGGGCGCGGCCGACCACCGTTCGCGGGCCCACCGGGTGAGCCGCGCGACCTCGCCCGCCGGGTCCGTCCTGAGCGCGGCCAGGTCCAGCTTGCGGGCGGCGACCGAGCCGCGGGCCGCGGCGAGCTGGCGGCGGGTGGCGGCCGAGGCGCTGCCCGAGAGCACGGCCCGGAAACCCGGCTCCACCGGCATGGCCGCGGAGGCGTCACCGTCGCCCCGCGGCAGCCCGAGCGCGAGCCCGGAACCGCCGGTGACCAGGACATGATCGGCCGTGGCCCGCGCGATACACGCCAGGTCGGCGTCGTCGACGGCGTCGACCACGGCGTAGGCGCGGCCCTCGCCGCCGGCCGCGCGCAGCGCGCCGCGCAGGGCATCAGGCCCGCCGCGCACCACGGGCAGCGGCACGGACACCACCCGGTTGACGGTCTGCGGGGTGAGCAGCCGGACCACATCGGAATCGGTCATGGGCGTCAGCGGGTGGTGGCGCATCGAGCTCTCGCCGAGCGGCCGGTCGCCGACGAACAGCTGGCGGTGGTAGACGGTGCGCCCGTTGGCCGGGAAGGACGGGACCACGACCGCCACGTCCGCGTCGAGCGCGGCCATCAGCGCGTCACCGACCGGGCCGATATTGCCCCGCGGGGTGGAGTCGAACGTGGAGCAGTACTTGTCGTAGAACCGCGTGCACCCGAGCCCGCGCAGCGCGTCGAGCGCCGCCAGGCTCTGCCCGACGGCGTCGGCGACCGGCGCCGTGCGGGTCTTCAGAGCGACGACCACCGCGTCCATCGCCGCAAGACGCGGCAGCTGATCCGCCTCGGGCACGCCGAGGGAGACGCTGGTCCGCAGACCGCGGGCCACCCAGTTCGCCGCGAGATCGGTGGCACCGGTGAAGTCGTCGGCCACGCCGCCCCACCTGACCATGCCGGTCACCTTGCCTTTCCATTCGGAGCCTCCGGACCATTTCTGTGAATCGATGTTATCAAAGTTGACGCTGGTGTTAATTGGCGTTACGTTCGCGCTTCATGAACGCACCTACCTCCGGTGAGCGGCCGGCCGACCGCCCCGTCACCTACGCGCTGACCGGCGCACGAGGCGGTTTCGCCCGCACGCTGCTGGCCCAGACCCGGGCCCTGCCCGGCCTTGAGCCCGCCGTGCTGTGCGACCTCGACGCGGCCGGGGTGCTGGCGCTGTGCGCCGACCTCGGCTTCCCCCGCGAGGCGCTCGTCACCGCGGGCGACGCGGCCGAGGTGCGCGCCGCCCGCGCCCGGGGCCGCATCGCCGTCGTCACGGACGTGGCGCTGCTGGCCGACGCCGAGTACGACGTTCTCGTCGAGGCCACCGGCAGCCCGGCCGTCGGCCACCGGGCCGCGCGCGCCGCCCTCGACGGCGGGCGGCACGTGGCCATGGTGAGCAAGGAGGTCGACTCGGTCGCCGGGGTCGCCCTGGCCGACCTCGCCCGCCGCCGCGGGCTCGTCTACACCCCGGCCGCGGGGGACCAGCCCGCCAACCTCATCGCCTGGTTCACGCGGACGTGCGCCCTGGGCCTCGACGTCGTGGCCATCGGCAAGTCCGGCGAGTACGACCTCGTCTTCGACCCCGACACCGGCACCGTCACCCAGCTCGGCGACACCGTGCCCGCGCCCGCGCTCGGCGAGCTGCTGACGCTCGGCGACGACGTCCGCGCCACCCTCGCCGCCCGCGCGCGGGCCGTCGCGCCGCTGAAGCGCCGCGCCGCGGCCGACTACTGCGAGATGGCCGTCGTCGCGTCCGGCACCGGCTGCACCCCCGACACCGAACGCATGCACTACCCGGTGGCCCGTCCGGCCGAACTGGCCGACGTGTACGCGCTGCGGGAACACGGCGGCCTGCTCGCCCGCCCCGGTGCCGTCGACGTGTTCAGCATGCTGCGCCTGCCGGGCGAGGCCAGCTTCGCGGGCGGGGTGTTCGCCGTCGTCCGAACGCACGACCCGGAGACCTGGCGCACGCTCGCGCAGAAGGGCCACGTGGTCAGCCGCGACGGACGCTACGCCTGCCTCTACCTGCCCTACCACCTGATGGGCGTGGAGACCCCGCTCACCCTGCTGGACGCCGTGCGGCACGGGCGGGCCGCCGGCCCGCGTGCGCCGCGGCAGCACGCCGTGCTCGCCGGCCGGGCGGACCGCGACCTGGCCGCGGGCACCGTGCTCGCCATGGGCGGGCACCACCACGAGGTCACGGGCGTCGACCCCGTGCTGCTGACCGCCGCCGACGCGCCCGAGGACACCGCTCCGTTCTACCTGGCCGCCCACGCCACGCTCCGGCGCGACGTTCCGGCCGGGCAGCTGCTCACGCTCGCCGACCTCGACGGCCACGACCGCGACCTGCTGGCGGCCTGGCACACCGGCCGCGCGCTGCCCGCCCCGTCCGCCACATCCCCGACGTCCCCGACGTCCCCGACATCACTGAACTAAGAGGTCCGTCATGTCCGACGCCTACACGCTCATCGCGTTCGGCGCGGCGATCGCCGTTCTGGTGCTGATGATCGCCAAATTCAAGGTCCATCCGGTCGCCACGCTGTTCGTCATCGTCACCTCGCTCAGCCTCGTGCTCGGCATGGGCGGCGCGAAGACGGTCGAGCTGGTCACCGAGGGCTTCGGCTCGACGATGGCCAGCGTCGGACTGCTGGTCATCTTCGGCTGCGTGCTCGGCAAGATGCTGGAACTCGGCGGCGCGGCCCTGCGGATCACCGAGGAGGCGCTGCGCTGGTTCTCCGGCCGGAAGGTGCCCTGGGCCATCGCCGTGGCCTCCTCCGTCGTCGGCATCCCGCTGATCGCCGACACCGTCGTCCTCATGCTCATCCCGGTGGTCTCCGCCATCGCGTTCCAGAGCAAGATGTCGATGATGCGGCTCGGCCCGATCCTCTACCTCGGCGCGTACGTGATGACCTCGCTGGTGCCGCCAGGACCTGGCCCCCTGGCCGCCACGTCGCTGCTCGGTGTCGACCTCGGGCGGGCGACGCTCTTCGGCCTGCTGGTCGCCGTGCCCGGCATCGTCGTCGCGACGCTCTACCTGCTGACCATCAAGACCTACGTCGCCCCGAAGGCCGAATTCACCGACCACCTCGCCCCGTCCGCGTCCGCCGCGGGCGGCACCGGCTCCCCGGGCACCGGCTCCCCGGGCACCGGCTCCGCCGCGGCCGGGAACGACGCGGCCGGGAACGACGCGCCGCGCGCGCCGCTTTCGCTGTCCCTGATCCCCGTCTTCCTGCCGATCGTGCTGATCATGTGCGACTCGTTCGTGGTCGACATGGTGGGCGAGGAGTCCGGATTCGGCGGCGTGCTGGCCTTCCTCGGCGAGCCGGTCATCGCCCTGTTCCTCGGCTGCCTCGCGGCGCTGCCCCTCTTCGGCCGGCGCTGGAGCAGCAAGGAGACGCTGAACGACCTCTTCGAGGCGGGCCTGCGGCTCGCCGCGCTGCCCCTGGCGCTCACCGGGGTCGGCGGCGCGCTCGCCACGATCATCCGGGAGACCGAGGTGGCCGACAGCGTGGCCGACATCATCCAGGACTGGGGCCTGTCCCCGATCATCGTGCCCTTCCTGGTGGCCGCGGCCATCTGCACGATCACCGGCTCCAATATCCTCGGGGTGATGACGGCGGCGGCCATCATGGAGCCGCTCGCGGGGAGCCTGGACATCTCGGGCCTGGCGATCTACTTGGCGTGCGGTACGGGAGCGCAGATCATGAAGCATGCGAACTCGTCGGGTTTCTGGGTGACCACGACGCTGTCCAACATGACGGTCGGGCAGGGCATCCGTTCCATCGGCGTGGCCTCCGCGCTCTCCGGGGTCACCGGCTTCGCGGTGCTCTACGTCCTCTACGGGTTCGGACTGGTGTGATGGCCGACGAGACTCCGCTGATCCCGGACCAGCGCAGGGAGTTGCTCATCAAGCTGCTGCGCGGGCACGCGGTGCTGAGTGTGCATCAGCTGACCGAGATGCTCGGCGTCTCCCACATGACGGTGCGCCGCGACATCGCCACGCTGGAACGCCAGGGCCGGGCGGTGTCCGTGCCCGGCGGCGTGCGGATCGCGGGGCAGCTGCACGAGGAGCCCAGCTTCATCGACAAGTCGACGATGGATCAGCCGGCCAAGCTGGCCATCGCCGAACGGGCCGCGGGGCTGCTCAACGACAACACCACCGTCTACCTCGACGCCGGCACCACCTGCCAGGCGCTGGTGCCGCACCTGGTCAGGCACCAGGGAATGACCGTGGTGACCAACGACTTCACCACGGCCAACGCCCTCATGGGGAACCCGGACATCGAAGTCATCCACAGCGGTGGCCGGATAGAGCACGCCAACCGCTCGGCGGTCGGCCGCCTCGCGGCCCTGACCCTCGGTCAGCTCGCGCTGGACGTGGCCTTCGTGTCGACCAGCTCCTGGGACCTGACGCACGGGGTGACCACCCCCTCGGCGGCCAAGGTCGAGGTCAAACAGGCCGCGATGCGGTCCGCGTCGCGTTCCGTCCTGCTGGCGGGGAGCGTCAAGTACGGCACGTTCGGCATGTACCGGGTGGCGGACCTGACCGGCTTCGACACCCTGATCACGGACGCGGGCCTCCCCCCGTCCGTTCGCACCGCCCTGCACGAACGAGGCGTCGAGACGTCGTTCGCGAAAGCCGGGACCGATGAGGAACGCGCTCCGAAGCCCTGACTCTGCCCTGACCCTCCCCGGCCTGGGGCCGTTTCAGGCCCAGAGCTGGCCGTGGAGGCGGGCGACCGCCTCCTCCGTGGAGGACGCGGTGTAGATGCCGGTGGAAAGGTACTTCCAGCCGCCGTCGGCGACGACGAAGACGATGTCCGCGGCCTGCTCCGCCTTCGCCGCGCGGCCTCCGACGCCGATCGCCGCGTGCAGCGCGGCGCCGGTGGAGACACCGGCGAAGATGCCTTCCTCGGCGAGGAGTTCGCGGGTGCGGGCGACCGCGTCGGCGGAGCCGACGGAGAAGCGCGAGGTGAGCACCGACTCGTCGTACAGCTCTGGCACGAAGCCCTCGTCCAGGTTGCGCAGCCCGTACACCAGATCGTCGTAACGCGGCTCGGCCGCGACGATCTGGACGCCGGGGCGCTGCTCGCGCAGGTACCGGCCGACGCCCATCAGCGTGCCGGTGGTGCCGAGGCCGGCCACGAAGTGGGTCAGGGAGGGCAGGTCGGCAAGGATCTCGGGGCCGGTGGTGGCGTAGTGGGCACCGGCGTTGTCCGGGTTGCCGTACTGGTAGAGCATCACCCAGTCGGGATGCTCGGCGGCCAGCTCCTTGGCCACTCTGACCGCCGTGTTGGAGCCGCCGGCCGCGGGCGAGGAGATGATCTCCGCGCCCCACATGGCCAGCAGCTCGCGGCGCTCGGACGAGGTGTTCTCCGGCATGACGCAGACGATGCGGTAGCCCTTCAGCCGGGCCGCCATCGCCAGCGAGATGCCGGTGTTGCCGGAGGTGGGCTCCAGAATCGTGCAGCCGGGCGTGAGCCGCCCGTCCTTCTCGGCCTGCTCGATCATGAACAGCGCCGGACGGTCCTTGACCGACCCGGTCGGGTTCCGGTCCTCCAGCTTCGCCCAGATCCGTACGGACTCGCTGGGCGAGAGCCGCGGCAGCCGGACCAGTGGGGTGTTCCCGACCGCCGCGAGCGGGGAGTCGAAGCGCATCAGCGCATGCCTCCGGCGACGGCGGGCAGGATGGTGACCTTGTCGCCGTCCGCCAGCTTGGTCGCGATGCCGTCCAGGAAGCGGACGTCTTCGTCGTTCAGGTAGACGTTCACGAAGCGGCGCAGCGCCTCGCCCTCCACCAGCCGCTCCTTGATGCCCGGGTGGCGGGCCTCCAGGTCCGTGAACAGCTCGGCGATGGTCTCTCCGCTGCCGGAGACGGCCTTACGGCCGTCGGTGTAGGTGCGGAGGATGGTCGGAATGCTGACCTCGATGGCCATGAGGGGGCTCCTGGTTGAGGACGGGCGGTTGCGGAACGGGCAGCTGCGACGGATCAACGAGGTGCGGTACACAGGCAGCCGGCGAGGCGGCACAGGTCGACGTGCAGACGTGCCACCAGCAGCGGTGTACCGCCACTCGGCCATTCATCGCTCACGTCGTGGACAACCATGGATTCATCGTATCGATTCCCGGCCGCGGCCCCGAGCGAACGTTCCAGCATCCGGACATCCGTCTCAGCTGAACCGCACCTCCTCCTCGGTGACCTTTCCTTCCACGATGCGGAACGAGCGGAAGGACACGGGCCCCTCCTCGTTCCCGCTCTCCGCGGTGGAGACCAGCACGTAGTGGGCCAGTGGCTCGTTCGCGTAGGCGATGTCGGTGCGCGAGGGGTACGCCTCGGTCGCCGTGTGCGAGTGGTAGATGACCACCGGGTCCTCGTCGCGCTCGTCCAGCTCCCGGTAGAGCCGCAGCAGGTCACCGGAGTCGAACTGGTAGAACGTGGGCGAACGGGCCGCGTTCAGCATGGGGATGAACCGTTCGGGCCGGTCGCTCCCGGCCGGCCCGGCGATCACCCCGCAGGCCTCATCGGGGTGATCCGCGCGGGCGTGCGCGATGATCTTGTCGCGCAGCTCCTCCGTGATGGTCAGCATGCGGTCAGCCTAGAACGCCGCCGCGCCGCCTCACTTCGCCAGGGTGCCGACGCCTCCGCCGGCGCCGCCGGCCTCGTTCGCCTCGTCCGCCTCTATCTCCTCGTCCGAGTCCCCGGCGTCGCGCCGGCGCATGTAGGTGAGGAGCTTCGTCAGCTCCTTCTTGACCACGGGGGCGAGCAGGTAGAGACCGATGATGTTGCACACCGCGGCGGAGAAGAGGAACGCGTCCGCCAGGTCGACGAGCGTGCCGAGCGACAGCAGCGCACCGGCGACGGTGATCACGCAGAAGATGACCCGGTACACGTTCAGCGACGTGCCGCCCTCGCCGAAGAGGTGGCTCCACGCCTTCTGCCCGTAGTAGCCCCACGTGATGATGGTGGAGAACGCGAAGAGGAAGACGGCGATCGTCAGCACCGCGGGGAACCAGGGCAGGGCCGTCTCGAACGCGTCGGAGGTGATGGAGATGCCGACGGTCGTTCCGCCCACCTCACCGCCCTCGGCCACGGTGTCCCGGGCGGCTATGTAGTCCGGTCCGGCCGCCACGACGATGGTCAGGGCGGTCATCGTGCAGATGACCACCGTGTCGAGGAACGGCTCGATGAGGGCGACCAGCCCCTCGGTGGCCGGGCGCTTGGTCTTGACCGCGGAGTGGGCGATGGGCGCGGAGCCGATGCCGGCCTCGTTGGAGAACGCGGCGCGCTGGAAGCCGACGATCAGGGCACCGATGAGGCCGCCGGTGACGCCTTCGGGGTTGAACGCCTCGCTCACGATGGTGCCGATCGCGTCGGGCACCTCCCCGGCGTTGGCGAGGATGACGATCAGGCAGGCGATGACGTAGAGCAGCGCCATGGACGGGACCAGCCGGCTGGTGACCTCGCCGATCGCGCGGATGCCGCCGATCAGCACCGCGCCGGCCAGCGCGGCGACCAGCACGCCGAACAGCAGGGAGCCGCCCGAGCCGGAGAAGAAGCCGGTGTGGTCCTCGGTGGCGGTGGCCAGCTGCTCCAGGCTCTGGTTGACCTGGAGGAGGTTGCCGCCGAAGAAGGAGAAGAAGAGGAGCATCACCGCGGAGAGCAGCGCCAGCACCTTGCCGAGGCCGGGCAGGCCGCGCTCGGCCAGTCCCTTGCGCAGGTAGTGCATGGGGCCGCCGGAGACCTTGCCGTTCTCGTCGATCTCCCGGTACTTCACGCCCAGCGTGCACTCGACGAACTTGGTGGCCATACCGAGCAGGCCGCACATGACCATCCAGAACGTGGCGCCCGGGCCGCCGATGGACACGGCGATGGCGACACCCGCGATGTTCCCGAGGCCGACGGTGCCGGAGACGGCCGAGGTCAGCGCCTGGAAGTGGCTGATCTCGCCGGGGGCGTCCGGCTGGTCGTACTTGCCGCGCACCAGGCGGAGCGCCTTGCCGAGGTGGCGGAACTGCACCACCCCGAAGTAGGTGGTGAAGACGAGCCCCGCGAGCACCAGCCAGCCGACGATCAGCGGAAAGTCGCTGTCGAAGATCCTGACGTCGTAGAAGACGGCATCGTACAGAACGTCCCTGATGGGTTGGAAGACGTCGTTAACCGCCTCGTCGACCTTGTCGGTCCAGGATTCTTCGCTTGCCATGGTGCGACCTCTGGCTTGATCTGTGACAGGAAAGGTCGATAGTCCTATCACATAAGATCACGGAAGAAGAGTCTCCACCAGAGATTCCTGGAGACCGCCCAGCCAGAAGTAGGCCATGACCATCGGCTTGTTCGGATCGTCGTCCGGCAATCCGAACAGCTCACCGGTGCCGTCGTCGTCCTTGATGTCGAGGCGCGAGGCGATGGCGAGACGCAAATCGTTCAGCCCGCCGAGCCACTGCCTGGACTCCTCCGGCTTCAGCGTCAGCACCGCGCCGCCCGAGCCCGCCGCACCGGCCTCTGGGACAACGGCGTCCAGATTGCGGACAACGGTGAGCAGGTCGCCCCGCTTGCGGGCCCGGAGGTCACCCTCGGTGAAACGGCGGAACTCGGCGGCCAGCCGCCGGGTTTCCTCGTCCTGCACGCGGCCGGGCTCGCCGTAGGCGTCGGGGAAGAGGCGGGCGAGCGCGGGGTCGTCCGGCGGCTGGTCCGGCCCCTCGTGGAACAGCGCGTCCAGCGGATCGTCACTGTCCCCCGGTCCGCCATCCGGACCGATCAGCTCCAGCAGCTGCATGGCCAGACTCCGGAGAATCGAGATCTCGACCTCGTCGAGCGCGATCGCCGCCCCGTCTCCGGCCGGCTCGAAATACCCGGCCATCAGCGATCCTGCTGAAGCGTCGCCCACAGCCCGTACCCGTGCATGGCCTGCACGTCCCGCTCCATTTCTTCACGACTGCCCTGCGAAACGATCGCGCGGCCTTTGTGATGAACGTCCAGCATGAGCTTTTTGGCCTTGTCCTTCGAATAGCCGAAATAGGCCTGGAACACGTAGGTCACATAACTCATCAGATTCACCGGATCGTTGTGCACGATCGTGACCCATGGGACGTCCGGCGCCGCCTGCTCGGCGGGCGCCTGCTCCGACTCCGTGCGCTCGATCTCCATGGGGATGGCACTCACACCCCCATGCTGCCACCTACCCCGCCCACAAGCCCAAACGGCCCGGCCGGACGGCACGCGCGGGGGCCCGGCCACCCCCATATCGTCAGACTGACGAGATTAGAGGTAGGCTGGAGCCATGGATGTGACGAACGACGCCGGAGGGGCCCTGCCGGTGACGGTGCCCTCGACCGCGCTCTTCACCGACCAGTACGAGCTGACCATGCTCCAGGCCGCGCTCCGCGCCGGCACGGCCCACCGGCGGTCCGTCTTCGAGGTCTTCACCCGCCGGCTCCCCGAGGGCCGCAGATACGGCGTCGTGGCCGGCACGGGGCGCGTGCTCGACGCCGTGGAGAACTTCCGCTTCGAGCCGGCCCTGCTCGGCTTCCTGCGCGAGCAGGACGTCGTCGACGAGCCGACCGCGGACTGGCTCGCCGACTACCGGTTCGCCGGCGAGATCCACGGCTACCCGGAGGGCGAGGTCTACTTCCCCGGCTCGCCGATCATGACCGTCGAGGGCACGTTCGCCGAGTGCGTACTGCTGGAGACGGTGATCCTGTCGATCCTCAACCACGACTCCGCCGTCGCCGCCGCCGCGTCCCGGATGGCCGTCGCGGCGCACGGCCGGCCGCTGATCGAGATGGGCGCACGGCGTACGCACGAGCTGGCCGCCGTCGCGGCCTCGCGCGCCGCGTACATCGGCGGCTTCTCGTCCACCTCCGACCTGGCCGCCGGGTTCCGCTACGGCATCCCGACCGCGGGCACCAGCGCGCACGCCTTCACGCTCCTGCACGACTCCGAGCGCGAGGCGTTCGCCGCCCAGGTGGACTCGCTCGGCGCGGGCACGACGCTGCTCGTGGACACCTACGACGTGCCCGAGGCCGTCAGGACCGCCGTGGAGGTCGCGGGGCCCGGGCTGGGCGCCGTCCGCATCGACTCGGGCGACCTGCTGGTCGTCGCCCACCGGGTGCGGCAGCAGCTGGACGAGCTGGGCGCGCACGACGCCAGGATCGTCGTCACCAGCGACCTCGACGAGTACGCCATCGCCTCGCTCGCCGCCGCTCCGGTGGACGCGTACGGCGTCGGCACGCGGCTGGTCACCGGCAGCGGGCACCCGACGTGCTCGATGGTCTACAAGCTGGTCGCCCGCGCCTCCGGCGAGGGGCGGGACGCGCCGCTGGTGCCGGTCGCCAAGAAGTCGCTGGGCGGCAAGCTGTCCGTCGGCGGGCGGAAGTGGGCCGCACGGCCCGCCGACGGGCTGGGCATCGCCGAGGCCGAGGTCGTCGGCACGGGCCCGGTGCCGGAGGAGCTGGCCGGGCGGCAGGTGGCCGTGGAGCTGATGCGGGACGGCCGCGCGGTCGCCAGGGAGACGCTGGACGCCGCGCGCGAACGCCACACCCAGGCCCGCGGCCGGCTGCCGCTCTCGGCCACTCAGCTGTCCCGCGGCGAGCCGGTCCTGCCGACGCGTTACGTGGGGGCCACTCCGTGACTACGCTGCTCATCAGCCGCCCGTCCGCCGCTTTCGAAAGGGTGTGTCCGCCATGCACCGCGCATTGATCGTCGTCGACGTACAGAACGACTTCTGCGAGGGCGGCAGTCTCGCCGTCGCGGGCGGCGCGGACGTCGCCGCCGCCATCACGGACCTGATCGGCGCGGCCACCGCCGAGTACCGGCACGTGGTGGCCACGCGCGATCACCACGTCGCGCCCGGTGACCACTTCTCCGACCACCCCGACTTCGCGCACTCCTGGCCAACGCACTGCGTGGCCGGCACCGAGGGCGCCGGGTTCCACCCGAATTTCGCGCCCGCCGTCAGCTCGGGCGCCGTCGACGCCTGCTTCGACAAGGGCGCCTACGCGGCCGCGTACAGCGGCTTCGAGGGCAGCGACGAGGCCGGGACCAAGCTGGCGGACTGGCTGCGCGCCCACGGCGTGGACGCCGTCGACGTGGTGGGCATCGCCACCGACCACTGTGTGCGGGCCACGGCGCTCGACGCCGCCGCCGAGGGCTTCGAGACCCGCGTCCTGCTCGGCCTGACGGCCGGGGTGGCCCGCGAGTCGGTGGACGCGGCGCTGCGCGAGCTGGCGGCGGGCGGCGTGGAGCTGGCCGGGAAACCGGTCGTCGCCGACTAGGTCCTGTCCTGTCGATCTTGTCGGATAAGCCCGCGGCGTCAGATGCGGTGCATCGCAAGGCGCCGGATCGCAGCTCATACCTGTCCGTATTCGCGCGATTCGGTAACGCAGCGAGGTGCCGTAGCTGGCGTCGCGGGCCCGGCAAGATCGGCCGGACAGGGCCTAGGCGGACCGGCTGGGCGGACCGGCTAGGCCGAACGGGGCACGGCGCGGTCCCGTGGTCTCACGCCGCCGCCCGGCGGTGCCCCAGCAGGTGTGTGATCGGATGCCAGCTCTCCGTGGCGTCCCCCGCGGCCGAGCGCCAGACGACGCCCTCGGGGTGGTACAGCACGGCCGAGATCTCGTCCGGGGTGGGCGGGGCGCCGTTCCCCCGCAGGTGGGCCGCGCGCAGGCCCAGGTTCCGCAGGCGGGTCAGGGCGCGCGAGCGGTTCGCCGCGTGCACCAGCACGCGGACGGCGCGGCCCGGGGCACCGGGGCGGGGCAGGGCGAGCGCGACGACGACGCTGCCGTCGGGCAGCCGGACGAAGCCTCCTTCGGCCATGGGGTCACCTTCTCATCGACTCCGGACGCGGTAAAACGGACCCCGACATCCTTACGCCATCGGCCGCCGCCCGTCGAGGGCGGCGGCCGAAATGCGCTCTGACCTGCACCTTTGCGTCAGATAAGATCAGCACCCGTCAGATATCGACGGAGAGTGACCGTTTTCTCACCTTCCGCTCGGGCTCACCCGCACCGTGATCGGCCGCTCCGCGTTCCGCGGCTCATGGACCAGAGTGATCTTGGTGTTGGTGTCCGGGACCACGACGCTGTTCTGCGGGTTCGCCTCGTCCCAGTACGTGCCCCTGCGGTCGTCGAAGACCGGCGCCCCGCGCTGCGCGGGCAGCACCGTCGCCTCGCCCTCCTGATGCAGCGTCAGCTCCGGCGTGCGGTCCCTGCTGAACGACGCGTCCCTGGTCTGGATGCGGTTGCGCATCAGACTGCCGTCCGACCAGTGGTCGGCCTCCGGGTGCGCGTCGACCGGCAGAACGAGCCCTTCGCCCGGGTGCTGGCTGGTGTTGTTGTCCGACTGCGAGGTGTCCCACAGCCACACCAGCATCCCGTCCTGGTAGGAGAAGTGCTCCACCCAGTCGGGCCGGTCCGTCACCCAGCCGAAGTTGTACGGGCCGGTGCGCAGCGTGTCGTCGTAGCCGACGTACTGACGGTTCTCCACGAGGTAGTACTGCGGGTAATCGCCCGTGACGGAGGCCCCGACGACGCTGAAGCCGTCGACGGCCCAATCGCCCTCGCCGTCCTCCGCGTTGTCCGAGAAGACCGGCTCGCCGTCGGCGGTCACCGTGATCTCGTCCGCCGTGAAGCCGGTTTGCGTCGCAGAACCGTCCGTCTGGTAGCGGAACCGGATGTCCACCGTCCCGCCCGCGTAGGCGTCCAGCGGGTAGGACAGCGCCACGTCGCCGCCCGACTCCCCGGTCAGCGTCGGGCGGTCCGCGCCGTCGCGCGGCAGCGGCTCGCCGTCCGCCGTGCCGTCCAGCGGGGTCCACGTGCTGCCGCCGTCCGAGGACGCCTCGGCGTACAGGAAGTCGTAGCCCTCCTCGATGCTCCACCAGCCGCTCAGGTCGAGCGAGGCCGTGGAAGCCGAGGACAGATCGACCGTGCGCGCCAGGGTGTTGTTCAGGTCGTCGCCCGAGCCGCTCCACCACTGCGCCTCGCCCTCCGCGGGCGGGTGGATGTCGGTGGTGACGGTCTTCTCCGGCAGTTCGACCACCAGGGCCTGCGATTCGCGGCGGTCCTCGCCCTCGGGGTAGGTGAGGGCGGACGGGCCGAGCCGGTGCGTCGAACGGGTCGCGGCCTGCGCAACGTCGTAGTCGAGCCAGCCCAGTTGCAACTTCTCCCACGGGCCCATGTCGTTCGGCAGCTCGCCGATCGTGCCGTCGCCGGGGCCGAGCCAGGAGCCCGAGGACATCGCCGACCAGAAGCCGGTGCCGTTCTCGCCGCCCTGCGTGTCGTACAGGTCGGGCAGCCCCAGGTCGTGCGCGAACTCGTGCGCGAACACGCCGACTCCGCCGTTCTCCGGCTGGATCGTGTAGTCGCCGACCCAGAGGCCGGTGTCGGCGATCTGCGTGCCGCCGGCCAGGTTGTTCTCGGGACCGGTGTGGCCGATCTGGTCGTTGAACGCGTACCAGCGGTGCGCCCAGATGGCGTCCTCGCCCTGCGCGCCGCCGCCCGCCGACTCGTCCTCGCCCGCGTGCACGACCTGGAAGTGGTCCAGGTAGCCGTCGGGCTCGTTGAAGTCGCCGTCGCCGTCGTGGTCGTAGCGGTCCTGCACGTCGTACTCGGCGAGCGTGGCGGCCAGTTCCTCGGGCGTCGCGCCCGCCGCGAGCTGCCCCTCGTACCAGGCGTTGACGCCGTCGGCGACGACGTCCCACACCGAGGCGCAGACGTTGGAGCCGCAGGCGTTGTTGCCGTACCTGGCCTCGTTGTAGTCGACCCGCACCCAGTCGGTGACATGGCCGTCCACCGAGTAGCGGCCGGAGGACTGGCTCTCGAAGTACTGCTTCACCGACGGGACGTCGGGGTCCTCCGAATAGTAGATGTCCTCGTAGTACTGGCGGTCGAAGTCCTCCTGCCAGATGGTGGTGTTGTCGTTCTCCCGGTCCGGCTCCGCGATCTCGTTGACCCGCGGGCCCGGGTCGCCCCCGAACTCGGGGTCGATCTCGTCGCCGAACTCCACCAGCACGGTGAAGATCTTGTCGGTGCCGGTGGTGGCGGTCTCCACGAACTCGCCGTCGCTCAGCTCCACCACCTCGGAGCCGCCCAGGGTACGGGCGTCCGCGCGGCCGGAGATCAGCTCCTGTGCCGCCTGCTGCCGCTGTACCTCCCGCTTGTCACCCAGCGGGTTGTCGAGCTCGGGAGACGCGGCGAACGCCCGCGCGTCCCGCGGGCCTTCGTCCACGTCCGCGGGCGGCTGCGCCTGCGCGGCACCCGCCGGCACCAGGACGGCCGCTCCCATGGCCGCAACGGCTGTTGCCACGGCGGCGGTTCTCGATCTTATGGATCGTTTTCCCTCGTTCACGTGTTGCCTGTCCTCCCCTGCGCACGCAGTGATGTGACGGGACGCATTTGACATGAGTGAGACAGAAAAAGACAGACCTTGATTCGGTTTTCCGGGCCAACTACGGTCTTTGACCGGTCTGCTCCGGCCCGAGCCCGTGCGCCCCTGTGCTCCCCCGTGCTCCCGAGCCGTGTCAGGTGCAGGCTTACCGTGGCCCCGGCACGGGCACTCAGGCCCGTAGAACCGTTCGAGAGAGCTGCCCCCCTCCCTCCCGGACGGCCGCCAGCACCCCTTGCGAGGACGGAAACGACATGCCGCACCCGACCCCCGTGCAGATCGCCTACGGTTCGGCCACGGTCATCTCCATCACCTTCTTCTCCCTCTTCCTTGCCCCGGCCGCCTCGGGCCCCGTGGTGGTCCTCATCGCTGTGCTCGCGCTGCTCCTCGGCGCGGCCGTCGCGGTGGCGGCCACCAGGCACACGGCCAGGCACACGGCCGGACGCCGCCGGGCCACACCCGGCGGCACGCCCGAACCGGCGCGCGGCCAGTCGTCGTTCACCGCGCCGGAACGGCCGGGCGTCCGGGTCTAGGCCCTGTCGTTCGGCACCGGCCGGACGACGGCGCCCGGGAACGGCATCCCGCACCGATCAGGCGGCGGAGACCACCACGGTCTTCGCCGCCTTGTCGTGCAGACACTGCCGGTAGGGCCGGTCCCATGTGCAGAACAGGACGTTCACCAGCCAGAAGAGGAAGCCGATGCACGGCAGCAGCTGCGGCAGCGAGTAGATCGCGGCGCGCGCCCAGGCGGGATTCCCGCGCGGCACCGCGCCGTCGTCCAGCATCGCCACCCGCACACGCATCAGCATCTTGCCGAGCGTCTGGCCGCGGGCGCTGAGCATCAGGGCGTCGTAGACGAAGTAGACCAGCAGCACGACCGACTGCTGCACATAGTTCCCGCTGCCGCCGTTGTCGAAGTCGTAGCCGTCCATGGTCGGCAGCAGAAGGAGCGAAACGGGGATGCCGACGATCAGCGCGTCGACGATACGGGCCACCAGACGGCGGCCCAGGGAGGCGAGGGGCGGCATCCCGGCCAGCGGGTCGACGGCGCCACTCGGCCCGCCATACGGATTGGTGCCGTAGGAATCGGTCGGCGGAGGGGCCTTGGGCAGCCCCGCCTCATGCGGGGCGGGGCCGCCCTCCGGCTCGTCGCCGGGGCCGGGTCGCGGCTGCTCGGTGCTCATGAGCGCCAGTCAAACCCGGCCCCCGCGGGCCCGCATCCCGGCGGGGACGATCGGGCCAACCGGCCTGGGCCGACCGGGTCAGTCCTGGCTGCCAGGTGCCTTCATCGTGGCGACGAACGTATCCGCCGCCTTGTCGTGCCAGCACTGGCGCCACGGCCGGTCGCGCAGTGCCCACAGCACGTTCACGATGCCGACCACCAATACACCCAGCAGGCTGTACACCAGCCAGCGCAGCAGCGCCGCTCCGAAGCCCGGCTTCTCCTGCTGCTGGAGGTCGAGCACCCGCAGGCCGAACAGCGCCTTGCCGGGCGTGCGGGCCCACAGCGCGGTCGGCAGCGCCTCGAAGAGCAGCCCGACGCCGAGGAACACCCCGATGACCATGGCGAGGTAGCCGCCGGTGGTGCCGTCGATCAGCCAGATCGTCTCGGTGACACCGGCCCGCTCCGCCGCGTCCACCTGCTCGTCGATGTGGTCGCGGGCGTCGCCGAGCAGCGGCCAGCCGACGGCCGCGGCGGCGCCGACGGAGAACACCGAGTCGACGAGCCGGGCCATCAGCCGCCGGCCGAGACTCGCCGGGTACGCCTGCGTGGTCTGGAACCGCCTGACCATCGTCAGGGCCTCGCCCTGGTGCGACTGGAGGAACGGCGACTGCTGGGCCTGCGGCGGCTGTTGCTGCTGGTGGTGCGGCTGCTGCGGCGGGTAACCGTACCCGCCCGGCGCACCGGGACCACCGGGGCCCGGCTGCTGCTGCGGCGGATAGCCGTACCCGGGCCGCGGGCCCTGCGGCGGCTGGGGCTGCGGCTGCTGCGGGAACCCCTGCGGCTGGGCCTGCCGCGCAGGCGGGCCCGCCTGCGGCGGCACGCCACCCGGGGCCTGCCCCGGGGCCGGCTGGGCCGGCGGGGCGGCCGGCGCGGGACCACCGGTTTGCGCGGGGACCGCGCGCGGCGGCGCGCCCTGGGGCGCACCGGGCGGCGCCTGCTGCGCGAGGTCGCGAACCTGGCGCTCCCACGAGCCGCCCGCGGCGGCGATGTCGGAACGCCGCAGTGTCGTCGTCTCTTCCTTCGCGTCCGGCTCGGGCGCCGCCTTCGGCGCGGGCGCGGGCGCGGCCTGCGGCTCCGGCCGCCGCGCGGGCGGCTGGGAGCCCTCGGCCGAGGGCTGCCGGAACTGCCCGCGGGGGTCGACCCGGCCCGCCGCGGCGACGGGCGAGGTGCTGACGTCCTCGTCCGAGCCCCAGGTGACCCGCCGGTCCCCGCTGTCCTGCGACGGCGTGTCAGGCCCTGCGGCAGGCTGCGCCGCGGCACCGCCCGCCGCGGGCCAGGCCGGGGCGGAGCCGGCGCCCGGCTCCTGGCCACCGCCGGCCGGGGCCACGTCGCCGCGCCTGCGCACCTCGGGCAGCGCGTCGCCGCCGGAACGGGCCAGGGCGGAGCCGGCGCCCGGCTCGGCGGCGGGCGGCGGGTCCTCGTCGAAGAAAAAGGGCTGCGTCTCGCCGGCACGGGCGGCGGGCACCGCGGGTGCGGCGGCCGGGGCGCTCGCCGCCCCGGACGGCGGCGTGGGCACCGGCTCGCCCTCCCGCGGCTCGGGCCGGCTGCTGCCGGGCACCCAGGCGGTGCCGTTCCAGTACCGGATGTAGCCGGGAATGGACGGGTCCGGATACCAGTTGGGCCCCGGGCCGCCGCCTGCGCTTCCTGAGGGCGGGGAGCCTGCGGGTGGGGAGCTCATCGGTACCGAATCTCCTCGTCCGTGCAGTGCGATTCTCGCTATGGGCTAAGCATGTTACGTCGCTCGCGGACCCTCGTTGCCCGAAGGTCCCGCGACAGCGACCTTAGCCAACTCCCGTGCCGGACGAGAGCCGCCTGCCGTGACCGTGACAAGGTTGGCGCGGTGGCGGACCGTTCCTCCTGGCAGCGGCTCGTAACCGGCCGCCGGTCCGCACGGGAATCGCACCTGTGATCCCCCGGGCACGTGCCAGGGGCATCGCCGGGCCGGCCCCGGGGGCTCCTGCGAAAAAGTTTGCCCAACCCGCGTAATGACCCGCCCTCCCGCGCCTCTTTCCTTCCGCAAGCCCCGAGGACGCAGCGGAATCCAGGAGAGAAGAGGGCATATCGCATGTACACCACCATCGAGCGGGAGCTCGACCTGAAGCTGGTGCTCTCGCCGGAGCGCGGCATTCCGGTGCCTGCCCGGCTGCTCTACCGGACCGACGACCCCTACGCCGTGCACGTCACCTTCCACATCGGCTCCGATGTCCCGGTGTACTGGACGTTCGCCCGCGAGCTGCTGGTCGAGGGCGTCTGCCGGCCCGCCGGGCAGGGCGACGTGCGGGTGTGGCCGACCAGGGCGCAGGGCCACGCCGTACTCTGCCTGGCGCTCAGGTCGCCGGACGGCGAGGCGCTGCTGCACGCCCCGGCCCCCGCGGTCGCGGCCTGGCTCGAGCGCACGCTGCGGCTGGTGCCGCCCGGCACGGAGCCGGCGCTGATGAACGTGTCGGACGGCGAGCTGTGCGCCCTGTTCACGCTCTCCGACGAGCCGGGGGAGCCGGCCGGCTGAGCCCGCCCTCGCGCGCGGGGCGCCCGGAGTCCGCGGGCCCGGCCGGCTTCCCCTCCGTACCCTCCGTGCCCGCCGCGCCCGCCGCGTGCCTGACCAGTGGCATGACGCGCAGCGGCACCGGGTTCTCCATGACGATGGCGGTGGCGGACCTGAGGATGCCGTCGAAGCCGACGACCCGGTCGATGACGCGCTGGAGGTCCGCGTTGGAGCGGGCGACCAGGCGGCAGAGCATGTCGCCCTCGCCGGTGATGGTGTGCAGTTCGAGCACTTCGGGCACGCAGCTGAGGTGCCGGCGGACCTCCTCGCCCTGCCCCTGCTTGATCTCCAGGGTCGCGAAGGCGGTCACGGGGAAGCCGAGGGCCGCCGGGTCCACGTCCGGTCCGAAGCCGCGGATCACCCCGCCGGTGCGCAGCTTCTCCAGCCGCGCCTGCGCGGTCCCGCGCGCCACGCCCAGGCGCCTCGACGCCTCCAGCACTCCGATGCGGGGCTCCTGCGCGAGGAGTTCGAGCAGCCTGGCGTCCAGTTCGTCGATGGCCATGGCGGGCCTCCTAGCGGGGCGGACTTGCAGGGCGGGAAAGGAACGGCGGCGCGGCGCGCGGCGCGTTGGACACCATGCTCAGTCAGCGTGCGCAGAATTGGCCAGCGGGGTCGGCCCGTTCGGCCCGGTGGGCCTGCACCGGCCTCATCGGATCTTCACCGGGTCCGCGCAGGAAGGGCGTCACGCACACCGGGAGACCCCGCGCCTGCGGGATTTCCCCCCGGGAACTTCCATGCTCCTCCTCGGCGGAAACGAGCGTGAACACGCGAGTCGGGGGAATCAGTAAGAACACCACCCCCCACAGCCGCCCCCGCGACCTGCACTCGCGGGGGCGGCCCACGTTCCGGGCGCGGCGCCGGGTCAGCAGGAGGGCACGGACTCCCCCGCGGCCAGCGCCCGCAGGTCGGCCACCGCGCCCTCGAGGGTGGCCACGGGCAGCACCCGCAGCCCGTCCGGCGCCTCGGCCGTCGCGTCCGCGCACTCCTCGCGCGGCACGAGGAAGACGGTCGCGCCGTCGCGCCGCGCGGCCTGCGTCTTCAGCGGAACGCCGCCCACCGAGCCGACCGTTCCGTCCGGCTCGATGGTGCCGGTGCCCGCGATGACGCGCCCGTCGGTCAGGTCGCCGCCCGCGCCGTCGCCGCGCAGCAGGTCCACGATTCCGAGCGAGAGCAGCAGGCCCGCGCTCGGGCCGCCGACGTCCGCCAGGTTCAGCTCGATGCTCACCTCGTCCTCGTCGAGGCCCAGGTAGGTGACGGCCGCGGCGACCGCCGCGTGCTGGGAGTCGCGCATCTGGCCCGCGTTGTGCTCCTGGATCTCCTCGCGGCTGTCGCCCACCGGGTAGACCGCCTCGCGCGGCATGACCGCCCGTTCGCCGGAGAAGTAGCCGGTGACGACGTCGGTCAGCCGCACCGTCGCGTCCGGCGACGTCGCGGTGATCGTGGTCATCCGCAGCTCGCCCGCCGGCTCGCGCACCGGGGCGCCGGTGATGGTGATCACCGGCTCGCCGTCGTGCTCGCCGAGCACGTCCGCGGTCGGCCCGGGGCGGGTGACCGAGTACGGCAGCGGGGCCAGCGCCGCGACCGCGAGCAGGGCCGCGACGAGCGCGACGCAGGCGGCGAGCAGCACCGGACGGCGCACGGCTCCGGCGGGCGGTGCGGCGGCCTTGGAGGCGGTCGGAGCGGCGGGCATGGAGGGAATCTAACGCAGGACCGCGGCCACCTCGGACGCGGCCCTGACCACGCGGGGGCCGACCTCGGGCGGCACGGACTCGTTCAGCATGACCACCCCGACGCTGCCCTCGATGCCGCAGCCGGCGGGCAGCGGCGCCGCGGCCCCGCTGGCCCCGGCCTCCAACTCGCCCTGGGTCAGCACGAAACCGTCCTCCTCCTCGATGTCCTTGCAACGGCCGGTGAGGATGGCGCGGCCCGCGGCGCCCCGGTCGAGGGCGTGCCGGAAGCCGGTGCGGTAGGCGACGTGGTAGTCGGTCCAGCTGGGTTCGACCACGGCGACGGCGAGCGCGTCGTTGCCGTCCACGACGGTGAGGTGGGCGGTGGCGCCGACGTCCTCGGCCAGCGCCCGCAGCGCGGGCAGGGCGGCCTCCCTGACCAGCGGGTGGACCTGCCGGCCTAGGCCGAGCACGCCCACGCCGACGCGTGCCCTGCCGCCGGCGTCGCGCCGGACCAGGGAGTGCTGTTCCAGGGTGGCGAGCAGCCGGTAGACGACGGTGCGATTGACGCCGAGCTGTTTGGACAGCTCGGTCACGGTCAGGCCGTGGTCGGTCTCGGCGAGCAGTTTGAGGACACGCAGCCCCCGGTCGAGCGTCTGGGAGGTTTCCGCGGTCACGCACCCTCCTCGTTCGCTTCCCCGGCGGCTCGCTGCCGGGCGGGGATGAAACTGGTCCGCGGCCCGGAGGCCGGGCGTGCGTCACTCACGGCGCCCCCTTCTCTTCTCGGGAGTCCGGGAAGGAATCCCGATGAGTCGGCGGCTGACGCGGAGGGGCCGGTGCCGCCGGTCCCGTCGGCAGCACGCGGAGCGGGCCGCCGGTTGCGGTAGCAGGTCACACAGTCCGGATGCGCACCGGGGCGGCTCTGCCACCGGGCGTACGCGTGACCGGAAATTTAGCCAGCGGCACCGCTGAGCGGAAGGGGCTGTCCAGAATCCGAGCAGGAAGCGGCGGTTTTCGAGCGATATGTGACGAACATCCCTGCGGCCGATGGCTCACCGCATGCGCGTGGCCCACTCCTTGACCTTCGCCACGCGCTGCCGCAGCTGTCCCGCCGTCGCCTCGGCGGTGGGCGGGCCGCCGCAGGCGCGGCGCAGCTCTGTGTGGATCACCCCGTGCGGCTTGCCCGACTGGTGGGCGTACGCGCCGACCAGCGAGTTCAGCTCGCGGCGCAGCTCAAGCATCTCCTTGTGGCTCATGACCGGCCGCCGCTCCGCGGGCAGTTCGAGCAGGTCCGCCTCCTCGTCCGGCTTGCGGCGGCTGTGCGCGATCTGCCGCGCCTGCCGCTTGCGCAGCAGCAGACTGACCTGGTCGGGTTCGAGCAGCCCGGGAATGCCGAGGTAGTCCTGCTCCTCGTCACTGCCCGGGTGCGCCTGCATGCCGAACTCGGCGCCGTCGTACATCACCCGGTCGAAGACGGCCTCCGACTCCAGTGCTTCGAACGGCAGTTGGTCCTGCTCGCCGTCGGGCTCGTCCTGCTGCCGCTCCGCCTCCTCCAGCAGATCTGCCTCGGGCCCGTACGGGTCCTCCTCGCCGCCCCGCTTCGGCTTGTCCAGCACGTGGTCGCGTTCCAGCTCAAGCTCGTGGGCGAAGCCGAGCAGCGACGGGATGGTGGGCAGGAAGACGGACGCGGTCTCGCCGCGCCGCCGGGAGCGCACGAACCGGCCGACCGCCTGCGCGAAGAACAGCGGTGTGGAGATGGTCGTCGCGTAGACCCCGACCGCGAGCCGCGGCACGTCCACGCCCTCCGACACCATGCGGACCGCGACCAGCCAGCGGTCCCGCGACGCCCGGAAGTCCTCGATGCGCCGCGAGGCCCCGCCGTCGTCCGACAGCACCAGGGTCGCGGCATCGCCGGTGATCTCGCGGATCAGCCGGGCGTAGGCGCGGGCCGACTCCTGGTCGCTCGCGATCACCAGGCCGCCCGCGTCCGGCACGGCTCTGCGGACCTCGGTCAGCCGCCGGTCGGCGGCACCGAGCACCGCGGGCATCCACTCGCCCTTCGGGTCGAGCGCGGTCCGCCACGCCTGGGAGGTGGCGTCCTTCGTCATCGGCTCGCCGAGCCGCGCGGCCACCTCGTCCCCCGCCTTGGTGCGCCAGCGCATGCTGCCGCTGTAGGACAGGAAGATCACCGGCCGCACGACTCCGTCGGCCAGCGCGTTGCCGTAGCCGTACGTGTAGTCGGCGACCGAACGGCGGATGCCGTCGTTGCCCTCCGCGTAGGCGACGAACGGGATCGGGTTGGTGTCCGAACGGAACGGCGTCCCCGTCAGCGCGAGCCGCCGCGTCGCGGGCTCGAACGCCTCAAGGCACGCCTCGCCCCAGGACCTGGAGTCCCCGGCGTGGTGGATCTCGTCCAGGATGACCAGGGTCTTGCGCTGCTCGCAGCGGTTGCGGTGCAGCATCGGCCGGACACCGATGCCCGCGTAGGTCACCGCGACCCCGTGGTACTCGCGCCCCACAGGACCCGCGCTGTAGTCCGGGTCCAGCTTGATCCCTATGCGCGCCGCCGCGTCCGCCCACTGCGTCTTCAGGTGCTCGGTCGGCGCCACCACCGTCACCTGCTGCACGACGTGGTGGTGCAGCAGCCAGGAGGCCAGCGTCAGCGCGAACGTCGTCTTGCCCGCGCCCGGGGTGGCGACGGCGAGGAAGTCCCGCGGCTGGGCCTGGAGATACGCCTCCATCGCCGCCTGCTGCCAGGCACGCAGCTTGCTCGCGGTGCCCCAGGGCGCACGGCCGGGGAAGGCGGGAGAGAGGTGGGAGGAATGCGGGGAGGGCGAGGCGGTGGTGGTCACGGTCTCCGGGTGGGGTGGACGGTGCACGACCGCGCCAGCCTACCGCCGCACCACCGCCCCTCCGCTGCGGTCCATCTCACACCGGGAAGCCGACGGGAGGGGCCGCGAAGCCGACGGGAAACCGACGGGAAACACCGGCGCGGCGCCGGAACGGGGCGCGGCGCGGGACTCGTTCACACCCCCGGCGTGCGCAGGCGCCCGCCGACGACCGTGCCGAGCAGGGCCGCACTCGCGGTCACCGCGTACACCGCCACGAACGCCCCCGGGCCCACGGCCGTGTCCCCGGCCACCGCGGCGGCGTCGTGCGCGGCGGCCGAGGCGTCCCCGCCGAGCGCGGCGAACAGCGTGCCCACGGTCGTCAGCATCACCACGTTCCCCAGGCTGTCGCACACCTGGAGGGACGCCACGTTCCCGCCGGCCGCCTCGGGCGCGGACAGGCGCAGCACCAGCACGCCCACCGAGGCGGTGACCAGGCCCATGCCGAAGCAGCCGAGTGCCAGCGTCAGCGCGGGCGTCCACACGGGCACCGCGTCGATCAGCACCAGCGGGGTGAGCACCACACCGCCGGTGATCAGCACGGTGCCGACGCGCACCAGCCGGAACCGGTGCGGCTCCGCCCACGGCCTGGACTGCGTGTACGAGCCGCAGGCCCACAGCCCGCCGGAGGCGGCGAGCGCGAGTCCCGCCTCGGTGTACGACAGGCCGCGCTGGGTCACCAGCATCAGCGGCACGAAGCTCTGCGACGACAGGTACGCCGCCGATATCAGCCCGCGCAGGGCGATCACCGACGGCAGGCCGCGCGCGGCGCGGAACGTACCGCGCGGCAGCAGCCGCACCGCCGAGGGCGCGAGCAGGGCGAGTCCGAGGGCCACGGGCACCAGCGAGAGCCAGCGCAGCTCCTGCCCGCCGAACTGGAGCAGCCCGGCGCCCACGGACACCGCCCCGGCCAGCCGCAGCCGCCGCCCGTCGAACCGGCCGGCCGACCGTTCGCCGCCGCCCTCGCCGCCTCTCTCGCCGTTCCGCTCGCCAAGCTTGCGCAGTTGGGGCAGCATCACCATCACCGGCAGGATGACCAGCACGGTGATGCCGAGGAACACCCAGCGCCAGCCGAACTGTTCCGTCACCGTTCCGGCGATCACGGGCCCGACCATGGACGGCACCACCCAGGCCGCGGAGAACGCCGCGAGCGCCGCGGGCCGCAGGTGCTCCGGGTAGGCGCGGCGGACCGTCACGTACAGCGCGACGATGACCAGGCCGCCGCCCACGCCCTGGGCGGCGCGCCCCAGCACGAACGCCCACATCGCCTGCGCGGTGCCGGAGACCAGCAGCCCGGCCGAGAAGGCCGTCACCCCGGCGAGCACGGGGCCGGTCGGGCCCGCCCGGTCGCACCACTGCCCGGAGACGACCATGCCGAGCAGGCTCGTGGTGAAGAACGCGGAGAACGCGAACGCGTAGAGCGAGACCCCGTCGAGCGCTTCCGCCGCGGCGGGCATGGCCGTTCCGATGGCCATGGCCTCGAACGCGATCAGCAATATCGTGCTGACGCAGCCGAGGGTGAGCGCGCGGTACGGGGCGCCGAGCACGCCCCCTGGCACCTCCGCCGCGGATGCCGCGGACGGCACGGCGTCGGACGGGGGGCGGGCGGGCGGCGCCCCGGGCCCGGCGTCGGCGCAGGCGTCGGTCTCGTTCATGAGGCTACGGTAAGGAGCAAAACCCGCCCATGCCTATGGTCCGGCGGTCGGTGGCCGCCCGGTCGCTGGTCCTGGTCCCGCCGCCCGCCGTGTGCCACCCGGCGCCGGGCGGCACCCGTCAGACCGCGCCGCGCGTCACGCCCACCGCGGCCTGCGGGCGGATCGGCAGCCGGTTCACCGGGCGGCCGGTCGCCGCCCTGACCGCCGCGGCCACCGCGGCCGGGGAGACGACCACCGGGACGGCGCTCACCGCCTTGGCGCCGAACGGAGCGACCACGTCCCGCTCCTCCACCAGTTTCACGATCCGCACGTCCGGCGCGTCCAGCGCGGTGGGCAGCGCGTACCCCGCCAGATCCGCCCGGCGCACCACCCCGCGCACGACGCGCAGATGCTCGGTGAGGGCGGCGCCCACGCCCTGCGTCACGCCCGCCTCGATACGGGCCTCAAGCTGCCTCGGGTTCAGCACGCGGCCGACGTCCTGCGCGATGGCCATCTCCACCACGCGCACGGCGCCCAGCTCGACGTCCACGTCCACCACCGCGCGCACCGCGGCGAAGGAGAGGCCGACGAACGCGTCGCCGCGGCCCGACTCGTTCAGCGGCTCGGTGGGGTGCGGGCGGCACTGCGCGGTCGCCCACAGCTCCTTGCCCTCCAGGGCCTCAAGGACGGTCGTGCTGAGCACCCCGTCGTAGGAGGTGATCTTGCCGTCGGCGATCGTCAGCAGCTCGGCCGACATCCCGAACTTCGCGGCCAGCGGCTGGAGCAGCTGCGTGCGGACCATCTTCGCGGCCCGCTCCACCGCCCCGCCGGACACCCACGTGTGGCGGCCCCTGCCGCCCGGCCCCGCGACCGGCAGGTCGGTGTCCACCGGCGCCACGTGCACCTCGTCCACGCCCAGCACGTCCTGCACGATCTGGCGCGCCAGCGTCGCGAAGCCCTGGCCGGTCTCCACCGCGGCGCACAGCACCGTGGCCACCGTTCCCTCGACCTTCACCGTGGCCGTCGACACCTCGTCGGCGCCCTCCGCGCCGAGCATGTGCACCATGCCGAGCGCATAGCCCACGCCCCGGCGCACCGCGCCCGGGTCCGCCGCGCCCTCGGGGCCGCCCGGCAGCAGCCAGTCCTCGACCGGGCCGTCCTTGGGCAGCGCCGGCATCGGCGCCTCGCGCACGGCGGCCAGCAGCTCGGCGACCGGGGCGGGGCAGGTGACCGTCTGCCCGGTGGGCAGCGGATCGCCGGTGCCCAGCACATTCCGCGCGCGCAGCTCGGCCGGGTCGATGCCCAGCTGGGCCGCCAGCTTGTCCATCTGGCCCTCGTACGCGGCGCAGACCTGCATCGCGCCCTCGCCGCGCACGTAGCCCGCGGGCGGATTGTTGGTGCGCACCGCCCAGCCGTCGACCACCGCGTTCGGCACGAGGTAGGGCCCTGCGGCGAACGACACCGCGGCGGCCAGCACCTCGGCCGAGTCGTCCGCGTAGGCGCCCGCGTCCATCAGCACCTGCGCCTCGACCTTCACGAGCTTCCCCTCGCGGTCGGCATGGTGCCAGTAGCGCAGCAGCGTCGGGTGGCGGTGGGCGTGGCCGAGGAACGACTCCTCGCGGGTCGCGGCCAGCTTCACCGGGCAGCCGCTGCGGATCGCCAGCAGCGAGAGCGGCAGCTGGAATCCCAGGTCCTCCCGGTCGCCGAGCGCCCCGGGCACCCCCGTCACGTAGATCTTGACCTGCTCCTGCGCCAGCCCGAGGCAGGCGGCCAGCCGGTCGCGGTCGCCGTGCGGGTCGGTGCTCGCCGTGTAGATCTCCACGCCGCCGTCCGGCCGCGGCACCGCGAGGCCCGATTCGGCGCCGATCGGCGCCGGGTCCTGGCGGCCGATGCGGTAGAGGCCCTCCACCACGACCTCGCCGGTGGCGCCCGGGTCGCCGTGCCGCAGCGGAATGTGCCGGATCAGATTGCCGTCCGGGTGCAGCGGGGCGGCCTCGAAGGACTTCTCCGGATCGGTCACCGCGTCGAGCACCTCGTACTCGACGACGATGGCGGCGGCGGCGAGCCGCGCGGTCTCCGGGTGGTCGGCCGCCACGGCGGCCACGGGCTCGCCGTGGTACCTGACCAGGTCGGAGGCGAGCGGCGGCCGGTCGGTCACCGTGCGGCCGAGCCCCGCGTCCCCGGCCACCTCCGCGTGCGTGACGACGGTGCGGACCCCCGGCATCCCGGCGGCCTCCGCGGTGTCGATGCCTTTGATGCGCGCGTGCGGGTGCGGGGAGCGCAGCACCGCGGCCCACAGCAGGCCCTCGGCCCACAGGTCCGCGGTGTACGGGTGCGTGCCCGTCACCTTGGCGTCCGCCTCGGCCGGCGCCAGGGAGGTGCCGAGGCCGTGCGGCTCCTGCCGGTCCTGGCCGGGCGCCGCCTGCGCGGCGGGCACCATGGTCACGGCGGCGTCGGCCTGGTCGTTCATCACATGCCTCCTGCCGGGGGCCCGGGCTGGTGCGGGATGCGGGGCGCGGCGTCCGCGTCCGCCGGGGCGGTCCGCGGCCCGGCGCCGCCCGCCCCGAACGCGTCCCCGAAGCTCTCGCTCCCGCCGTCCTCCCGCTCGCCGCGGGCGGTGCCGCCCGCGGCGGCGACACGCTCCTCCACAACCGTGCGCACCGCGTCGAGCACGCCGCGGTAGCCGGAGCAGCGGCACAGGTTGCCGCACAGCGCCTGGCGCGTCTCCACCTCGGTCGGGGCGTGGTTGCCTTCGAGCAGGTCGTGCACGGTCATGGCCATGCCCGGCAGGCAGAAGCCGCACTGCACGGCCGTGGCGGCCAGCGCGCGCTGCACGTCGGAGGGCGCGCCGTCCGCGCCCAGGCCCTCGACGGTGCGGATCTCGGAACCGGCCGCGGTGGCCGCCGGGACCAGGCAGGCGGCGACGAGCCGCCCGTCGACCTGCACGGAACAGGCGCCGCACTCGCCCTGCGCGCAGCCGTCCTTCGCCCCGGCGAGGCCGAGCCGCTCGCGCAGCACGTACAGCAGCGATTCGCCGATCCACGCGCCGGACACGGGCCGGTCCACACCGTTGACGCGCAGCACGTACGAGACCTCGGGATGCTCGCTGCGGCTGCCGCCGACGGCGACCTCGACCGGGGGCACGGCCGCCGGGTCCTGCGCGGGCGCCGCGGTCTCGGCGGGGCCGTCCGGATGCGGCTCGCCCGCGCCCGGCGCCGGCCACGGCGCGGGAACGGGCGGCTCGGGGCGGCTCGGGGCGCTCTCGTCCCAGGGCGCCGTGTCGTGGCCCGCGGGGGGCACGCCCCGCGGCTCCGCGCCGTCGGCCGGGCGGCGCGCGCCCGCCAGCGCGGCGGCGGCGCCCTGCCCCATCGCGGCGGCGCGCGCCGCGGGCGGCCCGGCGGGGGCGTCAGCCGCGCCGGGCGAGGTGAACGGCATGGTCCACTGCCCGGTGGCCCCCGGGTCGACGGTGGCCTCCGCGGTGGCCGGCGGGGCGGCCGCGCCGCCGATCTCGGGGGGCTGGTACCCGTGCCCCGGCGCGGCCAGCGGCTCGCTGCCCGACTCCTGCGGGTACCCGCCCGGCAGCTCTATGAAGGCCGTGGCTTCCGCGTCGTACTCGCCGCCCCAGCCCGGTTGCGGGCCCAGGGCGGCGTGCGGCTCGGGCTGCTGATCGTTGCTCATGCGAGAGCCCTTCCGAGTCCACGGCGGGCGAGAGTTGCCACGGTACGCCTCAAGTGCAGCACGGCGGGGGGTAGTTGCGTGGGCTCGCCACCGTCGCCCGGCACCTCGGGGTCGGGGATGCAGGCCATGCCGACGTACTCGCCGAACGCGGCGAGCGCCTCGGGCGCCAGGCCGCGCCGCCCGTCCCAGTCGACCAGCGAGGCCACCCAGCGCTCGGCGTCGAGCGGGCGCAGCGGCATGGGCGCGACCGCGCCGACCGCGCAGCGGACCTCGCGGTGCACCGGATCGAGCACCACGGCCACCGAGGCGACGGAACGGGCCGGGCCGGTGCGGGTGGTGGCCTTCAGGAACGTCTGGGTGGCGTGCAGCAGCGGCACCCGCACGTGGGCCAGCAGCTCCCCGGGCCGCAGCCGGTCCCGTCCGGCCAGCAGGTGGCTGACGGGAACCTGCCTGCCCTCGCCGTCAGGACCGGCGATCAGGAGCGTCGCCTCCAGGGCGGCGAGCACGGGCAGGGTGTCACCGGACGCGGCGGCGGAGATGATGTTGCCGCCCAGCGTCCCCGCGTTGCGCACCTGCGGCGGCCCCGCGGACCTGGCGGCGGCGGCGAGTGCGGGGATGAGCGCGGCGAAGTCGGGGCGGCTCATCCGCGAGTGGGTCAGACACGCGCCGAGCAGCGCGTGCCCGTCCTGATAGGCCCAGCCGCGCAGCTCGGCGAGCCGTCCGAGCCCGACCAGGGCCGCCGGGCGCAGCAGCCCGGCGTTGACGCCGGCCATCAGATCGGTGCCGCCGGCGACCGGCACGGCCGCGGGCACCGCGGCCAGCGCGGCCACCGCGTCGTCCAGCGTGGCCGGGAGCGCGACGAGCCGGGCCGTCTGCGGTGCATGCGGTGCGTGCGTGCTCAATCCAGCTGCCCCTTTCCGGTCGTCCCGGCCGTGGAGCCGTACGGTACGTGCTCCGGGCCGCGACGTGGCAACTCTGGCATAGATTCCCGCCCCGCCGACGCCGGGGTGGCGGGGGCGTCCACCGGGGGTGGGAGGGCCCGGACGGGCGCCCGAGGCATCTCACACGATCAGGGCATACGGGAATGCCCCGGGCAGCCCTCGCGGCCGGCCCGCGGGCCCGGGGCCCGGGACGGGCCGGAACGGGCGGCGGCTACTTCTTGCCGCCGTCCTTGCCGCCGTCCTTGCCACCGCCGAACGAGCCCATCGACTCGTAGATCTCCTTGCAGGTGGGGCACACCGGGTACTTTTTCGGGTCCCGGCCGGGCACCCAGACCTTGCCGCAGAGCGCGACGACGGGGGTGCCGTCCAGCGCGCTCGCCATGATCTTGTCCTTCTGGACATAGTGGGCGAAGCGCTCATGGTCGCCATCGCCGTGCGTCGTCTGCGGAGTGGGCTCGACGAGCGTGCCGGTGCCCGCTCCGCGCTCGGGCTCAAGAGTGCTCATGAGTACCTAGCCTAGTTGAGCGACGGGTCGTCCGGGTATGTTGCGAGCAGCGCCAGAGTCCCGTGCTGGCGGCGCAGGACGGCCCGCCACAGCCGCTCGGGCTCGGGCACGGAGACGTCCCCCGGCTCGGAGTCCACGACGTACCACGCACCGTCGTCCAGCTCGCGTTCCAGCTGGTCGGGGCCCCATCCGGCATACCCCGCGAAGATCCGCAGACTGCCGACCTCGGCGGCCAGCACCTCGGGCGGCGCCTCCAGGTCCACCAGGCCGATGGAGCCGTGCACGCGCCGCCAGCCGAGCGGGCCGCTGCCGGGGACGACGGCGAGCGCGAGGGCGGCGTCCAGGGCGACCGGGCCGCCCTGGAAGACGACGCCGGGCTCGCCGGCCAGCGCCGCCCACGGCTGGAGCACCTCGGAGACCCCGACGGGAGTCGGGCGGTTGAGAACGACGCCGAGTGCCCCCTCGCGGTCGTGGTCGAGCATCAGCACCACGGAACGGTCGAAGTTGGGATCGGACAGCGCCGGAGTGGCCACGAGCAGCCGCCCGGTGAGCGAGGACGCCTCGGTCATGCAGGCCATGATTCCCCATCCGTGGGGTACTGGGGAGTGCCGTCCCCCGGCCCGCACCGGGGGGCGCGCCCACCCGGCGCATTACCATTCCGGTTGGTCGCGCATTCCTTCGTTTCAGATCGTGAGTCCCATGACCGACGACGTACTCCTTGTCCACGGCGGCACCCCGATCGAGGGCGAGATCCGGGTCCGAGGGGCGAAGAACCTGGTTCCAAAGGCCATGGTCGCGGCCCTGCTCGGCAGCGCCCCGAGCCGGCTGCGGAACGTGCCGGACATCCGCGATGTGCGGGTGGTGCGCGGCCTGTTGCAGTTGCACGGGGTGACCGTGCGCAGCGGAGAGGAACGGGGCGAGCTGGTGCTCGACCCGTCGCGCGTCGAGAGCGCGAACGTCGCGGACATCGACGCGCACGCCGGCTCCTCCCGCATTCCGATCCTGTTCTGCGGGCCGCTGCTGCACCGGCTCGGGCACGCGTTCATCCCCGGGCTCGGCGGCTGCGACATCGGCGGCCGGCCGGTCGACTTCCACTTCGACGTGCTGCGGCAGTTCGGCGCGGTGATCGAGAAGCGGGCGGACGGCCAGTACCTGGAGGCACCGCGCGGGCTGCGCGGCTGCCGGATCAAACTTCCCTACCCGTCCGTGGGGTCCACGGAGCAGGTGCTGCTGACGGCCGTGCTCGCCGAGGGCGTCACGGAGCTGTCGAACGCGGCGGTGGAGCCGGAGGTCGAGGACCTGATCTGCGTGCTCCAGAAGATGGGCGCGATCATCTCCATGGACACCGACAGGACCATCCGCATCACCGGCGTGGACCGGCTGGGCGGGTACACGCACCGCGCCCTCCCCGACCGCCTCGAGGCCGCCTCGTGGGCGAGCGCGGCGCTGGCGACCAAGGGCAGCGTGTACGTCCACGGCGCGAGCCAGCGGGAGATGATGACGTTCCTCAACGTGTTCCGGAAGGTGGGGGGCGAGTTCGAGGTTGACGACGCCGGCATCCGCTTCTGGCACCCGGGCGGCCCGCTGAACGCGATCGCCCTGGAGACGGACGTGCACCCCGGCTTCCAGACCGACTGGCAGCAGCCGCTCGTGGTCGCGCTGACGCAGGCGTCGGGTCTGTCGATCGTGCACGAGACGGTGTACGAGTCGCGGCTGGGCTTCACCAGCGCGCTGAACCAGATGGGCGCGCGGATTCAGCTGTACCGAGAGTGCCTGGGCGGGACGCCCTGCCGCTTCGGGCAGCGCAACTTCCTGCACTCGGCCGTGGTCTCGGGCCCGACGCCGCTCCAGGGCGCGGACCTGGTCATTCCCGATCTGCGCGGCGGCTTCTCCTACCTGATCGCGGCACTCGCGGCGGAGGGCACCTCGCGGGTGCACGGCATCGGCCTGATCAACCGCGGCTACGAGAACTTCGCGGAGAAGCTCGAAGGGCTCGGCGCCAAGGTCGAACGTCCGTAGGCCGGGTACTTCTCGGGTGGGAACGTTTCCGACCCGGGCAGCGCCAAGGGGTGGCCCTCCGGGACGGAGGGCCACCCCTTGGCGGCTTGTGCCATGAGTCAGTTGCCCTTGGCGGCTTCCTTCAGCTTGGAGCCCGCGGACACCTTGACGCTGTACCCGGCGGGGATCTGGATGGGCTCACCCGTCTGCGGGTTGCGGGCGGTGCGAGCGGCGCGATGGGTCCGCTCGAAGGTCAGGAAACCCGGAATGGTGACCTTCTCGTCCCCCTTGGCAACGACCTCGCCGACCGTCTCGGCAAAGGCCGCCAGCACAGCGTCCGCGTCCTTCCGAGTCACCTCGGCGCGCTCGGAGAGAGCGGCCACCAGCTCACTGCGGTTCATAATTTCGTACTCCCGTGTTCATCTTGCCAATGAGGCGTGAGATCGAAGCCGATGCTGCCAGGGCCCACTGACAGTCCCCGGACCGGGGCTGTCTTCCGCAAAACCCCTCGCCCGGGTACGCATCCTGCCCCCACCAGTGGCGGGAAGGCCAATCAGGCACCAGCGGGGTCACACGAAGAGTGCTCGTCTCCTCGCCGGTGACGTTCCCGAGGCTTTGCCTCCCGGTCACCCTAAGGGGCAGCCGCACAGCACCGGCAACCGACTCGCCTAGGCGGACTGGGCTGCTTCCCGGACGGCCCCCGCCACCGCGCCGGAAACCTTTTCGTTGAAGACGCTGGGCACGATGTAGTTGGCGTTCAGCTCCTCGTGCCCCACGACGTCCGCGAGGGCGCGGGCGGCGGCCAGCATCATCGCGCTGCTCACGGTCCTCGACTGGGCGTCCAGCAGGCCGCGGAAGACGCCGGGGAACACCAGCACGTTGTTGATCTGGTTGGGGAAGTCGGAACGCCCGGTGGCCACCACGGCGGCGGTCTGGCGGGCGATCGCGGGGTCGATCTCCGGGTCCGGGTTAGCGAGCGCGAAGACGATGGCGCGGTCCGCCATGGCCGCGACGTCCTCGGCCGCGAGCACGTCGGGCGCGGAGACGCCGATGAACACGTCCGCGCCCGCCACCGCCTCCTTCAGGGTGCCGGTGACGCCCTCGGGGTTGGTGTTCTCCGCGATCCAGCGCAGTGGCGAATCGCCGTCCGCGCCGAGGAGATCACCGCGCCCGGCGTGCACCACCCCGTGGATGTCCGCGACCACCGCGTGCTTGACGCCCGCGTCGATCAGCAGCTTGAGGATGGCCGTGCCGGCCGCGCCCGCGCCGGACATGACCACGCGCACCGCGCCCAGTTGCTTGCCGACCACCCGCAACGCGTTGTGCAGGGCGGCGAGCACGACGATCGCCGTGCCGTGCTGGTCGTCGTGGAAGACCGGGATGTCCAGCGCCTCGCGCAGCCTGGCCTCGATCTCGAAGCAGCGCGGCGCGGAGATGTCCTCCAGGTTGATCCCCGCGAAGCCGGGGGCGATGGCCTTCACGATCTCGACGATCGCGTCGGTGTCCTGGGTGTCCAGGCAGAGCGGCCAGGCGTCGATCCCGGCGAAACGTTTGAACAGCGCCGCCTTGCCCTCCATCACGGGCAGCGCGGCGTGCGGGCCGATGTTGCCCAGACCGAGCACCGCCGAGCCGTCGGTGACGACGGCAACGCTGTTGCGCTTGATGGTCAGCCGCCTGGCGTCCTCGGGATGCGCCGCGATCTGCGTGCACACGCGGGCCACCCCCGGCGTGTAAATCATCGACAGGTCATCACGATTGCGAATCGGGTGCTTGGACGTCATCTCGATCTTGCCACCGAGATGCATGAGGAACGTCCGGTCGGAGACCTTGCCGAGTGCAACGCCGTCGATCCCGCGCAACTTGGTGACGATCTCGTCCGCGTGCGCGGTGGAACTGGCCGCGATCGTCACGTCGATGCGCAGCTTCTCGTGCCCCGAGGCGGTGACGTCGAGACCCGTCACGGACCCGCCGGAGGACTCCACGACGGTGGTGAGCTGGCTCACGGCCGTGCCACTGGCCGGGACCTCAAGCCGGACGGTCATCGAATACGAGACACTGGGCGCCGTTGCCATGAGTCGACTTCCTTCACTTTCCCGATATCGCCCCCCAAGTCGGTGTCACCTTACGAGAGGCACCCGGTACGACGAAAGCCAGGGCGGGTGGTCGATCAGACCATAGGAGGAGGCGCGGGAAGGCGGCCGGAAGAGGAGGTAAGAGCGTCGGCCCGCCAGCTCGCCTCGCGGCAAGGGGTCGCTCGAAGCGACTATGGTTGGGCCCGGGGGCATGAAACGGGCCGACGCCAATTCCAGGCTACCGCACTCACGCCCGGGGTCAACCGGCCACAAGGCGCAGGTCAGGGGCGTCCCCCCGCGGCGGCCCCCGCGGCGGGCCGGACGGCGAGCAGCTCGGGCACCCCGTCCTGGCCCGGCCGGTCGGTGGGGCCGGAGAGCACCGAGAGGCGCTGGGTGGCGCGGGTGAGCGCCACGTACAGCACCCGCAGCCCGGCCGGTGACTCCTCGGCGATCTCGGCCGGTGCGACCACGAGCGTGGCGTCGTACTCCAGGCCCTTCGCCTCCAGGCTGCCGAGCACCACGAGCCGCCCGTCCCGCCCGGCCAGCCACTGCGCCGCCGCCGCGCGCCGCCGCATCGGCACCACGACGCCGACCGTGCCCGGCACCTCGGCCAGCAGCCGGTCCGCCTCCTCGCCCACCGCGCCGGGCAGCGCGTCGGCCGTGGCCGCCGCGGTGAACCGGGGCGCGACGCCGGTCTCGCGCACCGCGCGCGGCGGCTGCGCGCCGGGCATCGCGCGCCGGAGCACGCCGTCGGCGACGCGCGCGATCTCGGCCGGATTGCGGTAGTTGACGGTCAGCTCGAACGTGCGGCGCTGCCGCCCGCGCAGCGCGGCCGCCTTCTCCTCCGCCGCCTCCTCGGGGTCGGGCCACGAGCTCTGTGCCGGATCGCCGACGACCGTCCACGTCGCCTGCCGCCCGCGGCGCCCGACCATGCGCCACTGCATGGGCGTCAGGTCCTGCGCCTCGTCCACGATGATGTGCGCGTAGTCCGTGCGCTCCTCCTCGCGCTCCGGTGCCTCCCGGCGCGCGGCGATCCGGTCCGCGTACGTGGTCACCTCCGCGAGCCCCGTCAGCTGGTCCAGCGGATCGGCCTCGCGGGGGCGCGCGGGCCTGGCGGGCGCGCCGAGGAGCACGCGCAACTCGTCGAGCAGCGCCACGTCGTGCGCGGAGAGCCCGGCGCCCTCCGGGGTGATGCGCCGCAGGGCGCGTGCCAGTTGCCGCACCTCGCGGGGCCGCAGCAGCCGCCGCGCCCAGCGCCCGAGGCGCTGCTCGTCCGCCATCGCCGCCAGCACGCCGAGCGGGGTGATCTCGGGCCACCAGGCGTCGAGGAAGTCCTGGAAGACCTCCTCGGTGCCGATGTCCTCGTTGAACGCCTCGCGCGCCTCCGCGGCGAGCGCCTGGGCCTCGTAGCGCGTGGCCGCGCCCGCCGCGTCCCACAGTGCGTCGAGCAGCAGCCGCCTGGCGCGCGGCCGCAGCAGATTGACCGGCGCCGTTCCGCTCAGGGCCTGGCGCCGGACGCGGCCGAGCGCCTCGGCGTCCAGCTCGACGCGGCGGCCGAACGCCACGACCCGCAGCCGTTCCGGCGCGCCCGGTGCCTCGAGCACGCCGCGCGCCGCCCGGTGCAGCACGCGCGCCATGACGGCCGAGCCCTTGACGCGGGCCGCGGCCTGGTCGTCGTAGGAGTCGGCCTCCGTGCCCTCCACCAGCGAACCCAGCGCGCGGATGGCGACCTGCCCCTCCTCGCCGAGCGCGGGCAGCACGCCCTCGGTGTACGACACGAGCAGCGGGGTGGGGCTGACCACGAGGATGCCGCCCGCGTAACGGCGCCGGTCCCGGTACAGCAGGTAGGCGGCGCGGTGCAGCGCGACGGCGGTCTTGCCGGTGCCCGGGCCGCCGGTGACCTCGGTGACGGAACCGGCGGGCGCCCGGATCACCTCGTCCTGCTCGGCCTGGATGGAGGCCACGATGTCGCTCATGCGGTGCCCGCGGGCCCGGCCGAGCGCGGCCATCAGCGCGCCGTCGCCCACCACGGGCAGCTCCTCGCCGCCGTGCAGGGCGCGCAGCTCGGGGCGCAGCAGGTCGTCCTCGACGCCCAGGACCTGCCGCCCCCTGCTGCGGATCACGCGCCGGCGGACCACCCGGCCGGGGGCCACCGGAGTGGCCCGGTAGAACGGCGCGGCGGCCGGCGCGCGCCAGTCGATGACGAGCGGCACGTAGTCGGCGTCGAGCACGCCGAGCCGCCCGATGTGCAGCGTCTCCGCGATATCGGCGACGCGGACGCCGCCCTCCTCGCGCACCGCGTCGTCGGCGGGCTCCACGGAGGTCTGCGCCCCGTCGGGGCCGCGGGTGCCGTCCTTGCCCGCAAGCAGGTCGATGCGGCCGAAGAGGAAGTCCTCGAACTCGTTGTTCAGACGCGCGAGATGGCGCCCGGCGCTGAAGACCTGCGCGTCGCGCTCCGCGAGCGCGCCCGGCGTGCCCACCTGGACGCGGCGTGCCGCGTCCGCCATCAGGTACTCGGCCTCGTGGATCTTCTCCGCGAGCCGCCGGTACACGGTGTCCAGATGCCGCTGTTCGTCGCGGATCTCCCGGTCCCGCACGTCCAACGCTTCGGCCCCCTTCTGACGGTCGGCTCTGGCAGCGGTCCACCGTACGCCAGACCCGGGCCGTTCGCGCCGGTCGGACGGCTTACTCGCCGTATTTCTGCCCGCCGGGCGCCGGGTCGAGGGCGAGCCGGTAGCCGCGCTTGACCACCGTGTGGATCAGCGCGGGCGCGCCCAGCGCGCCGCGCAGCCTGGCCATCGCGGTCTCCACGGCGTGTTCGTCGCGTCCGGCACCGGGCAGGGCGCGCAGCAGCTCCGCGCGCGGCACGACCCAGCCCGGGCGCCGGGCCAGCAGCCGCAGCAGCGCCATGCCCGCGGGCGGAACGGGCCGCAGCCGGCCGTCCACGACCACCGCGTGCCCGCGGATCTCCAGCCGCCGCCCGGCCACCGGAAGCGGCTGCGCGCGACCGGGCAGCTCACTGCACAGCAGCTGCACCAGCGGGCCGAGGCGGAACCGTTCCGGCCTGCGGATGGGCACGTCCCTCGCCTGGAGCGGCAGCGCGGTGACCGGGCCGACACAGGCGGCGAGCACGTCCTTGCGCAGCGCGGCGAGCAGGCCCTCGCCCGTGCCGCGTTCCTCGGCGCGCCTGAGCAGGGAGGCGGCGGCCGGGGCGCTGGTGAACGTGACCGCGTCGAGCGACCGGCTGACGACGGCGTCGATGAGCCGGTCCAGCGGCCCGAGGTCCTCCGGCGGCATCCACCGGTAGACGGGGACGTCCACGACCTCGGCGCCCGCCTCGCGCAGCGCCTCGATGAAGCCGGGCAGCGGCTCGCCGTGCATCTGGAGCGCGACCCTGCGCCCGGCCACGCCCTCGTCCAGGAGCCGCTGGAGCACCTCGGCCATGGACTCGGAGGCCGGGGACCAGTCCTCGGTCAGCCCGGCCGCGCGTACGGCGCCGCGCACCTTGGGCCCGCGGGCCAGCACCTCGGCGGTGCTCACGGTGCGCAGCAGGTCCTCGCCGAGCCCCCAGCCGTCGGCGGCCTCCACCCAGCCGCGGAAGCCGATGGCGGTGGTGGCCACGACGACGTCGGGGGCGTGGGCGATGAGGTTCCTGGTGGCGTCGAGGAGCTGGTCGTCGTCGGAGAGCGGAACGATGCGCAGCGCGGGCGCGTGCTGCACTTCCGCGCCCCGCCGCCGCAGCAGGGCGGACAGCTCGTCGGCGCGGCGCGCGGCGGTGACGCCGACGGTGAAGCCGTCCAGCGGCCTGATCTCCGGCCGCGGTCCCTGGTCCTGCTCGGGCCGGGGCGCCGGCTTCCCCTCCCGCGGCTGCTCGTCCCGCTCGCGTTCTGGCCGGTCTTCCTGCCAGGTCGCCGCCGTGTCCGCTCCGCCCATGCGCTCCGCCCAGAGTCTGTCGTTCGGTGGTACCGAGACTGTCAACGGGGAATGACAGGCTCGGTACCCCATGATTTCCCGGGCGTTACGCCCGGCCCCTGCCGAAACGCTCACACTCCGGCATATGCGGCCGGTTCCGCCGTCCGGCCGTCACTGCCGGCCGCCCCGCCGGCGCCGCCCGCAGAGCGGTCCTGGCCGCGCAGGTATACGGCCCAGGTGACCGCGAAACATGCGGCGTAGAAGACCAGGAAGGACGCGAAGGCGCCGGTGCCTGAGCCGGTGGACAGGAAGGACTGCCGGAAGGCGAGGTTGATGCCGAGGCCGCCGAGCGCGCCCACCGCGCCGATCAGGCCGATCGCCGCGCCGGACAGGCGGCGCCCCCAGGCGGCGGCCTCCTCGCCGGTCAGCCCCTTGGCCAGGGCCTTGGCGCGGTAGATGCCGGGGATCATCTTGTACGTCGAGCCGTTGCCGAGGCCGCTGAGCACGAAGAGCCCGATGAAGCCGACGAGGAAGACCGGCAGCGACTCGGCGGAGGAGGCCGCGATGACGACGCCGGTGGCGGCGGCCATGCCCGCGAAGGTGTAGAGCGTGATCTTCGCGCCGCCGTAGCGGTCCGCCCAGTAGCCGCCGACGGGCCTGATGAGGGAGCCGAGCAGCGGTCCGATGAACGTGATCGACGCGGCCTGGAGCGGCGTCCTGTCGAACTGGTTCTGGAGGACGAGCCCGAAGGCGAAGCTGTAGCCGATGAACGAGCCGAACGTTCCGACATAGAGGAACGACATGATCCAGGTGTGACCGTCCCTGACCGACTCGCGGGCGGCACCCGTGTCGTTGGTGACCGGCGCCAGGTTGTCCATGTGGCGCCAGGCCAGGCAGGCGGCCAGGACGATGAGCGGCGTGTAGACGGCGAGCAGCACCCGCGGCTCGCCCTCGCCCGCGGTCGCGATGACCAGCAGCCCGACGAGCTGGATCACGGGGACGCCGATGTTGCCGCCGCCGGCGTTCAGGCCCAGCGCCCAGCCCTTCTTGCGCAGCGGGAAGAAGGAGTTGATGTTGGTCATGGAGGAGGCGAAGTTGCCGCCGCCGACTCCCGTGAGTATCGCGACCAGCATGAATGTGGTGTACGAGGTGCCCGGTTCCATCACGGCGAACGCGGCGGCGGTGGGCAGGAGCAGCAGCGAGGCGGACACGACCGTCCAGTTCCGCCCGCCGAACCTGGCCACGGCGAAGGTGTAGGGCACCCGGACCACGGCGCCGACCAGCGTGGCCATGGACACCAGGAAGAACTTCCCGGCCGCGTCGATGCCGTACTCGGGGCCCATGAACAGGACGAGCACGGACCACAGGGTCCAGATGGAGAAGCCGATGTGCTCGGAGACGATCGAGAAAAGCAGGTTGCGGCGGGCGATCCGTTCGCCCTTGGTCCGCCAGAACTCCTCGTCCTCGGGGTCCCACTCGTCGATCCAGCGCCCTCCACGTCGGGTGGCGGCGGGTTCTGGGACGGTCATGGCGCCTCCATCGAAGGTCAGGGGTCGTGCTCTGCCCGAAGGTAGGGAGGCCGCGTTTCGGCGCTGTGGCGCGAGGTGACGCGAACGAAACCTTGCTCTCACCCGGCATCTTCGTCCGCCGTGAGCGGCCCCGCCGGACGCCGCCCGGCGTCGCCAGGTCAGTATCCCGGGCCGGGGCGCCGCGCGCCGCTGGAGCGCCCGGGACCTGTCAAGTTGCGGTTCACCCGTTCGGGTGGGGGTGATGGGCGTGCGCCGCGGGGCGCTCAGGCGCGCGGCAGCCGGCCGATCTGGCCGGGCAGGGGCAGCGGGCCGAGGCAGGTGCTCTTCGGCGGCATGCCCGCGCCGCTCGCCGCACCCGACCAGATCTGCTCCCACGTCGGCGGCGGCAGGATCAGGCCGACCTCGCCAGGACCCGGGTACTGGCTGGTGTAGCGGGGAGCGGCCTGGATGCCCTGGTCCTCGCACAGGGCCGGGATCAGCACGTGGTCGCTGATCGCGGCGGGCAGTTCCACCCAGTCCGGCGGCAGGAAGCGCAGCCGGCCCGCCATGGCCGCCGGGGAGATCTCCGACAGGGCCCACACCTGCCCGCCGCCGGTGAGCAGGAACGTGCCGGGGCGCGGAGCTGGCCGCACGCCCGGCGGGTGCTCGTGCACGCGGGCGATCCCGGCGGCGGTGCGCACCGCCCGTTCGATGTCGAGGCCGGGCACCACCCGGTGCGTCGCGGCCAGTGTCAGCGGGTAGTGCCGGTGGTCGACGACCAGGGCGAGGAGCCGGTCGGCCACGGCGCCGGGGTGCGCCCGGTGCAGCCTGCGGGCTGCCTCAAGCCGGTGGTGGCCGTCGGCGAGCAGCACCGGCGGCAGGGCCGGCGGGTCGGCGGTCCAGGAGGCGTCGCACGCCCACAGGCGCTGCATGCCGCCCTCGGGCGTGGCCAGCTCCTGATCGGCCGGGCCCGCGATGGTGCGTGCGATGCACTCCTCGAACGGGCTCAGGTCGGGGGCGGCCAGCAGCAGCGGCTCGATGCTGCCGCCGCGCTCCTGGAGCAGGCGGGCCTGGAACCGCACGTCCGCGTCGGCCACCTGCTGGTGGCGCAGCACGTGCCCGGTCTCCACGCCGTGCAGGGCGAGGGCGCCGATGACGCCGCGCTGTTCGACGCGGCCGAGCAGGTCCCTGCGTTCCAGCACGTAGTAGGCGGCGCGGCCGAGCGGTTTGGCGAGGACGCCGTGGAAGGGGAGGAGCAGGTCGGTCCGTGGGGCCGGGGTCCTGGGAGGGACCATCGCGGGGAACTGCTCAGGCGGCAGAGTGCTCCTCCTCCTTCGCCGGCGCGGACACCACGGGTCGCAGGGTGTCCTGTGCCTTGCGGAGCACGGCTTCGAGCTCCTGCGGGCCGTCGGCGACCGCGGTGACGAAGCCGTGGAGCGAGCCATGTCCGGCGACCCGGCTGGTGGCCTCCGGAACATGACTGCCGGCGGGAACGTGCACCTCGACGCTCGTCACGCCCGCCACCGCGCGCGCCTCGGATACGCCTTCCACGGCCTCGATGTGGCCGGGCGGCAGCGTCAGGAAGCGCGTCCCCGCGTACCGGCCGCCCTGTTGCGGGGGCGGCACCGGGAGGTGGAGCGCGGTCGCGATCGTGAGGGCGGCGATGTCCGTTCCCGTGGCCAGCAGCAGCAGATCGCTGATGTGGTCCGCGCCCGGGTGGGCGTGGGACTCGATCAGCCGCGGTCCCGCCGCCGTGACGATCACCTCGGTCTGGGACGGTCCGCTGCGCTGGCCCGCGGTGTTGAGCGTGGCGATCACCAGGTCGTGGATCTCACGGACGGTGCCCGGGTCCAGGTCGGCCGGCAGGTCGTAGCCGGTCGCCGCGCAATCCGCGTCGCAGCCGTGGTACTTCCTGGTCACGGCCAGCACGGCGTGCGTTCCCGCGCACGAGTGCGCCTCGACGCTGTACTCCGGTCCTTCGAGGAACTCCTCCACGATCAGGGCCGGTTCATAAGGCAGCTCGGCGGCCAGGAGCATCGCGTCCGCCGCTGTGCGCAGCAGATGGACGTCCTGGCCGCCGGAGCCGGTGCGCGGCTTGGCCACGCACGGGAAGCCGACGCGCTCGGCAACGGCCACCAAGTGGGCGGCACGGTCGCAGTGCTCGAACCGGACGGGGGCACCGGTGAGCTGGTTGACCTTGCCACGCAGGGTAGCCTTGTCCGTGAGGTACGCGACGGCCGCATGGGGGTTGCCGGGGAAGCGGAGCGCTTCGTTCGCGCGAGCAGCGCTGAGCGCGCTCGGCTCGGCGAACCCGAAGACCGCAGCCCTGGCGGGGAGGTGGGCGAGGTGACCAATGGCCATCATCAGCCGCGGGTGGTCGGACCAGTCCACGGTCATGGCGTCATCGGCCGCCGCCACGGCCTCCCGGATCACGGGGGCCGACAGGTCGGGCGCGAGCACGAGGCTGCGGGCACCGACACGGCGGGCGGCCTCCACGACGGTGGGACGTGGACTGAGCAGGACCGCCAAGGGAGCCCCGGGCGTCATCGTGCCGCCTCCTTGCCCTCGCGGACGGCCGGGTCAGAACCAGGTGTTCTGCGTGCCGACCGACTGTGGTGCGACCCCCGCCGCGTCCTGCGAAGACTGCGCGGTGGCGACACCGGCCGACGCCGCCGTGATCATAAAAGCTGCGACGACGCTGAGAACGAACTTCTTCACGGGTTCCCTCTTCCGTGTCCACATAGGCGAACATGAGTGGCATGTTGGCCCAATCATGCTCACGAGCTTTCACCAGGAAGTCGATAGAGTCGCTGTGGCATCATCTCGCCTGTCAGGTTGACGCCAAGGGGCTGGCTGATGTCGTTCAAGGAAGTAGAGCGTGCACGAATCCGGCGAAATAGACGCAGCGGCCACCCGAGTTTATCGCCTCCGCGTGATCCATCCCACGGATTCCGTGGAACAGATCGCGGCGCGGTCCGGCCTGACCGCCGACGAGGTGACGACCGCGGAGTCCCGCCTGTTCGCGCTGGGTCTGCTCAGGCCATCGCCCGGCGGTGGCCGGGTCGCCATCAGCCCGGAGAGCGCCGCCGACGCGCTCCTCGCGCCCCTGGAACAGGACATCCTGCAACGGCGCATCGCCATGGCGACGACGCGCGCCCGCCTGCACTCGCTCTCCGGGGACTACCTGGAGGCGCGCAGCATGCGGTCGGCGAAGACCGTCATCGAAGTCGTCGAGGGCATCGACAACATCCGCGCCGTGATCGACGACCTGGCCCGCACCTGCGTCAAGTCCATCGACGCGCTGACCTCGAGCCGCCCGACGGAGGAGGCCATCCGGGCGTCGACGCCGCTGGACCTGGAGCAGCTCGAACGCGGTGTGCGCACCCGGCGCGTGTTCCAGCACGCGGCGCGCAAGCACTGGACAAGCGTGCAGTTCCTGGAAACGCTGGCCACGGCGGGGGCCGAGGTGCGCACGGCCAGCGCGCTGCCCTCGCATCTGCTGATCTACGACCGGAGTTGCGCGGTCCTGCCGCTCGACCCGCAGCACACGGCCGCAGGCGTGGCCCTGGTGCGCGACCCCGCGGTGCTCAATTTCCTCCAGCAGCTCTTCGAGCACTACTGGGACCGCGCCCTGGACTTCGCCGAAACGGAGCAGCGGTCCGGCGCCGAGCCGACCGGGGTGGAGCGGGATGTGCTGCTGATGATGGCGGCGGGCAGGAAGGACGAGGCGATAGCCCATCAACTGGGCATGTCACCGAGGTCGGTGAGCCGGATCGTGGCACGGCTGATGGACCGGCTCGGCGCCGAGAGCCGGTTCCAGGCGGGTGCCAGGGCGGCGTTGAACGGCTGGCTTTCCTGACAACGGCCCGGCCCGGAAGGGGGTGAGCATGGCGGACGGCGACAAGGTGTGCCTCGGCTCGTTCGAGGACGATCTCGACCGGGTGACCCTGCGGGTCTATCAGCTGCGGGTGACGCATCCGACCGACCAGGCCGGGCAGTTGGCGGCGCGGGCCGGACTGCCGGCCCACGAGGTGGTCCGCGCCGAGGAACGGCTGTCCCGCCTCGGCCTGCTCCAGCAGTCCCCGGGCGGCGGCTGGGTGGCCGTGTCCCCGGAGAGCGCCGCGGAGAGCCTGCTCGCCCCGGTGGAACAGGACATCTTCCAGCAGCGCATCGCGATGGCGGCCACCAGGGAACAGCTGCTCGCGCTGTCCGGCGACTACCTGGAGGCGCGCAGCCTGCGTTCGGCGCGCAGCAGCATCGAGGTCGTCGAGGGCCTGGACAACATCCGCGCCGTCATCGACGACCTGGCGCGCACCTGCGCCGAGTCGCTGGACGCGCTGGTGCCCGGCAGCGGGCAGACGGAGGCGGCGATCCGGGCCGCCACGCCGCTCGACCTGGAGCTGCTGGCCCGCGGCATACGCATCAGGTCGCTGTTCCAGCACAGCGCGCGCAGGCACCGCGGCACCGTGCAGTACGTGGAGACCATCAGCTCCGCGGGCGCGCGGGTGCGCAGCGCGAGCGTGCTGCCCTCGCGTATGCAGATCTACGACCGCTCGTGCGCCGTGCTGCCGCTCAACCCCAAGCACACGGCCGTGGGCGCGGCGCTGATCCGCGACCCGGGGGTGCTGACGTTCCTGTGCAAGATCTTCGACCACGCCTGGTCCGAGGGCAGTGAGTTCACCGAGGCGGACGGCGCCCCGCTGGGCGAGGCGCCGACCGGTCTGGAGCGCGAGGTGCTGCTGCTCCTCGGCGGCGGCCGGACGAACGAGGAGATCGCGCAGCGCATGGGCATCTCGCAGCGGTCCGTCAGCCGGATCGTGGCGCAGCTGATGACACGCCTTGAGGCGGCCAACCGCTTCCAGGCGGGCGTCCGGGCGGCGCAGAACGGCTGGCTCTCCTGACCGGGCCCCGGCGGGCGCCGTGTCAGCCGGCCCGCCCCGACTCGTTCGTGCCGTGCTCGGTGTGCAGCCGGACCAAGGTGTCCCGCCAGTCGGCCACCCGACCAGCCGTCGGTCCTGGTCCTGGTCCTGGTCCTGGTCCTAGCCGGGGCCGATCGGACGCCGCAGCGGCCGCGCCTAATGCAGGCGAAGGTCGGCCTCCGGGGCCCAGCTCCCCGCCGGGCGGGTCAGCCATCCGCCCGCCTCGCCCAGCTCACCGGCCGCCGCGGCCAGGGCCGTCACCCCGGGGTGACGCAGGCCGCGGCGCCACACCATGGACACCGGGGCGAGCGGCACCGGCTGAACGAGCGGGCGCAGGGCCATCCCCGGCACCTCGGTGAACTCCTCACTGGCCAGCACCGACCAGCCCCGCGCCCGCACCACACGGTGGAACTCCGCCTCGCCCTCGATCTTCGGGAACGGCGGCGCCAGGTGGATGCCGCGCCCCTGGAACAGGCTGCGCGCGTAGTCCGTCCACTCGGTGGTCTCCTCGTTGCCCGCCGCCGCGTACAGGGTCTCGCCGGCCAGCGCGGCCAGCGGCACCCGCGGCAGCGCCGCGAGCGGATGGCGGTCGGGCAGCAGCACGGCAACGCGCTCCCAGCGGATCAGGCGGTGTCCGAGACCGGCGCGCACCCCGGGCGGCAGACCGGCGACGCGGCCGAACGAGACGTCGAGCGTTCCCCTGGCGATCTCCGCCGCGGCCCGCGCGAGACCGCTGTGGAAGCGGGCGACGAACTCGATGTCCGGCGCGGCGTCCCGGGCCGCGGCCAGCACCCGGTGGCCCGTGGCCACGGGAGCGGCGACGTCGACGACGAGCGGCCGTCCGGCGTCCGCGCCCACCGCCCCCGCCAGCTCCTCGTGCGCGGCGAGCACCCGGCGGGCCGCGGGCAGCAGCCGGCGCCCCTCGGGGGTCAGGGCCACGTGCCGGGTGTCGCGCGTGAACAGCGGCGTGGCCCACTCCCGTTCGAGCCGCCCGATGTCCCGGCTGAGCGCCTGCTGGGCGACGAACAGCCGGGCGGCGGCGCGGGTGAAGTGCAGCTCCTCGGCGACGGCCACGAAGGCGCGCAGCAGCCTGGGGTCGGTGTCACGGGGCACGCGGGCCATTGTCGCCCACCGCCCCCGATTCACAACGCAGGTGCGTGAATGGCCGCTGATCAGGTGTTGGACGCCGCCGCGGGGCCGCCGCGAGGGTGGCACACATGCCGCACTCCCCCGCTTCCGCGCCCGCACGTCTGCTGCTGACCGTCAGCGGCGGCCAGCTGATCGCCGCCGCGCCCGGCGAACGCCCGCCGCGCCGCGGCCGCCGGGGCCCGCGCCGACTCGCGCCGTACGCACGGCTGTTCGCCACGCCGGGCACCGTGGCGTTCACCGTGCCGAACCTGGTCGCCCGGCTGCCCTCCGGCATGTTCGGCGTGGCCACCGTGATGATGCTGACCGCGCACCACGGCTCCTACGCGCTGGCCGGTGCCGTGGTGGCCGCGGGCCTGGTCCTCGCCACCGTCGCCGGGCCGCTGATCGCACGCCTGGTGGACCGGCACGGCCAGGCCCGGGTCATCGTGCCCGCGGCGCTGCTGACCGCGACGGGACACCTGGGGCTGCTGGCCTGCGTGGCGCTCGGCGCCCCGGTGTGGAGCTACTTCTGCTGCCAGCTGCTGACGGCGGCCCAGCCGAACACCGGCGGCCTGTCCCGCGCCCGCTGGGCGCACCTGCACCGCGGCCGGACCGCCGGCGCCGTGGCGGCCCGTCACACCGCCAATGCCTTCGAACAGGCCATGGACGAGCTCTGCTTCATGTGCGGCCCCGTGGTGGCGACGCTGCTGTGCACGGCGCTGTTCCCCGAGGCCGGCACGCTGACGGCGGCGGTGCTGATGCTCGGCGGCACCCTGGCGTTCGCGGCGCAGCGCCGCACGGAGCCCCCGGTCACGCGGCAGGCGGTGCCCGGGGCGCCGCCGCTGCGGGCCCCCGGCATGGCGGCGCTGCTCGGCACGTTCCTGTGCATGGGCTCGCTTTTCGGCGCGATGGAGGTGGTGACCATCGCGTTCGCCGAGGAGCGCGGGCAGCAGGCCCTGGCCGGCGCCGTGCTGGCGGCGCAGGCCGCCGGCTCCGCGGCGGCGGGGCTGCTCTTCGGCCTGCTCCGCCCGCGCGGGACGGTGCGCGGCCGGTTCGCCCGGTGCGTCGCGGCCATGGCGCTGCTGATGTCCATGCTGCCGCTCGCCGCGCGCGCCGAGTCCCTGCTCCTGCTCGCCCCGGTGCTGCTGATCGCGGGAATGGCGACCGCCCCGGCCATGGTCACCGGCATGACGCTGATCCAGCGGGTGACGCCCGCCGGGCGGCTGAACGAGGGCATGACGCTCGCGGTGGCCGCGCTGCTCGGCGGCATAGCGACCGGCTCGGCGGGCGGCGGCGCGCTCGTGGAGGCGCACGGCGCGGTGACCGCGTACGCCTTCCCCATGGCCGCGGCCTGCCTGGCCGCGGCGGTGGCCGCGGCCACCCGCCCCCGGCGGCCGGCTACAGCGCGTTGAGGAAGTCGGCGGCGAGCGGCCCGGCATCCGTGCCGCCCGAGCCGCCGTCCTCCAGCATCACCGCGAACGCCAGGTCGCTGTCCGCCAGGAAGCCGATCATCCAGGCGTTGGTGGACAACTCGCCGTCCTCGTCGCGGAACTCGGCCGTGCCGGTCTTGCCGTGCGGATCGCCGGGCACGCCGTCCAGCGCCGAAGCGGACCCGTCGGTGACGGTGTCGCGCATCATCGACCGCAGCGCCTCGGCGGTGCCCTGGCTCAGCTCGGACCCGGCCTCGTGCCGCTCCTCCACCGCGTCCGGCACGAGCACGGGCTGCCGGAAGGTGCCGTCCGCGACGGTGGCCGCGACGGACGCCATGACCAGCGGGCTGGCCTGCACCCGGTCCTGCCCGATCAGGGAGCCGGCCAGCTGATTCGGCGACTCGGTGACGGGCACGCTGCCGTCGAAGGTGGTGGCACCGACGTCCCACACGGCGCCTATCCCGAAGGACTCGGATATGCGGCTGAGCGAGTCGTGCTCGAACCGGTCCAGATTGTCGATGAAAGCCGTGTTGCAGGAGGCGGTGATCGCCTCGCGCAGGGTGGTGCCGGGCCCCAGCTCGAACTCGTCCTGATTCTCGAAGCGCTGGCCGTCGACCGTGACGTACTGTGGGCAGCCCAGCACGTCGTCGGTGGCGGTGCCGCCCTCCAGCAGGGCGGCGGCGGTCAGCACCTTGAACGTGGAGCCGGGTGCCAACTGCCCCTGGAGGGACCGGTTGAACCCGTCGGCCGGCCAGTCCGCGGCGGCCAGCACATGCCCCGAGGACGGCTGGACCGCGACGATCGACCCGTCCCGCCCCAGATCTTCGAGCGCCGCCTCGGCGGCCTGCTGCACCTGCGGGTCGAGCGTCGTCCCCACGGGCGTGCCCGGCTCGCCGCCGTCCTGCTCGTGCAGGGTCTCCACGGCGTCGCCCGACTCGCGGTCGGCGATGACCACGGCCGCCGCCGCGGTGCCGGCGAGCTGCTCGTCGTACCGCTCCTGGAGACCGGAGGTGCCGGCGCCGGTGTCCGGGTCGACCCCGCCGACCAGCGGCCGGGCGGCGTGGGCCAGCGTGCGGCTGCCCTCCCGGGCCTGGAGCCCCTCGACGGCGCGGAGCGCGTCCGCGTGCTCCTGGTAGTCGGCGTCCCTGAGGGTGATCACCGACACGGCCCGGTCCGGGTCCGCCTCCGCCACCCGGTCCGCCAGGGCTTCGGTGTCTATCCCCGCGTCCAGCTCGTCGAGCGCGGCGTAGGCGGCATCCGGGTCGGTCAGCCGGGCGGGCCAGATGCTGATGTCCCACACGGCCGAGGGCCCGGCCAGCTCACTGCCGTCGGCCGCGAGGACCGGCGCCCGCTCGGCATCCTCCACGGACAGCACCAGCGTCTGCCCCTCGGCGAGCTGTGGGTGCACGAGCGCGGACTCCCAGCGCACGGTCCAGTCGTCCGCGCCGTCCTCCGCGGGGAGCATGACGGCGGTGGAGTCGTAGGACCACTCGCCGATGCCCTCCAGCGTGTAAGTCGCGGTGAAGGGCACGGCCAGCGCGTCGTCCTGCCCCTCGCCGCCGGGCTCCACCGGATCGCCGGAGACCTCGAACGCCACCGACTCCGCGCGCATGTTGCCCTGGACGGAGTCCAGCAGGGACTGCGCGCCCTCCGGATCGTCCGTCAGCCCGGCCGCGGCCTCGAGATCGCCCGACGCCCAAGCGTCGAGAAACGACTCGGCCCCGCTCCTGGCCCGGTCCGCCCGGTCGTCCCCACCGCCGTCCCCGCGCACCAGCAGCACACCGAGCACCGCCAGCACGACGACCACGGCCGTCCCTCCGATGAGCGCCCCCAGGCGCACACGATTCCTCCCCATGCACCGCACCCTACCCCCGCCCACTGACAGAGAGTAGCGATCCCCCTGTGAAACACCCCATACCACCACGCTCCGCACGCGGTCACA
>NZ_LZNS01000001.1:5083345-5129233 GCF_001984575.1 Streptomyces sp. MP131-18 | reverse complement strand
GCGGCCCGCGCGGTCCGCGGCCCCCACGGGGGTGCGGGTGGCGAAGCCCCCGCCCGCGAGGCGAAGCCGAGCAGAAACGACGAAGGCGACGCGGCCCGCGTGGTCCGCGGGCATACGTCGCCTGTCGTCTTCGTGGAGATGGCGGGAATCGAACCCGCGTCCAACGGAGTGGAAGGAGGGCTTCTCCGAGCGCAGTCCGCTGTGCTTTTCTCGGCCCCGGAGATCACGCGGACAAGTCTCCGACGGGCTCAGTCACTGTGTGTTGTCCCTCAGGCTCCCGTGACCGAAACCTTTGGTGAGTCCCCTAGCTGATGCCAGACACCGGGGAGGGAACACCCCCGGGCTGACACTTCACAGCTCGCTGCTTATGCAGCGAGGGCGAAGGAATCGCGCTTCTGATTGGCGATTATTTTTTTGCGGCACATGGTTAACGAGATCATTGCCGCGTTCCTCGGCTCGCTTCCCCTGCTTCGACAGCCGCTGTCGAAACCGATCATCCCCATGTTGAGTTAACAAACAGCCCGTCCCGGTCATTCCTGACACGGATCACCGATGACGGCGCCACCCCCGAGTGTACGTCACGCCCGCTGCTTGCGGCGAGCCGCCGACATCGCGCGCTCCGCCTCCCGGCGGTCCTGCTTCTCGCGCAGCGTCTGCCGCTTGTCGAACTCCCGCTTGCCGCGCGCCAGCGCGACCTCGACCTTGGCCCTCCCGCCCTTGAAGTACAGCGCGAGCGGCACGAGCGTGAGGCCGCTCTCCTGGATCTTGCCGATCAGCTTGTCGATCTCGGAACGGTGCAGCAGCAGTTTCCGTTTGCGCCGGGCGCTGTGGTTGGTCCACGTGCCCTGCGCGTACTCCGGAATGTGCACGTTGTGCAACCAGACCTCGGCCCCGTCCAGCTGCGCGAAGCCGTCGACCAGCGAGGCCCGCCCCTGGCGCAGCGATTTGACCTCGGTGCCGGTCAGTACCAGTCCGCACTCGTACGTATCCAGGATGTGATAGTCGTGTCGCGCCTTCTTGTTCTGCGCGATGAGCTTGCGCCCCGTCTCTTTCCCCTTAGCCATGACCTGACCACTCTACTGGGCCGCGCGCCCGCGGGCCCGGGAGTTAAGGACCTAACCGCCGGCCGCGAGGCCGCCCAGCACCGTGTACGCCTCTGCCTCCGCGTCGGCGCCCGGTGTCACGGGCAGGTCGGGGGTGATCCCGTCGTCGTCGACCGTCCGGCCCGATGGCGTGGCGTAGTGGCCCACCGTGAGTTCCGCGACGGAGCCGTCCGGCTGCTCGCTCGGCAGCTGGACCGTGCCCTTGCCGAACGTGCGCGAGCCGACGACCACCGCGCGGTTGCGGTCCTGCAACGCGCCGGTCAGCATTTCCGCCGAGCTCATGGTGCCGCCGTCCACCAGCACGACCAGGGGGCGCGCGCTGTCGCCGCCGGGCTCCGCGTGCAGTGCCTCCTGGCTGCCGTGCACGTCGTAGGTGGCGACGAGGCCGCCGTCGAGGAAGACGCCCGCGGCCGCCGCGGCCTCCGCGAGCAGGCCGCCCGCATTGCCGCGCAGGTCGAGCACGATGCCGTCCTCCGCGGGGATCTCGGCGACGGCGGCCCGCAGCGCGTCGGCCGAGCCGCGGGTGAACGCGCTGACGTGGATACGCGCGGCACCGGGCGCGTCCCGTTCGACGGTGACCGGCTGGATGGACAGCCTGGCCCGTTCGACCTCGGTTTCCCACGTGCGGCCGTCCCGCTCCAGGCCGAGCCGCACGGTGCTGCCGGGCCCCGCCCGCTCGGGCCGGTCGCTGCCGCGCAGGCGGCTCACGGCGTCGGTGACGGGGCTGCCGTCGAGGCCGGCGCCGTCGATCGTGCGGATCTCGTCGCCCGGCCGGATGCCGGCCCGCTCCGCGGGGCTGCCCGCGTGCACGTCGCTGACCTCGATGCGCCCGGCGGAGGTGCGGACGACCGCTATGCCGGTACCGACGTATTCCCCGGCGAGGCTCTGGGCCATCTCCGCGTACTCCTCGGCGGAGTAGGCGGATGCCCACTGGTCGCCGCTTTCGCTCACGATCCGGTCGGCGTCCCCCCGGCCGTCCGCCGTGCCGTGCGTCGGTGGCGGGCCGGGCTCGCTGCCGCCCGCCGCCTCGGGCCACGCGCCGGTGGCGGCGCCGGTCATGAGCACCCCCGCGAAGACGAACGCGAGAGCCGTCCCGCGCCGTGCGGCGCGGGACGAAATGTCGTGACACGGACGTGACATGGTGCGGAGTGTAGGACACATCCCGGGGGCGTACGGGAGATGAACATCACGGCAGGGCGGGGAAAAAATCACACCCCTCTTACACCTTCAGGTACTTGCGCAGTGCGAAGAAAGCTGCAATGGAGGGCATCAGCGCGCCCACCACCAGGACGAACGGCAGCACCGAGAGCACCGCGTCCCAGCCGATGAAGTCGATCGCGGGAATCCGTTCCGCGAGGAAGTTGTTGATGGCGAAGTACTTGACGCCGACCAGCAGCAGGCAGGCGAACACCGCGCCCAGCATGCCCGCGATCGTCGCCTCCAGGATGAACGGCAGCTGGATGTAGAAGCTGGAGGCGCCGACCAGCCGCATGATGCCGGTCTCGCGGCGGCGGCTGAACGCGGAGACGCGCACGGTGTTGACGATCAGCAGCAGCGCGACCACCAGCATCAGCGCCATCAGGCCGAGCGCCGCGTAGTTGACGCCGTTCAGCAGGTTGAAGAGGTTTTCCAGCAGCGAGCGCTGGTCGGTCACCGACTGGACGCCGTCGCGGCCGGCGAACGCCGAGGAGATGACGTCGTACTTCGTCGGGTCCGTCAGCTTGACCCGCAGCGACTCCTGCATCTGGTCCGGGGTCACCACCGCGGCGATCGGCGATTCCTTCTGCTGCTCCTGGTAGTGCTCGTACGCCTCCTCGGCCGTCTCGTGGTAGACCTCCTCGACGAGATTGTGCTCCCGCAGCTCCGCTTCGAGCTCCTCCTTCTGCTCCTCGGTGACCGCGCCGCGCGAACAGTTGGGGTCGCCGGACTCCGCGTCGTTGGCGTTGCAGAGGAAGATCGACACCTCGACCCGGTCGTACCAGTAGTCCTCCATGCTGTTGACCTGCTCGCGGGCGAGCAGGGAGCCGCCGAGCAGCGCCAGCGATAGGGCGACGGAGACGATGACCGCGAAGGTCATCGTGACGTTGCGGCGGAGACCGACGCCGATCTCCGACAGGACGAAGTGGGCGCGCATGGCGTCCTTTCAGTACTCGGTCGATACCCGGTGAGAACCGGTCAGTGCTGATAGCCGTAGACGCCACGGGACTGGTCGCGCACCAGCCGTCCCCGTTCAAGCTCGATCACGCGCTTGCGCATCTGGTCGACGATCTGGGAGTCGTGGGTCGCCATGACCACGGTGGTGCCGGTGCGGTTGATGCGGTCGAGGAGCTTCATGATGCCCACGGAGGTCTGCGGGTCCAGGTTGCCCGTCGGCTCGTCGGCGATCAGCAGCATGGGACGGTTGACGAACGCCCGCGCGATGGCGACGCGTTGCTGCTCACCGCCGGACAGCTCGCCCGGCATCCGGTCGTCCTTGCCGCCGAGTCCGACGAGATCGAGGACCTCGGGAACGGTCTTGCGGATCTGGCCGCGCGACTTGCCGATGACTTCGAGGGCGAACGCGACGTTCTCCCCCACCGTCTTGTTCGGCAGCAGCCGGAAGTCCTGGAAGACGGTGCCCAGTTTGCGGCGCACCTGCGGCACCTTCCAGTTGGACAGCCGCCCGAGGTCCTTGCCGAGCACGTGCACCGTGCCGATGCTCGCCCGCTCCTCGCGGAGGACGAGCCGCAGGAATGTGGACTTACCGGAGCCGGAGGAGCCGACGAGGAAGACGAACTCCCCCCGCTGGATCTCCAGCGAGACGTCGTGCAGCGCCGGCGCGTTCTGCCGGGGGTACGTCTTGGAGACGTTGTCGAATCGGATCACGGTTACACCATGTCGTGGCCGGGTACATGCGAAGGACTCCCTCCGCGCTGGGGCAGACCATACGCGAAGCGACGCGCGGTCCGCAGGCAGCGTCCCAAGCCATCCCCTTTGTCCCCATCAGGGTTCTGCGCCCGCCCCCGGAGCCTGGCACAGTAGAGAGTGAGGGGGAGATGAGAGGAGACGATCACATGATCGCCGACTGGCTGGTGTGCGCAAACTGCGCGGGGCGGGTGAGCGAGGGCCGCTGTGGCGTCTGCCGGGCCGAGCTGGCCCGGCTGCGCCAGGAGCGCAGGCCGTGGGCGGCCCTGGGCAGCCCGACGGCGCTGGTCGCCCTGCTGCTGACGCTGGCCGCCGTCGCTTTCCTGGCGACACGGCCCGCCTGAGGCCCACGGACACGACGAACGGGCCCGGAGCAACGCATTGCTCCGGGCCCGTTACGCTGTGCTGTGCTGCGGACTACCGTCCCCGCATCAGGCGGGGGTGGCGCCCTTGTTGATCAGACGCGGCAGGTAACGGAAGCCAACGCCGCCGGCGATCATGGTCGCGGCACCGATGATCAGCAGGGTCTGGTTGGTCGAGGAGCCGGTCTCGGCCAGTTCCTCGCCGCCCTCCTCCTCGGCCGGCACCTGGTCGGTGATCTCCTCGGTCGGGTCGTCCTGCTCGATGGGGCTGCTGCCACCCTCGGTGTCGGGGTCGAGGCCACCGGTGGAGCCGCCCTCGTTCACGCCCTGGACGCTGCCACCCTGGCCACCTTCGTCGCCGTCCTGGCCGCCCTGGTCGCCGTCCTGGCCGCCCTGGTCGCCGTCCTGGCCGCCCTGGTCGCCGTCCTGGCCGCCCTGGTCGCCGTCCTGGCCGCCCTGGTCGCCGTCCTGGCCACCTTCGTCGCCGTCCTGGCCACCCTGGTCGCCGTCCTGGCCACCCTGGTCGCCGTCCTGGCCACCTTCGTCGCCGTCAACGCCGCCCTCGTCGCCGTCAACGCCGCCCTCGTCGCCGTCGACACCGCCCTCGTCGCCGTCAACGCCGCCCTCGTCGCCGTCGACACCGCCCTCGTCGCCGCCGCCTTCCTCGTTGCCGCCCTCGGCGCCCTCGACGAGGCCGAGGACCCCGCCTTCGGAGCCTTCGATGACGCCCACAATGGTGTTCGCCTGGACCTCGGGCTGCGCCTTCGGGCTGCTCGCCGGGTCACTCGCAGAAGCGGTGCCGACGACGGCGAGCGACGCCCCCGCCGCGAAGACCGCAGCCGCGGCCACGCGCGCCATGTTGGCCCGGGTCTTGGGACTGGCCATGTATCCACTACCCCCTGTAGCTGTTCGTTAGGTGACAATGTCCCTGTATCTGGGGCAGCCTCGCGCAAGGGCAGCGGGGCGGCAGGGGATCTCCTGTGACTCTCACTGGCCCCTCGCACGACACGCACCCCAGATCATAGGCATGCCAGGCGAACAGCTTTCCCGCTGAACGGACAGGCGTCAAGCAGGATGTCCACTAAACGCCGGACTGACGGTGGAAGTTGTGTGATGGTTACTTCTCGCTCTGTTTCCGCCACCGGATTCCGGCTTCGAGGAAGTCGTCGATATCCCCGTCCAAAACGCCCTGCGGGTTTCCGACTTCATGTTCCGTACGCAGGTCCTTGACCATCTGGTATGGCTGGAGAACGTAGCTGCGCATCTGGTTCCCCCAGGAGTTGCCCCCGTCGCCCTTCAGGGCGTCCATCTTCGCCTGCTCCTCCGCGCGCTGGTGCGCCAGCAGCCGGGCCTGGAGGACGCGCATGGCGGCCGCGCGGTTCTGGATCTGGGACTTCTCGTTCTGGCAGGACACGACGATGCCGGTCGGCAGGTGGGTCATCCGCACCGCCGAGTCCGTGGTGTTGACGGACTGGCCGCCGGGGCCCGAGGAGCGGAAGACGTCCACCCGGATCTCGTTCTCCGGGATCTCGATGTGGTCGGTCTGCTCCACCACCGGCAGCACCTCGACGCCCGCGAACGAGGTCTGGCGGCGCCCCTGGTTGTCGAACGGGGAGATGCGCACCATCCGGTGGGTGCCCTGCTCGACCGACAGCGTGCCGTACGCGTAGGGCGCCTTGACCGTGAACGTCGTGGACTTGATCCCGGCCTCCTCCGCGAAGGATGTGTCGAGCACCTCGGTCGAGTAGCCGCGGCGCTCCGCCCAGCGCAGGTACATGCGCTGCAACTGCTCGGCGAAGTCGGCCGCGTCCACGCCGCCGGCCTCCGCGCGGATGGACACCATGGCCTCGCGCTGGTCGTACTCGCCGGACAGCAGGGTCCTGACCTCCAGCTCGGCGACCGCCTTCTGCACGGCCTCCAGCTCGGCCTCGGCCTCGCGCCTGGCGTCGTCGTCGCTCTCCGTCTCCGCCAGCTCGAACAGCACCTCGACGTCGTCGATGCGGCCGTGCAGCTCCTCGGTCTTGCGCAGCTGCCCCTGGAGCAGGGACAGCCGGCTGGTGACCTGCTGGGCGCGCTCGGGGTCGTCCCAGAGTGTGGGCGCGGCGGCCTGCTCCTCCAGGACGGCGATGTCCGCCCGCAGCCGGTCGAGGTCCATCACGGCCTCAATCGACTCCATGGTGGAGCTGAGGGACTTCAGAGCTTCGGATACGTCGACGACTGCCACGCCCCCAGCGTAACCGCTGCCGCTCAGGGGGCACCCGAGTCGTCCGGCTGCTCCACGCCCGGCCCGGCGGGGCCGAGGCCGTCGGCCCCGTCGTCCTCGCCACCGGAGAACAGCAGCCATCCGCCCAGGGCGCCCGCCCCCAGCAGCCCCGCGGCGGTCACCGCGAGCCGCCGCCTGCGGCGCGCCGCCGCGCCGTGCCGCGCGGAGCCCGCCCGCGGCTGGCCGACCGGCCTGATGACGCGCGCCGTGCCGTGCGCGCCCCCGGCGAGCTCGTCCGCGTCCGGCACGCGCATCCGGGTGTGGGTCGCGCGCTCGGAGTCGGGGGCGGCGCCGCGGACGAGCGGCACCGCCGCGCGGGCCGGGGTGCCGGGCGCGGCGGCCGGGTCCGCGGCGTCGACGGCCGCTCCCGCCGCCCCGTCCGCCCGGCTCGCGCCGTCGGCGGGGGCCGGGTCGCCGAGGTCGAGCGGCGGCAGCTCTTCGAGCGCGGGCAGGAGCTCGCGCAGCCGCGAGGCCAGCTCGACGGCACGCAGCCGCGAGGCGGGCGCCTTGGCCAGGCACTGCTGCATCAGCTCCCACAGGTCGCGCGGGATGCCGGGCAGCTCGGCCGCGGTTTCGGTGACCTGCCGCCGCAGCACCGCGCCGGGGTGGCCGCCGCCGAACGGCGTGAACCCGGCCAGCAGTTCGTACAGCACGGTGATCAGCGCGTAGATGTCCACGGCCGCGCGGGGCGGGAGGCCCTCGACGATCTCGGGGGCCATGTAGTCGGGGGTGCCGACGACGCCGCCCTTGCCGCCGTGCCGCGGCTCGTCGATGAGCTTGGCGACGCCGAAGTCGGTGAGCAGCGCACGCGTCCTGGGCGTGGTGGTGTCGAGCAGGATGTTCTCCGGCTTGACGTCGCGGTGCACGATGCCGGCGGCGTGGGCGACCGCGAGGCCGCCGGCCACCTCGGCGACGATCGCCACGGCCGCGTGCGGGCGCAGGCGGCGCTCGCGCTCCAGGTGGCTGCGCAGGTCGGGGCCGCGGACGAGATCCATCACCAGGGCGATGTCGCGGGCGTCGGGGCCCCCTATGACCAGGTCGTGGACGCCCACAATGTTGGGGTGCTCCAGGCCGAGGAGTGTGTGCCGCTCGTGGGCGAAGCGCTCGGCGAGGTCGGGGTCCGCGGCGAGATCCTCGCGCAGCACCTTCACGGCGACGGGGCCTGAAGGACCCTCGCCGAGCCACACCGTTCCGGCGCTGCCGCGGCCGAGCACGCGGTGGGTGGTGTAGTGGCTGCCGATGTTCCGTGCCATGGCGTGAGGCTACGACGCCGCTGTGACACCAACGGCGGCCCGGCGCCCGGGTTGCCCGGGTTTACTCGCATGCCCCGTTGAAATTACCCCCTCGGAAGTCGATAAATCTCCGAGGTCATTCGCTATTCGGGATGTTCTCCTGGATCTCTTCACCCTGCCGCTGGGCTTCGTCGATGAGTCCCATCCATTCGCGGACGTCGTCGAACCACTCCGTGACGGTGTCCCAGAAACTCCGGCCGTCGGCAATCCAGTCCTGGAGCGGTGTGAAGTTCCACACAAGAAAGCCGATGATCACCAGGATCAGCACCATGAACAGGCAGCCCTTCAGGCAGCCGAGTCCCGGAATCCGCATGGGGTTTGCGCTGCGTGACCGCCGCGGCTCGCGCGGCTCGCGGCGCGGCCGCTCCTCCCGGCGGCGGGGCTGCGGCTCCTGGTAGGGCGGCGGAACGGGCCGCTGGTACTGCTGCTGCGGCTGCGGCTGCGGGTATTGCTGGGGCGGGGGCTGCGGCTGCTGGTACTGCTGCTGCTGGTAGCCGTACTGCGGGGGCTGCGCCTGCTGCGGCGGCGGAACGGGCCGCCGCTGCGGGCGGCGCTGCGGCGGCGACTGCTGCGGCTGGCGGCGGGGGGCGCGGTACAGGGGGTCCTGCGCCGGGTCCACCGGCTGCACGCGGGTCGGTTCGTTGCGGTCGCGCGCGGCCCGCATCTGGTCCTGCCAGGGGTGCGGCCCGTCCGGCTCGGAGGCGCCCGGCATCGGCATGGCCCGGGTGGAGTCGAGGCCGGGGTCGGGCGACCCCTGCGGCGGCAGCACGCCGGTGGCCGCGAACGGGTCGGCGCCGCCCGCGGCGCCCGCACCGCCCGAGCCGCCGGGCAGCGCCTGCGTCGGCTCGGCCGAGCCGGGCGGCGAGATGCCGGTGCCCGGCACCTTCACCGGCGAGGCGTCGGGCACCAGCAGCGCGGTCACGCCGAGGGCGGCGCTGCGCTGGCGGTCGCTGGCGTTCTCGTTGATGCCGGCGGCGACCGTGCGCAGGGCGCGGGCCAGCGCGGCGGCGCCGGGCCGCTCGTCCGGGGCCTTGCGCAGGCAGCAGTCGAGCACGGTCCACAGCGGGCCCGGCATCCCGTCGGGCCGCCTCGGCTCCTCGGTGATGTGGCGCTGGAGGACCTGGAGGGTGCTGCTGCCGCTGAACGGGGGCTGCCCGGTGATCAGTTCGTACAGCACGACGCCGGCGCTGTAGATGTCGACGGCCGAGGTCTGCGCGCGGCCCTCGGCCGACTCGGGCGCCACGTAGGAGGGAGTGCCCACGAACTCGTGGGCCCGGGTGACGCCCGGGGAGTCGGCGAGCCGTGCGATGCCGAAGTCGGTGAGCATCGGGCGCAGCGGCCTGTTGTCGTCGTTCGCGCCCGCGAGCAGCACGTTGGCCGGCTTCAGGTCGCGGTGGACGACGCCCTTGGCGTGCGCGGCGGCGAGCGCGTCGGCGATCTGGGCGGTCAGCAGCGCGGCGGCGATGTGGGTGAGCGGGCCGTTCTCGTACAGGTAACGGTGCAGGTCGGGACCGTCGATCAGGTCCATGACCAGGGCGATCACGTCACCCTCGACGACCAGGTCGCGGGTGCGCACGATGTTGTCGTGGCCGTCACCGCCGAGCCGGAGCAGGACGGAGCGCTCCCGCAGGAAGCGCATCACGACGTCGGGGTCGTGGGCCAGCTCTTCCTTGAGAACCTTGACGGCGACCTGCTCACCCGGCTGCCCCGCGACCGCGGCCTCGTCGCCCGCGGCCTCCCGCTGGCGCCCGCGCCAGACGGTGCCGGTGGCGCCGCGCCCGAGCGGCTCTTCAAGCAGGTACTTGCTGCCTACCGGCCGCACGTGTGCTCCCTGATGCTTCGCTGGTGGTGACGAGACCCGAGCCACCTACTGTAGTGGCGCCGTCCCCGGGTGGCGGATGGCCGAGGGAACGGGGGCGCGTACGGGCAGGGACGCACCCGTGGCGTGCTCGGTTGCCGCTGGCTACCGTGGGGCGCTGTGCGGTCCGCGAAGACCGGTGCGCGGGGCGGAGTTGCCGCTCGGCACCGATCAGTTCTGGTCAGATATGACCAATCAAGATCATTAAGCGCCGGTGGCGCGACGAGCTGTCAGTGGCGGGTGCGAGGATGCTTTCAGCATCAGCATCCGATGCGACGACTCGCGCGGTCGAGACCGTGGCAGCCGGGCTGGCGAGGTGACCGGGAGGGCCGATGCCGCTTCACATCAGGTTGACCGTTCTCGGACATGGCGATGCCGCCACCGGCGTCGACGTGGAGGTCGCCGCTCCCGCCGACACCCCGCTCGACGCCGTCCTCGGCTCGCTCGCCGCCACGGTGGCGCCGGGCTCGGCCGCGCCCGGTTCGGTGTACTGCGAGGACCAGCGGCTCGACCCGCGGCAGGCCCTCCTCGGCAGGCCGCCGCTGGTGGACGGCGCGGTGCTCGCCTTCCACCGGCCGCTGGAGGGCCCCGGCGACGAGCCCGTGCCCGCCACGCTGCTCGTCGTCTCGGGTCCCGACGCGGGCGGCGTCCATCTGCTCCGCGGCGGCGAGGCCAGGATCGGCAGATCCGCCGACGCCGACATCCCGCTCAACGACCCGGACGTCTCCCGCGTGCATTGCGCGCTCGCCTTCGCGCCCGACGGCACGGTCACGGTGACCGACCTCGGCTCCACCAACGGCACCCTGCTCAACGGCGCGCCCGTCCGGCACGGCCCGCAGCCCGTGCGCTCCGGCTCGCTGCTGCGGCTGGGCGAGTCCGTGCTCCGCGTCGTCACGACGGGCGCGCCGGACCAGCCGCCGCCCGCCGCTCCCGCCGAGCGGGGCGCCAGACGCGGCCTGGCCGGCTGGGCACTCGGGCGGCTCGGCGGACAGGAGGCGGACGTGCCGCAGGGGCCCGCGGCGGCCCCGCCGCAGGCGGAGCCCGCGGAGTCCCGCTGGCCCGATCCGGCCACGCTGCTGCTGACCGCGCTGGACGCGGGCCCGCGGCTGTGGGAGCGGAGCGCGGCACACCCCGACGCGTTCACCGTCCGGCTCGGCACCGTCCAGCAGGCGCCCGGCGTGCTGCCCCCGGTGACGGTGGCCCTGCCGCGGGCCGGCTCCCTCGGCCTCGCCGGACCGCGGGAGCGGATCACCGGCGTGGCCCGTTCGGTGCTCGCCCAGCTCGCGGGCCTGCACCCGCCCGGCGCCCTCCAGTTGGTGGCGCTGGCCGTGGACCGGGCGCGGGACTGGTCCTGGCTCGGCTGGCTGCCGCACCTGCGCCCCGCGGCGGGGCAGGACTGCCGGCTGCTGCTCGCCTTCGACCCGCGGCAGGCCGCGGCCAGGACGCGGGAGCTGACCGAGCTGCTGGCGCGCCCGCACCCGGGCCGGCGCACGGTGGTCCTGGTCGACGGCGACCCCGGGGACGCCCAGGCGCGGGCCGCGCTGACCCGGCTGGCGGCCGAGGGCCCGGCGGCCGGGATTCATCTGCTGGTGCTCGGCGAGACCCCGCAGCCCGGCGGTCTTCCCGTGGGGCAGACGCTGGCCGCGGCCCATGTGGCGGCCCCGCTGCTGCGTTCCTGCGGCGCGGTGGCCGTGCTCAGCGGTCCCGTGGCCACGGCCCTGCGGCTGACCGGGCCCGCGGGGGACGCGGGCCCGACGGCCGGGGCGGACGCGGTGTCGCCCGCCTGGGCCGAGCGGTTCGCGCGGGCGCTCGCGCCGGTCGGCGAAGAGACCGCGGGCGCGCCGCCGGCCCCGGCGGTGACGGCGCTGCCGGAGACCTGCCGGCTGCTCGATGCCCTGGAGCTGTCCCGCGTCACGCCCGCCGCCCTGCGGGAGCGGTGGTCGCGGCACTCCGGTCTGCCGCTCGTCCTGGGCACGGGGACGCAGGGCCCGGCCGCGCTCGACCTGGCGGAGGCCCGCGGCCCGCTGGCCGTCGACGGGGGCGCGGGCACGGGGCGCACGGAGCTGCTGTGCGCCCTCGCCGCCTCGCTCGCCGCCGCCCAGGAGCCGGACGCGCTGTCGCTGCTGCTGGTCGAGGGCTCCGGCGAGGGCCTGCGGCCGTGCGCCGAGCTGCCGCACGTCACCTCCTACCTGGGGGCGACGGACCCGGTGCGGATGCGCGCTTTCGCGCAGGCCCTGCGGGACGAGCTGAAGCGGCGGGCGGCGCTGCTCGGCGAGGTGGACTTCACCGCCGCGCGCCGCCGCGGCGGCCGGGTGGTGGCCCTGCGGTCCGCGGCGGAGGAGGGGGCGCCCGCCGCGGAGATCGGCGCGCTGCCCTGGCTCGTGGTCCTCGTCGACGACTACGACGCCCTGACCTCGCCCGCGCTCGGCGCCCCTGGCCGACCGGCGGCCGGCTCGGTGGTGCGGGCGCTGGAGACGGCGGCGCGGGAGGGGCAGCGCCTCGGGGTCCGGCTGATCGCGGCCGGTGACGTCCCGGGCGCGGAGATACGCGTGGCCCTGAGCGGCCGGCCGCCGGGCCGGGCCGAGCTGCGGCCGGCCTCGGGCGCGGTGACCGCGTTCCAGGCGGGCCGGGTGACGGCCCGGATTCCGCGGACGTCGACGCTGCGACCGACGGTGTCGCGCCTTGACTGGACGCGTGCCGGGGACCCGCCGGCCCGGCGTCCGGTGCGCGAGCTGGGGAACGGGCCGACCGACGTGGCACTGCTGGCGAGCGCGGCGGCCCGCGCGGCGCGGACGGATCACGCGGGCCGGGCCGCCACCGCGACGCTCGTCTGAGCCGCGGGGCCCGGTCGCCCGCCCGGGCCCCGCGGCCGCGGGCCGGGCACCGCTGTGACCTCCGCTTCCGGACTTTTCCGATCATGGTCATGCCCAGCCGGTAACATGACGATCACAAAGGGGGCCTGCGCCGACGGCGGTCTTGCCGGTTCCTTCGCCACAGCGTAGGAACATTCGGCGTAGGACATGCGGCGTGGCAGGCCCTGCGCCTGGTAGGGGCGTTGCCGCACCAGAGGGGTGGTGAGGGCGGTGCTCATGCACGGTTCGGGAGAGGTGTCCCGGCGACGGGCGACTCGCGCGGCGCTTGCGGTGATCGCGGCCGGCGCGCTGACGCTGACGGCGTGCGGCGACGAGGAGACGGGAGCCGCGAGCGACGTTCCCGCGACCATCGAGCTGCCCGACCTCAGCGGCGAGCAGCTGGAGGTCGCCGCGGTGTGGACGGGTGTCGAGCGGGACAACTTCGTCCGGGTCCTGGACGAGTTCGAGGCGCGCACCGGCGCGTCGGTCAGCTACGTGCCGAGCGGGGACAATGTCTCGCAGTTCGTCGGCACCAAGATCGAGGGCGGCGCGCCGCCGGACGTGGTGATGGTGCCGCAGCCCGGCGTACTGCACGAGTTCGCCGAGAATGGCTGGATAGCGCCGCTGGGCGACTCCGTTCAGCAGCAGTTGGACGCCAACTACACACCGGGCTGGCAGGATCTCGGCACCCACGAGGGCGTGCGGTACGGCGTCTACGTGAAGGCGGCCAACAAGTCGCTGGTCTGGTACAGCGCCACCGCGTTCGAGTACGCCGGTGTCGAACCCCCGGCGACCTGGGACGACTTCGTCACCACCGCGTGGACGCTGTGGGAGTCGGGCACGACGCCGCTCTCCGTGGCGGGCGGCGACGGCTGGACGCTGACCGACTGGTTCGAGAATATTTATCTCTCCCAGGCCGGTCCGGAGATGTACGACCGGCTGGCGGCGCACGAGATCCCGTGGACGGACCCGAGCGTCGCGGACGCGCTGACCGCGCTCGGCGAGGTGTTCGGCGAGCCGCGCCTCCTGGCGAACGGCACCAACGGCTCGCTCCAGACGCTGTTCCCCGACTCCGTCACCCAGACCTTCATCAACCTGACGGCGCCGGACGCCGGCATGGTGTTCGAGGCCGACTTCGTGGGCGCCGTCATCACCGACAGCACGGACGCGGTGATCGGCGAGGACGCGCTGGTCTTCCCGTTCCCCGAGGTCGGCGGGGGCGAGGCGCCGGTGGTCAGCGCGGGCGACGCCGCGGTGGCGGTGTCGCCGGACGGCGAGGCGAGCGAGGCGCAGGAGGCGCTGCTCACCTTCCTGGCGTCCACGGACGCGGCACGCATCTGGGCGGAGCCCGGCGGTTTCGTCTCCCCCAACAAGTCACTCGAATTCGACGCCTACCCCAACGACGTGCAGCGCGGCATCGCCGAGGCGCTGATCGACGCGGGCGACGACTTCCGGTTCGACATGTCCGACCAGACGCCGGCCGCCTTCGGCGGAACAACCGGGCAGGGCATGTGGCGTGGCCTCCAGGACTTCCTGCGCAACCCGGACGACGTCCGGGGCGCCCAGGAGTACCTGGAGTCCCAGGCGGCCGACGCCTACGGCGACTGACGACCAGACGGACGGAGACTGACTTTCCATGGCTTCCGGCAAGGTGGCGGTGATCAGGGCACGGCCGTGGGCGGTCGCGAGCTTCCTGCTGCCCGCGCTGCTGCTGCTCGGCGCACTGGTCGTCTACCCCATCGGGTACTCGATCTGGCGCAGTCTGTTCGATGCCTCGGGCGACTCGTTCGTGGGGCTGGACAACTTCAAGGAGTTGTTCACCAACGACGGCATCAGGACGGCCCTCAAGAACAATCTGATCTGGATCGTCGTCGCGCCGACCGTGGCGACGGCGCTCGGCCTGATCTTCGCCGTGCTGACCGAGCGGATACGGTGGGCCACCGCGTTCAAGCTGATCGTCTTCATGCCCATGGCGATCTCGATGCTCGCGGCGGGCATCATCTTCCGCCTCGTCTACGAGCAGAATCCGGACCGGGGCGTGGCCAACGCGGTCATGACCACGGTGCACGACTCGTTCGCGGACAGCCCCGCCTGGCCGGACGCGCAGCCGCGGCCCGGTGGCCCGGTCGAGGCCCAGGACGACGGCTCGTACCTGCTGACCTCCCCGGCCGAGGTGGGCTCCCCCGCGATGCTGCCGCTGGTCGCGGTGCCGCAGCCGGAGCTTGCGGACGCGGCGCCCGCCGCCGTGCCCCAGGCCTCTGGTGACCAGGTCACCGGCACGGTGTGGATGGACTTCACGCGGGGCGGCGGCGGCACGGACGGCGCGGTCGACCCGGAGGAGAAGGGTCTGTCCGGCATCACCGTCCAGGCGGTGGCCGACGGTGAGGTGGTCGCGGAGACCACGACGGCCGAGGACGGCACGTTCGCGCTGCCGGCCGAGGCCGACGGCGCCCAGGTGCGGCTGGCGGGCAGCGACTTCCAAGCCCCCTACAACGGCGCCGAGTGGCTGGGCCCCAGCCTCATCACGCCCGCGATCATCGGCAGTTACGTGTGGATGTGGGCGGGCTTCGCGATGGTGCTGATCGCCGCCGGGCTCGCCGGGGTGCCGCGGGAGACGCTGGAGGCGGCGCGGGTGGACGGCGCCAACGAATGGCAGGTCTTCCGGCGCATCACCATCCCGCTGCTCGCCCCCGTGCTCGCCGTGGTCATGGTGACGCTGATGATCAACGTGCTGAAGATCTTCGACCTGGTCTACGTCATCGCGCCCACCTCAACCCAGGACGAGGCGAACGTGCTGGCCCTCCAGCTGTACCTGTCGTCCTTCGGCACCGATTCGCACCAGGGCGTCGGCAGCGCCATCGCGGTGTTCCTGCTGGTACTGGTGCTGCCGGTAATGATCATCAACGTACGCAGGCTGCGACGGGAGAACCAGCGGTGACCGCTCCCACCAAGACCGCCCAACTGCCGGACCCGGCCCGGGTCCCGTCGTCCGAGGCCGGCGGGCCGCCCCGGCCGTCGGTCGTCTCGCGGCTTGCCTCCTTCGCCGCCGGTGGCACGGTGCGGGTCGTCCTCGTCGTGCTCGCCGTGGTGTGGCTGCTGCCCACGGCCGGTCTGTTCGCGTCGTCCTTCCGCGACTCGCGGGACATCGCCTCGACCGGCTGGTGGGAAGTCCTGACCGACCTCGACCAGTTGACCTGGTCGAACTACGACGCCCTGCTGTCGAACGACAACTTCACCGGATCGATATGGACCAGCGTGGTCATCACCGTGCCGTCCACGTTCCTGGTGGTCGTGCTGGGCGCGCTGGCCGCCTACGCGTTCGCCTGGCTGGACTTCCCGGGCCGCGACTGGTGGTTCCTGGTGGTCGTGGCCCTGCTGGTGGTCCCGGTGCAGGTGGCGCTGATCCCGGTCGCGCGGCTGTTCAACACCCTGGGCATCTTCGAGACCAGCCTCGGCGTCATCATCTTCCATACCGCGTTCGGCCTGCCGTTCGCCGTCTTCCTCCTGCGCAACTTCTTCGCCGAGATCCCGCGCGAGCTGCTGGAGGCCGCGCGGCTGGACGGGGCGGGCGAGCTGCGGCTCTTCACCCGCGTCGTGCTGCCGCTCGGCGGCCCGGCCATCGCGGCACTGGCCATCTTCCAGTTCATGTGGGTGTGGAACGACATGCTGGTGGCCCTGATCTTCGCCGACTCGGGCTCGCCGCCCATGACGGTGGCGCTCCAGCAGGAGATGCGGCAGTTCGGCAGCAACTTCGACGTGCTCGCCCCGGGCGCGTTCCTGACCATGCTGATCCCGCTGGCCATCTTCTTCGCCTTCCAGCGGCAGTTCGTGTCCGGCGTGATGGCGGGCGCCGTGAAGTGAGCCGGTGAGAAGCGGGCCGAGGCGGCCCGCGGAGGCGGTGAGCGGAGGCGGCGGGCCACGACGGCGGGCCGCCTCCGCCGAACGGGGGAAAACGCCCGGTGCGGGAGCCCCGACACCTCCGGCGTCCCGGGAAACGGCCCGCCGAGAAGCGATTGTCGGATGGTCCGTGTAATCGATCCGATGCGCTGTCCCCGGCTGCCCCCTGGATGTCACCGTGCCCCGCTTCAGCATCATCGTCCCCGCCCACCAGGTGCAGGCGTACCTCCCTGCCTGCCTGACGTCCGTGCTCTCCCAGGACTTCCAGGACGTCGAACTGATCGCGGTGGACGACGCCTCGCCGGACGCCTGCCGCGACATCATCGCCGAAACCGCCGCGGCCGACCCCCGGGTCACCGGGCTGCGGCTGCCCCGCACCGCGGGCCCGGGCCCCGCCCGCAACGCAGGACTCGACCACGCCTCCGGCGACTACCTGCTCTTCCTCGACGGCGACGACACCCTCACCCCCGGCGCCCTGGCCGCGATCGCCGCGCGCCTGGCCGCCACCGGCGACCCGCAGCTGCTGCTGTTCGGCCACGCCCGCGCCGCCTGGCACGGCGCCGTCACCCCGGGCACCCCGCCCGGCGCGCTCGCCGAACGCGGTCCGCGGACGTTCACCCTCGCCGAACGCCCCGCCCTGCTGCGCCTGCCGCCCGTCGCCTGGGCCGCCGCCTACCGCCGCGACCTGATCGACGGGCTCGACCTGCGCTTCCCGCCCGGCCACTACCAGGACCTGCCGTTCGTCTACCCGGCCCTGACCGCCGCCGCCTCGGTGGCGGTCCTCGACCGCTCCTGCGTGCACCACCGCGAGCGCCGCACCGGCGGCCGGGCGCGCGCCGCGGGCCGCGGCCACCTCGACGTCCTCACCCAGTACGACCGCGTCTTCGCGCAGCTGGCCACGCTGCCGGGCGGCGACCGCTGGCGCGCCGCGATCCACCGCCGCATGGTCGACCACCTCACCGCCGTCTACCGCATGCCCGGGCGGCTGCCCGCCGCCGACCGCGCCGAGTTCTTCCGGCGCTCCGGCGCCCTGTGCCGCAGGCACCGGGCCGCCGCGGGCGCGACCGCCCTGGGCGGGCGGCGCCGCACCGCCGGCCTGCGGCAGCTGCTGCTGCGCCTCGGCGCCCGCCGGGCCTTCCATCTGCTGCTCTCCGCCCACCGCGTGGCCGGCCGGCTCCGCGCCCGGACCCGCGGCCGGCTGCGCGGCCGACTGCTGCGCGTGCACTACCGGCTCCAGCTGCGCCGTCCGCTCGACCGCAAACTCGCCGTCTTCAGCACGGAAAGCGGCGGCTACACCGGGCACCCGGCCGCGATCGAGGCCAAGCTCCGCGAACTCGCCCCGGCCGTCCGCACCGCCTGGATCACCCGGCCGGGCCCGGGCCCCGGGCCGCTGCCCGAGGGCGTACCCGCGCTCACCCCCGGCACCCGCCGCTACCTCCGCGCGGTGGCGCGCGCCCGCTACCTGGTGAGCGACGCCGCGTTCCCCGACACGCTGGTCAAGCGCCCGGGACAGCTGCGCCTACAGACCCACGGCGGCACCCCACTGGCCCACGTCGGCCTCGACGTCCCGCACCGCGACATCCCGCGCCTGCTGCGGCAGATCGACCGCTGGGACTACTGCCTGTCCGCCAACCGCCACACCACCCTCGCCTGGGAGGGCGCCTACCCCGCCACCTACCTGACGCTGGAGTACGGCTCGCCGCGCGCCGACGTCTTCCACACCGCGACGGCCGCCGACGTGCTGCGCGTCCGCGCCGGGCTCGGCATCCCCGACGGCGTGCTGGCCGTGCTGTACGCGCCCGCGCGGCGCGGATACGACCGCGGGCACCTGCCGGGCGTCGATCCGGCACGGCTGGCCCGCGATCTCGGCCCCGGCTTCCTGCTGCTGCTCCGTGCCCCGGGCGGTACCGCGGGGTACGGGCGCACCGGCGCGGGCGTGCTGGATGTGACCGCGCACCCGCGAATCGAGGAGCTGTGCCTCGCCGCCGACGCCCTGGTCACCGACTACGCGCCCGTGCTGTTCGACTACGCGGGCCTCGACCGGCCGATCGTCCTGCACGCCGACGACTGGGAGGTGTACCGGGCCGTGCACGGCGTCTACCTGGACCTGCCCGCCGCCGCCCCGGGGCCCGTGACCCGCACGCAGGAGGAGCTGACGGCGGTCCTGACCGGCCACCGGCTGTGGACCGACCCGCGCGGTGCGGCGCAACGAGCCGCGTTCCGGCGGCAGTTCTGCCCGTACGCCGACGGCTTCGCCGCCGAACGCGTGGTCCGGCAGGTCTTCCTCGGCGGCCGGCGCGTGCCGCCCGCCGTGCCGCCCGAGGCCCGCCGCCCCGCGCCGGGCGCGGTGGCGCTGCGGGCCGCGGGCGCGCCCAGGCCCCGCTCCGCGCGCCCCGCCTACAGCGGCCGCTGAGCGGTGTGCACGGTGACGGCGGTGAGGTAGAACGCGTCCTGGCGCCTGAGGATGCTCTCCGCCGCCTCGGGGTCGGTCAGCACCTCCAGGGCACCGCGGTCCTCGGCGTCGAGCCGGTCGCCGCACCCGTGGAGCAGCCGGACCAGGCGCCCGTGCAGGTGGGCGCGGGCCGCGCCGCCGAGCGGAGCGGGCGTGTCGACGAGGAACGTGCGGCTGAGCGCGCCGGTCAGGCCGGCCGAGACCAGCATCCCGGGCCAGTCCTCGACGGTCTCGGTCCGGCCGGGCAGCTCCTCGCGCATCTGTGCGAACCGCTCCTCCTCCACCGCGTCGAGTCGCGTGAGGAGTCCGGGCCGCCCGAGGCCGATGTCGCGCGGCAGGAACCGGGCGGGCAGCCCGCCCTCGACCAGCGCCAGCAGGCCGCCGGGGCGCAGGGCCGCGGCGAGCGCGCCAAGCGCCGCCTGCTGGTCGCCCAGGTGGTGCACGAAGCGGCCCGCCCAGATCAGGTCGGCGGGGCCGAGACCGGCCAGGCTCTCGGACAGGTCGGCGTGCCGGGTGTGCAGCCGGTCCGCGACGCCCGCCGCCTCGGCGCGGGCCGCGGCCCGCGCCAGCAGTCCCGGCGCGCCGTCGACGGCCACCACCTCGGCGTGTGGCAGCCGCCCGGCGAACTCGCAGGCGGCGACGCCTGGTCCGCTGCCCACGTCCACTACACGGCGGGCGCCGGGCAGCCGTTCGGCGAGCCAGGCCACGGCCGCGGTCAGGAACGGGGACTGGATATCGGCCTCCCGCTCCAGATGGTCGCCCATGGCCTCCCAGTCGATCTCGTCGGTGGCGGCGTGGTCGTGCTGATGTGCGTGCACTCGGGACTCCTCGGTTCGCGCTCTCGGTTCGCGCTCTCGGATCGGCGCCACGCGGGCGCCTCGTTCCGGAGCCTGCGCCCGGCCACCCCTGCTTGGCAACTCGTGTTGCCGTTTGCGGGACGGATGCGCTGGAATGGCAACCATGACGGACGAGCAGCCCACGAAGATCGGCGAGGTACTCGCGGGGGTCGGCCCCCGCCTGCGGCGGGTGCGGACCGAGCGCGGCGTGACGCTGGCCGCCCTCGCGGCGGCGACCGGCATCTCCAAGAGCACCCTCTCGCGGCTGGAGTCCGGTCTGCGCAGACCCAGCCTCGAACTGCTGCTGCCGATCGCCCAGGCCCACCGGGTGCCGCTGGACGAGCTGATCGGCGCGCCGGAGACCGGCGACCCGCGGGTGCGGCTGGCGCCGCGGCAGGCGCTCGGCGGCCGGACGGTGCTGCCGCTGACGCGGCAGCCCGGCGGCCTCCAGGCGTTCAAGATGATCATTCCGGGGTCGCCGCCGGACCGGCCCGCCCCCGACCCCAGGACGCACGAGGGCTACGAGTGGCTGTACGTGCTGGCCGGGCGGCTGCGGCTGGTCCTCGCCGAGCACGACCTGGTGCTCGGGCCCGGCGAGGCCGCCGAGTTCGATACGCGGCTGCCGCACTGGTTCGGCAGCGCGGACGAACGGCCGGTGGAGATCCTCAGCCTCTTCGGCGCCCAGGGCGAACGCATGCACGTCCGCGCCCGCCCCAGCCGCCCCGGCCGCCGCTGACCCCTGCCCCCCGGTCCGGCGGGGGCCGACCGCCCCCGCCGGACCGCGCGCCTACCGGTTGGCGCGCAGCAGGGTACGCATCGTCCGCATCGCCACCGACAGGTTCGCCAGGTCGAAGCTGTCGGAGGACTGGATCTCCCGCAGCGTCCCGCGGGCCCGGCCGAGCACCGCCGCGTTCCGCCGGGACCAGTCGGCGAACCGCTCCTCCGGGGAGGAGTCCGCGTCGCCCACCGCCAGCACATCGGCGGTGATCAGCTGGTGCGCCGCGTACAGGTCCTCGCGGATCGCGGTCCTGGCCATCGACTGCCACCGGTCGGCGCGCGGCAGCTCGCTGATCCGGTCCTGGAGGCGCGAGATCCCCAGCTCGTCGCTGAGGTGGTAGTACACGCGGGCCACGTCGAGCAGCTTGCGGCCGGTGCGGTCGGCGACGGCGACGATGTCCAGCGCGGGGAACGCCCCCGAGAACCCGGCGACCTGCTGCGCCAGCTCCGCGGGCACCTTGCCCGCCACCAGCTCGTCCAGCAGGGTCGCGTGCCACTCCAGGTCCTGCCCGCGCAGCAGCTTCGGCAGCTCCTCCCAGACCTGCCCGACGCGCTCGGCGAACAGGTCGATCGTGTCGGTCAGCTTCAGCGGCTGCGGGCGGTTGTTGAGCAGCCAGCGGGCACCGCGCTCGACCAGACGCCTGCTGTGCAGCCTGATGCGGGTGAGGAGGTCGGCCTCCACCTGGTTGTCCAGGCTCTCCGCGGCGTCCCAGATGGCGGCGAGCCCGAAGATGGCGCGCGAGGCGGTGTGCGCCCGCACGACCTCCTCCGTGGAGGCGCCCGACTCTTCCTGCATGCGGTGCACGAACGAGGAGCCGCCCACGTTGACCGTGTCGTTGACCAGGAGGGTCGTGATGATCTCGCGGCGCAGCGCGTGGCCGTCGATGCGGTCGGCGAACCGTTCGTTCAGCTCCTTCGGGAAGTAGGCGTGCAGCAGCCGGCTGACGTACGGGTCGTCGGGCAGGTCGGTCCCGATCAGCTCCTCGGTGACGGCCAGCTTGGCGTACGCGAGCAGCACCGACAGCTCGGGCTCGGTCAGGCCCCGGCCGGCGGCGCGGCGCTCGCGGAACTCGTCGTCGTCCGGCAGGAATTCCAGCTCCCGGTTCAGCCTGCCGTCCTCGCCGAGCCTGCGGATGTACCGCTGGTGGGCGAGCACCAGACCTGGCGCGGTGCTCGCCCCGTTGACCAGGGCGACGTTCTGCGCGTAGTTGTTGCGCAGGACCAGCGAGCCGACCTCGTCCGTCATGCGCGCGAGCAGCTCGTTGCGCTGCTTCACGGTCAGATCGCCGTTTCCGACCACCGAGTTGAGCAGGATCTTGATGTTGACCTCGTGGTCTGAGGTGTCGACGCCCGCGCTGTTGTCGATGGCATCGGTGTTGCACCGGCCGCCCGCGAGGACGTACTCGATGCGGCCGCGCTGGGTGAGGCCCAGGTTGCCGCCCTCGCCGACGACCCTGGCGCGCAGGTCACGGCCGTTGACACGGATCGCGTCGTTGGCCTTGTCCCCCGCGTCGGCGTGCGACTCCGACGACGCCTTCACGTAGGTGCCGATCCCGCCGTTCCACAGCAGGTCGACGGGAGCGGCGAGGATGGCCCGCATCAGCTCGGCGGGCGTCATCGCGGACGCGCGGCTTTCGATGCCGAGCGCGGCGCGGACCTGCGGGGTCAGCGGGATGGACTTGGCGCTGCGCGGGTGGACGCCGCCGCCCTTGGAGATCAGCGCGCTGTCGTAGTCGGCCCAGGAGGAGCGCGGCAGCGCGAACAGGCGCCTGCGCTCGGCGAAGGAACGCGCGGCATTCGGGTCCGGGTCGAGGAAGATGTGCCGGTGGTCGAACGCCGCGACCAGCCGGATGCGCTCGGACAGCAGCATCCCGTTCCCGAAGACGTCCCCCGACATGTCGCCGATGCCGGCGACGGTGAACTCCTCGGTCTGGGTGTCGTGCCCCAGCTCCCTGAAGTGCCGCTTCACCGACTCCCAGGCGCCGCGGGCGGTGATGCCCATGCCCTTGTGGTCGTAGCCGGCGGAACCGCCGGAGGCGAACGCGTCGCCGAGCCAGAAGCCGTAGGAGACGGCCACCTCGTTCGCGATGTCGGAGAAGGTGGCGGTGCCCTTGTCCGCGGCGACCACGAGGTACGTGTCGTCGCCGTCGTGCCGCACCACGTCGGCGGGCGGCACGACCTGGCCGTCCACCAGATTGTCGGTGATGTCGAGCAGGCCGGAAATGAACGTGCGGTAGCAGGCGATGCCCTCGGCGAGCCAGGCATCGCGGTCGGCGGCCGGGTCGGGCAGCCGCTTGCCGACGAACCCGCCCTTGGCGCCGACGGGGACGATCACCGTGTTCTTCACCTCCTGGGCCTTCACCAGGCCCAGGATCTCGGTGCGGAAGTCCTCCCTGCGGTCCGACCAGCGCAGCCCGCCGCGCGCGACCTTGCCGAACCTGAGGTGCACGCCCTCGACCCGCGGCGAGTACACCCAGATCTCGAACGCGGGGCGGGGCTGCGGCAGTTCGGGAATGGCCTTGGGCTCGAGCTTCATCGACAGGTAGGCGTGCGGGCGGCCCGTGCTGTCCTGCTGGAAGTAGTTGGTCCGCAGGGTGGCCTTGATCACCGTCAGGAACGCCCGCAGGACGCGATCCTCGTCCAGGTTGGCCACGTGCTCCAGGGCGCCGTCCAGCTCCTCCAGCAGCCCGTCGGTCAGCTCGCGTCCCGCGCCCTGGTGCTGCGGGGAGAGCCTGGCCTCGAAGAGGCTGACCAGCAGCCGGGTGGTGTGCGCGTTCTTCCTGAGGGTGGCCTCCATCGTCTCCTGGTTGAACCGCGCGCCCGCCTGCCACAGGTACTTGGCGTAGGCGCGCAGCACCGTCGCCTGCCGCCAGGTCAGCCCGGCGGACAGGACCAGTGCGTTGAACCCGTCGTTCTCCGCCGCCGCGGTCCAGGCCGCGGCGAACGCGTCCTGAAGCCGCTCCCGGGCGTCGCCGCCGAGACCGCCGGCCAGCTGCTCGGGGAGGCGCAGCCCGAAGTCGTAGATCCAGGCCGTCGCACCGCCCGCGGGGCGCAGCTCGTAGGGCCGCTCGTCCACGACCTCGAAGCCCAGGTACTGGAGCACGGGCAGCACGGCGGACAGCGACACCGGCTCACCGGTGCGGTAGATCTTGAACCGCCGCTCGCCAGGACCCGCGTTGACCGGCTCGTAGAGGCAGAGCGCGAAGTCGCCGTCCGCGTCGGTGCGCAGCCGGTTCACGTACTGGAGGTCGGCGACGGCGACCCGCGGCGGGAAGTCCGCCTTGTACCCCTCGGGGAACGCCCCGTGGAAACGGCGGCCCAGCTCGGCGGCGTGCTCCTCGCCGCACTCGGCGACGAGCGCGTCGGTGAACGTGTCGTTCCAGCTGCGCGACGCCTCCGCCAGCCTGGCCTCGATGCGGTCCACGTCCGCGTCGGTCAGCTCGGGCAGCTCGGTGCCCGGCTCGACGCGGATCACGAAGTGCAGCCGGGAGAGCACGCCCTCCGTATTCCACGCGGTGAAGTCGACATTGGTGCCGTCCAGCTCCTCCATGAGGATGCCGGTCAGCCGCAGCCGCACGGACGTCGTGTACCGGTCGCGGGGCAGGTAGACCAGGGCCGAGTAGTAGCGCCCGTACTCCTCCTGCCGCAGGAACAGCCGCAGCCGGCGCCGCTCCTGAAGGTGCAGCACGGCGGTCGCGATGCTGTGCAGCGTCCTGACGGGTGTCTGGAACAGCTCGTCGCGCGGGTAGGTCTCCAGGATCTGCAACAGGTCCCGGCCGCTGTGGCTGTCGTGCGCGAAACCGGCCGCGGCCAGCACGTCGGCGACGTACCGCCGGATGACGGGGATGCGTCGCACGGTGCCGGTATAGGCCGCGGCGGAGAACAGCCCGAGGAAGCGACGCTCGCCGACGACGCGGCCCTGCTCGTCGAACTTCTTGACGCCGATGTAGTCCAGGTACGACCTGCGGTGCACGGTGGCCCGGCTGTTGGCCTTGGTGAGGACGAGCAGCCGCTGCTCCCTGGCCTTGGCGCGGGCGGTCGGGGAGAGGCGGCCGAAGGCCGCGGAGGCGGCCGGGTCGTCGGTGTCCCGGTCGTGCTTCGGATCGGAGCGCAGGATGCCGAGCCCGGTGCCGGGGATCGCGCGCAGCGTGTCGCCGGAGCCGCCGTTGTCCTCGCGGTCCAGCTCGTACTCGCGGTAGCCCAGGAACGTGAAGTGATCCGCGGCGAGCCAGCGGAGCAGCTCTCCCGCCTCCTCGACCTCCTCGGTGGGCAGCCGGTCCGGCAGCGCCTCCTCGGGCAGGCTCTCGGCGATGCGCAGCGCGGTGCCGCGCATCTTCTGCCAGTCCTCGACGGCCTCGCGGACGTCGCTGAGCACCCGGCGCAGATCGGCCTCGATCTGCCGCAGGTCGTCGTGGTCGGTCTCGCGGTCGGTCTCCACATGGATCCAGGACTCCACGATGGCGTCCTCGGGGAGGTCGTCCGGATCGTGGCTCGTGGCGGAGGGACCGAACGGATCGCGGCCGGCGTCGAGCACTTCGAGCAGGCGGCCGGTGACGTCCCGCCTGACGATGATCTGCGGGTGGATGACGAGGTGGATGCCACGGCCCTGCCGGGACAGCTCGTTGGTGACGGAATCGACGAGGAAGGGCATATCGTCGGTCACGATCTCGACGACCGTGTGGCTGCAGGCCCAGCCCAGCTCCTCGACGGTCGGCGTCAGCACGCGCACGTCGGCGGTGCCCTGCGGCCGGTGGGCGGCGAGCCGGTAGTGCGCGAAGGCCGCGCCGTACAGGTCGACCGGCTCCCGGTCGGCGAGGTCTTCCAGGGGGATGTAGAGGTAGTAGCGCTGGAGATAGGCGCGGATCGCCGAAGCGTCCATGCCGTGCCCGGGCGGCCCCCCTGCTGTGCCCTGCTCCGCCACGCGGGCGGCCCGTGTCAGTAGTTCGGACTTGGCTTCATCCGGCTTGGTGTGCATTGTCCTCTGGCTCCTGTGTCGCGCGCCGTTGCGTGACGTCGAGAAACGGTCACCGGGCAGCGCTGGTCCATGGATCGGCCCCGCCCGGAGATGCGGACCAGCGGCATGGCCGGCCCGGATGGCACCGGGTACCGAGAGGAGGCGGCGCCGCCTCCGGCCCGCGTCGCGGCCGATATCGCACTGATCACTGGGCCAGGCTACGCTCCGCGCTTGACGAACGCCTCACCGCCGGATGAAAAGCGGACTGTCCGCTGCGCGCCCTCCGCGCGGGCAGCGCACGCCCGGCGCGCGCCTCAGACCTGGGCGGCCAGCTCCTCCGCCACGGCCACGGCCTCGGCGAGGCTGTCGACGACCGGCACCCCGGCCACGAGCAGGCTGCGCCTGCTGTGCGAACCCCCCGTGTACAGCACCGCCCGCGCCCCGGCGTGCGCCGCGGCCGTCGCATCGTCCGTGGCATCGCCGATCACCACCACGTGCTCCGGGCGCACGCCGCCGAGGGCCGCGAGATGGCGGGCCATCTGCGCGGCCTTGCCGGTCACGATGCTGTCTCCCGTGCTCCCGTCGACGCGCAGGAAATGACCCTGGATACCCAGCCGCGTGACCCACGGGAGCAGCCGCTCGTGCGGGGCGAGCGAGCACACCGACTGAGTGCGCCCGGCCGCCTGCCAGTCGGCGAGCAGCCGCGCCGCGCCCTCGGCGAGCGCCGCCGTGTCGGCCCGCGCGAAGTAGTGCCGGTGGAACGTGGCGTCCATCACCGCCCACTCCTCGTCCGTGGGAAGACGGCCGAGAAGTCGCTCGTAGAAGCGGGGAATCGGCACGCAGTACAGGTCGCGGTACCGCTCCAGGGTGATCGACGGCATGCCTATCTCGGCAAACGAGGCGTTGGTGGCCGCGATCACGACCTCGATGTCGTGCAGCAGCGTTCCGTTCCAGTCCCAGACGATGTGCGCACCCATGCCGCAGACGGTACGTCGCGCCACTGACAACGGGTTACACCAGGCTGTCGATCTCCTGCACGCCGTACCACAACAGCTCGTGGTCGGCCGCGCCGTCCACCGTGAACCGGGCGTCGTCGTCGCCGAGATCGGCCGCGCCCACGGCCGCCGCGGCCGCGGTGACGTCGGGCTCCGCATCCGGCGCGTCCACGTGCACGGCGGCGAGAACCGCCAGCGGAACGGGCTCGGTCAGCCGTACCTCGCCCAGCGCGTCCGGCTCGAGCGCGCGGTCCGGATCGGCGGCCGCCGTGCGGTCGGGCACGTCCGCGGCGACGACCACGCGCCGCCTCGGCACCGTGGGATCGATCGCGAGCAGCCGCAGCGAGGACTGGGCGGCGCGGCTGAGGGCCGCGTACTCCAACTCCTCCTCGTTACCCGAGAGGTACCACTCGCGCAGCCCGGGAGTGACGGCGTACGCGGTCAGCGGCGCCGGGCCGATCTGCCCGTCCTTGTGCACCCGGGCGAGCAGGGAGAGCGTGAGCGGAACGTAGACGCGCATGAACTACTGCCTTCTGCCTGACTTTCCGTCCGACTTTCTGTCCGACCCCAGAGCTGGCTCACTGTACCAGGCAACCCCGCCTTGCCTCTCCGTGACTGCATCATTACACTCCGCTCTAGTTACCGACCGGTAGCTTCAATCGGGGTGGGACACATGACCAAGCCCGGCAGCCGCGGACCGCGGCGCCGCACCGACGCACGCACCGACTCCCGCGGCCCAGGCCGCCGTTCACGTCCGCGCGGCCGCGGACCGCAGGACTGGTTCGCGGAACAGCTCGTTCTGGTGCTCAGCGGGCAGCGTCCCGTGCACGTCCTCCTCGGCCACGCCCGCGCGCCGGCGTACGAGCAGCTGAGCGCCCTCGCGCCGCATGCGCCCCTGCGCCCGCCCCCCGGCGGCCGGGCGCCCGCGGTCGGCGGCGTCGGCGTCTGCCGGCCGAGCGACGAGGCCATCGAGGCGTTCGCCCGCATCAGCGCCGGGGAACGCACGCGGGCCCTCGCCTTCCGCCTCGAACGCAGGCCGGGCGACGGCCGTTGGCAGTGCTGCGCCGTCGAGCTGGACACCGTGCCCTGACAACGCGCGGCGCCCGGGACCGTCAGGCCCCGGGCGCCGCGCACCGTCCTCGCTCCGGCGGCTACTTCTTGCGCCGACGGCCGCCCTTCTGCGCCTTGCGCCGCTCCGCGCGCCCGCCCGTCGTGGCACCCGCGTTCGCGCCCGTGTCCTCGGCGGCGGCGGCATCCGCGGCGAAATCGCCCTCCACGACCCCGCCCGCGCTGTCCACGCTCGGCGCCGAGAAGTGCAGCCGGTCCGCCCGCTTGGGCACTTCGAGGCCCTTCGCCTTGATCGCCGGGGCCGCGGCCCTGCGCCCCGCACCGGCGGGCACCGCGTCCTGCGCCTCCTCGGCGGGCTGCTTCTCCCCGCCCTGCACCGGCACCTGCTCGACCTGCCGCTCCACCTGGACCTCCAGGTTGAACAGATAGCCGACGGACTCCTCCTTGATGCCCTCCATCATTGCGGTGAACATGTCGAAGCCCTCGCGCTGGAACTCCACCACCGGGTCCCGCTGCGCCATCGCGCGCAGGCCGATGCCCTCCTGGAGGTAGTCCATCTCGTACAGGTGCTCACGCCACTTGCGGTCCAGGACCGAGAGCACCACGCGGCGCTCCAGCTCCCGCATCACCTCGGAGCCCAGCTCTTCCTCGCGCTTGTCGTACTGCTGGTGGACGTCCTCCTTGATGGAGTCGACGATGAACTCCGGCGTCAGGCCGTCCCGTCCGCCGGCCTCCTCCTCCAGCTCCTCCACCGTCACGTGCACCGGGTAGAGCTGCTTGAACGCGCCCCACAGCCGGTCCATGTCCCACTCCTCGGCGAAGCCCTCCACGGTCTCCGCGCGCACATACGCCTCGATCGTGTCGTCCATGAAGAAGCGCACCTGCTCGTGCAGATCCTCACCCTCCAGCACGCGCTTGCGCTCGCTGTAGATCACCTCGCGCTGCCGGTTGAGCACCTCGTCGTACTTCAGAACGTTCTTGCGGATCTCGAAGTTCTGCTGCTCGACCTGGCCCTGCGCCGAGGCAATGGCGCGGGTGACCATCTTGTTCTCGATGGGCACGTCGTCCGGCACGTTGGCCATGGACATCACGCGCTCGACCATCTGCGCCTTGAACAGCCGCATCAGATCGTCGCCGAGCGACAGGTAGAACCGGGACTCGCCCGGGTCGCCCTGGCGGCCGGAACGGCCGCGCAGCTGGTTGTCGATGCGCCGCGACTCGTGCCGCTCCGTGCCCAGCACGTAGAGCCCGCCGAGGCTCTTGACCTCCTTGAACTCCGTCTCCACCGCCTTCTGCGCCCGCTCGAGCGCCTGCGGCAGCGAGGCCGCCCACTCCTCCGCGTTCTCCACCGGGTCGAAGCCCTTGCCCCGCAGCTCGTCCTCGGCGATCTCGTCGGGGTTGCCGCCGAGCTTGATGTCGGTACCGCGGCCCGCCATGTTCGTCGCGACCGTGACGGCGCCCTTGCGGCCCGCCTTGGCGACGATCGCGGCCTCCCGCTCGTGGTTCTTCGCGTTCAGCACCTCGTGCCGCACACCGCGCTTGTTCAGCTGCTGGGAGAGGTACTCCGACTTCTCCACCGAGGTGGTGCCGACCAGGACCGGCTGGCCCTTCTCGTGCTTCTCGGCGATGTCGTCCACGACCGCGGAGAACTTCGCGACCTCCGTGCGGTAGATCAGGTCCGACCGGTCGGCGCGCGCCATCGGCAGGTTGGTCGGGATGGGCACCACGCCGAGCTTGTAGATCTGGTGGAACTCGGCGGCCTCCGTCATCGCCGTACCGGTCATTCCGGACAGCTTGCCGTAGAGGCGGAAGTAGTTCTGAAGGGTGATCTTGGCGAGCGTCTGGTTCTCGTCCTTGATCTTGACGCCCTCCTTCGCCTCGATCGCCTGGTGCATGCCCTCGTTGTAGCGGCGACCCGCCAGGATGCGGCCGGTGTGCTCGTCGACGATCACGACCTCGCCGTCCAGGACGACGTAGTCCTTGTCGTTCTTGTAGAGCTCCTTGGCCTTGATCGCGTTGTTCAGGTAGCCGACCAGCGGCGTGTTCACCGACTCGTAGAGATTGTCGATGCCCAGCCAGTCCTCGACCTTGGTGACGCCCGCGTCGTGGATCGCGACGGTCCGCTTCTTCTCGTCCACGTCGTAGTCGCCGGTCTCCGGCTCCTGCCGCGTCGGCACCGCCGGCTCGCCCCGCTCCAGGCGCTTCACCAGCTTGGCGAAGTCCGCGTACCACTTCGTCGCCTGGTCCGCCGGGCCCGAAATGATCAGCGGCGTCCGCGCCTCGTCGATCAGGATGGAGTCGACCTCGTCGACGACCGCGTAGTTGTGCCCGCGCTGGACCAGCTCCTCCTTCGACCACGCCATGTTGTCGCGCAGATAGTCGAAGCCGAACTCGTTGTTGGTGCCGTACGTGATGTCGCAGGCGTACTGCTCACGGCGCTTGGCCGGCGTCATGCCCGCGGTGATGCACCCGACCGAAAGACCGAGGAAACGGTGCACCCGGCCCATCCACTCCGAGTCGCGCTGCGCCAGGTAGTCGTTGACCGTGATCAGGTGGACCCCGTCGCCCGACAGCGCGTTCAGATATGTGGGGAGGGTGCCGACCAGCGTCTTGCCCTCACCGGTCTTCATCTCCGCGACGTAGCCCAGGTGCAGCGCGGCGCCGCCCATCATCTGCACGTCGTAGTGCCGCTGGCCCAGCACGCGCTTGGCCGCCTCCCGCACGGTGGCAAACGCCTCAGGCAGCAGGTCGTCCAGGCTCTCCCCGTCGGCATAACGCTGCCGGTACTCGTCCGTCAGCGCCCGGAGCTCGGCATCCGAAAGATCGAGGAAATCGTCTTCAATGGAGTTCACATCCCGGGCGATGCGCTGGAGCCTGCGCAGGATCTTGCCTTCGCCTGCACGCATGATCTTGTTGAAGACGGACACGAGGGCTGGTCTCCTTGCCGGTCGGGCCTAGGCCCTGTCGTTCGGATCTTCGCGGGCCCGCGCTGCCAGCTACGGCACCTCGCTGCGTTGTCGCATCGCGCAAGTACGGCCAAGTACGAGCTGCGATCCTCCGCCTTGCGATGCACCGCACCTGACAACGCGACCTGGTCCACGAAGATCCGAACGACAGGCCCTAGCGCGGTCTGGGGGAAAGCGCGGGTACAGCGAGATGGCCCCGCCGCACCGGCCATGGTATGCGAGTGCCGCAAGGAGTGTCAGTGGTCGGCTCTACGATCCCTCGCATGACTTCCGCCGTTTTGCCACTCGCCGCCGACGAGGCACGCAGGATCGCCCTGCGCGCCCAGGGACTGCTCGGGGCCGCGGACCGCAGAGCCGGGGTGCGGGGCGTGCTGCGCCGCCTCGGCGCGGTCCAGCTGGACACCATCTCGGTGCTCGCCCGTTCCCACGAGCTGCTGCCGTACGCCCGCCTCGGCGCGGTCGGCCGGCAGGCGGTGGAGGAGGCGTACTGGTCGGGGGACCGTGCGTTCGAATACTGGTCGCACGCCGCCTGCGTGCTGCCGATCGAGGAGTGGCCGCTGTTCGCGTTCCGCCGCCGCGCCTACCGCTCGCGCGGGCCGTGGCACGACGACCTGCCGGCCGGCTCCTACGACAGGGTGCTCGACCAGCTGCGCGCCGAGGGCCCGCTCACCGCCACCGACCTCGGCGGCGCGAAGAACGGCGGCCCCTGGTGGGACTGGAGCGACACCAAGATCGCGGTCGAGCGGGCGCTGATGCTCGGCGACGTGGTGTGCATGCGGCGGCGCGGCTGGAAGCGGGTGTACGACCTGGCCGAGCGCGCCGTGCCGGACGGCCTCTACCACGACACACTGACCGACGCGGAGTGCCTGCGGCGTCTTGTCGCCCAGGCCGGGGCGGCCATGGGCGTGGCCACGCAGGCCGATCTCGCCGACTACCACCGGCTGTCGGCCGCGCAGGTCGAGTCGGTGATCGAGGACACCGGCCTGGTCCGCGTCGATGTGGCGGGCTGGGACGGCCCCGAGGGGCGGGGCGGCAGGCACCGGGCGTGGGCCGATCCGGCGGCCCTGGCCACCCCGCCGCGCGGGCGGCACCGCACCACGCTGCTTTCGCCGTTCGACTCCCTGATCTGGGACCGGCCGCGCACGGAGCGGATCTTCGGCTTCGTGCACCGGCTGGAGGCGTACGTCCCCAGGCCCAAGCGCATTTACGGCTACTTCTCAATGCCGCTGCTGTCCGGCGGCAGGCTGCTCGGCCGGGTGGACCCGGCCCGCGAGGGCACCACGCTCGTCGCCAGGCACGCCGCCTTCGAGGGCGGGCCGGCCCGGGCGGCGACATCGATACCGGCGATGGCCGAGGCCCTGGCGGAGGCCGCCCGCTGGGTGGGCTGCACGGAGATCAAAGTGGAACGGACGACCCCCGTCGAGCTGCACGACGCGCTGTCCGGGGAGGTGCGCCGCGTGACGATCTGAAACGCACCACGGCCCGGCGGCACCAGGCCGCTCCCACCCGCCAGGCCCCGTCGCCTGGCCTAGCCGCCGCCGAGGTCGAGGATCTTTTCCCGCATCGCGTACACCACGGCCTCCATCCTGGAGTGCAGTTGCAGCTTCTCCAGGATGTTGCGCACGTGGTTCTTCACGGTGTTCTCGCTGATGAACAGGTCCTTGGCGATGTCCCGGTTGTTCTTGCCGGTGGCGACGAGCTTGAGCACCTCCAGCTCGCGGTCCGTCAGCTTCGGCGCGGGCACCAGACGGCGCTCGTCCGTGCGCTGGATCAGCGCCTTGAACTCGGTGAGCAGCTTCGCCGCCATCGACGGGCTGATCTGCGACTGGCCGTCCGCCACCGCCCGGATCGCCGCGGTCACCTCGTCCGTCGAGATCTCCTTCAGCAGATAGCCGGTGGCCCCCGCCTTGATCGCGTCGTAGAGATCGGCCTCTTCGTCGCTGATCGTCAGCATGATGATGCGCGCGCTCGGCGCCACTTCCTTGATCGAGGTGCACGCCTCGATCCCGCCCCGCCGCGGCATGCGCACGTCCATCAGCACGATGTCCGGCAGCAGGTCCGCCGCCTTCTCCACGGCCTCCGCGCCGTCCCCCGCCTCCCCGACGACGGAGATGTCCTCTTCCTGCGCGAGCACGATCTCCAGACCGCGCCGGAACAACTCGTGGTCGTCCACCACCAGGACCCGGATCGGCTCCCGCTGCTCACGCACCGGACCGGAACGCTCGATGTGCCGCCGCCCCTGGGACATCGCGGGTCCGAAGGTGTCCACCATGGTTCCTCCCCCTGCCGTTCGTTACACGACCGCCACCGTCGGCAACCCCATGATTCCATGGCGACACCCCTGGCCAGACCCGTGATCCGGCCAGGGGAAGCACCCGGGGACGTGCCCGGGCTCAGCCGCCGAGCGCGCCTCCCGCCTGCTCAGGGGCGACATCGGCCAGCGGGTCGGTCTCCAGGTGGATCACACCGTAGTCGTAGGCGTGCCTGCGGTACACGACACTGGGCTGCTTGGTCTCGCTGTCGACGAAGAGGTAGAAGTCGTGGCCGACCAGCTCCATCTCGTACAGCGCCTGCTCCAAGGACATCAGGCCCGCCCGGTGGGTCTTCTCCCGCACCACCAGGGGCCCATCGCCCTCGACGACCACCGAGCCCTGCCGCCGCACCCGCGGCGCCGACTGCTCCGGCTCGCGCGCCGCCAGCTCACCGTTGCCGTTGAACTGGGCCGCGTCCGGCATGAGCGCCGCGACCTCGCTGGCCGGGGTGCGGTCGCGGCGCGTGCGGCGCTTGTCGTGCTGCCTGCGCAGCCGCGACTCCAGCTTCTCCACGGCCAGGTCGAGCGCGGCGTACGGATCGGCGGCCGAAGCCTCCGCCCGGACGACCGGACCGCGGTGGCGAAGCGTGATCTCCACCCGGTCGGAACGGTCTGCCTGACGCGGATTGTGCTCCTTGGACACTTCCACGTCGAGGCGGGTCACCTTGCCGTCGATCCTCTGGATCTTCTCCAGCTTCAGCTTCTCGGCCACGTGCCGCCGGAATCGCTCCGGCACCTCTGTCTTGCGGCCCTTGACGACGATGTCCACGCAGAACTCCGTTCCCGGGCGGCCCAGGCGTCGATGGCCGGGCGCGCCCTTCGTGCACTTGGTCCGGAGGCGCCGGTGTCCTCGGCGCCAACCCGGCGTTACCACGGGGTTACGACTTTCACCTCCTCTTCCCCCGAGAGGAAGATCAACACCCACCTGCATCACGGGGGTAAAGATCGGAAGGCGGTCAGGTGTGAAATGGGATCTCTCTGCACTTATGCCGGAATGGCGAGCATGCTCCCTACCACCGAACGTACCTCCGCGAGCCGTGGAACGGGACCCCTACCCACGCGTACGCAAAATCCACCCGATCGGAGGGCTGGCAATCACGGCCGCGCCGACCGGCCGCCCGCCCGCGGCGCGGACCGCCCGCGCCGCCTCCGCGAGCGAGGCGCCCGTGGTGACCAGATCGTCCACGAGCACCACCGCATCACCCGAGGTCAGCGCCCCGGAACGCACCGCAAGCGCGCCCGCCAGATTGGCCCGGCGCCGCTCCGCCGCGAGCCCGCTCTGATCGGCCACGCGGCGCACCTGCCGCAACACGGGCCGCACCCGCACCGCGCACCCCTCCCGGCGCAGCTGCCCGGCCGCCGCCAGGGCGATCCTGCGCACCGGATCGTGGCCCCGCCCGGCCACCGCGGACCGCGCCGACGGCACCGGCACCAGGCCGAGCACCCGCCCGCCCCCGGCGCCGGCCGCGCCGGAGCCCCGCGCGGCCGCCCGGACGCCGAGGGCCAGCGCCCGGCCCAGCGGGCGCACCAGCGGCAGCGCCCCGCGCTCCTTGTGGGCCAGCAGCACCGCGCGCGGCTGGTCCGTGTACCACGCCGCCGCGTATACCGGCGGTAGCCCGGTCGGCTCGGGAACGGGCCGCACCCGCCGCGCGGGGCCGCCGCACAGCGCGGCACGGCACGCCGCGCACAGCACGCCGCGCGCGGCACCGCAGCCCGCGCACTCCGTCGGCAGCACCAGCTGGCCGACCTCCCGCCACCATCCCCGCAGCACACCGCCAACCCTGCCGGAACGGAACGCCCGCGCCCATTCCCCTCAGGAGTGAGATCCCCTCAGGAGCGCGCCCCCTCCGCAGGAGTACGACCCGGACGGGTGGGGCTCAGCCCGGGTACACCGGCGCCGAGCCGGTACCCGTGTTCGTGATGAGCTTCCACTGCGCGTCCTCCCGCAGCTGCGCCACGTCCTCGCCGGTCTCCGCCAGCAGCGGCAGCGACTCGTCCTCGGCCGCCGCCACCCCCGTCACGTCGTAAGGCCCGGGAATCGCCGGCGCGTTCGACGACGAACCGTCGGTCAGCACGTACTGGAGCTGCGGAACGCCGTCCGACGGCCGGCCCACGACCACGAGACGGCTGTCGCCCGCCCACGACGCCGCGGTCACGTCCTCCAGCTGCGGGGCGACGGTGCGCAGCGCATTGACGACGACCGGTCCTTCGCTCTCCCCGGCGCCCTCCCCGTCGGCCCGCTCGATGCGCCCGATCTGGAGGGTGGTGAGCCCGTCGCCGTCGCTGATCAGCAGCGCGATCCGCACGCCGTCCGACGCCACCCGCAGCGACTCGATCCGCTCGTCGGGTCCGAGGCCCGTCACCGGCACCGTCCGCGCCTCACCGCTGCCGCCGTCGAGCCGCAGCAGTCGCGAACCTGAAGGGCCGCGATCCGCGACCCACAGATCGCCGAGCCCGTCCCAGCTCGGCGCGCTCAGCCCCGCGTCCTCCCCAGTCGACGTGCTCTCCAGCACCAGGTCGCTCTCCGCGCCGCCCCTGGCCAGCGACGCCACGTGCAGCCGCGCCCCGTCGAGCGAGACGCCCGCCGCGGTGTCGCCGTCCCGGCTGACGGCCGCGCTGCGCAGCTCGGCCTCGACGCTGCCGAGCGCCCCGCTGACCGGCCGGACCGCGGTGCCGTCCTCGACCACGGACACCAGCCGGTTCTCCTCGTCCAGGAAGTACGCGCGGGCCACGTCACCGTCCAGCGAGCCGGGCTCCGGCACCTCCGAACGGCTCACGGCGCACAGCCGCGAGCCCCCGGCGGACAGCACCCGCGCCTCGGTCAGCTCCAGCGACGCCACCTCCTGCACGGTGTGCAGCAGTTGCACCGCCATCCGCTCGCAGCGCTCCCGCGGCCAGTCGGCCGGCACCCCGTCGAGGCGCACGCTCAGCGCGCCCGAATCGTCGATCGACGGCGGCTCGTCCGCCAGGGACGTGCCCTCGGGGAACCCGGACTCGACCACCGGCCCGTACCAGGCGCCCGGCCCGTCGAGCAGCGCGCGCACCGTATCCCCCACCGGATCGATCCGGCGGCGCACGTACACCGGGTCGGGCACCAGCACGTCCCCGCCCTCGGCCACGCGCTGCTGCTCGCTGCCCAGGTTCGCGTAGTGGAACGTGTCCACCGACCGGTAGATGCGCCGGAAGTCCGGCTCGCCCATCACCAGCCCGTCCGGCAGCGCGTCGATCCGCCACTCGCCGTCGACCCGCCGCAGCCCGAACGTCGCGCGGTAGGTGCCTTCCTCCGGCGAGTACACGTGCGTCTCGTCCACCGTGGCCAGCCGGTCGCCCGTCAGCTCCACCCGGGCGGGGTCACGGCCCGGGCTGCTGGGCAGCGGCCCCTCCGCGAGCACCGTCGTCCGCGCGAACGGGTCCCACTCCCCGGCCCGTTCCGGCGTCAGGTACTGCCTGGCGGTGTCGAAGTTGACGTCGTCGCTGGTGACGGCCTCAAGGAAGCCCTGCACGATCTGCTGCGGCAGCATGCCCTCCTCCGGCGGCACGCCGTACACCAGCACCTGCGACTCGCCCTCCTGCCGCGGCGTGACCTGCACCTCCTGAACGGGCCCGCTGCCCGGCATCGACGCGCAGCCCGTCAGCAGCAGCACCGCGGCCAACAGGCCGACGGCCACCCGGCGGCGGCGCGCCCGGCCCCGCCCCCGGCGCGATGCCCGGCCTATCCCGATCCGGTCAGTCCCCATGGCCGCCCTCCCTGCCGTCCCGGCCGCCCGCCGCGCCAGGCGCCACGCCTCCGCCGCCCGCCGCCACCGCGGCGGGCCGCTGCGCGGCACCGGCCGCGGCCGCCCTGCGGGCCCGCGAATCCGCCGGCTCCAGCGGCAGCGGCGAGCCGCTCAGCGCGCCGCCCACGTTCCGCGGCAGCGTCAGCCGGAACTGCGCGCCGCCGTTCGGCTCGCCCCACGCCTCAAGACGGCCGCCGTGCAGGTGCGCGTCCTCCACCGCGATGGACAGGCCGAGCCCGGTGCCGCCCGTCGTCCTGGCCCGCGCCGGGTCGGCCCGCCAGAACCTGCTGAACACGCGGTCCGCCTCGCCGGGGCGCAGCCCTATGCCGTAGTCGCGCACCGCGACCGCGACCGCCCCGCCGTCCGGCGCGGCGGCCATCCGCACCACCACGTCCTTGCCCTCGCCGTGCTCGATGGCGTTGACGACGAGATTGCGCACCACCCGCTCGATCCGCCGCGGATCCACCTCCGCGACCACCGGCACGGCGCCGCCCCGCACCAGCAGCCGGCCGCCCTTGCGGTCCGCCAGCGGCTCCGCGCCCTCCACGACGCGGTGCACGACGTCCCGCAGGTCCGTCAGCTCCGCCTCCAGGTGCGCGGCCCCCGCGTCGAACCTGCTGATCTCAAGCAGGTCGGCCAGCAGCGACTCGAACCGGTCGAGCTGGCTCAGCAGCAGCTCCGCGGACCGCGCCGTGGCCGGATCGAAGTCGCCGCGCGTCTCGTGGATGACGTCCGCGGCCATGCGCACCGTCGTCAGCGGCGTCCGCAGCTCGTGCGAGACGTCGGACACGAAGCGGCGCTGCAGCCGCGACAGCTCCTTCAGCTGCTGGATCTGGAGCTGGAGGTTCCGCGCCATCTTGTTGAACGACTCGCCCAGCCGCGCGATGTCGTCCTCGCCGCTGACCTTCATCCGCTCCTGGAGCCGCCCGGCCGCGAGCCGTTCCGCGATGCGCGCGGCCATCCGCACCGGGGTGACCACCTGCCGCACCACCAGCCACGCGATCGCGCCGAGCAGCACCACGACGAACAGCCCGGCCGTCGCGATCGTGCCCGTGACCAGGCTGAGGGACTTCTCCTCCTGCGTGAACGGGAACAGGTAGTACAGCTGGTACTGGTTGCCCTGGTTGTCCGTCAGCCGCCTGCCGATGATCAGACCGGCCTGCGAGCTGCCGTCCTGCTGCACGATCGACCCGTACTGCCGGTGCACCGACCGGTTGCCGTCGAGGGCCTGCCGCAGCTCCTCGGAAATGCTCTCCTGCAGGTTCAGCTCCAGCGAGACCCGCGGCCCGCGCGGCGCGGACACCGGCTCCTCCGCGAACGGCGAGCCCGACAGCTCCGAGGGCATCGCCACCACCGAGAACACGCCCTGGCCGCCGGAGGCGAGCTGCCCGACGAGCTGGTTCATCCAGTTCCCCGCGTCCTCCGCCTGCCCGGCGCCCTCCCCCTCCTCGCCGGCCGCCCTGCTCAAGTCCTCCGCCACCGCGAAACCACCCTCGGCCTGGCTCTGCGCCGTCTGCCGCTTCGCTTCGAGCAGCCCGTTGCGCACCTGGCCGATCACCACCACCCCCAGCACGAGCACCACCGCCATCGACAGCAGCAGCGTGCTGGCCACCACCCGCAGCTGGATGTTGCGCCGCCACAGCCGCATCACCGACAGCAGCGGCCCACGGGCCCAGCGCCCGAATATCCGGATAGCGGGCTGCGCCCGGCTGCCCGTCGCACCTTCCGACAGCAGCCGGGGGCTGTGCCACCACACCCGGTCGCTCACCTCAGCTGGATCCCGCCTTGTACCCCACGCCGCGCACGGTCACCACGATCTCCGGACGCTCCGGGTCCTTCTCCACCTTCGAACGCAGCCGCTGCACATGAACATTCACCAGACGCGTGTCCGCCGCGTGCCGGTAGCCCCACACCTGCTCCAGCAGCACCTCACGCGTGAAGACCTGCCACGGCTTGCGCGCCAGCGCCACCAGCAGATCGAACTCCAGCGGCGTCAGCGAGATCGTCTGGCTGCCCCGCTTCACCGAGTGCCCCGCCACGTCGATCACCAGATCGCCGATGGCCAGCTGCTCGGGAGCCGGCTCCTCGGAACGCCGCAGCCGCGCCCTGATCCGGGCGACCAGCTCCTTCGGTTTGAACGGCTTCACGATGTAGTCGTCGGCCCCGGACTCCAGGCCGACCACGACATCCACCGTGTCGCTCTTGGCGGTCAGCATCACGATCGGCACCCCGGACTCGCCCCGGATCAGCCGGCACACCTCGATGCCGTCCCGCCCCGGCAGCATCAGGTCGAGCAGCACCAGATCCGGCTTGATCTCGCGGAAAGCGGCCAGAGCCTTGTCGCCATCAGCCACGAACGACGGCTCGAACCCCTCCCCGCGCAGCACGATGCCGAGCATCTCCGCCAGAGCGGTGTCGTCATCGACGACGAGTACGCGTCCCTTCATGCCTTCATCATCCCACTGCCTGTTCCCGACTCGGACGAACGTGTTTCGGAACACACATTCGTCAGGTTTCCATGGTCGACGGGCGCCACCACGCCCCGTTCCGTGACGATGGCCGTCACCAGCTCCGGCGGCGTGACGTCGAACGCCGGGTTGTACGCCTGCGCCCCGACCGGCGCCACCGGCACCCCGGGACGCACCTCCGTCACCTCCTGCCCCGGCCGGTGCTCGATCTGAATGGCCGCGCCGTCCCGCGTCGCGAGATCCACCGTGCTCACCGGCGCCACCACGATGAACGGCACCCCGTGGTGCTTCGCGAGCACCGCGAGCGGATAGCTGCCGATCTTGTTGGCCACCGAACCGTCCGCCGCGATCCGGTCCGCGCCGATCAGCACCGCGTCCACCTCGCCCGCCGCGAACAGCGACCCCGCCGCCGCGTCCGGCAGCACCGCGTACGGCATCCCCTCGCGCGCCGCCTCGTACGCCGTCAGCCGCGCCCCCTGCAACAGCGGCCTGGTCTCGTCCACCCACAGCCGCCGCAGCTCGCCCGCCAGATGCGCCGCCCGCACCACGGCGAACGCCGTGCCGTGCGCCCCGGAGATCAGCGCGCCGGTGTTGCAGTGCGTCAGCAGCCGGTAGCCCCCGCCGGGCAGCAGCTCGCTCAGCAGACCGAGCCCCGCACCGGCCATCCGTTCGCTGCCCTGCGCGTCCTCGCGGTGCAGCGCCCGCGCCTCGGCCAGCGCGGCCCGCGCCGCCGCCTCGCCGTCCCCGCCCGCCGAACGGTACGCCTCCTGGGCCCGCCCGACCCCGTAGGCCAGGTTCACCGCGGTCGGCCGCGCCTCCGCGAGCTGCCGCGCCGCCTCCGTCACGTCGTAGCCGCGCACCGCCGCGAGCGCCACCCCGTACGCCCCGGCGATGCCGAGCAGCGGAGCGCCGCGCACCGCGAGCGACTGGATCGCCGCGACGAGCCCCGGCACGTCCGTGCACACCAGCTCCGCCTCCTCGGCCGGCAGCCGGGTCTGGTCGAGCAGTACGAGAACGGGCCCTTCGGGCGGCTCTGCCCAGCGCAGGGCGGGGAGTCTCAGATCAGCCATTGGCCCAGTCTGCCCGCCGGGCAGTGCCGAGAGAAGGTCAGGGCACGGCAGGACCACACGGACGCACCGGACGGAGCGCCATGGCACGATGGGGCCCCAGGAACCTGACGGCAACAAAGGTGCGAAGCGACCGAGGAGAAACCGTGAGCGACACGCCGGGCTGGGCTTCCCCCGGTTCCCCCCCGCCGGAACGCGGCCCGGAGGACGGCAGCCCACCGCAGGCGCCGCAGCCTCAGCCGCCCCAGTCACCACCCCCAGCCCAGTCACCACCCCCGTCCCAGCCGCCGGCCCAGCCGCAGGGCTGGGGCGCCGCACCGCCCCCGCCGCACCAGCCCCACCACCCCCAGCCGCAGCCCGGCTGGGGCGGCGGCCCGCACCAGCCCGGCGGCTGGGGCGGCTGGCACCCGCACACGTTCGCCGCCAAACCCGGCGTCATCCCGCTGCGCCCGCTCGGCGTGGGGGAAATACTCGACGGCGCGGTCTCCACCACCCGCGCCCACTGGCGGACCGTCCTGGCGATCGCCCTCGGCATCGCCATCGTCACCCAGCTGATCGCCGCCGTCGCCATGCGCCTGTGGGTCAGCGACTCCTCCGGCCTCGCCGCCCTCGAGGACAACCCCAACCCCACCGACGAACAGCTGCGCGACGCGCTCGGCGACCTGGCCGCGTTCGGCTCCGTCACCGGCCTCATCACCATCCTCGGCAGCGTCCTGGCCACCGCCATGCTGACCATCGTCGTCAGCCGCGCCGTGCTGGGCCGCAGCGTCTCCTTCGCCGAGGCGTGGCAGGACTCCCGCAGCCGCCTGCTCCGCCTCCTCGGCCTCGTCCTCCTCGTCCCGCTGATCGCCGCGCTCGCCGTCGCCGTCCCGGTACTCGTCGGCGTCCTCACCGGCAGCGCCGGATTCACGGTCCTCACCACCATCGGCGGCATCGTCCTCGCCGTGTGGCTCTGGGTGCGCCTCTCCCTGGCCGCGCCCGCCCTCATGCTGGAACGCCAGGGCGTCATCGCCGCCCTGCGCCGGTCCGCCAAGCTCGTCCGCGGCTCCTGGTGGCGTGTCTTCGGCATCCAGTTGCTCGTCGTGGTGCTGCTCACCGTCGTCGGCAGCATCATCGAGTTCCCGACCTCGATGATCGCCGGCATCGTCGCGGGCAACGGCGCGGACAGCTTCTTCGAGGGCACCGTCAGCGACATGTCCTGGACCTACCTCGCGGTCTCCGGCATCGGCGCGGTCATCGCCTCCACCATCACGCTGCCCGTCAGCGCCGGCGTGACCGCCCTGCTCTACATCGACCAGCGCATCCGCCGCGAGGGCCTCGACATCGAGCTGGCGCGCGCCGCCGGCGTCGGCACCCCGCCGCAGGGCAGCTGACCCCATGGCGCTGCCGCGGGCCGACGATCCGGGACCCCCCGTCGTCGTGGACCGCGCCCCGGCCGCCGAGGACGCGGAACGCGAACTGTCCCGGCAGATCTACACCGAGCACGAGCCGGGCCTGGCCCGCCGCGTCTGGGACTGGCTGTGGGAGCGGATCTTCGGCGTCCTCGAATCGGCCGCCTTCGCCACCCCCGGCGGCTGGGTCGGCCTCCTCGTCATCGCCGCCGTCGTCGTCGCCCTGGCCATCCTCCTCCGCCTGCGCCTCGGCGCCCTGAGCAACGCCGCCGGCCGCCGCCCGGGCGCCGTGTTCACCGACCGCCCGCGCACCGCGGCCGAGCACCGCGCCGCCGCGGAGGAGCACGCCCGCGCCGCCCACTGGACACCCGCGGTGCAGGAACGCATGCGCGCCGTCGTCCGTTCCCTTGAGGAACGTGCCCTGCTCGACCCCCGCCCCGGCCGCACCGCGCACGAGGCCGCCGACGAGGCCGCCCGCCCGCTGCCCGGCCTCACCGCCGCCCTGCACACGGCCGCCGCCGCGTTCGACGCCGTCACCTACGGCGCACAGCCCGCCGCACCCGCCGACTACGAGCACCTGCGCACCCTCGACCAGGACCTCGCCCGCACCAAACCCGACCTGACCGCCACCCCCTCCTGGGCGCGGCCATGACGACCACGGACACGGCCGTCTCCCCCACCGCCCGCCAACTGGTGCGCCGCGCCCGCGGCTTCGTCATCGCGTTCGCCCTGCTGATCGTCGCGGGCCTGCTCATCGCCCTGTTCGGCGCGGGCGAGAGCGGCACCCTCCACCCCCGCTCCGCCACCCAGACCGGCAGCCGCGCCATCGCCGAGCTCCTCGACGACCGCGGCATCGACACCACCCTGGTCACCACCGCCCGCGAGGCCGCCGCCGCGGCAGGGCCCGACACCACGCTGCTGGTCGCCCGCCCCGAGGCCCTCACCGACGGCGCCCGCGCCACGCTCGCCCCGGCCGCGGCGGACAGCGGCGGCCGCACCGTTCTCCTCGGGCCCGGCCAGGCCGCGCTCGACGCGTTCGCGCCCGGCGTCACCGCCGAGGCTTCCGTTCCTGTCGAGGAACGCGAGCCCGACTGCGCCGCCGGCCCCGCCCGGCGCGCCGGCAGCGTTCTCCTCGGCGGCCACCGCTACGACCTCACCGCCGCCCCGGCCCTCGCCGACGCCACGGCCTGCTACCACGCCGCGGCCCTGCCCACGCTCGCCACACTCCCCTCGGGCACCGACGGCGGCGAAACCGTCATCCTCGGCTCCCCCGAACTCCTGTACAACCAACACCTCGACGAGCACGGCAACGCCTCCCTCGCCCTCCAGCTTCTCGGTGACCGCACCCACCTCGTCTGGTACCTGCCCACCCCCGACGAGGCCCCGGACGCGGGCGACGAGGAAAGCCTCACCGGCCTCCTCGACCCCGGCTGGCGCTGGGCCGCACTGCAACTCGGCATCGCCGCGGCGCTCGCCGCCCTCTGGCGCGCGCGCCGACTCGGCCCCGTCCTCACCGAACCCCTGCCCGTCTCCGCGCGCGCCGCGGAAACCACCGAGGGGCACGCGCGCCTCTACCACCAGGCGGGCGCCCGCGACCGCGCCGCCGACGCCCTCCGCGCCGCGGCCAGGAGCCGACTCGCCCCGCTCGTCGGCGTCCCCCCGGACCGGACGCACGCCCCCGAGGCGCTGCCCGCCGCCGTCGCCGCGCACACGGACGACACCCCGCAGGCCGTGCACGCGCTGCTCTTCGGCCCGCCCCCGCCGGACGACACGGCGCTGGTCCGCCTCGCGGACGACCTCGACGCCCTCGAACGCCGCGTCACTCCCCGGACGAACGGCACCGGCACACCGCAGACGAACCGGAAAGGCAAGGACCCACGCTCGTGACCGCACCGACACCAGAAGGCCCGCGCGCGGCCCTCGAAGCCCTGCGCGCCGAGATCGGCAAGGCCGTCGTCGGCCAGGACGCCGCCGTCACCGGCCTCGTCGTCGCACTCCTGTGCCGCGGGCACGTCCTCCTCGAAGGCGTTCCCGGCGTCGCCAAGACCCTCCTCGTCCGCACCCTCGCCACCGCCCTCGAACTCGACACGAAACGCGTCCAGTTCACCCCCGACCTGATGCCGAGCGATGTCACCGGCTCCCTGATCTACGACACCCGCACCGCCGCGTTCTCCTTCCAGGCCGGGCCCGTCTTCACCAACCTGATGCTGGCCGACGAGATCAACCGCACCCCGCCCAAGACGCAGGCGTCGCTCCTGGAGGCCATGGAGGAACGCCAGGTGTCCGTCGAGGGCAGCCCGCGTCCGCTGCCCGAGCCGTTCATGGTCGCCGCCACGCAGAACCCGGTGGAGTACGAGGGCACCTACCCGCTGCCCGAGGCGCAGCTCGACCGCTTCCTGCTGAAGCTCATCCTGCCGCTGCCCGCCCGCGACCAGGAGATCGACGTCCTGACCCGGCACGCCGCCGGCTTCGACCCGCGCGACCTGTCCGCCGCGGGCGTCCGGCCGGTCGCGGGCCCGGACCAACTCGCCGCGGCGCGCGCCGCCGTCGCCCAGGTCACGGTCTCCCCCGAGGTCACCGCCTACGTCGTCGACCTGTGCCGCGCCACCCGCGAATCGCCCTCGCTCGCCCTCGGCGCCTCACCGCGCGGCGCCACGGCCCTCCTCGCCACCGCCCGCGCCTGGGGCTGGCTCTCCGGCCGTGCCTACGTCACCCCGGACGACGTGAAGGCGCTCGCCCTGCCGACCCTCCGCCACCGCGTCCGGCTGCGGCCCGAGGCCGAGATGGAGGGCATCACCGCCGACAGCGTCATCACCGGCCTGCTCGCCCGCGTACCGGTTCCCCGCTGATGGCCCTGACCGGCCGCACCGCGCTGCTCGCCGCGCTCGGCTCCCTCGTCGTGGGCCTGCTGCCCGGCTGGCACGGCGTCCTGGCCGTCGCCCTGCCGTTGCTCGCCGCGGTCCTGTACGACCTGGCCCGCGCCGCGCCGGTCCGCACCCTGCGTTTGGAACGCGCGGGCGCCACTTCGGTGCGCCTCGGCCAGGACGCGGAAGTCCAGCTCACCGTGGCCAATCCGGCGGCCCGCCCGCTGCGCGCCGAGCTGCGCGACGCCTGGCCTCCGAGCAGCTGGCGGCCCGGCACCCAGTTCGCCGCGGCCCGCCACCGGCTGACCGTGCCCGCGGGCGAACGGCGCCGGCTGACGACCGTGCTCTCCCCGACGCGCCGCGGCGACCACCTGGCGGTGCGCGTCACCGTCAGGTCCCACGGTCCCCTCGGCCTGGCCGCCCGCCAGGGCAGCCACGCGGTGCCGTGGACGCTGCGGGTCCTGCCGCCGTTCGCCAGCCGCAAGCACCTGCCGGCCAAACTGGCCCGCCTGCGCGAACTCGACGGCCGCACCACGCTGCTGACCCGCGGTGAGGGCACGGAGTTCGACAGCCTGCGCGACTACGTGCCGGGGGACGACGTCCGTTCGATCGACTGGCGGGCCACCGCGCGGCAGAGCACGGTCGCCGTCCGCACCTGGCGCCCGGAGCGTGATCGGCACCTGCTCCTCGTGCTCGACACGGGCCGCACCTCGGCGGGCCGCGTCGGCGACGCCCCGCGCCTCGACGCCGCCATGGACGCGGCCCTGCTGCTGACCGCACTCGCCTCGCAGGCCGGCGACCGCGTCGACCTCCTGGCCTTCGACCGAACGGTCCGGGCCTCGGTCCGCGGCAGAACGGGCGGCGACATGCTGCCCGCCACGGTGGCGGCCATGACCCGGCTCCACCCCGCGCTGCTGGAGACCGACATGCGGGCCATGTCGGCGGCGGCCCTCGCGGGCGCCCCGCGCCGGTCCCTGATCGTGCTGTTCACGGGCCTGGACCGCGCCCCGGTCGAAGCCGGCCTGCTGCCGGTGCTGCCGCAGCTCACCCACCGGCACACCGTGCTGGTGGCCGCGGTGGGCGACCCGCGCATCGCCGAAATGGCGGGCACGCGCGGTACGGTCCCCGGCGTGTACGAGGCGGCGGCGGCCGCCCAGCACGCACAGGAACGCGAGCACACGACGGCACGGCTGCGCCGGTTCGGCGTCACCGTGGTCGAGGCCCCGCCGGAGGACCTGCCCCCCGCGGTCGCCGACGCCTACCTGTCCCTCAAGGCATCCGGCAGGCTGTGAGCCCACGGCACGATCCAGGGCACAACAGAGCACAAGAAAATGGGCCTTGTGAGAAGGAAAAACCTTCTCACAAGGCCCATTTACCAATAATTGTCCGGCGGTGTCCTACTCTCCCACACGGTCCCCCGTGCAGTACCATC
>NZ_LZNS01000001.1:5029881-5079055 GCF_001984575.1 Streptomyces sp. MP131-18 | reverse complement strand
GTAGACCCTCGCGGGCTCAAGCTCATAAGTGTGGTAGAAGCTGCTCCCGCCCGCCGGATGAGATGAAACCCATCGGCTCGGCGACAACCCGGGCAACATTACGGGCGTGTGGCCACGGCGTCAAGCCGAGACCAACTCGGCCGGTGCGTCAGGCCGCCACCGGGACCTCGGCCTGGCGGTCCGACGCCACGACGTCGCCGGTCTCGCCCGCCGCCACCGCCCGTTTGCCCAGGATGAAGACGTAGGCCAGGAACGCCACTTCGGCGAGGACGCCGATGCCGATGCGCGCCCAGGTCGGCAGGCCGGAAGGGGTGACGAAGCCCTCGATCGCGCCCGATACCAGCAGCACCACCGCCAGGCCGATCGCCATGCCGAGCGCCGCCCGGCCCTCCTGGCCGAGGGCGGACAGGCGCGTGCGCGGCCCCGGGTCGATCACTGTCCAGCCCAGCCGCAGCCCCACGCCCGCCGCCACGAACACGGCCGTCAGCTCCAGCAGCCCGTGCGGCAGGATCAGGCCGAGGAACACGTCCAGCCGGTCGGACGCGGCCATCAGGCCCACGCCGGTCGCCACGTTCACCGCGTTCTGTAGGAGGACCCACAGGACCGGCAGGCCGAGCAGCGCGCCGAAGGCCAGGGACATCCCGGCGACCTGCGCGTTGTTCGTCCAGACCTGGGCCGAGAAGGCCGCCGCCGGGCTGCTGGAGTAGTAGCTCTCGTACGCGCCGCCCGGCCGCGTCATCTCGCGCAGCTCCTCCGGAGCCGCGATCGACGCCTGGACCTCCGGGCTGTCCGCGATCCACCAGCCGAGCGCCGCCACCAGGCCCGTGAACACCAGGGCCGTCGGGACCCACCAGTGACGCGTCCGGTAGCAGGCCGCCGGGAAGCCGGCCGCGAAGAAGGCCACCGCGTCCCGCCACGTGGCCCGCCGGGTGCCGACCACGGCGCTGCGCGCGCGTGCGACCAGGGTGGTCAGCCGCCCGGTGAGTGCCGGGTCCGGCGCGGAGGACTGGAGGACGGAGAGGTGGGTGGCCGTCCGCTGGTAGAGCACGACCAGCTCGTCCGCCTCGGCCCCGGTGAGCCTGCTCCGCCTGCGGCGCAGCAGGGCTTCCAGCCGGTCCCACTCCGCCCGGTGGGCGGCGGCGAACACGTCGAGGTCCATGTTCAGAGCTTGTCAGACAGCAGTGACAGACTGGACGACGGCAGCGAGATTTCCCGGGCAGGGAAGAGCAGGGAAGAGGGGGAGGGCGGATGAGCCAGCTGGTCACGGGCGATGCGGTCGTGCTGGGGCTCCAGCCCGCGCGGCTGCCGACGCGCGCCATGGCCGTCGCGCTCGACCTCGCGCTCGTCATCGGCGTCTACCTGCTGCTTTCCGTGGTGCTGCTCAGTACGGTGCTCCCGCTCGGCTCCGCCACCGCGCAGGCCGTGCAGGTGGCGCTGCTGCTGCTGGTGCTCGTGGGGGCGCCGATCGCGGTGGAGACGCTGAGCCGCGGCCGTTCGCTGGGGAAGCTGGCGTTCGGGCTGCGCGTGGTGCGCAACGACGGAGGGCCGATCCGCTTCCGGCACGCGCTCGTGCGCGGGGCGATCGGCTTCGTCGAGATCCTGTTCACCGCCGGTTCCGTCGCCATGATCGCGTCGCTGGTCTCGGCGGAAGGGCGCAGGCTCGGGGACGTCTTCGCCGGGACGCTCGTGGTGCGGGAGCGCGTGCCGCGCACCAAGTCGGCGCCCCTGCCGCCCCCGCCGCCCGCGGTGGCGGCGCAGTTCGCGCGGCTCGACCTGTCGCGGGTGCCCGACCCCCTGTGGCTCGCGGTCCGCCAGTACCTGGCGCGCATGGGCCACCTGGATCGCGAGGTCGCCTGGTCGATGGGCGTGCGGCTGGCGGACGACGTGGTAGCGCGGGTGGGCGCCCCCGCGCCGCCCGGGATACATCCGGCGGCCTACCTGGGGGCGGTGGCCGCCGAGCGGCAGCGGCGCGAGGCGGAGCGCACCTTCGGCGCGCCGGGCGGCGCGCCGCCTTCCGGGGCGGCCCTCCCCGGGGCTCCGCCGCCGCAGGCCCCGCGGATACCGGACGTTCCGCCGGAGCCGGAGCCGGACCTCGAGCGGCCCGAGCCGGAGCGGCCGGGCCCGGAGCCCGAGCCGCCCGGCCGGGCGACCGGGTTCATCCCGCCGGCGTGAAGTCGGAGGGCGGCGTGTCCAGTTCCTCCAGCTCGACGCCGGGCGCGGCAAGCACCACGTCGCCGGACAGGTGCACGGTGCGCCGCTCCCCGGTGTCCAGATCGTCGATCCGGTAGGTGTCCACGGCCAGGGAGGCGCCGTCCGCGGTGTGAACGTCCCGGCCCGTCAGCGTCCACTGCTCGGTGCGGGTGCGCGGGGCGAGGACCGGTGGGGCGAAGGCGATCAGGCGGACGCGGGCGGACGCGCCGGTGGCCGCCGGCCGCAGGAGGCGGGCGGTCGCGATGAGGAAGGCGGGCGAGTGGCCGGTGAACGCGCGGGCGGCCGCGTTGCGTTCCTGGCCGTCCTCGCCGGTGGCGGCGGCCATCCTGACCCAGGTCACGCCGTCGAGCGCCGCGCCGCGGACCTGCCAGCCGCCGGCGCGCAGTTCGAGGCGGACCGGACGGCCGAGCGCGTCCAGCGTGAGGTCGACTGAGCCGGCGTCCGCGCCGTCCGGCGCGGTGGACGTGGAGACGTAACGCCAGCCGGTGGGGCCGGGCGCACAGTGGAACCGTTCCTCGCCGAGGGGCGCGCGGTCGTGCGGGTCGTGGAGGCTGTAGGTGCCGCGGGGCATGAGGGGGGGTGCGGTGCCGCCTGCCCGGCCGCGCGGGCGCGGCCGGGCAGGGGGGAGCCGTCAGTACCGGTAGTGCTCGGACTTGTAGGGGCCCTCGACCGGCACGCCGATGTAGCTGGCCTGGTCCGGGGTCAGCTCGGTCAGCTGGGCGCCCAGGGCGTCGAGGTGGAGGCGCGCGACCTTCTCGTCCAGGTGCTTCGGGATGGTGTACACGCCGGTGGGGTACTCGCCGGTCTTGGTGAACAGCTCGATCTGGGCGATCGTCTGGTTGGCGAAGCTGTTGGACATGACGAACGACGGGTGGCCCGTGGCGTTCCCCAGGTTCAGCAGGCGGCCCTCGGACAGCATGATGATGGTGTGGCCGTCGGCGAACGTCCAGGTGTGGACCTGGGGCTTGACCTCGTCCCTGACGATGCCGGGGGTCTGCGCGAGACCGGCGATGTCGATCTCGTTGTCGAAGTGGCCGATATTGCCGACGATCGCCTGGTGCTTCATCCGCGCCATGTCGGCGGCCATGATGATGTCCTTGTTGCCCGTGGCCGTGACAAAGATGTCGGCGATCTCCACGACGTCCGTGAGACGGGCCACCTGGTAGCCGTCCATCGCGGCCTGGAGGGCACAGATCGGGTCGATCTCGGTGATGATCACGCGGGCGCCCTGGCCGCGCAGCGACTCGGCGCAGCCCTTGCCGACGTCGCCGTAGCCGCAGACGACGGCGACCTTGCCGCCGATCAGCACGTCCGTCGCGCGGTTGATGCCGTCGATGAGGGAGTGGCGGCAGCCGTACTTGTTGTCGAACTTCGACTTGGTGACGGCGTCGTTGACATTGATCGCCGGGAAGAGGAGCTGCCCGTCGCGGAACATCTCGTACAGGCGGTGCACGCCGGTGGTGGTCTCCTCGGTGACCCCGCGGATCTCGGATGCGGCCTGCGTCCACTTCTGCGGCGACTCGGCAAGGGTGCGGGTCAGCAGCTCCAGGATGACGCGGTGCTCGTCGCTCTCCGCGGTGGAGACGTCGGGCACGCTGCCGTCCTTCTCGTACTCCACGCCCTTGTGGATCAGCAGCGTGGCGTCACCGCCGTCGTCCAGGATCATGTTGGGCCCGCCGGTGGGGGTGTCCGGCCAGGCCAGGGCCTGCTCGGTGCACCACCAGTACTCCTCCAGCGTCTCCCCCTTCCAGGCGAAGACGGGGATGCCGGCCTCGGCGATGGCTGCCGCGGCGTGGTCCTGGGTGGAGAAGATGTTGCACGAGGCCCAGCGGACGCGGGCGCCGAGGGCCACCAGCGTCTCGATCAGCACAGCGGTCTGCACCGTCATGTGCAGCGAGCCGGTGATCCGGGCGCCGGCCAGCGGCTGCGCGGCAGAGAACTCCTCGCGAATGGCCATCAGGCCGGGCATCTCGTGCTCGGCGAGAGTGATCTCCTTGCGGCCGAAGGCGGCCAGGGAAAGATCGGCGACCTTGAAGTCCTGAGCGGTGGTGGCGCTCGTTGTCATGACGACTGCTCCTCGATGGCGATGCGTTGGCGGACACGATGTGACTGCGGGCGCGCCGCGGGAGCGCGGTGCGTCCGGAGCTTCGCAGTCCGTCGGAGGGCCTTCTTACCCCTCGGCCGGGCCGGCCCCTCGGGCCGCCCGACTGCCATCAGCAGCGACGTCGACTTCTTCCTCCGAATCTACACCGCGCCCCCGGGGGGCTCTCAAGGCCGCGGGGGCACCGGGGTCGGGTTTCCGCCGTCACCGGGCCGCGGCCTGGTGGTTCACAGGGCGACGGTGGCGCGGAAGAGGGTGCCCGTTCCGGCCATGGTGACCCGCTCGCCGGCGGGCACGTAGGCGGAACGGCCCGGCGCCAGGGCCAGCTCGCGGCCGTCCGCGGAGCGCAGCGTGATATGCCCCGCGGTGCACAGCAGGATCTGCGCGGCGGGCGCGGGCAGCGGCCGCGCGGCGGAGCCCTCGGCCGACACGTGCCGGGACAGGCGGAACTCGTCGATGGGCGTCGCGTACACCTCTTCCCCGCTGCCGTCCTCGGCGGGGGCGGGGCGCAGCACGCCGGGGCCGCCCGCCTCGAAGCGCACGATGCGCAGCAGTTCGGGAACGTCGACATGCTTCGGGGTGAGTCCGCAGCGCAGCACGTTGTCGGAGTTCGCCATGATCTCGACGCCGAGGCCGTGCAGGTAGGCGTGCGGGACGCCGGCGCCGAGGTACAGCGCCTCGCCCGGGGCCAGGCGCACGTGGTTGAGCAGCATGGCGGCGATGACGCCCGGATCGCCCGGGTAGTGGCGGGCGAGCCCGGCGTAGGCGGTGAAGGCGGCGGCGGTGGCCCGTTCGGGGTGGTCGGCGCCGAGCCGGGCCGCGGCCTCCGCGGCGCGGTGGACGGTGTCGGCGACGGCGTCGGGGTCGGCGGTCAGCACCGCGGTGAAGACCTCGCGCAGCGCGTCGCCCTCGGGGCGGGCGCGCAGCAGGTCGGCGTAGGGCTTGAGCTGGTCGACGCCGAGTTGTTCGAGCAGGTCGGCGGTGTCGGCGGCGGGGCGGAAGCCGCACAGACCTTCGAACGGGGTGAGGGCGCAGATCAGCTCGGGCTTGTGGTTGGCGTCCTTGTAGGTGCGGTGCGGGGCGTCGACCGGGACGCCGCGCGCCTCCTCGTCGGCGAACCCGGCCTTCGCCTGCCCGCGGTCGGGGTGGACCTGGAGGGAGAGGGGTGTCCCGGCGGCGAGGAGCTTGAGCAGGAACGGCAGGCGCGGCCCGAACGCCCCGACGGCCGCCGGGCCCAGCTCGGCGGCCGGGTCGGCGGCGATGACGTCGGCGAGGGATACGGGTCCTGTGCCGCGGTCGACGCGGGAGGGGGCGCCGGTGTGGGCGCCCATCCACAGCTCGGCCTGGGGTCCGCCGGTGGGCTCGGTGCCCAGCAGTTCGGGCAGGGCGGTGGCCGAGCCCCAGGCGTAGGTCTTGACGGTGTTGTCCAGGAGGTCCATCTCGCGGCGGTCTTTCTGCGTCGTGGCGGACACGGGTCGGGGGCGTCGGAGAAACGCGGGCGGGAACGGGAACGGGAACGGGCGGCGGCTAGCCGCGCGCGGCGGCGAGCGTCAGGTAGACGGCGGCGAAGTCGAGCTGGGCGATCAGCTCGGCGGCGGTGCCGAGCGGCCCGCCGTCGCCGGCCGTCTCCAGCTCGCTGAACGTCGCACCCTGCGCGAAGGCCAGCTCCCGGGCCGCCGCCGCGGCCCCGTCAGGACCGGCCGGGCGCTCGTCCCCGTCCGCGAGCGGGCTGCGCAGCAGCACGACGCGGGGGTGGAGCGGCGCGGGCTCCTCCACGCGGTCGCGGAAGAAGTCGTCGGTGGCGGGGCCGCGGCCCGGCCCGCCGCCGAGGAGTGCGCCGTGCGCGGTGAACGCTTCCGGCAGCTCCGCGGTGAGCGCGGGGTGCCCGGCCAGACCGGTCAGGGTGGCGGCGCCGTGCCGGGCGGCGGCGCGGGCGGCGGGACCCTCGCTCCACAGCAGGGGAAGCGCGGCGGCGCACTCCGCGGCGAGCGACTTGGCGACATTGCCGTGGGTACTGACGGCGGGGCCGCAGCGTTCCGCCACGGCGTCGAGCCGGTCGGCCATGGCGTGCAGGGCGGCGCTGTCCGCGTCGAAGAGGCCGAGGCGGTCGCCGAGCAGCAGCAGCGGCGTGATCAGCGCCCAGGCCGGGCCGGGCGCGGCCGGATGACCGGCCGGCTCCGCGTAGGGGGCGGGGCTGAACGGGACGGCCAGGCTGCGGCGGTGCGCGGTGGCCTCGGCGAGCGGCGAGCCGGCGGAGGCGACGGAGACGAGGGCGCAGCCGCGCCGGTAGGCGCTCTCGACGAGCAGGGCGAGTCCGGGCGCGGTGCCCTCGGCCGAGGCGATGACCAGCAGGTCGAGGGGGCCGGCCCAGCGGGGCAGCGACCAGGTGAGAGCGCCGGGTGCGGCGAGGGCGCCGGTGGGGACCAGCCGGGTGACGCGGGTGCCGTCGCCCGCGAGAGCGGCGAGCAGGTCGGCGGCGAGCGGTACTTCGGGGCCGGTGCCGGCCACGAGTACGGTGCCGGGGCGGCCCTCGGGTGTGAGGCGGCCGAGGGCGGACTCCTCGGCGCCGCGCACGGCGGTGCGCACGTGGGCGCCGGCGGAGGCGACGGCGCGCAGCAGCCCGTGCGGGTCGGCGCGGACGAGGGCGTCCGGGTCGTCGAGGAGCGTTTCGTCGATCATGTGAACTCCGGTGGCCCGGGACGACACACCTAGCCGGTCCTGCGGGCCTCGTCCTCGAGGAGGACGGGGATGCCGTCCTGGACCGGGTAGGCCAGCGCGCAGCTCTCGCCCGTGCACAGCAGCTCGTCGCCCTCTTCGCGCAGCGGGGCGTGGCAGACGGGGCAGGCGAGGATGTCGAGCAGAGCGGCCTCGACGAGCGGCATGGGCGTCCCTCCTGCGGTGAGTGGCTGTCGCGATCACCCTACCCGGAGGGACGCCGCGGCGGCACGGCGCGCCCGTGGCCGACCGGCCGGCCGGCCCTTCGGTCAGGCGCGGACGAGCGCCAGGACCTCGTCGCGGACCTTGTCGACGGTCGCGGTGTCGCGGGCTTCGATGTTGAGGCGCAGCAGCGGCTCGGTGTTGGAGGGCCTGAGGTTGAACCACCAGTCGTCGGTGGTGACGGTCAGGCCGTCCAGCTCGTCGAGGGTGACGCCGGGCCGGTCGGCGTAGGCGGCCCGGACGGCGGCGGTGCGGCCGGCCTGGTCGTCGACGCGGCTGTTGATCTCGCCGGACGAGGCGTACCGGTCGTAGGCGGCGACCAGTTGGGACAGGGGGCCGTCCTGTTCGCCGAGGGCGGCGAGGACGTGGAGGGCGGCGAGCATGCCGGTGTCGGCGTTCCAGAAGTCCCTGAAGTAGTAGTGGGCGGAGTGCTCGCCGCCGAAGATCGCGCCGGTGCGGGCCATTTCGGCCTTGATGAACGAGTGGCCGACGCGGGTGCGGATGGGGGTGCCGCCGTTCTCCTTGACGACCTCGGCGACGGTCCAGGAGGTGATGAGGTTGTGGATGACGGCGGAGCCGGGGGCCTTGGCCAGCTCGCGGGCGGCGACCAGGGCGGTGATCGCGGAGGGCGGGACGGGCTCGCCGCGCTCGTCGACGACGAAGCAGCGGTCGGCGTCGCCGTCGAAGGCGAGGCCGATGTCGGCCCCGGTCGCCTTCACTCGGGCCTGGAGGTCGACGATGTTGGCCGGATCGAGGGGGTTGGCCTCGTGGTTGGGGAAGGTGCCGTCCAGCTCGAAGTACAGGGGGTCGACCTCGATCGGCAGCCCGTCGAACACGGTGGGGACGGTGTGGCCACCCATGCCGTTGCCCGCGTCGACGACGGCCCTGAGCGGGCGGATGCCGGTGAGGCCGACGAGGGAACGCAGGTAGGCGGCGTAGTCCCCGAGGGTGTCGCGCTGCCCGAGGGTGCCCGGCCGGGCGACGGGCGCGGGTGCGCCCTCCTCGGCCCACCGTTCGACGAGGGCGCGGATGTCGGCGAGCCCGCTGTCCTGGCCGATGGGCGCGGCCCCGGCCCGGCACATCTTGATGCCGTTGTACTGGGCCGGGTTGTGGCTGGCGGTGAACATGGCGCCCGGCAGGTCGAGGGCGCCGCTCGCGTAGTACAGCTGGTCGGTGGAGCACAGGCCGATCTCGGTGACGTCCGCACCGCGGGCGGCGGCGCCGCGGCCGAAGGCGCGGGAAAGGCCGGGGGACGACGGGCGCATGTCGTGGCCGATGACGACGGCGTTGGCCCCGGTGATCTCGGCGAAGGCGGCGCCGAACAGCTCGGCGAGACCTTCGTCCCACTGGTCGGGAACGACTCCGCGCACGTCGTAGGCCTTCACGATCTGGGACAGATCCGGCACGGCTAACCCCTTGTCTCGAGGGTCGGTGGATGGGCGGTGCTGTCGGGAGCGCTCGCTCCTCAATGTACCGGCCGGGTGTTACGCCTCGGGTGACCGGAGTATCCGCAGGTGGCCGCGGCGGGCGACCTCCATGGGGTCGGCGCCCGCGGGGGGCGTGGGCGGCGGCTCCTTGCGCTGCGGCGTGCGCGCCGCCTCACGCACGGCGTCGGCGAGCGCTTCCAGATCGTCCGCGGTGTGCCGGGCGGCGGCGGGGTCCACGGCCAGCCGGACGACCTCCCAGCCGCGCGGTGCGGTCAGCCGCTCGGAGTGCTGGGCGCACAGGTCGTAGCAGTGCGGCTCGGCGTAGGTGGCCAGGGGCCCGAGAACGGCCGTGGAGTCCGCGTAGACATACGTAAGCGTCGCGACGGCGGGTCGGGCGCACGCGGTGCGCGAACAGCGACGTACGGGGCTCACGATGTTGGACCGTACCGCACTCCTGAGCGGGTCGCGACGACTCCGACCGGCGTCACACCACCGTGTCGTCCCACCTGCGCCCGCGCTGTACGGATTCGTCTGTTGGTTCGGTGTTGTCCCACGGCGGCGGGATGGCGAGCGGTGTTCTCACCCCGCGGCTTCCGGTCCTCTATGGTCGAGTGCGATGGACAATTCCAGCGGCGTCCCCCCCGTCCCGCCCGGCCCGGCCGACCGTCACCGGCATCGCGACCGGCACGGCCGCGGCATGCGCGGGCCCGTGGCGCCGCCCCAGGTGCCGCTCGCGATCAGCCGGGCCGACACGTTCGACTCCCTGGTGCACGATTCGGCGGAACGGCTGCGGCGCAGGCTCCCGCAGCTGGCCGGCGTGGACTTCGAGGTGCAGGAGGTGCCCTGGCTGGCGCGCGAGGGCGAGCCGGGGTCCGGCACGGACGGCGTGCCGCTCGGCGGCGTGCAGCGGGCCCGGCCCGGGCGGCCCGACCGGATCGTGGTGTACCGCCGCCCGGTGGAGCTGCGCAGCCGCGACCGGGACGAGCGCGCGCAGCTGGTGCACGAGGTGGTCGTGGAGCAGGCGGCGGAGTTGCTCGGGCTGGCCCCTGAGTCGGTCGATCCCAGGTACGGGCAGGACTGACGGGACTGAAACGTCTTTTTCCGGCCGTCAGTCCATCAGGATCGACAGGTCGGGCTCCGTTTCGGGCACCGAGACGGTGGAGTGGTCGTCGGGGAGCGTCTGGACGGTCCAGCCGGGCGTTCCCCCGTTGTCGACGGTGAGGGTCCTGGCCGCGTACAGCGGGCCGCCGCGGGGCGTCAGGGTCACCGCGAACGGGCCCTCGGTGGAGTCGGGGATCTCCGGGGTCACGGTCATGGTGGTCCGGCCGTCGACCGTGTACGTATCGGTGACGCTCTCGCCGCCCTCGGCGCCCGCGGACCAGGTGACGTCGACCTCGACGGCCTCGTCGGGGGCCAGCAGGGAGAGCGTGGTGCCGGAGGCGGTGTTCCCCGCGGCGGAGGCGCGGGTGCCGACGGGGGCGGTGGCGGGGATGAACGCCATCTCCTGCTCGTCGTCCTCGCCGAGGGTGACGCGCGCGGCGGCGACGACAGGACCGCCGCCCGTTTCCGCGGCCGGGGTGAGGACGAGCGAACCGGCCTCGCCCTGGGTCAGGTTCTCCAGGTCGATGGCGGTCAGCGTGCCGGCGGGGACGGAGATGCTCTCGTAGCCGGCCGGGGTGATGGTGCCGCCGGGGCCGGCCAGGCCCACGTCCAGGGTGATGTCCTCCTCGCCCGGGGCGAAGACGGCCAGCCGCACGGACCTGGTGTCCGCGGGGATGCCGGGCAGCACGACGGGGCCGCCCGCGGGTGCCGCGGACGGCGGCAGCCAGTCGGCGCCCAGCTGCTGGTCGACGGCCTCGACCTGGGCGCCCACGCGCCCGGTGCGTGCGGTGACCTGGACGGCGACGTTCGTCTGCGGCTCGGGGCTGACGGTGGAGAGCCGGACCGGAACGCTGCTGCGGCCCGGCACCGTGATGCCCTGCCCGGCCTCGGAGTCCAGGGCGCCCTCCGGGCCGTGGAGCACGATGTCCACGACGGTGGCGGCTTCGTCCGGGTTGGTGATGTGGACGTAGTCGGAACGGCTCTCCGCGGTGCTGGCGCCCGCGAACCAGAACTCGGTGTCCGGGGTCTGGCAGGACGTGCCCAGCACGCCGCCCGCGGTGACGGCGGTGGTCTGCTGCACCGTCCAGCCGGGCGCCAACCGCTGCTCGGCGGTGCCGGCCAGGGCGGCGGCGGACTCGTCGACGCGGGCGGAGACGGGAACGCCGGGCTCGGTGAGCGGCACGACGGGCTCCGGCGCCGCGTCCTGGCCGCCGTCCTGCTCCTGCCCCTCCTGCCCGTCCTGCCCGTCCTGTTCCTCCCCGTCCTGCTCCTCCTCGCCGCCGGGAACGTGCTCGGGCGCGGCCAGCAGCTCGGCGCGGCCGGACTCGTCGCCCTCGTCCGCGCGGCCGGGCTCCTCGCCCGCGGGCGGCGTGTACGCCGTGTACCAGGTCGAGGCCGACTCGGCGGCGGTCGGCCGGGGGCAGGTCAGCGCGGTGCGCTCGACGGGAACGGGCAGGCGCTGCGAGGTGCGGACCGTCTCGGAAGGGTCGGACCGCAGGGCGGTGGCGCCGGTCACCGCGGCGAGGGCGGCGGTGACGGCGATGAGGGACATGGTCGCGCGGTTCATCGCTGGTTGCTCCCGTCGCCGTAGTCGGCGGGGTAGTCGTACGGCCGGGTGCTGTCGTAGCTGTTCCCGTCCCAGTCCTGGTAGGGCTGCGGCGGGACGGCGGGGCCGTCCGGGTAGGCGGCGCCCTGGTCCTGGTAGGTGCCGGGCCAGGGGTCCTGGTAGCCGGGCCACGGCTCCTGTGCGGGCGGTGCCTGCGGCGCGGGCGGCACCGGCGGCGCGCCGTCCGTACCCGCCGCGTCCGGGGGCCCGGCCTGCGCCGGAACGGGCGCGGGCGGCGGCTCCGCGGCGGCCTGGCGGCGCGCGCGGCGGCCCTGGGGGGCGGCGGGCGCGGGCTCCGCCTCCTCGGGCAGGTCGTCGTCCAGCTCGCGGCGGCGGCCGGGGAGCGCGAGCACGGTGAGCACGAGCAGCGCGAAGCCCTGCGCCCAGACCCACAGCGTGTGCGTGCCCGGGGTCTCGTGGACGACGTCCAGCCGCCCGCCGCCCGCGGGCAGTTCGAAGCCCTGGGCCCAGCCGTCGATGGTGACGGGCGTGAGGGACTGCCCGTCGAGGGTGGCCTGCCAGCCGTCGCCCGCGGTGTCGGCGAGCTGGAGCACGCGCCCGGCCGGCCCTTCCGGCACGTCGGTGTGGATGTCGACCGCACCGGCGGGGACGGCGAGGGGCTCGGCCCCGGCGCCCTCCTCCTCGGCGGGCAGGATCACGGCGCGGGACACGTCGCTGTTCACCCGCCACAGCGCGCCCTGTTCCTGGCTGAGGCGCTGGAGTCCTGGGGTGGTGTCGAGCACGCGGTGGAGTCCGGCCGGCGAACCGTCCTGCACCAGCACGTACCGCACGGCGTAGGCGGCGAGCGCGGTGGTCTGGTCGGCGCCGGAACCGGCCACCAGATCGCCGACGACCTCGCTCAAGCCGTCGTCGGGACCGAGCAGTTCGGCCAGGTCGGCATCGCCGAGCCGGGCGCCGGAGCCGCGGACGAGGCTGTAGTCGACGGCGCCGGGCGCGCCGTCCTCCGCGGCGCCGCGGCCGGAGAGCACGAGGGTGCGGGCCTGGTCCTGGGTGGTGCTCTCCTCGGCGACGAACGCGGGCACCTGCACCGGATCGGTGCGTTCCAGCGGGCCGTTCGCGCCGCCGATGATCCAGCCGGCGGCGGCCAGCAGCGGCCCGGCCGCGGCGGCGCCCGCGACGGCGACGGCGACGGGCTGCCGCCAGCCGAAGCTCTGCGCGGCGACCCGGTACCTGGCGCCGTCCGCGCCGAGCGCGGCGGCGGCGAGCAGGGCGAGGCCGTACACCAGGGTGGCGGGCCCGGCCCAGGCGTCGCCGTCGGACCAGACCGCGAAGACGAGGCCGGCGAGGGCGACGGCCCACGCGGTGGTGACGGCGAGCCGCCGTTCGCGGCGCAGCAGCGCGCCGAGCGCGGCCAGCACGATGCCGATGAGCAGCCAGGTGCTGGGGGTGCCCGGGCCGCCGGGGTTCACGTTGAGCAGCTGGAACGCGGTGGCGCGGCCCGTTTCGAACGGCAGCCCGACCTCCCGCAGGAAGTCGGAGGGCGACAGGAGGACCGACCACGACCAGGGGCCGAGCAGCACGAAGGGGGTGAGGAGCACGGCGCCCAGGCGCAGCGCCCTGGCCCGGACCAGCGCGGGGTCGAACGGGAGCGGCAGGAAGACGGCGAACAGCGCGAGCACCAGGGCGAGCGGCCAGATCACCGGCGTGAACGCCGTGGCGACGGCGAGCAGCAGGGCGCAGGCCCACACGGCGCGCCAGGAGCCGCGCCCGCCGGGCGCCGCGTATCCGGCGGCGAGGATCGCGGTGCGGGCCAGGGGCGGCAGGAGCACGGCCAGGACCGCGGTGCCGAGGTGGCCGCCCGCGACGGCTCCGGTGAGGGCGGGCAGGAAGGCGTAGGCGATGGACGCCCAGGCGCGCAGCAGGCGGGACATGACCAGCGGGCGCGAGGTGAAGTAGGCGCTTGCGCCCGCCAGGGGCACGCAGGCGACGAGCAGCAGCGTCATCGTGAGCCCCGTGCTGCCGAGCAGGCCGGTGGCCATGAGCGCGAGCAGGGCGAGATAGGGGGGCGCCGATTCGGTGCCGCCGGTGCCGACGGGCTGCCAGGTCGACAGGTAGCGGTCCCACAGGTCGCCGGCGTCGCCCGGGGCGGGCAGCAGGGCGCCGCCGGTGAGCGCGCCGGTGCCGATGAGGTCGCGGCAGGCGAGCAGGGCGGCGAGCAGCAGGCCGAGGGCCAGCATGGGGCCTGGGCGGCGGGCGAGGCGCCGGACGCGGGCGAACTGCTCGACGTCGAGGGCGTCCGTCTCGTCGTCGGACGGGCCCGATTCGACGGCGCCGTGCCGCCCGCCGCCGGCGGCGGCGGGCTCGGTCCGGCCGCCGAGGTTGCCCGCGACCTGCTCGATGGTGGTGCGCACGGTGGCCAGCGGCGGCGGGAAGAGGGGGCGCAGTTCGCCCGGGTCGCTGTCGGGGGCGACCGCGCGGTCGCGGCGGCGGCGGGCGCCGAGCACGAGGCCGGGGCGCAGCAGGGTGGCCAGCAGCCCGGCGGCCTCGTCCAGGGCGCGGCCCGGCAGCTTGCCGACGAGGTAGGCCAGAACGCGCAGCAGGGTGCCGAAGACCAGCCGGAACAGCACCCAGGGCAGTACGCGTCCGCGGGCGTTGACGAGGAGGGCGTAGGCGGCGGCGGCCTTGTCGACCCGGTGCGGGTTGCCGCCGAGGCGGCCGGCGCAGTCGATGGAACGGCGTTCCCTCGATGCGGCCTCGGCGTGCCGCAGGACGGCGGCGGGCGCGACGAGCACGCGGTGGCCCGCGGCCTGGGCGCGCCAGCACAGGTCGACGTCGTCGCGCATCAGCGGAAGTCTGCGGTCGAAGCCGCCGAGCTGCTCGAAGACGTCGCGGCGGATGAGCATGCCCGCGGTGGAGACGGAGAGGACGGGGCGGACCTGGTCGTGCTGGCCCTGGTCCTGCTCCCTGCGGTCGAGGCCGGTCCAGCGGCGGCCGCTGTTGGCGATGGAGACGCCGACTTCCAGCAGCTGCTTCCTGTCGTACCAGCCGCGGAGCTTGGCACCGACGATCGCGGCGGAGGGGCTGGCGTCGGCCTGGCGGAGCAGCTCGGCGAGGGCGTCCGGCTCGGGAGCGGCGTCGTCGTGCAGCAGCCACAGCCAGTGGACGGGCTCGCCGAACGGCAGCTCCGGCAGGTCGTAGGTACTCGTGTCCCACGTACGAGTGACGGGGTCCCAGGCATTGGGGCGCTTCAGGTAGGGCAGATCGTCCGGTGTGAGGACGGGCGCGGTGCGGACGGCCTCCGCGACGGCGGTGCCGAAGCCGCTGCGGCGGGCGAGGTGCAGGACGCGCTCGGCGCCGAGTGTCTCGGTGACCAGCGTGGCGGAGGAGTCGGCGCTTCCGGTGTCGGCGGCGATGACGTCCTGCACCGGCCGCTCCTGCGCCAGCAGGCCGCGCAGGACCTCGGGTAGCCAGCGTTCGCCGTCGTGCGAGACGAGTACGGCGGTGACGACGTGCCGCGGGAATTCTGGGTGGGCGGCCTGCTGGGGCGCCGCCGGCTGGCTGTGCACGGACATCGAGGTGCTGGCCCCGGTTCGCTGGACGGTGTGGACGGTGCCGCCGTGCGGCGACGTCTCGGACAGCGCACCACACTAGCGGCTGGGCCCGCCGGAGCCCGCCGGACCGACGCAACATCGGTCAGCCACCGGTCGGCCGGGGTCAAACCCCGCTCAGACAGCCGCCTTCTTCAGACGCCGACGTTCACGCTCGGACAAACCGCCCCAGATTCCGAAGCGTTCGTCGTTGGCGAGGGCGTATTCGAGACATTCGGAGCGGACCTCGCAGGCGAGGCACACTTTCTTCGCCTCACGCGTGGAACCACCCTTCTCGGGGAAGAACGACTCGGGGTCGGTCTGGGCGCACAGTGCGCGTTCCTGCCAGCCCAGCTCCTCCTCCGCCTGATCGACCAGCAGTTGCTGGAACAGCTCGGTCATATGCGCGCCCCTCGTCTTCTTTGCTTCCCCGTGATGCCGTTGTTATCGATACCGCTCGAACGACATGAGTGAAATTACAGGCGGGGTGCTCACTGGCAGTCAAGCCACGATCTGTTATTCACCCGATGATTCACCCTGTGGCACCACAAGCGCACGGAAAGTGTTCAAATCGGCACAAACTCACACGAGCCAGCGCTCGGCCAGTCGCGTAATCCGGTCGTTCTCCTCTCACTTCGCCGGTCCATCGACCGCCTGCACCCTGAGAGACGAACGAGCGCCCGGATGTGTTGCAGCCCGCGGGCGACAGCGACCAGGATCACAGCCGGATCACGGATGGGCAACGGCGCCCCCGAGGCCGCGGGTGGAAGCCCGTCTGTCCGCAAAGCGGCCTGCATAAACCTTTCCGCGGCGCACCCTTACCCGAAGTGGTGAAACAATGACCCCGGCCGCGAGCCCCGTTGACAGGCACGTGCGTCTGCCGCTCCGCTAGGGCATCCATCCGTACCCCGAACGATGGCGACACCACCGACCTCATGGACAACGACAACGAAATCGCCGGTGACCCGCTGGCGATCCCGCACCTGCTCCCGCCCGTTCCCGAGCACCCGGCCACCGTCGCGCAGTTCGCCGGTCTGGCCGCCGCGCTCGCGGGTGATCGCGCGTGTTGGGCGCCCCTGGTGCGGTACGACGCGGCCAGCCGCTGGTACCACCGGCTGCGCACCGGTCCCGGGTACGAGGTGTGGCTGCTGAGCTGGGTGCCGGGCCAGGGCAGCGGGCGGCACGACCACGGCGCGTCCAACGGCGTGTACACGGTGCTCCAGGGCGCGCTGACCGAGCACGCCGACGGCCGCGGCAGCCGGGTGCTGACGCCCGGCTCACTGCGGGTCTTCGCGCCCGGCTACGTGCACGAAGTGGTGAACGCCGCGCTGACGCCCGCCGTCAGCCTGCACATCTACTTCCCCGGGCTCACCGAGATGCACATGCACGCCCGTTCGCAGGCGGAGCCCGTTCCCCGGGACGTCCTCGCCTGCTGACAGACTGGGCCGCATGCAACGCATCGTGGTTCTGTCCGGCGGCATCGGCGGCGCCCGCTTCCTGCGCGGCCTGCGGCGCGCCGCCCCGGACGCCGGCATCACCGTCATCGGCAACACCGGCGACGACATTCATCTGTTCGGCCTGAAGGTCTGTCCCGACCTCGACACGGTGATGTACACGCTGGGCGGCGGCATCCACGACGGACAGGGCTGGGGCCGGGCCGACGAGACGTTCACCGTCAAGGAGGAGCTGGCCGCCTACGGCGTCGGGCCCGAGTGGTTCGGCCTCGGCGACCGGGACTTCGCCACCCATATCGTCCGCACCCAGATGCTCGGCGCCGGGTATCCGCTCAGCGCCGTCACCGAGGCCCTGTGCCGCCGCTGGGAGCCCGGGGTCACGCTGCTGCCGATGACGGACGACCGCGTCGAGACGCACGTCGTCGTGGACGACGGCGAGGGCGGCCGCAAGGCGGTCCACTTCCAGGAGTACTGGGTGCGGCTGCGCGCCGGCGTACCGGCGCACGCGGTACTGCCGGTCGGCGCGGACCAGGCGGCGCCCGCCCCCGGCGTGCTCGACGCGCTCGCGACGGCGGACGTCATCGTCTTCCCGCCGTCCAACCCCGTGGTGAGCATCGGCACCATCCTCGCCGTGCCCGGGTTGCGCGAGGGCATCGCCGACGCCGGGGTGCCGGTCGTCGGCCTGTCGCCCATCATCGGTGACGCGCCCGTGCGCGGCATGGCCGACAAGGTGCTGGCCGCCGTCGGCGTGCCCTCGACCGCCGCGGCCGTCGCCCAGCACTACGGCTCCGGGCTGCTGGACGGCTGGCTGGTGGACACCTCCGACGCGGACGCGGTCGGCGTCGTGGAGGCCGACGGCATCCGCTGCCGCGCCGTTCCCCTGCTGATGACCGACATCGACGCCACCGCCGCGATGGCGCGGGAGGCACTGTCGCTGGCCGAGGAGGTCAAGGCCGCATGACGACGGAGCACGAGCCGGCCGCCGCGCCCCCCGCGTACCGGGTGTGGGCACTGCCGGGCATTCCCGAGGTGAAGCCGGGCGACGAGCTGGCCAAGATGATCGCCGAGGCCGCGACCGCGACCGGCCTGCCGGGGCTCGCGGACGGCGACGTCCTCGTCGTCACCTCGAAGATCGTGAGCAAGGCCGAGGGCCGGGTCCGGCAGGCCGGTGACCGGCAGGAGGCGATCGACGAGGAGACCGTCCGCATCGTCGCGCGGCGCGGCCAGGCGCGCATCGTGGAATCCAGGCACGGGTTCGTGATGGCGGCGGCCGGGGTCGATGCCTCCAACACCCCGCCGGGCACCGTCCTGTTGCTGCCCGAGGACCCCGACGCCTCGGCCGCCCGCATCCGCGGCGGGCTGCGGGACCTGCTGTCGGTCGACGTCGGGGTGGTCGTCACCGACACGTTCGGGCGACCCTGGCGCGAGGGCCAGACGGACGTGGCGATCGGCGCCGCGGGCGTCGAGGTGCTCGACGACTTCCGCGGCACCACCGACCCGTACGGCAATCCGCTGGGCGTCACCGTCACTGCCGTGGCGGACGAGATCGCCGCGGCGGGCGAGCTGGTCAAGGGCAAGACGGACGGGCTGCCGGTGGCCGTCGTCCGCGGCCTGGCCCACCGCGTGCGCCCCGGCACCGGCGGGGCCCGCGACCTGATCAGGGCCGCGGCCGACGACATGTTCCGCCTGGGCACCTCCGAGGCCGTCCGCGAGGCCGTCGCCCTGCGGCGCACGGTGCGGGAGTTCACGGACGCCCCGGTCGACCCCGAGGCGGTGCGGCGCGCGGTGGCCGCCGCGGTGACCGCGCCCGCGCCGCACCACACGACGCCCTGGCGGTTCGTGCTGCTGGAGTCCGCCGAGTCGAGGACCGGGCTGCTGGACGCCATGCGCGAGGCGTGGATCGCGGACCTGCGGCGGGACGGCAGAACGGCGGAGAGCATCGCGCGCCGTGTGCGGCGCGGGGACGTGCTGCGGGCCGCGCCGTACCTGGTGATCCCGTGCCTGGTCGCGGACGGGGCACACGCCTACCCGGACGAGCGCCGGGCGGCGGCGGAACGGGAGATGTTCGTGGTGGCCGCGGGCGCCGGCGTGCAGAACCTGCTGGTGGCCCTGGCCGGGGAGGGCCTGGGCTCGGCGTGGGTGTCCTCCACCATGTTCTGCCGCGACGTGGTCCGCGAGCGGCTCGGCCTGCCGGAGAGCTGGGACCCGATGGGCACGGTGGCCGTCGGCCACGCCGCGGCGCCGCCCCGCGCCCGCCCGCCGCGCGACGCGGCGGCGTTCATCACCGTGCGCTGACCCGGGGCCGCGCCGGTCAGGTCAGGTCAGGTCAGCAGGTGATGTCATCGGCGTCCGCGGTGGCCGCGGGCGCCGGCGCCGAGCCGGCGGGCCGCTTCGGCGGCTCGGGCAGCGGCCCGTCCTCCCGCAGCGCCGTGAACAGGCGGTCGGCCCCCGCCTCGTCCCACATCACGGTGGAGCCGAGCCCGGGCACGTGCCGGGCGGTGTCCGCGACGGGGACGGAGGTGAAACGGGCCTGCGAGGTCTCGAAGTGGCGCAGCAGGCCGGCCAGCGCCAGCATCTCCTCGGCGCCGAAGCCGGGGTCGGCCCTGACCGAGTCGAGGAGCGCGCCGGCCGTGCGGCCGGCCTTCGCCGGATTGAGCAGAACGCCACTGCTGATCGCCTCGTCGAGGAACGCGGCGAGGAACCGCTGCTGGCGTGCCATGCGGCTGAAGTCCGAGGTGCCGTCGAGGTGGCGGGCCCTGACGTAGGAGAGCGCCGCGGCGCCGTCCAGTGTGCTGGTACCGGCCGGCAGGTCGAGGCCCGAGTAACTGTCTTTCAGCGGGCGGGTGGTGCACACCCGCACGCCGCCGATCTCGTCGACCGCTCGCATGAAGCCGACGAAGCTGACTTCGAGGTAGTGGTCCACGCGCAGCCCGGTCAGCCCCTCCACCGTGCCGACCATCAGGGCGGGCCCGCCGTGGGACAGCGCGGCGTTCAGCTTGTCGGCGTGCGCGGCGTGCCGTCCGCCGCCCGCCTCGAAGTCGTGCGCGGGGAGCCTGGCGTAGGAGTCGCGCGGCAGGCTGACGACGGTGGCGCGGTCGCGCGCCTCGGACACGTGCAGCAGCAGCACCGCGTCCGCGCAGCGGCAGGAGGCGTTGCCGACGTGGTACCTGGTGCGTTCCGCGGCGCTGAGCCCGTCGCGCGAATCGGTGCCGATCAGCAGGATGTTGAGGCCGCCGCCGGCGTCCGGGCGGTCGCGCAGGCCGCGGAACGGGTCGACCCGGCGCACCTCGTTCTCCGCCGAGGTGACCATCGCGTGGCCGGCTCCGCTGGCGGTCAGGACCAGTGCGGCCAGCGCGGTTGCGATGCGCAACCCCCAGCGGCGGCCGTTGCGTCGAGCATGCATGCGGGCACCTCCCGCGGTCACCGTATGGCCATACGATCTACGGCCCTGGGGTGGCGCGCGCCGGGGTCCCCCGATCGCGGTAACGTGACCCGGTGACCAGCATCCCGACCGACGCCGTGTCCGTGATCATGCCGGTGCTCAACGAGGAACGGCATCTGCGCAGCTCCGTACGGCACATCCTGGACCAGGACTACCCCGGCGAGCTCGAAGTGGTGATCGCCCTCGGCCCGTCGGAGGACAGGACCGACGAGATCGCCGCCGAGCTGGCAGCCGAGGACGGCCGGGTCAGGACCGTGCCGAATCCGACGGGGCGCACCCCGGCCGGGCTCAACGCCGCGATCGCCGCGTCCCGCCACCCGGTCGTGGTACGCGTCGACGGGCACGGCATGCTCTCCCCCGACTACATCGCCACCGCGGTGCGGCTGCTGCACGAGACGGGCGCGGCCAACGTCGGCGGCATCATGCACGCCGAGGGCGAGAACGACTGGGAGCGTGCCGTCGCCGCCGCGATGACGTCGAAGATCGGCGTGGGCAACGCCGCGTTCCACACCGGCGGCACGGCGGGCGAGGCCGAGACCGTGTACCTCGGGGTCTTCCGGCGCGAAGTGCTGGAGCAGCAGGGCGGGTACAACGAGGAGTTCATCCGGGCACAGGACTGGGAGCTGAACTTCCGGATCAGGCAGGCGGGCGGGCTGATCTGGTTCTCGCCCGAGCTGCTGGTCTCCTACCGGCCCAGGCCCTCGGTGCGTGCGCTGGCCAAGCAGTACCGGAACTACGGGCGTTGGCGGCACGTGGTGGCCCGTTACCACTCCGGCTCCATCAACCCGCGCTACCTCGCGCCGCCGGTCGCGCTGCTCGCCATCGCGGCGGGGATCGTGGTGGGCGCGGTTCTGACGCCGTGGGGGCTGATCGTGCCCGGCGGCTACCTGGCGGCGATCGTGCTGGGCTCGCTGCCCGCGGGCCGGGGGCTGCCGCCGGGTGCGCGCGCCCGGATTCCGCTGGCGCTCGCGACGATGCACCTGTCGTGGGGCTGGGGCTTCCTGACGAGCCCGAAGAAGCTGGCACGCAAGGTCATCGCCAGCCGCCGGGAGCCGGTCACCACGTATAGGCGGGATTGACCTCCATGCAGTCCGGGCCGTCCTTGCCCGAGGTGATGTCCTCCTCGTCGACGGCCGGGCCGTCGTCCCGCGCCGGGTCCTCGGTCGGGTCGGCGGGCGAGGCGGGATAGGCGACGCCCTCGCGCCAGTCGGCGCCGATCACCAGCGTGACGCGGTCCACGGCCGTGGAGGCGCGGACGGCGCCGTGCGGAACGCCGAGCGCCTCGGCGACGGCCTCGGCGTTGGCCTGGTCGGCGATGTCCGGGTAGAGCAGCGCGGTGGTCTCCTCGGAGGCCGCGGTGGTGTCGGTGGCGGCGGCGGTCCAGCCGAGGCGCTGCAATTCGCCGGTGATGACGCCGGCCCGGCCGGACACGGGGGCCTGGAGGGCCGTTCCGGTGCCGTTGCGGACGGCGACCTCCACCTCGGCGGGCGCGTCCGGGGTCGCCTCGGGCGACTCGGAGCCCTCTCCGCCCGGCTCGCCCGACTCCTCCGGGTCGGCGGGGCGTGCGTCGGGGTCGTCCAGCGGTATGTCGTCGCGGAGCATCGTGAAGATCTCCTCGGACTTCGCGGGGTCCGGGATGATCGTGACGTCCGGGTCGGCCGGGTCGGGCAGCCAGGGCAGCGTGACCATGTTGATGCGGTCGTTCGGGACCTCGCGCAGGTCGCCGGCCAGGTTGTACAGGTCCTGAACGGAGCCGATCTCGTGGTTGACGGTCAGGGCGCTGGTGGCGGCCTCGGCCAGGCCCATCAATTCGGTGGTGTTGGTCAGCGAGGTGCTGGACTGCAGTTCCTCCACCATGTTGCTGAGGTACATCTGCTGCGCCCGGGTGCGTCCTATGTCGCTGCCGTCCTCGAAGCCCTTCCTGGTGCGCAGCCACTGGAGGGCCTGTTCGCCCTCGATGGTGGTCTCGCCCGCTTCGAGGCGCAGCCCGGACTTGGGGTCGTCGACATTGTCGGTCACGCAGACGGGCACGCCGCCGACCGCGTCGGCCATGTCCACGACGCCGGCGAAGTCGACCATCATGAAGTGGTGGATGTAGACGCCGGTCAGGTCCTGCCAGGTGTCGACGACGCAGCCGGGGCCGCCGTGCGAGAGGGCGGTGTTGATGGACGCCGACTCGTCCGCCGGGTACACCTCGCCGGTGTCGGGGTCGGTGCACTCGGGGATGGGCACCTGGGTGTCGCGGGGGATGGAGATCAGGCTGATGTTGCTGCGGTCGGCGGAGGCGTGCAGCAGCATCTGCACGTCGGCGCGGACCGGGCCGCCGGCCAGGTCGGAGGCGCCGCCGAGCTCCGAGTTCTCCTCGCCGTCGCGCGAGTCGGAGCCGAGGAGGAGGATGTTGAGCGGGGTCTCGCCGTTCGCGTTGGGCTCGGGGGGCGCGAGGTCGCTGCCGCCCGCGCTGCGGTCCCGTTTGGTGATGTTGTCGTTCAGGTGTTCCAGGTAGAGGTAGCCGGCGACGGCGACCGCGGCGATGAGGACGGCGAGCGAGCCCGCGGTCCACACGAGGATGCGGCGCCACCGCGGCTTCGGTTTCTTCCGTTTGCGCTGCGCCTTGCGGCGGGGCCCTGGGCCCGGGTCCCCCGCCGGGTCGGACCCGGCGCCGCCGGGCGGGGCGGGCGCCCCGGCGTCCGGGGCGCGGCGCTGACCGGGAACGGGCGCGGCGGCGTCAGGACCCGGCCGCCCCGCGGTCTCATGCCCCTGGTTCAGGGAGCCGCCATCGTCCTCACCACGTATGCCGCTCCTCCGCACGGAAATCCCCCACTCTTCGCTTCCGCTCATCCCCGCCCGCGGGGGCGGCCCCGTCACGAGGCGCAGACGTCTTCGTCATCCGCCGTGATGCTGTCAACGTCCTCGGGCCGCTCCGCCGGGACCTCGATGGGCCGGCCGGCGCCGTCGAAGTCGTTGCCGAGGACGAGGACCATGGGCTCCTCGCCGGCGTCGGCTTCCTGCTCCAGGAGCGCGGAGTCCGGAAGGCCCATCATCTCAGCGAGCCGCGCCGCCTGACCTGCCTGGTCGGGGCCGTATTCCAGGGTGGTCGTCTCCTGGGGGGCGGGCGCGTTCCCCACGTTGCTGGCGAGCGGCACGCCCTGCTCGGTCTGGAGCCAGTCCAGGGTCTCCTGCGCCGCACCGATCACGTCGCCGCCGTTGTAGACGTCGACGCGGACATCCTCGGGGGCGGCCATCTCCGGCTCGCGCTCGGTGTTCCCGCCGTCGTCCCCGTTCCCGCCGTCTTCCGGCTCCCCGTCCTCGGTCATGGAGACGTCCTGCTGGAGCATCTGGAAGATCGGCGCCGCGCGCGCCTCGTCGACGACGACCGTGGCCTTGGCGTCCTCGGGCTCGTCGGGGTTGTCCACGACGGGCAGGGTCACGAAGCTCATGTCGGACATCGGGACCTTGCGCACCTCGGAGGCGAGGCCGTAGAGGTCGTCGATGCTGCCGATGCCGGTGTCGACGGTCAGCGCCTTGGTGGCGGTGTCCGCCAGGTCCCAGAAGCTGTTGAGGCTGGAAAGCACATTGCTCTCGGTGATCTCGCGCGCCATGGAGGCCATGAACTGCTGTTGCAGCTCGATCCTGCTCAAGTCGCTGCCCTGGCCGACCGAGTAGCGGGTGCGCACGAAGGCAAGTGCGTCCTCGCCCTCCAACTCATGTGTTCCGGCATCGAGTTGAAGACCGGACTTCGGGTCGTCGATGGGCTCGGCGACGCAGACCTCCACGCCGCCGACGGCGCTGGACAGGTCCTTGACGGCGTTGAAGTCGGCCATCATGAAGTGGTTGATCTCGACGCCGGTCAACTGCTCGACCGTGCGCCAGACGCAGCCCGGGTCGCGGCCGTCGGTGCCCATGCTCTGGTTGAACCTGACGCCCTGCGAGCCGGGGATGACCCGCGTCGAGCCGTCCTCGCCGCGGACCTCGCAGTCGGGGACGTCGGTGATCAGGTCGCGCGGAATGCTCAGCCCGGTGGCGTGGGTGCGGTCCTCGGAGAAGTGCATGAGGATCGTGGTGTCCGCGCCCTCGCTGGCGTCGCCGCCGTAGCTTTCGTTGCCCGAGCCGGTGCGGGTGTCGGTGCCGATGAACAGGACGTTGATCGGCTCGTCCGAGCTGTAGTCGTTGCTGATACCGGTGTCGACCTTGTTGATGTTGCCGTTCAGCCGGTTGTAGAGGTACCAGGCGGTCCCGCTCAGGACGACGAGGAGCAGGGCGAGCGAGCCGCCGGTCCACAGAAGGACCCTTTTGCCGCGGCTGCGTTTCTTCTTGGCCTTGCGGCGGCCCCGGCCGGTGGCCGGGGCCTTGGCGCGGCGGTCGCGCTGCGGCGGCACGGAACGGTCGCCCTCGGACTCGCGGTCACCCTCGCCGGGCGGCCTGCGATCGCCGGGTCTGGTGGACGGCGCGCGACGGCGTGGTGACGCTGCGTCGTGCGAGGACTGCGGGCGGGCCGCAGCAGGCGACGCCTGTCCCGGCTGCTCGCCCTGCCCGGCTTGACGTGCGCCGGGCAGCCGCAGCTCGTAGTTGCCGGTGTCCGGATTGAACACCCACTGATCCGCGGGATCGATACCGCCCGCGCCCCCGCGTCCCTGCGCTTCCACGTAACCGTGCGCCCTCCGTGTGCGTACTAGAGGATCAGACGGCTCACCCTAGCCGCCAGGTTCCACGGCCCGCGCTTGCGGTGACGCATTCCACCCTTTACAGCGAGGGCAAACCTCCGGCTACTTCCCCTTTTTGGGGTTTTTTGTCGTCTTGCTCTTTACTCTCACATGGCCTTATCGAGCAAACTCCGTAATGCGCCGAGGGCTTCCCCGCGGTGTGGGAGCAGGGCGACGCGCGCGGGGAACGGCGTTCGCACCGCCGACCGCCGTGCTCTTCCCGCGCGTTATCGCAATTCCGGACCGGGATGTGGCCGCCCCTCCCGCACCGAGCCGTCCGCCGAGCCGTCCGCGGGGACGGCGGGCGCGGGGGCGTCCGCTCCCGCGCGGTGCAGGATCGCCCAGCCGGTCCCGGCCACCACCAGGACCAGCGCGGCGGCGGCGAGCGCCAGCCGGCGCGGCCAGCGGCGGCCGGGCGTCGCCGGAAGCGGCCGCCGGCTGCCCGGCGGGTCGACGAACCGGTGACCGTCGGCGACGCGGGAGAGCTGTCGCGGCACCCTCATGGTGACGATCCTGTGGGCGCAGGGCGGCAGCGGCCACCGTCAGTCGGCGAAGTGGGTGACGCGCTCACTCTCGCGGCGCGCGGCGAGGGCCGCCGCGTCGAGCCCTTCGGCGTTCCGGCACAGCACCACGGAGCCGCCGGCCGCGAGCGGGGCCAGCAGCCCGGCGGAGACGCCGCGCCAACTGTCATACCCGGCAAGCGACATCACGCGGCTGCCCGGCGCGAGCCCGCGCTGGGACGCGTCGGCGCGGGCGCGTTCGACGACCTGCCCGCCGGTGAGTTCGAGGTCGTCGACGGCCAGCGCGGGGTGCGCGGGACCCGGCGGGTCGTAGGCGGCGAACGTGTCCGGCTGGCCGGGCACGGCCACCGCGTAGTCGGTGAACCCCTCGGGCGGCTGCGGGAATCGGCTGCCGAGGGGGCGCAGGGCCAGCGCGACGCGCTCGCCGCCGCAGGCGCGCGCCTCGGCCAGCCGGTCGGGGCCGCTGACGACGGCGTCGGCGGCGGCCGGATCGCCGCCGAGGTCGGCGACCACGCCCACGGCGGAGCAGGCCAGCACCCACACGGCCGTCTGCCAGTGCGCGGGCAGGAGCAGGGCGACGCGGTCGCCGGGCTGGGCCGCGAGTTCGTCCTGGAGGAGATTGGCCGTCTTCGCCACCCAGTTGGCCAGGGTCGCGGCGGAGAACTCGACGCGTTCGCCGGTGGCGTCGTCGTAGAACGTGACCAGCGGGCGCGTGGCGTCCGCGGCGAGCGTGGAACGCAGCAGGTCAGCCGGGATGCGGTCGTGAATGTTCATCCGCGAAAGCGTACGCCCGCGCGGCCCGGCCCCGGCCGCCGCCCTCGGCGGACACCACCCGCGCGCACGTCACCCGAAGTCACCATGCGGTCACTCCACGAATAGACAGATGTGATGTGCTATGCCCAAGATCCGGATATGCGTTCTTTTCTCCCTTCTTCTGTCATTGCATCCGTTTCCGCTTCCACGCTGGGCGCCGCCTGCGCCGCGGCACTCGTCGTTCCTCTGCTGTTCCCCGCCGGCGCCGCCGCCCTGACGGCGAGCCCGCCGCAGGACGGGCACCGGTCGCAGGCAGCGGCCCGGGCCGGCGGCGTTCAGTCACTCGCGCTCCAGCCGCTCGACGTCGGAACCCGCGCCGGGGGCGACCCGGCCGGGACGCCGGAGACCGCGGAGCCGGCCGGTACCCAGGGCCTGCCCGCGACGGACACCGAACCGTTCTCCCTGCTCGGCGTCATCTGGGACGACCCGGCGGCCGGACTGCCCGGCGTGGTGCAGGTGCGCACGCGCGCGGCGGACACCGGCGACTGGTCCGCCTGGACCGACCTGGACCCGCAGTCCGCGCACGCGCCCGACCCCGGCTCGGCCGAGGCCGGGGACGCCGGGGTGCGCGGCGGCACCGCCCCGCTGTGGGTCGGCGCCTCCGACGGGGTGCGCGTGCGCGTCGTGCCCCACGACGGCGAGCCGGCGCCCGCGCTGCCCGCGGGCCTGCGGCTCGAACTCGTCGACCCGGGCCAGCGGGAGGGCAGCGGGGAAACCCTGCCCGCGACCGGCCCCGGCACCGACGCGGGCACCGGCCCCGACGCGGGCGCCGAGGCGCGCGCCGGCGGCTCCGGCGCGGCGGCGGCCGGGAAGCACGAGGGCCCGCGCCCGCCCATCACCATCCGTTCCGGCTGGGGCGCGGACGAGGGCCTGCGGGAAAGCGGGTTCGTGTACACGAACAGCGTGAAGACCGCGTTCGTGCACCACACGGCCGGCAGCAACAGCTACACCTGCTCCGAGGTGCCCTCGGTCCTGCGCGGCATCTACCGCTACCACGTGCAGAGCCAGGGCTGGCGGGACGTCGGCTACAACTTCTTCGTCGACAAGTGCGGCAAGATCTACGAGGGCAGGGCCGGTGGCGTCGCCGAGCCGGTGCAGGGCGCCCACACCTACGGCTTCAACCACAACAGCATGGGCGTGGCCGTGCTCGGCACCTACTCCTCCAAGGACCCGGGGCGCGACGTGCGCGACGCGCTGTCCCTGCTGACGGCGTGGAAGCTCGGGCTGCACGACGGCAACCCGCAGGGCACCCGCAACCGCACCTCGGGCGGCGGCAAGTACGCGGCGGGCACGACGGTCAGGATGAAGAACATCTCCGGCCACCGCGACGGCTACGCCACCGACTGCCCGGGCGACGAGCTGTACGGCGACCTGGGCACCGTGCGCAGCACCGCCGCCCGCCTCCAGGGGCGCTGAGGCGTCCGGCGGGGGCGGGTGACGGCCGCCCGGCCGGCCTGCGCGTAGCCTGCCCGTCATGCCCGACCGCACGTGGACCCCGCCGGAGCCGTACGACCTGCGCCGCAGCCTGCTCGTGCTGCGGCGCGGGCCGTACGACCCGGCGTTCCGCGCGGAGCGCGACGGAACGGTGTGGCGCGCGACCCGCACCCCGCTCGGCCCGGCGACGCTGCGGCTGGTGCCGGGCGCACGCGTCGGGGCGACGGCCTGGGGCCCCGGCGCCGACTGGCTGCTGAGTCGGCTGCCTGCGCTGCTGGGCGCCGAGGACGACCCCGGCGCGTTCGTGGCCCACCACCGGCTGGTCGCCGCCGCGCTGCGGCGCCACCGCGGGGTGCGGCTGATCAGGACCGGCCTCGTGCTCGAATCGCTGATCCCGTCCGTGCTGGAGCAGCGGGTCACCACGGAGGACGCCTACCGCTCCTGGCGGCGGCTGCTGAAGTGGTTCGGCGAGCCCGCGCCGGGTCCCGGCGCCGGTCTCGGCATGTACGTCATGCCGGACCCGCGGACGTTCGCCCGCATCCCCTCCTGGGACTGGCACCGCGCGGGCGTGGACGGCAAACGGTCCGCCGCCGTGGTGCGCGCGGTGCGGGCGGCGCGCCGCATGGAGGAGGCGGCGACCATGGAACTCCCCGCCGCCATGGCCCGGTTGCAGGCGATCCCCGGCATCGGCCCGTGGACGGCGGCCGAGGCACTGCAACGCGCCATCGGCGCCCCGGACGCGATCACCGTCGGCGACCTGCACCTGCCGCGCATCATCGGCTTCGCGCTCGGCGGCGAGGACGGCGCCGACGACGCGCGCATGCTGGAGCTGCTCGCCCCGTACACCGGGCAACGGCACCGCGCGGCACGGCTGGTCCTGCTGACCGGCATCGCCCCGGCACGCCGCGCCCCACGCCAGCGCCACGCCAACATCGCCCGGCTGTAAGAGGCGCTGGGGCCCGAAGGGCCGCCGCATACCATGGAGGGGCGCTCGTCGCGCCGCCGTGCCACCGCCCGAACGGGGGTCCCGCCATGACAGAACGCAAGCCGCCCGGCATCTCCACCGAGTCCTGGGTCGACCGGCAGATCCGCGAAGCGGAGCAGCGCGGCGACTTCGCGGACCTGCCGGGCGCGGGCAAGCCGCTGAGCGGCCTCGACCAGCCCTACGACGATCTGTGGTGGGTGCGGGAGAAGATGGCCCGCGAGCAGCTGTCCTTCCTGCCGCCCAGCCTGGCGCTGCGCAGGGAGGCCGAGGAGGCGCTCGCGGCGGCGAAGTCGGCGCGCAGCGCGGACGAGGCGCGGCGGATCATCGAGGACGTCAACGACAGGATCCGCGAGGCGATCCGGCACCCGCCGGACGGCCCCCCGCTGAACATGGCGCCCTTCGACACCGAGCGCATCGTCCGCGAGTGGCGCGCCCGGCACGCCGGTAGAACGGCCTGATCACAGGGGCCGCTGCCGCGACTCCGTGATCTCCCGCCGCCTGGCCAGCCGGTGCGTGCGGCGGATCTGCGCCTCCTGGAAGCGCCGGCGGTCGCGGTCGTTGCCGGGCACGACGGGCGGCACGCGCCGCGGCTTGCCGTTCTCGTCGACCGCGGCGAAGACGAGGTACGCGGTGGCGACGCGGGTCGCGGGCGTCGACTCGTTCCAGCGCTCGGCGAGCACCTTGACCCCGATCTCCATGGAGGTCCTGCCGGTCCAGTTGACCTGGGCGTGGACGTGGACGAGGTCGCCCACGTTGACCGGTTCCAGGAAGACCATCTCGTCCATGGAGGCGGTGACGGCCGGACCCTCCGAGTGCCGCCCCGCGACGGCGCCCGCCGCGTCGTCGACGAGCTTCATGATCACGCCGCCGTGCACGGTGCCGAGCAGGTTCACCTCGTTCTGCGTCATGATGTGCGACAGCGTGGTGCGCGACGCGGTGGTGGGCTTGCCCGGAAGTCCGGACGGTTCGGGAAGTTCGGCCATAAAGACAGCGTAAGCGCCGGTCACGCGCGCCGCCGGAATGCATCAGGTCTGCCACATTCCCCGCCCCGCGACCCAGTCGATCACGCGCGGCAGGCAGACTGGCATGTTATGAGCGACTGGCCCGACGGGTGGACCGACGACGACCAGCCCCGAACCCGGGACCGCTACGGACGGGGCAGCGGCAGCGCGCGCCCCGAGAGCGCCCGCGTGATGCCGCATGTACCGAGACAGCCGCAGCCGCGCCATCCGCAGCAGGCGGAGCCGGCCCGGGGGCCGGTCTACGACTCCGGGTACAGCGACGGCCAGGTCTACCGAGGCGCCGCGAGCCGCACCGCTCAGCCCCCGCCCGGCCCGCCGCGGGACCCGTACGCCGACGACGGCTTCCGCGACGACCCGCGTCCCCCGCGGACGCGCAACTGGCGCCGCCGCATCGGGTTCACCGCGCTCGGCCTGGTGGTCGTGCTGCTGGTCACGTCCGTCGCCACGTACTTCTGGGCCGACAGCAAGCTGCGCCGCGAGGTCGACCTCGCCTCGGTCGAGGACCGCCCGACGGCGGGCAAGGGGACGAACTACCTCATAGTCGGCTCCGACAGCCGCGAGGGCCTGAGCGAGGAGGAGCAGCAGGAGCTGCACACCGGCAGCACCGAGGGCCAGCGCACGGACACGATCATGCTGCTGCACGTCGGCGACAACGGGAACACCATGGTCAGCTTCCCGCGCGACTCCTGGGTGACGATCCCGGAGTTCACCGGCTCCGTCTCCGGCAACCGCATCCCGGCCCAGGAGCAGAAGCTGAACGCCGCCTACTCGATCGAGGGCCCCGAACTGCTGGTGCGGACCATCGAGCACAACACCGGCCTGCGCATCGACCACTACGCGGAGATCGGCTTCGGCGGCTTCGCGAACGTGGTGGACGCGCTCGGCGGCGTCGAGATGTGCTTCGACGAGCCGATCCAGGACGACAACTCCGGTGCCGACTTCGAGGCGGGCTGCCAGCGCCTCGACGGCGCGGAGTCCCTGGCGTTCAACCGGCAGCGCTATCAGGAGGCGATGGGCGACCTCGGCCGCACGCAGAACCAGCAGGAGTTCCTCGGGACCCTCGCCGACCAGGCCGCGTCACCGTCCACGCTGCTGAACCCGTTCCGGCTGTTCCCGACGATGAACGCGAGCCTCGACTCGCTCATCGTGGACGAGGATATGAGCCTGTGGGACCTGCGCGGCCTCTTCTGGGGCATGCGCGGCGCCGAACGCATGAACGTTCCGGTCGCCGACCCCGGCTACGAGACCTCGGCGGGCTCGGCGGTGCTGTGGGACGACGGCCAGGTGGAGCAGCTGATGGCACAGCTGAAGAACGACGAAGAGGTGACGGTCGGCCGCGAGTGAGCCCGTTCCGGACTGGTGGCATTTCAGGTAGCGTCAGTGGCATGAATGAGCCCACCAATAAGTACTCGATCACCATGCCACGCAACATCGCGGAGGCCGCCCGCGCCCGCAGCGGCCCCTCCGGCCTGTCCGCCTACGTTGCGGCAGCCGTGGCCCGCCAGATCGAACGCGACAATCTCGACGAGCTCATCTCCGTCGCGGAGGCCGAGCACGGCCCCATCACGGAAGAGGAGATCCAGTCCCTGAGGGACCGGCTCCAGGACGCCCGCCGACAGCAGACGCAGACCGGGACGAACGCCGCGTGACGCCTTCCCTCCCCACCTCGGGGGGCACCCTCGTCGTCGACAGCGAAGGACTGAGCAAAGCGGTCCTGCGCGATCGCGAGGTGACCGGGTGGCTCGCTGTGGCGCAGGCCGACGACATGCGCGTGGTCACCAGCGCGGCCACGCTGGTGGAAGTGGTCCATCCCAGGACCAACCGACCGGCCCTGGAATGGACCCTGTCGCGCATCATTGTCGAGCCGGTCAGCGAGCCCATCGCCCGCCACGCCGCGGCCCTGCTCGCCGGCGCCGGGCTGCACGGTCACAAGTACGCCATCGACGCGATCCTTTGCGCCACCGCCCTCGCGGCGCCGGGGCCCGTCACCGCACTCACCTCCGACCCGGAGGATCTCACCGCACTGTGCGGCGGGCGGGTCACCGTCATCAAAGTCTGACCTGGCCGGTCAGCCGGGCAGCCGACCGTCCTTGACCGCCGTCACGAAGCCGGACCCGGGCCGGGGCCCGAACGCGAGTATCGCCCCACCCCGCACCTTGGAGTCCCGCACCGGCACCACCGGCATCCGGGACGGACCTTCACGGCCTGTTCCGGCGCATGCGCGGCACCCATCGCCTGAACGTGCCGATCACCGGCCCCGGCCGACCGGACGTCGGCGACCTCCCGGCGGAAACGGGGCAGGAATTCCGGGTCTTGCGCCCCCCGTTCCGCCGGGCCCGCGTCGGCGCACGATGCGGCAGGGGCCCACGCGGGACGGAGCGCACGGACCGGGAGGCTCGCCGTTCGCCCCGCCTTACCCCCGGCGGGGCGTGCGGCGGGCGGGCTTCAGTGGACGCAGAGACAGAACGGGTGCCCGGCCGGGTCGGCGTAGACCCGCCAGTCGCGTCGGCCGCCGTCGTCGCCTTCGAGGAGCCTCGCGCCCAGACGCAGCACCTCGGCCTCCGCCGCGTCCAGCCGCTCCCGCGGGACATCGAGGTCCAGGTGGAACTGCTGCGGCATCTCGGTGCCCGGCCACTGCGGCGGCCGGTGGCCGGGGGACTCCTGGAACGCGAGCTGCCGCCCGTGCGGCCCGATCAGCTCGATCCACTCCCCCTCGCCCTCGATCCGCCAGTCCAGCACGGCCGCGTAGAACTCGGCCAGCTCCCGGGGACTACGACAGTCGAGAACGGTTACTCCCATCGTGGCGACAGCCATGACGCACCTCTTCCTCCGAGCGGCGTTACCCCTATCCGAGTCCTTCGGGTAACGGTTACCTCATGATGGCGGCTTGCCAGTAACGTTGCAAGCGTGGGAGAGCGAACGACGCCGAGCGGGCTCGTCCTCGTCGAGACGCTGGTCAACACCTTCGACGTGACAGCCGGACGCGACGCGCTGGCCACGCCGGACGGGCTCGAAGTGCTGATGCGCGCCGCGGACGTCGCGCTGACCGCGGACGACATGCCCGCCGTCGTGCGCCTGCGCGAGGCGCTGCGCGCCGCGTGCGCCGCGCACACCGGGCGCGCGATGCCGCCCCGTTCGGCCGCCGACCTGACAGACCTGCTCGCCGACGCTCCGCTGACGCTCCACGTCGACGGCGCCACGGGCAACGCCACGCTGCACCCCGCGGCCGGGCTGACCGGTGCGCGGGCGCTGACCGCCCGGCTCGCGGCGACGATCGCCGCCGCCGAGGCCGACGGCACCTGGCGGCGGCTCAAGGCGTGCGAGGCGGAGAACTGCCGCTGGGCGTACTACGACCACAGCCCGGCGGGGCGGCGCCGCTGGTGTTCGATGCAGCTGTGCGGCGCACGTTCAAAGATGCGCGCCTACCGCGCGAAACGGCGCACCACCTGAGCGGCCTGGGCGGAGGCCGCCGCATCGTGGGCCGCGCACCGGGGCGCTCGTCAGGCACACCCCGGGACCGCTGCCGCGGAGGTCACCTCTCACCAAGGCCGCCCCGGGGTCATCAGGTCAGAAAGACCGGCCGTGCCCGTGCTTCATTCGGCTGACAGACCGGCGCGAGACCGTAGCCGGTGGAAGATCTCGCCGAGCTGAGCCACCTCATTCGCGGTGAGCGCGTCGAACACCAGGCGCCGTACGGCGCGTACGTGGCCGGGCGCGGCACGCTCGATGGCCGTCCGCCCCGTCTCGGTGATGCGGACGAAGGCGCCACGGCCGTCGTCCACGCACCCAAGTCGGGACACCAGACCCCGTTTCTCCATCCGCGCGACGTGGTGGGACACCCGACTGCGCTCCCACTGCAACGCTGCCGCCAGGTCGGATACCCGAATGCGCCCTTCGACGGAGTCGGTCAGCACGACGAGCACTTGGTAGTCCGGGCTGGACAGCCCGGCGTCGGCCTGCATCTCGCGGTTGAGCGTTGCCAGAAGCTCCGCGTCGAGGCCCATCCATTGCCGCCACATGTACTGCTCATCGTCGCTCAGCCACGGATCGTCGTTCGTCATAGCCACCCGGGCAGTCTAGCAGGGTACGTGACACGTCATGTATGGTCCGTGTCATGTAGGTGACGCGTCACAAACATGGCGGCACCTCCAGCCCTCGACGCCGAGGGCGGCGTGAGACACGACGTTCCGACAACGCACAAACCACCTATAGGGGTTGATCTCAATGGCCGACTCGAAAGTGGTGCTCATCACCGGAGCGAGCAGTGGCATCGGGCATGCCACCGCACTGCGGCTCGCCGGCCAGGGGCACCACGTCGTCCTCGGCGCCCGCCGTACTGATCGCCTCACCGCGCTGGCCGAAGCGATTCGGGACACGGGCGGCAGCGCTGACACGCACCGCCTCGACGTCACCGACCCGAAAAATGTCACCACCTTCGTCGACAGCGCTGTGGAACGGCACAGCCGGATCGACGTCCTCATCAACAACGCCGGGGTCGGCCCCCTGTCGCGGCTGGACTCGTTACTGACCGACGAGTGGAATCACACGATCGACGTCAACATCCGCGGCCTGCTGCACGGCATCGCTGCGGCATTGCCCCACTTCCAGCGCCACGGCGCCGGCCACTTCGTCACCATCGCCTCCGTCGGAGCCCATGAGGTCATGCCCACGGGCGCCGTCTACTGCGCCACCAAGTACGCCGCCTGGGCCATCACCGAGGGCCTGCGCCTGGAACTCGACCCCGGCATCCGCGTCACCACGGTCTCTCCGGGGATCGTCGAGTCCGAGATCGCCGACTCGATCACCGACCCGGACACCCGAGAAGCCATACACGCCTTCCGGGAATCGCCCATCTCCGCCGACGCGATCGCAGCAGCCGTCTCCTACGCCATCGGACAACCGCCCGACGTCGACGTCAACGAACTCGTCATCCGCCCGGTCGGACAGCGATAGCGCTCACGGAAGGGCAAGACCGGCAACCGTTCCGCCCGGCCCTGTGCCCGGCAGGCGACCCGCCCGACGTACCCGCGCCACCACATTCGCCCCCCTCTTCGAGGAGCTCACGTCATGACAACCGCACTCGGACTCGGCCTCCCGCAGAACCATCAGTACGACGTCGGCAGGGACGTGCCCGACGTGGCACGCGCTGCCGAGCGGATCGGATACGAGAGCCTGTGGGCCTACGAACGGGCCCTCTTCCCCGAACCCGCGACCCAGGGCCTGTTCGGCATTCCCGATGTGCCCTGGCCCGACGACTACCGTTCCGTGGCCGAGCCGCTGGTCACGCTGTCCCTGGCGGCCGCGGTCACCGAGCGGGTCCGGCTGGGCACGTCCGTCCTGGTGGCGCCGCTGCATGGGCCGTTCCAGCTCGCCAGGTCCCTCGCCACGCTGGACGCGGCGAGCGGCGGCCGGGTGGTCGCGGGCTTCGGCTCGGGGTGGTCCCTCGACGAGTACGCGGCCGCGGGCGTCCGGCCCTTCGAGGAGCGCGGCAAGGTGCTGGACGAGGTGATCAAGGTATGCCGGGCGGTGTGGGGGCCGGACCCGGTGACCTTCGAGGGCGAGATAACCCGGATCGCGTCGGCCGTGGTCGGCCCCAAGCCCGCCCGGCCGGTCCCGATCCTGCTGGCCGCGGGGAACAAGCAGGCCCAGCGCAGGCTCGTCGACCACGCCGACGGCTGGCTGCCGCTGGCCATGGGCGCCGAGCAGACTGCCGCACAGTGGCGCGAACTTCGGGAACTGGCGGCCGAACGCGGGCGCACCAGGCCGATCCGGACGGTGCTGCGGGCGAACGCCAGGTACACCCCCAAGCCGTACGAGGGCCGCGACCGCGCCCTTTTCCAGGGCGACGCCGAGCAGATCGTCGAAGACCTGGTCGCGCACGCCGGGATCGGCTTCGAGGAAATCCTCATCGACCTCCAGCAGGGCACGCGCGACGCCGAGGAGTTGAAGGACGTCGCCGCCGGAGTGTACGAGAAGGCGCGTGCGGCCGGGGTGTGAACGCCGCCCGGTCCAGCAGGTGCAGCGGTCTCACCGTTCAGCCAGGTCCTCGTCCGTGATGGGGCGGACCGGGCGGCACGGGACTCCGACCGCGACGGTCATGGGGGGAATATCGCGGCTGACGACGCTGCCGGCGCCGATGACCGATCCGTAGCCGATGCGGACGCCGGGGAGAACGACCACGTTGCTGCCGATCCAGACCTTGTCCTCGATCACGATGGGTTCCGAGAACCGCCCGAAGTCCACGCGCCGCGCGGGGTGCACCGGGTGTCCGGTCGTGGTGAGGGTCACGCTGGGCGCGATCATGACGCCATTGCCTATGCGGATGTCCACGTCATCGACGAATGTGAGGTTCACGTTCCCGAAGAAGTCGTCACCGATGTGGACATTGCTTCCGAACCCGGCGTGAAACGGAGGCAGCAGCACCGTGCGTTCGCCGACCGCGCCGAATATGGCAACGAGCAGCGACCGCCGCTTTTCCGTTTCGCCCGGTGGTGTGTGGTTGTACTCGAAGATCTGCTCGGTGCGGCGTCGAGGGGCCTGGAAGGCTGCTTCCGATTCGGTGTAGACGAGCCCTTTGCTGATGCGGGCCAGGACTTCTTCCTCATGACCTTGCGACACGGCACTACGCTCCGTTCATCAAGCCCCTCGTCGAGCACGGGCGCGACGCGCTCCCCGTCGACCGCGCGCGTGCGAAAGCCTACGTGCGCCGCGCGGTTGCCCTGATTGTTTTTCCGGCCCGCTCACGCTCCGCCGGTGGTGACCTCCGCCGTTTCGACGGCCATGCCGGCCATGCCCCACTGGTCGAGGAGCGCGCCGTACGTGCCGTCGTCGATCATTTCCTGGAGCGCCTGCCGGAGGGCGTCGCGCAGGGGCGGGTCGGCGAGGGTCACCGCGAAGCCGACCGGCTCGGGGTCCAACCGGTCGCCGGTGATGACCAGTTCGTCGCCGGCGGCGTCCTGGAGGGGGCCGATCGCGGCGGAGTGGCTGACGTACAGGGCGTCGGCCTCGCCGGTGCGGACGGCTTCCGCCAGGGCCTCGGCCGTCCCGTGCCGGGAGACGTCGACGGGGGTGGTGCAGTCGGCGCTGTGCCGGGCTATCGCGTCCTCGGCCTCAAGCGAACTCCACGTGGCGACCGTCCGGCCGCACAGATCGTCGAAACCGCCGACGCCGCCCGCGGCTCCGGCGGGAACCATCAGAACGTGGCTCTCCTCGAAGTAGGGGATGAATTCGAGGTTCGCGGATTCTGTCTGCGAGGTGGCGTCGCTGGGCATCGCGGTCATGGCGATGATGCCGCTGGGGTCGGGGCTGTTGGCCAGGTAGCCGAGAAGGGTGCCGTAGTCGACGCGCTGGAAGCGGAATTCGATGCCGAGCCGTTCGCCGAGGGCGGCGGTGAGGTCCGGTTCGAATCCGGTCAACTCGTCGGCGGACTCCGGGGACATGAGGGGCAGGGAGTACGTTCCCGAACGCACCGTGACCTCGCCCGATTCCTGGATCTCGGGTGGCAGCAGGTCGTACAGGGGTGCCTGCGCGTCGGCCCCGCCCTGGTCGTCGGCGGGGGTCTGTTCGCCGTCATCGGGTGCCGTGTCCCGCGGCGCGGAGGTCCCGTCCGTCGGCGCCTCGCCGGCCTCCGGATCGTTCTCCGTACCCGATTCCCGGGTCAGCAGCACGACCAGGGAGGCGACGAGCGCGACGGCCACCGCCACGGCGCCCACCGCGAGGGCCCGCCTGGCCGCGGCGCCCGGGGCCTGGGCCGGGGCCGGGGCCGGGGCCTGACTCGGCGGCGGGGGCGGGACCGCGGTGACGGTGGGGAGTCCGGCGGGCGGCGGGGAGGCGGGCGGCGGCGGTGCCGCGGCCCCGCCCACCTGGGTGGGGACCGGGCCGTCCAGATCGAGGAGGCTCGCCGCCTGCCGCCCGAGTCGCGCGGTCAGCGCGGGCGGCAGCCACAGTTCGCCGTCCGGCCCGGCCGTGCCCGCCGACCGGGCGGTGGCGGCCTCGGCCAGCTCCTCGACGGTGGGCCGCGCGGCCGGGTCCTTCGCGAGGCACCGCAGGACGAGTGAGCGCAGGGACCCGGCCAGAGGACCGGCGTCCGGCCCGAGTTCGGGATCTTCGTGCAGCACGCGGTACAGCACGGTGTGCACCGCGGGCTCTCCGGCGACGAACGGTGAGGTGCCGGTGGCGGCGAAGGCGAGCACGGCGCCCAGGGCGAACACGTCGACCGCGCCGGTGACTTCCTCGCCCCGGATCTGCTCGGGCGGCATGTAGCCCGGCGAACCGATCATCGAACCGGTGCGCGTGACCAGGCTGGCGTCCACCGCGCGGGCGATGCCGAAGTCGATGACCTTCGGGCCCTCCAGGGTGATCAGCACGTTCGACGGTTTGAGGTCGCGGTGCACCAGGCCGACGCGGTGGATGTCCCGGAGCGCCTGGGCGAGTCCGGCGGCCAGGGTCCACAGCGACTCCTCCGGCAGCGGGCCGTGGGCGGCGGCGACCACCTCGTGGAGCGAGGGCCCGGGGATGTAACCGGTGGCGATCCAGGGCACCGCGGACTCGGTGTCGCTGCCGAGGACCGGGGCGGTCCAACTCCCGCTGACCCGTTCCGCGGTGGCGACCTCGCGCCGGAAACGGCGCCGGAATTCCGGGTCTTCCGCCAGTTCGGCGTGGATGAGCTTGACCGCGGCGGTGCGGCCGTTGGGCGATCGCCCAAGGAAGACCTGGCCCATGCCGCCGGCCCCGAGGCGGCCCAGGACACGGTACGGGCCGACGCGGGACGGATCACCCGGGCGAAGAGACTCCACGCTTTCCCCACTTCGTTCTGCGCGCAACGGCCATTGCGCCTGCCGGGAAGACTACAAGCGGATCATCACGAAATGGGAGGTCAGGCGGGCCCGACTGAACGGCCCGGTCGGCCGATGAGTCCCCGGCCGGGGCCGACCGGGCTCCGCGCGGGCCTCATCGGCCGACCGGGCAGGGCTTTCCCAGGTGCTCCCGGTACGCGAGGGCGGTGGCCATCAGCCCGTCGAGCGCGTCTCTGGTCCGCACGAGCTCGGCGATGTGTGCGGTGAGCCGGTCGCGCTCCTGCGCCATCCGCTCCAGCGCGGAGTCGGAGTTCTCCGCGCTGGGCGCGTCGACGCAGGGCAGCAGCTCGATGATGGTGCGGCTGGACAGGCCCGCGGCGTACATCCGCTGGATGAACGCGACCCGTTCGACCGCGCTGTCCGTGTAGTGCCGCTGCCCGCTGGGGCTGCGGGTGCTGCTGAGCAGCCCCTGCTCCTCGTAGTAGCGCACGGACCGGACGCTGACTCCGGCCCGTGACGCGAGCTCGCCGATCCGCACGAGACCTCCCGGTTGTGTCCTGCGCCACAGCAACTTGCCTCTGACGTCAATGTGAGGTTTTAGCTTAGCGGCGTGCCCGACATCCGGGCGCCGCGGACCGCGAAGGAGCCCCTCGTGACGACCCTTTTCACCAGCTACCGGTTCGGCGGCCTGACGCTGCCCAACCGGGTGGTCATGGCCCCGATGACCCGGGTCAGGGCCGCCGCCGGCGGTCTGGCGACGCCGTCCATGGCGGCCTACTACGCCCAGCGGGCCACGGCCGGGCTGATCGTGAGCGAGGGCGTGCAGCCGAGCGAGATCGGGCAGTCCAACCCAGGCACGCCCGGACTGCACACCGACGAGCAGGTCGCCGCGTGGCGGCCCGTGACCGAGGCCGTGCACGCCAACGGCGGACGGATCTTCGCCCAGATCATGCACGGCGGCCGGGTCTCGCACCCCGACACCACCGGCCGGCAGCCTGTCGGGCCTTCGGCCGTCCCCGCCGTCGGCGACGTGTTCACCCCGACCGGGCCCCAGCCGGCCCCGATGCCGCGCGCCCTGGACACCGCCGAAGTGCCCGAGCACGCGCGGTCGTACGCCGAGGCCGCGCGCCGCGCCATCGACGCCGGGTTCGACGGCGTGGAACTGCACGGCGCGAACGGCTACCTGATCTCCCAGTTCCTCTCCTCCAACGCCAACCTGCGCACGGACCGCTACGGCGGCCAGGTCGCCAACCGGATCAGGTTCGCCGTCGAGGCCACCGCCGCCGTCGTCGAAGCCGTCGGCGGGGCCAGGACCGGCATCCGGCTCTCCCCGGGCGGCGAGTTCTGGGGCGTCCGCGAGACCGACGTTCCCCAGCTCTACACCGCGCTGCTGACCGAGCTGGCCGCCCTCGACCTGGCCTACGTTCACCTCGAAGGCACCGCCGACGAAGACCTGCTGGTCGCCCTGCGGCGGACGTGGCCGGGCACCCTCGTCATGAACCCGACGCTGCCGATGGGGCCCAAGCAGACCGGGCGGGACGACGCGGACCACTGGCTCGGTCTCGGCGCCGACCTCATCAGCTTCGGCCGCGCCTTCCTCGCCAACCCCGACCTGGTCGAACGGCTGCGCGGCGGACTCCCGATCGCCCCCGCCGACGAGGCCACGTACTACGAGGGCGGCGACGCGGGCTACCTGACCTACCCCACCCACCAGTACGCGGCCTGAGCCCGGTTCATCGGCGGCGAGCCACCGGCCGCCCCGCCCGCGTACTGGTCACGGCCTGATCAGCGTGCGCGGTGGAGTGGCCGGAAGCCGTCACGTCGGGTGCCGGGCGAGGGAGCGCACCAGGAGCGTGACGAGCTCGCGCGGGGTCGGCGTCTCCGGGTCCTTCCGGAGATGACCGGAGAGGGACAGGTCGACCGCGCCGTGGCACAGGGCGCGCAGCAGGGCGGCGGTCTGTTGGGGGGTGCCCGCGAAGGCGCCCTCGCGGTGCGCCGCGACGACGGGTGCGTTCATCGCGGCGGTGGCCGCGGCGGCGGCGCGGCCGAGCTCGTCGTGGGGGTGGTTCCACGGGCCGAAGATGAGCTTGAAACGCGCGGGATGGCGCTGGGCCCACACCAGGTAGGCGACGGCCATGGCCTCCACGGCGGACCTGCCCGAGTCACAGCCGCGGGCCGCGGCCCCGAGTTGGGCCGCCAGTTCGTGCAGCTCGGCGGCGGCCACCGAGGCGAGCAGGTCCTGCTTGTCGGCGAAGTGCTTGTACGGGGCGTTGTGGGACACATCGGCACGCCGCCCCACCTCGCGGAGCGTGACCGCGGCCGGGCCGCCCTCGTCGACGAGCTGGGTGGCCGCGTGGATCAGTCTCTCTCGCGTGGTGCTCACCGGCTTCAGCGTAGTGCGGAAGGGGGCAATCGTGAGCCCGAGTTGACGCTGTCAACCCCTCGGCCTAGGGTGGCCCCAATCACTGGTTGACATCGTCAACCCGTCAACCGGTCAACCCACGATCCGATTCCCGAGGGGCATCCATGCGCAGGAACCGCACCTGAGTCATCGCCGCGCTGGCGGCGGTGGCCGCGACGTTTTCCCTGACCGCGGCGGCCACCGCCGACACCGGCCCGTCCGATCCCGGGATGCCCGCGATGTCACAGGCCGCCCAGGCGCTCGGCGGGAAGGCGTCGGAACGGCTGACCGAACGGTGGACGCGGCAGTATCTCGACGCACTGGAACGGCAGGACCTGGCAGCACTCGGCGACCGGATGAGGGCGGACGTCACGGTGACGCAGCCGATCACCTTCTCCGGAAACCAGGAGCCGGACGCGGTCTTCGAGGGCAAGGAGGCGGTCACCGGCTACCTCACCGGCCTGTTCGGGATGATGGAGACGATCGACTTCGTCGACGAGCAGATCACCGTCGCCGCCGGGGGCGGCTCGTCCTTCGTGCAGGCGAACGGGGACTTCACCACCCGCGAAGGGGACGCGTACCGGAACGTCTACGTGCTGCACTTCACGTTCGACCGGCACGGCAGTGTGGTCGCGGTGAACGAGTACGCCAATCCGCTCACCTACTGCCAGACCTTCCCGGAAGCGGCGGTCTGCTGACCGCCCGGGCGAGCGTCCGCAGGCGCACCGGCGGAACAGGGGGCCGGCAGTGCGAGGGTGCGGCGCCCCAGCGGAGGTGCGGCGCCTACCGCGCCACGCCGCGCCCGCCCGGAGCCGTTCGTACACTCGTACCGATGGTGCTTCCCGCGGCGCTCCCGTCCCCGCTCGTGCCGGTGTCCGACCCGGAGCTGGCCCGGGCCGGTGTCGAGCTGCGGCTGAAGCGGGACGACCTCATCGACCCGCGCGTCTCCGGGAACAAGTGGCGCAAGCTGGTGCCCAATCTGAAGGCAGCCCTCGACGGGGGTCATACGCGCCTGCTGACGTTCGGCGGCGCCTGGTCGCACCACGTCCATGCGGTCGCCGCCGCAGCGGCGGCCTGCGGGGTGGCCAGCGTCGGCGTCATCCGGGGGGACGAGCTGGCCGACGCCCCGCGGAACTGGTCACTGGCCGAGGCCGAACGGAACGGCATGGAGCTGGCGTTCACCGACCGCCGTGCCTACCGCGACACGCTCCGCACGCTGGACGATCCGGCGACCCGCCGCCGCCTCGAACGGCGCTGGGGGCGCGCTTACGTGCTTCCCGAGGGCGGCTCCAACGCCCTGGCCGCGCACGGCACCGCGGCGCTGGTCGCGGAGCTGCCCGGCCTCGGGCCGCGCGACCTCGTCTGCTGCCCGGTCGGCACCGGCGGCACGCTCGCCGGGATAGCCGCGGCGCTCCCGGCGGGCGCGCGGGCCTGGGGCGTCGCGGTCCTGAAGGGCGCCGCCGGGTACCTGGAGGACGAGGTCACGCGCCTGCACCGTTCCGGCTGGGGCCGGACGTTCCCCAACTGGCACATCAGTCACACGCACCACGCCGGCGGCTACGCCCGGCTGCCGGCCGCGCTCACCGCGTTCGCCCGCGCCTTCGAGGAACGCCACGGCCTGGCCGTCGAGCCGCGCTACGTGGCCAAGATGCTGCACTGCATCTACGACACCGCGCCCGCGCTGCCGCGCGGCACCCGCGTCACCGCCGTGATCACCGGCCGGCCGCACCAACCCGCGATCGCGTAGTCGTCAGCGCAGCCCGCTGAGCAGCAGTGGCAGGGCGGTGTGCAGACCCCGTTCGCCGTACGCCGGGTGGTGCGTGCCGGGGTGGAAGTCGGCGGTGACCGGCACGCCGAGGGCGCGCAGCCGGTCGTGCAGGGAACGGTTCAGCGTGCGGATGACGACCTCCGCGGGGTCGAACGGGCTGTCCGGATCGAGCGCCCCCGGGTGCCCGTCGCCGCTGGAGAGGAACACGGCCGTGTGCCGCAGCCGCGGCGCGAGCGCGAACGGATCGTGCGCGCGCCACACGTCGCCCTGCTCCCGCGGGTCGCCCCACAGCGCCGCCAGGCTGCCGCCGTGGCCCTCCTCCAGCTGCGGCCACGTCGACTCGACGAAGTCCGGGTGCAGCAGGTGAACGGGGCCGCTGAAGCTCGCCGCCGCCCGGAACATGCCGGGCCGCCGCGCCGCGTAGGACACGGCGCCGAATCCGCCCATCGAAAGGCCGGCGGCGGCGCGGGCCCGGCCGGCGCCGTAGTCCCGTTCGAGCAGCGGGCGCAGCTCGTCCAGGTGGAACGTCTCCCACGCGGGCGGGCCGCCGGCCCCGCCGTTCCACCAGTCGGTGTAGAAGCCGACGCGGCCTGCCTCGGGCATCACCACGAGGACGTCGCGCAGCTCCTGGATCTCCTGGATATCGGTCTCCAGGGTCCACATGCGGTAGGTCAACGGCTCGAACCCGCCGTGCAGCACGTACAGAACGGGCCAGCGGCGGTGCGTTCCCCTGTCCCACCAGCCGTCGGGGGTGAGCAGGCGGACCTTCGCGGGGAAGCCGAGGGCCGGGGAGTCGAGGGTGAGGTCGAGCAGGCGCTCGCCGACCCGTTCCTCGCCGATGACGGACCCCGGCGGGGCGCCGCGGGCCGGGCCGGCGGGGGCGAGGAGGGCCGCCGCGGCGGCCGGGAGGCCGGCGGCCAGCAGCGTGCGGCGGCGCACCGCGGGCAGAGGGCGTGAACGGGACAAGGGGCGGTCGGGCATGGCGGCTCCGCTTCTTCGGTCCTCGCCGCGGCCCCCGTGGCCACGACCGGTTGGACGCTACGGAGCGCCGCGGCGCACGGCATCCGCCCGGCGGAGTCGGCCGCTACCCCGCACGGAGTACCCCGGCGGTCAGGCCGCGCCCGTCAAGCCGCCGGCCCGGCCGTCGGCCCGGCCGCCGCGCCGAAGAGGGGCAGGCAGGGTTCGAGGCCGCTGACCGTCACGGGCACCTCCAGCGCGCGGGCCGCCGCCGCCCACCGCTCGCGCGGCAGGCGCAGGCGGATCTCCGTCGCCGGACGGCCGCGGATCGCGAAGCGCTGCACCCCGTCCCGCTCGTACCCGAGCTTCTCCGAGACCCGGAGCGACGCCGCGTTGTGGTCGAACGCCCCCGAGACCGCCTCGACCGCGCCGAGCCCGGCGAACGCCAGGTGCAGCACCGCGGCCCGCATCTCCGTGCCGATGCCGAGCCCCTGATACCGCCGGCCCAGCCACGAACCGGTGCCGACCTGCCGCAGCACCGCGAAGTGCTCCGCGGACACGTCCTGGAGGCCGACCGCGCGGCCCTCGGCGAAGACGGCCAGGTGCAGCGCCCAGTTCTCCGGAGTCCAGTCGGCCCGGCGCAGCCAGTGGTGCTGGAGGACGGAGCGGGCCCGTTCGGCCGGGGGCTGATCCGTCCACGGCACCAGGAACGGCATCTCCTCCGGCGGGTGCAGTCCCTCCGCCGCGAGGTCGGCGAGCGCGGCCAGTTCCTCGGGATCGGGCAGGCGCAGTTCCAGGCGCGGAGTGGTCACACGGAGTCCGAGAAGCGGCCAGTGGTCGATCAGCATGCGTCATTGTGGGGCGGACGCGCGACCACGGGCATCCCGTTTTCCGTGGCCGCGCGCCGCCCGTCCGGCGGGGCCTCAGTTCACGGTCGCCGAGAACGAGTCGACGCCGAGCCCCGCGCCGCCCTCCCACGGCTCGAACCCGGCCTGGATGCTGGTCAGGTACCAGTCGTTGCCCGCCATCCCGCGGCTGACGGTCTCGTCGATGAAGTCCTTCACGTCGAAGCTCCAGCTGCTGATCGCCGAGGGCGCGACGAACGAGATGACGTCGTTCGAGCCGTTGCTGCCCGTCCACACCTCCCAGTTGCGCCCGCCGACATCGGCCGTCCCGACCTGCGAGCCGATGGGCTGGATCGGTCCGACGCGGTTGAACCAGATCATGATCTCGGTCTGGTTCACGCCGTCCGTCTTCGGCGTCGGGTCGAGCCAGATGTCGTACGAGGCGTTGTACACCGCGTTGCTCGCGCCGTAGTTGTACGCGATGCTGCTCTGCGCGCTGTTGATCGAGTTGATCTGGGCGGGCAGGTTCGTGTTCGGCGAGCAGTTCGTGTAGTGACAGCCGTTGAACATCGAGGGGTAGGACTTGGGCGCGCCATTGGTCGGGGCGCTGCCGTCCGCCTGCGTGATCTGGAAGCCGGAGCCGGTCACGTTGATGCACTGGGTCGCGCTGCTGCCCCAGCGGTTGTTCTGCGCCACGTACTGGCCGACGACCGAGGTGCCGAATGGTTCGCAGATTTGAACGTCCGCCTGTGCGGCGGGGGTGGCGGTGGCCACGGCGGTCAGGGTTCCGGCGGCGACGGCCAGCGCGGTCGCTCCGGCGCGCATACGCGATGTCATGCTGCTCCTCCCATGGTGCGAAACAGTGAGGGGAGCGCTCCCAAGGCTGTTACACCGGCGGACTCTAGGGGGGAAACCGTTCCGCTGGCAAGGTCACGGACAGATCTCGGCGGGCCTCAGTCCGCACTCCGGTCCGCATTCCGGCGGCGCCCGAGCATCCGGTTCGCCAGCCAGACGCAGGCCCACAGCGCGAGCCCGATGAGCATGAGCCAGCCCGCGATCCGGTAGTCGTCGGCCGGCCGCCCGGCCAGCGGGCCCGCGAGATAGACGCACAGCACCGCGCCGATGACGGGCAGCGCGGTCGGGGCGCGGAAGTGCCGGTGCTCGACCCGGTCACGCCGCAGCACGAGCACCGCAACGTTGACGACTGCGAACACGCAGAGCAGCAGGAGCGAGGTGGTGCCGCCCAGCGCACCGAGGTCGGCGTAGCCGATGAGGAGGAACGCGAGCAGCGTGGTGAACGTGATGGCGACCCACGGCGTCCTGCGGCGCGGGAGGATGCGGCCGAGCGGCGCGGGCAGGGCGCGTTCCCTGGACATGCCGTACAGCAGGCGGCTGGCCATCAGCATGTTGATCAGGGCGGAGTTCGACACCGCGAACATGGTGATCCACGCGAAGAGGTCGAGCGGGAAGCCGGGCGCGCCCGCCTCGACGACCTTCAGCAGCGGCGTCTCGCCCTCGCCCAGGTCGCTCGGCGCCACCAGGGTGACGCTCGCGATGGCGACGAGCACGTAGACCACGCCGGTGATGGTGAGGCCGATGAGCATCATGCGCGGGAAGATGCGCACCGGGTCCTTGGTCTCCTCGGCCATGTTCACCGAGTCCTCGAAGCCGACCATGGCGAAGAACGCCAGCGCGGTCGCCGCGGTGACGGCGCCGAAGGCCGTTTCGCCGCCGGTGGTGTCGAACTCCCCGACCCGCGAGAACTCGCCGTCGCCCTGGAGGACCGCCCACGCGCCGATCGCGATGACGATCATGAGACCGGTCACCTCGACGATGGTGAGAACGACGTTCGTCTTGACGCTCTCGCCGACGCCGCGGAGGTTGATCAGGCTGATGCCCGCCATGAACGCGAGCGCGATGATCATGGTGGCGCGGGCGTGGTCGCCGTCGACGTCGAGGGCGGACAGCAGGTTCGCGGCGAACGCCTTCGACGCGCTCGACGCGGACGTCAGCCCTGAGCACATGACCGCGAAGGTGACGATGAACGTCAGGAAGTGGATGCCGAACGCCCGGTTGGTGTATGCGGCGGCACCGCCCGCCCTGGGGTACTTGGTGACCAGTTCCAGATAGCTGGTCGCGGTCAGCATGGCCACGACGAAGGCCAGCAGGAACGGCAGCCACACGGCGCCGCCGACCTCGGCGGCCACCTTGCCGGTGAGCGCGTAGACGCCGGTCCCGAGGATGTCGCCGACGATGAACAGCAGGAGCAGCCCGGGGCCGATCACCCGCTTGAGTTCGGTGCCGCCTTCGGCGTCGCCCGTGCCCGCCGCGGTCCGTTTGCCTTCGGTTCCTGAGCTGTCCGGCATGGGAGAACGATTGCCGGAACCGACCGGACCAAACCGAAGTGGCCGCCTATGCCGTCGGGCGGCCCAGCGCGCGGTACGTCCAGTTCGCCTTGCGCCACAGCGCCGGGTCGAGCGTGTTGCGGCCGTCCAGAACGTGCCGTTCGGACACGACCTCCGCCAGGGCCGCCGGGTCGATCTCGCGGAACTCGCGCCACTCGGTCAGGTGCAGCACGGCGTGCGCCCCCTGCGCCGCGTCGACCACGTCCGCGGCGTAGCGGAGGGTCGGGAAGATCCGCCGCGCATTGTCCATGGCCTTCGGGTCGTACACGGTGACCTCGGCGCCCTGGAGGTGGAGCTGCCCGGCGATATTGAGCGCCGGCGAGTCACGGACGTCGTCGGAGTCCGGCTTGAACGCGGCCCCGAGGACGGCGATGCGCTTGCCGAGCAGGGAGCCGCCCAGCGTCTCCCGGGTCAGCTCGACCATGAACACGCGGCGCCGCATGTTGATCGCGTCGATCTCCCGCAGGAACGACAACGCCTCCGCGGCCCCCAGCTCGCCGGCGCGGGCCATGAAGGCGCGGATGTCCTTGGGCAGGCAGCCGCCGCCGAAGCCGATCCCGGCCCGCAGGAACTTCCGCCCGATACGGTCGTCGTGCCCCAGCGCCTCCGCCAGTTTCACCACGTCGCCACCGGCGGTCTCGCAGACCTCCGCCATGGCGTTGATGAACGAGATCTTCGTCGAGAGGAACGCGTTCGCCGCCGTCTTCACCAGCTCGGCGGTCGGCAGGTCGGTGAGGATGAACGGGGTGCCCTCGGCGAGCGGCCGCGCGTAGATCTCGCGCAGCAGCGCCTCGGCCCGCTCACCGGCCCCGGTCCCCGTTCCGGCCCCGGTCCCCGTTCCGCCGTGCATTCCCTGCGCGCCGTGCACTCCGGCGACGATGCGGTCCGGCCGCAGCGTGTCCTCGACGGCGAAACCCTCGCGCAGGAACTCCGGGTTCCACGCCAGCTCGGCCGCCTCGCCCGCCGGGGCGAGCTCGGCGACCCGCCGCGCGAGCCGGGCGGCGCTGCCCACCGGCACGGTGGACTTGCCGACGACGAGCGCCGGCCGGGTCAGATGCGGCGCGAGCGCGTCCACGGCGCTGTCGACGTAACTCATGTCGCAGGCGTACTCGCCTGGCTTCTGCGGGGTATTGACGCAGATGAAGTGCACGTCGCCGAACTCGGCGATCTCGGCGAAGGAGGTGGTGAACGACAGGCGCCCGGAGGAGCCGGGCAGACCGGCGACGTGCCGGCGGAGCAGGTCCTCAAGCCCCGGCTCGTAGATCGGCGTCTCGCCACGGGCGAGCGCCTGCGTCTTCTCGGGGACGATGTCGAGGCCCAGCACCTCGAATCCCAGCTCCGCCATGGCGGCGGCGTGGGTCGCGCCGAGATATCCGAGACCGATCACGGTGATCTTCGGGGACATGTGGACGAGCATAGTCCGAAGGCTGTCGGGAAGCTCACGTACCCGTGCCCGTACCCGTCCCCGTACCGCGGCCCTAGGATTACATGTTACTTAACAGTCGTTAGCAGCGTCGCTTGCAGGGAGTGAGACACGTGGCAGGAGCCGCAGACTTCGACCTCTACCGCCCGGCGGAGGAGCACGACATGCTCCGCGCATCGGTCCGCGCACTGGCCGAGGCGAAGATCGCCCCGCACGCGGCCGAGGTGGACGAGGAGGGCCGTTTCCCGCAGGAGGCCCTGGACGCACTGGTCGGCAACGACCTGCACGCCGTTCACGTCCCCGAGGAGTACGGCGGGGCGGGCGCGGACGCGCTGGCGACGGTCATCGTGATCGAGGAGGTCGCCCGGGTGTGCGCCTCCTCCTCGCTCATCCCCGCGGTCAACAAGCTCGGCTCGCTGCCCGTGATGCTGTCCGGCTCACCGGAGTTGCAGGCCACGTACCTGACGCCGCTGGCCAAGGGCGACGCGATGTTCTCGTACTGCCTGTCCGAGCCGGACGCGGGCTCCGACGCCGGTGGCATGAAGACGCGCGCGGTACGGGACGGCGACCACTACGTGCTCAACGGCGTGAAACGGTGGATCACCAACGCGGGCGTCAGCCAGTACTACACGGTGATGGCCGTCACCGACCCCGAGAAGCGGACGCGCGGCGGGATCTCGGCGTTCGTGGTGGAAAAGGACGACGAGGGCGTGTCGTTCGGGGCGCCGGAGAAGAAGCTCGGCATCAAGGGCTCCCCGACGCGCGAGGTGTACCTCGACAACGTGCGCATCCCGGCCGGCCGCATGCTCGGCGAGGAAGGCACCGGCTTCGCCACGGCGATGCGCACCCTGGACCACACGCGCATCACCATCGCCGCCCAGGCCCTCGGCATCGCGCAGGGCGCGCTCGACTACGCCAAGGAGTACGTGCGGGAGCGCAAGCAGTTCGGCAAGCCGGTGGGCGACTTCCAGGGCGTGCAGTTCATGCTGGCCGACATGGCGATGAAACTCGCGGCGGCCCGCGAGCTGACCTACACGGCGGCGGCCAAGTCCCAGCGGAACGACGGCGACCTGACGTTCTTCGGCGCGGCGGCGAAGTGCTACGCCTCGGACGCGGCGATGGAGATCACCACCGACGCGGTCCAACTCCTCGGCGGCTACGGCTACACGCGGGACTACCCGGTGGAGCGGATGATGCGGGACGCGAAGATCACGCAGATCTACGAGGGCACGAACCAGGTCCAGCGCATCGTGATGGCCCGGAATCTCCCGTAGCGCG
>NZ_LZNS01000001.1:5002281-5029580 GCF_001984575.1 Streptomyces sp. MP131-18 | reverse complement strand
TAAAGCCGCCATCATCTGTGGTGGGACAATACACCACCGCAGGACGGGTTCTGTGATGACAAAGCGGAGTGACTTGCTGCTGTCGTACAGAATCGACTGACGCTCAAGCCTCCCGCTGATCGTCCGAATGAGGCAATCGTCGCTCAGGTTGTGGCGCTGAAGGACAGCTCGGATGTACTCCGGCGTCTGGAGCAGCCCTGGCACGAGTGCCGGCTGAAACAGCTGGAGCGTTGCCATCTGGGCTTCAAGGGCTTTGGTGGCCTGCTGCCCCTTGTGCAGTCCCATCCGTTTCAGCAGACGCCACGCGGTCGCCTCCGTCGCAGATGCTCGTGCCGCCTCCCCATATTCCGCCTTGACTTCATCCGAGACGTCGATGGCAGTCAGAATGCGTTCCACGTCCGCCGCAGAGGCCGCCATCTTCGCGTTCTCGATCTTGGATAGCTTGGACGGAGACATGATGGCGTTGCGGGCCACCGCCTTGGCCTCCTTGCCGGATGCCAGGCGCAGGGCCCGCAACGCCGCACCGAATTGCGCCTCGTTCACCCGCCGTGCGCGGCCCACCATGCAGTGAACGGTTCCGCATGGGTGAGCGCCACGTCACGGTACCGGGTGAATTCCGCAGCCCGGCCCGGCGGGAGCACTTCCGATCCCAAGAACTTTCCGGCTCCGTCATAGTTCATCACGGCCACGGACTCGGAATCGAAGAGCCAGAAATCGGGAACGCCACTGAGCGGTCCGGGATGATTCGTGGCATCGAGGATGGAGAACTCCTCACCCCCGGTCATATTCTTCTGATACCCCCACCCGAGTTCGAATCTGAGATAGTCTGTGAGCGGGCGGGACACTACATGCACCCGGTGAATCCGCTTCCCTTTCCGGGTATGTGAGCGGAGTTCCTCCACCCAGCCCGCGTTGTAGTCGTCCGGCTGCGGTTGTCCTGCCAGGAACGCTTGGTAAGCATCGACATTCCCCGACTGACTGTAGTCGTCCAGGGTCTCCAAGCGGAATGCCTCGCGCTCAAACGTATCGAAGAGATCACCGAGGGTCCTAGATGAGGTTGTCACGAACGGCCTTCCGGATCAGTTCAACCGGGATTTCGACGAGAGTTTCGTGAGCGGGAGCTGAAGACCGTGATCGATCGGCGTCTCACCCTGCACCAGGACGGTACCGCGATCCGTGGCATAGATGGCCGGACAGTCCTTGATGTCGCACGTACTCACCAGCTTGGTGACCTTCATGGCACGGGTCCTTCCTCACTTCTGCCCTCAACTCCCGCCTCTTCTGCCGATGTTCCCGGGGTGAGGGATCGCGGGTCAAGCGGCTACGATTGACGGAACGGGAAACCCGAGCCGGAAAGGCACCTGCTACCTCCTTCTTCCCGGCGCCGGACCGCGCTGATCATGCCCGCCTCATGCGGCGTGGGTCGGTGCGGCGGGCGGCCCACAGGGTTGTGGTGCGGGTCAGCGTCATGGTCTCGCCGCCCGTGAAATGGAGGCGTTTCGCGTTGCGCGGCAGGGCCGTCATATCGCAGATTGTGAAGGTCTGGCCCCCGATCATCAGTTGGTCGCCGCGCCGCACGGAATGCGCGTCGATTTCGACCGCGACCAGCACTCCTTCCCTCACCGGTCCTCCTCGCGGGACAGGTGGGCGTCGATCCGCTTCATCAATTCATCAGCTTCCTCCCACAGTTCCGCCAGCGGCTCCGCCACCTCCGCCGGCTCTGCCCTTTCCGGCTCCTCCGCCCGCGTTCCGCTCATCGGCCACCCACCTTTCCGTCGTCACCACGTGTGCACTCATCACAACCCAGGGGCACCGGTGGGCGGTACGGTGAGGAACGAGGCGGGCGATCAACACATCAATGGCGATGCGAACGGGGTGGCCGATGGGCAGACGCGAACCGAATACGGCACTCGCCGTCCTTCTTGCCGAATCCGGCATGGGTGAAGGCCAGTTCGCACGGGCGGTCAACCGGGCCGCCGCGGAGACCGGCCTCGTTCTGCGCTACGACCAGCCCTCCATCAGCAACTGGCTCTCCGGCACACTCCCCCGGAAAATCGCCCGGCCGTTCGTCGTCGAGGCCCTGAGCCGCCGACTCGGCCGCGCACTCACCCACACCGACCTCGGTTTCCCGCCTCCGGCCGCACACCAGAACGCTCAGGCGGGTATGAGTACCGTCGAGGAGCTGGTGGAGCTGGGGAGGTCGGACATGGACCCGAGCCGCCGGGGCGTGCTCAGTGCGGGGGTCTTTTCGGCGGCCATGGCCGTTCCGGGGTGGTCAGAGGCCGCGGAACGGGTGACGGCCGTCTCGACCGGCCGCGCGTCGCGGGTCGGCATGGCCGAGGTACGGGTCGTGAAGGACATGACCGAACGGCTGTCCGGCATGTGCGACGAGTTCGGTGGCGGCTATGCCAGGCCGCTGGCCGCCGCGTTCGTCGCGAACCACCTGGGGGACCATCTCAGGGCCGACGCGCCCGGCCACGTGCGGCGGGCCATGGCGAGGGAGGCGGCCTTCCTCTGCTACCTCACGGGCTGGATGGCGGTGGACGAGGGCGATCACGCCATGGCGCAGCGCTGGTACCTGACGGCGCTGGAGCTGGCCGCCGAGGCCGGGGACCGCGACGTTCACTGCCACGTGCTGCGCGGCATGTCGGTACAGGCGGCCGACCTGGGACACGGGCCCCTGGCCGTGCGGCTCGCCGACGCGGCAGCCGAGGCGGCACCGGGCGCCACGCCGCGGATGCGCGCGTTCTACGCGGGGCAGCAGGCGCACGCCTTCGCCGTCGCGGGCGAACGCACCGGCGCGCTGCGTGCGCTGCGCGAGACCGAGACCGCCCTCGACCGGGCGGAGAGCGGATTGACCACGTTCGGCGGGTACGCCCCCTCGACGCTCGCCTACACCACGGCCCAGGTGCGCCACGGTCTCGGGGACACGGCCGGGAGCGTGTCGTCCTTCCGCCTGCACTTCCGGCTCCGCGACGCGGGCGACAGCCGCGGCTCCGCGGTCAGGTTCGGCGCGCTGATGGCGGAACGTCAGCTGACGGCGGGCCACTTGGACGCGGCCTGTGAGACGTGGCACCGCGTGCTCGACGACTACGAGGGCATCCGTTCCGGCCGGGCGGATGAGCGGGTCGGGGGGATTCGGGGGCTGCTTCGGCCGTATCTGGGGAATCGTGGGGCGCGGGCGTTGGATGAGCGGGTTCGTGGGTTGGGGGTGGGTGGGCGGGGTACTCGGGGCGGTGCTGTTGTGTCCCGGGCCGCAGGATCAGGATTGTGAGGGTTCGCCGTGATGACGTTGCCGTCCGCGCGTGGTGAGGTGTCGGCGGCGCTGATCGGGGTGCTGGCGCGGCGGCCGGCGCGGGTGGGAGCGCGGCCGTTCGACGGGGTGGCCGCGGCGGCGGCCGACCCGTACGGGGAGGATCTGCACCTGGCGTTGTACCTGTGCTACGAGCTGCACTACCGCGGGATCGGCGGGGTCGACGAGGACTGGGAGTGGGACGCGCGGCTGCTGGGGCTGCGGGCGCTGCTGGAGGAACGGTTCCTCGCCGCGCTGCGGAACGACGTGCCGGCGTCGGGCGACCTTTCGCAGGTACTGGACGAGCTGCTGCTCGAACCGGTGGACGGCACCGGCGTCTCCTACTTCCTGCGGGACCGTGCGGAGCTGGCGCACGTGCGCGAGTACGCGGCGCTTCGTTCGCTGTACCACTTGAAGGAGGGCGACCCGCACGCCTGGGTCATTCCGCGGCTGACCGGCCGGGCGAAAGCCGGGTTCGTCGCCGTCGAGTACGACGAGTACGGCGGCGGGCGGGCCGAGCGCATGCATGTGCGGCTGTACGCCGATCTGATGGCCGATCTGGGCCTGGACGCGGACTACGGGCGCTACCTGGAGTCCGGAACGGCGGAGCTGCTGGCGACCGTCAACCTCATGTCGCTGCTCGGGCTGCACCGCGCGCTGCGTGGTGCGCTGGTGGGGCATTTCGCGGCGGTGGAGATCACCTCGTCGCCCGGTTCGCGGCGCATCGCGCAGGGCATGGCGCGGCTCGGCGCGGGTCCGGCGGCGGTCGGGTTCTACGCGGAGCACGTGGAGGCGGACGCGGTGCACGAGCAGGTGGTGCGCCGGGAGGTCATCGGCGGGCTGCTGGAGGCGGAGCCGCAGCTCGAACGGGATGTCGCGTTCGGTATCGGGGCCACCGGGTGGCTGGAGGACCGGCTCGGCGACCGGTTGCTGGGGGCGTGGGAGGCGGGGCGTTCCGCGCTACGCGCGCCCCTGTGACCCCTGTGAGCGTTTGCCGCGGCGGCGGTGGCTGGTGTCGCAGAACGGGAAGCGGCGGCTGCGGCGGCAGGTGCACAGGGCGACCACCGGGCGGTCGGAGCGGATGACCGTGCCGTCCTCGGCGACGAACTCCACGGGTCCTTCGATCAGCAGGGGCCCGCCGGGCTCCATGGAGACCCGCCGGGCCTCGGACGGCGGTCCCTGCTCAGGCGGCTCGTTCGGCGCGGACAACGGCCAGCTCCTCCGTGGTGTCGTCGGGCCCGAGCAGGCCCTGGTCGCGCAGCCAGTCGGCGCGCGCGGACATGACAGGGCCGAACGGGATCGGCCGCCGGTCGGTCACCTCGGCGTCGAGGCCGCCGGCGCGGAGCAGGGCGACCGTTCGGTCGGGGTCGCACAGCGCCGAGTGCACGGTCAGCGCGACGCCGCCGGGCCGCAGCAGTGGCGGCAGTTGGGCGCAGATGCGGTCGAGGAGCGCGCGGCCGTCGCGGCCCGCGTCCCAGGCGCGGGCCGGGCCGCGGCGCGGGAGGTAGGCGTGGGGTGAGACGACGTAGGGCGGGTTGGCCAGCACCAGGTCGAACGTCTGGCCGTCCACGGGCCCGAACAGGTCGCCGTGGCGGACACGTACGGGCAGTCCGGCGAGCAGCGCGTTCACTTTGGTGGTGAGCACCGCGCGGCGCGAGGTGTCGACGGCCGTGACGCTCGCCGCGCCCCTGCGGGCGGCGGCGAGGGCCAGCGCCCCGGTGCCGGTGCCGACGTCGAGGACGCGGGCGCCGACGGGGGCGGGTTCACGCAGCAGCGCCTCGCGCAGCAGGGACGTGTCGTCCTGCGGCGCGTACACGCCGGGGGGTCTCAGCAGCCACATCGGCCCCGAGTACCCGCTGGGCCACTTCCGAACCGGCGCCGGTCGGGCTCAGGCGCCGCCGTTCCTGGTTTTGATGAGGCTGTCGATGCCGTCGAGGACGAAGGTGATCCCGTACAGGAAGTCCTCGTCCGCGGTGGACGCTTCGTCGCCGAAGGCGCCGGACGCCACGACCCTGGCCACGGTGGGGAAGCGTTCGGGGTCGGCGCGCGCGGCGATCGTTCTGCCGTAGATGTGCCCCCAGTCCTCGTAGCTGACGCCGGTGCGGGGGACGGCGCGGGTCATGGAGAGCTGCTGCTGCACGTCGTGGAGCACGAAGCTGGTGAGGAGCATCAGCATGCCGACCATGTCGTCGTCGGGCAGACCGGTGCTGTCGAGGGAGGAAAGGACGGCCTCCATCCAGGTCAGGTTGTTCGGGCCCATGGGCGGGCCGCTGAGGGGAATGTCCGCCATCCAGGGCCGTCCCAGCAGCAGGGCACGGGAGTCGAGGGCGTAGGCGGTCAGCCGACCGCGCCAGTCGTCGGGCCAGGCGTCGGTGTCCGGCACTCCCGACGCCATCTCGAACATCAGGTCGAGGAGATCTTCCTTGCCCGGGACGTAGCGGTAGAGGGACATGGTGGTGACGCCGAGCCGCTCCGCGACCTTGCGCATGGACACCCCGCCGAGCCCCTCGGCGTCGGCGATCTCGATGGCGGTGGCGACGATCCGGTCGACGGTCAGCGAGCCGCGCGGCCCGCGGGTGCCGGGCTGCCCGGTGCGCCAGAGCAGGTCGATCATGCGCTCGACATCACGCGACCCCGTTCCCATCGTTCTCCTTCGGTCGGCGATTGACCGCATCCTAAAACTGTGTATGGTGTATACCCAAGTCTACAACGTACACAGTTTACGGGGGTGGAGAGCGAAGATGGCCGATCACGCGATAGTGGCCGAGGGCCTGCTGAAGCGATACGGGGACAAAAAGGCGCTGAACGGCTTCGACCTGGCCGTGCGCACCGGCACGGTGCACGGGGTGCTCGGGCCGAACGGGGCCGGCAAGACGACGGCCGTGCGGGCGCTGTGCACATTGCTGCGCTTCGACGCGGGCCGCGCCGAGATCTGCGGCATCGACGTCGCCGGACAGCCCGCCCGGGTGCGGGAGCGGATCGGGCTGACCGGCCAGTACGCGGCCGTCGACGAGCAGCTCAGCGGCCGGCAGAACCTGGTGATGTTCGGTCGGCTCCTCAAGCTGCGGCCGGCCGCGGCCAAGCGGCGGGCGGACGAACTGCTGGCGCAGTTCGGCCTCACCGAGGCGGCCGGGCGGAACGCGGGGCAGTACTCGGGCGGCATGCGCCGCCGTCTCGACCTCGCGGCCAGCATGGTGATCGTTCCGCAGGTGCTGTTCCTCGACGAGCCGACCACCGGGCTCGACCCGCGCAGCCGCAACCAGGTGTGGGACGCCGTGCGTTCCCTCGTCGCGGAGGGGACGACGGTCCTGCTCACCACCCAGTACCTGGAGGAGGCCGACCAGCTCGCGGGCCGCATCTCGGTCGTGGACACGGGCCGGGTGGTCGCCGAGGGCACGGCGGACGAGCTGAAGGCGAAGATCGGCGGGGACCGGGTGGAGGTCGTCGTCCGGCACGCCGACGAGCTGGCGGCCGTGGCGGACATCGTCGGCCGCGTCTGCCACAGCGTCCCCCAGACCGACCGGGACGTGCGGCGGGTCGGCACGCAGGTCGCCGACCGGGTCGCGGCGCTGACCGGAGTCGTCAGGGCGCTGCACGAGGCGGGCATCGCCGTCGAGGACATCGGCACCAGGCGGCCCACGCTGGACGAGGCGTTCCTCCAGCTCACGGGGCACCGGGCGAACGAGGAGGCGACGGCATGAGACGACTGCGCCTCGCGGCGGCCGACGGCTGGATCATGACCCGGCGCAACATGTCGCACCTGGTGCGCACGCCGGAGGAGATGGTCCTCTACTTCGCGCTGCCGATCATGTTCGTCCTCGTCTTCGGCTACGTCTTCGGCAGCGGCATGTCCGTGCCGGGCGGCGGCGACTACCGGGAGTTCCTGCTGCCGGGCGTCTTCGCGATGACGATGCTCTACGGAATGGGCGCCACCGGAACGGCCGTCGCCGTGGACGCGGGCCGCGGCGTGGTGGACCGTTTCCGTTCGATGCCGGTGGCCCGTTCCGCGCTGCTGGTCGGGCGGAGCACCGCCGACCTGATGCGGGCCGCACTGGAGATGAGCGTGCTGGTGGTCTGCGGCCTGCTCGTCGGCTGGGAATGGCACCGCGGCATCGGCCGGGCGCTGCTCGCGGTGGCGCTGGTGCTCGCGCTGCGCGTCGCCATCACCTGGATCGGGATCTACCTCGGGCTCGTGGTGCGCAACGCGGACACGGTCGGCACGATCGTCTTCCCGCTGGCGTTCCCGCTGACCGCGGTGTCGAACGTGTTCACCGCGCCGGAGCTGATGCCGGGCTGGCTGGGGACGCTCGCCGAGTGGAACCCGCTGTCCGCGACGGTGGCGGCGATCCGTGAGCTGTTCGGCAACCCCGGCCTGGCCGGCACGGGGTCGTGGGCGACGGAGAACGCGATGCTGCTGGCCATCGCGTGGCCCGTGGTGCTGACCGCGGTGTTCGCGCCGCTGGCCATCCGCAGCTACCAGCGGCTGAGCCGCTGACGCGGCGCCACCGGGACGCGACAGGGCCCCGCCGCGGGGGCGGGGCCCTGTCGTCGCCTTCCGGCGCGGATCACCGGCGCGTCTCCGGCGCGTCTCGGGCGCGGATCAGATGGATCAGACGGTGACGCCGTTGGCCCTCAGGTAGGACAGCGGGTCGATGTCCGAGCCGTAGTCCGGGCCGGTCCGCACCTCGAAGTGCAGGTGCGGGCCGGTGCTGTTGCCCGTCGAGCCGGACAGGCCGATCTGGTCGCCGCCCGCGACGGTCTGACCGACGCCGACGCTCAGGGACGACAGGTGGGCGTACTGCGTGTAGTGGCCGTCGTCGTGGCGTATGACGACCTCGTTGCCGTAGGCGCCGCCGGAGCCGGCGGTCACCACCTCGCCGGAGGCGACGGCCTTGACGGGAGTGCCGGTGCCGACCGAGAAGTCCACGCCGGTGTGGTAGCCGGAGGACCAGGACGAGCCGGTGGCGCGGTAGGCGGTGCTCGGCGACGCGTCGACCGGGGCGTGGAAGTCACCGGACGGCTCGGGCGCGGGCTCCGGCTCGGGCGCGGGCTCCGGCTCGGGCTCGGGCTCGGGCTCGGGCGTCGGCTCCTCGGCGGCCTGCGGCGCGGCCTGCGGCGCGGCGCCGCCGGTCGCTTCGAGCGACAGTTCCTGACCGGGCTTGATCAGGTCCGGGTCGTCGCCGATGACGTCCTGGTTGCCGTCGTACAGCGCTTCCCAGCCGCCGTCGACGTCCTCGTCGGTGGCGATCCGGAAGAGCGTGTCGCCCTTGGCGACGGTGTAGGTCCCGGCCGGTTCTGCGGCGGTGGCGGCGGCCGGTTCGGCGGCCGCTTCGGCCGCCGGGACCTGCGCGGATTCCGCGGCCGGAACGCTCGCAGGAACGCTCGCCGGAGCGGCGTTCGCGGCGCCGGCCGCGACCAGCGGCAGGGCCACGCCCGCGCCACCGGCGGTGAGCATCAGGGAGATGCGGGAAATGCGCCGTACCCGCTGACGGCGGTGACGTCCGCGTGCGGACATAGGTGTGCTCCTCTCCATCGCCTGCGAGGTGAGCTGTCGGGTTCGGGCCGGAGATGCCCGGCCACCGTCGAATACGGTCACGGCGGACCGCGTTCGGCGGTGACTTAACCCCGAGCCGGTGCGCGGAATACACGCTCCGGCGGAAAGTGGTTCCCCCGCTCCTGTCACACGGAAGTGCTGCGTTTCCACCACCGGTGACAGGATTCGGCGTCCGGCGCGGAACGCCGCGGATGCGGCGCGGGGAGCACCGTAAGCCGAAGAATTCGGGCGAGACAAGAAAGTGCGGGCACGCGCCCCATGATCGGAAATACCGGAACCCACCTCACACACACGCTCCGCGAGCACATATCAACGGAGAGCGATGGGCGCGTTCCGGACCGTTCGCCCAAGTTTCCGACGAGTAAACCGACTTGGCGGAAGCGCGAAACGGACCCCATGCGGCACACCCGCCCCCGACGGAGCGCCGAGTGAACTCGGTCACGGCGCCGGAGGCCGACGCCAGAATCAGACGGGAAGTCACGAATGTCCGGATCAGCGGCGCAAGCCGGTACTCCGGGGGACGAACGAGGAGTCCATCTGCTCGATGGTGGCGAGGGACGGGCCGCGGCGGGCGGACAGGTCCCGGGCGGCGGCCTCGGCATCGCCGAGCACGCGCACCGCGTTGTGCCAGGTCAGCTTCGCCACGTCGGCCGGCGACCAGCGCCGGGCCAGCAGTTCGGCAACCAGCCGCGGGTAGCCCGCGACGCTCTCCAGGCCGTCCGGCATGAAGGCCGTGCCGTCGTAGTCGCCGCCGATCCCGATGTGGTCGATGCCGGCCACCTCGCGCATGTGGTCCAGGTGGTCGGCAACGTCCGCGACGGTGGCCCGCGGGCGCGGGTGCTCGGCCTCGAACGCCCGGTGCACGGCCATCGCCCGCTCGGTCGTGTCCAGCCGGTGCAGCCCGTGCGCCTCCATGTTCACGGCCGCGCGCGCGGCCCAGTCCATCGCGGCGGGCAGCACGAAGTTGGGCACGAACGTGACCATCGCGACGCCGCCGTTCGCGGGCAGTGCGGCGAGCACGTCGTCCGGAACGTTCCGCGGGTGGTCGCAGACGGCGCGCGCGGAGGAGTGCGAGAACAGCACGGGCGCCTCGGTGACGCGCAGCGCGTCGCGCATCGTCGCGGGCGCGACGTGGGAGAGGTCGACGAGCATCCCGATCCGGTTCATCTCCCGGACGACCTCTTCGCCGAACGCGCTCAGCCCGTCGTGCCGCGGCTCGTCCGTGGCCGAATCGGCCCAGTCGATGGTGTCGTTGTGGGTGAGCGTCAGGTAGCGGACGCCGAGCCGGTGGAACGCGCGGAGCGTGCCGAGCGAATTGTTGATGGAGTGGCCGCCCTCCGCCCCCATCAGCGACGCGATCCGGCCCTCCGCCCTGGCCGCCGCCATGTCGTCCGCGGTCAGCGCGCGCCGCAGATGCGCGGGATAACGGTCGATGAGCGCCGCGACGACGTCGACCTGCTCCAGGCAGGCGCTGACGGCGCTGTCGCCGATGAGGTCCGTGCGCACGTACACCGACCAGAACTGCGCGCCGACGCCCCCGGCGCGCAGCCGCGGCAGGTCCGTGTGCAGGTGGGCGCTCTGGTCGGCGGCGATGTCGCGGCGGTCCAGGTCGTAGCGGACCTGCTCGCGCAGGGCCCACGGCAGGTCGTTGTGCCCGTCCACGACGGGGTGTTCGGCCAGCAGCTCCGACGCCCGGCTCAGCAGGTCCGCGTGTCCGTCGGCGCTCATGCGGTGCCAGGACCGGCCACGGTGGCGCGCAGCCGTCGGCCCTTTTCCCTGGCCTGGTCCCGCAGGCCGCGCTGGTAGTCGAGCATGCGCGCGAGCAGCGCCTCGTCGTGCGCGGCGAGGGAGCGGACGGCGAGGAGCCCGGCGTTCTTCGCCCCGGCGACCGAGACGGTCGCGACGGGCACTCCGGCGGGCATCTGCACGATGGAGAGCAGCGAGTCCATGCCGTCCAGGTGCGCGAGCGGCACCGGAACGCCGATGACCGGCAGCGGCGTCAGCGCGGCGAGCATGCCGGGCAGGTGCGCGGCGCCGCCCGCGCCCGCGATGATCGCCTTGAGGCCGCGGCCCGCCGCCTCTTCGCCGTAGGTCACCATCTCGTGCGGCATGCGGTGCGCGGACACGACGTCCACCTCGTAGGGCACGGCGAACTCGTCAAGCGCCTCCGCCGCGGCCCGCATCACCGGCCAGTCGGAGTCCGAGCCCATCACGATGCCGACGCGCGGCGACGGCGGGGAGCTGCTCATTCGTCGATGATCCCTCGCAGGTAGTCGGCGGCGTGGCGGGCGCGTTCGCGGACGTCGGCCAGGTCGTCGCCGTAGGTGGTGACGTGGCCGACCTTGCGGCCCGGCTTCACGTCCTTGCCGTACATGTGGATCTTCAGCTGCGGGTCGCGCGCCATGCAGTGCAGGAACGCCGGGTACATGTCGGGGAAGTCGCCGCCGAGCACGTTGGCCATGACGGTCCAGGGTGCGCGCGGGCGGGGGTCGCCGAGCGGCAGGTCGAGTACGGCCCTGACGTGGTTGGCGAACTGCGAGGTGACCGCGCCGTCCTGCGTCCAGTGTCCTGAGTTGTGCGGGCGCATGGCCAGCTCGTTGACCAGGACCCGGCCGTCGGCCGTCTCGAACAGCTCCACGGCGAGGTGCCCGGTCACCTCCAGTTCGCGGGCGACGGTCAGCGCCATCTCCTGCGCCGCCACGGCCGTCTCCGCGGGCAGGCCGGGAGCCGGGGCGATCACGGTGTCGCAGACGCCGCCGGCCTGCACGGACTCCACCACCGGGTAGGCGACGGCCTGCCCGTGCGGGGAACGGACGACGTTGGCGGCCAGCTCGCGGACGAAGTCGACCTTCTCCTCGGCCAGCACGGGCACCCCGGCCAGGAAGGGCTCGGTGACGCGGTCGGCGTCCGCGGCGGAGGCGACGATCCACACGCCCTTGCCGTCGTAGCCGCCGCGGACGGTCTTGAGTACGACGGGGAAGCCGCCCGCCTCGGTCTCCGCGAAGCGCCGCACGTCGGCCGGGTCCTCGACGATCCGGTGGCGCGGGCAGGGCACGCCGAGCCGGGTGAGGCGGGCGCGCATGACACCCTTGTCCTGGGCGTGCACGAGCGCGGCGGGTCCCGGCCTGACCGGAATGCCCTCGGCTTCCAGGACCCGCAGATGCTCGGTAGGCACGTGTTCGTGATCGAACGTGATCACGTCGCAGCCCTTCGCGAACGCACGCAGCGTGTCCAGATCGCGGTGGTCGCCGACGACCACATCGCCGGCGACGAGCGCCGCGGAGTCCTGCGGCGACGCGCTGAGCAGCTTGAACCTGATGCCGAGCGGGATGCCCGCCTCATGGGTCATGCGGGCGAGCTGACCGCCCCCGACCATGCCGACCACGGGAAATGTCACGCACCCAGCGTAGCCGCCGCCCCTCGCCGCCCTCCGGCCCCCCGGAACGGCTCCGCCCGGGGCGGCTCCGCCCGGAACCGTTCCGCCCGGAACCGTTCCGTCCGGGACCGCGTCCCACCGGGAGCCGGGACCGGCCCGCGAGCCAGGGCCGGAGGGGAGGGGTATGCACATCGGCACATCGGCGGGAAGGCCCGCACAGGCCGGCTGGTTAGCATGGCGGGCATGAAGGACCGCCGCACGCTGCGCGACCGCCTGCGCGGCATGGCCCGTGAGGTCGCGAAGTTCGGCACCGTGGGCGCCTTCGGCTTCCTGGTGAACGTCGCCGTGTTCAACGCGTGCAGCCAGGCTGCCGGCCTGGCGCCCATCCGTTCCGGCATCATCGCCACCTCCGCCGCCATCTGCACCAACTACCTCGGCAACCGGTACTGGACCTACCGGCACCGGGACAAGACCGGGCGCAGCCGCGAGGCGGGGCTTTTCCTGCTGTTCTCCTGCGTGGGCATGGTGATCGAGAACGGGGTGCTGGCGCTGTCGCACTACGGCTTCGGCTTCACCTCGCCGCTGGCCGACAATCTCGCGAAGAACGTGATCGGGCTCGGCATCGGCTCGCTGTTCCGCTTCTGGTCCTACCGCACCTGGGTCTTCCGCCGCCCCGAGGCGGAGTCGGAGGCGGAAGCGGAGGCGGCCAAGGACGCGGCGGGACGGGACCCCGCGCCGGAGCCTGCCGCCGCCGGGCGGCCCCGGCCCGCGGAGCCCGGCGGGCGCTGACGGTCAGGAGGCGTCCGACGCCTGCTCCGCCTCCCGGCTGAGGAACAGTGCGAAGACCGGCGGCCGCTGCTGGAGCAGTTCGAGGCGCCCGCCGTCCGCCTCCGCCAGATCGCGGGCGACGGCCAGGCCGAGCCCGGTCGAATTCCGCCCGCTCACCGTGCGTTCGAAGACGCGGGCCCCCAGCTCGGTCGGCACGCCGGGGCCGTCGTCCGTGACCTCGACGACGACCTGGTTGCCGGTGGTCCTGGTGCGCAGCGCGACGGTGCCCGCGCCGTGCATCAGCGAGTTCTCCACGAGGCAGGCCAGCACCTGCGAAACCGCGCCCGGGGTGCCGACGGCGCGCAGCCCCGGCTTGCCGGAGTGCACGATGGGGCGCCCCGCGCTGCGGTACGCGGGCCGCCACTCCTCGACCTGCTGCACCACGACCTCGTCGAGGTCGAAGCCCACCGCCGAGCCGAGGCGCGGATCACGGGAGTTGGTCAGCAGCCGCTGAACGACGTCGGTGAGCCGCTCCACCTGCGCGAGACCGATGGCCGCCTCCTCCTTGACCGTGTCCCTGTCCTCGGTGGCCATGATCTCCTCCAGCCGCATGGACAGCGCGGTCAGCGGCGTGCGCAGCTGGTGGGAGGCGTCCGCGGCGAGGCGCCGTTCCGCGGTCAGCATGCGGGCGATCCGTTCCGCGCTGGCGTCCAGCACGTCCGCGACCCGGTCCAGCTCGGCGACGCCGTACCGCCGGTGGCGGGGGCGCGGATCGCCGGAGCCGAGCCGTTCCGCGGTCTCGGCCAGGTCGGTCAGCGGCGCCGCGACGCGGCGGGCCTGCCGCACCGCGAGCAGCGCGGCGGCGGCCACCGCGAGCAGCGAGACGACGAGGATGATGGTGAGCATCCGGCCGATCTCGTTGCTGACGACGCTCGACGGCTGCTGAACGGTGACCGTCTCGCCGTGCGCGCCGGTCTGTTCGGCGCTCATCACGTCGCCCTCGGGCCGTTCGCCCAGCTCGACGGTCGGCACGCCGGGCTGCTCGATCAGCACGAAACGGTCGGCGGGCGCGGAGGCGCGCAGTTTCTGCTCGGTCACCGGCTCGTCCGCGGCGATGCGGCTCTCGACATCGGCGAGCACGCGGGCCACGTCCGACTCCAGGCGGTCGCGGGCGCTGGAGGTGATGGTGCGGGTCTCCACGATGAACAGAGAGACGCCGAACACCGCGATCACGATGAGCACCACCGCGAGCGTGGAGTTGATCAGACGGCGGCGCACGTCCCGGCCCCCGTCCCTGTCCCCGTCAGCTCTTCTCGAACCGGAATCCCACTCCCCTGACCGTGGCGATGTAGCGGGGGTTGGCCGCATCGTCGCCGAGCTTCTTGCGCAGCCAGGAGATGTGCATGTCGAGGGTCTTCGTGGACGACCACCACGTGGTGTCCCACACCTCGCGCATCAGCTGCTCGCGGGTCACGACCCGGCCCGCGTCGCGCACCAGGACCCGCAGCAGGTCGAACTCCTTGGCCGTGAGGTGCAGCTCGTCCTCGCCCATCCACGCGCGGTGCGACTCCACGTCGATCCGGATGCCGTGCACCGTCGGGGCGGGCGCGCTCTCCGCGGTACCGCGGCGCAGCAGGGCACGGACCCGGGCCAGCAGCTCGGCCAGCCGGAACGGCTTGGTCACGTAGTCGTCGGCGCCCGCGTCGAGGCCGACGACCGTGTCGACCTCGTCGGCGCGGGCGGTGAGCACCAGCACGGGCAGGCCCAGCCCTTCGGTGCGCAGGCGACGGCAGACCTCCAGGCCGTCCATGCCCGGCAGACCGAGGTCGAGCACCACGAGGTCGACGTCGCCCCGCAGGCCGGCCCGCAGCGCCCCCGGACCGTCCTCCCGCACCTCCACCTCGTATCCCTCGCGGCGCAGCGCTCGGGCCAGCGGCTCCGAGATGGACGCATCGTCCTCGGCGAGCAGTACTCGGGTCATGGCCTGATGGTAGACGCAGGCGGCTGACCGGCGGGGTCGGTCCGCGGGGTCGGTCACGGGGGCTCGGTCGCGGGCCGGTCACGGGGGTTCGGTGGCGGGGGCGCGCGGAATCACCGTCGCGCCGGGCGAGCGGGCGGCCGGGCGAGCGGGCGGCGCGGTGTCAGTCGGCGGGCGGCGCGGCCAGCTCGGCCCAGACGGTCTTGCCCGCGGCACCCGGCTCCCGGGCCACGCCCCAGTCCAGGCACAGGCGCTGGACGATGAACATGCCGTGGCCGCCGGGGCGTCCGGGGCGCCGGGCCGTGCGCAGGGCGGGCACGCCGTCGCCGCGGTCGAGCACCTCGACCCGCAGCACCTTCGTGCCCCGGCCTATCCGCAGCTCCTCCGGGCCGCCTGCGTGCAGGCAGGCGTTCGTGACCAGCTCGGAGACGACGAGCAGCGCATCCTCCGCGGCGGCGCGCAACTCCTCGGTGGGGGCCGGAAGCCACTCCCAGTCGTGGAGGGCGGCGCGGGTGAACTCGCGCGCGCGCGAGACGACGCCCGCGGCGTTGGCAAGCCGGAGCCTGCGTACCTGGAGCACGGCATCCGTCACCGTGGCCGGCGCCCGCTGCTCCGGGTCCTGATCGCCTGCTGGATACGGCCGGGTGATACCCATGCGCGCCTCCCCTCACCGCAACGCCGCGCCGCTGGCCTGCTGGCCTGGCCGAACCGTCCCTGTGGCCCGGCGTGACTGATCTCCTGCCCTGCCGAGCGGCGACCACACCCGTCCGATCCCGGCAATAGTGTGACTCGGCCGACCGCGTCCCGTACAGCGGGCCGGGGACGGCGATCGGTCGGAATCAGTCCGAGGGCAGGGCCGCGAGGGCGTCGTCGAGGCTCCCGTGGAGGGTGAAGACGGCCCCGGCGCCCGTTATCTCGAAGACTCGGGCGACATTTGGGCGCATTCCGGCCAGGTGCACTTGCCCTCCGGCGGCCTCGACGTCCACGCGTGTGGCGAGGAGCACATTGAGGCCGGTGGAGTCACAGAACTCCAATCCCGAACAGTCGATAACGATCCGGAAACAACCATCGGCCACGCACTGGTCGAGTGACTCGCGCAGCTTCTCGGCGGAGTGATGATCAAGCTCTCCGGCCGGCGTGATCACCGCACCCGAGCCCGCGCGGCGCACATCGACCGTCAGGCGGTGGCGGTTCGCCTCGTCCGGCGTGCCACGGTCCATGCAGCCCCCTTCATTTCGGAGCCCGTTCCTGGCTAGGTTCGAAACCTTAGCCCGTAGGGCGACGGCCCAACACCCGAACAACCCCGACGTTCTTCGGAATTCGGGCGTAGCAGACTTGCCATCGCCGCTGCGCGACCGGTAGGTCTAGAGACATTGCATTTTCCGAGCCGGCTTTGGAGGCGCCGCACCCCGCAGTGCACGTCACGGCTTCGGCAGCCATATGCCGAGAGACTTACGGAGGACACACCATGTCACCGGCCCCTCGTACTCATGATCCGCGTTCCGGCGCCCCCGCGGACGACGTTCCGTCCTCCCCCGCCACTGAACCGGCGGCGGACGACTTCCTCGCGTCGCTGCCCGAGATCCCGCCCTACGACGAGGTGGCGCCGCTCGACGCGCGCGCCCTGTCGAAGAGCCTCTTCGCCCGGCTGCGGACGCTCGAAGAGGGCACGCATGAGTACGCATACGTACGGAACACTCTGGTCGAGCTGAACCTGGCGCTGGTGAAGTTCGCCGCTGCAAGGTTCCGTTCCCGCAGCGAACCGATGGAGGACATCGTCCAGGTCGGCACGATAGGTCTGATCAAGGCGATCGACCGCTTCGAGGCCGACCGCGGTGTGGAATTCCCCACGTTCGCGATGCCGACGATCGTCGGCGAGATCAAGCGCTTCTTCCGCGACACCTCCTGGTCGGTCCGGGTGCCGCGGCGTCTCCAGGAGCTGCGGCTCGACCTCGCCAAGGCGGGCGACGAGCTGGCGCAGAAGCTGGACAGGTCCCCGACCGTTTCCGAGCTGGCCGAGCGGCTGAAGATCAGCGAGGAAGAAGTCGTGGAGGGCATGGCCGCGTCCAATGCCTACACGGCCAGCTCGCTGGACGCGCAGCCGGAGGAGGACGACGCGGAGGGCGCGCTCGCCGACCGCATCGGCTACGAGGACCACGGACTTGAGGGCATCGAGTACATCGAGTCCCTGAAACCCCTGATCGCGCAGCTCGCGCCGCGCGACCGGCAGATTCTTTCGCTCCGCTTCGTGGCGAACATGACGCAGTCGGAGATCGGCGAGGAGCTGGGCATCTCGCAGATGCACGTCTCGCGGCTGCTGGCCAGGACACTCGGCAAGTTGCGCCGGGGCCTGATGGTGGAGGAGTAACACCGCCCACCCGCCACGGGCGGACACGGCGGAAAGGCCCGGGAACGAACACACCGTTCCCGGGCCCATTGCTGTCGCCCCGGCCTCTGCGCACCGGCCGGGGCGTGGCCGTTCAGTGGCGTGCGAGGGCGGCGGCGTCGGGGATCGCGGCGAACGCTTCGCGCATGTGTCCGTACAGCGCTTCGCGGTCGGCCCCCTGGCCCGCGGCGGCCCACTGCCGCACGGCCCACCGCCATGCGGCGAGCATCAGCTCGAGCAGCAGGAGGAGCCGCAGCTCCTGGTCACGGCCGCCGCCGGCGGCGGGCCGGCGTTCCGCGGTGATGTGCAGCACGCGGTCGGTCACCTCCGCGCAGTGCCGGAGGCTGTGTGCGAGCAGCGCCGGGGTGCGCTCGCACAGGGCGCGGCTGCACAGGAACCGGCGTTCCCAGCCCTCGGCCATCTCCCGTACCGCGGCGAACAGCGTCTCCTGGTAGGAGGCCAGCGGGGAGCGGCCGGGTCCCGGCGGGCGGGCCTCGATGCCCGCGACGTACGCCGCCCACAGCTCCTTTTCCGGCGCCAGGGCAACGTCCTCCTTGGACGCGAAGGTACGGAAGAAGGTGCGCTGCGAGATCTCCACGGCGTCCACCAGCTCGTCGAGCGTGGTCTCCCCGAAGCCCTGCTCGGTGAACAGCCGCAGCGCCTCCTCCACCAGGGCGCGGCGTGTGCGTAGCTTCTTGCGTTCGCGCAGCGTCAGCCCGGCGGGCCCGGCGGGCCCGGCCGGCCGCTCGTCCCCTTCGTTCCCCGCAGGGCTCCCCTCACGCACGGCGCCGAGTGTACTCGCGCCGCCTCGCCATCCGCCAGCAAAAGCCTGTTGCCAGCTAATGCCGGTCACTGGCATATTTTCCTCCACCCGGCCGGACCACCGGCCGGGAAGGCACCGTGCCGGGGCCAGAAAGCCCCGGCGGCAAGGGAGAGTCGCGCATGCGCGCCTGGACGATCGACCACACCCGCCCGGACCACCTGACCCTCGCCGAGGCGCCGGAGCCGGCGCCCGCCCCGCACCAGGCGCTGATCCGCGTCGCCGCGTTCTCCATCAACTACGGCGAGGTCGTCTCCGTCGTACCGGACGGCGAGCTGGGCACCGTGCCCGGCTGGGACGCGGCGGGGATCGTCGAACGGGCGGCGGCCGACGGTTCAGGACCCGCCGCCGGCACTCCGGTGGTGTCGTTGGCCGCGGACGGCGCGTGGGCGGAGCTGCGCGCCGTTGACACCGCGCTGCTCGGTGCCGTTCCGCAGGGCGCCGACCTCGGCGCGATCAGCACGCTGCCGGTCGCGGCCGGGTCCGCGCTGCGCGGCCTGCACCGCCTCGGCCCTCTGCTCGGCCGCCGGGTCCTGATCACCGGGGCGGGCGGCGGCGTCGGCCGGTTCGCCGTTCAGCTCGCCGCACGCGGCGGCGCCCACGTCGTCGCGACGACCACCGATCCGGCCAAGGAGCAGACGCTGCGCGGGCTCGGCGCGGACGAGGTCGTCATCGGCACGGACGGGATCGCGGGGCTGACCGGGCCGGTGCACGGCGTGATCGACCTGGTCGGCGGGGACCACATGGTGGCGGCCTACCGGACGCTCGGGCGCCACGGCACGCTGATCGCCATGGGGCACACGTCCGGCCGGGGCGAGTCGTTCGCGGAAAGCGACTTCTCCGGACTGCTGGGCACCGACCGCAGCATCGCCACGTTCTTCCTGCTGGACGACGCCGACGGGCTCGGCGCGGACCTGAGCTGGCTCGCCGGGCTGCTGGCCGGCGGCGAGCTGGACGCGCAGGTCGGCTGGCGCGGCGCCTGGACGCGCACCCCGGAGGCCATCACGGCCCTGGCCGAGGGCCGCGTGCCCGGCAAGGCGGTGCTCGACCTGCCCGCGGCCGGCTGACCTGGCGGTGGCCGGCTGACCTGGCGGTGGCGGTGGCGGCAGAAAAGCCCATGCGCCGGGTCTTCGACGGCCGTTAGGGTGCCTGCATGCTGCGCAGAGTGCTGTCCGTCAATCTCGGGCAGGCGGGTGCCGACGCGTTCACCGACGCGCCGGACGGCCTGACCGGCATCAACAAGCGCCCGGTGCCGGGCCCGGTGGAGGTGTCGGCGCCAGGCCCCAAGGGGGTCGGGGGCAGCGGCCTGGCCGGCGACATGGTCTGCGACCGCCGCCACCACGGCGGTGACGACCAGGCCGTGTACGCGTTCGCCCGCGAGGACCTGGACCGCTGGGAGGCCGCACTCGACCGGCGCCTGGGGAACGGCGTCTTCGGCGAGAACCTCACGACCTGCGGCATCGACGTCGGCGACGTGCGCATCGGCGAACGGTGGCGGGTGGGCGCCGACCTGATCATCGAGGCCACCTCGGCGCGGATTCCGTGCCGCACGTTCGCCGAGTGGCTGGGCGAGCGGGGGTGGGTCAAGCGGTTCACGCAGGATGCCGCGCCCGGCGCCTACTTCCGCGTGATCCGGCCGGGCGCCGTGCGTGCCGGAGACCCGGTGGAGATCGTCGAACGGCCGGACCACGAGGTGTCGGTCTCGTTCCTCTTCCGCGCCCAGACCACGCGGCCCGAGCTGCGCCCGCGCGTCATCGCGGCGGGCGAGGCGCTGCATGAGGAGGAGCTGAGGCTGGCCCGCGGGTGGGCCGCCGCAGCCGCCCAGACCGCGCCGAGCGCGCCGAGCTGAGGCGAACGGCGCCCCCGCGGTGTGCGCGGGCGCCGGAGGGCGACACGGGCGACGCTGTGCCGCGTCACCGCGCGCCGGCGAGGGCTTCCGCGATGGCCCGCGCATGCAGGTGCCGGCGCACGTACACCGCAAGACCGGCGCAGATCACGGCGACGGCGAGGAACGGGGCGCGCAGCCCCGCCTCGCGGCCGAACTCCGCCTCCACCAGGGCCACGAGCCCGCCGCCCGCCAGCATGCCCAGCGGCATGGCGCCCCAGCCGAGCAGCCGGTAGACGCTGTTGACGCGCCCCAGCAACCGGTCCGGAATGATCGTCTGCCGCAATGAAACGGTCGTGACGTTCCACAACACCGCGCCAAATCCGGTCGCGCTCATCGCCACCCCGACCACCAGGGCGTGGGAGGCCACCGCGGCAGCCGCGAACGCGATCACCTGGAGGGCCAGCAGGACCAGCAGGGAACGGGCCGGACCGAGCCGCCGCCCCGCCCGGCCCGCCAGCAGGCCGCCCAGCACGCCACCGACCCCGGCGGCCGAGGTCAGCACGGCGAACCCGACCGGTCCCAGGCCCAGCACTTCCTGCGCGTACAGCACGTAGACCGCGAGCGCCGCCTGCGTCGAACCGTTGATCACCGCAAGCGAGACCGCCAGGCGGCGCAGCACCGGAATGTCCCACAACCAGCGCACGCCCTCGGCGATTTCGGCCCGCATCGAGCGGCGCGGCGCGGCCGTCGCGCCCGGCTCGTGCGCCGTGCGCACGCGGTAGCTCCCGCGCAGCAGGAGCAGCACCGCGCCGGTGGCGACGGCCGCGCCCGCGTCGAAGACGAACGGCGCGGCCAGCGCGAAGCCGAGCAGCGCGCCGCCGAGGGGCCTGGCCACGAAGTCGTCCGACACCATCTGGGCCGCCATGAGCCGGCCGTTCGCGGTGGGCAGGTGCACGCGGGCGACCACGGAGGGCAGCAGGACCTGCGCGGTGTTGTCGAACAGCACCTCGGCGAAGCCGAGGGCCAGCGCGCAGGCGCACAGCACCGGCAGGGACATGGCGTCCAGGGCGACGAACAGCGCGACGAGGCCCACGATCAGCGCGCGGGCGACGCTCATCCACAGCATGAGGTGCCGCCGGTCGAGCCGGTCCGCGAGCACCCCGGCCGGGAGGCTGAACAGCAGCCAGGGCAGGCGCACGGCCACGCCCGTCAGCGCGACGAGGAAGGCGTCGCTGGTGAGGGTGGTCGCCAGCCACGGGAAGGCGACGGCGCTGGCGCCCTGGCCGAGGTTGGTGACCGTGCTCGCCGACCACAGCGTCCAGAACCGGCCCCCGAGCCCCCGGTCCTCGCGCGGCAGTCCGGCGGCCGGTGCGGCGCCCTCGGTCACATCGTCGGTCACGCGTGTCAACTCCCCGTCTCGTTCCGGCACGCGGTCGCCCGGTCGTCCGGTCGCCCGGTCGTTCCGGCGACGGACACCATGCCGAACGGCGCTCCGCGGCGCTACGGGCCTTAGTCCGGCGCCGGGGCGCCTTAGCCGGGGCGCGGGGCCTCAGGTCCTGGCCTGAAGCTCGCGCCGCCCCCGGCGCCAGACCGCGGCGACCAGCGGCACGCCGGGACGGTAGGCGAGGTGCACCGGCGAGGGCGCGGCCAGCAGGACCAGGTCGGCGCGGGCCCCGGGCGCCAGGCGGCCGACGTCGGTGCGGTCCAGCGCCGCGGCGCCGCCCGCGGTGGCCGACCACAGCGCCTCGTCGGGCGTCATGCCCATCTCGCGCACCGCGACGGCCACGCAGAACGGCATCGAGCTGGTGAACGAGGAGCCCGGATTGCAGTCGGTCGCCAGCGCCACGACGGCGCCCGCGTCGAGCAGGCGGCGCGCGTCCGGATAGGGCGCGCGGGTGGAGAACTCGCAGCCCGGCAGCAGGGTTGCCACGGTGCCGCCCTGGGCCAGGGCGTCGACGTCCGCGTCCGTGAGGTGCGTGCAGTGGTCGGCGGACCTGGCCCCGGCCTCGACGGCGAGCCGGACACCGGGCCCGGGGCCGAGCTGGTTGGCGTGCACCCGCGGGCGGAGACCACGCGCCCGGCCCGCGGCCAGCACGGCGCGCGCCTGCCCGGCGTCGAAGGCGCCGCGCTCGCAGAAGACGTCGATCCACCGGGCGTACGGCGCGCAGGCGTCGAGCATCGGCCCGGTCACCAGGGCCACGTAGTCCTCGGGGGACGCGGCGTGCTCGGGGGGAACGATGTGGGCGCCGAGGTAGGTCACCTCCTCGGTGTGCTCCGCGGCGATCCGCAGAGCGCGCGCCTCGTCCGCCACGGTGAGGCCGTAGCCGGACTTCGTCTCCACGGTGGTGGTGCCCTGCCGGAGCATTTCGCGCAGGAACGCGGCGAGGTTGGCGGACAGTTCGGCGTCGGTGGCCCGACGGGTCGCCGCGACCGTGGTCCTGATGCCGCCCGCGGTATAGGGCCGGCCGGACATCCTGGCGTGGAACTCGGCGGTGCGGTCGCCCGCGAACAGCAGGTGGGAGTGCGAGTCGACGAAGCCGGGGATGACGGCTCCGCCACTCGCGTCGTGGTGACTGTCAGTGGCGGGTGCTCTACTGGATGTGCCGGTCCAGACGATGCGGTCGCCCTCGATGACGACGGCCGCGTCCCGGACCGGTCCGAGCGGACCTGGGCCGAGGGAGGGGTCGTTGGTGATGAGTACGCCGATGTTGGTGATCGCGGTGCTGCCCGTGCTGCCGGTGCTGCCCGTGCTGCCGGTGCTGGCCGTGCTGGCCGTACTGGCCGTACTGGGGGTGCGGTGCGTGCCGTGGGCGCGGTGCGCGTCGGGGCCGGTGGGCCGGGACATGGCGGACTCCTCTTCCTGCTCCTGGTGCTGGTGCTGCTCCTGGTGCTCCTGCCGCTGTTCAGCGCGCGGCGCGGAGCGCGGCGACGGATTCCGCGAGGGCCGCGGGCACATTCGGCACCAGTTGGTGGCCGCCGTCCCTGACGATGTGCCGCCCGCCGACGACGGTGTGGCGCACGTCGGCCCCGGTCGCGGCGAAGACGGCGGCCTGAAGCGCCATCCGGGGCGGCGGCCCCGCGGTCCTGACGCTGTCGAGCGCGACCGTGGTGAAGTCGGCCAGGCAGCCCGGCTCGATCCGCCCGGCCTCCGGCCAGCCGAGGGCGGCGTGCCCGTCCTCGGCCGTGAAGCGCAGCAGCTGGTCGGCGGTGAAGTGGCCGCGGACGCGGGTGTTGAGGCGCTCGTGCAGTTCGAGGGCGCGCGCCTCCGCCAGCAGGTCGATGACGGCGTGGCTGTCGCTGCCCAGGCACAGTGGGCTGCCCGCGGCGCGCAGCCGGGCGGCGGGGCCGATGCCGTCGGCGAGGTCACGTTCCGTGGTGGGGCACAGACAGACGACGGTGGCGCTGCGGCCGAGGAGTTCGATGTCCTCGCCGGTGAGGTGGGTGGCGTGCACGGCGGTGGTGCGCGGCCCGAGCACCCCGTGGTCCGCGAGGAGTTCGGCGGGGGTGCGGCCGTGCGCGCCGAGGCAGTCCTCGTTCTCCTTCGGCTGCTCGGAGAGGTGGACGTGCAGCGGCGCTCCGCGTTCCTCGGCCCAGGCGGCGACCTGGGCCAGTTCCCCGGCGGGCACCGCCCGGACGGAGTGGATGGCCGCGCCGATCCGGGTGGTGCCGTTCCCGCGCAGCGCGTCGGCCCGTTCGGCCCACCGCGCCGCGGTGCCGTCGGAGAAGCGCAGCTGCACGCCGGTGGGCTCCTGGCCGAAGCCGGCGGCGAGGTAGCAGGTGTCGAGGAGCGTCATCCGGATACCGGCGTCCGCCGCCGCGGCGATCAGCGCCTCGCCCATCGCGTTCTGGTTGCCGTAGCGGGTGCCGCCCGCCGCATGGTGGACGTAGTGGAATTCGCCGACGCACGTGACGCCCGCCAGCGCCATCTCCGCGTAGACGGCGCGGGCCAGGGCGTGGCAGAGGTCGGGGTCCAGCCGGGAGGCGATGTCGTACATGGCGTTGCGCCACGTCCAGAAGGTGCCGCTGCCCACCTGGGTGGCGGAGCGCAGCGCCCGGTGGAACGCGTGGCTGTGCACGTTGGCCAGGCCGGGCAGGGTCAGGCCGCGCAGCGGGACGCAGCCCACGGGCGGCTCCGCCGCGCCGGGCGCCACGGACGAGATGTGTCCCGTGCGGGAGGTGGAGATGACGACGCCCGGCTCCACCGGGCCGTTGAGCCAGGCGTATTCCGCCCAGTAGGTCTGCTCGGTCAGGGACACGCCAGGCCCTCCAGTACGTCGGCCAGCGCGGTCACCCCGGCCAGGCAGTCGGTCTCCTCGGCGTGCTCCTCGGGTGCGTGCGAGACGCCGGTCGGATTGCGTACGTACAGCATGGCGGTGGGGACGGCGGCGGCGAGGATTCCGGCGTCGTGTCCCGCGCCCGTGGCCAGCACGGGTGCGCCGCCGAGCCGGGCGGCGAGCGCGTCGCGCAGCCCGGGGGCGAAGGCGACGCCCGGCGTGTGCGACTCCCGGGTGACCGCGACGGTGACGCCGTCCCGGCCACCACGCTCGGCCGCGCCCTGTTCGATCGCGGCGACCAGCGCGTCGAGGGTCGCCGTGTCCTGGGCCCTGGAGTCGAGCCAGCCGCGGACGAGGGCGGGCACGGCGTTGACGGCGTTCGGCTCGGCCTCGACCTTGCCGAAGGTGGCGAGTGCCCCGGCCAGCCGGGCGCGCTTGCGGGCGGCGAGCACGGTGTGGGCATACGTCAGCATCGGGTCGTGCCGGTCCTCGATGCGGGTGGTGCCCGCGTGGTTGGCCTGGCCGCGGAAGTCGAAGCGCCAGCGCCCGTGCGGCCAGATGACCGAGCCGACCCCGACGGGGCGGCCCAGACCGGCCAGCGCCCTGCCCTGCTCGACGTGCAGCTCGACAAACGTGCCGATGCGCCCGAGCCGTTCCGGATCGGGGCCGATGGCCGCCGGGTCGAGGCCCGCCCGTTCCAGCGCGCGGGCCAGCGTGACGCCGTCCGCGTCGCGCAGCCGTCGCGCCCGGTCGGGGTCGAGCAGCCCGCAGGCCAGCCGGGAGCCGACGCAGGCCACGCCGAAGCGGGCGCCCTCCTCGTCGGCGAAGCCGACCACGCCCAGCGGGCGGGCCGCGGCGGTGCCGCGCTCGCGGAGCTCGTCGATCGCGGCGAACGCCGAGACCACCCCGAGCGGCCCGTCGAACGCCCCGCCGTCCGGCACCGAGTCCAGGTGCGACCCGGTGACGACCGCGTCGCCCGCCGCCGGGTCCCCGGCCCACGCCCACTGGTTGCCGTTGCGGTCCACCTCGTACCGCAGCCCGCGCCGCGCGGCCTGCTCGCGGAACCAGGCACGCAGCTCCCCGTCGGCGGCCGTCCAGGCGTACCTGTGGTACCCGCCCGAGGCGGCCCGCCCGACCGGCCGCAGCCCGGCCCACATCTCGCGGAAGGAGCCGGCGCCGCCCCCGTCCGCCGCCGGGGCGGTCCGGGCGGCGTCCCGGATGTCCCGGGCGTCGTGGGCGTCGTGGGCGTCCCGGGCGTCGTGGCCCGGCACGTTCACGGGGTCTCCCGCATGGGGATGCGGACGCCGCGTTCCGCCGCCACTGCCTCGGCCTCGCCGTACCCCGCGTCGACGTGCCGGATCACGCCCATGCCCGGGTCGTTGGTCAGGACACGGCGGATCTTCTCGCCCGCCAGGGCGGTGCCGTCGGCCACCGTGACCTGCCCGGCGTGCAGGGAGCGGCCCATGCCGACGCCGCCGCCGTGGTGGATGGACACCCACGAGGCACCGGAGGCCACGTTGACCATGGCGTTCAGCAGCGGCCAGTCCGCGATGGCGTCCGAGCCGTCCCGCATGCCCTCGGTCTCGCGGTACGGGGAGGCGACCGAGCCGCAGTCCAGGTGGTCGCGGCCGATGACCACGGGCGCGGCCAGCTCGCCGCCGGCCACCATATGGTTGAACCGCTCGCCCGCGCGCTCCCGTTCGCCGTAGCCCAGCCAGCAGATCCGGGCGGGCAGGCCCTGGAAGCGGACCCGCTCCCCCGCCAGCGTGATCCAGCGCGCGAGCGACTCGTTCTCGGGGAAGAGTTCGAGGACGGCCCGGTCGGTGGCCGCGATGTCCCGCGGATCGCCGCTGAGCGCCGCCCAGCGGAAGGGGCCCTTGCCCTCGCAGAACAGCGGCCTGATGTAGGCGGGGACGAAGCCGGGGAAGGCGAACGCCCGGTCGTAGCCGGCCAGCTGCGCCTCGCCGCGGATCGAGTTGCCGTAGTCGAAGACCTCGGCCCCGGCGTCCTGGAAGCCGACCATGGCCTCGACGTGCCGGGCCATCGACTCCCTGGCGCGCCGGGTGAACTCTTCGGGGGCCCGCGCGGCGTAGGCCGCCATGTCGGCGAGGTCCACCCCGGTCGGCAGGTAGGCCAGCGGGTCGTGCGCGCTGGTCTGGTCGGTCACGATGTCCACCGGCGCGCCCTCGGCCAGCAGCCGGGGCAGCACTTCGGCGGCGTTGCCGAGGACGCCGACGGACAGCGGCCTGCGGGTGGCGCGGGCCTCGGCCGCCAGGTCCATGGCCTCCGCGACCGAGTCGGCCCGCACGTCGAGGAAGCCGTGGGCGATGCGCCGCTCGATGGCCCGCGGGTCGCAGTCGACACAGACGGCCACCCCGCCGTTCATGGTGACCGCGAGCGGCTGCGCGCCGCCCATGCCGCCGAGCCCGGCCGTCAGGGTCACCGTCCCTGCCAGGCTCCCGCCGAACCGCTTGGCGGCGACCGCGGCGAACGTCTCGTAGGTGCCCTGGAGGATGCCCTGCGTGCCGATGTAGATCCACGAACCGGCCGTCATCTGGCCGTACATGGTCAGCCCCAGGCGTTCGAGGCGGCGGAACTCCTCCCACGTCGCCCAGTCGCCGACGAGGTTCGAGTTCGCGATCAGCACCCGGGGCGCCCACGGGTGGGTGGTCATCACCCCGACCGGCCGGCCCGACTGCACGAGCATCGTCTCGTCGGGGCCGAGCGAACGCAGCGTCGCGGCCATCGCGTCGAAGGACGCCCAGTCACGGGCCGCCCGGCCCGTGCCGCCGTAGACGACGAGCTGGTCAGGATGCTCGGCGACCTCCGGGTCCAGGTTGTTCTGGAGCATCCGCAGCGCGGCTTCCTGCGGCCAGCCCTGCGCACTCAGCGCGGTGCCGCGGGGTGCGCGCACGGGTCGAGGTCCTGCCATGACCAGCCTCCCCGGTGAGAACCATTCATTCACTCTAGATCCTGAATACTTTCAGTCAACCGCGCCTCGGCCGCCGACCCCGGCCGTGCCC
>NZ_LZNS01000001.1:4930761-5002256 GCF_001984575.1 Streptomyces sp. MP131-18 | reverse complement strand
CCCCCCCCCCCCCCCCCCACTCCCCACCCGTTCCCCACCCGCTCCCCGACCGTGCGCCGGCCGTGTTTGGCTGGAGGCATGGTTCTGCCCTCCCGACGCGACCTGGCCGTGCGCGCGCTGCTCGCCCGGCACCCCCTGACCGACGACCAGCCGCTGGCCGCCCTGCTCGACCTCCAGGGCGTCCGCGACGCGGCCAACGACCTCCACGCCGCTTTCGACGAGGTGACCGCGCCCGGCCGGCCCGTGCTGCACACCTTCGCCGTGAAGGCCGGTTCGCTCGTTCCCGTCCTGCGGCTGCTCGACGGGTTCGGGATCGGCTGCGAGGTCGCCAGCCCCGGCGAGCTGGCCCTGGCCCGCGCGGCCGGACTGGCCGCCGACCGCATCGTTCTCGACTCCCCCGCGAAGACCCCGGCCGAGCTGGCCGAGGCCCTGGCGCTCGGGATCGCGCTGAACGCGGACAACCCGCAGGAGCTGGCCCGCCTGGACGCGCTGGTCGGCGCGGGCCGCGAGCCCGCCGGGCCGGTCGGCCTGCGCGTCAACCCGCAGCTCGGCGGCGGCACGATCGACGCGATGAGTACGGCCACCGCCACCTCCAAGTTCGGCGTGGCGCTGGGCGACCCCGGCGCCCGCGACTGGGTCGTCCGCGCCTGCACCGACCGCCCCTGGCTGACGCGGCTGCACTGCCACGTCGGGTCCCAGGGCATGGCCCTTGAACGCATGGCGGCGGGCGTGCGCGCCACCTACGAGCTGGCCGAGGAGATCAACGCGGCGGCCGGGCGCCGCCAGATCGACACCCTGGACATCGGCGGCGGCCTGCCGGTCAACTTCGGCTCCGACGAGGTGACGCCCACCTTCCGCGACTACGCGCGCCTGCTGCGGCGCACCGTTCCCGGGCTGTTCGACGGCAGGTACGGGCTCGTCACCGAGTTCGGCCGGTCGCTGCTCGCCAAGTCCGGCTTCATCCTGGCCCGGGTGGAGTACACGAAGTCCGCGGGCGGCCGGCCCATCGCCGTCACCCACGCGGGCGCCCAGGTCGCCGTGCGCACCGTGTTCGTTCCCGAGTCCTGGCCGATCCGCGTGGCCGCCTACCACGCCGACGGCCTGCCGAAGCGGGACGGCCCCCAGGTCCGGCAGGACGTGGCGGGCCCGTGCTGTTTCGCCGGCGACCTGGTGGCGCGCGACCGGCCGCTGCCCCGGCTGGTACCGGGCGATCTGGTGGCGCTGCTCGACACCGGCGCGTACTACTTCTCCAATCCGTTCGGCTACAACGCGCTGCCGCGCCCCGGGGTCTACGGGTACTCGGCGGACGGCGAGGGCCCCGCGGTCCTCACCACGCTGCGCCGCCCGCAGACCGTGGAGGAGCTGGTCGCGGAGTACGGCGGGGACTGCTGAACGCGGCGGGGCCGGGCGTGGCCGGCGGGAGCGGGGCGATCGGCGGGCTCAGCCGAGGAACAGGCCCCGTTCCGCCGCCCGGGCGTCGAAGCGCTCCAGCCGGGACTGGGCATCCGGCAGGGCGTCGCACATGGCTTCCAGCACGGCGCGGCCAAGCAGCGCGGGCGCGCAGGCGGTGTCGAACGACAGGCCGGTGCCGACCCCGGCCGAGAGCAGCAGGTCCCCCGGCCCCGCGACGGGCGCGACCGCGCTGTCGGCCACGGTGACCACGCGCAGGCCCGCGCCCCTGGCCACGGCCAGCGCCTCGGCGGCCTCGCGCGGGTGGCGGGGCAGCGCGAAGCACAGCAGCGCGCTCGCCCCCGCGTCGGCGGCGGCCTCGATGCGGTCGGCGAGCACCGACCCGCCCTCGGTCAGCAGCCGGACGTCCGGGTGCACCTTCGCGGCGAAGTACGCGAAGCCGCCCGCCTCGGCCGCGGCGGCCCGCAGGCCGAGGACGGGCAGCGGGCGGGAGGCGGCCAGCAGACGGCCCGCCTCCTCGATGCGGGCGGTGTCCGCGAGCGCGGCGGCCAACTGCCGCAGGTGGCCGATCTCGGCCAGAACGGCGCGCTGGTAGACGTTGGCCGGCGGGCCGGCGTCGTCGGGCCCGGCCGCCGCGCGCCCGTCGCGCAGGCTCTCGCGCAGCCGCCTGCGCAGCGCCGGGTACCCGTCGAACCCGAGGGCGACGGCGAAACGGGTCACCGACGGCTGGCTCACCCCGGCGAGCCCGGCCAGCTCCACGCTGGACAGGAACGGCGCCTCGTCGGGCCTGCGGATCAGGCACTGCGCGATGCGGCGCTGCGTCGGTGTCAGCCGGTGGCCCTCGAACAGCCGGGTCAGCCACGCGCTCGCCTCACTCATCTGCATAATTCTATGCAGTCGAAATGGGGGGTTACCCCTAGTGCGACGGCCGCGGCGGCACCGTACGGTGGCGCCATGATGAGTGGTCGTGATTCCGAGCTGAATCAAGATTCCGACCTCAGAAGGGATCTCGAAGCCGCCGTGCAGACGCGCAAGGAGCTCGGTGAGACCTACGAGTCGGAGCTCGTCGATTCGTTCCTGGAAAAGGTGGAACAGCGCATCGACAGTACGGTGGACAAGAGGGTGCGCCGGCAGCTCGCAGAGCAGCAGATGGTGATTGCGCGCGGCGGGCGCGCGCCGCAGGGCCCGGGCGACGGCCACGGCCCCGGCGCGGCGTTCGGCCTCGCGGCACTCTCCCTCGTCCTGGCGATCCCGCTGTCGGCGATCGCCGCGGTCCAGACGGGCCTCGCGGGTCTGCTGACCTGCTGGGGCGGCATCGTGGGCGTGAACGCCTGCTACGTCGGACGGCACGTGCTGCGCCGCGACAAGGGCTCCGACGACTGGGACTGAGCCGGGCTGATCCGGGCTGATCCGGCCCGCGGGGCCCCCGCGGGCCGCGCGGAAAGGCAAGCGGAAAAGCAATTGGCGGGGACCGCCGCACCCCGGTGAGTCCACCAGGGGCGGGACGACGGCGGTCCCCGCGGGGACACGGGCCGGGTCGGGGCCTCGTGTCCGGGCGACCAGGGAGGTCCGGGAGCCGCTCCGGAGGTCCTTGGTGCCAACACCTGTACTCTGCACGGCTGGTGTTAACGACGCGTTGCCCAGCCGTGACGCTTCAGAATCTCTTGCCCGTCGCGCCGTCGTCCCCACCGCGTAGTGTGCCCAGGGTCACATCGGCTATGCCCTTCTCCTCCACCGCACGCCGGCCGGCTCCCCTGGGCGAAGGGGGCGCCCGCTCAGCGTTCCGTGGCCAGGAACGAGAGCAGGTCCTGCCGGCTCACCACGCCCGTCGGTTTGCCGTCCACCAGGACGACCGCCGCGTCCGCGTCCTGGAGCACCGCCATCAGGTCGGCCACCGGCTCGCCGGAGCCGACGTGCGGCAGCGGCCCGCACATGTGGCGTTCCAGCGGGTCGTCCAGGGCCGCGCGCTGCGTGAACAGCGCGTCCAGCAGCTCCCGTTCGACCACGGAGCCGACGATCTCGGCGGCCATCACGTCCGGGTGTCCCGCGCCCGGCTTGACCACGGGCATCTGCGAGACGCCGTACTCCCGCAGCACCTCGATGGCCTGGCCGACCGTCTCGTCGGGGTGCATGTGGACCAGGGAGGGCAGGCCGCCCGCCTTGTGCCGCAGCACGTCGCCGACCCGCGTCTGCGGCCCGCCGTCCTCAAGGAAGCCGTAGTCGGCCATCCACTCGTCGTTGAAGATCTTGCTGAGGTAGCCGCGCCCGCCGTCCGGCAGCAGGACGACGACCACGTCGTCCGGGCCGAGCCGCCGCGCCACTTCCAGGGCGCCGACCACCGCCATCCCGCAGGAGCCGCCGACGAGCAGGCCCTCCTCGCGCGCCAGCCGCCGCGTCATGCGGAAGGAGTCGCGGTCGGAGACGGCGACGATCTCGTCCGGCACCTCGGAGTCGTAGGCCGTGGGCCAGAAGTCCTCGCCGACGCCCTCGACGAGGTAAGGGCGGCCGGAACCGCCCGAGTACACGGAGCCCTCCGGGTCGGCGCCGACGACCCGCACCTTGCCGCCGCTGGCCTCCTTGAGGTAGCGGCCGGTGCCGGTGATGGTGCCGCCGGTACCGACGCCGGCGACGAAGTGCGTGATGCGGCCCTCGGTCTGCTTCCACAGTTCGGGGCCGGTCGTCTCGTAGTGCGAGAGGGGGTTGCTCGGATTGCTGTACTGGTCCGGCTTCCAGGCGTCGGGCGTCTCACGGACCAGGCGGTCGGAGACGTTGTAGTACGAGTCGGGGTGCTCGGGGTCGACGGCCGTGGGGCACACGACGACCTCGGCGCCGTACGCACGCAACACGTTGATCTTGTCCGTGGAAACCTTGTCCGGGCACACGAAGATGCAGCGGTACCCCTTGCGCTGGGCGACGATGGCCAGGCCGACGCCGGTGTTGCCGGAGGTGGGCTCGACGATGACGCCGCCGGGCCGCAGTTCGCCGGAACGTTCGGCCGCCTCGATCATCCGCAGGGCGATTCGGTCCTTCACCGAGCCGCCGGGGTTGAAGTACTCCACCTTCGCCAGCACGGTGGCCTCGATGCCCTCGGTCACGCTGGTCAGCCGGACCAGAGGGGTGTTGCCGACAAGGTCGATCATCGACTCGTGAAACTGCACCTGGATCTCCGCATATCAAGGGCGGGTTCGTCCGCCTGCCGGAGAGCACCCTATTGCGTTGCGCGGGCTGCCGTGGTGGGCACCACACAAGTGGAGGCGTGCGACGGTCGGGAGGGGTCATGTCAAGGGCGAGGGTGGCACGGAGGATTGCGACGGCGGCGGCCTACGGAGGCGGCGGGATCAGCCTGCTGGGCGGGGCGGCGGCCGGTCTGCTGTTCACCGAGATGCGGTACGCGCGGCGGCACGTGGCCCGCTCGCCCGCGGGGGAGCCGCCGCTCGCGGACGGCGTCTACGGCACGGCGTTCGCGGCCTCCGCCGGGCCGCCGTGGCGCCTGGCGATGCTGGGCGACTCCACGGCCGCCGGCCTGGGCGTGCGCCGCTCGGGGCAGACGCCGGGAGCGCTGCTGGCCTCGGGGCTCGCGGCGGTGTCGGAGCGGCCGGTGGAGCTGCACAGCGTGGCGCTGTCGGGGGCCGATTCCGCGGATCTGGAACGGCAGGTCTCGCTGCTGCTGACGGAGCCGGGGCGGGCCCCGGTGCCGGACGTGTGCGTCCTCATGATCGGCGCGAACGACATCACCGGCCACGTGCCGCCGGCGCGTTCGGTGAAGCATCTGGCCGACGCGATCTCGCGGCTGCGCACCGCGGGCTGCCAGGTCGTCGTCGGCACCTGTCCTGATCTGGGCTCGGTCGAGCCGGTGGGGCAGCCGCTGCGCTGGATCGCCGGGCGGCTGTGCCGCCAGCTCGCCGCCGCGCAGACCATCGCCGTCGTGGAGCTGGGCGGGCGGACGGTGTCGCTCGGCACGCTGCTCGGCCCGGAGTTCGCGGCCAATCCGCGGGAGTTGTTCGGTCCCGACCGCTACCACCCCTCGGCGGAGGGCTACCAGACCGCGGCGATGGCGATGCTGCCCACGCTGTGCGACGCGGTGGGCGCCTGGCCGGTGGAGGAACGGGCCGAGGCGGCGCGCCGCGAACGGCTGCTGCCGGTCGCGGACGCCGCGGCGGCGGCGGCCGCCGAGGGCGGCACCGAGGTCAGCGCGGCGGGCGGCGAGGGGCGGCGGACGCTGGGGGCGATGCTGCGCAGGCGCCGCAGGCGGCCACTGCCCGCGGCGGACGAGGGGATCACGGCGTCCGCGGGCACGTGACACCGTTACTACTTACGGGTAACTTCAAGAGGGGGCCACCCCGCAGGACCGCACCACGAGCCGGGGCCGCGCCGCAACGCGGGCCCCGCACCGCCGCCCGGAGGTACCGCCGTGCCAGAAGCAGTGATCGTCTCCGCCGCCCGCTCGCCCATCGGCCGGGCCGGCAAGGGCTCCCTGAAGGACCTCAGGCCCGACGACCTGACCGCCACCGTCATCCAGGCCGCCCTCGACCGCGTGCCCGCGCTCGATCCGGCGGACCTGGACGACCTGCTCCTCGGCTGCGGACTGCCCGGCGGCGAGCAGGGGCACAATCTGGCGCGTGTGGTCGCCGTCCAGCTCGGGCTGGACGGGCTGCCCGGCGCCACCGTCACCCGCTACTGCGCCTCGTCGCTCCAGACGACCCGGATGGCGTTCCACGCGATCAGGGCCGGGGAGGGCGACGCGTTCGTCTCGGCGGGCGTCGAAATGGTGTCGCGGCGCGACCGCGGCACCTCCGACGGCATGCCCGGCACCCACAACCCGCTGTTCGCGGCGGCGGAGGCGCGCACCGGGGCGCGCGCGCAGGGCGACGCGCCCACGTGGCGCGACCCGCGCGAAACAGGGGAACTCCCCGATGTCTACATCGCCATGGGCCAGACCGCGGAGAACCTGGCGCAGCGCGAGGGCGTCACGCGCGAGGAGATGGACGCGTTCGCCGTGCGCTCGCAGAACCTGGCGGAGAAGGCGCTCGCCGACGGCTTCTGGCAGCGCGAGATCACCCCGGTGGCCACGCCCGACGGCGCGCTGGTCGCGGCGGACGACGGGCCGCGCCCCGGCGTGACCCTGGACGCCGTGCGCGCCCTGAAGCCGGTGTTCCGCCCCGACGGCCTCGTCACCGCGGGCAACTGCTGCCCGCTGAACGACGGCGCCGCCGCACTGATCGTGATGTCCGACACCAGGGCGCGCGACCTCGGCCTCACGCCGCTGGCCCGCATCGTCGCGACCGGCGTCTCCGCCCTCTCCCCCGAGATCATGGGCCTGGGCCCGGTGGCGGCGACCCGGCAGGCGCTGGCGCGCGCCGGTATGACGATCGACGACATCGATCTGGTCGAGATCAACGAGGCGTTCGCCGCCCAGGTGCTCCCGTCCGCCCGCCACCTGGGCATCGACCTGGACCGGCTCAACGTGAACGGTGGCGCCATCGCGGTCGGTCACCCGTTCGGCATGACGGGCGCCCGGATCACGACTACGCTGATCAACTCCCTGCAACGGCACGACAAGCAGGTCGGTCTTGAGACCATGTGCGTCGGTGGCGGGCAGGGCATGGCCATGGTGATCGAGCGACTGTCCTGAACGTGGCACGAGGTGCGCACGGTAAGGAAGTGACCCGCGTCACCCGGTATATACGGGCGATACCGAAGCGGCCCCGGGATGTGATCCATGCCGGTTCCGCAAATGAAGCCGCAGGTCAAGAGCCTGCGGGGGGCGCGTTCCTGACCAAAGACCTGTCCAATTCATGACGTTATGCACTGCACGCCGTGGCCGCGCCCCGGAAACCTGAGATAAGAAGTCAGGGACCAAGACCACTGGGAGCGAGTCCGTGAGCGCCATATCCGTCATTCTGCTGGTGGCCGCAGGCACCGCCGTCGTCCTGGGCGCCCTGGCCCTGCACACCGCGCGCGCCCTGCGCGCGGAGCTGGCGGCGCTGCGCGGCGACCTGACCCGGCGGGCCGCCGTGCCTGCCGCCAGGTCCGTGCCACGGGCGGAGATCCGCGGCGCGGTCGCGGAGGCGCTGGCCGAGGAGCGGGAGCGCGAGCTGGCGGAGGCCCGAGCCTACTGGGCCGAGCAGGAGGCCAGGGAGCACGAAGGCCCGGGCGCACTGCTGGCCGGGCGGGGCCTCGGCTACGAGGTCGCCGAGGCCGACGAGGAGCTGCTCGACGCCCTGCTGGAGCGCTACCTGCTCAGCGACTCGGGCTTCCCCGCCACCGGCCGCGACGGCACGCCGGCCGCCGCGCGGCCGACCGCGGACGAGCCCGCGGAAGGCACGGCCGAGCCCGCGCAGGAGGCCGCGGACGGCGGCGAATCCGCCGAGCTCGCCGCGGCCCGCCGCCGCCACCCCTCCCACCCCGGCTACACGCTCTCGGGCGAGCCGACGGGCCGCGAGGCGCCCGGCAGGCCGGGCGGCGAGGAGCACCGGCGCACCGCCGAAGGGCTCTCCCGGCTGGCCGAGGCCCGCACCCCACTCGCCGACGTCCGGCACGGACCGCTGGGCACGCTGGACGTCTTCCTCTTCGCGGACGGCACCACCCTCTGCCTCTCGCCCAGCCACCAGGAGGCCGCCGAACAGCTGGCCGCCGCCGTCCGCGCCGGTGAACAGCCGGTCCTGATGGGCGGTTCCGGCGTCTCCGGCGCCTACGCGCTGACGTTCGCCTGCGGCCAGGACAGCGTCTACCTGCTGGCCGACCGCGTCGTGACCACGTCCCACCGCGGCGGCGAGTGACCGCGGTGACGGACGGGACGGCACGGCAGGACGGAACGCAGGACGCCGCGGCGCTCGACGCGGCCGTGGAGGCCGCGGCGGACCGGCTGCGGACCCTGCCGGAGAGCCGCCTGCGGCGCGGCGCCGCCGCCGCGGGCCTCGGACTGGCCAGGGAGCTGGCGCGCCGCGCCCAGCGGCTCGAACGGCCGCAGGCGCCCGTCAAGGAGCTGCCGGACGCGGGGATCTACTCGGTCGGCGACCAGCTCGCGGTCGCCGGGCACGACCTGGCCGCGGCGCTGCGGACGGCCGGCGCCACGGACCCTGCGGCGGCCCGGCACGAACTGGCCGCGGCCCTCGCCCTGATCCGCGCACACGCCGAACGCTGAGCACCCGGCCCGGCGGCCCTCGGACACCCCACACGTCGCTCAGCAGCGGGCCGCCGGCGACCCGACGGCCCACGCGACGGAAAAGCTTTCGCACGAAAGCCGTGGGCCCGGGAGCGACGCCAACCCGGCCCGGCCCTCGGACACCGCGCACCGCTCAACAGTCCAGGGACCGGCCAGGGAGCGCCCGGAGGGCCGGGAGGGCCGGGAGGGCCGGGGCGCACACACGGGGGCCCCGGCGGAAAATCTCCGCCGGGGCCCCATGCCGTCAGCTGCCCGTGCGCTCAAGGCCGGGCGGCACGGCTGCGTCACTCGCCTTGCAGGATGGCGACCAGCCGCAGGAACTCCAGGTAGATCCACACCAGGGTGAGGGTCAGCCCGAAGGCGGCCATCCACGATTCCTTCTCCGGGGCACCGTAGGCGATGCCGTCCTCGACCATCTTGAAGTCGAGCGCGAGGAAGCAGGCGCCGAGCAGCACACCGGCGATGCCGAACAGGATGCCGAGACCGCCGTCCCGCAGACCCAGGCCGTTGCCGCCGCCGATCATGGCGACCACGAGGTTGACCAGGGAGAGCAGGATGAAGCCGACCGCGGCGGCCAGCACGAACTTGGTGAACCGGGCGTTGACCCGGATGATCCGCTGCTTGTACATGAACAGCACACCGGCGAAGACCGCCATGGTGCCGATCACGGCCTGCATCGCGGCGCCTGGCGCCACCGCATTGATCGCACTGCTGATGGTGCCGAGGAACAGACCCTCGGCCACCGCGTAGGACAGGATCAGCGCGGGGGACGCCTCGCGCTTGAACGACTGCCACAGCCCGAGGCCCAGCGCGACCAGCGCGAAGACGAACCCGAGGGCGAGCGGCATGTCGGTGACCCAGGCGACGGCCGCGAAGGCGACCACGGTGCCCAGGGTGAGCGCGGTACGGGAGACGACACTGTCAATCGTCATCACGCCGGCGCGCGGGGGCGCGGCCGGCGGCACAGCACCGCCGTGGGGACCCACCTGCGGCTGCGCATACGGGTTCCCCGGCTGCGCGTAGGGGTTGGTCGGGCTCCCCGCGTACGGATTCCCGGTCTGCGGCTGCCCGGCGTTGAAGCCGGCGTAGCCACCGTCCCGACTGAACCCCCGACGCGTGAAGACCGGGTTGCTGCTCCTCATCTCACTCCTCCATGGCCGCACGGCACGACCTTGACTACCAGAGTAATGCGTTAGCAAAGACTGCACGGTAGTGCACTCGTAGAAACGAGCGAAAGGGGTGTGTTGGTTCCCTGGGCGCCATATCCCCCGCAGTCGCCGGAGAACGGACCAGCGCTCCCTGCCGCCGCATTCCCTGACCAGCCTGAACGCCGGCCGGGCCCCGGTCATTCCCGACCCGCGCGGCCCGCACCCGGTGACCCGTTCGGATGATCACCCGCGCGCGGACCGCTGCGGAACGCGGGACCTTACTGGTAGCTGATGTCCGACTCGTCGTACAGACAGTGCGTACCGTCCGGGCCCGAGCCCGACTCCTCGGGCTCGTCGCCCTCGTCGTTGCCGATGTACCGCTGGCACACGGTCATCTCGTCGTCGCCGACGATGGTGATGTTGCTGAAGGTCGCCGTGTCGCCGTAGTTCTCGTTGATGCCGGCAATGGTGTTGCCCGGGGCGGTGGCCGTGACGCCGTCCAGCACGATCGTGCGCTCGGACATCGACGAGCAGTTGCCGCAGGAGCGCACCAGGGTGCCGAAGTCCTCGGCCGCGAAGCCCGAGATGTTCAGCGTGCCGCCACCGTTGAACTGGAGCACCTTGTCGTCGGCGCCGACCGCGCCGCCGCCGACGACGTTGTACGTCGAGCCGTTCCGGAAGGTGGCGGCGTCCTCGCCGACGTCCTCCCAGTAGACGTTCTCCAGGGTGCAGTCGCCCTCGCAGTGGATGCCGTCCGCACCCGGAGAGCCGATGATGACGTTGCTGAGCGTGGCGCCGTCGCTGACCTCGAAGACGGGCAGCTGGTCCTCGTCCTGGTCGCCGCCGCCGAGCCCGTCACCGGGGGTGTAGCGGGCGCCGCCGCCGTCGAAGTCCTCGGTGATCTCGATGGTCTCCTCGACCACCTCGTCGGCGGTGGCCGCCGGGATCTCGACGACGGAGGCGGACGCCGGTGCGGGGCTTTCTGCGGCGGCCGTCTGGGCCAGGGCGGTCAGCCCGGTGGTGGCCAGGGCGCCGGCGAGGAAGACGGCGGCCAGCCCGCGGCCTCGCCTCGTGGTGCGATTGCGATGCACAGTTCGCACGGTGTTCTCCTCGAACGTGGGGGACTGTTCTCGGAGTGGTTGCCGCCGTGCCGTGGGAGGTTGCCGGACGGCGTGACCCGGCTCACTCGGCGACGGATCGGCACAGGTCCCCCACCGGACACGCACACTCCACCGCGGCAACCGCACGGCGCACGCGGGGCGCTCGCGGCCGGAAGCGGCCACCACTCCCGTCCCGCGCGGCGGGTGGGTGAAGCTCAGCCGTTACGGCTGGCGGCAGCTCGTGTTTCCGGCTCAGTGGGGGATGCCCTCGATGATGTCGCGGGCGCCCTGGCGGAGAAGTTCGGCGCAGACACGGGTGCCGAGCACGGCCGGGTCGTTCTTCTCCTCGCCCCTGCGGGGAACACCGGACCTGACCTGGTAACTCGTGATCTCTCCCGCACGGTTCTTCCGCGCCCGCACGTATGCCATGCGGCGGCGAGTGTAGACCTGGGCCCCGCGGGGCCCCGCACGGCACATGAAAGCAGCCGCGTCGCGGCCGTTACGGCTGGTCAGCGGCTGTATGCTCTGGGGTGCCCGGAGCCGGACTTGAACCGGCACGGCCCGAAGGCCAGCGAGTTTTAAGCTCACCGTGTCTGCATTCCACCATCCGGGCACAGATCCCAAGCCGTACCGGGCGCGTACGCGCCAGTGTCTCGTCCGAGCTTATCCGGCGGATTCGCCCGAACACCGGTGCCCCGAGCCGATGTTGTCTGATTTTATGAGCCCCTGATGGCTCGTCAAAGGGCTACTGCCCGGTCACAGGCCGTTCCCGCCACTTTCGCGCCAGGTGGCCGTGGCCGAGGAATGACGCAAATCAACCCTCCGCATCCACTTAGGTACTCAGGGGTGTTCCTCCTCCCCAGGTATGACAGCCGAAGCGCGTATGTACCCCTGAAGAACTCCAAGGAACAGTCATCCCGAGGGATCACCCGGCGGCGACCGGGGAGAAGGATGGTGTACGGCACCACAACCGTCCCGACAGGAGAGTGTTCCCGTGTCCACCTTCACCGCCCCGGCCGGCGCCGTCTCGAACGGTGCGGTGGCCGCCAAGGCCACGGACCTCACCAAGGTCTACGGAGAGGGTGAGACCAAGGTCGTCGCCCTCGACCACGTGTCCGTCGAGTTCAGGCAGGCCGAGTACACCGCCATCATGGGCCCCTCCGGCTCGGGCAAGTCGACGCTCATGCACTGCATGGCCGGGCTCGACACCGTGTCCGGCGGCTCGGCCCGCATCGGCGAAACCGAGCTGACCGGCCTCGGCGACAAGAAGCTGACGCAGCTGCGCCGCGACCGCGTCGGGTTCATCTTCCAGACGTTCAACCTGCTGCCGACGCTCAACGCCCTGGAGAACATCCGGCTGCCCATGGACATCGCCGGGCGCAAGCCCGACCCCGAGTGGCTCGATCGCGTCATGGCCACGGTCGGCCTCGGCGGCCGGCTCAAGCACCGGCCCGCCCAGCTCTCCGGCGGCCAGCAGCAGCGCGTCGCCGTGGCCCGCGCCCTCGCCAGCCGCCCCGACATCATCTTCGGCGACGAGCCCACCGGCAATCTCGACTCCCGCGCCGGCGCCGAAGTCCTCGGCTTCCTGCGGAACTCGGTGCGCGAGCTGGGCCAGACCGTCGTCATGGTCACCCACGACCCGGTGGCCGCGGGCTACGCCGACCGCGTCGTCTTCCTGGCCGACGGCCGCGTCGTCGACGACATGCCCAACCCGACCGCGGAGAGCGTCCTGGAGCACATGAAGCGGTACGACGCCAAGGGCCGCACCAGCTGACACCACCACAGCCGGCACCGCACCAGCCGGCAACGCACCACCCACCGCGCCACCTTTCACCCCCTCCTCACCACCGGTCAGGTTCCGCCATGCTCAAAACCGCCCTGCGCAACGTGCTCGCGCACAAGGCCAGGCTGCTGATGACCACCCTCGCCGTCCTGCTCGGCGTGGCCTTCGTGTCCGGCACGCTCGTCTTCACCGCCACCCTCTCCGAGGCGTTCCAGCGCAGCTCCGAGAAGGGCCTGACCCACGTCGACCTCGCCGTCCAGCCCGACGACGACACCGACGCCGCGGAAACGGGCCCGGGTGACGCGGACGACCTCGGGCAGGACCTGCTCGACGCCACCGCCGCGCTGCCCGGAGTGGCCTCGGCCACCGGCGAGGTCTCCGGCTTCGCGGCCCTCGCCGACAAGGACGGCGACCTGGTCGGCGCCGGCTGGGACACCCGCGGCGCCAACTACTACGCGGGCACCGACGGAACGGGCACGGACGCGCGCCATCCGCTGACCGAGGGCCGCGCCCCGCGGGCCGCGGGCGAGATCGCGCTCGACTCGGCCACGGCGGAACGCACCGGCTACCGGATCGGCGACACCGCCCGGGTCTCGGTCGACGGGCCCGTCCGCGAGGAGACGGTCACCGGCATCTTCACCACCGAGGACGGCACGGTGGCCGCGGGCGGCAGCCTCGTCCTGTTCGACACCGCCACCGCGCAGGAACTGTTCACCGCGCCGGGCGAGTACAGCCGCATCACCCTCCAGGCGGCGGACGGCGCCACCCAGCAGGACCTGAAGGACGCCGTCGCGCCGCTGCTGCCCGAGGACGCCGAGGCGATCACGGGGCAGCAACTCGCCGCGGACCAGGCCGAGGAGATCGAGCAGCAGACGAGCGGGATGCGCACGGCGCTGCTGGCGTTCGCCGGGATCTCGCTGTTCGTCGGCGTCTTCATCATCGCCAACACCTTCACCATGCTGGTCGCCCAGCGCACCAGGGAGCTGGCGCTGCTGCGCGCGGTGGGCGCGAGCCGCCGGCAGGTGACGCGTTCGGTGCTGATCGAGGCGCTGGTCGTGGGCACCGTGGCGGGCGTGACCGGCTTCGCGGCCGGCATCGGCATCGCCGCGGGGCTCCGTTCCCTCATGGACGCCTTCGACGTCACCATTCCGGAGGGCCCGCTGATCGTCGACGGCACCGCGGTGCTCGCGTCGCTGATCGTCGGCATCGTCGTCACGGTACTCGCGGCCTACCTGCCCGCGCGCCGCGCCGCGAAGATCCCGCCGGTCGCGGCCATGAGCAGCATCCACGCAGCGCCGACCGCCCGCCGCATGGTGGTGCGCACGACCATCGGTGCCGTCGTCGCGCTGGGCGGCGGCGCCCTGGTGGTCGCCGGCATCGGCTCGGGCGACAAGGGCGCCACGATGGGGCTCGGCGCGGCGCTGCTGGTGATCGGCGTGTTCATCCTGACGCCGCTGCTCTCCCGCCCCGTCATCGCCGCCGCGGCGCCGCTGCTGCGCCTGTTCGGGGTGTCAGGGAAGCTGGCGAGGCGGAACGCGGTGCGCAATCCGCGCCGCACCGCCGCCACCGCGTCGGCGCTGATGATCGGGCTGACGCTGATCACCGGCATCACCGTGATCGCCGACTCGATGGCCAAGAGCATCGACAAGATGGCGACGGAGTCGCTGCGTTCCGACTACGTGGTCTCCATGGCCAACTTCTCGCCGCTGTCGCCCGAGGTCGAGGAGACGCTGGCCGCGCGCCCCGAGGTCACCGACATCACCGGGCTGAGCATGTCGCCCGCGCTGATCGCCGACGACTCCGACGAGCGGTACCTCACCGGCGTCAACGGGGCGGCGATCGGCGAGCTGACGAACCTCGACTTCGAGGCGGGCTCCTTCGAGGGTCTGAGCGGCGAGAACGCCGTGGTGGACACCGACACCGCCGAGGATCTCGGCCTCGGCCTGGGCGACACGTTCCCCGTGCGGTACGAGGACGGCACCGCCGGCAGCCTGACAGTCTCGGGGCTCTACGAGGGCAACGAGATGATCCGCGGCGTCATCCTGGACGACGCGGCGCTCGACCCGCACATGGAGCGCGTGACCGACTTCCAGGTCATGCTGCGCACCGCGGACGGGGCGAGCGAGGAGGCCCGTTCCGCGCTGGAGGCGGCGCTCGGCGACAACCCGGCCGTTCTGGTGCAGGACAAGGAGGACGTCTCCGAGGACATCGCGTTCATGTTCACACTGCTGCTGAACATGCTGTATGCGCTGCTGGCCATGGCGGTGATCGTCGCGGTCCTCGGCGTCATCAACACCCTGGCCATGTCCGTCTTCGAACGCCGCCAGGAGATCGGCATGCTGCGCGCGATCGGTCTTCAGCGGCGCGGCACCAAGCGGATGGTGCGCCTGGAGTCGGTGGTGATCGCGCTGTTCGGCGGTGTGCTCGGGGTGGGGCTCGGCGTGTTCTTCGGCTGGGCCGTCGGCGAGATGCTGCGGGACTACCTGACCACGTACGAACTCGTGCTGCCGTGGGGCCGGATGGCCGTCTTCCTCGGCCTCGCCGCCCTGGTCGGCGTCCTGGCCGCGCTGTGGCCGGCCCGCCGCGCGGCCAGGATGAACATGCTGGAGGCCATCAAGACCGAGTAGCCCGGCCCGCCCGGCGCCCGGGTCCCGGGCGCCGGGCGGGCCGGGTCAGTGCGGCTGTTCCTGCGCCCGCGCGGGCGCCGCGGGCCGCTGCCGCTCCGGCCGTTCCGGCCGTTCCGGCCGCCGCGTCCGCTCCTGCACCGTTCCGCGTTCCGTCCAGGCGCGCGGGCGCAGCGGGAGGCCGGGGCCGCCTGCGACGGGCAGGCGGACGGCCAGGACCTGGTTGACGCCGATACCGGCGCGTTCGAAGGACAGCGCGGAGGCGGCCATGTACAGGCGCCACACGCGGGCGCGGCCCGCGCCCGCCAGGCGCGTGGCCTCCGCCCGGCGCGCCTCCAGGTTGCGCACCCAGCGGCGCAGCGTGAGGGCGTAGTGCTCCCGCAGCGACTCGACGTCGCGTACCTCGAACCCGGCGCGTTCCAGCAGCGTCACGGTGCGGCCGACGGGGGCCAGTTCGCCGTCGGGGAAGACGTAGGCGTCGATGAACGGGTCCACCCGGTAGCTGCTCTCGTCGGCGCGCGGCGGCCGGGCGATCTGGTGATTCAGCAGCCGGCCGCCCGGGCGCAGCAGACCGAACAGCCGCTCGGCGTACTCGCGGTAGCGCGCCGCGCCGACGTGCTCGGCCATGCCGACGGAGGAGATGGCGTCGAACGGGCCGTCCGCCGTCTCGCGGTAGTCCTGGACGCGGATCTCGACGAGGTGCCCGAGCCCCTGCTTCGCCACCCGTTCCCTGGCGTAGGCGGCCTGCTCCTCGGAGAGCGTGACGCCGACGGCCCGTACGCCGTAGTGGCGGGCGGCGTGCAGCGCCAGCGAGCCCCAGCCGCAGCCGACGTCGAGGAGCCGCTGCCCTTCGCGCAGGCCGAGCTTGCGGCAGATCAAGTCGAGTTTGGCGGTCTGCGCGGCCTCCAGGGTGTCGGTGTCCTCGTCCCAGACGGCGCACGAGTAGACCATGGAGGGGCCGAGGACCAGCTCGTAGAACGCGTTGCCCACGTCGTAGTGGTGGCTGATGGCCTGGCGGTCGCGCCGCAGCGAGTGCAGCGGTCCGGTGCGCCGCGCGACCTCCTCGCGCGGCGGGGGCGGCGGCACGGGCGCGGCCGGGCCGGCCAGCCGGACGAGTTCGCGGGCGATGGTGAGCTTCTGCCGCGGCGGGATGTCGCGTTCCGCCTGGATCGGCGCGAGCAGCAGGCCGAGGGCGGCGTACAGGTCGCCCTCGACGTCGATTTCCCCGGCCACCCAGGCCCTGGCGAGGCCCAGTTCACCGGGTTTGAAGAGGAGTCGGCGCAGCGCCCTGCGGTGCCGCACCACGATGACCGGGCCGCCGGGCGGGCCGGTTTCCGAGCCGTCCCACGCGCGGAGGCGGAGGGGGAGCGCCGAACCGAGTAGCTGCTCGGTGAGCGCGGCGAGCCGGGGGGCGACAGCCATGCAGACACACCTCCAGGAATGAGGACGAATCGTCCTCGCCACCTTGGCATCCAGCCCAGGGAAAACACCGCCATTCCCCGGTCGATTCCCGGTGTGATTCCGCCAGCGAGCGTAAGCAAGGCAAAGACAAGACAAAGAAACAAGACAAAGAAAGGAGGCACGCAACGAAAACGGAGGACGGGCGGCCCTGGGCCGTCCGTCCTCCGCTACTGCCGTGCCGTCAGCCCGCCTTGGCCTTGGGCTTGTCGGCCGGCCGGTCCGTCCCGCGCGGCGCGCCCGCACCGGACGCGGCCGCCGCGGTGACCGGGGCCGCCGCCTCGTAGAACTCCTCGCGCGGGTGCTCCATGGCGCCGAGCGAGACGACCTCGCGCTTGAGGAACAGGCCCAGCGTCCAGTCCGCGAACACCCGGATCTTGCGGTTCCAGGTGGGGACCGCCATGCCGTGGTAGCCGCGGTGCAGGTACCAGCCGATCCGGCCGCGGAAGCGGAGGGTCAGCTTGCCGAGCTTGATCATCGCGACGCCCTTGCGCAGGCCGAGCCCGGCCACCGCGCCCATGCTGGCGTGCTTGTAATCCTTCTGCGGGAAGCCGCGGAGCCCGGCGATCACGTTGTCGCCCAAGACCTTGGACTGGCGCAGCGCGTGCTGGGCGTTGGGCGGGCACCACGCGTTCTCCTGGCCGGCGGCGCGGGCGGCCAGGTCGGGCACCTGCGCGTTGTCACCGGCGGACCAGATGTAGTCGGTGCCCGCGACCTGGAGCGTGGCCTCGGTGTCCACGTGCCCGCGCGGCCCGAGCGGCAGGCCGAAGCGGGTGAGCGCCGGGTTCGGCTTGACGCCGGCCGTCCACACGATGGTGTGGGAGTCGGCGGTGACCCCGTTGCTCAGCTCGACGTGGCCGCCGACGCAGGACTTGACCGAGGTCTTCAGGTGCACCTCGATGCCGCGCTTCTGGAGGTGTTCGAGCCCCCACTCGCCGAGCTTGGGGCCGACCTCGGGAAGGATCTTGTCGGCGACGTCGACGAGCACGAAGCGCATGTCCTCGCGCTTGATGTTCGGGTAGTACTTCGTGGCGTCGCGGGCCATGTCCTCGACCTCGCCGATGGTCTCCGCGCCGGCGAAGCCACCGCCCACGAAGACGAACGTCAGCGCCTTGCGGCGGACGTCCTCGTCGTTCGTGGAGTCGGCCTTGTCGAGCTGCTCCAGCACGTGGTTGCGCAGCCCGATCGCCTCCTCGACGCCCTTCATGCCGATGCCCTGCTCGGCCAGTCCGGGGATGGGGAACGTGCGCGAGACGGCGCCGAGCGCCACCACCAGGTAGTCGAAGGGCACCTCGTACGGCTGGCCGACGAGCGGCGCGACGGAGGCGACCCTGCGGTCCTGATCGATGGAGGTGACGCGGCCGGTGAGGACTTCGGCCTGGGGCAGCACGCGCCGCAGCGGCACCACGACGTGCCGCGGAGAGATGCTGCCGGCCGCCGCCTCGGGGAGGAAGGGCTGGTACGTCATGTACGAACGCGGGTCGACGACGGTGACGGTTGCCTCGCCGTAGCGCATCTTCTTCAGGATGCGGCGGGCTGCGTACAGTCCGACGTACCCGCCACCAACGACGAGAATTCGGGGACGCTCCGTGGTGCTCATGCCATCGAGTATCCACCCGGCCCAGGGGGGAAGCTCGTGAGGGGCTTCACAAGCTAGGTGGGTGATTCTGCTACACTGCGCCCCTTTCTCCGGATACGGGCGGACACCTCCGACCGGGCTGCGGGGCAACGCCCCAGGTGGCAAGGGGTCCGCGGGCCGCCGATGGACGCGGCGGCGGCCTGGTCGAACGGCCGAGCGGGGCGGGTCCTGACCGGAAACGGTGGCTCCTGAGCGCCGGAAGGGCCCGTCGGGCCCGGCCGGGCGACTCCTCGGCCCCGCATCATGTGAAAAACTTCACGAGACTGCTTCCGCGCCGACGCGGACCGGCGCGGGCCGCCCCGGACCGGTGCGGGCCCGCGTGGGCCAGGGTGTCAGCCGCGGGCGGCCGCGGTCCAGAGCAGGCCGTCGAGGATGTCGTGCTCGCTGACCACGACCTCCGCCGCCCCGACGCGCTCCATGACCTTCGCCAGCACGAGCGCCCCGGCACCGATCACGTCGACCCGCCCCGGGTGCATCACCGGGATCGCGGCGCGCTCCGCATGCGTCGCGGCCAGCAGGCGGTCGGTGGTCTCGCGCACCTGACCGGCCGTGAGCCGCGCGTGGTGCAGGGCCGCGGAGTCGTAGGCGGGCAGGCCGAGCGCGATTCCGGCGACCGTCGTCACCGAGCCCGCGAGGCCGACCAGGGTGTGGGTCTCGGTCAGCGGCACCCGTTCCGCGGCCAGGTCGAGCGCCGCGTCGATGTCCGCGGCGATGGCGGCGATCTGCGCGGGCGTGGGCGGGTCCGCGACGCGCCCGTCGCGGAGCAGGTGACGCTCCGTCAGCCGCACACAGCCGATGTCCACGCTGCGCGCGGCGCGGACCCCGGCATCGCCCAGCACGAACTCGGTGGAGCCGCCGCCGATGTCGAGCACCAGGTAGGGCGGTGTCGTACCGTCCCGCCCGATCAGCTCCCGGGTGGCGCCGACGAAGGACAGCTCGGCCTCCTCGTCGCCGGTGATCACCTCCGGCACGATGCCGAGCACGTCCTTCACGCCGCGGATGAAGTCCTCCCGGTTCTCCGCGTCGCGGGACGCCGAGGTCGCCGCGAAACGGATGCGGTCCGGCGTGATGCCGTGCTCCGCGATGGCGTCGGCGTACTGGCGGCAGGCGGCGAACGTCCGTTCCAGGGCCTCGGGGGCGAGGCGGCCCGTGCGGTCGACGCCCTGGCCCAGGCGCACGATCTCCATGCGCCGGTCGAGGTCGGTCAGCCGCCCGGCCGCCGGATCGGTGTCCGCGATCAGCAGGCGGATGGAGTTGGTGCCGCAGTCGATGGCGGCCGCTGCCGTCATGCGTCGTCTCCCTCGGGTCCGGTGCCGGGTTCCGTGCCGGTCTCCGCGCCGTTCTCCGTGCCCGTGTCCGCGCCCCGTTCCGCCACGCAGGGCCCCTTGCGCCACCACTCGGGCAGCGCGGCCAGCGCCTCGTCGCCCAACGGGTTGACGCCGGGGCCCGCCGCGAGCGCGTGCGCCACCAGGACGTGCAGGCACTTGACCCGGTCCGGCATGCCGCCGGCGCTGGGGAAGCCGGGCAGCGGCCCGATCGCATCCCGGCGGGCGAGGTAGTCCTCGTGCGCCGCCCGGTAGGCGGCGGCCAGCTCGGCGTCCTCGGCCAGCCTCGCCGTCATGTCCTTCATCATGCCGTCCGCCTCCAGGGTGCCGATCGCGGAGGCGGCGCGCGGACAGGTCAGGTAGTAGGTGGTGGGGAACGGCGTGCCGTCGGGCAGCCGCGGCGCCGTTTCGACGACGTCCGGGTGGCCGCAGGGGCAGCGGTGCGCGACCGCGCGCAGGCCGCGCGGCGGGCGGCCGAGCTGCTGCCTGACCGCCTCGGTGTCGGCCGGGGTCGGGCTCGGGGTCGGGGTTTCCACGGGATTGCGTCTCTCCGGCGTCTGTCCTGGGGTCACTGCGTCCGGTCGGCCCCGTCGACGCGCTCCCACAGCGTTTCGTACCAGGGGCGGGCGGCCGGGGCGCCGCTGGTGCGGCGGCCGTCGTCCTCCTCGTCCGCCCGCTCCTGCGGGAGGATGAACCCGGTCTCGCCGGGCCGCAGGAAGCTCAGCCGCTCGCGGGCCTGCTGCTCGACGTAGGAGGGGTCCTGCCAGCGGGCCTTCTCGTCCCGCAGCTCCTCCACCCGCCGCCGCTCCTCCTCCGTCTGCCGCCGCAGGTCGTCGACTTCGGCGCGCTGCTGGACGTACTGCCGCAGCGGGTAGGCGAGGGCGACGATCAGCGAGCAGACGACGAGGGCGAGGACCGCGGCGCGGCCGGTGAGGCGGCTGCGCCGCGGCGGGCGGCGCAACCGCCGGTTCTGCGCGCGGTAGACGCGCGCGGCGGCCTGCTCGCCCAGGGCCCTGATCCTGGTGGCGGTGGAGAACCGGTCCCGGTCCGCGGCCACATCGCCTCCCTGATCGCCCTGCCCGGTGTCTGTCCCCGCCACCGTACGGGACGGACGGCGGGGACGGCGGGCAGGGAGCCGGTGTCAGCCGCGGAAGCGGGGGAACGCGTCGCGTCCGGCGTACACCGCGGCCTCGTCGAGGATCTCCTCGATGCGCATGAGCTGGTTGTACTTGGCGACCCGCTCGGAACGGGCGGGGGCGCCGGTCTTGATCTGGCCGCAGTTGGTGGCGACGGCCAGGTCGGCGATGGTGACGTCCTCGGTCTCGCCGGAGCGGTGGGACATCATGCACTTGAACCCGTTGCGCTGGGCCAGCTCGACGGCGTCCAGGGTCTCGGTGAGGGAGCCGATCTGGTTGACCTTCACCAGCAGCGCGTTGGCGGTGCCGGACTCGATGCCGCGCTGGAGGCGGTCGGGGTTGGTGACGAACAGGTCGTCGCCGACGATCTGCACCTTGCCGCCCAGCTCGTCGGTCAGGGCCTTCCAGCCCTCCCAGTCGTCCTCGCTCAGCGGGTCCTCGATGGAGACCAGCGGGTAGGACTCGACCAGCTCGGCGTAGTAGGCGGTCAGCTCCTGGGCGGTGAGGCCCTTGCCCTCGAAGGTGTAGACGCCCTCGCTGTGGAACTCGGTGGCCGCCACGTCGAGGGCGAGCGCGATGTCCTGGCCCGGGGTGTAGCCGGCCTTCTGGATGGCCTCGACGATCAGGTCGAGCGCCTCGCGGTTGGACGACAGGTTGGGCGCGAAGCCGCCCTCGTCGCCGAGGCCGGTGCCCAGGCCGCGCTCCTTCAGCACCTTCTTCAAGGTGTGGTACGTCTCGGCGCCCCAGCGGACGGCCTCGGAGAACGACTCGGCGCCGATGGGCGCGATCATGAACTCCTGGATGTCGACGTTGGAGTCCGCGTGGGCGCCGCCGTTCAGAATGTTCATCATGGGCACCGGCAGCAGGTGCGCGTTGGGCCCGCCGAGGTAACGGAACAGCGGCAGGTCGCGGGACTCGGAGGCGGCGTGCGCGACGGCGAGGGAGACGCCCAGGATCGCGTTGGCGCCCAGCGAGGACTTGTCGGCGGTGGCGTCCAGGTCGAACATGGCCTGGTCGATCAGGCGCTGCTCGGTGGCGTCGTAGCCGACCAGCTCGGGGCCGATCTGCTCGATGACCGCGAGCACGGCCTTCTCCACACCCTTGCCGAGGTAGCGGCTCTGGTTCCCGTCGCGCAGCTCCAGGGCCTCGAAGGCACCGGTGGAGGCGCCGGAGGGGACCGCGGCGCGGCCGGTGCTGCCGTCGTCGAGGCCGACCTCGACCTCGACCGTGGGATTGCCTCGCGAGTCGAGGATCTCGCGGGCTACGACGACGTCGATGGACGGCACGAGGTTCTCCTTTGGTCCGAGTGGTTCTTCCGTAGGCGTCTTCAGCCCTCTGAGCCTAACCGCCTTCGGGAGCCGCACCGTCCTCCCGCCCGCCGCCGGCCGCTCCGGCCACGTCAAAGGCGCAGTTCAGAGCGGGCCGGGGGGCGTCTCATCTTTTTGTTTACAAGGTGAAGAAAACCCGGTGCGGCCAGGTGGCCCCGGCCGCACCGGGATGAGGCCGGGTCAGACGGTGAGCTGCTGGCCGGGGATGATCAGATCGGGGTCGTCGCCGATGACGGCCTCGTTGTCGGCGTACAGCTCCTGCCAGCCGCGGCCGTGGTCGTCGGCGATGCGGGAGAGCGTGTCGCCGGACTCCACGGTGTACTGCTCGCCCGTGGCGGGGGCGGGCGCCTCCTCCTCGCGGGCCTCGTCGGGGGCGGACTGCGGAACGGCCTGCGGCTGCTCCTGCTCCTGCTCGGGTGCCGGGGCCGCTTCGCCACCGGTGTCCACGTCGGCAGCCGGGCCGCCGCCGGACAGGCCGGCCTGCGCGCCGCAGACGGGCCAGGCACCCGGGCCCTGGATGCTCAGCAACTCCTCGGCGGCGGCGATCTGCTGGTCCTTGGTGGCCTGGTCGGCGCGCGGGGCGTACTGCGTGCCGCCGGCCGCCTCCCAGCTGGACTGGGTGAACTGGAGGCCGCCGTAGAAGCCGTTGCCGGTGTTGATGGCCCAGTCCCCGCCGGACTCGCACTGGGCGACGGCGTCCCAGGTGTCGACCGAGGCGGCGTTGGCGCCGGTGGCGCTGAGAAGCGGGATGGCGACCGCGGCGCCGGTGACGGTGGCGGCGGTGGCGATCCGGGTCGATTTGGACGGACGGCGGTGACGGCCCTTGCCCGTGAACAGCATGTCGTTCCTTCTCACCGACGCCTGCGAGGTGAGCTGTCGGGTTCGGGTCAGGTGAGTTGCCCGGCCCCGAGTGCCTTGCGGTACTCGGGGCTTCACCCCAAGCCGCTCGGGCCCGCATGGGTCCTTCGCGGCATCCGCGGTCCGGTCCTCGTCGTGAGGGCCGGGCCGTGGCCTGGGTCCCCCGCTCCTGCCTGCGGTGGTGCGCGATGGTGGTCCCCCGGCCGGCGGCAGGATTCGGCGTTGCGGCCCGGGTGCCCGGCTCGGAGCCAGGCGGAGGGACACTAAACACACGCCAGCTAACGATTCAAGAACGAAGAAGATCGTCGGCGTGGCGGGGCTTGACGCGCGGGGGGCCACATCTGCGCAGGTCAACGACGGCCCGGACAGGACGGGCGAGTCGGACACTCCGACTGAACGGGGAGATGATGGTCACATTTGACCATCCGTGAAATAGCACGCGCGAACCGGGCGCTAACGGCCCGTAATGGTCAAGTCCAGCTCCTGACCAGGGAGTATGTAGTCCGGATCATCACCAATGACCGTTTCGTTCGCGGCGTAAAGGACCGGCCAGCCGCCGCGCACCCCGTACTCCACCGCGATGGCGGACAGCGTGTCCCCCCGCCGGACCTCGTGGCGTTCCGCATGCCGGCCGCCCCCCGACTCCCCCAGGCGCCCCGCCTCCTCGGGGTCCGGATCGCCGCGGTGCCGGCCGCCGCGCGCGTCCTCCGCGCCGCCCTCGGCCGAACGGTCCTCGTCGGCGATGTCCCCGCCGGCGCGCTCCTCGGCCGACCGCTCGTCCGGCACCTCCTCGGGCGTCTGCGCGGGCAGTTCTTCCTCGGTCCGTTCGGGAACGTCCTCGGCCCCCGCGTCCGCGTCCCCGGAGGGCGCGTCCCCCGGTCTCTCCTCCCCCGTACCGGCCGACGGCTCCTCGGGCGCCTCGGGCTCCTCCGGACCGGCCCCGTCCTCCTCCGGCGTCCCCTCGCGCGCCGCCGACTCCTCGGGCCCGCCGATCTCCTCCTCGGCCTGCGCCTCCTCGGCCTCCTCGGCGCGGTCCACCTCGTCGGCCTCCTCGCGGTACTCCTGCCACAGGCCGGAGAGCACGCCGCAGGCCGGGAAGGCGTCCTTGCCCTGGTCCGCGAGTATCCGTTCGGCCACGTTGATCTGCTGGGCGCGGCTGGCCAGATCGGGCCGCGGCGCGAGCTCGAGTCCGCCGTACTGCTCCCACATGCCGAGGGTCAGCTGGAGCCCGCCGAAGTACCCGTTACCCGTGTTGGCACTCCACAGCCCGCCGCTCTCGCACTCGGCCGCCCTGTCCCACGTCTCGTCCCCCACGGCCTGCGCCGACCCCGCGCTCAGCAGCGGCAGGGCTATTCCCGCGCCCGTAACGCCCGCGGCGACGATGAAGGCCGGAGCCTGTCGCGGACGACGATGACGACCAGTCCCGGAGCGCATCTGATGGGCCTCCCATGCGAACAGTGATGCGGTTGAGGGGAACCTAGCCCTCCCTCCACACGATCACAAGCCGATCCCATGCAGATCACACGCAGATCACACCGCTGACTCCGCGTCATCACCGAGGACTGAACTCCACCGGCAGTGCACGCAGGCCGCGCATGATGAGGCCACCGCGCCACCGCAACTCCCCCGGGTCCGCGGCCAGTCGGATGTCGGGCAGGCGGCCGAGCAGCGTGGCGAGCGCCGTCCGCGCCTCGACCCGCGCCAGCGGCGCGCCCAGACAGTAGTGAATGCCGTGCCCGTATCCCAGATGCGGGTTGTCCGCCCGCCCGAGGTCCAGCGTGTCCGGCGCCGCGAACCGCTCCGGGTCCCGGTCCGCCGCCGCCAGCACCACGAGCACCGGATCGCCCGCGGCCACCCGCTCCCCGCCGAGCGTCAGCGGCTCGGTCGCGAAACGCCACGTCGCCAGCTCCACCGGCCCGTCGAACCGCAGCAGTTCCTCGGCCGCGGACGCGAGCAGCGCCTCGTCGCCCGCCGCGACCGCCCCGCGCAGCCGCGCCAGCTCCGCCGGGTTGCGCAGCAGGGACAGCATGCCGTTGCCGATGAGGTTGACCGTCGTCTCGAAGCCCGCGAACAGCAGGATGAACGCCATCGCCGCGGCCTCCTCCTCCGACAGCTGCTCGCCGTGGTCGGAGGCCCGGATCAGGCCCGAGATCAGGTCGTCGCCCAGATCCTCACGCTTGCGGTGGATCAACTCCCCCAGATAAGCGCGCATCCGCTTCACCGCGCGCCCCACCCCGCCGCGCTTCCCCGCGGTGTGCAGCATCATCCCGGCCCAGCGCCGGAAGTCGTCCTGGTCCTCCGCGGGAACGCCGAGCATGTCGCAGATCGCGTAGATCGGCAGCGGGAACGCGAACTCGTCGATCAGGTCGGCGCTGCCCCGTTCCGCGAAGCCGTCCACCAGCCGGTCCGCCAGCTCCCGCACCCGCGGCTCGAACGCGGCGACCCGCCGCGGGGTGAACGCCTGGGACACCAGCCGCCGCAGCCGCGTGTGGTCGGGCGGGTCGATGTTCAGCAGGTGCGTCATCACATTGGCGCGGCGCTCACCCGGGATGCCCACCCGGCCCGAGGCGTGCTCCGCCGCCCGGTGCCGCCGCGGGTCCTTGCTCAGCCGCGGATCGGCCAGCGCCCGCCGCGCGTCGGCGTACCGGGTCACGAGCCAGGCGGACACGCCGCTGGGCAGCACCGTCTTGTGCACCGGCGCGTTGGTGCGCAGCCACGCGTACGCCGGGTACGGATCGGCCGTGAACGCGGTGCCGAACAGCCCGGGGGCGGTCTCACCCATGGGCGGACCGCTGCTCCGGTACCGCCTTGTCCGGCACCGCTCCCTCCGCCGCCGCCCCGTCCGCCACCGCCCGGTCCGGGATCACCGCCGAGACCCGGAAGCCGCCGGCGTCCGTCGGGCCCGACACGAAGCCGCCGCCGAGCGCCGCCACCCGCTCCCGCATCCCGACCAGGCCGTTGCCCCCGCTCGGCAGGCTCGCCCCGCCACCGCCCCGCGGCGCCTCGTTCTGCACCAGCACCGCGACCTCCCCCTCCCGGTGCGCGAGCCGCACCTGCGCCGCCGCACCGGCCGCATGCTTGTGCACGTTGGTCAGCGCCTCCTGCACCACCCGGTACGCCGTCGACTCCACCTGCTCCGCGTAGCCCCGCGGCTCGCCCTCCACCGCGAGGTCCACCGTCATGCCCGCGGCGCGCGACTGGTCGACCAGGACGGCCAGCTCCGTCAGCGACGGGCCCTGCTCCTCCGCCTCCTGCTGCCGCGCCTTCGCCGAGCCCGCGATCTCGGCCAGGCGGGCGGAGGCGTCCGGCCGCACCGCCGGCTCCCCGGCGCGCAGCACGCCCAGCATCGTGCGCAGCTCGGTCAGCGCCTGCCGTCCCATGTCACCGATGAGGGTGGCGTTGCGCGCGGCCTTGTCCGGGTCCTTGGCGGCCACCGCCTGGAGCGCCGCCGCGTGCACCACCATCAGGCTGACCCGGTGTGCGACGACGTCGTGCATCTCGCGTGCGATGCGCCGCCGTTCCTCCTCGCGCGCCCACTCCGCGCGCTCCTCGGCGCGGTCGGCGAGGAGCGACAGTTCGCGTTCCAGCCCGTGGGCGCGGTCCCGCAGCGTCTCGACGAGGCGCCGCCTGGCCCGCACGTACATGCCGAGCAGCACCGGGGGCAGCACGGCGGCCACCCCGAAGAGAACGGAGACGAGCGGCTGGAACCACGCGGGCAGCGCCTGTTCCCGCAGGGCGGGGTCCTGGTCGAGCAGCAGGTAGCTCACGATGACCACGCCACCGCCCTCCATGCAGGCGAGCGCGGCGATGATCCGCCGCGGCGCCTCGGTGGTGGCAAGTGTGTAGAGGCCGACGAGGGCCAGCATGCCGCCCATGTTCGCGGGCAGTACGGCGACCGAGACGAGGATCACGGCCAGCGGCCAGCGGCGCCGGACGATCAGCACCAGACCGGCCATGGCTCCGGAGATCACCACGAGCCAGACGGGCAGTCCGGTGCGCTCGGCGAAGCCGATTCCCTGGACCGCGCACTCGGCCGCGGACGCCAGGGCGAGCGCGCCGTCGAGCGCGACGCTGCGCCGGCGCGTCCACCATCCCAGCTCGAAGCTCCCCTCCGCCGTGGCCGCCCCCGTCGCTGTCATGACGACCAGACTACGGGCGGAGGCCACCGCTTTTCCGGTCGGGGAAGCGGCCACTCACCGTGGCTCCGGCGGGCACGGGCCGCCACCGCGGCGGCAGCGCTCAGGACGTTGCCGTGCCCATGACGCCCAGGGTGATGCCGTCGCACCGGGCCCCGGCGTGCTGGCATAGTGTGTCCTGTCGGGCGGGCAGTCCGATCAATGGGAACAACCGGCCCAATTCACCATCCCCTGTGGTGTAATCGGCAGCACTGCGGTTTTTGGTACCGTATGTCCAGGTTCGAGTCCTGGCGGGGGAGCCTGAATCACGGCGCGTGGCCGAGCTGTTGCAGGCAGAGCTGTTCGTCGGCCCGCAGTTGCCGCACCACCGCGTCGTAGGGCCCGTTCTCCAGCGTGAACTCGTGGGCGAGCCGCTGGATCTCGGGCAGCGCCTCCGCGTAGCGCCCGATGTCGAGCAGCGTCGCGGCGTACTGCTTGCGCAGGCTGCGCACCACCGCGGACCCCTCCCCGTACCGGCCCACCGCGATCGGCAGCGTGCGGCTGAGCAGACCGGCGACCTGCGGGTACTGGCCGAGGGCCAGCAGGTGCTTGATCTCCTCCAGCGCGGTGGACATGTCCGGTTCGCGCGGCCGCGGCGCGGGCCAGGGCGCCATCGGGTAGCGGAACGGGCGGGTCGGATCGAGCGGCACACCCCCCGCACCACCCCCCGCACCACCGTCCGCGCCCGGCGCGTGCCCCGCGGGCGGGGGCAGCAGCGGGGCGAGGACGGCGAACACCTGGTGCGCGTCGGCGGGGCGGTCCTGCGGGGACCTGGCCAGCAGGTGGTGGATCAGCGCCGCGAGCTGCGGCGGAGCGTCCGGCCGCAGGCGGGCCACGGGCACCGGCTCCTCGTGCAGCTTCTTGTACAGCAGCCCGGCCGCGTTCGGGGCGGTGAACGGCACCCGGCCGGTCAGCAGCTCGTAGCCGATGACGCCCAGCGCGTACAGGTCGGCGCCTGGGCCGACCGGAACGTCCCCCACGGCCTGCTCGGGCGCCATGTAGACGGGCGTGCCGAGCAGCGTTCCGGTGCGGGTCAGGCGGGTGTCCTCACCGTCGCCGCGCACGGCGGCGATGCCGAGGTCGAGCACGGTGGCCCGGCCGTCCGGGCGGATCATGACGTTCCCCGGCTTGAGGTCGCGGTGGACGATCCGCACCGCGTGCACGGCGGCGAGCGCCGAGCAGAGCTGGGCCAGCACGGCCGCGGCCCACGGCCACGGGTAGGGGTCGTGCTCGGCCAGGTGGTCGCCGAGTCCGCAGCCGTCGACGAGCTGCATGACGAGGAACAGCTCCTCGCCCTCCTGCCCCGCGTCGTGCACCGCCACCAGGCCCGGGTGGTCGATGCGGGCGGTGACGCGGGCCTCGCGCAGGAAGCGGCGGCGCAGCTCCTCGGGGTCGCTGGTGCCGGACAGGGAGGCGAGCCGGCCGGCGTTCAGGAGCTTCACCGCGACGCGGCGCCCGCCGAGGGAACGGTCGTGCCCGGACCACACCTCCCCCATGCCGCCCTTGCCCAGCGGCTCGGCCAGCTCGTAGCGCCCGGCCAGCAGCCGGCCGGTCACCTGCCCTCCTGCCGGCGCAGCAGCGCGCCCAGTTCGTCCAGCTCCGAGGCGACCTGGCGCATGCGCGGGGACGCCGCCCGCGGCGCGGCGGCGGCCCCCGGGTGCGGCCGCGGCGCGACCGGCCGGTGCGCGGGCGGCGGCGGAACGTGGCCGGGCGGCACGGCGGCCCGCCGCGGGAAGCGGTCGGCGCGCACGGCGTGGACGGTGGCCCCGACGAGGTAGGCGAGCGCGTAGAAACCGGCGAACGCGCTGAGGTTGCTCTCGTCGTCGGGAACGGCGCTGATCAGCACCACCTCGGCGACGGTGAGCGAGCAGAAGAGGCAGAAGACCGCCCAGTCGGTGCCGCGCCCGCGGAGCACGGCGAACCGGAGCGAGGGCACCCAGGCGAGCAGCCCGAGCGAGCCGATGGGGAAGAGGGCGAAAAGCCAGCGCACGACGAGGGCCCTGGCGCCGGTCCTGGGCCGCAGGGGCGGCGGGCCGTACATCAGCAGACTCCCCCTCGGGCCCGTTCGGGTGCCCGTTCGATCCTCGGGTCGGGGTGCAGATGATATCCCCGCCGCGCGGCGGCAGTTCAGTCCCCGGGCGGCAGCGTCCCCCCGGTCAGGCCGTCCACGGTGCCCTGGATCAGCCGGCGGCCGAGGTCCGCCGCGTGGTCGAGGGCCGCCTCGAACGCGGCGAGCTCGCGGAACCTGCGGCCGTAGCGGCGCTGGGCGGCCAGCGGCAGCCGCGGCACCTTGAGGCGGCGCACGTCGACGCGGGTTGAGCTGGAGGCGTAGCTGCCGGCCTGCCGGGTGTTGGCGGTGGCGCGCAGGAAGCCGGCGAGGAACCACGGGTCCAGCGCCCCCGGGTCGGGCCGCAGCAGGCAGGTGTGCCGGTCGGGCGCCGCGGGCGCCGGCTCTTCCGCGCCGATGACGCGGGTCGTGGCGCCCTGGAGCAGCAGCGGAACGAGCACGTCCCCCGCCGCGGGCGCGGGCGCGGCGGGCGGGGGGTGGATCTCCAGGGCGCCGGTGCGGGCGAGTTCGCCGATGGTGACGGTGGACCAGTGGGCCCCCTCGGCCGGGTCGGCGCGGCCTGGCCCGGGGGCCAGGTCGTGGGTGCGGCGCAGCGTGTCCCGCAGGTCCTCGCGCACGGCGGCGAGCCCGGCGGCGCCGGTGGCGGACGCGGGCGGCGGCAGGTGCCGGCCAGGAGCGAGGTCGACCTCGTCGTCGAGCAGGTCGATCACGGGCAGGGCGCGGTGGATGCCGGGACGTTCCGCGACGTCGCCGTCCCGGTCGAACGCGAGCCAGGCGTCGAGCACGGTGCGGTGCAGCGCCGGCCAGTCGAGCGGGGCGCGGCCCGCCGCGCGGTGGGCCGTCGCCGTGTCGACCACGAGCAGCCGCGGATCGGCGGCCGGCTCGGCGCCCGGCCTGCGCAGCACCCAGAGGTGGAGCGCGAGGCTGTGCGGGGGCGCGGCCCCCGCGGGCAGCGCGACGACGGCGCGCAGCGCGCCGCGGCGCAGCAGGGCGGCGCGGACGCGCCGCCCGGTGCGCCGGGACGCGGCGGCCGGGGGCATGAGTACGACGGCGGTGCCGCCGGGGCGCAGCCGCGCCAGGGCGTGCTGGACCCAGGCCAGCTCCGACTCGGTGCGGGCGGGCAGGCCGTACTCCCAGCGCGGGTCGTAGATGAGCTGGTCGTGGCCCCAGTTGCGTTCGTTGAACGGGGGGTGGCAGAGCACGGCGTCGACGGCCAGGCCGGGAAAGGCGTCCGCGAGCAGGGTGTCGCCGCCGCGGACCTGGACGGTGGTCGTGCCGCGCAGGGCGAGCCGCAGGCTGCCGAGGCGGGCGAGGACGGGATCGGTCTCCTGGCCGTACAGCTCGCCGGGCGGCGCGCCCGCGGCGGTCCGCGCGGCGGCCAGCAGGGTGCAGGGGCCGCAGGCCGGGTCGAGCACCGAGTCGGCGGGGCCGGCGAGCGCGGCCATCAGGGCGGCGGTCTCCGGCGGGGTCAGGGTGAGCTGGCGGGCGCCGGCGTCGAGGTGGCGGGCGAGGAGGAACTCGTACGCGGGGGCGGGGCCCTCCTCGACCGCGAGGGCCGCCGCGGCGCGGGCGAGCGCGGGTCCCTCGGTCGCGGCGCTCTGGGCCAGGTACTGCTCGCCGGTGCGCGCCAGCGCGGCGGCGGCTCCGGCCGGGTCGTCGCCGACCAGCTGCCAGAGCCGCTCCCGCAGCGGCACTTCGGCGAGTTTGCCCTGCTCGCGCAGCCACTGCTCGACCTCGGGGAGCGAGAAGGTGGGGCTGGTCGTGGTGCCGCCGACGGGGCGGGGGAAGTGGTCGTAGCGCCTGCGCCAGTTGCTGACGGCGGCGCGGCCGACCCCGGCGAGACGGGCGATTCCGGCGGCGGTGACCTCGCTGTGCTGCCCGGGCACGTGGCGGCCTCCGTTCGTCGGGGTGTCCTCAAGCTGTGGCGGTCTTCCGACCCTACCCGTGCCGGTGTCCACACCGATACACGGGAAGCACCACCGTGCCCACCGAAATGCGCGTTGACTCGATTCACAGCCTATGCTCTGATTGACCGCGCCAGCCCAAGGAGGGCCGGTTGATTCAGAGTTGCTTTCAGGAGAGGGAATCCTCGTGTCCAAGACCGCCGCACCCCGTTTCGCCAGGCAGCGCATGCTCGCCCTCGCCGGCGCCGCCGCCGCGACACTCGCCCTGGGCGGGCTCACCGCCTGTTCGAGCGAGGACGACCCGGAGAGCGCCACGGGCTCGGGCGGCGCGGAGGGCGAACAGGCCGAGGAGGACGGCGGCACCGACGATGACGGCGAAGGGCAGTCGGCGGAGGAGACGACGGAGGAAACGTCGGAGGAGACGGACGACGGCCTGTTCGCGGCCGAGGAGACCGCCGTCTACGACAGCGGCTTCGAGATCACCGTCTCGGCGGCCGAGCCCTACACGCCCACCGACTGGGCCGTCGGCCACACCGAGGGCAACGCGGCGTACTCGGTCACCGTGTCACTGGCGAACAACGGCTCCGAGGCCGTGGACACCACGTTCATCCTGGCCACCGCGCGGGCCGGGGCGGAGGGCGTGACGGCGGAGGAGATCTACGACGACACCGTCGGCAACGGCTTCAACGGCGAGCTGCTGCCCGGCAGGACGGCGAGCGCCGACTACGCCTTCGACGCCCCGCCGGACGCCGCCGCGCTCGAAGTCCAGATCGAGCAGGCACTGGAGTTCGACTCCACCCCGGCCATCTGGGAGATCCCGCTCTGAGCCCCGGGCACCCCTCGGCTTCGTCCCGGCGGCCCGCGCCCCCGCCGGGACGGGACGCCCCTACGAGCCCGGGATCGTGGTCAGGAACTCGCCGGTCCAGGCGAGCAGGTCGCGGCCGGCCACCGGCTTGCCGCCGATCCTGGCCGTGGCCGGGCGCGGCACCAGAACCTGCTTGGTGGCACGTTTGATCACCGAGCCCGGGTACACCCGGTTCAGCCGCAGCTCCTGCGACTCCCGCAGCTCCACCGGCGAAAATCTGATCCGGCTGCCCTGGAGCGTGACGTCCGTGACGCCGCAGGACCGGGCCAGCATCCGCAGGCCCGCGACGAGCAGCAGGTTTTCCACCGGCTCCGGCAGCGGGCCGTAACGGTCGGCCAGCTCCTCGCGGACCGCGCGGATGTCGTCCTCCGTGTTCGCCGCCGCGATCGACCGGTACGCCTGGAGCCGCAGCCGCTCCCCCGGCGCGTAGTCGTGCGGCACGTGGGCATCGACCGGCAGCTCGATCTTCACCTCGAGCAGCGACTCCTCCGGCTCGCCGCCGCCCGCCTCCAGCGTGGACCGGTAGTCCGCGACCGCCTCGCCGACCATCCGCACGTACAGGTCGAACCCGACGCCCGCGATGTGCCCCGACTGCTCCCCGCCCAGCAGGTTCCCCGCGCCGCGGATCTCCAGGTCCTTCATCGCCACGTACATGCCCGCGCCCATCTCGGTGTGCTGCGCGATCGTGGCGAGCCGCTCGTGCGCGGTCTCCGTCAGCGGCTTCTCCGGCGGGTACAGGAAGTACGCGTACCCGCGCTCCCGGCCGCGCCCGACCCGCCCCCGCAGCTGGTGCAGCTGGGAGAGGCCGAACGTGTCGCCGCGCTCCACGATGAGGGTGTTGGCGTTCGAGATGTCGATGCCGGACTCCACGATCGTGGTGGAGACCAGCACGTCGAAACGCTTCTCCCAGAAGTCGACCACGACCCGTTCGAGCGCCGACTCGCCCATCTGCCCGTGCGCCGTCGCGATCCGCGCCTCGGGCACGATCTGCCGCAGCCGCGCGGCGACACGGTCGATCGACTCGACCCGGTTGTGGATGTAGAAGACCTGCCCCTCGCGCAGCAGCTCCCGCCGGATCGCCGCGCCGATCTGCCGCTCCTCGTACGGGCCGACGAACGTCAGCACCGGGTGCCGCTCCTCCGGCGGGGTGGTGATCGTCGACATCTCCCTGATGCCGGTCACGGCCATCTCCAGCGTGCGCGGGATCGGCGTGGCCGACATCGTCAGCACGTCGACATTGGCCCGCAGCTTCTTCAGCTGCTCCTTGTGCTCGACGCCGAACCGCTGCTCCTCGTCGACGATGACCAGGCCGAGGTCCTTGAACTTCACCTCCGAGGAGAACAGCCGGTGGGTGCCGATCACGATGTCCACCGCACCGTCCCGCAGCCCCTCGGTCACCGCCCGCGCGTCGGCCTCCGACTGGAAGCGCGACAGCGGCCGCACGTTCACGGGGAACTGCGCGTACCGCTCGGAGAAGGTGCCGTAGTGCTGCTGCACCAGCAGCGTCGTCGGTACGAGCACCGCGACCTGCTTGCCGTCCTGCACCGCCTTGAACGCGGCGCGCACCGCGATCTCCGTCTTGCCGTAGCCGACGTCACCGCAGACCAGCCGGTCCATCGGCACGGACTTCTCCATGTCCTCCTTGACCTCGCCGATGGTCGTCAGCTGGTCCGGCGTCTCCACATAGGGGAACGCGTCCTCCAGCTCCCGCTGCCACGGCGTGTCCGACCCGAACGCGTGGCCGGGGGCCGCCATCCGCGCCGAGTACAGCTTGATCAGGTCAGCGGCGATCTCCTTGACCGCCTTCTTGGCGCGGGCCTTCGTCTTCGTCCAGTCCGCCCCGCCGAGCCGGTGCAGCGAGGGCGCCTCGCCGCCGACGTACTTGGTGACCAGGTCGAGCTGGTCGGTCGGCACGAACAGCCGGTCCCCCGGCTGCCCGCGCTTGGCCGGCGCGTACTCGACCAGCAGGTACTCGCGGGTGGCGCCCTGCACCGTGCGCTGCACCATCTCGACGTAGCGGCCCACCCCGTGCTGCTCGTGCACGATGTAGTCGCCCGGCTCCAGCGTGAGCGGGTCGAGCGTCTTGCGGCGCCGCGCCGGCATCCGCGCGCCCTCGCGGCCCGCCGCCTTCTGGCCGGTCAGGTCGGTCTCGGTGAGCACCGCGAGCTTCAGGCCCTGCGCGACGAAGCCGTGCTCGACCGCGCCGCACGCCACGTGCACGACCGACGGCGCGATCTCCCCGTTCAGCGGCGTGGTGAGCCGGGCCGCGATGCCCTCCCCGCCCAGCACCTCGGCGGTGCGGGCGGCCGGTCCCTGCCCCTCCGTGAGGTACACCACGCGCCAGCCCTCGGCCAGCCAGCCCTTCGTGTCGGCCAGGGCCCGCGCCGTATCGCCGCGGTAGGTCTCCGGCGCCCGCATGCCGAGCCGCAGGCTGTCCTCCTCCGACTCCTCCGCCAGATCGGGCGAGAACGGCGACACCGACCACCACGGCATCCCGAGCGCGGCGGCCCGCTCCCGCACCTCGGCCAGGCCGCGCAGCGAGGCCGCGCCGACGTCGATCGGCGCCTCGCCGGTGTCGGACATGGCGGCGGCGGCCCACGAGGCCCGGAGGAACTCCTGGCTGGTGGCCACCAGGTCCGCGGCCCGGCCGCGGACCCGCTCCGGATCGCAGACGACCGCCATGCTGCCCGCCGGGAGCACGTCGAGCAGCAGCTCCATATCGTCGACGAGCGCGGGCGCCAGCGACTCCATGCCGTCCACCGCGATGCCCTCGGCGATCTTGCCGAGCAGCTCGTCCAGCTCCGGGTGGCTCCTGGCCAGCTCCGCGGCGCGCGCCCTGACCTCCTGCGTCAGCAGCAGCTCGCGGCAGGGCGGCGCCCACAGACCGTGCTCCGCGACCTCCAGGGAACGCTGGTCGGCGACCTTGAAGTAACGGATCTCCTCGACGTCGTCGCCCCAGAACTCCACGCGCAGCGGATGCTCCTCGGTCGGCGGGAAGACGTCGAGGATGCCGCCGCGGACGGCGAACTCGCCGCGCTTCTCCACCAGTTCGACGCGCGTGTACGCGGCGGCCGCCAGCCGTTCCGTCACGTCGGCCAGGTCGGCGCTCCCGCCGCCGCGCAGACTGACGGGCTCCAGATCGCCGAGCCCCGCCACCTGCGGCTGGAGCACGGACCTGACCGGCGCGACCACGACCGAAACGGGCCCCGCACCCGGATCGTCGGCGCTCGGGTGCGCCAGCCGCCGCAGCACGGCCAGCCGCCGGCCGACGGTGTCGGCGCGCGGCGAGAGCCGTTCGTGGGGCAGCGTCTCCCACGCCGGGTACTCCGCGACGCCGTCCGGCGGCAGCAGCGAACGCAGCGCCGCCGCCAGATCCTCGGCCTCCCGCCCGGTCGCGGTGACGGCGAGGACCGGCCGCCCGGCCGAGCGCGCCAGCGCGGCCACCGCGAAGGGGCGGGCCGCGGGCGGCCCGACGAGATCGACATGGCGCCGGACGCCCTCGGCGGCGGCGCCGACCGCCTCGGCGAGTGCGGACTCTTCGGATACGGCGTCGAGCAGGCCGTACAGGCTCATGAGGTCATTCCATCCGGTGGCTTGCGGATTCTCGGCAACGGGTAACGGGCAACGGCGGAGGCGGGATGGGCGGGCCGCGGAGGGCCGCCGGGCAACCCGAAACACCCGGCACGCGCCGCGGGCCGGGGGTTTCAAGGGTACGCGCCCGCGCCCCGCAGCCGGGCCGTCACCCCGGGTGGCCGCCCGCCTCGCCCGGCATCTCACCCGGCATCGGTCCGAGTCCGCCGAGTACCAGGGCGAGGCGCCTTCACACGTTCACACGCGGTGCGGCGAACACCCCGCCCCGCGGGCCGGACGACTCAACCGCGGATCTCGCCCGCCTCGCCGATGAGGGCGTAACGCTCATCGCTCACCGCCGCACCACCCCACAGGTCCTGGACATCGCTCAGTGGCTCGATCCGCAGCCCGGCCACCAAGGGGCGGACGCAGGCCGCGAGATCCGCCGCACCGACCCCGGCCTGCCAGGGCAGCCCGCCGGCACCGTCCGCATACGGCGCCGAGCCCTCCCCGCTCCGGCCCCAGCGGCCCTCGACGAGCACCAGGCGGCCGCCCGGCCGCAGCCGTGCGACCCACTCCCGCAACGCGGCCACGGGATCGGGCAAGGTCCATATCAGATGACGGCACAGCACCGCGTCGAACGACGTGCCGTCCGCCGGCGGCACGGCAGCGTCGCCCACCAGGAAGCGGCCCTCGACCTGCGCGGCGGCGAACTTGGCACGGGCCCGCTGGATCATCTTCTGCGACAGATCGACCCCGACGACGCGGTGCCCGTCCTCGGCGAGCAGCAAGGACAGCGAACCCGTGCCACAGCCCGCGTCGAGCACCTCGGCGGGCGGAGCGGGCAGCCAGGAACGCAGCAGGGCCGCCCACGCCGCCCGGGTGGCATCGGCGCGCAGGCCGTGATCAGGCTCTTCGTCGAACGACGCGGCAGCAGCGTCCCAGTAGCCGGCGATCGCCGCGGAGTGATCCCTCATGGCGGCGATCCTGCCAGCCGCCACTGACAGACCGGCTCAGCCGCCGGCGACGACGATCCGCGGGGCGTGGCGGACCGGGAAGTTGACCGAGTTGGCGATGAAGCAGATGCGGTGGGCGTCCTCGTGGAGGGCCGTCGCGGCCTCCACCATCGACTCCTCCGCGACGGTCACCACCGGGTTGAGCACGACTTCGGTGAAACGGCCGCCGCCGCCCGCCGTTTCCGACATCGCGCCGCGGGCCACGTCCTCGTAGGCCGTGACGACGACCTTCTTGAGCGAGCACACCGCGAGGTACGACAGCATGTGGCACTGCGAGAGCGAGGCCACCAGCAGTTCCTCGGGGTTCCACCGCTCCGGATCGCCGACGAACGCCGGGTCCGCGCTCCCGGTCAACCGGGTCGCCTTGCCCGGCGCGGTCACGTCGTGGTCGCGCGTGTATGCGCGGTAACCGACCGTCCCTTCACCGGTGTTGCCCGTCCAGGTGACGGTGACGTCGTACGCGTGCTCACGGCTTCTCGGCATGATGCCCCTCCTTCGGGTCGGCCGACCCACGCTACCCGCCGTTCCCGCCCGCAACGGCCCGGCGCCGCCCGGAAATTCGGCGGTGACGTGAGCATGCCGCCAATCCGTTACCTGACGCACGCCTCGCAGAAACGTTTTTCCACGATGATGGCCAACGCACGACCACGCGGCTCTGCCGAGCCGAACCCACCCCCACCTCAAGGGAGTTCGCGTGATCCGCCTCCGCCGTACCCGCGCAACGCGCGGGATCTACGCGCGTCGACGCCTTGGTGTGCTCGCCGCCCTCACCGGTCTCATATCCCTGGCCGCGCTGTTCACCGGCCCCGCGGCCCAGGCCGCACTGCCCACCCCCGTCAGCGCGGCCACCGCCCGCTCCTACCTCGCCTCCCTCACAGTCACCTCCGAGGACCGCACCGGCTACGACCGCGACCTCTTCCCCCACTGGAGTTCCCAGGGCAGCAACTGCAACACCCGCGAGGTCGTGCTCCAGCGCGACGGCAGCAACGTCGAGACCGACTCGAGCTGCGCGGCCGTCAGCGGCAGTTGGTACTCCGTGTACGACGGCGCGACCTGGTCGGCCGCCTCGGACGTCGACATCGACCACCTCGTCCCCCTCGCCGAGGCGTGGGACTCCGGCGCCGACGCGTGGACCACCTCCCGGCGCGAGGCGTTCGCCAACGACCTCTCCCGCCCGCAGCTGATCGCCGTCACCGACAACGTCAACCAGTCCAAGGGCGACCAGGACCCGGCCGAATGGCTGCCCCCGCGGGGCAGCTACCACTGCGTCTACGCGCGCGCCTGGGTCCACGTGAAGCACCACTACGGCCTGTCCGTCGACTCCGCCGAGAAGAGCGCACTGACCGGCATCCTCAACGGCTGCTGATCCCCCGGGAATCACACCCCGGCATCAGGACCCCCCTCCCCCGCCGCCCGTGTCGTGCTCACAACCCGACCGGCCGCGGGGGAGGGGCACGCGGCCTCGCGCGCCGCCGACCGCCTCGCGAGGCCCCGGCGGAGCACCGCGCAGCCGCGGCACCACTCGCCGGGGCATGCCCAGGACCCGCCGGCCCCCACCACAGCGGTCCGTTCGTCGCACTCGCGCGGCATGCGCACCACAGTCGCGAGCGAGGGGCGCTGTTACCTCTCGATCTTTCCCCTGCGGCGGATACGGAACTGGTGAAGCCCGCTCAGCCGTCGCCCGCCGGCGGAACAGGTGGCATCGCGAATCGCTTCCTTTCCGGAAGGCCTCGGGGCGTCCCCATCGGCGCCGCCCGACCGTGGTCCATCCGATGCCCGAGCAGCCGCGGGTGGTACTGCTGAAACCCCTGGTCACCTCGCCGCTGATCGAGGTCGGCGAGTTCTCCTACTACGACGACCCCGATGATCCGACCGCCTTCGAGACTCGCAACGCGGCATCGTCGGCGGCAACCCTGCCCGTCTCATCCGCCGCCGCTACAGCGATGCGGACGTCAACCGTCTCCTGGCCCTGGCCTGGTGGGACTGGCCGCTCCAGCACATCACCGAACACATTTGCACGCTCATGTCCGGCAGCGTCGACGACTTGGAGAACGCGGCACGTCAAGACCCACCACCCCGCGGGGCGACGGGCCGTTGAACGGTCCCGGCCCGGCACGACCGGATCTGCGGAGATCTTCGCGCACGTGGGCTCCCGTGCCGGCGATCGATCCGCCTTCCAGCACCGAGAGTCGAGCTGTCAGCATGCCTGCTTCGTCCCACCACAACCCGTTCGCCGACTGGCTTCGCGCCCATGCCGTCCCGCTCACCCACCTCGACCGTGAGGCGCCGCTCGATGACCTGGAGCCGCTGCGCACCATCATCGGCGGAGCCCGCGTCGTCGCGCTCGGGGAGAATTCCCACTTCATCAACGAGTTCGCACTCATGCGTGAGCGCATACTGCGGTTCCTGGTCGAACGCTGCGGTTTCACCGTCCTGGCTTTCGAGTACGGCTTCAGCGAGGGCTTCGCCCTTGACGCGTGGGCCCAGGGCGAGGGAACGGACGACGACCTGTCGGCCCACCTCGCCACGGCGATCCCCGTGGGAGTCGACGAGCCGCTGCGCTGGATGCGTCGGCACAACCGCACAGCCTCGCCACCGGTGCGTTTCGCCGGCATCGATATCCCGGCGGCCGGTGGGTCCCTGCTCCCCGCACTGACCCCGGTCGCCGACTACCTGCGCCAGGTCGATCCCGAGATCCTGCCGGCGGCCCGGACCGCGATGCGGATTGCCGAATCGTTCGCCGGCGACTCCGGGGCCGTGGCCGCACCGGCGTGGGCACGCCTGGCCGCCACCGAACAGGACGCCCTCAGCGCGGTCCTGATGCGCCTGCTCATCCGGTTCCGCTCTGTCGAGCCGCTGTACGTCTCCCGCGGCGATCAGCAGAGTTACGACATTGCCTTGAGACGCCTCGAAGGTGCCTGCCACGCCGACTACACCTTCCGTGCCATGGCCGGCCTTTTCGCGGGAAAGGGGCTGCCCGCCGATACTTCGGCCCGGGACGCGTACATGGCCGGGTCGGTCCTGTGGCACCTGGAACGCTTTGAGCCCGGCACCCGCGTCGTGCTGGCGGCTCACAACGCCCACATCCAGAAATCACCGATCTCCTTCGACGGCCACCTCACGACGCTCCCGATGGGACAGCACCTGCACAGCGTGCTCGGCGACGAGTACTTCGCGCTCTGCGTGACGAGCACCACCGGACACACCGCGGACATGCGCCGCGACGAGAACGTGCGCTTCGGTTTCACCGTCGACGCCACCGCGCTGGAACCGCCCGAGCCGGGAAGCATCGAAGCGGCCTTCGCCGATGCCGAACTCGGGCTCAGCATCGCCGGTCTCCACCGGGCAGCACGCCCGGAGGCCAGGGGCGACGCCGGCCTCGCCCCGGGCCCCGACCGCATCCGGATTCAGAGCACCTACCTGCACACCCCCGTCACCGAGGCGTTCGACGCCGTCCTCAACACCCCCACCTCCACCGTGGCCGACGATCTCGAGAACACGTGAACCGGGCCGATGACCAAGATCACCGTCCCGGCTGGTCGGGACAGTGCCCTCCCCCGCTACCAGTCGTGGACCGTGCCGTCGGTCAGGCGGTTCACGGGGAGGTAGGCGGGCTCGTACGGGTGGGCCGCCGCCGCTTCGTCGTCGAGGTGGACGCCGAGGCCGGGGGTGTCGGACGGGTGCAGCAGACCGTTCTCGAAGGTGTAGCTGGTGCGGAAGACCTCCAGGGTGCGCGGGGAGTGGCGCATGTACTCCTGGATGCCGAAGTTGTGGATGGCCAGGTCCAGGTGCAGGGCGGCGGCCATGCCCACCGGCGAGATGTCGGTCGGCCCGTGCATGCCGGACTTCGCGCCGTAGTGGCCGGCCAGGTCCAGCAGCTTGCGCATCGCCGTGACGCCGCCGGTGTGGGTGACGGCCGAGCGCACGTAGTCGATCAGACGCTCCCGCAGCAGCACCGTGTAGTCGTGCGCCGAGTTGAAGACCTCGCCGATCGCCAGCGGCGTCGTCGTGTGCTGCCGTATCAGCCGCAGCGCCGCCTGGTCCTCGCCCGGGGTGGCGTCCTCCAGCCAGAACAGGTCGTACGGTTCGAGCGCCTTGCCCAGCTTCGCCGCCTGGATCGGCGTCATCCGGTGGTGCCCGTCGTGCAGCAGCGGCAGTTCGGGCCCGAACTCGTTGCGCACCGCCTCGAACACGCCGGGGATATGCCGCAGGTAGGCGCGGGTGTCCCAGGTTTCCTCGACCGGCAGGGCCGTGCGCCGCGCCGGCTCGTAGTCGTAGCGCTCCCCGCCCCCGGCGGAGGAGGCGGCCACGCCGTAGACGGAGTCGAGGCCGGGGATGCCGGTCTGGACCCGGATCGCGCGGTACCCGTCGGCCAGGTGCGCGCGGATGGAGTCGAGCAGCTCGGGAACGTCCCGGCCCGAGGCGTGGCCGTAGGCGAGCGCGCCGGTGCGCGAGGCGCCGCCGAGCAGCTCGTACAGCGGCATGCCCGCGGCCTTGGCCTTGATGTCCCACAGCGCCACGTCGACGGCGGCTATCGCGGCCATCGTCACCGGGCCGCGCCGCCAGTACGCGCCGCGGTACAGGTACTGCCAGGTGTCCTCGATCCGCCCGGCGTCGCGGCCGGTGAGCAGCGGCGCCACGTGCTCGGTCAGGTAGGAGGCGACGGCCAGTTCGCGGCCGTTCAGCGTAGCGTCGCCCAGGCCGGTGAGGCCGTCGGCGGTGGTGATCCGCAGGGTCACGAAATTGCGCCCGGGACTGGTGACGATCACCTCGGCTGACGCGATCTTCATGGCATCGGTCTTCAACTTGGCTACCTCAGTCTCGGGTGAGTTCGGTGACGACGACACCGTAGGCGAACAGTTCGACGGCGGGGAACTGCTGTCCGGTCAGGTCCCTGAGGGTGCCGACGGCGACCCGCGGCTTGACGGTCAGCGGCTCCGGGTGCTGGCTGACGAACCAGACGAACGTGCGCCCGTCCTCGTGCTCCATGCGCCCCACCAGCACGCGCGGGTCGTCCACGGTGACGTCGGGGGTGACGCCGGCCTCCGCCGCGAGCGCCGCGTACAGCCGCCAGGTCGGCTCGGGGTTGACGCGCGGGGTGACGGCGGCCATGTGCTCGACCGGGTAGGTGCACAGCACCAGCCGGCCCGCACCGTACGTACGGGACAGCAGAACGGGCCGCCCGTGCGCGTCGGTGGCGATCACCTCGGCGCCGTTCGGCTCGACGGGCAGGTAGGTGCGGGAGTGCTCGGTGCCCGCGACGGGGAACACCAGCTCCTCGCCCGCGCGGATGTCACCGAAGTCGCGCCGGAACGTCACGCGCAGCTCGTCGTCCTCGATCGGGTCGGTGAGCCCGTAGCGCAGCTGCTTCACCACGCCGAACGTCTCGTCCAGCTTCGGCCACCACGAGCCGCGCTGCACGTGGTGCTCGCCGACGTAGTACGACGCGTACACGGTCGCCCCGGCCTCGGCCCGTCCGAGCAGGTGGCGCCAGCCGGGCGCGGTGAGCTGCTTGGCGGAGGGCAGCAGGTACAGCGCGCAGTCGTCGGGCAGCCCGTCGGCCTCGCGGGCCACGCCCACCGGCAGGTCGGCCTCGCGGGCCGCCACGTACGCCTGCCGGGTGTGGGCGAAGACGCTGGTGTGGTCCTCGGGCTGGGTGAACGGGTAGGGCTTCTCCAGGAACGAGGAGACCACGAGGGCGACCTCCGTGTCCGCGCGGCGCAGCCGCGGCGCGTCGACGGCGCGCAGCACCTCGGTGAACCGCTTGACCTCGCGCAGCTGCTCCTTCGGCCGGCCCTTGTCGTCGGTGAGGCCGAAGTGCATTTCGAACGGGTGATGGCTGTAGGGCTCCTGCGCCCACAGCTCGTCGTAGTCGGTGTTGTTCCAGGGAATCCAGCCGGTGGCCCCGGCGAGCAGCGTGTTGTGCAGGATCTGCCGGTAGTAGTGGGCGGCGTTCTCCTCGGAGACGTAGTCCGAGGTGAGGCCGAACTCCTCCATGATCACCGGCTTCCCGCCGATGGGTCCGAGCAGCTCGCAGATGAACGCGGCGCCGAGGTGCTGGCGGACCTCGTCCGTCTCCATCCGGTAGACGTGCGGGCCGTGGAAGTCGATCAGCGGTTCGAGGTCGCGGATGCGGAAGCCGTTGTCCGCGCCGGTGATCTCGACGCCCCAGGCGCCGTCGCCGACCGAGACGGGCTGGTGGGCGCCCACCGCGCGCAGGGCGTCGATCAGCGTCTTCGCCCAGGCGGTGACGGCGTCGGCGTCAATGGTGCCGATGCCGCGGGACTGCCAGTGGCCGTAGATCGGGATTTCGTTGGTGAGCAGCCAGCCGGCGATGGCCGGGTGGTCCTTCCAGCGGGCGCCGAGCGTGCGGACGTACCACTCCTGCTGGGCGACGAACGACGGGTCGGCGAAGATGTCGCGCCCGTTGCGCCAGGCCGGGTCCCAGTTCTGCCCGGACATGTGGCCGACGATGAACGTCGGGATGGTGTTCATGCCGAGCGCTTGGTGGCGGTCGAGGAAGTCGTCGTAGTGGGCGACGAGTTGGGGATCGAGGGTGTTCTCGGCCGGCATGAAGTCCGGCCAGTAGAAGAACGAGCGGGTGAGCGTGATCCCGTGGTCACGCATGGTGCGCAGTTCCTCGTCGATGACGTCGGTCCGGTAGTCGCGCCACATCAGCGGGCCGCCGGTGCGGGACCAGTAGTTCACCCCCACCCAGAGCGTGCCGTCGCCGAGCTTCGCCGCGTTGCGCCTCATCGATTGGGTCCGTTCCCTTTCCGGCCGATGTCCGAGTCCCGCCGCCGTCCGCGCGGTTCCACGGGACGCCCCGCACAGGTATATCGTTTTACCTATCCTCTGTCGACCCGTTGATCCGACGGAATTAGTGCGCTACCGTCCCCCCTCGTCCGGTGCGGTGCAACGTTTCACCTCGAAGGTCGCGGACGCGGACGCGGACGATGTACGGCACGGACCAACTCCCGTGCTCGCCGCCGCTGGTACGGTGGTGTCCCTCATTCCCGCCCGCGTCGCGCACGCGTTCCTCCGGCTCCGCAGGGAAGAAACCAAGGTCTGAGGGAGTGCTCACGTGACGGGACGGACGGGACGGACGGACCGGCGGCGTTCCGCCAAGCCCACCATCGCCGACGTGGCCGCGCTGGCGGGCGTCTCGGTGTCGGCGGTGTCCAAGGTCATGAACGGCCGTGACGGCATTTCCGCGCCCACCAGACAGCGCGTGCTCGACGCCGCCGCCAAGCTCAGGTGGTCCCCCTCGGCCACGGCCGTCGCCCTGCGCGGGGCGCGCACGCGGGCGGTCGGCATGGTCGCCGGGCGCTCCCCCGACGTGCTCGCCACCGACCCGCACTTCACGCTGCTGATCTCCGGCATAGAGCGCGAACTGGCGCCCGCCGACTACGGCCTGCTGCTGCACATCGTCGGCGAGGAGCCGGGCGCGGAGGAACGGGCCTACCGGCGGCTGGCCGAGGAGCGGCGCGTCGACGGGGTGATCCTCACCGAGAGCCGCATCGGCGACCCGCGGTTCGAGCTGCTGCGCCACCTGCGGCTGCCCGCGGTGCTGGTCGGCGCGCCCTGGCGGGAGGACCCGGTCCCCGCCGTCCGGGCCAGCGGCCAGGACGCGGGCGTGCGCGCCGCGGTGGACCACCTCCTCGGCCTCGGCCACCGGCGCATCGCGTACGTGTCGGGCCCGCAGGACCGGGTGCACACCGTCTTCAGGCGGCAGGTCTTCGAAACGGCACTGGCCGAGCACGGCCTGCGCCCCGGCCGCACCCTGACCTCGGACTTCACCGCCCAGGGCGCGGTCGCCGCCATGCGCGAACTGCTCGCGGCCGACGCCGCGGAACGCCCGACGGCGGTCCTGTTCGCGAACGACACGATGGCGGTGGCCGGCATGAACGCGGCCCGCCGTCTCGGCTACGACGTACCGGGCGACCTGTCGGTGATCGGCTACGACGACCTGCCGCTCGGCGAGCTGGTCTACCCGCGCCTGACGACGATCGCCCAGGACCTCGTCCAGCTGGGCCGCGCCGCGGCAGCCGCCATGTTCACCCTGCTCAACGTCCCCCACGCCCAGGACCCGCCGACGATCCACCCCCCGCACCTGGTCCCCCGCGAATCCACCGGACCGGCCCCGGCCGCCGCCTGATTCCAGGGCCGGGGAGCCCGGGGGCCCTCACCGCCGCGGGGTGAGCGCGTCGACCTCGCCCTTGAGGAACGTGTCCCGGCACAGTTCGAAGTGGTCCACGCGCCGCAGGTCGAAGACGCCGCGGATACCTGCCCGCCGGGCCAGCGCGACGACCTCGTTGAAATGCTCCTCGAAATGGGTGGAGAAGCGTACCTGCACCGTTCCGCATGCCGCCTGGAGCCGCTCGAAACGCTGGAAGAACAGGTCGTACTGTCCGGCAGGCTCCCAGTAGTTCCACAGATCGTGTGCGTAGCGCTGGACCTGGCGGAGGTCCTTACCGGTGATCTTGTGCAGGTATTCACAGACGTTCTGGAACTCGATGGTGGAGCGGGGTATTTCGGCGATGCGTTTCAGTTCGGCGAGCGGTTCGTCGGGATTGAGGTGCGCCACACTGCCCGTGATGATCATCGTGGAGTGATTGATGTTGGGATCGAGGAGCAGAGCGGAGGAAACATCCGGCTTCCGGCCGGGGTGATCCGCCCAGAGTTCGGCGAGCCGGAACAGCATGTCGGCACCGACAGAAAATCCCACGAGCGTGAGCTTCTTGTGCGGGTACTCCCGGCACAGCTTGTTGATGGCACCGTTGATGAGAGCGGCATGGGTGGCCAGCCCGATGGCACGGTAACGGCTGTCCCTGGCCTCGTCGGTGTTGTGCCCGAACGCGGTGATGCCCACGGTGTGCTGGGACGCGACGTTCATGAAAGGGCGGAAGTCGCCCGAGTCGAGCCCGAGACCGTGGAGCAGGACGACCAGGTGCGAAGACGGGGTACGGCGTTCGATGTACCGCAATTCCCTGCCGATGACCGCGTGGTCGGACGGCAGTCCTTCGTCGAAGTCATCCGCATGGACGTCGAAGGACCTCGCCACCGTTTCCCGCTCGGATTCCCAGCGGCGCTCCATTTTTCCACGCCCCCACCAAGCCGCCGAGAACGCGCCCACGGAGGCAAGGACGATCAGAGCGCCCCCCGTCTTCATGTGGTCCCACGTCCACTGGATCACGTTGCGGGCCTCGTCGCTGTAGATGCCTATGAGAATGCCGGCCAGGCCACCGGCTCCGGCGATGAGGACCCGGTGCCGGGAAAAGAAGGAGACGAGCCGCCGGGTGCCGGTCAACGTCAGCAGCATCACGGAGCCCGATCCGCACCGGTCAGCTCCGCGAATCCCGGCCCGGTCGTCACGCGCCCGACGAAATGCGCGTCGGAAACGTCCGCGACGTGCAGCGCGTCGGCCCTGCCCGGCAGGTGGGCGCGCACGCGGGCGCCCATGCGCCGCAGTTCGTGGCCCGGCTCCATGCTGAGCAGGAGTCCGGGCCATGCCAGGTTCCTCGTGATCGCGGCGATGACCTGCTCCCTGGTCGGCCCGTCGTACTGGTAGAGCACGAAATTGCAGGTGGCCACGTTGATGCGGTGGGCGCGCAGGAACCGGCCGAGCGCCGGAAGGTTGAGGATGTCGAGCGGCAGGATGCGCAGATCGGCAGCGGCGGCTTCCGTCTGTGCCAGAGACCACTCGACTTCGGAAAGGCGCTCGTTGTAGTACGCGGACGGCCCGTGACAGCCGCGCACCCACTCCAGGGTCGGCAGCGGCGGGGCGTCGACGCCGAACCGTGCGGTCAGCGGGATGTGCCGGAAGGACGGCGCCCGCGGGTACCACTCCAGGTCGGGCGCGAACCGTTCGAATACCGTGCGGTTGTTCAGCTGGCGGGGCAGCAGTCCGATGCTGGTCCCGATGTCGAGCAGGCGCACGCTGCCGATCCGCTGATGCGCCGCGTAGGCCCCCAGGACGAGCTGCGGCACGAGAAAACGGCGAGCTCCCGTGAAGGAGTTGGAGCGTTCGGAGATGACGGCGATGATCTCCTCGCCATGGCTGTCCAGGACCTCCGCGAGCAGGCGGGCGCGCTCGGCGGCCGGCTGTTCCGGCCGGAAGAGCGCCGCGGCCCGGGGCTGCCGTTCGGCGACGGTGCGCAGGGCAATGCCCAGGAGAGTGATCAGATGTGCCTCGCTCATCCGCGGCCTCGACTGCCATACGGAGCCGAGCACCGCGTCCATGGGCGAGCCGGAGCCCGCACCGGCCAGAAGTGCCATCGACTCGTGGAGCACCGCCCAGCCGTGATTGCCCTGCTGGTGGCGCTGCATATCGGTCAACGTCCGCAGCAGCACGTCCCTGCGGTCGAGCATCATCCGGCGCCCCTTTCTCGTGCGCGTACTCGTGCGCGTACTCGTCCCGTACTCGTACAGACGGCGAAGGCGTCAGGCGACGGCCGCCGACCCGGCCGGGCGGCGGTCGGCGGGCGATAGTCCACGCAGGGTGTAGGCGTCCGCGTAACGCTCGACCGCGTCGAGGGCCCAGGAGGGAACGCCGAGCCGCGGCAGTCCTTCCAGGGCGATATGCATGACCGTTCTTGCCACCATGGCGAGTGCGGGGTCGGACAGCCCGGTCTCCGCCGCCCGCCTCCAGCCCGTGCGCCCGGACGCCACTGCGGACGCACCCAGCAGGCGCCAGACGGCGTCCGAGGACTGCGCGTCGTCGAGCAGCACGGCGACCACGGCGAGCGGCACGACCCAGTCGTCGCCACCCTGGGCGTCGATCATCCGCAGTTCGAGATGCCCGCAGGCACGGACCGGCGTGACCAGCGACTTGAGGTGGGCCCGCACATCGGACGCCTGAACGGGCCGCGGCCCGCCGCCCCGTAGCCAGCGCCGCAGGGTGAGCCGGCCGCACGGCACCTCCCAGGCTCCGTCCTCCAGGGACCGCACCGCGACCACGCGGGTGCCGAGCGCGTGCTCCGCCCACAGAGACCTCGGGTCGTCACTCGGCGGCAAGGGGCCGCTGCGGGCCGGATCGGTGGCGAGCCTCAGCACTTGCCGACCGGAACGGACCTGCCTGCCCCGGACATTGGTGGGCGAGTTGGCGAACATCGCCATGAACACCGGTCCGAGGACGTTGACCAGGGCCCAGCGACGGTTGCGGCCCCGCCAGCCGGACGAGTGGTCACCCGCGTCCACATTGATCTGCACCGACGCCGTACTGCACAGCAAGGCGCGGCCCTGGCCGCCGACTTGGCGGTAGTACTGGTCGAGCGCCAGGTACCGGGGATGCGCGATCCGCAGACGCGGGGGCCGGTCGTCCAGGCCCGCTCCCCGCAGGACCAGTCCCTGTGCGGTGGCGAGCGCGCGCAGCGTCGCGAGGTCCGAGGCCGCCCGGTCGACGCATGCGCTCAGCGATCCGGCCGGCCGGGTGCTCAACTCCAGCTGCCCACCGGGCTCCAGGGAGACGAGGCTGTCACCGGCCAGCCGCGCTCCGGCACGGCGCGCCAGCAGCGACACCGACTCCGTCAGCCCCGCCCGTGAACGCTCTCCGGTGCCGCCGCCGTCCACATCGACCAGCCACTCGAGTTCCACCCCGACTCTTCCGGCGCAGTCGCGTGAGAAGGCGTGGGAAAAGATCAGGTCCCTGGCTTCCGACTCGTTCAAGGTGCTACCCAAGAAACACGCTCCCCCGCCCAGGATCCCCGGTGTGGCCGGAACCGAATGCTTCTGTTTCGACAAGGAGCTGATCGAACAGCTATCATCCGATTACAGCAGAAGATTCGCAGCGATGTCCAGTGCGGTCGTACGCCTCTGCGTTCGGCGACGTCTGATCGTGCCGATTCCGTTCTCTCCAGCGCATGCCGGGCGGCATTGCTCTAGAGTCGTTGGCCTACCTGCCGCACGCGTCTGCCGAGGGATGGCCTTGATGACTTCCGCGTTGGGCTCCGATCATGTGATCGACGAGCGAACGTTGCACGGGTTGAGCTGCCTGGAACGAAAAGCCGACTCCGGAACGGTGACAATCTTCCTGCACGGTCTCGGACTCGACGCCACGGACTACCTCGACTATCTCAGGCGACACGACAGCCACAGCATCGCGCTCACCCTGCGCGGCTACGAGCCGGACGGCGTGCGCGGCCTCCCACCGGTGCCGCTCTCCTCGCACATCCGGATGGTCGCGGGGGCCGTGGCGGAGGTCCGCCGGGAGAACGCCCGCAAAAGGATCGTGATCGCCGGTTTCTCCCTCGGCGCCGACCTCGTCCTGCAACTGGCCGAGCACTGGCGGAGCGAACAGCGCACGGCACCGCCGGTCCACGCGGCCGTGCTGCTCGACCCCAACGTCAACCAGTCGACGATGAGCATTTCCCGCCTCTTCGCGGACGCGGACCCCCGCCACCCGCTCCCGGTTTTCAAGCAGCTCATTGCCTCCGCGGCGGACGAGGGAGAATTCCGCGCCCTGTGCCGCTATCTGCCGAAACTCGCACCCAAGGATTTCGGCCAGATCTCTCAGCTGTCCCGGGACATGCTCTCCTACTGGAATCCTTCCGGATACGAGCAGTTGACGGAACGCCTGGGCCACGTGGCCCGGGTGGCCGACCAGGTGCGGATCGTTCTTTCCGCACCGTACGACGAACACCTGCCCGCCATCGAGGCGGCCATGCGGCAATACGGCGGCACGGACCACATCTCCGCCGAACTCACCAAACTCGACCACTTCGGCCTGATCGGCGAAGAATCACTCGCCCGCACCCTGGCACCGTTCGCCGGCTGAAGGTTCCGCTCAGCGGCCTTCGCGTCTTCGCGCGACAAAGGCCCCCGGCTTCCTGGTGACCTGGCCGGCGAGAGCACGCCGCCCGAGATGAGCCGAGCGGTGAGGCGGGGGTGGAGGCCGGTGTCGATCTCGTCCACGACGTACGTACCGCCGCTCCGCAGCACTTCGAAAAATCCGGTCGCGCGCCGCGGGGGGAGCCGTTACCTTCCAGCTGAGCGCTGAAGGGGGACGGGGCATGGAGACCGAAGGCATAAGGACCGACCGTTTGGGCCTGCTGCTCGACCAGTTCGACAAGGCCAGGGAGATGGCCGAGGTGCGGCTGGCGGGGCTCGGGGACGAGGAGTACCTGTGGGAGCCGGTGCCCGGTTGCTGGTCGATCCGGCGCCGGGGCGAGGCGACGACGCCCAGGGCGTTCGGGCCCGGCGAGTGGGTGCTCGACCTCGGCGCACCCGACATTCCGTCGAACGAGTACGCGGAGGTCGCCCGGCAGGCCGCCGGCGGCATGAGCATCGCCAAGATCGCCGACGACTGGAGCGTGAGTGAGGAGCGGGTCGAGGAGGTCCTCGCCCACACCGGTGAGCCGGAGCCCGACCAAGCACCGATCACGACCATCGCGTGGCGACTGGCGCACCTGCACTTCCACTTCGCGGGCGACTGGGAATGGACCTTCGGTGAACGGCGGCGGGAGCCGAAGCAGTTGGTCGACTTCACCCCCACCGCCGCCTTGGCACTCGAACGGTTCTGGCCGCTGATCGACTGCTGGCGCGACAGCGTCGGGGCGGTCACCGAGGAGCAGTTGGACACGGTCGGCTTCTCGCAGTACCCGTACAGCTCGGCCCCCGACGAACCGTTCATCAGCGTGGTGTGGGGAGCCAACCTCGAATTCATCCACCACATGGCCGAGATCGCGCTGCTCCGCGATCTGTGGCGGGCCAGGTAACCGAGAGGGCCTCTCCTACAGACGCCGGGCGGCCCTGCGCGGGTCGGTGCGGCGGGCGGCCCACAGGACCGTGGCGGGGTGGAGGGTGAAGGTCTCACCGGAGGTGAAGTGCAGGCGCTTCACGCCGCGCTGCATGCTGGTGAGATCACTGATGGTGTAGACCTGCCCGCCGATCATGAGCTGATCGCCACGGCGCACGGTGGCGGCGTTGACCTCGACGGCCACCTGCACGCCCGCACCGTGTTTCATCTGGTGAATTTTGCTGTACATCTGCCTATCACCCTTTCAGGTGTTCGCGAATGGCCGCGGCAAGAGCCTCCGCTTCGCGGAGCAGCTCCGCGGTCCGCAGCGCCAGTTCATCGGGCGGCGGCGTAGGCAACTCCCCCGCGGGTACGGGGTTTTCCTCCGCGGCCGGCTCGGACTGCGTATCGGTCATGGGGTGCCACCTGCCGTTCGAAAGCCGTGAGTTATCCCCCTCCGGGCAGGCACCCCCTCCGTGCACTGTCCGCTACCAGGCAACACCGTTCCGCTATGGTGAGGCACCGTTGAGTGGCTGATGCTCAATGCATGTACCGGAGCTCATTGGCGAGTTGGCAGGTGACAGCATGGAAGAAGCGGAGCGTAACGAGCAGTTGAGCCCGCTGGGCCACTTCAAATTCGAGGTCAGAGCCGCCCGGGAGGGGCGCAAGCAGAGTCAGCGTCACCTGGCGAACGGCACCGGGTACTCCATTGCCTACGTCAGCAAGGTGGAGAACGGCGTTCTGATGCCGTCCGTGTCCTTCGCCGAGCGCTGCGACGTGGTGTTCGGTACAGGCGGACTGTTCACTCGTCTACGGCGCAGGATCAACGAGACGGAGGCGCCTTCATGGTTCGTGCCCTACCTGAAACTGGAGCCCAAGGCGCACCGGATCTTCGACTGGTCGGTGCACTGCTTCATCGGCCTGTTGCAGACGGAGGATTACGCACGCGCGATTCTGCGTGCAGGTAATCCGCACGAGAGCGCCGACACGATCGAAGGAATGGTGAAAGGTAGGATGCGCCGTCCGCGGGAGGCATTCGGCGGGGATGCCGGGCCGAGACTTTGGGCAGTCATTCACGAAGCGTGTGTCCGGTCAGTCGTGGGAGGACCGCAGGTGATGGCCGCACAGCTCGACCACCTCATCGACATCGCGCAGAGCCCCACGATCGACGTGCAGATCATGCCGTTCACCGCAGGTGCGGCAGCTGCGCACTCACCCGCGTTCACCGTGCTCACCTTCGCGGACAGAAGCCCGGATACGCTGTGGAGCGATGGTCCTACCGGAGGCCGTCTGACTCAGATCGACACGACAGTGAGCAACGCCGCCGAGGTGCACGAGCGGTTGCGCGCGCACGCGGCAGCCCCCGAAGACTCGCTGGCGTTCATCCGTACCGTTTCGAAGGAGCTTCGATGACCCCCCGCATCACCACTTCCTCAACATGGATCAAGAGTTCGTACAGCGGCAACGGCGGGCAGTGCATTGAATGGGCCCCGGGAACTGCGGCGTTCACCGGCGCCGTTCCGGTGCGGGACAGCAAGAACCCCGACGGGCCCGCGCTGGCTTTCCCGGCCGCCGGCTGGCGGGCGTTCGTCGCCGCGCTGGAGCCTCGCGTCGGGGAATCCTGACGGAGACGGCCGAAAGGTTGTCGCCCCTCGTCCCGGTCGGCAATGATGAGAGGGACGAGGGGGACTCATCATGGAGCTTGAGCCGTTGCTCGCCCAGGCCGTACCGGCGATTTCCGCGGCCGTTTCGCAGTACGGGGCGGATGTGCTGCGCCGTGCCGAGGACAGTGCCGCGCCCCACACGGTGCGTCTGGGGCAACGACTGCTGGCCTGGCTGACGGGCCATCGGCCCGACGACGCCGACGGCCTGGCGCGGGCCGTGACCGACCTGGCCGAGGGTGAGGGCGGCGAGGACGAGCAGGCGGCGCTGCGCCTTGAGTTGCGCAAGCTGCTGCGGGACGACGAGGATCTGCGGCGCGAGTTCGCCGCCCTGCTGCCGAAGGGCGACGCCGCGTCCGCCACCGGGGACAGGGCCGTTGCGGTCGGCCACAACGAGGGGATCGTCTCCACCGGCGACGGCGCCCACAACGTCTTCCGGCAGCAGCGCTGATGCCCGAGCCGTTGCACATCGGGTGGAACGAGGGGATCGTCTCCACCGGCGACGGCGCCATCAATATGCTCTACCGCGCCGAGCGGATGACCGTTGTCCCCTCCGAGTTGCTCCGGCCTCCGGCCGAGGTGCCGCCGGTGGGCGGCATCATCGGCCGACCGCCGCTCGCGGCTTCGCTGTTCGTCGGCCGCGAGGCGGAGCTGGCCACGCTCGATGCGGCGCTCACCGGCACCGCGTCAGTCGGCCGGCGGCTGCACACGCTGTTCGGTCTCGACGGGGTCGGCAAGACAACCCTTGCCGCGCGTTACGCGACCATCCGCGGCGCGGCCTACGCTCAGGTCTGCTGGCTGCACGCGGACAGCGCCGGTGCGGTGGACGACGGCCTGAGCCGCATCACGCTCGCCCTCGAACCGCAGCTGGCCGAGTTACCGTCCCCGCTGCTGCGGGAGCGGGCGCTCAACTGGCTGAGTGCACACGACGGCTGGCTGCTCGTGCTCGACCAGGTCACCGACCTCGGGTACGTCGGCGAGTTGCTGGCCAGGGCCCCGGGCGGGGCGTGCCTGCTGACCACGAACGATCGGTCGCTGGCGGCGCGGCTCGGGGACTTCTCCGAACTCGGCGCGTTCCCGGCCGAAACTGCGGAGACGCTGCTCAGCACCTACCTGCACCGCGGAGGGCCGACGGCAGCGGCAGGCGAACTGACGGATATCTGCCACGCGTTGGGGTACCTGCCGTTGGCTGTCGCGCAGGCGGGCGCGTTCCTCAGGGAGAGCAGGCTCGCGCCGGCCGCATACCTGCGGACGCTGCGTTCCGAGCCCAGGACGGCCTATCGCGCCCCGGCGGAAGGAGCGTCCGACGACCGCAGTCTCGTCGCCATCTGGCGGATGGCCACCGAGCGGGTCTCGGACGTGCCGGGGGCGACGGACATGCTGGCGTTCCTCTCCTGGCTCGCCCCCGAAGCGATTCCCCGGGAGTTGGTCAGGTTTGCCGTGCCGGCCGAGGCCGTCGATCCCGCCCTCGGCGCGCTGGCCGCGCACGGACTGATCGATCTCGGACCGGAGACGATCTCCGTGCATCCGCTGCTCCAGCACTGGTACCGCACCCGCACCCGGGCCACCCGCCGGGGCGAGGAGCCGCTGAACGAGGGGTTCTTCTCCTGCGGTGCGGCCTTGGGCTTGTTGCTGCCGGGCACCACGGAGCCGGAGACGTGGCCGCGGTGGCGGGCGCTGTTGCCGCACGTCGAGGCGCTTCAGCGCAACGCGCCGAGCCCGTCCGGGGAAGCCTTCGTGAGCATACTCAACTCCGCGGGGGCCTATCTGACCGAACAGGGCGACGTGGCCCGGTCCGTTCCCCTGCTGGAGAAGGCGTGGGCCGACGCCTACGGCCACTTCGGGATCGTGAGCGCGCCCGCCTTCATGGCCGAACAGGAGCTGGCGCGGGCCTATGAAGAGGCCGGGCGAACCGCCGACCTCGTCACCATGCGCCTGCGGGTGCTCGGCGCGTGGGACAAAGCCGAGGGTCAGGACTCCGAGCGGACGCTGCGTGCCTTGGCGAACCTTGCCAAGGCCCGGCTGCTCGACGGTGACCGCACTGAACAGCCCCTGTCCATGCACCGGGTTGTGCTCGACGCCTTCCTGCGCAAGCTCGGCCCGGACCACAAGGACGTCCTGTGGGCCAGGGACGACCTGGCCCGCGCCTACGACACGCTCGGCGACCTCCACGCCGCCGCCGAGGTGCTGGAGACCAACGCCGCCGCCTGGCGGCGGGTGCGCGGCCCCGCCGACTTGGCAACGATCGTGTGCGTGCGCCACCTGGCCGATGTCCGGACGGCGCTCGGAGACGTGGCCGAGGCGGTCCGGGTCCGCGAGCAACTCGTCCGCGACGTGACCGAGTTCAAGGGGCCCGACGACCCGGAGACCCTCGTGGTCCGCACCGATCTCGCCTTCGCCCGGCAGGCCGACGACATGGCCGGGAGCACGGCCCTGCTGGACGGTGTTGTCACGGACAGTGAGCGCGTCCTCGGCGCCGACCACCCTGACACGCTCTTCCGGCGGCAGCGGCTGGCCGGCGCGCTGCTGGCCTCCGGCGACCTGCGGCGGGGCCTGGCGGAGCAGCGTCGGGCGCACGCCGGGCTGGCCGCCGGGCTGGGACATGGGCACCGCACCACCCTGGACGCCAAGAGCATGCTGGGCGCGGGGCTGGTGGCCGCGGACGATGCCGACGCGGGGATACGGGTGCTTGAGGAGACCGTGGCCGAGCAGGCGGCGGCCCTGGGCGCCGATGATGCGGACACGCTGGACACTCGCGAGTCACTCGTCATGGCCCTCTCGGTGACCGAACGCACCGGCCGGGCGCGGGAAGCGGCCGAGTCCCTCGTCGCCGACTGCCACCGGACGCTGGGCCCCGACCATGAACGGACCCGCCGCGCAAGGGAGATGCTCGACGAGGTCCGCACCGGCCCGCAGGCGGCCCCGGTCGCGCCCGTTCCCGCTGCGCCGCCCGCACCGCCTGTCCCTCCTCGGCCTCCGGCACCTCCTGCACCTCCTGCACCAACCGGCTCGCGGACGAGCGAAGCCCCGGCACCGCCCCGGCCCGACGACGGCGTGATCCGTCGGCTGGAGGCCCTCTTCGAGCAGGCCGCGGCTCTGGACACGGCGGGCGAATGGGAGGCGGCCGAGCCGCTGTGGCGGCAGTCGATCCGCGAGGGCACGCGCCATTTCGGCCCGGATGACCCCGGAGTCACCGGGTCCCGCCATCTGCTCGCCCAGAACCGCTTCCATGCGGGGGACTACGCGACAGCGGTCGCCCTGCTCGTGGAGAACGACCCGTACAACGCCGCCACACTGGGCGCCCTGCACCAGCGGACGCTCATGGGACGCGTTCTGCTCGCGGACGTGTACGTGCAGATCCGGCAGTACGACCGGGCGATCTCCCTGTACGCAGCGGCCCTGCCCCACCTGGCGGCAACCCTGGGGGAGGACGCCCCGGATACCTGGCGTGCACGGTTCGGCCTGGGCGAGGCGTACGCGTACGTCGGTCGGCACCACGAGGCCATCCCCCTCTACGAACGATGCATCGCCGACCGTCCTCCGACGGACCCCCGCAGCAACCTGGCCCTGACCTCCCTGGCGGTGGCTCACCACACCGTCGGCAACACGGGGCGGGCCGCAGGCCTCTACACCCGGCTTCTGGAAGTCCGCCGCATCGAGGGGCGCCCCGAGGACGACACCTCCCGCAACCTGCGGCGCTACCTGCGGCAGGCGAAGAAGGGCCGCCCGATTCCACCGTAGAACCCGCTGCGGGGAGCTTTACGGGCGTCCGTGGCGACGGTGCTGAGGGACGGTGAACATGCCCGGCGAGCCGGGCTGTTACACATCCGGAGACGGCCGTTCTTGATCCGTTCGCCGTGCGCCCTCAGGATCGGGGGATTGCACCGCAGAACGGAAGGTCGTTTCCATGTCCCCGAGCGAGAAGGCGGGCGCGGGCCCGCTCGCCCCTGACGATCCCGAGCGTGTCGGTCCTTACCGGCTGCTGGGGAGACTGGGCGCGGGCGGCGGCCTGGGGCAGGTGTACCTGGGACGTTCCGCGGAGCGCGCCGCGGCCGTCCGGGTCGTGCCCGAACGGCTCGCCGGGGACGCCGCGTTCCTCGGCCGGCTCCGTGACGAGGTGGCGGTGGCGCGCCGCCTGCGCGGTGACCTTGTCGTTCCGCTCGTCGACGCGGACCTCGATGCGTCGGTTCCGTGGCTCGCCACCGAGTATCTCGACGTTCCCTCGCTGGCCGAACGGGTAGCCGGGCAGGGCCCGTTGGCGCCCGGAGCGGTGCGGGAGCTGGCGGCCGGGCTGCTGGCGGCCCTGGCGGTGGTGCACGCCGCGGGCGTGGTGCACGGGGCGCTGGAGCCGTCGGGGGTACTGCTGACCGCGGAGGGGCCGCGGCTGACCGATGCCGGACTCGTCCGCGCGCTGCGGCCGGTCGCGTCCGAACCGGATGACACGGTGCTGGGCGACCCGGACTACCTCTGCCCCGAGCGGCTTCTCGGCGAGGAGCCGGGAGAGGCGTCGGACGTCTACGCGCTGGGCGCGGTGCTGCACTTCGCGGCGAGCGGCCGGGCGCCGTTCGGCTTCGGCGGGGCCCAGGCGCGTGCTACGGCCTACCAGCGCGCCACGGCCTACCACCGCATCGTCCACGAACAGCCGGTCCTGGCGGACCTGCCGGAACCCGCGCTGCGCGCGCTGATCGCCGACTGCCTCGCCAAGAGTCCCGCGGCCAGGCCCACCCCCGAACAGCTGCTGGACCGCCTCGGCCGGCCGGCCCCGCCGCCGGTGGCTCCGCCGGCTCCCGCCATGCCACCGCCGCCACCGCCGCCACCGCAGGCCGCCCCGCCCATATGGTTGCCGCCGCCGGGGAAGCCGCCGAAGGGTGCCCGGGGCCGGCGGGCGTGGGTGGCCGCGGTGGCCGGCGTGGTCTGCGCCGCGGTCGTCGCCGCACTCGTCCTGGTGTCCCAGGACTCGGACGACTCCCCGTCCGAGGCGAATGCACCGGCGGGCACCGGCGAGGCGGACGACGCCGTTCCCAATGGACAGCTCGGCTTCCACTGGGCCCTGACCGTCGCCGACGCCGTCGGCGACCCGCAGGGGTTCGGCGGCCTGGTGGGCCTGTGGCAGGAAGGCTCCAGCGTCGTGCTGGGCACCTCCCACGGCGGCATGACCGCGTACAACGCCGTGACCGGTGGGCAGTTGTGGTCCTGGCAGCCGCCGGACGGCGGCGTTCTGTGCAACATGAGCCACACCACCTCCGGGGGCGTCGGGGCGTTCGCCTTCGGGCAGTTCAACACGGAGGCCGGCGGCATCGAGCAGTGTGACCGGCTCCAGACCATGTCCCTGTCCTCGGGCGAGACCGGTTGGGAGCAGCCGGTGAGCCTGACGGCCGAGGGGGCGACCGGCTTTCCGGACCTCCTCGGCGGCCAGTCCCTGTCCATCGGCGAGGGCGTGGTCACCGCCGCCTTCGCCGGAACGCGTACCGAGACGGAGCACGGCACCACGGACCTGCTCGCGGCCGACGCGGCCACCGGCGAGGTCCGCTGGACGACCGACTACGGCGGGGCGCAGATGGAGAACCGGTGCCGGCTCACCGGCATGGCGAAGGCGCTGGGGGAAACGGTCTACGCCATCGCCGATTGCGAGGGCAACCCCATCCCGGCGCTCGTCGCCTTCGAGGCCGTACTCGACTCGCCCTCGCCGCGGTGGGTGGGCTCGCTGGACGACTGCGGCCCGATCGAATACGAGTGGGTCACCGGAACGCTGACCGAGAGCGCCGACCACTTGCTGATCGCCTGCCAGCAATCCGTGGGCCTGGAAGCCGCGGTCTTCGCGCTCTCCGCCGAGTCGGAGGATCTGGTCCCGATGGACTTGACCGGAGTCGCGGACCGCACGCTGCGCGACGAGTTCAACGGGGCAACCGCCCCGCCGAACATCGTGATGCACGGCGACACCCTGTACCTCGTCAACGGGGAGAACGGTGCCGGCGGTGCCGACGACGGCGTCGTCGCGCTGAATCTGAACGACGGCACCCAGCTGTGGAGCGCCGGCGTCCAGGGGGCCACCTCGGTGACGCTCCTCGCGCCGACCGACAGCGGGGTCGAGGTCCTGACGAGCAGCGAGGGGCAGCCGCCCGCGATACACAGCATGAGCGGGCCCGGGGCGCCCGCGGCCGGGCCCACGCTCAACGAGAGACAGCTCGGCGTTCTGGAGGACTGGGGCCACGGCCTGCTGGCCGTGCGCGCCGAAGGCCATCTCGCCCTGGGCATCACCGACTCGTTCCGCGCGCAGGAGCCGGTCCTGGCCGTGCTGCCCGCGGCCGCGGGCGGCTGACGGCTGACGGCTGACGGCTGCCTCAGGGTTCGCAGGCGGCGAAGATCGTGTCGGAGACGGGCGGGCCCTCCGGGGCCACGCCCCACACCTCCATGCGGTAGGTGCCCCGGCAGCTGTCGGCCTGCGGGTAGTGGACGAAAAGCACGGAAGTCTCCCTGGCGGCGAGGGTGAACTCGTCGAAGTACCAGTCCGTCACGCCGGGGCTCAGGGAGTCCTCCAGGGTGAATTCGCCGTCGAGGGTGACGGGCAGGTCGCCGTTGTTCACCACCCGAGCGGTGACGGTCCAGCAGCCGCAGCCCTCGCCGTCTTTCTCCTCCACAGCCTCGAAGTCGACGGCCAGCTCGATGACCTCGTAGGCGGGCGGCAGGGTCTCCTCCGGCGAGGGCTCCTCCGGCGGCGGTTCCTCCTGCGGGCTTTCCTCCCCCGACTCCCCCTCGGGGGTCTCCTCGGCGGACGGGGAGGGGTCGGTGGCGGCCCCGTTCCCTTCGTCGCCGTCTCCGGTGAGGAGCCAGGCGACGAGGGCGACGACCGTCACGGTGGCGAGAGCCGCGCCGAGCGCGATGGCAGCGGCCGGGCGCCGGGCGGGCGGCGGGGGCGGGGGCGGCAGCGGAGGCGGGGCCGCCGGGATGGTCGCCGACCGCGTCGGCGTGTACGGGGGCGGGGCGGCGGTGACGGCCGGGGGCAGCCAGCCGGCGCCGGGGAACGGGCCCGGCAGGCCGAGTCCGGCGCCGGCCTGCCGGCACAGCTCCACCACCTCGGCGGGAGTGGGCCGGGCCGCGGGGTCCTTCGCCAGGCAGCGGGCGATGACCGGCCGCAGGCTGTCCGGGCAGGCGGTGAGGTCGGGTTCCTCGCCGTCGATGCGGTAGAGAACGGCCGGGGCCGGCCCTTCGCCGAAGGGGTGGACCCCGGTGGCGGCGACGTGCACGGTCAGGCCGAGCGCGAAGACGTCGATGGCCGGGGTGGCGGGGGCGTTGCCCCTGATCTGCTCGGGGGCCATGAACGCCGGGGTGCCGACACGCGTGTCCGTACCGGTCAGCGGGGTGGCCTCGGCGGCCCGCGCGATACCGAAGTCGATGACGGCCGGGCCGTCCGTGGTCAGGAGGATGTTGGACGGTTTGAGGTCGCGGTGGACGATGTGCGCCGCGTGGATGTCGCCGAGCGCGTCCGCCACGCCCGCCATCAGCAGCAAGGACGTGCTGGGCAGGAGCGGTCCGTGCCGGGCCAGGGCCCGCGCGAGCGAGGGCCCGGGAACGTATTCGGTGGCCAGCCACGGCAGCGGGCCCTCGGTGTTGCTGTCCAGCACCGGCACGATGTACCGGCCCCGCACGCGCCGTGCCGCGCGCACCTCCTGTTCGAAGCGCCGCCGGAACTTCGGGTCCTCGGCCAGCTCGTGGTGGATCGCCTTGACGGCGACCGGCTGCCCGCCGCGGGTCGCGGAGAGGTACACCGTTCCCATGCCGCCGGCGCCCAGCCGCCCGTGCAGCACGTAGCCCGCGATCTCGCGCGGGTCTCCGGGCCCCAGTGGACGCACCTCAGCCATGCCGACCCCATCCCCTTCGTCATCGCGTCCGCGAAACGAGCTCCCCGCGAACCAGCCTGCTGACCAACAGCCGATTGCACAAGTACGGTTCATCGGGCCCGAGGAGTAGCGCGGACGTGCCCGCGGTGACCGCGACCGGCGCGTCCGGCGCGTCCGGCCCCGGACGAAGTGCTGGTGGTTACCGCTGGAAGTGCCCCGCCGGAGATCCCGCCGAACACTGATCGGGCGGTGCTCGGCTGGGCCATCAAGGCGCATTTCCCCCTCCACGATCCTCCTCATGTCGGGGAAGCCACCTGAGCATCACTTTGCCCGCGCCGCCGAACGGCACTACCAGGACGCCGTCCATCTCCACGAGGACGGTCGTTTACCGAACGCCGATCACCACTTCGGCATGGCAGTGGAGTGCGCGCTGAAGAGCCTGCTCATCAGGTTCACAGCGGCCAGTATGAGTCCGGAGCAGACCGGCGGGAAGCCCGCGACGAGGTCATGGGTGCGTGGAAGGTGCTGATGAGCTGGTCAGGGCGGGCTGGTCGTCAACGCTGATACGGCCGAGGTGAACTGCTCCCGGTAGCGAGGAGACTGCCAGAAACTGCGAGTGCTCCTCGAAGTCGGCGTCGGCGATCATGGCCCGCGGCAGGAGAACGGCCTCGCCCCGGGGCCGTTCTCCTGCTGACCGGACAGCTAATGGCGAGAGGCGAGCACTTCGTCGACCTGATCGCGAATCTTTTCGTTTCCGATGGTCTTCAGGTACTCACCGAAAACCTGTCCCTGGAATCCCTTCGCGCGATAGACGATCGCGACGGCGTGATTCAGGGTGCGGTAGTGGGAGTGGGTCACCTCGGCAATTACCCGCGTGGCGAGATCAACAGCGGTCGGCCCGTCGACGGTCGCCACGGCAGCCGCGAGGTCCACGAGCTGAGTAGGCAGGTCAAAACCGGGGCGCTCGCCTTCCGCAGACGATTGGACCCCCCGTTCCACAACTGACTTGATATCCTCGATGACCGATTCAGCAGTCGCCTCGTCAAGGACGTATTCGAGCTTCCCGTCGAAGTATTCGGTGTCCGCGATGCCGATCAGCGCACGCACTGCTTCAGTCCGCTTCGACTCCGTTCTCTTGCCTCTGGCAAGGTGCTCGCCATCGGAGATGGCCATGGCCAGATGGGCAAAGGTGCTGTCCACCGAATACGTGCGATCGATCAACGTGTCGTACCACGACGTCTGCTTGCCGGCGGCCGCCGCGTCGATCACCCCCGAGTAGCCACCGGCTTCGGCCCACGCCGTCAGTGCGTAGCATGCGAGGAAGCGATCCGTTGCCGGTACGGCGCCGTCGGCCAACAGTGCTGTCAGACCTGGCACGCGCTCCCGGTGCCTGGGGTCCTCGATTCCTGCCTCGATCAGGTCATACGGGTTGGACAGCTGATCGCCGTCGAATCCGGTGCGAAGCAGTGCATCAGCGCCCACGAGGGCTCTCCTCCCACAGGTCAATTGCCGAACGGCCCATCAACGTACTCGTTCGGTACGGTACCCCTGATGAGCCACTCTTCGTCTCGTTGCGTGTTCTTCATGTCGATGATGCGCTGCCGGATCTGATTGGTGGCATCTTCGCTCAAGCCGTAGGACCGGGCAAGTTCGTCGATCTCCGCTCGGGATGCGTGAGGAGACACCGTCACGTCCACGGGCCGTCCGGCGATGCTGTCGGCGCTCCCCTGAATAGCTGCCTGCACTTCTTCGGGTGAGTAAATCTCCACACCCTGCACTCGCCCGGCTGCGATGTCTTGTTCAAGCGTGGGCAGGTCCACCCTGATGTAGCTGTTCCCGAAGTCTTTTGCGGCGGCGCCCTCTCTGCTGAGGGATGTGAAAGGGCTGTCCGACTTGATCGGGCCCTTGCCGACGACGTGATCGACGATTCCTGCCGCGCCGGTGGGATTGGCCGGAACGAGGTCTCCGTCAGCGTTCAGGTGGGACTTGCGCTGGCCCTTGTGGTTCTGCTGGGCGTAGAAGTCGTTGTCCTGGCGGGTGAGGTCGGGACGGCCTTCCCCCGGACTGTTCCACAGCCCCAGCGGGCCTGCCGACACGTCGTGTCCGAGACGGCCGAGTTCGTCCGCCCGCTCCGCCAGGCGCCGGCGGTACCTTTCGATCTCGGCCTCGATATCGTCCGCGGTGGCGGCGGCGTCGGTTGCCGCGAGCCGGAGATACTTGTCCCGGATCTGCCCGGCCAGGTCCGGAGGAAGTTCCCAGCCCGCAGAAGTCAGCCTCGCCAGCCTCGTCTCCTGAGTGATGGGATGAGTGAGGCTCAGCGGGACCGGCTCTCCGGTGAGCCAGATCCCGAACCCCTCCATCAGGTCGCTCTGCGCCGCTTGCGCTTCGTTCAGCGCCTGTACCCAGCCGTTCCACTCCTCGGTCGCCGTCCTGAGGTGGTCCACGTACTTGGTGTCGAGACCCTGCGGGTTGTGGATCAGCCCGCGGACGTCGTCCTCGGTCGCGAGCGCCAGGTTCATGGCGTATACGAGGTGTCCGACCACGGCGTCGATGTCGGCGCCGCCGTCCTGAAGGCCGCCACGCGTCGCGTCGATACGCGCCTCGCCGTCCACCAGCGCGGTCCCGTCCAGCTCCCCGCCCTGCGCGGCGAGTTCGGTGGCCCGCACCGCCAGATCCTGCGCCCCGCGGGCCTCCGCCGCCGCACGGCCGTAGGCGGCGGCCGCGGCGGCTATGTCCTCGGCGTTTATCTCGTCGGCGAACTCGGCCTGCCGAGTCCACGGCTTCTTGCCGCCCTCCGTCGCCGCCTCCACATCGTCCCTGGTGAAATGCAGCAGCTCCGCTGGTTCCGGTGGCATGAGCGAACCCCTCCCCTCGAAGCCAGGTGACGAAGTCGCGGCCGAGGACCCGCGATGACGTCTTCTGGCGCCACTCTGTCCGATCGGCGCCGGGAGGGGTGCCGGGGCGGGACCGGTGCGCGCCCAACGGCATCAAGATCCACGAGAACCGAAAAGATTATCGCTCAACTACTCCTTGTTCAGGGGCCGTTGGGAGGGCGACACTCGTGAGCGGCCTCCCGGCCCTAGGAGTTGCCGCGAAGCCACCTGGCGCCCCCCACGTCTTCATCAGGAGGTATCGATGAAATCAGCCCGTCGTGCGGCCGGATTAGTTTCCGGCCTGGTCGCGGCATCCGCGCTGGCCCTGGTCGGCGCCACGCCGGCCTCGGCGGCCGCCACCTGGGTCCTGGTGGACCACCCGGACTTTCCGCAACGGATATGCGTCCACCCGGAACGCGGGTGGCCCAGCACCTACTTCCACCTCCCGATATCCGGTTACTGGGACACCACGATCTACGGCGAGGTCCGGAACCTGCCGCCGGGCTCGTACAGCGACGGCGGCGCAGTGCACCCCGGGGACTGGGACGAGGACCGCCAGGAGTTCGTCGGACTGGTCCACGTGTCGATCGCGCCGACGCCGGTCGGCGAATACATCGCCGAACTGTGGGCCTCCGACGGCACGGACACCCAGACCGTTCCGGTAGTGATTTCGGTCAAAGAGGACTGCCTGGGCGACTGACGCCTGACGACCGACGGCTGAATCCCGGCGGCGGCGCCCGGCCTGCCCGGGGCCGCCCGGTGACCTGAGCCGGAAGGCCGCCGGCGGGGCTCCCGCGAGCGAACTCCGCCCAAGGCTCTCCGGCTCGGGTCACCGGCGGGCGGTCCGGGCGAGTACGAGGTGGCGCCGGGCCGGGAGAACGCACGCCACCAGCCCCAGCAGGAGGCAGGCCGCCACCGCGCCCGCCACCCACGGCCACGCCACCGCCAGTTCCACCGGAAGTCCCAGGCCGTGGCGCAGCCCATGGACCATGCCGAGCAGCGCGGGCGCGGCGACCGCGAGACCCAGGGCCGTGCCGAAAGCGACGACGCAACACGTCTCGCCGGCGACGGCGAGCAGCACCTGGCGGGCCGTCGCCCCGGACAGGCGCAGGGTACGGAGGTCCCCGGCCCGGTCGGCGGTGGCCATGAGCAGGGTGGCGGCGACGGCGATCGCCGTGTAGCCCGCGGTCATGGCGACGAGGATCAGGGTGAAAATCCAGACCAGACGGTCCTCCTCCGCGTCGGCCGCACGCACGTACTCCGCCACCGGGACTTCCCGGGCGCCCAGTTCGGGGGCCGGCCGGTGCGGCGCCCCGCCGGTGCGGTAGGCGACGTCGGCCAGCGCGGACGGGTCGTGCGCGCGCACCAGGTCCCGCGGGAGGAGCACCTGGTACGGCAGGGAGTCGTCCACCACGGCCGCCACCCGCAACCGTTCCGTGCGGCCGTCCTCCAAGGTCAGAACGGCAGTGCCGCCCGCCGACCAGCCGTGCGCGGCGGCGACGGCGGCCGTGATCACCACCGTTCCCGCACCGGGCGCCGGTTCGTCGTACACCGCCTCGAAGTCCGGCGACACCCCGGCCGCGGACAGCGCCGTGCGGCCCTCGCCGCCGTACACGGTCGTCGACAGCGGTGCGGCGCCCGCCACTTCGGCGACGGCGGCCTCGGAGAGCCCCGGCGTGTCCCGGGGCACGACGGCCGCCTCGGCCCGCACCGCCGCCGTCCGTTCGGCGGTGCCGGCGTTCGCGGTCGTCTGCACGGTGCTCGTGATCAGCACGGTGAACGCCACGGTGGCCAGCACCGGCGCGACGGTGGCGGAGGTGCGTCGCACGGCGGTGAGCATGCTCTCGCGGACCAGCATCGCGGTGGCGCCCCGGCCGCGCGCCATCGGCCGGGTCAGCGCCCCGGCGACGGGCCGCAGCAGCGCCGGAACGAGGAGGGTGAGGCCGACGGTCAGGCCCATCGCCGTGCCAAGACCCAGCAGCACCATGCTGTCGGCCGACGCCCAGGCCGTCCCCACCGCGCAGGCCAGGCCCGCCGACGACGCCGAAAGACCGACGAGCCACCGGCGTCGCGTCACGGCAGGGCTGTCCACCACCGCCTCGCGCATCGCCTCCAGCGGCGCCACCCGCGCCGCCCGCCGGGACGCCGACCAGGCGCCGGCGAACGCGACGACCAGGCCGAGACCGAACGCCGCGGCCGGCACCCACGGGCGCGGGTGCAGTGTGAAGCCCGGCGGCTGGAAGCCCGCCTCGATCAGCACCCCGGCCATCGCGGGCGCCAGCCCGGTGCCGAGCAGCGCGCCCGCCGCCGCGCCGACCGCGCCGACAGCCAGCGCCTCGCCGTGGACCATCCGGCGCACCTGCCGCGGCGTGGCGCCGATCATCCGCAGCAGACCGAACTCCCGTCGCCGCCGCGCCACGGTGAAGGCGAAGGTCGAGGACACGATGAAGACGGCGACGAACGCGGAGAGCACCGTCATGGCGGTGAGCACCTGGCTGCCGATCCACCGGGTCATCGCGTCCGCCTTCGGGGTCAGCGCGTCGCGTGCGGCGCCGCTGAGCACCTGGCCTTCGCCGCCGACCACGGACCGCGCGGCGGCGGCCACCTCGGCGGCGTCGGCGCCGGGCCCCGGCACCAGGCCGATGACGCGTACCCCGCCCGCGAGTTCGGCCGCTCGCGCGTCGGTCACGTAGTACCCCGGCCCGTCCAGCAGCCCGGACACCGTGAACCGTTCGGGGCCGAGGGCGGTCAGCACCGTGACCGGCTCGCCCGGCGCGAAGCCGAGCGCCCGGTCCACGACGATGTCGTCCGCGGCCACCGGGGGCGTTCCCGCGCCGAGCCCGTACGCGGCCAGCTCCGCTCCGGCCCACCCGTGTCCCTGGCGCTCCCCCTTCCGCTGTTCGGTGCCCACCGCCTGCGCGTAGAACGAACGGTCCGCCACCGCCGCCGCCACCCCGGGCAGTCCGGCCAGCTCCCGCCGCAACTCCTCGGCCCGCTCCGGCGCCCACGGCGGGTCCTCCCGGAACGTTCCGCCGACCTGCTCGCCGACCGCACTCCGCACCAGCACCGGCGCCCCCGCCAGCCGTTCCGGCACGCCCGTGCCCCCCGACAGCAGAACCAGGCCGCTGACCGTCACCACCGCGACGCCCAGCGCCACGGCCACGAAGGACCCCAGGAAGGAGACCCAGCGGTCCCGCACCGCAGCCACGCCGATCACGACGCCGCCTCAAGCGCGGCCATCCGCCGCGCGATCGCCTCGGCGCCGTCGCCGCCCGGCAGTTCGTCCACGAGCCGCCCGTCCGTGAGCAGCACCACCCGGTCCGCGTGCGCCGCGGCGGCCGGCGCGTGCGTGACCATCACCACGGTCTGGCCGTTCCGGTCCACCAGCTCCCGCAGGAGCCGCAGCACCTCGCGGGAGGCGCCGGTGTCCAGCGCCCCGGTCGGCTCGTCCGCGAACAGGACGGCGGGCCGCGAGATCAGCGCCCGGGCGATCGCCACCCGCTGCTGCTGCCCGCCGGACAGCTGGCTCGGCCGGTGGCCGGCCCGGTCCGCGAGCCCCACCCGGTGCAGGGCTGCCGACACCTCGTCCGGCACCGGTCCGCGGCCGGCCAGCCGCAGCGGCAGCTCGACGTTCTGCGCGGCGGTCAACGCCGAGACGAGGTTGAACGCCTGGAAGACGAAGCCCATGCGCTCCCGGCGCAGCAGGGTGAGCGCATGCTCGTCCAGTCCGTCCAGCGCCGTCCCGCCGATCAGCACCTGCCCCGCCGTCGGGCGGTCGATGCCCGCCGCGCAGTGCAGCAGCGTCGACTTGCCGGAGCCCGACGGGCCCATGACGGCGGTCATCGTTCCGGCGTCGAAGCCGGTGGTCACGCCGTCCAGGGCGGTAACGGTCTGGCCGCCCACGGCGTAGCGTCTGGTCACCGCGCGCAACTCGACGGGCCTGACCACCCCGGCCGCTTCCGCGTTCCGTGTCGTTGTCATGCGGGAAATACAACGGGCCCCGTGCCGCCCGGCACACGGGCGCCGGCGCGAGAGCCGATACTCCACCTGGCACTACCGACGCCCCGCCGCGCGGCCGGATACGGTCGGCGGCGTGATCCCGCGTACCGTCCTGGAGGCCCTCGGCCGCAGCCCGCTGGGCTACCTCCGCACCGCATGGCCGTGGCGAGCGGTGGCCTACCTCCTGTCCGGCGGAACGTTCGCCGCCGCGGTCGGCCTCGGCGTCGGCGGGCTGGTCGCGGCGCCGTTCGGCCGCGCCACCGTGGTGCTCTGCGGGCTCCTCGTCGTCGCCTTCGCCGTGGCCCTCGCCGGCCCTCTCGAACGCCGCCGACTCGCCCTCGTCGATCGCAACCGGGTGCCGCCCGCGAGCCCCTGGCGGGCGGCCGGCTACGGCGCCGTCTCGGTCCTGGCCGTCGGCTGGGCGGATCTCGCCGTGGTCCTCGTCTCCCTCGGCATCCCCGGTTTCCTCCTGCTCGCCCCGCTCCAGCCCACCGCCGGCACCTGGCACGCGGTCGCGGGCCCGGTCGCGGGCGCCCTGCTCCTTCCCGTGGCCGCCTACCCCATCGGTGCCTGGGCCGGCGCACGGGGCGCCGTCGCCCGCGCCGTCCTCGTGCCCCGGGACCGCGAACTGCGCGAGGTCACGCGCTCACGGGCGCGCCTTGTCGACGCGTTCGAGACCGAACGCCGTCGCATCGAGCACGACCTCCACGACGGGGCGCAACAGCGTCTCGTCGCGCTCCACATGAAGCTCGGGCTCGCCGCCCTCGACCTGCCGCCCGGCAGCGCCGCGGCCAAGGAGGTCGGGGAGGCGCACACCCTCGCCAAGGAGGCGCTGGCCGAACTGCGGGAGCTGATCCGCGGCGTTCACCCGCAGGTGCTCACCGAGCGCGGGCTGCCCGCCGCCCTGCGGGACATCGCCGGCCGCTCGCCGGTTCCGGCCGACCTGGACATCGATCTGCCGGACCGCCTGCCGCCCGCGGTGGAGTCGACGGCCTACTTCGTCGCCGCCGAGGCCCTGACCAACGTCGCCAAGCACAGCGGCGCCGAGCACTGCCGTGTCACCGCCCGCCGCCGCGGCGCCCTGCTCCACCTGGAGATCGAGGACAACGGCACGGGCGGTGCCGACCCGGCGCGCGGCACGGGGCTCACCGGTCTCGCCGACCGGATCGCGGCGGCGGACGGCATGATGTTCCTGTCCAGCCCGCCCGGCGGGCGCACCCTCCTGAGAGCGGAGATCCCGTGCGGCGGCCCTTGCGCATCGTGATCGCCGAGGACGCGGTCCTGCTCCGCGAAGGCATCGCCCAACTCCTCCGGCGCTTCGGCCACGAGATCCTCGCCGCGGTCGGCGACGGCCCGGCGCTGCTGGCCGCCGCCCGGAAGCACCGGCCCGACCTGGTCATCGCCGATGTCCGGATGCCGCCCGGCCAGACCGACGAGGGGCTGCGGGCGGCCCGCACGCTCCAGTCCGGACAGCCGGACCTGGCCGTCCTCGTCCTCAGCCAGTACGTCGAGCAGACCTTCGCCGAGGAGCTTCTGGAGGACCGGCGCGCCGGCGCGGGGCTGGGCTATCTCCTCAAGGAACGTGTCGGCGACGTCGAGGAGTTCAGCGACGCCGTCAGCCGGGTCGCCGCGGGCGCCACCGTCGTCGACCCCGAGGTGGTGCGCCAGCTCCTGGCCCGCCGCCGGGACCCCCTGCAACGCCTCACGCCCCGCGAGCGCGAGGTGCTCGCCGCCATGGCGGAGGGCCGGTCCAACGCCGCCATCGCCCGGCGGCTGGTCGTCACGGAGGCGGCGGTCGCCAAGCACATCGCGAACATCCTGCTGAAGCTCGACCTCCCCCCGGCGGCACCCGACGACCACCGCCGCGTCCTCGCGGTGCTCGCCTATCTGCGCGCGTGAGCCCGGGAGCGCGAAGCGGCGTCGAAAGACCTCCGGGCCCGGTGACAGCACCCCCGGGTCCTGCCTGCGACAGGGGGAGCGGTGATACCGGGCCCGGAGGCCGGCGGCCCTTTCGCGGGACCGCTATTCGGTGGCGATGGCGTTCAGGATGTTCATGCGGCCGGCGCGGAAGGCCGGGACCAGCGCGGCCAGGAGGCCGACCACCGCGGAGCCGATGAAGACACCGATGATCGTGCCCCACGGGATCTCCAGGACCGGCATGCCCTCCAGGGCCAGCAGCTGCTGGCCCGCCGCGCCCCACGCCATGCCCAGGCCGAGGCCGAGCAGGGCGCCGAACAGGGCGATCACGACCGACTCCAGGCGGATCATGCGCCGCAGCTGCCGCCGCGACAGGCCGATCGCGCGCATCAGGCCGATCTCCCGGGTCCGTTCCACCACGGCGAGCGCCAGGGTGTTCACGACGCCGAGGATGGCCACGATGATCGCCAGCGCCAGCAGGCCGTAGACCATGTTGAGCAGCTGGCCCACCTGGTCCTGGATCATCTCCTTGAACTCGGCCTGGTCGCTGACGTCGACCTGCGGGTAGGGCTCCATCGCCGCGTCGAGCGCGGCCCGGGCCTGCTCCTCGCCGCCGTCCTCGGCGGAGGCGAACAGCATCCACGGCAGCGGCCGGGCCTCGGCCGGGATGTACGTCTCCATCGTCTCGGTGCCGATGTACCAGGAGCCGACGAACGCGCTGCCGGGCGTGATGATCGCCCGGACTTCGAGCGTCGCGGTCTCGCCGCTCGCGTCGAACGCCACGGGGAGCTGGTCGCCGATGCCGACGCCCTCCTCCTCCGCCCAGTCGCCGTCGATCGCGATGCCGTCCTGTTCGAAGGCGGCGGCGATGTCGCCCTCGGCCACGTCGAGCTGCACCTCGTCGACGTAGGTGGCCGGCGACGCGGAGAGGCCGATCTCCTCGGTCCCCCCGCCCGGGAGGGTGATCTCGGTCTCGACCGGCATCGACGGGGTGACGCTCGCCAGGCCCTCCGTGCCCTGGACGGCTTCCACGACCGCCGGCTGGAGCTGGGTGAAGTTGCTGGTCTGGACGATGTAGTCGGCGCCGAGCGAGCTGTCGATCTCGTCGGTGGCCGAGGCCACCATCGAGGAACCGACCACGGAAAGACCGGCGACCAGCGCCAAGCCGATCATCAGCGCGGACGCGGTCGCGCCGGTGCGGCGCGGGTTGCGCAGCGCGTTCCGCTCGGCGAGGCGGCCCACGGAGCCGAAGCCGCGCAGCAGCACCGCGCTGAGCGCGCGGACGACCAGGCCGACCAGCGCGGGGCCGACCAGGATCAGGCCGAGCAGGCTCAGCAGCACGCCGATCGCCAGGAAGCCGGCGCCGTCCGACGCCTTGTCGACCGAGGCGGTCGCGGCCAGCGCGCCGAGGCCGGCCAGGGTGAGGACGCCGCCGAGGGCCGCGCGCACCCGGCCCGCCCGGATGTCGCCCGGGGTGCCCGCGTCGCGCAGCGCGGCCATGGGGCTGATCTTTCCGGCCCTGCGGGCGGGTATGTAGGCCGCGAGCAGGGTGACGATGACGCCCAGGACGATGCCGATGACGGGCACGGACCAGTCGACGGTCAGGTCCTCGGTGCTGAGGTTCATCCCCAGCGAACCCATCAGCGCCATCAGGCCGACCGCGAGGCCGACGCCGAGTCCGAAGCCGACGATGGAGCCGAACACGCCGAGGAGCAGCGCCTCGATCAGCACGGACCGGTTGACCTGGCGGCGGCTCGACCCGATGGCCCGCATCAGGCCGATCTCGCGGGTGCGCTGGGCGACCAGCATGGAGAACGTGTTGACGATGAGGAAGATGCCGACCAGCAGCGCGATGCCGGCGAAGCCGAGCAGCACGTACTCCAGGATCGACAGCACCTCGCCGAACTCGTCGCGGTTCTCCTCGATGTACTCGTCGGCGGTCTGCAGTTTGTAGGTATCGGCACCCAGGAGCTGGGCGACGGACTGCTTCAGCGCCTCGTCGGTGACGTCGCCCGTCGAGTCCACGTAGATCTCGGTGAAGTCGTCGGCACCGCCGAGCAGCATCTCCTGCGCGGTGGGCAGGTCGGTGTAGACGATGGCCGCGCCGGGGTTGGTGACCATGAACTCGGCGATGCCGGTGATGCTGGCCGTGTAGTCGCCGAAGACGGTCACCAGGCGGATCTCGTCGCCGATCGCCAGATCGTTCTTGTCGGCGGTGTCGGCGTCGATCATGACCTCGCCGAGGCCGACGGGCTCCTGCCCCTCGGCCAGCTCCATCGTCCGGAGCTCGATCTCGGACCAGTTGGCGACCATGGTCGGCGCGCCCTCGGTCGGGTTGAGATTCTCGTTGTCGGCGTCGATCGCGGTGACATTGCTCGACAGGACGACGCCGGTGGCCTGCTCCACCCCGTCGACCGCGGCGACCTCGTCGACGACGGAGCCCGGCACCGACTCCGGAACGCCGTTGGCCGGTCCTGTCCCCTCGAAGGAGGAGCCGCTGTCCTCGTCCTCGGCCGGGGCGATCATGACGTTGGACGCGCTTTCGGCGAACAGCTTGTCGAACGTGGTGTTCATCGTGGCGGTGAACACCAGCGTGCCGCACACGAACGCGACGGAGAGCACCACGGCCATCGCCGAGAGCACCATGCGCCACTTGTGCGCGAAGAAGCTGCGCAGGGAGGTCTTCAGTACGGTCACGACGTGCGCCCCTGGCCGTCGAAGCCCCGCATGCGGTCCAGCACCCGGTCGGCGGTCGGGTTGCGCATCTCGTCGACGACGCGGCCGTCGGCGAGGAAGATGATCCGGTCGGCGTAGGCGGCGGCGACGGGGTCGTGGGTGACCATGACGATGGTCTGGCCCAGCTCGTCGACGGAGCGGCGCAGGAAGCCGAGGACTTCGGC
>NZ_LZNS01000001.1:4717552-4930736 GCF_001984575.1 Streptomyces sp. MP131-18 | reverse complement strand
CGTTCGATGTCCACGCTCACGTTGTCAAGGGCCAGGACCTGCGTCTCGCCGGACCCGTACGCCTTCACGACGCTCTCGGCCCGCGCGGCAACCGCTGAGTGGCCTCCGCTGCCCCCGGTCGTCGGAACCTCTACAGCCGTTGTCACGTTGATCTCCTTCTGGAGCGTGTCGGAAATTCTGTGGGGAGGTGCACGGAAAGCTGTGCACGGAAAAGTGTTGGTGCCAGAAGCCTAAGGACGCCCAGAGGCCGACTCGTCGCCCCAGGGAAGGAGGCGTGAGTAGGCGCAAAGTCGGACGCCGCCCTTAGGGGACGCACCACGAGGATGAGGCATGCCGTAGGGGACGCCGGTATCCGGGGTCTGCCCCGGCACCGCCCGGGGGCCGTCCGGCACGACAAACCGCAGGCAGGCGGTACTCTGGCCTCTCCGCGCGGGGCCACCCCGTTCCCCCCGATCAACCCTCAAGCGCAATCCGGGACATGCGGTCCCGTCGAGAGGATGCAGGCGATGGGAAGCGCCGTTCCCCGGGCCCTCGTGCTCGCGGATTCCGACAGCCGGTGGAAGTGGGCCGCCCTCGTCGCCAGGCAGCTCGCGCCCAAGCATGCCCTCGACGCGCGTTTCCTGCACACCTCGACCACGCCGACCGAGCGGCAGATCTCGGAGGTGGGGGTCGTCCCCGACACCAGCAAGGTCGTCACGTACGCGGAGCTGCTCGACGACCCGGCCGTCGCCGAGGCCGACTTGGTGATCCTCGGGACCATCGGCGGCACCGTGCTCGCCCTCGTCCACAGCCTGGGGATGGCGTGGGACGGCGCGTCCCGCCGCCCCGTCGTCGTCTCCGGCTACGTCGGCGTCGTCTACGAGAACGTGGTGGACGGCCTGCTGCTGCGCGTCGGTTCCGACATCGTGCTGGCCAACAGCCCGTACGACGCCAAGCGGTTCCGCGAGGTGTACCGCGGCGTCGGCGCCGACCCGTACAGCATCGTCGAGGCCGGTCTGCCGTTCCTCGGCGGCGCGCGCCACGACCCGTCCGCCGCCGGCCGCGACCGGCCGTTCACCGTCTGCTTCGCGGTGCAGCCGACCGTGCCCGCCGGCCGCGCCGCCCGCTTCGGCCTGCTCGACAAGCTCCAGCGGCACGCCAGGCGCCATCCCGACCGCGAGGTGCTGCTGAAGCTGCGCGCCCGGGAGGGCGAGACCGCGACCCGCCTGGAACGGCACCCGTACCAGGTGCTGTTCGACGAGCTGCCGGACCCGCCGCCCAACCTGAAGGCCGTCCACGGCGACATGGGCGAAGTCCTCGACCGCACCGACCTGCTGGTCACCATCAGCTCGACCGCCGCCATGGAGGCGATCCACCGCGGCATACCCACCGCGATCCTCACCGACTACGGCGTGCGCGAGGCGCACGGCAACCACTTCTTCGTCGCCTCCGGCGCCCTCGCCTCCTTCGCACAGCTCGACGAGGGCCTGATCCCACGCGCCGACCACGGCTGGGCGGCCGAGCACGGCATCGGCCGCCGCGACCCGTTCGCCGCCGCGAAGACCAGGTTCGACCAGCTGCGCGACCGCGTCACGCCGCTGCCGCGCATGCGCCCCTACTACACGCCGCAGAACGCCTCGGACTACCTGGAGGCGCTGCTCGGCCGCCACGGCCTCGGCCTGAGCGGGCGGCCGCTGCCGGCCGGCTCGCCCGCCAACCCGACCGCGGTGCGCAAGCTGATCCAGCGCGGCGCCGGCGGCCTCTACCGGGTGGGGCGCAAGCGCGTGGCCCCCGTCATCCGCCGCCTGGCCCAGGGCTGACAGGGCCACGTGCGGCTGCATAAGATCGACCGACCTACCGGAACGCCCACGGGAGTGGCCCAGTGAAGCGCCGCCGCACGTCCGCACTGTCCGTCTCCGCCGCCGCCCTCGCCGTGACCGGGGCCCTGCTGCTCACCGGCTGCTCCACCGACGCCCACCCCGGCGCGGCGGCCGTCGTCGGCAACGAGAAGATCACCGTTTCCACCGTCCAGTCCCAGGTCGAGACCGTCCGCGACGCGCAGCGCGCACAGCCGGAGGGCGACCAGCTGGTCTCGGCCACGCCGGGACTCACCCGCGACACCGTCGAGTTCCTCGTCTACGCCCAGGTGCTCGAACATGCGGCGCGCGACGCCGGGGTCGAGGTGACGCGGCGCGACGTGCAGGCCGCGCGCGCCCAGACCGAGCAGAGCATCGGCGGCGCCGACGCGCTCGAACAGGCCGCGCTGATGCCGCAGGGCGGCACGCCGATGGCCGGGGACGAGCAGATCGACCGGATGCTGCGCATCCAGCTGCTGTTCCAGGGCCTCGCGCAGGCACTCGGCGCGGCGCCCGACGCCTCGGGCGTGCAGCAGGTGGCCGCGACGCTGGCCGAGACCGCCGACGAGGTCGGCGTCGAGATCAACCCGCGGTACGGCACGTGGGACGCGGAGGCCGTCGTGCTGGCCGACGCGCCCGCGCCGTGGCTGAACGCGGGCGGCGAGGAGGCGCAGACGCAGCCGGTTACGCTCGACGGGTGACCGACGGCCGCATCGTTCTGCTGACCACCACCGACCGCGTGGCCCCCGGGCTGCTGTCCTTCGCCGCCTGGGACGCGCTGCGCGGCGCGGACCGCGTGCTGTGCCGCGACGCGGCGCACCCGCAGCTGCCGTACCTCGCCGACGCGGGCGTCTCCGTCGAGACCGGGGCGCCCGAGCTGACCGACGCGCCCGCGCTCGTGGCCGCGTGCGCGGGCGGGCGCACGGTCGTGGTGATCGCCGCGGCGGACGGCGAGCCGCTGCTGACCGGCGGGCTCGCCGCGCTGGCCGGTTCCGGCCGGGCCGCGGCGCTGCCCGAGCTGGAGCTGCTGCCCGGCTCCTACGACCTCCCCGGTGCGCGGCTGATCGACCTGGTGCAGGTGATGGACCGCATCCGCGCCACCTGTCCGTGGGCCTCCACCCGCACCGCGCGGGACCTGGCGCGCTACGGCCTGGAGGAGATGTACGAGCTGGTCGAGGCCATCGAGGCGGGCGACCGCACGGAGCTGCGGGAGGAGCTGGGCGACGTCCTGCTCCAGGTCGTCTTCCACGCCGCGATCGCGCGGGACGACCCGGAAGCCCCGGACGAGGCGTTCGACATCGACGACGTGGCCGCCGCCATCGTCGCCAAGCTGATCCGCCGCCACCCGCACGTCTTCGGCGGGGAACGGGCCGAGACCGCGGACGACGTGAAGGCGCTCTGGCTGCGCGAGAAGGCGGCGGAGAAGCGGCGCGAGTCGGTGACGGACGGCGTTCCGCTGGGCCAGCCAGGACTGGCCCTGGCCGCGAAGCTGGCCGCCCGCGCCCGCACCGCGGGCCTGGACGCGGCGCTGCCGGGCCCCGCGGACGGGTTCGGCCACCGGCTGCTCGCGCTGGCCGCCGAGGCGGAGGCGGCGGGCGTCGACCCGGAGACCGCCCTGCGCGGCGCGGCCCGCGCCTACCGCGACGCCATCCGCGCCGCGGAGACCGGCGCGGCGCCGGGCCGCACGGCCTGACGCCGCACGCCCTGCCGCCCGGGGCGCGTCCGCCGCGCGGACGCGCCCCGGGCGGCAGCGGTCAGATGCCCTCGGGCGGCAGCAGGCGGTGGGGGGCCGCGCCGGTCAGGAGGGTGGCCAGGCCGCTGAGCACGTCCTGCCCGAGGTACCAGTCGCCGGTGTGGTCCACGCAGTACAGCCGCCCCTCGCGGTCCACCGCGAGCAGCGCCGTGCCGCCGCCCTCCTCGCCCAGCGGGCAGAGCCGGGTGTCGAGCGCGCGGCCGAGGTCCCCGAGCGTTCGCGCCCAGTGCAGTCCTGCCAGCGGGTCGATGACGACCGCGGTGGCGGCGAACTCCCGCCCGGGGCCCACCGGATGCAGGCGCAGCGCGCCCAGCTCGGCCCACGTCTCGAAGGCCGCGGGGAACAGGCTGTGCGGATGGCCCTGCGGGGAACGGTGACCGCTGAGCGCGTCCGCCCAGCTCTCCGCCTGCGCGGTGTGCCGGCGGCCCGGCTCCCAGCCCGCCGCGGCCAGGGCCTGGTCGACGGTGCCGGCCGACCAGGGGCCGCCGGTGGCCAGGGTGTCCGCCCCGGCACCCGCGGGCGCGCCGGGCGCCGCACTGATGCTGCGCACGCCGAGCCGCGCCAGCAGCACGGTGCACGAGCGGCAGTGCGGCGCGTACGTGCCGTGCTGCGGGTCGCCGTCCTCGCGGATGTGCCGCGTGGTGATGCCCGCGTCGTGCAGCGCGGCACGGGCCTGGGGAAGCGTGTGTGCGTCCGCCTCCAGCAGGCAGCGCGAGAGCAGCGCGGGCTCGGGGCAGCGGCCCAGGTGGCGTTCGCGCTGCGCGGCGCCGAGGTCGCCGAGGATCTCGGCGACCAGCGGGTGCAGGTCGGGGACGGCGGGGGCGCGGCTGGCCGTGCCGGTCAGGGCCTGGGATCTGACCGGCAGGGACAGGGCGGCGGCGGTGGTCGGCAGGATGCCGTCGCGGCGGTGCAGAAGCACGGGGGGCGCCCCGGCGGGGCCCCGCTGCTGGCCGGGATCGCCCGGCGGCTGGCCGTGGGTATCCGATATCACGTGGACGATCGTGCCACCGTCATCCTCACCCCATAGGCTGTGCGGCAACAGCGTGACGTAACAGCAGGGGGCGTACCGCCATGACGACAGGTCGGCTCGGGCAGCAGGCCGCGCCACCGAACAGGGCCTATGCCGGACAGGTCGTGCAATTCCCCGACCCGGTCCGGGCCGCCCGCTTTCCACAGGGAATCCGGGTCGACGCGGACGGCTTCCCCGACTTCTCGCCCTACGCGAGAGCGGCGGCCGAGATCGCCGAGCCCCCCGAGGGCTTCGGCGTCGACGAGCTGCGGCTGACGGACTACGTATCGGCGAACGCCGCGCTGCACGCGTCAGGACACGAGCTGTGGGCGGATCTGCCCCACGTGGCGACGCCGCACGGCTGGACGTGGCACCACGTGGCCAGATCCAGGCGCCTTGAGCTGGTGCCGGTCGAGGTGAAGGCGCTGTTGCGGCACCACGGCGGGCTCGCCACCACACAGGTCGACCAGACCAAGCGCGGCACCCGGCCGCTGGCCGAGACCAAGCCGGTGCACTTCGCGGTGCCGCACACGGTCGCGGTGCCGGAGGACCGGGTCCTCGCGGCCGAGGAGCGCCTCGGCTACCGGCTGCCCGAGGCGTACCGCTCGTTCCTCAAGGCCGGCGGCGGCTGCGCCCCGGTGGGCGTGGCGCTCGACGCGGACCTGGGGCTGCTGGTCGACCAGCCGTTCTTCACCCTGCGCGAGGAGGCCGCGGTCAATGACCTCGTCTACATCAACAAGTGCCTGCGCGACCACCTGACGAAGGACTATCTGGCCATCGCCTTCGTGCAGGGCGGCATCCTGGCGGTGCGGGTGAAGGGCGAGGGGGCCGGCTCGGTGTGGCTGTGCGCCTACGACGACTTCAGGGACCGGGACGGGCTGACCGTCGCCCAGCGGGTCGCGGAGCTGCTGATGCCGTGCGGCGCGGACTTCGACGACTTCCTGCTGCGGCTCGCCGGCAGCCCGCCCGAGCTGACGACCGTGGCCGATCTGATGGTGGACGGCGGGTTCGCGAACGCCGTCCCGGTGGAGGGATGAGCGAAGTGGTCACGTTCGCACAGGCGCAGGAGCGCGCAGAGCGCTGGGTGAACGGTTCGGCGTCCGCGGAGCCGCGCCACGAGGTGCGCATCCGCGAGTTCGACCTCGGATTCGTCGCCTGGGCCGAGGACCCGGGCGGCGGGACGGCCGGCGGCGGGAAGCTGGTGATCGCCAGGGACAGCGGCGACACCACGCTGTGGCCCGCGCTCGCGGTCGGCGAGGTCATCCGCCGCTACGAGGAGGAGTACGGCGCGGGAGCCGCGGCCGAGCCGCCGCCCGCGCCCGCGCAGTCCGTCGACCTGAACGCGACGTCGTTCCTGCTGACGCCGCCGCAGTGGCTCCAGGAGGCCGCCGACCGGGCGGGCGTGCCCGGCGGCGCCCCGCCGCCCGCGGCGCCCGAGCCCGCGGCTCCCCAGGCGCCCGAGCCCGCCACGCCTCCGGCTCCCGAGCCCGCGGCCGCCGCACAGGCGCCGCCCGATGCCTCGCCGTGGGCCGGCAAGGACACCACGCCGCCCGCCAGCAGCCCGTGGGCGGGCAAGGACGTGCGGCCCGAGCCGAGCAGTTCGCCGTGGGCGGGCACCGACACCTCGGGCAGCGACACGGACGCCGAGTCCGTCGCGCCGCCCGCCACCGTCTTCTCGTCACCCGTGGTGCTTGACGAGGACGAGAGCACGCCGCCGCCGGCCGCGCCCTCGTCGGAGGCGCGGACGGCCGTGATGCCGCAGGGCAGCGCGCTGCCGAGCACCCGCGTGCACGAGCCGGCCCCGCCCGCGGCCGGGCCGCCGACTCCGCCGCCGTCCCCCCCGCCGCCCTCGGCCCCGCCCGGCACACCGCTGGGCCCGCCGCCCACGCCGGGACCGCCGCCGTTCCCCGGACCGCACGGCGCCGCGGACCTCGCGACCGCCGACACCGACAGGTCGCTGCCCGGCCAGCCGCCGGGCCCCGGCGGCGGGCGCGGCGCGGGCGTGCCGCCGCCGCCCGGCGCCCCGGGCGCCCCCGGCGGGGGCCGCCCGGCGGGCGGCCAGCCGCCGGACGCGGCGGCAACGGACGGCGCGGGCCCCGCGTACGTGCCGACGCAGACCGTCGACCCCGAGGTCGTGGCCGCCCTGCGGAACCCGGGACAACAGCCTCCGCCGCCGCCCCCCGCCCCCGGGCCGCCCGCGGCGAGCGCGCCGCCGCCCGGCGGCATGCCGCCCCCGCCGCCGGGGCCCGCGGCGGGGCCGCCGCCGCCCGGCGCCGGGTACGGCTACCCGCAGCCCGGGCAGCCCGCGGTCGGCTCCGGCTACATGGCGGTGCTGCGCTACCGCGCCCCCGACGGCTCCGAGCAGCAGCTGATCCGCCGCTCCGCGCCCGGCATGCCGCATCCGGAGTGGCAGATCCTGCACGAGCTGCACAGCATGAACGTGCCGCCGCAGCAGGTCATCGAGCTGCACACCGAGTTGCAGTCCTGCGAGCTGCCCGGCGGCTACTGCGCGCGCATGATCCGCGAGACATGGCCGCAGGTACGGATCACCCACACCGCCGCGTACGGGCGCGACCTGGCGTCCCGGCAGACGGGGGTGCGGCATCTGGTGGAGCACCAGGACGAGTTGCAGCAGTTCGCCGACGGGCCGCCGCGTTCCGCGCCGGTGCGCGCGCCGCTGCCGCAGCAGCAGCCGGCGCCCGCCGTGGGGCTCGACGTGATCGGCCAGGAGCTGGCGCAGGCGTTCGGCCCGCAGGGCGTCTTCCGGTACACGCCGCAGACGGTGTCGCGGCAGGGCGTTCCCGAGATCGTGGCGCAGACGCTGGTGTGGTCGGGACTGCCGCTGGAGATCGGGCCGTTCTTCTGGGCGCAGGCGCAGGCCGGCCGGCCGGTGCCCACGCTGGGCGAGCTGGCGATGGAACGCGGCATCCAGCCGGCGCCGGACGCGGGCTCCTACCTGGTGATGGGCACCGACTTCGGGCGGCAGCTGTGCGTGCAGTACGGGACGGCCGCGATCGTCGCGGTGCCGCTGGAGGCGGGCCCCGGCGGCCAGGTGGTGCCGCCGCAGTTCGTCAACGCCTCACTGCCGCAGTTCGCCCGCTGCATGGCGCTGCTTGGACGGATGTGGCGGCTGCGCCTGGGGCTGAACTCGGAGCAGGCCGGGCGCTGGACGACGGACTTCCAGATGCAGCTGGCCTCGCTCGACCCGATGGCGGTGGCCGATCCGGAGAGCTGGTGGTCCGTTCTTCTGGAACAGATGTGGGACGGTCTGCTTTAGGGCCCTTCTTCAAAGGGACCCACATACGGGGGCGATCCGGCGCCTTGCCGGCCGGGCGCCGTCCGCCGCTCGCTGATCGGATGCCCCTTTGAAGACGGACCCTAGCGGGGACCCTTTCCCCATGACGGATTTCGGCATGGCGCGTGGCCGTGGATACCGGCCGGCGCAAGTGGACCGGGTGCTTGCGCAACTGACGGCGGACCGGGATCTGGCGTGGCGCCGGGTGGCCGAGCTGAGCGCGCGGGTCGAGGAGCTGACCGGCGAGGCCGCGCGGCTGGCGGCCGTGGTGGCGGCGCTGCCGCCGCCCGCGTTCGACACGCTGGGCAAACGGGCCGCCGAGCTGCTCGCCGAGGTCGAGGCGGAGGCCGCGGAGTTGAGCCGTGCCGCGGACGCGGAGGCGTCGCGGCTGTTCGACGCGGCCGTGGCGACGGCCGCCGCCCTGCGCGACGCGGCGCGGGCCGACGCGGCGCGCCGCCGCGGCGAGGCGGACGCGGCGGCGGACGGCGTGGTGGCCGCGGCGCAGGCGGCGGCGGCGCGGCTGATCGGCGACGCGCGCGCCCAGGCGGACGCGCTGCGGGCGGAGGCCGAGGGGGTGCTCGCCGGGGTGCGGGAGCGCTGCACGCGGCTCGCGGAGCAGCAGCGGCGGGAACAGGCCGCGGCGCAGCGGGCGTTGGACGAACGGCTGGCGGCCGGTGAGCGCGTGGTCGAGGCGCGGGTCTCGGAGCTGACGGCGCGCGCGGAGCGCACGCTGGCCGAGGCGCGCCGCGGTCTTGAGGAGGCGGAGGCGGAGGCCCGCGCGCGGGAGGACGCGGCGGAGGCACGGCGCACGGAGCTGCTGGCGGACGCCCGCGTGCGCAGGCAGCGCGTGGAGCGGGAGAGCGAACGGCTGGCGGAGGAGCTGGCCGAGGAGTCCGAGCGGGTGCGGGCGCACCTGGACCACATCCGCACCACGCTGGCGGCGCTGACCGGCAGGACCCCGCGCCGCCGGGCGCCGCAGGACCCGGAGGCCCCGAACGACAGGGCCTAGCGGGGCCGGCGGGCGGTGCGGCCCAGGTCAGGGGGGCGGGCCCGGGGGCGTCGGTATCCTCGTGAGTCCCGATCCCTGGACCGAAGGACGCGATCTTCGTGAGCTTCATCCGCCCGGCAGCCGTCATCGTTCTCGCAGCGGGCGAGGGGACCCGCATGAAGTCCGCGACGCCCAAGGTGCTGCACGACATCTGTGGCCGTTCGCTGCTGGGGCACGTGGTGGCCGCCTGCCGCGAACTGACGCCCGAGGAGCTGGTCGTGGTGGTGGGCCACGGCCGGGAGCAGGTGACCGCGCACCTGGCCCAGGCGGACCCCGGCGCGCGCGCCGCGGTGCAGCACGAGCAGCGCGGCACGGCGCACGCCGTGCGCGCCGGGCTCGGAGCGCTGAACGGCGCGGACGGCGCGGACGGCGCGGACGGCGCGGACGGCGTCGCCGGGACGGTTCTCGTGACGTGCGGGGACATCCCGATGCAGACCCCGGAGACGCTGCGGGCGCTGGCCGAGGCGCATCAGGCGCAGGGCAACGCGGTCACCGTGCTGACGATGGAGCTGCCCGACGCGACCGGGTACGGCCGGGTGCTGCGCGGTCCGGACGGTTCGGTCACGGAGATCGTGGAGCACCGGGACGCCTCGGGTGCGCAGCTCGCGGTGCGGGAGGTCAACTCGGGGGTCTTCGCGTTCGACGGACGCCTGCTCGCCGAGGCGCTGGGCCGGGTGGGTACGGACAACAGCCAGGGCGAGGAGTATCTGCCCGACGTGCTGCGGATTCTGCGCGACGAGGGCCACCGGGTGGGCGCCGAACGGGCCGCGGACCACCGGGAGCTGGTGGGCATCAACAACCGGGTGCAGCTGGCGCAGGCCAGGCGGATGCTGAACGACCGGCTGCTTGAGCGGGCCATGCTGGCGGGGGCGACGATCGTCGATCCGGCGACGACGTGGATCGACGCACAGGTCACGTTCGAGCCGGACGCGCTGGTGCACCCGGGCACACAGCTGCTCGGCGCCACGCACCTGGCCGCGGGCGCGGAAGTGGGCCCGGGCTGCCGCCTCACGGATACGGTGGTGGGCGCGGGCGCGGTGGTGAGCAACACGGTGGCGGAGAGCGCCGAGATCGGGGCGGAGGCGCACGTCGGCCCCTTCGCCTATCTGCGGCCGGGTACGGTCCTCGGCCGGGCGGCGAAGGCGGGGACTTTCGTGGAGATGAAGAACTCCTCGATCGGCGAGGGCACGAAGGTGCCGCATCTCTCGTACGTCGGCGACGCGACGATCGGCGATCACACGAACATCGGTGCGGCAAGCGTGTTCGTCAACTACGACGGCGAGGCGAAGCATCACACGACGATCGGTTCCTACTGCAAGACCGGCTCGGACAATATGTTTGTGGCACCGGTCACGGTAGGGGACGGTTCGTACACCGCGGCGGGCTCCGTGATCACCAAGGACGTGCCACCGGGGTCACTCGCGGTAGCCAGGGGCCAGCAGCGGAACATCGAGGGCTGGGTCGCGCGCAAGCGCCCCGGCACCGCGGCCGCACAGGCGGCCGATGCGGCTCTAGCTGCGACGGAGCACAAGGAGGAGCCGAAGTGAGAGGGGCGTACCGTAGAGGTGCCCCGGTGGGGTGAACGAGCGCCGACGCGGATGCCAAGGAGACGTACTGTGACCGGGATCAAGACGACCGGCGAGAAGAAACTCATGCTCTTTTCCGGCCGCGCCCACCCGGAGCTGGCGCAGGAAGTCGCCGGCGAATTGGGGGTGGGACTGGTCCCCACCAAGGCCCAGGACTTTGCGAACGGCGAGATTTACGTACGCTTTCAGGAGTCGGTGCGCGGTGCCGACTGTTTTCTGATGCAGAGTCACACGGCGCCGATCAATAAGTGGATCATGGAGCAGCTGATCATGATTGATGCGCTGAAGCGGGCGTCCGCGCGCAGCATCTCCGTGATCATTCCCTTCTACGGCTATGCGCGGCAGGACAAGAAGCACCGCGGCCGGGAGCCGATTTCCGCGCGGCTGATGGCGGACATGCTGAAGACGGCGGGCGCCGACCGCATCATCACCATGGACCTGCACGCCGACCAGGTGCAGGGCTACTTCGACGGCCCGGTGGACCACCTGTTCGCGCTGCCTCTCCTCACCGAGTACATCGCGGGCCGGGTCGACCGGCAGAAGCTCACGGTGGTCTCGCCCGACGCCGGGCGGGTCCGGGTCGCGGACCGGTGGGCCGACCGGCTCGCGGCGCCGCTGGCGATCGTGCACAAGCGGCGCGACCCGGACGTGGCCAACCAGGTCACGGTGCACGAGGTCGTCGGCGACGTGCGCGGCCGGGTGTGCGTGCTGGTGGACGACATGATCGACACCGGCGGCACCATCTGCGCGGCGGCGGACGCGCTGTTCGCCAACGGCGCGGAGGACGTGATCGTCGCGGCCACGCACGGCGTGCTCTCCGGCCCGGCCGCCGACCGCCTGAAGAACTCGAAGGTGAGCGAGTTCATCTTCACCAACTCCCTGCCCACGCCCCGGCAGGTGTCGCTCGACAAGATCACCGTGCTGTCCATGGCCCCGACGATCGCCAGGGCGGTCCGCGAAGTCTTCGAGGACGGCTCGGTCACCAGCCTTTTCGAGGGCGACGCGTAGGGCCCGCGGCCGGCCGGGCCGCCGGCCGGGCCGCCGCCGTTTTCCGTGGCGGCCCGGCCGGCGGGTACACTCGCCGGGTTGCTCGGCGAGGGAGGGCCCCGGTGGCTCATCCGTTATCGACGCGCTCCTTGTGGCAGGTCCTGTCCGGGCCGGGTGACGCTCAGAGCCGTTCCCGGCTTTCCGATCCGGCCCAGTTCCATCCGAGGAGTGCAGCAGCCATGGCTGATGTGAAGATCACCGCCGAGCCCCGCTCGGAGTTCGGCAAGGGCGCGTCGCGCCGTATCCGCGCCGTCGGCAAGGTGCCGGCCGTCATCTACGGGCACGGCGCCGAGCCCGTGCACGTGACGCTGCCGGGCCACGAGCTGATGATGGCCCTCAAGACGTCGAACGTGCTGATCACCCTGGATGTCGAGGGCCGCCAGGAGCTGGTGATCCCCAAGGCCGTCCAGCGCGAGGCCATCCGCGGCTTCCTCGTCCACATCGACCTGCTGACCGTCAAGCGCGGCGAGAAGGTCACCGTCGAGGTCCCGGTGCAGACCGAGGGCGAGCTGGCCCCGGGCGGCGGCCTGATCGAGCACGTGCTGAACGCGCTGCCGGTCGAGGCCGAGGCCACCCACATCCCCGAGTTCTTCACCGTGTCCGTCCAGGGCCTGGAGACGGGCGCCTCCGTGCTCGCCAAGGACGTTCCGCTGCCGGCCGGCACCACGCTGGCCATCGACGGCGAGGACGTCGTGCTCCAGGTGCTCCAGCCGCAGGCCGAGGAGCCGGCGCCGGAGGGCTCGGCCGCGGAGGGCGAGACGGGCGCCTGAGCCCGGTCCGGCGGAAGGCGGCGTAGGGAAGGCTGTGATCGTGGACGAACCCTGGCTCATCGTGGGACTCGGCAACCCCGGGCCGCAGTACGCGGGCAACCGGCACAACGTCGGCTTCATGACCGCCGACCTGCTCGCCGACCGCATCGGCGGCACGTTCAAGTCCCACAAGGCGCGCGCGATGGTGCTCGAAGGGCGCCTCGGCGCGCCGGGCGCGGGCGGGCCGCGGGTCGTGGTGGCCAAGCCCCTCTCGTTCATGAACCTTTCCGGCGGCCCCGTCTCGGCGCTGTGCGCCTTCTACCGGGTGCCGCCCGACCGCCTCGTCGTGATCCACGACGAGCTGGACATCGGCTACGGCGTGCTGCGGCTGAAGCGGGGCGGCGGGGACAACGGGCACAACGGCCTGAAGTCCGTGACCGCCTCGCTCGGCCGCGACTACTTCCGCATCCGCTTCGGCGTCGGCCGGCCGCCGGGGCGCATGGACGTGGCGGCGTACGTGCTGCGGGACTTCGCCACGGCCGAGCGCAAGGAGCTGGACTACTTCGTGGACCGCGCGGCGGACGCGACCGAGGCGCTGGTCACCCAGGGTCTCGAACGGGCGCAGAGCGCCTACAACAGCTGACGGGCTTGACCGCGCGTACGCCTGTGGCCAAAGATCTGCGGCATGTCGTCCGCCGTTGCGAAGCGCAGCCGCGTCCGCCGGGCCGGGGAGCGCGCGTTCGGGGCGCTGCTGCTGGCACGGCTGGCCGTCATGTGGCTGCTGGCCCTGCTGCTCGTGGTCGCCGGTGCCTGGGCGTCCTTCGACACCGCGCGCCACTCCGTGGTCACCGACGGGCGGGAGCGCGGCACGATGCTCCTGGCGGACTGCGACCGCCAGTCGTGCCGCGGGCCGTTCGACGGGACCGGCGAGACGGTCGTGCTGGAGCAGACCGTGGCCCGGCAGGAGGGCGAGCACCTGGCGGTGGCGCTGATCCCGGGCGGCGACGAAGTGGTGCGCACCGGCTGGGCCGGTGCGCTGTACGGCAGCCTGCCGCTGTTCGGCGCGCTGCTGCTGGCCTCCCTCGTCATCGGCGGCGGCCTGCGCATGTACCGCACGGCCGCGTCGGCCGCCGCGGCGGCGCTCGCGCTGATCGCGGCGACGTTCGCCCTGTGGATCTGACCCAGCACACCACCTACGCGGCGGGGCGCGGGGGGCGGTGGACCGCCATGACCAGGATGGCCGCCGCCGCGCAGAGACCGCCCGCCGTCGTCCAGGCCAGGTCGTAGGAGCCGGTGGCGTCGCGGACCAGGCCGGCGCCGAACGCGACGAGCGCGGCCCCGAGTTGGTGGGAGGCGAGCACCCAGCCGAAGACGACGCCGCCGTCGGCGCCGAAGTGCTCGCGGCACAGGGCGATGGTCGGCGGCACCGTGGCCACCCAGTCGAGGCCGTAGAAGACGACGAACAGCAGCATCGGCGGGTGCACGTTCCCGGCCATCAGCATCGGCAGGAACAGCAGCGACAGGCCGCGCAGCCCGTAGTAGACGGCCAGCAGCCGCCGCGCGTCGTACCGGTCGGTCAGCCAGCCGGAGCAGACCGTGCCGACCAGGTCGAAGATCCCGATGAGCGCGAGCAGCGAGGCGGCCACCGGAACGGGCATCCCGTGGTCGTGGGCGCCGGGCACGAAGTGTGTGCCGATCAGCCCGTTGGTGGAGGCGCCGCAGATCGCGAACGAGGCCGCGAGCAGCCAGAACACGCGGGTGCGCGCGGCGCGGGCGAGCGCGCGCAGCGTCCGCCTGGCCGCGCCGGGCGGCACGGGCGGCGGTGCGGTCCAGTCCGCGCCCGCGCCGTAGGGCCGCACGCCCACGTCCTCGGGCCGGTCGCGCAGCAGCCACACCACCAGCGGCACGACGGCCACCGCGCACGCGGCGATGGTGAGGGAGGCGAACCGCCAGCCGGGGCCTTCGGCGAGGATGCCGACCAGCGGCAGGAAGACCAGGTTCCCCGCGGCGCCCCCGGCCGTCAGGATGCCCGTGACCAGGCCGCGCCGCGCGACGAACCAGCGCCCGGCGACGGTGCCCGCGAACGCCAGCGCCATGGAGCCGGCGCCGAGCCCGACGAGGACGCCCCAGCACAGCACGAGTTGCCACTGGCTGGTCATGAAGACGGTCAGCCCGCTGCCCGCGGCTATCAGCAGCAGTGCGCCCGCGACGACGCGGCGGATGCCGTACCGCTCCATCAGCGCGGTGGCGAAGGGCGCGGTGAAGCCGTACAGCAGCAGGTTGACGGAGACGGCGAACGAGATGCTGCCCCGCGACCAGCCGAACTCCTCGTGCAGCGGGTCGATGAGCACGCCGGTCGCCGCGCGGAAGCCGGCCGCGCCGATCAGCACGAGGAACGCGACGGCGGCCACCCACCAGGCCGGGTGCACGCGGGGCGGGGCCGTGCGACGACGTCGCGCGGCGGCGGCGGTGGGTGCGGCGGTCCTGGTCACCCGCCGATCCTGCGGCACGGGCCCGGCCGGAACGAGTGGCCCGATGGCCATCATGTGCAAGGATCGGGCCATGAGCGTTTTCGGTCCGACGGGCCGCCACCGGGTCGCCGTGCTGGTGCGGCACGGGCTGCTGCCGATCGAGCTCGGCATCCCGCACCGCATCATGGGCATGGCGAAGTCGGCCTCGGGCGCCCGGCTGTACGACGTGGTGACCTGCGCGGTCACCCCGGGCACCGTGCGCACGGACGCGGACTTCGCCGTCGAGGTGCGGCACGGCCCCGAGGCGCTCGCGGAGGCCGACACCGTGATCGTGCCGGCCGCGCACGAGCGGGACGAGACGTACGGCACGGACCGGCTGCCGGCGCCGCTGGCCGCCGCCCTCGGCCGGATACGGCCGGGCGCGCGCATCGCCTCGATCTGCACCGGCGCGTTCGTGCTGGCCGCCGCCGGGCTGCTGGACGGCCGCCGCGCCACGACGCACTGGGCGGCGTGCGACCGGTTCCGCGCGCTGTTCCCGCGGGTGCGGCTGGACCCGGACATCCTCTACGCGGAGGACGGCCACGTCCTGACCTCGGCGGGCGTCGCCACGGGGATCGACCTGTGCCTGCACATGGTGCGCACGGACTTCGGCGCGGCCGTGGCCAATGCGGTGGCCCGCCGCACCGTGGTCCCGCCGCACCGCGACGGCGGGCAGGCACAGTTCGTCGAACGTCCCGTGCCCGCCCCCCGGGTGCACTCCACCGGCCGGGCCCGCGCCTATGCGCTCGCGCACCTGGACCGGCCGCTGCCGCTGGCCGAGCTGGCCGACCAGGAGGCGATGAGCGTGCGGACGTTCACCCGCAGGTTCCGCGAGGAGACCGGGGTGTCGCCGCAGCGCTGGCTGACCGGGCAGCGCATCGAACGGGCCAGGCAGCTGCTGGAGGACAGCGACCTGCCGGTGGACCGCATCGCGCACGCCTCTGGCTTCGGCACCGCGGCGTCGCTGCGCCAGCACCTCCAGGCCGTCCTCGGCGTCTCGCCCACCGCCTACCGCCGCACGTTCCGCACGTTCCGTGCGGGCGACTGACGGCGGGCGGGACGCGAAAGGACCGTTCCGTCAGCCGGTGTTGCGCAGCCCGGCGGCGACGCCGTTGACCGTGAGCAGCAGCGCGCGGGACAGCAGCTGGTCGGGCTCCTCGCCGCGCGCGGCAGCCTCCCGCTGCCGGTGCAGCAGCGTCACCTGGAGGTAGGAGATCGGGTCCAGGTAGGCGTCGCGGATGCGCAGGGTGCGCTGGAGCGCGGGGCTGGCGTCCAGCAGCTCCTGTTCGCCGGTGATGCGCAGCACTTCGGCCACGGTCAGCGCGTGCTCGGTCTCGATGGTGTGGAAGACGTGCTTCAGCTCGTCGGGCACCAGCGTCTCCACGTAGTGCCTGGCGATACGCAGGTCCGTCTTGGCCAGCGTCATCTCCACGTTCGCCAGGAAGTTGCGGAAGAAGTGCCAGTGCTCGAACGCCTCGGCGAGCACATCCTCGAGCCCGGCCTCCCTGGCGGCCCGCAGCCCGGAGCCCACGCCGAACCAGCCGGGCACGATCTGCCGCGACTGCGTCCAGCCGAAGACCCACGGGATGGCCCGCAGCCCGTCGAGCCCAGCGCCGCTGTCGGGGCGGCGGGAGGGGCGGGAGCCGAGGTGCAGGTCGGCGAGCTGGTCCACGGGGGTGGAGGCGAAGAAGTACGCGGGCAGGTCCCGGTCCTCGACCAGCCCGCGGTAGGCGGTGTGCGCGGCCTCGGACACGGTGTCCATCGCCGCGTCCCAGCGGGCCAGCGCCTCCGTCGACTGGCGGGGCGCGGTGTGCAGCGCGGACGCCTGGAGGGTCGCGGACACCGTCAGCTCCAGATTTTCCCGGGCCAGGGACGGCACGAGGTACTTGTCGGAGATGACCTCGCCCTGCTCGGTGACCTTGATCTCGCCCTCCAGGGTGCCCCACGGCTGCGCGAGGATCGCGTCGTGCGTGGGGCCGCCGCCGCGGCCGACGGTGCCGCCGCGGCCGTGGAAGAGGCGCAGCCGCACCCCGTGCCGGTGCGCGACGTCGCGCAGCCGCCGCTGGGCGCGGTGGATCTCCCACTGCGAGGTCGTGATCCCGCCGAACTTCGAGGAGTCGCTGTAGCCGAGCATGACCTCCTGCACGTCGTCGCGCAGGGACACCAGGCGGCGGTAGGAGGGGTCGGAGAGCATCGCGTCGAGCAGCTCGTCGGCGATCCGCAGCTCGTCGGTGGTCTCCAGCAGCGGAACGATGCCGATGCGGGCCCAGCCCGCGTGCAGGTCGACGAGGCCTGCCTCGCGGGCCAGCACGGCCGCCGCGAACACGTCGTCCGCGCCCTGGCACATGGAAATGATGTACGACTCGATGACTTCGGGCCCGAAGGTGTCCAGCGCCCGGCGCACCGTCGAGAAGACCCCCAGCGTCTTGGCGCCCGCGGCGTCGAGCGGGGCCGGAGTGGGGGCGAGGGGGCGGCGCGAACGCAGCTCCCTGGCCAGCACCTTGAGGCGGTATTCGCGCGGCATGTCGGCGTACCGCCAGGACTCCTCGCCGAGCCGGTCGAAGAGCTGCCCGAGCGCGTGGTGGTGGGCGTCCGCGTGCTCGCGCACGTCCATCGTGGCCAGCTGGAGGCCGAACGCGGCCAGCGTCCGCATCAGCCGTTCGAGACGCCCGTCCGCGATCAGCCCGCCGCGGTGCTCGCGCAGCGAGGTCTGCACCAGCCGCAGGTCGTCCAGGAGGTCGCCGGTGCCGCGGTAGTCGCGGCCCGGCACGTGCGGGCTGTCGTCCTTGAGCCTGGCCCTGGTGTTGACCAGCTTCTGCCGGACGCAGGTGACCTTCAGCCGGTACGGCTCCTCCGCGTTCAGCCGCTTGTACCGCGGGGTGATCTCCGGCAGCGCCGCCAGGTCGCGCTCCAGCGAGTCCAGCAGCTCCTGCCCGGCGCCGCTGTTGCGGATGGAGTTGGACAGCGCGCCGCGCAGCTCGTCGATGTGCGCAAGCGCGCTGGAGATGCCGTGCTCGTGCTGGAGCAGCAGCACGTCCCAGGTCACGCCGGGCGTGACGTTCGGATTGCCGTCGCGGTCGCCGCCGATCCACGTACCGAACGTCAGCGGCCTGCTGCCCGTGGGCAGCGGGGCGCCGGCCCGCTCCAGCTCGGCGCCCAGGTCCTCCAGCACGTCCCCGACGGCGCCGGCGTGCAGCTCGTCCAGGTAGTACACCGCGTTGCGCGCCTCGTCGGCGGGCTCGGGACGGGCCACGCGCAGCTCGTCCGTCTGCCAGATGAGGTCGATGTTCTCGGCCAGCCGCAGGTCGGTGCGCCGCCGGTCGCCGCCGTGCTCGGACTCCGGATGGTCGAGCAGCTCGGCGATCTTGCGGAGCTTGGTCAGGACGGACCGGCGGGCCGCCTCGGTGGGGTGCGCGGTGAACACCGGGCGCACACCCAGGTTGGCCACGGTCTGCCGCAGGTGACCGGGGTCGGCGTCCTTCAGCATGTCCGCGGTGCGCGACAGCTCCCCGCCCTCGGCGGCCCGCCGCTCCCGCAGCTCGCGGCCGCGGTGCACCTGCTCGGTGACGTTGGCGAGGTGGAAGTAGGTGGAGAACGCGCGCACCAGCTTGGCCGCGGTCGCCAGGTCGGTGTCGCCGAGCAGGGTGGCGGCGGCCTCGCCGTCGCTGCGGGTCAGCGCCCTGACCTGCTCGACGAGATCGAGCAGGTCCTGCCCGTCCTGCCGGACCAGCGTTTCGCCGAGCAGGTCGCCGAGGCGGCGGATGTCGGCGCGCAGCGCGCTGCTGCTCTCCGGCGCCCCCTTGGCGTCCGGTACCTCGGCCTTGGTCGGCGGCTGCGGGTGGCTCTGGCTGTCGGGACTGCTCACGGCGGCTCCTCGTGGCGGACTCGGATGGCTGGTCGTTGGCACGTCGCGGACCGCGCTGTCCGACATGCACCATCGTAATGAGGCGGGGCTACGGCAGGGTCACATCGTGTCGCCGGGGAACAAGGACATGGTGACCACGAAGCGAATGGCGATACTTACGTTGCCGTAGGTTACGGTCCCGTAGGTGGCTGAAGCCTTCCTTGACATGCCCTCCCCGAGGAACCGCCCATGCCCGCATCCCCAGGTCCCGTACCCGCCCCGCGGCAGACGACGCCCGCGGCGGACGAGTTGCCGCTTTCCGGAACGCTGGGCGGCGAGCGGCGCCGTTCGGTGGAGCAGATCACCCTGCTCCTCTTCATCACCGTCCCCTTCCTCGCCCTGCTCGCGGCCGTGCCGCTGGCCTGGGGCCGGGGGGTGAGCCTGCTCGATCTCGCGCTGCTCGCCGTCTTCTACTTCATCGGCTGCCACGGCATCACGGTCGGCTTCCACCGATACTTCACGCACGGCTCGTTCAAGGCGAAGCGCCCGCTGAAGATCGCGCTGGCCATCGCCGGGTCGATGGCCGTGGAGGGCCCGCTCGTGCGCTGGGTCGCCGACCACCGCAAGCACCACAAGCACTCGGACGCCGAGGGCGATCCGCATTCGCCGTGGCGGTACGGGGAGACGGTGCCCGCGCTGATCAAGGGCCTGTGGTGGGCCCACATGGGGTGGATGTTCGATACCGAGCAGACCCCGCAGCACCGTTACGCGCCGGATCTGCTCAAGGACCAGGACCTGCGGCGGGTCTCGCGGCAGTTCGTGCTGTGGACGACGGTCTCGCTCGGGGCGCCGGCGGTGATCGGCGGTCTTGTCACCTGGTCCTGGCAGGGGGCGGTGAGCGCGTTCTTCTGGGGCTCGCTGGTGCGCGTGGCGCTGCTGCACCACGTCACGTGGTCGATCAACTCCATCTGCCACGCCACCGGCAGGCAGCCGTTCAGGTCGCGTGACCGTTCGGGCAACGTGTGGTGGCTCGCGGTGCTGTCCTGCGGCGAGTCCTGGCACAACCTGCACCACGCCGATCCGACGTGCGCGCGCCACGGCGTGGACCGCGGGCAGCTGGATTCGAGCGCCCGGATGATCCGCTGGTTCGAGAAGGCCGGCTGGGCGTACGACGTGCGCTGGCCGAAACAGTCACGTATCGATGCCAAGCGGAACACTCCTGACACAAAGCGGGGGGAAAACCGGAAAGAAACGTCCGGCGTCCACGCGGCATGATGGGGAGGTGGCGACCGACAACAGCATCAAGAGCAGTGACAAGGAACGGCCGGCGCGCCCCGCGCGGCGGACCCGCCGACGGATGACCGGCACGGAGCGCCGGGAGCAGTTGCTGGACATCGGACGCACGCTGTTCGCCGAGCGCGGCTTCGAGGGCACGTCGGTGGAGGAGATCGCGGCCAAGGCCGGGGTCTCCAAACCCGTGGTCTACGAGCACTTCGGCGGCAAGGAGGGGCTTTACGCGGTCGTCGTGGACCGCGAGATGAGCCGGCTGCTGTCCATGGTGACCGGCGCGCTGACCGCGGGCCACCCGCGTGAGCTGTGCGAACAGGCGGCGTTCGCCCTGCTCGACTACATCGAGCAGTACACCGACGGCTTCCACATCCTGGTGCGGGACTCGCCGGTGGCGCAGTCCACCGGGACGTTCGCCTCGCTCATCGGGGACATCGCCACGCAGGTCGAGGACATCCTGGGGCAGGAGTTCGCGGCCCGCGGCTACGACCAGAAGATGGCGCCCATATACGCGCAGGCGCTGGTCGGGATGGTGGCGCTGACCGGCCAGTGGTGGCTGAGCGTGCGCAAACCGGAGAAGGCCGAGGTGGCGGCGCACCTGGTGAACCTGGCCTGGCACGGGCTCCAGGGGCTCGAACACCGCCCGACGCTGGTCGGCCGCCGCCGGACATGAGGCGACCCCCTCTCCGGCGGTGCCGGGGAGGGGGTCGTCGGGTGCGGACCACCGGTCAGAAGGCCGAAGAACCCGGCGTCCGCGGACCAGTCGGCCTCGCGGCCGGTCAGTGGCTGCTGGCGCCGTTCTCGGACAGGATCGGGATGTCCGACAGGACGTGCGACAGCGGGTCGTCGCCGTCGACCTGCGTCGAGTAGTCCGAGCAGTTCTGCGACGGCTCGCTGTTGAGCAGGTCCTGAACCGCGACGCCGATGATCGGCACCTGGACGTCGATCTGCTGGATCGGGATGCAGAACTTGTTGAACGAGCCGTTGATCAGGCCGATCTGCGGGCTCATGTAGCCACCGGTGGTGGTGTTGCCGTACGCCTGCACCGACCCGTTGCCGTTGGCGGAGTTGGCGGTGCCGTGCTCGTCGTCCCCGCCGACGGCCATGGCGGGGGCGGCGGCGATGCCCGTGGCGCCGAACACCGAGGCGGCGACGGCGACCGTGGCAAGCGACTTCTTGATCACTGGCTTGTCCTTCCGGGTACTTGGGATGCCCTGTTCATTGGAGCGACCTGCACAACGCGTCTGGGCGGATTCGGTTGCCGCCGTTCACCCGAATCGCCCAATCTTGTTGCTCATTCAGCCGGTGTTGACGAATGGGCTCAGCGGGCGCGTTCCAGGAACTCCAGCCGGTTGCCCACCGGGTCCCAGGCGTGGAAGCGCCGGTGGCCGGGCAGATCGCCGTCCCAGGTCACCGGGCTGCGGTGGGCCTCGATCCGGGCGGCGAGCGCATCGATCCCCGTCACGGTGATCCCGGGGTGCGCCTTACAGGCGGGCCGGAACTCCCGCTGGACGCCGAGGTGCAGCACGCGGCTCCCCGCCGCGAACCAGCAGCCGCCGCGACCGGCGAGCCCCGGCGGCTCGGGCAGCTCGGCCATGCCGAGGACGCCGCCGTAGAACGCGCGCAGCGCGTCCTCCGCGCCCGCGGGCACGGCGAGCAGCACGTGGTCCAGGCCCGGGCATCACCGCGCCGCCCCTCGCCTGCGGGCGACGGCGAACACTCGCCGGAAGGGGAAGAGGGTGCCGTGCGGGCCCGCGGGGTAGGCGGCGCGCAGCACCTGCCGGTACTCGGCCAGGAAGGCGTCGCGCGCCTGGGGATCGTCGTGCAGGACGGTCAGCACCGGGCGCAGCCCCGTGCCGCTCATCCAGTCGAGGACCGGGTCCTCGCCGGGCAGCAGCTGCAGGTAGGTCGTCTCCCAGGCGTCGGGCGGGCAGCCGAGGGCGGCCAGCGCCTCGAAGTACCCGGCCGGGGTCAGGACGGGCTCGGCGTCGCGGAGCACCCCGGCGAGGCGCGTGCGCCAGCGCGGCCCGGCGGCCAGCTCGCGCAGGAGCACGTGGCTGGGGGCCCCGTGGTTGCCCGGCACCTGGAAGGCGAGCACCCCGCCGGGGGCCAGGGCGTCGAGCCAGCCGGCGAACCGTTCCACGTGCTCGGGCACCCACTGGAACGCGGAACTGGACACGATGAGGTCGAACGTTTCACCGGGCCGCCAGTCGGTGAGGTCGGCCCGCTGGAAGGCGAGCGTGCCGGTGCCGCCGGGCACGGGTCCCGCGTGGGCGGCGGCCTCGGCCAGCATGGCGGGCGAACTGTCGTAGCCGGTGATGCGGGCGGCCGGCCAGCGCTCGGCGAGCAGCAGGCTGGGGCGTCCCGGCCCGCAGCCGAGGTCGGCGATGCGCGGTGCCGCGGGCAGCGGGGGGATGCGGGCCATCAGGTCGTACAGCGGCCGGGCCCGGTGGCCGCTGTGCCGCTCGTACTGGGCGGGGTCCCACGTGGGCGAAGGGGTCGCATGAGGCATGGCAATGATCCTGATACCGCCAGTATCTTGATGTCAAGAGGCTCTATGTCGTGAGACTTCATGTCGACACAACTACTAGACTGGACGCATGGAGGACGAGGTTGACCGGCTGGTGGCTGCCTGGCGGCGCGAGCGCCCCGATCTCGACGTGGAGCCGCTGGAGGTGCTCAGCCGGGTCAGCCGGCTGGCCCGCCACCTCGACCGGGCCCGCCGGCTGGCCTTCGCCGAGCACGGGCTCGAGTCGTGGGAGTTCGACGTCCTCACCGCCCTGCGCCGGGCCGGCAGCCCGTACCAGCTGTCCCCCGGGCAGCTCCTCACCCAGACGCTCGTCACCTCCGGCACCATGACCAACCGCATCGACCGGCTGGCCAAGCGCGGCCTGGTCGAGCGGCAGCCCGACCCCAGCGACCGGCGCGGCGTCCTGGTCAGCCTCACCGACTCGGGACGGCGCCACGCGGACGAGGCCCTGGCCGGGCTGCTGGCCCAGGAGCGCGCACTGCTCGGGGACCTCACCACGGCGCAGCGCCGCGAGCTGGCCGCCCTGCTGCGCGCGCTCACCGCCCCGTTCGACAACACCCCGGTCTGACCGGACATCCCGCGCGGGGCGGCCGCCGGCGCGGGCCGCGGCCCCGCTATTCCACGGGGGGAATGCCCGCGCGGCGGGCCAGGGCCACGGCGGCGAGGGTGGAGTGCACGCCGAGCTTGCCCAGCACGTTCTGCATGTGGGTGCGGACGGTGTGCGGGGAGAGGAACAGGCGCTCGGCGACGGCCTTGCGCCCCAGGCCCGCCAGCATGCAGCGCAGCACCTCAAGTTCGCGCGGGGTCAGCGACTCGACGAGGCGCTGGTGCTCGGTGCGGTGGTGGCGGTCGCGGTGCAGTTCGCGGAGCACGCCCGTGAGGAGTGCGGGCGGCACGTGGGTCTCCTCGCGGAGCACGCCGCGGACCACCTGGAGCAGGCGGGCGAGGGAGCTGTCCTTGGCGACCCAGCCGCAGGCGCCCGCGGTGAGGGTGCGGGCGGCCTGCCGGGCGTCATCATCTGCCGCGAGCATGACAGGGTGGAGGCCGGGAAAGCGTTCGCGCGCCGCGGTGAGCAGCGACTCCTCGCCCGGCGCCGCACCGTCCAGATCGACGTCGAGCAGCAGCACGTCGAACGCCGGCTCGCCGTTCGGCCGGCCGCGCCCCAGCAGATGCAGGGCTGCGGGCACGCTGCCGACGGCAGTCGCCTCGACGTCCTGCTCCGCGGTGAGCGCGGTGGCGAGCGACTCGGCGAAGATCCGGTGCCCGTCCACGACCAGCACCCGAATACGGTCCACAGCAGCCCCTCGGCTTGAACAACGGGCTCGGCGGGCGCGGCGCCCGGGGCCGCGGCCCCGGGAGGGCCGCACGGCCGCCGCCGCGCGGCACGGTGCCTGGCCGTGGGCGCCGCACCCACCTGTCTCGCCCCCTGAACAGCACCGGCCCCCACCGGTGCTGTCCTTCAGACTACGGCCGAGGGGCTGAGGAGGAAGTGGTTTCGCCGAAGAGCCGATATCGAAGCGATCACAGTGGGAGCCGCTGGGCGCCCGGCGAGGGGATCGCCTCGAAGATGCGCGGGGGGCGATGCCCCGCGGCGCCGAAGGCGTCCGTGACCGCCGCGCCGATCGCGCCCGCCGCGGCCTCGTCCACCAGCACGATGGCGGAGCCGCCGAACCCGCCGCCCGTCATCCGCGCCCCCAGCGCCCCCGCGGCGCCGGCCGCCGACACCACCAGGTCCAGCTCGGGGCAGGAGACCTCGAAATCGTCGCGCAGCGAGGCGTGCCCCTCGGTCAGCACCGGGCCGATCTCCCGGGCCAGGCCCGCGTCCAGCAGCTCGATGACGCGCTCCACACGCCGGTTCTCGGTGACGACGTGCCGCACGCGCCGCCGCACGACCGGGTCCGCCACGCGCTCCAGCGCGTCCGCGAGCTCCGCGTGGGGCACGTCGCGCAGGAACGGCACGTCCAGCGCCTTGGCGCCCGCCTCGCACTCCGCGCGCCGCCGCGCGTAGGCGCCGTCGGCGTGCGCGTGCTTCACCCGGGTGTCCACCACCAGCAGGCGCAGCCCTTCCAGGACCATCGCGAACGGGACCTGGCGGCGCTTCAGGCCGCGGGTGTCCAGGTACAGGACGTGCCCGGCAAAGCAGCAGGCCGAGGCCATCTGGTCGAGAATCCCGCAGGGCATGCCGACGAAGTCGTTCTCCGCCCGCTGCGACAAGCGCGCCAGCTCCTCGGGTTCGAGGCCGAGGCCGTTCAGATCGCTCAGCGCCAGCGCCGTGACCACTTCGAGGGCCGCGGAGGACGAAAGGCCCGCGCCGGTCGGCACGTCCGAGTCGAAGAGGATGTCCGCGCCGCCGATCTCGTGCCCCGCCTCCGCCAGCGCCCAGGCGACGCCCGCCGGGTAGGCCGCCCAGCCGGGCACGCCGCCGGGCGCGAGACCGTCGAGGGCCACCTCGACGGTCCTGCCGTCCGTGCCGAGGGAGTGCACCCGCAGCGTGCGGTCCGCGCGGCGGGTCACCGTCGCGCGCGCGGTGTGCGGCAGCGCGAAGGGCATCACGAAGCCCTCGTTGTAGTCCGTGTGCTCGCCGATCAGGTTGACGCGGCCGGGCGCGGCCCACCGGCCGTCCGGCGCGGCGCCGAACAGCTCCTCGTGCGTGGTCATGCGTCGTTCCCTCCGGAGGCGTCGCGCCGGGCGAAGGCCCAGGCATCGGCCACGATGTCGGCCAGGTCGGTGCGGGTGGGGTGCCAGCCGAGGCGCTCCCTGGCGCGGTCGGCCGAGGCGACGAGCGCGGCCGGGTCGCCCGCGCGGCGCGCGGCGGGCGTCTCGGGCACGGGATGGCCGGTCACCCGGCGCACGGTCTCGATGACCTCGCGGACGGAGAAGCCGTTGCCGTTCCCGAGGTTGCACACGAGGTGCTCGCCAGGCCTGGCCGCGGTGAGGGCCAGCAGGTGGGCGTCGGCGAGGTCGTCGACGTGGATGTAGTCCCTGATGCAGGTGCCGTCCGGCGTGGGGTAGTCGGTACCGAAGACGGAGACCGACTCCCTGGTGCCGAGGGCGACTTGGAGCACCAGCGGGATGAGGTGGCTCTCCGGGTCGTGCCGCTCGCCCTGGAAGCCGGCGTCCGAGGAGTGGGCGCCCGCGACGTTGAAGTAGCGCAGCGAGACGGCCGCCAGGCCGTGGGCGGCGCATTCGCCGCCGATCATGTGGTCGACGGCGAGCTTGGAGGCGCCGTACGGGTTGCCCGGCGCGGTCGCGGCGTCCTCGATGATCGGCACGGTCGTGGGCTCGCCGTAGACGGCCGCGGTGGAGGAGAAGACGAGGGTGCGCACCCCGGCGTCGCGCATGGCCCGCAGCAGCTCGACCGTTCCGCCCACGTTGTTGCGCCAGTACTTCTCCGGGTCGTTGACGGACTCGCCGACCTGCGAGAAGGCGGCGAAGTGCAGCACTCCGTCGTAGGACGCGTCCAGGAGCTTGCCCGCATCCTGAACGCGCCCCTCGACGAACTCCGCGCCGGCCGGGACGCCGGCGCGGAAGCCGGTGGACAGGTCGTCGAGCACGGTCACCGCATGGCCCGCGGTCAGCAGGTGCGCGGCCACCACGCCGCCCACGTATCCCGCGCCGCCCGTCACCAGGTACTTGCTCATCGGCTCGCCACCTCTCGCAGCCGGTCGGCCGCCGCCTCCGGCAGAACATCGTTCACGAAAGCACCCATGCCCGACTCGGAACCGGCCAGGTACTTCAGCTTGCCCGGACTGCGCCGGATGGTGAAAAGCTCCAGGTGGAGGGCGAAGTCCTCCCTGGTCTCGATGCCGAACGGCGCCTGGTGCCAGCCGGAAATATAGGGCGTCGGCGGGGCTTCGGGCCCGAAGATGCGGTCGAAGCGCCGCAGCAGCTCCAGATAGACCCCGGGGAACTCCGCCTGCTCCTCGGGGCCGAGCCCGATGAGGTCCGGCACCCGGCGCCGCGGGTACAGGTGGACCTCGTAGGGCCAGCGCGCGGCGTGCGGCACGAAGGCGGTCCAGTGCGCGGTCTCCAGCACGATCCGCCGGCCGTCGGCGCGCTCGGCGGCGAGCCGTTCGTCGTAGAGGTTGGCGCCGGTACGGGCCTTGTGCTCCGCGACGCTGCGCAGCGCGCGCCGGGTGAACGGCGTCACGAACGGATAGCCGTAGATCTGGCCGTGCGGGTGGCCCAGGGTGACGCCGATCTCGGCGCCGCGGTTCTCGAAGCAGTACACCTGCGTGACGCCGGGCAGCCGGGACAGCTCCGCGGTGCGGTCGGTCCAGGCGTGGAGCACGAGGGCGGCCTGTTCCTCGGTGAGCGAGGCGAACGACGCGTCGTGTTCCGAGGTGAAGCAGACGACCTCGCAGCGCCCGGAGGTGCCGCTGAAGGAGGGGAAACGGTTCTCGAAGACGGCGACCTGGTAGCTGTCGGCGGGTATCTCGCTCAGCTGCTCGCCCCGGGAGGGGCACAGCGGGCACTGGTCGGCCGGTGGGTGGTAGGTGCGCGTCTGGCGGTGGGCCGCGTAGCCGACGCGCTCGTCGAGGAGCGGGTCGTGGCGGATCTCGGCGGAGGCCTGGACGGGCGGGAGCGGGCGGCGGTCGGGGGAATCTCGGACGGCGTCGCCGGCGTCGTCCCCGGCGTCGTAGTAGATCAGCTCGCGGCCGTCGGCCAGCCGGGTCGTGGTTCTCTTCATCACCCAATCCAGATCCAGCGCACTCAAACAGAAACCAACATAAGGAAGCATACCGTTGTCGTGCGCGTCAACGTCCTGGAGAAGAGCGGCCGCCCGGCCTCAGGGCCGACGGGCGGCGGGCAGGTGTTCGATCAGGCCCGTGCGGACCGCGAGCGCGGCGGCTTCGAGGCGGGAGGCGGTGCCCAGTTTGGTCAGCAGCCGCTGCACGTGGGTGCGGGCGGTGCTCGGCGCGACGCCGAGCCCGGCCGCGATGCGCCGGGTGTCCTCGCCCTCCACGATCCGCACCAGGACGTCGGCCTCCCGCTCGGTGAGCAGCGCCGCGAGCCGCGCGCCCTCGGCCTGGGCGCCGGACCTGGGGTTCAGCAGTTCGGCGAACGCCTCGCGCAGCAGTTGCGGCGCCACCGCCGCCTCGCCCGCCTTCGCCTTGACCATGGCGCGTTCCACGCCGTCGATGCGCTCGTCGTGCCGCACGTAGCCCCGCGCGCCCGCGGCGAACGCCGCCGCGACGCCGCGCGGGCGGGGCACGGGGCCGAGCACGATGACGGCCACGCGCGGGCACTCGCGCCGGATGCGCAGCACCGGGTCGAGCGCGCCGGGGGCGTCCGGCTCGAGCGAGCCGAGCAGCAGGACATCCGGCTGCTTGCCCACCACAAGATCGGCCGCCCGGCCGATGGGTGCGCCGGCACCGAGCACCCGGTGCCCGCGCACCCGCAGGGCCGAGGCGAGTGCCTCGGCGACCAGCCTTCTGTCGTCGACGACCACGACCCGTACGCTCATCACGTCTCCCGCCATCGCAGTCGCCGCCCGGCCTCGTTACCGGTAGACGAGGGCCGAACGGACCTCCGGTGCATCGCTGCTGTAGAACGACCGGTTGGCCAGCACGAGCGTGTTGTTCTGCCAGAGAAGATGCTGATCGTGCACGAAAATGCCCGCCATGAGCGCGTACTCCTGGGGGCGTGCCGCCCGGTCCAGCGCCATGATGGGCCTCGCCTCCTCCGTCTCCGGATCGATCGCCACCACCATGCCCTCCAGGGCGTCACTGGCTACCTGATACGCCAGGATCTGGCCGTCCTGCACACCGAACGGCAGGATCTGGCCACCGTTGATGGCCGGCACCTCGTACAGCGGCCGGCCCGTGCTCAGGTCGAACGCCTCCACCGCGTTGTCCCCGTAGGGCACGTTGCTGGGCAGGTAGAGGAAGCCCTCGTGCTCGACGCCGAGCCAGCAGTTGTCGAACGTGCCCGTTTCGCACGGTGTCAGGTGCCGGTTCGTGTCGAAATCCAGCTCCGTCACGATCTCCTGGTAGTTCTCGTCGACCACCAGCAGGCGCGTGGTGTCCGGCGCCATCAGATCCTCGCCCACGGTCGCCTGGACCACGAGCGGATCGACCGAGACGACCGAGTCGACCTCGAACGGCTCCTCCTCGTACGTCGCCTCGTACGGCCACTCCCACAGCTCTTCACCGGCCGCGTCGGTGGCGCGGATGCTGCCGCCCTCGTCCCCGGCGAAGCCGCAGGTGAGCTGCGAGACGAACATCTCGTCGACCACCGTGTACGCCGACTCGCGGCACTCCGCGGACGACTGCGGCTGCCAGATCATCTTCTCCTGGCTGATGCTGAACCCGAGGCCCGCGACGCCCGTGCCCACCGCCACCGTGTCCCCCAGAATGGCGGGAACGGAGTCCGAGTAGGTCGGCCACTCCGACTCGATCGGCACCGTCATCACCTCGGTGCCCGCCACGATGTCGACGACCGTCAGCACCTCGCAGTCCCGGCCCTGGAGGAGCGCGATGCGGTTCTCCGAGACGTTGCGCGAGGGCAGGCAGTCCCCGCCGGAGAACTCGAACGGCAGGCTCCAGTTCTCCGCGCCCGACTCCAGGTCGTAGGACACCAGCGCGTCCGGCGTGACCCGGACGAACGCGTCCTCCGTCAGCCAGGTGCCGCGCGCGTCGATGATGCTCTCCTCCTCGGAGACCTCGGGCGACGGCAGCTCCCAGGCCAGGCCCGCGGCGATCGGCTCGCTGGGCAGCGGCTCGCCGCCGTCCGCCGTGTCGCCGCCCTCGCCGCCCTCACCTTCCTCGGCGTCGCCGCCCTCGCCGTCCCCGCCCGCGTCGTCCTCCGCCGTGGTCTCCTTGTCGTCGCCGGACAGCAGCCAGACGGCGCCACCGCCGCCGACCAGCAGCGCGAACGCCGCGACCGCCGCGATGATGACGAGCCGCCGGTTCCCGCCCCGCCGGCCGCCGGAGCCCTTCGCGGGCCCGGGCGGCGGGGGCGGGCCGCCCGGGGGCCCGCCCTGCGGCGCCCCGGCCCAGCTGCCGGTCGCCGCGCCGTACGGCCCCGGCGGGGTCGGCGCGCCGAAACCGGCGCCGTCGGTGGGCGCCCCGGCCGGCTGGTAAGGCGACTGGTAGGGGGAGGCGCCCGTGGGCTGCGGCTGCTGCGGATACCCGTAGCCCGGCTGGCCCGGCGCGCCGCCCGGCACCGCGGGCGGCGCGGACGGCGGCGTGCCGGGCGCCGGCCCGCCACCGGGCGGCGGCATCGGAACACCGGCGCCGAGCGTGGGACTGTGCGCGCCGGGGGCGGGCGGTCCGGCCGGCGGGCCCGCGGGCGGCGGGCCGAACCCGCCGTTCGTTCCCTCGCCGCCTGGCTCGGGCGGCGGCGCGGAGGGCGGGTTCGGCGGTGGCGGCGGCTGTGACATGAATCCCCCTGGCCCGCCGGCCACGGCAGCAGCACCCCGTGGCCGGTGATCAATGGTCGGTGTTCTGTGGTCGGTGGTCGCGGCCCGCGCGTGTGCGGCCGCTACTCCTTTGGAGCGAAGCTCTTTCTACCATCGGACACCGGTGCGGTTCCTCCGGTTCCGCTTCCGCCCCCGCCGGACGCGGCACGGAACGGGCGCGGAACGGAGGCGCCGCGGCGCTTCCTAGGCGCCCTCCGCCAGCTCCAGCCAGCGGGTCTCCAGGTCGTCCCGCTGCCCCGCCAGCTCGCGTAGCCGGGCGTCGAGATCCGCCATGCGCGTGAAGTCCGTTGCGTGCTGGGCCATTTCGGCGTGCAACTCCGTTTCCTTCGCTCCGATGCGGTCCAGTTGCCGCTCGATGCGCTGGATCTCCTTCTGCGCCGTGCGCGACAGCTGCGCGGGTTTCGCCGCCGGGGGCGCGGCCGACGCGGAACGGGCGGGCGGCGCGGGAGCGGGTGCGGACGCGGCCAGCCGCGCGCTGCGGCGTTCCAGGTACTCGTCGATGCCGCGCGGCAGCATCCGCAGCGCGCCGTCGCCCAGCAGCGCGTACACCTGGTCCGTGGTGCGCTCCAGGAAGTAGCGGTCGTGGCTGATGACGAGGAGCGAACCGGGCCAGCCGTCGAGCAGGTCCTCCAGCTGCGTGAGGGTCTCGATGTCCAGGTCGTTCGTCGGCTCGTCGAGGAACAGCACGTTCGGCTCGTCCATCAGCAGCCGCAGAATCTGGAGCCGCCGCCGCTCGCCGCCGGAGAGGTCACCGATCCTGGTCCACTGCCGCTCCTTGCCGAAGCCGAAGCGCTCGCACAGCTGCGAGGCCGTCATCTCGCGGCCCTTGCCGAGGTCGACGCGGGCCCGGACGCGCTCCACGGCCTCGAGCACGCGCCAGTCCGCGTCCAGCTCGTCCACCTCCTGGGAGAGGTGCGCCAGCCGCACCGTCTTGCCGACGGTGATCCGGCCCGCCGCGGCGCTGCCCGCGCGCAACGCGCGCAGCAGCGAGGTCTTGCCCGCGCCGTTGACGCCGACGAGCCCGACGCGGTCGCCCGGTCCCAGCTGCCACGTCAGGCCGGTCAGCAGCTCCCGGCCGCCGGCGGCGACCGTGACGTTCTCCAGCTCGTACACCGTCTTGCCGAGCCGCGCGCCCGCGAAGCGCGTCAGCTCCGCTTCGTCGCGCGGCGGCGGCACGTCGGCGATCAGCGCGTTGGCGGCCTCGATGCGGAACCTCGGCTTGCTGGTGCGGGCCGGGGCGCCGCGCCGCAGCCAGGCCAGCTCCTTGCGCATCAGGTTCTGCCGCCTGGCCTCCTCCCCCGCCGCGATGCGTTCGCGCTCGGCGCGCGCGAACACGTAGTCGCTGTAGCCGCCGTCGTACGCGTGCACCGCCCCGCGCTGCACGTCCCACATGCGGGTGCAGACCTGGTCGAGGAACCACCGGTCGTGGGTCACGACCACCAGCGCGGAACGGCGGGCCCGCAGGTGGCCGGCCAGCCACGCGATGCCCTCGACGTCGAGATGGTTGGTCGGCTCGTCGAGCACGAGCAGCTCCTGCTCGGCGATGAGCAGCTTGGCCAGCGCGATGCGCCGCCGCTCCCCGCCGGACAGCGGCCCGATGACCGTGTCGAGGCCGTCGGGGAAGCCCGGCAGGTCGAGACCGCCGAAGAGGCCGGTCAGCACGGACCTGACGGCGGCGCTGCCCGCCCACTCGTGGTCGGCGAGGTCGCCGATGACCTCCTGCCTGATCGTGGCCGCGGGATCGAGGGTGTCCGACTGGGTGAGGACGCCGGGCCGCAGGCCGCCGGAGAGCGTGACGCGGCCCTCGTCCGGGGGCTCCTGACCGGCGATGACGCGCACGAGCGTCGACTTGCCGTCGCCGTTGCGGCCCACGACGCCGATGCGGTCGCCCTCGCCGACACCCAGCGAAACGCCGTCGAGGACCGCGCGGGTGCCGTACACCTTCCGGACGGACTCCAGGTTCGCCAGGTTCCTGGCGGGCTTGGCGGGCTTGGCGGGTTCAGGCATGGGACTCGATGGTAGTCGCCCCGGCCACCCCCCCCGTCGTCGCGCGGGCGGTGCGGCAGGTGCCGCTGTCCGCCAGCGACGCGGCGAGCGACGCGGCGGCCGCCGCGTCGGCGGCCAGGAACGCGCAGGTGGGACCCGAGCCGGAGACGAGGCCGGCCAGCGCCCCGGCCTTCTCGCCCGCCGCGAGGGTGTCCGCGAGCGCGGGGCGCAGCGAAAGGGCCGCGGGCTGGAGGTCGTTGGTGAGCGCGGCGGCCAGGGCGCGCGCGTCGCCCGCCTCCAGCGCGGCCAGCAGCGCCGGGTCGGCGGCGGGCGCGGGCACGGGCGACCGGCCGCGCAGCCGGTCGCAGGCGCGGTAGACGTCGGGGGTGGCGAGGCCGCCGTCGGCGAGCGCGAACACCCAGTGGAACGTGCCGCCGACCGGCAGCCCGGTCAGCCGCTCGCCGCGGCCGAGGCCGAGCGCGGCGCCGCCGACCAGGGCGAACGGCACGTCGGAGCCCAGCTCGGCGCACAGGGCCAGCAGTTCGGCGCGCGGGGTCGCCGTGCCCCACAGGGCGTCGCAGGCCAGCAGCGCCCCGGCGGCGTCCGCGCTGCCGCCCGCCATGCCGCCCGCGACGGGAATGTCCTTGTCGATGTGCAGGTGCACGTCGGGATCGCGGCCGTGGTGCGCCGCGAGCAGCACGGCGGCGCGTACCGCCAGGTTCCCCGCGTCGAGGGGAACGCGGTCGCTGCCGGGCCCGGTACAGCTGACGCGGGGGGTGCCGGGTGCGGCCGGGGCGCCCGGGGTGGCGGTCACGCGGTCGTGGATGTCGACGGCGAGGAAGACGTTCGCCAGGTCGTGGAAGCCGTCGGGCCGCGGCGGGCCCACGGCGAGCTGGACGTTGACCTTGGCGGGGACGCGGACGGTGACGGACCGCTGGGGCTTTGACACCGGACCGATTCTAGGACCCGCCTGCCGAGGGCGCGTTCCGTACCGGCCGGTGCTCCGCGAGGCGCGCGAAGTCCGCCACGCTCAGCGCCTCGCCGCGGGCGCCGGACGGGACGCCGGCCGCGGCGCAGGCCGCCTCCGCGGCGGCGGGCGAACCGGCCCAGCCCGCGAGCGCGGAGCGCAGCGTCTTGCGGCGCTGGGCGAAGGCCGCGTCGACGACGGCGAAGACGTCGGCGCGGGATGCGGTGGTGGGCGGCGGATCGCGGCGGACGAGGGCGACGAGTCCCGAGTCGACGTTGGGCGCGGGCCAGAAGACGCTGCGGCCGATCGATCCGGCCCTGCGGGCCTCGGCGTACCAGGCGGTCTTGACCGAGGGCACGCCGTACACCTTCGAGCCGGGGGCGGCGGCGAGCCGGTCGGCGACCTCCGACTGCACCATGATCAGGCCGCGCCTGATGCTGGGGAACGTGGCGAGCATGTGCAGCAGCACCGGAACCGCGACGTTGTAGGGGAGGTTGGCGACGAGCGCGTCCGGGGGCGGCCCCGGCAGCGCGGTGACGCGCATCGCGTCCTCGTGGACCAGCGCGAACCGGCCGGCCCGCGCCGGGAGGCGCGCGGCGATGGTCGCGGGCAGGGCGGCGGCCAGCACGTCGTCGATCTCGACGGCGGTGACGTGCCCGGCCCCGTCGAGCAGCGCGAGCGTGAGGGAGCCGAGGCCCGGGCCGACCTCGACGACGGCGTCGTCCTCGCCGATGTCCGCGGCCCGCACGATGCGGCGCACGGTGTTGGCGTCGATCACGAAGTTCTGCCCGCGCTGCTTGGTGGGGCGCAGCCCGAGCGCCGCGGCCAACTCGCGCACGTCCGAGGGGCCGAGCAGCGTGCCGGGGCCGGCCGTCACCCGAAGGCCCGTTCGGTGTTGGCGGCGATGTGCCGGGCGAGGTCGTCCTCTGCCATGCCCTTGACCTCGGCCATGGCTCGCAGGGTGACCGGGATGAGGTAGGGCGCGTTGGGCCGGCCGCGGAACGGGGCCGGCGTCAGGAACGGCGCGTCGGTCTCGACGAGCAGCAGTTCGGGCGGCGCGACGGCCAGCGCCTCGCGCAGCGGCTGGGCGCCGGCAAAGGTCACATTGCCCGCGAACGACATGAAGTACCCCTCGGCGGCGCAGACTTCGGCCATGGCCGCGTCCCCCGAGTAGCAGTGGAAGACGGTACGGCGCGGGGCGCCGTCCGCCGCCAGGATGCGCAGCACGTCCTCGTGCGCGTCGCGGTCGTGGATGACCAGCGCCTTGTCCAGCTCCTTGGCCAGCTCGATATGCCGCCGGAACGAGCGCTGCTGCGCCCGCACGCCCTCGGGGCCGGTGCGGAAGTAGTCGAGTCCGGTCTCGCCGATCGCGCGGACCTGCGGCAGGGCGGCCAGCTCGACGATCTCGGCGAGCGCCGCGTCCAGCGCGGCCGGGCCCGCCTCCTGCTCGATGCGCGGCGCCTCGTTCGGGTGGAGGGCGACGGCGGCCCAGATCGCCTCGTGCTCGGCCGCGGTCTTCGCGGCCCAGTGGGCGCGGGCGACGTCGCAGCCGATCTGCACGATGCGGGTGACGCCGGCCGCCGCGGCCTTCTCCAGCGCCTCCTCGACGCCGGTGTCCTGCATGTCGAGGTGGGTGTGGGCATCGGCGACGGGCACGGCGAGCGGCTCGGGAACCGGCGGTGGGACGGTCTCCCGGGCCTTCGCCCTGGCGGACTTGGGCATGCCCCGATCCTAGGTCCTGTCCTGTCGGTCTTATCGGCTCAGTCCGCGGCTCAGGTGCGGTCCGCGGTCCGCGCCGCCACCACGGCGTCGAAGACCTCGCGTTTGGGGACGCCGGCCGCCCGCGCCACCTCGGCGATGGCCTCCTTGCGGTGCTGCCCGGCCGCCTCGCGCTCCGCGACCAGGCGGGCGAGAGCGGCCGGGTCCGCGGGCGCGGCGGCCGGGGCGGCGCCCTCCACCACCACCGTGATCTCGCCGCGGACGCCCTCGTCCGCCCAGGCCGCGAGGTCCGCGAGCGGCCCGCGCCGCACTTCCTCGTAGGTCTTCGTCAGCTCCCGGCACACGGCCGCCCGCCGGTCGGGCCCGAACACGTCCGCCATGGCCGAGAGCGAGGCCGCGAGCCGGTGCGGCGCCTCGAAGTACACCAGCGTGCGCCGCTCGTCCGCCGCCTCCGCGAGCCGGGCCGCCCGCTCCCCCGCCTTGCGGGGCAGGAAGCCCTCGAAGCAGAACCGGTCCACCGGCAGTCCCGAGACCGCGAGCGCCGTCAGGACGGCGGAGGGCCCCGGCACCACCGTCACGCGGGCGCCGCCCGCCACCGCCGCCGCGACCAGCCGGTAGCCGGGGTCGGACACCGACGGCATGCCCGCGTCGGTGACCAGCAGAACGCGCGCCCCCTGCGCGAGTTCCTCCGCCAGCTCCGGCGTGCGCGCCGCCTCGTTCCCCTCGAAGTACGACACCACGCGCCCCGCGACCCGTACGCCGAGACCCTGCGCGAGGCGGCGCAGCCGCCGCGTGTCCTCGGCGGCCACGACGTCCGCCGCGAGAAGCTCCGCGCCCAGGCGCGGCGGGGCGTCCGCGAGGTCGCCGATCGGGGTTCCGGCCAGTACGAGGGTCCCTGTCATGCCCCTCATCCTGTCCCATGCCACCCGGCGCGGCCGGGGCCGGATGCCAAGATGGCGTGGATGAGCCAGAGCAGCCAGACCGTCACCGACGCACCGCAGGAGCAGGCCGCCGGGGAGCCGCCCGCATGGGAGCAGCGCCTGCGGCGCTTCGGCTACGCGCCGCGGCGCGGGGCCGGGCTCCGGGAGCGGCTGGTGCCGCCGCACCCGGAGCCGGGCGCAAAGCTGTGGCAGTACTTCGGCCTGTCCCCCGCCGCCGCCGGGCGGCTGGCCCGCTGGTCCGCGTGGGGCGGGCCGCTGCTGGTCGCGCTGCTCGCCGGGGTGCTGCGCTTCGTCAACCTCGGGTCGCCGGATGCGGTGATATTCGACGAGACGTACTACGCGAAGGACGCCTGGTCGCTGCTGGAACACGGCTACGAGACCGAGTGGCCTGACAACGCGAACGACCGGATCGTGGCGGGCGAGACACCCGAGGCGGAGGGCGCGGCCTACGTCGTCCACCCGCCGGGCGGCAAGTGGGTCATCGCGCTGGGCGAGTGGCTCTTCGGACTGACGCCGTTCGGCTGGCGGTTCATGGTGGCGGTGCTCGGCACGCTCTCCGTGCTGATGCTGTGCCGTATCGGCCGCCGCCTGCTCCGCTCCACGGTCCTCGGCTGCCTCGCCGGGCTGCTGATGGCCGTCGACGGGCTGCACTTCGTCATGAGCAGGACCGCGCTGCTCGACCTGGTGCTGATGTTCTGGCTGCTGGCCGCGTTCGGCTGCCTGCTCATCGACCGCGACGCCGCCAGGGCGCGGCTGGCCGCCGCGCTCCCGGTGGGCCGCGACGGGCTGCTGCGCCCGGATGTCGCCGTCGGCGAACGGCTCGGGCTCGGCCTGCGGCCCTGGCGTATCGCGGCCGGCGTCTGCCTGGGCCTGGCCGCCGCGACGAAGTGGAACGCGCTGTACGTGCTGGCCGCGTTCGGCATCCTCACCGTCCTGTGGGACGCCGCCGCCCGCCGCACCGCGGGGGCGCCCCGCGCCTACCCGGCGATGCTGCGCCGCGACGCGGTGCCCGCGTTCGTCTCGATGGTGCCGGTCGCGCTGGGCGCCTATCTGGCCAGCTGGAGCGGCTGGTTCGCCACCTCGGGCGGCTACTACCGCGACTGGGCCGAGGAGGCGGGCGCGGACAGCTCGTTCTCCTGGCTGCCAGGGCCGCTGCGCAGCCTGTGGCACTACACCTCGGAGGTGTACAGCTTCCACGTGGAGCTGACCTCGGAGCACAACTACGAGTCGAATCCGTGGACCTGGCTGGCCACCACCAGGCCCGTCACCTACTTCTACTCCTCGCGCGAGCCGGGCGAGGGCGGCTGCGAGCACGCCAGCGGCTGCGCCCGCGAGGTGCTCGCGCTGGGCACGCCGCTGCTGTGGTGGTCGGCCTGCTTCGCGCTCGTCTACGCGGGCTACCGCTGGCTGTTCCGCAGGGACTGGCGGGCCGGGGCGGTGCTGTGCGCGGTCGCGGCCGGGTACCTGCCCTGGTTCCTGTACCAGGAGCGGACGATCTTCTACTTCTACGCCGTGATCCTGGTGCCGTTCCTGTGCCTCGCGGTGGCCATGATGATCGGCGCCATCCTCGGCCCGCCCGGCTGCTCGGAACGCCGCCGCGTGGCCGGCATCGTCGGCGCGGGCGTCCTGGTGCTGCTGATCGCGTGGAACTTCATCTACTTCTACCCCATTTACACCGGCATGGAGATCCCCCTGGACGGCTGGCGCGCCCGCATGTGGCTGGGGACCTGGGTGTAGCCGTGTCACCGTTTCGCTACAGCTGCCTTCGGCCCCACGGGTGACGGCCCGCAGCGGTCGGCCATACACCGAGTGGCCGGTAGGCTGCGGAAACAGCGGCGCGGTGCAGCGTGTCGCGGGGTCGAAGGGGGCAGGCGCACATGCGGAACGGGCAGCGTATCGCGATCATGGCCGGCGTCAGCGCGGCCGTGGTCTCGGTCGTCGGCTTCGGGGCCTACAGCATGCTGGGCGACGATCAGGACGACGGCCGGGGCACCGCGCCCGCCGCCTCGGACGGCAGGCCGGGCGACACCGAGGAGCCCGCGGGGCCGCCGAGCGAGGAGGAAATCCGCGCGGCTTCCGAGGCGTTCCTCACCGCGTGGGCGGCCGGCGAGCCGGCGGACGCCGCACGGCTGACCGACGATCCGGAGGCGGCGCGGGCCGCCCTCGAAGCGCTGTCCGCGGACGCGGCGTTCACCGCCCTCACCCTGGAGCCCGGCGAACCGGCGGGCGACCAGGTGCCGTTCGCGGTGGAGGCGGTCGTCTCCTACGAGGAGGAGGAGCCCGCCGAGCTGGCCTGGGAGTCGGCGCTGAGCGTCGTCCGCGACGCGGACACCGAGGAGCCCGTCGTGGCCTGGGAGCCGGCCGTCATGCACCCGGACCTGGCGGACGGCCTGCGGATCGAGACGGGACCGCTCGCCGAGGCGCCCCCGGTGGAGGTGCTCGACCGCAACGGGGCCGAGCTGACCGCGGAGGAGTTCCCCGCCCTCGCCCCGGTGTTCGCGGAGCTGGGCGAACGGTACGGCGAGCAGGCCGGTGGCAGCGCGGGCGCCGAGACCAGGATCGTGGACGCGGAGGGCGGCACCGTCGCCTCGCTGCTCCAGCTGTCCGAGCCCGCCGCGGGCCAGGTGCCCACGACGATCGATCCGGAGATCCAGCGCGCCGCCGAGGCGGCCGTCGCGGAGGGCGGCCAGTCCGCCGTGGTCGCCGTCCAGCCGAGCACGGGCGCGATCCAGGCCATCGCCAACAACCCGGCGGACGGCTTCGACACCGCCCTTGAGGGCAGTTACGCGCCCGGCTCAACGTTCAAGATCGTCACCGCCTCGCTGCTGATCGACCGCGGCCTCGCCGCGGCCGGCGCCGCGCACCCGTGCCCGCAGTTCTTCGAGCACGGCGGCTGGAAGTTCCAGAACCTCGACGAGTTCGACATCGAGGGCGGCACCTTCGCCGACAGCTTCGCCGCCTCCTGCAACACGGCCTTCATCAGCCAGGCGCCCGAGCTGGACGACGCGGACCTGGGCAACCACGCCCGCGACGTCTTCGGCCTCGGCCTCGACTGGCAGGTCGGCGTGACCTCCATGGACGGCACGGTGCCCACCCAGTCGGACGCGCAGATGGCGGCCTCGCTGATCGGCCAGGGCGCCGTCCGGATGAACCCGCTGACCATGGCCTCGGTTTCCGCGACCGTGCAGAGCGGCACGTTCCGCCAGCCCTACCTGGTGCCCGCCGACTTCGACGACCGGCAGCTCGCGCAGGCGCCGCAGGGCCTGTCCGCGGACGCCGCGGCCGAGCTGCGCGGCCTGATGAGCCGGACCGCCACCAGTGGCACCGCCGCCGAGGCGATGTCAGGTCTTGGCGGCGACATCGGCGGGAAGACCGGCTCGGCCGAGGTCGACGGGCAGGAGAAGCCGAACGCCTGGTTCACCGGCTACCGCAACGACCTGGCGGTGGCGGCCGTGGTTCCTGAGTCGGGCCACGGCGGCGAGTTCGCCGGTCCCGTGGTGGCCGACGTGCTGCGCGCCGCCCCCTAGGCCCTGTCGTTCGGCCGGGGCACCCCGGCGCCGCGGCGCGGGGCGCCCCGTAACGTTGCCCCGGGCGGCCAGGGAGGCGGCCGAGGAGGTAACGGACATGCGGGAGATCGCCGTCTTCAGCGGCAGCGCCCACCCCGAGCTGGCCGCGGAGGTCTGCGCGCACCTCGGTGTGCCGCTGCTGCCCGCGCGGGTCGACAGGTTTGCCAACGACTGCCTTCAGGTGCAGTTGCAGGCCAACTGCCGTGAGCGCGACGTCTACCTGATCCAGCCGCTGGTCCGGCCCGTTCAGGAGCACCTGGTCGAGCTGCTGCTGATGCTGGACGCCGCGCGCGGCGCGTCCGCGGGGCGCATCACCGTGGTGATGCCGCACTACTCCTACGCGCGGTCCGACAAGAAGGACGCGCCGCGCATCTCCATCGGCGGGCGGCTGATCGCGGACCTGATGGTGACGGCGGGCGCGAGCCGGGTGCTCGCCATGACGCTGCACTCGCCGCAGGTGCACGGCTTCTTCAGCGTTCCCGTGGACCACCTGCACGCGCTGCGCGAGCTGGCGGCGCACTTCCGCGGCCAGGACCTGAGCAACGCCGTCGTGGTCTCGCCCGATCTGGGGAACGCGAAGGAGGCCGCGGCGTTCGCGCGGCTCCTCGGCATACCGGTGGCGGCGGGCGCGAAGCAGCGGTTCGCGGACGACCGGGTGACGATCACCTCGGTGATCGGCGATGTCACGGGCAAGGACGTGATCGTGCTCGACGACGAGATCGCCAAGGGCAGCACCGTTCTCGAACTGATGCGGCGGCTGCGGGAGATGGACGTGACCTCGGTGCGCATCGCCTGTACGCACGGCCTGTTCTCCGGCGACGCGCTGAAGCGGCTGAGCGCGGAGCCTGGGGTGCGGGAGATCGTGTGCACCAACACGGTGCCCATTCCGGCGGACGAACGCACCGGCAAGCTGCGGGTGCTGACCATCGCCCCCGCCCTGGCCGAGGCGGTGCGCCGCATCCACAACGGCGAGTCCGTCAGCGCCCTGTTCGACCAGGCGTGAGGCGCGGCGCCGGGCCGCGGCGCGGGGGCGGCGGTCAGCAGACGTCCGGCACCTCGGCCGGTTCGCTGCGGGCCAGGGCACGGTCGGCGGTGTGCGACCAGTCGAACGTCACACCGGCGGCGTCGATGGTGAGGCCGGTGACGCCGGTGTCGTTCCAGGCGTGCGCGAACGCGCCGTGCGCCGACAGGTCGGTGCAGGTGCCGGTGCCCTCGAAGACCAGCGCCGAGCGGCCGGTTGCCACGTTCATGTCGGTGGCGGACTTCTCCGGCGGGAGCAGGAAGCCGACGCCGTGCGGGCCGACGGCGGCGGCGTCCTCGCGGCTGGTGTTGGGGAACTCGGCGGTGGCGCCCTGGTAGTGGACGACCTGGAGCACCGGGCTGACCGGGGCGTCGAACCAGGTGGTGACGGCCTGGTTGCCGGTCATCGGTGCGCCGGGCAGGGCCTGCCACTCCCAGGTGGTGATCGCGACCCAGCGTTCGCGGCCGTTCACCACGCCGATCGAGTAGACGTCGGGGGCGGCGACGGCGACGTCCTCGGCGGGCGGCAGGCCCGGGTCGTCGCCGCGGGTCAGGCAGGCCCGTTCGGCCAGGGCGGCGTCGACCGCGGCGGGGCTCGCGCCCGCGGTGCGCAGGCCGTCGATCAGCGCGAGCAGGTCGCCCGCGCCGGCCTCGGTGTCCACGGTGATCGCCGGAACGCAGGCGTCGGGGGCCGGGGCGGCGTCCGCGTCCGCGGCGCCGGTCAGGGTCAGGGCGGTCGCCACCACGAGGGCCGCCGCCGTCAGCACTGCTCCGCGTCGCACCGTCATCTCCCGATTTATCGATATGACCACATGGCGCAAGACGTCGCATATTAGCCGGAAGACGGCGGTCCGACCAGACCGGGCACGGCGGCCCCCGGACGGCCGGAAGCCCGGCGCCTGGCCCCTGACGGGGTCCTGCGCCGGGCTTCCCTCAACGACACCCGGAGCGGCTCACGGAGCCGGGGGTCAACTCACGGACGCGGGCTCACGCTCCTGCCGAGCGTCTTCCCGGCCCTTCCCGTTGGCCTTGAGGTACCGCTCAAGCGACTCGCCCTCGACGTCCACGTTCGGCATGATGCGGTCCAGCCACTTGGGCAGCCACCAGGCCCGTTCGCCGAGGAGGCCCATGACGGCGGGCACGAGGGTCATGCGGACCACGAACGCGTCCAGCAGGACGGCGGCGCCGAGGCCGAAGCCCATCATCTTGACCATGGCCTCGGTGCTGGTGACCGCGAAGCCCGCGAACACGCTGATCATGATGACGGCAGCAGCGGCGACCACCCGGGCGTTCAGGTTGAAGCCGGTGACGATCGACTGCTTCGGGTCCTCGCCGTGGACGTGGGCCTCCCGCATGCGGGTCACCAGGAACACCTCGTAGTCCATGGCGAGGCCGAAGATCACGCCGACCATGAAGATCGGCATCATGCTCATGATCGGCCCGGTCTCCTCGACCCCGATGAGGCTGGCCGCCCAGCCCCACTGGAAGACCGCGACCACGGCGCCGAGCGCGGCGAGCACCGAAAGCAGGAAGCCGAGCGCGGCCTTCAGCGGCACCAGGATCGAACGGAAGACGAGGATCAGCAGGATGAACGCGAGCCCGACCACCAGCGTCAGGTAGGGCACCAGCGCGTCGGTCATGACCTGGGAGAAGTCGATGTTCGCCGCGGCCATGCCGGTGACGAGCACGTCGGCGCCGGTCTGGCTCTCCAGCTGCGGGGCGAGATCGTCCCTCAGGTGGTGGACCAGGTCGGCCGTGTCCGCGTCGGAGGGACCCGTGGTCGGGAAGGCCAGCAGCGTGGCCATGGTGCCGTCCTGGTTGAAGCTGGGCGGCGCCGTGGCGGCGATCCCCTCAAGGGTGCTCAGCTCGTTGGTCACCGTCTCCGCCGCACTCTGGAGGTCGACGCCGTCGCCGCCGTCGAGCGTCATCATCAGCGGACCGTTGAACCCGGGGCCGAAGCCCTCGCTCAGCAGGTCGTACGTCTGGCGCTGCGTGGTGTCCTCGGGCTGGGTGCCGTCGTCGGGCAGACCCATCTCCATGCTGGCCACCGGCACCGCGAGAATGCCGAGGCCGATGACGGAAGCCCCGAGCACGAGCGCCGGGCGGCGCAGGACCGCACGGGCCCAGCGGGTGCCGCCGTTCTCCTTGCCCGGCTTGTTGAGCGAGGCGGGAACGCCGGTCTCCGGGTTCTGCTTGCGCAGCCGGCGGCCGAAGATCCGCTTGCCGACCATGCCGAGCGCGGCGGGCACCAGGGTCAGGGCGACGAGCACGGCCACGGCCACGTTGGCGGCGGCGGCGAAGCCCATCTTGGTGAGGATCGGCACGTTGACGACGGCGAGACCGGCGAGCGCGATGATCACGGTGAGACCGGCGAAGACCACGGCCGAGCCGGCGGTGCCGGTGGCCCGGCCCGCGGCCTCCTCGTGACTGTGGCCCGCGACCAGCTCGGCCCGGTACCTGGAGACGATGAACAGTGCGTAGTCGATGCCGACCGCCAGGCCGATCATCATGGCCAGGATGCCGGTGGTCTCGGACAGCTCCAGCACACTGCTCAGGGCGGTGATGCCCATCATGCCGACCATGACGCCGATCAGGGCGGTGAGCAGCGGCAGACCGGCCGCGACCAGCGAGCCGAAGGTGATCACCAGCACGATGGCGGCCACGATGATGCCGATGATCTCGCCGCCGGCCATCTCCATCGGGCCGAGCGCGACCTCGCCGGCGGCCTCGACGGTCAGGCCCGCGTCCCGGCCGGTGTCCAGCGCCGCCATGAGCTGCTCGTGCATCTCATCGGTGGCCTCGCCCATCGTGATGCCGTAGTCGATGGTGGTGTAGGCGATGGACTCGTCGGCGCTGACCTGGCCGACCTCGAACGGGTCGAGGACGGTCAGGACCTCGTCGCCGGTCTCGAGCTCCGCCAGCACCTGCTGGACGGCCTCAAGGTTGGCGCCCGAGGTGAGCTGCTCGCCGTCGGGGGCCTGGAAGACGACGGTGCTCTCGGTCGATTCGGCGTTCGCCTCGGGGAACTCCTCCGCCATGAGGTCGAAGGCTTCCTGCGACTCGGTGCCGGGCAGCGCGAAGTCGTCGGGCACCGCCCCGCTGGAGGAGGCCGCGCCGGCACCTATGCCGAAGAGCAGCGCGACCCAGAGCAGCGCGGCCCACCAGCGGCGCCTGAAGCACAGGCGGCCGAGCTTGTACAGAAACGTAGCCACGGGGCAGGTTCTCCTGTCCGGGTGTCATGGGAGTCGATGAAAAGTGAGGTGTCAGCTCATGCCCCGAGACGCGGCGCGGGCCGAGCAGGATGAGCACGGAGAGAGGAATGTGGCTCAGATCACACTTCATGCCTCTTTGCGACTGACTTGCCGGTGCATTCCGCGAGCCGAAGCATGGAGACGTGAGCGACGAACCCAACTCATCTGCCGCACCCCCGAGCCAACCCCAGGAGTCTGACGGATATCTGCGATTCCCGCATCTTTACGGTGAACTGCTGTGTTTTGTCGCCGAAGATGATCTCTGGCTGGCCCCCTTGCCCGCCCACGGCCGGCAGACCGGCCGGGCCTGGCGGCTCACTGTCGATCGTACCCGGACCGGACCGCCCCGGTTTTCCCCGGACGGCCGGCACATCGCGTTCACCAGCTGGCGCACGCTGGACCCGGAGATCCACCTCGCGCCCGTGGACGGCGGCGCCGTCCGCCAGCTCAGCCACTGGGGCTCGTACGACACCAGGGTCTGCGGCTGGACCCCGCCGGACGCCTCGGGCGAGAGCCGGATCCTCGCGGTCGGCTCGCACAACCAGCCGTTCTCGCACTACACCTGGGCCTACGGCGTGCCCACCGCGGGCGGCCCCGGCGACCAGCTCCCCTGGGGCCCGGTGGCGGACATCGCGGTCAGCGGCTGCGGCGGCGAACGCCGCACGCTGCTGCTGACCGGCAAGGCGCCGCACGAGCCGGCCGCGTGGAAGCGGTACCGGGGCGGCGCCGCAGGGAAGCTGTGGCTGCACGGAAAACGGCTGCTGCCGGACCTGAACGGGCACGTCGACAGCCCGATGTTCGTCGGCGACCGGATCGCCTTCCTCTCCGACCACGAGGGCGTCGCGAACCTGTACTCCTGCCGCCCCGACGGCACCGAGCTGTGGCGGCACAGCGACCACGACGCGTTCTACGCCCGCCATGCGGCGACGGACGGCCGGCGGGTGGTCTACCAGTGCGGGGGCGACCTGTGGCTGGCCGAGGACCTGGGCCCCGGCTCGGTGCCGCGCCGCCTGGACGTGCGGCTCGGCGGCCCGCGCACCGGCCGCCGCCCGTACCAGGTGCGGACCGCCAGCCACGTCGACGCGCTCTCGGTGGACACCACCGGCCGCGCGAGCGCGCTGTGCGTTCGCGGGGCGCTGTACTGGCTCACGCACCGCGACGGCCCGGCCCGCGCCCTCGCCGCGACGCCCGGGGTACGCGTCCGGCTGCCGGAGATGCTGGGCGACACCGGCCGTATCGCCTACATCACGGACGCGGCGGGCGAGGACGCCATCGAGATCGCCTACCTGCCGCGCGCCAGCGGCGGCCGGGACCCGGTGCGCCTCGCGGCGGGCCGGCTGGGGCGCGTGCGCGAACTGACCGCGTCCCCCGACGGCCGCACCCTCGCGGTGGCCGCCCACGACGGCCGCCTCCTGGTCCTCGCGGTCCCGCCCCCCGAAGAGTCCCCCGAAGCGTCCGCCGAGGAGGCCGCAGAGCCCCCCGAGGAGCCCGCCGCGGGGGGCGGCGGCGCGCTTCCGGCCGGGGAGGTCGTCGAGCTGATCCGGTCGGTGAACGGGCCCGTGCGCGATCTGGCGTTCTCGCCCGACTCGCAATGGCTGGCCTGGGCGCATCCCGGGATCGGGCGCTCCCTCAGCCAGATCAGGCTGGTGCGCTTCGGCGCGGCGGAGCGCACGGTCCTCGACGTCACGGACGGCAGGTTCGAGGACGAGGAGCCGGTGTTCACCCAGGACGGCCGCTACCTGGCCTTCCTCTCCTGGCGCGGCTTCGACCCGGTGTACGACGTGCACACCGGCGGCCTGTCCTTCCCGCTCGGCAGCCGCCCCTACCTGGTCCCGCTGTCGTCCGCGACCCGTTCCCCGTTCGCCATCACCCCGGAGGGCCGCCCCGCGGCCGGCGGGCTCGACCCGGACGACACCGGCGGCGAGGACGGCACGGTGCGCGTCGAGGCGGACGGGCTCGGCAGCCGCGTCACACCGTTCCCGGTGCCCGCCTCCAAGTACTCGTCGCTGTACCCGGTCAGCGGCGGCGGTCTGGTGTGGCTGCGCTGGCCGATCTCGGGCGCGCTGGGCGAGACGTTCGTCAACCCGGACAACATGTCGGGCAAACCGACCCTGGAGCACTTCGACCTGGTGAAAGCCAAGCGCACCGAACTCACCGACGACGTCGACTGGTTCGCGCCGAGCGGCGACGGCACGCGGCTGGTGGTGAGCGAGGGCGACGAGCTGCGGACGGTGCCGGCCACCGAGGGCGGGGACGGTGACGCGCAGGTGCACGTCGACCTGCGGCGCATCGTGCACGTCGCCGATCCCGGCGCGGAGTGGCGGCAGGCGTTCGAGGAGGCGGGCCGCATCATCAGGGACTACTTCTGGGAGCCGGGCATGTGCGGCGTGGACTGGCCGGCCGTGCTCGCCCAGTACCGGCCGCTGGTGAGGCGCGTCGCCAGCCCGGACGAGTTCGCCGATCTGCTGCTTGAGACGGTGGGCGAGCTGGGCACCTCGCACGCGTACGTCTCGGCGGCCCGCAGGAACGAGGGGCCGCCGCACTACCAGCGGGCGCAGGGGCTGCTGGGCGCCAACTTCTCGCGCACGAAGGAGGGTTCGTGGCAGCTGGCACGCATCCTGCCCGGTGACTCCTCCGATTCCAGGGCCCGTTCGCCGCTTGCCGGGTCCGGCGTGCGGGAGGGCGCGGTGCTCACCCACGTGGGCGGCCGGCCGGTGGACCCCGTCGCCGGGCCGTGGCCGCTGCTCGCGGGCACCGGCGGCACCAGCGTGGAGCTGGCCTTCGCCGAGGAGGAGGGCCGCAGCCGCCGGGTGGCGGTCGTACCGCTGGTCGACGACAGGTCGCTGCGGTACCAGGACTGGGTCGCCAGGCGGCGCGACGTGGTGCGCGAGCTGAGCGGCGGACGGTGCGGCTACGTGCACATCCCGGACATGGGCGGCTCCGGCTGGGCGCAGTTCAACCGGGACCTGCGGATGGAGTTCTCGCGCGAGGCGCTGATCGTGGACGTGCGCGGCAACGCGGGCGGGCATATCAGCGAGCTGGTGGTCGAGAAGCTGACCCGCACCATCCTGGGCTGGGACCTGACCCGCAACGCGCAGCCGGTCAGCTACGCCTCCAACGCGCCGCGCGGCCCGGTGGTCGCGGTGGCCGACGAGGCGACCTCGTCGGACGGGGACATGATCACGGCGGCGTTCCGGCTGCTCGGCATCGGTCCGGTGGTGGGCTGCCGCACGTGGGGCGGGGTGGTCGGGATCACCGGCCAGCACGAGCTGGGCGACGGCACGCACATCACGGTGCCGATGAACGCGGCCTGGTTCGACGCCTACGGCTGGGACGTCGAGAACCACGGCGTCGTGCCCGACATCGAGGCGCTGCGCACGCCGGTGGACTGGGCCGAGGGCCGCACCGTGCTGTTGCAGACGGCCGTCCGCGTGGCCCTCGACCTGCTGGAACGGCATCCGGCGGCCTCCCCGCCCGGCTACCGGGACCTGCCGGACCGCGGCCGACCGCCGCTGCCCCCGCGCACGGTCGGTTACAGCCCTTCCGCGAGCTATGGTCCGGAATGCGAAGAAGGTGAGCCCATGTAACGCTGGTCACGCCCCACCGTTCTCATATGTCGAGGAGTGCACATGGGCATGGCAGACCAGTTCAGGGAGAAGGCCCAGGAGCTTCAGGAGCGCGCCAAGGACGCCATGGGCAACAAGGGCGACGGCGAGAAGCACGGCGGCGACGACGAGCAGGGCAGCCTGAAGGACCGGGCCAAGCGGACCGGCAAGAAGGCGAAGGAAGAGGCGGACGACTACCGCCGGCAGAACCGCGACCGGGACTGAACGGCGGCACGGCGGCACGGCGGTTCCAGGGGCGCATCCGCGGCGGACACCGCGCGGATGCGCCCTCGCGCGTTCCCCGCCACTCCGATGAGTTCGCGCCGCGCCGCGGGTCTGCCCGGGGGAACGACCCATTCCGACCGAGGAGGACCGGATGCCGACCACCGAGCCGGTGACCGAACTCGACGCGCGCTACAGCGAGCCGGACGCCACCGCCGCCGCCTGGGGCGAGGCCCGCGAGACGCTGGCCGCGGCCGAAGTGTTCTGGCTGACCACGGTGCGCCCCGACGGCCGCCCGCACGTGACGCCCCTGCTGTCCGTGCTGCTGGACGACGTGCCGGTCTTCACCACCGGCGCGCAGGAACGCAAGGCGCGCAACCTGGCGGCCAACCCCCGCGTCGTCCTGACCACCGGGACCAACGCGCTGTCCCACGGACTCGACATCACCGTCGAGGGCACCGCGCGGCGGGTGCGGGATCAGGCGGTGCTCACCCGCGTCGCCGAGGCGTACACGGAGAAGTACGGCAGCGACTGGACGTTCACCGCGCGCGACGGCGCGCTGCACCACGCGGAGGGCGGCGCGGCCCTGGCGTTCGAGGTGGCGCCCGATACCGCCTTCGGATTCCGCAAGGGCGCCTACAGCCAGACCCGTTGGCGGTTCCCGGCCCGCTGACAGTGCGGGCCGATATGCTCCGATTCCTATGGAGATCCATCAGCTGCTCCGGCTCATCGGCCGGATCGGCGCGGGGGTGGACGAGACCTCCACCGGCCGGGCGGCGGCCGACGCGGCCCGGCACGCCCTGGTGGACCGCGGCGCGCGGGCCGTCGGGCCGCTGCTGCGCGTCCTGACGGACGAGGACCCGCCGGTGGACTGGACGGAGGCCGCCGCGCTGCTGCGCCGCATCGGCGAGCCCGCGCTACGGCCGCTCGCGGCGGTCATCGCCGCCGCGCCGACGCGGACGGCGGCGGTCCGCGCCGGCTGGACGTTCTCCGGACTTGAACTGCACTCCCCCACGGCCTATGCCCCGGCGCTCGCGCACCCGCACCCGCGGGTGCGCGAGGCCGCGGCGCACGCCCTCCAGCAGCGCGGCCCGGCCGCGCTCCCGGCGGCGCGGCTGCTGCTGCCGCTGCTCGCCGATCCGGTGGCCGAGGTCAGGGCGGGCGCCGGGTGGGCGCTGGCGGACGCGGGCCCCGGGGTCCTGCCGCTGCTGCGGGAGGTGCGGCGCGCCCGCGCCCCGGCGGGGGTGCGCCGCACCGCTCTCGAACTGCTCGCGGCGGTCGGCGGCCCGGCCGCGCTCGACGCGCGGGACGCGGCCGCCGTGCGGCGGCTGATCCGGATCAGGGCACCGGGCGAGGTGCCGGAGCCGATGCACCTGTGCGGGCCGTGGTTCGCGCTGCCCACCGGGGATCTGCCCGCGGTGCTCGACGCGTTCGGCCTGTCGGGCGCGGAGCGGGTCACCATGCGGCTCGGCGCCTCCGCATGGCGCCACGACCACCACTCGGGCGCGGACCACGGGGCCTGTGCCCGGATGTATGTCAGTCCGGTCCTCGACGGCTGGACGCTGGTCTTCGGCACGGCGACGGGCGAGGCGCACCGCCCGGCGGGCGAGCCGCCGGGCGGCGCGGTCCTGCGGCGGTGCACCGCGCTGAGCCGCCGCTTCGGCACCGCCCACTGGTACGGCGCGCGGTGCGCAGACGACTGGTCGGCGTGGTGTTTCGCGGAGCGCGGCGAGGTGGTCAGGTTCTACGACGCGACGTACCCGGAGCAGACGGCCGGCGCCCGGCATCCGGCCGAGCCCGCCGACGCCCTGCCGCACGAGGCGGCGTTCGCCGATGGTGCGTTCGCGGACGTCGACGCGCTGGTGGCGGAGGCGTTCCTCGCCTCGTACGAGGCCGTCACGCGGGATCTGGGCATCGCGGGCCCGCGCACCGCCGCGCTGGTCGCGGGCCGCGCCTCCGTCAACCCGCTGGCCCTCGGCCCCGGAACCCGGGCCGAGGGCGCCGCGGTGCTCGCCCTGACGGCCTGCGGCAGGACGTTCGGCCACCCGCCCGGGGCCCTGCGCATCTGATCCCTCACGCGCCAGGACGCTCCCGTTCGGCCGCGGCGCCGCCCGCGCCGACCAGGCCGCGGCGGGCGACGCGCGCCAGGCGCGGGGCGACGCGGCGTAGCTCGCGCTGTCCGAGGTGCCCGCCGATGACGGCGGGCAGGAAGCCGCGCAGCGGTACCGCGCCGCGCAGCCACGCCTGCCCGTACACGTGCGCGGCGCGGCGCGCGACGCCGGCCGCGAGGCGTTCGACGGCCGGGTCGAGCGGATAGGTGCGGCCGGCGGGCCAGGGCAGCCGGCCGCGCAGCTCGGCCAGCACCTCGTCCTCGTCCGCGCCGCGCACCATGTCGGTGTCGGTCCAGCTGAGGTAGCCGACGCCGACCCGCACGCCGGAGGGCGCGACCTCGGCGCGCAGGCTGTGCGCGAACGCCTCCACGCCGGACTTGGAGGCGCAGTAGGCGGTCATCAGCGGGGCGGGGGCCATGGCGGCGAAGGACGCGATCTGGAGGTAGTAGCCCCTGCTGTCGACGAGGGCGGGCAGGAACGCGCGGCAGGTGACCGCGGAGCCGATCACGTTCACCTCGATGACGCGCCGCCACGCCGTCTCGTCGGAGGCGGCGAACGGGCCGCCGGTCGCGACGCCCGCGTTGGCGACGACGGTGTCGACCCGGCCGAAGCGCCGGGTGACCGCGGCGGCGGCCTCGTGCATCGCCGCCGAGTCGGTGACGTCCGCATGCCAGTGCGCCGCCTCGCCCGGCAGCGCGTCCGCGACGCGCCCGAGCTCCCCGGGTTCGAGGCCGAGGAGGGCGAGGCGCGCGCCTCTGGCGGAGAGCTTCGCGGCGAGCGCGGCGCCGATGCCGCGGGCGGCGCCGGTGACGACCACGACCTGTCCGGTCAGGTCCGCGCGGGGGGTCCGGGCCATCACAGGTGCTCCTTCGTCAGGGCGCGCAGCCGTTCGGCGATCACCTCGGTGGCCTCGTAGGGCGTCATGTGCCCGATGCCGTCGAGGCGGTGGAAGCCCGCGGGGCTCGGCAGCCGGGCGGCGAGCCGGTGGGCGTGCACGAGCGGGGTGAGCCGGTCGGCGGTGCCCTGGACGAGCACGACCGGCAGGGTCAGCGCGTCGATCCGGGCGGACAGGTCGAGCCCCGCCAGGACGCGGCCCCATTCGGCGCGCGGCCCGCGGGGGCAGGCGTGCACCATGCGCGTGATCTCGGCACGCTGCGCCGCGGTGGCGGCCCGGCCCATGGTGATGTAGTGCACGAGCCGTTCGGCGAGAGCGTTGACCGGGCCGTAGGGCAGCCGGGTGGTGAGGAAGAGGTGCTGCCCGCGCAGCCGGAGGCGGCCGGGGCGCAGCGGGATGACGGTGGACTCGCCCGCCAGCCGGTCGATGCCGGTGCTGCACAGCAAGGCGGCGGCGGCGCGGTCGCGCAGCGCGGGGCGGCCGGCCGCGGCGACGACGGTCATGGCGCCCATGGAGTGCCCGGCGAGCACGGTTTTGGTGCCCGGTTCGACGGTGGCCTCCAGCACGGCGCACAGGTCGTCGGCGAGCGAGTCGGCCGAGCAGCTGCCCGGGGTGGCGGGGGTGCGGCCGTGGCCGCGCTGGTCGTAGGCGACGACGCGGTGGTCCGGTGCCAGGAGGCGGATCAGCGGGCGCCAGAAGGTGACGTTGCAGGTCCAGCCGTGCACGAGGACCACGGTGGGGGCGCCGTCGGGGCCGTGGACCTCGGTGTGCAGGCGGGCGCCGCCGGTGGAAACGACGGTGCGTTCGTCGGGTGCGGCTGTCTCCGGGGGCTTTGTGGTCTCCGGGGTCTCCGGGGTCTCAGGCACGGGTCATCACCTCGTACTCGGCGGTGTCGACGGCCCGGGTGACGCGGCGGAACTCACCGGTGGTGCCGGGCCAGACGGTCGTGTTGCGGCCGTTCGCGTCGAGGTACCAGCTGGTGCAGCCGCCGGTGTTCCACACCGAACGCGTCAGGCGCCGCTGCACGCGGTCGTTCCAGGCGGCCACGGCCTCGGGGCGCGGCGCGAGGGCGGCGCGTCCGCCGGGGGCGAGGGCGCCGAGCGTGGCCAGGTAGTCGGCCAGGTAGTCGAGCTGGGCCTCGATCATGAGGATCATCGAGCTGTTGCCGAGCCCGGTGTTGGGGCCGATGATCGTGAGGAAGTTGGGGAATCCGGCCGCGGTGGTGCCGCGCAGGGCGGCCATGCCGCCGCGCCACTCCTCGGCGAGGGTGGTGCCGCGGCTGCCCTTGATGCGGTCGGCGATCGGCAGGTCGGTGACGTGGAAGCCGGTGCCGAAGATGATCGTGTCGGCCTCCGCCTCCCGGCCGTCGGCGGCCACCAGCGTGCTGCCGCGGACCTCGCGCAGCCCGGTGTCGATCAGCCGCACGTGGGGCCGGGTGAGCGCGGGGTACCAGTCGTTCGACAGCAGGATGCGTTTGCAGCCGATCCGGTAGTCGGGGGTGAGGCTGCGCCGCAGCCCGGGGTCCTTGACGGCGCGCCGCAGGTGCAGGCGGGCGACGCGTTCGACGGCCTTCATCCGGCCGGGGTGCCTGGCGAACGCGCCGACCTGGAGTTCCCTGATGCCCCACAGGAGTTGGCGGCGGGCGGCGCGGGTGAACGGCAGCGCGGTGTGCAGCCGGCGTTCGAGCCCGGTGATCGGCCGGTCGGCGCGCGGGATGATCCACGGCGGGGTGCGCTGGAAGACGGTGAGGGCGGTGACCTCGCGTTCGATCCGCGGCACGAACTGGACGGCGGAGGCCCCGGTGCCGACGACGGCGACGCGGGTGCCGCGCAGCGGGTGGCCGTGGTCCCAGCGGGCCGAGTGGAAGACGCGCCCGGGGAACCTGTCGAGCCCCGGCAGATCGGGCAGCCTCGGCTCGGACAGCGGCCCCGTGGCCGAGACGATGACGTCGGCGGTGAGGGGGCCGCCGGTGGTGCCGATGACCCAGTGCAGCTCGTCGTTGTCCCAGCGGGCGGACTCCACCTCGGAGTTGAAGCGGATGTGCGGCCGCAGCCGGAAGGCGTCGGTGACCCGTTCGAGGTAGGCGCGTATGTGCCGCTGCCCGGAAAAGCTGCGCGGCCAGCGGGGGTCGGGGGCGAAGGAGAACGAATAGAGGTGCGAGGGAACGTCGCAGGCGCAGCCCGGGTAGGTGTTGTCCCGCCAGGCGCCGCCCACCGCGTCCGCGCGTTCCAGCACGGCGAAGTCGGTGATACCCATGCGGCGCAGGCGCACCGCGGCCCCGAGACCGCCGAATCCGGCGCCGATCACTGCCACCCGTACATGCATGGCGTTCCGCCTCCTTGAGAACGGCCCCGCCGAGGGCAACCACGCCAGTAATCACTGGCACGGTTGGAGGGTAGGGCAGAACTCTACTGATCGGTAGGGGGTGCGCACTCCTTACACTTCCAGGCGTGGCAGGGCAGCAGCAGGACCGGCGGGAGCCGGCGGACCGCGGCGGGGACCGCGGCGGCGACGGGGGCGGGGGCGGGGACGGCGACGCGCCGCGCGAGTACCGCGCCGCGGAGCTGGCGGCGGCGGCCGGTATCACCGAGCGAACGCTGCGCTTCTACCGCGAGCGCAAGCTGCTGCCGCCGCCCCGCCGCGAGGGCCGCATCGCCTGGTACGGCGAGCACCACCTCGCCCGGCTGCGCACCGTCTCCGCGCTGCTGGCCCGCGGGCACACGCTCGGCGGGATCACCCAGCTGATCGACGCGTTCGCCGAGGGCGCGGACGCCGGGCGCACCGCGGAGCTGCTCGGGCTCGCCGAGCCCTCCCCGTGGGCCGAGGAGGAGCGGGTCCGGCTCACCCCGCAGGATCTGGCCGCGTACTACGACGGCGAGACCGACCCGGAGCTGCTGGCCACGGCCCTGCGGACCGGCTGGATCGCGGTGGACGGCGACGACGTGGTGCATCTGAGTCGCGATCTGCTGGACGCCTCCTCGGCGCTGGTCGGCGAGGGCATTCCGCTGGCGGCCCTGCTCGCGGCGGGCCGCGAGCTGCGCGAGCACGCGGATGCGCTGGCCGGGGTGTTCACGGAGCTGCTGCGGCGCCACGTGCTGCCCGAGCTGCTCGGCCCCGGGGGGCCGGCGGGGCCGGTCGGCGAGGATGAGGTGAAACGGCTGACGCAGGCGCTGGAACGGCTGCGCCCGCTGGCGAAGCAGGCCGTGTACGCCGAGGTCTCGCTGGCTCTCGACCGCAGGCTCAGGGCGGAGCTGAACCGGCCGCGCTGACGCCCGCGCCGGCCCGGCGCCGGTCCCCCGTCAGCCGGCTTCGGCCGGCGCCGCGGAGCCGTGCGGCGACCCCGGGGCACCCGGGTCCTGGAACGACATGAGCCCGAGCAGGCCGTCCCTGAGCACGTCGAAGTCGAGGGGCCCGAGCAGCGCCCGCTGCACGAGGAAGCCCTGGGCGCAGGCGAGGAGCGCGCGCACCACGTGCTCCGCCGGCACATCCTGCCGCATGAGACCGCTGCGCTGGTAAGCCTCCACGATCGTGGTCCACGTGCCGAGCAGCGTCCCGATGGCGCCGCGGAGCACGTCCGCGAGCTCCTCGCTGCGGAACGTCTCCGCCCAGACCTGCACCACCAGCGGCGGCGGGAACAGGAGCAGGGCGTCCACCCGGCGCAGCGCGTCGCCGAGGATCTCGTGGGGCCCGGGGAGCCGCTCCGCGTTCAGCGCGTCGTCGAACGCCTCGCCGATCGTGGCGAGCACCTCCTTCGCCAGGGCCGCGATGATCGCCTCCTTGCCGGGAAAGTAGCGGTACACCGCCCCCGCGGACAGGCCGGTCTCCCTGAACACGTCCTGCATCGACGTGCCGTGGAACCCGTTCCGGGCGAAGCACTGCGCGGCACCTTGCAGGATCTGCCGCCGGCGGGCTTCGAGGTGCTCGTGGGAAACGCGGGCCATGCGCCCCAGGCTAAAACGAACATTCCTTCTTGACAAGGTGAGGGCCGGAGGAGCACGGTGGTCCCCAAGGAAAACGAACGATCATTCTTTATGGAGGTACGGCCCGGTGTCCGCCTCACCAACCGATCCCAAGTCCCCGCTGACGTCCGCCCGTTCGGCTCGCACCGCCCTTGTCCTCGTCCTGGCGGTCCCGGTGTTCGTCGCGTTCGCACTATGGGCGTTCTCCTGGCCCGTCGCGAGAATGGCGCCCAACGAGCTGCCGGTCGGCGTGGCCGGGCCCGAGGCCGCCGCAGGTCCCGTCGCCGAGCAGTTGCGCGCGCAGGACGGCTCGTTCGACGTCCATGTGTACGCGGACGAGGCGCAGGCACGGGCCGCCATCGAGGACCGCGAGGTCTACGGCGCGTTCGTGCTCTCGCCCGAAGCACCGCCGCAGATGCTGACCGCCACCGCGGGCGGCCCCGCGGTCGCCCAGCTGCTGTCGCAGCTGGCGGCCCAGCAGGCGCCCGAGGGCACCGAGGTGGCCGTCGTCGACGTCGTACCCGGGCCGCCGGGCGATCCGCGGGGCGCCGCGTTCAACACCTCGGTGCTGCCGCTCGGCCTCGCCGGCATGATCACCGGCGCCGCGGTCGGCTTCGCCGGGCTGCGCCGCGGCCACGCCCTGGCGGCCCTGGTCGGCGCCGCCGCCCTGGTGGGCGCCGTCGGGGCGCTCATCGGCCACAGCTGGCTCGAGGCGCTGGACGGCTCCTGGCTCGCGGTGGCCTCGGTGCTCGGGCTGATGGTGCTGGCCGGTGCCTCGCTGGTCGCCGGCTGCGTCTCCCTGCTCGGCCCGCCGGGGGTCGGCGCCGGCGCGCTGGTCCTGGTGCTGCTCGGCACGCCCTGGTCCGGGGCCGTCTCGGCACCGGAGATGCTGCCGGACCCGATCGGCATGATCGGGCAGCTGCTGCCCACCGGCTCCGGCGTCACCATGCTGCGCTCGGTCTCCGGCTTCGACGGCGCGGCCATCGGCTTCCCGCTGACCGTGGTGCTGGTGTGGATCGCGCTCGGTCTCACCGGGGTGCTCCTCGGCAGGCGCCCAGGGCCCGGCGCGCGGCCCGCGCCCGTGCCCGACGACGACCAGCAGGTGCCGGCCGCGGCCCGGAGCTGACCCGTCCGCCGACCCGCGGGCCCCGCTGCCGGGGCTCGCGGGCGGTCGTTCATGCGACCGTTCATGCGACCGTTCGGACGGCCGTTCAGAGGGCCTTGAAGAAGCAGCGGCTCTCCGGCGAGTCCCGGTAGGCGCCGAACTTCCCCGCCGCGCCGACCGGCACGTAGCCGCTGCTCTCGTACAGCGCGATGGCCTCCGGCTGCATGGTGCCGGTCTCAAGCACCACGCGCGTCCGGCCCGCGAGGCGGGCGGACTCCTCGAGGCGCGCCAGGATGAGACGGGCCAGGCCGCGCCCGCGCGCCTCGCGGACCACGAACATCCGCTTGATCTCGGCGTCGCCGTCCGCATACCCGTCGTCCGCGTCCCTGGCCCGCCAGCCGCCGGTGGCGACGGGGCGGCCGATGCGGTCGTAGGCGAGCAGGTAGAGGCCGCGCGGCGGGTCGAACATGGCCGGGTCGAGCGGCGTCACATCGCCGTCGCCGTACCGTTCCGTGTACTCGGCCTGCACGAGGTCGTTCAGCTTCATGGCGTCCGGGTGGTCGAAACGCACAGGCAGAAGGTCCATACCGGTCATCCTAAAACCGGCGGCCACACACACTTCCGGCCCCTACCCTCGGCGGATGCACACGACGATCACCTGTACCTGGCGCGGTCCGTTCGGCAACGACGAGGTGGAACGGCTGCACGCCGCGGGCTTCGGACACCCGCCCGTCGGCCACGACTGGCGCGGGCAGCTGGAGCGGCACAGCCTGGGCTGGGTCTGCGCCAGGCGGCCGGCCGACGGCGCACTGGCCGGCTTCTGCAACGTCGCCTGGGACGGCGGCGGACACGCGTTCCTGCTCGACGTCGTGGTCGAGCGGGGGCTGCGCCGGGCGGGCATCGCGACCGCCCTGGTCGCCACGGCCACCGAGGAGACCAGGGCCGCCGGCTGCACCTGGCTGCACGTCGATTTCGAGGAGCACCTGCGCCCGTTCTACCTGGACGCCTGCGGATTCCGCCCCACGCCCGCGGGCCTCATCGCCCTGTGACCGCACGGGCGCGGGCACCCGCCCGCCCCGGTGTACGGTCGAACGGTGCTGACCGTGACCAGTGTGAACGTCAACGGCCTGCGGGCCGCCGCGCGCAAGGGCTACCTGCCGTGGCTCGCCGGCTCCGCGGCCGACGCCGTGTGCCTCCAGGAGGTGCGCGCCGAGGAGGACCAGCTGCCCGACGAGGTGCGCGCCCCCGCCGGGTGGCACGCCGTGTACGCACCGGCCGCGGCCCGCGGCCGCGCCGGTGTCGCGCTGCTCACCCGGCAGGAGCCCGAGGCGGTCAGGGTCGGCTTCGGCGAGCCGGAGTTCGAGTCGTCCGGCCGGTACCTGGAGGCCGACCTGCCCGGCGTCACGCTGGCCAGCCTCTACCTGCCGTCGGGCCAGGCGGGCACCCCCAAACAGGACGAGAAGGAGCGCTTCATGGCGGCCTTCCTGCCCTACCTCACCGCCCTGCGCCACCGCGCCGCCGCGGCCGGCCGTGAGGTGCTGATCTGCGGCGACTGGAACATCGCCCACCAGGAGGCCGACCTCAGGAACTGGCGCGCCAACCGCACCAACTCGGGCTTCCTGCCCGAGGAGCGCGCCTGGCTGACCCGGGTCCTCGCGCCCGCTTGCGGCTACGCCGACGTCGTGCGCGGCCTGCACCCGGACCAGGACGGCCCCTACACCTGGTGGTCCTACCGCGGCCGGGCGTTCGACAACGACACGGGCTGGCGCATCGACTACCACATTGCGACACCTGGCCTGGCCGCGCGCGCCCTGAAGGCGGAGGTCGAACGGGCGCCCAGCCACCCGGAGCGCTGGTCCGACCACGCGCCGGTCACCGTCACCTACGCGCCCGCCGTCTGACAGGCCCCGGCCGCCGGGCCGGACCGCGGGCTCAGCCCGTGTGCGCGGCCCGGCCGCGCCGCGGCACGCCGCCGGGCGTGAGGGCGGCACGGGCGGCGAAGTCGAGGGCGGACTCGACCGCCTGCGGTTTGGGCGGCTCGGTCGGCGTGAACGCGCCGAGCAGCGCCCGGACCGCCGCCCCGTCGACCGTCGCTTCCTCGGCCCGGTCGAGGAACGCCACGAGCGCGCCGCTCACCTGCGCGCCGGCCTCCGCCGCCTCCGCCGCCTCCGCCGCCTCCGAGAGGAGCAGGACCAGCTCGGCATCGTCCCCGACCCACGCCGCGGACAGCCCGAGCCCGTCGTCCACCAGGTCATCCGGGTAGGGGGCGCGCGCCCACGCGCCGTCGTGCCACCAGTAGACGTAGCCGAGCGCGCAGTCGTCCTGCTCCGCGCGCAGGTCACGCCACGGCAGCCAGCCGGGCCCGCCGGCCAGGAAGTCCACGGGCACGCGGCGGAGATGGCCGTGGCTGCCGTCGGCGTCCTGGCCGCAGAACACCGCGCGGCCCGCGCCGTGCAGGCTCATCCGCCACCAGTAACTGCCGCCCTGACTGTCGCACCGCAACCGGCCGGCGGCCAGCCGGTAGTCGTCCCCTTCGAGGCCCGCGGTCGCCAGCATGCCCAGCGCCGTCGCCCGCGCCCAAAGCCGCCGCGGATGGTCGAGGTCCTTGGGCACGCTCGGCTTGTGCACCATGGTGCTCCCCCGTTCGGTAACGCGTGGCGGCACCCTAGCCCCTCGCCGGTCCCGCGCCAACCGCCCGCCGGCGCCCGGCCGCGGCCCGACTATCGGCTTGCATACCGCAGTTGAGTCACCATCAGAAAAGAAACAAAAGGGGTGTGCAAGATGTTCGGACGAAATGGCGCGTAGACGCCGCAAATCCGAGCCGCCGCGGTCGCTACGCCGCGGGCAGCCCGTAGGCGTCGGCGATCAGTTCGTAGCTGCGCAACCGCGCCGCGGGGGTGTGGGCATTGGCGGTGATCATGAGTTCGTCCGCGCCGGTGCGCTTCACCAGGGCGTCGAGCCCCTCGCGCACCACCTCCGGCGTCCCGTACACCACGTTGGCGAGCCAGCCGTCGAGGAAGTCCTTCTCCACCTCGCTGAACGGATACGCCGCCGCCTCCTCGGGCGACGGCACCAGACCGAGCCGCCCGGTCCGCAGCCGGATCATCGACAGCGCGCCCGTCAGCACCTGCCGGTGCGCCTCCTGCCTGTCCTCGGCGGCCAGCGCGGACACCCCGATCAGCGCATACGGCGCGTCCAGCACCCCGGAGGGCCGGAAGGTCTGCCGGTACAGCTCCAGCGCGGGAACCGTGTGCGCCGCCGAGAAGTGGTGCGCGAACGCGAACGGCAGGCCCAGCCGCCCCGCCAGCTCGGCGCTGAAGCCGGAGGAGCCGAGCAGCCACACCGGCGGACGCGCAGGCGACTGCACCCCGCCCGGCAGGGTGCCCTGCACAGGACCCGGCACGGCGTGAATCCTGGAGTACGGGTGCGCGTCGGGGAAGTCGTCGTCGAGGAACCTGACCAGCTCCGCCACCTGCTGCGGGAACTCGTCCGCGCCGTCCGCCCGCCCGCGCCGCAGCGCGGCGGCGGTCGGGCCGTCCGTCCCGGGCGCCCGCCCGAGGCCCAGGTCGATCCGACCGGGAGCCAGCGCCTCCAGCGTGCCGAACTGCTCCGCGACGACCAGCGGCGGGTGGTTCGGCAGCATCACGCCGCCGGACCCCAGCCGGATGCGCTCCGTCCGCGCCGACAGGTGCCCGAGGATCACGGTGGGCGAGGAACTGGCGACGCCCGGCATCGAGTGGTGCTCGGCCACCCAGAACCGGTGAAAGCCGCGCCGCTCGGTCTGCCTCGCGAGATCCGCCGTGGCGCGCAGCGCCTGCGTCGCCGTCAGCCCGGCACCGACCGTAGCCAGGTCCAGCACGGACAGCGGCACGGGCGCCCGCCCGCGCCGCTCGCCCCTGATGCTGTCGTTGCCAGATCGTTCATCGGCCACGGCGGTACGCCTCCCTGATCGTGATTGCCCTTCCCCGGGCCAACCAGGTGGGTCACCGGATCATTCCGGCCACGCCGGGGCCGCCGCCCGACGGGGCGGCGGACTACGGCGGACTACGGCAGATAGCGCTCCGCGGCGGCCGGTCCGTGCTCCTCCAGCAGCCGCCTGGCCTCCTCGACCCGCTCGGGAGTCGGCTCCCTGCCGCTGAGACGGACCAGGTCCTCCGGGTCCAGCGGCTTCTCCGCCCCCGTGTGCAGCAGGTGGTCGGGCGTAGGGAGACCGTCGGAACGCTGCTCGTCTGACGCGGATGATTCGGACATGTGCGATAGCACCTCCCTGTACCGTCAGCGTAGGTGCTGCACGTCCGGCTCGCACATGCGGCGGACGCCGGACTCCGCACCACCGCCACGAGCTGATCACTACCGAACGTTCCTCGTGCCCCGTGACGCGCGCCGGGCCCCGCCCTCAACGGCCCTCAACGGTCCTCGGCGGCCTTCAGCAGCTTGCGGCGTGTACCACGTCGACGGCGTCGACCGCATCGAGGAACGCCGACCACGAACCGGCCGGAAAGCCGAGCAGTGGCCCCGCCGGGTCCTTCGAATCGCGCACGGCGAGCACGTCCCGCGCCGGAAACCTCACCTCCAGACACGCCCCGTTGCCCCCCGAATAGGAGGACTTGATCCAGGCCCGCGCCACGCCTTGCTCAATTACCATGTCCGCTCCGGATCTTGACGGTCAGTAGTGATGCCGCGACCGTACTAGTCCGGAAATCCCAATGATGTGCCGCTTCACTCGACTGGATGGTCCGCGCCCAACTTCCGCACGGGGCCCAGTCGTTGCAGGTATATTCCGCGGGCGCCGAAGGCGTCAGGAGACCGCCGCGCGGAACGTCCCGGCCAGCTCCTCGATGAAGCGGCGCGTCGCCTCGGGACTGAGCGCCTGCGCGCGCAGATGCTCGTACATGACGCTGTAGTGCTGCACGTCGTGCGGCTTCTCCAGATAGAGGTCGCTCGTGCCGCCCTCCAGGTAGATCACCGTGGAGTCGGACGCCTCGGGGAACTCGAGGATCGCGTACTGCCCGTTCACCCCCGGGTGCGCGCCCGCCGAGAACGGCAGCACCTGGAGCGTCACGTGCGGCAGCGCGGCGCACTCGGAAAGCCGCTGCATCTGCTCCATCATCACGCGCCGCCCGCCGACCTCGCGGCGCAGCACCGCCTCGTCGACGACGGCCCACAGGCGCAGGGGAGTCCTGTCCTCCCAGAGCCGCTGCTGCCGCCGCATCCGCACCTGCACCCGGCTCCCGACCTCGCCGGGACCCACCTCGGGCAGGGCCCCCGCTATGAGCGCGGTGGCGTAGTCGGCGGTCTGGAGCAACCCGGGAATCACCTGGGGTTCGAAGACGCGTAACGAGGACGCGTCCATCTCCAGGCCGATGTAGACGCTGTAGGTCGGCGACAGCTCCGCGAAGGCGTGCCACCAGCCCTGCTGGCGGGACTCGCGGGCCATCTGCATCAGCGACTCGACGAGCCGCTGGTCGTCCACCCCGTAGACCCCGCACAGGTCCCGCACGTCGCGCGGGCTGATACTGCGGCGGCCGTTCTCAAGTCTGCTGATCTTGGACTGGGAGACCAGCAGCCGGTCCGCCACCTCTTCCGCGGTCATGGCGCGCTCTTCGCGGAGCCGTCTCAGCTCCTGGCCGAGCCGGCGCCGCCGGACCGTCGGATTGACGTTGCCCACCACGGACTGTGCACCTCCGTCGAAATGATCGGCCCGAGGACCGCGTTACCAAGCAGAGTGCCACCAGACGCGGTGCATCCGCTCGGATTTCGCGACAGAGGGTGGCCGATCACAAGCATGGGGTGCGGCAACGGCCCTCGTCTGTGGCCGCCGCCACACCCCGTGCTCGAAATGCGGCTCCCGGTTAGGTCATCAATGCGGTTGTCCGTGCACGTGTGCGCCTAGTGCGAGAGCGAAGGCCGTACCGCGGCTCGTGTCACTCCTCTCCGCCTCGTCTGGTCACCGCTGATCTGCTGCGACTGTCCGACCACAGCCATAGCCGCCGCGGGCGCCGAGGCGCGTCCCGTCGTCTTGCGCGCGGTGCCCTGCTGCGGGCGCCGCACCGCGGCCGCCTGGCCGGCCACGCCGTTCTGCACGTCCATCACGGCGTGTGCCACCAGGCCGCCCATCGGGTCGTGCCTGATCAGATCCCGCAGCCGGGAACGGGACGAGCGCCCCTCGTTGCCCGGATACAGGTGCTTGCCCAGGCCCACGGCGTGGGCGAGCGCCGCCAGGGCCGCGGTCCGCGCGTCCGGTGGCGTGCCGGTGCGGATCGCGGTGTCCAGCCGCGCCCGGATCTGCCTGCTGACCGCGGTTTCCGTCGCCTGGTACCGGGTCGTCGGCAAGACCCCGCACATCTGGTTCTCCACCGCGTGCACCATGCCGCAGCGTTCCAGGTGCGTGAGATACGTTTGGCGTAGCCCGAGTCTGGGCCCGCCGATCCAGTGGACCGCCCGGACCGGACTGCCGCGCCTGCGCAGCAACTCCAGTGCGGAGTCCAGCGTGGGATCTCCGGTCGGCCGTGGCAGCACCACGGCTATTCGGTCCCCATCAGGGGCTATCCGTCCCGCCAGGGCCAGCTCGACGAGCTGTGCTCCGGCAAGGCCGAGGTCGAGCGACTGCGGCTGCGCGGTGGTACCCGTGGCCGGGTCCAGAGCGAGCAGCAGCAGCTCCTCCGGAATGGTTCTACGACTCCTGCCCATCCATGCCTCCCCGCGTGGATGAAAGACAGGGTGACGCCTCTCACATTGTTCTGTCGAGGGTGCGTGGTTGTTTTGTGAGGGAACCCGTAGATATGTCGTTGTCGTCCTTGGGTACAGGCAGCAGGTTTCCGCCACCACCGGCTCGTCGTACCGAGGTGCACAGGACCCGGCAGACTGGTAGAGCCAGCGGCCATTTCTTGATCGACGCGTAGGGAGGCACGGGTGGCGGGCGAGTCCCCGGACAGTTCGGAGCGGGAGCGGGAGCAGGAGTCATCGGAGAAGACGCCTGAGGACCCCGGAAGGGTTCCCCAGGAGGCGAAGGTTCCCGGGGACGAGGAGAAGCCGGCTGCCGACGAGGCCGCCGAGGAGACCGGCGGAGTGCCGGAGCAGGTACGGGAGTTCAGGGGTACGGGAGTGAGTGGGGGCACGGGGACACCTGCACGGCAGGCATCCGAGGGCGAGGACAGGACACCGGCCACGGCCGGAGACCGGGAGACGGCCACGAGCGGGACCGACGAAGCGACGAACGAGGAAAAAGAACCCGAAATCAAAACAAAGCCCACAAACCCCTCGCCGCCCTTGAACGAGCCGTCCGCAGCGGATGCGGAGGTGGACGCGGGCACAGACGCATCTCCCGCCGCGGCAGCGGAGCCGGACACGGAGAAGCCCGCGGACACAGACGCATCTCCTGCCGCGGCGGCGGAGACTGAGGCGGAGGAACCCGCGGACACGAAGGAGCCTGCCGCCACGGAGGCGAAGGCGGACACGGAGAAGCCGTCCGCAGCGGATGCGGACGCGGACGCGGGCACAGACGCGCCCCCCGCCGCGGCAGCGGAAGCGGCGGCAGACACGAACGAACCATCCGCAGCGGAGCCGGACCCGGACGCGGACCCGGAGGAGCCGTCCGCCGCGGGCTCGGCGGGGGGCCGGGACGCGGATGCGTCGGATCGCACGGCCATGCTGCGGCTGCCCAAGGAGACGGATGAGGCGGAGCCGGGGGAATCCGTCAAGAGGCCGAAGCCGGCCGCGGATACCGCCACCGCCGACCTCGGGGCCATAGCGGGCCCGGCCGAAACGCCGGAACGCGACGTCGAGCCCACCACCGCCCCGAAGGGCACCGAGTCGGATCGCACGGCCATGCTGCGGCTGCCCGAGCAGGCAGACGCCGCGGAGCCGGCACAGGAGTCGGACCGTACGGCCATGCTGCGGGTTCCGCCGCCGAAGGCCGATCAGGGCAAGGACCAGGGCAAGGATCAGAAGACCACCACCCTGCGCGCGCCCGACGAGCCGCCCGCGCCGCCGCCCGCGCCCCCCGCGCCGCCGGAGGCGCCGGAGGCGCCGCGCGACCCGCTGGAGTTGCTCGCCTCACTCACCAACCGGCCCGCGCCACCGCCCACTCCGCTGCGGACCGCACTGCGGCGGGTGAAGATCTGGACGCCGCTGGCGGTCCTGCTCCTGATCGTCTTCGTCGTGGCCCAGTCGCTGCGCCCGCTGCCCGATCCCGGCCTTGAGCTGACCGCCGCGGACTCGTACACCTTCGAGGGCGAGACCCCGTCCGTGCCGTGGCCTGCCGCCGGGCAGGCGACGCTGTCGGTCGACGGTCTTGGAACGTTCGGCTCGTCGGGCGAGCAGGAACCCGTGCCGATCGCGTCCGTTGCGAAGGTGATGACGGCCTACATCATTCTCCGCGACCACCCGATGGCGGAGGGTGAGACGGGCGCCGAGATCCCCGTCGACCAGCGGGCCGAGGACGAAGCCGGGCTGAGCGAGGAGAACGAGTCGACCGTCGAGGTCGAGGAGGGCAGCACGCTGACGCAGGACGAGGCGCTCAAGGCCATCATGATTGCGTCCGCGAACAATGTGGCCCGGCTGCTCGCCCGGTGGGACGCCGGCTCGGAGGAGGCCTTCGTGGAGAAGATGAACGAGGCGGCGGCGGCCCTCGGCATGGACAACACCACGTACACCGACCCGAGCGGGCTGAGCCCGGAGACCGTGTCGACGTCCGAGGACCAGACGAAGCTGGCGCGGGAGGTCATGAAGGACCCGGTCTTCCGGCAGATCGTGATCATGCCGGAGTACACGGACAGCAACGGAACCCGGCACGGCAACTGGAACGGGCTGGTGCCGGTCGGCGGGGTCGTCGGCATCAAGACCGGCACCACGACCATCGCCGGCGGCAACCTGATGTTCGCCGCCAGGCAGGAGATCGACGGCACCTCGCACCTCATCGTCGGGGCCGTGCTCGACCAGCCGCCGCACCCGGCGGACAACTCGATCCTCAGCCAGGCACTCGAATCGGGCAGCCAGTTGATGACGTTCGCCCAGGAGCAGTTGCGGGCGGAGACGGTGATCGCCGCGGGTGACGTCGTCGGGTACGTGGACGACGGGCTCGGCGGGCAGACGCCGGTGACCGTCACCGAGGACGTTCCGGCCGTCGGCTGGCCGGGACTTGAGGTGGGGATCGAGGTGACCGGCGGCGAGGACGGCGTTCCCGGCTCGGCGGACGCCGGGACCGAGGTCGGCGTGCTCACGGTCGGCGACGGGGAGGGCGGACCGGCCACACCGGTGGCCCTGGCGGAGGACTTGTCCGAGCCCGGGTTCTCCGACCGGCTGACGCGCCTGGGCTGAGCCGCGGCGCCCGCCCGCGGGCGGGCGGGTTCCCGGTGCGCGCCCGCCGCCGCACCGGGGGCTGCGGCCCTTGCGCGCCGCACGCTACAGTCGGTGCCCCACAGCGAGGGATGCGTGAGGGGGCAGCCCTGTGGAATGTCCATCATGCGGGTCGAGGAACGGCCGCAGGCTTAACAACGGCAACTGGGTGTGCGACGACTGTGGCTCGGTCACCGCAGGATGAGGCCGCGTGGCGGGACTTGGACCCGGCCACGCGGGAGCGACTTGATTTTCTCGATCCGGAGGACTTCACGGTGGGGCCCACTGCGGAGGCGGCGGCCCAGTGGGAGCGCTTCACGGCGATCCTGGACAAGGCGGAGAACTACCGCCCGCCGCAGTGACTCCTGCCGCAGTGAGCCCCGCCGGGGTCAGTGCGAGTGGCGCGGGACGGCGTCGCCGGTGCGGCCGACCAGGAAGTCGAGGTCGGCGCCGCGGTCGGCCTGCATGACGTGCTCGGTGTAGAGCTTGGCCCAGCCGCGTTCCGGCTTGGGCTCGGTCGGCGCCTGCGGGGTGCGGGTGGCCAGTTCCTCCGCGGGCACGTCGAGGTGGAGGCGGCGGGCGGCGGCGTCGAGTTCGATCCAGTCGCCGGTGCGGACCAGCGCGAGCGGGCCGCCGACGGCGGCTTCCGGCGCGACATGCAGCACGCAGGTGCCGTAGCCGGTGCCGCTCATCCGCGCGTCGCTGATGCGGACGATGTCCTCGACGCCCGCATCGAGCAGGACCTTCGGGACCGGAACGTTGCCGACCTCGGGGAAGCCGGGGTAGCCGCGGGGGCCGGCGTTGCGCACCACGAGGATCGTGTCCGCGTCGACCGGCAGGTCGGGGTCGTCGGCCGCGGCCGTGTAGTCCTCGACGCGGTCGAAGACCAGCGCGCGCCCGCGGTGTTTGAGCAGGTGCGGTGAGGCGGCGGAGATCTTCAGCACCGCGCCGTCGGGACACAGGCTGCCGCGCAGCACGACGGTGCCCTCGCCGGCCGGGCGGAACGGTTCCCCGGCGGCGCGGATGACCTCGCGGTTCCAGCAGGGGGCGCTTTCCGTCGCGGCGTGCATCGTGCCGCCGCCGACGCTGCGTGCCTCGCGGTGCAGCAGGCCGAGCGTGTCCAGTTCCCGCAGGACGGCGGGCAGCCCGCCGGCGTAGTAGAAGTCCTCCATCAGGAACCGGCCCGAGGGCATCAGGTCGACCAGGACCGGCACTTCGGTGGTCAGCCGGTCGAAGTCGTCGAGGTCGAGCGGCACTCCGGCGCGCCCGGCGAGCGCGAGCAGGTGGACGACGGCGTTGGTGGAGCCGCCGAGCGCCGCGTTGGCGCGGATGGCGTTCTCGAACGCCTCGCGGGTCAGGACGTGCGAGGGCCTGACGTCCTCCTCGACGAGGGCGACGGCCCGGCGGCCCGCCGCCTGGGCGAGGGCGTAACGGCGGGCGTCCACGGCGGGGATGGCGGCCGAGCCGGGCAGTTGCATGCCGAGGGCCTCGGCGACGCACGCCATGGTGGAGGCGGTGCCCATGGTCATGCAGTGGCCGCGGCTGCGGGACATGCAGCCCTCGGCCTCGCTGAGGTCCGCGGGCGACATGCGGCCGGCCCTGACTTCCTCGCTCAGCCGCCAGACGTCGGTGCCGGAGCCGATGTCGCGGCCCTGGAACTTGCCGCTGAGCATGGGCCCGCCGGTGACCATGACGGCCGGGAGATCGACGCTGGTGGCGCCCATCAGCAGGGCGGGGGTGGTTTTGTCGCAGCCGGAGAGCAGGACGACGCCGTCGAGCGGGTTGGCGCGGATGGTCTCCTCGGCCTCCATGGCCATCAGGTTGCGGAACAGCATGGTGGTCGGGCGCATGAGGGTCTCGCCGAGCGACATGACGGGGAATTCGAGCGGCAGGCCGCCGGCTTCCCACACGCCGCGCTTGACGGCGTCGGCGACGTCGCGCAGGTGCGCGTTGCAGGGGGTCAGCTCGGACCAGCTGCTGGCGATGCCGATGACGGGACGGCCGTCGAAGACTTCCGGGCCGAAGCCCTGGTTACGCATCCACGAACGGTGGATGAAACCGTTGCGGCCCTCGGCGGCGAACCACGCGCCACTGCGGCGTTTCCCCCGCGCGCCGGCGGCGGCGTGCTCGGCCGCGGTCTCCCCCGTTCCCGCCGCCTGTACTCCCGCCGTGCCCGTTCCCGCCGTGCCCGTTCCCGCCTGCCTGGGTGTTGTTGTCATTCCTCGGTGCCTCCCGCTCGTACCAGAGTCCTTCGCCGTTCCAGCGTCACATGTCCCGCCGGGAGCACGCGGGCGGCCCGCGCTGCCGCGTGCCGCCGTCTGTGCGCCTCCCCTGCCGTGCGCGTCCGGCCGATCATCATGGTGCTGATGCGGACGTGCGGCCGTGACCGGCCGCCGCCCGCGCCGCACCGAGGGAAGGAAGACCCGCCATGCCCACCACCCAAGTCCCCGTGGCCGCGCCGCGACCGGAGTGTGCCCGATGAGCGCCGGGGAGGCCGCGCTGCCGCGGCACCGCCTGGGCGGCACCGGACTGCTGGTGCCGGAGATCTGCTTCGGCACCAGTGGTCTGTCCGGCATGCCCGCGGTGTTCGGCTACGACGTGCCCGAGGACCGCGCCGTGGCGACCGTGCGGGAGGTGCTGAACAGCCCGGCCGGGTTCCTGGACACCGCGGCGGGCTACAACGCCGGCCGCGGTGAACGGCTCATCGGCACCGCCCTGGCCGAACACGGCGGGCTGCCGCCCGGCTTCGTGCTGGCCACCAAGGTGGACCGCGATGAGCGGACCGGTGACTATTCGGCCGCGCAGGTACGCCGTTCGCTCGAAGGCAGTCTGGAACGGCTCGGTCTCGACCGGTTGCAGCTGCTGTATCTGCACGATCCTGAGCACATGCCGTTCGACGAGGCCGTGGCGCCCGGCGGTCCGGTCGAGGAGCTGGTGCGGATACGGGAGGAGGGTCTTGCCGAGCACATCGGCGTGGCCGGCGGCCCGGTCGGGCTCATGGAACGCTACGTCGCCACCGGCGCGTTCGAGGTGCTGCTCACCCACAACCGGTGGACGCTCGTCGACCGTTCCGCGGACGCGCTCATCGACGCCGCCTGCGCGGCGGGCCTCGGCGTGGTCAACGCGGCCCCGTTCGGCGGCGGCATCCTGGCCAAGGGGCCCGACCAGCACGCCCGTTACTGCTACTCGCCCGCGGATCAGGTGGTCCTGACGCGGGTGCGCGAGATGGCGGCGGCCTGCGCGCGGTACGACGTGCCCCTGCCCGCCGCCGCGATCCAGTTCGCCGTGCGCGACCCGCGCATCGCCGCCACCGTCGTCGGCGTGACCCGGCCGGAACGCGTCGCGGAAACCCTGCGCCTGGCCGCCTGGCCGATCCCGGATGATCTGTGGCTTACCCTCGACGGGCTGCATGCGCCCCCATCTCACTGGCAATACTGAAAAACACCGAAACACCGGGAACTTTTTCTCATGACAAACGAACTGAGCCCTGAGCAGTTCCCCGAGGGCTTCGCCTGGGGAACGGCCACCGCCAGCTACCAGATCGAGGGGGCCGTCCACGAGGACGGCCGGCTGCCCTCGGTGTGGGACACCTTCTCCCACACCCCCGGCAAGGTGTTCCGCAACCAGACCGGTGACCTCGCGGACGACCACTACCACCGCTACCCCGAGGACATTTCGCTGCTCGCCGACCTCGGCGTGACGCACTACCGGTTCTCGCTCGCCTGGCCGCGCATCCAGCCCGAGGGGTACGGCCCGGTCAACGGGGCGGGCGTCGACTTCTACAGCCGCCTCGTCGACGGCCTGCTCGACCACGGCATCCAGCCCTGGGTGACGCTCTACCACTGGGACCTGCCGCAGGTGCTCGAAGACGCGGGCGGCTGGCCGCGCCGCGAGACCGCGGAGAAGTTCGCGGAGTACGCGGCGCTGATCCACCAGCGTCTCGGCGACCGGGTGCAGGACTGGACGACGCTGAACGAGCCGTGGTGCGCCGCGTTCCTCGGCTACGCCAGCGGCCACCACGCGCCGGGCCGCACCGATGGCGCCGCCGCGGTGCGCGCCGCGCACCACCTGATGCTCGGGCACGGCCTCGCCGCCGAGGTGCTGCGCGCCCAGGGAGCGCGCAGCGTCGGTGTCACCGTCAACCTGTACCCGGTGGACGCGGTCACCGACAGCGCGGCGGACCGGGACGCCGCCCGCCGCATCGACGGCCTGATGAACCGCTTCTTCCTGGACCCGATGCTGCGCGGCTCCTACCCGGCCGACGTGCTGAAGGACATCGCGGAGGTCACCGGCACCGAGCACGTGCGGGACGGCGACCTGGCGACCATCGCCGCGCCGCTCGACTTCCTCGGCGTGAATTACTACTCGCGCCACGTGGTGCGCGCCGGCGCGCCGCGGCCGGGGCCCACGCACTGGGTGGGCTCCCCGGACGTGGAGTTCGTCAAGCGCGGGGTGCCCCAGACCGAGATGGGCTGGGAGATCGACCCGGACGGGCTGTACGAGACGCTGACGCGGGTCTCGCGCGAGTACGGTCCGCTGCCGCTGTACGTGACGGAGAACGGCGCGGCATTCGCGGACGAGGTCACACGTGAGGGGCGCGTCCACGACGAGGACCGGCGGCGCTACCTGGAGGAGCACTTCAGGGCCGCGCACCGGGCCCTCGCGGAAGGCGTCGACCTGCGCGGCTACTTCGTGTGGTCGCTGCTGGACAACTTCGAGTGGGCGCACGGCTATTCGAAGCGGTTCGGCCTGGTCCACGTGGACTTCGAGACGCAGGTGCGCACGCTGAAGGACAGCGGCCGCTGGTTCTCCGAGATCACCCGGGCGAACGCCCTGTGAGCGCAGGGGGGGACCACCCGGTGGTGGTCCCCCCGTCCTCTGCGCGCGGGGGGGCGCGCGACCGGCGGGCATGCTCGTACCCGCGTGCGGAGATCGCCAACTCCTGCGTTGCCTCTGCCGAATCGGCCACGTACCCGGACTGGCCGGAACGCCGGTCGCGCGGGATGCTGGTGACCGTCTCACCACGGAGAGCGCTGGAGAGCGCTGGAGAGCGCAGGGGAGCGAGCCTTCATGGCGACGAGCAGTCAGGAACCACAGGCGCGCGAAGAACGCGCACGCTCCGGGCGCGCGGGCCCCGGCATCGAGCTGGGCGCACTCGCGCAGGACACCGAGCTGGGCCGGGCGGGGGTGGTCGTGGGCCACGACGGCGTCACCTACCAGCTGAGACCCATCCGCGGCGGGCTGGTCTGGAACGTGCTCCCGGAGCACGTCCGGCAGGTGAACGCGAGCGACCTGCTGCGCGAGAAGGTCCGGCAGGCCAACCGGCGCAGCATCGGCAGCGGGCCGTGACCGCGGCCGGCCGGTGTGGTAGGCGTGATGTCAGGCGAGCGGATGGGGAGTTCACATGAAGTGTCCGAGCTGCGGCAGTATCAACGTGACGAGCACCGGCATGCCGCGCCGGTGGCAGTGCATGGACTGCGACAGCACGTTCGCCCGCTGAGCACGGCAAGACAGCACGGCAGCCAGACAGCAAGACAGCACCGCAGCACGGCACCGGCGGCCCGGCCTGTCTAGGCCGGGCCGTCGGCGATGTCGTGCTGGCTGTTGAGGTGCGCGGCCAGGGTGCGGGCCGCCGTCTCGTCCGTGCCGAAGAACGCCGCGCTCGGACGGCCGTCGTCGCCCGGCACGTGCACCAGGCTTCCCACGGGGTCCACGACGTACCAGCCGCGCATGCGGCTGTGCCTCGCCTCGAAGGTCATGCGTCCACTCGTGCCGAAATCGTCCACCCCAGGATGATGCAGCACCGCGGGCGCCGCCCGCGTCACCCGCAGGTGCCGAGCAGACCGGCCAGCCGGTCGCGTTCCGCGGTGGTCACGGTCAGCTCGTAGGCGTGCTTGACCGTCGTCCAGGCCAGGGCGTAGGTGCAGCCGAACTCCTCGGCGGGCGGCAGCCAGGCGTCCGGCGCCTGGTCGCCCTTCTCCCGGTTCACGCGGCTGCCGACGGCGATGAGCTGCGGCTGCGCCAGGTCGTTGGCGAACGCGCTGCGCTCGTCGTCGGTCCACGCGTCGGCCCCGGAGCGCCATGCGTTGGCCAGCGGGACCACGTGGTCGATGTCGACGTCCCCGTCGTCCGTGTACTCCTCGCCGTCGTAGGCGCTGAACCAGGTGCCCGACACCGGGCGGCAGTCGTCGTCCACGGTGACGTCCTCGCCGTCGCGGCGCAGCACGGTCTGCCGCACGGTGCAGCCGTCCGCGCTGTCCCAGTGCGGGAAGCGGTCGCGCGAGTAGCCGGTCATGGCGCGCGGCTCGGCCACGGTGAGTGCCGCCAGCCGGTCGGCGGCGGTGGCCGCGTCGGGCAGTCCTGGCAGCTGCGTGCCGCTCTCCGGCGGCGCCCCGCTCGTGCCGCCCGTGCCCGCCGCGTCGTCCGCGTCCTCGGTACCGGCCGCGTCGCAGCCGCCCGCCGTCAGCACCACCGCCGACACCACCGCCACCACCGCCGCCGGAAGCCGCGCCCTCATGCCCTCGCCCCATCTCGCCGTGCCGTCCTGGTCCCGCATGCACTCCCTGCCCGCGGGCGGCCGGTCGCATACCCGCCGACCTGCGGAACCGGACACGCCGCGCAGGGCCACCCGCCTGAACGCGCGCGCCGCCTGGTCACTCGGCGACCGGTCTAGTACACCGCAGCCGGCCTGACCGCCGCGGGCCACGCGGCGCTGAGCGCCGCCCGGCGCGGCACCGCGTCACCGCGGCACCGCGTCACCGCCCTGGCCGTTCAGCAGGGCCGCGCGGGCGTCGAACCATGGACCATGGGGCCCGCGCACTTCCACGCCTACCACTGGCAGGGCGAACGCCGCGTCTTCGACCAGGAGGCCGACCGGCGGCCGGCGGCGGCGCCGGGCGCGCCGCCGGCGCCCGGGTTCCTCGCCAACCCCTGCACCCCGCTCCGCATCAGCGACTGGCTGCTGCGGCCCGCCGCCGCCGTCGCCCGCACCTGCGGCACCGCGGCCGAGGCGGCCGCGTGGTTCCGGCAGGAGAGCGAACGCGCGGCGCCCGCGTTCGCCGTCGAACGGGAACGGCAGGCCGTCCCGGCGCTCGCCGGCCGGTCCGCCGCCCGCCTCGCGGCGGGCGGCGACGTCCACGCCGGGTGGTACCTGCGTGGCACCGGCTTCCTGACCCTCGACGTCATCGGCTGCTCCCCCAACGGCACCGCCCCCTCCCTGCCCTGCCCGCTCGGCGCCTGAGCCGCGGCCGCCCGCGCCCGGCCCCACCGCGCCCCGCCCGCGGACCGTCAGGCGTGCCGCGCGAGGGGCCGCTGATCCACCCGCGTGAGGTTGCGGACCGCGGGGACCGCCAGCAGCGCCGCGCTCGCCGCCAGCGACACCGCGCCCGCCGCCAGCAGCACCTGGGACGCGCCGAAAAGACCGGCGGCCGGGCCGGCCAGGGCCTGGCCGACCGGCATCATCACCACGGAACCTGCCACCTCGTAGGCGTGGATGCGGTTGAGCACGGTCCCCGGCACCTGCGTCTGGATGCTCGTCGCCCACATCACGCTCCAGAACGCCATCGCCGCGCCCGCCACCACGAAGCCCGCGACGATCGCCGCCACCCCGAGCCCCGCGCCGACCGTCACCGGCTGGAGGAAAAAGCCGAACAGCGCGACGGCCCCCGCGCGCAGCGGGTGCCGCGGCCTGATGCGCATGGCCAGCAGCCCGCCGACGGCCATGCCTGCGCCGAGCGCCGAGTTCACGAGGCCGTACGTGCCGTCGCCGTGAGCCGTGATGACCTCGGTCGCCACCAGCGGAACGGACGGGCCCCACGCCGCGCCCATGAGGATCATCCAGACGACGATGGCACCCCACATCCAGGTCCTGGCCCGGAACTCCCGCCACCCCTCCGCCAGATCCGCTCGGAACGTCCCAGCCGCGGGCCGCACCGGCCGCTCCGGCAGCCGGAGCAGCAGCAGGCACAGGGCGCTGAGCAGGTACGTTCCGGCGTGCGCGGCGAACACGCAGCCCGCGGACGTCCAGCCGACCAGGACGCCGGCCGCCGCGGGACCCAGTACCGCCATGCAGGACTCGGCCGTGCGGATGGCGCCGTTCGCGGCCTGCACGTCGTGCGCGAGGCGCGGCACGGTGCTCGCCACGCCCGGCTGGAACATCGCGGCGCACACCCCGTTGACCGCGCCGATCACGCACACCTGCCACAGCACGACGTGGCCGGTGAAGAACAGCACGGCGGCCAGCGCCTCGGTGCCGATCCGCACCACGTCGGCGCCGATCATCAGCGCCCGCGCCTCGAAGCGGTCCGCGATGACGCCGCCGAACACCACGAAGCCCGCGAAACAGCCGGTGAACGACGCCATCGCCAGGCCCACCGCGCCCGCTCCGCCGCCGTGCTGGACCAGGCCCGCGGCCAGCGCGACCGGCAGCATCATGTCGCCGAGCTTCGCGATGCCGCGCGCCGTGAAGAACAGACCGAAGTCGCGCGTCCACAGCCGCGCCGGGACCACCTCGCCGGCCGCCTCGGCGACCACCGCCCCCGCGGGCGCGGGCGGCCGGGGCGGCTGCCCGGCGGGGGGCGACGTCATGCGTCAACTATCACCCGGTGCACCGCTCCCCGCCTGCGCTGATGAGCCGTTCCCACGACGGTGCCCGCCCGGTTCGAGCGGCGGGGCCCCGACCGCGCAGTGCCGCGTGCACTGCGGCGCCGGGGCGTGCGGCAGCAGCCGTCCCGGCACCGTGAACCAGGCGATGACCGCGCCGAGCACCATCAGCCCGGCGCACAGCAGCACCGCCTTGCCGAACGCCCGGTCGACGGCCTCGGCCGAGCGGTACTCGTCCGTGGACAGGCCGATCGCCAGCGGCAGCGCCGCCACGGCGACCAGCTGCGCGACGCGCGCCGCCGCGTTGTTCACGCCGCTTGCCACCCCCGCCCGCCTGACCTCGACGGACGCCAGCACGGTCGCCGTCAGCGGCGCCACGAACAGGGCCATCCCCAGGCCCTGCACGACGACGCCGGGAAACACGTCCGTCCAGTACGAGCCGCCCGGGTGCACCCGGTACAGCAGCACGAGACCGGCCGCCGCGACCAGCGGGCCGAGCGTCAGCGGCAGCCGCGGCCCGATCCGGTGCGAGAGCGCACCCGCAGGGCCGGACAGGACCGTCAGCAGCAGCGTCACCGGCAGCGAGGCGATGCCCGCGGTCAGCGCGTCGTAGCCGAGCCCGTTCTGAAGCTGGGTGGGCAGCAGGAAGAAGATGCCGCCGATCGCCGCGTACAGGCACAGCGTCACCAGGTTCGCCGCCGTGAAGAGCCGCGACCTGAACACCCCGAGCGGCAGCATCGGCCGCGGCGCGCGCCGTTCCCACCACACGAACGCCGCGCCGAGCGCCACCCCGCCCGCAAGCGCGGCGAACGCGGGGGCGTTGATCAGCGCGTAGGTGATGCCGCCCAGCGACAGGGCCGCGAGCGCCGCGCCCGGCACGTCGAACCGGCCCCCCGCCGTCCAGTCCCTGCTCTCCGGCACCGCGCGCGTCAGCAGCAGCACGGCCGCCGCGAGCGGCACGTTGATGAGGAAGATCCAGCGCCAGCCGGGCCCGTCGACCAGCCACCCGCCGAGGAAGGGACCGAACGCGGTCGCCACGCCGCCGAGCCCGGACCACAGGCCGACGGCCTTCGCGCGCTGGTCCGGGTCGAACGAGGACTGGATCAGCGCGAGCGAACCCGGCGTCAGCAGCGCCCCGCCCACGCCCTGGAGCGCCCGCGCCGCGATCAGCAGCGGCGCCGACGGTGCGAGACCGCACAGCACGGACGCGACCGTGAACCACACGACGCCCCACACGAAGACCCGCCTGCGGCCGAACCGGTCGCCGAGCCCGCCGCCGAGCAGGATCAGCCCGGCGAGCGTCAGCATGTAGGCGTTCAGAATCCACTGGAGATCGGAGATCGGAACGTCGAAGTCCGCGCCGATGCGCGGGAGCGCCACGGTGACGATCGTGCTGTCCAGCATCGCCATACCGGAGCCGAGCACCGCGCTGCCGAGCACCCGCCGCCCGCCGGGCGAAGCGGTGGTGAGCCGCCCCGCGCCACCGAGCGGCTCGCCGGCGCTGTCCGGGTCATCTGCCATGCGGTCATGATCGGCCCGGCGGTGCCCCGCCGGGCCGACCCGCGCCCGGGACCGGCCGGGTATGCCCGGTTCGGCCCCCTACTGGCCGACCCGGCCCGGCTGAAGGGTCTTGGAGAACAGCACAGGGCCGTCCACCTCCCGCAGCCGCACGGTCAGTTCACCGCCGTCGCCGTCGATCTCGACCTCGCCGTAGAACTGGTAGCCCTCGGCGGGCGACACGTTCGACGCCTCCGGCGCCTTCACGAACACCCGGTCCGGGCCGAACGTTCCGTCCAGCGCGTTCGCCGGGAACGCGCCCGCGTTCAGCGGCCCGCTGACGAACTCCCAGAACGGCTCGAAGTCGCCGAACGCCGCCAGCTCCGGCCGGTAGTGCTGCGCCGAGGTGTAGTGCACGTCCGCGGTCAGCCACACCGTTCCCGTGATGCGGCGGCGCTTGATGAAGCGCAGCAGCTCCGCGATCTGGAGCTCCCGGCCCAGCGGGGCGCCCGGGTCGCCGTTGGCGATGGCCTCGATGTCCGTCTCGCCGTCCGGCACGACCAGACCGATCGGCATGTCGGCGGCGATCACCTTCCACACCGCGCGGGAACGGCTCAGCTCCCGCTTCAGCCAGTCCAGTTGCTCGCGGCCCAGGATGCCCTGGGCGTCGTCGGGCTGCCGTCCTGGCGAGTTGGCGTTCCGGAAGGTCCGCATGTCGAGGACGAAGACGTCGAGCAGCGGGCCGTGGCGCACCACCCGGTGCACGCGGCCCTCGCGGCGCCCGGGACGCAGCGTGGAGATCGGGAAGTACTCCGCGAACGCCTGCCGGGCGCGCCCGGCGAGCACGTCCACGGACTTCTCGGTGTAGCGGTCGTCGGCCAGGATCTCCCCCGGGTACCAGTTGTTGGTGACCTCGTGGTCGTCCCACTGCACGATGGTCGGCACCTGCGCGTTGAAGCGGCGCAGATTCTCGTCGAGCAGGTTGTAGCGGAAATTGCCGCGGTACTCGTCGAGCGTCTCGGCGACCTTCCGCTTCTCCGGCGTCGTCACGTTGTGGTACACGCTGCCGTCCGGCAGGGTGACGCTCTCCTCGATCGGCCCGTCGGCGTAGACGGTGTCGCCGCTGAAGAGGAAGAAGTCCGGGTCGCGGCGGCGCATCTCGGCGAACGCGCGGTAGCCGCCGAGCCCCGGGTTGATGCCCCAGCCCTGCCCTGCCAGGTCGCCCGACCACACGAAGCGCACGCCGTCGCGCCGCCGCGCGGGCGCGGTACGGAACGTGCCCGCCACCGGCTCGCCCGTGCGGCGCGGATCGTGCGGGTCGGCCAGGAGCACCCGGTAGTGGACCTGCTCCCCCGGCGGCAGGCCGTGCAGCGCGGTGGTGCCCGTGTGGTCGGTGCCGGGACCGAGCAGCGGCCCGTACCAGCGGCGCGGGCGGCGGAACGACTCGGTCGCCGAGGTCTCGACGATCATGCGGGCCGGCCGGTCGGAACGCACCCACACCAGTCCTGAGGAGGTGGTGACGTCACCGGCCTGCACGCCCCAGCGCGCCGCCGGGCGCCCGGACAGCGCGAACGCCGGTGCGGCCCCCGCGACGATTCCCGGCACCGCGAGTCCGGCCGCCGCGGCGACACCGCCCCGCAGCACGGCGCGCCGCCCGGTGGCGCGCCCCTCCCGCGCTTCGCGCGCCTGGTGCATGTCCGTCATGACGAATACCTCCACGTTCCCTCGTCCGACGGCCCGCAGTATGGTCCGGCTGCCACCGGTCTGTGATGCCCCACGCCCCAACACGCGGCGAACACCAGGCCAACGCCGGGCACCGGTCCACCGGTCCACCGGTCCACCGGTCTGTTCCCCGGCACACGTTCGAGGTAATCACCGGCCGCCGCTGCGCGGTTGCGGCCCGGCGCGGGCTTCTCCCGGGGACCGGACGCCAAGGGAGGTGCGCGTTGACCCCGCCGCGGCACGTTCCTGCTCGTCGTGGGCCTGGGCGAGCTGGTCCGGGGCCTTCAGTACCTGCTCGACCCCATGGCCCAACCCGCGCGGCCTCGCCCTCCTCACCGACGCCGCCCCGCTGCACGCGTGGGCCTGGCTGTGGATCGCGGCCGGCGCGGCCGCCGCCGTGGCCGCGTGCGTGCGGATCGGGGGTGACTTGAGCGGATTCGCCGCCCTGCTGACACCGCCCACGGTGTGGACGGCGGCCTACGTGGCCGGCGCGTTCTCCGGCTCGTACGGGCAGGGGCTGTGGGTCGCGGTCTGCTACGCGACCACCCACGTCGGGGTGTGCCTGTGGGCATCGGCCATGCCGGAGTACGCGGTGCCCGCGCCGGGCACCGCGGGAAAGGGCGCGCGGGGATGAACGTGCTGTGGACGGCCATGGCGGCCGTGGGCGGCCCGCTGGCCGCGGCGGTCGGCAGCTCGTATGCGGCCAGGGCGACGCGCACCGGCAGGCCGCCGGGACCGCCGTCGGCCCCGAGGACCGGCTGGCGGACCTGGCGGTCTTCAAAGCCGGCGTGGAGCGGGTCGACACGGAGAACGACCGGCTGCGCCGGCGGCTGCTCGGCCTGGAAACGCTGGTGCGGGCCTTCGCCCGCCACGTCGCCCAGCTCACCGCCCAGGTGCGCGAGGCGGGCGTCGAGCCCTGCCCGCCCCCGACCGGGTCGAGGAGTACAACCGCACCGGCGCCTGACCCGCCCCGCCGGTCAGTGCCGCCGGTGCGCGGTGTCGGAAGCGCCCCCGAAAAGCCGGGCGACGAGCCGGAACGGCAATGACACCACCGTGGCAACGGCACCGCCGATCGCCCGGAAGATGTCCGCTATGGCTCTCAACATGACTGCGGCCTCCTTTCCCTCTGGACGGCCAGGCCCCTCCGAATAACCCGCGCGCCCCTGCCGAAACGTCCCGCCACCGTTCAGGTCCGCTTACGAATCGACCGCGGAAGAATTAACTGGTGCGCCACGGCAGGCGTCAGCAATTCTGAACGGATGATCACAGCAGGCGCGGTAGCCGGTGTCGCAGCAGTCGCCCTCGGGATGGTGCTGACGCCCGGGCCCAACATGATCTACCTCGTGTCACGCAGCATCACCCAGGGCCGGAGCGCCGGTCTTGTGTCGCTGGGCGGCGTGGCTCTCGGCTTCCTGATCTACCTGACGGCGGCGAACCTCGGCCTGTCGGCCGTCTTCACCGTCGTTCCCGGTCTGTACCTTGCCGTGAAGCTGGCCGGCGCCGGCTATCTCGCGTGGCTGGCGTGGCAGGCACTGCGACCGGGCGGGGCAGCGGTGTTCGCCCGGCAGGAGCTGCCGGGCGAGTCCTCGCGCCGGCTGTTCACCATGGGGCTGATGACCTGCCTGCTCAACCCGAAGATCGCCCTCATGTACCTGTCCCTCATCCCCCAGTTCGTGGACCCGGAGGCAGGGAACGCCATGGCGCAGGGCTTCCTCCTCGGCAGCGTCCAGGTAATCATCGGGGTGGCCGTGAACGGCACGTTCGTGCTGGCCGCGGGCACGATCGCCGCGTTCCTCGCACGACGCCCCGGCTGGCTGCGCGCCCAGCGGTACGTCATGGGCACGGTGCTCGCCACCCTGGCAGCACACCTGGCCCTGGACACCTCCCGCCCCGCGAGGACCTGACGGCCCTGCCCGTTACCTGCTTCACCTGGGCCGTTTCAGGTCGGCGAGGAGGTCGTCGAGGACCTTGGCGAGGGCCGCGGAGTTGGCCGAGTCGAACCATGTGGTGCGGATGCGCTCGTTGTTTCCGTTCGGAGTCTCGTGGTTGGCCGCGAGCTGGTGCAGGGAGCGGGCCTCATCACTCAGGGCGCGGCCGGCCCCCTGGAAGAGACCGCGCACGTAGCGGTCCGCGTCCTCGGAGGCGATGCCCTGGCCGATGGCCCACGACGTGAGGGTGGCGAGGTACGAGTAGTGGGTGGTCAGCGTTCCCGTCAGTGCGGAGAAGACGTTGAAGGCCGCCTCGTCCGCGACGGGGAGCACCCCGCCCAGGTACTCGAAGAAAGGGTCCACTACCGGGTGCGACGGGTACGTGACCGTGACGCAGCGGCGTTCGGCTACGTCGGGCAGGGGGATGGCCCGGACCAGCGGGGCGTCGGTGGCCAGCGTCCGGCGCAGGTCGTCGTTGCTGACACCGGCCATCACGTTGACCACGACCTTGTCGTCGTCCACCCGCAAGCCGGCGAGCGCTTCGTGCCGGTCCTGGCGGCGTACGGCGATGAGCACCATCTCGGAGCGGTCCACGACCGCCTGATTGCCGGCGCACACCTGCACGCCCTCGTAACGCCCGGAGAGCTCCGCGGCCGCACGGGCCCCCCGAGGAGACAGGAACACCTCCGGCGACTCGTCACCCCCGTCACAAAGCCCCGTCACGACGGCCCGCCCGAGCTCGCCCACCCCGATGATGCCGATGCGCTTCACTGTGCCTTCCTCCATGCTGCGTGGTGATCGTGCGAGTCCGCCGGAACGGTGTCATCCACAGTGTGACCGCCGCCCGGTCCGCGGCAAGCTCGATACCGAGCCCCAGCCCTTCCACGACGCGGTCGAACAGCTCCCGCGCCTCCCGACATGCAGAACGCCCCGGACCAGACCCGATCCGGGGCGTTCGCCCCTGTGCCCCAGGCAGGATTCGAACCTGCGACACCCGCTTCAGGAGTGGGATCGAGTCCTCGCCGGGGGGTGCCTGGCGCTGCCGCGGGGCGCTGTTTCCCCTGGTCAGAGCCGCGCGGCGAGCCACTTGATCCGGCTCGTGCCGCCCTGTACCGGGCAGTCCGCTCACGCATCGCTCACGCGCCGCCGTCGGCTGGTCAGCACGTGGTCAGATCCGGGTGAGATCCAATTCCACCGGGAAGGGAGCCGCGACCTTGAGGACGCCGGTGAACACGTCTCCGTCCCGATAAGTCTTCGTCGCGGAGTCGAGAACGTAGGTGTACACGAGCGGAACGCCTGTCGCGGATTGCTCGATCCGCCAGTAGAAGCCGATGCCGGCCTTGGCGTATTGGTCGACCTTCACGATCCGGTCGGTGGTCTCGGAGCCGGGCGACACCACCTCCGCGACCAGCAGCACATGCTCAGGGCGGGTGGGGGTGATGTCGATCGTGTCCGCGCGGTACACGACGACGTCCGGGCGGCGATTGGTCAGCGGAACGTCCTGAAGCCGGACGTCGAAGTCCGTGTCGGCATTCCGCTCCGGGCCCGCGGCGGCATCCGAGGCGTTCGCCAGAATCCGGGTCGGCCGGTTGTGCCGCGTGGACGCACTCGGACTCACGACGACCATTCCGTCCAACGGTCTCGATTCCGGCGCACTGCTCCTCGGACCAGGAGTCGTACTCCTCCGCCGTGATCTGCTCATGCATCCACGCCGGGGCCATCATCTCGGACGTCATGAAGCACCTCCCGGACACTGTGCGGCGGGCCCGATCCCGCTGGACTCAGCGTAGTGTCTGCCGTCCGTCCGGCACGCTGGTCCCGCTCACGCCTCTCCCCGTCGGCCGGCAACCAGCACGGTGGACTCGTTATGCCCCAGTGGGCGATCACCATCAGTGCGAAGAGCACGTAGCCGGCCAGCCATCGGCCGACCGCCCGCTATAACCGGGGGCGCCTCCCGTCGCATGCCGGACCACCGGCAGCCCGCACAGCAGCTTGCCGGCACTGGCGCGCAGAACATGGCTCGCGGCACGGCGGTGCGGCGGACCACCGGGCAGCGCGCCGGAGGTCAGTGATCGTGCTTCTCGTACATTGCCAAAGCGATCCCCAGCCCGAAGAACGTTGGCGCCCACTCGCCCACGAAAATTCCCCACCGGTCTGCCCTGGCCACATCCCCGCCCGGCTCGGCCTTCAGCGACGCCACCCAGCTGGCGACCGTCAGGCCGATGCTGACGAATCCGGCACAGTAGGCGTGCTCGCTGCGGAGTCCGGCCTCGTGAAGCTTCTGGACGATCACGGAGTCCCCTTTCTTCGAATACACACCACTTTGCGCATATCTTGCCGATTCCGCCACCGCACAACGCCTGCGCCACCTCGTCCCGCGAACCCTGAGCGCCGCCCGCTCCCCCTGCACATCGCCGTCCGGAACAACCGGGTCGGTGCGGGTCCGGCAGTTCGCTTCGGTGAAGGCGCCGGTCAGCGGATAGTGCGGATCATCACGCTCAGCACCGGCGAGGCCAGGGACGGCTGTGCCCCCACGACCTGTAGAGCACGTGCACCTTTCCGTCGCCAGCCGCCGGGTTGACCATCAGCGTGACGAACGGCTCGTCGTGGGTGGTGAGGAGGGCGTCGTGGACGCGCCGAGCGGCCCTCCTCCGCGGAGGAGGGCCGTCGAGACGGCCCCCGGGCCGATCAGCGCGGAGGCCACGACCATTTGGGAGGAATTTGGGAGACGGAGCCGTCAACTCCCCGGTCAGTCGCAGGTATCAGCCAGGTACGCCCCAGGTATGCAACCCCGTGATGCGCGGCCCCGAAAACGGCTGTGACCTGCGACGATGCTCCATCGACCGCAGGTCACACACGTGCCCCAGGCAGGATTCGAACCTGCGACACCCGCTTTAGGAGAGCGGTGCTCTATCCCCTGAGCTACTGAGGCTGAGGCGTTGCCGGGGGTTAGCGTACCGGGTTCAGGGCGTGGGGTGGGAATGGGTTGGTGGGGTCAGGTGGGGGTGGCCAGGAGGAGGGCGAAGCGGGATTGGGGGTCGGGCCACCAGTGGGGGACCGTGAACGCGGCGCGGGTGAGTTCTTCGGTCAGCGGTTCGCGGCGGAACTTCACGGAGATCTCCGTGCGCAGGTCCTCGCCGCGGGCAAAGTCCGCGGTCAGGCCGAGGGCCGGGATCTCGACGCTGTGGGCCACGCGGGCGCGCAGGCGCATCTCGATGCGCTCGGCCTCCGCGTTCCACAGCGCCTTGTGGTCGAAGGCGCCGAGGTCGAAGCCCGCGCCGAGTTCGCGATTCAGGACGCGCAGCACGTTCTTGTCGAACGCCGCGGTCACGCCCTGGTCGTCGTCGTAGGCGCGGATCAGGGTGGCGGGGCTCTTCACGAGGTCGACGCCGAGCAGCAGGGCGTCGCCTTCGCCGGTGAGGGCGGTGCGGAGGCGGGCGAGGAACGCGGCGCGCTGTTCGGTGTCGAGGTTGCCGATGGTGGAGCCGAGGAACGCGACGAGGCGCGGGCCCGGTTCCGGGAGCGGGAGGTCCGTTTCGAAGTCGGCGACCGTGGCGGCCACGCGCAGGTCGGGGTAGTCGCGGCTGATGGCCTCTGCGGCGCGGTCGAGGGTGGTGTCGCTGACGTCGACGGGCGCGTACTGCTTCAGGGTTCCGGCGGCGGTGAGGGCGTCGAGCAGGACGCGGGTCTTGGCGGAGGTGCCGGAGCCGAGTTCGACGAGGGTTCTGGCGCCGGTGAGGCGGGCGATCTCTTCGGCGCGGGCGTTGAGTATCTGGCGTTCCGCGCGGGTCAGGTAGTACTCGGGGAGGCGCGTGATGCGGTCGAAGAGGGTGCTGCCGTGCTCGTCGTAGAACCATTTCGGCGGCAGTCTCTTGGGGCGGCCGGTGAGGGCGCTCTCGGCGTCGGCGCGCAGGGCGCGGGCGGCGTGGTCGGCGGGCAGGCGGCGGTCGACGGTGATACGCATGGGGCGTCCCTTCACAGTGGTTCGACCTCGGTGGTGGTGCGGCCGGCGAGGAGCAGGGAGTGTTCCGGGACCTCGTGCCAGCCGCGTTCGCCGGGAACGGGCGAGGAGGCGACGGTCACTTCGGTTTCGTCGCGGCGGCGGTACCAGAGGGTGTCGCCGTGGCGGGTGGCGGCGATGGTGCTGCCGTCGGTGAGGAGCAGGTTGAGCCGGGCGTCGGGCCGTGCGGCGGTGGTGGTGCGCACGATGTCCGCCAGGGCCTCGCCGGGCGGCAGGCCGGCGGTCAGGCGGCGGCCGGTCATGGCCCACAGCAGCGCGGAGTCGCTGCGCGCGTCGAGGCCGAGGAGCTCCGCGGCGGTGAGGGGTTCGCCGGTGTCGGCGGGCAGCAGCTCCCAGCGGGGTACGGCCCCGTTGTGGCTGAACAGCCAGCGCCCGAGCGCGAACGGGGCCGCGGCGGCCTCGTCGTGGCTGGTGCCGGGGGTGGCGGAGCGGACGGCGGCGAGCACGGCGCCGCTGCGCAGGACGGCGGCGAGGCCCGGCAGGTTGGCGTCGGACCAGATGGGAACGGCGCGCCGGTAGCGGACCGGTCCGGCGCCGTTCTCGGGCGGGTACCAGCCGACGCCGAAGCCGTCGGCGTTGACCGAGGGCGTCCAGGACTGCCGGTAGAGGCTGTGGGGCGGGTCGGTGAGGACTTCGGCCAGCGGTCTGGCCGGGCCGAGGTAGGCGAGGTGGCGGCACATCAGCCCGGCTCCTCGGTGCGGCAGGTGCGGAACCCGGCGAAGATCTGCCGCCGCACGGGCAGGTCCCAGTTGCGGAACGTGGCGCGGCAGGCGACCTGGTCGGTGGCGAACGATCCGCCGCGCAGCACCTTGTACCGGTCGCCGAGGAACACTTCGCTGTACTCGCGGTAGGGGTGGGCCGCGAAGCCCGGGTAGCCGGTGAAGTCGCTCGCCGTCCATTCCCACACGTCGCCGAGCAGCTGCCGTGCGCCGCAGGGCGCGGCGCCGGCCGGGTAGGCGCCGGCGGGGGCGGGCTGGAGGTGCTGCTGGCCGAGGTTGGCGTGGGCGGGCCCGGTCGTGGTGTCGTCGCCCCAGGGCAGGCGGCGGGAGCGGCCGGTGGCGGGGTCGTGGCGGGCGGCCTTCTCCCATTCGGCTTCGGTCGGCAGCCGCCGCCCGGCCCAGCGGGCGTACGCGTCGGCCTCGTACCAGCTCACGTGCAGGACGGGTTCCGCGGGCGGAACGGGTTCGGTGCGCCCGAAGCGGCGGCGCAGCCAGGTGCTGCCGTCGCGGCGCCAGAACGCGGGGGCGGTGAGCTGGGCGCGGGTGCGGTGCAGCCAGCCGTCGGGGTGCCACCAGCGGGGGTCGTCGTAGCCGCCGTCGGCGATGAACTCCTGGTACGCGGCGTTGGTGACGGGCGCGGTGTCCAGCCGGAACGCGGGCACGTCCACGACGTGCGCGGGGCGTTCGTTGTCGAGCGCCCAGGGGTCGGTGTCGGTGCCCATGGTGAACGGGCCGCCGGGGACGGGGACTTCGGCGGGCAGCGCGTCGCCGGGGGCGGGCGGCGGGGCGGGCGGCGGGGCGGGGGCGTTCAGCACGGCGGGGCCGCGGCGCAGCTGGTGGGTGGCGAGCATCGTCTCGTCGTGCTGCTGCTCGTGCTGGGCGACCATGCCGAAGAGGAAGCCGTCGCCCGGGTGCGGGGTGGCGGCGAGGACGTCGAGGGCGTGGTCGCGGACGGTGGCGAGGTAGCGGCGGGCCTGGGCCGGGGTGAGCAGCGGCAGCGCCGTGCGGCTGGCGCGCGGGTGCCGGAACGCGTCGTAGAGCGCGTCGAGTTCGGGGCGCAGCGGGGGCCGGCCGCCGGCGCGGCGCAGCAGCCAGATTTCTTCCTGGTTGGCGATGTGCGCCAGGTCCCAGACGAGAGGGGACATCAACGGCGAGTGCTGGGCGGTGAGTTCGCCGTCGGGCAGGCAGTCGGTGAGGGCGAGGGTCCGGCGGCGGGCGGCGGACAGGGCGATGCGGGCGCGTTCCCGGACGGGGACGGCGGTGGCTTCGGGGATGAGAGTGTCCTCACTCATCGCCTGGCTCCTTCGAGCTGGTCGTCGGCGGGGCACCGGCCGCGGTCGGGGTAGCGGTCGGCGAAGTCGGCGACGGCGCGCCGCACGGCGGCGCACGCCGGGTCGCGCGCCAGGGCGTCGTCGACGGCGGCGAAGCAGGCGCGGGCCGCGGCGCCGAGCGGCGGGTCGGCGGGGCCGAGGCGCGCGGCGCGCAGCCACAGGTCGGGGCGGGGCAGGGGGCGGCCGCCGGTGAGGGGTTCGGTGGCGGCGAACGCGGCGTCGGCGGCGGCCGGATCGTCCAGCAGGGTGCGGGCGACGGCGAGCGGGACGGTCCAGTCGTCGCCCGGCTGGGCGTCGATCATGCGCAGTTCCAGCCAGCCGCGGGGGCGGACGGGCGGGAAGAGGGTGCCGAGGTGGTAGTCGAGGTCGGCGAGGCGGGGCGGGCGTTCACCGTACGGGCCGCGCAGCCAGGAGCGGAACGTTCGCCCGGCCGGTGCGGTCCACGCGGCGGGCGGGGTGCGGCGGACGCACAGCAGCGCGGCGTCGAGCGCGTACCTGGTCCAGGCGGCGCGCGGGTCGGGCTCGCCCGCCGTGTCGGTCTCGGGCGGGCGGGTGCGCCCGGGGTCGATGCGGGCCCACAGGGCCTGGCGGGTGGAGGCCCAGCCGGTGGGGCGCCCACGCCACAGCGGTGAGTTGGCGAAGGCGGCGACGAGGACGGGGCCGAGCCGGTGGGCGAGCTGCCAGCGGCGGCGGTAGCCGGTGAGGCCGCCGGTCTCGTCTCCGGCGTCGACGCTGATCTGAACGGCGGCGGTGGCGCGCATCATGACCCGGCCGGCGGGGCCGAAGCGGTCGAAGTAGCTTTCCATGGCCCGGTAGCGGGGGTGGTCGAGCAGCCGGGGCGGGGCGTGCTGCGGGTCGAGGCCGAGGCCGACAGGGGTGAGGCCGGTGTCGGCGAGGTGCCGGCGCAGGTGGCTCACGTCGGTCGCGGCGGCGCCGAGGCACGCGGCCAGGGAGGTGGCGGGGGCGCTGCTCAGCTCGATCTGGCCGCCGGGTTCGCGGGTGAGCCGGCCGCCGCCGGGCAGTGCGCCCGGCGCGGCCAGCGGCGCGAGGGCCGCGTCGAGCGCCTCGGCGGTGGGGAGGCGCGCCGGGTCGCGGGCGTCGCGGATCAGCCATTCGAGCTCGATGCCGGTCCGGACGGGCGGCCCGGTGGTGAAGCAGGCGGCACGGACGTGGGCCTCGGCCTCGGCCTCGCGGAGCTCGGGACCGGTACAGGTGCCCAGGCCCGCGGGGGCCGCCGGGTCCGTCGGGCCCGGGCCCGTCGAGCCCGTCGGGTCGTCCGCGGGGTCCGCCGCCAGTTCAGCCGCCATAGGTGCCGCCCTCCTTCAGCCGCATGCCCGATGCGTCCGGTTTGTACCGTTGGCGTCTGCTTCACGGTACGGCGGGCGGCGGCGGCGCGCTCCGGCTGTGCCGCCAGTCGGTCGACACCGGAACGGCGAGGGCCGGAAGGCGAACGGGCGGGGACGGTCCCCGGCCAGGCAGCGGCTAGGCCCTGTCCGGCCGATCTTGCCGGGCCCGCGACGCCAGCTACGGCACCTCGCTGCGTTACCGAATCGCGCGGCGCCTTGCGATGCACCGCATCTGACGCCGCGGGCTTATCCGACAAGATCGACAGGACAGGACCTAGGCGGCGGCGAGGCGGCGCACGGCCAGTTCCGCGTACAGCGCGGCCCCGTCCGGCAGTACCGCCTCGTCGAAGGCGGCCAGCGGGGAGTGGTTGGTGGGGGCCGAGTCGGGGTGCAGGCCGGGCATGGTCGCGCCGAGGAAGATCATCGCGCCGGGCACCGCCTCGATGACGCGGGAGAAGTCCTCGGCGCCGAGGAGCGGGTTGTCCATGCCCGCGTAACGTTCCTCCCCGTGGACGTCGCGGACGGCGTCCGCGGCGAACGCGGCCTCGGCCGCGTCGTTGACCGTGACCGGGTACTGCTCGGTGAACCGCGCCTCCACGCCGAGCCCGTGCGCCGCGGCGATGCCCTCGCACACGGCGACCGTCCCCTGGCGCAACCGGGCGCGGGTCTCGTCCGAGAAGCTGCGGACGGTCGCGGTGAAGGCGGCGGTGTCCGGAATGATGTTGGACTGGGTGCCCGCGTGGAACTTCCCGACGGTCAGCACCACCGGGTCGAAGACGTCGAAGCTGCGGGAGATCCACGTCTGGAGCGCCGTGACCATCTCGCAGGCGGCCGGGATCGGGTCCTTCGCGCGGTGCGGCGCCGAGCCGTGTCCGCCCGCGCCGCGGACCGTCACATCCAGCACGCTGGACGCAGCCATCGCGGGTCCGCCGCGCGTCGCGAAGACCCCGGACTCCCAGGTGTGTGAGATCACGTGCAGGGCGTACGCGGCCACCGGGCGCTCCCCCGTTGCTTCGAGCACCCCTTCGTCGATCATGCGCCCCGCCCCGTTATAGCCCTCCTCGCCCGGCTGGAACATGAACAGCACGTTCCCCGCGATCCGGTCGCGGTGCGCGGACAGCAGCCGGGCCGCGCCGGCCAGCATCGCGGTGTGGAGATCGTGCCCGCAGGCGTGCATGCGGTCGGAGGGGGCGGCGAACGGCAGCCCGGTCCGCTCGGCGACCGGCAGCGCGTCCATGTCGCCGCGCAGCAGCACGGTCGGCCCGGGGTGTTCGCCGCGCAGCACGGCCGTCACGGAGCTGAGGCCGTGGCCGGTGGACATGTCGAGCGGCAGCCCGTCGAGGGCGGCGAGCACCGCCTCCTGGGTCCGCGGCAGGTCGAGGCCCAGTTCGGGAACGCCGTGCAGCGTGCGCCGCAGGCGCACCAGCTCGTCGGCGAGGGTGTTGGCGTCGTCGAGGAGGTTCACGTTCGCTGAGTCCTTCCACGCATAACGGATGGGAACGGCGCGCCGCGGCGGGTCACGCCGCGGGGCGCGGGGTGTCGTCGGTGATGGCCGGGGTGAGGATCGTGGCATTGCCCGCAGGCTCGGTGGCGGCCTTGCCCGCGCTGTCGCTGACGCGGATCAGCAGCGCGACGAGCAGCCAGTTGGCCACCGTCGAGGAGCCGCCCTGCGCCAGGAACGGCAACGCCTTGCCGGTGAGCGGGATCAGCCCGGTCACGCCGCCGCAGACGATGAAGACCTGGAGCGCGAGCACGCAGGAAAGACCGGCGGCCAGCAGCTTGCCGAACGGGTCGGTGACGGAGATCGCCGCCTTGATGCCGCGCTGGATGAGCAGCGCGTACAGCAGGATGACGGCCGTCACACCGGCCAGGCCCAGCTCCTCGCCCACGCTGGCGAGGATGAAGTCGCTGCGGCCCGCGAACCCGACGAGGTAGGAGTGGCCCTCGCCCAGGCCCGTTCCGGTGAGGTCGCCCGCGCCGAAGCTGAACAGGGCCTGCGCGGACTGGTCGGAGATGAGGCCCGGCGGGCGTTCGTCCTCGGGGAGGAAGATCGCCATGGGGTCGAGCCACGCCTGTACCCGGCCCTTGACGTGCTGCTGCGTCGCGGCCACGACGGCGGTGCCGGCGGCGGCCATCAGGCCGCCGAGGAGGACCCAACTGGTGCGTTCGGTGGCGATGTAGAGCATGAGCACGAACACGCCGAAGAAGATCAGCGAGGTGCCCAGGTCGCGTTCGTAGAAGAGGACGACGAGGCTGACGGCCCACACCAGCAGCACCGGTCCCGCATTGCGCCCGCGGGGCAGCGCGAGCCCGAGGAAACGGCGGCCGGTGAGGGCCAGGGCGTCGCGGTTCGCCATGAGGTAGCTGGCGAAGAACACGACGATCATGACCTTGACGAACTCCCCCGGCTGCACGGACAGCGGCCCCAGCGTGATCCAGCGCTTCGCGCCGAACTGGTCGGCGCCGAACAGCGCCGGGGCCATCAGCAGCAGCATGGCCAGCGCCATGCCCAGGTAGGTGTAGCGCGCCAGGACCCGGTGATGGCGCAGAACGATCAGGGTGGCGACGCACAGCGCGGCGCCGACGAGGGTCCAGACCACCTGGTCGGGCGCGGCAGGCGCGGACTGGTAGTTGTCCGGCGGGTAGTGCGCCGCGTAAGCCTGGTCGAGGCGGTCGAGCAGGACCAGGCCGAGGCCGCTGAGCAGCACCGTGACCGGCAGGATCAGCGGGTCGGCGTGCCGGGCGAAGCGCCGCACGGCCAGGTGCGCGGCCAGGGCGGTGCCGCCCAGCAGCGCCGCGTACGCGGGCAGCCCGGACGGCACCCGTTCATACATGGCCAGACCGGCGGCCACGTGCCCGAACGTCACGATGGCGACGGCGAAGAGCACCATCGCCAGCTCGGTGTTGCGCCGGTGGGCGATCCAGCGCTTGACGGCCGGTGGCACGCCCCGCGTGCGCCCGGCGCCCCGGGACCCGGCCGTGCCCCCTGGGTGGCCGGCGCCGCTTCGCCCGCCGCTGCCGCCCCTGCGCATGTGCCCCGCCCCCTGTCAAGACCTGCCCTGTCCGTTCCGCTCCCCGGACGGGCCGGGTCCCCCGCCGGACGGGGGAGGCGCTGACCGGCAACCTACCCGGGCCGGGCGGGCTCGTCACCAGGGACGCGTGCGCCCCGGGTGGCCGGAACGGGCCGTGCGCCGCATGGCGGTGCGGGCGCTGGGTACCCGGACGCAACTAACGAAGCGTCCCGTTCGTCTTCAGGGATGTGGGGATGGATGTGGGGAGAGATGTCCTGCATGGTCCCGGGCGGGTGCATGTGGCCGGGCAGGGTACTGCATCCCCGGGAAAAAGATGCACGGCTTGGGAATTCTGTCCGGATTCCCGTCGTTGATTCGTTATGGATGCGGGCGGCAAGGGGGCAGCCCGGTCCGGTCCGAAGAGGACCACATTTGATCACTTCGCAAGGGAGCACGTATGGCAACCCGTGCCGTCGCCCGGCGTCCGGACACCGATGACAGTGTCGAAGCGGCGGGCAGTGTCCGGTCCAGCGCAGGCAGCGATGCCACGGAGCGCGATCTGGTCGGGATGTATCTCGACGAGATAGCCCGTACCCCGCTGCTCGACGCTGCGAAAGAGGTCGAGCTGTCGCTGACGATCGAGGCGGGGCTGTACGCGGGGCGCATCCTGCGGGGCGTGGAGGAGCCGGCGGCGGATGGCGCGGCCGCCTCCGCCACGCGGGAGGAGCTGGAGGCCATTGTCGCCGCCGGGGAGCGCGCCAAGGACGCGTTCATCCGTGCCAACCTGCGCCTCGTCGTCGCCGTCGCCCGGCGCTATCCGCGCAGCGGCCTGCCGCTGCTCGACCTGATCCAAGAGGGCAACGCGGGCCTGGTCAGGGCCGTTGAGAAGTTCGACTACAGCAAGGGCTTCAAGTTCTCGACGTACGCGACCTGGTGGATTCGGCAGGCCATCACGCGGTCCATCGCCGACCAGTCGCGGACGATCCGGCTGCCCGTTCACCTGGTCGAGGAGCTGGGCCGCATCCGGCGCGTGCAGCGGGAGTTCAACCGCGAGCACGGCCGCGAGCCCGAGCCCTCGGAGATGGCGGCCGAGCTGGACTCGACGCCGGAGCGCATCCAGGACGTCCTGGACTGGGCCCGCGATCCCGTCAGCCTCAACATGTCGGTGGACGACGAGGGCGAGACCCAGTTCGGCGATCTGCTGGAGGACACCTCCGCGGCCTCGCCCGAGCAGTCGGTGCTCGTCATGATGCGGCGCGAGGGTCTTGAGGACCTGATCAGCCGCCTCGACGACCGCACCGCGGCCATCATCAGGGCGCGGTACGGCATCGAGGACGGCCGTGAGCGGACGCTCACCGAGGTGGGCAAGCAGCACGGTCTGACCCGCGAACGGATTCGGCAGATCGAGAAGCACGCCTTGCTGGAGCTGAAGCGCATGGCGAACGACTCCGGCTTCGACGCCGCGGCCTGACCGCCGCCGCCGGCCGCCCGGCACCGGGCGGCCGCACAGACCGGCCACCCCCACGGCCCCGCACCGCCACCCACGGCGGTACGGGGCTCGTTGCCGTCCGCCCGCTCCCGCTCGCACCGCCGCGCTCGACTGACGCGCTCACACCGCCGCGCTTGCACCCATCCCGACATGATGTGACACACGACACATCACCCCGCGAAATAAGCGGGGACTGCCTCTCCGTTTAGAGCATTGTCCAGGCAAGCGGGGACTGACTCCCCGGTTGTTCACCCCAGCAGGGAGCGGCAAGGTGACCCTCAAGTCCACGGCCACACGCACCCGGTTGCGCGCCGACGCCGTCCGCAACCGCGAGCGCATCCTCGCCGCTGCCCGCGAAGCCATCGTCGAGAACGGGCCGCACGTGCCCCTCGACGAAATCGCTCGACGAGCCGGAGTCGGGAATGCCACGCTGTACCGGCACTTCCCGGATCGGGAGTCGCTGCTGTTCCACGTGCTGCTCTATGTGAACCAGCGGATCATCGAGCGAGCCCAGCAGGCCCTGGAGAGCGTGCACGACCCTTTCGAGGCGCTGTGCCGCATGGTCCTCGACTCCGCCGAGGAGCGGGTCGGCGGCCTCTGCCCGATGCTGGGCTTCGGCATCGACCGGGAGGACCCGCGCCTGGTAGCCAGCCGGGAGCGCATGCACCGCGTCACCCAGCAGTTGGTCGACCGGGCCCACGCGTCCGGCCAGCTGCGCGGCGACATCGGCTCCGGTGATCTGCTGATCGCGGTCGCCCGCCTGACCCTGCCCGTGCCGGGCACCCAGGGTCCCGGCGTGAGCACGATGGCCAGGCGCCATCTCCAGGTGTTCCTGGACGGCCTGCGCACGCCGCCCCGCAGCGAGCTTCCCGGCCAGGCGAGCAGCCTCGAAGACCTCAAGGACGAGTTCTGCTGACCGCCACCACAACCCGGCGCCGCGCCCAGCGCTGAGTTCGGCCCGTCACCCGAGTCCTCAGTACGGGGCTCCCATCCGCCCGCCCATGCACCAACGCCACGTGAGGTTTGTCACCCTTATGCCACCGGAAAAGACCGTGAGCCCCGCTCACGGTTCCCTCGACCCGAAGCGCTGGCAAGCGCTCTTCTTCATCGCCCTCGCCCAGTTGATGGTGGTCCTCGACGGCACCATCGTGAACATCGCTCTGCCCTCGGCCCAGACCGACCTCGGCATATCCGACGGCAACCGGCAGTGGGTCATCACCGCGTACGCCCTGGCGTTCGGCGGCCTGCTGCTGTTCGGCGGCCGCGTCGCCGACCTGTGGGGACGGCGTCGCGCCTTCGTCATCGGGCTCGTCGGCTTCGCCCTCGCCTCCGCCCTGGGCGGCGCCGCGTCGAACGAGGCGATGCTCTACCTGTCCCGCGCGCTCCAGGGCGTCTTCGGCGCGCTGCTCGCCCCGGCCGCGCTGTCGCTGCTGACCATCCTGTTCACCGACGCCAAGGAACGGGCCAAGGCGTTCGGCGTCTTCGGTGCCATCGCCGGTGCGGGCGCCGCCATCGGCCTCCTGCTCGGCGGGGCGCTCACCGACTACCTGGACTGGCGCTGGACGTTCTTCGTGAACATTCCGTTCGCCGTGATCGCCGCCGTCGGCGCCATGATGTACATCCACGAGCCGGAGAACGCCCGCAACCGCTCCACCCTGGACATCCCCGGCGCGGTCCTGGCCTCGCTCGGCCTGGTCGCCCTCGTCTACGGCTTCGCCAGGGCCGAGCACGAGGACTGGACCGAGTCGGTGACCGTCACGATGTTCGTCGCCGCCGTCGTGCTGCTCGCGGCATTCGGCATCGTCGAGTCGCGCGTCAAGTCCCCGCTGCTGCCGCTGCGGGTGATCACCGACCGCAACCGGGGCGGCGCGTACGCGGCGCTCGGCCTGGCGATCGTCGGCATGTTCGGTCTGTTCCTGTTCCTGACCTACTACCTCCAGGTCGTGCGCGGGTACTCGCCGGTGAAGACCGGTGTGGCGTTCCTGCCGATGGTCGCGGGCATGATCATCGGCTCGACCCAGGTCGGTGCCCGGCTGGTCACCAGGGTCCCGGCGCGCATGCTGATGGTGCCCGGCTTCCTGGTCGCCTCGCTCGGCATGCTGCTGCTGACCCAGCTCAGCATCGACACCTCTTACGCCGCGGTCATCCTGCCGGCGCAGGTGCTGCTCGGCCTGGGCATGGGCACCGCGTTCATGCCGGCGATGAGCCTGGCCACCGAGCGGGTCAAGCCGACCGACGCGGGCGTCGCCGGCGCCATGGTGAACGTGTCCCAGCAGGTCGGCGGCGCCATCGGCATCGCGCTGCTGAACACCATTGCGGCCGGCGCCACCACCGCGTACGTCACCGACCACGCGGCCGGTGCGACGAACGAGCGCCTGCTGGTGCTGGAGTCGATGGTCCACGGCTACACCACGGCCATCTGGTGGGCGTTCTTCATCGTCCTCGGCTCGGCCGTCGTCTCCGCCCTGCTGATCAACAGCAAGGGCAGCGGCCACGGGACCGACGCCTCCGGCGAAGGTTCCGACGAGGGTGCGCCCATCCCGGTGATGGTGCACTGAGCACGAGCCGACAGCGCCCGGCCCTCGCGGCAACTCGCCGCGAGGGCCGGGCGTTTCCCGTACGCGTCCGTTTACGCGGGGGACCCATCGGCGTAGCATCCGAAATCAAACAAACGATCGGGCACGGGCGGACCGGAACGCAGATGTACGCACCGGAGCGGCAACAGGCGATCCTCCGGCTCGCCAGGGAACGCGGGCGCGTCGAAGTCCTCACGCTCGCCGACGAGTTCCACGTGACCGCGGAGACCGTCCGGCGCGATCTGAAGACGCTCGTCCGGGCCGGCGTGCTGCGCCGGGTGCACGGCGGCGCGATCCCCGCGGGCCGGCTGGACTTCGAGCCCGACCTCAGCGAACGCGAATCCACCGCGGTCACCGAGAAGGAGCGGATCGCGCGCGCCGCCCTCGACCTTCTGCCGGACCGGGGCAGCGTGCTCCTCGACGCGGGCACCACCACCGCGGCCCTGGCCGCCGCCCTACCGCTGAACGCCGCGCTCACCGTCGTCACCCACGCCCTGCCGCTCGCCGCACGGCTCGCCGACCACCCCGGCATCGACCTGCACGTCGTCGGCGGCCGGATCAGGACCCGCACCCGGGCCGCGGTGGACGCCTGGGCGCTGCGCACCTACGGCGAGATCACCGCGGACGTGGCCTTCCTCGCCACCAACGGCTTCGCGCCCGACTCGGGCCTGACCACGCCCGACCTGGCGGAGGCCGCGGTCAAACGGGTCCTGATGTCGGCCGCCCGCCGGGTGGTGCTGCTGGCCGACTCGGGCAAGTACGGGCAGGAACACTTCGCCCGCTTCGGCACCCTGGCCCAGGTGGACCTGCTGATCACCGACGAGGGCCTGACCGCCGCGGACGCCGCCGCCGTCGAGGCGGCGGGCCCCGAGGTGCGGCGCGCCTGACCCCGGCCTCGGGACCGGGAAGGCACCGGACGGCAGGGCGGCGCCATCTCACTCCCGGCCGTACAGGTCCCGGTAGGAGGGGAACACCCCGCCCGGGGTGTCCGCCCCGTCCGCGGCCAGCACCCCCTTGACCACGGCCCGCGCCAGCACATGCGCCCCCGCCTCCAGGATCGTGTTGAACGCGAGCGCGGCCTCGATCGGCGTCGGCCCCGCGGGCCCCGGCCGCCCCCCGGTGGCCACGGCGAACACCGTGTCCCCGTCGTTCATCAGATGCGCGGGACGCACCGCACGGGCCAGCCCGTCGTGCGCCGTGCCCGCCAGCTTCTGCGCCTGGGCGGCGGACAGCGCGGCATCCGTGGCCACGACGGCGAGCGTGGTGTTCAACGGGGGGCGCCCGGACGTCACGGACCTGCGCACCGTCTCCTCGCGGGCCGCTACGAGCCGGTGCCACGCCTCGGCGTGCCGTCGCGGGGACGGCACCGGGCCGCCCTCCTCGCCGTAGAGGGCGCCCGACGCGGGGTCGACCGGCGATCCGGCGGCATTGACCGCGGCGAGGGCGGCCACCGTGACGCCGGAGGGCAGCACCGTGCTGGCCGTGCCGATCCCGCCCTTGAACCCGCCGGCCTTGGCGCCGGTGCCCGCGCCCACCGTGCCCTCGGGCACGGGGGCCCCCGTCCCGCGGGCGGCCGCGTCCTCGGCGGCGGCCCGGCCGAGCGCGGCATCGGGCCGGGCCCGCCAGTCACCGCCGCGGCCCAGGTCGAACAGGATGGCCGTCGGCACGATGGGCACCACCGCCGCCGGATCGGGCCCGACCCGGAAGCCACGGCCCTGCTCCTCCAGCCACGCGACGACACCGCCCGCCGTATCGAGACCGAAGGCGCTGCCCCCGCTGAGGGTGAACGCATCCACGTGCTCCACCAGATTCCGCGGGTCGAGGACGTCCGTCTCCCTGGTGCCGGGGCCGCCGCCCCGCACGTCCACCGCGGCGACCGTCCCGCTTTCGGGTGTCAGCACCACCGTCACGCCCGAAAGCCAGCCGTCCCCGATCCGCTGGGCGTGGCCCACGCACAGCCCCGCCACGTCCGTCAGCGCGTCCAGGGGCCCCGTCGTGGCCCGTGAGTCCTCATCCATGCCTCCTGCGTACCACGCGCCGCACGCGCAGCACCCGCGTACAGCGGACGTTTATCGGACGTCAATCGCCAACGGCGAGGCTGCCGGTCATGTCGGGAGATCAAGGCGGCTCGGGCGGCGGCTTCGGCCCGGCCGACGTGCTCAGCCACGCCCAGCTGTTGTGGGAGAGCGAGCGCGCGGCACGAGCGCTGGGGCGCCTCGGTGTGCGCGCGGGGGACCCGGTGCCGGTGCTCCTGCCCATGTGCCTGGAGTCCGTGATAGTCACCCTCGCCTGTGTCCAGCTCTCCGCGCTGCGTATCTCACTGCCGCTGGGAGACCGGCACGGTCTCCTGCGCCACCGGCTGCGCGGCTCGGACGCACGGGTGGTGATCACCGCGGACGCCTGCCACTCCAACGGCCGCGTGTACGGGACCAAGGCCCTGCTCGACCGGGCGCTCGTCGGCTCCCCGACCGTCCACACGGTCCTGGTGGTGCCGCAGGTGGCCCGCCCGGTGCCCTGGCAGCCGGGCCGGGACTGCTGGTGGCACGAGGCCCTGAGTCCCGGGACGCTGCCGCCGCGGCCGTACGCTGGCAGCATGAGTGACATCTCGCGCCCCGGCCGGACGCAGGCGGACACCGGGCGCGCCCTGGACTTCGACGATCCGCTGGAGCGCCGGTCGTCCGACGACTCGGACCGCGGATGGGGTGACCCGCCGGAGGACGCCGAGACCGGGGACGTCGCCCGCTTCCTGAGCGAGAAGCCGCCCCACCACCTCTGACCGGCCGCGGCTACTCCCGTTCGCGTGGCTCGTCCGGCAGATCCGACCGCTGGGCACCGACGGTGACGGCCTCCGTGCGGTGCGTGCGCTGCGCGACCAGCTCGTCCCTGATCTCGGCGAGCAGCTCCAGCTCCGTCTGCACCACGGGGGCGACCGGGACCTTGGCCTGCCGCCGCGCCTGGTAGCGGGTGAGGGGCAGGATCATCAGGAAATACACCACGCCCGCGGTGATCAGGAAGGTCAGCGAGGCGCTGAGGACCGAGCCCCAGCGGATCGGGATGCCGGACACGATCTCGCCCGCCGCGTTGACCTCGCAGGGCCCGCGCAGGCACGACTGGTAGGCGTCCAGGTCCTTGGTGCCGAAAGCACCGACGAGGGGATTGATGACCCCCTCCACCACCGAGTTGACGATGCTGGTGAAGGCGGTGCCGACGACGACGGCGACCGCGAGCTCCACCACGTTCCCCCGGAGGAGAAAGGTGCGGAACCCTTCCATCGTGTCCTTGACGCCCGTCAGGACGCCCTTCCTCTCCTCGGTCACGGATACGCCTCTCGTCCACACCGCAGGCTCTGCGCGCCTGCGCACGCTGCTTGAACCGTCCAAGCTGCATCAGCCGGGGCGAAGCTGTCCAATTCCGTACCCACTTTCCGGTGAGCAGGCCCCGGATGGTCACCACTTGGTCACCGCCAGGTCCGCGGTCGCGGCGGCGCCGGCCAGGGCGGCCGCCGTGCCGGGCGGGACGGACAGCACCAGCAGGGCACCCCGGGCGGCCTCCGTCACGCCGCCCGCGGTCGCGGCCTCGGGCGCCTCGGGAACGTCCACGACGCGGGCCCGTCCGGCGACGACCCGTGCGGGAGCCGCCGAAGCGTCGGCCCCGTCCGCGGTGGCGGCCAGGACGTCCACCCGGTCACCCGGCCGCAACAGCCGCACCGCGTCGGCATCGGTGATCCTGACCGGCGCGAGAACCCGGTCGTCCGCCGCGCCGGAGCCGCGGCCCGGCCCGGCGCCCGGCGGCCCCTCCCGCGCGGCCGGCTCGGCGGGCGCGGCCGGCGCCGGCCCCGCGGCGCGGGGCGCCGCGACGGCCAGGGCCGCCGCCGTGACGGCGAGCGCCGCGGCCACCGCGCGGCGGTGCCGCCGCAGCGCGCGCCGCAGCCGCCCCCGCCCGCCGCGCGGGCGCACGGGGCCGAACTCGGGGACGGCCGTGGCCGGGAGCAGCCCGGCACGCTGCGCCGCCGCGGAACCAGCCGGAGCCGGAGGAGCGGGAGCCGGGGAAGTGGCAGCAAGAGGTGCGGAGTCGAGGGGCGCGGAATCGAGAGGCGCGGAATCAAGAAGGGCCGGGGACGAGGCGGAGAGGGCCGGGGCCGGTGTGCGCTGCATGGCACCACCGTGCCCGCCCGCGCCGAATCCCGCTCGGACCTGTGGACAACCCGGCCCCTGTGGAAAACCTCGTCACCCACAGAAACTCACCCGAGCCCCACACGAGCCCATCCGGCCCCCTGCTACGGCAGGGCGATCCCCGGGTCCTGGCCGAGCAGCGCCGTCCCGCAGGGGCAGTCGCGGTCCTTGGGAAGGCGGCCGACGACGTCGAACAGCACCTCGCGCAGCCGCCCGATGTTCGCCGCGAAGACCTCCAGGACCTCGGCGTGCGACACGCCCTCCCCGACCTCCGCGCCCGCGTCCAGGTCGGTGACCAGCGCCAGCGAGGTGTAGCACAGCTCCAGTTCGCGGGCGAGGATCGCCTCCGGGTGCCCGGTCATCCCGACGACCGACCAGCCCTGCGCGGCGTGCCACCGGGACTCGGCCCTGGTGGAGAAGCGCGGCCCCTCGATGACGCACATCGTGCCGCCGTCCACCGCGTCCCAGTCCTGCCCGCGCGCCGCGGCGAGCGCCGCCGCGCGCCCGGCCGGGCAGTAGGGGTCGGCGAACGAGACGTGCACGACGTTCGGCTGGGTCCCGTCGGCCCTGGGCTCGCCGTCGAAGAAGGACTGCGGCCTGCCCTTGGTGCGGTCGACGAGCTGGTCGGGCACCAGCAGGGTGCCCGGCCCGTACTCGGGGCGCAGCCCGCCCACCGCGCAGGGCCCGAGGACCTGCCGCACGCCGAGCGAACGCAGTGCCCACAGGTTGGCGCGGTAGTTGATGCGGTGGGGCGGCAGATGGTGCCCCCGGCCGTGGCGCGGCACGAACGCGACGCGCCGGCCGGCGATGTCGCCGAGCAGCAGCGTGTCACTGGGCGGGCCGTACGGGGTGTCGACGGTGATCTCGGTCACCTCGTCGAGGAACGAGTAGAACCCGGAACCGCCGATCACGCCTATGTCCGCCTGCCGGGCGGCGTCCCCGCCCCCGGCGCTCATGCGGCGGAGGCTGCGGCGCTCGACGAAGACGATGCCGAGGAGGAAGAGGCGGACGCCGAGGACGAGGAGCCCGAAGAGGACGAGGAGGAAGCGGCCTCCCCCTTCTTCTCACCGCCCTTGCCCTCCTTGCCGCCTTCCTTACCGTCCTTGCCGCCCTTGCCGCCCGCGGAGGACGAGGCCGGGCTGCCGGAGGCCGAGCTGCTCCTGCTGTCGTTCCGGTAGAACCCGGAGCCCTTGAAGACGATGCCGACGGCAGAGAACACCTTCTTCAGCCGCCCCTGGCATGCCGGGCACACCGTCAGCGCGTCATCGCTGAACTTCTGCACCACTTCGAGACCTTCGTGGCACTCGGTGCACTGATACTGATACGTCGGCACGTCTTCCTCCTGGCACTCATGGTCATGGAGTGCTAACGACGCTCCATCGTGCAACATTCCGGGTCCGGAAGTCCACTGCCGCTCACTCCCGCTGCCCCCGCAGCCCCGTGCTGCCGCCCCGGCCGAGCCATCCGGCGAGCTTCCCACCGCGCCCCACGGCGATCAGCCGCCGTTCGACGGCGTCCCGTACCGCGTCCGTCGCCACGACCAGCAACTCGTCGCCGTGCCGCAGCACGGTGTCCGGCTGCGGCACGAAGCTGGTGCCGTCGCGCACCACGAGGGTGACGGCGGCCTGGGCGGGCAGCCGCAGTTCACGGACCTCCACGCCGCTCATGCGCGAGGCGCCGGGGATCGTCACGGACAGCAGGTGCCCCCGGAGCCGGTCGAGCGGCGCGGACTCGATGTCCACGTCCACGGCCTGCTCACTGCCCGCGAGGCCGAGCCGCCGCGCCAGCCAGGGCAGCGTGGGGCCCTGCAGAAGTGTGAAGATCACCACGAGCACGAAGACGACCGAGAAGATCCGGTCGCTGTCCTCGACGCCGCCCACGACCGGGATGATGGCGAGCACGATGGGCACCGCGCCGCGCAGCCCGGCCCAGGACAGCATCGCCTGTTCCCGCCACGGCAGCTGGAACGGCAGCAGCGCCACCACCACCGACAGCGGCCTGGCGACCAGGGTCAGCGCGCCGCCGACGAGCAGTGCCGGGCCGATGTCGTTCCACAGGTCGCCGGGGTTGACGAGCAGTCCGAGCAGGACGAACAGGCCGATCTGCGCCACCCACGCCACCGCGTCCGCGAAGCCGCGCGTCGCCGGGCGGTGCGGCAGGCGGGCGTTGCCGAGGAGCACGGCGGCGACGTAGACGGCGAGGAAGCCACTGCCGTGCAGCAACGCGCCCGCGGCGTACGCGAGAACGGTCAGCGCGAGCACGGCGATCGGGTAGAGCCCGGAGGCGGGCAGCGCCACGTGCCGCAGGGCGAGGGCGCCGACTCGGCCGACGACGAGTCCGACGGCGAGGCCGACCGCCAGTTCCAGGACCATTTCGCCGAGCAGGACGTGCCAGTGACCGGTCGCGTGGTCCGTGGCCGAGAAGGCGACGACGAGGATGATCACGGGGGCGTCGTTGAAGCCGGACTCCGCCTCCAGGATGCCGGCGAGCCGCCGCGGCAGCGGCACCCGGCGCAGGACGGAGAAGACCGCCGCGGCGTCGGTCGAGGACACCACCGCGCCCATCACGAGTGCCGATTCCCAGGACAGCCCGGCCAGGTAGTGGGCGCCGGCGGCCGTCACGCCGACACTGACGCCGACCCCGACGGTGGCCAGCGCGGCGGCGGCCGGAACGGCGGGGCGGATGTCCTGCCAGCGGGTGCCGAGGCCGCCCTCGGCGAGGATGACGACGAGGGCCGCGTAGCCCAGCACCTGCGTCAGCTCGGCGTCGCTGAACTCGACGCCGAGGCCGTCCCGGCCGAGCGCCATGCCGATGGCGAGGTACAGCAGCAGCGAGGGCAGCCCGCTGCGCGAGGTGAGCCGGACGGCGGCGACCGCCACGAGCAGCACGAGGGCACCGGCGAGCATCAACTCGTTCAGGCGGTCGACAGTCAGAGGGGTCCTTCCTCCCGGGGGACCGAGGCAGCGTACCGGTTCGGCAATTCACGGCCTTTGCGGCGAATTTACCAGCATATGAACACGGAGGCCCGGGGGTGTGACTCCCCGTAGGCTCACCTCAGTGGCCGTATGTCTATGGTTGCCTCCTACCGCTCAGCTGCCCTGTGAAGGACAGAGATGCCCGCCAAAAAGCCCAGGCGACGCGGTCGTCTGATCGTGATCGCTCTCGTAATGCTGCTCGTGGCCGGACTCGGCTACGGCGCCTACTGGAGCGTCAGCACCGTGCGGGCCTCCTTCCCGCAGGTCTCCGGTGAAATCGCGATCGACGGCCTGTCCGCCCCCGTCACCGTCACCCGGGACGGGAACGGCATCCCGCAGCTGTACGCCGACTCCGCGCAGGACCTGTTCCGCGCCCAGGGCTACGTGCACGCGCAGGACCGTTTCTGGGAAATGGACGTCCGCCGTCACATGACGGCCGGCCGGCTGTCGGAGATGTTCGGCGAGGACCAGGTCGAGACCGACGCGTTCCTGCGCACCCTCGGCTGGCACGACGTCGCGCAGCAGGAGTACGACGAGCTGCTGTCGGAGGAGACCAAGGAGTACCTCCAGGCATACGCCGACGGCGTCAACGCCTACCTCGCCGAGAACAGCGGCGAGGAGATCTCCGTGGAGTACGCGGCCCTCGGCTTCGTGAACTCCTACGAGCCCGAGGAGTGGGACCCGGTCGACTCGGTGGCCTGGCTGAAGGCCATGGCCTGGGACCTGCGCGGCAACATGCAGGAGGAGATCGACCGTTCTCTGCTGGCCGAACGGCTGAGCCCGGAAGAGATCGAACAGCTGTACCCGGACTACCCGTTCGACCGGAACAACCCGATCGTCCAGGAGAACGGCGGCAGCGACCTCGACGCCGGCGAGCCGCCGGGCGAGTCGCTGCCGGGCGGCGGGCTGCCGGAGGGGGACGGGCTGCCGGACGACGGCCTGCCCGCGGGCGCGGGCGACGCGCTGGGCGGCGCGTCGACGCAGCTGGCCGCGGTCGCCGACAGCCTGGACGCGGTGCCCGCGCTGCTCGGCACCAACGGCAGCGGCATCGGCTCCAACTCCTGGGTGGTGCACGGCGACAACACCACCACCGGCATGCCGCTGCTGGCCAACGACCCGCACCTGGCGCCCTCGCTGCCCGGTGTCTGGTATCAGATGGGCCTGCACTGCTCCGAAGTCAGCGCCGAGTGCCCGTTCGACGTGTCCGGGTTCACGTTCTCCGGCATGCCGGGCGTGGTCATCGGCCACAACCAGGACATCTCCTGGGGCCTGACAAACCTCGGCGCGGATGTGACCGATCTGCGCCTGGAAAAGCTCAGCGACGGAAATTACCTGCGCGACGGTGAGCAGATCCCCTACGAGACGCGCAACGAAACGATCGAGGTGGCCGGCGGAGACCCGCGCGAGATCACCGTGCGTTCGACCGGGAACGGCCCCATCATCTCCGACCGCGAGGAGGAGTACGCCAGCGTCGGCGACAGCGCCCCCGTCGATTCCTCCGCGCCCGACCGCGGGGAAGGGTACGCCGTCTCGCTCAGCTGGACCGCGCTCGAACCGTCCCGCACCATGGATGCCGTCTTCTCCCTCAACACGGCCTCCGACTGGGACGAGTTCCGGGCCGCCGCCCAGGACTTCGCGGTTCCCTCGCAGAACCTGATCTACGCCGACACCGCGGGCAACATCGGCTACCAGGCCCCCGGCCTCATCCCCGTCCGCGGCCAGGGCGACGGCCGCTACCCCTCGCCCGGCTGGGACTCCGCCTACGACTGGCAGGACTACATCCCGCAGGACGAGCTGCCCTGGGAGCTGAACCCGGACCGCGGCTACATCGTCACCGCCAACCAGGCCGTGGTCGGCGAGGACTACGACTACGCGCTGACCGACGACTGGAGCTACGGCACCCGCAGCCAGCGCATCGAGGACCTGATCCGCGGCACCATCGAGGACGGCGGCAAGATCTCGATGGGCGACATGCAGTCCATCCAGCTCGACAACAGCAACGAGATGGCCAAACTGCTCGTCCCCCACCTGCTGCGCATCGACATTTCCGACCCCTACATCCGCGAGGCGCAGGCCCTCCTGGAGGGCTGGGACTACACCCAGGACGCCGACTCCCCGGCCGCCGCCTACTACAACGCGGTCTGGCGCAACCTGCTCCAGCTCGCGTTCGGCAACAAGCTGCCCAAGGAGCTGCGCGTCGAGGACCAGTGCCTGCGCGTCCCGCCGGCCGACGAATCCCAGCCCCTGGAGAACCCCGGCGGCGGGGCCCGGCTGATCACCGAGTGCGGCGAACGTTCCCCCGAGACCGCGCAGCCCGACGGCGGCGACCGCTGGTTCGAGGTGGTCCGCGGAATCCTGGAGGACCCGGACAACGAGTGGTGGCAGGCCCCGGCCACCGCCGACCAGCCCGAGGCGGGAAACCGCGACGAGCTGCTGGCCCGCGCCATGCGCGACGCCCGCTGGGAGCTGACCGCGGAGCTGGGCAAGGACATCGACACCTGGAGCTGGGGCCGCCTGCACCGGCTGATGCTGAACAACCAGACGCTGGGCACCGAGGGCCCCGGACCCGTCCAGTGGCTGCTCAACCGCGGCCCGTGGAACCTCGCCGGCGGCACCGACGCCGTGGACGCCAGCGGCTGGAACGCGGCCGGCGGCTACGACATCACCTGGGTGCCGTCCATGCGCATGGTCGTCAGCCTCGACAACTTCGACGAATCGCTGTGGATCAACCTGACCGGCGCCTCCGGCCACGCCTACCACGGCAACTACACCGACCAGACCACCATGTGGGCCGACGGCGAGTACCTGCCGTGGGCATTCAGCGCGGAGGCCGTCGAGGAGCGGGCCGAACACACCCTGACCCTCACTCCCCCGGGCTCCTCCTGAACCGGTGCACCCCCTCCGGGGTGACGGCCGCGTCCACCGGCAGGTCGTGCGGCTCCCGGGGCAGCTCCTCGACCACCTCGTGCCCGTACACCAGGGCCACCAGATCCGGGTGCTCGCCCGCCTCAGCCAGGCGGGCGAGCACGCGGTCGAAGCTGCCCCCGCCCCGGCCCATCCGCACCCCGCGGCGGTCCACCGCAAGACCAGGCAGCAGCACCACGGCGGCCTCCGTCACCGCCCCGCGGCCGAGCCGCCGGCCGCCCGGCTCCAGCAGCCGCATCCGACCGCCGCGCTCCGCCTCCACCAGGCGGCCCGCGCCCTCGTACTCCGCCCAGTCCAGGTCGTCGTCCGCCAGCAGCACCGGCAGCAGCACCCGAACGCCGCGCTCCCGCAGCACGTTCAGCAGCCGCACCGTGCCCGGCTCGCGCCCCACCGACACGTACGCGGCGACCGTGTCCGCCGCGGCCAGCTCCGGCAGCTCGAGCGCGCGCCGCGCCAGCTCCTCGGCCGCCTGGGCCACCTCGTCGTCGGCCATCGCCGCCCGCACCGCGAGCAGGTCGCGCCGCACCTCCCGTTTACGTTCCGTCAACTCGTCCACGCCCGTCGTTCACCCCTTTCACATTTCTCAAATCGATTCCTCCCATAACACGACGCACTTCGGCAGTGCTCGGTGCCCGCACACCGGATGGATAAAGTGACCGCCATGACGTCACCACGCCCCCGGATCAGCAAGGCTGTCATTCCCGCCGCCGGGCTCGGCACACGGTTTCTGCCCGCCACGAAGGCCACTCCCAAGGAGATGCTGCCGGTCGTCGACCAGCCCGCGATCCAGTATGTGGTGGAAGAGGCGACGGCCGCCGGGCTCACCGACGTACTCATGATCACCGGCCGAAACAAGCGACCGGTCGAGGACCACTTCGACCGGAACTACGAGCTGGAGGACGCACTGCGCCGTAAGGGCGATTCCGAACGGCTTTCCCGCGTCCAGCAGTCCACCGCGCTCGCCACCATCCACTACGTCCGCCAGGGCGACCCCAAGGGTCTCGGACACGCCATCCAGTGCGCCGAGCCGCACGTCGGCGACCAGCCGTTCGCCGTTCTCCTCGGCGACGACCTGATCGACCCCCGCGACCCGCTCCTGACCCGCATGATCGAGGCGCAGGCCGAGCACGGCGGCAGCGTCATCGCGCTGATGGAGGTCGATCCCGAGCAGATCCACCTCTACGGTGCCGCCTCCGTCGACCCCGTCGCGGACGGTGTCATGCGCGTCACCGGCCTCGTCGAGAAGCCCGACCCGGCCGACGCCCCCAGCAACCTCGCGATCATCGGCCGCTACGTCCTCGACCCGGGCGTGTTCGAGGTGCTCGACCGCACGCCCCCGGGCCGCGGCGGCGAAATCCAGCTCACCGACGCGCTCCAGACCATGGCCCGCGAGTCCGCCGCCGCGGGCCCCGTCTACGGTGTGGTTTTCAAGGGCCGCCGCTACGACACGGGCGACCGCGGCGACTACCTGCGTTCCATCGTCCGCCTCGCCTGCGAACGACCGGACCTCGGCCCGGAGTTCAGAAGCTGGCTGCGGACTTACGTCAGCGAGGAGATGCCCCAGATTGACTGACGTCTGGTCCGTGGACGAGCACCGCGACGACGTACTCGCGGCCGTCCGCCCCCTCGCCCCCATCGACCTGCCGCTCCTCGACGCGGACGGCTGCGTCCTCGTCGAGGACGTGGCCGTGCACGACGCGCTGCCCCCGTTCGACAACAGCTCCATGGACGGATACGCGGTGCGCACCGCGGACGTCGAAACGGCCACGGACGAGTTCCCCGCCGTACTCCGCGTCATCGGTGACATCGCCGCGGGCAGCGGTGACCTGCCCGCCATCGGCCCCGGCGAGGCCGCGCGCATCATGACAGGCGCGCCCCTGCCGCCCGGCGCCCAGGCCGTCGTCCCCGTCGAATGGACCGACGGCGGCACCGGCGCGGGCCCCGCCGTGGCCATGACGGGGCGCGCGCACGGGCCCGAGGTCCGCGTCCACCGCCCCGCCGCGGCGGGCGCCCACATCCGCGGGCGCGGCAGCGACGCGGCGCCCGGCACCGTGGCGCTGCCGGCAGGCACCGTGCTGGGCGCGCCGCAGCTCGGGCTGCTCGCCGCGATAGGCCGGGCCGCCGTGCCGGTCCGCCCCCGCCCGCGCGTCGTCGTCCTGTCCACCGGCAGCGAACTCACCGCACCCGGCCGGCCGCTCGCGCCCGGCCGCATCCACGACTCCAACGGTTTCATGCTCACCGCCGCGGCCCGCGCCGCGGGCGCCGTCGCCTACCGCGCCGCGGCCGTCGCCGACGACGCGGACACGCTGCGCGCCACCCTGGACGACCAGTTCGGCCGCGCCGACCTCGTCGTCACCAGCGGCGGCGTCAGCGTCGGGGCCTACGACGTCGTCAAGGAAGCCCTCGAAGGGGAGGCCGAGTTCCGGCGGCTGGCGATGCAGCCGGGCAAGCCGCAGGGCTTCGGCCTGATCGGGCCCGGCCGCATCCCGCTGTTCGCCCTGCCGGGCAATCCGGTCAGCGCCTACGTCTCGTTCGAGCTCTTCGTACGCCCCGCGCTGCGCGCCATGGCCGGGCACACCGGCGCCGCCCTGCACCGGCCGCGCACCACGGCCCGGCTGGTCACCGACGCACCCCTGTCCTCCCCCGCCGGCCGGCGGCAGTACCTGCGCGGCGCCCACCTGCCGGCCGAGGGAACGGTCCGGCCGGTCGGCGGCGCCGGCTCCCACCTCGTCGCGGCACTCGCACAGGCCGACGCGCTCATCGAAATCCCGGAAACGGTGACGGAGGTCGCGCCCGGAGCCGAACTGACGGTGGTGCTGCTCGGCTGAGCGAGGGGTACCGTAGCTGCTCATGAGCACCCCGCACCTCACGCACATCGACGCGTCCGGGGCCGCCCGGATGGTCGACGTGTCGGGCAAGGACGTCACCGCGCGCACCGCCAGGGCCACCGGCCGGGTGCTCGTCGCGCCACGGGTCGTCGAGCTGCTGCGCGGGGAGGGCATGCCCAAGGGAGACGCGCTGGCCACCGCGCGGATCGCCGGGATCATGGGCGCCAAACGCACCCCCGAGCTGATCCCGCTGTGCCACCCCCTGGCGCTCTCCGGCGTATCGGTGCAGCTCGACGTCGCGGACGACGCCGTGGAGATCACCGCGACCGTCCGCACGACCGACCGCACCGGAGTGGAGATGGAGGCGCTGACCGCGGTCGGCGTCGCCGCCCTGACCGTCGTCGACATGGTGAAGGCCGTCGACAAGGGCGCGGTGATCACCGACGTGCGCGTCGAGGAGAAGTCCGGCGGCGCCTCGGGCGACTGGAGCCGCGCCGGATGATCCCTGCCCAGGACCGCTACCGCGCGCTGGCGATCACCGCATCGAACCGCGCCTCGGCCGGCGTCTACGCCGACACCACGGGGCCGCTGCTGGTGGCCGCGCTCGACGACCTCGGCTTCGCCGCCGAAGGGCCGCAGGTCGTGCCCGACGGCGAGCCGGTCGAGGCCGCGCTGCGCGCCGCCGTCGCCGCGGGCTACGACGCCGTCCTCACCACCGGCGGCACCGGCATCTCGCCCACCGACCGCACGCCGGAGATGACGCGGCGGGTGCTGGACTACGAGATCCCCGGCATCGCCGAGGCGATCCGCGCCGCGGGCCTCGCGAAGGTTCCGACGGCCGCGCTGTCCCGCGGCCTCGCCGGAGTCGCGGGCGCCACCCTCGTCGTCAACCTCCCCGGTTCGACGGGCGGGGTCAAGGACGGGCTCGCGGTGCTGCGCCCGCTGCTGCGGCACGCCGTGGACCAGCTGAACGGCGGCGATCACCGGCCGTGAACGCGCATCCGTGGTCCGTGGAGCTGACGGACGGCGACGTTGCCCTCCGGCCCATCCGCCGACGCGACCACCGCGCCTGGCGCGAGGTAAACCAGCGCAATCGCGACTGGCTGCGCCCCTGGGAAGCCACGATCCCGCCCCCGCCGCCCGGCCATCTGCCGCCCCGCCGGCCGACGTTCCGGCAGATGGTCAGACATCTGCGCGCCGAGGCGCAGTCGGGGCGCATGCTGCCGTTCGTCGTCGTCCATCAGGGGCGTCTGGCCGGCCAGTTGACGGTTGCGGGCATCACCTGGGGGTCGATGTGTTCCGCGCACATCGGCTACTGGATCGACCGGGCGGTGGCCGGCCGCGGCGTTATGCCGACGGCCGTCGCTCTGGCCACGGACCACTGTTTCCGCTCCCTCGGTCTGCACCGGGTGGAGATCTGCATTCGCCCGGAGAACGCGCCGAGCCGCCGTGTGGTGGAAAAACTGGGATTCCGTGAGGAAGGCGTGCGCCCCCGTTATCTGCATATCGACGGCGCCTGGCGCGACCACCTGGTCTTCGCCCTGACGGTCGAGGAGGTGCCCCAGGGCCTGCTCGCCCGCTGGCGCCGCGACAGCACCCCTCAGAAATGAAATGTATGTTCGAATCGGCGCGACAATACGAAGAAATACCCGGGATGACGGCCTGATCGTGCGACACACCGCGCTATTTGGCAGATGGACTCACGCAAACCCCTCTACGGTGTGAGCGTGAGCAGCAGTGGCCTCATCTTCGCAATGATCGTCGGGGCCTGGGCCGCCTATCTCGTGCCGATGTGGCTCCGCAGACAGGACGAGCTGAACGAAGCCCGTCCCACGGAACGCTTCAGCACCGCCATCAGGCTGCTGACGCGCGGCAAACGCGCGGCAGCGGCCCCGGCGGACGAGGAGCCGGCCGAGGCCGCACCCCCGGACGTCTCCGCCGACGTCCGGGCCTTCGCCGAGCCCGTCAGCCAGCCGAAACCGGCCGCCACCCAGAACCCGCGTGCCAAAGTCCTCGCCCGCAGACGGCGCACGACCATGGCACTCCTCCTCACGTTCACCCTCAGCGGCATCTTCGCCCTCACCGCCGGCTCCGGCTACCTGTGGCTCCCGGCCATCCCCGCCGTGCTGCTCACCGCCTACGTCGTGCACGTACGCAGACAGGAGCGGCGCCGCTACGCGGTCGCCCTCGACCGCCGCCGCGCCGAAGAGGCCGCCCGGCGGCTGCACGAACGAACCCAGCGCAGCGCGGCAGCCGTTCCGGAGAAGCCGGCGGCAGCCGTGGTCGAACAGACCGATCACGCCGAGTGGGTCGACCAGCAGCGCCGCCGCACCCGGCCGCCCGAGGACGAACAGGAGGGCTGGGACCCGGCCCCCGTCCCCCTCCCCACCTACGTGAACGCCCCGGTCGCCCCCCGCACCACACGCGGCGTCGACCTCGACGCCCCCGACACCTGGAGCGCCGCCCGCTCCACCACGGCAGGCACCCCGCCCGCCCCGCGCACGGCCGACACGAAAGCCCCACAGCGCACCCCCCTCTTCGACCAGTACGCCGACGAGGACCGCCGCCGCGCGGCGGGCGAGTAGCCCCCGAGAACGGATTTCGGACCACCCCCGGCGGAGTGCTACAGTTTCTGCGGAACACGGGCCTGTAGCGCAGCCTGGTAGCGCATCTCGTTCGCAACGAGGGGGTCAGGGGTTCAAATCCCCTCAGGTCCACAGCAAAGGGCCGTTCACGAGTTAGCTCGTAGACGGTTGACGGGATCCCGTCCGATTATGCCGATCGGACGGGATCTTGGCGTTTGTGGGCCTCGTTCGAAGCCTGTTCGGGGTGGTCTGTGGTGCTGTGCCGGAGTCGCTCGCTGGCGGGCAGGCCGCTGGTGCGGTCCGCGGGCATGCCGAGGGGCCCCGCCACGGCGGGGCTGGGTGGAGCCCTGCGTCATCACGGGCGGGACATGACCCGGCCACCAGCCGCCCTCGGACTCGTGTGATCATTCCGCGCCGATCGCGAGAACGACGGGGCTTTGGCACCGGTATGACGAGATAGGCCCATCCTGCCGGTATCAAAGCCGGCGGCGCGTCGGTTGCGTGGCGCCGTGGCCCGCCGTGCCGTGCGGCGTTCCGTGACGCGTCAGTCGGCCGCCGGGAGGCGAAGCGTGGCGACGGCCCCGCCATCGGGCGCGTTGGCGAAGGACAGCGACGCCCCGATGACCTGGGCCTGGCCGAGCGCGATGGTCAGCCCGAGGCCGTGGCCTCGGCCGCGTTCCGACGCCCCGGTGTGGAACCGTTGGGGCCCGTCGGCGAGCAGTTCGCGGGGGAAGCCCGGGCCGTGGTCCCGTATGGTCACGCAGGTCCCCGCCACCTCGACCTCGATGGGGGCGCGACCGTGCCGGTGGGCGTTGACGATCAGGTTGGCGACGATCCTGTCGAGCCGACGCGGGTCGGTCTCGGCGGACAGGGCGCCAGCCGTGGTGAGCTGTGTATGCAGCCCGGTGCGGACCAGCGACTCCCCGACCGCCTCGGCGAGCGGAACGGGTCCCAGGTCGGCCCGCTCGGCGCCCGCGTCGAGCCGGGAGATCTCCAGCAGATTCTCCACCAGGGTCCGCAGCACCCCCACCCGGTCCCTGACCAGATCCGTGGCCTCCCCCTCGGGGAGCAACTCGCTCGCGGTGACCAGACCCATCAGCGGGGTGCGCAGTTCGTGGGCGACGTCGGCGGTGAAGCGCTGCTCGGCCAGCAGCCGCGCGAGCAGGCTGTCGGCCATCGAATCTACGGTGGCAGAGATCTCGGCGATCTCGTCGCCGCCGCGGCTGGTGCCCCGCCCGGGAACCTTTGCCCCACCGCACCGCCAAGTACGGCCATCGGCTACGTTGTCGGGCTCGCCCGAGTACTCCCCCAGGCCCTTGAGGGCCTGGGGGGACCCCCATGCGTACGAGGGCGACCCTCCGCCTTGCAGCTGACCGCGCCTGACGACGCGGCTCATGGGGCAAAGGTTCCCGGACGGGGCACTGGCAGCGGTCCTGGCGGCCAGGTCACCGGCCGCGATCCGTCGTGCGGTCCACGCCACCCGCCGCAGCCTGCGGTTGGGCAGTTCCGCGGCGAGCGCCGACAGCGGTACGACGACGGCCAGCGCGACGAGGGAGTACTTCCACAGGTTCCGATCCAGGGCGCGCCGGGTGAGCAGGTCGGATGTCATGTCGACCTCCACCGCCACGGGGCTGCCCCTGTACGTCTGCGCCGCCCACATCGAGGGATGATCCCCGGGGCCGTCACCGTCGTACCAGGTGGCATACCCGTCCCTCAGGCCCTGCGGGGCCCGGAGCCGGCGCAACAGCTCGTCGGGCATGGCCCCGGGCGACATCCGAAGCCAGTCGGGCGGGGCGCCGTCCCGCTCGTAGGCCTGCAGGGCCAGGGACAGCTCCGTCACGGCCTTGGCGCTGCCGTCGTTCAGCGACCGGGCCAGGATGCTGCGGTGGACCAGAACCCCGGCAGTCAGCGCGATGGCGCAGCAGGCCACGGCGACAAGCACAGCGATCTTCCAGCGCAACGAACGCCAGTTCAGCAGATCGTGCAGGGTGTCCATGTCAGCGCCGCAACTTGTAGCCGAACCCGCGGACGGTCTGGATCCGCTCGGCTCCGATCTTCCTCCGCAGCCGCTGGACGCACAGGTCGACCACGCGGCTGTCGCCGTGCCAGCCATACTCCCACACGTTGCGCAGCAGCATCTGCCGGTCCAGAACGACGCCGGGGTTCGCGGCGAACTCCAGCAGGAGCCGCAGCTCGGAGGGGGCCAGCGCGACCGGTTCGCCCGCATGAAACACCTCAAGGCCGGCGGTGTCGATGGTCAGGTCGCCGAAGACCAGCGGAGCGCGTTCGGCCGGACGATCGGGATCCTCCGGCCGCGCCGCAGGGCTGAAGGTCGCCCGCCGCAGCAGCGAGCGGATCCGGGCCACCAGCACCGCGGTGTCGACGGGTTTGACCACGTAGTCGTCGGCGCCCGCCTCCAAGCCGGAGACCACGTCCAGTGCGTCGCCGCGCGCGGACATCATCAGGATCGGGTCCATGCTGGTCTCCCTGACCCGACGGCACAGCCCGATGCCGTCGAGGCCGGGCAGCATCACGTCCAGCAGCAGCAGGTCGTGGCGGCCTTCCCAGAACAGTTCGAGTCCGGTCAAGCCGTCACCGGCGGAGGTGACACGGTAGCCGTAGCGCTCCAGCGCCATGGTGACCGATCTGCGGATCACCTCGTCGTCCTCGATGAGCAGGATCGCCACAGGCGCCAGGGTGTTTCCCCCGGTCACTGGAACTGACATCTCTCCCCATCGGACGACGTAGGCGCTGGAGGTCCATCATGCGGCGGGGGATCCCGGCCTGATGAATTCTGCCTCCATCGCGCCCACGCCGGGGCCGGGTCCGCCGGTGAGTGTGCAGCCCTGGCGGGACAGGTCCAGTTCTGATCCCTCGGCCAGGCAGGCCGTGATCATGTGAACCTGCTGGCCATAACCACGGCCCTGCGTGGAGGTCACTTCCCCGTTCTGGCCCACTTCGCAGGGGTTGTTGTCGGTGCATTGCTCGCCGTCGGCGTTGTGGGTGTTGTGGATTCCCACGACCGTGGTGCCGTCGGAGGCCAGCAGCGCCGAACCGGAGTCGCCGTGCCCGGGGCCGCAGTTTTCGCTGCTGGCGTACCGGATCGAGTTGTTCTGCTGGTAGCCGCCCTCCCGCAGGTGCGGGACCACGGCCTCGGCGGTGCAGTGGTAGCGGGTGCCGACGGACGCCACGGTCAGTGGGTCACCTGCGCGCACGGGCGTGGAGGTGAGTTGGAAGATCTTCGCGCCTTCGGCCTCCAACTGTCCGTAGGTCTTGTCCAGGCGATAGAGCGCGATGTCGGTGCCGGTCATCGTCGCGTACACCAACCGTTCCGTATGGGCGGTGGTTTGGGGATAGCCCTGACGGTCGGCAATAGGCACCTCGCGATCGGCTGGCTGATCCACTGTCGCGGTCCCGGGCGCGGGCCGCTGTCCTTGCACGCAGTGACCGTTGGTCAGCACCAGCGCCGGGTCCTGCGGCCGGGAGGTGGGGGTGCGGACCACCGAGCCCGCACAGCCGCCCAGGTCCACCGAGCCTTCCACGTCCGGGATCAGATCATCGGGGGGCACGTCGGTGCCCGTGATGATGCCGTTGATCCAGTCGGCATGCCTGGTGACGTCGGTGAACAGCGTCTTGCCGCTTGCGTCGGGGCCGCTGACCACACCGGCCAGGGCCCACTGGTCGCCGTCGCGGACCAGCGCAGGCCCACCCGAGTCCATGTTCGACGCGGCGACACTGCCGTCGCGGCTGCCGATACACAGCTCTCCGCTGGGCACGGCTGACGGGCACGTCGAGATCGGCTGCACCACAGTGTCAGCCTCCCGCAGCCGCGTGGGGAAACACTCCGCGTTGTTGATGTCGTCGCAGGTCATGCCCCAGCCCATGATGCGGACGGGCGTGTTGTCCGGCGGCGTGGTCGAGGCGATCCGCACCGGCTCGGCCCGAACCGGGGTCCGCAGGTGCATCAACGCGAGGTCACGGCCCCAGAACCCCCCCTCGTCGCGACTGGTCGCCAGCCGGTAGTAATGGTCGACCTCGGCGACCTCGCCTCCGGAGGTGGTGTCCAGTGACCCGACCCGGACCGTCCAGTCACGCGGGACACCCGCCTTCGCATTAGTTGGGTTCCTGCCGGCGCAATGACTGGCGGTCAGGACCCATTGCGGCGCAAGGACCGCCACCCCGCAACCGTGCTGGTCCGGGCGCGGCGGGGCGGGGTAGGACAGCTGGAACGAGCCCATGAACGAGTAAGCATGGGTGGACTCGGTGCCCCCCACGACGGCCTGCGCCGGCGAAGGGGCCACAAGGATCGCGGCGAGCGCGATCCCCGTCATCAGCGCGCCGACCGCCCTTCGGTATTTCAACATGTGCATGCGTGTCTCCCCTCTCGTCTGCCGCCAGCCATCGCTGGGGCAGGCTGCTGCTGGGGGACAGCGGTCAGCCGTCCCGTCCGGCCTCACCCTGGCCCCAGCGGTCTACCAGCAGGTCTCTCCCGCGTATCAGACGCGACGCGGCAACCGCTCAGTTGTGTATCAGCGTGTCCAGACAGGCCGGATGACGGTGGACACGCATGGGAAGCCGCACCGCTGCCGTGTATCCGTCGCCGCGTGACGGTAGAGGCGGAGGCCCGGGGACGACATCTCCGCCCAGTCGATGACCTCTGAACTCCGGAAGTGGTCCCGGCCTGTGGTCTGAAACCTGACTTGGGCCACGTTTCGTGGGTGAGCGAGTGTGCGGGCAGCTGAGCTGCAGGTTCATGGCGAGGCAGGGGCGAAGTCGCGCACTGAATCGTGGCCCTGGTCGCCAGGTGTTCCGTTCGGCACGCTTGCTCATCGCTTTCCCGCCGGAAGGGAGCCCGCCGCAAGGTGCGCGGCGGTGCCCGCGTCCACCGCGACCACGTGTACGACCTCCGCAATACGGTCTCGGTCGGCACCGCCTCGTCGGCAGCGGACGGTCATCCGCTCCCTGATGCACGCGACGACGTCCTCGGCTGCCGGGTGCCGCCCGGCTCACTCCGGACCAGCCGGGCCTGGGGAGCGATCTTTGTCGATCTGGGGAACGATCTTCGAAGGGCCGAGAACGCGCTGGTCAGGCCTACTCGTGAACGCCCCACAGCAGGGCCGTTCACGAGTCCAGGTGTGAGCGGTTGACGAGATCCCGCCCGATCGACCTGATCGGGCGGGATCTTGGCGTTTCCGGCGTCTTCCGGGCACGCCGGGGCGTCGTCAGTCGAGGGCCGGGCCGGCCAGCCGGGTCGCCAGGTGGGACAGGCCGAGTGCGAGAGCGGCGAGCGCGGCGGCGATGAGGCTGAGGTTGTTGGTGCCGACCCAGGCGATCCCGATGCCACCGACGGCTCCCGACAGAGCGATGGCCAGGTACAGAACGGCCTGGTTGAGGGAGACCAGCACGGAAGCCGAGCCGGGTTCAAGGGCGAGGAGGCGGTGCTGCTGCGGGGTCGTGATCGCGAAGGCCGCTACGCCGTAGCAGAGGATCAGCCCGACCGCTGCCGCGAAGTGCGAGGTGGCGAAGGGGAGAACGAGCAGGCTGACGAGCAACCACGTCAGCGCTGCGGCCACCACGTGCCGACTGCCGATTCGATCGGCGAGGGTACCGGCGGCGAGGTTCCCGACCGTGCCGATGGCTCCGAGCACGAACATCAGAATGGACAGACGGACGCCGTCGCCGGATGTCGCGGGCTCGAACACCGCCCCGATGTAGGTGTAGGGGATGTAGACGGCGGTGAAGCCGATGAGCGTGGTGCCGAGCACGGCGAGGATTCGCCCCTGGGCGAGGGGCCGCAGTCGCCGACGCAGACCCGTGGGCGCGGGAACGGAGAGGTCGCGGGGCAGCAGCACCAGTATTCCGAGCATGCCGAGGGCGGCGAGTGCGGCGGCGAACCACAGGGTGGTCCGCCAGCCCAGAAGTTCTCCGAGCATGGTGCCCAGCGGTGCCCCGAACGCGACGGCAACGGTGAATCCGGTGACGGTGGTGGCGATAGCCCGGCCCCTGCGCTCGGCCGGCACCAGCGCGGCGGCCGTGACGGAAGCGGTCGGGACGAAGACCCCGACCCCGACGGCCGCCACGATCTGCGCCATGAGGACCACGGCGTACGACGGAGCGAGCGCGGTGCCGATGCTGCCGACGAGGTAGGTGAACACGGAGAACAGCAGCACACGGCGTCGTGGCCAGTTCGCCGAGAGGGCGGTGAGCACCGGGGCCGCAATCGCGCACGACAGCGCGAAGGCGGTGATCACCTGGCCGGCCACGGCCATGGGGACGTCCAGCGACGCACTGAGCATGGGAAGCAGTCCGGCCAGGACGAATTCCCCGGTGCCGACCACGAAGACGCCGAGGGCCAGCACCCGCACCCCCCAGCGGCCGGCGCCGGGGGCCCCCTGCGGGGACGACGGCGCCGTAGCGGCTCCGGCCGGTGGCAGTTCGGTGGACTCGGTGGACTCGGTGGACATGGGGGTTCTCACTTCCTGGTCCGCGACCCAAAACGGTACCGATCGGTTCCGACTCAAGATACGGTATCGATCGGTACCGTTTATGGCCAGTGCGGGGGTAGCCTGGGCCCCATGCCGACGCAAGCCCGGGAACGCCTGGTCCGAGCCGCGGAGAAGCTCTTCTACGCGGAGGGCATCCGCGCGGTCGGGGTCGAGCGGCTACTGGCCGACTCCGGGGTCGGCCGCGCCTCCTTCTACCGACACTTCGACAGCAAGGACGACCTCGTCGTGACCATGCTGCGCGGCTACGACGAGCGCTGGCGGAACTGGCTGGCACAGGCGGTAGCCGACCGGGGAGGCTCGCCGCTGGCCGTGTTCGACGCGCTGGCGGAGAGCTTCGCCATCGAGGACTTCCGCGGCTGCGCCTCCATCAACGCCATGGTGGAAATCGCCGACGCCACCAGCCCCGCCCACCGGGTGGCCGCCGAGCACAAACGCTCGGTCATCGCGTACCTCGAAGAACTCCTCGCCTCGGCGGGTCACCCGGAGCCCGCCGCGCTCGCCGAGAGGTTCATCCTGCTGCTCGACGGCGCGATCGTCACGGCGCTGCGTGAACGCTCCACCGAGCCCGCACGGCGGGCGAAGGAGATGGCGGCAATGCTGCTCGCGTCCGCACAGCCAGCGAAGCTCGGGACGGGCCGCGCGGGTTGACCCGGGGAACCGGTGGCGGCGGGAAACAACGTTCATCCAGCGGGGAAGCGATCTCGCACCCGCCGAGATGCCACTGGCCACCCCCGCGGGTCAAGCCCCTGCCGGGGCAATCCGGCAGCGGCTTCTCCGTGTGCGCAAGCAGCGGAGTACGGTCACGGATTTGCGGTGCCCGCCGAGGTGCCGGCCGAGTCTGCGCAAGCTCAGCTCTCGACCGCGGCCGGTATGAGCTGCCGCAGGAGGCCGCCGATGTCGGTTTCCTCGTCGTTGCACAGGAGCGCGATGGTCATGTCGAGGCGGGGCAGCCAGCCGAGGAAGGACTGGTATCCCGGGTTGTCACCGGGGTGAAAGCGTGCCGCGTGCCCGGCAAGGGTGCCGAGGCAGTACCCGTACCCGTAGCTGCGCGCGACCGCCGGGCCGTCGGTGCCCCAGGCGCCGTCCATGGATGCGTGCGGGGCAGCCATCGCTTCGCACGAGCGGGCGGTGAGGAGGTGTCCTGCGTTGAATGCGGCGGTGTACAGGGCCAGGTCGCCGACGGTCGACCAGAGGTCGCCTGGCCCCGGTAGAGCGGCGAACTCGGCCACGTCCACTCGACGGCCCTCCCGGTAGCCGTATGCCGCCATCTCGGACGGAGCCTCGCCGACGTATGTCGACGTCATGCCGAGGGGCCGCAGGACTCGCTCGGTGAGGAAGTCGGCATACGCCTGCCCGCTGACCCGTTCGATGATCCGCGCCGCGAGGAGGTACCCCGGTGAGCTGTAGTGCCACGTGCTGCCAGGTGCGCTGCGCAGGGGCAGGCTCGAGAAGCCCTCGAGGAGTTCGCCGGTGGCGTCCAGCCGGTTGACGTCGAGGCCGGGGAGGTCCTGCCAGTGGCCCATACCCGAGGTGTGCGTGAGCAGTTGGTGCAGGGTCAGCCGCCGCCAGCGTTCGGGACAGCCGGGCAGCCAACGGGCGATCGGATCGTTGAGGCCGGCCTTGCCCTCCTCGACCAGGAGCATCGCCGACGCGGCGGTGAACTGCTTGCTCACCGAGGCGATCTGGAACCGGGTGTCCGGCGTGCACATCGTGCCTGCCTCGGCGTTCGCCACACCGGCGGAGGCCCGCAGGACCGTCGCTCCGCCACGAGTGACCAGAACCGCACCGGAAAGTCCGTCCATCGTCTCCACGGTACGACGGAAAACGGCGGTCAGCGAGAGGTTCCGCGCCAGACCGGCCGACCTGCCGACCTGCCGACCTGCCCCCGGTTGCTCGGCGGCCAACACGGGCAACGGGTGTCGCCGCGGTCACGTGACTACGGCGCGGCGCGGCGGGGGAGCAGGCCGGGGCCCAGCCGTGCGAGGAGTTCGGAGGGCGGGCCGTCTTCGACGACGCGTCCTTCGGCGATCACCACCGCGCGGTCGGCCACGTGCACGGTCGACGGCCGGTGGGCGATGATCAGTGCCGTCCGGCCGTGCAGCACGGTGCGCATCGCGCGCTGAACGGCTCGTTCGGCCGGGAGGTCCAGGGAGGATGTCGCCTCGTCGAGGATGACGAGGGCGGGGTCGGCGAGCAACGCGCGGGCCAGCGAGATCAGTTGTCGCTCACCGGCCGAGAGTCTGCCGCCGCGGGCGCGGACGTCGGTGTCGTAGCCGTCGGGCAGCGCGGCGATGAAGTCGTGGGCGCCGATGGCCCTGGTGGCGCGTTCGACGGCCTCGGTGTTGGCGCCGGGGCGGCCGATGGCGATGTTGTCGGCGACCGTTCCGGAGAACAGGAACGCGTCCTGCGGCACCATCGCCACGGCGCGGCGCAGTTCGGGCTCGGGTATGTCGCGCAGGTCCGTGCCGTCGATGAGGACCCGGCCGGCGGTGGGGTCGTGGAAGCGCGCGAGCAGTTTGGCCAGGGTGGACTTGCCCGCGCCGGTCGGGCCGACCACGGCAACGGTCTGGCCGGCGGGTATGTCGAGGCGGACGCCGGACAGTACCTCGCCGCCGGACCGGTAGGCGAAGCTCACGTGTTCGAAGCTGACCGCGCGTCCGCGTCCGCGTCCGCGGCTGCCGGGCGCGGACGGGGACGGGGGCGGGGGCAGGGGCCGGGGGGCGGATGGTTCGGGGACGGTGGGCCGTTGGGCGAGCAGGGCCGCGATCTGTTCCAGGGACGCGGCCGCCGACTGGTACGCCTCGGCCACCCCGCCGAGTCTGAGGGGGTGGTCGTAGAGCTGCCGCAGGTAGAGGGCCGTTGCGGCGAAGACGCCCAGGTCGAGTCCGCCGGAGGCGACCCGTTGGGCGCCCCACATCACCAGCGCGGCAACGGCGACGTTGGCGACGAGCCGCGAGATGGTCACGTACCGCGCCATTTCCAGACCGGCGTCGCCGTTGATCCGCTCGTGCCGCCGGTTGACAGCGGCGAACTCGTCGGCGTTGGCCCGTTCGCGGCGGAACGCCCGCAGCGTGCGGATGCCGCGCTGGGTTTCGGCCAGCTTGGTGACGACGGCCGCGATGGCCGATGTCCGGCTGCGGTACACCCGCGTCGAACGCCGCCGGAAGGACCGCATCGTCAGGCTGAGCGGCCCGATGACGAGCACCGCGGCCGTGCCGAGCGGCCAGTCGAGATACAGCAGCACCGCGGTGATACCGAGGGTAGACACGGCGGCGCCGACGATCTTCTCCAGCCCTTCGTCGAGCAGTCCGCGCAGTGCGTCGATGTCGGTGGTCGCCCGGGAGGTGAGACGGCCGGAGGGGAAACGTTCGTGAAAGTCCAGGCTCATGTCCTGGGCGTGGGTGAACAGGCGGACCCGGAGGTCGAGCAGCACGTCCTGCCCGACGCGGGCGGCCACGGCGACGAAGGCGTACTGGAGGGTGCCGGCGGCCGCCGCGCACAGGAGGCAGCCGGTCACGACGAGGGTGAACGGGCCGCGGTCGTCCGCCCGCAGCGCCGGTATGGCCTGGTCGATCGTGTACGCCACCAGCAGCGGGACCGCGAGCGCGGCGCCGCGCTGGAGCAGCAGGAGCGCGCCGGCCAGCCGGACCCGGGAGGCGTGCGGGCGCAGCAGGAGCGTCAGGAGCGCGCGGGCGGCGCCCGCGGGAACAGGGAGCGCGTCCTGCTCGAACGGATCGCCGTTGGCCGAGGTCCGTGCGCCGGGCTCGCGGACGTTCATTGCGCGCCGTCCGGTGCGGTCATGAGGGATGCGTACGCCGAGTTGCTGCGCAGGAGTTCGTCGTGGGTGCCGGTGGCGGCGATCCGGCCGTTCGACAGCAGGGCGACCCGGTCGGCCAGCAGCACGGTGGACGGCCGGTGCGCGACGACCAGTGCCGTCGTCGTCGCCAGTACCTCCCGCAGCGCGGCCTCGACGAGCGCTTCGGTGCGGATGTCCAGGGCGGACAGCGGATCGTCGAGGACGAGCAGGCGGGGGCGGCCGATGACGGCCCGGGCCAGCGCGAGCCGCTGCCGCTGGCCGCCGGACAGGCTCATGCCGTTCTCTCCGACGCGGGTGTGCACGCCGTCCGGCAGCGCCAGGACGAAACCGCGGGCCTGCGCGATGTCCAGGGCCCTGGCGAGGTCCGTCGCGTCGGCGCTCGCGGCGCCCATCAGGACGTTCTCGGCGATCGTCGCGGAGAAGAGCGTGGGCTCCTCGAAGGCGACGGCGATGTGGGCTCGCAGTTCGGTGCGCGTCAGCGTCGTGACGTCCGCGCCGTCCAGGAGGATGCGGCCGCCGGTGCCGGGTTCGCGTTCGCTGCCGGGTCCGGATTCGGGTCCGGGTCCGGGTCCGGGTCCGGATTCGGGTCCGGGTCCGGATTCGGGTTCGGATTCGGGTTCGGGTTCGGGTTTGCGGCGAAGTCGGCCGGCTCGTCCATCACGTCGGCGTAGCGGTCGGCCGCCGTTGCCGCCTCGCTGCTCATCGCGAGCAGCAGCCCGGTCGACGTCATGGCCGGGCGCAGTTCCAGCGCGATGGCCAGGAAGGCCACCAGCGTCCCGGCCGACGTCTCCCCGTCCGCGACCTGCACGGCACCCAGCGCAAGTGCCGCGCCGAGCGCCGCCTCCGGCAGTGCCACGAGCAGTGCCGAAAGCGTCGCGAGCAGGCGGGCTTTGCGCAGTTCGGTGCCGCGGAGTCGTGCGGCGCGCCGTTGGAAGGCCCGTATCAGGCTGCGCTGGTGGCCGAAGCTCTTGACGACGCGGATGCCGAGGACGGACTCCGTCACCGCCGTCGTCAGATCACCGTTCTGCTCGCGCACCTGGCGCGACGCGCGTGCGTAACGCGCCTCAAGGAACGGCCCCAGCGCCAGCAGCGGCAGCGCCGACGCGAGGAACACGAGGCCCAGCAGCCACTGCTGGGCCGGCAGCAGCACGCAACCGACCAGCAGGGTCACCGCGTTGACGGGGAGGAACGTGAGCGGCACCGCCAGGAACACATGGATCGACTGAAGGTCCGCCGTGCCGCGCGACAGCAACTGGCCCGGCGGCCAACGGTCGTGGGCGGACAGGGGCAGTTGCTGGATGTGGCGGAGGAACGCCTCGCGCATCGACGCCTCGACCGCGGCCAGCGGGCGCGCCACCAGTCGGCGGCGCACCCCGAAGATCCCTGCCTCGGCTGCTCCGAGCAGCAGGAGGAGCCCGCCGCCGAGCCAGACCCCGGCCGTGTCCCCGTTGCGGACCGGGCCGTCCACCATCCACTTCAGCACCAGCGGCAGGACCAGCCCGAGGCACGACGCGACGACCGCGAGGAGGGATGCCGAGATCAACTGCCTCCGCACCGGTCGCACGTACGGCCACAACCGCAGCAGTGAGCGCACGGCGGAGCGCCGGGAGGCAGCGGGCCGTTGCCGTGCCGCCGTGTCAGCCATCGGGAGTGGAGCGTAGGGGCGTTCCCGGCGGCGCTCACCTGGTTTTGGCGCCCGGTCCTCAGCGCCGCGGAGCGCGGTCGAGCGCGCGCGGCAGGAATGCGCGGATGAGAGCGGCGATTTCCGGCCCGTGTGTCTCAAGGGCAAAGTGGCCGGTGTCGAGGAGGTGGATCTCGGCGTCCGGCAGGTCGCGGGCGTACGCCTCGGCGCCGGCCGGGGCGAAGATCTCGTCGTTGCGGCCCCATGCGACAAGCGTGGGCGGGCGGTGGGTGCGGAAGTACGCCTGGAACGCCGGGTAGGCGTCGAGGTTGAACTGATAGTCCCAGAACAGCTGGAGTTGAATGGCGTCGTTTCCTGGCCGGTCGAGCCCCGCCTGGTCGAGGGTCCAGCTCTCGGGGGCGATCCGTTCGAGCCGGTCGGCGGGCACGCCGTGCGTGTACTGCCAGTGCGTCGCCTCCGCGGTGAGGAAGTTGCGCATCGCCGCTTCGTTCCCCGCACGGTCCTTGGCATGCGCGAACAGCGGCTCCCAGAAGGGCGTGAACCCCTCGGTGTAGGCGTTGCCGTTCTGGCTGATCAGCGCGGTGACGCGCTCGGGGCTGCGGGAGGCGAGGCGCAGGCCGATCGGTGCTCCGTAGTCCTGCATGTAAAGCGCGAAGCGGTCCAGGCCGAGGTGGTCGAGGAGTTTGCGGGTGATCTCCGTCAGGCGTTCGAAGCTGTAGGCGAACGCGTCGGCGGGCGGCGCGTCGGACTGTCCGAATCCGATGTGGTCGGGGGCGACGAGGTGGTAGGCGTCGGCGAGTTCGGCGAGGAGGCCGCGGTACATGTGCGAGCTGGACGGAAAACCGTGCAGGAGCACGAGGGTGGGGCGGGCCGGGTCGCCGGCCTCCCGGTAGGCGACGGTCAGGCCGTCGATGACTGCGGTGCGGTGGCGGACGGTGAACGCGGACACAGGTCCTCCGGGGGTGGGCGGACAGCAGGAGAACGGTCGTTCTCCTGCTGTCCGCTACCCTAGAGAACGCTGGTTCTCCATGCAAGACGTCTAGAACTTCGGGATGGGAATGGATACGGAAACCGCGCGGGAACGACTGCTCGACGCCGCCGCCACGCTGTTCAACGAACGCGGCGTCCAGGCCGTGGGCATGGACGCCATCCGCGGCGCGTCCGGGGTGTCCCTGAAGCGCGCGTACCAGTTGTTCCCGTCCAAGACGGACCTGGTGGAGGCGGTGTTGCAGCGCAGGGACCTGGAGGTGCGGTCGGACATCGCGGCACTCACGGCGACACGGGAGTCGCCGGCCGAGCGGGTGCTGGCGCTTTTCGACCACCTGCACCACTGGTTCGGGCAGCCGGACTTCCGCGGCTGCGTCTTCATCAACTCCTTCGGCGAGATGGGCGGCACCTCGGCGGGCGTCGCCGACATCGCACGCGCGCACAAGGAGGCGGTGCGTAACCGCCTGGGCGAGCTGGTCGCGGAGGCCGGCGGCTCCTCCGTGCTCGCGGCGCAGATCGCCATGCTGGCCGACGGCGCGATGGTGTCCGCCGCCATGACCGGCTCCGCGGAGCCCGCGCGGCAGGCGAAGGAGGCAGCCCGCGTACTGCTGCGCTCCGGGGCGCCCGGAGGTTGACTTCAAGAGGGGTTGAAGTAAGAGGCTCGGCGGCGGCCGTGCACACCGCCCACGGCGCGCCCCGCCGCCGTCGGCACCCAGGAACAGGACGGACGCACCATGACCGACTCCCCCGCCTCGGCGACCGCCGAGACCGCCGAGACCGCCGAGACCGCCGAAATCGCCGACGTTGTGCGGCGGTACGAAGCCGCGTTCAACAGCAATGACGCACGGGCGATGAACGCCCTTTTCAGCCCGGACGCGATCTTCGTGAACTTCGGTGGCGGCCTGGTGTTCGGCGCCGAACAGCTCTACCGGGCCCAGGCGTTCGTCTTCGCGCCGGGTGGGGTGCTGGAGCACGTTCGCGTGACGTATCTGATCGAGAGCACCGTCTTCCTGACCCGGGGCATCGCCGTGGTCCACGCGCGGCAGCGGACGGCGGACGCGGACGGGCGGCCCGTCGAGGCGCGGGACGGCGATCCCATGGAGGCCGTTCTGATGATGACGCTGGTGCGGAACGAGGAGGACGGCTGGCGCGTCAGGGTCGCGCAGAACACTCCCGTGACGGGGCCGCGGGTGGCGCCGGACGGCAGTCACTGAGGGCCGCGGGCGGCGCGGCAGTCGGGGGCGGAAACGGCGGCCCTGGGGGCGCACGGGGAAACTGACGCGCGTGAGGCGTGCGTGATTGGGACAATTGACGCGTCGTGCCGTCGTCTCGGAGGGAGCACGCCGTGAGCCGTGCCGTCCGCCTGATCCGTTCCGCCACCCTTTCCGACGTTGCCGAGTACGCCTATGCCGCCACGGCGCCAGCCGGGGCCCGGCTGATCTTCCTCGCCGGGGCCTGCCCGCTGAACGGGGACGGCACCACGGCCGCGGTCGGTGACTACGCGGGGCAGGCGGCGAAGTCCGTCGCCAATCTGCGGGTCGCCCTCGCGGACGCCGGCGCGGCGATCGAGGACGTCATCAGCACGCGGGTGCTCGTCGCCTCCTCCTCGCAGGCGGACTTGGTGGCCGCCTGGGAGGTGGTCCGCGACGCGTTCGGCGAACACGACGTTCCCAGCACGCTGATGGGGGTCACCGTGCTCGGCTACGACGACCAGCTGGTCGAGATCGAGGCGGTCGCCGCGGTGGCCGAGTAGGCGGCGCGAAGGCGGCGCGAAGGCGGCGCGAAGGCGGCGCTTCCTCCGCGCGGGCGGCGTGCGGGGGCGGGGGTGCGCCCACCCTGACCGCTCTGGCCACGGCCGTGCGCGTCAGCGGTCTCATTCTCGCCCGCGCCGTCGCCCATCACTTCCACCTCACCACCCCGCGCCCGCGGTGCTGGCGCCCGCTGCCGTGGCCGGCGCCGCACCTTCGAGGCCCCGTGTGAGACCTGGGCCGACACGTGCCCCGCGGCTTTCGGCCGGACGCAGACGACCGGTTCCCCCCGCAGGTTCCAGGCCGAACTCCTGGCCATGCCATGCTCGTGCGCCGACCCGAGGCGGCGTACATCGGTCTCACGCCGAACGCGCTGGGCACCTCCTGTTCCTGTGGTGGCCTCTGTGGATCGGCCTGGCCGCCTGGCCGCCTGCGCCGCCCCTGGTTCGGCGCCGTCTGCCCGCCTCGCCGTGCCGCTGCCGGCCGTCTTCGCCTTCGCTTTCGCCTTCCTGTCGGGGCGGTGGGCCGGCTGACCGCCGGGGCCGAGCGGGTTGGCGCGGGCAGCGGCACCCGCTGGGCGCGCGGTTTCTGGCCATCTTCGCGGCCGCGAAAAGTTCGCGAACGGCCGTCCGCGGCGCCCGGACAGGACGGAATGGGCAGCCGCGGAACGCCGGAGCAGGCAGATCTCGATATGGCTGGAAAAAGAGGTGAACGCGCCCGCTGATGGTCTCGCTGGGCAACCGAACGACCGCCAAGAGTGGTCATGCGGGGTAGAGGATGCCGCCGAAGGTGGTCGGCGGCACAGGGCATGCCACGGGGGTTGACCATGCCGGATGTCATTTACATGCACGCCGTCGACGACTCGGGGGCCGTCGGCCCGCGGGACGCCGAGGAGCTGCCGGAGCCCGCCGTTCTGCGGGACGCCAGGCCCGAGGCGGAGCCGGTCGGCGGGCTGACGCCCTATCTCGACCCGCTGCGCATCCCGCCGACGCTCCGTCCTGGGCGCGGCGCGGGGCTGCGGGAGGACATCGAGGTGCAGTTGCGGGCGACATGGGTACGCCTGCACTCGCAGATGGCGCCGACGCACGTGTGGGCCTACGACGGGCACTTCCCGGGTCCGACGTTCGATGTGCGGCGCGGCCAGCGCATCCGCGTCAGCTGGCGGAATCGGATCGACAGCGCCTATCCAGCTGTTTCCGGGGACGCGCCGCGGTTCGTGGCGGACGTGCCGTCCAGCGCGCGGGCCGGCCGCGGGCCGGGCTTCGCGGAGGAGAAGGAGGTCGCCGACCTGCCCGCCTGGTCGGTGACGCACCTGCACGGCGCGGCCACCGGCGGCGGCAATGACGGCTGGCCGGAGAACGGGGTGCCGGTCGGCGACGCCCAGCTGTCGGAGTATCCGAACGATCAGCGCGCCGCCGCGCTCTGGTACCACGACCACGCCCTGCACCTCTCCCGGTGGAACGTGTATGCGGGCCTCGCCGGGATGTATCTCGTACGTGACGCCGAGGAGGATGCACTACATCTGCCGCGCGGGAAGTACGAGGTCCCGCTGATGCTGATGGACCGCAATTTCGAGGTGGACGGCCAGGGCCGCCCCACGGGGGAGCTGCTGTACAAGGTGCCGCGGCTTCCGGAGGCGCGGGCCGGGACCGGGGCGGAGACCGGGACCAAGGCCGGGACCGAGGCCGGGGCAGGGGCGGAGGGGGAGACGGACAAGGCGGTCACGCTGCCGTTCACCGGTCCGTACACCCTGGTCAACGGCGTGCTGTGGCCGTACTTCGACGTCGAGCCCCGCTGGTACCGCTTCCGCCTGCTGAACGCGGCAAACGCCCGCATCTTCGATCTGGTCCTGATCGACGAGGAGGGGGCGCCGGTGCACGGGGCCATCAAGCAGATCGGTTCCGACGGCGGTCTGATGCCGCAGCCGGTTGCCGTCGACTTCGACGACACGCTGCCGCGGTTGACCATCGCACCGGCGGAGCGCATGGATCTGCTGATCGACTTCCGGGCCCTGCGCGGGCAGCGGGTGCGGCTGGCCAACGTCGGGCGCAATGTGCTGCCGGGCGAGGACGACCCGGCGGGTGACGTGCCGTTTCCGCAGGTCATGGAGTTCCGGGTGGGCCGTGCGCCGGTGCACGACGGGTTTGTGCTGCCCGGCGTCACATCGTCCTCCTTCCGCCGGCTGCCGCACGACACCACGCACGTGCGCGCGCACCGGCTGATCGTGCTCACCCCGCCTGGCACGGCCGGGGGCGGAGGGCACCCGGAGATATGGGAGATGGCAGCGGTCGCCGAGGGCGCGGCGGGGGCGCCGTCGGACGGCCTGATCCAGCTGACGGACGCGGAGGGCAGGAGCACGACGTACCGCCGGTTGGCCCGGAGGTTCGACGACGCGCTGACCTTCAAGGTGGCGCACGGGGAGTACGAGCGGTGGAGCTTCCTCCACCTCGGCGGCCCGGTCCACCCGATGCACATACACCTGTCGGCCTTTCAGGTGCTGCGTCGCGAGCCGTACATCGTCACCGGCTTCGACCTGGCGCTCGGTGGCACCCGGGCCGGGGAGCCCGTCACGTTCAACAGCGCGCCGGGCGCCGCCATCCCGCTGGAGGCGAACGAGCTGGGCTGGAAGGATGTCTTCCGGGTGCGGCCGGGAGAGCTGGTCTCGGTCATGGGTGCGTTCTCCGGGGCGCACGGCCGGTTCATGTACCACTGCCACCTGCTGGAGCACGAAGGCACAGGCATGATGCGGCCCTTCGTGGTGGTGCCGCCCGGGGTGATGACATTCGGGCGCCAGCGGCCGGGGCACGGCGGCCACTGACACGGCCTCAGCGGCCTCAGCGGCCTCACCGACCCCAGCCGTTCCGGACGGTGCGGACGGCGCGGACGGCGCGGACGGCGCGGACGGCGCGGACGGCGCGGGGGTGCTACTGCATCAGCCGGAAGGCACCGGCCGACAGGGCGAGCAGTTCGGAGACCGTGGCCGCATCGCTCACGTTGTTCTCCGGGTCGCTCGCCAGGACGGACACGACGTGGGTCTCACCCGTGGCGGAGGCGGCCATGAAACTGCGGGTGACGACGCCCGGTTCTGAGCCGCCTTTGAACCAGCCGGTCGGCCAGGCCTCCGTGTCGAGACCGAGGATGCGGGTGCCCATGAGAGAAAGAGAGGTGTCCACAGGTTCCTGGCCCGGCTGTGCCGCCTGTGCGTGCAGACCGGCGAACGCCCGGCACAGGTCGGCCGCCGAGGCGTACCACTCGATTGTGGCGATGGAGCGCGGCTCGCTCCAGATGGTGTCCGGTACCGGCAGTCCGGCCACCACGTGGTCGAGGTAGGCGCGGCGCGCGTCCTCGTCCAGGGCGGCGAACGCGTCGGCGTGCACCGGGTAGTCGGCCGTCTTCAGCTGTGACATTTCGCGAGTGAGGAGGAAGGGAAGGTTGGCGGCGGGATCGGCCATGCCGAAGCGGGCCTGCTGCGCCTCGACGGCTCCGCGGCCGAGGCGGTGCATCAGGTGGTCCGTCGCCGAGTTGTCGCTGTAGAAGATCATGCGGTCCGCGTACTCGCGCAGAGTGAGCCGGGTGCCCGCGGGCAGCTCCGCAACAGGGCCGCCGCCCCCCGCCTTCCACTCCTCGCGCACCGCCAGCGGCTCGTCCCACTCGGCCCGTCCGGAGTGCACCGCCTCGGCGAGGGCACCGAGCACGTACAGCTTGAACGCGGAGGCGATCGGCCGCGGGGTGTCGGGGGCAAGGGTGTGCACCGGCCGGCACTCCCCCGGCTCCCCGGGTTCTTCCGGCTCATCGATTTCGGCGGCGAGGAAGGAGACATCCGGGGCGACGGCCGCGGCCCGTTCCGTCAGCTCCGCCCACGAGTGCGGAAGGGGGGTGAGGAAGAGCGAGGCGATGGCTCCGTCGGCGTCGGTCACCACGACGGCGTGGTGTATGCCCGTGCCGCCGGTGAGGAGGGCGTACGCCTCTGAGCCGGCGCGGGGTTCGCGCTGCGCGCGGTAGGAGTCGAGGCTCAGGCCGTTCGTGCCGCCGGCCTCGGCGAGCATGTCGTTGAGGCCGTCGGGTCCGAGCGATTCGAGGAGCGGACCGGACAGGTGTGTGCGCATCTCGGACTCTGCCAGGGGCAGCCGGTGCGAGGCGGCGAGCAGCCACGAGAGCTGCCGGGCCACGGGGGTGTCCGGCAGTTGGGGCGCCCGTTCGGCGTCGCCGGCCGTCGCGGCGGGCGGCAACAGCGTGACCAGGGCGATGAGTAGCACGACGAGTCGCCGCATGGGGGTCTTCTCTCAGCAGCAGGTGGAACAGGAGGTGCAGGCCGACCCTAGAGGCAAGATCGCGGACTTGCCGTCGCTCCAGGGGTGGATGCGGTATCCGTCCCGAAGCGGACCCCGGGTGCCGTGGGGAGGCGGCGGACGGGCAGGTCCGGCGGATGACAGGCGCCGAAGGGGCCCCGGGCCGGCGGGGCGGCACCACGACGACGTACTTGCGGGCGGGGCGCGTCCGCCGTGCGGGGGAGGCGGTGAGTTCGGCGCCGCGGGGGACGCCCCGGGGCGGGCCGCGCACATACGTTGCGTGCGGGTCCGGGCCACGGGCCCCGGGGCGGGCCTGCGCGGGCGGGGCCGCGCCGTCGCGATGACATACCGCGTACTTATCGAGTAGGCGCGGCAAGGGGGACGGGCACCATGCGACCTGCCGCGGAGCGGACCAGCACGTCACGGCGGGAACGGAGCCGGGACCCGCGCTGGGACAACCTCCGTCGGCTCGCCGGGACTCTGGTCGTCTTCATGCACGCGGCGGACACCATCACCGACCGGGACGGGCTGCGCTGGCTGCACATCGCGACGTGGGCGATGCGCGTGCCGATGTTCGCGCTCCTCGCCGGCTATTTCAGCAGCGCGGAGCCGCTGACGCTGCGCCGCGCCCGTCACCTGGCGGAGTCGATCGCGCTGCCCTACCTGGCGATCGTCGGCCTCCAGTCCGCCGAGGTGTGGATGATGTCGCACCGCGAGTGGCCGAACGAGACAAGGGGGCCCGCCTGGTCCCTGTGGTTCCTGCTGTCCCTCCTCACGTGGCGGGCCGCGCTGCCCCTTCTCGCGCGGCTCCCCCACCCACTGGCCACCTCCGTGGTCGCCGCCCTGGTCAGCGGCTACCTCCCGGCGCTCGGGCTCCAGTTCTCCGCGGCCAGGACACTCGGGTTCCTGCCGTTCTTCCTCCTCGGCTGGAAGCTGCGGCAGGGGGCGCTCGCCGGGGTGCTGTCCGCCCGGTGGAGCCGCCGGGCCGCGGCGGCGGTGCTCGGGGCGGCGTTCGCGGTCTCCTGGTGGCTCAGGGACCGGATCGACCTGGAGGCGCTGAAGTTGCGGGGCCCCTACGGCGAGGGCGGGTTGGGGGAGTCGCCCTGGGCCTGGACGGACCGCGGCGCGATCCTGGCGTGCGGGGCCGCCGTCGCGCTGAGCATGCTCAGGCTCGCGCCGCGCCGCCGCATCCCGTTCGTCACCGCGCTCGGCACGGGCGGGATGTTCATGTACCTGCTGCATCCCCTGGTCATCAGGCCCGTCGAGGCGGCGTTCGCCGTCGACTGGGTCGGCTCGGGCGCCGAGCAACTGCTGCTCCTGCTGCTCTCCGCCGCGCTGGCCGCCGTCCTCGCCTCCCCGCCCGTCCGCCTGCTGACCGCCCCTCTGGTCCGCCCGCGGCCGACGGTCCGGCTCGCAGCGGTCCGGCGGGGCGGCCGGGACCGGCGGGAGCGGGCACGGGCCGGCAGCGGCTGACAGCGGATGATTGACATCGAGAGTGCTCCAACTCGTAGCGTCGCGGCATGGCATCCACGAGCACCCCCCAGCGGCCCATCAACTCCGGCTTCGACGCGCAGAGTACGGCGAACGACGTCCTCGACGGCATCGACCTGTCCGGCAAGCTCGCCATCGTCACCGGCGGCTATTCCGGCCTCGGTCTTGAGACGGTCCGTTCCCTGGCGCGGGCCGGTGCGAGGGTGATCGTTCCGGCCCGGCGTGCCGACGCGGCGCGGGAGGCGGTCACCGGCATCGACGGCGCGGAGGTGGCGCGCCTGGACCTGGCGGACCTGGCGGATGTCCGCGCGTTCGCGCGGGCCGTTCTCGACTCGGGCCGCGGTGTGGATCTCCTCATCAACAACGCGGGCATCATGGCCTGCCCCGAGACCCGGGTGGGTCCCGGCTGGGAGGCGCAGTTCGCGGTCAACCACCTCGGCCACCACGCGCTCACCAACCTGCTCTGGCCGGCGCTCGCACGCGGCGGCGCACGCGGCGGCGCCCGCGTCGTCGCCGTGTCCTCCGCCGGCCATCAGGACTCCGGAATGCGGTGGGACGACGTGCAGTTCACGCGCGGCTACGACAAGTGGCTGGCCTACGGGCAGGCGAAGACCGCGAACGCGCTGTTCGCGCTGCACCTCGACACGCTGGGACGGCCGCACGGCGTGCGGGCGTTCTCCCTGCACCCGGGCGGGATTCTCACGCCTCTCCAGCGGCACCTGGCGCAGGCCGAGATGGTGGACGCCGGGTGGATCGACGAGCAGGGGAACGTGACGAACCCCACGTTCAAGACGCCGGAGCAGGGCGCCGCGACCCAGGTGTGGGCGGCCACCTCCCCGCGCCTGGCCGACCGCGGCGGGGTCTACTGCGAGGACTGCGACATCGCGCCGCCGGCCGGGCCCGCCCCGGTCGGCGGCGGCCTGGTCCCCGGCGTCGCCGCACACGCCTGCGACCCGGAGCAGGCGGCACGGCTGTGGGATCTTTCCGCGGAGCTGACGGGTCTCAACGCCTTTGCGACGGCGGGCCGGTGACGCTCATCACCAGCGAGTAGAGGGTGGTGCTCGCGGCGATGAACAGGCGGTTGCGGCGCGCGCCGCCGAAGCGGATGTTCGCCACCGTCTCCGGCACCCGGAGGCGTCCGATCAGGGTTCCGTCCGCGTCGTAGCAGTGGACGCCGTCCGCCAGGGCGGCGGCCCACAGCCGGCCGGCGTCGTCCAGGCGGATGTTGTCGAAGCCCGCGGGGCACTCGGCGAACACCTCGCCGTCGGACAGCGTGCCGTTCTCCCGCACGTCGAAGACGCGGATCTGCCCGGCTCGGCTGTCGGAGACGAACAGGCGGCGCTCGTCGTCGGAGAAGATCACGCCGTTGGGGCCGCGGAAGCCGTCGGCGACCTGCGTGACCTCGCCGCTGTCCGGGTCGGCGCGGTAGACGTTGCAGGCGCCGATCTCGCTGTCGGCGCGGTGCCCCTCGTAGTCGCTCACGATCCCGAAGTCCGGGTCGGAGAACCAGATCGAGCCGTCGGACGCGACGGCCGCGTCGTTGGGGCTGTTGAGGCGCTTGCCGCGGTAACGGTCGGCCACGACGGTGACGGAGCCGTCGTGCTCGGTGCGGGTGACGCGCCGGTTGCCCTGTTCGCACGTGACGAGGCGGCCCTGGCCGTCCAGCGTGTTGCCGTTCGGGAATCCGGCGGGGCTGCGGAACACGCCGACGGTGCCGGTCGTCTCGTCCCAGCGCAGCAGCCGGTCGTTGGGGATGTCGCTCCACAGCAGGAAGCGGGCGGCGGGGACGTAAAGCGGCCCCTCGGCCCACCGCGATCCGGTGTGCAGCGTTTCGAGCCGCTGATCGCCCAGCGTGCAGCGCCCGGTGCGGAACCGCTCGTCGAGCACCTCGTACACCGCCCGGTCGTCCCGGTCGTCCCGGTCGTCGCGGTCGTCACCCACGCGTCTCTCCTTTGCGCGTCCGTGATCATGCGGGCCGCCCACAGTGGACCCCACGCGCGGGGGCGGGTCAAGGAGGAGGGGAGGAACGGCGCGGGCAGCTCGCCGCGTCCGGTCACGACTCCGCGACCGCGGCGGCCGGGACCAGCAGGGTCTTGCCGAGCGTCGTTCGGGCCTCGATGGCCGCGTGGGCCTCGGCCGCGGCGGCCAGTGGGAACGTCTGCCCGATCGTCGGCCGCAGCCGGCCCGCGGCGGCCTCGGCCAGCGCGTCGCGCGCGAGCGCGCGCAGGTCGGCCGGGGCGGGCGGCGGCCCGAAGCCGAGGAGCGTCAGTCCGCGGCGCGCGGCCTCGGCCTCGTCGACGGCGGAGGCCGCGCCGGCGGCGAGCCCGTACGTGCTCAGCCGCCCGCCGGGCCGCAGCAGGCCCGCCGCCGCCGTGCCGATGGCGCCGCCGACGCCGTCGAAGACGACGTCGGGGCCGGCGCCGCCGGTGGCGTCGCGCACCCGGTCCTGCCAGTCCTGCCGGGTGTAGTCGACGGCGGCGCGGGCGCCGAGGCGGGTGGCGAGCCGCAGCTTCGCCTCGCCGCCGGCGGCGGCGATGACGTGCGCGCCCGCCGCCGCGGCGAGTTGGACCAGCAGGCTGCCGACGCCGCCGCCCGCGGCTTCGACGAGCACCCACTCCCCCGTGGCGGGCGCGGCGATGCGGGTCAGCAGGAGGGCGGTGCGGCCGTCGGCGAGCAGCGCGGTGGCCTCGGCCGTGCCGAGGCCCTCGGGAACGAGGATCGGCTCGGCGGCGTCGACGGCGACGAGTTCGGCGTAGCCGCCGCTGCCGCCGGTCGTGGTGACGACGCGGCGCCCGAGCAGCGCCGGGTCGGCGCCCGCGCCGAGCGCGGTGACGGTGCCGCCGACGCCGTTGCCGGGGATGACCGGCAGGGTGGGGCGGTGGGCGGCGACGGGGCCGCGGCCCGCGCGGGTCTGGGTCTCGACGAAGGTGACGCCGACCACGTCGGCACGCACGAGCACCTGCCCGGGGCCCGGCTCGGGATCAGGGACTTCCTCGGCCCTCAGCACGTCGGGCGGGCCGAACTCCCTGAGCATCACTGCCTGCATGTCTCTCCCCTCCGGACGCGGCCGCGCACCGCCACCGCAACCGTCACCGCAACCGTCGCCGCCACCACCCGGAGCGAACCGCTCCGAATGGCACGGCCTCAACGTAACCCGGAGCGCCGCGCTCCGCAAGGCGTATCCTCGGGGCATGCCCGACGCCCCCGCCCGCCGCAAGCCGGGACCGCAGGCCACGGCCGCCCGCAACGACCGGGCCGTCATCGAGGCCGCCCGCGAGGTGTTCCTCACCCAGGGCTTCGACGCGCCCGTCTCCGCCGTCGCCGAACGGGCGGGCGTCGGCATGGGCAGCCTCTACCGCCGCTACCGCACCAAGGAGGAGCTGCTCCAGCGGCTGTGCGTCGACTCCATGGAACGGCTCGCGGACGCCGCCCGCGCCGCCCTGCGCGCACCGGACCCGTGGGAGGGCCTGGCCGGTTACGTGCGCCGCTGCGCCGGTTTCGGCTTCGGCGCGCTCGCGCCGCTCGCCGGCACCATCGCCTCGACCGAGGACATGTGGCGCGCCGCCCGTGCCGCCCAGGAGCTGGCCGAGGCGGTCGTGGCCCGCGCGCACGCCGCGGGCGTGCTGCGCCGGGACGTCACCGCGCTGGACGTGTCGCTGCTGATCGGGAAGTTCAGCACGCGGGCCACGGCTCCGAGCCCGGCCGAGGAGGAGAACGCGGCGCACCGCATCCTGGCGATCGCGCTCGACGGGCTGCGCGCCGGCCATCCGGAGCCGCTGCCCGGCCACCCGCCGGTCGTCCGGCGCTACGAGGACCTGTGGCGCCGCGGCGGCGGCCAGGAACCGCCTTCCGCGTAGCGGATGAGGGCCGTAGTACCTGAGGAGGACCCCGCGGTATCCGCAGCGCTGGGGACGACCGCGGCCCGTTCCGCCGCCTACCGTGTCGCTGTGCCTCAGACCGCCCAGCACCACAGCCTCAGAACCGAACTCCGCATCGCCCGCAGCGGGCTCCACGCGCTGCGCGCGGACCTGGTCACCGACGCGTTCGCGTTCCGGCCGATCCCGCCCCTGCCGGTCACCGGTCCGCCGCTGAGCCGCCTGCCCGAACGTTTCCGCGCCTCGGCGCGCTGGGTGCCGCATGCGGCCGTCGCGCTCACCGCGGTGGTGACGATGCTCATGTCCGTCTCACAGTTCAGCTACTGGGAGACGGACCCGATGCGGCTGACCGTGCTGTGTTTCGGCATTCCGCTGATCGCCGCACTGTTCCGGCCCGTCGGCGCGTGGTGGCTCTCCCTCGCGGGCTTCGTGGCCCTCGCCCTTGGGAACGTGTCGGCCCACTGGCCGTGGCTCACCGGCCAGCTGGTGGCGCACACGCTGGTGATGGCCCTGGTCGCGGTGCGGGCCAGGGCGCGCGTGGTCGCGGAGATGTGGGCGATCACCGTGCTGGTCAGCGCCGTGGTCGCGGCGTACGGCGGTTCGTACTGGCACGGCGACAACACCTTGGGCATGGCGGTCGTTTCGTTCCTCACGCTGCTCACCGTGCTGTTAGTGCGCGGCTGGTCCGAATCGCGCCGCGAGGTCGTGAAGCAGGTCGCGGTCACGCGGCAGGAGCGGTCCCGGCGTACGCAACTGGAGGAACGCACCACCATCGCCCGCGAGTTGCACGACGTGGTGGCGCACCACATGTCGGTCGTCGCGATCCAGGCGGAGGCCGCCCCCTACCGGGTGGACAGCCCGCCGCCCGAGCTGACGCAGGCGTTCGCGACGATCAGGGAGAACGCGGTGGCCGCGCTGGCCGAGCTGCGGCGGGTCCTCGGGGTGGTCCGCGCCGAGGACTACGAGGCCCCGGACGCGCCGCAGCCGACGCTCGCCGACCTCGACGGGCTGCTGGACAACGTGCGCGAGGCAGGTCTGACCGTGGAGAAGGCCGTCACCGGCGCCGTCCGCGAACTGCCGCAGGGCGTCGAGCTGTCGGCGTTCCGCATCATCCAGGAGGCGCTGAGCAACACCCTGCGGCACGCCCCCGGCGCGTCGGCCCGCGTCGAAGTGTCCTACGTGCTCGGCGGTCTCGGCCTGCGCGTGGTCAACGGCCCGCCGCAGGCGCCGGTGCCGCCCTCGCCGGGCGCGGGGCAGGGCATCACCGGCATGCGGGAGCGGGTGGCGATGCTGGGCGGCGAGATGACGGCGGAACCCGCGGCGGACGGCGGGTTCGAGACGTCCGTCTTCCTCCCGCTGCCCCTGCCCGCGAAGGACACGGAGGGCGCGAAAGACGCGGAGAACACGGAGAACGCGGAGGACTCCGCATGACGATCCGGGTGCTGCTCGTCGACGATCAGGTCATGGTCCGCGAGGGCTTCACCGTGCTGCTGAACGCCCAGCCGGACATCGAGGTGGCCGGCGAGGCGGTGGACGGCCTCCAGGCCGTCGAACGCAGCGCCGCGCTGCGCCCGGACGTGGTGCTCATGGACATCCGCATGCCGGAGCTGAACGGTATCGAGGCGACCCGCAGGATCGTCGCCGCGGACGATCCGCCGCGGGTGCTGGTGCTGACGACGTTCGACCTGGACGAGTACGTGTACCAGGCGCTGCGCGCCGGGGCGTCCGGCTTCCTGCTGAAGGACGCCTCGGCCCGCCAGCTCGCCGACGGAGTGCGGGTGGTGGCGGCGGGCGAGGCGCTGCTCGCGCCGACCGTGACCAGGCGGCTGATCCTGGAGTTCGCACGGCGCGGCGGGCCGCCCTCCCCGCCGGCGGGGGTGCGGGTCGGCGAGTTGACCGAACGCGAGACGGAGGTGCTGACGCTGATCGCGCACGGCCTGTCGAACGCCGAGATCGCCGGCCGGCTGCTGGTCGCCGAGTCCACCATCAAGACGCACGTCAGCAGGGTGCTGGTGAAGCTGGGCCTGCGCGACCGCACGCAGGCCGCGATTTTCGCCTACGAGGCGCGCCTCGTGACCCCGTCCTGACCCGGGCCACAGGCCGACCGGACGGTCAGCGGTCCGCGTGCCCGAGGGCGCGGCCGGGGGCGACCCGGTCCCTGACCAGGCGCTTGACGGCGGTGGGCTCGGGAAAGCCCTGCTCCCGCCGGTCCCACACCACCGCGTCGCCGACGCTGACGCGGAACACGCCGCCGGTGCCGGGCACCAGGGCCACCTCGCTCAGCTCCGCCTCGAACGTACCGAGCAGTTCCTGCGCCAGCCACGCCGCCCGCGGCAGCCAGCGGCACTGCGTGCAGTATTCGATGCGCACCACGGACTCGCGGGCCGGGGTCATGTCGTTCATCACCTCGTGAAGCAGCGGGCCGCGTTCAGAACGGCAGGTTGCGAAGCACGGCCCACAGCACGGCGCCGCCCAGCACGACGGTGCCCTGCCACCGGGTGAAACGGGGGCGGTAGCGCCGGCCGCGCAGCCCTTCGACGAGCCAGCGCCCGCCGAGCCACGCGCCGAGCGGAACCCCGAGGACGAGCAGGACCGCGTTGTCCTGGAACGCGGCCGCAATGTCCGCGTGCAGGAGGTCGTAGGCCATGCGCGTCCCGCCACAGGCGGGGCACTCCAGGCCGGTTGCCCAGTTCAGGGGGCAGCGCGGCAGGAATGAACCGCCCTCGTGCGGGTTGGTGTGCCACAGGTAGGCGGCACCCGCCAGGCCCGCCCCGAGCGCGGCGAGCGGCGGGGCCGCGGGGTGGGACGTCAGCCGCCGGGACAGCACAGGCGCGGGCACGGTCAGCCCTTGAGCACCAGACCGCGCGAGTCGGTGCGGTCCTCGCTCACCAGGAAGATGATGCCGTCGATGAGCGCCCATATCCCGAGCCCGCCGCAGGTCAGCAGCTGCGCGACGGCCATGCCGGTATGGCCGGTGTACCAGCGGCCCGCGCCCACGCCGCCGAGCAGGATCTGTAGCACCCCGGCGACGATCTTGGACTTGTGGGAGAAGGGGCGCCCCATACGGTCGTAGCCGTAGGGCGCGTTGGGGTCGGGCGCGTAGCCGCCGGGCGGCCCGCCGTACGGCGGGTAGCCCGCGGCGGGCGGCGGGTACGACGTCGGGTCGTATCCGGAAGGCTGCTGCCCGGGCGGCTTCTGGTAGGGGTCCGAGGGCGGCGGCTGGTAAGGGTTCTGGTCGGACATGACGTCCCCCTGGGGAAGTGGGCTGAGCGGTGGGTCACGCGCCTGACAGGGAAATGTCAGACACGTGCCATGGTGCCAGCAGAAACCGGGCGCAGGAGCCCAGGGGCGGGGATTCAACGGACCCCGGCGAACGCCGCGGCCTGCCGCGTACGCTCGGTTTCCATGAGTCAGGCCGCGATCAGGACCGTGCTCGGCGACGTGCCGCCGGGTGACCTCGGCGCGTGCGACGCGCACGACCACCTCTTCCTCTCCGGGTTGATCTCCGGGCCGCGGCCGGCCGGGCGGGAGTTGGACGACCCGGCCGCGGCCGTCGCCGAGGCTCGGGCCTTCGCGGAGCTGGGCGGCCGGGCCGTGGTGCAGTGGACGCCCTTCGGCATGGGCCGGCGGGCCGGGCGGCTGGCGGAGGTCTCCCGCGCCGCGGGCGTCCACATCGTCGCGGCCACCGGGCTGCACCAGGCGCGGCACTACGCGCCCGCGCTGCTGGAACGGGTCGGCGGCCGGCTCGCGGAGCTGTTCGTGGCCGAGTTGACGCGCGGTCTGCACAACGACGACGACCCGGACGGCCCGGCGGGCCCCGCCCGGGCCGGGCTGATCAAGGTGGCGGGCGCACTCCACGGCCTGGACGCCCACGCCCGGCACGTCATGTCCGCGGCGGCCGAGGCGCACCACGCGACCGGGGCGCCCGTCGCGGTGCACCTGGAGGGCGGCACGGCGGCGCTCGACGCCGTCGACCTGCTGTGCGGCACGCTGAACGTTCCGCCGGTGCGGGTGATCCTCGGCCACCTCGGCCGTTCGCCCGATCCGCGGGTGCCCCGGCAGGCGGCGGACACCGGCGCGTTCCTCGCGTTCGACGTGCCCGGGCCCCGGGCGGCGGAGGCCCGGCTGCTCGACGTGCTCACGGCGCTCGTCGGGGCGGGCCACGCCGGGCAGGTGCTGCTCGGCACCGACACGACCACCGCCGGGGCCCGCGCCACGGGCGGCGCGGGCCCCGGCATGCCGTACCTCCTGGGCACGCTGCGCCCGCGCCTGGCCGAGCGCCTCGGCGACGGCGTGGCCGAGGCGGCGCTGGTGGGCAACCCGGCGCGCGCGTTCGCCGTCGCCTGGTAGCGCGGGCGCGGGCGCGCGCCCGGACCAGGCCCGGGCCCGCGCGCGCGTGGGATGAGTTGGGATGAGTGCGGGATCAGTCGAGCAGGGCCCGCGTCCACAACTCGGCACGTTCCTCGGCGTAGGCGGCGTCGCCGTGCCACGCGTCGCCGTGGCCCTCCGCCCACAGCGTCGCCCACGGCTGGCTCCCGGACGCGTGCCCGGCGGCGAGGAAGTCGTACATGCCGCGTGACCGTTCCCACAGCAGCGGAACGAGGGCGCGGCGCTGTGCCTCGTCGTCCAGGCCGTACGCGTCGGCGAACAGCCGCAGTCTGGCCGCGGCCGGGCGGTCCTCGCGGCGGAAGGCCGGGTTGGCGGACAGCGGCACGAAACCGTGCACGGCGTAGGAGAGGTCCCACAGCCGGGTGCCGGGTCCCGCCACGTCCCAGTCGATGAACGTCCAGGCGTCGGTGGCGTCTTCGACCACCAGGTTCCACGGCGCGAGGTCGTGGTGGGCGATGATCTCGTCGCCGTCCGGCGGGATCAGGACGTTCCAGGCGGCGTCGGGCGGCGGGGTGAAGCCGGCGACGGCATCGTGGAATTCACGGATCAGGCGGGCCACGCGGGCCAGCCGCGCCGCCGGGTCGAGCAGGCCGAACCGCTCGGGCCAGACGGTCGCGCCCGGCGCGAACGTCAGGACTTCGCGCCCCTGTTCGTCGATGCCGAGCGGGCGGGGCGCGGCCGGATAGCCGACCCGGTGCAGATGGTCGAGCAGGGCGTGCACGGCCGGTGTCCACGGCCCGGCGGGACGGCGCACGGTGTCGCCCGCGCGTACCACTCCGGCATTGGCGTTTCCGCCGGTCAAGGGTTGCTCATTCACCTGTGGAATGATGCCGCAGATGCGCTTCCATGCTGACCTGCATATCCACTCGAAGTACTCCAGGGCTTGTAGCAAGGACTGCGATCTGGAGCATCTGACCTGGTGGGCACGGCGCAAGGGCATCACCCTGGTGGGCACGGGCGACTTCACCCACCCCGCGTGGTTCGAGCATCTGACGCAGACTCTGGTCCCGGCGGAGCCCGGTCTGTTCCGGCTGCGCGACGAGCTGGACGCGGACATCGCCCGGCGGCTGCCCCCGGCGCTCGCGGCGCGGCCGGTCCGGTTCATGCTGTCGGTGGAGATCTCCACTATCTACAAGCGGGACGAGCGCACCCGCAAGGTGCACCACCTCGTCTACCTGCCGGACCTGGCGGCGGCCAAGGAGTTCAACCGGCGGCTGGCGCGTATCGGGAACATCGCGTCGGACGGGCGGCCGATCCTCGGTCTCGACTCGCGCGACCTGCTGGAAATCGCCCTGGAGTGCAGCCCGGACGCGTTCCTGGTGCCCGCGCACGTGTGGACGCCGTGGTTCGCGGTGCTCGGCTCGAAGTCCGGCTTCGACGCCATCGAGGACTGCTACGCCGACCTCGCGGGGCACATCTTCGCGCTGGAGACCGGGCTTTCCAGCGACCCCGAGATGAACTGGCGGATCTCCGGGCTCGACCGGTACCGCCTGGTCAGCAACTCCGACGCGCACTCGCCGCCGATGCTCGGCCGGGAGACGACCGTCTTCGACACGGATCTGTCGTACTTCGCCGTCCGGCGCGCGATGGAGACCGGGCAGGGGCACGCGGGCTCGGTCGAGTTCTTCCCGGAGGAGGGCAAGTACCACACCGACGGGCACCGCAAGTGCGGGGTGCGGATGGACCCGGTGCAGACGCGGGCACACGGCGGGATCTGCCCCGAGTGCGGCAAGCCGCTGACGGTCGGGGTGCTCAGCCGGGTCGAGGAACTGGCGGACCGCGCGGCGCCGTTGCGGCCGGCGGGCGCGGCCGGGTTCACCAGCCTGGTCCCGCTGCCCGAGGTGATGAGCGAGATCGTGGGCGTCGGGCCGAAGAGCAAGCGGGTGCTCGGCGAGATCGACAAGCTGACGGCCGCCCTGGGTCCTGAGCTTTCGATCCTCCAGGAGGTTCCGGTGGACGACATCGCCGCCCACTCGGCGCCGCTGGGCGAGGCGGTGGCCAGGCTGCGGCGCGGCGAGGTCATCCGGGAGGCCGGGTTCGACGGCGAGTACGGCGTGATCCGGCTGTTCGAGCCGGGCGAGCTGCGCCGCGCGGCGGCCGGGGCCACCCCGTCACTGTTCGACGACGCACAGCTCGGGGCCGCGCCCGAGGCGCGGAGCGCGAAGCCCGCGCGTGCCCCGGCGCCCGCAACCGTTCCCACGCCCGCAACCACGCCCACGCCCGCGCCCGTTCCGGCGCAGCGCTCCGCACCGGGGCGCGGCGGGCCGGCGGGCGCGGCGGCGGCCGGGCCGCACGGCCTCGACCCGGAACAGGCCGCCGCGGCGGCGGTGACGGAAGGCCCGCTCCTGATCGTCGCCGGCCCGGGCACGGGCAAGACCCGCACGCTGACCCACCGCATCGCGCGCCTGGTCACCGAGCACGGCGTGCCCCCGCGGCACTGCCTGGCGATCACGTTCACCCGCCGCGCGGCGGAGGAGATGCGCGAACGCCTCACCGCGCTGGTGCCGCGGCAGGCGCCGGAGCTGACGATCGCCACCTTCCACTCGCTCGGCCTGGCCATCCTGCGGGAGCAGCACGAACGAGCCGGGCTGCACGCGGGCTTCGGCATCACGGAGGAGCTGGCGGAACACACCCAGGACCTGGTCGACTTCGACGACCTCATCGACCTGCCGCTCGCGCTCCTGGAGGCCGACCCGGAGCTGGCCGCCGCCTACCGGGACCGCTACCGCTGGATCTCGGTGGACGAGTACCAGGACGTGGACGAACGCCAGTACCGGCTGCTGCGCCAGCTCGCCACCCCCGAGGGGAACCTGACCGCGATCGGCGATCCCGACCAGGCGATCTACCGGTTCCGCGGCGCGGACGTCGGCTTCTTCCTGCGCTTCCGCGAGGACTTCCCCGGCGCCCGCACGGTGCAGCTCACCCGCAACTACCGTTCCAGCGCCCCGGTGCTGACGGCGGCGCAGCGGGTCATCGCGCCGACGACGCTGGTGCCGGACCGGGAGCTGCGCCCGCTGGGCGACCACGGCAGCGCGCCGGTCGGAGTGCGCCCGGCGGGCGGCGAGCAGGCCGAGGCGACGTTCGTGGCCCGCACGGTGGAGGAACTGCTCGGCGGCGCGACGTTCCACGCCAGGGACAGCGGCTGGGCGGAGACGGAGGGCGCGGAAGGGCTCGGTTTCTCCGATTTCGCGGTGCTGTACCGGACGGACCGGCAGGCGCGGCCCGTGATCGAGGCGCTGACGCGGGCCGGGCTGCCGTTTCAGAAGCGCTCGCACGACCGGCTCGCCGACCGGCCCGGCGTGCCCGAGGTGCTCGCGGCGCTGACGGCCGGGCGGTCCTGGGCCGAGCTGCGGCAGGACGAGGACGCGGTGGTCCGCGAGGCGGTCGAACTGCTGCGGCCGCTCGCGGACCGCTGCGGCGACGACGAACAGCGCTTCCGGGACGAACTGGCGCTCGGCGTCGAGGTGGACACCTGGGACCCGCGGGCCGACCGCATCTCGCTGCTGACGCTGCACGCCGCGAAGGGGCTCGAGTTCCCCGTGGTGTTCGTGGTGGGCTGTGAGGACGGGCTGCTGCCGCTGCGCTGGCCGGGCGCGGAGCCGGACCCGGAGGGCGAGGCGGAGGAACGGCGGCTGCTGTTCGTCGGGATGACGCGGGCGCAGCGGCGGCTGTACCTGAGCCACGCCGCCGAACGGCTGCGGCACGGCACGGTGCGCGCCGCACGCCGCTCCCCGTTCCTCGACCGCCTCGACGCCCTCGGCGCGGACACCGTCCGCGCCACGGCCGCGGTGCCGCGCCCGCGCGCCGCGGACACGCAACTGCGGCTGATGTAGCCGCCCAGTCGCGGCGGGGCGGGTTCACGCCCGCGGATAGCGTTCCAGCCAGATGCGGGCGGAGTCGCCGGGGCCGTGGAGGGTCGGGCCCTGGGTCATCTCCATGGCGAAGTCGTCGGCCAGTTCGGCGATCGTGGCGCGGCCTTCCAGCTCCGCCAGCCAGGCGGGGGGCAGGGCCGTTTCGCCGTGCAGGGCACCCAGCAGGTTGCCGCAGAGGGAGCCGGTGGAGTCGGAGTCGCCCCCGTGGTTCACCGCGAGCAGCAGGCCGTGGCGCATGTCCTCGGCGACAAGGGCGCAGTACACGCCGATGGCCAGGGCCTCCTCCGCCGTCCAGCCCTCGCCCAGCGACTCCACCCGCTCCGGGCTCGGCATGCCCTGCCGGACGGTGCCGAGCGCCTTCTTCAGTGCGTCCGTGGTCTCCTCGTGCCCCGGGCGGGACGCCAGCTGGACCAGCGCTTTCTGGACCGCCGCGTCCAGGCCGTCGCCGCGCACCAGAGCGTGCACGATCGCGGCGAACGCGCCGGCCGCGAGGACTCCGGTGGGGTGGCCGTGTGTCTGGGCCGCGCATTCGACGCCGAGTTGGAAGACGAGTTGCGGCTCCCAGCCGACGAGCAGTCCGAACGGCGCGGAGCGCATCACCGTTCCGCAGCCCTTGGAGTCCGGGTTCTTGGGCTGGTCGACGGTGCCCATCGCCGTGTCGGCGAGGCCGGTCAGGCAGGCGCGGCCGGGGGCGCGCTGCGCGTACAGCCACTCCTGGCGCGCCAGCCAGCCGTCGCCCGCGCGCCGCTCGTCCGGGCCCCACTCGCGTTGGGTGCGGTACCAGCGCCGGTAGGCGGCGTGCACGTCCGTCGGCGGGTGCCAGGCGCCGGTGTCGCGCCGTACGTGCGCGCGGATCAGGCCGTCCACCGTGAACAGGGTCATCTGGGTGTCGTCCGTGACGGCCCCGCGCCTGCCGTACGCGGGCACGTAGTCCGTCACCCCGGCGGGCCCGTGCTGCTCGCGTATCGCGGCGAGCGAGTCGAACTCGATGCCCGCCCCGAGCGCGTCGCCGATCGCCCCGCCCAGCAGGCAGCCGCGGACGCGGCTGCGGAAGTCCTGCTGTTCCGCGCGCCCCCACAGCGCACCGCCGGCCGGGGCGGTCACGCCTCGGCTCCCGCCCCGACGACCGGCAGCAGCCGCGGCAGCTGCCCGTCGGCGGCGAGGGCGCGCTCCGCGCGCTCCGCCGTCACCGCACCGTAGGTGGTGGTCCGCAGCCGCGAGGGGCGGCCCGCGGCCTCCGCGATGGCCCGCAGGCCCGCGACCGAGCGGTAGGAGCCGTACGCCGAGCCTGCCATGCGCGAGATCGTCTCCTCCATCAGCGTGCCGCCCAGGTCGTTGGCGCCGGAGCGCAGCATCTCCGCGGCGCCCTCGGCGCCCAGCTTGACCCAGCTGGTCTGGATGTTGGTGATGTGCGGGTGGAGCAGGATGCGGGCCATGGCGGTCACCGCCCGGTTGTCCCGGGCGGTGGGGCCGGGTCTGGCGATTCCGGCCAGGTAGACCGGCGCGTTGGTGTGGACGAACGGCAGCGTGACGAACTCGGTGAAGCCCGGCACGCCCTTCTCCTCGTTGGCGCGCTGCATCGCCGCCAGCGTCCGCAGGTGCCCGAGCCAGTGCCGCGGCTGGTCGACGTGCCCGTACATCATCGTGGAGGAGGAGCGCAGGCCGAGCTCGTGCGCCGTGGAGACGACGTCGATCCAGGTGGCCGCGGGCAGTTTGCCCTTGGTCAGCACCCACCGCACCTCGTCGTCCAGGATTTCGGCTGCGGTGCCGGGGATGGTGTCGAGTCCTGCTTCCCGGGCCGCGGTCAGCCAGTCGCGGACGGACATGCCGGTGCGGGTGGCGCCGTTGACGACCTCCATCGGCGAGAAGGCGTGCACGTGGATGCCCGGGACCCGGTCCTTCACGGCGCGCGCGATGTCGAAGTACGCGGTGCCCGGCAGGTCCGGGTGGATGCCGCCCTGCATGCACACCTCGACGGCGCCCACGTCCCACGCCTGGGCGGCCCGTTCGGCGACCTGGTCGAGGGAGAGGGTGTAGGCGTCGGCGTCGGTGCGGCGCTGTGCGAAGGCGCAGAACCGGCAGCCGGTGTAGCAGACGTTGGTGAAGTTGATGTTGCGGGTGACGATGTAGGTGACCTCGTCGCCGACGACCGAACGTCTCAGGTCGTCGGCGACCCGGCACAGCGCGTCCAGCGCCGGTCCTTCGGCGTGCAGCAGGGCCAGCGCCTGGTCGTCGGTGAGCCGCCGCGGGTCGTCGGCGGCGACGGACAGGGCCGCGCGCACGTCGCCGTCGATCCGTTCGGCCGCCATGCCGGGCGCGGCGAGGTCGCGCAGCTCGTCCCAGTCGCCGTACACCTCGTCGAAGTCGTCCCGCCGGTCGCCGGTGCGGCCCTCGGTGTCGATCGAACGGTGCAGGTCGGTGCGCCCGGCGGCGGTCAGCGGCTCGTCCGGCTCCTGCCAGGGCAGGCCGCGGGGGCGGGCGTCCTCGCGGGCCAGCCCGGTGTCCCGGTCGGCGAGCGCGGTGACGTGCGGCAGCAGCCGCGGGTCGAGCCACGGCTCGCCGCGCCGGATGAACTCCGGGTAGATGGTGAGCCGTTCGCGCAGCGTGAAGCCGGCGGCCGCGGTGCGTTCGGCGAGGTCGTCGATCTGCGGCCAGGGCCGTTCGGGGTTGACGTGGTCGGGGGTGAGCGGGGAGACGCCGCCCCAGTCGTCGATGCCGGCGCGGATGAGCAGCGCGTACTCCTGGTCCACCAGGTTCGGCGGGGCCTGGATGCGGGCGGCGGGCCCGAGCAGGAGGCGCGTCACCGCGATGGCCGCCGCCAGCTCCTCCAGCTCGGCGTCCGGCATGCCGCGCATCGCCGTATCGGGCTTGGCGCGGAAATTCTGCACGATGACTTCCTGGATGCCGCGGTAGGTCCGGGCGACTTTCCGCAGCGCGAAGACGGACTCGGCGCGTTCTTCGAAAGTTTCGCCGATGCCGATGAGGAGGCCGGTGGTGAACGGGACGCTGGAGCGGCCGGCGTCGTGCAGGACGCGCAGGCGCACCGCGGGCTCCTTGTCGGGCGAGCCGTGGTGGGGGCCGCCGGGCTCGGACCACAGCCGCGTGGCCGTCGTCTCCAGCATCATGCCCATGGAGGGCGCGACCGGCTTGAGGCGCTGGAAGTCCGTCCAGGACAGGACGCCGGGGTTCAGGTGGGGGAGCAGCCCGGTTTCCTCCAGGACCCGCACGGCCATGGCGCGGACGTAGGCGAGCGTGTCGTCGTACCCGGCCGCGTCGAGCCACTCGCGGGCCTCGGGCCACCGGTCCTCTGGCTTGTCGCCGAGCGTGAACAGGGCCTCCTTGCAGCCCAGCTCGGCGCCGCGGCGCGCGATGTCGAGCACCTCGTCCGGCGAGAGGAACATGCCGTGCCCGGCCCGCCGCAGCTTGCCGGGGACGGTCACGAACGTGCAGTAGTGGCAGCGGTCCCGGCACAGCCTGGTCAGCGGAATAAATACCTTCTTGGAGAACGTGATCACCCCGGGCCGCCCCGCGGCTTCCAGGCCCGCGTCCCTGACCCGGGCCGCGGCACCGGCGAGACCGGCCAGATCCTCGCCGCGCGCCTGGAGCAGCACGGCCGCCTCCGGCACGTCCAGGGCCACGCCGTCCCTGGCCCGGCGCAGGGCGCGCCGCATCGCGTTGGCTGTCGGTCCCTGAGCGCTCGTCGTCATCCCACGAGCATAAGAGGGCGGCCCGCGCGGGAACACGGCGTCGCCCGCTGTCCGCCCGGCACTCGCCCGCGCTTCTCCTGTATTCCATCTGTACGTGTGACGGTGACCACTTCCGACGGCGACAGGCAGGCGACAGGGAACGGAGGCCGGTTCATGAAACGGCGCGACGTGCTCAGGTTCGGGGCGGCGACGGGCGGCACGACCGCGATTACGCTGGCTCCGGTGGACTTCGCACAGGCTGCCCCCGCACCGCCGGGCGAGGAGGAGACGCGCACCGTTCGCGGCCATCTCGACCCGGGCGCCCCCGACTTCGTCTACCTGCCGGTCGAGGTGCCGCGCGGGGTGCGGCGGATCGCCGTGTCCTACGCCTACGACCGGCCCGAGGTGCCGGACGGCACGCAGGGCAACGCCCTGGACATCGGCATCTTCGACGAACGCGGCACCGCCCTGCCGGGCGCCGGATTCCGCGGCTGGTCGGGCGGCGCCCGCACCGAGTTCGCGATCAGCGCCGAGGAGGCCACCCCCGGCTACCTCGCCGGGCCGGTGAACGCCGGCACCTGGCACGTCGCCCTCGGCCCCTACACCGTCGCGCCGCAGGGCCTGGACTACGAGGTCACGGTCACCCTCACCCGCGGCGGTCCCGGCCGCACCCCGCGGCCCGTCCACCCCCCGCAGCGCGCGGCCGGGCGGGGCCGCGCCTGGTACCGCGGCGACTGCCACCTGCACACCGTGCACTCGGACGGCCGCCGCACCCCGGCCGACGTGGCCGCCGCCGCACGCGCCGCGGGCCTGGACTTCATCGTCACCACCGAGCACAACACCACCTCGGGCCACGGCGCGTGGCAGGGCCTGTGGGGCGACGACCTGCTGGTGCTGTGCGGCGAGGAGGTCACCACCCGCAACGGCCACTTCCTGGCGCTCGGCACCGACCCCGGCACGTTCATCGACTGGCGCTACCGCGCCCGCGACGGCGCGTACGCCCAGTACACGCGCCGCATCCACCGCGCCGGGGGGCTCGTGGTGCCCGCGCACGCGCACGCCGCCTGCATCGGCTGCTCCTGGAAGTTCGGCTTCACCGGTGCCGACGCCGTCGAGGTGTGGAACGGCCCCTGGAACGCCGAGGACGAACTGGCCCTCGCCGGCTGGGACTCGCTGCTGCGCCACGGCGACGGCTGGCTGCCCGCGATGGGCAACAGCGACGCGCACCGCGAGCCGGACGTCGTCGGCCTGCCGCAGACGGTGGTCCTGGCCGACGACCTGTCACGCCCCGCCATTCTCGCGGGCATCAGATCCGGGCGTTCCTGGGTGGCCGAGTCCGCCGCCGTCGGCCTGGCCTTCTCCGTCACGGACGAACGCGGCGGGCACGCCGGCATCGGCGAACGGCTCCGCGCCCCGCAGGACCGGCGCGTGACGGTCCGCCTGGACGTCTCGGGCGTACCCGAGGGCGTCGTACGCCTCGTCACCGACCAGGGCGTGCGGCACACCGCGGCCCTGCCGGGCGGCGGCAGCGGCACCGTCACCTGGGACACCACCCCCGCCAACGCCTCGCACGTACGCGCCGAAGTCCGGCATCCGGCACCCGAGCAGGGCGAATCAGGTCTTCCCGGACCGATGGCGGCGATCACGAACCCGGTCTTTCTCGGGGCCGCCGGTGACCGATAGACTCCAACGTTCGCCCCATACGTTGAAGAGGTAAGAAGCAGAGGACACCATGGTCGTTGGTGAGGGGACCACGGGGGGTCACACGCCTACCTTGCACTTCGCCGTGCTGGGCCCGGTTCGCGCCTGGCAGGGGGACCGGCCGTTGCCATCCGGCTCCCCTCAGCAACGCGCTTTGCTCGCTGCCCTGTTGTTGCGCCGTGGCCGGACCGCCACGGCCCAGGAGCTGGTCAACGCCCTGTGGGGCGAGGACCCACCGCAGCAGGCGCTCGCGGCACTGCGCACCTACGCCTCCCGGCTGCGGAAGGCGTTCGGATCGCGCACGGACGTCCTGGTCACCGAGCTGGGCGGCTATGCGCTGCGGCTCGGCCCGTTCGACGAGCTGGACGCCGACACCGTCGTCAAGCTCACGACTTCCGCGGAGAAGGCCGCGGCGGCCGGTGACCCGATGCGGGCACACGAGCTGTACGGCAAGGCACTTGCGCGGTGGGACGGCGAGGCGCTCGGCGGCGTTCCGGGACCCGACGCGGAGGTGGCCCGCACCCAGCTGGCCGAGCAGCGCCTGATACTCCAGGAGCAGCGCCTCGACGTCGGCCTCCAGGCCGGACTGCACGCCGAGTCCGTCTCCGAGCTGACCGCCCTGACGACCAGCCACCCGCTGCGCGAACGGCTGCGCGAGCTGCTGATGCTGGCGCTGTACCGCAGCGGCCGGCAGGCCGAGGCCCTGGCGGTGTACGCGGACGCGCGGAAGCTGCTGATCGACGAGCTGGGCGTGGAGCCGCGCGCGGAGCTGGCGGAGCTGCAGCAGCGCATCCTCAACGCGGACAGCTCCCTGAGCCAGGCGGCCAGGACCGCCGCCGCCGCGACGCTCCCCGTCATCCGCCCCGCCCAGCTGCCCGCCGCCGTCCCCGACTTCACCGGCCGCGCGGCGTTCGTCGCCGAGCTGGGCGCCCAGCTGGCCACGGTCGGTGGGCGGGTCATGGTGGTCTCCGCGGTCGCGGGCATCGGCGGGGTCGGCAAGACAACGCTGGCCGTGCAGGTGGCGCACGCGGCGCGCGAGCACTTCCCCGACGGCCAGCTGTACGTGGACCTGCACGGGGCGGGCGCCAGCCCGGCCGACCCCGCGACGGTCCTCGGCTCGTTCCTGCGGGCGCTCGGTGTCACCGACGCGTCGATGCCGGAGGGCCTGGCGGAGCGCGCCGCGCTGTACCGCTCGCTGCTGGACGGCCGCAGGCTGCTGATCCTGCTGGACAACGCCAGGGACGCGGCGCAGGTCAGGCACCTGCTGCCGGGCACCGCGGACTGCGCCACGCTGATCACCAGCCGGGTGCGGATGGTGGACCTGGCCGGGGCCCACCTGGTCGACCTGGACGTGATGAGCCCCGAGGAGGCGCTGACCCTCTTCACCCGGATCGTCGGCCCCGAGCGGGTCAACGCGGAGCGGGACGCGGCGATGGACGTGGTGGCGTCCTGCGGCTTCCTGCCGCTGGCCATCCGGATCGCCGCCTCCCGCCTCGCGGCGCGCCGCACCTGGACGGTCTCCACACTGGCCCGCAAGCTGAGCGACGAGCGCGGCCGCCTGGACGAGTTGCAGGCGGGCGACCAGGCCGTGAAGGCCACCTTCGAGCTGGGGTACGGCCAGCTGAGCCGCGAGCAGGCGCGCGCGTTCCGGCTGCTCGGCCTGGCCGACGGGCCCGACATCTCCCTGCTGTCCGCCGCCGCGCTGCTCGACCGCGGCCACGGCGCGACGGAGACGCTGCTCGAATCCCTCGTCGACACCTCGCTCGTTGAGTCGGCGGCGCCCGGCCGTTACCGCTTCCACGACCTGGTCCGCCTCTTCGCCCGGGCGTGCGCCGAGCGCGACGAGCAGCCGCCCGCCGAACGGGAGGCCGCCACGTCGCGGCTGCTCGACTTCTACCTGGCCACCACGGCAAACGTGTACGAGTCGGAGCGCCCGGGCGACCGCACCACGGCCCACCTGGAGCCGACGCAGTACCCGGGCCTCGCCTTCGGCACCCCGGCCGCGGCCGTCGACTGGCTGTTCACCGAGGCCGACTGCCTGCTCGCGGCCGTCCAGGGCGCCTTGTCGGGCGAGCGGCTGCGCAAGGCGGCCGACCTGCTGCTGGTGGCCAGGGACCTGTCGGAGTCGGGCGCGTTCTCGCTGCCGTACGAGCGCGCGTCCGAGGCGACGCTGCGGGCCGCGCGGGCCGCGGGCGACGCCCGCACCGAGGGCAGGGCCCGCATCGCGCTCGCCATGGCGGGCAGCCACGCCGGGCGCTTCGACTCGGCGTACGAGCACGGGCGGCGGGCGATGCTGCTCGGCACGGCGGCGGACGACCCGGTGACGCGGTCGCACGCGGCCAACGAGCAGGGCATCATCGCGCTGTACCTGGGGCGGCACGGGGAGGCCGAGGAGTATCTGACGCGGGCCTTCAACGAGTTCGGCGAGTACGGCAACCAGCCGGGCGAGGCCAGTGCTCTGGGGAATCTGGTCCGCGTCAGCCTGAAGGCCGGCGCCACCGAGAAGGCCGTGCAGCTGGCCCACCGCACCCTGGGCATCCTCAGGTCGCTCGGGTCGGACCTGCGCCTGGCGAACGGCCTGTACGCGCTCGGCCAGGCCCTGTCGGAGGACGGCAGGCACGAGGCGGCGCTGCACCAGTTCACCGTGGCGCTGAAGACGTTCTCCTCGCACCGGCAGCGCCTCTGGGAGGGCATGACCCACTTCCGCATGGCCGAAACGCACATCGCGATGGGCTCGCCCGCCGAGGCGGCGCGACTGTGCGAGCTGGGCCTCGCGCAGCTGCGCGGCGTCGGCGGGGAGTGGCGCAGGGCCAACGTGCTGACGCTGCTCGGGCGCGCGCTCCTCGACATCGGTCAGGAGGGCCGCGGCGAGGCGTGCCTCCAGCAGGCACTGGAGATCTTCGACGAGCAGGGCAGCCCGGAAGCCGCCGCGGTCCGCAACCTTCTGGGCTCCTCTGCCGTCTGAGCCTGCGAACCACCTTCGGTGCCGCATTCACGAATCGTTTATCGGAACCTGAAACGCTTCGGCGCACCGACCGCCGCCACGGGGAGGCGGTTCGGGGCCGGGCCGTCCGCGCACCGCGGGGGAGTTGGCGGACGGCCCGGCCCCGGTTGACTGCGACCAACGGGAGTTGACCTTGACGGAAATCAAGCCCTTGGGTGACAGCTGGGCGACCAGCGAACCCGCCGACGAAGACGGCAAGGCCGTCGTCAAGCCCCAGGGCGACAGCTGGGCGACCGGCGAACCAACGGGGGAATCCAACGGCAGCCCGGCCCAGGGCGCCAGGAAGAAGGACAAGGGCGGCGTCCGGCCGCAGGGGGACAGCTGGGCCACCAGTGAGCCCGCCACGCGGGACGCCCGGGCCGTCGTCAGGCCGCTCGGCGACAGCTGGGCCACCAGCGCACCGGCGGACGAGAAGGACACCGACAACAAGGACGCATCCTAACGATCCGGCGGTCCGCCGACGGGGCCGGCTGTAGTGGGCGTCACCACTACAGCCGGTTCTTGCTGTCGGACGGCGGGCAATCTTTCAAAGTGGTGCATTCTTTCGACCACTCCCGACCGTGAGGAGATCTCATGAACCGCGTACGAAGAAGGCTTTCGGCCGTTGCCGCCCCGGTGGTCGTGGCCGCCGCGGCCGTGGCCGCGCTCACCGCCGCCCCCGCCCAGGCCGCGCCGTCCCTGGAGGCGGCCGGGGACAGCTGGTCCACCGGGACGCCGCCGGGCGCGCCCGCCGCGTCGCAGGACGCCGGGCGCTGAGGCGCCGTCGCCGGCCCCCGCACACGTTTATCCCTCGTTTATTGCCCTCTGTCATGCTCATCAACAACCGACCGCACAGGGGTGCGCGGTTGGCCTCCCTCGGGCCTGTTCGGCGGTAACGGGGGAGCCGCCGAACAGTCCCGGTGCCGGTGAACGGACCGGGCGGCGTGGAGGGGGCGTCGTCCGGACCGGTCCCGGTTCCGGCCTGGTCGGCCAGGGCTGCCGGTGGGGGCCGGCAGCACAGCCGTAAAGGCAGTCCGTTCCGCCCCGCGCACAGCGCGGGGCGGAACGGGCGGGCCGGGCCCAGGCCCGGGCCCGGACTCAGGCCCTCCTAAGCGCGCGGCCGGGCGAGGCCGCCGGCGAAACGGTCGAAGGCCCGCACGTAGGTCTGCAACAGCGCGGCGGAGCCCACCACGTCCCCCGGCAGTTCGAGACCGTGGTCAGCCCCGGGGAACTCCAGCGTCTCGTGCGGCAGTTCGCCCGCCACCGCGGAATCCCACAGCGGGTCGGCCGTACCCCCCACCAGCAACGTCCGCGCAGGCGTGCGCCGCAGCGCGCCCGCCACCGCTCCGGTGCGCAGCAGCGGGGTGAGCCACACCGCGGGCAGCGCCCGGTCGGCCGCGATACCGGCGGCGAGCGTCCCGAGGGACTTGCCCACGATCAGCCGGCAGTCGTCCGCCGCCGCCAGAGCGGCCACCACCTGCCGTTCCACCCAGGCGGTGCGCTCCGCGTCGGAGAACCGGACGAACGTGCCGGGGGTCTCCCACCACAGCTCCCGGACGGTGAAGCCGTGCTGCTCCAGCACGGCACGGGCGTAATGCAGCAGCGGGCGGGCGGGGGTGTAGCCGGCACCGGGCAGCAGCAGGGCGCCGGCGGGGCGCGGAACGGCGGTCATGGCGGCAGCGTAGACGCCACCCGCGGTGCCGGGCGCCGGCGGCGGCCCGTTCGGGCTCAGGACAGGGCCTCAGTCCAGGTAGACGGTGACCGCGAGCGGCAGATGGTCGGAGGCGTCGGAGGCGATCACGTCGAAGTCGCCGAACGCCACCCCGCTGCCGCCGAGGATCCAGTCCACGCGGCGCGGGGGCGTGGTGGCGGTGTCCCGTTCCGGGTCGCCGATCTCGTCCTGCGCGCTGCGCAGACCCGCCGCCGCCACGGCCGCCATCTCCCGCGAGCCCGGCCTGGCGTTGAGGTCACCGGCCAGGACGACGCCGGGATCGTCGCCGACGGCGGCCAGCAGCGGCTCAAGCTGCCGCAGCCGCGGACCCGGCTCCTCGCCGCCGTCCAGGTGCGTGCCCACGACGGCGGCCTCTTCGCCGTCCGTCAGCCGGACGGTGACGGCGGCGTAGGAACGGTCCATGTCGCCGCCGGCCCGCGGCAGGCTCTCGGTGACCGAGTCCGTGACGGGCAGCGAGGTCAGCACGAGGTTCCCGAACTGCCGGTCCGCGCCCGGCACCCAGACGGCCGTGGCGTCGAACCGCCGTTCCAGGAAGGTCACCAGGTCGAGCCCGCCCGCGGCCGGCCGGCCCCGCGGCACCTCCTGGAGCACGGCGACGTGCGCGCCCGAGCCCGCGATCACGTCCGCGACGGCGTCGGGCACCAGCTCGCCGTCCGCGTTCACCGCCCAGTGCACGTTCCACGTCAGCAGCCGGTACTGGCCGCCCGCGGTGTCCGTCGGCAGGGGCTGCGGGCCGTCGCGCAGCGCGGTCAGCAGCGGCGGCGCGGCCAGCAGCAGCACCGCCACCAGCACCGGCCGGAAGGCGTGGCCGAGCCGCCGCACGGCCCCGGCCGCCCCGGTGCGGGTCGCGGCCCAGCCGAGGCCGGCCGCGGCGGCCACGGCGAACAGGCCCGGTACGAGCCCGAGTTGGAGCGGCAGCACCAGCAGCCCGTAGCCGACCGCCGCCCCGCCGCCCGCGAGCGCGAGGTCGGCGAGCGCGCCGCGGCCGGTCAGCAGCCGCGGCAGCGCGAACAGGCGGCGCAGCACCGCGGGCAGCGCCGCCGTACCGGCCAGCGCGGCGGGCGCGGCCAGCGGAGCGGGCAGGGCCACGAAGACCGCGACCGCGACGGCCAGCACGCCGGGCGCGGCGAACCCGGCGATGCCCCCGGCCCGCGGCGACACCTGCGGCAGCGACAGCGCCCAGACGCCGAGCACGGTGCCGCAGGCGATCGTGCAGCCCGCCGCGGGCACGGACAGGCCGCCCTGCGCCGCGACGAAGGCGGGCGAGGCGAGCAGCACCGCGTACAGCGCCAGCGCGGGTCCGAGCAGGCCGAGTTCGGCCCCGCCGCCGGGCGCGGACCCGGCCGCGTTCCCCCACAGCCGCCGCGCGCCCGCCACCAGCAGGCAGGACAGGAGCAGCGCCCACAGCCACCCCGCGGCGCCGCCGCGCCACACCGGGTCGAGCAGGTCGAGCGGCAGCCGCAGCGCGACATCGGCGCCGACCGCGAGGGCGATCGCGCGCGCGGCGCGCCCCGGGCCGTTCACCGAACCCGCGGCCAGGCGGCGCACGGTCAGCAGCAGCGCGGCGAGCGCGAGACCCGCGGCCACGGCGACGACGGGCTCGGCCCGCGCCGCGGGGATCTGCACCAGCAGCCGCGCGGCGGCGAGCGCGGCGACGGCCGCGGGCAGGGCGCGCCGCGGCCCGAGCCACCACACGAGCGGACCGGCCGACGCCGCCGCGGCCGTCACCGGCAGCACTGCCCAGGCGGAACCCGAGGCGCCCGCGAGCCGCAGGAGTTCGAGGGCTGCCACGGTGATCACGGCGGTGAGCAGGGGCAGCGTGCGCGGGGCGGGGGTCATGGGCGGAGAGTAATGCCCGCAAGCGGGCCGCCGCCGTTCGGGGTGCGGGCCCGGCGAAGGGCACGTAGCGTCGGAAGACGAGCCGGAGTATCACAGCCACACCGAGGGAGGCTCGAAATGTGGCGTAACGCACTTGGGTCCGTGCTCGCCGCCATCGCCGCTGCGGCGGCCATCGTCAGTGTTTTCTTCAACTGGTACGGCGGCCGCGACGGACAGCACATCAAGTGGCCATCACTGTTCACCGGGGATGGGGTTACCACCGGTAACGCCAACCTGTTCACGGGCATGTTCCTGCCGATGCTGGTGGCCGCCGCGCTGACGGCGGCGGGCATCCTGCTGCGCTCGCGGCTGCTGATGCTCCTCGCGGGCATCTGCGCCCTGGGCTTCACCGTCCTGTGGCTGGTGCGCCAGTACCAGGTGAACGACAGCCTGATCGTCGGAGCCGGCGGCATCAAATGGGCCGTCGCCCTGCCACTGGCGGCCGGTCTGGTGATGCTGGGCAGCGCGGCCGGGATGGCAGGCCGGCACCTGCGCGAACGCGGGCTCGCCCCCGCGGAGGGCCGCCGTGCCCACGCGGGCCGCGGGCACCGGAGGGAGGCCGAGCCGCACCGTGGCGGCGACGTCCACCAGGGTCCTTGGCCGCGTGACCGCGAGGAGCCGCGCGAGGGCGAACGCGGTCGCGACGTGGCCTGAGCACACCCGCGACACGGTGTGACACGTGCGATGCGGCACGTGACACGCCACCGCAGGGGAGGCGGCCCTTCGGGGAAGCCGCCACCCCCGCGGACGCGGACGCACGTCGCCCGCACAGCCGCCGGAGAGACGGGGGAACGCGCTCTCGCTGGACAGGCCGGCGGCTCCGGCTGAGATCATGCTGATATGCCACTGAGCCGGGTGCCGCGGGCCGGACGGCGGGGACGGGGGGAATGCGCGTGAACGGGGTGGAGTTCCGACTCCTCGGCGCCGTCGGCGTATGGCAGGGCGCGCGCCTGGTCGGTCCGCACACCGCGCAGCAGCGCACCGTGCTGGCCATGCTCCTGCTGGAGCCGGGCCGCGTGGTCTCCATGGACCGCCTGGTCACCGCCCTGTGGAACCGGCAGCCGCCGGCCTCCGCCCGCAATGCGGTACAGGGCTGCGTCTCGCGGCTGCGCCGCACGCTGGCCCAGCTGTCCGGCGTGGAGGCCGAGCTGACGACCTCGGCGCAGGGCTACTGCCTGTGGGTCGACCGCGATCTCGTCGACCTGCACCGGTTCCGCCACCTCGTCCACCGGGCGCAGCGCAGCGAACCGGCGCTCGGGCACGAGCTGCTGGGGCGCGGGCTCGCGATGTGGCGCGGCACGGCGCTGACGGACGTGGCGGGCGGCTGGCTGCCCGAGGCGGTGGTGCCCGCACTTGAGGAGGAACGGCTCGCCGCCCAGGAGGAACGCGCCGCACTGGACTTGACGCTCGGCCGCCCGCAGGACGCGGCCGCCGGCCTCTCCGGCCTGGTGGCGGCCCATCCGCTGCGGGAGCGGCCGGTCTCGCTGCTCCTGACCGCCCTGCACCGAACGGGGCGGCGGGCGGAGGCACTCGCGCTGTTCCGCCGGGTGCGCGACCAGTTCACCGACGAGCTGGGCATCGAGCCGGGCGAGGAGTTGCACCGGGCGCACCAGGCGGTGCTGCTGGGCGAGGACACCGGCGGGACAGCGAACGCGTCCCCGCCCGGCGAGCCGTCGCGGGCGGCCGAGGAGCCCGGGGCCGCTGCCGTCGCGGTGCCGCGTCAGCTGCCGCCCGACGTCGAGCACTTCACCAGCCGCACGCACGAGCTGGATGCGCTCGACGCGCTGGCGCGCAAGGACCGGGGCGGCGGCGGGGCACCGGTGATCTGCGTGATCGCCGGCACCGGCGGCGTCGGCAAGACGGCGCTCGCGGTGCACTGGGCGCACCGGGCGCGCGACCTGTACCCGGACGGTCAGCTCTACGTGAATCTGCGGGGGTTCGGCCCCACGGACGCGGCGATGACACCGGCCGACGTGGTGCGGGTCTTCCTGGACGCGCTCCAGGTGCCCGGCGACCGGATTCCAGCGGCCTTCGAGGCGCAAGTGGGGTTGTTCCGCGGGCTGCTGGCCGACCGGCGCATGCTGATCGTGCTGGACAACGCGCGGGACGCCGAGCAGGTGCGCCCGCTGCTGCCGACCTCGCCAGGATCGCTGGTGCTGGTCACCAGCCGCAACGAGCTGACCGGTCTGGCCGTGACCGAGGGCGCCCACCAGCTGCCGCTCGACCTGCTGTCGGCCGTCGAGTCCCGCGAGCTCCTCGTCCGCCGCCTCGGCTCCCGCGAGTTCGCCGCACAGCAGGGCACGGCCGACGACGTCATCGCGATGTGCGCAGGGCTGCCGCTGGCCCTGGCCATCGTGGCGGCGCGCGCCGCGACGCAGCCGGGGCTGCCGCTGACCACGCTGCGCGGGTGCAAGGCGGACGACGAGCTGGAGGCAGGCGACGGCCTCGACGTGTTCGAGAGCGGGGACCCCAGCACGGACGTGCGCACGGTGTTCTCATGGTCCTACCGGGCGCTGAGCCCCGCGGGGGCGCGGGTCTTCCGCCTGCTCGGGCTGGTGGACAGCCCGGACATCACGCTGCCCGCCGCGGCCAGCCTGGCCGGGCTGCCCGTGGCGCAGACCCGCCGGCTGCTGTCCGAGCTGCTGCGCGCCCACCTGGTCGGGCAGCGTGTGCCCGGCCGCTACAGCAGCCACGACCTGCTGTGGACGTACGCCCGCGAACTCGCCCTGGAGCGCGACGGCGAGGCGGAGCGGCGCGAGGCACTGCACCGGCTCCTCGACCACTACGTGCACAGCGCCGTCCCCGGCGACGCCCTGCTGAACCCGGCGGTGACGGCGTCGATCGACCCGGCGCCCGCGCTGCCCGGCGTCACCGTGACGCGGCCGGCCGAAGTGACGCGGGCCAGGGCCTGGTTCGCCGGTCAGCTGCCCGCGCTGCTGGCCGCGGCCCGGCAGGCCGCGCACCACGGCTTCCACGCCCACGCCGCGCAACTCGCCCACGCCAGCCGGGCGTTCCTCTTCCAGGAGGGGCACGCCCAGCACCAGGTGACGATGCACAGGATCGCGCTCGACGCGGCGCGGCACATCGACGACCTGCCGGCGCAGGCCCTGTCGCATATCGGGCTCGGCCAGGCGTACTACCGGATCGGCGACTACGCCGGCACCGAGGAGCACGTGTTCCTGGCGCTGCGGATCTACGAGGAGCAGGACGACGTCACCGGGCAGGCACGGGCGCACACACATCTCGGCTACCTGAGGCACCAGCAGGGCAAGCACCAGGAGGGCCTGGTGCACGCGACCAGGGCGCTGGACCTGCACCGGGCCTCGCGGCACCGGGTCGGTGAGGCGCAGGAGCTGAACAACATCGGGTGGTTCCACGCGGTGCTCGGCGCGTACGAGGAGGCGCTGCGCTACTGCGAGAAGGCGCTGGCGATGCACCGGGCGCTCGGCAACGCGGGCGGCGAGTCTTCCACGTTGGACAGCCTCGGGCTCATCCACCACCGCCTCGGCGACCACGAGCGGGCCATCTCCTACTACGAACGGGCGCTGGTGTGGCGCACCGACCGCGAGCGGGTCAGCGGGGCGGAGACCCTGACCCGCCTCGCCGAGGCCCAGGCCGACGCCGGGCGCCCCGCGGAGGCACGCCGTTCACTGCGGCGGGCCCTGGACATGCTCGACGAGTTTGCCCACCCCGACGCCGAGTCCGTACGCACCCGCCTGGCCGAGCTGGACACCGCGGCTCCGCGGAACGGCGCTGCCCCGCAGGCCGGACCCGGGCGCCGAAGATGAACGGTCGGTTCGACGGTGAAGTCCGCCGCCCGCGCCAACGGCGGCGCGGCGTTTCCCCGGTGCCGGCCGACGCCCGGACCGCGGCACGGCCGGTGGAGCCGGTCGCTCCTCCGGCGGGCCCGGGCCTATGCGGACTGGCGGGTGCCGCGGGCCGCGTCGAGGGCGTACACGCAGTGGTCCTTGCTGCACGCGAAGACCATGCCGCCCTCGGCGGCCGGGGTGCCGGTGATGGCGCCGCCCGTCTCCAGCTTCCAGCTCAGCCGCCCGCTGACCGCGTCCAGCGTGTAGAGGCAGTGATCCTCGGAGCCGAAGTGCAGCCGCCCCCGGGTGACGACCGGGGAGCCGACGATCGTGTCGCCCGCGGCGAACCGCCAGCGCGGCGTGCCGCTGACCGCGTCCAGCGTGTACATCGCGCTGCCGCCGCCGAGGTGCACCATGCCGTCCGCGACCACCACCGGCTCCACGGACTGCCTGGCCTCGGTGGCGATCCGCCACCGGTCGTCGCCGGTGGCCACGTCCAGCGCGTACACCGTGCCGAGGTAGTCGGTGAAGTACACGCCCGCGGAACGGGTGTTCGGCGACTGGTACGTGGCCGGACACAGGATCGCCGCGGGCGCGTCGAACCGCCAGCGCTCCGCGCCGCTCGCGGCGTCGAGCGCCAGCACGCGCGAGCCCGCGCACACGAGCACGAGGCCGTCGTCGGTGGGCGTGACCCGCACGGGAACGCCGCCGGTCACCGAGGTGTCGCCGACGGGGTGGCGCCACAGCTCGGCGCCGGTGCGGGCCTCCAGCACGAACAGCTGGCCCTCGCCCCAGGCGTAGACGACGCCGCCGTGCACCACGGGCGCCGCGTCGTGCGTCTCGAAGTCGGCCTGGGCACCCGAGAGCTCCCACAGCTGCTCGCCGGTGCCGGACTCCCACGCCTGCACGCCGCCGCCGCGCGTCGCGGTGACGACGGTGCCGCGCTCGGCGCGCAGCGCGTAGATCCAGGTGTCGGTGGGAATCCGCCAGCGGTCGGAGCCGTCGGTGGCGTCGAGCGCGTACAGGCTCGGGCCGTCGGAGGCCAGCACCCGGCCGCCGGTGACCGCCATGGACCAGGCGACCTCCCGGGTCTTGAACTGCCGCCGCCCGCTGGCCACGTCCAGGGCGTGCACCTCGAAGGAGGTGACGTACAGCAGCCCGTCGCGGACGACGGGCGAGCCCCACAGGTCGTTGTTCATACGGAAGCGCCACGGCCGCCAGCGCGCCGGATCGGCGGTGTGCCCCCGCTGGCCCGGGTGCGCGGTGGAGGGGCTGGCGATGGCGGAGGCGGCGGCGCCGGTGGGCGGGCGCGCCCAGTCCGGCGAGTGCGGCACGAGGTGGTCGCCCGGCGCGGGCGGCTCCCCGCGGTGCGGCCCCGGGCCGACGGGCATGCCGGAGCCCGGCAGCCGCACCGGGTCCTCGGCCGCGGGCGGCGGGGGCGCGGGCATCGACGGCGGCATCGAGGGCGGAGCGGGCGGCATGGGCGGTGGTGCGCTCGGGGCGGCGGAGGGCGCCGAGACGGCGGCCGGCTGCACGTCGGGCGCCGGGGCGGGCGTCTGCGGGGCGCGCCCGCGGCGCGACTCGATGAGCGCGACCGCGCCGGGCGGCAGCCAGGCCGAGGCGCTGCCGCTGTCGTCGCTCGCCGCGAACAGGTGGGGGGCCAGCTGCGCCTGGAGGTCGGCGGGCGTGGGCCGGTCCTCCGGCTTGTGCACCATGAGCGACTCGATCATCGGCCGCAGCTCGTCCGGCAGCCCGCTGAGGTCGGGCCGCTCGCGCAGCAGCATGAAGACGGTCTCCACCGGGTTGGCCCCGTGGTAAGGGGGGTGGCCGGTGGCGGCGAAGACGAGGGTGGAGGCCAGGGAGAAGACGTCGCTCGCCCCGTTGACGCTGCGGGAGTCCCTGGCCTGCTCGGGCGACATGTAGGCGGGCGTGCCGACCGCGACGTTGGTCATGGTCAGGCGGGTGTTGGACACCCCGGAGGCGATGCCGAAGTCGATGACGCGCGGCCCGTCCTCGACCACGAGCACGTTGGACGGCTTGAGGTCCCGGTGCACCAGGCCCGCGCCGTGGATGGACTGGAGCGCCTCGGCGATACCGGCGGCCAGCCAGCGCACGCCCTGCGGCGGGAGCGGACCGCTCTCGGTGACGATCTCTTCCATGGAGGGCGCCGGCACATAGGCGGTGGCGAGCCAGGGCACGGCGGCCCTGGGGTCGGCGTCGACGACGGCCGCGGTGTAGAAGCCGCTGACCGCGCGGGCGGCCTCGACCTCGCGCGTGAAGCGGACGCGGAACAGCTGATCCTCGGCCAGCTCACTGCGCACCGTTTTGATCGCGACCCTGCGGCCGGACGCCGAACGGGCCAAATACACCAGACCCATGCCCCCGGCGCCGAGCCGGCCGAGCACCTCGAACGGCCCGATCCGGCGCGGATCGTGCTGCGTCAGCTGCTCCACCATGTGCTTGACACCTCCCCGTACGGGCGCTCCTCGACCGCCCCGTGCAGCATCTCATTGCCGCGCGCTCGGCGGACCTACGCGTCGATTCTTCCCCCCGCCTACGACAGTGGCGAACCCGGGGCCTGGATTGAGGGAAATGTCGGGAACGGTCCGCGCCGGTCAAGCGGCTACCCCCCGATCGGATGCGATCAAATCGCGCCTAGATCACGCGTCGATAAGCTGACTGGCATGACAGGACAGGTGACAACCGTCGACGGCCGGGTCGCCGGCCGACGCGGGCAGGCGACGCGGCAGAAACTCCTCGACTGCCTCGGCAAAATGCTGGGGACTTCTCCCTACCGGGATGTCAGGGTCATTGACGTGGCCCGTAAAGCAGGCACCTCACCTGCGACTTTCTATCAGTATTTCCCCGACGTGGAAGCCGCGGTCCTGGAGATCGCGGAGGGGGCAGTGCGCGAGAGCGCCGGCCTTTCCGAGCTCGTCGCGGGCCGTTCCTGGTCCGGCAGGGCGGGTCGGCAGACCGCGGAAGAGCTGGTCGAGGGCTTTCTCGCCTTCTGGCGCAAACACGACGCCATCCTTCGGGTCATCGACCTGGGCGCGGCCGAGGGTGACCGGCGTTTCGTGCGGATCAGAACCCGCGTGCAGGGTGCAGTCGTCAAACCACTGACCGAATCCATCGAGAGCGCGCGGGCCAAGGGCCGGGCCGCTGACCAGGGCCCCTCGGCCGCGGCGCTGGCGGGTTCGCTGGTCACCATGCTGGCCGCGGTCTCCTCGCAGCCCAAGAGCCTCCAGGCGCTGGGTGCCAAGCAGGCCGACCTGAAGCCGACGCTGACCCTGCTGGTGCACCTGGGCGTCACCGGACGCAAGCCCACGAAGTGAGGGAACGGGCGCCGCCGCCCGGTCCCTGTCCCGGGACGGCCCCCGCGCCCTCCACGGCCCGCCACCCCTGCCGGGGCGGCGGGCCGTCTGCGTATGCTCATGGACATGCCCACGCCGCCTGTGCACATCATCGGAGCCGGACCCGGCGGGCTCGCCACCGCGGCCGCGCTCGCCGACCGCGGGGTCAAGGCCGTCGTGCTCGACAAGTCGGACGACGTGGCCGCCTCGTGGCGCGCGCACTACGACCGGCTGCGGCTGCACACCACCCGGCGCTGGTCGTCCCTGCCGGGCCTGCCGATCCCCAGGTCCGCGGGCCGCTGGGTGCGGCGCGACGACTTCGTCCGCTACCTGGAGGCGTACGCGCGGTACCACCGGATCGACCTGGCCGCGGGCGTGGAGGTGGCGCGCGTGGACCGGCCCGCGCCCGACGGCGACTGGGTGCTGCACGCGAACGGGGGACGCCGCCTGCACGCGTCGGCCGTGGTGGTCGCGACGGGCTTCAACCACACGCCGCGGCTGCCGGACTGGCCCGGCCGCGACACGTTCACCGGCGAACTGCTGCACGCGCATGCCTACCGCACGCCCGGCCCCTGGCAGGACAGGGACGTGCTGGTCGTCGGGATCGGCAACACCGGCGCCGAGATAGCCACCGACCTGGCCACGGGCGGCGCGGGCCGGGTGCGCCTGGCCGTCAGGACCGCTCCGCACATCCTGCGCCGCGCCACGCTCGGCTGGCCCTCCCAGGCGAGCGCCATCCTGTGCCGGCGGCTGCCGGTCCGTCTGGTGGACCGGCTGGCCCGCCCGCTGGAGCGGACGGTGCCCGACCTGACGCCTCACGGCCTGCCGCGCCCGGACACCGGCCTGTACTCGCGGGTGCGGGAGGGCGCCATCCCCGTGCTCGACCCCGGCCTGGTGCGTGCGGTGCGGCGGGGGCAGGTGGAGCCGGTCGGCGCGGTCGAGTCCTTCGAGGGCGAGAAGGTGCTCCTGGCCAACGGCGAGACGATCACCCCGGAGGTCGTCATCGCGGCAACGGGCTACCGGCGCGGCCTCGAACCGCTGGTCGGCCACCTCGGGGTCCTCGACGGCCGGGGCCGCCCGCTGGTGCACGGCCGCGACACCCACCCGGCGGCGCCGCGGCTCTACTTCACCGGCTACACCAACCCCATCAGCGGCATGCTGCGCGAGCTGGCCAGGGACGCCCCGCGCATCGCGGCGGCCATCACCCGCGGGGCCTGACCGCGCCCCCGCGGTGGCGCCCCTCCCCGGGCGGGGGAGGGGCGGGTGATCCGCACTCGCCGAGCCGACGCCTCGACGTCCCCTCGCCACGCATCACCCCGGCCCCGCCCGGCCCCGCCTCCGAGGACCGGAACGGCGCACTTCCCCCAGGGTGAGCAGGGCGGCACGCACCGTCAATACCCGGCCGGTACCTGGACGCCCGCCTCGGCCCGCGACTCGGCCACCGGCGGCCCCGCGGACGCACAGTCCAGCTCGCACCAGACCCGTTTCCCCCGCCCCTCGGCCTGCCAGCCCCAGCGGTCGGCCAGCACGTCGATCAGCTCAAGACCGCGGCCGCCGGTGTCCTCGCCCTCCGCCCGTCTGGGGCGCGGCGCCCTGCTGCTGTCGTCCACCACCTCCAGGCGCACCGGAACGTTCCGCCCGGGGCGCCGTCCGCACGCGGTCAGCCGGAGCACGGCCGGCCGGCCGGTGTGCACCACCGCGTTCGTCACCAGCTCGGACACCAGCAGCACGAGCGTGTCCTGCTGCGCCTCGTCGGGGCAGGCCGGAGCGGCCTGGCCGCGCTCCAGCTGCGCCCGTACCCACCGGCGGGCCCGGCCCACCTCCGCGGGCTCGGGGGCGACCTCCAACTGCTTCTCCAGCTCCTGCACCGTTCACACCATCCGAACCGGGCGGACAAATCCCCTCACACCGAGGCACAACCCCGGCTCATCACAGCATGATTGACGGGCGAGTCGGACAACAAGTGCTTCAGGAATATTCCGGCGCAAAGGAGTAAGCAATCTGCAAACTGTGCGACCGCTCGGCGTGCCGATCGAACACCGTCGAGAAGCGGTCCGACCTGCGGCTCATGCCGTCAGGGGCGCCCCTGCGTCGCTGGTGGCGGCCTCCAGATCGGCGTAGCAGTCGAAAAGACGCCGTACCCCGAGCGCGGCGAGCACGCGGTTGACGTGCGAGCCGTCCGCCGCGCCGCGCGCCGGCAGGATCAGGCGCAGCTCACCGGCGCACGAGCGCATGAGCCGGCGCGCGGCCACCATCACGCCCACCCCGCTGGAGTCGCAGAACAGCACCTCGGACAGATCGAGCACCACCTGCCTGCGGCCGTCGGCCACCGCGTCGTGCACATGCTGGCGCACGGTCGGCGAGGCCGCCATGTCCAGCTCGCCGACGACCCGCAGCACGGTCCACTCCCCCCGCTGCTCCGCCCGCACTTTCAACGCCACGTCCCCGCGGCCCCTCTCCTGCTCGGCTCCTGCTCGGCTGTCCCGCTCATACGTTCCTTCTCTGCGCCCTGCCCACTTTTGCGGCCGTCACTCGTCCCCGCCGCCCCGGGCGCCGATTCATGTGCGGGGGCGCGCACGAACAGCACCGCACACTACATTTGACGTACGCACGGGGCCGAAGGTTGTCCGCAGCGGACGCGAGGCGGGGATGGGAGGCGGGATGGCGCACGAGACGCCGCCCCACTGGGACCGGAGCATGCGGCAGCGGCTCCGGCGCGGCGAGGCCGCGGCGCTCGCCGAGCTGTACGACCGGTTCGCGTCCCTCGCCTACGGAACGGCCCGGCGCGTGCTCGACGACGAGGCCGACACCGGCGAGGTGACCCGCGAGGTCTTCTCCCTCATCTGGCAGTCGCCGCACGACTTCGACCCGGACAAGGGTCCGATGCGCTCCTGGATCGCCGCCGCGGCCCACCGCCTGGCCGTCGACCGGCTGCGCCGCAGGCCGGGGCCCAGCGGCGCGAGCCCGGCCGAGCAGGCCGAGCTGGTGCGCGCAGCCTCCACCGCGGCCCGCGCCGACTACATCGTCACCGCGATGCCCGCCCCGCTGCGCGACGCACTCGAACTCACCAGGTTCCAGCGCCAGGACTGCCGGCAGATGGCGGAGCGTCTCGGCATCAGCGAGGCCGAGGCCCGCCGCCGGCTGCGCCTCGGTCTCCAGTTGCTCTCCTCCGCGGCCCGCTACTCCCCCGACGCCGGGCGGCCCGCGGAGCCGGGCCGGGAGCACGCGTGACGACTCCGCCGGAGCCCGGCCCGCGCCGGCCACCGGCGGCCGACGCCCACCGCGTCCCCGCACCACGCGACCCCAGGCCGCCCTCCGCGGACGGCGGGCCCGGCGGCCCGCCGCCGGTCACCCCTCGGCAACGGGAGGCCAGCGAGCCGATGTCCGCTCCCCTGGACGACCGGGATCATCAGGACCTGATGTCGCTGCTCGGCGCCTGGGCGCTGGCCGCCTGCACCCCGAAGGAGGCGGAACGGGTCGAGGCGCACCTCGGCGAGTGCGGGCGCTGCGCCGAGGAGGCCCTCGGCCTGCGGGACGCCGCCACCCTGCTCGAACCCCAGCGCAGCCTCGACCTCGACCCCGGGCTGCGCACCGCCGTGCTGGCGGACTGCCTGGCCCGCCGCCCCGCGCGGCAGCCGCTGCCGTCGTGGGCCGCACCGTTCGACGCGGAGGCGGCGCGGCTCGACGCGCTGCTCAACGACATGGCCGAGGACGAGTGGCGCACGCCCGTGTCGCTGCGCTGGTTCGCGGACGACCAGTGGTCCTGGCGCCGCACCACGGTGGCCGGCGTGGTGGACCACCTGCTGGCCGGGGACGGGCCGCTGGCCCGCGCCGTCGGCCTGCGGGACCCGGCGGGCACGGACCCGGCGGGCGGCCCGCCCGGCCACCTGCCGGATGCGGGCGACGGGGCGCGTGGCGAGCGCTGCCCGGCGTGGCAGCCGTGGCGCGACCGGACCAGATCGCTGGTGCGGAAGGCGGGCGAGCTGGGCGGCAGGACCGGGGAACGGACGCTGCCGCGCGCGGCGTTCGGTGATCCCGGACGCTTCCCAGGGGACGGCGACCGGGTACCGCTGTCCGACGCCTACCTGGACCGGGCGTTCGCCTGCTGGGTGCACGCCGGGGACATCGCCGAGGCGGTGGAGTACCCGTACGCCCCGCCGCACGGTCCGCATCTGCGGCTGCTGGTCGATCTGAACGCGCGACGGCTGCCGGGCAGCATCGCCGGCCGGCGGCGGGCCGGGCTCGCGGTGTCGCCCGCCCGGCTGACCACGGCGGGCACGCCGGGCCGCACGCTGCACCTGGAGGTCGAGGGCACGGGCGGCGGCCACTGGTACATCCCGCTCGACTCGCCGGTCGCCGGTGTCTCGCGCACGCAGGCGCGGGACGCGGTGGCGCATGTGGCGCTCGACGACGTGGTGTTCTGCCAGCTGGCCGCGGGCCGCACCTCGCCGGAGGACGCGGCCTCGGGCGTCGAGGGCGACCCGGCCGTCATACATGACGTGCTGAGCGCCGCGGCGGCGCTGTCCCGGCCGTGAGTCAGCCGAAGACGACGGTGCGGTGGCCGTTGATGAGGACCCGGCGTTCGCTGTGCCACTTCACCGCGCGGGCCAGTGCCTGGCACTCCACGTCGCGGCCGACCGCGACGAGCTGCTTCGGGGTCAGCTCGTGGCCGACCCGTTCCACTTCCTGCTCGATGATCGGGCCCTCGTCCAGCTCCGCCGTCACGTAGTGCGCGGTCGCGCCGATCAGCTTCACGCCCCTGGCGTGCGCCTGGTGGTACGGCCGGGCGCCCTTGAAGCTGGGGAGGAAGGAGTGGTGGATGTTGATGATGCGGCCCGGCAGCCGCTTGCACAGGTCGTCGGAGATCACCTGCATGTAGCGGGCGAGCACGATCAGCTCCACCCCCTCGTCCTCGACGATCCGCAGCAGCCGCGCCTCCGCCTCCGCCTTATTGTCCGCGGTGACCGGAATGTGGTGGAACGGGACGTCGTTGGACGCGGCCAGCTCGGAGAAGTCGGGGTGGTTGGAGACCACGGCCGCGATCTCGACGGGCAGCGCGCCGCTCCGCGCGCGGAACAGCAGGTCGTTGAGGCAGTGCCCGAACTTGCTGACCATGAGCAGCACGCGCATCTTCTCGTCGGCCGGGTGCAGCTGCCAGTCCATGCGGAACGTGTCGCCGACCGCGGCGAAGCTCGCGCGCAGCTTCTCCGGCTCCACTCGGCCCTCGGCCGAGAAGTGCACCCGCATGAAGAACAGTCCGGTGTCCCGATCGCCGAACTGCTGGCTGTCCTCGATGTTGCAGCCGGTCATGAACAGGTAGCTCGACACGGCGTGCACGATGCCGGGCTTGTCGGAACAGGACAGCGTCAGCACGAACTGGGACCGCGCCGCGGGCTGGTCTGGCTGGTCGGTGGTCATGGTGCCCAAGCGTGGCACACCGGCATCAGACCGTGTGCATCGCGGCGGCCAGGTCGTCCAGGGTGCGCGGCGGCACCTCCGGGTCCTCGCCGTCGTTGACCGCGAGCCGCGTGTGCGCCTCGCGCGCCGCGCGCACGGCCTCGGGCCAGCCGTGGTGCTGGAGGTAGTCGGTCACGGGGGCATCGGCGCCGACCTGGTGCATGATCCGCAGCACGCGCAGCACGGCGACGTCCACGAGGGCGGCCTCCTGGCTGTCCCTGAAGACCGTGCCGACGTATTTCTCTGCGGACCAGTTGTCCAGCCAGGTGTCCTCCACCAGCCGGTAGACCGCGTCCGTCACGTCACCGTAGCCGGGCACGCCGGCCACCCAGCACGTCTGGTGGAAGGCGGAGTCGGAGAGCATGTGCAGCGCCGAGCGCACATTGGTGCGCCAGCGCCACCACGGCATGTCGTTGAGCGGCATGCCTGCCATGGTGGAGGAACGGCGGGCGTGACGGGAAGACTTTTCGGTGCTTTGTGCGCTCACAGTTGCGTCGCCGCCCGTTCGGGCAGGCCGTGTTTCCTGGCCAGCGGGTTCCACAGCTCGGCCGCGCGTTCCTTCGCCGATGTCGCCCGGCCGCTGGCCGCGTCGCCGTTCGACGCCCGGTCGGTGTGCCGCGCCTGTCCGCCCCGGCAGACCTGCGGGTCGTTGCCCGCCTGGTCGGCCCAGGCCGCGTAGTGCTCGTCGGCCTCCGCCGAGGCGTGCCACGCCTCGCTGAGCGACTGGGCGAGTGCCTCGCCCTCGGGCAGCTGGTCGAGCGCGAGCCCGTCAAGACGCGTGACGAGGCCGTTGCGCTGCTCCGCCGCGGCGCGCAGGTCCTCCGCGGCCCGGTCGAGGTCGCGGCAGGCCCTGATGCTGGTGACGGACTCGATGACCGCGTCCCTGCTGTCGTTGCTGTCCGCGAGCAGCGCGGACAGCGCTTCGGCCTGCTCTGCCTCGGCGTCCGCCGCCTCCCCGGCACCGCCGTCCGCCCCCTCCGCCCCCTCCGCCGTGCCGTTCTCCGGCTCCTTCTCCCCGGCCGCCTCCGGCTCCGTGGTCTCCCGCGTGTCCCCGCCGTCGTCGTCGCCGCCGCTGAGCGCGGCCCCCGCGATCAGGCCGACGAGCGCGCAGCCGACGACGACCGCGGCCGCCACCACGGCGGGGGAACGGCGCCGCGGACCGCCGGTGGACCGCCGCCCGCCGCCACCGCCGTGCGGCGGTGGTGGCTCCTCGGCGACGGCCGCCGACCGGAAGAGGCTGTCGAAGTCGCCGGGCACGCGCGGCATGGACTGCGTCGGCTCGGCTTCGCCCCGCGGGGGCGCGGCCGGTCCCGGCCTGCCGTGCCCGGGTCCGGCGGGCGCGGGCCGGGTGGGCGCGGGCCGGGTGGGCGCGGGACCGCGGTAGGCGCGCAGCTGCGTCGTGGCCTCGGGGTCCCCGGCCGCCGGAACGGGCGGGATCAGCTGGGTCGCGCTCTCCGAACCATCCCCGGGGACCGGCGGGATCAGCTGGGTGGCACTCTCCGAACCATCCCCGGGAACGGGCGGGATCAGCTGGGTGGCACTCTCCGAACCGTCCGCGGGCGGCGCGGACGGGCGGGCCGGGGTGCCCTGCGCGGGCAGCGCCCTGATCCGGGCGGTCGTCTCCACGGCCGGGATCTGCTGGGTCGCGTCGCCGTGGGCGGGGGCCGGGGCGGGCTGGGCGGGCGGCGGTGCCGCGGGCATCGGCGGCGTCGGCGACTGCGGCAGCGCCGGGGCCTGCGCGGCCGCGGGCGTCTGCGGCGGGGCGGGCATCTCCGGCGGGGCGGGCGTCTGCGACGGTGCGCCGGGTCCGGCGGCGGGGAACGGCGGGGGCGGGCCGGGCACGGCGGCCTGCCGCGGCGGCCCGGCCGCGTCCGGGCCCCACGGCTGGCCCCAGGGCTGACCGGGGAGCGGGGCGACGACGGTGGCGTCCTGACCGCGCTGCGGGGCGCTGGAGTCCCATGCCTCACTGCCGTCCGACGGCAGTATCACGCCCTCACGGGGTTCGTTGTCCCGTCCGTTGTGGCTGGTCACGCGGGCTCCTCGTCACTCAACGCCGTTCGCCGGGCCACGCTACCGGCCCTACAGGAGACTCGCGGTGCCACCTCCCGGCGTCAAGTCCGGCAGGTCAGCGGGGACTCACACCTTCACGCGGCGGTCTGCGGGCGGTGAACTCGCGCACCGGCGGCTCGTTGCGGTGCGGTTCGAGGCGGGCGGTGAACTCCTCCAGGTACTCCGTGCCGCGGCCGGAGCGCAGGCCGTCCAGCATGGTGCCCGCCTCCGCGGCGGTGTGACAGGCCAGTTCCAGCTCACCCTCCTGCAACTGGCCCGTGGCCAGCACCACAAGCCCTATGGCCCGCCGCCGCGTCCGCGTCCCGGGGTGGCCGGCGAGCGCCTCGGCCGCCCGTTTCTGCGCCTCGCGGCCCTGGCCGAGGTCGCGGTGGCAGTGGGCGAGTTCGTCGGCGAGGTAGGCGGCGTCGAAGTGCGCGATCCACACCGGGTCGTCGCCCGACTCCCCGCCGGAACGCTCCAGCGCCGCCGTCGCGTCGGCCGCCGCCCGGTGGCAGGCCGCGCGGTCGCCGAGCTGCGCGTATCCGCGGGCCTCCGCGGCCAGGAACAGCGCTTCCGCGCGCGGCGTCGCGCGCCCCTTGGCGCCCTCCTGGGCCGCGCGGGCCAGCTGGATCACCTCACGCGGGTTGCCGAGTGCGGCCGCAAGATGGCTCATTCCCGCCGCCAGCACATAGCCGCCGAAGCCCCGGTCCCCCGCGGCCTGGGCGAGGCGCAGGGCCTGGATGTAGTAGCGCTGTGCGAGCCCGGGCAGGCCGGTGTCCACGGCCATGTACCCGGCCAGCTCCGTCAGCCGCGCCGCCGCGCCGAACAGCTCACGGCCGACCGTCTCCCGGTAGGCGCCGGAGAGCAGCCCCGACACCACGCTGTTGAGGTAGTGGACGACGACCGGGCGCACGTGCCCGGCGCCCCAGCGCCGGTCGAGACGCACCAGCGCGGCGGTGGTGGCGAGCACGGCCTCGACGTCGGCGGTGCCCACGCGCGTGCCCGCGGTGCGGGCGACCTCGGCGTCGGCCGGGGTGATCAGCCAGTCCCGGCTGGGCTCCACCAGCGCGGCGGGCGCGACGTGCGAGCCGCCGGTGGCGTACGGGTTCTGACCTTCGCCGTTCTCCCGTCTGGCCACGTCCGAGTGCCACAGCTCACCGGCCTGTTCGACGCACTCGGCGAGCCCGGCCGCGAAGTGCAGGCCGACGGACGAGGTCAGCTGGCGGGCGGTGCCCATGCCGATCTCGTCGACGGTCACCGGCCGGCCGAGCTTGCGGCCCAGCGCCTCGGCAATGACGTCAGGCGCGCGGCCGCGTGGCTGCTGGCCGCGAATCCAGCGCGCCACGGACGTCTTGTCGTAGCGGAAGTCGAAACCGCGCTCGGCCGCGCACATGTTGACGCGGCGCGCCAGCCCGGCGTTCGAGCAGGCCGCTTCCCTGATGAGGGCGAGCAGCCGTTCGTTGGGCTGGCGGGCGATCAGTGGTCTGGCAGTCATCAGCGGCTCCCTTTGCTGACGGGCCCCTGGGGAATCCCGGCTGATCACTGCCCGGCCGCCGCCCGGTCCATCCCGTATGCCCCCATGGATGCACCGATGCGCCCCGCGTGCGGGTGCCCCCCGGGAGACCCGTTTCCGCGCGGCCGTAACCCGTGCGGAGTAGTCGAGTTGTCATCGGCGTGGAAGAGACCAGCGCACGCACCGCAGGAGACACGGCCCCGCCCCTCGCACGGCAATTCGGCGGAAACCTACTCGAACACGCCCTTCAGTACGTCAAGGAACGGCACTGGGAGGTGCTGCCGGGGGCATGGATTGAGTCGGATTCCGGCGCGGCGCGCTGTTCGTGCGCCGTTCCGGCATGCGGTGCGCCCGGCGCGCACCCCGTGCGCCGGGACTGGACGACGCACACGACAGGCAGCACCGCGGAGGTGCGCCGGCTGTGGTCGCGGGAGCCGCGGGCGGCGATCCTGCTGCCGACCGGGCGCACGTTCGACGTCTTCGACGTGCCGGAGACGGCGGGCTGTCTGGCGCTGGCCCGGATGGAGCGGAGCGGGGTGGCGCCGGGGCCTGTCGCGGCGACGCCCGCGGGCCGTATGCAGTTCTTCGTGCTGCCGGGCGGTGCGGCGAAGGCCCCTGGGCTGGTGCGGCAGCTGGGCTGGTCCCCGGCGGCGCTCGACCTCTCGGTGCGCGGCGAGGGCGACTTCGTGGCCGCCCCGCCGACCCGCATGGGCCGCCGCGGTGCCGCGCAGTGGGTGCACCGGCCGACCTCGGTGAACCGCTGGCTCCCGGACGCGGCGGAGCTGATCGCCCCCCTCGCCTACGCCTGCGGCCAGGAGCCCTGACCGAACGAACCCACCGAATGAATCCGGGGGAAATCGGCGGAAGCGCCCCGTCTAGGGTGTGGGGCATGACAGGCCAACCTGAGCAGGACACGACACCAGGGGCAGCCGCAACGGACACGGCGGCCCGGACGGCCGTGTCCGTGCGGGGGCTGTGGAAGCGATTCGGGGAGCAGGTCGCCGTCTCCGGCATCGACCTGGACCTTCCGGCGGGCCGGTTCGTCGGCCTCGTCGGACCGAACGGCGCGGGCAAGACCACCACGCTTTCGATGATCACGGGGCTGCTCAGGCCGGACTCCGGCGTCGTGGAGGTCGCCGGCACGGACGTGTGGCGGGACCCGGTGGCGGTCAAGGCGCGGATCGGGGTACTGCCCGAGGGGCTGCGCCTGTTCGAACGGCTCTCGGGCCGGGAGCTGCTGACCTACCTCGGCCGGCTGCGCGGGCTGCCGGCCGACGAGGTGGACCGGCGCACGAACCAGCTGCTCGACGTTCTCGACCTGTCGGGCGCGCAGCACAAGCTGGTGGTCGACTACTCGACGGGCATGCGGAAGAAGACCGGGCTGGCCGCGGCGCTGCTGCACAATCCCGAAGTGCTGTTCCTCGACGAGCCGTTCGAGGGCGTGGACCCGGTGTCGGCGCAGATCATCCGCGGCGTGCTGGAACGTTATACGGCCTCGGGCGCGACGGTCGTGTTCTCCAGCCACGTGATGGAGCTGGTGGAGTCGCTGTGCGACTGGGTCGCGGTGATGGCCGCGGGCCGGATCAGGGCGCACGGCCCGCTGGACGAGGTGCGCGGGGACGCCGAGTCCTTGCAGAGCGCCTTCCTCGGCCTGGTGGGGGCGCATGGCAATCCGGCCGGGGACCGGCTGGACTGGCTGGGCGGCGGCGGCACATGAGCGGCGGCATGGGAACCGCGGAACTCTCGGCCTCCTCGGTCGCCGGAACGTTCCTGCGGCTGAAACTGTCGCTGCTGCGGAACGGGGTGCGGCAGTCCAAGGGACGCTCGGCGGCGTTCGTCGGCTCGCTGGTGGTCGCGGGCCTCTTCGGCGTCCTGGGACTGCTGATCATGGTGGCGCTGCGCGGGCACGAGGACGGACCCGCCGCGGGCGTCGCGCTGGTCGCGGCCACGGCGCTCGGCTGGGCATTCATGCCGCTGTTCGTGGGTGCCGCGGACGAGACGCTCGACCCGGGGCGGCTGGTGATGCTGCCGCTGCGGCCCAGGCCGCTGCTGACCGCGCAGCTCGTCGCCTCCCTGGTGGGCGCCGGACCGCTGTTCACCCTGCTGCTCGTGGCCGGCGCGGTGGTGCCGGGGGCGCGCGGCGGGGCGGCCACGGTGGTCGCCGTGTGCGCCGTCGCGCTGGTGCTGCTGACGTGCACGACGCTCTCGCGCACGCTCGCCACGGCGAACGCGGGCCTGCTGAGCAGCCGCAAGGGACGTGACCTGGCCGTACTCAGCGGACTCGTGGTGGCGTTCGGCATCCAGGGGGTGAACCTCGGCTTCTCCGTCCTGGCCGACGAGGACGGCGACGGGCTCGGCCCCGTCGCCGCGGTGGCCGAGGTGGCGCGGTGGGTGCCACCCGCCTCGGCGGTGGACGCGGTGCGGGCGGCGGGCGAGGGCTCGTGGGGCTTCGTGGCCTACGGCCTCGGCGGCACGCTGCTCGCCTGCGGGCTGCTGCTCCTGTGGTGGAGCCGCACGCTGACCCGGCTGATGACCGCGCCGGACGCCTCCACGCTCCAGGCCGCGCCGGAGAGCGCCGGCGCGCGCGGTGCCGCGGAACGCGGCCTGGCCGCGTGGCTGCCCGAGGGGCGCACGGGAACGGTGATGCGGCGCGCGCTGACGTACGCGTGGCGCGACCCGAAGACGAAGATGGGCTGGGCGATGTCGCTCGGCATGGGCCTGCTGCTCCCGCTGGTCTTCGCGGTGCAGGGCAACGGCAGCGTGTACAACGCCTGTTGGGTCGCCGCGCTGCTCGGCTTGCAGATGTACAACCAGTTCGGCCAGGACTACAGCGGTTTCTGGCTGGTCGCGCAGACCATCGGCACGGACCGGGACGCGTATCTGGAACTGCGGGGGCGCGCGCTGGCGATCGGGCTGATCGGGCTGCCGTTCACGTGCGTGGTCGTGGTGGGCTCCGCGGCCGCGTTCGGGGCGTGGGGGTCGCTGCCCGACGGGCTCGGCCTGGCGCTCGCGCTGCTGGGCGCGCTGGTCGCGGCGGGCGCGGTGACCAGCGCCCGGTTCCCCTACTCGATCCCGCAGGACAACGCGATGAAGAACGTGGCGCCGGGGCAGGGCGCGTTGGCGTGGTTCAGCATCATCGGCGGCATGCTGGCCGGCGGCGTGCTGTGCGCGCCGGTGATCGCGCTCACCGTGTGGGCCCACGCGCAGGACGCGGCCTGGACCTGGGCGCTGCTGCCGGCGGGGGCCGGGTACGGGCTGCTGCTGGCGTGGGCGGGACTGCGGATCGCGGCGCCGATGACGGCGGCACGGCTGCCGGAGATCCTGGCCGCGGTCAGCAGGTCCTGACCCGGGTCCTGACATGCGTGCGGCCCGGCCCCGCGGGCCGGGCCGCACGCGACGGCTCACGCCGCGATGTCGCCCTGACGGAAGTCGGCGATCTCCAGGATCTGGTCGGCCGGCGGCTCCTCGAAGGCGACCGGCTCGTTGAAGTCGCTGAACTCGATCTCCATGGGGGTGCCGTCCGCCTGGGTGCGCATCAGCAGCGGGTAGGGCTCGCCCTCGGCGGCGACGAAGATGGTGGTGACCTCGCCGCCGCTTTCCTCGTGGATCGGGATGACGGGAACACCGTTGTGCTCCGTCTGCGGGTCGGCCGTGACATTGTCCCCGGCGCTGCCGGTCGGGCCCAGCTCGCCGAAGAACTCGTCGAGCGCGCAGGTGCCGGCCATCTGCGACAGCTCCGGGTCACTGGTGGTGCCGTGCAGGTAACTGCCGTCCACCAGGCTGATGAGCGCCGGGTCGGAGGCGCCCATGCCGTTCTCCCAGAACTGGCTGTCCGGCTTCATCCACACTTCCTCGCCGCTCATCAGCAGCTCCACGGACCCGGCGCCGGGCGCGGTGACGGAGCCCTGGCAGGTGCCGTCCGTGTCGAGGTGGAGGTCCATACCGAAGCCGATGGCCGAGGTGTCCCCGACCGTGGCCATGCGGAGCGAGTCGACCGAGGTCAGGGCGTCCGCGGCGGCCTGCGCTATCTCGTCGGGCGGCAGATCCGCGGTGGCCGAGCCGCCGCCGCTGTCGCCGCCCTCGCCGGAGTCACCGCCGTCGCCGCCCTCGTCCCCGCCGCCGCCGGTCTCGCCGCCTGCGGAACCGCCGCCCTCGAACGGTGACTCGCCGTCACCGCCACCACATGCTGCGGTGAGCACCACCAGACTGGCGATGACCGCGGCAGTCCCGGCTCGGCGCGTCGCTTTTGACATATCAACTCCCCCTTGGGCCCCCACGATGGACCGTAATCATCGCACAGCCGCACGACTGAACGACCGCCGAATGTTCCGGGTTTGCACCAGTCCTGTCACGTCACGGTCATGACGGGCCGTCACGATCGCCCGCCGGCCGGGGCCGCCCCCAGGGCCTCCCCGACGAACGGTCCGACGATCTCCCGCCATTCCGCGGGCCGCTCCATATGCACGAGGTGGCCGGCGTCCGGTATGTCGGCGTACCGGCCGTGCGGCAGCACCCGGACCATCTCCTGCGCCTCGGCCCGGCCCAGCTCCCCCTCCAGACCGCGCACGACGAGGGCCGGGCAGCGCACCTGGGCCAGCTCCTCCCAGTGCGCGTCGCGGACCCAGCTCTCGCGGGCGGCGAGCATCTGGCGCCGGGAGAAGCCGGGCCGCCAGCCGTCGGCGCGCTCGGCCATCACCTCGGCGAAGAAGTCGCCGCGGGCGGGCCGCGGCCGGTCGAGGGCCGGGTCCTCGGCACCGAACCAGCGCCGCACGTCCGCGAGCGTCGCGAACGGCAGGGGCCAGGAGGCCAGCCAGTCCCGCCACTCACGCCGCGCCCTGACGCCGAGCGCCGCCGCCCGCATATCGCAGATCACCACGGCGCGCACCAGGTCGGGCCGCCGGGCGGCCAGCTGCCAGGCGGTCAGCGCGCCCATGGCGTGGCCGATCAGCACCGCGGGCCCGAGGCCGAGCTGCTCCACCGCGGCCTCCGCGTCGGACACGAAGGCGTCGCGGTCGAACGGGCCCGCGGCCGGCTTGGCGCTGCGGCCGTGGCCGCGCTGGTCCAGGGCCACCGCACGGAAGCGGCCGGAGAGCCAGCGGGCGGTGTCGGCCCAGTGGGCGGCCCTGCCGAGCAGCCCGTGCAGCAGCAGCACCCCTGGACGCCCGGCCGCGGACCCCGCGGCCGGAACGGGTGGATCGGGTGGATCGGACGGACCGGGGGGACCGGGTGGGTCGGTGAACTCCCATGCCGCGAGCCGGACCCCACCCTGCCCGCTCACGTCGAAGCGCCGCACCATGTGCACCCGCCCCTCTCTCCGGCCTCGGCTCGCCCCGTACCTCCAGAGGCCACGATATCGAATAAATATTCGAACACCGGGCAGTTGCCGCCCAAGATTCCCCTTTCGGATGACGAAGTCTCAGGGTCGACGGCCGCCGGACTCGGGAATCCGGGCCGACCCGCGGGGCGGGCCGGCCCGGTCTCACCCCTTGTTGACGAAGACGTGCATCGCCACGTCGTGCGCCAGCTCGGCCGACTCGCCACCGCTGCCGACCTGCACCGCGCCAGCCTGGCCCGCGGTGACGCTGACCGACGCCCCCGGCTGTACCCCCGCCCTGCGCAGCGTCTGCATGACGGCGGCGTCCATCTGGATCGGCTCGCCGATGCGCCGCACCACGACGGTCTTCCCGCCGTCGGCGTCCAGATCGGCGAGCGCCACCATGCCCTCGCCGAGAAACGGGCCGACCTCCCCCTTCTCCCCCAGCTCGGCCAGGCCGGGGATCGGATTCCCATAGGGCGATTCGGTCGGGTGGTTGAGCAGCTCCAGCACGCGGCGCTCGACCGCGTCGCTCATCACGTGCTCCCAGCGGCACGCCTCCGCGTGCACCTGCTCCCACTCCAGGCCGATCACGTCGACCAGCAGACACTCGGCCAGCCGGTGCTTGCGCATCACGCGCTGCGCCAGGCGCCGCCCCTCGTCCGTCAGCTCCAGGTGCCGGTCCCCCGCGATGGTCAGCAGGCCGTCGCGCTCCATGCGCGCCACGGTCTGGCTGACCGTGGGCCCGCTCTGTTCGAGCCGCTCGGCGATACGGGCCCGCATCGGGATCACGCCCTCCTCCTCCAGCTCCAGAATGGTGCGGAGGTACATCTCGGTCGTGTCGATGAGTCCGGACATAAGTGCCCCTCGAAGTCTCGTGCGGTGGCCCTGCTCCAATTCTGACGCACGGCGATGACAACCGATCCCGCCGCGGGTAACCGGGCGCATGCGTATTGACACCCCACTGGTCCAGACCTTTACGGTGGCCCCAGCGGAACCGCCTCCGCACCGCCACGGCCAGCAAGGGGACGCACCACACATGAGCGACATCACGCTCGCCGACGAGTTCTTCGAAGCCACGATCGGCCTGCTGCACCGCGTCCGCGAGCGGGAGGCCCCGCACATCGCCGAAGGAGCCGCGCTGGTCGCCGGCACCGTCGCCGCGGGCGGCAAGCTGTTCGCCCACGGCGCCGGGCACTCCGCGCTCCCGGCGCAGGACCTCGTCTACCGGGCGGGCGGCCTCGCCCTGGTCAACCTGCTGTCGGTGCCCGGCACCACCGGGGTCGACGTGATGCCCGCCACCCTGGGCAGCGCGCTCGAACGTGTCGGCGGCCTCGGCCCCGCCGTCCTCGACAACAGCTCCGCCGCCGCCGGCGACCTGCTCATCATCATCTCCCTGTCCGGGCGGAACGTGCTGCCCGTCGAGATGGCCGCGCACGCCAGGTCCCGCGGGCTCACGGTGATCGGCGTGACCTCCGTCGCCTACACCGCGGAGACCACCTCCCGCCACCCCTCGGGCGCGTTCCTGAAGGACCACTGCGATCTGGTTCTCGACAGCGGTATCCCGGTCGGCGACACGACCCTGACCGCGGACGGCATCGGCGCCCCGTTCGCCCCCGCCTCCACCGTCGTGACCTGCGCGCTGCTCCAGGCCCTCGTCGCCGAGGCCGTCGGGCGCCTGGCGGCCGACGGTACCGAGCCGCCGCTGCTGCGCTCCGGGAATGTCGACGGCGGCATCGAGTGGAACGAACGGGTGTACGCGGAGCGCGCCGACCAGATCCTCTGGCGCCGCTGAGCCGACCGGGCGGCCGGCCCGGCTCAGCATGCGCCGGCCGCACCGCCCAGGTCCACCGCCGCGGCCAGCCGCAGCGCCACGTCCTCGCCGTACGCCGCGTCCGCCCGGTCGAACGGGCGTCGGCCGTGGCCCCGCAGGAACGTCAGCACGCCCAGGCTCCTGGCGCGGCTGCGCAGCACCACGCACAGCGCGTGCTCCGCCTCCGGCGGCCACCGGTGCTCCGCGGCCCAGTCCGAACGGCCCGTTCCGCCCGTCGTCCGCACCGGCACCCCGCGTTCGAACGCCTGGAGCGCCGGGTGGCCGGGACGGTAGGGGACCGCCACGCCCGCCGTGCCCACCGGCGGGGCGAACGCGGCCGGGCTCTCCGCCGTCCGCACCAGACCCGGCGCCTGGGCGGCGACCGTGCCGGGCACGGCCACGTCCAGCAGCGCGTGCTCGGCGAACCCGGCCAGCGCGTAGTGCAGGTGCAGCATGGCCGCCTCGCGCGGGTCCTCGCACTCCGCCGCCGCCCGCGAGGCCCGGCTCAGCTGGCCGTCGCGGAACGCGCGCCGCGCCGCGCCCTGCCCCGCGCGCCGGGAGTGGGTGACGTCCTGGAAGATCCAGGCGACGCCCAGCGGCGGCGCCTGCGGCGCCAGCGGGGAGCCGAGCCGCAGGAACCCGCCGAGCAGGCAGCGCCGGTGCCCGCCCGCGGCGGGCACCGGCGGAATACCGAACTGGTCCTCGCGGCAGGCGTCTTCGGCCTGCGTGAGCCACAGCTCCACCGGCCCGTCCGGCGCCTGTCCGGCCAGGGTGTGCTCCAGGGCGCTCTCCAGCTCCTCCATCCCGGTGCCGAAGAACTCGGCGAGCGGCTCGCCCAGCATGTCCACGGGCGTGATGTCCAGCGCCTGCGCGACACGGCCGTTCGCGGCGACGGTGCGCAGGTCGGGGTCGACGATCAGCACCGCCCACGGGGAGTCGGCGAGCAGCGCCTCGCTCAGCGACAGGTTCCGTTCGAGGTCGAGCTGGGCGTGCACCTCGCTGAACGCGCAGTACGCCCCGGTGCTGCGCCCGTCGGGCGCCCGCACCGCGCTGACCTGCGCGCGGACCAGCAGCCGCCCGCCGTCGCGCCGCAGCAGGGGGAACTCCTGCACCTGGCGGCCCGACGGGTCCGCGGTGCGCCGCAGGACGCCGAGCAGGCGGTCGTTCACGTCGGTCGCGTCGGCGTCCCGCACCGCCCAGCCGCCGAGCCCCTTGCGTCCCACCGCCTGCTCGGCGGTCCAGCCGAGCAGGCGCTCGGCCTGCCGGTTCCAGTGGGTGATGCGCCCGCCGCTGTCCACGGCGAACAGGGCCGCGTCCATGCCGTCGAGCAGGGCCGACAGCAGGCGGTCATCGGAAACGCGGTGCGCGGACTGAGTCTCGGAAGGAGTGGTCACCTGATACCCCCAGCACAGGAGAATGAGCGCCGGTCGCGTGCGCCGGACCATTCAACTGCATCGTGACGTCCGTCACATAGGGTTTCAGCGAATCTCGTTGCCGCACCGAAATTCGGTTGTGGTGCTTCCGGGGGGCCGCCTACCGTGTGGGGTACACGAGAAGGGAGGTGGTTCGGCAGATGTATGACAACCGGACGCGTGAGGTGACTGCGGCCTAACGGCCGTCGTACCACGACACGTGGCGCGCCGGCTCCGCCGGCCAATCCCAAGCAGTCACCCGATCCGCGGGCCGCCGGTATCGTCCGGCCGGCTCCCCGGCGGGCGCATCGAGCGCCTACCGGGGGCTACGGCCCGCGGGTCGTTTTTTTGTGCCCGCCCCGCGCCCGCCGGGTCTTCTCAAGGACACAGCCGCTCGACGGTCCAGCCCTCGCCCGCGCGCACGTAGGCCAGCCGGTCGTGCAGCCGGTTCTCCCGGCCCTGCCAGAACTCGACGGACCGCGGCACGATCCGGTAGCCGCCCCACTGCGGCGGCGCGGGCACGTCCGCCCCCTCCGGGTAGCGCTCGGCGAGCTGCGCGTACAACTGGTCGAGCTGGGCCCGCGAGGCGACCTTGGAGGACTGCTCGCTGGCCCACGCGCCGAGCTGCGAACCGTGCGGCCTGGTGCGGAAGTAGGCCGCGGTCTCGGCCCGGCCCGTGCGCTCCGCGGTGCCGAGGACGATGACCTGCCGGGCGATGCCGTGCCAGGGGAACAGCAGGGAGACGTGCGGGTTCCCGTCCAGGTCGCGGCCCTTGCGGGACCCGTAGTTGGTGAAGAAGACGAAGCCGCGCCGGTCGAACTGCTTCAGCAGCACCGTGCGGGTGCTGGGGCGGGCGGTGGCATCCACGGTGGCGAGGATCATGGCGTTCGGCTCGTGCAGACCGCTGCCCGCGGCCTGCGTGAACCACCGCTCGAACTGCTCGAACGGCTCGGCGGCCAGGTCCTTCTCGTCGAGACCGGCCGCGCGGTACCGGGCGCGCATGGCGGCGGGGTCCAGCTGGGCGCGCGGGGCACCGGCGGCGGTATCGGCGTTCTCGGCGGTATCAGCGTTCTCGGCGTTCTCGGCGTTCTCGGCGTTCTCGGCGTTCTCGGCGTTCTCGGCGTTCTCGGCGTTCTCGGCGTTCTCGGCGTTCTCGGCGTTCTCGGCGTGGGACACGCGCCATATCTTGCAACATACGGCCGACGGTGGCGCACGTCGCGAGCTTTCGTCCCGCGCTCTCCGGCCCGCGGCCACCCGGCGTTAAGGTGACCGCCAGAATCGCAGCGCGCCGAGTGCCCGAAGGAGCAGATATATGTCGGAGTTCGTGCCCGGGCTCGAAGGGGTCGTCGCGTTCGAGACGGAGATCGCGGAGCCGGACCGCGCGGGCGGCACGCTGCGCTACCGCGGCGTGGACATCGAGGATCTGGTGGGTCAGGTGCCGTTCGAGCAGGTGTGGGGGCTGCTGGTCGACGGCGCGTTCACGCCGGGGCTGCCGCCGGCCGAGCCGTTCCCCATCCCGGTCCGCTCGGGCGACGTGCGGGTGGACGTGCAGGCCGCGCTTGCGCTGCTCTCGCCGGTGTGGGGCCTGCGTCCGCTGCTGGACATCGACGCCGCCAGGGCCAGGGAGGATCTGGCGCGCGCCGCGGTGATGGCGCTCAGCTTCGTCGCCCAGTCGGCGCGCGGCGCCGGGCTGCCGATGGTGCCGCAGCGCGAGATCGACAAGGCGGACAGCATCACGGAACGCTTCCTGCGCCGCTGGCGCGGCGAGCCGGACCCGCAGCACGTGGCCGCGCTCGACGCGTACTGGATCTCCGCGGCCGAGCACGGCATGAACGCGTCGACGTTCACCGCCCGCACCATCGCCTCCACCGGCGCGGACGTCGCCGCCGCGCTCTCCGGCGCGGTCGGCGCCATGTCAGGTCCGCTGCACGGCGGCGCGCCCTCGCGCGTGCTCGGCATGATCGAGGAGATCGAACGCAGCGGCGACGCCGCCGGCTACGTGCGGCGCGCGCTGGACGCGGGCGAGCGGCTGATGGGCTTCGGGCACCGGGTGTACCGCGCGGAGGACCCGCGGGCGCGAGTGCTGCGCCGCACGGCGCGCGAGCTGGGCGCGCCCCGGTTCGAGGTGGCGGAGGCGCTGGAGCGGGCGGCGCTCGCGGAGCTGCGGGAGCGCCGTCCGGACCGGGTGCTCGCCACCAACGTGGAGTTCTGGGCGGCGATCATGCTGGACTTCGCGGAGGTGCCCGCGCACATGTTCACGGCGATGTTCACGTGCGCGCGGACGGCGGGCTGGTCGGCGCACATTCTGGAGGAGAAGCGCACGGGCCGGCTGATCCGCCCCTCGGCCCGCTACATCGGCCCGGCGGCCCGCGGACCGCGGTCGGTCGCCGGATACGGCGGCTGAGCGGGCCCGCCCGTTCAGGGGCGCAGCACGAAGACGCCCCAGCCCAGGTAGCGGCGCTGGTAGGCGAGGTGGGCGCGGCGTGAGGAGGTCAGCAGCGAACGGATCTCGGCCGCGTCCTCGGCATCCGGGTTGTCGCGGAGCCAGTCGCTGGTGGTGTGCCACTGGGCGGCGGCGTAACGGTCCCAGCTGTCGCCGTCGGCGAGCGTCATCTCGATCAGTTCGCAGCCGGCCTCCTGGAACCGGTCCAGCGTTCCGGCGAGCGTGGCGCAGTCCTCCGGGCCGATGCCCAGGGCCTCGTGGGCCTCGGCGGGGACGGTGTCCTCGGCCCAGTAGATCTCCCCGACCAGCAGCAGCCCGTCGTCCGCGACCAGCGGCCGCATGAGGCCGAGGGTGCCGCCGAGCCCGCCGCCGATCCACGTGGCCCCGATGCAGGAGACGACGTCGAACGGCGTGCCGCCGGCCCGTTCCGCGGCCCAGGCGGCGGCGTCGGCCTGCTCGAACGTGACCTGGCCGGCCACGTCAAGATCCGCGGCGCGGGCGCGGGCCGCGGCGAGGAAGACCTCGCTGATGTCGACTCCGAGGCCCGCCACACCGTGCGCGCGGGCCCAGCGGGAGAGCATCTCGCCCTTGCCGCAGGCGAGATCGAGCACGCGCCGGCCGGGCGCGAGCCCGCAGATCCCGCCCAGCAGGTCCAGCTTGGCCTCGGTCAGCGGGTTGAGGATGCGGTGCCTGGCCTCGGCAATCTCGTGGTATCGCAGCGTCATGGGGCCGGAGTCTGTGCCGTCCGCGGCGGTTCGGCAACCGCATTACTCCCGGCACACCCCCGGCACGCCCCCGGCACGGCGGACGGGCCCGCCGCCCGGGCAGGGGGCGGCGGGCCCGGCCATCCGTGGGGGGATCGGTTCAGGCGGTGGGAACCTCCCGTTCCCCGGCGGGCTGCCGCTCGGCGGCGGCGGAATCGGTGTCGTCCGGGTCGGTGCTGAGGGAGTCGATCAGCGCGTCCCGTTCGTCGGTGCCCTCGGGCTTGATCAGGCCGAGGCCGATGTAGAGGACGAGGGACGTCAGGAGTGGCAGGCCGACGATGGCCGCCTGGGTGGCGTCCTCGACGATGTAGCGCACGAAGTACCACACCATCAGGCCGCCGGCCCAGGACGTGATGGCCGCGGTGGGCCCGTTACGGCGGAACCATGGCAGCAGGCCGAGCATCAGCGGGATCGAGATGGGCCCCATGGTGGCGGCCACGAGTTCCACGACGGTATCGAGGACGAATCCCTCGCCGCCGGTGGATATCGCGATCGTCATGCTGAGCGTGACGAAGAGGACGGTGGTGATCCGGGCGAACGTCAGCTGCGTGCGTTCGGAGAAGTCCCTGACCCTCGGGACGAGCACCGGGGCGATGTCGCGGGTGATGACCGCGGTGATGACGTTGGAGTCGGAGGCGACCATCGCCATCGTGTGCGAGAAGAACCCGGCGAGCATCAGGCCGATCATTCCCGCGGGCAGCAGCTCCTTGGACAGTTCGATGTACGACTCCTCGCCGTTGGACAGGCCGGGCACGATCAGCGGCGCGGCGATCATCGGCAGGAAGAGGATCAGCGGCCAGACCAGCCACAGGGCGCTGGAGAGAAGGGCGGAGCGGCGGGCGGCGGAGCCGGAGGGCGAGGCCATGTAGCGCTGCGCCAGGTTCCACATGCCGCCGTTGTACTCGAAGGTCTTGACGAAGAGGAACGCGATGACGAGCCAGGTGGTGACGGAGCCGGCGATCGGGTCGCCGCGGCCGTCGGGCAGGTCGTTCCACATGGCGAACGGGAAGTCGGCGCCCAGCTCCGCCATGACGGCGATCAGCATGGCGACGCCGGCCACGGCCTGGATGACGAACTGGCCCATGTCGGTGAGGACATCGGCCCACAGGCCGCCGACCGTCATGTAGGCCATGGTGGCGACGCCGGTGAAGATGATGCCCCACTCGAGCGGGATGTCCGCGAAGCCCTGGAGCAGGACGGATATCGCGACCCACTTGGCGGCGATGTCGACGACCTTGAGGGCCGCGCCGCTGTAGGCGAGGACCTGCTGGGTGGGCAGGTTGTAGCGGTGGGCGAGGTATTCGAGCGGTGACTTGACGTCGTGTTTGGCGCGCAGCCGGTTCCAGCGGGCGGCGAAGAGGAACGCACCGATGCCGACACCGAGCCCGATGGTCAGCGGCCACCAGAAGTAGATGGTGATCCCGTCGTTGTAGGCGACGGCGGCAAAGGCGACGAACATCACCGCGCTGTAGCCCGACATGTGGTGCGAGATGCCGGAGAGCCACCAGGGGATGCGCCCCCGGGCGGTGAAGAAGTCGGCCACACTGTGGATGCGGTTCTTCGACCACCAGCCGATGGCGACCACGACGAGGAAGTAGCCAGCGACCACGATCCAGTCCAACGCGGACATCGCGGCTCCTAAGGGAAGGGGACGGGGGTGCCTGGGCGGGTTACCAGTGCGCGCGTTTCGCTTGGAAGTCCGGGTCGAAGCTGCGCATGTAGGCGGTGTCGTCGCGCCGCCTGACGGTGCAGGTGCGGTACTGCTCGTGCATGACGGCGAGGGCGTCGCGGTCGAGTTCGATGCCGAGCCCCGGGCCTTCCGGCACGGGGACGGCGCCGCCGGTGAAACGGAGCGCGCCGGGGGCCACGACGTCCTGCCCGTCCTGCCACGGGGTGTGGGTGTCGCAGGCGTGGTTCAGGTTGGGCGTGGCCGCGGCGAGGTGGGTCATGGCGGCGAGGCTGATGCCGAGGTGGCTGTTGGAGTGCATGGACAGTTCGAGGCCGAACGTGCCGCACAGCGCGGCCACCTGGGCGGAGCGCAGCAGCCCGCCCCAGTAGTGGTGGTCCAGGAGCAGCACGCCGATGGCGCGCTGCGCGATGGCCGGCGGCAGGTGGTCGTGGGTGACGACGCACATGTTGGTGGCCAGCCGCATCGGGACGCGGGCGGCGACCTCGGCCATGCCGCCGATGCCGGGTGCCGGGTCCTCCAGGTATTCGAGCACGCCGCCGAGCGCGTTGCCGATCCGGATGGAAGTGGCGGGCGTCCAGGCGGCGTTGGGGTCGATGCGCAGCGGCAGTCCGGGGAAGGCGTCGTGCAGCGCGCGCACGGCCTCGGCCTCCTCGTCGGGGGCGAAGACGCCGCCCTTGAGCTTGATGGAGGCGAAGCCGTACTCCTCGATGAACAGCCGGGCCTGGGCGACGATGCCGTCCGGGTCGAGCGCGGCGCCGAACCGGTCCTCCTTGGCGTCCGGGTGGCCGGCCCACTTGTAGAAGAGGTAGGCGCTGTAGGGGACGGCGTCCCGGACGGGCCCGCCGAGCAGGTCGGCCACGCGCAGCCCGGCGGCCTTGCCGCGGATGTCGAGGCAGGCGACCTCGAACGGCGAGAACACGGCGTCGACGGTCTTCTGGTTGGAGCCGGCTCCGGTGAGGCCGTGCTGGTCGGTGACGACGTCGGCACCGACCGAGGCGGCGACCGCGGCGTAGAGCGCGTGGTGGGCGTGGACGCTCACCCCGGTCAGCTCGCGCGCGGCGGCGCGCACCCGGTCGAGGTGGGAGAGGTCGCCGTAGGTTTCGCCGAGGCCGGTGAGGCCCTCGTCGGTGACGACCTCGACGACGGTGCGGAGCGCCCACGGTTCGTGGACACCGGTGGCGTTCAGGAGCGGTGGGTCTCGGAAGGCGACGGGAGTGACGTGTACTTCGCGTATGCGCATGGCCCCAGCCGATTCATGTATCTGAACAGAAGACATTCTCATGAACGGACTTCGCCACCATAGGAGGGGGGCATGGCAGCGTCAAGAGTGTGAACGCGGGCCACATTTCAGATTTCTGCATGGCAGACCGACCGGCCGCCCGGGACTCCGGGCGACCGGTCGGGCGCGGCGCGTGCCGCGCGGTCAGCCGTAGGGGTAGAAGCCGCGGCCGGTCTTGCGGCCCAGCAGATTGCCCTCGACCATCCGCCGCAGCAGCGGCGGCGGCGCGAGGTGCGGCTCGCGGAACTCGGCGTGCAGCGCCTCGGCCACCGACAGGACGACGTCGAGGCCGATCATGTCGGCGAGTTCGAGCGGGCCCATGGGGTGGGCGCAGCCCGCCCGCATGCCGCGGTCGATGACCTCGGGCTCGGCGAACCCGGACTCGGCCATGCGGACGGCGGAGACGATGTACGGCACGAGGAGCGCGTTCACGACGAAACCGGCGCGGTCGGGCGCGTGCACGACCTGCTTGCCGAGCGTTTCGGTGACGAACGCGGTGACGCGGTCGGTGACGGCCGGCTCGGTCAGCAGCGAACCGGTGATCTCCACCAGCGGCAGGACCGGCACGGGGCTGAAGAAGTGGGTGCCGAGCACCTTCCCCGGGCGGTTGGTGGCGCGGGCCAGCCGCATGACGGAAAGGGAGGAGGTGTTGGAGGCGAGGACGGCGTCCGGATCGGCCACCACCTTGTCCAGCAGCGTGAACAGCTCCGCCTTGGTCGCCTCGTCCTCCCGCACCGCCTCGATCACCAGCTGCCGGTCGGCCAGGTCCTCCGGCGCGGTGGTGAGCGTGATCCGGCCCAGGACCCGCTCCCGTTCCGCCTCGGTGATGCGGCCCTTGCCCAGCGCCCGGTCCAGCGAGGCGGCGATCCGCTCCCGGCCGCGCCTGGCCGAGGCGTCGCCGGTGACGGCGACCCGGACGTCGAGCCCCGCCTTCGCGCACACCTCGGCGATGCCGGAGCCCATCAGCCCGCAGCCGACGATCCCCACCCGCGCGAAGTCCGCGCCGCCGTCGGCCGGTTGGGGGGCCGCCCCGTCCGTGCCCGCCCCCGCGGCGGGCCGTCCGGCGGTCATGCGGCACCCACCCGGTGCAGGAGCCTCGCGCCCGCCTCGTGCGGCGCGGCCCACCGGTGGCCCGCGATCTCGGTGCGCTTCTCTGTCCACTTCTCGGGCATGTCGAGGTGCACGGCTATTTCCCCGTTGCCGATGTGGCGTTCCGGCGCGCAGGAACCGGTGCCCGGTATTCCGATAGGGGATGGGGTCATGGACGATGGCCTTTCATGAGGCAGCCGGTATTCTCCGGATGATGGCAGCGGAACGGTGAATTCCTGCGGGTGGTCAGCCCCGTTGACGTGGGCTGGAAACGGCCGGCGCAGGGTCACGGCTCATCGGCGAGTGCCTCGGCGAGCACCTCCGCGAGGTGACGCGCGTGGTGACCGCCGAGCTGTTCCAATTGGGTGCGGCAGGAATAGCCGTCGGCCAGCAGCACCGCGTCCGGCGCCGCCGCCCGCACCGCGGGGAGCAGCTGGTCCTCGGCACAGGCCACGGACACCTCGTAATGCCCTTTCTCGAAGCCGAAGTTGCCCGCGAGGCCGCAGCAGCCGGTGGACAGCGGCCCGGTGAGCCCGGCGCGGTCGCGCAGCGCGCGGTCGGCCGTGTCGCCGAGCGCCGCGTGCTGGTGGCAGTGCGTCTGCCCGGCGACGGAGCGGTCGAGGCGCGGCGGCTCCCAGTCGGGCGCGTACTCGGCGAGGGTCTCCGCGAAGGTGCGGACGCGCCCGGCCAGCGCGTGGGCGCGCGGGTCGTCCGGCAGCAGTTCCGGCAGGTCGGTGCGCAGGGCTGCCGCGCAGGGCGGTTCGAGAACGGTGACGGGCGCGTCGCCGGGCGCGGCCCGCTCCAGGGTGCCGAGCGTACGGCGCAGCACCGCCTTGGCCTGGTCGAGCTGGCCGGTGGAGACGTAGGTGAGGCCGCAGCACACCGGCCCGGCCGGCACCGAGGCGCGCAGCCCGGCCGCCCCCAGGACGGCCGCGGCGGCGCGGCCCGCGGCCGGGGACAGGTGGTTGGTGAAGGTGTCGGGGAACAGCACCACCGGTCGGCCGTCCGCGCGGGCCGCCGCCGCCCCCTCGGTGCGCCACCAGTGGGTGAACGGGCGGCGCGCCAGCGCGGGGATGGGCCGTTCCGGCGCGATGCCGCCGGCCCGTTTGGCGAGCGCGGCCAGCGGCGGAACGCGCCCGGCGGCGTTGGCGAGCGGGGCCAGGCGCAGCGCGGCGGCCAGGCGCAGCCAGCGCGGCAGGCGGCCCATGGCGTAGTGGGCGGCCGGCCGGCGGCGCCCGGCGTAGTGGTGGTGCAGGAACTCGGCCTTGTAGGTGGCCATGTCGACGCCGACCGGGCAATCGCTGCGGCAGCCCTTGCAGGACAGGCACAGGTCCAGCGCGTCGCGCACCTCGGTGGAGCGCCAGCCGTCGGTGACCACCTCGCCGGTCAGCATCTCGTGCAGCAGCCTGGCCCGGCCGCGGGTGGAGTGCTGTTCCTCGCCCGTGGCCCGGAAGGAGGGGCACATGACCTGCGTGCCCGCGCTGGTCTCGCGGCACTTGGCGACGCCGACGCAGCGGCGTACCGCGGCGGAGAAGTCGCCGCCGTCGTGCGGGTAGGCGAACGCGACGGGCACCGGGCGGGCGGGCAGCCCGGTGAAGCGCAGGTTGTCGTCCAGGCGCGCGGGGTGGACGAGCACGCCCGGGTTCAGGGCTCGGTCGGGGTCCCACAGATCCTTGAACGCGCCGAAGACGCCGACGAGTTCGTCGCCGTACATGCGGGGCAGCAGCTCGGCGCGGGCCAGTCCGTCGCCGTGCTCGCCGGACAGCGAGCCGCCGTGGGCGGCGACCAGTGCGGCCAGTTCGGTGCCGAAGTCGCGGAAACGGGCGATGCCGGCGGGCGTCAGCAGGTCGAAGTCGATGCGGATGTGGATGCAGCCGTCGCCGAAGTGGCCGTAGGGCATGCCGCGCAGGCCGTGGTCGGCGAGCAGGCCGCGGAACTCCCGCAGGTAGGCGCCGAGCCGGGCCGGGGGCACCGCGCAGTCCTCCCAGCCGGGCCACGCCTCGCCGCCGTCGGGCATGCGGGTGGCCAGGCCCGAGGCGTCCTCGCGGATGCGCCACAGCGCGCGCTGGTCGAGCGGGTCGGTGAGCACGGCCCGGCCGGTGGTGCCGTCGGCCGCGGCGCGGCACAGGGCGCGGGCGGCGGCCTCTGCCTCCGCGGTGTGCCGGCCGCCCGCCTCCACGAACAGCCAGGCCCCGCCGCGCGGCAGGGCGTCGCGCGCCGCCTCGCCGACCAGGTCGGCGGCCATGCCCTCGACGGTCAGCGGGCCGTGGGCGAGGAGACCGGCGGCGGCCTCGGCCGCGGCTGACTCGTCGGCGTAGCCGAGCACGGCGAGCGCCCGCGCGGGCGGGGCCGCGACCAGGCGGACGGTGGCCTCGGTCAGCACGCCGAGGGTGCCCTCGCTGCCGGTGAACGCGCGGGCCCAGTCCCGGCCCTTCTCCGGCAGCAGCTCGTCGAGCGCGTACCCGGAGATGCGGCGCGGCAGGTCGGGGAAGCCGGTGCGCAGCAGCGCGAGGTGGCCGGCCACCAGCTCCTCCGCGCCCGCGCGCAGGGGCCCGGGCCCGTCCACGCCGCCGCGGGCCAGGCGGGCCGGATCGCCGCGGTAGGTGAGGACCTCGAGCTCGTGCACGTTGTCCGCGGTGGTGCCCCAGGCGACGGAGTGCGAGCCGCAGGAGTTGTTGCCGATCATGCCGCCGAGCGTGCAGCGGCTGTGGGTGGAGGGGTCGGGGCCGAAGGTCAGGCCGTGCGGCACGGCGGCGGCGCGCAGCGAGTCGCACACGACGCCGGGCTGTACGACGGCGGTCCTCGACTCGGGGTCGAGGCTCAGAACGCGGTTCATGTGGCGGGTGAAGTCGAGGACCACGCCGGTGCCGGTGGCCTGCCCGGCGATGCTGGTGCCGCCGCCGCGGGGCACCACAGGCGCGCCGTGTGCCCGGCACACGGCGAGCGCGGCGGCCACATCGTCGGCATCGCGCGGGGCGACCACGCCGACGGGGACCCGCCGGTAGTTGGAGGCGTCCATGGTGGTCAGTGCGCGGGCCGCGGCGTCGAATTCCACCTCGCCGCGCACGGACGCGCGCAGCGCCGCGGCCAGTTCGGTCACGTTCTCCATGCCCCACAGCGTGCACCCTGCGGCACGCGGTTGCCACGCGGGCGCACCGCGGCCCCGCAATGATCGCTCATGTCCGGGAATGCGCGAAAGTAATCAACAGCAACACCCGTCGCTATCACAATCTTTGCTTCCAGGATCTTTAACGCGCCTATAGTCTTGCCGAATTGACAGGTACCGTACGACCAACCCCCATGAGGTTCCTCGGCACATGACGGAGCGCCCCCCTCTGCGGCAGTTGCTGCTCGCCCTCCTCGTCTCCTTGATCGTCTCGGGAAGTGGCTGGCTGGGGGCGGTCTATGCCGCACCCGAGTCCTTCCGCGGCGAGACCGCCTGGGGTGCGGGAGCGGCGGCGTTCCTGCTGACCGCCGCCCTGGTCACCACCGCCCACGCCCGCGGCACGATTCGGCAGCTTCGCGCCACGGCCGCCGCGCGCGACGCCGAAACGGCCGCGCGCGACGCCGAGACCGCCCGGTTCGCGGACGAGACCGTTCCCGAGGTGGTGGCACGCCTGCGCGACGGCGCCGCGGCCGACAGCGCGCTCGCCGCGACCGGGCAGCCGCAGGACGAGGCGCTGCGCCGCGTCCTGCGCACCCTGGCCGTCGAGGTGGGCCGCGGCGAGTCGGGCAAGGCCGCCGCGATGGCCGCGAGCGCCAACGCCGCGGGACGCATGCAGGCCCTGGCCACCAGCATGCTCGCCGACCTGCGGGACATGGAGCACCGGCACAGCGACGAGACGGTGCTCGGCGACCTGCTGCACCTGGACCACCGCACCGCCCAGGCCGGGCGGCTCGCCGACAGCATCGCCGTGCTCACCGGCGCCCGCTCCGGGCGGCGCTGGGCCAAGCCGATCGTCATGGAGAGCATCCTGCGCGGCGCCATGGGCCGTATCAGCGGCTACCGCAGGATTCGGCTGCACTCGGCCGTGGACGTGGCCATCGCGGGCCACGCCGCCGAGGGCGTCATGCACGCCCTGGCCGAACTCCTCGACAACGCGGCGAACTTCTCGCCGCCCACCGCCGAGGTCCACGTGTACGCGGAGGAGGTGCCGGCCGGCGTCATCCTCACCGTCGAGGACAGCGGCCTGGTGATGAGCGACGTCGCGCTGCGCCGCGCGGAACGGGCCGTCTCCGGCGAACCCCTCGACCTGACCTCGCTCTCCGGCACGCGCCTCGGCCTCGCCGTCGTCGGCTGCCTGGCGCGCAAGCACGGACTGACCGTGTCCTTCCGGCCCTCGGCGCGCGGCGGCACCGGCGCGCTGATGATGATTCCGCAGGAGCTGATCAGCCGCCCGAAGGTCACGGCCACCCCCGCGCCCGCCGCCGCCCCCGAACGCATCACGGCGGAACCCATCACGGCGGAACGCACCACGGACGAACGCGCCGCCGCGCACGCGCCCGCGCCCGCCGTGGCGGACGCGCCGCTCGCCACGGCCGAACACGCCCCCGCCGCACCGGCCGACGAAGAACTCGTCGAGTATGGCGACAGCGGCCTGCCCAAGCGCCGCAGGGGGCGCACGCTCGCGGCCCACCCGCAGAGCGTCACCAGGCAGCCGCGGCCATCGTCGTCCGCGGCCCACTCACCGGCAGAATCCGCCGCCCGTTTCGGCGCGTTCCGCCGCGCCGTACGGGGCCAGGGCGACACGCAGCCCGAGGCACCCGCCCCCTCGACTTCCCACCCGGAGGACGAAACCCCATGACCGCACCCACCACGGGAGCATCGCTCGACTGGCTGCTGGAAAGCCTGTTGTCGCGCACGCCGGGCGCCCGGCACGCGCTCGTGCTCTCCCGCGACGGGCTCAAGCTGTGCCGGACCCCGGAGCTGTCCGAGGACCAGGCCGACCAGCTGGCCGCGATCTCGGCGGGCATCCAGAGCCTGTCGCACGGCGCGTCCATGGAATTCGGCGACGGCACCGGCGGCGTGCGCCAGTCGATGACCGAGTTCTACGGCGGAATCCTGTTCATCGTGGAGGCCGGGGACGGCGCCCACCTGGCGATCGTGGCCGACGACGAAGCCGACGTCGGCCTCATCGGCCACAACATGAACGAACTCGTCGAGCAGCTGGGCGAGCACTTGAGCGCGCCGCCCCGCGAGGAGTTCGCCGAAGGCGGCGGACCGGCATGAGCCGCCCGGGCCGGGACGACGACCCCGACCGGCTGTACACCCTCACCGGGGGCCGCAGCCGCGCGGAGACGGACGCCTTTGACCTGGTCACGCTCGTGGTGAGCGAATGCGAGCCCGCTACCGGCATGCAGTCGGAGCACGTCAGGATCTTGCGGCTGTGCGAGCATCCGACGGCCGTCGTGGAGGTCGCCGCCCACCTCAACCTGCCGGTCTCCATCGTGAAGATCCTGCTCAGCGACCTGCTCGCCCTGGGCCGGATCACCGCACGCCACCCGCGCATGACCGCGGGTGCGGCCCAACTGCCCGACACCGATCTCCTTGAGCAGGTACTCGTTGGACTCCGCAACCTCTGACCGACCGGCCGTCCGCACCCCGCTGGGCAGCTCCGCAGACAACGGCCTGAAGATCGTGGTGGTCGGCGGCTTCGGCGTCGGCAAAACGACCATGGTCCGCTCCGTCAGCGACATCAGGCCGCTGAACACGGAGGAGATCATGACGCAGGCGGGCCAGGGGATCGACGACCCCTCCGCCGTCCGCGGCAAGACCTCCACCACCGTGGCGTTCGACTTCGGCCGGATCAGCCTGAACGCCCACACCGTGCTCTACCTGTTCGGCGCGCCGGGCCAGGAGCGCTTCTGGTTCCTGTGGGACCGCCTGTTCGCCGGCACGCTCGGCGCGGTCGTCCTCGTCGACACCCGCCGGCTGGCCGACTCCTGGTACGCCATCGACCGCCTGGAGCACCACGGCACCCCGTTCATCGTGGCCCGCAACGACTTCGGCGGCCCCGCGCACACCGCGGAGCAGGTGCGCGAGGCCCTCGACCTGTCCGAGACGATCCCGCTCATCGACTGCGACGCCAGGTCGCGCGCGTCAAGCAAGGGCGTCCTGATCACCCTCGTCGAGCACCTGCACGCCCTCTCCGCCGCCTCCACCGCCTCCGGCACCTCCACCGCCTCCGCCACCGCCCGGAAGACCACACCGTGACGACACAGCCGAAGCAGCCCCCCACCGCCGCGCCCGGCGCGGTGCCGCTGAGCGGGCCCAGGTTCCACACCGACCCGGCCGAGCTGTACCGCGAGATGCGGCAGCAGCACGGTCCCGTCGTGCCCGTCGTGCTGCCCGGCGACATCCCGGCCTGGCTGGTGATCGGCTACCGCGAACTGCACCACGTCACGGGCGACACCGGCGTGTTCACGCGCGACATGGGCCTGTGGAACCAGTGGCCGGTCATCCCCGATGACTGGCCGCTGCTGCCGATGGTCAACCGCCGCCAGCCGTCGATCTACTACACGGTCGGCGCAGAACACCAGCGGCACGTCGGCATGGTCGTGCCCGCCCTGGAAGCCGTCGACCCGTTCGAGCTGCGCCGCCACGCCGAGGAGATCGCGGACGGCCTGATCGACTCGTTCTGCGGCCTCGGCGAGGCCGAACTGATCGGCGACTACGCCAAGATGCTGCCGATCCTCGTCCTCGGCCGCGTCATCGGCTTCCCCGACGCCGAGAGCCACGAACTGACCCGCGCCATCAACGCGCTGGCCGACGGCGGCGAGGACGCCATCGCGGGCCACAAGTACCTCACCGGCGCCATGCAGCGCCTGGTGTCCGGCAAGCGCGCCGCGCCCGGCGCCGACGTCACCTCCCGCATGCTGGCGCACGGCGAGGACTTCACCGACGAGGAGTACGTCCTCGACCTCCAGGCGATCGTCGCCGCCGGCCACCTGCCGACCTCCGACTGGATCGGCAACTCGCTGCGCCTGATGCTCACCGACGACCGGTTCGCCGCCTCGCTCTCCGGCGGCCGGCACAGCGTCGGCGAGGCCATGAACGAGGTGCTGTGGGAGGACACCCCGACCCAGATCCTCGCCGGTCGCTGGGCCGCCCGCGACACCCGGCTCGGCGGGCAGCACATCCAGGCGGGCGACATGCTGCTGCTCGGCCTCCAGGGCGCCCACGGCGACCCGCAGGTGCAGGGCACCGGGCACGCCCACGCGGGCGGCAACAACGCCCACTTCTCCTTCTCGCACGGCGAGTTCCGCTGCCCGTTCCCGGCCCAGGAGATCGCCGAGGTGATCGCCCGTACCGGGATCGAGGTGCTGCTCGACCGGCTCCCCGACGTGGATCTGTCCGTCTCCCCCCGGACGCTGCAACGCCGCCCGTCCCCGTTCCTGCGCGGCATGACGGTGCTGCCGGTCCGGTTCACCCCGACCCCCGCCGTTGGAGGCATGAGATGACCTGCCCCGTCGTCCCCCTCGACCCGCTCGTGCGCGACCGGCCGGGAGAGACCCGCCGGCTGCGCGAGATCACCCCCCTGGCCCGCATCGAACTCCCCGGCGAGGTCACCGTCTGGACGGTCACCCGCCACGCCGAGGCCAGGAAGCTGCTGACCGACCCCAGGCTCGTGAAGGACATCGGCCAGTGGGACCTCTGGCAGCGGGGCGAGGTGACGCGGCAGTGGCCGCTCATCGGCATGATCGACGCCGGCCGCAGCATGTTCACCGTCGACGGCCCCGAGCACCGCAGGCTGCGCGCCAAGACCGCGCAGGCCATCACCGCGCGGCGGGTGACGGAGCTGACCCCCTACATCGAGGAGCAGACGCACCTCCTGCTCGACGACCTCGCCGCCCGCGGCGCGAACGGCGCGGCCGTGGACCTCAAGGCCGTCTTCGCGCTGCCGCTGCCGATGGCCGTGGTCAGCGAGCTGATGGGCGTGGACCACACCGAACAGCCGCGGCTGCACCGGCTGTACAAGGCGTTCTTCAGCATGCTCACCCCGCAGGACACCCGCCTCGCGGTCATCGAAGAACTCGACGAGTTCTTCACCAAGATGGTCGCCGACAAGAAGGCGGCCCCCGGCAACGACCTGACCAGCGCGCTGATCCTGGCCGACGAGGGCGGCGAGCCGCTGACCGACGAGGAGGTCGTCGGCAACCTGAAGGCGATGGTCGCCGCGGGGCACGAGACGACGATCAGCCTCATCACGCACGCGGTGCGCGCCCTGCTGAATCACCCCGACCAGCTCGACCTGGTGCGTTCCGGCGCCGTGCCGTGGGAGACGGTGGTCGAGGAGACGCTGCGCTGGAACACCCCCGCCTCGCATCTGCTGATGCGGTTCGCGACCGAGGACATCGACGTCGACGGCACCGTGATCGCCAAGGGCGAGGGGCTGGTGATCTCCTACAGCGCCATCGGCTGGGACACCGCCCAGTACGGCGAGACGGCCGACCGGTTCGACATCACCAGGCCCGGCCCGATCCGGCACATCAGCTTCGGCCACGGCCCGCACATCTGCCCGGGGGCGTCCCTCTCGCGGCTGGAGGCCCGCATCGCGCTGCCCGCGCTGTTCGACCGCTTCCCCGGCCTCACGCTGGCCGTGCCGGACGAGGAACTGCGCAATATGCCCATCGTCACGCAGAACGACCTGGCCGAACTGCCCGTCCGGCTCGGCTGACACCCGCTGCTGTCCACGTCACGAGCCGGATGTGCGGTTTCGGCGTCCAAGGGACTACGCTCCGGCTCGTGGCCGATATCCAGATTCCCGCTGACATCAAACCCGCCGACGGCCGGTTCGGATCGGGCCCCTCCAAGGTGCGCACCGAGGCGCTCAGCGCCCTGGCCGCGACCGGCAGCTCCCTGCTCGGCACCTCCCACCGCCAGGCGCCCGTGAAAAACCTGGTGGGCCAGGTCCGCGACGGCGTGCGCGCCCTGCTGTCCCTGCCCGAGGACTACGAGGTCGTCCTCGGCAACGGCGGCTCCACCGCGTTCTGGGACATCGCGACGCACGGCCTCATCGAGGCCAAGTCGCAGCACCTGTCGTTCGGCGAGTTCTCCGCCAAGTTCGCCAAGGCGGCGAGCAAGGCCCCGTGGCTGGACGAGCCGACGATCATCTCCGCGGCCCCGGGCAGCCACCCGGTGCCCAGGGCCGAGCGCGGCGCGGACGCCTACTGCCTCACCCACAACGAGACCTCCACCGGCGTCGCCGCGCCCATCCACCGCGTGCCCGGCGCGGACCAGGGCTCGCTCGTGCTGGTCGACGCCACCTCGGGCGCCGGCGGCCTGCCCGTCGAGATCACCGAGACCGACGTCTACTACTTCGCCCCCCAGAAGTCCTTCGCCTCCGACGGCGGGCTGTGGGTCGCGGCGTTCTCTCCCGCCGCGCTGGAGCGCGTGGAGCGCGTCGCCGCCTCGGGCCGGCACATCCCGGAGTTCTTCTCGCTGCCCACGGCGATCGACAACTCCAGGAAGAACCAGACGTACAACACCCCGGCGCTGACCACCCTGTTCCTGCTCGCCGACCAGCTGGACTGGATCAACGGCCAGGGCGGGCTCGACTGGGCCGTGCGGCGGACGGCGGACTCGGCGGCGCGGCTGTACGGCTGGGCCGACAAGTCCGAGATGGCCACTCCGTTCGTGACCGACCCCGAGCAGCGTTCCCACGTGGTCGGCACGATCGACTTCGCGGACGGCGTGGACGCGGCGGCCGTCGCCAAGGTCCTGCGGGCGAACGGCATCGTGGACACCGAGCCGTACCGCAAGCTGGGCCGCAACCAGCTGCGGGTCGCGATGTACCCGGCCGTGGCACCGGCGGACGTCGAGGCCCTGACGGTGTGCGTGGACTACGTGATCGAGCGCCTCTGACCCGGCAGCGGAACGACGCGGTGCCCGGCGGTCTGACCCCCGCCGGGCACCGCGGCTTCGCGGGCACCGGCACCTACTTGCCGAGGGCCTGGTAACGGCGCACGGCCAGCGGCAGGAAGACCGCGGTGATGATCAGCGGCGAGACCACGGCCATCAGCATTGCGTTCTCCTCGATCCAACTGCTGCCGGTGGGCAGCGGATTGCCGTAGAGGTCGCGGATCGCGTTGGCGGTGGCGGACACCGGGTTCCACATGGCGATGGTGCCCAGCCAGTCCGGCATCATCGACGGCGGCGTGAACACGGACGAGATCATGCCGAACGGGAACGCCACGGCGAACAGGTTGCCCGCCGCCTCCGTGTTCGGCACCAGCAGGCCGATCCACACGCCGATCCAGATGAGCGCGAACCGCAGCAGGAGCAGCAGCAGGAACGCGTAGAGCGTCGCCATGAGCGAGCCGTCCGAGCGCCACCCGATGACCAGCGCGATCGCCGCCATCACGGCCAGGTCGAGCCCCGCGTGCAGCACGTCGGAGACGCCCCGCCCGGCGACGACCGCGGACGGCGACATCGGCATCGACCGGAACCGGTCGGTGACACCGCGCTCCTTCTCGATGACGACGGCCATCGCCGTGTTCATGAAGCCGAACGCCATTGTCATGGCGAACATGCCGGGCAGCGCGAAGTCCTTGTAGTCCGCGCCCCCGCCCACGTCCATGGCGCTGCCGAAGACGTAGACGAACAGCAGCACCGAGACGATCGGGAAGCCGAGCTGCCAGGCGATGAGCGAGGGCTGCTTGACCAGGTGGGTCAAGTCCCGTTTGACGATGGTCCAGCAGTCGACGAACGCCCAGTACAGCCGCCGTTCCGGTCCGTCGAGCCCGGTGGCGGCCGGTGTCGTCGTGCTCATGCGTCCGTTCCCTTCTCCGTCTCCTTGTCCTTCCCCGTCAGCCGGAGGAAGACCTCGTCGAGCGTCGGGCGGCGCAACCCGATGTCCTCGCACACGACCCCGTTCTCCTGGAGCGTTCTGGCCACCTCGGTCAGGGCCGCGACGCCGTCGCTGACCGGCGCGTGCACGCGCAGGCCCTCCTCGTCCGTCTCGGGCCCGACGCCGCGCGTGACGCGGGCGACGGCCTTGACGGCCGCCGGCACGTCGGCCGGCGCCGACACGACCACCTCGATGCGGTCCCCGCCCACGGCCCGCTTCAGACCGGCCGGGGTGTCCTCGGTGATCTTGCGTCCGTTGTCGATGAGGACGATGCGGTCGGAGAGCTTGTCCGCCTCGTCGAGGTAGTGGGTGGTGAGCAGCACGGTCGTGCCCAGGGCCGTGAGCCCGCGGACCGCGTCCCACACCTCGCTGCGGCCGCGCGGGTCGAGGCCGGTGGTCGGCTCGTCGAGGAACAGCACCTCGGGCGCCAGGATCATGCTGGCCGCCAGGTCGAGCCGGCGCCGCATGCCGCCGCTGTACGTCTTGACCTGCTTGTCCGCCGCCTCCACGAGGCTGAACTCGGACAGCAGCTCCTCCGCCCTGCGCCGCGCCATCGCGTGGTCGAGGTGGAAGAGCCGCCCGAACATCCGCAGGTTCTCCCGGGCGGTGAGTATCTCGTCGACCGCCGGGTTCTGCCCGGTCATGCCTATCCGACGGCGCACCTTGCGCGGCTCGCGCCGCACGTCGTGGCCGCCGACCGAAGCTTGCCCGCTGTCGGCGCGCAGCAGCGTCGACAGGATGCGGACGCAGGTGGTCTTGCCCGCGCCGTTCGGCCCGAGCAGGCCGTACACCGCGCCGCGCGGCACCGCGAGGTCGAGGCCGTCGAGGGCGGTCTTGTCGCCGTACCGCTTGCGCAGCCCTTCGGCGACGACCGAGAACTCGGATTCGGACGCCATACGCCCCCTCCATGGGTAGGTGAACCCTCACTGGGTACACTGTACTCGAAATAACGTACACCGTACCCAGTAAATGTCCCGCCCTAGGATGGCCCGCATCATGACGACGACGCACAGCAGCGGCAGCGGGGACATCAGCCGCAGCCTCCAACTGATGTGGCAGGTCCAGGAGCGGCCCGCCCGCGGCCCGAAGCCCGGGCTCACGCTGACCGCGATCGTCGAAGCGGCCGTCGCCCTCGCCGACCGGGAGGGGCTGGCCGCCCTGTCCATGCGCCGGGTCGCGGCCGAGCTGGGTGTCGGCACGATGACGCTCTACCGCTACATCCCGGGCAAGGGCGAGCTGCTCGACCTGATGCTCGACCACATCGAAGGCATCGACAGCGGGCCGGCGCCCCCCGAGGAGGAGGACTGGCGCGCGGGCCTGGCCCGGATCGCCTGGGGCACCTACCGCCACTACCTGGCCCGTCCCTGGCTGCTCCAGGTCAACCAGTCACGCCCGCTGCTCGGCCCCAACGCCCTGCTCGGCTTCGACCGTTTCCTCGCGGTGCTCGACGGGCTCGGCCTCACCGCCCAGGAGCGCATCAAGATCATCATGACCATCGACGCCTACGTCACCGGCACCGCCAGGCACTACGTCCTGCTGCACCAGGCCCAGGAGGACACCCGGGTCACCGACGAGGAGTTCTGGAACGCACAGGCCCCCATCATGGAGACGGCGTACGCCAGCGGCTGCTACCCGCACGTCTTCTCGCTGCCCGCCAGCGCCTTCGACGTGCCGGAGGAGGAGGTGGTGCGCTTCGGCATCGACCGCGTGCTCGACGGCATCGCGGCCTTCCTCGCCACCCTCCCCGAGGACCGCCCCGAAGCCGAGGCCGAGGCCGAAACCGAAACCGCCGCCGTCTGCGACGGCCCCGCGGACACCTGAGGCGGCCCGGCCGCGCCGCGGGGTCAGGAACGGGTGCCGCCGCCGCGCAGCAGGCGGCGCAGGCCGAGGACGGCAAGTACGCCCACGACCAGCGCGGTGGTGACGCCCACCGAGAGCCCGCCCTCGTCCCCCTCGTCCCCGCCGGCGGCACCGTCCGTTCCGCCGTCGTCGCCGCCGCCGTCCTCGTCCTCCCGCGCCTCCTGGGCCGCGGCACTCTCCGGGAGGAGGTCACCCGACAGTTCCACCGGCTCGACCTGGCTGCCCTCCCCCTCGGTGCCGAACATCAGGGTCCGGCCGTCGGGCGTGAACGTCACGGACTCGCCCTGCCGCTGGACGGGCGGGATCACCCGGCGTTCGATCGGCTCGGGAACGCCGTCCGCGAAGCGGTACATGCGGGCCGTGAAGTAGCCGCGGAGCAGCAGCCGCGTGCCGTCGGGCGAGAACGCGCCGTCCGTGACCCACAGGTCGATATCCGTCTGGCGCTCGAACACGTTCGGCTCGGTTTCGGACAGCTCCGCCGGGCCCGCGTACAGGGCGGCGCCGCCGTCCTGCTTCTTGCTGACCAGATAGACCCGGCCGGTCTCCGGATGCACCATCAGCGCCTCGGCGTCCCGCGGCCCGTCGGAGTACGTCGCCCGGTACACGGCCGGGGTCACGGTGGCGTCGGCCAGTTGCTCCGGCTCGGGCAGGCGGTAGATCCACACCTCGGGCCACTCGCCGTCGTAGTTGTCCCCGATGTCGCCGACGTACAGGGCGCCGTCGGGGCCCAGGGATATCGCCTCCAGATCGCGTCCCGTGGCCCCGGAGAGGGTGATCGTCGCGAGCGTTTCCCCCGTATCGCCGTCGATCGCGTACAGGTTGGGCGCCACGTCCTGGTCGTTGTGGGTCCAGTAGACCCCGGAGTGCAGGCGGCTGGCCGCCAGTCCGCTGGACTCGGTGATGCGCGGATCGCTGATCGTGAACGCCGGCGGCGCCTCGGCGGGGGCGGCGGCGAACGCGACCGGCGCGGCGGCGAGCAGCACACACGCGAGGCCGCCGACGGCGGCACGGCGCGGCACGGACCGCGGCGGAGTCCAGGAGAGCATGGCCTCAAGCCTGCCATCCGGCCCGCGAAGCCCTCACCCGCGCCTTGCTAAGGTGAGCAGCCATTCGCACACGCCGTGCCGGGGGGCAGGAAGTGGCGTTCACGCAGGGCGAGATCAGCACCCGGCTCAACGGGATCGACGACGGCAGCGGCAACGCCTACGCGCGGCCCCAGGACCGGCCCGACCTGTCCGTTCACGCCGAAGCCGGCTCCCGTGGGCCGGGTGGCGGGCGAGGTGACCTCCGGCGGGCACGACAGCGGAGCGGCACTCGGACACACCGTGCGCCGGTTCGACCACGCCGGGAGTGGTGACGAACGGCTCGAAAGTATCGAGGCTTTCACCCGCAGCTACACGGATGGCCTTCGCACCTACCTGGAATGTGACAACAGTTGACACCACGGACAGGGGCAGACGCGTGCGTGCCGTCCGGGCCTCGTGCGGGTGACGTCCGTCTCTGGTCGAACATGTTCGGCTAGTTTCAGACAGCGTTGCGGGTCGGCCCGCAGAGGGCTCCCGGTCTACGGCGGAGTCCGGGAGCGTCGGCCCGGTACGCAAGTGGGAGATGTGATTCCTGATGGGGAAGAGTTGCGCACAAGGCGCGTCGCATCGGCGAAGATAAAACCGGCATAAGCGACATAGAGGGCAAGCCCGTTGCGGCTGAGAATCGCCCCTCCCTACGTTCTGCCCATGAGTGCATACGGTCAAAACCCTCAGCCGTTCGCGCCGGCGCCCACGGGGGGCGCCGCGGCGAACCCGATCATCAAGAACCTGCTGCTCGCCGGCATAGGCGGGTCGGCACTCGCCCTGCTCGGCTCGTTCCTCGCCTGGACCTCGGTCGACGTCGAGGGCACCTCCGACACCGTGTCCGGCCTGGACGGTGACGGCATGTTCACGCTGATCACCTCCCTGCTGGCGCTCGGCCTGCTCGCCTTCGGGCTCGTCAAGCAGAACCTGATGGCCGCGGCGGGCTCCATCGTGCCCAGCCTGGTCACGCTGGTCTTCGGTGTGCTCAACTTCCTCGACCCGGAGAAGCTCGCGCGCACCTACGTCGAGGACGAGACCGGCGGGGAGCTCTCCGGCGAGCAGCTGGACGGGTTCATGGAGGGCATCGACTTCTCCAGCGCCTTCGGCGTGTGGATCGTGGTCCTCGGCTCCCTGGTGGCGGTCGCCGCCGCCGGCGTGCTCGCCACGAAGGCCCGCGCGCCCCAGCAGTAGGCTCATCGCTTCACCGCGGCGGTCGCCGGCGTCCGGGGGGACGCCGGCGGCCGTTTTTGTCTTGCCTGGAGCGCACTCCACGGCGTTGGCTTGAGGGCATGGAGTACACACAGCTGGGACGCACGGGACTGAAGGTCAGCCGACTGGTGCTCGGGACGATGAACTTCGGTCCACTGACCGACGAGGCGGACAGCCACGCGATCATGGACGCGGCGCTGGACGCGGGGGTCAACTTCTTCGACACGGCCAACGTCTATGGGTGGGGCGAGAACAAAGGCAGGACCGAGGAGATCATCGGCACCTGGTTCGCCAGGGGCGGCGAGCGGCGCGACAAGGTCGTCCTCGCCACCAAGGTGAACGGCAACATGGCCGGCGACGGACCCGCGTGGCCCAATCACGACAAACTCTCGGCGGTCAACATCCGCCGGGCCGTGGACGCCAGCCTGAAGCGGCTCCAGACCGACCACATCGACCTGTACCAGTTCCACCACGTCGACCGGAACACGCCGTGGGACGAGATCTGGCAGGCCATGGACGTGCTGGTGCAGCAGGGCAAGATCCTCTACGCCGGCTCGTCGAACTTCGCGGGCTGGCACATCGCCCAGGCGAACGAGGCCGCCGCCCGGCGCAGCTCCCTCGGCCTGGTCAGTGAGCAGTGCCTGTACAACCTGGCCGAGCGCCGCGCCGAGATGGAGGTCATCCCGGCCGCCGAGGACTACGGCCTCGGCGTCATCCCGTGGTCGCCGCTGCACGGCGGGCTGCTCGGCGGCGCGCTCCGCAAGGAACGCGAGGGCGGCGGCAGCCGCAGCGGGGGCGGGCGGTCCGCCTCGGCGCTCGCGGACAGCGCGCAGCGCGCGCAGGTGCAGCGTTACGAGGACCTGGTCGAGAAGCACGGGCTGGCCCCGGGCGAGGTGGCACTCGCCTGGCTGCTGACCAGGCCCGGCGTCACCGGCCCGATCGTCGGCCCGCGCGTGCGCGAACAGCTCGACTCGGCGGTGCGGGCCGTCTCCCTCGACCTGCCGGCCGACCTGCTCGCGGGCCTGGACGAGGTCTTCCCCGGCCCGGGTCCTTCCCCCGAGGCGTTCGCCTGGTAGCCCGCCCTTCGCGGGGGCGGGCCAGCGGGCCCAGCGCACCTAGGTCCTGTCCTGTCGATCTTGTCGGATAAGCCCGCGGCGTCAGATGCGGTGCATCGCAAGGCGCCGGATCGCAGCTCATACCTGTCCGTATTCGCGCGATTCGGTAACGCAGCGAGGTGCCGTAGCTGGCGTCGCGGGCCCGGCAAGATCGGCCGGACAGGGCCTAGCCGAAGGCGGCTGCCAGGGCCACCACGGCGAGGAGCACGACGAGTGCGGCGCTGACGATCCGCGTGCGTGTCTTGGCGTTCACAGTGTTTACGGTACGCCCAGTGGCCACGCGGCCCGCACCGAGAACCCCCGTTCGGGCTCGCTGGCCATCAGCACGAGCCGCTCCACCCGGAAGGGCCGGCTCGCGAAGCCGCCCAGTGCGGCGGCGAGCGGGCCGAGTGGGGGGCCGGTGGTCTCGCCGCGGGTGCCGAGGGCCAGCGTCAGGTGCGGGCGGTACGCGTCGTACTGGTCCACCGCGGGGCCGGCTTCCGCTGCCGCGGCGGACAGGGCGTGCAGGGCCGCCGTCTCGCCCGCGAGCCCGGTCCACAGGACCCGTTCCCCGAAGGTGCCGCCCCCCGCCAGCCGCAGTCCGAACGGGGGCCTGGCCGCCGCGGCCGCGGCCAGCCGTTCCCGCAGCCCTGGCAGCCGGTCCTCGGCGACCTCGCCGTAGTAGGCCACCGTGACGTGCCAGCCCGCCGGGTCGGACCAGCGCAGCCCGGGGGGCTGCGGCAGCGCGCCGCCGTTCCGCACCGCGGCCACGGCCTCGGACAGCTCGGTCATGGCCTCCGGCGGCGGCAGCACCGCAGTGAACAGCCGCATCGGCATCCCTCCCGCATCCTGGGCCCAAGGCTCTAGCATCCCCCATATGAAGATCAGGCAGGGTGGATTGGACGACCTTCCGGTCATTCTCGGGTTGCTCGACGGCGCGGTGGCGTGGCTGGCCGGTCTCGGGCGCACCGGCCAGTGGGGCTCCGAGCCCTGGTCGGCGCGGCCCAGGGCGGTCGAACGCGTTCGCGAGATGGTGGCGTCCGGCGATCCGTGGATCGCCGAGATCGACGGGGAACCGGCCGGTTCCCTCACCCTCACGTCCGGCCCCGGGCACTACGTCGCGCCGGTGGACGAGCCCGAGGTCTACGTGCACCTGCTCGTCACCGACCGCAGATTTGCCGGCCGCGGCGTCGGCGCCGCGCTGCTCGCGCACGCCGTCGCGGAGACCCGGCGGCAGGGTGTCGACCTGCTCCGGGTCGACTGCTACGCCGGGGACGACGGGCGGCTCGTCGCGTACTACCGCGGCCAGGGCTTCACGCCCACCGAACGGTTCAGCGTCGGGGACTGGCCCGGCCAGCTGCTCGCCCGGCGGATGTCCGCCGAGCCGCAAGCGTCGCAAGAGCCACCCGCGGCACCCGAGCCGCCCGCGGCGCCGCTCACGCCGTAGCCAGCTCCTCGGGGTCGCGCGGCACGAGGGCGACGCCGCGGCTCCCGGCCTTGAGGCTGATCCGCAGCCGCAGCCCGCCGATGCGCGCCAGCACCAGCGCCACGCCCACCGCGGCACCCGCGCACAGCGCGCCGCCCGTCAGCAGCCCGACCCTGGCGCCGAACGCGTCGGTGAGCCAGCCCATCAGCGGCCCGCCGAACGGCGTCCCGCCGACGAAGACCATCATCATCAGGCTGATGACCCGGCCGCGCATCGCCGGATCGCTGTGCAGCTGTATGCCCGCGTTCGCGGTGACCTGGAACGTCATGGCGACCACGCCGACCACCGGCATGAGCAGGGCGAAGACGAGGAACGTCGGCGCCGCGGCGGCCACCATCAGCAGCGTGCCGAACAGCAGCGCCGCGGCCACCGTGAAGCGCATCCGGCGGCTGCCGCGCCGCGCGGCGAGCAGTGCCCCGGCCACGGAGCCGATCGCCATGAGCGAGTTCAGCAGGCCGTAGGTACCGGCGTCGGCGTGGAAGACCTGGTCGGTGAAGGCGACCAGCCAGATCGCGAAGTTGTAGCCGAAGGTGCCGACGAAGCCGAGCAGGACGATCGGCCACAGCAGCTCGGGGCGGCTGCCGACGTACCGCAGGCCCTCGCGGAGCTGGCCCCTGCCGCGGGGGGCGCGTTCGGCCGGGGTCAGCTCGGAGGTGCGCATCATCAGCAGGCCGGTGATCGGCGCGATGAAGGACAGGCCGTTGAACAGGAACGCCCAGCCGCTGCCCACGCCCGTGATCACGATGCCGGCGACGGCGGGGCCGATCAGCCGGGCGGACTGGAAGTTGGCCGAGTTCAGCGAGACGGCGTTGCGCAGCAGCTGCGGCCCGACCATCTCGGAGACGAACGCCTGCCTGGCGGGGTTGTCCACGACGGTCGCGAGGCCGACGACGAAGGCCAGCGCGTAGACGTGGTAGGCGTGCACGGCGCCGCTGAACGTGAGGGCGGCCAGGGCGAGGCCGGTGAGCCCGAGCACGACCTGCGTGCCGAGCATCAGCTTGCGCTTGTCGAACCGGTCGGCGAGCACGCCGCCCCAGAGGCCGAACAGCAGCATCGGCAGGAACTGGAGGGCGAGGGTGATGCCGACGGCGGCGGCGGAATGGGTCAGCTCGTGCACGAGCCAGTCCTGGGCGATGCGCTGCATCCAGGTGCCGATGTTGGACACCGAGGAACCGAGGAAGTGAATCCGGTAGTTGCGGACGCGGAAGGAACTGAAGGTGGATATCTTGTCGGTCGTGGTCAGGGATGCGGGTGCGGAGTCGGCTCCGGGTCCCGGACTCAAGGGGAACACTCCTTCGTGCGTCTGTCCTGTCTCTCCTAAAGATGCGCAAGCTTGTGCAGCACGGGCGCGGCGGCGCGCAGTGCGGCCCACTCCTCCTCGTCCAGCTCACCGGCGAGGTCGGCCAGCCAGGTGTTCCGCTGGCCGCGGCTCGCCTCCAGCATCTCCTCGGCCTGGCCGGTGGCGGCCACGAGCTTCTGCCGCCGGTCCTCCGGATGCGGTTCGAGCGCGACGAGGCCGCGCTCCTGGAGCAGCGCGATGATGCGCGTCATCGAGGGCGGCTGGACGTGCTCCTTCCTGGCCAGCTCCCCCGGCGTCATCGGCCCGCATCGCGCGAGCGTGCCGAGCGCGGACAGTTCGGCCAGACTCAGTGTCCTGTCCACGCTCAGGTGACGCATCCGGCGGGACAGCCGCAGTACGCCGATCCGCAGGGTGTTCACCGCGTCCGCGTCGTCAGGCTCGTCCAGCTTCACGTTGGGCATCAGCACCGCCATCGCTCATTAGCTTGCCTAACGAAATATATGACGAACGGCGAGCACTGTACATTCCCCGTGCACCCACCTGAGTGATCCGTCTCTCCCGGCGCCCCCGGTAGGCTGCGGGAATGCGCTGGGGTGATTTCACGGACGGCAAGCGGGAGGCGCCCGAGCCCCTGGAGGGCAACGTGGTGGCCACGGTCCTCGTCGGCACGGTCGTGTGGGCCGTGCTGTTCGTCGTGCAGGTGCCGTTCTACGTCTGGTACGCCGACCGCGGGCACGAGTGGTGGATCTGGACGTGCCTGGCCGGTGCCGGGCTCGGCCTCTTCGGCCTGTGGTTCGTCCGCCGCCGCGAGGCGGCGATCGCCCGCGCCGCGGGGAGCGGCGAGCCCGCGGGCTGAAGCCCGCTCAGCACGGGTCGCGCCAGGCGTCGAGGTCGAGGCGCTTCGCCATCGAGCTGAGCCCGAGTGCCGTGGTGGTGGCGCAGAACTCCTCGGTGTCCAGGGCGTATTCCACGTGGAAGACGGCCTTGCCCGCCTCGATGAACGGGGTCAGGGCGGCGCACTCGCCGAATTCGGCGCACTCCTCGTTGACCGCGAAGTCGAAGTCGCCGACCAGCTCGGGGATCTGCGGCAGGTCGTTCTTCAGGCCCACGGACAGGCCGCGTTCGTGCGCCAGCTCGGCGATCATGCGGTTGTACGCGAGCTGGTCGTCCGCGGTCAGCGGGAAACCCGTCTCGTTCAGGTAGCCGTCCAGGAGGTCGGGCTCCACCGCGTCGAAGCCCTTGTCGCGGCACAGGTCGAAGCGCGCGGCCATCAGCGGGCGCAGCGCGTCCAGTTGCCGGATGTCGAGCCAGCGTTCGCCCTCCCAGCCGTTGCCCTCGCCGAGCAGCCCGGCGGGGAAGGCGTCCCGGTCCTGGCGGAAGTCCTCCCAGGCTCCGGCGTTGACGTAGCAGATGACCCGCACGTCGCGCTCGTGCAGGGCGGCGACATCCGCCGCGTCCGACTCGAAGCCGTCGATGTCGTAGACCGGAACGTCGACCGCCAGGTCGAGCGGGCCCGTGAGCTGCCACTGCCAGTCGAGCCCGGGCGCGGGCCGCCACGGCTCCGCCGCCCGTTCCGCGGCCGTGCCGCCGGCCGCGTCGTCGGCGGTCTCCCCGGCCGAGCAGGCGGTGACGAGGAGCAGCAGCAGCGCGGGGCCCGCGGGGCCCGCATTCCTCAGTCGAACCACCGCGCGGTCTCCAGCTCCTCCGTGCGCGACGGGTCCTCAAGCAGCGCGGCCAGCTCGAAACGGCGCGGCCACTGCCCGGCGGCCCAGGCGAGCCCGGCGGCCAGGCCCTCCACGGTCGCGGCGTGCAGGACGCCGTCCGCGGCGAGGCGCCAGTCCAGCTCGACCGCGGACACGACCAGCTCGTCGTGCTCCACGTACCGGGGCGGCGTCGCCTCGCCCAGCAGCGCGCGGGCCTCCTCGGGAACGTCGCGCTCCGTGCCGCCGCCCGGCGGCTCGGCCGGCACGGCGGCGCTCAGCGTGCGCACGTCCAGCACCGCGGCCAGCGCGGCGGCCCGCTGCGGCGGAACGGGCAGCAGCGCGCGCCCACCGGCCAGCGGCAGCAGGTCCGGGGCGTCGGCGACCAGCGCGTCCGCGGCCGCGACGACCGCGGCCGTGCCGTCGACGACGGCGCGCAGCTCGTCGGGCAGCGTGACCTCTTCCGGATCGAGCCCGGCGAGCAGCGCGTACAGGCCGTGCAGCTGCGTCGGGGTGACCTCGCGCGCCGGGTCGGCGAGGCGCGCCAGGAGGTCGGCCGCGCCGCCCGGCTCGGCGAGCAGCGCGCGGGCGGTGGTGCGCACGCCCAGGGCGTGCAGCACCTCCTCGTCGACGTCCGAGGTGTCGGCGTCCTCGTAGAGCCGGGCGAGCAGCGGATCGCCGTCCGCCGCGCGCAGCCCGGCCGGACGGCGGCCCGCGAGGATGGGGGCCCCGCGCAGCCACCACGCCGTGTAGGAACGGGCCCGTTCGAAGGAGCCGTCCGGCATGCGGACGCGGACGGGCGTGGTCAGCGCCTCGCGGAACGGCGGGCGGGACAGCAGGGACAGCACCTCGGGCCAGTGGTCCTCGTCGACCAGCTCCAGGTCGCGGACGGCGACCACCTCGGTCGCGACGGGCGGCAGGGCGGCGTCCGGCAGCGCGTCCAGGGTGTCCTCGCACCACACGTCCACGGCGTCGAGCAGACCGGCGTCGTCCGGCTCGGCGTAGTCGCCCTCGCGCGGCTCCAGCTCGTCCGGGTCGAGCACCACGTCTGCGGCCCGTATGACCGCGAAGTCGGCCTGCACGCCGACGGCCGTCAGCGGCTGCTCGCCCCAGCGGGCGGCCAGGTCCGGGTCGCAGGCGGCGAGCTCGCCCTCCTGGATGACGCGCTGGAACGGGCTGCCCGGGTAGACCAGCTCGCCCGCGGGCGTCAGCTCGCCGTCCTCGTCCGGCAGCGCGAGCGCGGCGAGCCACGGCTCGTCGCCCGGCACCAGACCGGCGTCGCGGACCAGGGCGAGCACCGTCTCGGCCAGCTCGGCGGCCGGGATCGCGTCCTCGTCCCACACCTCCACGTCGGCCGAGGCGGCGACGGCCGCCCGCACCTGCGCGGTGGCCAGCACGGCGCGCGGCGTGGCGGGCCCCGCGCCCAGCTTCTCCAGCAGCGGGTGCGCCGCCTCCGGGTGCGCGACCTTCAGGCCGAGGCGGCCGAGGTCCGCGGCCTCGCCGCCCGGCACCGGCAGCAGCACGCGGCGCGGGCCGACGGTCGTGCGGCCGTCGGCCAGCGGAACGGGCAGGCCGGTCAGCAGATCGGGGTCGACACCGGCCAGCGAGTCGTACAGCCGCCACCACCAGCCGGGCGGGCGCTCCACCCCGGCCAGCCGGTCGATGACCTCGCCGAGGGAGACCCGCGCGACCTCGAGGACGCGCAGCTCGGCACGGCGTTCGAGCCCGGCGGGCAGCAGCACGGGGAACAGCTCGGCCAGCACGGAAACGGTGTCGGCGCCCGCCCGCTCGACCAGCTCGGCGTCGGTGGGCCGCAGCGCGACCGGCACCTCGTTCTCCGGCTCCTCCTGGACCGGCGGCGCGGCGGCGGGGGGCAGGAACGCGGTGGTGGGCAGCCGCTGGAGCAGCAGGGCGCGCAGCGCGCCGTCCAGCTCGCCGCGGCCGAGCGGGCCCGGCACCAGGCCCAGGATCTCGCCCGTGACCGGCCGCCAGTCGGCGAGCAGCGCGGTGTAGGCGTCGGCGGCCCGGCCGAGGAGGAAGTCGGTGAGCGGCCCCGGCGCGACGTGGCGGCGGGTCGGCTCCAGCGGGAAGGAGGCGATGAGCAGCGCGGGCAGGCCGAGCGCGTCGTCGGTGGGCGTCGGGGCGTGGACGACCGGCGGGCTGGCCGGCGCGACCGGGGCGCCCTCGGCGTCGACGGGCACGGCCCAGGTCACCGACCAGTGGCGGCGCTCACGCTCCTCGATGGGGCGGTCGGCCAGCAGCTCGGGCGCGGTCTCGCCGGACCGGGTCGACACGCGCCAGCGGGTGGATCGCACGGCGCTGCCCGCGGGGCCCGGCTCCTCGGTGATCTGCGTGTACGGGCCGAACTGGCGGCGGGTCAGGGTGCGGGTGACGCCCCCGGTCTCGACGGTGACCTCGTCGATGCCGGGGAGGGTCAGCAGCAGGGTGTCGTCGACGGCGTCGAGCAGCCGGGCCGCCAGGTCCTCGGCCGCCGCGTCGCGCAGCGGCAGGGTGACGACGGTGTCGAAGCCGTCCGGGATCTCGGGCGCGGCCAGCGGGAACGGCAGCCGCAGCAGCGGAACGGCGTGCCGGTGCCCCGCCCTGCGCTCCAGCTCCTCCCGCAGCCGCGGGCTGTCCTCGGCGGTGGCCGCGGCCAGGTCGCCGGCCTCGGCGAGCGACCAGCGGACGCCGCCCGCCCCGCTCGCGACGGCGGGCTCGTCGCTGACGGCGAGCACGGCGGCGAAGCCGACGCCGAACCTGCCGACGCTGCCCTCCGCGTCGCGCTTCGCGGACGCGCGCAGCGTGGACAGCGACTCGACGCCCGCGGCGTCGAGCGGCGCGCCGGTGTTGGCGACGGTGAGCACGCCGTCGCGCAGGGCGAGCCGCAGCCGCCCCGGGCCGCCGCCGCGGGCGGCGGCGTCGGCGGCGTTCTGCGCCAGTTCGACGACGAGCCGGTCGCGGTAACCGCCCCTGGCGAGGTCCTCCTCGGCGTTGGCGTCCTCGCGGAACCTGGCCGGGGAGGCCGTCCATGCGGTGAGGACACCGTGCCGCAGCCGCTCGGTGTCGAAGGGATCGTCGTGGTCGTCGGTGGTCACGGGTGCGACAGTACCGGGTGCCACCGACCCCCCACCCCCGGCCCGGCGGGCCCGCGGGCGGGCGCGGTGGTAGCTTCGTTGCCCGATGCCCGACATATCGTTTCTGCTCCTGGCGGGTGCCGCCGTGTTCCTCGGCTCCGCCGTGCAGAGCGGCATCGGCCTCGGCCTCGGCCTGGTCGCGGCCCCCGTGGTGGCCTTCGCCGACCCGTCCCTGATGCCGGGCGCCCTCCTCGTCACGACGCCGTTCCTGCCCATGCTGACCACGGCCGCCGAATGGCGGCACATCCACTGGCGCGGCCTCGCCTGGGGCCTGCCGGCCCGGCTGCCGGGGTCGCTGGCCGGGGCCTGGCTGGTGGGGCAGCTTCAGCCGCGGGCGCTGGCCGCGGCGGTGGGCGCGATGGTGCTCCTCGCGGTGGCCGCCACCCTGTCGTCCGTGCGCCTGCCGCTGAACCCGCCCCTGCTGCTGACCGCGGGCGCGCTGTCCGGCCTCACCAGCACCGCCACCTCCATCGGCGGCCCGCCGGTCGCGCTGCTCTACCAGCACGAGGAGGCGGCCAGGGTGCGGGCGACGCTGAGCGGCTTCTTCCTCATCGGGGCGCTCATGTCGCTCGGCGCGCTCGCCGCGTCGGGCGAGCTGGACGGCGCGCAGGTGCGTGCCGGGCTCGCGCTGGTGCCGTTCGTGCCGGTCGGCTACCTGGCCGGCGGCCCGCTGCGGCGGCGGTTCGGCACGCACGGGCTGCGCACCGCGCTGCTGTGGGTGGTCGCCGCCTCCGGCGTGAGCCTGCTCGCGCGCGCCCTGCTTTGAAACGTCTGAACGCGCGCCCGCGGCGTCACAGCGGGTCGGCCCCCAGGTGGTCGATCACCGGCGGCGCCGGCTGCGGCGGCTCCGGCATCACCGCGGCCTCCGAATGCCCGCCGCAGCCGAAGGACAGCGAGACGACGTGCCCGTCGGCCGGGGAGTACTCGTTGCCGCACACCCCGAACGCCTGCCGCAGCGAACCGGCCATCGGCAGCAGGAAGCCGCAGCTCACGCAGCTGGCCGGGGCCGACTGAGCGGTCGGGGTCCGCGGGCCGAAGCCGTCCTCCCAGCGCTCGGCCGCCTCGGTGCGGCCCAGCACGGACAGCACCCGGGGCCTGCCCAGGCCGAGTTCGGCGGCGACGTCGGCGACGGTGGCACGCTCCGCCGGCTCGGACTCGGGCGCCTCGCCGGCGAAGCCCGGCTCAAGGCGCGGATCGTCCGCGTCGGTCGGCAGCAGGTCGCCGGGACCCAGGTCGCCCGGCCGCAGCCGCTCGTGCCACGGCACCCAGTCGGGGGCGAGCAGCGCCTCGGGGCCCGGCGTGAGCGCCACCTCGTCGACCGTGACGAGGCGGGCGCGCGAGGCCCTGGTGACGGTGACGCCCCAGCGCCAGCCCGGGTAGCCGGGCTCCTCGCTGCCGAACAGATGGGTGACGAGCCGGTCGCCCTCGGCGACCGCGCCGAGGTACTCGCCGAGGGAGTGGGGGTACGCGGCCTCGGCCGCGGCCTCCCTGGCCAGCTCCACCGCCTCGGCACACAACTGGTCGGGGGTCCGGCTCCGCATCCCTGCACTCACAGCATCTCCCCGTGCCCGTTGTTCAACTGAACTCACTCCTACGCCGTTGTCCGGTGCCGGGCGCCTGGAGGCGAACGGAGCCGACGGAGCGGACGCTGGACCGCTGCGACGTCGAGCTGTACGAGGCAAGGCGCACCGTCCGCCCACGCTACCGCACGGCTCGGGCGGCCGACGCGCGGGCCGGGCGCACCCGCCGCCGGGGGCGCCCGGCGTAAACCGCGGTAAAGGGGAGGTGAGAAGCAGGGGCCGGGGAGCGTTCAGCCTTTAGGCTTGCGCCGTGGCCGCAGGCAGCTCGTCCCGCACCAAGAGCACGTCCGGCGCCGGGGGTTTCCCCCGGACGGTCCGGGCGGCGGGCCGCGTGCTGTCCGTGGTGCCGCGGACCGTCGGCCGCCGCATCCGCCGGGCGACGAACGCGCACGGCGCGGGCGAGTCCGGCCTGTCGAAGCTGATCGAGCTGCACGCGGTGCACTCGGCCGGCGACATGATGATCACGATGGCGCTGGCCTCCACCATCTTCTTCTCGGTGCCCACGGACGAGGCACGCGGCCGGGTCGCGCTGTATCTGGCCGTCACCATGGCCCCGTTCGTCCTGCTCGCCCCGGTCATCGGGCCGCTGCTGGACCGGCTGCCGCACGGGCGGCGGGCCGCGATGGCGGGGGCGCTGCTGGCCAGGGGCGGTCTCGCGCTGGTCATTTCGGGCGCGGTGGTCACCGGCGGGATGGAACTGTACCCGGCGGCGCTGGGGGTGATGGTGTGTTCCAAGGCGTACAACATCGTGCGGGCCGCGGTCGTCCCGCGACTGCTGCCGTCGCGCATCTCGCTGGTGAAGGCCAACGCGCGGATCACGCTGACCGGCCTCATCGCGGCCGGCGCCGCCGCCCCGGTCGGTCTCGCGCTGAACGCGCTGGGCGAGCGCTGGCCGCTGTACGGGGCGTGCGCGATCACCGTCATCGGCGCGTTCCTCTCCTTCCGGCTGCCCGGGCAGGTGGACCTGGCCCGCGGTGAGCGGAAGGTGCACCTCGCGGAGCTGGCGGAGGCGCGGGCCGCGAAGTCGCAGAACCGCGACGACGGGCCGCGCGGGGTGCTGCGCGCGGTGGACTCGCCGGTGTTCAAGGCGCTGCTGGCGAACGCGTCGCTGCGCGCCCTGTCCGGCTTCCTGCTGTTCTTCATGGCGTTCCTGCTGCGCAACGAGTCGCTGCCAGGACTGACCGCCGCGTTCTCGCTCGGCCTGGTCGGGGTGGCCGCGGGCACGGGGAACGCACTGGGCAACCTGCTGGGGAACTGGCTGCGGGACAGGTCGCCGGAACGCATCCTGCTGACGGTGCTGCTGCTCGCGCTGACCTGCACGGTCACCGCCGCCGCCACCTATCTGTCCGCCACGGTCGTGGCGGTGTGCGCGGCGGCCGGAATCTGCCAGGCGCTGGGCAAGCTGTCGCTCGACGCGATGATCCAGCGGGACGTGCCGGAGGTCGTGCGCACTTCCGCGTTCGCACGTTCGGAGACGACGCTCCAGATGGCGTGGGTGGCGGGCGGCGCGGTCGGGATCATGCTGCCGCTGAACGGCACGCTGGGGATGACGGTCGCCGCGGTCGTGGTGTCCTGCGGAACGGTCGTGACGATCCGCAGTCTGCTGTCCGCCGCCCGCCGCGGCACGCCGCACCCCCGCGTCCGGTGAGCCGTCCCCAGCGGGTTAACCTGCCCGCATGACTGCGCTCGCCACCAGCAAGGGCCGCCGGGCCGCCCGCACCACCGTCGCGCTCGGCACCGCCTCGCTGGGGCTCCTCGCACTGTCCGGCTGCCAGAAGCCGAGCCCGAGCGCACACTTCACGCTCGGTTCGCACACCGCCTCGCGGGAGACCGCGGAGGAGTGCCACGGGCACGACGAGCCGCTGGGCGTGGACCGGGTGCGCGAGTGCCTGGACGGCGAGGACGGCGTTCCCGCGTTCACCGCCGGGGTCGGGTCCACGTTCCGCATCGGGGTGGACCCCGAGGTCGCCGACACCGGCTGGCTGGTTTTCTACAACGGGCTGCTGCACGACGCGACGCCGTTCACCTCCACCTACCAGACGTTCGAGGTGGACCGGCTGCGGCAGAGCCAGCAGCAGCAGAACCAGACGACGGGCGCGCTGCCGGAGCGCGGCGACCTGCGGGTCGTCGTGGCCCAGGTGAGCGAGGACTACGACGCGGAGGCCATCTGGAACTCCGAGTCGCAGGAGCAGTACGAGGAACGGCTGTTCGGCTCCTTCGAGGGCGTGTGGAACGTCGATCTTGAGTCCGACGTCTGAGGCGGGCGGCGCTCCGCCGCTGAAGGTCCTCGTGGTCACCGCGGTGCCCGCGGAGCGGGACGCGGTGCTCGCCGCCCTCGCGCGCGAGCCGCGGGAGGGCGGCGAGCCGGTGGCGGAGCTGCCGGGCGGGGGCCCGGCGCGCTTCCGGGGCCGCCCGGCGGGGACGCGGCTGACGGTGGACGCGGTGGCCGCGGGCGTCGGCCCCGCCGCCGCGGCGGCGACCGCCTCGGCCGTGCTGGCGGGCGCGCCGGAGCCGTACGGGCTCGTGGTGTCGGCGGGCGTGGGCGGCGGCTTCGGTCCCGCCGTCGCCGTGGAGGCGACGGTGGTCGCCTCTTCGATCGTGGCCGCCGACCTGGGCAGCCACACCCCCGACGGGTTCCTCGGCATCGAGGAGCTCGGGTTCGGCGTGGCCGCCCACCGGCCGCCCGAACGGCTGGCCCGCGCGGTCGCCGCGGCCACCGGCGCCGCGTTCGGCCCGGTGCTCACCGTCCAGGCCGCGACGGGCAGTGCCCAGCGGGCCGCGGAGCTGGCCGGCCGTCACCGCGGCGCCGCCGCGGAGGCGATGGAGGGGTTCGGCGTGGCGACGGCCGCCGCGCTGCACGGCGTTCCCGTGCTGGAGATCCGCACCGTCTCCAACGCCGTCGGCCCGCGCGACCGCGACGCGTGGCGGATTCCGGCGGCCCTGCGGGCGCTGACCGCCGCGTTCGCCGCCACCTGGCCCGTACTCGACACCTGGA
>NZ_LZNS01000001.1:4488048-4717527 GCF_001984575.1 Streptomyces sp. MP131-18 | reverse complement strand
AGGGACCGTGACTGACGCGCTTCGCATCTCCTACTCCCCCTGCCCCAACGACACGTTCGTCTTCCACGCCTGGGCGCACGGCCTGGTGCCCGGCGCGCCGCCGGTGGACGTGTCGTTCGCCGACATCGACGTCACCAACGGGCTGGCGGAGCGCGGCGCGGGCGACATCCTCAAGGTGTCCTACGCGGTGCTGCCCTGGGTGCTCGACACCTACGCGCTGCTGCCCTGCGGCGGCGCGCTGGGGCGGGGCTGCGGGCCGCTGGTGCTCACCGCGGGCGAACGGGAGCCGGCGGACCTGGCCGGGCGGACGGTGGCGGTGCCGGCCGAACGGTCCACCGCCTACCTGCTGTTCCGGCTGTGGACGGCGGCGCACGTGCCGGGCGGGGTCGGCGAGGTGCGGGTGATGCCGTTCCACGAGATCATGCCGGCGGTGCGCGACGGGCGGGTGGACGCCGGTCTCGTCATCCACGAGGCGCGCTTCACGTTCCAGCGGTACGGGCTGCACCGGCTGGCCGACCTCGGCGAGTTCTGGGAGGGCACGACCGGGCACCCCATCCCGCTGGGCGCGATCATCGCCAAGCGGTCGCTCGGCGAGGAGCGGCTGCGCGGCATCGCCGACGCGGTCCGCGCCTCGCTGCGCCGCGCGTGGGACGACCCGTCCGCGGGCCGGGAGTACGTGCTGGCCCACGCGCAGGAGATGGAGCGGGACGTCGCGGACGCCCATATCGGCCTGTACGTCAACGAGTTCACCGAGGACCTGGGCGACGCGGGGTACGCGGCGATACGTGAGCTGCTGACCCGGGCGGCCGGCGAAGGGCTGGTCCCCGAGGTACCGGAGACGCTGCTCGCGCCCGTGCCCGCCCCGGGGACGCGTTAGGCCCCGACCTAGACGTCCAGCTGGTCGGCGACGGCTCGGAGCATGCCGGCGATCTTCCGGCCGCTGGTGCGGTCGGGGTACCTGCCGCGCTCCAGTTGCTGGGACACGCCGTCCAGCAGGGTCGTCAGGTCCTGGACGATGGAGGCCAGCTCGTCGGGCTTGCGGCGCTGGGCGGCGGCGACGGAGGGCACGGGGTCGAGCAGTGTGACGGACAGCGCCTGGTCGCCGCGCTGGCCGGCGACGACGCCGAACTCGACACGCTGGCCCGGCCGGAGGCCGTCCACTCCTTCGGGCAGCGCGGATGAGTGCACGAAGACGTCGCCGCCGTCGTCACGGGAAAGGAAGCCGAAGCCCTTCTCGCTGTTGAACCACTTGACCTTGCCGGTAGGCACGTGTCTCGTCCTCGCACTCGTCATAACAATGAGGCGGGCCGACCGGACCCGCCATCTCTCAGGCTAATCGCCCCCGGTCCGGTGACAAGACGCCGCCGGGCCGTTTCGGAGGATCACTGCCCCCGCTGCGAGGCGAGTATGCGCACCTGCGACCCTGGACGGGTGAGTGACAACGACCCGGCGGGTCCCGGGGACGGTCTGGTGCGCGCCGGGGCCGTCGTCTTCGCCGTCGGCGCGGTGGCGACGATGGTCACGGTGATCCCGCTGTTCATCGGCGCGGACCCGTTGCCGACGGCCGCGTACGTGGTGTCGATGCTGATGGGCGCCGGTTTCGTCATCGCCGCGGCCGGGCTGCTGCGCGGTGTGGCGCACCAGCGCCGCGCGGACCGTGCGGCGCAGGCCGACGCGGCGCGGTAGTCCGGCGAGCTCCGCGAGCCCCGCGACTCCCGTGCGGGGGTGGGGCGTTCAGGCCAGGTAGGCGTCCAGCCAGGCGGGGAACGCGGTGAGGTCGTCCAGCACCGTGTCGGCGCCCGCGGCGCTCAGCTCCGCCGTGGCGCAGGGGCCGGTGGCCACGGCGACCGAGTGGGCCCCGGCCGCCTTCGCGCCCCGCACGTCCCCGATGTGGTCGCCGACGTACACGCGCGCCCCGTGCGCGCGCAGTGCCTCCGCCTTGGCCTCGGCCCACAGCGAGCCGATGACGGCGTCGGGCCGCAGCCCGAGGTGGTCCATGTGCAGCACGGCGTTGGGCTGGTGCTTGGCGGTGACGACGATCGCCCGGCCGCCGTGGCGGTGGACGGCGTCGATGGCCTCGCGGGCGCCGGGCAGCGAGCCGGTGCCGTGCACCGCGTGGTCGGCGTAGATGGTGCGGTAGCGGTCGGCGGTGGCGCCGACCGACCCGGCGGGGAACCAGTACGCCAACTCCTCCTCCACGGGCGGCCCGAGGCGGGAGACCACGAGGTCGGAGTCGACGTACACGCCGGTCTCCGCGGACAGCGCGTCGTAGGCCGCCTTGATACCCGGCCTGGAGTCGATGAGGGTCATGTCGAGATCGAATCCGACGGTCAGCGGCGCGGTCTGCGGGGAATGCGGCATACGGCTATTGTGCCTCCAGCACGCGCGGAGACTTAGGTTCGCCTAACCTAGGTCCTGTCGTTTGGATCTTCGTGGATCAGGTCGCGTTGTCAGACGCGGTGGATCGCAAGGCGGAGGATCGCAGCTCGTACTTGGCCGTACTTGCGCGATGCGACAACTGGGCCCCTCCTGCCCGGTGGCGGGCAAGGAGGGAGAGGTGCCGTAGCTGGCAGCGCGGCCCCGCGAAGATCCGAACGACAGGGCCCGGGTGCCGTGCGGCCCCGACCGGACCGACCGACCTGCCGAGGAACGCATGCCTGCCGCCGCCCCGCCGTCACCCGCCGTGCAGCGCGCCGTGCGCGCGCCCAGCGGCGGCGGCGCCGTGCGGCGTTCCGCGCTGCTGGCCGCGGCGACCGCCGCGGTGGCGCTGGCCGCGCTGCTGAGCCTGGCGCTCGGCAGCCGTTCCCTCGCGCCGGGCGAGGTGTGGCAGGCGCTGATCGGCCAGGGCGAGGGCGCGGCCGCGAAGGTGGTGCGGGAGCTGCGGGTGCCGCGGACCGTGATCGGCCTGATGGTGGGGGCGGCGCTGGGCATGGCGGGCGCGGTGATGCAGGGTCTTACGCGCAATCCGATCGCCGAGCCGGGGCTGCTCGGCGTCAGCCAGGGCGCCTCGGTCGGCGTGGTGCTCGCCATCGCGTTCGCCGGCGCGCACTCGCTGGACGCCTACGTCTGGTACGCGCTGGCCGGGGCCGCCCTCGCCGGTGTCGGCGTGTACGCGGTGGCGTCCCGCGGCCGGGGCGGCGCCTCGCCGGTGAAGCTGGCGCTGTCGGGCGCAGCCGTGAACGCGCTGCTCGCCTCGGTCACCGCGGGCGTGCTGACCACGCGCGCCACGACCCTGGAGCAGTTCAGGTTCTGGCAGATCGGGTCGCTTTCCGGGCGGGACGCGTCCATCGCCGCGGACATCTGGCCGTTCCTGCTCGGCGGCACGCTGCTGGTGATCGCCGCGGCGCGCGGACTCGACGCGCTGGCGCTCGGCGACGACGTGGCCCGCGGCCTCGGGCAGAACGTGGCCCTCGTCCGCGTCACCGGCGGCCTCGGCGCCGTCGTGCTGGCCGGGGCCGCCGTCGCCGCGGCCGGTCCGATCGCGTTCGTCGGCCTGACCGTTCCGCATCTGGCGCGCGGTCTGGTGGGCGGCGGGCACCGCTGGCTGCTGCCGATGTCCGCGCTGCTGGGGGCGGTGATGCTGCTGGTCGCGGACGTGGTCGCGCGGCTGGTGTTCCCGCCCTCCGAGGTGCCGTCCGGGGTGATGACCGCGCTGATCGGCGTGCCGTTCCTCGTCGTTCTGGTGCGCAGGTCGGGGGTGCGGTCGTGAGCGGAACGGCCCTGCGGGAAACGGCTCCGCGGGAGCGGCGGCCCGCGGTGGGTGCCGCCGGGTACGCGGTGGCGCGCGGGCGCGGCGCCTCGTTCCTGCTGCACCGGCGTTCGGCCCTGGTGGCCGCGGTGCTGACGGCGGCGCTGCTCGGCGCGTGCCTGGCGTCGCTGTGCCTGGGCACCTCGGCGGTCTCGCCGGGAGCGGCCCTGCGGGCGGCCTTCGGCCTGGACTCCTCCGCCGAGTTCGTCGTCGGAACGCTGCGCCTGCCGCGGATGACGCTCGGGCTGCTGGTCGGCGCCGCGCTCGGGGTGGCAGGCGCGCTGATCCAGTCCGTGGCGCGCAACCCGCTGGCCAGCCCGGACATCATCGGCGTCACGCACGGCGCCGCTGCCCTGACCGTGGGCGCCATGACCTACGGCGCGGTGTCCACCGCCGTGCTGCCGTACTGGTCGGTGGCGGGCGGGCTCGCCGCCGCCGGCCTGGTCTACGTCTTCGCGTGGCGCGGCGGCCTGCACGCGGCCCGCTTCGTGCTCATCGGCATCGGCTTCGCCATCGCGCTGCGCTCGGTCACGCAGCTGTTCCTCACCAAGGGCGACTACCAGGTCGCGCAGCAGGCCACCGTGTGGATGACCGGCTCCCTCAACGGGCGCGGCAACGCGGAGGCCGAGCCGCTGGCCATCGGCCTGCTGCTCCTGCTGCCCGCCGTGGTGTGGGCGGCCCGCGCGCAGCGTTCCGTCGTCCTGGACGACGACACGGCCACCGCGCTCGGCATCCGGCTGGCCAGGACCCGGCTCGGTCTGGCGACGGTGGGCGTGCTGCTGGCCGCGCTGGCGACGGGCGCGGCGGGCCCGGTGGACTTCGTGGCGCTGCTCGCGCCGCAGATCGCGCGCCGCCTGACCGGCACCGCCCAGATCCCGCTGGTGTGTTCTGCGCTCACCGGCGCGTTCATCACCGTGCTCGCCGACGTGGCGGCCCGGACCCTGTTCTCGCCCACCGAACTGCCCGTCGGCGTGGTGACGGCCGCGGTGGGCGCGCCCTATCTGCTCTGGCTGATCGTCGCCAACCGCACCGGAGGACGCGCATGAGTCACCGTCTGGGCGCCCGGGGGCTCGTCCTCGGCTACGACGAGGCGCACCCGGTCGTCGACGGCCTCGACCTGGAGATTCCCGACGGGCAGGTCACCGTCATCGTCGGCCCGAACGCCTGCGGCAAGTCGACGACGCTGCGGGCGCTCGGGCGGCTGCTGAAGCCGCGCGGCGGCGCGGTGCTGCTGGACGGTCAGGAGCTGGCGCGCATCCCGACGCGGCGCATCGCGCAGGCCATCGGGCTGCTGCCGCAGTCCCCCGTGGCGCCCGAGGCGATCACGGTGGTCGACCTGGTGTCCCGCGGGCGCCAGCCGCACCAGCGGTGGTGGCAGCAGTGGTCGGAGGCGGACGAACGGGCCGTGACGGAGGCGATGGCGCGCACCGACGTGACGTCGCTCGCCGACCGGCCGGTGGACGCGCTGTCCGGCGGGCAGCGGCAGCGGGTGTGGATCGCCATGGCGCTGGCGCAGGACACGGACCTGCTGCTGCTCGACGAGCCGACGACGTTCCTCGACATCGCGCACCAGGTCGACGTCCTGAACCTGGTGCGGCGCATGGAACGGACCGTCGTGACGGTGCTGCACGACCTGAACCAGGCCGCCAGGTACGCGGATTTCCTGGTGGCGATGAAGGACGGGCGCATCGTGGCGCGCGGCCGGCCGGACGAGGTGGTGACGGCCGGTCTGGTGCGCGAGGTGTTCGGCCTGGAGGCGGTCGTCGTGCCCGATCCGGTGACCGGCTCGCCGCTCGTCGTTCCCGGGGCGCCGGTCCCCCACCCGAAATCCGCGCCGGGCACGGCGCGGGACACCGCGAGAGAAAAGGCAACGCCCACATGAACCGCAGGCACCACAGGCACCGCAGGTACCGCAGAAGCACCGCCGCCACCGCCGTCGCCCTGACCGCCGCCCTCGCGCTGGCGGCCTGCGGCTCGGACGACTCCGACTCCGGCGCCGGGGGCGACGGCGAGGGGAACGGCGGGGGCGGCACCAGGACCGTCGAGACCGCGATGGGCCCGGTGGAGGTCCCCGAGGACCCGCGGCGCGTCGTCGTGCTCGACACCGGCGAACTGGACACCGCGATCACGCTGGGCGTCACGCCGGTCGGCGCGGTGCAGACGGACACCGGGACGATGTTCCTCGACTACCTGCCGCAGGAGGGCCTGGCGGACATCGAGAACGTCGGCACCATCGCGGCGCCCGACCTGGAGGCGATCCACGAGCTGGACCCGGACCTGATCCTCGGCAGCAAGGTCCGCGACGAGCAGCGCTACGACGAGCTGTCGCAGATCGCCCCCACGGTGTTCAGCGAGAACGTGGGCGCGCCCTGGCAGGACAACTTCCTGATGCACGCGGAGGCGCTGGGCAGGTCCGCGGAGGCCGAGGAGGTCGTCGCCGCGTACGAGGCGCGCGTCGCGGAGGTCACGGAGGCGGTCGGCGGCGCCGAGGCCGCGGCCGGGACCGAGGTGAGCATGGTCCGCTTCATCGAGGGCGGCAACACGCGTCTGTACGGCCAGGACAACTTCATCGGCACGATCCTGGCGGACGTCGGCCTCGGCCGCCCGGCGATCACCGAGGAGGCCGAGGACGGCTTCGCGGTGGAGGTCAGCCCCGAGCAGGTCGACCGGGCGGACGGCGACTTCATCTTCTACACCTCCTACGGCGCACCCGACGCGTCGGGCGAGGAGGACGCGGTCGGCGGGCCGCTGTGGGACGAGCTGACGGCCGTCCAGGAAGGCCGGGCGTTCCGGGTCGACGACCAGCTGTGGTTCCTCGGCATCGGCTACACGGCCGCGGAGCAGATCCTCGACGAGCTCCAGCAGCACCTCACGCACACCTGACGCACACCTGACGCTCGAGTAGCCGCCTGGCTCAGCCGTCGGCGTTGATGTGCCGGATCTCCTCGGTGACGCGGGTCTTCAGGACCCGGCTCATCGGGGCGTAGCCGAGGTCCGCCGCGAAACGGTCGGCGGTGGCGTCGTTCAGGGCCCAGGTCCAGAAGTCCCGCAGCAGCGCGGCGGTGTCGCCGTCGTAGCCGCAGGTGTAGGCGAAGATCCAGTTGGCGCCGGTGATCGGGTAGCCCGCGCCGCCGATGTCGTCGATGGCGAACTGGAAGTTGTCCGGGATCTCCGCCTCCGCGGAGGCGGCCGTGGTGGCCTCAAGGGTCGGCGCGACCGGGGTGCCGTCCTCGTTGACGACGCGGGCGGTGGCGAGACCGGCTTCGTCGGCGTGGGACTGGTTGACGTAGCCGAGGCCGCCGGCGCTGTCCCGCACGGCGCCGGCCACGCCCGCGTTGCCGTCGCCGCCGACGGCGGTCTCGTGCCAGTCGATGTCCGTGCCCTCCGCGTACCGCTCGCCCCAGAACGGGACTTCGGTGGTGAGGTAGCGGGTGAAGACGTAGGTGGTGCCGGAGCCGTCCGAGCGGTGGACGGGGACGACGCGCCGCTCGGGCAGGTCCAGGTCCGGGTTCAGCGCGGCGATGGCCGGGTCGTTCCAGCGGGTGATCTGCCCGTCGTAGATCCGGGCGAGCACCTCGGCGGTCAGGACCATGCCGTCCAGCGCCTCGTCGTTCAGCACGATGGCGACCGCGCCGAACACCACGGGGAACTGCACGGCGTCGCAGCCGCGGACATCGGCGGCGACGGCGAGTTCGCGCTGCCGCAGGTAGCGCTCGGATGAGCCGAAGTCGACCGTGCCCGCGAGGAACTGCTCGATGCCGCCGCCGGAGCCGACGGGCCGGTAGTCGATGGCGGCGCCGGTCTCGACGTGCGTGCCGTAGTGGGACATCCATCGTTCGAACAGCGGCTCGGGGAACGTCGCGCCCGAGCCGGCCAGCCGCCCGGTGAGGCTGCCGCGGGTGACCGTGGCGGCGTCGTCCCCGGCACAGCCGGCGATCAGCAGGAGGGCCGCCGCGGGCGCGGCGGCCCTGGCGAGCCGCTTCCGCATGGGACGCTGCCCCCGTTCCTCACCCGAAGCGGCCGGACACGTAGCGCTCGGTGTCACTGTTGGCCGGGTTGGTGAAGATCTTGGTGGTGGTGTCGAGCTCGACCAGGCCGCCGGGCTCGCCGATCGCCTGGAGGTTGAAGAAGCCCGTCGTGTCGCTGATGCGCTGCGCCTGCTGCATGTTGTGCGTCACGATCACGATGGTGTACTGCTCCTTCAGCTCCGTGATCAGGTCCTCGATGGCCTGTGTGGAGATCGGGTCGAGCGCGGAGCACGGCTCGTCCATCAGCAGCACGTCCGGCGCCACCGCGATGGCGCGGGCGATGCACAGGCGCTGCTGCTGGCCGCCGGAGAGGCCGGAGCCCGGGCGGTTCAGCCGGTCCTTGACCTCTTCCCACAGGTTGGCCGAGCGCAGCGAACGCTCGACGAGGTCGTCGAGGTCCTTGCGCTTCATCCGCTTGTTGTTGAGCTTCAGGCCGGCCGCCACGTTGTCGTAGATGGACATGGTGGGGAACGGGTTCGGCCGCTGGAACACCATGCCGATGTGGCGGCGGACGCCGACGGGGTCGACGTTCGCGCCGTACAGGTCCTGGTTGTCCATCAGGACCTTGCCCTCGACCCGCGCCTTCGGCACCAGCTCGTGCATGCGGTTGAGGGTGCGCAGGAAGGTCGACTTGCCGCAGCCGGACGGGCCGATGAGCGCGGTCACGGACCGCGGCTCGATCGTCATGGAGACGCCCTGGACGGCGAGGAACTTGTCGTAGTAGATGTCGAGGCCCTTGACCTCGATGCGCTTGGCCACAGTGCTTCGCTTTCTTCTTCGGTCTTCGGGCGCGGGTTCAGGCGCGGGTCTTGGGGGCGAACAGCTTGGCGATCAGCCGGGCCAGCAGGTTCAGGGTCATCACGATGAGGATGAGCGTGAGCGCCGCGGACCAGGCCCGTTCGTAGAACAAGTCGCGGGCGTGGCCCGGCGCGTAGGCGTACTGGTTGTAGGAGAAGACCGAGAGGGTCGCCATCCGCTCGTTGAACGGGTCGAAGTTGTCGCCCCTGGTGATGCCGACGGTGATCAGCAGCGGTGCGGTCTCCCCGATGACGCGGGCGATGGCCAGCGTCACGCCGGTGGCGATGCCGGCCAGCGCGGTCGGCAGCACCACCTTGAGGATGGTGCGCCACTTGGGCACGGCCAGCGCGTACGAGGCTTCACGCAGCTCGTTCGGCACCAGCTTGAGCATTTCCTCGGCGGATCGGATGACGACGGGGATCATCAGCACGCTCAGCGCGACGGAGCCCATGAAGCCCATGCGGATGCCGGGACCGTAGAACAGCTCGAACAGCGCGTAGACGAAGAGGCCGGCCACGATCGAGGGGATGCCGGTCATCACGTCGACGAAGAAGGTGATCCAGCGGGCCAGGCGCCCGCGGCCGTACTCGATCAGGTAGATCGCCGTCATGAGGCCGACCGGCACGGACATCAGCGCGGCGATGCCGGTGATGATCAGGGTGCCCATGAGGGCGTGGTGCGCGCCGCCGCCCTCGTCGACGACGCCCAGCATCGAGTTGTTGAAGAAGTCGGCGTCGAACCGGGCGGCGCCGTTCGACACGACGGTGGTGATCACCGAGATGAGCGGGAGCAGCGCCAGCGCGAACGCGGAGGACACCACGGCCGTCACCAGCCGGTCGAACGCGCCCCGCGGGCCTTCGACCCGGCGGGCCCAGAGGTAGATGACGGCCGTGTAGCCGACCGCGGTCAGGATGCCCGCGAACGCCGCGCCGAGCAGCCCCGTCTGCCACGCGGCGATGCCGGCCAGCACGAACGCCAGCAGCGTGAGCGGCGCCGCGCGGCGCGGCAGCGAACCGTGCGTCAGCGGCATGTCGGCCAGCAGCGCGGCGGCCTCCTCGCGGGCCCTGCCCTTGTCGTTCCTGTCGCCCTTGTCCAGGGAGGTCGTCGGAGTGGACATCAGTTGGCTCCCGAGAAGTCGCGACGCCGGTTGATCACCGCGCGGGCCCCCATGTTGACGAGGAGCGTCACGGCGAAGAGGACGAGACCCGAGGCGATCAGCGTGTTCACGTCGAGGCCGGACGCCTCGGGGAAGGACAGTGCGATGTTCGCGGCGATGGTCGAGGGGTTCTCGCTGCTGATGAGGTTGAAGGAGACCACGTCGCGGCTGGCCGACAGCACGATGGCGACGGCCATGGTCTCGCCGAGCGCGCGGCCGAGCCCGAGCATCAGGCCGCCGATGATGCTCGACCTGCCGAACGGGAGCACCGCCATGCGGATCATCTCCCAGCGGGTCGCGCCGAGCGCGAGGGACGCCTCCTCGTGCAGCCGCGGCGTCTGGAGGAACGCCTCCCGGATCACGGCGGTGGCGATCGGCAGGATCATCACGGCGAGGACGATCGTGGCGACCAGCATGGTGCGGCCGGTGGGCGAGGCGGGCCCGTCGAAGAGCGGGATGAAGCCGAGGTTGTCCTCCAGCCACCGGGTGGGCTCGACCGTCATCGGGGCGAGCTCGAACGCGCCCCACAGGCCGAAGATGATGCTGGGCACGGCGGCCAGCAGGTCGATGAGGTAACCCAGCAGGGAGGCGATGCGGCGCGGCGCGTAGTGCGTGATGAACAGCGCGATCGCGACGGCCAGCGGGGTGGCGATGACGAGCGCGAAGAAGGCCGAGAGCAGCGTGCCGAACAGCACCGGCCAGATGTAGAGGATGATCCCGTCGCCGCCCGGGATCTCCGAGGAGTCGGCCCACAGGGCGGGCCACGCCTCCGCGACCAGGAAGGCCGCGACGCCGGCGAGGATGACGAGGATCAGCACGCCCGCCCCGGTGGAGGCGCCGGAGAAGACACGGTCCCCCAGCCGTTGCGGCGCTCCCCGGGTGCGCGTGCTCGTGGTGGTGGGAGGCACTGTCTCTCCCTTTCTGCTGCTGAAGACTCAATTGCGAGCGACTGGGACGTCAAGGACAGGGCGGGAAGCCCTCAGGCCCTGTCGTTCGGATCTTCGCGGGGCCGCGCTGCCGGCTACGGCACTCCCCCAGCCTGGCGGCTGGGAGGTGCCCCCACCCCAGACTTCGTCCGGGAGGTACCCCCACGTACGAGCTGCGATCCTCCGCCTTGGGGGCACCTCCCAGGCCCCCGAGGGCCTGGGAGAGCACCGCATCTGACAACGCGACCTGATCCACGAAGATCCGAACGACAGGGCCTAGGTCCGGGCGGCCACCCGTGGCAGGGGCCGCCCGGACCGTGGGTGCCGGGGCGAGGTCAGCCGGCGGAGATCGCGTCCACCGCGGCCTGGTACTCGGTGCGCAGCGCGTCGGACAGCGGGGCGGAGCCGGCGGTCGCGGCCGCGGCGTCCTGGCCCTCGGGGCTGATCATGTAGGACAGGTACTCGCGGACCAGCTCGGCCTTGGCCTCGTCGTCGTAGGTGGCGCAGGCCATCGCGTAGGAGACGAGGACGATCGGGTAGGCGCCGCTCTCGGTGGTGTCGCGGGCCAGGTCGTAGGCGAAGTCGTACTCGCCGCGGCCCTCGACGCGCTCGGAGACCTCGAGCGCGGCGGCGGCGGCCTCGGGCGAGTAGGGAACGAACTCCTCGCCCACGCCGACCGCGACGGTGCCGAGGTCGTCCACCTGGCTGGCGTCGGCGTAGCCGATGGTGCCCTCGCCGCCGGCGACGGCCTGGACGACACCGGCGGTGCCCTGGCCTGCCTCGCCGCCGCTGACCGGCCACACGTCGCTGACCTCGTGCGGCCAGTCCTCGGCCGCGGTCACCGACAGGTACTCGACGAAGTTCTCCGTGGTGCCGGAGTCGTCGGAGCGGTTGACCGGGGTGATCGGGAGGTCGGGCAGCTCGGCGTCCGGGTTGTCGGCCGCGATCGCCTCGTCGTTCCAGTTGGTGATCTGCTGGTTGAAGATCTGGGCGATGGTGGCGGGGCTCAGGTTGAGCGAGTCCACGCCCTCCAGGTTGAAGACCACCGCGATCGGCGAGACGTACACCGGGATCTCGACGACCTCGCCGCACTGCTCCTGCGCGGCGGCCAGCTCGCCCTCCTCCTCGGAGAGGTAGGCGTCGGTGCCGCCGAAGTCGGTGCCGCCCGCGGTGAACTGCTCGCGCCCGGCGCCGGAGCCGCTCGGGTCGTAGTTGACCGTGACGTCGGGGTGCAGCTCGTTGAACCCGGCCTGCCAGGCGGCCTGCGCGGCCTCCTGCGAGCTGGCGCCCGCACCGGAGATGGTGCCGGAGAGCGTCGACTCCTCGCCGCCCCCGTCGCTGCCGCCGTTGCCGTTGCCATTGTCGTCTTCGTTGTCGCTGCTACAGGCCGTGACCAGGGCCAGGGCGGAGACCGCGGCTATCGCAGCGCTCTTGGCGCGCCAGTTGCGCATGGACGTTGCTCCTTGTTCATGCCCAGCCGGGCCGGCCGGGTAGTCAATGACGTTGTGGTGTCAAAGAGAACGTAGGAGCGGCCAGCGAAGGAGCGAGGGCCAGAAGGTGAACAGAAAGATAGGTTCAACGGAACCGGTAGTTTCACAAAAAGAGTTGGAATCGTTAAGGAAACGGCCTCCCACGGGAGACCCGCAGGGCACCGGCACGACGGCCGCGGCCCGGGGGTGCCGGGCCGGTGCCGCGCGGCGTCCGGTCAGCTCGCCGGGGGCACCAGGCGGTAGCCGACGCCCCGGACGGTCTGGATGATCTCGGGGTGGTGCGGATCGTCCCCGAGCCGCTCCCGCAGGCGCCTAATGTGAACGGTGATGGTGTTGGAACGGCGCGCGCCCTCGCCCCACAGCTCGGCGCGGATCCGGTCCCGCGTGATCACCTTTTCGGCGTTCAGCATAAGCAGGTGCAGCAGCTGGAACTCGCGCAGGGGTAGCCGCGCCGTCGGCACCCCGTGCATCCGCACCTCGTACGTGCTCGGGTCCAGCGTCAGCGGCCCGCAGACCAGCGGCTGGTCCCAGCCGCGGTTCCCGCGGTCGGCCAGGCTCAGCAGCTGCGCGACCTCCCGCGGCCGGTAGGGGCGCGCGACGCACGCGCTGGCGCCGGCGGCGAGCGCGGGGGCGACCTGCGCGGTGTCGTCCGGACCGACGCCGAGCACCACGGGGATCGAGAGCCGGCGGCGCACGAGGCGCAGCACGGTCGGGCCGTCGATCACGGGCAGGTCGGCGGAGACGAGCAGCACGTCCGGCTTGCGCAGCCCGGCCTCCAGCAGTGCGGCGGCGCCGTCCGCGCAGTGCACCACCGACACCTGGTATTTGGCGAGCTGGGCCGTCAGGCCCTGCCGGATGCGCTCGTCGGCGTCCGCGAGCAGCACCACCGGGTTGGACCCCAGCGGTATACGCGCCTGCGCGGGCACCGCGGGCTCCGGCAGGTCGCCGCCTGCCGCCGGCCCGCCGAGGTCGTCGTCCGCACCGCTCGACGGCCGTCTCGGTTGCGTCGTGCTCAACCAGGCGCCCATGGCGCTCTCCCTCGCTGTCGATGTCGGCAGTGAAGAACGCGATGCGGTCTTCAGCCCCGGTCCGTGGCGGTGCGCGCGCCGCGTCGGGCCGTGGTGCTCGGCGTCAAGGCCAGGTGCCGGGGCCCGGCTCCCGGGGTGCGTGATGTCGGTGTCCGGCGGGGACGTTCACCATGTAACGAGCCGTGGGTAGCGGGTTGTACGGCGTTCGGTGAACCTGCGATGAACAACGGCGTTCTCTCAGGTTCCGCGTCGGCCGTCCCGGTGAGTCCTGTGAGGAAGCGAGAAGTTGACTAGCATCGTTCGGGTTCCGGTCGGCGCGACGCAGGGGCAGTGGCGTGGGAATCGAAGGCGAGCAGCTCGTACTTGACTATCTGAGCCGGGTCGGCGACCTGGCCCATGGAACGCGCATGTCCGCCACGCAGCGGGCGACGCTCGTGAACGGGCTGCGGGACGAGATCGGCAGGCGCCGCGCCGAGGCGGGCGGGGCGGACAGCCGGGCCTCGGTGAAGCGGATTCTGGGCAAGATGGGGCGCCCCGAGGACGTCGTGGCCGCCGCCGCGGAGCACGGGTCGGCGCCCGGAACGGCGCCCGCGCCAGTTCCCGCGCCCGCGCCCGTTCCGGCGCCCCGCCCGGTCGCCGAGCCCCCGCGGAAGGAGCGCCCGCGCCGGGAGCGCCGGGCCAAGGAGCGTGCCGCCAAGGAACGCGCGCCGGTCGAGTCGCCGCCCCCGGTCGAGTCCGCGCCCGCCGGTCCCCCGGGCGGGCCCGACGCGCCCGCCTGGCCGGAAGTGCCGCTCGGCGGGCCGCAGCGGGACGCGGAGCCCTGGCCGGACGGCCAGATCGGCCGGTTCTTCGGCGGCATCGAGATCCCCGAAATGCTGCGCGCCTCGCCCGCCCCGGCCGAGGCGGACCCCGACGCGGCCCTCGACGCGGCCCTTGATCCCGAGACGGCCGCGGAGGCCGAGGAGGCGGTCCGGCCCACCGAGCCGGAGCGCGCGGCGCACGCGCCGCGCGGGCGCCGCTGGGCACGGGCGGCGCTGAGCGGGCGGCGCGTCGGCGGCCCGGTGGAGTACCTGGGCGTGCTGCTGCTGGTCGCGGGCACGCTGGCCGGGTCGATCGTCGTGCTCGGCCTGGGCTGGCTGGTCGCCTACTGGTCGCCGCGGCTGAGCCGCCGCGCCGCGCAGTGGGCGACGTTCGGCATGCCCGCCCTGGTGGGCGGCGGCTACCTGCTGTGGCTGCTGGGCCGCACGGCGGGCTACTGGGGCCCGACGCTCGCCGAGGGCGAAGCGGACGGCGCGTTCGCCGACCACTGGCCGTGGCTGCTGCGCGGCGCCGCCCTGGCCAGCGCCGCCTTCCTCCTGCACCGCGCCCGCCGCAACCGCCCGCCGGCCGACGCATGACCGGAGCCGGCCCCGCCCTGCGCGCGGCACTGCGCGCGGCGGGCGTCGACGCCTCGGGGGCGGACGCCCGGCCGCTGACCGGCGGGGTGGTGAGCGAGGTGTGGCTGCTGACCTGGCCCGACGGAGCCCGCCTGGTCGCCAAGCACGCGGCGGGCGCGCCGCCGGGACTGTACCCGGCGGAGGCGGCGGGCCTGCGCGCGCTCGCGGACGACGGCGGCCTCACCGTCCCCGAGGTGCGGCACGCGGGCGACCGGCTGCTGCTGATGCAGGCCATGGCGGCGAAGGACCCCGCCCGGCGCCCCGCCTTCTGGGCCGAGGCCGGACGCGCCCTGGCCCGGCTGCACACCGTCCGGGGGCCGCGCCACGGCTGGTACCGGGACGGCTGGCTCGGGCTGCTGCCGCAGCGGAACGCCTGGGCGGACGACGGCTACGAGTTCTACGCCACCCGCCGCATCCTGCGGTACCTACCGGAACCGCGTGCCGTGGCCGCGCTCACGGCCGCCGACCGGGCCGCCATCGAGCGGATCTGCGAGCGGCTGCCCGCGTTCGTGCCGCCGACGCCTGCCGTGCTGACGCACGGCGACCTGTGGCACGCCAACATGGTGGCCACCGCGGAAGGCGCGCCCGCGTTCATCGACCCCGCCGTCTCGTTCACCTGGCCGGACGTGGACCTGAGCATGTTCCACGCCTCCGCGGCGCCCGCGGACGCGGACCGCTTCTTCGGCGCCTACGCCGAGCTGCGGCCGCTCGGCGACGGCTGGCGGGACCGCATGGAGGTGCTGTTCCTGCGCGAGTTGCTGAGCACGGTCGCGCACGAGGACGACTGCGCGGGCGCCCTGGCGCACCTGCGCCGCATCACGGCCCGTTACGGCTGACCCGCCGCGGGCCGGGCCAGCCGGTCGAACCGCCCGGCCTTCACCCCGCGCAGCAGCGCGGCGAGCCGTGCCGCGCTCGTGGTCAGCACGGAGCGCGGCGCGTCGGACTCCCGCAGCAGCACCCGGCCGCCGTGGGGGGCCGGCCGCCCCAGCTCCAGGCAGTTGTCCCCGGTGCCCCCCGAGTAGGAGGAACGCTGCCACCGCGTGGCGGCGAGGGTCGGGGTGGGCATCGTCGCCTCTCAGAGTTCTCGCGCGATGTGGTGGATGAGCTGCCGGGACTCGTCCCCGTTCAGCGACACCTTGCGGGCGCGGGCGAAGAACGCCCGGTAGGCCAGCACGTCGGCCTCGGCGTCGAGGAAGCCGCCGCCGAAGGGGGTGTCGATCTGGATGGTGTCCAGCTGCGGGACGACGCCGGTGGCGTAGAGGACGGGCTGCACGGCCTCGAAGAAGTCCTCGTTGGTGAACGGCACGACGCGCACCGTGATGCCGGGCCGCTCGGAGGAGGCCATGAGGTATCGGAGCTGCCGCCGCACGACGGCGCGCCCGCCGAACCGCATCCGCAGCGCCGCCTCATGGATGAAGACGTCGAACGGCGGCGGGTTCTCGCGTTCCAGTACGACCTTGCGCCGCATCCGGAACTCGGTGCGCGTCTCGACCTCTTCCGGCGGCAGCTCGGTGACGTTGCCGCGGAAGAGGGCACGCGCGTAGTCCTCGATCTGAAGGAGGCCGGGTACGGTCACGGTCTGCATGATCTGCATGCCGACGAGGTGGTGCTCCAGCTCGGCGACATTCAACGGACCCGGGGCAACCATGCCACGATACTCGTCCCACCAGAACTGTCCGCGGTGCTCACGGGCGATCTCGCAGAGGGCATCGAGAAGGGCGTGGTCCGCACACGAGTAGAAGGTCGCCAGCTTTCTGATGCGCTCCTCGCTGACGCCGATGCGGCCGGACTCTATGTGGCTGATCTTGCCCTGGTCGGTGCCGAGCATGCCCGCGGCTTCCCGGGCCGTCCGGCCCGCCCGCTCGCGCAGCTTCCTCAACTCCGCACCCAGGCGCGCCTGTCGGGCGGTCGGATTCTCCCTCGGCGGCATCGTGTCTTTGGTCCTTCCTTTGGCTGGCTGCTGAGTCTGCCGCCCCCTCACCCCCCGAGTCCACTCGCCTACGCACTCACCCGAACGCACGATTGCCACGGTGCAATGTTGCCCCTGGCGGACTTCCGATCGTTGGCGAGTCGTGGCGAGTCGTGGCGAGGAGTTCAGCGCGCCGTACCGCGGCGTCCCGTGCGCGGCACACACTCCTGCCGCTACCGTTGGTCGGATGACCGCCACCAGCCCCCGTACCCTCGCCGACGAGCTGCGATCCCGCTCCGACGCGGAGCTGGCCGGGCTGCTGCGCGCCAGGGCCGACCTGCTGTCCCCGCTGCCCGGCGACCTGTCCCAGCTGGCCACCCGCGCGGGCACCCGCGCCTCCGTGCTGCGCGCCCTCGAACGGCTCGACACGTTCACCCTCCAGACCGCGGAGGCGCTGGCCGCCGCCCCGCAGCCCTGCCAGTACCCCGTTCTCGCCGCCCTGCTGCCCGGCGGTGAGGAGCAACTGCCCGGCGCACTCGCCACCTTGCGCGCCCGGGCGCTGCTCTGGGGCAGACCGGAGGGCCTGCGCCTGGTCCGCACCGCGCAGGAGCTGCTCGCCCCGAGCGCCGCCCGGCCCAGCGGCACGGGCCTCGGCCCGACGCTCGCCGAGACCGCCTCGGGGATCTCGCCCAGCCGCATGCAGGACCTGCTCGCCCGCACCGGACTGCCGCCCACGCACGACCCGGTCAGCGCCCTGGCCGCGCTGGCCGCGCTGTTCACCGACCCGGCACGGCTGGGCGACCTGCTCGCCGGGGCGCCGGAGCAGTCCCTCTCCGTCCTCGACCGGCTGGCCTGGGGCCCGCCCTACGGCGAGATCACCGCCCGGCCGGGGCCGCACCTGCGCTGGCTCCTCGACCGCGCCCTGCTGATGCCCACCGCGCCCGGCACCGTCGTCCTGCCGCGCGAGGTCGCGCTGCACCTGCGCGGCGGCCGGGCGCACCGCGAGCTGCACCCGGTGCCGCCTGAGCCGACGGCCCGCGCCGTCTACGAGCCGGCCGCCGTGGACATCGCCGCGGCGGGCGCCGCGGGCGCGGCGCTCGCGGTGGTGGAGGAGATGCTCGGCGCGTGGGAACGGGAGACCCCCGCCGTGCTGCGCTCGGGCGGGCTCGGGGTGCGGGACCTCAAGCGCCTCGCGGTCACCCTGGACGTGTCGGAGCCTGACGCCGCGTTCTGGCTCGAACTCGCGTACAGCGCAGGGCTGGTGGCCGCGGACGGCGAGGCCGACGAACGGTTCGCGCCGACGCCGGACTACGACGTCTGGCGCGAGCAGCCGCCCGGGCGGCGCTGGGTGCGCCTGGCGACCGCCTGGCTGGCCGCGACCCGCGTACCGGGCCTGGTGGGCTCGCGCGACGCGAAGGGACGGCTGCTCGCCGCGCTCGGTCCTGGCCTCGACCGCGGCCCGGCCGCGGAGCTGCGCCTGGCGACGCTGCGGCTGCTGGCCGGCACCGAGCCGGGGCACGCGCCCGATCCCGAGGCCGTTGCGCGGCGCATCCGCTGGGAGCTGCCGCGCCGTCTCCCCGAGGAGCCGCGGGCCCGGATGTGTGCGGCGACGCTGGCCGAGGCGGAGCTGCTGGGGTTCACCGGCCGCGGGGCGCTGGCCTCCTTCGTCCGCCCGCTGCTCGACGGCGGGGCGCAGGACGACAGGGCACAGGACGACAGGGCGCAGGACGACAGGGACAGGGAGGGGGAGGCCGCGGCGCGGCTCGCGCCGCTCCTTCCCCGGCCGGTGGATCACGTGCTGGTGCAGGCCGATCTGACGGCCGTCGCGCCGGGGCCGCTGCTGCCGGAGCTGCGGCAGGCGATGGCGCTGGCCGCGGACGTCGAGTCCAAGGGCGCGGCCACCGTCTACCGGTTCACGCCCGGCTCGGTCCGCCGCGCGCTGGACGCCGGGTGGACGGCGGCCGAGCTGCACGCCTTCCTCGCCGCCCGCTCCCGCACGCCCGTGCCGCAGCCGCTGACGTACCTCGTCGACGACGTGGCCAGGCGGTACGGCCGGCTGCGCGTCGGCGCCGCGGGCAGCTACCTGCGCTGCGAGGACGAGGCGCTGCTCGACGAGGTGCTCGCCGACCGTCGCACCGACGGCCTGCGCCTGCGCCGTATCGCGCCGACCATCGTGGTCTCGGCCTCCCCGCCCGACACGCTGCTGGCGCGGCTGCGCGAGTTCGGCCTCGCGCCCGCGGCCGAGTCCACCGAGGGGGCGGTACTCACCCTGCGCGCGGAGCCGCACCGCACGCCCCCGCGCACGGCTCCCGAGCCGGCGCCCGACGCCCCGCCCGGAGCGGACGAGACGCTGCTGAGCGCCGCCGTGCGCGCGATTCGCGCCGGCGACCACGCTGCGCTGGACACGCCCCGTGCGCCCGGCGGGCGCACGCCCGGCGGGCGCGTGCCCGACGCGGCCGGCCCGCCGCCGCGCACCCCGGCCGCCACCACGTTGCGGACGCTCCAGGCGGCGGCCCGTTCCGGCGCCCTCGTGCGGATCGGCTACGTGGGGGCCGACGGACTCGCGGCCCACCGGGTCCTGTCCCCGGTGCGCGTCGAGGGCGGTTTCGTCACCGCGTTCGACCACACCGCGGACGAGGTGCGGACGTACCCACTGCACCGGATCACCGGCAGCGCCGACGCCGGCCAGTAGGCCCGGCCCTCTCCCCGCCCCCGGCGACCCCCGGCCGTTACGCTTGCGGCCGGGAGGGCAGCGACAGATGATCACGGTTCCGGACGGACTCGCCGGGTACCACGCCAAGTTCAACGGCGACGCCGGCCGGGCCTGGACGGCCGCCCTGCCCGGCCTCGCCGCCCGCATGCTCGACCACTGGCGGCTGCGCCCCACCGGGCCCGCCCGGCACGGCATGCTCGCGCTCGTCCTGCCCGTCGAGCGGGCCGACGGCTCCCCCGCCGCCCTCAAGATCCGCCCCCGGACGCCGGAGAACGCGGGCGAGGCCCCCGCCCTGCGGGCCTGGGACGGCAACGGCGCGGTGCGGCTGCTCGCGCACGACGAGGACACCGGATCGCTGCTGCTCGAAGCCCTCGACCCGGCCCGTTCCCTGAACGGGGTGCCGGACAGCCACACCGCCTGCCGCCTGCTGACCGGGCTACTCGGCCGCCTCACCGCCGTCCCGCCGCCGCCCGGCACCCGCCACCTGCGCGACATCGCCGGCGCCATGGTCGCCGAGGCCCCCGCGGCGCTCCCCCGCCTCACCCGCGACGACGACCGGCGCCTGCTGGCCGACTGCGCCGCGGCCACGCGCGAGCTCCTCGACGAGCCGGGCGGCGCGCTGCTGCACTGGGACCTGCACTACGAGAACGTCCTCGCCCCCCGCCCGGACGCGGACCGCGGCGAGCCCTGGCTCGCGATCGACCCGGAGCCGCTGGTCGGCGACGTCGGCTTCGACCTGCTGCCCGCCCTCGACAACCGCTTCGACCCGGACGAGATCCTGCCGCGCTTCGACCTCATGACCGAGGCCCTGTCGCTGGACCGCGACCGCGACCGCGCGAAGGGCTGGACACTGGCCCGCGTCCTCCAGAACGGCCTGTGGTCGATCGAGGACGGCGACCCCACCCTGCCCCCCGACCAGACCACCATCGCCACCACCCTCATGACCCACCGTTGAGCTGGTCTCCGTTCACCTCCGGGCCTGGCGTCGCTGCGCCAGCAGCCGTTCGACGAGCACGTCCACGTCTGTCCACGGGTTGGCCTGGTGCCCTGCGCGGCCCGGAGGGACGGCAGCGCACAGCGCTTCGGACCGCTCGACAGCCGCCGGATGCGGCAGCCGTAACGGCGCGCAGTCAAGGTGCTCGCGGTCCGCGCGGTAACCGCAGGCGGCATGCGTCTCCACGAGTTTCTGTGCCGCCCCCGATGACTGAGCGCGGCCGGTCCCGCGGCCAACAGTGCGACACTGGACCCTTGGCCAGATCCCGGCGCCGGAGGAGAGAAACGAGCGTGACTGGGCCACTCATCGTGCAGAGCGACAAGACGCTGCTGCTCGAAGTCGACCACGAGAAGGCCGCTGACTGCCGGCGGGCCATCGCGCCGTTCGCCGAGCTGGAGCGGGCGCCCGAGCACATCCACACCTACCGCGTGACCCCGCTCGGCCTGTGGAACGCGCGGGCCGCGGGCCACGACGCCGAGCAGGTCGTCGACGCGCTCGTGTCGTTCTCGCGCTACCCGGTGCCGCAGGCGCTGCTCGTCGACGTCGCCGAGACGATGGCCAGGTACGGGCGGCTCAGCCTGCTCAAGCACCCCGCGCACGGCCTGGTCCTCCAGACCACCGACCGGCCGGTACTCGAGGAGGTGCTGCGCTCCAAGCGCATCCAGCCGCTGGTCGGCGCCCGCATCGACCCGGACAACGTGATCGTCCACCCCTCCGAGCGCGGCCAGATCAAGCAGGCGCTGCTCAAGCTCGGCTGGCCCGCGGAAGACCTCGCCGGGTACGTCGACGGCGAGGCCCACCCCATCGAGCTGCACCAGGAGGGCTGGCACCTGCGCCCCTACCAGGAGCACGCCATCGACGGCTTCTGGCACGGCGGCTCCGGCGTCGTCGTGCTGCCCTGCGGCGCGGGCAAGACACTGGTCGGCGCCGGCGCCATGGCCAAGGCGCAGGCCACCACGCTGATCCTCGTCACGAACACCGTCTCGGCCCGCCAGTGGAAGGCCGAGCTGATGCGCCGCACCTCGCTGTCCGAGCACGAGATCGGCGAATACAGCGGCACCCGCAAGGAGATCAGGCCGGTCACCATCGCCACGTACCAGGTGCTGACCACGCGGCGGAAGGGCGTGTACCCGCACCTGGAGCTGTTCGACTCCCGCGACTGGGGCCTGATCGTCTACGACGAGGTGCACCTGCTGCCCGCGCCGGTCTTCAAGTTCACCGCCGACCTCCAGGCCCGCCGCCGGCTCGGCCTGACGGCGACGCTGGTCAGGGAGGACGGCCGCGAGTCCGACGTGTTCTCGCTGATCGGTCCCAAGCGGTTCGACGCGCCCTGGAAGGAGATCGAGGCCCAGGGCTACATCGCGCCCGCCGACTGCGTGGAGGTGCGCGTCGACCTCACCGATGCCGAACGGCTCGCGTACGCCATGGCCGAGCCGGAGGAGCGCTACCGCTTCTGCGCGACGACCGACTCCAAGCGCCGCATCACCGAATCCCTGGTGCACCGGCACGCGGGCGAACAGACGCTGATCATCGGCCAGTACATCGACCAGCTGGACGAGCTGGGCGAGCAGCTCGGCGCGCCCGTCATCAAGGGCGAGACCAGCAACGCGCAGCGGGAGAGGCTGTTCGACGCGTTCCGCGCCGGGGAGCTGTCCGTTCTGGTGGTGTCCAAGGTGGCCAACTTCTCGATCGACCTCCCCGAGGCGACCGTCGCCATCCAGGTGTCCGGCACGTTCGGCTCCCGGCAGGAGGAGGCGCAGCGGCTCGGCCGGGTGCTGCGCCCCAAGGCGGACGGGCACGAGGCGCGCTTCTACTCCGTCGTCGCGCGGGACACCATCGACCAGGAGTTCGCCGCGCACCGGCAGCGCTTCCTGGCCGAACAGGGCTACGCCTACCGGATCATGGACGCGGGCGACGTGCTCGCCGCGGGCGGCGAGGAGGAGCTGGGCGGCGTGTAACGCAGCGCCTCCTCCGCCACCCGCCCGAGGACGACCACCTCGAACGCGGCACCCGCCACCACGCCGACGGCGCGCAGCGCGGTGCCCAGCAGGCGCGGGGCACGGACCAGAGGGGTGGCGGCGGCGGGCCGCACAGTCGCGGTACTCATGACCTCCACCCTGCCGCCGCCCACCCCCGCCCCACATCGCCCCCCGGTCGGAACGGCTCCCCCGCTCCCCTCCCCCTCGCGGGCGAGCGCCCCCTAGGGACCCGGGCACCACCCCTCAGGGTCGGCGGCCGGGGGCCCGGAACCGGAAGACGCTGTAGATCAGCACCGGGCACCCGAGGCCGAACAGCCACGCGCCCGGGCCCAGTCGGTCGACCTCCCCGTCCTCGATGTGCCAGTACAGGAAGTACGCGAACAGGCCGGTGGTGAAAACGCTCATGAGTGTGTGCGGGATTCTGGCCCAGAGCGGAACGGGAGCGGCGGGGGCGCGGTACAGCACGGCGAGCACCAGGCCGCAGGTCGCCGCGTTGAGCGCGGCGATGAGGACGAACGGCCACGGCCCGGTGCCATCGTTTATGCCGGTCAGGGCTGCGTGCCCGTTGCGGGATGGCAGGACCACGGCGAGCACGAGCACCGCGATGGCACACCAGTAGGCGAACGTCCGGCGCAGCACCAGGCCGCCCGGTGCGGCGGACGCGCCCGGCGGGGCCGCGGAACGGGCAGGTGCGGGGGGCGCGGCGGGCGCGGCCACCGGGGCAGGTGCTGGGGGCGCGGAACGGGCCGGGGCCGCGGGCGCGGCCACCGGGGCGGTGACGGTCATGGTGCCGGGCAGCGCCTGGGCGACCGGCCCCGGCAGCCAATCCGCGGTCGCCGTCACAGCCGCCGGAACGATCTCGGTCGGCGGGTGGTCGCCGACCGAAACGACGGCGAGTTCCTCGACGAGCGCGGACACCGCCGGGCGCCGGGCGGGGTCCTTGGCCAGGCAGTCGGCGACGATCTCCAGGCCCGACGGGGGCAGGCCGCCGAGGTCCGGTTCCTCGTACGCGATACGGAAGTTGAGCGCCTGCGCCGAGCCCGTGCCGAACGGTCCCGTGCCCGTGGCCGCGTACGTCAGCACCGCGCCCAGCGCGAACACGTCGGTGGCCGGGGTGACGGGCGCCCCGGTGAGCTGCTCGGGGGCCATGAACCCCGGCGTTCCCACGACCATGCCGGTGCGGGTCAGCGCGGTGGCCTCGGCCGCCACGGAGATCCCGAAGTCGACGACGCGCGGGCCGTCCGGGGCGATCAGCACGTTCGAGGGCTTCAGGTCGCGGTGGACGAGACCGGCCTCGTGGATCGCCTCCAGCGCCTCGGCCAGGCCCGCGCCCAGCGCCCGCACCGAACGCACCGGCCAGGGCCCGTGGGCAGCGACGGCCTCGTCCAGGGGCAGGCCGGGTACGTAGGCGGTGGCCAGCCACGGGGACGGGCCGTCGGGGTCGGCGTCGACCACGGCGGCGGTGAAGAAACCGGTGACCCGCCGGGCCGCCGCCACCTCCCGCGCGAACCGGGCCCTGAAGCCCGGGTCCTCGGCCAGCTCCGGCCGTACCAGCTTCACCGCCACCAGCCGCCCGCTGGGTGAACGCCCCAGGTACACCCGGCCCATTCCGCCGGCCCCGAGTCGCCCGGCGAGTCGATACCGCCCCACCTGCCGCGGATCGGCCGGATGCAGTCCGTCCACCAAGGTTCTCCCCTCGCGCTCGTCCCCCCACGGGATTACACACCACGGCACCCGCCCTGCCCAGCCGTTCCCCCGGAACCGGTCGGGCCGTGCCCCCGTCGGAAGGTCATGAATCACCGTGATGCGTGGACCACTTGGAGCGGTCGCGGAACGCGCCCGCTGACGGGGGGCCTCCTCGCCGCGCTCGTCGCGCTCGCCGCGGGCGTCCTCGGCTGCGGCGCGGAAGCGGAGCAGGGGCGGGACCCCGGGCCGGACCCGGCGCCGGACCCGAGTACGGCACCCGCCGACGACCCGTGCCTGCCCGGGGCCGGGCCCGACCCCGAGCGCGAGCGGTTGCCGCGCATGTGCGCGGTGGCCGACGCGTGGGAGGCGTCGGACGCGGCGGGCCGGTGGGCGGCGGAGTTCCACCCGCTCGCCCCCCTTGTCGAACTGCCCGAGGGCGGACTGCGCGACGAGTCGGACACGCGGGCGTTCGAGAACGGCAGCTTCAAGGCGCTGACCTCCCTGCCCGACGAGTCGGCGGACGGCTCGATCCGGTGGGAGAACGGGGAGAACGGAGAGGCCGGGGAGAACGGGCCGGTGCCACTGCGGTCGGCCGCCGACGTCTTCGGAGAGATGGACAGCGGGATCGACGACCATTCCCCGGACTTCCACGCGTTGCGGGTAACCGACGTGGAGCCGGGCGAGATGCGGCTGCGCACCAGCCGGGGACCGGCCGAGGTCCCGGCCTGGCTCTTCACGCTCGACGGCTACGACACCCCGCTGCGGCACGCCGCCGTCGCCGTCCCCGAGCCGCCGGCCGCCCCCGTCGGCCCGGTGGCGGCGGACGGCGAGCACCGGCCGGTGGGGCTGGAGGCACTGGGGCCGGTCAGCGAGGACGGCCGGCAGGTCACCGTCACCCTGCTGATGGGCTCCTGCGACGACTTGGCCGTCGACGTGCTGGAGACGGACGAGAGCGTCGTCCTCGCCGCGTCGGTCGTCGGCGGGCCGCCGCCGGGCACGAGGTGCACAGAAGAGGAGCGCACGGTGCGGAAGACGGTGGACCTGGAACGCCCCCTCGCGGAACGCGCCCCCCTCGACGCCCACACGGGCGAGGCCCTCCAACCCGAACGGGCACCGGCCCCCGGATAACCTCAGGGGCGGCGCCGGGGGGTGATCCGGCGGCTGGCCCACAGCACCGTGTGGGCGCGCAGTGTCAACGTCTCGCCCGAGACGAACTCCAGCCGCTTGCCGCCCGGCACCGTCACCATGTCGCTGACCGTGAACGCCTGCCCGCCGACCATGACCTGATCCCCGCGCAGCACCGAACGCGCGTCGATCTCCACGGCCACCAGCACCCCGACCACCATCACCTCACCGCCCTTCCAGGTGCAGCCGCACCCGCTCGGAAAGTTCGGCCAGCCGCAGCCGCAGCGCCTCCGTCGTGTCGTCGAACGGCACCGCCTCCTCCGGCTCCGGCGCCTCAGGTGCCTCCTGCGGCTCCTTCTCCTCCCTCTCCCCCTTCACCGCCCGCACCTCCGCAGCACGGCAGCCAGCCGCAGCGCGGTCTCCGCATTGCAACGCCCCAGCTCCACCAGCGGGTACAGCGGGTCGATGCCGAGCGAGGGCAACGTGATCCCGCTGCCCGCCAGCGCCTCCCGCAGTTCGTGCGCGGCGCTCTCGGCGTCCGCGCGTCCATGGAGGATCGACACTGCCTCACATCCCTCTTCCGTGCCTATCTGTGATGACTCGCTCACAGCGTGGCGCGGGAGGCGCTACCGTGGACAGCCTTTGAACAGCGCACCTGCGCTGGCGCACGGAGGGGCAGTGAGGCCGTGGTCAACAAGAAGCCACTGAATCCCGGCGAGTCACCGGCCGCGTTCTGCGGCGCGCACATGCGCGCCAAGCGCGAGGAAGCCGGGCTGAGCCTTGAGCAGTTGGGGACGCGGGTGTTCACGGGCGCCGGGTACCTGGCGCAGATCGAACGGGCGGAGCGGAAGCTCCAGCCGGACCTGGCGCAGTTGCTCGACCGCGAGTTCGGCACGGACAGCTTCTTCAAGGACCTGGCCACGGCCATCAAGAAGGCATCGCGGCTTGCCGAATACTTCGTCGACACGGCGGAGTTGGAGAGAGTCGCGATCGCCATCCTCGAATACGCCCCGACGCTGATCCCGGGGCTGCTCCAGACCGAGGCGTACGCCCGGGCCCTCATGGAGGCGGGCGACCCGCTCCGCCCGCCGGAGAAGGTGGAAGAGATGGTGGCCGCCCGGCTGGAGCGTTCCCGTCAGTTTTTCGAGACAGGGGGGCCGCGTTTCTGGGTCGTGCTGCACGAGACGCTGATCCGCGCCGGGACAGGGGGCCCCGCAGCGGCGCACGAACAACTGAAGCGGCTTGCCACCGCGGTGCGGGAGAAGAAGGCGGTCATCCAGATCTTCCCGATGGCCTCCGCTCTGCCGCCCCCGCTGAACCACATGATCACGTTCCTGACCTTCGAGGACGCCCCACCCATGGTGTACATCGAGAACGAATTCTCGGGTCGCCTGATCGATGATCCGGAGGTGCACGCCCGTTACCGCCGGTCCTACGATTGGCTCCGGGCAGCGGCCCTCTCCCCCGAGGCGTCCCTCGCCCTGATCGAGTCGGTAATCAAGGAGTACGAGGACCAATGACCAAGCCTGATCTGCGCACCGCCGCCTGGCGCACCTCCAGCTACAGCAACAGTGACGGCGGCTCCTGCGTCGAGGTCGCGGACGGCATCCCCCACACCATCCCGGTCCGCGACACGAAGGCCCGCTCCGGCCCGGCGCTGTTCGTGCCCGGCACCGCCTGGCGGCCGTTCATCGAGGCCACCAAGTCCGGTCGGCTGGACGCCGGCTGACCCTCGGGCCGTTGCGAAGCGGCGCGGGGGCGGGCTGACGCGCAACCGTGCGCCGTTCACTCAGCGCGAGACTGCTGATACTTTCGGTGCAGCAAGGAGGTTGCACATGCCCGAGGATGACAAGAAGGACGACGGGAAGCACCAAGGCCCCCGCGCGCCGCTCGCACCCTTTCCCGCTCCTCCGCCGCCCCACCCCGATGGCAGCACACCGCCGGGGGACGGGGGTCACCGCAAGCCGGGCTCGTGACGGCGTTCACGGCGGAGAGCGTCGCTCCGGAGTGGGTCGAGGCGGTCCGGGCCGTGCCGCGTGCGCGGTTCCTGCCGTCGCGGATATGGCCGTTCGACACAGCCTCCGGGCGGCACGTGTTCGTCGACCGTGATGTCGACCCGGTGCGCTGGCAGCGGGCGGCGGAGGCGAATGTGCCGGTCACAGTGCAGTGGGACGATGGTCGGCACGACGGTGAGGACGGCGGCGTGGTGCCGTCCTCCTCCGCGTCCATGCCGAGCCTGGTGCTGGAGATGCTGGCCGACCTCGACGTCCGGCCGGGCATGACCGCGCTGGAGATCGGCACCGGGACCGGGTGGAACGCCGGGCTGCTGGCCCACCGGCTCGGCAGTGACGCCGTCACGACCGTGGAGGTCGACGCGGGCGTCGCCGAACGGGCGCGGCGGGCGCTGAAAGACACCGGCCTCACCCCGCGCGTCGTCACGGGGGACGGTTCGGCGGGCTGTTCCGATGGCGCGCCTTATGACCGCCTGATCGTCACGTGCGGGATGCGTGGCGTTCCCCACGCCTGGATCGAGCAGACCCGGCCGGGCGGCGTCATCCTCGTCCCCTGGGGCACGGACTACTGCACGGCCGACGGCGTGGCCGGGCTCGTGGTCGCGGCGGACGGGCGGAGTGCCGCCGGTCGTTTCACCCGGCTCACCCAGTTCATGAAACTCCGCGCGCACCGCCTGGCATGGCCGCGGCACGATGCGTACGTGTCCGGTGCGTGGCCGCACGGGGCGGTGGAGAGCACGACGGATCTCGGTACCGAAGTCGTGGCCCACGGACCGTACGACGCGGCCCCGTTCGTTCTCGGTATGGCTGTACCGCGATGCGCTCACGTCGCGGGCGAGCGGAACGGCGAGACGGCGGCGTGGTTCTACAGCCTGTCGGACAGTTCCTGGGCAGCGGTACGGTTCGCCGGGGACGACGGGACCGGCCTCGTGTACCAGTACGGACCGCGGCGGCTCTGGGACGAGGTGGCGGCGGCCTGGCGGTGGTGGGACCGGCAGGGCAGGCCGGGAGTCGGGCGTTTCGGGCTGACCGTCACCCGTGAACGCACCACGCCCTGGCTGGATTCCCCCGACCGGCCCGTTCCCGTCACGGCCGTGTAGTGCGGGCATGCGGCGAACTCCACGCCGCGGCACCGGAGTCCGGCCCGCCCCCATCCGGGTCACCTCAGCCGGAGGTGACCCCGCCGGGCCAGAGGTACTCGTCCGCGGGCACCGTTCCGTCGCGGAACCACGCCTGGAAGAAGCCGGTGAGGTCCTGTCCGGTGACCGTCTCGGCGAACGCCTCGAACTCCGGCCAGTCGGCGTAGTCGCCGCGCCGTTCCTGCGGCCACTGCCTGATCAACTGGTGGAACGCCTCGTCGCCGACCTGCGCGCGGAGCGCGTGCAGGGCGAGCGGGCCCTTGGTGTACATGCCCATGCCCGGCGTCTCGCCGGGGCGGTAAAGCTCCGCCCAGAAGCCGGCGTTGTCCTGGTTGGCGATGACCTGCTCGCGGTAGCGGGCGTCGAGGTCGGCGCCGTCCTTGGCCTCGTCCCACAGCCAGGTGGCGTAGGAGGCGAAGCACTCGGCCAGACAGTTGTCCGCGGACCCGCGACCCGCGACCGCGTTCCCGTACCACTGGTGGGCCTGCTCGTGGACGACGGTGCTGAGGTTCATGAACTGCTGGTTTCCGGCGCCGAGATACACCGGCCGGGTCTGCGGCGCGGTCGCCGGCGCGTCGTCGTTCACGTGGACGAAGACGTTGCCTGCCGCCTGCTGCGGATACGGGCCGAACGTGCCGGAGAGGAAGTCGAGTATCTCCGGCAACCGGTCCGCCAGCGGTTTGGTGGTCTCCATCAGTTCCGGCGCGTACGCGTTGACGACCGGGGTCCCGTCGGCGAGCGCCGAACGTTCGATGGTGAACCGGTCGATCGACACGGCGATGCGGGCGGGGTCGACCGCGGGCTCCGTCCACTGGAACGTGGCCGTGCCGGACTCGCGCCGCACCGGTCCCTCCCGGCCGATCGAAACGACGCTCCAGCCGTCCGGCACGGTCGCCGTCAGGTGGAAGGCGGCCTTGTCGTGGGCGTCCTCGTGGGCCGCGAACCACGCGCTGGAGCTGCCCAGGAACGCGGTGGCCCCGCCCGACGCGGTGGGGTGCCACCCGGCGCCGGGCGTCCCGTCGTACTCGACCCGCACCTCGAACTCGGCGCCGCGCCCGATCGCCGTCGCCGGCACGATGACGAGATCCTTCGCGCCGTCCTGGGCGAAGGACGTCACCGCCTCCCCATCGACCGTGACCGAACGGGCCGTCAACTCGCTGAGGTGCAGCGTGAAACGGTCCAGCTCCTCCGTCGCCGTGGCGGTGACCACCGTGACGCCCCTAAGCAGTTGGGTGTCCGGCCGATAGTCCACCGTGACGTCGTAGTCGGTGACATCGAGGTCCCCGCCGCTCGCCACCGCGCCGGAAACACCGGCACCGGCACTCGTGCCGACCAGCACGGCCGCGACCAGCAGGCACCGGCGGAATCGTCTGCCTTGAATGAGATCCATGCCCAAAATTCTCGACCGACAAGGCCCAACCGAATGTGCGCATCGCATGACAGACCCCACAGCCGCGCGCTCACCACGGTGGAGATCGACCCGCAAGTGGCGGCGCGCGCCGGAACCGCGCTGCGCCGCGCCGGGTTCGGGTCCCGGGTGGTCGCCGGTGACCGTGCGGTGAGTGTGCCACCGTGTGGGGCACGGAGCGGAACGGGTGCACTCACGGACCAGGTCACCACGCGCACCATCACCATGAGGTCGATGAGCAGTGCACGGTCCGGGAACGCTGGTAGGCCTCCGGCGCCGGGGCAAGTACGAGGGCAGCGGCGTGGTCATGACCGGCAATCACCCGCTGGGTGTCACGCTCGCCACTGACGGTCACCGGCCAATATTGCTTCGGCGCCGCCGTCGGCGAAGATCACCTGACCGGTGACGAAGCGGTTCTCCGGGCTCGCCAGCCAACTGATGAGGTGGCCGGCCCACCGGTCGGCCCGGAAAGCCGCCGAGAGGTTGCGGTGCGGCTGCCTCGTCGGGATGTCGGCGTCGCTCAGGTCGCAGCCGATGACCCTGGCACCTTGGGCACGAAGGATCGACGCGGTGGCAGCGCCGATTCAGGAAGCCGAGCCGGTGACGACGTACCTGCGCCCGCTCATCGGCCGTCCTGGCCGGAGTTGGCGTCGGCAGGTTCGGCAGGTTCGGCAGGTTCGGCTGGTAGGAGCGGTACGCCCTTGCGCCTGAAAATCACCTGACTGATCACCTCGGCGAGAATGATCAGCGTCACGAGCTTGAGCGCACCGATCAGCGGGACGCTGTCGACCGGCATCGTGTAGGCCAGTATCACCGTGCTCACGGCGTCCAGCAGCAACGCGGAACCCCAGATCACCGTGCCCGCGTGCATCACCCGCCGGAAGGCAGGCGTGTCACGCCACGCGGCGTTGATGCGCTCGCGCAAGGTGGCACCGGTGAAGGTTCGCAACGCGTACAGGTAGTACGGGATCCGTGGAATCGTCAGCAGAATCCAGATGCCCGCCACGGCGGTGATCCAGCCGTCGCGCGCCAGCAGGGTTCTCGGACTGCCGCTCAGGAACGACAACGCGACGCTGAGGAGCAGGACGGTCACGATGAGGCCGGCGAGCATGTCGATACGCCGTTTCGTGATCACTGAGTGAACAACTGCGACCGCCGGTGCGACCAGGCCCAGCATCAGGGCCGTCCACTGGTCGACCCCAGCCGCGCGCAAGCCGTAGAACAGCGCGATCGGCGCCACCGCGTTGATCAGCATGCTCATGACCAGCTCACGTTGCGGGCTGGGCTCGCCGGCGGCCGCCGCGTTCACCGTCGCCCGCCGGACCGCTGGGAACGTGCGCTAATGACCATATGGTCAATACTAATGACCGTTTGATCATTAGTCCAATGGCAGGGTCCGGCCCGGCGTCAACTCCCGGCTCGCATGCCGCTGAGCAGGATTTCCGCGAGCTGAGACGCGTAGTCGCGGGGATCGACGTCGGGATGGTCGCCGAGGTAGGCGAGCATGATGTCGATCGAGCCCTGGTAGGTGACCGCCATGACCCTGGTGTCGAAGTCACGCAGGCTGCCCTCGGCCTGGCCGCGGCGGAACAGCTCCTCCTGCCTGCGGTGAGTCTCCTCGTAGAAGTCGGTGACCACCCGTTCGGCGCCCTCGGGCCGGCGAAGGTTGTGCATGATGCGGTTCAGCGCGATCAGTTCGTCCCGATGGGTCAGAATCTGCAAGGCGGCCAGGGGCAGGGCGGCGCGGATGATGTCCGGCACCGACTGGTCCAGGTCGAGCGCGTCGACGATCTGCCGCCGCATGGTCTTCATCGTCACCTTCGCTGTGGACTCCATCAGGTCGTCCTTGCCGGTGAAGTAGCGCCAGACCAGTCCCTTGGCGACATCGGCGCGTGCGGCGATCCGGGTCAACGACGCGCCCTCGTAGCCGCGGTCGGCGACCTCCCGGATCGCCGCCGCCATGATCTGCTTCCGTCGTTGATCTTCGCTGAGGCGTTGACGCGGGCCGCGCGACGGGCGGGAGGTGGACGTCATGACAGTGTCGACTCTGGCATAGGCTTCGCATCCACGACGGACACACTACTGCCCATAAATCGGGTCAAGGCCCAGCTGACCGCGGATCCGCACCGGGCGATCACACACCGTTATGAACCATTACTGGGAACAGTTCAGTGAGAGTTTCCTGCGGACGGTAAACATCTTGCGGGCGTACCGCGGGTCGTTGAGCCGAGAAGTGGACATGCCCTGGCCAGGAAAGTCCGTTGTGGGGCGTGAGGCGGGCTGATACGAAGGTGCAATGACTTCACTGGATGCACTCGTCAGGCCTGATAAGTACCCGCGTGCGGCGACGTACGACCCGCAGTGGATGGTCGACAACTGCATGGGTCCAAACCCACTATGGCTGCTCGAAGACCTCAGCCGGGACTGTACCTTCCGGCCCGGAATGAAGATTCTCGATCTCGGGTGCGGACTGGGTATGACCTCGATCTTCCTAGCGCGCGAGTACGGCGTCGAAGTGTGGGCCTCGGAGTTGTGGGTCCCGGCCGAGGACAACGCCGCGCGATTCGATCAGGCAGGCGTCGGCGACCAGGTCCACGCCGTGCGCGCCGAAGCCCATGACCTGCCGTTCGCATCGGAACAATTCGATGCGATCCTGGCTGTGGGCAGCTATCACTATTTCGGCACTGATGACCTCTACGTCGGCTACATCGGCAAGTTCCTCAAGACAGGCGGTCAACTGTCGATCGCCGTGCCGTCACTGCACCGCGAATTGCGCGAACTCGGTGGTGCCCCGGCGCATCTGCGATCCGGGGCGGGGTGGGAGGTCCTGTCCTTTCACACGCCCGAGTGGTGGCGCTTCCAGTGGGAACAGACCGGGCTGTTCCAGGTCACCGCAAGCCGGGCGCAACCCGATGGTTGGCTCGACTGGAAGCTGTGGTGCGAGGTCTGCGCCGAGCATTCCCCCGACGAGGTCGTCAGACAAGGATCTCGTGCCACGATCCCCATGCTCGACACCGACCGTGGCGAACTTCTGACTTTCGCGCTCGTCACTGGTCGGAAGAACGGACCTTCGGAGTGATTCCCCGCGTCAGTGACCGGTGGCCTTGCCGTCCGGGACGGACGCCGGCTGATGGACGACGTGCGCGGCAACAAGCCGGCACCCCGCACGTGAGGCAGCTCATCGCCGCCGGCCCCGGATCAACTACTGGCGGCGTGACCGGGCAGGCTCCACGATGGTCCGAAATCAGTGAGGGTAGTTGACGAGGAGAACAGCGAGGATCTCGCCGTCTGTGCTCCGGGCCTCGAAACCGCACACGCTGCCGTCATCCTGCACCGGGAACGCCAGTACATTGGCGCCGGTCTTCGGATCGACGATTTCATTGGCCCAGTTATCGTTTCTGGTACGCGCCTGGTCGGCCAGCAGCGCATTCCTCGCCCTGGCTATCGCTTCGTTCCGCGGGTCCTCCCGCGTCACTTGACTCGCGCGCCAACTCATCAGGCACGCGTACTCCCCGAGTTCCTGGGAGACGCCCCCGTATCCCCAGTTCCAGCTCGGCGCGGTCAGGCGTGCCCGTTCCACCAGAGGGATGAAAAGCACGTTCACGCAATACCGCTCCGGCTCATCGCCATAAGCGCCGGACAAGTAGCCGGCCGCATAAACGGGATATGTTCCGTCCGGCACCAGATGGCGAAAACCTCCTTCGCAGCCGAGTTCAGGCGTGAGCCAGACGACCTTGTTGCCGACCACCACAAGATCCCCGGCCCGGTCGACCCGGTCAGGCGGGAAGTTCACGATCTCGGTCCCGAGCCACTTGTTCATGTCGACGTCCACTACCGTTCTGATGAATTTCGGCACGAAAGCGTCCATGTCCATGGGATTACCCTTCTCCGCGCCGGACCACCGGATTGCCGGGTCCGTCACAGGCTCAGCAGCAGGTCACGGACCGCGGCGGGCCGGGACAGGAACGGGTGGTGGCCGGCGTCGAGTTCGACGACGCTGCCGGCCCGGCGGGCGAACTCGCGCTGTAGCCGCGGCGGGGTGCCCCGGTCCTGGGCGCAGACGAGGTACGTCGAGGGAATCTGCCGCCACGCGGCCGCCCCGACCGGCTGCCCGGTCACCCGCACGCTCTGCCGGGCGAGGTGATCCGCCGCCCGCGCCTGCACCTCGCGGTCGCAGTCCTGCAGGAAGGTGTCCGCGAGCAGCTCGGGACGGACTTCGAAGGTGCCGGCGTCCGGGTCGATGTCGAGGAACGGGGCGGGGCCGCCGTCCCCGAAGTCCGACAGGCTCTGCCCGGCCTCGGGCAGGTAGCTGGAGACCAGCAGCAGGTGGCGTACCGACCCGATGCCCGCGGCGGCTTCGGCCGTGACGATGCCGCCGTAGCTGTGGGCGACCACGACGGTCGGTTCGTCGTCGGCCCGCAGCACCTGCCGCACCGCGGCCACGTCCTCGGACAGCCCGGGACCGCCGGCGCCGCCGGGCGCGCCCGCCTCGCCGCAGCTCGGCAGCGCCGGAGCCACGCTGGGCACCCCCCGCTCCCGCAGCAGCGCGGCGGTGCGGTGCCACCACCACGCCCCGTCCCGCACGCACGCCCCGTGCACGAACACGACCCTCACGACTGCCTCCACGTCTGCCTCGTCTGCGCCGACTGCCTCGACGGCCTTTCGATCAACGGTAGACGTAGTGACTGTTACGTGAAAAAGTCGGGTCGTGGGCAGACGACCGCAACCGCGCATCAAGGAGAGGCTGCTCGACGCCTGCACCGACCACGCTCTCGCGCACGGCCTCCCCGACCGGCTCGGGCCGCTGGCCGCCGCCACCGGCACCTCGGCCCGCATGCTGATCTATCACTTCGGCACCCGCGACGCCCTGCTGCGGGCCGTCCTCGGGCGCGCCCGGCAACGCCAGCTCGACGCCTTCGGCGAGCTGCTGCGGGTGCGGCCGGGCGAGCCCTACCCGGCCACCCTTCACCGCGCCTGGACCTCCATCACCGGCCCGGACGGGCGGCCCTACCTGCGGATGTTCGGTCAGCTGCGCGAGAGCGCGGAGCAGCAGCTCTGGCCCGACTTCCGGCGTACCGCGACGACCGACTGGCTCGGGCCGCTGGAGGACGGCCTGCGCAGCATCGGCCGACCGGACCTCGCGACGCTCGTCCTCGCTGTCATCCGTGGACTCCTCATGGACCTCGACGCCACCGGCGACACCGCCCGCACCGACCGGGCCCTCCGCGATTTCCTCGGCACGGTCGAGCACCTGCCAAGCGGCCACGGCCCGACCGTTCACCACTCCCAGGAGCGCGTCAGCGGCACGACCGGCACGGACACGGCCCCGCAGGCATAGGCGCCCGCCAGGGGTCAGCCGGGCTCTGCCTCCGGCGCCGCGGCGCCCGCGGACAGCTGCCGGGCGACGAACCCGGCCGCGGTGAGCCCGGCGATGGCCAGCAGGCTGCTGGCGAGAAACGGGTCGACGCCGCCCCATGCGGGCGTGAATCCGATGCCGACGTAGAGCGTGATTCCGGTGGCACCGCCCAGCTGGTCGGCGGCTCGCTGGACGCCGGAGGCGATGCCGGCGTCGTCCTCCGTCACGCCGGACACGGCGACGTACTGGAGCCCGACGATGCCGAAGCCCATCCCCGCGGCGGTGAGAATCATCGCGGGGATCATCGCAGGACCGGCCGCGCCGAGGGCGGAGACCAGCGCGATGGCGGCCATCGCCAGCACGGTGAAGCCGATGCCGATCAGGACACAGACCCGCGCTCCCCACCGGCCGAGCAGCCGGGGCACCAGCACGGAGGCCGCGACCAGGGACACCGCCAACGGCAGCATCGTCAGGCCGGCTTCGAGCGGGCCTGCGCCCCGCCGGTCCTGGAGGTAGTAGGTGAACAGCAGGAACGAGGTGGACAGTGCCGCGCTCAGCAGAGCGGTGGCAAGGTTGGCCAGGACGCGCGGTCGGTTGCGGAAGAACCGGAGCGGCACGAGCGGGTTCCGCGAACGGCGCTCGGCCCTGATGAACAGGGCCGCGGCCGCTATCGCGCCGACCAGCGCCACCGGCGGGAGCCACGGCAGCGTGCTGTCCTTCTCCCCCGCCTCGACGACCCCGAGGGTGAACAGCAGCGGAGCCGCGATCAGCAGGAACGAACCGGGCAGATCAAGCGGCGTTCGCCCGGCGGGCCGAACGCTCGGCACGAGGAAGACCACCGCGGCGAGCACGGCCAGGATGAAAGGCACGGACACCAGGAAGATCCACCGCCATCCGAACAGCTCGGTGATGATCCCGGAGAACACGAACCCGAGGACGAGGCCGCAACTCGCGACGGCCGCCCACACGCTGAGCGCCCGCGACCTGCGCGGCCCCTCGGGAAACATGAGCACGATCACCGCCATCGCCGCCGGCAGCGCGATCGCCTCACCGGCACCTTGCAGCAGCCGCGCCGCCACCAGCAGGGGGAACGACGGGGCGAGCCCGGCCAGCAGCGACGCGGCGCCGAAGAGGGCCGTGCCGAGCAGCAGGATGCGGCGCCTGCCGAGCACGTCGCCCAGCCGGCCGCCGAGCATCAGCAGCCCGCCACCGGTGATCGTGTACCCGACCACGACCCAGGTCAGCGCGTGACCGCCGACGCCGAAGTCGGCGCCGATCGAAGGCAGCGCGATATTGACCACGGTCACGTCGACCGCGATGAAGAACTGCAGCATGGCCATGCTGCACAGCACCAGCCACGCACGCACCGGGGACGATTCCTCCCGGCGCGCAGAAACAATGCCTGAAAACACCAAGTGCTCCGTTGCTCAGAACGAGTTCCGAGCAGCACGAACGTGCCGCTCCGGTTCAACCGGGAAGCGACGAAACGTTCAACAAAGGTGAGACGAACGCCCCGCCGCTAGCGGAGCGTCCTCGTCACCGCGGCAGCAGCGGCCGCGCACGAAGCAGCAGACATGCCGCCGATGCTATCGGAGCCGGGACAGGCCGCGTCACGGTGCCGGACGTGTGCGGCCTTTCCTCCGGCCCGCCGGTGCTTCATCATGCGTACTTCGCCGCGACAGCGGTCACACCAGAGGAGATCCGCACCATGAACGACCCCGTCACCGCATCGGCCGCCGGTACCTGGCGGCTCGGTGGGCTGACCGTGAACCGGATCGGGCTCGGGGCGATGCGCCTCACCGGCAGCGCCGCGTTCGACCAGGGCGCGCCGAGCGACCGGGACGTGTCCCGCCGGGTGCTGCGCCGCGCGCTCGAACTCGGCGTCAACCACATCGACACCGCGTCGTTCCACTTCTCCCGGCTGCGCTCGGCCAACGAGCTGATCAACTCGGCGCTGTCCCCGTACCCGGCGGACCTGGTGATCGTCACCAAGGTCGGGCCCGGCAGGGACCCGTCGGGGCAGTGGTACACGGCCCGGCCGGAGCAGCTGCGCGGCCAGGTGGAGGAGAATCTGCGCCAGCTCGGCCGCGACCACCTCGACGTCGTCAACCTGCGCAGGATGCCGTCCCAGTCGTCGATCGCCGAACACTTCGGCGCCCTCGCCGAGCTGCGCGACGCCGGGCTGATCCGGCACCTGGGGGTTTCCAACGTCACGGCAGCGCAGCTGGCGGAGGCGCGGGCCGTCGCCCCTGTGGTGTGCGTGCAGAACCAGTTCCACGTCGACGCCGGGGCCGGCGACGACGTGCTGGAGCTCTGCCGCGAGCAGGGCATCGCGTTCGTGCCCTACTTCGCCATCGCCGGCACGGGCCGTGAGCAGGGCGCCGCCGCCAGGACGGCGGAGAACGCCCAGGTGCTGGCCGTCGCCGCGGCGCACGGCGCGTCCGCGGCCCAGGTGCGACTGGCGTGGACGCTGCAACTGGGCCCGCACGTGCTGGCGATCCCGGGCACGGGCAACCCCGCCCACCTGGAGGACAACGTCGCCGCGGGCGCCCTGCGCCTGACCGGCGCGGACATGGACCTGCTCACCGCGCGGGCCTGACCGGGGTCAGGCGGCGCGGCGCGGGCGTGGGCGGCGGCGGCGCGGGGCGCCGCCGCCCGGCGAGCGGTGAGCCGCGCGCCCGGTGGTACGCGGCTGCGCGGCGGGCCGCGGTGCTTCGGGGGTGACCGGCACGCCGGACGGGGCGCGGGCCCCGGTGATGCGGGCCAGCTCGGCGTCCTCGGGTCCGCGCACCTTGCTGCTGTGCGGGGTGACGCCCGCGTCCCGCATCAGCCGTACCGTGTCGCCGCGCTGGCTGGGCACGACGAGGGTGACGACGCGACCCGAGGCGCCGGCGCGCGCGGTCCGGCCGCCGCGGTGCAGGTAGTCCTTGGGGTCGGTGGGCGGGTCGACGTTGACGACGAGGTCGACGTCGTCGACGTGGATGCCGCGGGCGGCGACGTTGGTGGCCACCAGCACGGTGAGGTCACCCGCCTTGAACGCGTCCAGCGAACGGGTGCGCTGCGCCTGCGACTTGCCGCCGTGCAGGGCCGCCGCGCGGACCCCGCCCGCGAGCAGGTTCTTGGCGAGGCGGTTGGCGGCGTGCTTGGTGCGGAGAAACATGATGACCCGGCCGCGGCGGGCGGCGATCCGCAGCACGAGGGCGGCCTTGTCGCCCTCCGCGATGTGCAGCAGGTGGTGTTCCAGCGTGGTGACGGCCGCCGCGGCCGGGTCGACGGAGTGCAGGACCGGCTCGTCGAGGAACTGGCGCGTCAGCCGTTCCACGTTGCGGTCGAGAGTCGCGGAGAACAGCATGCGCTGACCGTCGCCGGGCACCTGGCGCAGCAGCCGGGTGACCTGCGGCAGGAAGCCCATGTCGGACATCTGGTCCGCCTCGTCGAGCACGGTGATGCGCACCCGGTCGAGCGCGCAGTCCCCGCGTTCGATCAGGTCGTTGAGCCGTCCCGGGGTGGCGACGAGCACGTCGGCACCGTCGCGCAGCGCCCTGGCCTGCCGGCCGATCGCCAGACCGCCGACGACGGTGGCCATCCGCAGGTGCACGGCGCGGGCGTAGGGCCGCAGCGCCTCGGTGACCTGCTGGGCCAGCTCCCGGGTGGGAACGAGGACGAGGGCGAGCGGCCGGCGGGCCTCCGCCTTGCTGCCCGCCGTGTTGGCCAGGAGGGGGAGGCCGAAGGCGAGGGTCTTGCCGGAGCCGGTCCTGCCGCGGCCGAGTATGTCGCGCCCGGCCAGCGCGTCGGGAACGGCGGCGGCCTGGACGGGGAACGGAACGGTGATGCGCTGGTGCGCCAGCTCGGCGCACAGGACCGCCGGAAGGCCGATGGCCTCGAACGACGGCGCGGCGGCGGGGGGCTGGGATGCGGGTGCGGGCGCGGTTGTGGGGGCGGGAGCGCTGCGGTGTGCGGCGGCGGGCCGACGGCGCGAGCGCGCTTGTGCGTGAGCGACCACGGGGGGTGCCTTCCTCGGGGGGACCGGCGGACATTCCGCCGGCCGGTGGTGAGGAACGGTGCACGGTCCCGCGGACTCCGAGCTGTGCTGTCGTTCCCTGCCGGGGCGGCGCGGGCCCAGCTCCGCACCGGGCGGGTGCGGGGCCGGGCACGAGCGCTGCCCGGTGATCAGGCGGGAACGATGTTCTCGGCCTGGGGGCCCTTCTGACCCTGGGTGACGTCGAAGGTCACCCGCTGGCCTTCCTGAAGCTCGCGGAAGCCCTGCGTGGCAATGTTCGAGTAGTGGGCGAAGACATCGGCGCCGCCACCATCCTGCTGGATGAAGCCGAAGCCCTTCTCCGCGTTGAACCACTTCACGGTGCCACTGGCCATGTCGATCTCCTTCGATGGGACGAGAGAAACGGAATCTGCACGGTGCGGACTCCGTGGTTACGGAAATGAGCCCATCCGGAAAAGACCGGTAAAAAATACAAAAGCGCCCGTCGGTCACTACCGCCAGGCGCACATAAGAATTTCATGGGTACCAAAACTGCAACTGCACCCAGCCTAACACACCCCGGGGCACGGATGCCGCGGGGTGTGTCGCGGGGTGTGTCGCGGGCGGCGGCGGGCCGGTCAGCGGGCGTGGGTCCGCAGGTGGAGACCGTGCGGCGCCATCACGATGCGCGGCCGGGGCCGCACCCCGCTGCCCGGCACCGGCCGCAGGTCCCAGCGGCCGGCGAGGGCGGAGACGGCGATGACGGCCTCCTGCACGGCGAAGCGCGCGCCGATACAGATGCGGGCCCCGGCGCCGAACGGCACGTAGCCGGGGTAGGGCACGAGAGCCGAGCGCTCGGTCCAGCGGTCGGGGTCGAACCGTTCCGGCTCGGGGAAGACCGCCGGATCGTGGTGGAGCTGGTAGGGGCTGACGTAGAACTCCGTGCCCGCCGGGAAGCGGTGGCCGCCGAGTTCCAGCTCCCGGGTGGCGCTCCTGGCGATGATCCAGGTCGGCGAGTGGTGACGCAGCGTCTCGGCGAACATCGCCTGGGTGAACGGGAGCCGGGGCACGTCCTCCGCGGTGGCGGTCCTGCCGCCCAGGACGGCGTCCAGCTCCTCGTGCAGACGTCTTCGCAGCGCGGGCTCCTCGGCCACGCGGTGGAAGAACCACGCCAGCACGCTGGCCGTGGTCTCCGTGCCGGCGGCGAGGAAGGTGACCACCTGGTGGCGGAGTTCCTCGTCGGTGAACGGCGCCTCCCCGCTGTCGCCGCCCGCCATCAGCGCGTTCAGCAGCCCGCCGCCGCCGGGGTCGGCGCGGGCCGCCGCCACCGCGTGCGCGCAGGTGGCGTCCGCCGCCGCCACCGCGGCGGCGAAGCGGCGGGCCGAGGGGAGCGGGAGGTTCCGCGCCCACTCGGGCAGCACCATGTGCCGGAACACCTCGCCGTCCAGCAGGCCGTTGAACACGCTGATCATCTCGTCGACGCTGGCGAGGTCGAAGCTGGTCAGCAGGGAGCGGATGGTCACGCGCTGGGTCAGCTCGTTCATCGCGGGGACGAAGTCCACCGTCTCGCCGTCGTGCCAGGACCGCGTCAGCCGTTCGGCCTCCTCGGCCATCACCCGGTCGGCCTCGCCGATCCGCTCCCGCGTGAACGCGGACTGCATCAGCCGGCGCTGCCTGCGGTGCTCGGAGACGGGGCAGGTGAGCAGCCCGTTCCCCAGCACCGCGCGGGCCTGCTCGGCCACCTGGCCGCCCTTGTCGAAGTCCTGGACGTTGGTCAGGACGGAGTGCGCCAGCTTCGGATCGGCGACCAGATAGCCGCGGCGGCCCCGCAGCTTGAGTTCCAGCACGCCCGCGCGTCCGGTGCACTGCCGCAGGAAGCCGAGCGGGTCCCGCCAGAGCCCGGCGGTGTGGCCCAGCACGGGTACGGCGCCGGGCGCCACGGGTACGGTCGAAGGCTCGGACACAGGCATGGTTCCCCCGTACGGTTGGCCGGGCGTACGCGGGGCACCGGCGGCGCCCCGCGGCTCACGGGTCGGTCGGCCATCGCTCAGGAACCCCGCGGTCACCGGGGCTCGCACACCTGAGCGATGAGGCGTCATGCTATGCGGGCACCGTTCGGTCAACCAGGGACGCGTTCAAGGGCGTTGGGGTCCGCCGCGGCCGGCGGCCAGGCCCCGGCGCCCCGGCCGCGCCCGTTCGCGGCGCGGGGTGCGCACGGGCCGGTGACGGCGGCGAACGGCTGGTCGGGGGCCGCTTTTCGCGCCGGAGGCGTACGCCGGAACGCGCGGTGCGGCGGGGGCGCGAGCGGCGTCGCGCGCACCGGCCGGGAGGCGCGGCGGAAGCGGCAGCAGTTGAACGGAACGCCGGTCCGTCAGGTCCGTTAATGATTTGCCCCCGCCGCGGGGACCGGCCTAGGCTCCCGTGCTTCCCCCTCCCACCGGGCCAGCGCCCGGTGGGAGCCGGCCGGACGGCAACCGGCCGGCGAGACCTCTCCGCCGACTCGCACCACCCACCGGAGGCTTCGCCGTGCCCGCCCGTTCCCCGCTGGATACCGAACGTGACCACCTCGCCGCTTCACGTGCCGCGCTGCGCGCCATGCGGGCCGACGCCGAGTCGCTCGACCTGACCGACGTCGCGCCGAACTGGGTCAGCGCCGAGGTGCTGCGCGGCGACATCGCGGTGCGCATCAAGTCCCTGGCCGACCTGGCGCACACCCCGCTCTTCTTCGGGCGGCTCGACTACCTGCATGCGCTCGACGAGGACGACGAGAGCGGCAACCGCTTCTACATCGGGCGCCGCCACGTGCACGACGCGGACGGCGACCCCATGGTCATCGACTGGCGGGCACCGGTGTCGCAGCCGTTCTACCGCGCGACCAAACGGGACCCGCAGGACATCGAGCTGCGGCGCCGGTTCGGCTACGACGGCGGGGAGCTGACCGCCTACGAGGACGAGCACCTGTCCGACCGGGAGGAGGCCGAGAAGAGCAGCGCACTGCTCCAGCGTGAGATCGAACGGCCGCGCGTCGGACCGATGCGGGACATCGTCGCGACCATCCAGCCGGAGCAGGACGAGATCGTCCGCGCTCCGCTGTCCGGGTCCGTCTGCGTGCAGGGCGCGCCCGGCACCGGGAAGACGGCCGTCGGGCTGCACCGGGTGGCGTACCTCCTGTACAGCCACCGGGAACGGCTCGCGCGCAGCGGCACGCTCGTGGTCGGTCCGAACCGGTCGTTCCTGCGCTACATCGAGCAGGTGCTGCCCGCGCTCGGCGAGATGGAGGTGAAGCAGGCCACCGTGGACGAGCTGGTCGCGCACGTGGAGGTGCGCGGCACCGACCCGGCGACGGCGGCGGGCATCAAGGGCGACGCGCGGATGGCCGAGGTGCTGCGGCGGGCCGTGCGGTCCGGGCTGCGGATGCCGTCCGAGCCGGTCGTCGTGGTGCGCGGCTCGCGGCGCTGGCGCGTTCCGGTGTACGAGCTGGAGGAGATCATCCGCGAGTTGCAGTCCCGCGACATGCGGTACGGCTCGGCCCGCGAGGCGCTGCCGCAGCGCATCGCGCACGCGGTGCTGGTGCAGATGGAACGGGCGGGCGAGGCGCCGGACGACCGGGTGCAGAACGCGGTGGCCCGCACCCCCGCGGTCAAGGCGGCCGTGAAGGAGTGCTGGCCGCAGGTCGACCCGGCCAAGCTGGTGCTGCGGCTCCTGTCCGACGCGGACTTCCTCGCCGAGCAGGCCGACGGAATCCTCGACCCCGAGGAGCAGAAGGCCGTGCTGTGGTCGAAGCCGCCGCGCGGCGTGAAGTCGGCGCGCTGGTCCCCGGCCGACGCCGTGCTGATCGACGAGGCGCGGGACCTGGTGGAGCGCACCGGCTCGCTCGGGCACGTCGTGCTGGACGAGGCGCAGGACCTCTCGCCGATGCAGTACCGGGCGGTCGGCCGCCGGTGCAGCACCGGTTCCGTGACGATCCTGGGCGACATCGCGCAGGGCACCACCCCGTGGGCCACGCCGAGCTGGGCGGCGGCGCTCGCGCACCTCGGCAAGCCGGAGGCGGCCGTGGAGGAGCTGACGCAGGGCTTCCGCGTGCCGCGGAAGGTCATCGCGTACGCCTCGCGGCTGCTGCCCGCCATCGCGCCGGAACTGTCCGAGGCCACCTCGATCCGCGACTCCCCCGGCTCGCTCGACGTGCGGAACGTTCCGGCCGGGGAGCTGGCCGGCGCGGTGGCCGCGGCCTGCGCGCAGGCCCTGGAGCACGAGGGCTCGGTCGGCCTGATCGCGGCCGACGCCCGCGTTCCCGTGCTGGCGCGGGCACTGGCCGACGCCGGTCTCGCCCACCTGACGCCCGGCGAGGAGACCTCCGCCGGGGCCCGGCTGACGCTGGTGCCCGCCTCGCTCGCCAAGGGCCTCGAATACGACTACGTGGTGCTGGACGAACCGGCGGCCGTGGTGGACGGCGAGCCGGACGAACGCACCGGCCTGCGCCGCCTGTACGTGGCCCTGACCAGGGCGGTCTCCGGCCTGGCGATCGTGCACGCGGCCGAGCTGCCCGAGCCGCTGCGCGCACCGCTGCGCTCCTGGTGACAATGGCGGCATGGCATCGGAACCGACCGGGCGCGAGCCGCTGCTCGCGCCGCGGGTGCAGGAGGAGCTGCTGGCGCGCTGGGACGAGCCGCACCGGCACTACCACACGACGACACACCTGCGGGACGTGCTGGAACGGCTGACGCCGCTGCGGGAGTACGCGGACGATCCGGCGGCCGTGGTGCTCGCGGCCTGGTTCCACGACGCGGTGTACGACCCGCGGGCGGCGGACAACGAGGAGCAGTCGGCGCGCCTCGCGGAACGGCTGCTGGCCGGCGACCCGCGCGGCGGCGAGGTGGCCAGGCTGGTGCGGCTGACCGCGGACCACGATCCGGCGGACGGCGACGCGAACGGCGCCGCGCTGTGCGACGCCGACCTCGGCGTCCTGGCCGGCGCGCCGGCCGCGTACGCGGCGTACGCCGCGGCCGTACGGCAGGAGTACGGCTTCGTGGCCGACGACGCGTTCCGTGCGGGCCGCGCCGACGTGCTGCGCCGCCTGCTGGCGCTGCCCCGCCTGTTCCGCACCCCGCACGGCCGGGCGCACTGGGAGGCCACGGCCCGATTCAACCTGCACACCGAACTCGACCTGCTGACCACCTGACCAGCTGACCACCTGACCCCTACGGCTTGTGGGCAGCCTCGACGGTGCTCGGTGCCGCGGCGCGCCGCTCGCCGGTCGCGATCACGCGGGCGGGGCGCGTGCCGCGCGACTGGAGCCAGGCGCCGGCCAGCGCCCCGAGCACGAGCAGCGCGCCGAGCCACGCGGTCCAGGCGTAGCCGAGCCCGCCGCTGATGACCAGCCCACCGGCCCAGGGACCCACGGTGTTCCCGGCGTTGAACGAGGAGGTGGCGGTGGCCCCGGCCAGGGTCGGGGCGCCGGACGCGACATCGAAGATGCGGGCGTTCAGGCCGGGCGCGCACAGGAACGCGGCCAGGCCGAGCAGCGCCGACAGCAGGACGACGGCGACCGCGTACTGCGCGGTCATGGCGACCAGCGCGAGCACCACGACGGCCGCGGTGAGCCCGCTGTAGAGCGTGCCGAACATGTGCGCGTCGGCGAGCCGGCCGCCGAGCGCCGTTCCGATGAGCGCGCCGACGCCGTAGAGCACCAGCACCACGGGCACCCAGCCCTCGCCGAGGCCGGTGACGTCGGTCAGGAGCGGCGCGAGGTAGGAGAAGAAGCAGAACGTGCCGGCCGCGAACAGCGCGGTCGTGGCCATCGCGAGCCACACCTGCGGGTTGCGGTAGACGCGCAGCTCGGTGCGCAGGGCGGGCCGTTCGGACGCGTCGTCCCTGGGCGAGGTGCGGGGCACGAAGAGCAGGACGCCGACCAGGCCGACGGCGGTCATCAGCGCCACCGCCCAGAACGCGGACCGCCAGCCGAGGCTCTGCCCCAGCGCCGCGCCGCCTGGCACGCCCGCGATGTTCGCGATGCTCAGCCCGCCGATCATCACCGCCATGGTGCGCGCGCGGGCGTGCGCAGGCACCAGGGAGATTGCGACGGCGGCGCCCACGGCCCAGAATCCGGCGCACGCCAGCGCGCTCACCACCCGGCAGACGAAGAGCACCGCGTATCCGGGCGCGAGCGCCCCCACCACGTGCCCCAGGGCGAAGACGGCGAGCAGCCCGACGAGCGTCGTGCGCCGCGGCAGCCGCTGCGTCGCGGCGGCCAGCACCGGGGCGCCGACGACCATGCCGATGGCGAAGGCCGATATCAGCAGCCCCGCGGTGGGTATGGAGACGTCCAGATCGTCGGCGACCTCGGGCAGCAGCCCCGACAGCATGAATTCGGAGGTCCCGAGCGCGAAGATCGCCGCGCCGATCACGTACACGGCGAGGGGCAGGCGGGCGGGCGGTGCGGTCGACCCGGTCGGGGTCGTGGGGTGAGCGGACACGCGTCGGACAACGGACGCGGCGCCCGGCCTCATTCCCGGTCACCCGGCTCGCACAGGTGCCGGTGGGCCAGCGTCCAAGCGACCCGGTCGTCCAGTTCCCGCAGGTGCCCCTCCGCCGCCCACGTGGCCTGCGGCTCGTGGCCGGCCGCCGCGAGGCGCCGCACCACCTCGGTCGTCTCCCGCTGGGCGCGCGCGACCGCGTCCACCATGCCGTCGGCCGAGGGCAGGCCGTAGGCGGCGCAGAAGTGCGCGATGCGGCGGGGCCTGTCGGGCGGGCCCGGGTGGGCCAGCCACCGCACGGCCTCGGCGTCGTCGCGGAACGGGGCGGCGTACTCCAAGGCGTACGCCACGTCATGGCGCGCCGGCGCGGGGCGGGCGTGGTCCCAGTCGATGAGACCGACGGGACGCCCTTCCCGCCACACCACGTTCCAGGGACCGAAGTCGCCGTGGCAGACGATCTCACCGGCCGCGCGGGGCCGCGGCCCCGCGGACCACACCGCGCCGGGCGGCGGTGTGAAATCCGCCACCGCCTCGTGGTACTCGCGCAGCAGCCGGGCGAACGCGGCCAGGCCCGCGTCGTCGACGATCCTCGCCCACCCGGCCGGTCCCGCCTCGCCCTCGATATGGGTGAGGACCTCGCGGCCCCGCTCGTCGAAACCGAGCGGCCGCGGGGCGTACGGGAAGCCGGCCGCGGCCAGGTGGGCCAGCAGCGCGTGCACGGCCGGCGTCCACGGCGCGGCGGGTCTGCGGACGGTGTCCCCGACCCGCACGACCCGCCGGTGCGGATCGTTTTGCAGTATCCCGTCCCTGCCGTCGCCCTCGCCGTCGTCCGTCGTCCCGGTCATCCGCGCATGCTGGCAGCCGCTGTCTCCGGCCGCCAACCGGTTATCGGCTCGCCGGAACGATGCGGTAGTCGCGGCGGAAGACGAGGTTGTGCAGGTCGGCCGCGACGATGGCGCGCAGGGTCGGGAGCTCGGCGGCGGCCTGCTCCGCGGTGAACACGTTGAGCGGCCACTCGCCGACCGTGACGCCCCGCAGGTGCGGGTGGTGGAACGCGGTGCCGTAGTGCGCGAGCAGCGCGAGCGGCGGCACATCGGCCTCGCGCTGCTCTGGCCAGGTGAGCGTCCAGCGCGCCTCGACGCCGTCCGGGGTCTGCCGCACGCCGGTCGCGACGAGGTCGCCGGTGCCGAGCAGCAGGTGGGCGTCGATCTCGCCGAGTGCCTGCCGCGCGGGCGGATCGAGCAGCGCGGCGGCCTCGGCGAACAGTTCCTCCTTCGCCTCCCGCGTCGTCGCCGCGCCGCCGTGCGTTCCCTCCCGGAGGTCGGCGAAATGGCGCAGCAGGGCGGCGGCATGGTGCGGGGGCAGCGGCGAGGCGGGCGGGGGTGCAGTCATGCCCCCAGCATGCCGCGCCCACCCGCCGGGCCCGGGCCACCGACACCCGGCCGCCGGGAAGCGCGCCCGGGTCCGGGCGTCAGCCGTGTTTGCGGCGGCGGAGACCGGCTTCGTGGAGGCGGCGGACCAGCTCCTTGCTGCCGACTTCCACCGCGCCGAGCGCCACCGCCGCTCGGTACCGCTCCGCCGGTACGTCGTAGTGGTCACGTTCGAACGCACGGGGCGGCGAGCCGAGCCGTGCGGCGAAGGCGTGCAGTTCGGCGAAGGACTCGTCGCTGACCAGGTGCGACCACATCCGGCCGTGTCCCGGCCAGCTGGGCGGATCGATGAAAACGGTCACTGCCGCGCCCCCGCGAGGGAGCCCACCGCCGCCACCGGCCGGCCGGTCACCCCGCACACCCAGTGCGGGTGCTCGCCCAGCTCCGGCTCCACGTCCAGCGCGTGCGGCTCCAGCTCCACGCACAGCGGGCACAGCGGCCACCGGCCGTGCCGCTCAAGCAACTCGTCCTGAATGTCCTGTGCCAGCAGCCCGGTGACGAAAACTGCCCCCGCCGGCCACTGGTCGCACCACCAGCGGCGGTGGGAAACTGCCTTCTCCAGCATGGAAACTTCCGCCGGCCCGGCTACCCCGTCCGCCGCCAGATCGGCCAGCACCAGGGCCCTGCCCCGGTGCAGGGCCTCCTCCGAAGTCGGCTGTTCCATACCGACCATTGCACCAGAGTCCCGGCCATTTTCCGACCCGTCCCGTGACCCGGAGGGCTTGACGGACCATCTCCGCCGAAAATACGTTTCGTCTGTGAGGAACGCGATGAAGGAAAATTTCGCCCGCCGGGCCGGAAGACCCCGCCCCGTCGCCGTCGCTCCCCGCCCCGCACCCCCGGAGCCGGGGGCGCTCGCCGCCAAGGTGCGGACCATGGCACCCTCCATGACCCGTTCCATGCAGCGCGTCGCGGAAACCGTCGCCGGGGACCCGGCCGGCTGCGCCGCGCTCACCGTGACCGGCCTCGCCGAGCGCACCGGCACCAGTGAGGCCACCGTCGTCCGCACCGCGCGCCTGCTCGGCTACCCCGGGTACCGCGACCTGCGGCTCGCCCTGGCCGGGCTCGCCGCGCAGCAGGCATCGGGGGCCGCGCCCGCCGTCACGGCGGACATCTCCGTGGACGACCCGATGAGCGAGGTGGTCGCCAAGCTCACGGCGGACGAGCGGCAGACCCTCACCGACACCGCGGGGGCCCTCGACCTGGCCCAGCTCGAGGCGTCCGTCGGCGCCCTGGCCTCGGCCCGCCGCATCGACGTGTACGGCATCGGCGCGTCCTCCCTCGTCGCGCAGGACCTGGCCCAGAAACTGCTGCGCATCGGCCTGGTCGCGCACGCCCACGCCGACCCGCACCTCGCGGTCACCAACGCCGTGCAGCTGCGCACCGGCGACGTCGCCATCGCCATCACCCACTCCGGCAGGACCGTGGATGTGATCGAGCCGCTCCAGGCCGCGTTCGACCACGGGGCGACGACGATAGCCGTCACGGGCCGCCCGGACGGGGAGGTCACCCAGTACGCGGACCACGTGCTGACCACCTCCACCGCGCGGGAGAGCGAGCTGCGCCCGGCCGCCATGTCCAGCAGGACCAGCCAGCTGCTCGTCGTCGACTGCCTGTTCATCGGCGTGGCACAGCGCACGTACGAGTCGGCGGCGCCCGCGCTGCACGCCAGTTACGAGGCGCTGGCCCACCGCCATTCGCCACGCGATCGCTGATACCACCAGACCGGAGAGAGCCGCTCCCGATGGCCACCGAGTTCGATGCGCTGACGACCGAGGCGTACCGCCCCGAGCTTGCCGAGATCGACCAACGCCCCACGCTGGAGATCGCCCGCCTCATGAACGCCGAGGACGCGGGCGTCCCCGGCGCCGTGGCCGCCGAGCTGCCGCGCATCGCCGCCGCCATCGACGCGGCGGCGGCGCGCATGGCGCGCGGCGGGCGGCTGCTTTACCTGGGCGCCGGGACCGCGGGGCGGCTCGGCGTGCTGGACGCGAGCGAGTGCCCGCCCACGTTCAACACCGGGCCGAACGAGGTGATCGGCCTCATCGCCGGCGGCCCCGACGCGCTGGTGTCGGCCGTGGAGGGCGCCGAGGACAGCAAACAGCTGGCCGCGGCCGACCTCGACGGGCGGCACGTCACCGCCGACGACGTGGTCGTCGGCATCTCGGCCTCCGGCCGCACCCCGTACGCGGTCGGCGCCGTCGAGCACGCCCGCGCCAGGGGCGCGCTCACCATCGGGGTGTCCTGCAACGCGGGCTCGCCGCTCGCGGCGGCGGCCGAGCACGGCATCGAGGTCGTCGTGGGCCCGGAGCTGATCACCGGCTCCACGCGGCTGAAGGCGGGCACGGCGCAGAAGCTGGTGCTCAACATGATCTCGACCATCAGCATGATCCGGCTCGGCAAGACCTACGGGAACCTGATGGTCGACGTCCGGGCCTCCAACGACAAGCTCCGCGCCAGGTCGCGGCGCATCGTCCACCTCGCCACCGGCGCGCCCGCCGAGGTCATCGAGACCGCGCTGACGGCGACCGGCGGCGAGGTGAAGCACGCGATCCTCACGATCCTCGGCGGCGTGGACGCGCCGACGGCCGGCCGGCTGCTGAGCCAGTCGCACGGCCACCTGCGCGCGGCCCTGACGGCGGCCCGCGGATGACGGCCGCGGCCACGGTCACGCCGTTCCTCGAAGCGGCCGGGATACCGGCCGCCGAGCTGGCCGGGTGCGAGCCGCTGACCGGCGGCACGTACAACACGCTGCTGCGCGTCCGGCTGCGGGCGGGCACCCGCCTGGTGCTCAAGCTGCCGCCGCCCTCCGAGGTGCCCGCCCTCGCCTACGAACGGGACCTGCTGCGCGGCGAGGTCACGTTCTACCGCGCGGCGGCGGGCGTCGGCGTGCCGGTGCCCGAAGTGGTGGCCGCGGGCGACGACTTCGTGCTGATGACGGAGTGCGCGGGCACCGGTTGGCACGAGGCGCCGCCGCCCGCGGCGGACCGCGACCGGCTGCGCCGGGCACTGGGCGAGCTGGCCGGGCGCCTGCACACGGTGACGGGCCCGCGGTTCGGCTACCCGAGCGGGGCGATCCCGGCCGCGGACGGATGGCGCGGCACGTTCCTGGCGATGCTGTCGGCCCTGCTGGACGACGCCGAACGGTACGCCGTCCCCCTGCCCGTGCCGGCCGGACGGATACGCGCGCTGGCTTCGGCCGCGGCGCCCGCGCTTGATGAGGTCACGGTCCCCGTGCTGGTGCACTTCGACCTGTGGGATGGCAACGTGCTGATCGACGGCGGGGAGATCAGCGCGCTGATCGACGGCGAACGCATGATGTGGGGCGACCCCCTGGCCGAGCTGACCTCGCTGAACCTGCTGGGCGGGCCCGAGGACGACGCGGCCCTGCTCGCCGGCTACGCGGCGGGCGGCGGCAGGACCGCGTTCGACGAGGCGGCGCACCTGCGCATGGCGCTCTACCGCTGCTACCTGTACCTGATCATGCTGATCGAAGCGGCCCCCCGCGGCTACGGCGCCGACCGGCACGCGATGCTCGACGCCCGGGTGAAACCGGCCCTGCACACCGCCCTGGCCCGCCTCGCCCCCTGATTCCGCGCCGGGTCCCGGCGGTCCGGGTCCCGGGGTCAGGCCCGTCGGAGGGCGCGGTGGACCGTTGCCGTCGTGGCGCCGTAGACCAGGTGCGGAACCACGTCGGAGACCCAGTCCCGCGCGCGCCACGTGCCCGGCTTCGTCACGCCGAGCGCGGTGGCGGGCACATCGCTGCCCGCCATGGCCGCCGCGCCGAGCGCCGGTCCCGACAGCCAGCCGGGAAGCCGGCCGCCGGCCGAGCGGAACAGCGCGTAGGCCGCGCCCACGCCGAGGCCCGTCACATACCCGAGAAGGGCTCCCGCAGCCTGCTCGCGCGCCGGCGCATGCTCCTCGTCGCCCGGGTTCACCCCGGTCCGCACGGCCAGTTCATCGGCGACCTGGTCCGGCGTGCTGCTCGCGGGCCGCCCGCGGATCAGCATGTCGCCGTACGTCGCGACGTTCAGCGCGACCGTGCCGGCCGTCCCGGCCAGCAGCCCCTTGGTGAGTGCATGCATCGGTGCTCCTCCCGCGTCCATCCGCCCGCGTTCCGCGTTCCGCTTCCGCTCCCCGGAGTACCCGCGACGGACCGTGCCACGCGCACGCACGGCGAAGGGCGGCGCCCCGGAGGGAGCCGCCCTGTGCGCCGTGCGTGGTGCGCCCGGCAGTGGCTTCTGAGCACTCGGCTCAGAAGTCCATGCCACCGCCCATACCACCGGCCGCGTCGCCGGCGCCGGCGGAAGCCTTCTCCGGCTTGTCGGCGATGACGGCCTCGGTGGTGAGGAACAGCGCCGCGATGGACGCCGCGTTCTGCAGGGCGGAGCGGGTGACCTTGGTCGGGTCGGGGATGCCCGCGGCCAGCAGGTCGACGTACTCGCCGGTCGCCGCGTTCAGCCCGTGGCCCTGGGGAAGGTTGCGCACCTTCTCCACCACGACACCGCCCTCGAGGCCGGCGTTCACCGCGATCTGCTTCAGCGGGGCCTCAAGGGCGAGACGGACCGCGGCAGCGCCGGTGGCCTCGTCACCCTCCAGGTCCAGCTTCTCCAGCGCCGAGCCGGCCTGGAGCAGGGCCACGCCACCACCGGCGACGATGCCCTCCTCGACGGCGGCCTTGGCGTTGCGCACCGCGTCCTCGATGCGGTGCTTGCGCTCCTTCAGCTCCACCTCGGTGGCGGCACCGGCCTTGATGACGGCCACGCCGCCGGCCAGCTTCGCCAGGCGCTCCTGGAGCTTCTCGCGGTCGTAGTCCGAGTCCGAGGCGTCGATCTCGGCACGGATCTGGTTGACCCGGCCCTGGACCTGGTCGCTGTCGCCCGCACCGTCGACGATGGTCGTCTCGTCCTTGGTGATGACGACCTTGCGGGCGCGGCCCAGCAGGTCGAGGGTCGCGTTCTCCAGCTTGAGGCCGACCTCCTCGGAGATGACCTGGCCGCCGGTGAGGATCGCGATGTCGCCCAGCATGGCCTTGCGGCGGTCCCCGAAGCCCGGAGCCTTGACGGCGACGGACTTGAAGGTGCCGCGGATCTTGTTGACGACGAGGGTGGACAGCGCCTCGCCCTCCACGTCCTCGGCGATGATCAGCAGCGGCTTGCCGGACTGCATGACCTTCTCCAGCAGCGGAAGGAGGTCCTTCACGTTGCTGATCTTGGAGTTGACGATGAGGACGTAGGGGTCCTCGAGCTCCGCCTCCATGCGCTCCATGTCGGTGGCGAAGTAGGCGGAGATGTAGCCCTTGTCGAAGCGCATGCCCTCGGTCAGCTCGAGCTCGAGCCCGAAGGTCTGCGACTCCTCGACGGTGATGACGCCTTCCTTGCCGACCTTGTCCATGGCCTCGGCGATCAGCTCGCCGATCTGGGTGTCCCCGGCCGAGATGGAGGCGGTGGAGGCGATCTGCTCCTTGGTCTCGACCTCCTTGGCCTGGTTCAGCAGGGCCTCGGAGACCTTCTCGACGGCCGCCTCGATGCCCCGCTTCAGGGCCATCGGGTTGGCGCCGGCGGCCACGTTGCGCAGCCCCTCGCGCACGAGCGCCTGGGCCAGCACGGTCGCCGTGGTCGTGCCGTCACCGGCCACGTCGTCCGTCTTCTTGGCTACTTCCTTGACGAGCTCGGCGCCGATCTTCTCGTAGGAGTCCTCGAGCTCGATCTCCTTGGCGATCGACACACCGTCGTTGGTGATCGTGGGGGCGCCCCACTTCTTCTCCAGCACGACGTTCCGGCCCTTGGGGCCGAGCGTGACCTTGACGGCGTCGGCGAGCTGGTTCATCCCGCGCTCAAGGCCGCGCCGCGCCTCCTCGTTGAACGCGATGATCTTGGCCATGTGAAGTGGTCCTCCCAGGACTGGGGTGGATTGCTCCGGACCGCGCTGGCGCCCGCGACGGACGGCCTCGGGACCGGCGGCTCCTTGCGCCGCCCGACCCGTGGACCTCACCGAACCGGTCCTTGCTTGTCACTCTCACCTTCAGAGTGCTAACGCCATGATTAGCACTCTGGCCATGAGAGTGCAAGCAGACAGGGGAGCGAACCAGGTCAGCGCCGCGCCGGTGGTGGCGCGCCACAGAGGCGCACAGGAGCCGCGCGGAGCGCCGGGGCGGGAATGGGGCGCGCACCGCCCGATACGGGCGTGAGACGGGCGCAGAGCGCCGCGGAAGCGGACACGGAGACGGTCACGGACCGGGCGGGGGAACGGGCACGCGGAACGCGCGGCGGGCGTGAGACGGGTGGGCGGGCGGAGCGTGAAGCGGGCACGAGTAAGGGCCCGCACCCGGATCGGGTGCGGGCCCTTGCGCTAGGCCGCGGTACGGTCGGCTGTTCAGGCGGACACTCGGACCATGTCGGCCTGTGGACCTTTCTGTCCCTGCGAGATCTCGAACTCGACCCGCTGTCCCTCTTCCAGAGTGCGGTAGCCGTCCATTTGGATCGCGCTGTAGTGGACGAACACGTCCGCACCACCGTCTACCGCGATGAAGCCGTAGCCCTTCTCCGCGTTGAACCACTTGACGGTGCCCTGAGCCATTCCTAACTCCCCATTTTGCCGGCCCTTTCACGAGACCGCACTTCACGGACCCGGGTCAGACCTCTCAGACCCCACCCCCGGGCGGTCGGGGGGTGTGCGCCGGAACGCGTCGACCGCCGCTGAATGTATCTGGACGGACGCCCAGTGCAACAGGCCATTGGGCAGAGATTTCTCGGCAACCCAGAACGGGCAAATACCGCATACCGCTTGAAAGTTGAACGTTTCATCCGGCGCCAAAAGTGCCAACCCGACAATTGGTGCACCGATTTTTCGCACATTGTTTGCGCGAAGTGTCGTGAATTCACATGCGAGTGGCATGGACGACCGGGGGGACACCGCCACTTTAGCGTCCAGGAACACACGCGACCGCCCCGAACCCGTAGGGCGCGGGGCGGTCGCGGCGGACGGAGCTCGGAGGTGCGCCGTCAGCCGCCGGCGACGGCCGGAATGATCGAGATACCCGCGCCGTCGGGCGTCGCCGTGCCCAGGCCATCGGCGAAACGGACGTCGTCGTCGTTCACGTAGACGTTCACGAAACGGCGCAGCTTTCCGTCGTCGTCGAGCACCCGGGCGGCTATGCCCTGATGGTTGCGCTCAAGGTCGTCCAGGACCTCTTGGAGCGTTCCGCCCTCGGCGGCGACCTCGGCCTGACCGCCGGTGTACGTGCGCAGGATGGTCGGGATTCGGACAGTAACGCTCATGATGCGAGGCCAGCCTCTCGGAACGAGTCCAGGTTGGGACGGATGATCGCGGACGGACCGGTGGTCGGCGCCACCGCGTCCAAGGTCTTCAGGCCGTCGCCCGTGTTCAGGACGACCGTCGTCAGCGACGGGTCGAGGACGCCCGCCTCGATCAGCTTCCCGGTCACGCCCACGGTGACCCCGCCCGCGGTCTCGGCGAAGATCCCTTCCGTGCGGGCCAGCAGCTTGATCGCGTCGACGACCTGCTCGTCGGAGACGTCCTCCACCGCCCCGCCGGTGCGCCGCGCGATGTCCAGCACATACGGGCCGTCCGCCGGGTTTCCGATGGCCAGCGATTTGGCGATCGTGTCCGGGCGCACCGGCCTGACCACGTCGTGGCCCGCCTTGTACGCCTGCGAGACCGGCGAGCAGCCGGTGGCCTGGGCGCCGAAGATCCGGTAGGGCCGGTCCTCGACCAGGCCGGTCGCGATCAGCTCCTTCAGACCCTTGTCGATCTTGGTGAGCTGGGAGCCGGAGGCGATCGGGACGACCAGCTGGTCCGGCAGCCGCCAGCCGAGCTGCTCGCAGATCTCATAGGCCAGGGTCTTGGAGCCCTCCGCGTAGTACGGGCGGAGGTTCACGTTCACAAATCCCCAGCCCTCGCCCGCCGGGTCGCCGATCAGCTCGCTACAGAAACGGTTCACGTCGTCGTAGGTGCCCTCGATGCCGACGACGTCGCCGCCGTAGACGGAGGCCATGACGATTTTGCCCTGCTCCAGGTCGTGCGGGATGAAGACGCAGGAACGCAGCCCGGCGCGCGCGGCGGCGGCGCCGACGGCACCGGCCAGATTGCCGGTGGAGGAGCAGGAGAGCGTGGTGAAGCCGAAGGCGCGCGCGGCCTCGACGGCGTTCGCGACGACCCGGTCCTTGAACGAGTGGGTCGGGTTGCCCGAGTCGTCCTTCACGTACAGGCCGCCGGTGACGCCCAGCTCGGCCGCGAGCCGGTCGGCCCTGACCAGCGGGGTCCAGCCCGGATTCAGATTCGGCTTGTCCGCCACGTCGGCGGGCACGGGGAGCAGCGGGGCGTAACGCCAGATACTCGCGGGCCCCGAGGCGATCCGGCGGCGCAGCCCTTCGGCGTCGCCGAGCGGCAGATCGTAGGCGATCTCCAGGGGACCGAAACAGGATGCACAAGCGAACGCCGGGGTGAGCGGGAAACGCTCTCCGCACTCCCGGCAGGAGAGCGCGGCGGCGGGGCCGAGATCGGCGGTCGTGGTGACGTGGTGCGCGGAGCCGGTTGCAGTCGGCACAGACATGGGTACGAGGCCCTCCTCCTCATCTTCCCTGCGGCGCCTCTCGCCACAGGCCGGAATTGGCACCTTCCCCACCGGGTCCTCGCATCGTCGCGAGACCGGCGGAAGGGTTGCCGGGGCTTCTACGGGCCGTTCCCTCTGCCCCTCTGGATGAGCGGTATGCAGTTGTCGGCAACAGGCTCCCGATATGCGGAGGACACCTGCGCTGTTCGAGACTGTAACGGACGGCCCCGACAATGGCCCGGGCCGTCCGATCCGCGAGACACGACGGGAGACCGGGAGAATCTCCCAAGAAACCTGTTCCGGCGGGTTCGGACCCCGCCAGGAAGGGGCAGATACGGCCATACAGGTTAAATGTGGCCGAACGCGACAGGAGCGACATTCGTGCTGGAAGAGGCAGAGGAGTGGCTGACCCGCCGGTCGTGGGACGCTGCTGACCGCCCGCTGGCGCAGCTGTTGCACGCGAAGCGGGCAGCAGGGGCGGCAGGCAGTATCAGCGTGGTACTCCCCGCGCTGAACGAGGAGGCGACCGTCGGGGCCATCGTCGAGGCGCTCCGGCGCGACCTGATGGAGGACGTGCCACTGATCGACGAGCTGATGGTGGTGGACTCCGGGTCCACCGACCGCACCTCGGAGGTCGCCGCGGCGGCCGGGGCGAAGGTCGTGCACCGCGACGAGATACTGCCGCGGGTCCCGACCGTTCCCGGTAAGGGCGAGGTGCTGTGGCGGTCCCTGCTGGCCGCCAGCGGCGAGATCATCTGTTTCGTCGATGCCGACCTGCGGGACTTCGACTCCCGGTTCGTCTCCGGCATTCTCGGCCCCCTGCTCACCGAGCCGGACGTCCAGCTGGTCAAGGCCATGTACGACCGCCCGCTCGGCGACAACCCGTCCGGCGCCCGCCAGGGCGGCCGGGTGACCGAGCTGGTCGCCCGCCCCCTGCTCAACCTGCACTGGCCCCTGCTGGCCGGCGTGGTCCAGCCGCTCGGCGGCGAGTACGCGGCGCGCCGTTCCCTGCTCGAACAGCTGCCGTTCCCCGTCGGGTACGGCGTGGAGCTGGGCATGCTCATCGACACGCTGAACCTGGCGGGCCTCGACGCACTCGGCCAGGTCGACGTGGGCGTGCGCAAGCACCGGCACCAGGACGGGCAGGCGCTCGGCCGCATGGCCACCGCGATCATGCGGACGGCGCAGAGCCGTCTGCCGGGCTCCGTCATGCCGATCCGTCTCGGCCTGACCCAGTTCGAACGCACCGACGACGGCGGCTTCAGGCCGCTGACGCACCCGATCAACGCGGAGGAACGCCCCCCGATGGCCACCATCCCCGAGTACGCCGCCCGCCAGGCCGCATAGCCTCCGGACTCCTGTGGCAGGGCACACGTTTGGGAAGTGATCCGAATGGCTAGTTACCGCGCGTGACTCACGACGAGCACCGAGCACAGTCCCCCGGCCGCCCGGGGCAGGTCCTGGTCGCGTCCAACCGCGGCCCGGTGAGCTTCAGCCTCGGCGCCGACGGCGCCCTGACCGCGAAGCGCGGCGGCGGGGGCCTGGTGTCCGGGCTCAGCACGCTCACCCCGGGCACGGGCACGTGGGTGTGCGCCGCGCTCGGCGAGGGCGACCGCGCCGCCGTGGCGCGCTCCGGCGCACGCCTCGACCCGGCGGACACCGGGGGCCAGGCGGTGCGGATGCTGGACATTCCGGCCGACACGTTCGACGCCGCGTACAACGGCATCGCCAACTCCGTGCTGTGGTTCATCCATCACCTGCTGTACCAGACGCCGTTCGAGCCGGTCTTCGACGCCGCCTTCGAGGCGCAGTGGGCCGACTACGAGACGTACAACGCGGCCTTCGCCGAGGCGCTGGCCGCCGAGGCGGCGCCGGGCGCGGCCGTCCTCGTGCAGGACTACCACCTGTCGCTGGTCCCCGCGCTGCTGCGGGACCGGCGGCCCGACCTGCGCATCGGGCACTTCACGCACACCCCGTGGGCGCCGCCCGACCTGTTCCGCGTGCTCCCCGACGCCGTCGCCCGCCGCCTGCTGCTCGGCATCCTGGGCGCCGACCGGGCCGCGTTCCACACCCCGCGCTGGGCGCGCGCGTTCGCCGACTGCTGTGCCGACCTGCTGGGCGCCCGGATCGACGGGCAGGACATCCACCACGAGGGCCGCATCACCCGACTGGGCGTACACGGCCTCGGCGCCGATGCCGAGTTCCTGCGCGAGCGGGCGTCGCGTCCTGACGTCGACGAGCGGCTCGCGGCGCTGCGTGCGCAGGTCGGGGACGCGCGGACGATCGTGCGGGTGGACCGCACCGAGCTGTCGAAAAACATCGTGCGCGGCCTGTTCGCCTTCCGCCGCCTGCTGACCGACCGGCCGCAGTGGCGCGGGCAGGTCACGCACGTGGCGTTCGCCTACCCCTCCCGGCAGGACCTGGCCGTCTACCGCGACTACACCGCCGAGGTCTCCCGGGTCGCCGAGGAGATCAACGCGGCGTTCGCGACGGACGGCTGGACGCCCGTGGTGCTGCACGTCAAGGACGACTTCGCGCGTTCACTCGCCGCCTACCGGATGGCGGACGTGGCCCTGGTCAACCCGATCAAGGACGGGATGAATCTGGTGGCCAAGGAGATCCCGGTGGTCTCCGAGCGGGGCTGCGCCCTGGTGCTGTCCACGGAGGCGGGCGCCGCCGCCGAGCTGGGCGAGGACGCCCTGCTGGTCAACCCGTACGACATCGCGGGCACCGCCGAGGCCCTGCACCGGGCGCTGTCGATGGACGCGGACGAACGGGACCGGCGCACCAAGCGCCTGTCCGCGGCGGCCACCGCGCTGCCGCCGCAGACCTGGTTCCTCGAACAGCTGGCGGCGCTCGACCCGGCCTGAGCCGCCGGGCCCCGCGCCGTCGTGCGCCCGTTCAGGAGGCAGCGGGCAGGCGGGCGGCCAGCTCCGCGAACAGGGCCGCGACGCCGTGCGGCCCGTCGACCGTGAGGTCCGTGGCCGCGGCCAGCTCGGTGACCTCCGCGCTGCCGCTGCACACCCGCAGCCCCGCGACGCCCGAGTCGCGCAGCTCCGCGACCGCCCCGAACGCGGCCAGGTCGCCGAGGTCGTCCCCCGCGTACAGCACGGACGCGGCGTCCTTCTCGCGGGCCAGGGCGGTCAGCGCGGCGCCCTTGTCCATACCGGGCGGGCGCATCTCCAGCACGAGGCGGCCCGGCTCCAGGGCAAGACCGTGCCGGGCGGCCAGCTCCCCGACCGGCCCGCGCAGCGCGGCGAACGCCCCGGCCGGGTCGGCGGCGCGGCGGGTGTGGACGGCCAGCGCGTTGCCCTTGTCCTCGATGAACGCGCCGCTCTCCGCGACAAGACCCGGCAGCTCGGCGCGCGCGGCGGCGACGCCCGCGTGCGGGGGCGGCGTGGTCAGACGGCCGGTGGCGGCCTCCCAGCGCTCCGCGCCGTACGCGCCGAGGACGACCATCCCGGCGAGGCCGGGGTGGTCGGCGAAGCCGCCGAGGCGGACGGCCACGTCCGCGGGGCGGCCGGTGATGATGGCGAGGACCGCGACCCGCCCGGCGAGCGCGGCGAGCGCGGGCAGGGCGTCGGGGTGCGGCTTTGCCTGCTCGGGGTCGGGGACGATGGGGGCCAGGGTGCCGTCGAAGTCGGCGGCGATCAGGGCCCGGTCGGGGCGGTCGAGGAGGGTGGCGAGGCCGGCGCGGCCGGCGTCCGTCGTGGGTACGGGAAGGCTGCCCATGTACATGACTTTACCGGCGCCCGCGGCGCGCCTCGCGCAGCCTCCTGAGGCGGTTGACGGTCACCGGGTCGTGGGCGAGGGCCTGCGGGTCGTCCAGCAGGGCGTTGAGCAGCTGGTAGTAGCGCGTGGGGGACATGCCGAGGCGCTCGCGGATCGCGCGCTCCTTGGCGCCGGGCCCCGGCCACGACCTGCGCTCGACGGCGAGGACCGCGCGGTCGCGGTCGGAGAGACCGGCCCGCCCGGGAACGCCCGGCTCGCCGCTCATTTCGCCCGCCCGCCCCCGCTCACCGCTCGCCCCGTTCATCCGGACATTTTATTCGCCGGCTCGGACAGCCTTCGGTGAGTATCGATCCGAGCACCGCCTCCCTTCGACGAGCGAGGAGTCGCCCCCATGTCTCCTGAATCCCCCGAATCCTCCGAACGCTTCGAAAGCCTCGAAACCCCCGGAACCTCCCGCACCGCACGGGAGATCGCCACGCAGCCCGCGTGCTGGCGGCGCGCCGCGCAGGACGTGGCCCGGACGCGCCCGGCCGGCTTCGCCGGCGCGCTGCCGCGGCCAGGCGAGCGGGTCGCCGTGACCGGCTGCGGCACGTCGTGGTTCATGGCGCAGGCGTACGCGGCGCTGCGCGAGGCCGCGGGGCAGGGCGAGACGGACGCGTTCGCCGCCTCCGAGTTCCCCGCCGGGCGGCGCTACGACCGGGTCGTGGCGCTCACCAGGTCGGGAACGACGACGGAAGTCCTGGACCTGCTGGGCGCGTTGCGGGCGGGCCGCCCGGAGGTGCCGGTGCTCGCGGTCACCGCGGACCCGGCGGCGCCGGTGCTCCGGGCCGCGGCGCACGTGGCGGTGCTCGACTACGCGGACGAGGAGTCGGTCGTGCAGACGCGGTTCGCGACCAGCGCGCTGGCGTTCCTGCGGGCCGGGCTCGAAGCCGCGGGGCCGCTGCCCGCGGGCGTGCGAACGGTGGCAGAGGCGGCGCACGACGCCGAGGCGGCGGTGGCGGACCCGCTGCCCGCGGAGGTGACGGGGGCCGGCCAGTGGACGTTCCTCGGCCGGGGCTGGACCTGTGGCCTGGCGCTCGAAGCGGCGCTCAAGCTGCGGGAGTCGGCCGGCGCCTGGACGGAGGGCTACCCGGCGATGGAGTACCGGCACGGGCCGGTGTCCATCGCGGAACCGGGGCGCGCGGTATGGGTGTTCGGCGCGCCGCCGGAGGGCCTGCGGGCGGATGTGGCGGCGGCGGGCGGGCTGCTGGTGGCGACCCCGGAGGGCACGGACCCGATGGCGGATCTGGTGCGGGCGCAGCGCCTCGCGGTGGCGGTCGCGCGGGCCCGCGGCCTCGACCCGGACCGGCCGCGGAACCTCACCCGCTCGGTCATCCTTTCACAGTGACCCCAGTAGTGGACTAGACCTCTTCCCCCGTCTCGGGCGAGACTTGCGCCTGTGAGTCTCCAGGAGAATTACGTGCTCGCCCTCGACGTGGGCGGCACCGTGCTGAAAGCCGCACTGACGGGGCGGGACAACGAGCCGCTGCACCAGGCACGCCGGCCCACCGCGGGCACCGGCGGACCCGATGCCGTGGTGGCCGGAATCCTGGACTTCGCCGAGGAGTTGCGGGCCACCGGCATCGACCGCTTCGGCGGCCCGCCCGCCGCCGCGGGCGTCGTCGTGCCCGGCATCGTGGACGAACGGACGGGCACGGCCGTCTGGTCGGCCAACCTCGGCTGGCGCGACGTTCCGCTGCGGCGGCTGCTGAGCGATCGGCTCGGCGGCGTCCCCGTCGGCGTCAGCCACGACGTGCGCGCCGGCGGCCTGGCCGAGGGACGCGTCGGGGCCGGAGCGGGACACGGCCGGTTCCTCTTCGTCGCGCTCGGCACCGGCATCGCCGGGGCCATCGGCATCGACGGGCGCATGGAGCCCGGCGCGCACGGCGGCGCGGGCGAGATCGGCCACATCGTCGTGCGCCCCGGCGGCGCCCGGTGCGGCTGCGGGCAGTACGGCTGTCTGGAGACGGTCGCCTCGGCCGCCGCCGTCGGCCGCGCCTGGGCCGCCGCGGCCGGCCTGCCGGGCGCGACCGCCGCGGACGCCGCCAGGGCCGTGGCCGCGGGCGACCCACGGGCCGAATCGCTGTGGCGGGACGCGGTGGCCGGCCTGGCCGACGGCCTGCTCACCGGCATCTGCCTGCTCGACCCGGCCGTCGTCATCGTGGGCGGCGGCCTGGCCGAGGCGGGCGAGACGCTGCTCGTCCCGCTGCGCGCCGCCCTCGCGGCGAAGGCCACCTTCCAGCGCATCCCACCGATCCTTCCGGCGGCGCTCGGAGACGCCGCCAGCTGCCTGGGCGCGGGCCTGCTCGCCTGGGACCACTGCCAGCTCCCCACGTCTGCGGAGGTTTCCCGATCATGAAGTGCACCGTGCTCACCGGAGCAAAGGTGGTGCGGCCCGCCGGGGTCGTCGACAGCGGCCGCGTCACGGTCGAGGGCACGCGGTTCGCCGCGGGCCGCAGGGGCGAGACGGACGGGGCGGTGGTGACCGACCTGCCGGGGCACTGGATTCTGCCCGGCTTCGTGGACCTCCACCTGCACGGCGGCGGCGGGGCATCGTTCTCCGCCGGTACCGCCGAGGAGGCGCTGGCCGTCATCGCCACCCACCGCGCCCGCGGCACCACCACCATGGTCGCCTCCACCGTCACCGGCGACCTGGGCGACCTGGCCAGGCAGGCGGCGGCGCTGTCGGAGCTGGTGGAACAGGGCGACCTGGCCGGCATCCACTTCGAGGGCCCGTTCATCGCCGAGAACCGCTGCGGCGCGCACGACCCGACCCTGCTGCGCGACCCGGACCCGGCGGACGTGCGCAAGCTGATCGACGCGGCCCGCGGCACCGCGCGGATGCTGACGCTCGCGCCGGAACGCCCCGGCGGCATCGACGCGGTGCGGCTGCTGCGCGACAGCGGGGTCATCGCCGCGGTCGGGCACACCGACGCGACGTACGAGACGACGCGCCGCGCCATCGACGCGGGCGCGACCGTCGCCACCCACCTGTTCAACGCGATGCCGCCGCTGGCGCACCGCTCGCCCGGGCCGATCGCGGCGCTGCTCGAAGACGAACGGATCGCAGTCGAACTGGTCAACGACGGTCACCACCTGCACCCCTCGGTGCTCAGGCTCGCCTTCCGCACGGCGGGCCCTGACCGGGTGGCGTTCATCACGGACGCGATGGGTGCGGCGGGCATGGGCGACGGGCGCTACCCGCTCGGCCCGCTGGAGGTCGAGGTGACGGGCGGCGTCGCGCGGCTGGCCGAGGGCGGCGCCATCGCCGGTTCCACGCTGACCCAGGACCGCGCCCTGCGGCGCGCGGTCACGGTGGACGGGCTGCCGGTCGCCGACGCGGCGCGGGCGCTGTCCTCGACCCCGGCGCGGCTGCTGGGCATCGACGACCGCGTCGGGTCCATCGAGGAGGGCAAGGACGCGGATCTGGTCGTGCTCGACCGCGACTTCGAGGTCAGGGGCGTCATGCGCAAGGGCGACTGGCTGGTGCGCCCGTGACCCTGGTGCGCTGTGCCGACCTGCTGGCCGAGGCGCACGGCGGCGGCCGGGCGGTCGCCGCGTTCAACGTGATCACCCTGGAGCACGCCCAGGCGGTCGCCGCCGGGGCCGCCGCGGCCGAGGCGCCCGCCGTGCTCCAGGTGTCGCAGAACGCGGTGGCCCACCACGGCCGGCTCGAACCGCTGGCCGCCGCGCTGACCGCGCTGGCGCGCGGCAGCGGGGCGGCGCTCGCGCTGCACCTGGACCACGTGACGGACGACGCGCTGCTGCGGGCGGCGCCCGCGGCGGGCTTCGGCTCGGTGATGTTCGACGGCTCGCGGCTGCCCTACGCCGGGAACGTGGCGGCCACGGCGGCGGCCGTGCGCTTCGCGCACCGGCACGGGCTGCTGGTGGAGGCGGAGCTGGGCCGCATCGGCGGCAAGCCGGGCGACGCGCACACCCCGGGGGTGCGGACCGACCCGGCCGAGGCGGCGGAGTACGTGCGGGACACGGGCGTGGACGCGCTGGCCGTCGCCGTGGGCAGCAGCCACGCCATGACGCGGCGGACGGCGGCGCTCGACCACGCACTGATAGCGCGGCTGCGTGCGGCGCTGGGCGTGCCGCTGGTGCTGCACGGCTCCTCCGGGGTGCCGGACGAGGAGCTGCGGCGCGGCGTGGCCGCGGGCCTGACCAAGATCAACGTGGGGACCGCGCTCAACGTGGCGCTGACCGGCGCGGTCCGCGACCACCTGGCGGCGGACCCCGAGGGGGTGGACCCCCGCCGCTGGCTCGCGGCGGGGCGGGCGGCGATGGCGGAGACGGTGGAGCGGCTGCTGCGCGTGCTCGACGGCACGCGCGGCGGGCTCACTGGTCCCTGTTCTCCGTGATGCTCAGCTGGTCGATGACGACGTCGCAGGGGCCGGTGCAGGTCATCTGCACCGTGTTCTGGCCCTCGTTCAGCTCGACCAGGTTGTACGTGCTCACCCAGCTGGTGTCCCACTCGTCGCTCGCGGTCGCATAGTCCTGCATGTCGACCGGGTCGTTGCGCGGCGTGCCGTTCACGGAGAACGCCATGCTCTGGCCGTCCGTGATGGTCGCGTAGCCGGTGTACAAGCGGTAGGTGCCGGGCTCGCCGGTGAAGTCGAAGGTCCAGGTGACGGACGAGTCGGGCTTCCCCTGTATGGAGATGTACTGGCCGTCCGCCGAGCGCGCCCCCTGGACGTCGGAGGCCAGCGCGGCGCCGTTGCCGAGCTGGAGGTCCGCCAGCTCGGCGGCCGGCAGCCCTTCGGGCTCGGTCGCCTCGTCGGTGGGCTCCTCCGTGGGCTCGTCGTCCCCGCCGCCGCCGTCCTCCTCCCCCGGCCCGGTCGGCGTGGCGCCGCCGTCCGCGCCGGGCGACTCGTCGTCGTCCCCGCTGAGCAGGATGGCCGCGCCGATGCCGAGCACGACGGCGACGACCACGGCGATGGCGCCGATCAGCAGCCCGTTGCGGCGCGGCTCCTGGTCGGTGCGGCGCCGTCCCGGCGGGCCGCCCTGCGGCGGCACGCCGCCCGCCTGGGTCTCGGGGGCCGCGTAGTAGGCGTCGGGACGGTGCTGCGGCTGCTGTGCCGGGGGCTGGCGGTAGCCTTGCTGGCCGCCGAAGGTACGCTCCCCCACCGGGCGGACCTGGTTGTAGGACGGCTGCCGCGGGGCCGGGCGGGGCTGCCCCTGCGCCTGGCCGCCTTCGGGTCGATAGAGGTAGGCGAACGGGTCGTCGTCGCCCTCATCGGGCGTGCCCCTGCCGTTGTGCCCCGCACTCATCGACTGCTGCTCCTTCGTTACCGCGCTTCCCCCACCTGGCTACGGGCGCGAGCCTACCCCGTTCGGATGAACGGACCGACCGCTTGCGGCCGCGCCCGTTCAGCCCGCGCGCCGCCTGCCCTGTGACCTGGAGCGCTTCTCCACGTACATGCGCTGGTCGGCCGATTCCAGTACCTCTTCGGTCGTCATCCCGCACGCCGCCCAGCCGATGCCGAAGCTCGCCCCGACCCGCACGCCCCTGCCCTCGACGCGGATGGGCGGGATGATGGCGTTGCGCAGGCGGACGGCCAGGTCGGACGCCTCGGCCTGGCCCAGGCCCTCGGCCAGCACCACGAACTCGTCGCCGCCGAGCCGCGCGACGGTGTCCCTGTCGCGCACCCCCTGTTCGAGGCGCCGGGCGACCTCGACCAGCACCGCGTCACCGCAGACATGGCCGAAACGGTCATTTATGGACTTGAAACCGTCGAGATCACAGAAGAGAACGGCCAGACCCTTGCCATCCCCGCCGGGCAGTTCGGGGGTGTACACGTGCTCGTGGTGGTCGTACGGGCGCGGCGGCGGCGTGCCGATCCCCGCGAACGCGTCCGTGGCGCGGCCCGTGGTGGGAGTCACGTCCCACCGGTCCGGCGCGGTGGCGCATATCCGGCTGCCGAGCCGGGCGCGCAGCTCCGCGCTGTTCGGCAGGCCGGTAAGCGAGTCGTGGCTGGCCCGGTGGGCGAGCGCCAGCTCGTGGCGCTTGCGCTCCTCTATGTCCTCGACGTGCGTCAGCTGCACCTGCGGGCCGTCCGCGGCGTCCGCGACCACCGAGTTCCGCAGGGAGACCCACACGTAGGAGCCGTCGCGGCGGGCGAGCCGCAGCTCTGCGCGGCCGCCCTCGGCCGCGGTCCGCAGCAGCACACCGGTGTCCTCGGGGTGGACGAGGTCGGAAAAGCTGTACCGGCGCAGCACGGGGCCAGAGCGGCCGAGCAGCCGGCACAGCGCGTCGTTGACCTTGATCAGCCGCCCGTGGTTCTCGCCGCCCACCTCGGCGATGGCCATGCCGCTGGGCGCGTACTCGAACGCCTGCCGGAAGCTCTCCTCGCTGGCCCGCAGCGCCTGCTGCTCCCGTTCGAGACGGATGAGGGCCCGCTGCATGTTGCCGCGCAGGCGGGCGTTGCTGATGGCTATCGCGGCCTGCGAGGCGTACAGCTGGAGCGCCTCGCAGCCCCAGGTCCCCGGGCGGCGGCCGTTGCGCGGGCGGTCGACCTCCAGGACCGCGAGCAGCTCCCCGTCCGATGCGTACATGGGTGCGAAGAGTCGGTCCATCGGGTGCCACTCTTCGGGATAACGGGGCGCAGGACCCGTGGTGTGCCACTGCGGCACGTCGTCGTGGTCGAGGACCCAGCCCTCGGTGTACGGAATGAAGCGGAGCTCGCCCCAGCGCTCCCCCATGGACAGCCGTCGCTCCCAGGACTCGCGGGAGCCGGTCCGGCCGGCGATCGCGGCCTCCGCCTTGTCACTCCCCGCGACGGCGGCGACGAGGAGATCGCCGTCGGTTCTGACGAGGTTGACGGCGGCCAGCTCGAATCCGAGTGCGGCGACGGCGCCGTCCGCGATGGTCTGCAAGGTATCCGCCATGCTGCGGGCGGTGTTCAGCTGAGCGACGACCTGGTGCAGCTCCCGCAGCGAGGCGAGGCGCACATATGGCTCCGTCTCCGTTTCCATCACTCCCCCGGCGCGACATGCACGTGCAGATACACAGGCCACTGAATCACAGGGAGCTGCCCACTAGGTACACAGGGTCAGCAATTAGTTGCCTACTGTGACTCATGTCACACTGCGAAAGTGCTCGGTCGCGGGACGTAGGACGACGTGGGGCCCAACTCTGGTTCCCTGGGCCGATGCACGTGCGCCCCGTTGGACCGTACCGTTTCGTTCGTGTCCCTATCTGCGCAACAGACCGAGTCCGTTCCGCGTCCCGAAGGGCATCCTGTGGGGGTGAGCGAGGAGGAGTTCCGCGGCGCCCTCGCGCGGCTCGCCGCCGGCGTGGTGCTGGTGACGGCCCACGACGAGGAGGAGGGGCCGCGCGGCGCACCCGCCGGGATGACCGCGACGGCCTTCATGTCCGTGTCCCTCGACCCCCCGCTCGTGCTGGTGAGCGTGCGCACCGGCTCCCGCATGGACGAGGTGCTGGAACGTCAGCCACTGTGGGCCGCCTCCCTGCTGTCCGAGGAACACAGAAGCCTGGCGGGCCGGTTCGCCATGAAGGGGCGGCTGAGCGACCGGCTGCTGTTCCAGGAGGTCCCGCACGTCCTCGGCGAGAAAACCGGTGCGCCGTTGCTCAAGGGGGCGCTCGCGACCATCGAGTGCGCCACCGAGCAGCGGGTGACCGCCGGCGATCACACGCTCGTGATCGCCCGGGTCCTCGACGCCGCCGTCCCCGCCGTCCCCGGTGGCCCGCTGCTCTACTACCGAGCCGGATACCGGCGCCTGGCCTGAACCCCCACGAACGCCGCCGCCGGGCCCTGGCGGCGGGCCCCGGCGGCGGGCCCCTAGGGCCTGTCCGGTGGATCTTCGTGGAGCCAGTGAGCGGCGTCCGGTGCGTGCGATCGCATGGGCCCCTCTTGCACGATGCGTGCAAGAGGGAGCCGGATCGCAGCTCGTACTTGGCCGTACTCGCGCGATTCGGCAGCGCAGCGTGGGGGCACCTCCCAGCCGCCAGGCTGGGGGAGTGCGTGCCGGGCGTCGCGAGCCCGCGAAGATCCACCGGACAGGGCCTAGTCCCAGCCCTGTTTCCGCGTGCGCCCGCGCTTCAGATCGGCGCGGCGCCGCTTGTCCTCGAGCCGCCGCTCGGTGACACCGCGCGGCACGCGCCGCGCCCTGCGCGCGGGCGGCGGCGGCGCCGACGCCTCGGCGAGCAGCCCGGCCAGGCGCCTGGCCGCGGTCTCGCGGTTGCGCCACTGGGAACGGTGCTCGGCGGCCCGGACGCTCAGCACCCCGCCGGTCAGCCGCCCGGCGAGCCGGTCGAGCGCCCGCTCCTTCCACACCTCGGGGAGCGCCCGGGTGGCGGCGAGGTCGAACAGCACCTCGACCTGGGTGTCACTGGTGTTGACGTGCTGCCCGCCCGGCCCCGAGGAGCGCGAGAAACGCCAGCGGAGCTCGGACTCCGGCAGGGAGACCGAGCCGCGGATGACATACGGACCGGACATGCGTTCCATGTTCCCCCGGTCGGCCGCGCACCGCACGCCGGTTTTTCGGCGGATGTGCATGGAACCGGGCCACCCCCTCACATCGTTGGGGGCAGTGAGAGTAACGTCATCGCAAAGGCGACCCTGCGCGAAACGAATAAGGGGATCTACATGGGTGTGAGCCTGTCCAAGGGTGGCAACGTCTCGCTGAGCAAGGAGGCGCCCGGCCTGACCGCCGTCACGGTGGGCCTCGGCTGGGACGTGCGCACCACCACGGGTGCCGACTTCGACCTGGACGCGAGCGCCCTCGGAGTCGACGCGGCCGGCAAGATCGTGTCGGACCAGCACTTCATCTTCTACAACAACCTGGCCACGCCCGACGGGACGATCCAGCACACCGGGGACAACCTGACGGGTGAGGGCGAGGGCGACGACGAGCAGATCAACGTCAACCTCGCGGGTCTGCCCGCGGAGCTGGACAAGATCGTGTTCCCGGTGTCGATCCACGACGCCGACAACCGCGGTCAGAACTTCGGCCAGGTGCGGAACGCGTTCATCCGCGTGCTGAACCAGGCGGGCGGCACCGAGATCGCCCGCTACGACCTGACCGAGGACGCCTCCACCGAGACCGCCATGGTCTTCGGCGAGCTGTACCGCAGCGGCGCGGAGTGGAAGTTCCGCGCGGTCGGCCAGGGCTACGCCTCCGGCCTGGCGGGCATCGCGCAGGACTTCGGCGTCAACATCTGAGGACGCCTCCGGGATCGGTAAGCGGCCGGCGGCCCCCACGGGGACGCCGGCCGCTTCGCGTGCGCGGGCGTCGGGGGCGCCGCCGCGGTCAGCTCTCCACGCGCAGGCCCAGCTCGGCCGCGAGCCGGGGGGCCAGGTCGAACAGCTGGACGGGGCTGATCACCGCGCCGGACAGCCGGTCCACGCCCCGGGCCAACTCCAGGTGCACCGCGCCGCGCAGGTCCACATCGCGCAGCGTCGCCGCGTGGAAATCGGCTCCGCGCAGCTCGCAGTCCTCGAACGACACCCGCTCGCACCGTGCCCCGCCGAAGTCCGGCTCGACCAGCACACAGCCCACGAAGGCGACGTCGGTCAGCCTGGCCTGCCGCAGGCTCAGATAGTCGATCTTCCCGCCGCGCACCAGCACCCGGTCGAGCTTGGCGCCGCCGAGCTGCACCCCGCCCAGCCGGCCGTCCCTTATCTCCACGTCCCGCAGCTGCGCCTCGGAAAGCACCGTGCCCACGCCGCGGACGCCCGCCAGGAGGCTGTCGACGATCCTGGCGCGCTTCAGCCCGGCCTCGTCCAGCACGCAGTCGCGCAGCGCGCAGTCCAGGAAGTGCGCCCCCGGCGCGTCCGCACCGCTCAGGTCGAGGCCGGTGAACTCCATACCGTCGTAGTCGCCCTCGGGCGCCAGGCCGTCCGCGCCGAAGGGGCGCAGCTCGGGCAGGGAGTAGACCGGCGGCCTCGGCCGCTTCACCGCGTTTCGTTGCGCCATGGGCCCATCCTCGCCCCTGCCACTGACAGCCGCCCCGCCCCTCGACTTCAAGAGGACCTGAAGTCGGAGGCTGGGGCGTGCCCGCACCGAACGAGGAGCTACGCCCATGCGCGCGATCCACCTGCGAGCTTTCGGTCCGCCCGAGAACCTGCGCTACGAGGAAATACCCGACCCGGAACCCGCCGGCCGCGGCTCACCGTGCGCCGGAGTCCCGGGCCACCATCGGCAAGGTCGTGCTCATCCCCCCGGCCACCGGGCTCAGGGCGCGGCGCAGGACGGGTCGTGCGCCTCGTACAGCTTGGTCATCAGGCCGTTCAGCAGGCGCTGTTCCTCGCCGGTGAGGGGGGCGAGGAAGCCGGCCTCCTCACCGGCCAGGAGGAAGGTCAGCTCGTCGAGGAGGCCCGTGCCCCGGCCGGTGAGGGTGACCACCTGCTTGCGGCGGTCGGCGGCGCTGCGCTCGCGCCTGACGAGGCCGAGACCTTCCAGCTTGTCGACGACCGCCACCATCGTCGTGCGGTCGAGCGAGGCGAGGCGGCTCAGGTCGCGCTGGGACAGCGCTCGCCCCTGGGCGAAGCTCATCACCCGCATGTCCCGACCGGTGATCCCGAAGCGGCTGAGCACCTGATCGATCCGGTCGCGGGCGGCGTCACCGAGACGCAGCACCATGTAGGCGGTCGAGGAATGGATCAGCTCTGCCGCCGCGGGCCGTGTCGTCATGCCGTCCACGCTACGGGGTGGCCCGCGCAAAATCAGTCAGCTACGCTGAACATCAGCATTACTGACGATCTGGAGGCCGACCCATGCCCGCAGCTCGCCGCGGCGACACCGCCCTCCGCGCGACCCTCGTCGTGATGGGCCTGATCACCGCCACCCCGGCACTCGCCCTCGTCGACGGCCACGCCCTGGAGTGGACCTACGGCGTGGCCGACCCCGAGCCCATGACCGAGGCCCTGCTACAGCACCGAGGCATGCTCCAACTGCTGCTCGGCGCCGCGCTGGTCTGGGCCGCGTTCTTCCGCCCCGCCCGGCCGGCCGCCGCGCTCGCCGCCGTCGTCGGCAAGGGGGCGTTCCTGCTCCTGCTGCTTCCCGACCCGGCGCTGCGGGCGGATCTGGCGCCGTTCAGCACCGTGTTCGACCTCTCGTGCATCGTGCTGCTCACCGCGCTCGGGGCGCACCGGCTGCACCGGTCCCACCGGGCGCGTGCGACATCCCCGGCGGAAGCCGCGTGAGCCGCTGCCGCCGCATCGTGGTGGACCGCTACGGCGGTCCCGACGTGCTGCGCCTCGCCCTCTGCGAGACGCCCGCCCCCGGCCCTGGGCAGGTGCGGCTGCGGATGGAAGCCGCCGGGCTCGCGCCGGCCGACGCCCTCATGCGCGCCGGCCGCTACCCCGCAGGCCCGCGCCCCGGCTTCGTCCCCGGCTGGGACGTGGTCGGCCGCGTCGAGGCGGCCGGCCCCGGGGTCCCGGCCGACTGGGAGGGCCGGCGGTGCGCCGCCCTGGTGCTGCGGGGCGGCCACGCCAGCCACCTGTGCGTCAATGCCGACCGGCTCGTCCCGGTCCCGGCAGGCGTCGATGCGCTGTCCGCCGCCTGCCTCCCGCTGAACTACGTCGCCGCGCACCAGATGCTGCACCGCCTGGCCACGGCCCGCGCGGGCGAACGGGTGCTGGTCAGCGGCGCGTCAGGCGGCGTCGGCACCGCACTGCTCGACCTGGCACGACTCGCCGGCCCGCGGGCCGTTGGCACGGCTTCCGCCGGGCACGCGGACGTCGTGTCCGCATTCGGCGCCGAGCCGGTCGACTACCGGGCGGGGGACGTCACCGCCCGCATCGCGGACCTCTCCGGCGGCGACGGCGTGGACATCGCCCTCGACGCGGTCGGCGGCGCGACCCTGACCGGGGCATGGCGGCTGCTGCGCCCCGGCGGGCGCCTGGTGTCGTACGGGTTCCCCGCCGCCGGCCTGCGCAGCCGCAGGCCGAGCCACGCGGTGCTGCGCCAGCTCCTTCGCCTGCGGTGGTGGAGCCTGGTGCCGCAGGGCAGAAGCGCCGCCTCCTACCGGCTGAGCGCCGCGGCCCGCCGCCGCCCGGAGACGGTCCAGGAAGACCTGGGCGCGCTGGTGGGACAGCTGGCGTCCGGCCGCCTGCGGCCGCTCGTGGCGGAGGCCTTCCCCCTGGAACGGGCGGCCCGCGCCCACGAACTGCTGGCCCTCGGACGGCACACCGGAAAGATCTTGCTCATCCCATGACCGCGCCTCGCCCCGTCCGCACATCCGCCCGGTCCCCGGGCGTTCACATACCGCCGGAGAACCGTATGCACCTCGTCACCGCCAGCCGGATCGTGGCCCTGCTGGTCAGCGTGCCCACCTTCCTCTATCTCTTCCCGAACGACGGGTTCCGCAGCGACAACCTCTTCCTCGTCCCCGACCTGATCCTGTGCGCGCTGCTCGCCCTGGGGGCCGCGCTGCCCGCCCGGCACGCAGTTCCGCTGCTGACCTTTGCCTTCGGCCTTTCGGCCGGAGTCATCACCACGGCGGTCTCCTCGTACGCGGTCAGGGGCGAGTTCGCGTTCCTCACCTTCGCCGCCGCGCTGGCCTCCGTGGTGACGGCCTGGCTGCTGGCACGGCACGGCGCCGCCGCCACGGCGGCGGCGCGGCGCCCGCTCGACGTCCCGGTGCCCGTCCCCTGACGGGCCGGGCCCCCGGTACCGGGGCGCCCGTTACCAGGCGCCCCGGTACCGGGCCTCAGACGCGCACCGCCTCCACGAGCACGAGGCGCTCGGGGAACTGCACGGGTGCCCGCACCCCGACCGCGTCCAGGGCCCGTCCCGGCAGCGTCACACCCTCGCTCCACCAGGCCAGCGCGGTCGAGGCCGGGCCCCGCCTGCGGTCGCCCGGCGCCAGCGGCGCCACCCGGTAGTCGGCGGCCGGGTCGAGGCCCGGCAGCCGCACGCGTCCGGGCGGGGACACGACGCTCGTCGCCACCTGCACCAGCGCGTACACGGCGCGCGAACGGTCCTGCGCCACCACACCGTGCACCCACAGCGCCGGGTCGGGGTGGTCGCCGCGCACCACCTCGCCGCTGTGCAGCAGCCCGCGCAGCTCCTTGTAGAGGTCGATCCACTCGCGCAGCGCCGCGCGGTCCTCCTCGCCTGCGCGCGTCAGATCCCACTCCATCCCGAAGTGGCCGAACAGCGCCGTCCCGGCGCGGAACGCGAGCCCGTGCGTGCGCCCCGTGGTGTGAGCCTCCGGCGCGCCCACGTGCGAGCCCATCAGCTCCGGCGGCAGCAGCAGGCCGGTCCAGCGCTGGATCTGCTGCCGTTCGAGCGCGTCGATGCAGTCGCTGGTCCACACCCGGTCGGTCCGCTCCAGGATGCCCAGGTCCACCCGGCCGCCGCCGGAGGAGCAGGACTCGATCTCAAGTCCGGGGTGGCGGGCCCGCAGCTCGTCGAGCAGCCGGTACACGGCCGCGGTCTGCGCGTGCACGCCCGCCTGGCCGGTGGGGCTGTGCCCGGCCTCGACCAGGTCCCGGTTGTGGTCCCACTTGAGGTAGGTGAGGGAGTACTCGGAGACGATCGCGTCCAGTCGTTCCAGGATGTAGGCGTACGCCTCCGGGTGCCCGAGGTCGAGGACCTGCTGGTGCCTGGACTCGGGGGGCAGCCGGTCGCCCGTCGCCAGAATCCACTCGGGGTGGCTGCGGGCCAGGTCGGAGTTCGGGTTGACCATCTCCGGCTCAACCCACAGGCCGAACTCCACGCCCAGACCGCGGACGTGCTCGGCCAGCGGGTGCAGCCCGTCCGGCCACACCCCCTCGTCCACGTACCAGTCGCCGAGCCCCGCGTGGTCGTCCCGCCGGCCGCGGAACCAGCCGTCGTCCAGCACGAAGCGCTCGGCGCCGACCTCGGCCGCGATATCCGCCAGCTCCTTGAGCTTGCCCAGGTCGTGGTTGAAGTAGACGGCCTCCCACACGTTCAGCGTGACCGGACGCGGCGTGTGCGGGTGGCCCGCGCGGGCCCGCAGGTGGCCGTGGAAACGGCCCGCCAGCTCGTCGAGACCGCGGCGGCCATAACTGCCGTACACCCACGGCGTGGTGTACGACTCGCCGGAGCCGAGCGCGATCTCGCCGGCCAGCAGCAGTTCGCCGCCGCCCAGCAGCGCCTCACCGGCGTGGGTGCGTTCGGCCAGCGAGCGGTGGTTGCCGCTCCACGCCACGTGCAGGCCCCACACCTCGCCCGCGCGGAAGCCGAAGCCGGGCTCGCCCGCGACGTGCACGGTGGCGGCGTCGGTGCCGGTGCGGCCCTTGCGGTTCTCGCGCAGGTGGGTGCCGATGGTGAACGCGTGCCGCTGCGGGGTCCGCTCGCGCAGGTGGCGGCCGGTCATGTCGAGCAGTTCCGTGGCCCGTTCCGGCACGGGCAGGGTCAGCAGGACCCCGGAGAGCGTGAACGGGGCGGCCTCGGCGGCGGCCCTGCTGGTGACGGTGGCCCGCTGCCCGACCAGTCCCGAGTCGGTCAGCTCGACCTCCAGGCGCAGTTCCAGCTCGGCCGTCACGTCCTCGGCGACGGCGGTCACCGTGCGGCCCGCCACGTGGAAGGAGGTGACCGTGAACGCCGTGGAGAAGTCGGCGCCCGCCCGGTGCCCGGTGAGGCCGGGGGTACCGAGCCAGCCGGCGGAGTGCTCGGGCAGCAGGCCGACCGGCACCACGACATCGACGTTGTTGGAGGCAATCTGCGGCACCGTGGCCAGGGCGAGGGCCGCAAGGGCGTCCTGGGACAGCTCGCCCAGGTCCTCCCCCCAGTGCACGACCCGGGGCAGTCCGCTCCCGGAACGGTCCAGCACCAGGCTGGTACCCGCGGAGCGGAGGTGGAGGAAGGGCTCGTCGCGCATCTGAGATCCCCTGATCGATCCTGTTTGGACTTGCGCGATATTTGTATGTTCGCAGGCGGGCGCAGTCAACACCAGGGGGTGGGGGGGAGCTGGAGCCGCCTGTCGGATTCGAACCGACGACCTGCTGTTTACAAGACAGCTGCTCTGGCCAACTGAGCTAAGGCGGCGCGCTCGCAACGACCGCGACCGGCCGTAACGGCCGCTCCAGGGTACACGGGGCCGTCTCGCCCGTCGGCAGGACGACCCCCGCTCCCGGGCCCCGCCGGACCGGACCGTGCCGTGCCGGACCGCGCCGGGCCCCGCCGCGGGGCAAACGATCTTGTGATGAGTTTTTTTCCCATCAGCTACTGACTTTCGTGCTCGTTTCGAGTTAGGTTCACTCCGCGTCCATTTACATGGCCGTCACACCTTCCTACTCGGATCGTCCGGCACGTTCCTGCCGGTAGAAGGAGACACAACAGCATGGCAACGGTCACGTACGACAAGGCCACCCGGGTCTACCCCGGCCAGGAGTCCCCCGCCGTCGACCAGCTCGACATCCAGATCGAGGACGGCGAATTCCTCGTCCTGGTCGGCCCCTCCGGCTGCGGGAAGTCCACCTCCCTGCGCATGCTCGCCGGGCTGGAGGATGTCAACGGAGGCTCCATCCACATCGGTGACCGCGACGTCACCCACCTGCCGCCGAAGGACCGGGACATCGCCATGGTGTTCCAGAACTACGCGCTCTACCCGCACATGACCGTCGCGCAGAACATGGGCTTCGCGCTCAAGATCGCCGGCGTGAACAAGGCGGACATCCGCAAGAAGGTCGAAGAGGCCGCCAAGATCCTCGACCTCAGCGAGTACCTGGACCGCAAGCCGAAGGCGCTTTCCGGCGGTCAGCGGCAGCGTGTCGCGATGGGCCGCGCGATCGTCCGTGAGCCGCAGGTCTTCCTCATGGACGAGCCGCTGTCCAACCTGGACGCCAAGCTCCGCGTCCAGACCCGTACCCAGATCGCCGGCCTCCAGCGCCGCCTGGGCGTCACCACCGTCTACGTCACCCACGACCAGGTCGAGGCCATGACGATGGGCGACCGGGTCGCGGTCCTCAAGGACGGCCTGCTCCAGCAGATCGACACCCCGCGGAACATGTACGACCAGCCCGCCAACCTCTTCGTCGCGGGCTTCATCGGCTCCCCCGCGATGAACCTGGTGGAGGTCCCGATCACCGACGGCGGCGTGAAGTTCGGCAACAGCGTGGTCGCCGTGGAGCGCGCCGCCCTCACCGAGGCGCAGAGCAAGGGCGACACCCACGTGGTCGTCGGCTGCCGCCCCGAGCACTTCGCCGTGGTCAACGGCAACGGTGAGGTCGCCGGTCTCGCCAAGGCCGAAGAGGGGAAGGAAGCCGGCCTCGCCGTCACGGTCAACGTGGTCGAGGAGACCGGCGCCGACGCCTACATCTACGGCACCGCCGAGTTCGGCGGCGACACCAAGGACCTCGTCATCCGCGTCGACAGCCGTGACGTCCCCGACAAGGGCGCCACGCTGAACGTGGTGCCGAAGCCCGGCGAGACCCACGTCTTCGCCGCCGGCTCCGGTGAGCGCCTGAGTGACTGAGCGGCTGAGCGGCTGAACCGCTGAACGGCTGACCGTTCCGACGCCGGAAGGGCCGGGTTTCCGCACATGCGGTGGAAACCCGGCCCTTTGCGCGTCAACGGCCCATTCGAATTTTTCTGGACCCTGTCACCCATGAGGGTGGCGAAATGTCACCAAATCACTACTCCTCGCTACGATTCGACAAGCCCGTCCACCGTCTCGCGAGGAAGACCTTCAGTGAATCAGGCACTTCGACACATCGGCAGAAGTCTCGCCATCGCCCTCCCGGTCGTCCTGGTGCTCTCCGGGACACTCGCCGTGACCCGCGTTCCGTGGGTGTCCGCGCCGTCCGACACACAAATGCTGACCGCCGCCGCGGAAAAGGCCCGCCAGACGCCGCAGGAGGTGCTCAAGGAGCGGCTGATCACCACACTGCGCCGCCAGGACCCCTCCGCCGCACTGACCGGCCTCCAGGAAGCCGTGACGCGCGACCCGGCCCTCGCGCCGCACTGCGCCGAGATCGCACAGGCCCTCGGCGAGGCGGCAGTGGAGAAGTACGGCAGCACGAAGCGCGCCCAGGCCCACGCCCGCCCGGTGTGCGACACCGCCTACGCGGCGGGCGTGGCCACCGCGGAGTAGCCCGCCCGACCGTGAGGTGTCGCGGGCCCGGCAAGATCGGCAGGGCTAGGCTGCCGGTATGACCGAAGCCTCGCTCGATGTCCCGCAGCCGACGCAGGCCGTGGTCCTGGCCGGTGGCCAGGGCTCACGGCTGCGGCCGTACACCGACGACCGGCCCAAGCCGATGGTCGAGATCCCCGGCACCGGCGTCCCGATCATCGGCCACCAGCTCAACTGGCTTGCCGCCGAGGGCATCACGGACGCCGTCATCTCCTGCGGCCACCTCGCCGAGGTGCTTCAGGAGTGGCTGGCCTCCGTCGAGCTGCCGCTGCACGTGACGACCGTCGTCGAGAGCGAGCCGCTCGGCCGCGGCGGCGGCCTGAAGCACGCCGCCGCCGCCCTGCCGCGGCCCGCCGAGCCGTGGTTCGCCACCAACGGCGACATCTGGACCCGGTTCTCGCTGCACGAGATGGCCGCCTTCCACGCCGAACGGGACGCGCTGGCCACGCTGGCGCTGGCCCGCCCGCGCATCCCGTGGGGCGCCGTCGACACCGACGAGTTCGGCCACGTCCTGGACTTCATCGAGGCGCCGCCCTCGCCCTACCTGATCAACGCGGGCGTCTACGTCTTCGCCGCCGAGTTCACGAAGCTGCTGCCGGACCGCGGCGATCACGAGCGCACCACGTTCCCCCGGCTCGCGCGCGAACGCAGGCTCGCGGGCTTCCCGTTGCCGCAGCGGGCCTACTGGCGGGCCATCGACACGGCCAAGGACCTGGCCCAGGCGGCGCGCGACCTGGCCGGCTGACCCGGTCCCGTTCCAGCCCTGTTCCGGCCCTGTCCCGGCCGCGGAAAGGGGCGGGCCCGGCCGGCCCGCCCGCAAAAGCAAAACCGCGGCTTTCGCCGGACTGACGATGACACATTCGGCTTTCCCGGTGCTTTCTCCGCACTTTCTTGGCGACGACTCGGTAACCGTTGCCGGGTTTCCCCGGGCCCGAGTGGCATTCCCCCGCGCGCTTTCACTATCGTTCGACCCCGATCACGCACCCAACTCACAGCGATGACGGGGGAATTACCTGTGCGCGCACGTATGCGACCAATCGTTTCGGCGGCCACTGTCGCGGCCGCCCTGCTGCTCGCCGGCTGCGGCGGCGACGACGAGGCCGGCGGCCCAGGGCTCGGCGGTTTCACCTCCGGCGGCAACGGCGAGGAGAACGGGGGCGGCGGCCTGCCGGAGCTGGAGCTCGACGACGAACTCCAGCTGGAAACCACGGGCGGCTTCGGCGGGGACGACGGCGGCTCCGGCAGCGGCATCGAGGGCGACGAGAACTGGTACGCCCACTGGGAGTCCGCGGGCATCACCCTCTACACCACCACGGACGGCGTCCTGTACGGGAACCCCGGGACGGGCGACGTCTGTACGCAGGAAAGCGGAATAGCGGGCGGCCTCGACTGGGAGCCGGTCCTGTTCACCTGCCAGGGGTCCAGTCTGAAGAACGCCAACCTGCGGCTCACCGGTGACACCTTGGCGATCGAATGGGATGACCGCACGGAAGAGGTGAGCAGGGTCGAAAGTCTCACCGGCAGGACCGTGGATCTCGACGCCCTTGAAGCCACCATCCTCAACTGATCGGTCATTTCGAAGAAATCCACACCGTGGTGTGCCGGACGGTGACCCCGCCCGGCACCCGCGGCGCCTTTCTGTTTCACATCCTCATCCCACATCCTCATCCCACATCCCCATTCCGCGTTCTTCCTTTCCGGAAGGGAAACCGGAATGCGTGGGCACTACTGCTCCGGCCGCGCCTCGGACAGCTCGTCGACGACGCCCCGGTCGGCGATGCTCCAGTCGGTGAGCGCGGAGTCCTCGAAAACGGTCCCCACCGGGTGGAAGTGCCCGGCGTCGATCTGCTCGATACGCGCGCCCAGGTAGCCGCCCGTCTCCTCGTCGAAGAGGAACGTCGTCTCCTCGCCCAGGTGCGTGCCGTGCCGGGTGACGGCCACGCCCTCGCGGCCCGCCGCGTCCGTGCCCACGCCGACCGTGACCCCCGGGATCTCCTCGAACGCCAGCAGCGCGGCCTCCGCCACCTCGGGCGGCAGCGGCGCGTGCTCGAAGAACCTGCCGATGGTGTGGAACGCCCACTGGTCGGCCTGGTCACCGGAGTCGGCCGAGCCGTTCTCCCGGTAGATCTTCTCCACCAGCTCCTCCGGGTCGGTGGTCAGCTCCTGGAAGTAGTCGTAGGAGGGCTGGTGGAGGTTCGCCGGATGGTCGAGGTCCGGCGGGTCCAGACAGTCCTCCTCGTTGACCGTGGCCTCCGTCATATCCGGGTCGCTGTCGACGACGTCCGGACTTTCCACCCAACAGGTCAGGCCCGTGTCCTGCTCCGCCGCATCCAGCGAGTGGTTCCGGTCCGGGCGGCCGTCGATCAGCGGGGCGCCGTCGGGGAACTGCACGGAGTCCACGTACCAGCCGTCGTTCCCGTCCGGCGTGACCCAGGTCTCGGCCTCGTACGGACCCGACTCCTCCCGCTCCACGTTGTCACCGTTGTTGGGCTCGCCGCCCTTGAAACGGGCGTAGTACTGCTCGGTGTAGGCGAACTGGTCGGGCGCCACCTCGGTCTCCGGCTGCTGCGCCGCCGCCGCGGCCAGCCGCTGGAGCGTCGAGCCGCCCGAGGCCGCGTCGTTGCCCTCCCCTTCACCGCCGGTGAACGTGACGGCGGCGACGATGACGGCGGCCGTCGCCACCGGCACCGCGGCCAGCACGAGGCGGCGCCGACCGGGCGACGCTGCGGGTTGCTCGGTTTCGCGCATCAGATGCTCCTCAAGCAGCAGACGGCGGTCCGCGGGAAGCTCAGGATCGCCCGGGGCGGGCAGCAGCCGGGCCAGTTCCGCACGGCTCGGGTCCTCGCCCCGGCGCCGGTGGGTACGGATCATGGGTGCCTCTCCACATGTGACCGGACCGCCGGCATCCGGCAGTCATCCCGTACTTGTCCGCGCGGCAACGGCGGTTCCCTGCGCAATTCCTCGTCCGTGAGCCGCCGCAGCCTGGCCCTGGCCCGGAACAGGCGGGAGCGGACCGTTCCGACGCGCACGCCGAGCGCCGCCGCGGCCTCCTCGTAGCCGAAACCGGACCAGACGCAGAGCATGAACACCTCGCGCTCCCCGTCGCGCAGCCGCCCCAGCGCCGTCTTCACCGCGGCCAATTGTTCGGCGTCGGCGAGCCGGCCGATCAGTTCGTCGGCGAAGTCGGGCAGGGGTTCGCGGGCCGGCAGCCTGGCCATGGCGCGCTCGTGACGGCGCTTGGCGCGTGCGGTGTTCCGCAGGACGTTGACGGCGATGCCCATGAGCCACGGCCGCGGGCTCTCCCCTTCGTCCCGCAGCCGGGCGCGCAGCCGCCACGCCTCAAGGAAGGTCAGGGACACGACGTCCTCGGCCAGGCCGGGATCGCCCGTTGCGCGCGCCGCGTACCCGTAGACCAGCTGCGCGTACGAGGTGAACAGCTCGCGGAACGCGTCCGGATCGCCGGCGCGCACGCGGGCGTGCATGGAATAGCTCACCCCCCGACTTGTCCGGCCGCCGCACGGAGTTCCCGTGACGTCGGCCACACGTTAACCGCCGGGGGGTGAAGCCCCTCTACTCGCCGAGGATGCCACCTAACCGAGCAGCCCGCCGATGGGGTCGAGGCTGCCCTGCTCACCCCCGTCGTCCGAAGGTGCGGGGCTCTCCGGCGGCTCTCCCGCATCGCCCGCCTCGGGCGCGGACGGCGGCGCGTACGACTCCTCCGGCACGTACGGGTCCGGCGCGGGCGGCTGCTGCGGGGCGGGCACGGTCTGCTCGCTGCGCGGGAACGACTCGTCCGAAGGACCGTCCGGCGCCGCGCCGTCCGCCGGCTCGCCGGCCGAGCCCGGCTGATCCGCCTCGTCCGCCTCGCCCGCCTCGCGTTCGTCGGCCGAGGCACCCTCGGAGGACTCGGCCGCATCCTCCTCGCGCCGCCGCTCCCGCTCCTCCTCGTCCTTCTCCTCGGCCTCGTCCGGCAGCGGCTCGCCCGGCAGGTGGTTGCGCGGCGGCTCGCCCGGCGCGGGCGTCGTCGGGAACTGCGCGGAGCGCACCGCGCTGCCGAGCAGCGAACCGATGAGGAGCGCGAGGCCGATCAGCAGCGCCGCCAGCGCCGCCCCCCTGCGCAGCACCCGGTGCCGCAGATCCGACAGCGGGGCGCGCGGGCCGAGCCTGCGCCACGCCTCTCCGGCCAGCCGCGCATCCAGCGAGTACACGGGCGCGCCCGCGATCAGCAGCGGCGACCAGGCGGCGCACAGGACGATGTCGGGGGCGTCGAACGCCGGGCCCTGCCGCCAGCTGACGGTGACCAGCAGCGCCAGCGAGAGCAGCGCGCCGAGCCCGGCCGCCACCCGCTGCCAGAGGCCGAAGATGGTGAGCACGCCGACGATGATCTGGGTGAACGCGACGGTGAGCCCGGCGCCCACCGGGTGGGACAGGGCCCAGTCGTGCAGCGGGGCGGCCACGGTCCACGGCTCCAGCGCGCTGAGCCACGCGTACAGCGAGCCGCGGACGCCGCCGTCGAAGTAGACCGGGTTGGTGAGCTTGCCCATCCCGGCGTAGATGGCCATGAAGCCGAGCAGCAGGCGCAGCGGCAGCAGCACGACGCCGAGGCTCAGATTCCTGCCGGTATGGAACGCCTGCCGGCCGACGGGAGCGCCGGAGCGCTGCCTGGCCGCACCCGCCCGCGCCGGGCCCCTGCCGTCCCCGGCCCCGTCCGCTCCGTCGTGGCCGCCCGTTCCGTCGTGGCCGCCGAACCCGCCGGTCCTGCCACGGTCCGCGCCGACCGCGGGCAGTACCCGGGTGTGCTCGGCCGGCTGCGGGTGGCGCGGGCCGACCACGGCCGCGGCGCGGGGGGCGCCCTGCACGCGCGGGAGCACCTGGGTGGCGGTGCCCTCCGCGGCGCGCGCGTGCCCGGCCTCGCGCACCGCCCGGATCAGGGTGCCGGCCCCCGCGTCCCCCGGCGCGCTGCGGCCCGACCATACGACCGGCGGCCTGCGGCGCCCGGCGGCGGGCACCCGCGGCAGCGGACCGGTCTGTGGGACCGCGATGCCCGCCGGGGGCGGGGTGGCGAGCTGAACCCGGAAGCTGGCGTGGTTCACGACGACTTGTGCGGGGTCGCACGGCACTTTCACCATGCTCAGCACCGGCTCGTCCGCCGAGAGGCCGCGGGGTGTTCTGGTGTCCACACTCATCTAACCGAGTGACACAGCCTTTGGACACTGCCTTGACCGAAGTCTGTCCGCGACCCGTCAAGGGCCGGTCAGCGGCGGCCCCTTGACGCCTCGTACAGAACGATGCCGGCCGCCACGCCCGCGTTCAGGCTCTCGGCGCCGCCCGGCATCGGAATCCGCACGCGGACGTCGCAGGTCTCGCCGACCAGCCGGGACAGGCCCCGGCCCTCGCTGCCCACCACGATCACCACGGGGCCGCCGAGCGCCGCCACGTCCCCGAGGTCCGCCTCGCCGTCGGCCGCGAGGCCGACGACCGTGAGACCGGTCTTCTGGTACGCCTGGAGCGCGCGGGTCAGATTGGTGGCGCGGGCGACCGGTGTGCGCGCCGCCGTACCGGCGGAGGTCTTCCACGCGCCCGCGGTCATGCCGGCCGCGCGCCGCTCCGGCACGACGACGCCGTGCCCGCCGAACGCGGCCACGGACCGGACCACCGCCCCGAGGTTGCGCGGGTCGGTGACGCCGTCGAGGGCCACGATCAGCGGGTCCTCGTCGGCGTCGAAGGCCGCGTCGACCAGGTCGTCTGGGTGGGCGTACTCGTAGGGCGGGACCTGGAGGACCAGGCCCTGGTGGTTCAGCCCGCCGGTGATCCGGTCCAGCTCGGCCCGCGGCGCTTCGAGCAGGTGCACGTCGCCACGTTCCATCGCCAGCTTGACGGCGTCGGTGACGCGGTCGTCGCTGTCCAGGAACTGCTGGACGTACAGCGTCCCCGCGGGCACGCCGCCGCGCAGCGCCTCGACCACCGGGTTGCGGCCGACGACGAGCTCGGCGGGGGACCGGCCGCCGCGCCGCGCCGCGGCCTGCCGGCGCGTCTTGGCCTGCGCCGCGCGCTGCTTGGCGTGCCCCTTGCGCATCTCGGCGGGGGGGGTGGGCCCCTTGCCCTTCAGACCGCGGCGGCGCTGGCCGCCGCTGCCGATCTGCGGGCCCTTCTTCTGGCTGGTGCGGCGGTTCGGCCGCTCGCTGTTGCCTGGCATGGTGCCACCGGTTCCTTCTCAGCTCGTCAGCTGGTCAGCTCAGTTCCCAACGGGGCCCGTTGGGCGTGTCCTCGATCACCAGGCCGGCCGACTGGAGTTCGTCCCTGATGGCGTCCGCGGTGCCGTAGTCCTTGCGTTCCCGCGCGGCCTGCCGCTGCGTCAGGACCAGCCGCACGAGCGTGTCCACGACGCCGGTCAGCTCCTCGCCGCGCGCGCCCGCGTCCGCGTCCGCCCAGGGGGCGGCCAGCGGGTCGAGCCCGAGCACGGCGAGCATGGCGCGCACCTGGGCGACGAGGGCGACGACGGACTCCTTGTCGCCCTCGGCCAGCGCGGCGTTGCCCTGCCTGACCGTGGTGTGGACGGCGGCGAGTGCCTGGGGAACGCCCAGGTCCTCGTCCATGGCGGCGGCGAAGTCCTCGGGCACGGCGGCGGCCGGGGCCACCTCGCCGGTCTGCTCGGCGGCGCGGTGGAGGAAACCCTCGATGCGGCCGAACGCCGACTCCGCCTCGGCCAGGGCCTCCTGGCTGTACTCGATGGTCGAGCGGTAGTGCGGGGTGCCGAGGTAGTAGCGCAGCACGACGGGCCGCCAGCGCTTGACCATCTCGCTGACGAGCACCGAGTTCCCCAGGGACTTGCTCATCTTCTCGCCGCTCATGGTGACCCACGCGTTGTGCACCCAGTAGCGCGCGAACGCGTCGCCCGCGGCACACGACTGGGCCAGCTCGTTCTCGTGGTGCGGGAAGATCAGGTCGATGCCGCCGCCGTGGATGTCGAACGCCTGGCCGAGGTACTTGCGGACCATCGCCGAGCACTCCAGATGCCAGCCCGGCCGGCCGCGGCCCCAGGGCGTCTCCCAACTCGGCTCGCCCGGCTTGGCGGCCTTCCACAGGGCGAAGTCCCTGGGGTCGCGCTTGCCGGTCTCGCCCTCGCCCGAGGGCTGGAGCAGATGTCCGAGGTCCTGGTTGGACAGCGACAGATAGCCGGGGAAGCTGCGCACGTCGAAGTAGACATTGCCGTCGGCCGGATAGGCGTGACCGCGGTCGATCAGGGTGCGCATCATCTCGATCATCTCCGGCACGTGACCGGTCGCCCGCGGCTGGTAGGTGGGCGGGAGGCAACCGAGCGCGTCGTAGGCGTCGTCGAACGCCAGCTCGTTCTCGTAGCCGATCGACCACCAGGGGCGGCCCTGGGCCGCACTCTTGGCGATGATCTTGTCGTCGATGTCCGTGACGTTCCGCACGAAGACCACGTCGTAGCCGCGGTAGGCGAACCAGCGCCGCATGATGTCGAAGTCGACGCCGGAACGGATGTGCCCGATGTGGGGGGCCGCCTGGACGGTGGCGCCACAGAGGTAGATCGAGACGCAGCCCGGCACAAGCGGGTTGAAGTCACGGATCTTCCGGGCGCTGGTGTCATACAGGCGAAGGGTCACGCGTCAAGAATAGTCGGCGAGGTGGGTCCCCCGCGCCGGTCGGCACAGGGGCGAAAGGCCGCCCGCCGGCCGTCACGGACCATGGCCCGCGTTTCCCGGACGGGGCAGCACCACCGCGGTCGCCACCGCGGCCAGTCCCTCGCCGCGGCCGGTCAGGCCGAGGCCGTCCGTCGTGGTCCCGGAGACGGAGACGTGCGCGCCGAGCGCGGCGGACAGCACGCGCTGGGCCTCGGCGCGGCGGCTGCCGATCCGCGGCCGGACGCCGATGACCTGGATCGCCACATTGCCGATGCCGAAGCCCGCGGCGCGCACGATTCTGGCGGCCTCGGCGAGCAGCGCGACCCCGGAGGCACCGGACCACTCCGGGCGGTCGGTGCCGAAGTGCTCGCCGAGGTCGCCGGTGCCCGAGGCCGAGAACAGCGCGTCACAGGCCGCATGCGCCGCGACATCGCCGTCCGAGTGGCCCGCGAGGCCGAACGCGGCGTCCGGCCAGTGCAGGCCCGCGCACCACAGGGCACGGCCCCGTTCGAAGGCGTGGACGTCGGTTCCGATGCCGACGCGCGGCAGCGCCGCGGCGGCGGGGTCCGTGGCTTCCGTGGGGTCGATCGTGGGGTCAGAAGCCATCCTTCAGCCTCCTGCGGGCGAGCACGGCCTCGGCGAGAACCAGGTCGAGCGGGCGGGTGATCTTGAACGCCTCCTCGTGCCCCGGCACCAGGACCACGGGCACGCCGAGCCGTTCCACCAGGCCGGCGTCGTCGGTCGCGGCATCGGCGGCAAGCTTGTCGTGGGCCTCGACCAGGGTGTTCCGGTCGAAACCCTGCGGCGTCTGGACCGCGCGCAGCAGCGAACGGTCAGGGGTGGCCACGACCGGCTCCGCCGCCCCGCCGCCGGCGGCGACCTGTTTGACGGTGTCGGTCACCGGCAGGGCGGGCACCACGGCGGGCGCGCCCGCCCGGACCGCGGCGACCACCGCGTCGACGGTGTCGACCGGGACCAGTGGGCGGGCCGCGTCGTGGACGAGGACGATCTCGATGTCGCGTGGCAGGACGGCGAGGCCGAGGCGGACGGACTCCTGACGCGTCGCGCCGCCCGGTACCACGACCTGCTCCACCGCGGGCGGCGGCGGGTGCTCGTCGAGGAGCGAACGGACGGCCGCCGCCTCCGCGGGCGGGGCCACGACGACGACCAGGGCGACGGCTCTGGCGCGGGCCATGGCCCGCACGGCGTGGACGAGCATCGGCGTACCGCCCAGCGGGCGCAGTGCCTTGGGCGCGCCGGGGCCGAGCCGGACGCCGGAGCCGGCGGCCGGGATGACGGCCGCGGTTCTGGGGAGCCGCGTAGGGGGCTCGAGTGTGGTGTCTGTCATTTGGTGGCGGGTGCAGGTTTGTTTGCAGGGTGGTGTTGGGTATGGCCTGAGCGTGCCGGGCCCACACGATCGGACCCTTCCGTGACAGGCCGATCGAGCGAGCTTCACGGTCCCGGCACACTTTCCGGAAATGATCCGTGTTCCGTGATCCGTACAGACAGCAGCGCCCGTACGGCATCGGGGAATGCCTCCGGGCGCTGCGGCACGCTGTCGCACGCTGGTGGGTTCAGTGTTCGAGAGTGAGTGGCCGCCCTCGCCGGTAATGACCGACCAATGACCGACCGGGGTCAGCACGGTGTCAGCAGAGACCGATAGCGCAGATCGATCAACGGCAGATCGACCAACGACCAATCATCGCAGTAATGATCAAATGCCCACGGTAATCAAAGCCATGGCTGATCAAAAACGGCGAGGATCAGCTCCGTCCGCAATCCATCCGGCCTGCTGCCCGGGCGGCAGGTCAGGAGGCGAGAACCTCGTCCAGCAGCGATTCGGCCTTGTCTTCATTGGTCGCCTCGGCGAGAGCCAGCTCGCTGACGAGAATCTGCCGCGCCTTCGCGAGCATGCGCTTCTCACCTGCGGACAGCCCGCGCTCGCGCTCACGGCGCCACAGGTCGCGGACCACTTCGGCGACCTTGATGACGTCGCCGGACGCCAGCTTCTCCAGGTTTGCCTTGTAACGGCGGGACCAGTTGGTCGGCTCCTCGGCATACGGGGCGCGCAGCACCTCGAAGACCCGGTCCAGTCCGTCCTGCCCGACCACATCGCGCACGCCGACCAGCTCGGCATTTTCTGCCGGCACACGCACTTCGAGGTCGCCCTGGGCAACCTTCAGTACCAAGTAGGTCTTGTCCACGCCTTTAATCTGGCGAGTTTCGATGGCCTCGATCAGCGCGGCCCCGTGATGGGGATAGACCACGGTGTCGCCAACCTTGAACGTCATGTGACAGGTACCCCTTCCGTGGCTCTCCATGCTAACACGTGAAGACGGCCCTTTGAATGACGTTTCCGCAGGTCAGGACACCTCTCGGGGGTTGACAAGGGCGCCGGTGACGTGCTTCGAGAGGGCCGTGGCGGCAGGTATCCGCAGGTGGGGGCGCGGTTTGGCGGGCGGGGCAGTTCATGGATCTACGCCCGGAAGAGGGCAAGAAAGTTCCGTTGACCACAGAAAGCTGTCCGTTTTGTCATGATTGCAAGAAAGCCGTCCGGGCACCCGTCCGACCCCGGGAAAATGGATCAGCGGAAAGTCCCTTGATCGCCAATTCACCCCACCGGGCCGCGGACCCGGGCCCGGCGGAACGCGCCGGAAGGGCCTTCTGTACCCTGAGGCCCGATAGATCAACAGGACTGTCCGAGGAGATGCCGCCGCCGTGAGCAGCAGCCTTCGACGCGGCGTGGCCGCCGCCTTCTTCGCGTTTTCGATCGCCGGCGTGACGACGGCGTGCGGTGCCGGCAACGACGCCCAAACCGACCGGAACAGGCCCGACAACGCGTCCGCCACGGTCGACGACATCAAGGTGCAGAACGTCAACGTCGTGCTGCCCGACGGTGCCGACGGGCCGGGCGGCATCTCCGCCCGGCTGTTCAACGGGGGCGCCGAGGACCAGGTCCTCGACGCCGTCGTGCTGACCGGTGCCGACCGGCCGGTCGAGCTGATCCCCGCCGAGGGCGAGAGCAGCATCGTCGTGCCCGCGCGCGGCTCCGTCGCGCTCGGCGGCGAGGGCAACCCGGCGGCCTACATCGACGACCCGGCCGCGGTCGACGTGGCACTGGGGAACGCCCAGCAGCTGGTGTTCGTGCTGAGCGATACCGGGGAGATCTCACTGTCGGCCCGCGTCGTCGGCGGCACCGAGGACTGGGCGCACTACGACGACTGGGGCCCGACGCCCACCGCGCCCGCGGACCCCACTGCCCCGGAAGAAGGCCAGGAGGGGCAGGAGGGCGAGCCGGGCGAGCCGGGCCAGGACGGCGAGGAGCCCGGGGACGGTACGGACGGCGGCGAGGGCGCCGACGGGGGCACCGGGGAGACCCCGGGCGACACGCCGGGCGACACCCCGGACGGGGGCGCGACCGGCGAGACGCCGGAGGCCCCGGCCGGCGGCGGAACGGACGGAACGGACGGCGGCGGGCTCGTCGAGGGCTGACGCAGCCGCACGCGCGACGCGCGAGGGCCGGGGGCACGCCCCCGGCCCTCGCGCGTCGCGTCCGCGGCTCGGCTCCGCGGCTCCTACGGCTCGAACTTGTAGCCGAGACCGCGCACGGTGACCAGGTAGCGCGGCGCGCCCGGGTCCGGCTCGATCTTGGCGCGCAACCGCTTCACGTGAACGTCCAGGGTCTTGGTGTCGCCGACGTAGTCGGCGCCCCAGACCCGGTCGATCAGCTGCATGCGGGTGAGCACCCGGCCGGCGTTCCGCAGCAGCATCGCGAGCAGGTCGAACTCCTTGAGCGGCAGGTCGACCTTGCGTCCTGAGACGGTGACCACGTGCCGGTCCACGTCCATCCGGACCGGCCCCGCCTCCAGGGCGGCCGGGGTCTCTTCCTCCGACTCCCCGCGGCGGCGCAGCACCGCACGGATGCGGGCCACGAGCTCCCGCGAGGAGAACGGCTTGGTCACATAGTCGTCGGCCCCTATTTCCAGGCCGACGACCTTGTCGATTTCACTGTCCTTGGCGGTCACCATGATGACCGGGACGTTGGAGCGGCCTCGCAGCTGCCGGCAGACCTCGGTGCCGGGCAGCCCCGGCAGCATGAGATCGAGCAGGACCAGGTCGGCGCCGTTGCGCTCGAACTCGTCCAGCCCGTCCGGACCCGTGGCCGCGGTGGCGACCTCGAAGCCTTCCTTGCGGAGCATGTACGACAGGGCGTCGCTGAACGACTCCTCGTCCTCGACGACGAGCACTCGGGTCACGGGAGGACCTCCCGGGCGGGATCGTTGGTGCGGGTGGGGTGGTGCGGCTCAGGTCCTGCTTCGGCGTCGGCATCGGCGCTGTCGGGGAACTCGGCCGGTTCGTGCAGGGTGCCACCGAGGCGGTCGCGCTTCCTGCGCGCGGCCAGATGGCGCTCCCGCGCACTGCCGGGTTCCGGCAGCCGCAGGGTGAACGTGGAGCCCTGTCCCTCAGCGCTCCACACCTGGACCTCCCCGCCGTGCGAGGCGGCCACGTGTTTGACGATCGCGAGACCGAGGCCCGTTCCGCCGGTGGCGCGGGAGCGGGCGGGGTCGACGCGATAGAACCGTTCGAAGACGCGTTCCCTGTCGGTCTCGGGGATACCGACACCCTGATCGGTCACGGCGATCTCCACCAGATCGCCGCCGGGGGCGGGCACGCGGGTGCCCGCGATGGCGACGCGGGTGTGGTGCGGGCTGTAGTTCACCGCGTTCTCCACGAGGTTGCCGAGCGCGGCGGCGAGCTGCGCCCTGTTGCCCCAGACCGACAGGTCGTCGATGCCGCCGGAGGCGATGGTGATGTGTTTGCTGCCGGCCTGCTGGCGGCAGCGGTCCAGGGCCTCGGCGATCAGCTCGTCGACCCGCACCAGCTCGGCGCCCGCGAGCATGTCGTTGTCCTGTACCCGGGAGAGGTCTATCAGCTCCTGGATCAGGTTGGTGAGGCGGGTGGCCTCGTTCTGCATGCGGCCGGCGAAGCGGGTGACGGCCTCCGGATCGTCGGCGGCGCCGAGCACCGCCTCGGAAAGCAGCGACAGGGCGCCGGCCGGCGTCTTCAGCTCGTGGCTGACATTCGCCACGAAGTCGCGGCGGACGGCCTCGATCCTGCGGGACTCGGTCAGGTCCTCCACCAGCAGCAGCACCAGGCGGGACCCCAGCGGCGCCGAGCGGGCCGAGACCGCCAGCACGTCGGCGCGGCCGAGGCCGCGTCCGCGGCGCGGCAGGTCGATCTCCGTCTCGCGGATCTCGCCGTCGCGCCTGGTGTCGCGGGCCATCTTCAGCATCGGCTCGACGGCCAGCCGCCCGCCGCGGACGAGGCCGAGGGCGTAGGCGGCGGAGCTGGCCTTCACCACGCCGTCACTCTCGTCGAGCACGACGGCCGAGGAGCGCAGCACCGACAGCACGGTGTCGACCCCGGGCGGCAAAGTGGCCTCCGCGGGTTGCGGGGCGCCGGAGGGACGCGTACGTTCGCGCTCGCTGAGGCGGAATGCCAGCATGGCAATGACGCCGGTGCACAGACCGGCAATCGCTGCCACTGCGGCGACCGCCGCGTTCACGTCCATATCCTCAGGTTATGCGGGGCTTGCCCGTAGGCCACAGATGTGACCGAAGATGCTCGTCCGGCCGCCCGCGAGAGTTCACCTTGCCGACAGCGATGATTCACTTGACGGGGCGGAAGCGGCCGCTTTCCGGGCAGAGCTTGGGACGGCAGAGATCGGCGCCGGCAGGTGAGGAAGGACAGTCATGCGTGACGCATACCACGAGGAACTGGACGCGATCAGCGACAGCCTGGTCGAAATGGCCCGTTTCGTCGGGTCGGCCATCGGGCGGGCCACGACGGCCATGCTGGATGCCGACCTGAAGCTCGCCGAGGCCGTGATAGCCGCGGACGACAAGGTCGACGAGACACAGCGCGAGCTGGAGAACGCGGCGATAGCCCTGCTGGCGCGCCAGCAGCCGGTCGCCACGGATCTGCGGATCGTGGTGACGTCGCTGCGGATGAGCGCGGATCTGGAACGGTGCGGCGACCTGGCGCAGCACGTCGCCAAGGTGGCCAGGCTGCGTTACCCCGACTCGGCGGTGCCGCGCGACCTTTCGGCCACCATCCTGGAGATGGGCCAGCTCGCCCAGCGGCTGATGGCGAAGGCCACCGAAGTGCTGATCACCAAGGACGTCGACCTGGCGATGCAGCTGGAGCAGGACGACGACGAGATGGACTCGCTGCACCGGACGCTGTTCAGCCACCTGCTGGACGACCGGTGGCGCCACGGTATCGAGACGGCGGTGGACGTCACGCTGCTCGGCCGGTACTACGAACGGTTCGCCGATCACGCCGTGTCGATCGCGCGGCGCGTGGTCTACCTCGTCACCGGCGAGCACGCCGACGAGTTCCTGCCGGAGCCGGAGGCCACCGCCTGAGCGCGAGTGCTCCCGCGCGCCGGTTCTGCGCGGTTTCGCGCCGGGGTGGTGCGGGCGTCCAATGTGAGCGGAGAACATCCGCTGCCGAGGAGGGACCCATGGCTGCCTCACCCGCCGCACCCCCACCCCCCGTGCCCGCCCCCGTGACTCCGCTCCAGCGCCGCCCGCTGCCCCTGCTGGCCGGCTGCGGCTGCGGCTCCGGCTGCAGCTGCGGCTGCCAGTCGGGGTCCGCCTGCCAGTGCGGAGGCAACTGCGGCTGACCGCGGCCCTGCCCGCCCGTTCCGCCGACCCTGCCCGCGCGTTCAGCCCGCGGGGCCGGGCGCGGCGGGCGGCCAGGGCAGCTCGGCGACCAGCTCGAACGCCGTGGCCCCCGCGCCATGCCTGAGGGTGCCGCCGTCCAGGACGACCCGTTCCTCAAGACCGGCCAGGCCCGCCCCCGCGCCCGGGATCGGCCCCGCGTCCACGCCGCCCCGGCCGTGCCCGCCGCGGGCGGGCAGCGTGTTGCGCACCGCGATCGACAGCCCCTCGCCAGGACCGCCGGCGACGACCACGGTGACCTCGGCCTCGGGCGCGTGCTTGCGGGCGTTGGTCAGTCCCTCCTGCACCACGCGGTAAGCGGTGCGCTGCACCTGGCCGCGCAGCCCGGACGCCGCCCGCTCGTAGGCGCCGGTCCACCGGACCCGCTGCCCCGCGCGCCGCGCCTCGGCGACCAGGTCCTCCACATCCCCGAGGCCGGGCTGCGGGGCACCCTCCGTCGCGCCGCTGCCGCGCAGCACGGTCAGCACTTCCCGCAGCTCCTCAAGGGCCTGGTGCGCGGTGTCCCTGATCAGCTGGGCCGTGTCGCCGATCTCGGCGTCCGACAGCGGCTCCGCGCCGCGCGCCGACGCGCCGGTGCGGTAGGCGAGCGCGCCGGCGTGCACCGAGAGCAGCGAGATGCGGTGGGCCAGCACGTCGTGCATCTCGCGGGCGATGGCCTCCCGTTCCGCCCGCCGCGCGTCGGCGAGCCGCCGGGCGTGCTCGGCCCTCTCCCGCCGGGCGTCCGCGCGCAGCCTGGCGACCAGCTCGCGGCGCACGCGCACCGCGGTGCCCCAGGTCAGGAGGAAGAGGACGAACGCGACGACGAACGCGACTCCCGTCCAGCCGCCCTCGTCGGGAATCGTGTACACAATCAGGTACGGCGTCGTGACGGCCAGGTGCGCGAGCACGACCAGCGAGGCGGTGCGCCACGGGACGCGCACGGCGAGATTGAAGATGGCGACGCTGAGCGCGCCGACGAACGTCGAGGAGAACACGCTGAGCGGCAGCATCGCGACCGCGAGCAGCAGCGGGAAACGGCGGCGCCACCACAGCGCGAGGCACGCGAGCGCCCCGGCCGGTGCGTCGGCGACCACGATCCACCGCGGAAGGTAGTCGGCGTCCTCGACGATGCCCAGGGACGCCGCCCACAGCAGCACCGCAAAGCCGAACATCAAGATGTCGACCAGCCAGTCCCGGCCGGTGCGGCGGGCAGGGGTCCGCCCGCCGCCGAATCTCAGCTCGCCGGGCAGGAGCAGACGGTGCTCCCACGTCTCCCGGGCCCCCGTGTCGTCCATGCCCACGACCCTATGCCGCCCGGCCGGGGCCCGGTGCGCCCTTGGCCAGGGGCGTATTCACGCGCGGCGGCTACTTCTTGCCCTGGTTCTTCACGGCCTCGATGGCGGCCTTGGCGGCCACCGGGTCGAGGTAGGTGCCGTGCGGGACGACCGGGTGGAAGTCGGCGTCCAGCTCGTAGAGCAGCGGGATGCCGGTCGGGATGTTGAGGCCCACGATATCGGCGTCGGAGATGCCGTCGAGGTGCTTGACGAGGGCGCGCAGGCTGTTGCCGTGGGCGGCGACCAGGACGGTGCGGCCCGCGTTCAGGTCGGGCACGATGCCGTCGTACCAGTAGGGAAGCATCCGGACGACGACGTCCTTCAGGCATTCGGTGCGCGGGCGGACCTCGCTGGGGATCGCGGCGTAGCGCGGGTCGTCGCTCTGCGACCACTCGGCGCCGTCGGCCAGCTCGGGCGGCGGGGTGTCGTAGGAACGGCGCCACTTCATGAACTGCTTCTCGCCGAACTCGGCGAGGGTGGCGGCCTTGTCCTTGCCCTGGAGGGCCCCGTAGTGCCGCTCGTTCAGCCGCCAGGTGCGGCGCACCGGAATCCAGGCCCGGTCGGCCGCGTCGAGCGCGAGGTTGGCCGTGCGGATGGCGCGCTTGAGGGTGGAGGTGTGCAGCACGTCGGGCAGCAGCCCGGCGTCCTTGAGCAGCTCGCCGCCGCGCACGGCCTCCTTCTCGCCCTTCTCCGTCAGGTTGACGTCCACCCAGCCGGTGAACAGATTCTTCGCGTTCCAATCGCTCTCGCCGTGGCGGAGCAGAATCAGCTTGTACGGTGCGTCGGCCATGCCCCGAGCGTAGACGAGCCCGGTGGCACGGCCGGATGCGGCCCGGAGCCACCCCGGGTACAAAGTGGAAGAATGACGACGATTCTGCGGCGCTGGCGGAAACACCGGCGCTCGGTGCTCAGCGTCCGCAGCGTCGTGGGCCAGATGTTCATCCTCCTGGTCGGTCTCGTTCTGCTGCTGGTCGCCGCCGCCGTGGTGATCCTCCTGCTCCACTCCAGGCACGACGAGAAGTCCCGCGCGGCCGCGCGCTCCCGCGCCACCGCCGAAAGCTTCGCCAACTCCCCCGGCCTGGTGGCGGCCCTCCGGTCGTCCGACCCGAGCGCCGTGCTCCAGCCGCGCACCGAGACGGTCCGCGAGCGGGCCGGCGTCGACTTCGTCGTCGTGATGAACCGCGAGGGCATCCGTTACACGCATCCCAACCCCGAACGCATCGGTGAGCGGTTCGTCGGCACCTTCGTGCCGGCCAGGGAGGGCGAGGTGGTGCGGGAGACCACCGAGGGCACGCTCGGCCCCTCGGTGCGGAGGGTGGTGCCCGTCCGTGACGAGGACGGCGACGTCGTCGGCATGGTGGCGGCCGGGGTCACCCTCGGCAGCATCAATCTCGCCGTCGTTCACGAACTGCCGCTGCTCCTCGGCACGGGCGTCGGCGTCATCGCTCTCGCCACCGGCGGTGCCGCGCTGGTCAGCCGCCGTCTGCTGCGGCAGACGCGGGGCCTCGGGCCCGGCGAGATCACCCGCATGTACGAGCACCACGACACCGTGCTGCACTCGGTGCGCGAGGGCGTCGTCATCCTCGACGAGAACAGCCGGCTGCTGCTGGCGAACGACGAGGCCAGGCGGCTGCTCGAACTGCCGGACGACGCACCGGGCCGGCCCGTCACCGACCTCGGCCTCGACTATTCGACGGTGGCCCTGCTGACCTCGGAGGCGGAGGTCACGGACGAGGTCCACCTGTCGGGCGGCCGGCTGCTCACCGTCAACCACCGGCTGGTGGCCAGGCCGGGCGGCGGGCCGCCGACCAGCGTGACGACCATCAGGGACACCACCGAGATGCGGGCGCTGTCCGGGCGGGCCGAGACCGCGCAGAAGCGGCTGTCGCTGCTGTACGAGGCGAGCGTGCGCATCGGGACCACGCTGGAGATCGGCCGCACCGCGGAGGAGCTGACCGAGGTCGCCGTGCCGGACTTCGCGGACTTCGTCACCGTCGACCTGGTCGACGAGGTGCTGCGGGGCGAAGCAGCGGATGGCGCCCCCTCCGCCATGCAGCGGGCCGCGACCGGCGGCGTCAGCGAGGAGCACCCGCTGTGGCCCGCGCGACGCCGGCTCGCCCTCGGTCCTGACTCGCCGCAGATCAGGAGCCTGGCCGGCGGTCACGCCGTCGCGGAGAGCGATCTGGAGGGCACCGACTGGTGGCGCGCGGGCGACGAGGAGCACGCCAGGCAGCTCCTCGACTACGGCATCCACGCGCTGATCGCGGCCCCGCTGCACGCCCGTGGCACGGTGCTCGGCGTCGCCTCCTTCTGGCGCGGGCAGAACCCGGCGCCGTTCGAGGCCGAGGATCTGTCGCTCGCCGAGGAACTGGCCGCCCGCACCGCCGTCTGCGTGGACAACGCCCGCCGCTACACGCGCGAGCACACCATGGCGGCCGCCCTCCAGCGCAGCCTGCTGCCGCGCGCGCTGCCCGACCAGAACGCCGTCGAGGCGGCCTACCGCTACCGGCCCGCGCAGGCGGTCGGCGGCGACTTCTTCGACGTCATCCCGCTGTCGGGGGCGCGCGTCGCGCTGGTCGTGGGGGACGTGGTGGGGCACGGGCTGCGCGCCGCCGCCACCATGGGCCGGCTGCGTACCGCGGTACACAACTTCGCGGCCCTCGACCTGCCGCCGGACGAACTGCTCGGCCGCCTCGACGAGCTGGCGGACCGCACCGACCGGGACGAGACCGACGGCGAGGAGGTGGGCGCCGTCACCGGCGCGACCTGCCTGTACGCCATCTACGACCCGGTCGAAGGGCTGTGCACGCTCGCCAGGGCCGGGCACCTGCCGCCCGCGCTTCTGCACCCGGACGGCACGGTGGAGTTCCCCGAGCTGCCCGTCCAGCCGCCGCTCGGCGTCGGCGGCATGCCGTTCGAAACGGCCGAGCTGCGGCTGGCCGAGGGCAGCGGGCTGCTGCTGTACACCGACGGCCTGGTGGAGTCCAGGGACCGCGACATCGACGTCGGCCTCGGCCTGCTGCGCGGCGCGCTCGAACGGGCGCCCCGCGACCCGGAGGCGGCCTGCGACGCGGTGCTCGACGCGATGCTGCCGGAGCCGCCGAGCGACGACGTCGCCCTGCTGCTGGCCCGCACCCGGGTGCTGTCGCCCGGTCAGGTCGCGGCCTGGGACGTGCCGTTCGACCCGGCCGCGGTGGGGGCCGTGCGCACCGACGCGGCGCGCCGGCTCGCGGAGTGGGGTCTCGCGGACATCGCGTTCATCACCGAGCTGATCCTGACCGAGCTGATCACCAATGCCATCCGGCACGCGGCCGGGCCCATCCGGGTCAGGCTGCTGCGGGACCGCACGCTGATCTGCGAGGTCTCCGACGGCAGCAGCACCTCCCCGCACCTGCGGAACGCCGCCGCCACGGACGAGGGCGGGCGCGGGCTGTACCTGGTGACGCAGTACGCCGACCGGTGGGGCACCAGGTACACGCCGGACGGGAAGATCATCTGGGCGGAACAGCGGCTCCCCCGCCGCCGCGCCTAGCCCCTCGCCGGGGCGGGACACGCGGCGGCCGGCACCCGCGAATCAGTACGGAGGACCGATCGCCCTCACGCGCGGACGGCACCTCCCCGGGGACACCTCCCCGGGGACACCTCCCCGGGGACACCTCCCCGGGGACACCTCCCCGGGGACACCTCCCCGGGGACACCTCCCCGGGGGCACCTCCCCGGGGACACCTCCCCGGGGGCACCTCCCCGGGGGCACCTCCCGGACGAAGTCTGGGGGAGAAGTCTGGGGGAGAAGTCTGGGGGAGAAGTCGGGGGGAGAAGTCTGGGAAAGCAGCCCCGGAACGGAGCACGGAGCCCCGGGCAGGGAGTTCGTGCGGCAGCCGCGGCCGCACGTCCCGGGGGCTAATCCGCCCGCTCGTCGCGGGGGCGGGTCAGGTGGGTGAACGCGTCCAGGTTGCGCGTCGACTCGCCGCGCGCTTGCCGCCAGGCGTACTCCTTCCTGATGGCTCCGGCGAAGCCCAGTTCCAGCAGCGTGTTGAACGAGCCGTCGGCGTGTTCGAGCACCGTGCCGAGGATGCGGTCCACCTCCTCGGGGGTGACCGCGGCCAGCGGCAGCCGGCCCGCGAGGTAGACGTCGCCGAGGCGGTCCACGGCGAAGGCCACGCCGTAGAGCCGCGTGTTCCGCTCCAGCAGCCAGCGGTGCACCCCGGCCGCGTTCTCCTCGGGGTGGCGGATCACGAAGGCGTTGACCGACAGCGCGTGCCGGCCCACCACGAGCGAGCACGTCGTGGACAGCTTCCGCGTCCCCGGCAGGGTCACCACGAAGTGCCCAGGGCGCGGCGCCTCCCAGTCGGCGCCCGAGTCGCGCAGGAAGTCCTCGATGACCTGTGCCGGATCAGCCATGGGCGGATCGTAGCCCCCGGCGCGCGAACCGGTGCGCCTCGACGGCCCCGCGGTAGACCGCGAACGTGTCCGCGGCCGTGGTGTCCCAGCCGAAGGCGCGCGCGTGCCGTGCCGCGGCCCCGCCCAGCTGCTCGGACAGCGCCGGCCGGTCGGCGAACCGCCGCAGCGCGCGGGCGTAGTCCGCCGGATCGTGCCCCGCGATGAGGAAGCCGGTCCTCCGGTCCTGCACCACGACCGGCAGGCCGCCGACCGCCGCGGCGATCACCGGCGTTCCGCACGCCTGGGCCTCGGCGGCGACCAGGCCGAACGACTCGCTGTAGGACGGCATGACCAGCACGCTCGCCGCCCGGTACCAGTCCGCGAGCCGGTCCTGGGAGACCGGCGGGTGGAAGTGCACCAGGTCGGCGAGGCCGAGCCGGGCGGCCAGCTTCTGCATCCGTTCCGGGCGCGCGAGGCCGCTGCCGCTCGGCCCGCCCACGACCGGCACCCACAGCCGCGACCGCAGCGAGGGGTCGGCGTCCAGCAGCTCCCGGACGGCGTGCAGCAGGATGTCGGGCGCCTTCAACGGCTGGATACGCCCCGCGAACAGCGGGATCAGCGCGTCCGGCGGCAGCCCGAGCCGCGCCCGCGCGGCGGCCCTGCCGTCCGCGGGGCGGAACGTCCGCAGGTTGACGCCCGGGTGCACGATCGCCGTGCGCACCGGGTCGGCGTCGTAGAAGCGGACCAGCTCGGACGCCTCCTCCGTGGTGTTCGCGACCAGCCGGTCGGCGGCCTGCACGATCTGCGTCTCGCCGATGACGCGCGCGGCCGGTTCCGGGTTGTCGCCGACGGCGAGCGACGCGTTCTTGACCTTCGCCATGGTGTGCATCGCGTGCACCAGCGGAACGCCCCACCGTTCCGCGGCCAGCCAGCCGACGTGCCCGGAGAGCCAGTAGTGGGAATGCACCAGGTCGAAGTACCCGGGCGGCTGCCCCGCCCAGATCTGCATGACGCCGTGCGTGAACGCGCACAGCTGGGCGGGCAGCTCCTCCTTGCTCAGCCCCTCGTACGGGCCCGCGTCGACGTGCCGCACCCGCACACCGGGCGCCAGCTCCGCGGTGGGGGAGAGGCCGCCAGAGGTGGCGCGGGTGAAGATCTCGATCTCGACGCCGAGCGCGGCGAGCTGCCGGGACAGCTCGACGATGTACACGTTCATCCCGCCCGCGTCACCCGTGCCCGGCTGGTCGAGCGGTGAGGTGTGCACACTGAGCATCGCGACCCGGCGGATGTGTGGCACCGTGCCTCCTTGAAGACTGCGGCTCGCTCCTCGTCCTGCGTGCAGGTGCAACCATGCTGCGGCCGATCCTCTTCCCGCGGCGGCACACGGCTTCCCGCGGCTTCCCGCGGCGGCCGTTACGCTCGTCCGCATGGCGGAGGGGATGGCGACCAGAGGCACCACCCACCCCAACCGGCTGCGGCGCATGGACCGCTGGATCGCGGCCACGCATGCCGCGGCCCTGCGGCGCGCCACCGCGCCGCCGCTCGCCGTGGACCTGGGCTACGGCGCCGCACCGTGGACCGCGGTCGAGCTGCTGCACCGGCTGCGCCGGGTGCGCCCCGACGCCCGGGTGACGGGGGTCGAGATCGACGCCGCACGGGTGACCGCGGCCGGGCCGTACAAACGTCCCGGGATCGACTTCGTGCGCGGCGGGTTCGAGCTGCCGCTGCCGGGCGGCGAACGCCCGCTGCTGATCAGGGCGGCGAACGTGCTGCGCCAGTACGACGAGGCCGAGGTCGCGGGCGCGTGGCAGCGGCTGTGCGCCCGGCTCGCGCCGGGCGGGCTGCTGGTGGAGGGCACCTGTGACGAGATCGGCCGCCGCCACGCGTGGGTGACGCTCCGCCCCGAAGGGCCGGTGACGCTCACGTTCGCCGCGCGCCTCGCCGGTCTCGGCACCCCCTCCGAGCTGGCGGAACGGCTGCCGAAGGCGCTGATCCACCGCAACGTGCCGGGCGAGCCGGTGCACGCCTTCCTGCGGGACTTCGACCGCGCCTGGGCCGCCGCCGCGCCCTACGGGCCGCTCGGCGCACGCCAGCGGTGGGTGCGCGCCGTCCGCGCCCTGTCGGGCGCCTGGCCGCTGGCCGACGGCCCGCACCGCTGGCGCCAGGGCGAGGTCACGGTGCACTGGCCGGCGGTGGCTCCCCGTTCCGCCCGTCCGCCGCGGCGCCCTGCCACGCGGCCCTGACGGCGGCCATCGCCTCGTCGAGCGCGGTCTGGTTCGCGGGGTGGGTCAGCATGCGGCGCGCCTCGGGCGGCGGCAGCCACAGCAGCCGGTCGACCTCCGCGTTCGGCTCGAACTGCCCGCCGACCGCCTCGGCCACCCAGTAGTCGACCACTTTCGGCCGCCCCTGCGCCGGGTAGCGGTGGGTGCTCAGCCGCTGCCCGAGCCGGATCTCGGCGCCGGTCTCCTCCCACACCTCGCGGCGGGCCGCGTCCGCCGGCGGCTCCCCGGCGTGCAGCTTGCCCTTCGGGTGCGACCAGTCGTCGTACTTGGGCCGGTGGACCAGGGCGACCTCGATACCCTCGCCCCCGTCCGCCGCCCGGCGCCACAGCACGCAGCCGGCCGCCCGCACCGGCTCGACGTCAGGCACCACGCCGCTTCCTCCGTGCCTCGATCAGCGTCTCCTGAACGTTCCGCAGCGGTCTGCCCTCGGCGTCCGTCGCGTGCCGCGTCCAGCTGCCGTCGGGGCCGAGGTGCCAGGAGGCGGTGGTGTCCGCGGTGCCCGTGGCCAGCAGGCGGGTGAGGGTGGAACGGTGCCCCGGGTCGGTCACGCGGACCAGCACTTCGATGCGGCGGTCCAGGTTGCGGTGCATCAGGTCCGCGCTGCCCAGCCACACCTCGCTCTCGCCGCCACCGCCGAAGGCGAAGAAACGCGAGTGTTCGAGGAAGCGGCCCAGCACGCTGCGCACCCGGATGGTCTCCGAGAGGCCGGGCACGCCGGGCCGCAGCGCGCAGATGCCGCGTACCCAGACGTCGACGGGCACCCCGGCCTGCGAGGCCCGGTACAGCTCGTCGATCAGAGCCTCGTCGACGATGGAGTTGACCTTGATGCGGACCGAGGCGGGACGGCCCGCCCGGTGGTGCTCGACCTCGCGGCGGATGCGGGCGATCAGTCCCTCCCGCAGGTTCCGCGGGGCGACGAGCAGCCGCCGGTAGTTGTCCCGCCGCGAGTAGCCGGACAGCCGGTTGAACAGGTCGGACAGGTCGGCCCCGACCTCGGCGTCGGCGGTCAGCAGCCCCAGGTCCTCGTAGACGCGCGCCGTCTTCGGGTGGTAATTCCCCGTGCCGACGTGCGCGTAGCGGCGCAGGTCCTCGCCCTCCTGGCGCACCACGAGGGACAGCTTGCAGTGGGTCTTCAGCCCGACGAGGCCGTAGACGACGTGGCAGCCGGCCTCCTCCAGCTTGCGCGCCCACTTGATGTTCGCGTGCTCGTCGAACCTGGCCTTGATCTCGACGAGCACCAGCACCTGCTTGCCCGACTCGGCGGCGTCGATGAGGGCGTCGACGATCGGGGAGTCGCCCGAGGTGCGGTAGAGGGTCTGTTTGATGGCCAGCACGTCCGGGTCGGCCGCGGCCTGCTCAAGGAACGTCTGGACGGAGGTGGAGAACGAGTCGTAGGGGTGGTGCAGCAGCACGTCGCGCTCGCGCAGCGCGGCGAAGATGTCGGGCGCGGAGGCGGACTCCACCTCGGCCAGGTCCCGGTGGGTGCCGGCGACGAACTTCGGGTACTTCAGCTCCGGCCGGTCGAGCGCGGCGATCGCGCGCAGCCCGGTCAGGTCGAGCGGGCCCGGCACGGCGAAGACCTCCTCGCGCCGGATCTTCAGCTCGCGCACGAGCAGGTCGAGGACCTCCTCGTCGATGGACTCCTCGACCTCAAGGCGCACCGGCGGCCCGAAGCGGCGGCGCAGCAGCTCCTTCTCCAGGGCCTGGAGCAGATTCTCCGCGTCGTCCTCCTCGACCTCCAGGTCTTCGTTGCGCGTGACGCGGAAGACGTGGTGGGCGAGCACCTCCATGCCCCGGAACAGCTCCTCCAGGTGCGCGGCGATGACGTCCTCGACCGGGACGTACCGCTGCGGCGCGGCTTCGAGGAAACGGGACAGCAGCGGCGGCACCTTCACCCGGGCGAAGTGCTTGTGCCCGCTGGCCGGGTTGCGCACGACGACGGCCAGGTTGAGCGAGAGGCCCGATATGTACGGAAACGGGTGCGCCGGGTCGACGGCCAGCGGCGTCAGCACCGGGAAGATCTTCTTCCGGAAGAGCGAGAACAGCCGGATCTGCTCCTGCTCTGTCAGGTCGGGCCAGCGCAGCAGGTGGATGCCCCGCTCGGCGACCTGCGGCGCGATGGTCCGCTGGTAGCAGGCGGCGCTCCTGGTCATCTGGTCGCGCGCCTGGCCCCAGATGCTTTCCAGCACCTCCCGCGGCGCCTGCCCGGTGAGGGAGCGGGTGGCGACGCCGGTGGCGATGCGGCGCTTCAGCCCGGCGACGCGCACCATGAAGAACTCGTCGAGGTTGCTCGCGAAGATCGACAGGAAGTTGGCCCGTTCGAGCAGCGGGGTGTCCGGGTCCTCGGCCAGCTCCAGCACGCGCTCGTTGAACGCGAGCCAGCTCCGTTCGCGGTCGAGGAAGCGGTGGACGGGCAGCTCGGCGTCGGCGGGCGCGGCCGGCCCCCGGCCCTCACCCGGCTCGACGGCGGTCTCCGGCACCGACTCCGGCTCGCCGCGCTCACTCGGCTCGGCCGGCTGCGGAACGGGCCGCGAACGACTCCGCCGGATACGCGTTTCCTGGGTCATATCTCCATTCTCCCGCCATCCGGACGAACGCGGCACATCAGCGAGGTGAACGGAGCCGGCCGATCCGGCGCCGGCCGCGCCTTCGCCGCGGGAGCCTTCGCCGCGGTACCGGTCGGCCCACCGCTTCGCCGTGCGGGCGGACACCCCGAAGCGGGCGGCGGCCTCGCGCAGCGACCAGCCGTCCTGGAGGACGTGCCGGGCCAGGTCGCGGCGGGCGGCCTCGGTCAGCGGGCGGCGGGGCGGCTTGCCTGCGGTCATGCTCAAGGACAGTACCGGCAGGCCGCGGCGGCCGCGTGGGCGTCAGGACCCAGCGTCCGGACTCCGCGACCGGACTCCGCGACCGGACTCCGCGTCAGGACTCCGTGCGGTACATGAGGTCCGTCTCGAAAGTGCGGAAGCCGAGGCTCTCGTAGACGCGGACCGCGGGGGCGTTGTCCGCGTCGACGTACAGCATGGCCGTGTCCAGGTCGGGCCCGCGGCCGGGGTCGGCCAGGTGGCGCAGCCCGATCGTGGTCAGGGCCCGGCCGAGCCCCGAGCCCTGCGCCTCGGGGGCGACCCCGAGGACGTACACCTCGCCCAGGCCCTCGGCGGCGTGCGCCTTCGTCCAGTGGAAGCCGAGCAGCCGCCCGTCGGCCTCCCGCACCGCGAGGAAGAAGCCGGCCGGGTCGAACCACGGCTCCGCCTGCCGCGCGTCCAGGTCCTCCTGGGTCAGCGAGCCCTGTTCCGGGTGGTGGGCGAACGCGGCGGCGTTGACGGCGAGCCACGCCGCGTCGTCCTTGCCCGGCTGGTACGTCCGCACCCGCACGCCCTCGGGCAGCACCGGTTCCGGCAGCTGGAGCCCGCCCAGCGGGCGGCGCAGCTGGCGCAGTTCGCGGAAGAGGGTCAGGCCGAGCATCTGCGCCAGATGGCGCGCGGCCGGGTGGCCGCCGTGCGCCCACAGGCGCAGCCGGCGCCCGGACTCGGCGAGCAGCGCCTCGCCGAGGATGCGGCCGTATCTGCGGCCCCGGAAGTCGGGGTGGATGACCAGTTCGCCCGAGGGTGCCTCCACCGGTTCCGTACCGTCCAGTTGGGCGTAGCCGACGAGCGCCCCCTCCCGGCGCATCAGCAGATGCCGCACGCCCGCGCGTGCGCCGCCGCGCAGCAGCAGCCGCCCCTGCTCGGACACGGCGCTCTGCCCGTCCTCCCGGGCCGCCGCCCCGATCAGCCGCAGCACCGCCTGCCGCTCGTCCTCCGCCACCAGGTCCCGCACCAAGACGTCGTTCATGGCTGCGACTCTAAATCGTGCCGGGGCGGCGGTGGTGCAGCCCGCGTTTCATCTGCTCGTCACGCGGAGCCCCCTGACGGCTACGCGCGTAGCCATTAAGGTGCGGGCGGACTGAAGGGGAGAACCGCTCATGCACGCATGGAAGTACAGGCTGACCGCGGCGGCGGCCGTCGTGGCCGCCGCCGCGGGGGTGTTCGCCGCCGGGCCGGCCGCCCAGGCGGCGCGCGGCGGGGACGAGGGGGACGGCGGCTGGGAGCCGATCGGCGGCAGGACCGTCGACCTCCAGGTACTGGCCCTCAACGACCTGCACGGCGCCCTCGAACCGCCCACGGGGTCGAACGGCGAGGTCATACACGAGCACGAGGACGGCACCACCGAGACGATCACGGCGGGCGGCGTCGAGTACCTGGCCACCGGGCTGCGCGAGGCCAGGCAGGGGCAGGAGCGCTCGGTGACGGTCGCGGCCGGCGATCTGGTCGGGGCGACGCCGCTGCTGTCCGGCCTCTTCCACGACGAGCCGACCGTCGAGGCGCTGAACGCGCTGGAGATGGACGTCGCCGGGGTCGGCAACCACGAGTTCGACGAGGGCTGGGAGGAGTTGGTCCGGCTCCAGGAGGGCGGCTGCCACCCGGAGGACGGTTGCTACGCGGAGGGGCGCGAGTTCACCGGTGCCGGGTTCCCGTACCTGGCGGCCAACGTGGTGCACGAGGACACCGGCGAGCCCGTTCTCGCGCCCTACTCGGTGCAGCGGCTGAACGGCATCAGGGTCGGCTTCATCGGCGTCACCCTGGAGGGCACCGCGGACATCGTCACCCAGGAGGGCATCGAGGGCCTGGAATTCCTCGACGAGGTCGAGACGATCAACCGCTACACCGCCGAGCTGCGCGAGCAGGGCGTCAATGCGGTCATCGCGCTGGTCCACGAGGGCGGCTACCCGGCGTCCGAGGCGTACAACGCCGACTGCGACGCGGACGGCGGCGGCCTGTCGGGGCCGATCACGCAGATCGCGGCGGAGACGGACGCCGGCGTGGACGCGCTGGTCACCGGCCACACCCACCAGCCGTACGTGTGCACGGTCCCCGACCCGTCAGGCCGGGACCGGCTGGTCACCTCGGCCGCGTCGAACGGCAGGCTGTTCACCGAGCTGAACATGGAGTACGACCGCCTGCGGCGCGACATCGTGCGGACCTCCGTCGAGGGCACCAACCGCGTCGTGGACCGCGAGCAGGAGCGGGCGCCCGACCTGACCGAGCTGATCGGGTACTGGAACGAACTGGCCGCCCCCGTCGCCAACGCGCCCATCGGGTGGATCACCGAGGACATCGCGGGACGCGGCGCGGGCAGCCCCGAGTTCCCGCTGGGCGACCTGATCGCCGACGCGCAGCTGGCCCACGCGCGGGAGGTCGACCAGGAGGCCGACCTGGCGTGGATGAACCCCGGCGGGGTGCGGGCCGACCTGACGTACGCCGCGTCGGGCGAGGAGGGCGACGGGGTCGTCACCTACGGCGAGGGCTTCACCGTCCAGCCGTTCTCCAACACGGTGAACCTGCTCGACCTGTCCGGCGAACAACTGCTCGCCGTGCTCAGGGAGCAGGTCAGCGGCGCGAACGAGGCGTCGCCGAAGATCCTCCAGCCGTCGGAGGGCCTGGCGTACACGCTGGACCTGACCCGGTCGGGCGCGGACCGGATCGTGGCCGGCTCCGTGACGGTCGGCGGCGAGCCGCTCGACCCGGCGGCCACGTACCGGGTCGCGGTCAACTCCTTCCTGGCGGGCGGCGGCGACGGCTTCGCCACGCTGGCCGAGGGCGGCGACCCGGTGGTCGGCAACGACGACATGGCGGTCCTCGCCGACTACCTGACGGCCAACTCGACGGCCGAGACCCCGCTCGCACCCCCGGCCGCCGACCGCATCACCGTCGTCGGATGACGCACCGCGCCTGCCGCCCCCGCGGGGGCGGCAGGCGCGGGCGGACGCCGCGCGTGGTGGCGCTCAGGGCTTCGGAGCTTCAGGGCTGTGCGGGCTGAGGGACGCCGTCCTGGGTTTCCGGGGGCGGCGCCGCCGCGGGGTCGCGGGTCAGGCCGATGGCCGTGCCGACCAGGCCGTCGCGTACGGCCCAGCGGCCGGCGAAGCCGGTCAGCCGGGTGCCCGCGACCACCGGGCCGGGAACGAGCAGGCGGGCCGTGAACGTGCCGGCGTCCGGGTCCGGCTCGATCACCGCCTCCTCGAAGTCGAGCCACTTGTGCGTCAGCGGGAACCAGACCTTGTACACGCTCTCCTTGGCGCTGAAGAGCAGCCGCTCCCAGGAGACGTCCGGCCGCCGCGCCGCGAGGCCGGGCAGCGCGGCGCGCTCCTCGGGCAGCGCGATCAGCTTGAGGACGCCGGGGTCGCGCAGCGGCTCGTTCGGCTCGGCGTCGATGCCGATGCCCGTCATCTCCGTGGCCCGCGCCACCGCCGCCGCGCGGTAGCCGAGGCAGTGCGTCATCGCGCCGATGAAGCCCTCGGGCCACTGCGGCGCGCCCCGCTCGCCCGGCAGCAGCGGCACCCGCGGGCCGCCGAGGCCCGCCAGGGCCGCGCGGGCGCAGTAGCGGACCGTGCCGAACTCGCGGCGCCGCTCGTCCACGGCCGCGGCGACGCGCTCGGCCTCCTCGGGGAACAGGCCGGGCTCGGCCACGTCGCCCGCCGTCTCGACGACGGCCACCTGCTCGGGCAGCAGGTCCCGGAACAGCCCGCTCATCGTTCGGCCACCGCCCCGGAGGGCATGATCTGCACCAGGCGGCCGGGCGACTGCTGGCGCTGCTGCCACTCCCTGGGGTAGCCGAGCGACACCTCCTGGTGCGGTACGCCGTCGTGCCAGATCAGCCGCGGGATGTGCAGGTGGCCGTAGACCACGGAGGCGGCGTTGAAGCGGCGCGGCCAGTCGGCCGTGGCCTCGGTGCCGCACCACAGCGCGAACTCCGGGTACCGCAGGATCCTGGTGGGCTCGCGGACGATCGGGAAGTGGTTGACCAGCACGGTGGGCAGGCCCTCGGGCAGCTCCGCGGTGAGCCTGGCCTCGGTGAGCGCGAGCCGGGCGCGGCACCACGCCTCGGCGCCCGCGTACGGCTCCGGCTTCAGCAGGAACTCGTCGGTGCAGACGACACCGGCCTCCTCCGCCACGTCCAGCGCCTGGCGCTTGGAGAACGTCCCCCGCGGGCGGAAGGTGTAGTCGTACAGCAGGAACAGCGGAACGATCACGACGGGCCCGCCCGTTCCGTGGAAGACCGGGTACGGGTCCTCCGGTGTGACGACGCCGAGGCCGCGGCACATCTCCACGAGGTGGCGGTAGCGCCGCTCACCCTTCAGTTTCAGCGGGTCGTCCGGCGGCGTCCACAGCTCGTGGTTGCCCGGGACCCACACCACCTTGGCGAACCTGCGGCTGAGCAGCGTCAGGGCCCATTCGATGTCCGTCGACAGCTCGCCGACGTCCCCGGCCACGAGCAGCCAGTCGTCGTCCTGGTCGGGACGCAGGCGCTCCACGATGTGCCGGTTCTCCTCGTACCGCACATGCAGATCGCTGATGGCCACCAGCTTGCCCATGTACAACTCCCCTCCACTGCGCACGATTTCCCACGCTACCTCACGCCCCTCAAGAAACCTTCAGGTTTCGTTAGGATGGAGGGATGGCACCACAGATTGTGAAGGAACTCACCATCGGCCAGCTTGCCGATCGCAGCGGCGTCGCCACCTCGGCCCTCAGGTTCTACGAGGAGCAGGGGCTCATCAGCAGCCGCCGCACCTCGGGCAACCAGCGGCGCTACACGCGCGACATGCTCCGGCGGGTGGCGTTCATCCGGGTGTCGCAGAACGTCGGCATGCCGCTGAACGCGATCCGCACCGCGCTCGCCCGGCTCCCGGAGGGCCGCACGCCCAACAAGGGGGACTGGGCGGAGGTCTCCGCATACTGGCGGACCGATCTGGACACCCGCATCCGGCAGCTGTCGCGGCTGCGGGACAGCCTCACCGAGTGCATCGGCTGCGGGTGCCTGTCGCTGGAGAGCTGCATGCTGGCCAACCCCTACGACATCTGCGGGGAGCAGGGCTGCGGCCCGCGCCGCCTGCTGGACGACCCCGGCACCGCGGACGACGGCCTGGCGGCGGCCGGGGGCAACTGCCGGCCCTGCTGACCGCCGCGGACCGCCGCCGCTGACCGCCGGTCAGGCCGCGGCGGGCGGCGGCACGGGCGCGCCCGGCAGGGAGAGCAGGGCCTCGGTCCCGCCGCCCGCCGCCGGGCGCAGCACGACCGTGCCGCCGCATTCGCGCACGGTCCTGGCCACGATCGACAGGCCGAGGCCGGAGCCGGGCAGCCCGCGGGCGTCCGGCGCGCGCCAGAAGCGTTCGAAGACGTGCGGCAGTTCCTCCGGCGGGATGCCGGGCCCGTGGTCCCGGATGCCGAGCACCCCGTCGCGCAGCACCACCGCCACCCCGGCCTCCCGGCCGGCCCCGCCGAGCGGGTGGAACTTGACCGCGTTGTCGAGCAGATTGACCACCGCCCGCTCCAGCGCGGCCGGCTCGGCGCGCACGTACCAGGGGTCGAGTTCGCTGCCGATGGGCAGCCCGCCGGCGCGCAGCCGGGCGCGTGCCACGGCCCGGGCCGCGATCTCGTGCAGGGCGACGACGGCCGGCTGGGTGCCGCCCGCGGCGGCCTCCGGCCGCGACAGCTCCTGGAGGTCGCCGATGAGCGCGGCCAGCTCGGCCAGCTGCGCGGTCACGGATGCGAGCAGCTCGCGCCGGTCCTCCTCGGGCAGCGGGCGGCCGGTCTCCTCACTGCGCACCAGCAGGTCGATATTGGTGCGCAGCGAGGTCAGCGGGGTGCGCAGCTCGTGCCCCGCGTCCGCGATCAGCTGCTGCTGGAGGTCGCGCGAGGAGGCGAGGGCGGCGGTCATCGAGTTGAACGAGCGGGACAGGCGGGCGATCTCGTCGTCGCCCGACACGGGGATGCGGACGCTCAGGTCCTCGGTGCGGGCGATGTGCTCGGCGGCGTGCGTGAGCCGGTCGACCGGGCGAAGACCGGCCCTGGCCAGGGCCACCCCGACCCCGGCGGCGCCGACGGCCCCGGCCGCGGCGACCGCGGCCAGGACGAAGGCGAGCGCCTGGAGCGGCTCGGAGACCTGGGTCAGCGGCCTCGCCACGGACACCGCGCCGACGGACTCGCCGAGCAGGCCGTCCAGCGGCCGGGTGATGACGCGGTAGTCGGTGCCGTCGGAGCCCTCGGCGTCGTGCAGCGCCTCGGGCATCTGGTTGCGGGCCACGGCGATGTCGGCCTCGGTGACGTCGAGGGTGGCGTGCCCCGCGACGAGGCACGGCTCACCGGAGCCGTCGACGACCTGGATGCTGTAGTCGAGGAGCCGCCCCTCCTGTGTCTGCTCGGCGCCGCAGGCGCGCTGGCCGAGGACCCGGGCCACGCCCGCCGGATCGGCGCGGGTGTTGCGGAGCGCGTCGTCGAGCGAGGAACGCAGCTGGCCGCGGACGAGGAACCAGGCGGCCAGGGCGCACACGGCCACGGCGAGGGCGACGGCGACAGCGGTCAGCAGGGCGAGTCTGGAGCGCAGCGGCAGCCGCGCGTACCGGCTACGCACGCCGTTCGCGCGCGCCCGGCTCGCGCAGCACGTAGCCGACACCGCGGACGGTGTGCACCAGGCGCGGTTCGCCGCCCGCCTCGGTCTTGCGGCGCAGATACATGACGTAGACGTCCAGGGAGTTGGAGGAGGGCTCGTGGTCGAAGCCCCACACGGCGCGGAGGATCTGTTCGCGGGTGAGGACCTGGCGGGGGTGGGCGAGGAGGAGTTCGAGCAGCGTGAACTCGGTCCTGGTCAGCTCCACGCGCCGCGCCCCGCGGTGCACCTCCCGGGTGACGGGGTCCATCCGCAGGTCGGCGAACGTCATGGCCGCCTCGCCGCCCGGCTCGTCCCCGCCGGGGCCGGCGGTGTACGCGCCGCGGCGCAGCAGGGCGCGCAGCCGGGCGAGCAGTTCGTCCAGCTCGAACGGCTTGACGAGGTAGTCGTCGGCGCCGGCGTCCAGGCCGCTGACCCGGTCGCCGACGGTGTCACGGGCCGTGAGCATGAGGATCGGCACCCGGTCACCGAGGGCGCGCAGCCGCCTGGCCGCGGTGAGGCCGTCCATGCGCGGCATCAGCACGTCGAGGACGATGGCGTCGGGCGCCCAGCTCTCCCGTTTGGCCAGCGCCTCGATCCCGTCCGCCGCGGTCTCGGTGCGGTAGCCCTCGAACGTCAGGCTGCGGCGCAGCGCCTCCCGCACGGCGGGCTCGTCGTCGGCGATCAGGATGCGGGAACCGGGGGTGCTGCCAGCCATGGCGCAAGTCTGGCATCAGACGCTGGTCCCCATGCTGCCGAGCACGTCCCTGACCGTGTCGACGGGGATGGCGAAGCCGAGCCCCGAACTGCCCGCGTCCTGCGAGGTGCCGTACATGGCGGAGTTGATGCCGATGATCTCGCCCGCCATGTTGACCAGTGCGCCGCCCGAGTTGCCGTGGTTGAGGGCCGCGTCGGTCTGGATGGCGCGGTAGGTGGTGGTCCCGGCGCCCACCTGCTGCCCGCCCGGGCCGCCCGGCCCGCCACCCGGCCCGTTCTCCTTGCTGACGGTGACCTCGCGGTCGAGGGCGGAGACGATGCCGCTGGTGACGGTGCCGGTCAGGCCCTCCGGGGAGCCGATGGCCACCACCTCGTCGCCGACGGCGACCTCCGAGGAGTCGCCGAGCACGGCCGGCTTCAGGTCGTCGACGCCCTCCACCTCGATGACGGCCAGATCGGAGTCAGGGTCGGTGCCGGTGACGGTGGCCGTGGCGGTGCTGCCGTCGTGGAACGTGACCTCCGCGGTGCCGGAGCCCGCGACGACGTGGTTGTTGGTGAGGATCGTGCCGTCCGCGGAGAGGATCACGCCCGAGCCGCCGCTGCTCCCGGCGGAGATCTCCACGACGCTGGGGGCGACGGCCTCGGCGACGGAGGCCACGGTGCCATCCGTCTCCACGGACACGGTGGTGCCGGTGCCCGAAGCGGCGGACCCGGCGGTCGGCTCCGTTCCCGCGGGGCGGTCGAGCAGGGCGGCGGTGCCGCCGCCCACCGCCGCGGCGGCGATGGCGACGGCGGCCAGCAGGGCCACCGGCGTGCGCGCCCGGCGCGCGGCGGCGTGGCGCGTGGGGGGCTCGGGCGGTACGGGGGGTACGGGGGGCGCTGACGGGGTGGGCTGTGCGCTCATGTCTGCCATGTCTGCGACTGTGCGCCGGCAAGATGAGAGGACTCTGAGCGCAGACTCAGAATCTCCTGCAACCGAAGCGACCCGCCGGCGGCGTCAGTTGTCCGGGCAGCCGCAGGAGCCGCGGATCTTCAGGGTGACGGGGAACTGCCGCAGCCGGTCGCCGGGCCCGCTCTCGCCCGCGGTGCCGTTGCCGGACCTCTGGTCCCCGATCGCCAGGTCGATCGCCGCCCTGGCCATCGCCTCCCGGTCCGAGCCGACCGTGGTCAGCGGCGGATCGGTCAGCGCCGCTTCCTTCACGTCGTCGAACCCGGCCACCGCCAGCTCGCCCGGCACGTCGATGCGCAGCTCGCGCGCCGCCCGCAGCACGCCGATCGCCTGATCGTCCGTCGCGCACACCAGCGCCGGCGGCCGGTCGGGGCCGGCCAGCAGGTCGAGCGCCACCCGGTAGGCGTCGTACCGGTTGTACGGGGCCTTGAACAGCCGCCCCTCGGTGGAGAGCCCCGCCTCGTGCATCGCCTCGCGCCAGCCGGTGACGTGGTCGGTGACCGGGTCGCCCGACTCGGGCGTGGAGTCCACGCCGCCCAGGCACGCCACGTAGGCGTGACCGTGGTCCAGCAGGTGGCGGGTGAGGCGCCGCGCGCCGCCCACGTCGTCGAGCACGACCGCCACGTCGTCGATCGCGTCCGGCCTGCGGTGCAGCAGCACCACCCGGGCGTCCCAGGCGTCGATCTCGGTGGCCGCGTGCTCGCTCGGCCCCTGGCTGATGAGGATGAGCCCCGACACGCGCATGCCGAGGAACGCCCGCAGGTAGTGGACCTCGCGCTCGTCCAGATAGTCGGAATTGCCGACCAGGACCATCTTGCCGCGCTCGGCCGCCGCCTGTTCGACGGCGTGGGCCATCTCCGCGAAGAACGGCTGCCGCGCGTCCGGGACGATGAGACCTATCAGGTCCGTCCGCTGGGAGGCCATCGCCTGCGCGACCCGGTCGGGGCGGTAGCCCAGCTCCTTGATCGCGGCGAGCACCCGCTCCCGCGTGGCCGGCGCCACCGGCCGCGGGCCATTGTTGATGACATAGCTCACGACCGCGGTGGACGTCCCCGCAAGTCGTGCCACATCGTCCCGCGTCACCTTGGCCACGGCGCGTAGTCTACGCGCGGAACTGCCCCGAGGGACACGGGGCCCGCGTCCGCCGGGACGGCCAGGACGGTCAATTCCGGCGCGCGGCGGCTTCCTTGACGACCTGCTCCGCCTCGCGCGTGACCGCCCGCACGTGCTGGTCCTCGGACTTCTCCTTCTCCGGGACGACGAAGCGGTAGCCCACATTCCGCACGGTGCCGATCAGCGACTCGTGCTCGGGACCGAGCTTGGCCCGCAGCCGCCTGACGTGCACGTCGACCGTGCGCGTGCCGCCGAAGTAGTCGTAACCCCAGACCTCCTGGAGCAGCTGCGCCCTGGTGAACACCCGGCCGGGGTGCTGCGCCAGGTACTTCAGCAGCTCGAACTCCTTGAACGTGAGGTCCAGCACGCGGCCCTTCAGCTTCGCGCTGTACGTGGCCTCGTCCACGGACAGGTCGCCGTTGCGGATCTCCATGGGGCTGTCGTCGGTGGACAGCTGCTGGCGGCCGGTGGCCAGCCGCAGCCTGGCCTCGACCTCCGCGGGGCCCGCCGTGTCCAGGACCACGTCGTCGACGCCCCAGTCCGCGGTGACCGCGGCAAGACCGCCCTCGGTGACGATGAGCACCAGCGGGCAGCCGGGGCCCGTGGAGCGCAGGAGCTGGCACAGCGAACGGACCTGCGGCAGATCCTTCCTGCCGTCGACGAGGATGACGTCCGAGCTGGGCGCGTCCACGAGGGCCGGGCCCTCGGCGGGCGCGACGCGGACGTTGTGCAGCAGCAGTTCCAGGGCGGGGAGCACTTGCGAGGACGGCTGAAGGGCGTTGGTCAGGAGTAGCAGCGAACTCATACGGGGGCGTTCCTTCCTCAGTCCTGGCGAGGGGACGATGCGAGCGGCTCTGCCCGGAAAGCGCAAAAGGACCCGAGGTGGCATCAGTGCCCGGGTCCTTCCAACGGAAGCAGCATAGCCGAAACAATTCACCTGGCGCATCGGCATCTATCACACTCGACCCCGTGCTCATGCCCGTCCTCCCGCCGGGGTGGGCGTGCGCCGCGAGCGCGCGGGGGCATCATGGGGCGGCAGGATCGGAACGAGAGCGGAGTCGCGATGGCGAGGGGCACGATCCGTTACTGGGCCGCGGCAAAGGCCGCGGCCGGGACGGCGGAGGAGGCGTACGAGGCGGGCACGCTGGCCGCGGCGCTGGCCGACGCCCGCGACCGGCACGCCGACCGGCCCGACTTCGCGCGGGTGCTGGTGCGCTGCTCCTTTCTGGTGAACGGCGCGCAGGTCGGCCCGCGGCCCCACGAGAGTGTGACGCTGCCAGAGGGCGGCACGGTCGAGGTGCTCCCGCCGTTCGCTGGAGGGGCGCGATGACCGCCCCGGTCGGCGCCCCCCGGCTCGCGGCGGGGCCGCGGCACCGCGCCAGGTCACCGATCGTGCCGCCCGGCGCGCGACCCGCCGTGCTGACCGCGCTGCTCGCCGCCCTGCTCGCCGCGACCGCCCCGATCGGCCAGGCCGCGGCGCTGCCCGCGGTGGTGGTGCTCCAGGCGGTGACGGCGGCCGGCTGGTTCCGGCTGAACGGGATGTGGCCGGCCAGGCAGGGCATCGCGCTGGCCTTCGCGGGCGGCCTGACGGCCGATGCCGCGGTGCTGGCCGCTCCCGCGGACCGGGCGCCCGAGGCGGTGGCCGGGGTGCTCGGGGCGTGGTTCCTGCTGGTGCTGGTGCTCCAGCTGCGGCACCGCGGTTCCGCGGACGAGCGCCTCGACTCGCTGACGGCGACGTCCGCGGCCACGCTGCTGACCGTGGCCGCCACCGGCCACCTGGCCGCGGTGGACGTCTCGGGCCGGGCGGTCGCGGTGACCGCGGCCGCGGTCGCGGCGGCGGTCCTGCTGCGGGCGGTGCCGGGTCCCGCGTTCCTCTCCTTCCTGCTCGGCCTGCTCGCGGCGGTGGGGACGGGGGCCTTGGCGGCGGGCCGGGTGGACGGGTTCGGCACGGACGCGGTGGCGCTCGCCGCCGCGGGCGGGGTGTGCGCGCTGATCGGGCACCGGGTGGCGAGCTACGACTTCCCTTCGCGCTTCGTGCACTTCACGGCCGGCGTGGCGCTGCCGCTGACGGCCGCGGCGCCCGCGGTATATCCGCTGGCCCGGGCGCTGATGTGAGGTGCCGGGCGTGTAACGGGCCTGCTGCAACGGCCGCCCCCTCCCCCGGGCGCCCGGACCGGCGGGTTAGGCTCGCTCGACTTTCTGGAGACCACAGGGGGATTCGGCCCGATGCGCGCACTGCGAATAAGTCTGATCATCTTTGGCGTGCTGATCGTGCTCGCCATCGTTGCCGACCGCGTGGCGCTGTGGATCGCCGAGGGCGAGGTCGCCTCCCGGGCCCGTGACACCCTCGGCCTGACGGAGGAGCCGAGCGTGTCCGTGCAGGGCTTCCCCTTCCTGACGCAGGTCGTCGGCGGCAATCTGGACCGGGTCGACCTCGGGCTCGACGAGTACACGGCGCAGGTGGACGACCAGGAGCTGGTCGTTCAGGAGCTGGACGTGCAGCTGAACGACGTGGAGCTGACCGACGGCTATTCCGGTGCGGTGGCCGGGCGCGCGGAGGGCGAGGGCCTGATCGACTACGAGGAGCTGACGCGCGCCTACGGGGAGCTGCTGGCGATCAGCGGCAACGGCTTCGGCGTCGAGTTCGGCTACGCGGAGGAGGGCCGGCTGCTGCTGACGCTCCAGGCCACCGTGCTCGGGCAGAGCCTGGACGTCGGCGAGGTGCCGGGCGAGATCGTGCTGGACGGCGACACCATCCGGCTCGAAGTCGACGATGCGGCCATTCCGGACACCGGCGGCGAGGAGGTGCAGGCGGCGATCCGCGAGCAGCTGGACCAGGAACGCACGCTCAGCGGCCTCCCGGACGGCCTCACGCTGGACGAGGTCGAGCCGACGCAGGACGGCCTGTCCCTGGGGATCACCGGCAGCAACGTCGAGATCGGCTGAGCCGGACCCCATCGGCGATCCCGGAATACAGACACAGACGTCTCATTATCCGGAACAGCGGTGACATGAGCGCCGCCACGTCCGTACGATCGCGGTCATGATGCGACAGGCTGCGGGCACCCCCGCCGGGGGGCTGACGAAGCGACGGGCGGTCGACCTGTGCCGCGTCGCGGCCATGCTCTGTCGCCGCGACGGCTGACGACCGCGCCTCGCCTCCACGAGCCTGCGGCGTCGTTCCGCGCGCCTTCCGCCACGCCGGCGCAGCGCCCCCCGGTACCCCCGATCGCCGAAGGAGAACACGCATGAGCCGCAGTGACGTCCTCGTGGACGCCGACTGGGTCACCGCCCACCTCGACGACCCGGAGGTCGTCCTCGTCGAGGTCGACGAGGACACCTCCGCCTACGACAAGAACCACATCAGGAACGCGGTGCGGATCGACTGGAAGCGGGAGCTCCAGGACCCGGTCCGCCGCGACTTCGTGGACCAGGCCGGCTTCGAGGCGCTGCTGTCCGCCAAGGGCATCGGAGTCGACGACACGGTCGTGCTGTACGGCGGGAACAACAACTGGTTCGCGGCCTACGCCTACTGGTACTTCAAGCTGTACGGCCACCAGGACGTGCGCCTGCTCGACGGCGGCCGCAAGAAGTGGGAGCTGGACGCCCGCGAGCTGGTCGAGGAGGTGCCCGAGCGCGCCGCCACCCAGTACACCGCCTCGCCGCAGGACGTATCGATCCGCGCCTTCCGCGACGAGGTCGTGGCGGCCATCGGCACGCAGAACCTGGTGGACGTGCGCTCCCCCGACGAGTTCAGCGGCAAGCTGCTGGCCCCCGCCCACCTGCCGCAGGAGCAGTCGCAGGTCGGCGGCCACATCCCGTCCGCGCGCAACATCCCCTGGTCGAAGTCCGCCAACGACGACGGCACCTTCCGTTCCGACGAGGAGCTGACGGAGCTGTACCAGGACGAGGGCGTGGACCTGGCCAAGGACACCATCGCCTACTGCCGGATCGGCGAGCGCTCGGCGCACACCTGGTTCGTGCTGCACGAGCTGCTCGGCGTGCCGAACGTCAAGAACTACGACGGTTCGTGGACCGAGTACGGCTCGCTCGTCGGGGTGCCGGTCGAGACCGGCCCGGCCAAGTAACGCGGCCGGAGGCCGCAGGAAAGGGAGGACGCGCGATGTGCGGAGCGAAGCCAGGCGGCCCCGACGCCGCCACGGCGACCGCGGGACGGACCACGATCCAGGGCTCGGTGACCAGGGACGGCGAGCCGGTGAACGGATATGTCCGCCTGCTGGACAGCACCGGTGAGTTCACGGCGGAGGTGCCGACCTCGGCGAGCGGCCAGTTCCGCTTCTACGCGGCCGGGGGGACCTGGACCCTGCGGGCGCTGGTCCCCGGCGCCTCGGCGGACCGCAAGGTCGTGGCGGCCGAGGGCGGGCTGACCGAGGTCAGCATCGCCGTCTGACGCGCGCTGCCGCGCGCGGGCCGGACACATGCGGAAGGCCGCGCTCCCCTGGCGGGGGGCGCGGCCTGATTGCCCCGTTGGTGTGCGGTCAACTCGTGGGCGTACGTCGGTCCGTGCCGTGTTTCTCCGTGTTGTAGGCGGCTCTCAGTAGACGAGCGCCCGGACGCCGTCGGGCATGATCTCACTCAGGAATACCTGTGCCCCGGCGATGCGGACGCCGTCGATCACGTCCTCCTCCTCGATCCCCCTCCGGGCGGCGCACTGCGTGCACAGAGTGATCCGCCCCCCGGCCTGGATACCGTCGATCAGGTCCGGCAGCGGCGCCGCGTGCGGCAGCTGGAACTCCGCCGCCCGGCCGGGAACGGCGAACCACGCCGCCTCCCCGGTCAGCCACAGCGAGACCTCCACGCCGCTGGCGGCGGCCAGCGCCGCCACCGTGAACGCCTGCGAGCACCGCTCAGGGGCGTCCGCCCCTGCCGTCACCTTGATCACCAGCTTCTGAGCCATGGCGCCACCGTAGCCCGGAGGGCCTTCGGCCCTACCGGGTCGTGCCGCAGGTGCCGCAGACCCAGTCGCCTCGCGGACCCTGATGCATAGCTCCACCACAGTTCGGACAACTCATGATCACACCCTTTCCACGCGCTTAGACGCAAGAACGTCCGAACGCGTTCAGTCGCAGTGATCACAAAACGGTCAAGGCCGCCCAAGCGACGGGCCCGGGCGGCCCACCTCACTGAGATTCCCCGGCAGCCGAGGACTAGACTCGGCCGCGGACGGATTTCACATTCCCAGCGGCACCACGAGGAGCATCTGTGCTAGAGGCTTTCTTCATCACCCTGGTGGCACTGGTCGTGGTCGCCGGCGGCGCCTTCACGGCCCTCGTTGTGATGAAGCTCTACCAGGGACAGCGCTGATACCCATGATCGAGATTCCGTCCGACCTGCACCCCTCGCTGGTACCGCTCGCCTTCCTCCTCGGCACCTGGCAGGGCGCCGGGGTCGCCGACTTCCCCGGCGATGAGGCGTGCAACTTCGGCCAGGAGGCGACCTTTTCGCACGACGGCCGCGACTTCCTGGAGTACCACTCGCGCTCCTGGCGGCTCGATGCCGAGGGCAAGCGGCTCGACCCGCTGGAGTCCGAGCACGGCTACTGGCGGATCAAGGAGCGCCAGATCGAGGCCGTCATGATCCGCGACCAGGGCGTCGCCGAGGTCTGGTACGGCGAGCTGGCCGAGGGCAAGCCGCAGATCGACCTGGCCACCGACGCGGTGGCCCGCACCGGCGCTTCGCCCGCGTACACGGGCGGCAAGCGGCTGTACGGCTACGTGAACAGCGATCTGATGTGGGTCGGTGAGAAGGCCACCCCCGAGGTGCCGCTGCGCCCCTACATGTCGGCGCACCTGAAGCGGGCGGTCGACCCGCGGGAGTTCGTGGCGGACATCAAGGACCTGCCTGACGACGGCATCGCGTTCTTCCGCTAGATACCGCTGGATACCGCTGGATACCGCTGGGTCCGGTAGATCCCGAGGCCCCGGCGCGGCCGGGGGATGTGGTGCGTCCGGTAAACGAACCGGCGCGCAGCGCCACGCACTTGCTATCGTGGGCGCACGGCCCGGCGGCACGCGGCGGCCCGCGTTCGGGGGCGCGGGGGGCCCAAGCACTGTGCCCCTGGCCGCAGTCACGGCGGCCAGGGGCACTACGCCTTGCCTCGGGTGGCATGCATGCAGAGGCGGACCAGAGGCTTACGTGTCCGACCGTACCACGGCCGCCAACCCCTGTCCCGGGAGCCAGCGATGACCGACCAGGTGCCCGCCTGGATGTCCCGCGCCTTCTCCTCCTCCCGGCTCGGGCCCTACCTGCGGGCCACGGGCGGCGAGGCGAAGGCGGCTGTCCGGCTCTACTGGTGGAACGTGGAGGCGTCCGCCGCGCTCTACGGCCCGCTGCACTGCCTGGAGATATCCCTGCGGAACGCGCTGCACCGGGAGTTGAGCACCGCGTTCGGCCGGCCCGACTGGTGGATGGCGGCCCCGCTGAACGACGCCTCGATGCGGCTGGTGACCGCCGCACGCCGCAAGTGCAGGAACGAGCTGGGGTACGGCCCCGGCAGGCGGCCGGTTCCGCACGACAGCGTGGTCGCCGGGCTCAACCTGGGGTTCTGGGTGGCGCTGCTGAGCAAGGGCGGCCGGGGCGGCGCCTACGACCGGCGGCTGTGGGTGCCGACGCTGCACAAGGCGTTCCCGCACTACTCGGGGCGCAGGGACGATCTGCACGCCGTACTCGACTCGCTGCGCAGGCTGCGCAACCGGATCATGCACCACGAGTCGATACACCGGCGCGACCTGGTCGGCGACCACACGGCCATCTACCGCGTGCTCGGCCACATCGACCCGGTGGCCGCGAAGGAGGTCCAGGCGCTGGACCGCTTCCCCACCGTGCTCGGGCACCGGAAGGCCGCGCGCGAGGGCGGCCGCACGCCCCGCTTCTGAGGCCGCGGCGGCCCGGCCGCGGCCACTCAGGGAATTTTGAGCTTGGTGGCGTAGACATCCTCCGGTGACCACCTCACCGGCCGCCGGCCTGCTCGTCGTCGACGACGAGCCCAACATCCGTGACCTGCTGGCCCAGACGTTCCGCCTCACCGGTTTCACCGTGCGCTGCGCGGACAGCGGCGTGGCGGCGCTGAACGCCGTGCGCGCGCGGGAGCCGGACCTGATCGTGCTGGACGTGGTGCTGCCCGACCTGGACGGTTTCGACGTCGCCCGCACGCTGCGCCGCGACGCCTGCCAGGTGCCGGTGCTGTTCCTCACCGCGCGGGACGACGTCACCGACCGCGTGGCCGGGCTCAGCGCGGGCGCGGACGACTACGTCACCAAGCCGTTCAGCCTGGAGGAGGTGGTCCTGCGCGTCCGCGCCATCCTGCGCCGGGGCGCACCCGCCCCCGCGCGGGCGGCGGACACCGTGCTGCGCTACGCCGACCTGGAGCTGGACGAGGAGGCCCACCGCGTGCACCGCGGCGGCCGGCGCGTCGACCTGTCGCCGACCGAGTTCCGGCTGCTGGGCTACCTGCTCAGGAACGCGGGCCGGGTGCTCAGCAAGGAGCAGATCCTGGACCGGGTGTGGTCCTACGGCTTCGGCGGCGACGCCAGGATCGTGGAGAGCTACGTGTACTACCTGCGGAAGAAGATCGACGCCGACCGCCCGCCGCTGATCCACACCGTGCGCGGCGTCGGCTACGTGCTGCGCGGCACGCCGTGACGCTGCGCACCCGCCTCGTGCTGATCACCGCGGCGCTCAGCGCGCTGGCGCTGCTGGCCGCGAACGCGGCGGGCATCGTGCTGCTGCGGACCTACCTGACGGACCGGGTGGACGAGCAGTTCGCGGCGGCCGGGGACCCGGCGGACGGCGTGACCGCCGGCCGGCTCGCGTCCCTGGCGAACGCCGACCGGGAGAGCCGCGAACTGCTGGGCGACCGGTTCGGCGGCGGCAGCCGGATCTACGTGTTCGGCGGGGACGGCGCCCTGCTGGCCGCCGTGCCGGCCGCGGAGGCGCCCGGGGGGCCGCGGCTGCCGCCCGCCGGGGAGCTGCGGGCGCGGGCGGGCGGGCCGTTCACCGTGCCGGGCCACGGGGGCGGCGCCTCCTGGCGGGTCGACGCCAGGACCGCGGAGGACGGCGCGCTGGTGGTCACCGCGTTCTCGCTGGCGCAGGTCGACGCGACCGTCGACCGGCTGCTGCTCATCGACGCGGCCGTCCTCGGCGTGGTGCTGCTGCTGCTCGCCGCCGCCGCGGCCTGGGTGATCAGGCTCGGACTGCGCCCGCTGACCAGGATCGAGGCGACGGCCGGCCGGATCACCGGCGGCGACCTGGCCCGGCGGGTCCGCGGGGCGCACCCGGGGACCGAGCCCGGACGGCTAGGACTGGCCATGAACGCGATGCTCGACCGCGTCGAGTCCGAGATCACCGCCCGCCGGGCGTCGGAGCAGCGGCTGCGCCGCTTCCTCTCCGACGCCTCGCACGAACTGCGCACCCCCCTGACGTCGATCCGCGGCTTCGCCGAACTGGCCCGCAGGGGCGGGGACGCGGGCCAGGCGCTGGCCAGGATCGAGGCGGAGGCGACGCGGATGGGCGTGCTGGTGGCGGATCTGCTGCTGCTGGCCAGGCTGGACGAGCAGCCGCGGCTCGGTCGCGCCCCCGTCGACCTGCTCGCCCTCGCCGCGGACCTGGCCGGCGCGGCGCGCGTCCAGGCTCCGGAACGGGCGATCTCACTGACCGGTCACGGCTTGGGCGGGGACCGGCCGGAGCCGGTCACGGTGTGCGGCGATGCGCTGCGCCTGCGGCAGATCGTCGGCAATCTGCTGACGAACGCGCTGCGGCACACCCCGCCCGGCGCCGCGGTCACCCTGCGGGTCGGCCGGGCCGGGGACGCGGCGGTGGTGGAGGTCGCCGACACGGGGCCCGGCATTCCGCCGGAGCACGTGCCGCGGATCTTCGACCGCCTGTACCGGGTGCGCGCGGGCGCCGGCGCGGACGGCGGCGCGGGCCTCGGACTGCCCATCGCCGCGGCGCTCGCGCAGGCCCACGGCGGGCGGGTCGACGTCGAGACCGCCGTCGGGGAGGGCACGACGTTCCGCCTGACCCTGCCCCTGGCCGGCCAGGACGGGGCGGGCGCGCCTCACACCGTCCGCAGCGCGCCGCCGTCGACGGGGACCACCGCCCCGGTGACGTAGCCCGCGGCCGGGGACAGCAGGAACGCGGCGACGCGGCCGAACTCCTCGGGCTCGCCGTAACGGTTCAGCGGGATCGACGAACGGGTGCGGGCGCGGGCGTCCTCGTCGGCCGCCGCGTCGAGATCCCGCATCCTGTCGGTCGAGATCCGGCCCGGCAGCAGCCCGAACACCCGCACGCCGCGCGGCCCGTGCTCGTCCGCCAGGTCCTTGGCGGCCATGGCGAGGCCGGGGCGCAGGCCGTTGGAGATGCCGAGGCCGGGGATCGGCGACCGCGCCGAGGTCGACAGGACCAGGCCGACCGCGCCGCCCTCGCCGAGGTGGCCGACGACCGTGCGCGCGGCCCGCACCGCGCCGAGGAACACCGACTCGAACGCCGCCCGCCACTGCTCGTCGGTGGCCGCGCCCGCGGTGCCGGGCGGCGGACCGCCCACCGAGATCAGCGCGCCGTCGAGCCGCCCGAACCCGTTCACCGCCGCCTCCACCAGCCGCCCGGGGGCCGCCGGGTCGGCCAGGTCGGCGGCCAGGCCGACGGCGCGCCCCGCGCCGCCGAGGCGTTCGACGGCGGCCGTGACGTGCGCCGGGTCGCGGGAGGACACCACCACCCGGGCGCCGTCCGCCACCAGCGCGGCGGCCGTCGCGTACCCCAGGCCTTTGCTGCCGCCGGTCACCACGTACACGCGGTCGGCCAGTCCCAGATCCATCGCCTTTTCCTTCCCTCGCCTGTGCCTCGTCCGCGGGCGTTCCGGCCCCGCTCCGCGTTCCCAGCGTTCTCCCAGCCGGCGCGCAGGGGCCGCCCACCCGCGGCGTACAGCATCCTCGCCATGAAACCGAACAGGAAACCCCTGACCCGCGCCCGGCGCGCCCTGACCGCCGCGGCACTCGGCGCCGCCCTGCTCACCGCCTGCGGCGGGGGCGACGGCGGCGACGGCGGCCAGGTCGCCGCCGTGGACGGCGGCGCGTCGCCGGACGCCGCCGCGGGCGACGCGGACCCGGCCGAGCAGGGCCGGAAGTTCGCCGAGTGCCTGCGGGAGAACGGCCTCGAGGTGCCCGACCCCGACCCCGCGACCGGGGAGCTGGACCTGACGGACGCCGCCGGGGAGGGCGAGGGCCGCGACGCGCTGATGACCGCGTTCGAAGCCTGCCGCGACCTGGCGCCGGAACAGTACGCGGAGCAGCCCGAGCCCGGCGCCGAACAGCTCGACGCCATGCGGGAGTTCGCCGCGTGCATGCGGGAGAACGGCATCGACGTGCCCGATCCCGACCCGGCCGCGGGCCTGGAGCCCGGCGCCGTCGACCCGGCCGCCCCCGGCTACGACGCGGCGCTCGAAGCCTGCCAGGAGCACCTGGACGGCATGGGGAGGGGCTGAGCGATGAAACTCCGCACCGCCCTGATCACGCTGGGCGCGGTGGCCGCGGCCGGAGCCGCGGGGGTGGCCGCCGCGGGCTTCGGAGGCGCGGACGGCGCCGGCGCGGCGGACGCCGGGCCGGACGGGCCGCCCGCCACCGCGGAAGTGACGACCGAGACGCTGACCAGGACCGAGGAGGTCACCGGGTTCCTCGGCCACGGCGACCCGCTCACCGTTCAGGCGCAGAACGGCTCGGGCATCGTGACCTGGCTGCCCGAGCCGGGCGACACGGTGGGCCGCGGCGAGCCGCTGTACGCCGTCAACGCCGTTCCCGTGCCGCTGTTCCACGGCGCGGCGCCGCTCCACCGCACGCTGGAACCGGGGGCCGCGGGCGAGGACGTGCAGCTCGTCGAGCACAACCTCGCGAAGCTCGGCTACACCGGATTCACCGTCGACACCGAGTACTCGGACGCGACGGCCGAGGCGGTGACGCGGTGGCAGCGCGACCTCGGCGCCGAGGAGACGGGCACCGTGGGGCCCGCCGACGTGGCGGTGGCCGCGGGCACCGCCCGGGTGCAGCAGCTGCACGCCGCGCCGGGCGCGCCCGCGGGCGGGCCCGTCCTGGACGTGACCGGCACCGAGCGGCGCATCGGCGTCGACCTCGACGCCGGTCTCGAAGACCTGGTGAGCGAGGGCGCCGCGGCCGGCGTCGAACTGCCCGACGGCACCGCGGTCGAGGCCGTGGTCGCGGAGATCGGTGCGGCCACCGCGGAGGCCGCCGAGCCCGAGGGCGAACCGGCCGTCACGATCCCGCTGGTCCTCACCGTGGCCGACCAGGAGGCGCTCGGCACCTACCAGGCCGCGCCCGTCACCGTCCTGCTGACCGCCGAGCGGCGCGCGGACGTGCTCGCGGTGCCGGTGGGCGCCCTGGTCGCGCTGCGCGAGGGCGGCTACGGCCTGGAGGTGGTGTCCGGCGGCACCAGCAGCTATGTGCGCGTCACGACCGGCCTGTTCGCGCGGGGTCTGGTGGAGGTCGAGGGCGAAGGCATCGCCGAGGGAACGGTCGTGGGGGTGCCCGGATGACCGCGGAGGGCTCCCTGCCGCCCGTGGTCGAGCTGCGCGGAGCGGCCCGCGGCTACGGCGCGGTGACGGCGTTGCACGGCGCCACGCTGACGGTCGAACGCGGCGAACTCCTCGCCGTCGTCGGCCCGTCGGGCTCGGGCAAGTCGACGCTGCTGAACGTGATGGGCACGCTGGACCGGCCGACGTCCGGCACGGTGCGCGTCGACGGGCACCGCATCGACGCGCTGTCCGACCGGCAGCTGTCGGCGCTGCGCGCCCGGGCGATCGGGTTCGTGTTCCAGCAGTTCCACCTCGCCCCCGGGGTGCCCGTGCTCGACAGCGTCGCGGACGGGCTGCTGTACGGCGGAGCGCCCCGCGGGCGGCGCCGCGCGCTCGCGGAGGAGGCGCTGCGCCGCGTCGGCCTCGGCCACCGGCTGCGGCACCGGCCGCACGAGCTGTCCGGCGGCGAGAAGCAGCGGTGCGCCATCGCGCGCGCGGTGCTCGGCGACCCGCCGCTGCTGCTGGCGGACGAGCCGACCGGCGCGCTGGACTCGGCGTCGGGCGCGGCGGTGCTTTCGCTGCTGCGCGAGCTGAACGCGGCCGGCACCGCGGTCGTGGTCATCACGCACGACCGCGAACTCGCCGGCGCGCTGCCGCGGCGGATCGCGTTGCGGGACGGCCGGATCGTCGACGACACCACGGCGCGGCCCGCGGCCTCCGGGGGCGTGCGGTGAGCCGCCGCGGCCGGACGGACGCGCCGGTGGCGGCGCGGCTGCGGCCCGCCGACGTGCTGCGCACGGGCGGGGCGGGGCTGCGGGCCCGGCCGATGCGGGTGGTCCTCTCGGCGCTCGGCATCGCGCTCGGCATCGCGGCGATGATCTCCGTGGTGGGCATCTCCTCCTCCGGGCGGGCCGATCTCGACCGGCGGCTCGACGCCCTCGGCACCAATCTGCTGACGGCCGCGCCCGGCCAGGCGTTCGGCGGCGGCCAGGCACACCTGCCGGACGAGGCGCTCGCGATGATCGCCCGCATCCCGCCGGTCGAGGCCGCCGGTGCGACGGGCCGCGTCGAGGCCGACGTCTACCGCAACGACCGCGTTCCGGCCGGGGAGACCGGCGGGCTCGGGGTGTGGGCGGCGGGTCCCGGGCTGCCGGACACGGTCGGCGCCGAGGTCGCCGAGGGCGACTGGCTGAACGAGGCGACCGGCGCGCACCCGGCGGTGGTGCTCGGCGCGGACGCCGCGCGGCGCCTGGGGGTGCACCGGGTGGGGCCCGCGGTGCAGGTGTGGCTCGGCGGCCGGTGGTGCACGGTGACCGGCATCCTGCACCCGGCGCCGCTCACGCCCGAGCTGGACGCGGCGGCGCTGGTCGGCTGGGAGTTCGCCGAGCGGGAGCTGGGCTTCGACGGGCACGCGACCACCGTGTACGCCCGCGCCGCGGAGGGTGCCGTTCCGGACGTGCAGGCGGTGCTCGCGGCGACGGCCAACCCGGCCGCGCCGAACGAGGTGGAGGTGTCCCGCCCCTCGGACGCGCTCGCCGCGCAGGAGGCGGCCGACGACGCGCTCGGCGGGCTGCTGCTCGGCCTGGGGTCGGTCGCGCTGCTCGCCGGCGGGGTCGGGGTGGCGAACACCATGGTGATCTCGGTGCTGGAACGGCGTTCCGAGATCGGGCTGCGGCGTTCCCTCGGCGCGACGCGCGGGCAGATCCGCGGCCAGTTCCTCGTCGAGTCGCTGCTGCTGTCCGCGCTGGGCGGCGCCGGCGGCGTGGTGGCGGGCATCGCCGTCACCGGCGGCTACGCGGCGCTGCGCGGCTGGCCCGCGCTCGTTCCCGCCTGGGCGACCGGCGGCGGACTCGCGGCCACGCTGGCGATCGGAGCGGTGGCGGGCTTCTATCCGGCGCTGCGCGCGGCGCGGCTCTCGCCGACCGAGGCACTTACGGCGGTTTGACGCCGGGTCCCGCAGGATGGGACACGCCTCCTCGCACGGACCCCGTCCCGTCCCCTCGGGCGGGGTCCGTGTGCTTTTTCTCCTTCTACACTGGGCAACGTGGTGAGCACCGACTGGCAGACCGATCTGCGCAACCGCGGCTACCGGCTGACCCCGCAGCGGCAGCTGGTCCTGGAGGCTGTCGAGAAGCTGGAGCACTCCACACCGGAGGACATCCTCACCGAGGTGCGCCGCACCGCGGGCGGGGTCAACATCTCGACCGTGTACCGCACGCTCGAGCTGCTCGAGGAGCTGGGTCTGGTCTCGCACGCCCACCTGGGGCACGGGGCGCCGACATACCACCTGGCCGAGCGGCACGACCACCTGCACCTGATGTGCCGGGACTGCGAGCAGGTGCTGGAGACGGATCTGGAGGTGGCCGAGCCGTTCGCGGAGCGGCTGCGGCAGAGCTTCGGCTTCGAGACCGACCTGCGGCACTTCGCGATCTTCGGCCGCTGCGGCGACTGTTCGGCGCGCAGGGCCGCGGGGCCCGGGCCGGCCACGCCGTAGGCTGGAGACATGCCGTCCTACTCCAGTCCCCTGCTGTCCCTGCCCGGTGCGGTCGCCGCCGACGAGCCGGACGCGGGGGTCGCCGCACACTACGGGGATCTCTTCCGGGAGCAGCGTGCGCTGGCCGCGGGCGAGGGATTCGTCGACCTGTCGCACCGGGACGTGGTCACCGTCTCCGGCGCCGACCGGCTGAGCTGGCTCCATCTGCTGCTGACGCAGGCCGTCGCCGAGCTGGCCCCCGGGCACGCGACGGAGGCGCTGATCCTGTCCGCGAAGGGGCACATCGAGCACGCGCTGTACCTCGTGGACGACGGCGGCACGACGTGGCTGCACACCGAGCCGGGCACGGCCGGGCCGCTGATCGCGTACCTGGAGAGCATGAAGTTCTTCTACCGGGTGGAGGTCGCGGAACGGACCGGGGAGTTCGCGGTGGTGCACCTGCCCGCGGGGTCGATCGCGGCCGATCCGGCCGGTGCGGTGGTGCGGCAGACCGCGTACGGGCGGGACGTGTTCCTGCCGCGCGCCGAGCTGCCCGCGTTCGCCGCCGCGCACGGGCCCGCCGCGGGCGTGCTCGCGTTCGAGGCGCTGCGGGTGGAGGGGCACCGGCCACGGCTCGGCCGCGAGACCGACCACCGCACCATCCCGCACGAGCTGGGCTGGCTGGAGACGGCAGTGCACCTGCACAAGGGCTGCTACCGGGGCCAGGAGACGGTCGCCCGCGTGCAGAATCTGGGCCGGCCGCCGCGCCGCCTGGTGTTCCTGCACCTGGACGGCAGCGAGGTGCGGCTGCCGGAGCACGGCGCCCCGGTGCGGCTGGCCGCGGACGGCGCCGAGGGCCGGGCGCTCGGCGTCGTCACCACCTCGGCGCGGCACCACGAGCTGGGCCCGATCGCGCTCGCCGTGATCAAGCGGAACGTGCCGGCCGACGCGGAGCTGCTCGCCGGGGACACCCCGGCCGCACAGGAGACGGTCGTCGACGCCTAGGCCGCCGGGCGTGTGGCGGCCGTCATACGTCGAGCAGCACGGTGAACGGACCGTCGTTCGTCAGCGAGACCCGCATCTTCGCGCCGAAGCTGCCCGTTTCCACGCGCGCCCCCAGCGCGCGCAGGTGCGCGCACACCGATGCGACCAGTGGCTCGGCCTGCGCGCCGGGGGCCGCGGCGCTCCAGGTGGGGCGCCGCCCCTTGGCGGCGTCACCGTAGAGAGTGAACTGGGAGACGACGAGCAGCGGGGCGCCGACGTCGGAGCAGGACTTCTCGCCGTCGAGGACCCGCAGGGTCCACAGCTTGCGCGCCAGCCTGGCCGCCGTTTCCTCGGTGTCCGTGTGCGTGGCGCCCACCAGCACACACAGGCCCTGGCCCACGATCTCACCGACAGTCTCGCCGTCCACCACGACGGCCGCGCCGTCCACGCGCTGCACCACTGCTCGCATGACCGCCATCATGCCGGAACGTTCCTCTCGGACCGAACGCCAACCGGATGGGTGCCACATCGCTGCGCCCGCTGGGTACACAGTGACACGATGCGTGCCACGGGGTACGTACCGCGCTACCACGCCGAAACAGGGACGAGGGGACTAATACCGCATGATCACACCGGGTCCCGGCACGCGCAGTGCCCTGCGGGACGCCACGCAGCCCGAGCTGCGTCGGCTGAGCCTGCGGGAGCTGCGGGAGCTGCGCCGCACCGCGCAGCTCGAAGAGGCCGATCTGAGCTTTGTGCGGCGGCTGTTGCAGGGGCGGATCGACATTCTGGAGGCGGAGCGGCGCCGGCGCGTGGCGCAGGAGCCGGCGCTGCTCGACCAGCTGCCGCGCATCCTGGCCGACGGGCCGTCGCGGCAGCGTTCCTCCGCCCGGCACGTGACGCTGGGCACGCCGGCGAGCGAGGAGTACCGGCTGCTCGCCGAGGAGATGCTGGGCGAGGTCGCCCTGTCCGACCTGACCTCGCTCGACGACGAGGTGCTGCGCGACGCGCTGGGCCGCCTGGCCCGCTGGGAGGCCCAGGTCTCGCGGCGGCGCCAGGACCTGCACCGGACGGCCGACGGGTGCGGCGCCGAGATCGCGCGCCGGTACCGTGAGGGGGAGGCGCAGGTGGACGACCTGCTGGCCTAGGAGTTTTCACAGCAAGAGGGGTGCGCATGTCCTCGATACCGCCGGTGGCTCCGGTGCTCGCGGAGGTCGTCAGGTCGGGCTTCGTCGAGGGCAGGCACCGCGGCGCTCTGGTGGTGCTCGCGGCGGACGGCTCGGTGGAACGGGCGCTCGGCGACGTGACCGGGCCCGTCTTCCCCCGTTCGAGCAACAAACCGCTGCAGGCCGCGGCCGTGCTGCGGTCCGGGCTCGGCCTCGCCGGGGAGCGGCTGGCGCTCGCGGCGGCGAGCCACGCGGGCGAGGACGCCCACCGTCGGCTCGCGGCGCGGCTGCTCGCGGAGGCGGGGCTCGGCGAGGAGGCGCTGCGCTGCCCGCCGGACCGGCCCCTGGGCGGCGGGGAGCCCTCGCGGTCCGCCATGAACTGCTCGGGCAAGCACGCCGCGATGCTGGCCGCGAGTGCCGCGAACGGCTGGCCGGTGGAGACGTACACGGACCCGGACCACCCCTTGCAGCTGCTGGCGCGGGAGACGATCGAGGCGGCGACGGGCGAGACGGTGGCGCACGTCGGGGTGGACGGCTGCGGCGCGCCGCTGTTCGCCTTCTCGCTGACCGGCCTGGCGCGGGCGTTCCGCGGCTGCGTGCTGGCCGCACCGGACAGCCCGGAACGGCGGGTGGCGGACGCGATGCGCGCGCACCCGTGGTACGTGGCGGGGACGGGACGGCCGGACACGCTGCTGATGGCGGCGGTGCCGGGGCTGCTGGCGAAGGGGGGCGCCGAGGGGGTGCAGGCGGTGGCGCTGCCGGACGGCCGGGCGCTGGCGTTCAAGATCGAGGACGGTGCGGCCAGGGCGCTCGGGCCGGTGCTGGCCGCGCTGCTCACGACGCTCGGCGTCGACGCCTCCGCGGTGCCGCCCGAACCGGTGACGGGCGGCGGCCGGCCGGTGGGCGAGGTGCGGGCGACCGTCTGAGCCCCGCGGGAAATGCCTGGCCGGGGCGGACATCCGGCGCATAGCCTCGCCGCATGGCTCTGCACACCCGACTCGTCACGGATGATCCCGCGGACGGCACCGCCTGGGTCCGCGCCGTGTCCACCGGTTTCCTGACTCCCCCCGACGCCGACCCGGCCAGTATCGAACGGCGCCGCGCTCATCTCGGTCCCGGCCGTACCCGCGGCACCTTCGACGGTGACCGCTGCGTGGCCACGTTCCGCAGTTTCGACCAGCAGCTCACGGTGCCCGGCGGCCGTACCGTCCTCGCCGACGCGATCACCGGGGTGACGGTCACGGCGACGCACCGCAGGCGGGGGCTGCTGAGCCGGCTGATGGCGGATGACCTGGCCGAGGCGAAGGAGCGGGGGGACGTGGCCGCGACGCTCATAGCCGCCGAGTACCTGATCTACGGCCGCTTCGGTTTCGGGCCCGCGACCACGTTCACCTCGTGGCGGGTGAACGGGCACCGGACGGGCCTCGATCCGCGGTGGTCGCTGCCGGAGAGCGAGGGGACTCTTTCGTTCGCGGACGGCGCCGAGGTGCGCAAGACCGGTCCCGAACTGCATGAGCGGTTCCGGCTCGGCCAGCCGGGCGCGATCGACCGCAGGGCGCAGTTCTGGCGGGTGTACACCGGTGATCTGCACATCTGGCCCCCGGCGTGGGTGGAGCCGTTCCACGTGCTGTACCGGGACGCGGCGGGGGTGCCGCAGGGGCTGGCAACCTTCACCATCGAGGACCGGTGGGAGGCGGGGATGCCGGTCGGCACCGCAACGGTCCGGTCGCTGCTGGCCACCGGCCCGGCGGCCGAGGCGGGGCTGTGGCGCTTCCTGCTGTCCATGGACCGGGTGAGCTCGGTCGTTTCCGGTCGCGCCGCGCCGGATTCCGTGCTGCCGCTGATCCTGCCCAATCCGCGGGCGGCCGAAGTGACCGAGCAGGGGGACTTCCTGTGGCTGCGCCCGCTCGACGTGCCCGCGCTGCTCGGCGCGCGGACGTACGCCGCCGAGGGCGAACTCGTCCTGGACGTGCGGGACCCGATGGGTCTGGCGGAGGGCCGTTACCTGCTGACCGCCGCCCCGGAGGGCGGCCGGGCGGTGCCGACCACGCGCCGGCCGGACCTGAGCTTGAGCACGGGGGCGCTGGCGCGGCTCTACCTGGGGGACGAGTCCGCGGAGCGGCTGGTGGCCGCGGGTCTCGCGGACGCGGAGACGACGAGGGCGGCGTCCCGTGCGGACCTGCTGTTCCGCACGGGACGCCGCCCCTGGTGCCCCGACATCTTCTGAAAGTCTTCCGATTTTCAGATCTAATCTGACGCCTTCCGAGTCGGCATCCTCTGACCGGTTTTCCGCTCAGAGGCTGCCGACCAGCAGTGTGGCCAACACTGCCGTACCCACACAGGCGCAGGTGAAGTTGCGCCTGCGCACCCCCGTCCGCAGGATCAGCAGGCCGATTAGGCCCGGCAGACCGAACTGGATCTCGACCGCCCGCTCCACCGCGATGCCGAAGGCAGCCACAGCGATAGTGGAAACAAGCATGACTCCTCCTCACATCACGTCAACTTCGTCGAAGTTCCGACTAGTTGGCTAAGTTGTCAACCAACTATACGCTTGTTTTGCCCAGTTGGCGGCACCTTGGAAACGTCCTGGTATCAACCTTCCACAAGTGGCCGAAAGTTGTATGGTGTTGAGCCGTGAGTCAGGAGACCGCCCCGGACAGCGAAACGTCGGAGCCGGCTGATGACCTGGTCTCCCCGGACCACGTCGCCGATGTGCTGCGCGACCGCATACGTTCGGGAGAGCTGCCACGGCACGCCCGGCTGCCCACCCAACGCGCTCTCGTCGAGGAGTTCGGCGTCAACAGGACCACGGTCCGGCAGGCGCTGGCCGTCCTTGAGCGCGAGGGCTACCTGAGCGCCCGTGGGCGCGGCGCCCCCGCCGTCGTCAGCTCTCCCGCCGAGGACGCCCCCCGCCCGGCCGGCGTCGAAGTCGCCGACCGCATCGCGCTGGCCTTCCAGGCCGACACCATCACCATCGACGCGTTCTGCCTCACCACCGAGACGCTGAACGCCGCCCTCGCCGCCCCGCTCATCGCCATCTCGACGGGCGAACTGGCTCCCGAGTCCATCTCCATTCGGGTGATGCTGCCCAATCCGGACGCCCCGCTGGCCTATCCGCGGCTGATCTCCGACCCGGCGGACCGGCGCCCGCTGCTGCGCCTGCGGCGCCTCACCCGCACCTTCTCCACCTCGGTCCGCCACCAGCTCACCTCGCTCGCCGAAATGGGCCTGGTGCCCAAGGTCAGCGTCGAGATCCGCGCCGTGCCCATCACACCGGTGCAGAAGGTCTACCTCCTCAACGGCTCCGAGGTGCTGACCGCGTACTACCAGGTGGTACCGCGGGTCGTGGAGTACGAACAGGAGCAGTTGGAGATCTACGACGTCCTCGGGCTCAACTCAAAAGTCTTCCGCTCCTCCTCGGACACCGCATTTGTAGAGGAGTCACACCAGTGGTTCGAGTCCCTCTGGTCAACGCTGGCCCAACCACTCACACTCGGTTAAATGAGGGAACTCATCAGTAATGCCCGCTGTGTTCTCTTCGACTTCGACGGGCCGGTGTGCCGACTCTTCGCCGTGCACACCGCCGAGTCCATCGCGCACCGGCTGCGCGACCTGGCCACGGACCTGTCGGTGTCGGCGCTGCTCTCGGCCGAGTTACGGGCCTCGACCGACCCGCACCAGGTGCTGCGCGGCATCGCGCGCCGCCGGCCGGCCCCGGGCGTCGTGTCCCGGCTCGAAGCCGCGCTGACGCGCGAGGAGATCTCAGCCGCCGCAACGGCTCCCCCGACTCCCTACGCCGCCGCGCTCATCGCGGCCCTGTCCACGCGCGGCCGCCAGGTCGCCATCGCCACGAACAACTCCCCACTGGCCGCGGAGCACTACCTCAACCGGCACGAGCTGGCCGGCTACGTCGCCGGCCGGGTGCACGGCCGCACCCAGGACATGACGCGGCTCAAGCCGCACCCCGACTCGCTGCACCGCGCCCTGGCCTCGACCAGAACGGAGCCACGGCACGCACTCATGATCGGCGACAGCGTCGCGGACTACGCCGCGGCTCGGGCAGCCGAAGTCCCCTTCCTCGGCTACGCGTTCGACGACAGTGGCGTGGAACGACTGCTCGCGGCGGGCGCACGCGACGTCGTGCGCTCTCTTGAGCACGTCCTCACCGCGCTCATCGCGCCCGCCTCCGGGTGAGATGCACCCTTTTGAGCCATCGGAAACAGGCGGTCGGCGGCGTACGGTTCTGCTACTCGTAACCAACTCGCTGCCGGAAGGCCACCATCATGAGCCAGCCGCTGCCCCTGACCACCCTGCGCGGTCACCACCGCACCTGGCAGGTCCTGCACGCGGAGGGCGAACTGGCGCCCCTCGGACGGCTGAAAGCCGGACTGCCGCGGCCCGGGGTGCCCCGCTTCGACCCTCGCTGTTTCACCCACGAGGAGGACGTTCTCACCGAACTGGCCGCACTCGGCGTACGGCGCATCGCCCCGGTCTACCGGCTCGGCCCGGATGAACGGCGCGTGCACGGCTTCATCGAGGGTGAGCCCCTGTCCGCCATCCGCCCCCCGGGCGCCGCCCTGGTACCCGGGGAACTGGCCCAGCTGAGCGGCCTGTTCGGCCGCCTGGCCCGCGTCTCCCCCGCCGCTCTGGCCCGGGTGCACAGCTGCCCGGCCGCGCTCCGCCCGCGCACCAGCCGGGACTTCATGCGCGGCCTGGTGCGGTTCACCCGGCGGCGCGTCTTCGCCGTACACAGGACCGCCCTGCACGGGCTGTTCGCGGCGCTGCGCGTCGACCCGGTGGTGCTCTCGCCCACCGGGCCGCTGGCGCGGGACGCCGCACTGCTGACCGACCGGCCGTTCTGCCTGCTGCACGGCGACCTGCACCGCGACAACCTCATCGTCGCCGAGGCCGACGGCATGCTGTGGACGATCGACTGGGAGCTCGCACTCATAGGCGATCCGCTCTACGACGTCGCCACGCACCTGCACCTCATGCGCTACCCCCCCTCGCAGGAGCACGCACTGCTGACCCAGTGGGCGCGGGCCGTGGACGAACGGCTGCCGGGGGCGGCGGCCGGCCTGACCCGCGACCTGCCGCGCTATCTGGCGTACAAGCGCGTCCAGTCGGTCTTCACTGACGTGATCAGGCAGGCCCAACGGGTGGCCGCCGCGCCCCCGGAGCAGCGGGACATGGCGCTCGCCACCGCGGGCGAGATGGTCAGCACGGCGCTGAGGAAAGCCGCGCGCACCCTGGGGCTCGGCCGGGTGCCGAGCCCCAGGGCGGTGGAAACGGTCTACGCCGCGTTCAGTGCCGCTCCAGCTCCACCTTCGGCAAAATCCGCGCCAGCGGTGCCGGCAGCCACCAGGCGCGCCGGCCGAGGAGTTGCATGGCGGCGGGGACGATCAGGCACCGGATGATCACGGCGTCGACGAAGATCGCCACCGCCATGCCGAAGCCCATCTGCTGAAGCATCCGTTCCGGGCTCAGCATGAACGCCCCGAACACGACGATCATGATGGCCCCGGCGGCGGTGATCACGGACCCGGTGTGCGCCAGCCCTTCGCGGACGGCGTGCTCCGGGTCCTTGGTGCGTTCCCACTCCTCGTGGATGCGGGAGACCAGGAAGATCTCGTAGTCCATCGAGAGACCGAAGACGACCGCGAACACCATGACCGGCAGATACGCCTCGATCGGGCCGCCCTCGACGCCGAACATGCCCTCCTGGAAGACCAGCGTCATCGCGCCGAGGGCCGCGCCGATGCTCAGCAGGTTCAGCACCGCGGCCTTGAGCGGGATCAGTACGGAACGGAACACGACCATCAGCAGGATCAGGGAGAGGCCCACCACGATCGCGATGAACAGCGGCATCCGCTCGGCGACCTTGAGCGAGTAGTCCTCGGTGGCCGCGGTCGCCCCGGTGACCATGTAGTCGGCGCCCGAGCCCTGGGACACCGCGGGCAGCACCGTGTCCCGCAGCTCGGACACCAGCTCTGACGTCGCCTCGTCCTGCGGAGCGGACTCGGGGAACACGAACAGGGTGGCGATCGCGCCGTCCTCGGTCGGCACGGGCGGGGTCACCGCCTGGATGCCCGCCGTGCCGCCCAGTTCGTCGGCCGCCGCCTGCGCCGCGGCCGCCGCGCCCCCGTCGCCACCCTCGGCCACGATGATCAGCGGACCGTTGAACCCGGGTCCGAAACCCGTCGACAGCAGGTCGTACGCCTGCCTGCTGGTCGAGTCCGGCGCGTCGTTGCCCGCGTCGTTGAAACCGAGGCGCAGGTTCATCGCGGGCAGGGCCAGCGCGACGATCGCGCCCACCGCAAGCACGAGCGCGATCACCGGATGCCGCTGCACGCCCCCGGCCAGCCGCCGCCAGGACGTGCCCGCCGGCGCCTTGCCCTTCGCCGCCCGCTTCTCGGCCCGCGCGGTGAACTGGCGCGCGAACCGCTCGCCGAACACCCCGAGCAGCGCGGGCAGCAGCGTCAGCGAGGCGAGCATCGTCACCAGCACCGTCAGCGCCACGGAGAGCGCCAGGCCCTGGAGCGAACCGAGGCCGAGCACGACCAGGCCGAGCAGCGCGAGGATGACGGTGCAGCCGGCGAAGAACACCGTCCGCCCGGCCGCGTCCATCGCCCGCGTCGTGGCCTCCTCCGGCCGTGCCCCGTCCACGAGTTCCTGGCGGTAGCGGGCGAAGCTCAGCAGCGCGTAGTCGATGCCCACGCCGAGGCCGACGAGCATCATCACGTACGGCGTGTAGTCGGCGATGGTGAACGCGTGCGAGACCACGACGATCAGGCCCATCGTCGAGCCCACCGCGAACAGCGCGGTGATGACCGGCAGTCCGGCCGCGATGACCGTGCCGAACATGAAGACCAGGATGACCAGCGCGGCCATGATGCCCGCGCCCTCGGCCGCGCCGCCCTCGCCCTCGGCCAGGGCCCTGGCCGCGTCGCCGCCCAGTTCGACCCGCAGCCCGTCGCCCTCGGCCTCCTGCGCGGCCTCGAAGATCCGTTCCGTATCGGGCACCGGCATCTGCTCGGACGGGGTGTCGAGCACCACCGTCGCGTAACCGATGGTGCCCTCGGGCGAGATGGCGGAGGCATCGTCGTACGGGCTGCGCACCTGGGTGACGCGCGGCAGCTCCGCCACCCCGGCCAGCATCTCCCCGACGCGCTGCTCGATCACCGGGTCGGCGAGCCCCGCGTCGTGCTGGAGCACGATGTCCAGCGTGTCGCCCGCCTGTCCCGACCCGTGCTCCGCCAGCAGGTCACCGGCCTCCTGGGACTCGGTGCCCGGCAGCGAGTAGTCCTCCCGGTAGTCGCTCCCGGTGGCCGAGGCGACGCCCCAGACCCCGATGAGAACGGCCAGCCAGAGGCCGAGTGCGAGCCATCGGCGCCGGTGCGCGAAACCGGCCACGCGTGCGAACACGCTGGCCTTGCCCGGTGATTGAGTGGCGGTCATGATCTTTCTCTCCCGTCGGAAACGCGAAACTCGACAAGCTCGGAACGTTCGGAACGCTCGGAACGCTCGAAGGACTGGGTGGACGCGGACGCCCCCGCGCGGCGGGCGCGTTCAGAAGTAGGCACGGTCCGTCGGCTCGGCCCTCCCCCCGAACGTGCGCCACAGCCACGCCTGCGCGGCGATCAGCAACGGCAGGACCGCGATCAGCACCGGCACGAGCAGCCGCAGCGACTCCTCGCCCGCCGCGTGCTCGGTCAGCGGCAGCCCGGCCCCCGCGAGCACCGGCATCGCGGCCATCACGACCGAGGTGAGGGCGAACGAGTTGCCGCCCGCCCGGTGCCCGGCCATCATCCGGGCCCGCTGGAACGGCCGCCCGGTCAGCCGCAGGGCCGCGTACCCCATCCCGTGGGTCATGAACAAAAGGGCCACCGCCGCCGCGGTCGGCGCGCCCACCGCGAACGGCGCCGGCGCGTCGTGGTGCTCCGAGAGCAGCGAGGCCACGGCCCAGCCCCAGCCGAGCGCGAGCAGCCAACTGCCCACGAAGATCAGCGCGTCACCGGCCGACGGCACCTGCCTGCGCCACCAGATGCCGGCGTCACGGATCATCCAGCCCGCGATCACCGGCACGAGCACCAGCAGCAGCCCGCTGAACAACTCGCCCTCCAGATGCGGGAAACAGCCGATGAACACCCCGGCGGCGGCGACCAGCCACACCTCGTTGGCCAGGAACATCGGCCAGAAACCGGCGGCGACCAGATCCCGTTCGGCCCGGTCGCGGCCCAGGTAGGGCAGCAGCATGCCCAGGCCGATGTCCGCCCCGCCGAGCAGGAAGTACCCCGCGAAGAACAGGCCGAGCAGCAGCGCGGCGGTCAACTCCACGACGGCTCCCTCCGCTCCGGCCCGGCGAGCGCGATACGGTCCTCGGCGCCCGGCGCCTGCGCTTGCGGACCGCGGCGCGCCCAGCGCAGCAGCAGCCACCAGTTGACGACGACGAGCAGCGCGAACAGCGGCACGAACACCCCGAAGGACACCCACATCTGCGCCGTCGGCACGTCCGACACCGCGTCCTCGGTGCGCAGCAGCCCGTAGATCACCCACGGCTGGCGGCCGGCTTCGCGGAAGACCCAGCCCGCGATCATCGCCACGTACGGCAGCGGCACCAGCGCCATCAGCAGCACGTGCCAGGCCCGGAAGCCATGGACGGCCCGGCGGAACGCCGCCAGCACCACGCTCACCAGCAGGGGGAACATGATCAGTGCGAACACCGTCATCATCAGCATCCCGGCGCCCCGCGTCAGCGCCTCCGGCGGCACGTAGTCGCCGGGCCCGAACCGTTCCGCCAACTCGGCCTGGAGACGCGCGATCTCCGCGGTGTCGTTCTCCAGTACGGCGAGCTTCATCGGCTGCCACTCCCCGAGGCGCCCCTGCTGCACGCCGCCGAAGGAGACCGTGACGAAGAGGGCGGGCAGCGCGGTGTACACCCCGAGCCGCAGGGACCGCCGGTGGAAGCCGTCCTCGTCGGGACCCGCGCGGCGGAAGAGGTGATAGGCGCTGACCCCCGCCATGAACAGCGCCGCCGTGAGCAGCGCGCCCGCCACCACGTGCCCGAACGCGAGCAGCGTGCTCGGATTGGTCATCAGCGCGCCGGGGTCGGCGAGTTCGAGCGTGCCGTCGGATGTCGTGGCGTGACCGGCCGGGTGGTTGAGGAAGCCGTTGGTGACCAGAATCCAGTACGCGGACAGGTAGGCGGTCAGCGTGACCACCCACAGCACGCCCAGATGCACCCACTTGTTGAAGCGGTCCCAGCCGAGCAGCCACAGCGCGAGGAACGTCGACTCCACGAAGAACGCCAGCACCGTCTCAAGCGCCAGCGAGGCGCCGAACACGTCGCCGCCGAACTCACCGAGCCCGGCCCAGGCCATCCCGAACTGGAACTCCATGACCAGCCCGGTGACGATGCCGATGGCGTAGTTGATGACGTACAGCTGCCCCCAGAACCTGACCATCCGCAGATGAACGGGCCGCGCGCCGCGCAGCGTCGCACGCGTCTGGAGCACGGCGAGGATCGTGGCGAGACCGATGGTCAGCGACACGAACAGGAAGTGCCCGCCGGCGGTCAGGGCGAACTGCCAGCGCGCGAGGTCGAGGGTGTCCGCTTGCACGCCTCCACGGTCGGCCCACGGCTCGCCCCGCCACGTCCCCCGCCGGGGTGCACCCCGCATACCTCGGAAGTTGCGCCCGCCCCCGGCGGCGTACCCCCCGGGTTGTCAGCCCGCCGCGGCCCCGCGCCCGGCGGTCGCCCCGGTCAGGCCGATCTGGCCGGTGACGAACTCGCTCCACTGCCCGAAGCGCAGCGGCGCGGACGGCCGCCCCGTGGCCTCCGCGAAGCTGACGGTGCGGCCCGCCACCCGGCGGGTGGCCCCGAAGTCGATCTCGAACCGCACCGTGCCGATCCGCTCCTGCGGCGGGACGTCGCTCGGCGGCAGGATCTCGTCCAGCGCCCAGCCGTAGCCCAGCTCCCGGTAGTGGCGGGTCACCGGCTCCCAGGTCAGTTCCAGCAGCGAGCCGATCTCCGGGATCACGACCAGGGCGCCGCGCAGGCCGTGGTCGTGGTGCGCGTTGAGGACGACGACCTCCACCGGGTCCGCCTCGTGCAGGTGCCCGGTGCCGCCGCCGATCACGGAGCCCGCCGGGCACGCGGCGACCCCCCGCTCCTCGACGACGCGCCGGTCACAGGTGGGGAAGTCCTGCGGCCGGAAGCGCAGCGCGTCGTCGAAGAGGAACACGAAACGCCGCGCCGCGGGCGGCGGCCCGGCCGGCTCGGTGACGCTGGTGCGGTCGAACGCGACGCGCACGCCGCGCGGCGTGCCGCCGTCCGGCGTGACCGACACCGCCAGCTCGTCGTGCGCCCGCGGCCCCTCGACGTCCGGCTCGTAGGGGCGCTGCGGGCCGAACGGCGCCGGGTCGGGCGGCGCGGCGGAGCCCGGCCCGGTCCCGGCCGCGGCCGGGGCCTGGGCCGCCGCGAACAGGGCGGCGGCCACCGCGCCCACGAGGACGCAGCGTGCGTAGCGCGCCCGGGGCCTGCGGGACTCGGCGGCACCGGGTCCAGGGCGCCGCGGACGGCGCCGGCCGTGCCGGTCCGGCTGTTCTTTGTCGCTCATGAGGGCTCCTTGTTCTTTCGGTGGGTCTTTCGGTGGGTCTCGGCGATCCGCCGGCCGGGGGCCGGCTGCCCCCACCGTGCCGGGCGTCCGGCCCGCGTGCCGTTGCCCCGTCCAGCCATGGGTCTGCCAGACCCACGGTCCGCGACACGGCAGGATGGGCCCGTGGACACACGCAACGAGCTGGGCGCGTTCCTCCGTTCGCGGCGGGCCCGTATCCGCCCGGAGGACGCGGGCTTCGCGTCGGGCGCGGGGCGGCGCCGGGTGCCGGGGCTGCGCCGCGAGGAGCTGGCCCACCTCGCCGGGGTCAGCGTCGACTACTACGTGCGGCTGGAGCAGGGCCGCAACCGCGGCGTGTCCGACGCGGTGCTGGACGCGGTCGCCGTCGCGCTGCGCCTCGACCCCGCGGAACGCGACCACCTGCACCGGCTCGCGCGCCCGGCGCCCGCGGCGCCCGGGGGCGCCGGGCGGGTCAGGCCGGGCGTGCAGCAGCTGCTGAACGCGATCGGCGCCCCGGCCCTCGCCGTCGGGCGCCGTCTGGACGTCCTCGCGTGGAACAGCCCGGCCTGCGGCCTCTTCACCGACTTCGCCCGGCTGCCCGTGCGCGAACGGAACATCGTCCGGCTGCACTTCCTCCACCCCGAGTTCGCCGCCCGCTACCCGGACCGGGAGGCCGTCGTCCGCTACGCGGTCGGCCAACTGCGCCTGGCTGCCGGCCGGTTCCCGCATGATGCGGAGCTGTGGCAGCTGGTCGAGGAAGTCTCCGCCCGGCACGCCGACTTCCGCAGGCACTGGGCGGAGCACACCGTGCACGTCAAGGCGCACGGCATCAAGCGCATCAACCACCCGGTGGCCGGCGCCCTCACCCTCTCCTACGAGGTCACGCACTTCCCGCAGGACGAGGACCTGAATCTGACGGTGTTCACCGCGGCCCCCGGCTCGCCCGAGGAGCGGGCGCTGCGCGAGCTGGCCGGCGTCAGCTCATCCAGCCCGGCGTGATCATGCCCGACTCGTAGGCCAAAATGACCAGTTGCGCCCGGTCCCGCACGTCCAGCTTCGTCATGATGCGGCTGACGTGCGTCTTCGCCGTGGCCGGGCTGAGCACGAGGCGCCGCGCGATCTCGTCGTTCGTCAGACCGGCGCCGACCAGGCCCATCACCTCACGCTCGCGATCGGTCAGCGCGTTCAGCCGGGGACTCGGATCGGGCTGCCGGGCCCGCCCGGCGAACTCGGCGATCAGCCGCCGCGTCGCCGTCGGCGCGATCAGCGCGTCACCGCGGGCGCACACCCGGATGCCGTGCAGCAGCTCCATCGGCTCCGTGTCCTTGACGAGAAACCCCGACGCCCCGGCGCGCAGCGCCCCGTACACGTAGTCGTCCACGTCGAAGGTGGTGAGGATGACCACCCGCACGTCCTCAAGACCGGAATCGGCGACGATCTCCCCGGTGGCGGCGAGCCCGTCCTGCTCCGGCATCCGGATGTCCATGAGCACGATGTCGGGCCGCAGCCCCCTCGCCAGCCGCACCGCCTCGACCCCGGTCGACGCCTCGCCGACGACCTCGATGTCGTCCTCGTCCTCCAGGATGGACCTGAACCCGGCACGGACGAGCTTCTGATCGTCGGCAAGCAGAACCCTGATGCGCGCGCTCATGGGCCACAGCCTAGGCCCTGCCCCGCCCCGCCCGGCCGCGCGGGGATTCACGATCAGCGCCCCCTGGCATGTCCCCTTCGGGGTGCGCATCCGAAGGGATACCGGCATGGCGGGCAAGGGGAGCCGTCGCTGACGGCGGACGGGTTCGAACGGTTCTCACTTTCCGAGGAGTTCGGGCCGGAGCTGATCGCCACCTGGTACGAGGGCCTGACAGCACCACCGTGCACGAGCGGCAGCTCGAACGGATCGCCCGGTGGCAGCGCCGCACGGGCTCGTTCGTGCTCGTCGACGGCACGTTCCAGTACGTCCGCTGGGACCGCTCCTCGCGCGAGGAGCCGACGTCCCGGCCGGAGCAGGACCTGACGACATTCCGCATCGTGTGCCCGACGAAGAGCCTCGCCGTGCACGGCAAGCGTTTCGCCTGTCTGCTGCTGCCGCCCGCGTTCCGGGAGCCGGTCCGCTACGCGTGCGCCAACACCGCGGGCGCCACGGGCACGGCGAAGGAGCACTTCGTCCTGCGGATCACGGACGTACTGGACTCCGACGAGTCGAACGACCTGCTCGTGCGGCACATCCGGACACAGCGCGCCCGGCTGATCAGCCGGGGCATCATCCGCTCCGAGGCCGCACCACCGGAGGCGGGCTACTACACCTTCGCACGGCTCGACGAGGCGTCGATGCGGGACGCCATCGTGATGGACCAGCGCTTCTTCGGCCTGGACGGCTTCGAGACCCACGTGCGGGTCAACTTCCTCCACCCCGGCTGGTCGGGGAACGCTGCCGCACACGCCTGACACCCGAGCCTCCGTCCCGTTCGGGTGAACTCGCCTGCCGGGCCGGATCGGCCGGGGCCTGGCGGCGCAGAATTCCCCAGCGGACCTGCCGGCAGCAGCGCCACACCCCACAGCTCCGAACACCGAGGTGAACGGTGACCACGCTTATCCCGAACGCGCCCACGACTCCGGAAAACCTGGCCGAGGGCGAGAAGTTGATCGTCAGCGCGCACACCGGAGGTGTGCTGGTACCGGATTCCTTCACCGACAAGCGGCAACATCTGAAAGCACTGCGCGAGGACCACACCCGGCTGAGCGGCCACCACACCTACCGCTTCTCGCCCGCGGGTGACGGGGGCTTCACCATCCAGCACTCGGTCACCGGCCGTTTCGTGGAACCGCTGCGCAAGGCCGAAGCGGCCATCGTCTACGAGAACATCAGGTTCCAGGGCCCAATCCTCCTGGAGACCGGCCCCTTGCCCGGCGCCCGCAACGTCTGGCAGATCCGCCCGGCCGGACACCACTACCAGCTCGGGCTGCGCGACTCCCATCTGGTAATCGGCCTGACGCACCCCGACCACATGGACAGCTGGGTCACGCTCGTCGACCCGTGGTGGAGCACGGACCGCCTGTGGCTCATCCACGACGTCGAGTGAACGGTCACCTCCCCCGACCCGCAACCGCACTCCCGCAGAACGGGTGCGCACCCACACACTGTTCCTCGCCCGCCGGGCCGCTGCCCAACGGCGTCGGCACCATCCCGAACGTGCCTGCGCGCCCTGGCCGCCGGCATGCGCGAGCGGACGGAGGCATCGGTGGCCGCCGGCGCCGAAACCGACGAACGGACCCGCCAGTTGCCGGCCCTGCCCCGCTGAGGAACGGCGCGGCCCGGCTCAGCTGCCTTCCGCCATGCAGCCCGGCGGCCCGCCCTCCTGCACCGCCATGCAGAGCGAGGCCGCCGAGGCCGGCAGGGGAACGCCGAGCACCATGAGGGGCAGGTCCACGACGTAGGGTGCCGACTCCCTGTCCCCTTCGCACTCGAACCGGCGGCCCGGCGGCGGCGCGAACAGCCTCGTCCCGAATCCCATGACCGTGCATCCCGCGGCCGCGGGCCGGTCAGTTCCCCTCGGGCCTCACGTTCCGTCGGCCGGGCCCGCCGTGCTGGCGCGGATTTTCAGGGAGGTGCGCAGGACCACCGTGCGCAAGGGGGTGTGGGTACCGCCGATGCGTTCCTGGAGGAGGGTGGCGGCGGTGAAGCCGAGGTCGTAGGACGGCTGCTGAACGGTCGTCAGGCTCGGGTGCACCAGCGCGGCCCACGGCACGTCGCCGAACGACAGCACGCCGAACCCGGGCGGCGCCTGGCCCGCTTCGCGCAGCGCGGTCAGGGCGCCCACGGTCATCAGGTTGTTGGCGACGAACACCGCGTCCGGGGGGGTGTCCATCGCGAGCAGGTCGGCCATGGCCGCCCGGCCGCCCTCCACCTTGAAGTCGGCGTGCCGCACCCAGGCGGTCAGCGGGTCGCCGGTGGGCGGCGCGGGCACGCGGCCGTCGTGCAGGGCGGTGCGCAGCACGTCGCGGTAGCCGGCGAGGCGTTCCTCCGAGGTGGAGGTGGCGGCGGGGCCGGTGATGCAGGCGATGCGGCGGTAGCCGCCGGCCAGCAGGTGTTCGGTGGCGGCCTCGCCGCCGTGCTGGTTGTCCACCAGGACGGCGTCGACCGACGCGTTCCGGGGGCGGCGGTCCACCGCGACGACCGGCATGCCGCGGGCGGCGAGCGCGGACAGGTCGGTGCGGTCGCGGGACGCGGCGGCGACGATGACGCCCGCCATCTGCTCGGCCAACGCGATGCCGAGGTAGCGGCGTTCCTTCTCGATGTCCTCGTCCGTGTTGCACAGCACCACCGACAGGTTGGTCTGCTGCGCCGCGTCCTCGACGCCGCGGGCGAGGGCGGTGAAGAACGGGTTCTCGATGTCCGGGATCAGCAGCCCGATGACGCTGCCGCGCTGCTTGCGCAGCGACTGGGCGACGCGGTTGGGCGAGAAGCCGAGATCGGCCGCTGCGCGCCGCACGCGCTCCGCGCGCTCCGGGGTCACCCGGCCGCCGTTGAAGACACGCGAGACGGTGGCGGGCGAAACGCCCGCCGCCCGGGCCACGTCGGTGATGGTCGCCATGAACTGTCCGAAACCTTCCGCATCTCATCCGGGGAAGCCCGCTGCGTGACCCTTGACACGCTCCGGGGCCGAGCCTAAGTTCACGTGAAAAGGATTTCAAGCGAGTTATGCGCCACCCTGGGCGGGATGGCCGACTTGCACCCCCCCTGACTACTCACCTGGTGAAGGCAGTGCAGAGCCATGCGTGAAATCGATTCCAGAACTGGCGAGGTGACGGTCCGATGACGTTCACCGGACTCGACGGCCTGGCGCACCGCAGCCGTGCGGTGACCCGGTCCATCAGCGCCGAGAACCCGACCGGCGCCAAGGGCGCGGGCGGGATGGCCACCGAGGGGACCGGCGCGCGGGCGGCGAGCCTGCTCGGCCGGGGCTGGAAGGTGTCCCCCAGCATCGAGATCCCGGCCGGCGAGACGGCGACCCTCGCCGACATCAGCGGCCCGGGAACCATCCGGCACCTGTGGTGCACCACCGCCCCGCACCGGGCGTGGCGGGGCACGCTGCTGCGGATGTACTGGGAGGACGCGGCGGAGCCCGCGGTCGAGGTGCCGCTCGGCGACTTCTTCTGCAACGGGTGGAACGCCTTCAGCCAGGTGTCGTCCGTACCGGTGGCCGCGAACCCCAACGGCGGGTTCAACGCGTACTGGCCGATGCCGTTCCGCCGCGCCGCACGCATCACCCTGGAGAACCTTTCGGCCGAAACGGTCACTCTCTACTACCAGATCGATTACGAACTGCCGGAAGACGGCGGCGACCTGCCGGAACCGACCTGGTTCCACGCCCAGTGGCGCCGCAGTCATCCGGTGCCCGAGGGGCAGACGCACACCATCCTGGACCGCGTCCACGGCGCGGGTCACTACGTCGGCACGTACCTCGCGTGGGGCGTCAACAGCCCCGGCTGGTGGGGCGAGGGCGAGCTGAAGTTCTTCCTCGACGGCGACGACGAGTTTCCCACGATCTGCGGCACCGGCACCGAGGATTACTTCGGCGGCGCCTGGAACTTCGACGTGCCGGGCCAGGGCTACACCGCCTACACCACGCCCTACCTGGGCCTCAACCAGATCCTGCGGCCCGACGGCCTCTACGCCAGCCAGCAGCGGTTCGGGATGTACCGCTGGCACATCCCCGACCCCGTCCGCTTCGCGGCGGACCTGCGCGTCACCGTGCAGAGCCTGGGCATCGGCCCGGGACACGGCAACGGCCTGCCGCACCGGTACCGGCCGACGAGCGACGACATCGCGTCCACCGCCCTGTTCTACCTGGACGCGCCGGAGGAGCCCGCCTCCCGCCCGCCCGCGCCGGACCTGCTCGCCCTCGAAGTGGACTGACCGAAGAGACCCGACGAGACCCGACGAAACCTGACGACACCCCGACGAAGGACAGGAGCACGGGACATGCTCCAGGACGACAACGACGTCGCGCCCTCGCCCACGCCCTCCCGCCGCCGCTTCCTCACCGGCGCGGCGGGCGCCGCCGCCGGGCTCGCCGCTGCCCCCGCCCTGCTCACGGGCTGCGGCTCGGCCGGCGCGAGCGGCGACACCCTGCAATTCTGGAACTTCTACGCGCCCTCCAACTCGCCCGACCCCGCGGCCAATCGCCAGTCGCAGTGGTTCGTCGAGCTGATCGACACGTGGAACGCCACCCACTCCGTGCAGATCGAGCTGGTATTCGTGCCGCAGGGCACCTACCGCGGCGGGGCCAAGCTGCCGTCCGCGTTCGCCGCGGGTGACGGGCCCGACATCTTCCTGCTGAGCCCGGGCGACTTCCTGCGGTACTACAACGGCGGCGTGCTCGCCGACCTCACCCCGCACATGGCGGCCGAGGCCATCGCGGACTACGGCTCCGCGCTGGAGAGCCGCACCGTCGACGGCAAGGTGTACGCCCTGCCGATGGAGATCGAGCCGCTGGCGATGTTCTACGACGTCGCCGCCTGGGAGTCCGCGGGCCTTTCGGAGGGCGACATCCCCACCACCTGGGACGAGATGCTGGACGCCGGCGACAAGCTGCGCACCGGCACCAGGGCCGGGCTCGTCTTCGACACGCCGCCCGGCTACTACCAGAACTTCACCTGGTACCCGTGGATGTGGCAGGGCGGCGGCGAAGTACTCGCCGCGGACGGGAGCGTGGCCTTCGACTCCGCCGCGACCCGCCAGGCGCTCCGGCTCTGGCAGCAGGCCGTCGAGTCCGGCATCGCGCCGCGCACGCTGCCCGCCGCGGGCGACGCGGTCAGCGCGTTCGCCGCGGGGAACGTGGCGATGTGGCAGCAGGGCATCTGGCAGGTGGCCAGCTTCGGGGCCTACGCGCCGGACTTCCGCTACGGCATCTTCAAGCTGCCGGTGCCGCCCGGCGGCGAGTACACCACCGCGCTCGGCGGCTGGTCGTTCTGCGCGAACGCCCAGGGCCGCAACGCCGAGGCGGCCGCCGAGTTCTGCGTGTGGGCGCTGGGCTCGACGAAGGAGGACTCCATCGAACGCATGGTCACGTGGTGCACCGACGTCAAGACCGACATCGCGCCGCGCGCGTCCGCGCTGGAGCTGGGCGCGGCCCGCGGCGGCTACGACTTCTGGGCGATGAAGGCGTTCCGGGACGACATCGCGCCCGGCGGCCGGGCCGAGCCGCGTTACCCGCCGGTCGTCTACAAGGCGGTCTCGGACGCCATCCAGGGCACGATGCTCGCCGGCCGCGACCCCGCCGACGAGGCCGAACGCGCCGCGCGCGCCATCGACGCGTACACGCGCAGTTACGAGGGGGCGAGCATGATATGAGCAGGACCACCGCCCCGGCCCGCACGCCGGAATCCGCCGCCGCTCCCCCGTCCGCACCGCCGCCCGGCCGGCGGCGGCTGGGCCGCAAGCACCGCGAATGGCTCGCCGCCGGACTCTTCCTCGCGCCCGACGCCATCGGCCTGCTGATCTTCGTGGGCCTGCCGATGGTGCTGTCCATCGTCCTGGCCTTCTACCAGGTCAGCGGCTTCGGCTCCTACACGTGGGTGGGTCTTGGCAACTACGAGCGGATGATGAACGATCCGCTGTTCTGGGACTCGCTCAAGATCACCGGCATCTACGTCGTGGTCCTCGTCCCCGTGCTGTTCTGCGTGAGCCTGGGCCTCGGCCTGCTGGTGAAGCAGAAGCTGCCCGGCATGTCCGTGTACCGCACGGCCCTCTTCCTGCCGTACGTCGTCAGCCTGGTGGTCGTCGGCCTGCTGTGGAAGTTCATGCTCGACGAGCAGGTGGGCGTGGTGAACCGCGCCATCCGTGGCCTCGGCTTCGAGGGCAGGTCCTGGCTCGGCGAACCGTCGCTCGCCCTGGCCGCGCTCATCGCCGTCATGGTGTGGGTGTCCATGGGCTACTACATGATCATTTTTCTCGCGGGGCTCCAGGACATCCCCCGCGAGTACTACGAGGCGGCGCGGATCGACGGCGCGGGCGGCTGGACCGCCTTCCGCACCATCACCTGGCCGCTGCTGCGGCCCACCAGCTTCTTCGTCCTGCTCATGTCCACCGTCGCCGCCATCACCGGCGGCCTCGACCTGATCTTCGTGCTCACGAACGGCGGGCCGGCGAACGGCACTTCGCTCGCCATCTTCTACATCTACCAACAGGCTTTCGTCTTCGGCGAGTACGGATACGCCGCGGCGATGGGCTCGGTGCTGGTGCTGATCATGCTCGTCTTCTCCGCCGTGATCTTCGCCGTGACCAGGGGCGGGAGGTTCGACGATGACCGCTAAGGCCACGGCCAGGAAGCCCGTCAGCAGCCGGACCGCGTTCACCGCGCTCGCCGTCCTCCTCTCACTGGTATCCGTTTTCCCCGTCTTCTGGATGGTGACGTCCGCCTTCAAGACCCGGGCCACGGTCAACGACGGCAATCCGCTGCCCACCGACTTCACGGTCCAGAACTTCGTCTACGTCTTCACCGAGGTGCCGTTCGTCCGGTACCTGTGGAACAGCTTCTTCGTCGCCGCCGTCATCACGGTCGTCGCGCTGCTGTTCCACTCGATGGCCGCCTACGCGCTCGCCCGGCTGCGCTTCCCGGGACGCGAGGTGGTCTTCACGCTGATCTTCTCCACGCTGCTGATCACCGCACCCGTGGTGCTGATCCCGCTCTTCCTCGTCGCCCGCGAGCTCAACCTGCTCAACAGCTACGCGGGACTGATCATCCCGGCCATCTTCAACGCCTTCGGCATCTTCCTGCTGCGCCAGTTCTATCTGGGCTTCCCGCGCGAGATCGAGGAAGCGGCGATCGTCGACGGCTGCGGACACTGGCGGGTCTACTGGAACATCGTCCTGCCCATGTCCAAGCCGGTGCTCTCCGCCCTGGCGGTCTTCTTCTTCCTCGCCAACTGGAACGCGTTCATCTGGCCGCTGGTCGCCGTCAACGACCCCGACCTCACCCTCGTCCAGCTCGGCATCTCCTCGTTCATGACGGAGTACAACTCCAACTGGAACTACATCCTGGCCGCGGCCACCATCGCCGCGCTGCCCATGCTCGCGCTCTTCTTCGCGTTCCAGCGCCAGATCGTCGAATCCATCAGGACCTCCGGGATCAAGTAACCCCGGAACCAACCCGGAACCACCCCGGAATCAGCCCAGGAAAGGGAGAAAACGTTCCATGGCACGCATCGGCCTGCTCTCCATCTCCGACGGCCGTGACTTCGTCCACCGCGACGTCACCGACCACATCGCCCGCGCCGGAGCCGATCTGGCGGCCGTGCTCCGCGCGGCGGGGCACGAGGTGATCACCGCCCCGGAACAGGTCAGCAGCAGCGAACTCGCCACCAGCCAGGCCCGCCTGCTCGCCGACCAGCACGTCGACGTGACCGTCTTCCACCATTCGGTGTGGACGTTCCCGCACTTCACCATGCTGGCCGCGGACGCGACGCCGGGGCCGCTGCTGCTGGTCGCCAACATAGACCCGCAGTTCCCCGGCATGGTCGGCATGCTGGCCGGCGGCGGCGGCCTCGACCAGATCGGCCGCGTCCACGCCCGCGCCTGGGGCGACCTCGCCGACCCCGGCGTGCGCGCCCGCATCCTCGGCCACGTGCGTGCCGGGGCGGCCGTGTCCGCGCTGCGCGGCGCCACCTTCGGCCGCATCGGCGGCCGGCCCATGGGCATGTACACCGCGGTGGCCAACGCCGACCAGTGGATGCGCCAGTTCGGCGTGGACGTCGAGGAGATCGACCAGTGGGAGATCGTCCGCCGCAGTGAGAACGCCGACCCGGCCCGCGTCACCGCCGCCCGCACCTGGCTCGAACGGCACGCCGCCGGCGTGCACTACGACGGCGACCGCCTCACACCCGAGCTGCTGGAACGGCAGATCCGCAGCTACTACGCGATGCGCGAGCTGATCGACGAGTGGGGCCTGGACTTCTCCGGCATCAAGGGCCAGCCCGAACTGACCACCCACTTCTGCACCATGGACGTCGCCGAGGCGTTCCTGAACGACCCCTACGACTGGGAGGGGCCCAAGGAGACCCACGTCACCGCCACCGAGGCCGACATGGACGGCGCGCTCACCATGCAGTTGCTGAAGCTGCTGAGCGGCGACCCCGTGCTGTTCGCCGACGTGCGGCACTACCACGCCGACCGGGACGTGTGGGACCTGTGCAACTCCGGCCAGCACGCCACCTGGTACGCCGCCCGCTCGGCCGACCCGGCCGAGAACCTCTCCCGCGTCAACTTCCACCCCGAGGTCTTCTACTTCCCGGCCGGCGGCGCCTCCGTCCAGCACCTCGCCGCGCCCGGCGACCTCACGTTCGCCCGGCTCACCCGGGAGGACGGGGCGTACCGTATGCACGTGATGCGCGGCGCGTTCGAGACGTATGACGAGGAGACGAACGAACGGCTGATGCGGGCCTCGACCTACGAGTGGCCGCACGCGTTCGCCCGCCTGGACGCCCCGGCCGAGGACTTCCTCGGCCGCTTCGGCTCCAACCACATCCACGCCGTTCCCGGCGACTACACCGGCGAACTGCGCGCGGTGTGCCGTCTGCTCGGCATCCGTTACGACGGCTTCGGCGCCGCGGCATGACGCTGCTGCTCGGTATCGACATCGGCACCTCCGGTTCCAAGGGCGTACTGGTGCGCGACGACGGCGCGCTGGTCGCGCAGGCGGCGCGCGAGCACCCGACCGCGACCCCGGCGCCCGGCCGGTTCGAGCACGACGCGCAGGCGGTGTGGTGGGCCGACTTCGCCGCCCTGACCGCGGAGTTGCTGGCCGCGGCGCCCGCGGGTGAACGGGTCGCCGCCGTCGGCGTCAGCGGCATCGGCCCCTGCCTGCTGCCCGTCGGCGCGGACGGCGCGCCGCTGCGGCCCGCGATCCTCTACGGCGTGGACACCAGGGCCGGCCGGCAGATCGCGGACCAGCGGGACCGTTACGGCGAACGGGAGGTGCTGCGGCGCTGCGGATCGCCGCTGACCAGCCAGGCCATCGGGCCCAAGCTGGCGTGGGTGCGCGAGGCGGAGCCCGCGGTGTGGGCGCGCACCCGCCGCTGGCACATGGCCAGTTCGTACCTCGTGCACCGGCTCACCGGCGCCTACGTGCTCGACCACCACTCCGCCAGCCAGAGCACCCCGCTGTACGACCTGCGGGGCGGCGGCTGGATCGAGGAGTGGTGCGAGGAGATCGCCCCCGGCGTCGAGTTCCCGCGCCTGGCCTGGCCCGCCGACGTCGTCGGCGAGGTGACGCGGGAGGCCGCGGCGGCCACCGGCCTGCCCGCGGGCACGCCGGTGGTCGCGGGCACGGTCGACGCGTGGGCGGAGGCCACGGCAGCGGGCGTCACCGCGCCGGGCGACCTGATGCTGATGTACGGCACCACCATGTTCCTGGTCGACGTCGTCACCTCGCCCGTGCCGGGGCCGCACCTGTGGTCGACGCGCGGCACGTTCCCCGGCACGTTCTGCCTCGCGGGCGGCATGGCCACCTCGGGCGCCGTCACCGGCTGGCTGCGCGAGCTGACGGGCGCGGACTTCGGGACGCTGGTGACCGAGGCGGCGGCCACGGGGCCCGGCGCGGAAGGGCTCGTGATGCTGCCGTACTTCGCGGGCGAACGGACACCCCTGTTCGACCCGGACGCGCGCGGCCTCGTCCTCGGCCTCACGCTGCGGCACGGGCGCGGACACCTGTACCGGGCGGCGCTGGAGGGCACGGCGTTCGGCGTGCGGCACCACCTGGAAGCGATGGCCGCGGCGGGCGGCGACGTCCGCCGCCAGGTCGCGGTGGGCGGCGGGGCCAGGGAACTGTGGACGCAGATCGTCTCGGACGTCACCGGACAGCCCCAGGACGTGCCGCGGCACACGGTGGGCGCGGCGTACGGGGACGCGTTCCTCGCCGCGGTCGGCACCGGGCGGGCGGCGCCCGGCGACATCGCCGCCTGGAACCCGGTGGAGCAGACCGTTCGCCCCGACCCGGCCACCGCGGAGGTCTACGACGAGCTGTACGGGATCTACCGCGGCCTGTACCCCGCGACCCGGGAGGCCGCGCACGCCCTGGCGGCACGGCAGTTGAACGACGCTGGCGGATGAACGACGCTGGCTGACGGGCCCCGTTAGCATGGCCGAATGGGTGTACCAAGCGGTGAAGGTACCGCCGTCGAGCCGGACTTCAGCCGCCCGCACACCGCGCGGGTGTACGACTACTACCTGGGCGGCAAGGACAACTACCTGGCCGACCGGGAGGCGGGCGACGCGGTGCTGGCCGCCTGGCCCGGGGCGCGGACCGCGGCGCGGGTGAACCGGGACTTCATGCACCGCGCCGTCCGCCACCTCGCGGCCGAGGAGGGGATACGGCAGTTCCTCGACATCGGCACCGGCATCCCGACCGAGCCGAATCTCCACCAGATCGCGCAGGCTTGCGCGCCGGAGTGCCGCGTGGTGTATGTCGACAAGGACCCTCTGGTCCTCACCCACGCGAAGGCGCTGATGCGCAGCGCGCCCGAGGGCCGCACCGCCTGCGTGCACGCGGACGTCACGGACGGCCCCGACCGCATCCTGAACGCGCCGGAGCTGACCGACGTGCTGGACTTCTCGCGGCCGGTGGCGCTTTCGCTGCTCGCACTGCTGCACTTCGTGCCGGACGAGCAGGGCGCGTACGGGATCGTGCGGCACCTGCTCGACGCGCTGCCCGCGGGTTCCGCGCTGGTGCTGTCGCACGGCACCGGCGACTTCGACGCGGCGACCATGGAACGGGTGGCGCAGGTCTACCGGCGCGGCGGCAACGCGGCGCAGTCCAGGAGCCGCGCCGAGGTGGCCCGGTTCTTCGACGGCCTGGAGCTGCTTTCCCCCGGCATCGAGGTGCCGCACCGGTGGCGGCTGTCCGAGCCAGGACCGGAGCTGACCCGCGTCGGCACGCAGGGCGTGCCGGAAGCGACGGAGGTGACGGACGCGGCGGTCGGCATGTGGGCCGCGGTCGGGCTGAAGACGTCCCCGGCCGCGTAACGCCCGTCAGGACCGCGGCACCTCCCGCGCCGAGGCCGCCGCGCCGGACAGGGTGGGGGTGGCGCCCGGGGCGGCGGGCAGCGGGAGGCGGGCGGCGACGCGGAAGCCGGGACCGGCATTGGCCGCGGTCAGCTCGCCGCCCAGCGCCCTGGCCCGTTCGCGCATACCGGCGATGCCGCTGCCCTGCGTGTCCGGGCCCGGGTCCGCGCCCCTGCCGTCGTCCGTGACCTCCACCCGCAGCTCGCCCGGCGCGAAGGCCACCCGGATGGCGGCGCTGGTGGCCTGCGCGTGGCGGGTGATGTTGGTCAGGGACTCCTGGATGATCCGGTAGGCCGCGAGCGAGATCTGCGGCGGCACGACCGGCGGCTCGCCGGTGCTCTCGAACGCGACGTCGAGGCCGGTGGCGGCGGCGCGGTCGGCCAGCTCCCCGATACGTTCGAGCCCGGCGGGCGCGGGAACGGTCGGGACGCCCTCGTCGACCGCGCGCAGCACGCCGAGCGTGGCGCGCAGCTCGCGCAGCGCCTCCTTGCTGGTCTCGCGGACGAACTCCAGCGCGCCGAGCAGCTCCTCCGTCTGTCCTGGCCGCTTGGCGCTGCGGTGCACCGCGGCGGCGGCCTGGACGTTGATCAGGGAAATGCTGTGCCCCAGCACGTCGTGCAGCTCGCGGGCGATCCGCAGCCGCTCCTCGGTGGCCGACTGCCGCGCGCGGACGTCCCGTTCGCGCTCGGCCGCGAGCACCCGCTGCTCCGTCTCGTGCAGGTACGCCGCCCTGACCCGCATGGCGTGCCCGAACGCGATCACGCTCAGGAACCAGCCGCTGATCAGTGCGATGGCCATGTTGTCGACCTCGCGGCGGCCGTCCTCGTGCGCCATGACGAACTCGCCGTAGCCGATGAACAGCATGGCGACGACCACGAGGGCCGCCACGGCCGTCATGTACCCGGCCCGCGCGGCCGAGTACAGCGCGATGACGAAGCAGACCATCGGCGCGCTGCCGTCTACGTGGGAGAGGGGGAAGAAGGCTATGTTGATCAGCAGGATCACCGCGGCCACCGGCACCGGCCAGCGGTGGCGGAGGACCAGCGCGAGCCAGCCGAGGAAGATCAGCACCCGGCCGCCGACCGCCACGCCCCACCCGCTCTCCGCGAAGAAGAACAGCATGCCGATGTCGCCGAGCAGGACCAGCGCGGCCAGCTGCACCGCCCGATCCGACCGGAACACCTGCGCGAATGAGGCAAACATGGCTACCAGAGTACGTAGGCTGGTGCGATACAGCGCTACTCAGGAGGACGACCCCATGACCGGCCCGGCACCGGAGAGCAACGAGCCCGCACACGACCCCGAGGTGCTTCAGCTCGCGGCGAAGATCTTCGATCTGGCCCGCCAGGGGGACACCGCCACGGTCGCCGCCTACGTCGACGCGGGCGTCCCGCCGAACCTGAGCAACGACAAGGGCGACACGCTCCTGATGCTCGCGGCGTACCACGGGCACGCGGACACCGTCCGGGTGCTGCTGGAGCGCGGCGCGGACCCGGGCCGGGGGAACGACAAGGGCCAGACCCCGATCGCCGGCGCGGTGTTCAAGGGCGAGACGGACGTGGTCCGCACCCTGCTCGGCGCGGGCGCCGACCCGGCGGCGGGCCAGCCGTCCGCGGTCGACACGGCCCGGATGTTCGGCAGGACCGAGCTGCTGGACCTGTTCGGCGAGTCGTCCTAGCCACCGGCGCCTACCCCTCGCCGTAAACCTCACCGAGCACGCGCGCCCGGCGGTGTACGCGGGCGATGTGCTCGGGAGTGTGGAACGCGGCGAAGGGCGGCCACAGGAACAGCAGGACGCCGAGTTCCTCGGCGACCAGGGCGCGCATGAAGGAGCGGCGGTCGCAGGGACGGACGGCCAGGTAGCCGTCGGCCAGCGCGCGCGGGACGGCCGTTCCGGACGGGGTCGCCCGAACGCTGAGGAACGCGAGGTCGGCGACCGGCCGGCCGACGCCGGCGGCCTGCCAGTCGAGATACGTCCGCCGGCCCGCCGCGTGCACGATGTTGTCCGCGTGGCAGTCGCCGTGGATCAGGCCCGGCGGGAGCGCGGTGATCCGCTCCCGCAGTTCGACGCGGCCGTCGAGCAGTCCGGGCAGGCCGGGGAGCGCGTCCCCCCAGAAGGCGGTGATTCCCGCCAGGTCCGGGGCGTCGAGCGCGTCGAGCAGCGGATCGGGCCCGGTCCAGTCCCCGGCGGGCAGCGGGGTGCCGTGCAGGGCAGCCAGGTCCCTGCCCAGGTCCGCCCACATGCCGTCGGTCCAGGACGCGGCGTCCTTCGGCTCGCCCGCCGCCACGAGCAGCACGGCCACCCCGGCGGCAGTGTCGAGGGCGTCGAGGAGGCGCGGCGTGCGCAGCGGGACCGATGGCGCGAGCTCCCGGTAGAAACGCAGCTCGCGGCGGGCCGCGGACAGCGCCCGCGGGCCCAGCGCGGCGGGGGTGACCTTGAGGTACGCGGCGCGGCCGTCGGCCGTACGCACGGCGTGCACGCCGGCGCCCGACCGGGACCCGGCCGGGGCGGACCGTTCGCCGACCACGCGGAACGCGCCCACCGCCTGCTTCGTCAGCTCCGTCAGCTCATCCGGCACGCGGATCTCTCCTCCCCCACGACTCGACGCGGAATGACACGGTACGGCCTCGTCCCGGCCGGATGGCGGCCGGTTCAGGCCGGGCCGCGGCCCGCTTCGGTCACGGCGGCGTGGACCGGACGGCGCGGCGGCGGGCCGCGGGGGAGCTGGGCACCGGTGTGCCGCGCGTGACCGGCGCGGCCGGCCCTCAGCCGCCGAGTCCGTAGAGGCGGCGGGCGTTGCCCGCGGCGACCAGGGCGGCGACGCGGTCGGCGTCGGACCGCGACCAGGAGCCCTCCCCGCTGAAACGGGCGCACAGGCGGGCCACGGCCAGCCGGAAGTTCTGGGCGCCCACCAGGTACAGCTCGGGCAGCCCGTAGGCGTCGGTGGAGAACAGCAGCTTGCCGAACGGCGTCAGCTCCAGCATCTCGGCGAGCACCGCCTCGGCGCGGGCCCCGGTGTGCCCGAGGGACAGGCCGACGTCGGCGTACACGTGCGGATAGGCGGCGGCGAGGTAGCCCGCGTTGCGGTGGAACGGGTAGCAGTGCAGCAGCACCACGCGGCATCCGGTCGGCCGCACGGCGCGGATGAAGTCGGTGAGCAGCAGCGGGTCGGCGCGGTGCAGGCGCAGGTCCGGGTCGCCGAAGCCGGTGTGCACCTGGAGCGGCAGGCCGGTCCGTGCGGCCGACCACATGAGGTGGCGCAGGAGCACCGGGTCGGTCAGCCGGTCGGTGCGGCGCGAGTCGAGCCACCGGGCCGCCGCGTCCCGCAGCTCGGCGGCGGACGGCGGCGCCGGGTCCAGGTCGAGGCCGTACCGGTAGGCGGCAACGGTCTTGAACCCGGAGGCCGTTCCGGCGGCGGCGGCGATGGCCTCGGCCAGGTGTGCCAGGAACGCCGCCGCGCCGGGCGCGGCGGCCGCGGCCCGTTCGGCGAGCCGCTCGACGCGGACGATCTCGCGGGCCGTTCCGCCCCCGGCGGCGGCCAGCTCGCCCGGGTCCGTCAGATCGCCCGGCAGCCCCGTGTCCACGAGGAACGTGCCGATGCGCGCGGCGCGCAGCAGGCGGCGGGCGGCCTCGCGCGCGCCCAACTGCCGTCTGCGGCCGAGGTAGTCGTCGGGTGGGCAGTGCGGTTCGAGGCCGAGGACGGGGGCGCACCACCGGCGCACGGCGAAGCCGAGCTGGGTGTCGAAGTGGCGGGTGCCGGGCGCGGGGGGCGCGTCGGACTCGGTGAGCAGGGCCTCGAACGCGGCGGCATCGTCCGGCCCTTCGCGCAGGACCCCGTGGCAGTGCTGGTCCACCAGCGGCAGCGGTTCCACGGCGGCGCTCAGTACCGGTCGCGGGTCGCGGCGGCGATCTCGTCCGGGGTGGCCGCCGCGAACAGCGTGACCTCCGCCTGCCGGACGGCGAGGATCGAGCCGTGCAGCTCCTCGCCCAGCGCTTCGCGCAGCACGGCGGAGCGCTCGAAGTGGTCGAGCGCCACGGGCAGCGAGTCCGGCAGCCGGGAGGGCCGTTCCTCCTCGGGCGCGAGCGCGGGGTCGCCGGCGACGGGCGGCGGCAGGGTGCGGCCCGCGGCGAGACCGGCCAGGCCCGCGGCGATGACCGCGCCGGTCACCAGGTACGGGTTGGCGGCCCCGTCGAAGCACTTGACCTCGGCGTTGGCGCCGCTGATGTCGTCGGGCGCCCCGGTGACGAAGCGCAGCGCGGCCTCGCGGTTCTCCAGGCCCCAGCACTGGTGGGCGCCCGCCCAGCGGGAGGGCCGCAGCCGCAGGTAGCCGGCGGGCGAGGGGGCGCCGATGGCGAGCAGCGCGGGCAGCTCGTGCAGGACCCCGGCGAGGAACGCCTCGCACGCGCGGGACATGCCGAACGGGCCGTCGCCGTCCCGGCAGGCGTTCTTGCCGTTCCGCCACAGGCTGAGGTGCAGGTGGCGGCCGTTGCCGAGTCCTTCGGGGTCGACCACGGGCGCGAAGGAGGCGTCGAGGCCGTGCCGCGCGGAGACCGCGCGCACCGTCTCGCGGACGAGGACGGCGAGGTCGGCGGCGGCGACGGGGGCAGCGGGCGCGACGGACACCTCGTACTGCCCCGGCGCGTACTCCGGGTGCAGTTGAAGGAGTTGCACGCCCTGCTCGGCGAGGGCGTGCACGATCCCGTCGAGATAGGCGGAGACCTCGACGAGGCGGGCCATGCCGTAGGCGGGCCCGGTGCCCGCGGGTTCACCCGCCCGTGTGACGACCCACTCGGTTTCGAAGCCCATCCGGACCTCGATGCCGTGCTCGGCGAGCGCACGTTCCGCCTGGCGGCGGGCGAACTGCCGCTGGCAGGCCGGGTAGGGCGCGCGGCTCTGCTCGAACCGGTCGGCGGGCGCCCAGGCCCAGCCGGGCTGGGCGGCCAGCGCCGTCAGCCGGCCGAGGTCGGGCACCAGCCGCAGGTCACCGTCGGGGCCGCCGATGTGCGGGCTCGTCGTCATGGAGTCGTCGACCAGGTACACGTCGAAGACGGGGGACATGCCGACGCCGTCCTCGGCCGCGCGGGCCAGGCGGGCGAGGGGCACGGTCTTGACGCGGGTGATGCCCGCGTTGTCCACCCAGGTGAGGGCGACGCCGTGAACGCCGGCCGCGGTGAGCCGCGCCACGGCCTGCTGAGTCGAGTCCATGCCCGCAGCCTGCCCGGCACCCCCGGTCCGGGCAAATACACCTAGTCAACGAATAATTGACGCCCCGTCAACGCCGGTCGCGCCATCACCCCCACGGAAGCGGTGCGCCGGGCGGCCCCGCCGCCCCCCGGCCCGAAGCCTTCTTGACGCAGGGACCATCAAGTCTGATGATTCCATCACATCGCTCGCCGATCGTTGTGACCGTCGTTACCCGCGGAGCGTCCAGTGACGAACGACCTCGATGTGCCCGTTCTCATCGCCGGCGGTGGCGCCGCCGGCCTCACCGCGTCCCTCCTCCTCAGCCGGCTGGGCGTCACCTCCCTGCTGGTCACCGCCCTCCCGACGACATCGGCGCTGCCGAAGGCACACGTGCTGAACCAGCGCACCATGGAGATCATGCGCGACGTCGGTCTGGCCGACGCCGTGTACGCGGCCGGGACCCCGGCCGGGCAGATGGCCTACTCGGGCTGGTACGTCGGCCTGTCCGGCGACGACCCCGACCACGGCCGCCGCGTCGCGCGCATCGAGTCCTGGGGCGCGGGCGGCAGTTCGCCCGAGTGGCAGGCGGCAAGCGCGGAGCGGCAGGCCAACCTGCCGCAGCACCGCCTCGAACCCCGGCTGCGGGCCCGCGCCGAGGAGCTGGCGCCCGGCATGGTCCGCTTCCACCACGAGCTGACCGCGTTCACCCAGGACGCCGACGGCGTGACGGCCGAGGTCACCGACCACGGCAGCGGCTCCGCCCTGCGCGTCCGCGCCCGCTACCTGCTGGGCTGCGACGGCGGGCACACGGTCGGCCCCGCGCTCGGCATCGCCCACGAGGGCGTGCGCGACATGGCGCGCATGGTCACGTTCCACTTCTCCGGCGACCTGTCGCGCTGGGCCCGCGACCCCGAGGTCCTGATCCGCTGGCTGTGGCTGCCCGAGCTCGGCACCGGCGGCGTGCTGGTGCCGCTCGGCCCCGAACGGTGGGGCCCCGACTCCGAGGAGTGGGCCTGCCACCTCCACTACCCCGCGGCCGAGCCGCGCGCGCTGGACGAGGCGGCGGTACTGGCCGACCTGCGCACCGCGCTCGGTCCCGCGGCCGAGGGCGTGACGGTGCACGGTGTCTCGCGCTGGACGCTCCAGGGCGTCGTCGCCGACCGGTTCCGCGCGGGCCGGGTCTTCCTCCTCGGCGACGCCGCGCACCGCCACCCGCCCACCGGCGGCCTCGGGATGACCTCGGCGATCGACGACGCGCAGAACCTCACCTGGAAGCTGGCCGCCGTGCTCGGCGGCCACGCGGACGAGGCGCTGCTCGACACGTACGCGGTCGAGCGCCGCCCGGTCGCCGCCGCCGGGGTGCGGCGCGCGCTGGAGAGCACCCGCAACCACCTGGCGATCACCGCCCACTTCGGCGGCGGGCCGCAGGCGGGACCCGCGGAGAACTGGCGGCTGGCCCGCCGCCTGTGGAGCGGCGACCCGGCCGACCGCGCGGCGCGCCGGGCGTTCCTGCGCACCGTCGCGGCGCAGTCCATGGAATTCGGCGAGCTGGGCGTGGAGTTCGGCTACACCTACCCGCAGGGCGCGCTCGTGCCGGACGGCACGCCCGTGCCGCAGAACCCGGACCCGGTGCGCATACATCTGCCCGCCGCGCGCCCAGGACACCCGCTGCCGCACGCCTGGCTGGCCGACCCGGACGGCGAACCGCTGCCGGTGGCCCGGCTGGTGACGCCCGGCCGTTTCCTGCTCATCGCGGGCGAGGAGGGCCACGACTGGTGCCGGGCGGCGGAGAAGGCCGCGGCGCGGACCGGGCTGCCGCTGGACGCGGTGCGCGTCGGCCACCTCGACGGCGACTACCTCGACGGCGACTACCTCGACCCGCGTTCGACGTGGACGCGCTGGCGCGGACACGGACCGGCCGGGGCCGTCCTGGTGCGCCCGGACCGGTTCATCGGCTGGCGCGCCGCCGGCGCGGACCCGGACCCGGAGGCGCGGTTGACGGCGGCGCTGGACGTGTTGCTGGCGCGGCGGCGGATGTGATGATGAGGCCATGCCCGAACAGCGGTCCGCACCCAACCGGTTCGCCCGGCGGCGGGCCGCGACCCGGCGGGCCCTGATCGACGCCGCACAGCGCATCCTCGCCGAACGGGGCGCGGGCGACGTCAGCATCCAGCGGATCGCGGACCGTGCGGACGTCGGCTTCGGCTCGTTCTACAACCACTTCTCCTCCAAGGCCGAGCTGTTCGACGCGGCGGTCGCCGAGGCCCTCGAGGACTACGGGCGGCGGCTCGACGCGGCGGCGGACGGGATCGCCGACCCGGCCGAGAAGTTCGGCGCCGGGGTCCGGCTGACCGTCGCGATGGTCGAGTCGCACCCGCAGCTGATGCGGGTGCTGCGCACCAGCGGCCTGGGCCAGATCGGCGCGGACCGCGGCCTCGCACCGCGCGTCCTGCGCGACATCGAACGGGGCGCGGCACGCGGCCGGTTCGCCGTGGCGGACCCGGCCGTCGCGCTGGCCGCGGCCTGCGGCGCGGTCCTCGGCCTGGTCGACCTGCGGCTGCGCCGACCGGGCAACACGGGCCGGGACGACGGCGAGCGCATGGCGGAGCTGCTGCTGCGGATGCTCGGCCTACCGGTCACCGAAGCCCACGAAATCGCCACCCGCCCACTGCCACCGGCCCCCTGAGCCTCAGAGGGCCGTGAAAGGGAGCAGCTGCGGGCGTTTGGCCGTGCGCCCGTCCCCGGACGAACGACGGCGCAGGCGCCGCACCAGCCACGGCCCGAGGAACGAGGCGGCCCAGCGCAGTTCCCCGGGAACGGCGCGCCACCCGACCGGTGGGGCGGCGCCGTGGGGCGGCAGGGGCTGCGTCCACGTCTCGTCGCTGCCCGGCACGCCGAGCGCGTGCGCGACGGCCTCGGCGATCCGCTGGTGACCGAGCGGGCTCGCGTGCAGCCGATCCGTGGTCCACAGCCGCGGGTCGGTGACCACGGCGGGCCGGCCGGTCTCGGCGACGACGACGCCGTGGCGGCGGGCCGCGCGGCGGATGCGCTCGTTGAGGGCGGCGACGCGCGGCCCGAACGGCCGGGCGAGCGGGGTGATGCGCGCGAGATCGGGGAAGGTGAGGGTGGCGACGCGGGCGCCGTGGGCGGTCAGCGCGGCGAACGTCGCCTCCAGGTGTCCGGCGACCTCGTCCGCGTCGAACCGCGGGCGGAGCAGGTCGTTGACCCCGGCAACCACGGTGGCAAGGTCCGGGCGCAGGAGCAGTGCGGGGGCCAGCTGTTCGGCGCGGACCTGGCCGGCCAGGCGCCCGCGCAGGGCCAGGTTGGCGTACAGCATCCCCGGGTGGTGCGGCGCCAGCAGTCCGGCGAGCCGGTCGGCCCACCCCCGCAGCCCTGCGAAGTCATCGCCGTCGCCGACGCCCTCGGTCTGGCTGTCCCCGAGCGCGACGTAGCGCAGCACGTGCGCGTCACCGCCGGGCACCGGTGCCCCGCCTCTCCTGTAGGACGGCGACCGCGCGCGTGCACCAGTCGCGGTTGCCCCGCTCGAAAGCGAGGCCGCGCAGGCACGTCAGGTAGGGGCCGACGCGTGCGCCGTGGCGCAGGAACTCGTCCTCCGTGCGATCGCCCCGCATGGTGCGCAGCATCGCGTCGAACAGGTTGATCCTGGTCGTGGCGAACGCGGCGCGCTCGGTCAGCCGCGCCGCCAGCGCCCCGGTGTCGACATGGTCGGCGGCCTGGACCGCGATGAGCAGGTCGTCCCTGATGAACGAGGGCTTGGCGGCGCGGGCCGTGAAGTCTTCCAGCTCCCCCAGGCCGGAGCCGGTGACCCGGAAGAGGCGTTTGGTGGGCCGGGCGTCCTGGGGCACGTCGCGGCCCGTGATCAGGCCGTCCCGCTCCAGGCGGGTCAGCTCCGCGTACAGCTGCTGGGGCCTGGCGTGCCAGAAGTTCGCCACGCCCAGGTCGAAAACCTTGGCCAGCTGATACCCACTCAGCTCCTCGTCGAGCAGCGCCGCGAGCACGGCGTGCCGCAGGGCCATGGGACCACCCCCTCACCTATTCATGATTCTGACCATTCATCTTCATGAGTATATGCCTGGGCGCGCCTCACTCCCGGCGAGGTGTCCCCCGCGGCGTTCGTCCCGGCCCGTCGCGGGCGACCCGGCCGTGAACGGCGGCCCGTGGGGGTGGGGTTGTCCCCACCGCCGGTTCTGGTGTGTGCCGGATCGTGCACAGGCCCATGTGCACAGGAGCCTGTGCACATGCCGTTCACGCCTTCCCTCAGCGGGCTGAAAGCCCTCGCGCACCCCAGGCGCCTGCAGATCATGGAGCAGCTGGCCCACCACGGCCCGGCGACCTCCGCGAGGCTCGCCCGCGCGCTCGGTCTCAACACCGGCGCCACCAGCTACCACCTCCGCGCCCTCGCCGGGCACGGCTTCGTCGAGGAGACGGCGGGCACAGGACACGGCAGGGAACGCTGGTGGCGCGCCGTCTCCCAGGACCTGCGCCTGCCGCCGCGCAGCCGCCAGGACGCGGAGACCCGGGCCGTGGTGGACGAGATGAACCGGCTCGCCTACGCCTCCGACCTGCGGCTTTTCGAGGAACGGCAGCGCACCGACGCCGTCGGCGACGCCGAGGACGCCGACTGGCAGGACGCCGCGTTCCCCTACTCCCGCGGCACCATCCGCGTCACCCCGGCCGAACTCCGCGACTTCTTCGAGGAGTACATCGCGCTGGTCAACCGCTACAAGCGCGCCCACGAGGACGCCCCGCCCGATTCGCGCACGGTCCTCACCCGCTTCCTCGCCTTCCCCGCGTCCTGACCGCCTCCTGACAGCCTCCTGACAGCCTCCTGACCAGGAAAGAGACGACCGTGACCGTCCGCACCGCCGTCCGGCTCGACGCCGTGACCAAGATCTACGGCCGCCGCGGCCGAGGGGGCGTCGTGGCCCTCGACGCCGTGACCGCCGCCCTCCCGCACGGCTCGTTCACCGCCGTCATGGGCCCGTCCGGCTCGGGCAAGACCACGTTCCTGCACTGCGCCGCCGGCCTCGACCACGTCACCTCCGGCACCTCCTGGATCGGCGACACCGAGCTGAGCGGCCTGAACGAAACACAGCTGACGCGGCTGCGCCGCCGCCGCGTCGGGTTCGTCTTCCAGTCCTTCAACCTGGTGCCCGCCCTCACCGTCCGGCACAACATCGCCCTCCCGCTGCGCCTCGCCGGCCGGCGCACCGACCGGCGCCGGCTGGACGGCATCCTGGAACGCGTCGGGCTCGCCGGCAAGGCGTCCGCGCGGCCCGCGGAGCTGTCCGGCGGCCAGCAGCAGCGCGTCGCCATCGCCCGCGCCCTGATCACGCGCCCCGACGTCGTGTTCGGCGACGAGCCGACCGGAGCCCTGGACACCGTGACCGCCCGCGAGATCCTGGCCCTGCTGCGCGACTGCGTCGACACCGGCGGCCAGACCGTCGTCATGGTCACCCACGACCCGGTCGCCGCCGCGCACGCCGACACGGTGCTGTTCCTGGCCGACGGCCGCCTCACCGACCGCATGGAGGCGCCCACCGCCGACCGCGTCGCGGACCGCATGACGCACCTGGGGGCGTGGGCCTGATGCTCGGCTACGCGCTTCAGACTCTCCGCGCCCGCAAGGCCGCGTTCGCCGGCGCCTTCCTCGCGCTGCTGTGCGCCGCCGCCCTGGTGACCGCCTGCGGCGCACTCCTGGAGACCGGGCTGCGCGGCGAAATCCGCACCGAACGCTACGCCGCGACCCCCGTTGTGGTCGCAGGCGATCAAAACGTGCACCACGAGGAGCGCAAGGGCGACAAGACCAAGCACAAGGCCAAGCCGCTCGCCGAACGGGTCTGGCTGCCCGAGGGCACCGCCCAACTGGTCGCGGACGTGCCGGGCGTCGGGGCCGTCGTTCCCGAACTCACCTTCCCTGCCGCCCTCGTGGGCCAGGACCCGGAGAACTCACTCGGCCACGCCTGGTCATCCGCCGCGCTCACCCCGTTCCGCGTCGAGGAGGGCGGCGCGCCGCGCGCCGACGGCGACATCGTCATCGACCGCGGGCTGGCCGGGCGCGCCGGCCTCGCCCCTGGCGACCGGGTGACCGTGCAGTCCACCGGCGACCCCGCCGTCTACACCGTCACCGGCATCGCCACCACCCCGCGCGGCGCGCCCGCCGAGCAGTCCGCCGTCTTCTTCACCGACGCCGAGGCCCGCCGCCTCGCCGGGCACCCGGGGCAGGACACCGTCCTCGGGGTGTTCCCCGCGGACGGCGTCGGCGCCGGACAGCTCGCCGACCGCGTCGCCGAGGCCCTGGCGGGCACCCCCGCCCGCGTGCACACGGGCGACGGGCGCGGCCCCGTCGAGTTCCCCGCCGCGGAACAGGCGCGCGTGCGGCTCATCAGCATGGGCGGCGCGATCGGCGGCACCGGGCTGCTCGTCGCCGTGCTCGTCGTCGCCGGCACCTTCGCGCTCACCGCGCAGCAGCGCAGGCGCGAACTCGCGCTGCTGCGCGCCGTCGCCGCCACCCCGCGCCAGGTGCGGCGGCTGATCGGCCGCGAGGCGCTGCTCGTCGGCCTCGCGGCCGGGCTGCTCGGCGCACTCGCCGGACTGCCGCTCGCGGGCCTGCTGCACGACAGGTTCACCGCGCTCGGCGCCGTTCCGGAGACGCTGGCCCCCGTGCGCAGCCCGTTCCCCCCGGCCGCCGCGCTGCCGGCCACTCTGCTCACCGCATGGGTCGCGGCCCGCGTCTCCGCCCGCCGCGCCGCCCGCATCCGGCCCGCCGTCGCGCTCACCGAGGCCGCCGGGATACGCCGCGGCGTTCCCCTCGGGCGCCTGATCGCGGGGCTCGCGGCCGTGGCGGGCGGTGCCGTGCTGCTCGCCGTGCTCTCCGGCCTGCGCACCGAGCCCGCCGCCACCCCCGTCACCTATCTGACGGTGCTGCTGCTCTGCGTCGCGGTCGCGCTGCTCGGCCCGCTGCTCGCCCGCGCCGCGTTCGCCGTCCTCGGCGCGCCGCTGCGCCTGTCGCGCGTGCCGGGCCACCTGGCCGCCCACAACGCCCGCGCGCACTCCCGCCGGCTGGCCGCCGTCATCACCCCGCTGACGCTGCTGGTCGCCCTGACCGGCACCGTCGTCTTCAGCCAGACCACGCTGGGCGACGCGGCGGAACGGCAGGCGGCTGACGGGGTGCTCGCGGACTGGACCGTCACGTCGGAGGGGCCGGGCGTGCCGCCGGGGGCGGCGCAGCGGCTGCGGGAGGTGCCGGGCGTGGCAGCGGTCACCGAGGTCGTGCACGGCACGGTCCGCACCCCGGGGCTAGACAAGTACACGGTGCAGGGCGTCACGCCGGACGGCATCGGCGCCACCCTCGATCCGGGCGTCACCGCGGGCTCGCTGAGCCGCCTCACCGCGGACGGCGTCGCCGTCAGCGAACAGGTCGCCGACAGCCGGGGTCTGGCCCCGGGCGACGAGCTGGCACTCGTGTTCGGCGACGGCACTCCGGCCACACTCACGGTCGTCGCCGTGTACGAACGCGGCCTGGGCTTCGGCGACCTGACCCTCGCCCACGAACGGCTCGCCGCCCACCTCGACAACCCGCTGGCGGACTCCGTCCTGGTGGCCGGCGCGGAGGCGGACCGCCTGACCGACGCACTCGCGGACCTGCCTGGCCTCGCCGTGCGGGACGGCGGGCACACCGCCGAGGTGCGCGCCACGCGGCAGGCGGCGAACGCCGAGGTGGCGTTCCTCGGCATGGGCCTGGTCCTCGCGTTCACCGCCATCGCGTCCGTCAACACCCTGGCCATGTCGACCGCCGACCGGGCGGCCGAGTTCGCCCTGCTGCGCCGCATCGGCACCACCAGGCGGCAGGTGCTGCGCATGCTGCGGCTCGAATCGCTGACCGTCGCGGCCACCGCGGCCGTGCTCGGCACCGCCATCTGCCTGGCCACGCTCACGGCGTTCAGCAGCGGCATGACGGGCGAAGCGGCGCCTTCGCTGGTGCCCGGCGCCCACCTCGCCATCCTGGCCGCGGCCGCCGCACTCGCCATGGCGGCCACCGCCGTCCCCGGCCGCCTCGCGCTGCGCGCCGCTCCGGCTAACTAGTGCCCACGCGGTCGGCGAAGGCGCCGCCCGCGGCGAAGGCCAGCGCGGCGAAACGTTCGCCCATGCGGTGGTGGGTGGCGGCGTCCGGGTGCAGCTCGTCGGGCAGCGGCAGTTCGGCGGCGTCGGCCTCGCCGTAGAGGGCGCGGCCGTCGAGGTGGTGCAGCTGCGGGTCGTCGCCCGCCCGCTGCGCCACGATGCGGGCCAGCTCCGCCCGGATCACGCCCAGGGTCAGCTTCCCGCTCGCGCGTTCCGCCGGATCGCCCGCGGCCGTGAACCGGAGCCGGCCCGCACCGACATCGCTGAAGTCCGGGACGCTCGGGCCCGGCGTGTCCTCGTGGATGGGGCACAGGATGGGCGAGACGAGCAGCAGCGGGGTGGCCGGGTGGCCTTCGCGGATGGTGTCGAGGAAACCGTGCACGGCGGGGGTGAAGGCGCGCAGGCGCATCAGATCGGCGTTGACCACGTTGATGCCGATCTTGAGACTGATCAGATCGGCCGGCGTATCCCGCAGCGTCCGGGCGATGAACGGGTCGAGCAGCGCGCCGCCGCCCAGGCCCAGGTTGACCAGGTCCACCCCGCCGAGTGCGGCGGCCCGCGCGGGCCAGGTGCCGGTGGGGACAGCGGCGTCGGAGCCGTGGCTGATCGAGCTGCCGTGGTGCAGCCACACCCTGCGGCCCCGGTCCGCCGCGGGCTCGACGGGGGCGTCGGTGCGCAGGGCCACCAGCTCGGTCGCCTCGTTGTGCGGCAGCCAGATCTCCACGTCCTTGTCCGCCGTGCCGCCGGGCAGGCCGGTGAAGCGGAGGGTGCCGGCCGGGCCCGGCTCGGTCTCGAAGGTCCCGGCGGCCATGTCGATGGTCAGCGTGTTGCCGCCCGTGACGGCCGCCCGGCCGGCCGGGCGGCCGTCGACGAGCAGCTCGTAGACGCCGTCCGGGCGGGGCGGGACCCCGACGTAGACCCGCTTGGTGGGCAGCGCCTCCAGTTCGACGGCGGTGGCCCGGGTGCGGAAGGCCAGCCGGACGCCCGAGGGCTGGGCCTCGGCCATGGCCAGTTGCGGGTCGGCGCACTGGGCGCGGGCGCGGGCGGGCAGCCGGTGCGGCAGCACGCCGCGTTCGGTGCGCTCCACCTCCAGGGCGCCGCGCAGGAGCTCCGCGGTGACGGGCGTGGTGATCCAGCGGTACTCGGTGTGCATGTCCTCAACCTGTTGATCGACGTGGTCGGCCGGTGCGGCCCGGTCAGGGCGCGGGCCAGTTCCGCAGGAGGGCGTCGAGCGCGTCCACGATGCGCGACCAGGTTTCCCCCGTGTCGGGGGCGCTGTGGCTGAACCCGCCGCCCAGCTCCAGGCTCACGTAACCGTGGAAGACGCTGCCCAGCAGCCGGACCGCATGCGTCTGGTCCGGCTCCGTCAGGTCGTAGCCGCGCAGGATGGCCCGCGTCATCTGGGCGTGCCTGCCGCCCGCGCTGGCCGCGGCCGTCGCCGGGTCGAGCCGCAGCTGCGCCGCGGCGTAGCGGCCGGGGTGCTCCGTGGCGTAGTCGCGGTAGACGTTCGCCAGGGCGGCGAGGGCGTCCTTGCCCGCCCGCCCGGCCAGCGCGGCGGAGCCCCGGTCGGCCAGCTCCGCCAGGGCGAACAGGGCTATCCCGGTCTTGAGGTCGTGGGAACTCTTCACGTGCGAGTAGAGACTCGCGACCTTGACCTCGAACCGCCTGGCGAGCGCCGAGACGGTCACCTCCGCGAACCCGACCTCGTCGGCCAGCTCGGCCCCCGCCCGGATCAGACGCTCCCTGGTCAGCCCCGCGCGCACCATAACGTTCCTCCCGTTCGACGAAACCGATTATGCATTTGCCTATACCCCTTAGGCAAATGCCGAGGCATCGTCGGCCCGGAGCGGAGCGCACGGCGACGGCAGGGCCCAGCCCGTCGAAGTGCGGCCGCGTCCAGCCGTTGCAGTGGAACTGCTGCGGCCCGCGGACGAGACGGACGTGCGGGACCGGCTCGCCGCCGTCCGGCATCACCAGTTGCTCGGCTGGAACGGCACCGCGTCGACCGCCAACCCGACCTGCCGGTGACCGTGTGTGATCCCCAGCGGCGTATCGGCTCCAGGTCCCGCCGGTCTCGTTGAGCCGGCGGGTGGTGGCTGCGTCGTGGTGGCCGAGAGCGTTCGAGAGGGTCCGTTCGTCGTTGCCTGCCCGGTAGGGGCGGGAACCGCATACGCAGGAAAGGGGCCGCCGCCGGAAACGGCTACGCGCTCCGGGCCGGGAGCCAGGTGTCGATGACCTCGGCGACAAGGGCGGCGCCGCGGCTGTTCTGATGAATGTGGTCGGTCGTGAGCACGAGACCCCGGCGCCGCGAGATCGTATCGAGGCTGCGGCGCGGCAAGGCGTGCCGGACGAGGACGCTGACGCTCGCTGCGGGCGTCGGGTCCCGGTAGGGGATCGGCGGCGGGTCCGCCTGGCGTAGTTCCTCGGTCTGGCTTTCGTGGAGCGGGAGGTAGGTCGCGTTGTTGGTGGTGGCGACCTCGGCGATCATGCGGCTGTACGTCTGTGATGCGCGCGCCGCGGCTCCGTCGAGTTGTTGGCCGAGGACCGGGAGGGACAGCAGGGCGATCGTCGCGTCGGTCTGCGCTCGCAGCCGTTCGACGACGGCTCCCAGGCACTGCTGGAACCAGCCGGCCGACGGGCGTTCGGGGAGTTGTTTGCGCTTCATGGCGCGCTCGACGGGGTAGCCGGCGAGGCTCGCCCGGGCGTCGTTGGTCCCGATCAGCACGGTGATCACGTCGGGTGGGTCCGCGACGACGGCATCGAGGCGCCGTGAGAGGTTGTGGGCGAAGTCGCCGTTGACGCCGAAGCGGGCGAGCCGTACGTCGCCGGGAGGTCGGCGTCGTTGGAGAAGGTCCAGGTAGTCGACGCTGAGTTGCGCGCGGGTGAGGCTGTCGCCGAGGCACGCGATACGGGTCGTCACGGTGTTCGCGGGCCGGACGTGCCGGCGTGCTCGGTCGGGCGGGCTTCGGTCCTGGGACGGTGGTCGGTGCCGAGGCCGGCGGTGATGGTCAGGATGGACGCCGGTCCCGCCATGTCGACCGCGTGCCATGTCCCGGCCGGGTTGACGGTGGCCTCGCCCGGCCCGAGCACAACCCGGTCGGGTACTCCGTCCACATCGCGGGTGACCGTCACCGACCCGCTGAGGCAGACGACCAGTTCGTCGCCGGCGGGGTGGCGCTCCCAGTGGTCGCCGGGGCCGTCACCGTCGAAGATCGTCACCATCCGGCCCTCGGCGCCGTCCGCCGCGACCGCGGCGCTGTAGGCATGGAGCACCTCCGGGTCCCAGGCGAAGCCCTCGACAGGTTTCGCTCTTGACCCCAGCCCGAGGTGCACAGGGGTGGTCCGCAGGTCGATGGCGTTGGGTTCGTGATTGACAAGTCGCATGCCGACGATCGTCACAGGACAGCAATAGGGTGGTCTTGAAGGAAAGGGAACGGAAGCCGACGCGATGGGCGGCCGGTCGGCGACTACCCAGTCCCCAGCAGGACTTCGCCGCGACGCCATGCTGTCGGCGATCGGCCCGTGAACTCGCTCCAGTCCCGGGCGAGATGGGCCTGGTCGGCGTAGCCGGAGACGGTCGCCACATCGGCCCACGGAAGCGGGTCGTGCATGGTGGCCAGTTCGTGCGCGTGCTCGAAGCGCAGAACCCGGGCGAAGGTCTTCGGCGACAGACCCACCTCACCGCGAAACCGCTCGGTGAGGTACCGACGGCTCCAGCCCAGTTCCGCGGCGACCCTGCCAACCTGGACGCGGCCCCGCGCGGCCAGGAGGCGGCGCCAGGCCTCGGCCACCTCGGGGCGCACCCGGGACACGGGGTCGCCGCCGACGCCGCGGCCGACGGCTCGCAGGAGCAACTCGTCCAGCGCGGCGAACCGCGCGGCCCATGTCGTCGCCGCGCGGAGCCGGTCGGCCAGCTCGACGCCGAGCGCTCCGAGAAGCTCGTCGAGTGGGACCAGCCGGTGGGCGAGATCAGCGGCGGGCATGCCGTAGACGGCCCGGGCCCCGAGCGGTGTCAGCGACACCTGCACGCCTTCCTGGCGTCCGTCGTGGTGGATCGCGACGGACCGGCGCATCAGACCGCCGGCCACGCTGCCGAATCGGGCGACCGGTGACCCGTCGTCGACGCCCGCCGCCACCTCCAAAGGGCCGGACAGACTGATCACCGCGGTGAGCACGCGGCCCGGCGGACCGCAGTGCACCCCCGCCGGGAACCCACGAAGATCGAAACCGACATACGAGCCGACGTACCGCCGCAAGGCGGGCGCCGGACGTGCACAGGTCCTGGTGGCCGTATGGTCTTCCACCCTCGCAGTGTACGAACCGGCGGTCGATTGGCAGGAGCCGTTGATCGAGTAGTCGGTGTTCCTGAGCCTGACGGCCTTTCGGCTCCCGTGTCCCTTACCGCTCGTGATCAACGGAGGAGTGCGTCGGCTCAGGGACAGCCACGGGAGAATGAGCGGCATGACACGTCTCCGGGCTCCGTTCGGCAGGACATCCCGAGGTACCGCGCGCTCGTCATCGGGACCGCGAAGCCCGACCGCTCAGCGGCGGGCCATCACCTCGCTGACCCGCAGGAACCCGTCGGCTCCGTGGCCGAGGCCGATGGCGCGGCGGGTCAGCCCCTCGGCCGCGCGCATGACGCCCGCGTCGATGCCGTGCGCCTCCGAGGCGTGCACGATGTGGGCCATGGACGACACCGTCGAGGTCATCGGATTGCCCTCGCCCGAGAACGTTCCGCTGTCCACGTCCTGCGCGCCCTCCTCGAAGAACGGCGGCAGGAGCGCGCCGATACCCCGGGCGAACGGCGCGAGTTCGCGCGCCGTGACCCCCTCCGCCTTCGCCAGCGCCACCGCGTGCGCGTACCCCGCCATCGCGGTCCAGAAGATGTCGAGCAGCGCGAGATCGTAGGCCGCGGCCCGGCCGATGTCCTCGCCGAGGTGGGTGTGGGTGCCGCCCAGCGCGTCCAGCACCGGCCGGTGCTCCTGGTACAGCTCCTGCGGGCCGCTGTGGATGAACACCGCGTCCGGCGTTCCTATGGTCGTGGTCGGCGTCATGATCGCGCCGTCCAGGTAACGGATGCCCTGCCCGGCCGCCCAGGCCCCCAGGTCCCTGGCCCGGTCGGGGGTGTCGGCGGTCAGGTTGACGACCGTCCGGCCGGCGAGCGCCCCGGCGACCGCGGGGCTCCGCAGCACGGCGTCGGCGGCGTCGTAGTTCACGAGGCAGACCACCGTCAACGGGCTCGCGGCCACCGCCGCCTCGGCCGAGGCGGCGCCGGACGCGCCCCGCCCGACCAGCTCCGCGTCGCGCCCCGGCGTCCGGTTCCAGACGGTGGTGCGCAGCCCCGCGCCGAGGAACGCCCCGGCCAGGGCCCGGCCCATCGGGCCGAGACCGAGCACGGTGACGGCAGACTGGTGGGTGTACGAGGACATGAGAAAACTCCCTGCTGCAAGTGGACCTTTGTGATGAAGGGACGGACGGAGATGACGCGCAGCCGCGCCATGGACACGAACGTCTGCGGAGTGACCGCCGCGATCGCCGTGATCGACGGCAAGTGGAAGACCGCCCTCCTGTGGCGGCTCGAATCCGGCCCGCACCGGCCCGGCGCGCTGCGTCGGCAACTGCCGGGCCTCACCGAGAAGGTGCTGACTCAGGCGCTCCGCGAGATGGAGGCCGACGGTCTGGTGCACCGTGAGGTGCACGCCGTGCTGCCGTTGAAGACCGAGTACTCCCTGACCGATTTCGGCCGGGAACTGTCCGAGGCACTGGCCCCCCTGTCCGACTGGGGCCACCGCCGGCTGGAAAGGCTGACCGAGGCCCAGCCGGCCTCCTGACGCATGGCGGACCTCCCCGTCCCCGTCCGGTGCGGGCGGCCGTCCGGCCACCCGCGTTCAGCCTCGCCCGGCCCCTGCCCGCCCACAAGTACCCACAAAAAAGTGGCCACGTCCGGCCGGGGGCCGGTCAGCCGGTGGCAAGGAGTTCGAGCGTGTCGATCACGCGGTGCGAGAAGCCCCACTCGTTGTCGTACCAGGCGACGACCTTGACGTGGCGGCCGTCGACGCGGGTGAGAGCCGAGTCGAAGACCGACGAAGCCGGATTGCCCGTGATGTCGGACGACACGAGCGGGTCCTCCGAGTACTCGAGCACGCCGGCCAGGGGCCCCTCCGCCGCGGCGCGGTACGCGGCCAGCACGTCGCCGCGCGTCACCTCGCGGGCCACGGTCGTGTTGAGTTCCACGATCGAGCCCACCGGAACGGGCACGCGGATCGAGTCGCCCGACAGCTTGCCGTCGAGGCCGGGCAGCACGAGGCCGATCGCCTTGGCGGCGCCCGTCGTGGTCGGCACGATATTGACCGCGGCGGCGCGGGCCCGGCGGGCGTCGCGGTGCGGGCTGTCCTGGAGGTTCTGCTCCTGCGTATAGGCGTGCACCGTCGTCATGAAGCCGTGTTCGATGCCGGCAAGTTCGTCCAGTACGGCGGCCAGCGGCGCGAGCGCGTTGGTCGTGCACGAGGCGTTCGAGACGACCGAGTGCGCGGCCGGGTCGTAGGCGCCGGTGTTGACGCCGAACGCGAGCGTGACGTCGGCGCCGTCCGACGGCGCGCTGACGAGCACCTTCTTCGCGCCCGCCCGCAGGTGGGCGCGGGCGGCCGGGGCCGAGGTGAAGCGGCCGGTCGCCTCCAGCGCGATGTCGACGCCGAGACCGGCCCACGGCAGCCGCGCCGGTTCGCGCTCGGCGAGCACCGAGATGCGGCGGCCGTCGACGAGGAGGACGTTCCCTTCAACGGTCACCGGGCGGCCGAGCCGGCCGGCCGTGGTGTCGTAGGCGAGCAGCCGCGCAAGGGCGGCGGGCTCCGTCAGATCGTTGACGGCGACGACCTCAAGGTCGCTTTCACGCTCGAGCAGCGCGCGCAGCACGTTGCGTCCGATGCGGCCGAATCCGTTGATGGCGATGCGAGTCATGGGCGGTGTCCCTTCGGTATCCCTTCCAGTTCGCCAGTTCGCCACCAATGTCGCGCGCCGCGTCCGGCCACGACAGCGGCGTGATCGCCACGGTCCCCAAGGATCTCGCCACGGGTACGGCGGGCTACTCGTTCCGGGTGAAGGTGCGCCGGTACTCGCTCGGCGTCGTGCCGAGGACACGCTGGAAGTGCCACCGCAGATTGGCACCGGTGCCGAGACCGACATCCGCGGCGATCTGCTCGACGCTGCGCTCCGAACGCTCCAGCAGCTCGCGGGCCAGGTCGATGCGGGCGCGCATGACCCACTGCATCGGCGTGTACCCGGTGTCCTCCACGAAGCGCCGCGAAAACGTGCGCGGCGACACCGCCGCGTGCCGCGCCAGCATTTCCAGGGTGAGGGGCCCGCCGAGCCGGTGCAGCGCCCACTCGCGGGTGGCGGCGAACCGTTCGCCGAGTGGCTCGGGCACACTGCGCGGCACGTACTGCGCCTGGCCCCCGCTGCGGTAGGGGGCCGCGACGAGGCGCCGGGCGGCGTGGTTCGACGCGGCCACCCCGATGTCGCCGCGCAGAATGTGCAGGCACAGGTCGATGCCCGAGGCCGCGCCGGCCGACGTCAGCACGTTCCCCTCGTCGACGAACAGCACGTTCTCGTCCACGCGCACGAGCGGATGCCGGGCCGCGAGCGCCCGCGTGTAGTGCCAGTGCGTCGTGGCGCGCTTGCCGTCGAGCAGGCCCGTGGCGGCGAGCGCGAAGGCACCCGTCGAGATGGCGGCGAGCCGCGCGCCGCGACCGTGCGCGGCGATCAGGGCGTCGACGACGGCCCGCGGCGGGTCGTCCCGGTCCGGGAACCGGTAGCCGGGAACAAAGACAATGTCGGCCCACGCAAGCGCGTCGAGACCGTGGGCGACGTCGTACGACAGCCCGTCGCCGCCGGTCACGAGACCGGGCGCCGCACCACACACCCGCACCTCGTACGGCATGCTCGCGCGGGTCGTGAAAACCTGCGCGGGAATCCCCACATCGAGCGGCTTCGCGCCCTCAAGGACGAGAACGGCGACACGATGCAGGCGGGAGGCTGGCACGGTGGAGAGGGTACGGGTCCTGACCGCCCCGCACACCGCAGCCACCGGTCGTGGACGACGCCCCGCTGCGCGTGGTCGCGCCGGATGCCAAGAGCCGTTCTCGCGGTGGTAACCGCCTCGCAGGCGAGCCGCGTGCGCTCGCCTGCGAGGCGGCCCCGCACCGGAGCGACTGGAGCGACGGGTCAGGGCCGGGCGGCAAGGGCCTCGACCTCGAACAGCACGTCAGGCGCAGCCAGGCTCGCGACACCGATGAGGGTTTGCGTGGGCGGTTTCGTACCCCAGCCCTCCCGCACGGCCCCGGCGATCGGCCCGAGCTTGCTGACGTCGTGGTTCACCACATACGTCCTGAGCTGGACGACGTGGCCGAGGTCGAGCCCATGGGCGGCGAGAGCCACGCCGATGTTGCGGAACGTCTGCTTCACCTGCTCGGTGAAGTCGGTCGAGACAACCGCGCCGTCCGGGCCCGATCCGTACTGCCCCGCGATGAGCACCAGTTCGGTACCTGCGGGAACGGTGGCGGTGTGGCTGTAGCCGAACGGGACCGGGTCGTGCAGACCGTCCGGATTGACGATGGCGTGCGCTATGTGGATCACCTCTCGCGTGCGATGGGTCTTCGTCACACAGCCAAGCCTCCCAACGAATCACGACATCAACTGTCGTGTATTCCTGTAGCGTTTTCGTATGCGCGCCGACCGGTTGGTATCGCTGGTGCTGCTGCTGCGGCAGCACGGTCGGCTGTCGGCGGCGGCGCTGGCCCGCGAGTTGGAGGTATCCACGCGCACCGTGCTGCGCGACATCGAGGCACTGTCCGCGGCCGGTGTCCCGGTCCATGCCGAGCGCGGTCGGCATGGCGGTTTCACGTTGCTGCCCGGTTTCCGGACCGAGCTCACCGGACTGAACCACGACGAGGCACTTGCCCTGCTGGTCGCCGGATCACGGCGCGGCGCGCAGGTATTCGGCCTCGGCTCGGCGCTCGCTTCGGCCATGCGCAAGGTGGTTGACGCGCTGCCAGAAAGCTTTCGGGCCACGGCGGCCGGCGCGGCTCGGCGATTGCTCATCGACCCGGAGACCGACCTGCTCGCGCGCCGGCTGGTCGCCGAGGAGGTGCCCGACACCATAGCGACCGAGGTCCGGCGCGCGGTGTTCGCCGGACACAAGCTGCGCATCCACTACGCGGCTGTGGACCAGCCCCCGAGGTGGCGCACGGTGGACCCGATCGGCCTGGTGACCGTACGCGGCCAGGGTTATCTGCTGGCCACGAGGTCCGGCGCGGACCGCACCTACCGGCTGTCCCGGATCCTGGCCGCCGAGGAACTCGCCGAACCGGCACAGCGACCGGACCGGGTCGATCTGGACCGGGCCTGGCAGGAACGCAGCACGCAGTTCCGGACCGGCGGCGACCAGGTCACCGTGCTGGTACGGGTGGACCCGTCGCGGCGGGAGGACCTGGCGGGCACCGCGCTGGCCGTCCTCGCCGAAGAAGCCGACGCGGACGGCTGGCTACGGCTGGAGGTGACCTTCCAAGACCGGAGACACGCCGAATGGGCACTGTGGCACCTCGCCACGCATGCGGAAGCCCTGGCCCCGCAATGGCTGCGCGACTCCCTGCGCGAGCGCGCCGCCACGATCGCCACCCGCTACGGAGTGTCATCCTGAAAGCGGCCGGCCGGAAGCCCGGCGCAGGGCACGAGCAGACGCCCGTACCGGTGCGGGGGCAGGCGATCGCGTCGACGCCCGAACGCTCAGCCCGAGCCCGAGCTCAGAGCGCGGCGACGGTCTCGTTCGGCGATTCCCATGGACCATCCAGTCGCCTGGTGACCGTGTCGAGTGTCGGCCAAGGAGGGCCGTCGTGCAGCACACGCAGGAGTTCTTCCCCGAACAGCCTCCCATTCGGAAACTCGTCCCCAAGCTCCCAGCGCCACGCTGCGACCATCGCGAGGACGAGCTGTCGGCACTCGTCCAGCAGCCCGTGGTCGATGTCCGGGTAGTGCTCGCAGACCGCCTCGGGAACATGGGCGAGGTCGAACTCGACGGGTCCACGGCAGCACGTCTCAAGGTCGATGAACAACGGGCCGTTTTCCGTGCTGAGCACATTGCCCGGATGCGGCTCGCCGTGGAGCAGCTGCTCCACGGCGCCGCGCTCCTCGATCGCTCGTCGCAGGCTTGCCAGTCTGCCGCCGAGGAAGACGCGTTCCGCGTCGGCGAGCTCCGGCGAACGATCCGGGTCGGCGACGACTTCTTCCGCCTCCGTGATCCGGTCCGTGAACCGTGGGCTCGGCACATCGACCTTGCGCATGCCGGCGTGCAGCAGTTCCAGCGCCTTGGCGCAGTCGACTGGTGAGACACGCGGTGTCACGGGCTCGTAGTAGGTCCACAGCGTCACCGCGAAGCCATCGCGCGTGTACACACGCGGGTCCGCCCGAGGCTCCAAGGGGCACACCGGGCATCCGGCCTCGGCGAGCCGCTGGGCCAGCTCGACTTCGAACCGTGCGACCTCTTGTCCCACAAAGGCGACCCGGGCGAAGACGTCGCATGGCGTCAGCTGCAGTGCCAGCTTGTTCGAGTTGTGGAGCACGGTTGCGCCGCTGACCGGTAGGCCGAACGATGCGGCGGCCGAAGTAGCAGCCGCGATCGCGCGCGTGATGTCGGTCGTCTCCATCCTCGAATCCTGGCACAGACGAGCGAGGGCGACGCCGGCCAGCGTGGCCCGATGCCAACCGTCACGGCCCGGCACGCAGCCGCCGGTCACCTCGGGGCCGTGCTCGCGCTGGTAAGCGGTCGCTTGCAATAGTTAGCGCAATGCCGCACGCTGGAGGCATGGCTTCGCTCGGTGTCGGTGATCTCGGCGCGTTCCTGCGGGAGCAGCGCCGTCAGGCGCAGCTGTCGCTGCGGCAGCTCGCGGAGGCCGCCGGCGTGTCGAATCCCTATCTCAGCCAGATCGAGCGCGGGCTGCGCAAGCCGAGCGCGGAGATCCTCCAGCAGATCGCCAAGGGGCTCCGGATCTCCGCCGAGACGCTGTACGTGCAGGCCGGCATCCTCGACGAGCGGGGGCAGGAGGACGGCGCCGGGCAGCCGCCCGGGGTGCGCGAGGCGGTGCTCGCCGACCCGGGGCTCACCGAGCAGCAGCAGCAGGCGCTGCTCCAGATCTACGACTCGTTCCGCAAGGAGAACCCCTGACATGGCCATCACGGACGACCTTCGCAAAACCCTGACCAGCACCACGCCCGTCTACTTCGCCGCCGGCACGGCCGATCTCGCCGCGCAGAAGCTGCGCGAGCTGCCCGCCACCTTCGACCGGCTGCGCGCCGAGGCGCCCGAGCGGCTGCCGAAGCTGCGCGAGCAGGCGCAGAGCGCGGCGCTCCAGGGCGTCGGGATAGCGCTCGAGTACGCGGTGAAGGCGCGCGAGGCGTACGACGGGCTCGCGGAGCGCGGCAAGAGCGTCGTCGAGCGCCGGCGCGAGACCGCCGAGCCGGAGACGCAGGTCACCGTCGAGCGCGCCGAGCCGGTGACCGAGCCGGTGACCGAGCCCGTCACGGAGCCGGTGACCGAGCCCGTCACCGAGCCAGGCGCGGCGGAGGCGGCCGACGAGTCGCCGAAGCCGCGGGCCCGGAAGACCGCGCCCCGCAAGACTCCGCCGAAGAAGATGCCCCCGCGGGCGTGACCGCGCGGGCGGCGCGGCCGGCCGGGAGGCAGCAGGCATTACGCGCCCGGCATCCCGGCCGGTAGCGTGGGTAGGGACGTCAGCGTACCGACATGGTGGTGGACAGGATGCTGTTGCAAGGATTCAGCTCGATCGTGAGCTTCATCTTCCTGGGGCTGCTGATCCTCAGCGTCTACGCCCTGGTGAACGCGGCTCTCCAGCGCGAGGACGCCTATCGCGCGGCCGACAAGCAGACCAAGCCGTTCTGGCTGGTCATCCTGGGCGTCACGGTTGCGGTGCAGCTGCTGATCCCGTGGCTGCTGCTGGTGCTCGCGGGCGCCATCGCGACCATCGTCTACCTCGTGGACGTCCGCCCGGCCCTCCAGTCGGTGTCCGGCGGCGGGCGTGGCGGCCGGAGCAGCAGCAGCGACGGCCCGTACGGGCCGTACAACGGCGGGCGGTAGCGCACCGGACACCGAGCGTGTCCTGGCCGCACGGCAGGGGTTAGCCGTGGCTTGATTCTGCCCTAGCATCGACGGGGACACCCGCTGATGAACGCCAGAGGAACTGCCGTGCGCTTTCGCCTGACGCCCCGGGAGACAAGCTTCTACGAACTGTTCGCCACCGCAGCCGACAATGTTCTCAGTGGCTCGAAACTGCTGATGGAGCTGCTCGGGGCCGATCCCGCTACGCGCGTGGACATCGCGGACCGGATGCGGGCGGCGGAGCACGCGGGGGACGACGCGACGCACGCCATCTTCCACCAGCTGAACTCGTCGTTCATCACCCCGTTCGACCGGGAGGACATCTACCGCCTCGCCTCGCGGCTCGACGACATCATGGACTTCATGGAGGAGGCCGTCGACCTCGTCGTCCTGTACGAGATCGACGAGCTGCCCAAGGGTGTCGAGCAGCAGATCGAGGTCCTGGGCCGCGCCGCGGAGCTGACCGCGGAAGCCATGCCGCACCTGCGCACCATGCGCAATCTGAACGAGTACTGGATCGAGGTGAACCGCCTGGAGAACCAGGCGGACCAGATCCACCGGAGACTCCTGGCACATCTGTTCAACGGCAGCTACGAGGCCATAGAGGTCATGAAGCTGAAGCAGATCGTCGATGTGCTTGAGGAGGCGGCCGACGCCTTCGAGTCCGTGGCCAACACGGTGGAGACGATCGTGGTCAAGGAGTCCTGAGCACGCCGTGGAGACTCTTTCCCTGGTCGTCGTGATCGGCGCGGCGCTGTTCTTCACCTACACGAACGGCTTCCACGACTCCGCCAACGCCATTGCGACGTCGATCTCCACCCGCGCCCTGACCCCCCGGGTCGCGGTGGGGATGGCCGCCTGTCTGAATCTGGCCGGCGCGTTCCTCGGCCAGGAGGTCGCCGAGACCGTCAGCGAAGGGCTGATCGACGCGCCCACCGGCGACGAGGGCATGATCATCCTCTTCGCCGCGCTGGTCGGGGCCATTGTGTGGAACCTGGTCTCCTGGTACTTGGGCCTGCCGTCCTCCTCCTCGCACGCCCTCTTCGGCGGCCTCGTGGGCGCCGCGCTCGCCGGGACCTCCACGGTGTACTGGGACGGGGTGCTGGCGAAGGTCATCCTGCCGATGTTCCTGTCCCCCGTCATCGGCCTGATCCTCGGCTACCTGGTGATGGTCGCCATCCTGTGGGCGTTCCGGCGGGCCAATCCGCACCGCGCGCAGCGCGGCTTCCGCATGGCGCAGACCGTCTCGGCCGCGGGCATGGCCCTCGGGCACGGGCTCCAGGACGCGCAGAAGACGATGGGCGTGGTGGTGATGGCCCTGGTCATCGCGGACGTCGAGGAGGAGGGCGGCGGCATTCCCGTCTGGGTGAAAATCACCTGTGCCGGGATGCTGTCGCTCGGTACCTACGTGGGCGGCTGGCGCATCATGCGGACGCTGGGCCGCCGCATCATCGAGCTCGACCCGCCGCGCGGCTTCGCCGCGGAGACCACGGCCGCCTCCGTGCTGTACGCGGCCTCGTACATCTTCCACGCGCCGGTCTCCACGACGCACGTCATCACCGCCGCAATCATGGGCTCGGGCGCGACCCGGCGGCTCAGCGCGGTGCGCTGGCAGGTGGCCAAGAACATCGTGCTCGGCTGGTTCATCACCATGCCCGCCGCGGCCGGAGTGGCCGCCGTCAGCTACGTGCTGGTCCACTTCGTTTTCGCCTGAGCCGCACCCCACTGGTTCACAAACCCCTCACCCATCCCCCCGCCCACCCCGCGGGTCCGCGGCCGGTGACCCGGACAGGATTCGGGAGGGGGTGGACGACTCCCCCCTCCCCACACCACTTTCCAGGGGGAAAGTTGACGAAGAAACCGAGAAGAACGCGCATATCGCGTGCCACGACAGCCGCAGCCGGGGCCGTCGTGGCGGCGGCGCTCGCGGCGGGGGCCACCGGCCCGGCAGCCGCGGACCCCGGTTCCGCGGCCACCGCGGAAGCGGCCGACCGCACCGGAGCCGGTGCCGTGTCCGTCACGCTGATCACCGGCGACCGGGTCGTGCTGGACGCGAACGGCGAGGTCACCGGACTTGTCCGCGCCCCGGGCCGCGAGTCGGTACCGGTCCGCGTGCTGAACAGCGGCGAGTTCACCCACGTCCTGCCGGCGGACGTGCTGCCGCTGCTGGAGAACGGGACGCTGGACCGCCGCCTGTTCAACGTCACCGAGCTGAGCCGCGAGGAGTACCGTTCCGCCGACGGGCTCCCGCTCATCGTCACCTACGACGAGGAGCGCCCCCGGGCGCTGAACGACACCGGCGGCACCGCGCTCGACGCCATCAACGGCGAGGCGTTCGCCGTCGCCGACGAGCGGGCCGCGGCCATGTGGGAGACGCTCACGCAGCCCGCCGAGGGCGACCAGCCGCTGGCCGCCGCCCCCGGCATCGCCGCCATCGCCCTGGACGGCATCGCGACGAAGACGCTGACCGAAAGCGTTCCGCAGATCGGCGCGCCCGAGGCGTGGGAGGCCGGGTACGACGGCGAGGGCACCACCATCGCCGTCCTCGACACCGGCGTCAGCAGCGAACACGCCGACCTGGCCGGTCAGGTCGTCGCCGAACAGAACTTCTCCGAGTCCGCGGACGCGGGCGACCGCGACGGCCACGGCACGCACGTCGCCTCCACCGCCGCCGGCACCGGCGCCCACTCGGACGGCGCCTACCGCGGCGTCGCACCCGGCGCCGCGCTGCTGAACGGCAAGGTCCTCGACGACAGCGGCTCGGGCTTCGAGTCGGACATCATCGAGGGCATGGAGTGGGCCGTCGAGCAGGGCGCCGACGTCGTCAGCATGAGCCTCGGCGGCTTCGCCACCGCGGAGATCGACCCGATGGAAGAGGCCGTCAACAACCTCTCCGCCGAGTCCGACGCCCTCTTCGTGATCGCCGCGGGCAACTCAGGACCCGGCGCCGGGACGATCGGCTCGCCGGGCACCGCGGACGCCGCCCTGACCCTGGGCGCGGTCGACAAGTCCGACGTGCTGGCCGACTTCTCCTCCGTGGGCCCGCGCACCCGCGACGGCGCCGTCAAGCCGGACGTCACCGCCCCCGGCGTCGACATCGGCGCGGCCGGGGCCGAGGGCGCCGCCATCTGGGAGTACGGGGAGCCCGTCGCCGACGGCTACGTCGCGATCTCCGGCACCTCCATGGCCACCCCGCACGCCTCGGGCGCCGCCGCGCTCCTCGCGCAGGCGCACCCGGACTGGACCGGCGAGCAGATCAAGGCCGCGCTGACCTCGTCGGCGCAGCCGGGCGACGGCTACAGCGCGTTCCAGCAGGGCTCGGGCCGCATCGACGTGCCTGCCGCGCTCGGCCAGACGGTCACCGCCGACCCGGTGTCCCTCAGCTTCGGCACCGTTCCGTGGCCGCACGAGGACGCCGAGCCCGTGGCGCGGGACCTGACGTACACCAACCACGGCGACACGGACGTCACCCTCCAGCTGTCCGCCACCGGCACCGACCCCGAGGGGAACGCGGCGCCCGAGGGCATGTTCGAGCTGAGCGCCACCGAGGTCACCGTGCCCGCCCACGGCACCGCCACGGTGCAGGCCACCGCCGACACCACGCCGGGCGGTGAGCTGTACGGCGCGTACAGCACGTACATCACCGCGACAGGCGACGCCGGGCAGACCGTCCGCACGGCGGGGGCGGTGGACCGCGAGGAGCAGAAGTTCGAGCTGTCCATCGAGGCCACCGACCGCTCGGGGGCGCCCGCCACCGACTGGTGGGCCACGGTGATCGACATGGAGACGCAGGAGTTCCACGACGTGTCCGGCACGGACGGCACCGGCACGGTGCGGCTGCCCGCCGGGGACTACCAGGTGGACGCCAGCGTCTTCGTCAGCGACGAGGCGGGCGACATCGCCGGCGTCGACTGGCTGGTGCAGCCCGGCCTGACGCTGACCGAGGACACGGCCATCGCCGTGGACGCCTCGACGGCCGAGGAAATCGTGATGACCGTCCCGGACGAGGAGGCCGTGCAGAGCGACCTGACCGTCGGCTACCAGCTGGGGCAGGACGGCGAAACCTCGTTCGACTCGGCCTGGAACGCCACCGGCCTGCCGGAAGGCTTCCGCACCGCGCAGCTCGGCGAGCCGGGCGCCGGCTGGTCGGTCTCCGGCTACGCGGGCGCCACCTGGGAGCGCGAGGGCGTCGAGTACCACGCCGCCGACGTGCAGGAGGGCTCGTTCTACACCGGTCTGACGGATCACACCGAGGCGGCGGACCTGGCGTCGATCACCACGCACGAGGGCGCCTCGCTGCCGGAGCGGACCGGGGTGCTGTTCACCGCCTCCTCGCAGATCGGGTGGGCCTCGGCCACCGAGCACGCGCTGCCGCGCACCACCGAGGTGTTCGTGGACACCGCGGGCGGCGAGTGGCTCCAGGACTTCATGCAGACCGACCCGGAGGCGTTCAGCGTCGCGGGCGGCACGTCCGACTTCACGGCGTACGAGGCGGGCGGCACCTACGAGGCGACGTTCAACGTGGGCGTCTTCGGCCCGGCGCTCGGCGCGGACGACGGCCTGTACCGGCTGGGCAACACCCTCTACGGCGCGATCCGCCCGTTCTCCGACGGCGCGGGGCACCTGGGCTACAGCGCGTACGACAGCGCGAGCACCACGCTGTACCGCAACGGCGAGGAGTTCGCGACCGCGGACGACCTGCTGGACGTCGTGGAGTTCGAACTGCCCGCGGAGGAGGCCGAGTACGAGCTGGTGACGACGGTCTCCAGGGACCCGGCCGGCCCCCTGCCGGTCGCGTCGGTGAGCACGGAGATCACCGTCTCGCACACGTTCACCTCCGCGGCGGGCCCCGAGGACGGGCCGGTGCCGGTCCCGGCGACCGTGGTCCGCTTCACCCCGGAGCTGGCGCTGGACAGCACCTCGCCCGCGGGTGAAACGGTGACCGTTCCGGTAACCGTGCAGGGCGCGGGCGCGGACGGCGAACTGGCCTCGCTGACCGTCTCCTGGTCGGCCGACGGCGGCGAGACGTGGACCGAGGCGCCCGTCGAGGGCGACGCGGTGCAGATCGCCAACCCCGAGGCCGACGGCTCGGTTTCGCTGCGCGCGGCGGCCGAGGACGCGGCGGGCAACACGGTGACGCAGGAGATCATCGACGCCTACCGCACGGCCTGATCCACCGGCGGATGCCCGCCCCCGCTCACTCAGGGGGGCGGGCATCCGCACGCTCCGGCCGGCTCAGCCGAAGCGGCCCGAGATGTAGTCCTCGGTGGCCTGCACCGAGGGGTTGGAGAAGATTTTCTCGGTGCCGTCGACCTCGATCAGCCGGCCGGGCTCGCCGATCGCCGACAGGTTGAAGAACGCGGTGCGGTCGGACACGCGGGCGGCCTGCTGCATGTTGTGGGTGACGATGACGATGGTGAACTGCGCCTTCATCTTGTCGATCAGGTCCTCGATCGCGAGGGTGGAGATCGGGTCCAGCGCGGAGCACGGCTCGTCCATCAGCAGTACCTCGGGCTCGACGGCCGTGGCGCGGGCGATGCACAGCCGCTGCTGCTGGCCGCCGGACAGGCCGGAACCCGGCTTGTTCAGCCGGTCCTTGACCTCGTTCCACAGATTGGCACCGCGCAGGTTCTTCTCGACGATGTCGTCGAGCTCGGACTTGCGGTACTTGATCCCGTTCAGCTTCAGCCCGGCCGCCACATTGTCGTAGATCGACATGGTGGGGAACGGGTTGGGCCGCTGGAAGACCATGCCGACCGTGCGGCGCACGGACACCGGGTCGACGCCGGGGCCGTACAGGTCCTCCTCGTCGAGCAGCACCCTGCCCTCGACGCGCCCGCCCGGCGTGACCTCGTGCATGCGGTTGAGCGTGCGGAGGAAGGTGGACTTGCCGCAGCCGGACGGGCCGATGAACGCGGTCACGGACCGGGGCTCCACCTGAAGGGTGATGCCCTCGATCGCCTTGTGGGAGCCGTAGTACGCGGTGAGTCCCTGGACGTCGATGCGCTTGGCCATGGTGGGGGCTTCTCTTTCTTCCGCTCTCGTCGGCGCTCGTCAGCGGCCGGTCTTCGGGGCCTTCCAGCGGGCGATGCCGCGGGCCGCCAGGTTGAGGATCATCACGAACGCGATCAGCACCAGCGCCGCCGCCCAGGCCCGGTCGTACGCCGCTTCCGTTCCGTACCCCCACTGCTCGTAGATGTACAGCGGCAGGGAGGACTGGGCGCCTTCGAACGCGTTCCCGTTGATCATGTTGTTCCCGAAGACCAGCAGGATGATCGGGGCGGTCTCGCCGGCGATGCGGGCCAGGGCCAGCATCACGCCGGTGGTGATGCCGCCGATCGCGGTCGGCAGCACCACCTTCAGGATCGTGCGCCACTTCGGCACGCCCATGGCGAGCGAGGCTTCCCGCAGCTCGTTGGGCACCAGCTTGAGCATCTCCTCCGTGGAACGGACGACAATCGGCATCATCAGGATGGCCAGCGCCATGGCGCCGGCGAAGCCCGAGTACCCGAAGTCGAGCATCATGATCCACAGGCTGAGGATGAACAGGCCGGCGACGATGGACGGAATGCCGGTCATCACGTCCACGAAGAAGGTGATGGCCTTGGCCAGCCGGCCGCGCCCGTACTCCACCAGGTAGACGGCCGTGAGCAGGCCGAGCGGCAGCGCGATGAGGGAGGCGAGCAGCACCTGTTGCACCGTGCCCAGGATGGCGTGGTAGATCCCGCCGCCGTCCTGCCAGCTCAGCACGCCGTTCATCGAATGGGTCAGGAAGTACCAGTCGACGCCCGGCAGGCCGCGGGCGACCGTCTCCCACAGGAGGGACGCCAGCGGCAGCACGGCCACGATGAAGCAGGCCCACACGAGGATGGCCGCCATCCGGTCCGTCGCGAAGCGGCGGCCCTCGATCGCGGCGGACAGCCAGAACGTCGTGGCCACGAACACCACGGCCGCGATGAGGCCCCACTGCACGCGGCTCTCGAAGCCGCCGATCAGGCCGATCGCGATGCCGAGCGCGAGCGAGCCGACGGCCAGGGCGGCCACGGACCAGCTGGGCAGCCGCGGCGGCCGGAGCGTGACGCGCTCGACGGCGGGGGCTCCGGTGGCGGTGTGTGCTTCGGGCCGGCTCATGCGTTGGCTCCCGAGTACTCCTTGCGGCGGGCGATGATCAGCCGGGCCGCGCCGTTTACCAGCAGGGTGAGCAGGAACAGCACGAGCCCGGAGGCGATCAGCGCGTCCCGGCCCATGGAACCCGCCTCTTTGAACTGGCTGGCGATGTTCTGCGCGAACGTGCCGCCGCCGGACTCCAGCAGGCTCGCGTTGATCAGGAAGCTCGGCGACAGCACGGTCGCGACCGCCATCGTCTCGCCGAGCGCCCGGCCGAGGCCGAGCATGGAGGCGCTGATCACGCCGGAGCGGCCGAACGGCAGCACCGTCATCCGGACGACCTCCCAGCGGGTGGCGCCGAGCGCGAGGGCCGCCTCCTGGTTGGCCTTCGGGGTCTGGAGGAACACCTCGCGGGTGACGCTCGTGATGATCGGCAGGATCATGATGGCCAGCAGGATGCCGACGGTCATGAGCGAACGGGCCGGGGTGCCGTCGTAGGCGAAGACCCCGGTCCAGCCGAAGAACTGGTCCAGCCACTCGTACAGACCGGTCAGTTGCGGCACCAGGTAGAGGGCGCCCCACAGGCCGTAGATGATGCTCGGCACGGCGGCCAGCAGATCGACGACGTACCCGATTCCGGCGGCCAGCCGGCGCGGCGCGTAGTGCGAGATGAACAGCGCGATGCCCACCGCGACCGGCACGGCGAGCACCATCGCGATGACGGAGCTGACGACCGTGCCGAACAGCAGCACGGCGATGCCGAAGTACGGCGGGTCGGCGTTGGCGTCCCAGGCGAAGGTGGTGAGGAAGTTGCCCTCGTTGGCCCGGATCGCGACCACCGCGCGGATCGCGAGGAAGACCGCGATGGCGGCCATGATCGCCAGCAGGGCGATCCCGGAGCCCTTGGACAGGTTGCTGAACACCCGGTCGCCGAGGCGGGCGGTGCTCTTGGTGTGAGACGGCATGAGTGGTCCCGGTCCTCGTCCTCGATCCTCAGTCCATCGCGTCGATGCGCTGGCGCACCTGCTGGATGATGTCGTCGGAGATCGGCGCGTAGTCGATCTCGCCGAGCGCCCGCTGGCCGTCCTCCCCGGCCGTGTAGGTGAGGAACGCCTTGACCAGGTCGAGGGTCGCCGGGTTGTTCCCGCGGTCGCAGACGATCTCATACGTGACCAGCACGATCGGGTACACGCCCGTCTCGCGCGTCGCGTAGTCGAGTTCGAGGGCGAGGTCGCCGTCCTCGCCGGTCACGTCGGCCTGGGCGACGGCGTTCGAGGAGTTCTCCACGGTGGCCTCGACCGGCTCGTCCGCCCCGGTGTCGAGCCGCACGGTGTCCAGATCGTTCTGGTGGGCGTAGGACAGCTCGAAGTAGGAGATGGCCCCCGGATTCTGCTGCACCATGCCGACCAGGCCCGAGGAGCCGTCCGCGGACTGCCCGCCGCGGCCCCGCCAGCTCTTGTCCGGCTCGTAGGGCCACGCCTCGGGGGCGGAGGCGTTCAGGTAGGAGGTGAAGTTGTCGGTGGTGCCCGACCCGTCGGAGCGGTGGAAGGGCGTGATCGGGATGTCCGGCAGCCGGGCGTCCGGATTCAGCTCGGCGATGGCCGGATCGTTCCAGCGGCGGATGTCGGAGTCGAAGATCCGCGCCAGCGTCTCCGCGTCGAGGACCAGGTCGTCCACGCCCGGCAGCTGGTAGGCGACGGCGATGGGCCCGGCCACCATCGGCAGGTGAACGGCCCGGCCGCCGTCCCGGCACACCCGCCGGGACTCCTCGACCTCGGACTCGGTCAGCTGCGAGTCCGAGCCCGCGAAGGCCGTGGTGCCCTGGAGGAACTCCTGCACCCCGGCCCCGGAACCGGTCGCCTTGTAGTTGATCTGACTGTCTTCACAGTTGGCCTGGTAAGTGTTCACCCAGACCTCCATCGCGTTCGCCTGTGCGCTGGAGCCCGAGGCGAGCAGCGTGCCGCTGGGTGCACAGCGAAGGTTCTCCACGGAGAAGTCGACCGCGCCGGGAAGGCCCGAGTTGTCGTCTGTTCCGCAGGCAGTGAGGAGGACCAGAGCGCCGGAGACCAGCACCGCGCCGAGCCTTAGCTTCACTGTCGTCAGTCCTTCCCGTCGCCGTTCGCACCCGAAAGTAGGTTGATCAGGTGAAGCGAGTGACGGTCATAAGTGAATAGAAAATGAACCCAACCAGGCAGACAGGTGGCCTGGAGGCTGCACGATACTGCGTGCCCCATTGTCCATTCGTTACGCTATACCCATCAGGGGTATAAGAGTCCCAGGAGGGCAGCAATGGCAACAATTGAGACGGTAACGCCCGAATCGGGCAGTGCGCCCAGCGGTCCGCACGGCTACAGCAAGGACAAGGACGCGCACCTGAAGCGCCTGCGCCGCATCGAGGGCCAGGTCCGCGGCCTCCAGCGCATGGTCGAGGAGGACATCTACTGCATCGACATACTGACGCAGGTCTCCGCCTCCACCAAGGCGCTCCAGTCCTTCGCGCTCCAGCTCCTCGAAGAGCACTTGCGGCACTGCGTGGCCCACGCAGCCGAGGAGGGCGGGCCCGAGATCGACGCCAAGGTCGAGGAGGCCACCGCCGCCATCGCCCGCCTGCTGCGCACCTGACCGGGCCACCACCGGCCCCTGCCCCGCGGTCAGCCGACGGCACCCGCGAACACGTCACCGGCCCCGGGCAGCACGACCTCCACCGGCACCCCGAAGTCGTACAGCACCACGGTCGACGTGACGTCCACGCCCCGCCCCGCGCCATCGGCGAACGTGAAGTCGTGGCGCACCTTCCGCAGCCGCCCCTGATCGTCGAGATAGACGTCGAACGGCACCTCCGTCCGCGCGAAACCGCCCACCGCCGCCGCCAGCTGCTTCCTCGACTCCCCGGCCGCCGCCGAGGCCGCCGCCGCGATATCGGTCACCCCGCGGTAGTGCCGCAGCGTCTCCCCGTTCATCCGGATGTCGCCCAGGTCCGTGACGGACCGCGCCCCGCGCAGCAGCTCGGCCGCCGCGATCGGATCGGTGGCGCCGCCGGTCACCAGATTCCCGTCGGGGAGCGCGGTGACGTCCACCCGCACCCACTTGTCCGCGGGCACGCCCGCGCCCCGGTTCTTCATGAACAGCCGCCCCGGCACGAACACCTCGGTGACCCGCCTGCCCTCCGGCAGGCTGACCCGCAGCTCACCCGTGCCCGCCGCGTAGTCGAACCCCCCGCGGCCACTCAGCGTGATACGCGTCCCACCCGAAGCCATCTCCATCGCGGTGCGCGCCCGCGAGGTGCCCGCCTCGGCCAGCACGTCGGCCGCCTGCCGGACGGCCGCCCGCGGATCGCCCTCCGCCGCGGCGCCCGTCCCCGAGCAGCCGGCCACCGCCGCCAGGGCCACGAGCAGCCCGGCACAGCCGGCCCCGCCCGGGGCCGCCCCGATTCTCCGCTCGCGCCGCCGCACCGTCATGGTCTGCGACACCCCCAGCACCGTCGTCCGTCCTCGCACCGCCTAACGAGACCTGACGGCGGCCGTTACGGTAGGGGGGTGTACGACCAGGGTGAACAGCAGGGGCCTGCCGCGCCGGAGCACCACGTCGTCCTCGCGGAGCGCGGACCGTTCATCGCCCCGCGGTGCAGCTGCGGCTGGTCGGGCCCCGCCCGCCGCTCCCGCCCCCTGGCCAGAGACGAAGCCGCGGCCCACATCGCCCACCCCGGCTGACCCCGTCCGGCCGTCAGGTCGCCAGCCGGCCCCGCGGTGCCGCCTGGGACTGCTCCGGCTCCGGCTCGCGCTCCGGCTCGCGCTCCGGCTCCCGCTCCGGCTCGCGCTCGCCACTGCCGCCGGGCGCTCCGTCCGCCGCGGGGGGCGGCTCCGCGGCCGCCGGCCGGGGGTTCGCCACCCAGCCGAGCCGCCTGGTTCCCGCGCACGCGCGGAACAGCGGCGTGAGCGCCGCCATCGCCGGCGGCGCCAGGAGCAGGGCCACCGCGGTGCCCAGCGCGAACCCGCCGACGATGTCGGTCGGGTAGTGCACGCCGACCAGCACCCGGGCGAAGCCCTGGGTCAGCGCGAGGCAGAAGGCCACGACCCCGAGCAGCCGGTGGACGAGGAAGAGGGCCACCGCGATGGCCATGGCCACGCCCGCGTGGTCGCTGACGAACGAATAGCCGCCCTTGCCCTCCACCAGCACGTTGATGCCCTCGTGGTCCTCGAAGGGCCGCGGCCTGGCGACGAACTCGCGGATCGGCGCGTTCGCCGCGTAGGCGGCGGCACCGGCGATCCCCGCCCAGGCGGCCCCAGCAACCGCCTGCGGAGCGTCGGGACGGCGGCGCACCAGGGCCCACGCGGCGACGACGAGCAGCACCAGCGTTACCGGAATGCCGTACTCACCGAGGAAAGTGACGAGGCGTTCGCCCCAGCCGGGGAGGCCGTCGGCGAGACCGTTGATGTCGTAGAGGAGGTCCCGGTCGACTTCGGGGTTGTCGATGTTGTCGAGTCCAGCCATGTGCCGTTGCGGCCCCTTCATGCTGTGGGGGGACCTTGCCGAGGCGGGCAAGGCGGAGGAGCCCCTGTGCCGGTACAGGTAACGCCACAAACATCCCCTGGTGTGCCGACGTCCATCGAATGACAGCCGCAGCGTTATCGAACAGCAACGCATCACCGCAGTTCAGCGGGGAAGCATTGGGCACGGTTTCACCTGGTGTGACGCAGACGTCACCCTGCCACGGGGCGCGTGGCCCCGAAGTAATCCGGGGAGTCGATCGGGTCGAAACGGATCGTCGCCCCGGTGTACGGCGCGTCGATCATGTACCCCCCGCCGACATAGATGCCGACGTGGTGGATGCTCCGTGGATCTTCCAGATCATACGCGAAGAAGACCAGGTCACCGGGCAGCAGCTCGTCCCGCTCCGGGTGCGGGCCCGCGTTCCACTGGTCGTTGGCGACGCGCGGCAGCTCGATGCCTGCCTCCGCGTAGGCGGCCTTGGTCAGCCCCGAGCAGTCGAACCTTCCGCCGTCCTCCGGCGTGCCGTCACCTCCCCACTCGTACGGGGTGCCCAGGTGCTCCTGTGCGAAGTGCACGGCCGTGGCCGCCTGTTCGAGCGGCGGCAGCACCGTGTCCTCGGGCGGGGCGGCGAAACTCGCCTCCGCGCCGCGGATGATGCGCACGTAATTCTGCGTCTCCTCGTAGGGCGGCACGCCGTTGTACTGGATCACCGCGTACGGACCGGCGTTGTAGGCGGCCAGCATGTTGTCGACCGGATCGCCCGGCACGTCCTCGACGTAGCCGGCGAGCGAGCAGTCGTAGGAGGCCGCGGACGGGATCGCGTCGGCCGGGTCCCATACGTTGGCCTCGCCGTCGCCGTTCGCGTCGATGCCGTGCGTGGCCCAGGTGCTCGGGATGAACTGGGCGATGCCCTGCGCGTTGGCATGGCTCTCCACATGCGTCTGCCAGCCGCTCTCCTGGCCGAGCTGCGCCGCGAGTATGGCCGGTGACAGGGTGTCGCACAGGTTGCCCCAGTGCTGGACCAGCTCCTCGTACTCCGGCGGCACGGTGTCCCTGGCCAGCTGACCGCCGCCGCGTCCCGAGCCGGTCACCGGGGCCGTCCCCGCGGTGTAGACGCCGATGACGAGGAAGGCGACGAAGAGGCCGAGGACGCCGAAACCGCCGCCCGCCACCCACACAACCCGCCGCATCGGCCCGCCCTCCCCGGCAACTACGGTCGTCCGTCAGCACTATGACATGGCATGGGGGCCGCGCACGACGGTGCGCACCGGGACCGCGGGGGGTTCGGCCGGGGGCGGCCTGGCCTAGGGTGCGAGCGGCGCTCGGTGGGAGCGCTCCCATCCACCCGGGGAGCGGACATGAGCCTCGGCACCGCGAAGACCACCGGCCGGCTGCCCGCCCTCCTCGCCGCTCTCGCGCTCGGCACCGCCGCCACCGCGACCGCCCGCCGGCGGCAGCGGCGACGGCACCCTGGTGCGGCCGATCGGCGGCCGTTGCGTGCCCGAGGTCGGGAACCGCGTGCCGCTCTGGGGCGTCGGCTCCGACGGCGGACCCACGGGCGACTGGACGGACTGGCGCACGTCGGCCCCGGCCGAGGACGGGGCGTGGACCTGCCTGGAGTGGCAGCGGGACGCCGCCGACAACCGCGTCGCCGTGTGGATCGACGAGGAGCCCGAGCCCGACCTCACCGTGACGACCACCCGGCACGGCGGGAACCAGGTCGACTTCCTCTTCCCCGAGTTCGACACCGTCCGCATCGGCTGGCAGCTCTGCCAGGCCGGGCCCACCCCCGACCACTACGACGTGCTGTTCGACGACCTCGCGCTCTCGACGGAACGCGTCGGCCGCGGCCGCCCAGGGCGTCCGCGGCCGTTGCGGGGGCCGTGGTCGCCTCAACGGCCGCTACGCTCGGACGCCCGCCCGCGGGGCTCGCCAAAAAAATTCCAGAAAAAGTCCGGCACCCGTGTCGAGGACGCGGCCACCGCTCCGACGTTCCCTGTGAGAGGTGCCCGAGAGGGGCGCCGGACGGACCCACCCGGGAGTGAGCGCAATGAAGTACCTGGTCATGATCTACGGCAGCGAAGCCGCCTACAACGCGATGAGCGGCAAGCCGTCCGAGGGCAACCCGGCGTGGAGCGAGCAGGACCTCCAGGCGATGTTCGCCCACATGGAGGCCATCAACAACGACCTGGCCGAGTCCGGCGAAGTCCTCGACGGAGCGGGCCTGTCCGCCCCCAGCCAGGCGCGCGTCGTCAGCGCAGGCAGGGACGGCACGCAGGTCGTCTCGGACGGCCCGTTCGGCGAGACCAAGGAACTCCTCGCCGGGTACTGGGTCCTGGAGTGCGAGAGCCTGGACCGCGTCACCGAGATCGCCAAGCGCGTCCACGCATGTCCCGCCCCTGCCGGGTCAAAGGTGACCGACGTGGTCATCCGCCAGATCATGGACACCCCGCCCGAGGCATGAGCGGCCCGCACCCCGCCGAGGACCTGCTGCGCCGCCTGGCGCCGCAGGTCCTCGGCGCGCTCGTCCGCAGGCACGGCCACTTCGACGCGGCCGAGGAGGCCGTTCAGGACGCGCTGCTCGCCGCCGCGCAGCAGTGGCCGCGGGACGGCACGCCCGACAACCCGCGCGGCTGGCTGATCCGCGTCGCGGCCCGCCGGCTGACCGACCAGTTGCGCGCCGAGGAGGCGCGGCGCCGCCGGGAGGAACGGGCCGCGGCGCTCACCCCGCGGCACGAGTTCAGCGCGCCGCCGCCGGGCGAGGCCAGGTACCCCTCGGCCGACGACACCCTCACCCTGCTGTTCCTGTGCTGCCACCCGCAGTTGAGCCAGGGCTCCCGCGTCGCGCTGACACTGCGCGCGGTCGGCGGCCTCACCACCGCGGAGATCGCCCGCGCGTTCCTCGTACCCGAGCCGACGATGGCGCAGCGCATCAGCCGCGCCAAGCGGACGCTCGCCGACTCGGGCGTGCGCTTCGGCCGCCTGGCGGGCGAGGAGGCGGGGCACCGCCTCGTCGGCGTGCTCCAGGTGCTGTACCTGGTCTTCAACGAGGGCCACACGGCGACGTCGGGTCCCACGCTGCGCCGGGCGGACCTCGCCGCCGAGGCGATCCGTCTGGTCCGCGCGGTGTACGGTCTGCTGCCGGGGAACGGCGAAGTGGAGGGCCTGCTCGCGCTGATGCTCCTGACGGACGCCCGCCGCGCGGCGCGGACGGGCCCGGGCGGCGCACTGGTGCCGCTGGACGAGCAGGACAGGACGCGCTGGGACCGGCGGGCGATCGAGGAGGGCGTGAGTCTCGTCACCGCGGCCCTTTCGCGCCGCAGGCCGGGCCCGTATCAGGTGCAGGCCGCCATCGCCGCCGTCCACAGCGAGGCGGAACGTGCCGAGGACACCGACTGGCCGCAGATCCTGGGGCTTTACGAGCTGCTGGAGAAGCTTTCGCCAGGACCGGTGGTGAGTCTCAACCGGGCGGTCGCGGTGGCGATGGTGCACGGCCCGGAAACGGGCCTCGACCTGCTGGAGCGGCTGGCGGCGGATCAGCGGCTGGCCGCCGGCCACCGGCTGGCGGCGGTCCGCGGCCACCTGCTGGAGCGGGCCGGCCGCCCGGCCGCGGCCGCGGAGGCGTACCGCCTGGCGGCCGGGCGCACGCTGAGCGTGCCGGAGCGGCGCTACTTGCAGCTGCGGGCGGCGCGCTGCGCGACCTGATGCGGCCCGGGGCCGGGCGACGGCCCGAAAGGCACTCACTCGCGGTCCTCGTCTGTCTGCGCGGCGTGGCACAATCCGGAGTGAGCACCGTTGGCAGCCAGTTGGGTGGTGAGTTCGGTGGAAGACGAAGAACAGCCAGATGACATCAACAACATCATTGGCGGCATTGCCCCTGATTGGGGCCCGTTCGGTGCGGTGGGCGACTCGGCCCGGACGATGATTCAGGTGATCATGGCGCTGGCCATTCTCATCTGCCTGGGCATCGCGATCTGGGGCGCGGCCAAGCAGCGCATCGGGTCGACGGCCATGCGCGACTCGTTCAGCGCCGAGCAGGGCAAGGGGCTGATCGTGGCCGGTCTGACCGGGGTGTTCATCATCGGGTCGCTCGGCACGTTGTTCACCATCATCTACGGCATGTCCATTTAGGCAGTTGCGCATGCGGGGATGGCGCATGGCGCGCCGCGTGGCGGTCGTCGCGGTGACCGGGGCGCTGGCCGCGGGGTGCAGCATCGGCCCCGCCGCCGACCGGGCGGAGCGGGAGGGCCCGCCGGCCCTGCCCACGCCGACCGGAGATCCGTCCGTACCGGAGCCGGGCGGCGACGCGACCGAGGACGCCAGGCCGGGGCCGAGCCCCGCGCCCGCGACGGGCACCGCGACCCCGACGAGCACCGAGGCCACGGGCCTCACCGGGGCGTGCTGCGTGGCGGGCCTGCCGGGCGGCGAGGATCTGCTGGTCGGCTCCGGCGACACCGTTCTGCTGCACCGGGCGGATGGCGACGGCGAGTTGGCCGAGATCGGCACGGTGCCGGGCGAGCTGCTGGCGCTCGCGGTGCCGTCGCAGGCCACCGGCCGCTATGTGAACGTCGTCGCTTTCTACGCCGGGCCCGCGGGCGGCGAGATCACGAGCTTCCGCTACTACCCCGACCGGGACTGGCAGAGCTGGGGCGACACGCCGGTGCCGCTGCTCGACGAGCCGATCCCGCTGGCCGACGGTGGGGGGCGCGGCGGGGGGGTGCTGGCGTTCGGGCCGGACGGCATGCTGTACGCGGGCACGGGCGACGCCGGGGACCCGGAGCTGGCGGCCGACGAGACGTCCCTGGCCGGGAAGATCCTCCAGATCGATCCGAACGGGACGCAGCCGCCCGTCATCCACTCCCCCGGCCCCTACACCGACGTGCGCGGCCTGGCCTGGGACGGCGACCGGATGTGGGCCGTCGACGCGGGCGGGGACGGCGGGACGCGGCTGTTGTCCGTGGTGCCGGGGGGCGAGCCGGTGGCGGTCTGGGAGACCGCGGGCGAGGCACCGGCCGGGCTGGCCGCCTCCCGCGGGTCGCTGTGGCTGCCGGGCTCCGAGGGCGGGCAGCTGTGGCGTATCCCGTTGGACGGCGGCACCGGTCTGGTGTCCGATCCGCAGGCGGTGCTCGACGTTCCCGAGCCGCACGGCATCTACCCCGTCGCGGGGAGCGATGAGCTGCGGCTGCTGTCGGGCGACGACCTGGTGCGGCTCGACGTCACGTAGGGGGCCCGGGGCGGCTGTGTCGTTCCGGGGCAGTTCCGCGCCTCTTCCGAATGCACGTCGCAGCGCCGGCGGCCGTCCGGGGCCGGGGGGCGGGCCGGCGGACGGCTGACGAGGGGTTTTCCGGCGGCGACGGGGAACGGGCGTGCAGCTGCCCGGCGTTCGGGCGGGGCCGTCCGGCCGGCGTGCCACACGGTGTCCACACCCTGTCAACACAACTGCCCCATGATCGGGTGGTCGCCATCGCCGCGCCTGCCGCCCAGGGGGTCCCGTGTCCGCCACTCGTCGTCAGTTCCTGGCCGGTTCGGCCGTGACCGCCGCCGCGGGCGGCGTGACCGCCGCGCTGCCCGGTGCCCGTGCGGACAGCGCGGAGCACGCGGAGCGCGGTGCCGAACGCCACGGCCGCCCGCCCAACTTCGTGGTCGTCCTCGCCGACGACCTCGGCTGGGGCGGCCCAGGCGCGTACGGGCAGCACCTGGTCAGCACCCCGCGCCTGGACCGGCTGGCCGCCGAGGGGCTGCGCTTCACGCAGGCGTACTCGACCGCCGCCGTCTGCGCGCCGTCCCGCTGCTCGCTGCTGACGGGCCTGCACAGCGGGCATGCCGCGGTCCGCGAGAATCCGTTCAACGGGCCGCAGGGCTCGCTCGGTGACGACGACACCACGTTCGCCGAGGTGCTGCGGGCCCGCGGCTACCGCACCGCGTGCATCGGGAAGTGGGGTTTCGGCCCGGAGGAGGCCTGGCAGCCGAGCCACCCCAACGCCCGTGGCTTCGAGGAGTTTTTCGGCTACCTCACGCACGGGCACGCGCACGAGTACTTTCCCACCCACCTGTGGCACAACGGGGAGCGCATCGAGGTGCCCGAGGGCGCGTACGCCGTCGACCTGATCGAGGAACGCGCGCTGGCGTTCCTCGACGCGCACGCCGACGCGCCGTTCCTGCTGTTCCTGGCGCCCAACGTGCCGCACGCGCCCAGCGAGATCCCGGAGCTGGGCGAGTACGCCGACCGGCCCTGGAGCGAGGCCGACAAGGGCCACGCCGCGCAGATCACCCGCCTCGACACGCTGGTGGGCGCGGTGCTGGACCGGCTGCGGCTCCTCGGTCTCGACCGGCGCACCCTCACGCTCGTCACCAGCGACAACGGGCCGCACGAGGAAGGCGGTACCGACCCGGACCTGTTCGATCTGAACGGCCCGCTGCGCGGCTACAAGCGCAACCTGTACGAGGGCGGGGTCCGCGTTCCGCTGCTGGCGTGGCAGCCGGGCACGGTCGAGGCGGGCGCGGTCAGCGAACGGCCCACGCAGCTGACGGATCTGCTGCCGACGCTGGCCGACCTGGGCGGCGCCCCGGCGCCGCGCGACATCGACGGCCTGTCCGTCGCCGGGCTGCTGGGCCGCGGCGGGCGGCCCGCGCGGCACGGGCACCTGTACTGGTACCGCAACGACCCCGGCTCGACGCGCCGGGCCAACGCGGAGGACGGCGGCCGGATTCTCAGACTTGCCGAGGCGGTGCGGCGGGAGGACTGGAAGGCCGTCAGGTTTGCGCCCGCCCGCGACCGCACGGCGCCGGACGAGGAGTGGCAGCTGGAGTTGTACGATCTGGCGGCCGATCCGGGCGAAACGACCGACCTCGCCGCGGCGCACCCGGCGCGGGTCGCCGAACTGACGGCGCTGCTGCGCGAGTTGTGGGTGGCGGACTACCGGCGGGAGGGCTTCGGCATCCGGGTCGGCGCGCCCGGTCTGGCCCTGCCTGGCGAGGCGTTCGACGTGACGGTCACCCTCACCAACGCGACGGCCGCGGCCTGGACCGACGCCCGGCTGCGGCTGACCGGCCCCGAGGGCTGGCGGCTGCGGCCGCTGTCGCCGGTGGCCGCGCGCCGTCTTGCGCCCGGGGCGGCGCTGACCGCGGTCTGGCGGGTCTTCCCCGGCGCGCGGCCGGCCGCGGGTTCGTGGCAGGTGCGCGCCGAGGGCGCGGCGCGGCACGGCCGCACGCCGGTGCGCTACACCGGCGCCCGCACCGTTCGTACGCCGCCGCCCGCGCCGGTCGCGGACGCGTATCTGTCCGATCTGGACTGGGTGTCGGCGGCGAACGGCTGGGGTCCGGTGGAGATCGACACGAGCAACGGCCGCAAGGAGGCGGGGGACGGCACCCCGATCAGCTTCGGTGGCATCGTGCACGCCAAGGGCCTGGGCGTGCACGCGCCGTCGGAGCTGGTCTACTACCTCGGCGGCCGGGCCGCCCGCCTGACGGCCGTGGTCGGCATCGACGACTTTTCCGCGCGCCAGAGCCCGGCGGGCGCCACGGTTGCCGAGGTGTGGGGGGACGGGACGCTGCGCTGGGCGAGCGGCACGCTGACGGCGGCCGGCGGGCCGCGCGCCGTCGAGGTGGACGTGACGGGGGTTTCCCTGCTGCGGCTCGTGGTACGCGACGCGAACGGCAATAACTCCTATGACCATACGTCGTGGGCCGCCGCCCGCCTCCGGGTCGCACACGCGGCCGAGTAGCGTAGTGCCGTTCGAACTGGCTGGCGGGTCGCGGACCCAGGGGACGGGAGGACGGCGGGCATGTCGCAGATCAACGCCGACCGGCTGGAGTGGATCAGGGCCGAGGTCGAGGACGGCAGCGACGAGCACTGCTTAGAGGTGGCCGCGGGCGACGGGGACCTCATCCACATCAGGCAGACGGACGAGCCCGACCGGATCGTCACCACGACGCGGGCGAAGTGGGACGCATTCGTACTCGGCGTGCGGGACGACGAGTTCGACCACTTCGCCGAACCCTGACGGGCGACAGGGGGTCAGAGCGACAGGCCGCGCACGGCCAGGTCCAGCAGCGCGAACGCGAACAGGCTGATCGAGACGAAGCCGTTGACGGTGAAAAACGCCCGGTTCACGCGGCTGAGATCGCCCGGCCTGACAATTGCGTGCTCGTAGGCGAACGCCGCGGCGACCACCGCGAGCCCCGCCCACAGCAGCGGCCCGCCGTCCGTCGCCAGCGCGTACCAGACCAGCAGGCCGAGCGTGACGACGTGGCAGGCGCGCGCGCCGTACAGCGCGCCCGCGATGCCGAAGCGCGCCGGGACGGAACGGACCCCGTGCGCGCGGTCGGCTGCCACGTCCTGGCAGGCGTAGATGAGGTCGAAGCCGCCGATCCACAGGCCCACCGCGAGGCCGAGCAGCGCGGCCTCCCAGGACCAGGCGCCGGTCACCGCGAGCCAGCCGCCGATGGGGCCCATGCCCTGGGCGAGGCCGAGGATCGCGTGCGGGAAGTCCGTGAAGCGCTTGCCGTACGGGTAGACCACCATCGGCACGACCGCGAGCGGCGCCAGGGCCAGGCACAGCGGGTTGAGCAGCGCGGCCGCGCCGAGGAACACGGCGAGCGCGATCAGCGCGCCCGTCCACGCCGTCCGCACGGACACGGCGCCGGTGACCAGCTCACGGCCCGCGGTGCGCGGGTTGCGCGCGTCGATCTCGCGGTCGATGATCCGGTTGGCCGCCATCGCGAACGTGCGCAGGCCCACCATGGCGATGGTCACCAGGAGCAGCGTGAGCCACCGCACGGTCCCGTCGTCCCCGCCGTCCCCGTCGTCGAGCCACATCGCGGTGAGCGAGGCGATGTAGGCGAACGGCAGCGCGAAGACGGAGTGCTCGATCATCACCAGGCGCAGGAACGCCCGCACGCGCCCCGTTTCCGGGCCGGGGCTGCCGGTGACGGGCGACGCCTCGGCCGTCACAGCCCGTATTCCTTCCAGCGGCGGGTGACGCGTTCGGCGATGTCCGGATCGGAGACGATCTCCTGCGGCCAGCCGCCGTCGCGCGTGTAGCCCTCCTCTGGCCATTTGGCGGTCGCGTCGATCCCCGCCTTGCCGCCCCAGAACTGCTGGTACGAGGCGTGGTCGAGGTGGTCGACCGGGCCCTCGGTCAGCGCGACGTCACGGGCGTAGTCCACGTTCCCCAGGGCCCGCCAGGCGACCTCCTGGAGGTCGTGGACGTCGCAGTCGGAGTCCACGATGATGACCAGCTTCGTCAGCGACATCATGTGGGCGCCCCAGACCGCCGACATCACCTTCTGCGCGTGCTTGGGGTACTTCTTGTCGATCGACAGGATCGCGCAGTTGTGGAAACCGCCGGCCTCCGGCAGGTGGTAGTCCACCACGTCCGGAATGATGATCTTGAGGAGCGGCAGGAAAAACCGTTCCGTGGCGCGGCCGAGCGGCCCGTCCTCGGTAGGCGGACGGCCGACGACGATCGACTGGAAGACCGGCCGCTTGCGCATCGTGACGCAGTCGATCGTCAGCGCGGGGAACGGCTCCTGCGGCGTGTAGAAGCCGGTGTGATCGCCGAACGGGCCCTCCGGCAGCATCCGGCCCGGCTCCAGCCAGCCCTCCAGCACGACCTCGGCGTGCGCCGGGACCTGGAGCGGCACGGTCACGCAGTCCACCAGCTCGACGCGCTTGCCCTGCACGAAGCCCGCGAACAGGTACTCGTCGATATCGCCCGGCAGCGGCGCGGACGAGGCGTAGGTCACGGCGGGCGGGCAGCCGAAGGCGATGGCGACCGGCAGCTTCTCGCCGCGCCGCGCGGCGACCTGGTAGTGGTTGCGGCTGTCCTTGTGGATCTGCCAGTGCATGCCGATGGTGCGCCGGTCGTGCCGCTGGAGCCGGTACAGGCCCAGGTTGCGCACCCCGGACTCCGGGTCCTTGGTGTGCGTCAGCCCGAGGTTGAAGAACGAGCCGCCGTCCTGTGGCCACGTGAACAGGGCGGGCAGCCGGTCGAGGTCCACGTCCTCGCCCTTGACGACGATCTCCTGCACCGGCGCGTTCTTCACCTTCTTCGGCGGCACGTGCGACACCGAGCCGAGTTTTCCGAAGGCTTCGCGGAAACCCACGAAGCCCTGCGGCAGCTCCGGTTTCAGCAGGCCGCCGATCTTTTCCGCGATGTCGTCGTAGGAGGTCAGACCCAGTGCCTTCAGCAGGCGGCGGTCGGTGCCGTAGACGTTCATGGCCAGCGGCAGGTCCGAGCCCCTGACGTTCTCGAAGAGAAGCGCGGGACCGCCCGCCTTGTTGACGCGGTCGGTGATTTCCCCCACTTCCAGGTGCGGATCGACCTCGGCCTTGACCCGTTTGAGGTCGCCGTCCCGCTCCAGGGCCTTCAGCAGGGCACGGAGGTCGTCGTATGCCATGCCGCTCAGTATTGCGGACGCATTACCCTGGCTTTAGTCAGGGGGCCTCACCTTCCGGCCCGGCTCACTTCGTCCAGGGGGACTACCATGCTGAGGGTGCTGCTGTTTCTGGTACCGCTAGCGCTGGCCATCTACGCCCTGGTGGACTGCATCAGCTCCAAGGATGAGGACGTCAAGCATCTGCCGAAGCTGGTGTGGATCCTGCTCATCGTGCTGGCCTGGGTCATCGGGCCGCTCGCCTGGATCTTCGTGGGGCGCAAGCGCGGTGTGCCCGGCCGGGGCGGCGTGGGCCGCCGCGGCGGCGGCGGATGGGTCGCCCCCGACGACAACCCCGAGTTCCTGCGTTCGCTGAACGACGAGCCCGCGCCGCCGCGTCCCGAGACCGCGCAGGAGAGGGAGCTGCTGGAGAGCTGGGAAGAGGACCTCCGCCGCCGCGAGGAGGATCTGCGGAAGGGCGAGGGCGACGAGGACAATCCGCCCGGCGGCAAGGGCTGACAAGGGCTGACCGGGCTGACCACCCCCTCCCGACCGCGAGAAGGCCCCCGCCACCGGCGGGGGCCTTCCGCTTCCTGAGCTTCCCGTGTTCCTGAGCTTCCTGACCGTGCTGCCGTGCGGGGCGCTCAGACACCGCCGTAGGAATGCAGGCTGTCGAAGAAGATGTTCACGCCGTAGTAGTTGATCAGGAACGCGACGAAGCCGGCGATCGCCAGGTAGGCGGCCTTGCGGCCCTTCCAGCCCGCGGTGGCCCTGGCGTGCAGGTAGGCGGCGTACGCGACCCAGGTGATGAACGACCAGACTTCCTTGGGGTCCCAGCCCCAGTAGCGGCCCCACGCGCTCTCCGCCCAGATCGCGCCCGCGATGATCGTGAACGTCCACACCGGGAAGACCGCCGCGTTGATGCGGTAGGCGAACTTGTCCAGCGAAACGGACGAGGGCAGCCGTTCCATCACCGAGGTGGTCAGCGGCCGGGGGGTGCCGCCCGCGGCGATCTTCGCCTCGTACCGGTCGCGCACCAGGAACAGCACGCTGCCGACCGCGCCCACGTAGAAGAGGCCGCCGCACAGGATCGCGAGCGGAACGTGAATCCACATCCACACGGAGTCCAGCGCGGGCACCAGCTGCGCGCTCTCCGTGTACAGCACGGTGGTCGCGAGCCCGAGGTCGAGCAGGACGGTGGTGACCAGCGGCAGGCCGAGCCAGCGGACGTTGCGCCGCGCGGCGAGCAGCGCGAGGAACACGCCGACGACCACCATCGAGAACGCGGTGGAGAACTCGTACATGTTGCCCCAGGGCCCGCGTTCCACCGAGATGGCGCGGACGACCACCGCGGTGAGGTGCATCAGGAACGCGAGGACCGTCAGGGAGATGGCGATCCGGCCGTACATGTCGCCCTGCTCGTCGCCGCCGGCGGCCCCCGGGCCGTCCGGCACCGCGTCCCGGGCCGGCGTGGCGGAACGGGTGACGACCTTCGGCGGGTCGAGCACGCCGGTGGCGCCCGCCTTGCGGACGGTGACCACCGGCCGCTGGGCCGGGACCGCGGCCTCCGCGGTGTCCCGCTCCGCGGTCAGCGCGGCGGCCGTGCGGGCCACCTTGCTGCGACTGCCGAAGATCCACTCGGTGATGAAGGCGAGGAACGCCAAGACGTAGACGGCCATCGACGAGTAGACCAGCAGATTGCTGAAATCGGCGAGGCCCTCGTCTGCGGCGGCGAGAATCATGAGCGTGCTCCTTCCGCGGCTGCGGACTCGGCGGGTTCATCGGGGCGGTCGGCGGAGTCGTCCGGTGGGCTGCCCGCGCGTCTGTCGTCCCCGCTCCCGTCCCCGTCCCCCGCGGCGTCCGGGCCGCCGCCGGGTCCTGTCCCGGGATCGCTGTCGGGGCCGCCGTCCGGCAGGACGGGGGCGCCGTGCGTCAGCGCCGCGGCCAGGGCGGCCAGCTCGGCGGGGATCTTGGCGGATTCGGTGCGCCCGAGCGAGGCCATCTCGACGACCGTGCGGCCGTCCGCGTCCGTCCTGGCGCGCACCCACAGCCGGCGGCGCTGGAGCAGCAGCGACGCGGCGAGCCCCGCGACGGCGGCCAGCGCGCCGCCGAGCGCCCACTCGTTGCCGGCCTTGGTGGTGATCTGGAAGCTGGCCCACTGGTCGAAGCGCTCGAAAGTGAGCGTGCCCCGCCCCTCGGGCAGGTCGATGGACTCTCCGGGCAGCAGGTCGAAGCGGAACAGGTCGCCGGTGCCGTCCTCCAGCTGCTCCATGTTGGTGGTGTCGAGCTGATACACGTTCTGCGGCAGCCCGGAGTTGATGCCCAGGTCGCCGTGGAACGCGTTGAGGGTGAGCACCGGCAGGTCGGGCTCGGGGAACGTGGAGTGCGGGCCGCGCACCTCGTCGATGGCGTAGGTGGGGTTGAAGAAGCCCTGGAAGCCGAGCTGGTCGCGCTCGCCGTCCGGGCCCACGTAGTCGCTGACCTTGATCACGCCGGTGGAGGTCAGCCCGTTGTCCTGCGGGATGAACGGCACCGCGCCGCTGAACGCCACGTTCCCCTCGGCGTCGGTGACGGTGACCACCGGGGCGTAGCCGTGGCCGAGCAGCCGCACCCGGGAGTCGCCGACGTGCAGCGGGTCGTTGACCTCGACCTCGGCGGGCGTCTCGTTGCCTTCCGCGTCCCAGTAGGTGATGTCGGCGCGGAACTCGGTGGGCGTGCCCAGGTCGACGCGCTCGCGGGAGAAGTCGGCGTGGAAGGCGTCCAGGCGGAAGCCGAAGGGCTCCAGGTCGTTCACGTCGAAGAGGGTGCCGGACTCGTAGTCGTCGTACTGCGGCAGGACGTTGGAGAAGCCCTGGTCCTGCACGACCAGCTTGCCGCCCTCCGAGTAGTAGAGCCGCCCGACGGCGAACGCGACCAGCATGACGATCAGCGCCAGGTGGAAGGCCAGGTTCCCCGCCTCGCGCAGGTAGCCCTTCTCCGCGGCCACGTGGACGGCGCCCGCGGCGTCCTCCCCGCGGTCGGTGCGGAACCGCTTGCGCTTCAGCAGCTTCCCCGCGGCCCCGACGACGTCCTCCGGCGCGGTGTCGGTGCGCCACGTCGTGTAGGCGGGCATGCGGGTCAGCCGCCGCGGGGCGCGCGGCGGCCTGCCGCGCAACTGCCCGACGAACTGCCAGGTGCGCGGGACGATGCAGCCGATCAGCGAGATGAACAGCAGCAGGTAGATGGCGGAGAACCACACCGACGAGTAGACGTCGAACAGCTGGAGCCGCTCGTAGACGTCGGAGAGGCCGGGGTTGTTCGCGCGGAAGTCGTCGGCGAGCAGCGAGTCGACGTCGTCCTGCGGGATCAGCGAGCCGGGGATCGAGGCGAGGGCCAGCAGGAACAGCAGGATCAGCGCGACGCGCATCGACGTCAGCTGCCGCCAGAACCACCGCGCCCAGCCGGTGAGTTCGCGGCCGAACCAGGCTGCCGCGCCGCGGGTCCCCGGCTCACGGGCGCCACCGAACGAGCCACCGCCGGCGGCCGGCTCGTCGGCGCCCTCGACGGGCGCGGTCGACAGCCCGGCCGCCGCGTCGGCCTCGTCGGTCGCCTGCCCGGCGGTGGCGGCGGCGGTGGCCGGCCAGGACCGGCGGCCGTCGTTCTCGTCGTCGTCGCTCATCGCTGTCAGATCCAAACTTGGAAGTTGGCGGACCACACCTGCATCTCGTAGACGAGATCCCCCCAGATTCCGGTGACGAGCAGCAGCCCGGTGGCGATCAGCATCCCGCCGCCCAGGCGCATCACCCACACATAGTGCCGCTTGAACCAGCCGAACGTACCGAGGGTCCGCCGGAAGGCGAGCGCGGCCACGATGAACGGCAGCCCGAGGCCGAGGCAGTAGGCCAGCGAGAGCAGCGCGCCGCGGCCCGCGGTGGCCTCCGTGAACGCCAGGGTCTGCACGGCGGCCAGCGTCGGCCCGATGCACGGCGTCCAGCCGATGCCGAAGACGAGCCCGAGCATCGGCGCCCCGGCGAGCCCGATCGCCGGTTTGACGTGGAAGCGGAACTCCCGCCGCGCCAGCCGCGGCACCAGACCCGTGAACACGATGCCGAGGACGATCGTGAGCACCCCGGCGATCTGGGTGAGGCCCTTCTGGTGCTCCAGCAGCTCGTTGCCGACGTTCCCGAAGAGGGCGCCCATGGAGATGAAGACGGCGGAGAAGCCGAGCACGAACAGCAGCGCCCCGGCGAACATCCGGCCGCGCCGCGCCTCCTTGAGGTCGGCGCCGCCCACGCCGGTGACATAGCTGAGGTATCCGGGCACCAGCGGCAGCACGCACGGGGAGAAGAACGACACGAGGCCGCCGAAGAGGGCCACGGGCAGCGCGAGGAGCAGCGCTCCGCTCAGGATCGTCTCGTTGCCGTTCACACCCGGGTCACCCCTCCGCCAGCACCGGGGTGAGCGCCTCGGTGAGCGCCTCCTCGCTGAGCGCGGTCAGGGCCCTGGCGGCGATGCGGCCCTCCGTGTCGATGATGAGCGTGGAGGGGATGGTCTGCGGGTTGAGGCTGCCGCGGGGGAACTCGAGCAGCAGCCGGCCGTCCGGGTCGTAGAGGCTGGGGTAGGGCACTCCGTGGTTGTCCTCGAAGGCCACGGCGTTGGCCCTGGAGGGGTCGCGGGCGTTGATCCCGACGAACTGCACGCCCTGGTCCGCCGTGGCCTCGGCCACCCGCACCAGGTCGTCGGCCTCCGCGATGCACGGCGCGCACCACGAGCCCCAGACGTTCAGCACGACGACCTGGCCCCGGTAGTCGGACAGGGCCAGCCGGTCCCCGTCGACGGTCTCGCCGCTCAGGTCGGGAACGTTCTGCCGCTCCTCGGGGGGCACGTGCGTGATCTCGCCCGTGCCCTGGACGATGTTGGTGTCGCCGCCCGAGGGCCCGGCCCCGTCACCGGTGCAGGCCGTGAGCGTCAGCACCCCGGTCACCGCCCCGGCCAGGGCCACCTTGACAGCCCGGAACTGGATCATGTGAAAAGTTTCCCATGCGCCCACGGACGATCTTCTCCGCCCCCCTTGTCCGGATTGGCGCGCTGGTCAGGCACCGTATCCGCGGGCGCCCTTCACGGGCCGCGCACCGGCCCGCAGGTGCACGGGCACCAGGTCGAGTGCGGGTTCCGTGTAGGTGATGGCCACGAGGTCGTCGGCCACGAAGGTGAAGCTGGTCAGCGAGGCGAGCGTGCACTGCCGCTTGCGCGGGTCGTGCCACAGGCGGCGGCGCTCCACCGAGCCGCGCAGCGTCCAGATCGGCAACTGGTGGCTGACCGCGACCGCCTCGTGCCCGCGGGCCGCGTCCCGCGCCCCGGCCAGCGCCTCGCGCATCCGCACCGCCTGCTCGGCGTACGGCTCGCCCCAGGACGGGCGGAACGGGTTGCGCAGCAGCGGCCAGTTCGCCGGGCGGCGCAGGGCGCCGTCGCCGACGCCGAACTCCTTGCCCTGGAACGCGTTCCCGGCCTCGATCAGCCGCGCATCGGTCGCCACCTCAAGGCCGTGGGCCTTGGCGACCGGCTCCGCCGTCTCCTGGGCCCGCTCCAGCGGCGAGGCCACCACGTGGCGGATGTCACGCCCGGCCAGGTGCTCGGCGACCCGGTCGGCCATCCGCCGCCCGAGATCGGAGAGGTGGTAGCCGGGCAGCCGGCCGTAGAGGACCCCCTCCGGGTTGGCCACCTCGCCGTGGCGCATCACGTGGACGACGGTCCGTTCGCTGCTGCTGCTGCTCATGTTCCCGTTCCCGCCCGTGTCCGTTATCGCGTCGCCGCTCATGACGCGCCGGCCTCGGCCGCCGCCCTGGCCGCGGCCGGCAGCGCGGCGGCGATGCGTTCCATGGCCCGCGCGTCGTGCGCGGTGGAGACGAACCACGCCTCGAACGCGGACGGCGGCAGGTGCACGCCGCCCGCGAGCATCGCGTGGAAGAAGGCCGTGAAGCGGTGCGTCTCCTGCGCCTTCGCGGAGGCGAAGTCCGTGACGGCGCCCTCCCGGAAGAACACGGAGAACATGTTGCCCGCGGCCGACACCGTGTGCGCGACGCCCGCCCCGGCCAGCGCCTGCCCGACCAGCGCGCGCAGTTCGGCGGAGACCGCGTCCAGCCGCGCGTACGCCGCGTCGTCGAGCAGCCGCAGCTGCGCGAGGCCGGCCGCGACGGCCACCGGGTTCCCCGAGAGCGTCCCCGCCTGGTAGACGGGCCCGGCCGGGGCCAGCTGCGCCATCACCTCGGCGCGCCCGCCGAAGGCCGCGGCGGGGAAGCCGCCGCCCATCACCTTGCCGAAGGTGATCAGGTCGGGCACGACGCCCTCGATGCCGTACCAGCCCTGCCGGCCGACGCGGAAGCCCGTCATCACCTCGTCGGAGATCAGCAGCGCGCCGTGCTCGCGGCACAGGTCGGCAAGCCCCTGGTTGAAGCCCTCGCGCGGCGGCACGACCCCCATGTTGCCCGGCACCGCCTCGGTGATCACGCAGGCGATCTCGCCCGGGTGCGCCGCGAAGGCGGCGCGCACGGCCGGCAGGTCGTTGTAGGGCAGCACGACCGTCTCGCCGGCCTGGGCGCCGGTGACGCCGGGCGTGTCGGGCAGGCCGAACGTGGCGACGCCGGAGCCTGCGGCGGCGAGCAGCGCGTCGACGTGCCCGTGGTAGCAGCCCGCGAACTTGATCACCTTGGCGCGGCCCGTGAATCCGCGGGCCAGCCGGATCGCGGACATGGTGGCCTCGGTGCCGGAGGAGACCAGGCGCACCCGGTCCACCGGCGTCACGCGGGCGACGATCTCCTCGGCCAGCTCGACCTCGCCCGGCGTGGGCGTGCCGAAGGAGGTGCCGCGCGCGACGGCGGCGAGCGCCGCCTCGGTGACGGCGGGATGGGCGTGGCCCAGGATCATCGGCCCCCACGAGCACACCAGATCCACATATTCCCGGCCATCCGCATCGGTGAGGTACGGACCGGAACCGGAGACCATGAACCGGGGCGTACCGCCCACGGCGCCGTAGGCGCGGACCGGAGAGTTCACGCCACCGGGGGTGACGCGGGCGGCGCGGGCGAAGAGCGTCTGGGAGACTGTGGCTTCATAGGATTGAGTCACGCGGTCCATGGTGACATTCAGCCCCTTACAGCTCGGTGTCAGGGCGTTTCGCAGCCGTCTGGCGGGGGAGGTGTCTGAAACGATGATCGGGTTGCGCGGCGGGGGTCGCGAACAGTCAGGTGGTGACATGCAGCGCGGAGGCGACGTCGGCGAGGGAACCGGGGGCGTCGGTCCTGAGCCCACGCCGCGCGCACGGTCCCGACGCGGACGGCACCGCCGGAAGGCGGAGAACGGCGATTTCGAGTTCCGTGGCCGAGGCGGCCGAATGGCCGTGACCTACAAGTACTTCGGCGCCCCGGACGGGGCCACCGCGGCCCGCGTGCCGCTGTCGATGCGGCCGGAGGAGCTGGGCGGGGACGAGCTGGGGCAGGGCATGTTCACGCGCATCAAGCCGGAGACGATGGCGGCGATGGTGCTCACCGGTATCGAGGGCATACCGCTGCACCGCGTGCCCCCGCTGGAGCTGGTCGTGCTGCACCCCGACTACGCCGTGGTGAAATTGCCCACAACCGTGGTGGACCCCCTGCGCGGCATCGGCGACGAGACCGTCGGCGCCGCCGCGTTCATCTGGTCGACGGTCCCCGACCGCAGCGGCCCGAGCGACGCGTTCGGCGTCTACAAGCTGCTCAACGAGTGGCAGGACTTCTCCCGCCGCCTCCACGAGGCCGGCCACCAGCCGTACTGCCTGGTCTGGCCCTGACGCTCCGGGAAGATTCCCGGCATAGCCCCCCGTACCGCTGTCCTTGGGCGGACGGGCGGCTGATCTCTGCGGTAGACATGGTCCTGTGCCGCGAGTGATGCCGAGGAAACCTGGGAGGCGACGCGTGCAGCGCACGATGGCCGTGAGGTGGGCCGGGCTCGCCCTGGCCGCCGTATGCGGGTTCGCCGCCTGTACCGCCGACGGCGATGCCGACGACACGGCGGACTCCGGCACCCCCGGGGGCTCGCAGGGCTCCGCCCAGCCCGGCAGGTACTCGGGCCTGCCCGAGCCGTGCGGCGCGGTCAACGGTGACACGCTGCGCGACCTGCTGCCCGGGGCCGAGGCCGAGGTGTACGCGGGCGAGCCGATGGTGACCTACGACACCGGTCGCCGCGTCGGGTGCGAGTGGAACAACACCGCCGACTCCGGCACCCAGCGGCTGGCCGTGGATTTCCAGCGCGTCATCTCCTACGACCCGGACGTCAGCGACGACGACCAGGCCGCACTCGACTTCGAGGAACGCGCCGCCGACGCCGGTCTCCCCGCCGCCACGCCCCCGGCCGAGGACACCGGCGCCCCCAGGACCCTCGACGGCATCGGCCAGGCCGCGTTCATCGACGACCGGCAGACCGGCACCGACCCGGGCGAACGCCGGGAGATCACCCTGGCGTTCCGCAATGCGAACGTGATCGTCACCGTCACCTACACCGTGTCGACCCCCCTGACCGATCTCCCGCTGGACAGCACTCAGCTACAGCAGCGAACGCAGACCGTGGCACAACACCTCGCGGAGGGCCTCGACGGCTGAGCGCGCGCCTGCCCCGGCCGCACCCGCGGCCGGGCGTACCGTGGCCTGGCAACGTAACCGGTAACTGGAGCGAAGAAAACATGGACCGTAAAGCCTCGCGGCCCACCTCGCGATTCGCCGTGCGCGCACTCGCGTGGTCGGCCCTGCCCGTACTGCTCGTCGCCGGCTGCTCATCCGACTCGGGCGACGACACCACGGACGACGAACCGGCCCCGTCCGCCTCGCCGACCCCCGACCCGGTCCGGTTCGCCACCCTGCCCGAGCCCTGCTCGACGGTCGGCGAGGAGACGGTCGGGCAGACGGTCCCCGAGGCCGACCCCGCGGCCGGCGAGACGCTCAGCTCCAGCGACACCTCCGCCTCGGGCGCCTGCCTGTGGAGCGGCCTGGACGACTACCAGTTCCGTTCGCTGACCGTGGCGCTGCGCCGTTTCGACTCCGACCTCTCCATCGGCAGCGGCGACGAGCGCGCCGGGGAGTACCTCCAGCAGATGGCCGAGGAGGTCTCGGGCGACGACGCCAACCGGGACGTGGAGTCGGCCGAGCTCGCCGAGACCGGCGACGCGGCCGTCACCATGGGCTACTCGGTGACGAAGGAGGCGGAGGACGGCGAGCAGGACTACCGGCAGCACCGGGTCGTCGCCCGCACCGGCAACGTCGTCGTCACCGTGGACTACTCCGGCGCCGGCTTCGAGGGCGACGACATGCCCGGCGCCGACAGCGTGCGCGAGGCCGCCGAGACCGCGGCCCGCGAGGCGGTCGCCGCGGTAGACGCCACCGAGGGCGCGGCGGACGACGAGGGCGGCGAGGAGCAGCAGGAGGGGCAGGAGGAGCAGGAGGAGGCCGACGGCGGGCAGGGCGACGAGCCACCGAGCAACGACGACCTCTGACGGGCACCGCGGCGGCCGGCCCCGACGCCCCGTCAACGCCCCGCCCATTCCCGGACGATAAGGGCGGGGCGCGGCCATGTCCGCACAGGTGTGCCAGTCTTGGGCCGCGAAAGCATTCCCAGTCGAGTCCGGGAGGGACCGCGCGTGGCCGCGATCAAGCTGACACGCTCACACCGCATACTCGTCGGCGTCGTCCTGGCCGGAGCCGTGGTGATCGCCGCCATCGGCTTCGCCGGCTCCTACGCCGCGGTGCGCGACCTCGCGGAGCGCAAGGACTTCGGCGCGTTCGCGCCCTTCTTCCCCATCGGCATCGACGCGGGCATCGTCGTCCTCCTCTCCCTCGACCTGCTGCTGACCTGGCTGCGCATCCCGTTCCCGCTGCTGCGGCAGAGCGCCTGGCTGCTGACCGCCGCCACCATCGCGTTCAACGCCGCCTCCGCCTGGGGCGACCCGCTGGCGGTCTGCATGCACGGGATCATCCCGGTGCTGTTCGTCATCACCGTCGAGGCCGCCCGGCACGCGATCGGGCGGGTCGCCGACATCACCGCCGACAAACACATGGAGGGCGTGCGGATCTGGCGCTGGTTCCTCTCGCCCGTCCCCACCTTCCGGCTCTGGCGGCGGATGAAGCTGTGGGAGCTGCGCTCCTACGAGGAGGTCATCAGCATGGAACGCGACCGCCTCGTCTACCAGGCACAGCTGCGCGCCTCCTACGGGCGGGCCTGGCGCCGCCGGGCGCCCGTCGAGGCGCGCATGCCGCTGAAGCTCGCCCGCTACGGCGTTCCGCTGCGCGAGACCGCCCCGGCGGGGCTCGCCGCCGCGGGCGCCCCGGCCGCCCTGCCCGGCCCGGCGCCGCAGGCGCTGCCGGCCGAGGAGCCCGCGCGGCCGGGCGGCGTACCCGCCGAGCCGCGGCAGGACACGGCCGTCCCGGCCTGGTTCACCACGCCGCACCTGACCCAGCCGGCTGCGAACGGCACCGCCCCCCACGCCTGGCCGACCACCCAGGCCACCCAGCCCGCACCGGAACCGGAACCGGAACCGGCCGCCGCGCCGCACCTCGCCCAGCCCGCTGCGAACGGCACCGCCCCCCACGCCTGGCCGACCACCCAGGCCACCCAGCCCGCACCGGAACCGGAACCGGAACCGGCCGCCGTGCCGGACGCTGCGCAGGTCACCGTGCCCGTGAGCCCGGGGCGGCGGCGGAACCTGGGCAGCACCCCCGGCTACCCCGTGGGACAGCGCACCGCGGAAGAGCCGCAACTCCGGCTCGAAGCGGAGCCCGCGCCGGAACCGGCCCCCGAACCCCCGCCGCGCGCCCGGCCCGAGGAGCCGGCCGCGAACGGCTCCGGCGCCGCGCCGGGCGACGCGTTCTACACCGCCTACCGCGAATACATACTGGAGCAGGGCGCCCACCCCAACGCCCGCCAGCTCTCCCGCTTCCTGCACCAGCGCCACGGCACCACCGACGCCGACGGCTCACTGCTCAGCGAGGCGTACCTGCGCGAGTTCACCCGCGGCTTCCGCGAGCGCTACAACGCCGAGATGGGCACCGGCGGTTAGCGCCCCGCACCGGACCCGGACCCGGACCCGCCCAGCAGCGTCCGCACCCGGCCGGCCCCGACCGCGAGCAGCAGCGTCGGCAGCCGCGGGCCGGTCTCCCGCCCCACCAGCAGCCGGTACAGCAGCGCGAAGAACTCCCGCTGCGCCGCCTTCAGCTCCGGAGTCGGCTTCGCGTCCTGCGCGAGCCCCGCCTGTGCCTTCGGCACGCCGTAGACCAGCGTCGTCAGGCCGTCGAGCGACCAGTGGTCGTCAAGCCCCTCGCGCAGCAGCCGCAGCGACTCCCGCTGCCGCTCGCCGAGCGACGCGAGCAGTTCGCCGTCCGGCTCGCCGCGCACCTGCGTGCGCTGCTCCGCGGGCAGCTGCGTCGCCACCCAGTGCGCCGCCCGGTCGAGGCGCGGCCGGGTCTGGTCAAGCGAGCTGATCGGGTGCGCGGGGTCCAGGTCGCTCAGGATGCGCAGCGTCTGCTCCTCGTCCCCGGTGGTGATGTCCACCACGGAGGCGAGCATGCGGTACGGCAGCGGACGCGGCGTCGCGGGCAGCGCGCCCGCCGCCGTGCCCACGGCCCTGCGGTGCGCGGCGGCGTCGGCCGGCTGCGCCGTGCCCCCGGCGACCCGGCGGCCCAGCGCGTCCCACTCGTCGTAGGTCCGCTGGATCTCGCCGTCGAACGCGATCTTGAACGACTGACTCGGCTTGCGGCGCGCGTAGAGCCAGCGCAGTACCGGCGCCTCCAGGATCTTCAGCGCGTCCGCCGCGGTCGGCACCCGGCCCTTCGAACTCGACATCTTGGACATGCCGGTGATCCCGACGAACGCGTACATCGGGCCGATCGGCCGCGTGCCGCCGAAGATCTCCGACACCAGCTGCCCGCCCACGACCCACGAGGAGCCAGGTGAGTGGTGGTCGACGCCCGAGGGCTCGAAGATCACGCCCTCGTAGGCCCAGCGCATCGGCCAGTCGACCTTCCACACCAGCTTGCCGCGCCGGTGCTCCGACAGCTTGACCGTCTCGCCGTGCCCGCAGGCGCAGGTGTAGCTCAGCTCGGTCGTCCCGTCGTCGTACGCGGTCACCGTCGTGGTGTCGCGTTCGCACACGGAGCAGTACGGCTTGTACGGGTAGTACCCGGCGCTGCCCGCGCTGCCGTCGTCCTCCACCGCGGCGCCCGAGCCCTCGACCGCCGCCCGCTCGGCCTCGTCGGCCACGTCCGCCGGGTCGGTGTCCTGTCCGGCCTGCTTGGTGCGGTACCGCGCGAGCACGGCGTCGATCCGGCGCCGTTCCCGCATCGCGAACAGGATCTGGTCCCGGTAGGCGCCCGCGCCGTACTGCGCGGTCTGGCTGACCGCCCGTACCTCGATGCCCAGTTCGGCGAGGGCGGCGACCAGCGGCGCCTTGAAGTGCTCGGCCCAGTTGGGGTGGGTACTGCCGGGCGGGGCGGGCACCGAGGTCAGCGGCTTGCCGATGTGCTCCTGCCACGCCGGGTCGATGTCCGCCGGAACCTTGCGGAACCGGTCGTAGTCGTCCCAGGACAGCAGGTGCTCGCAGGGAATGCCGCGCCGCTTGATCTCGTCGGCGACGAGGTGGGGCACCATGAGCTCGCGCAGGTTGCCCAGGTGAATCGGCCCGGACGGGCTGATTCCCGAGGCGCACACGACGGGTTTGCCGGGCGCGCGGCGCTCCGCCTCGGCGATGACCTCGTCCGCGAGTCGGGAGACCCAGTCGGCCTCCGGGCTGATTGGAGCCACTGTTCGGCACTTCCTTCAGGTGATGACTGACGCGCCCATTGTCCCACCCGGAAAGCGGCTCGCGGCACCGCGGGACGGTCACCGGCACGGCCACGCGACGGCCCCGCGACGGCGCCGTCGCGTACGCCGATCCGTCGGCCTCGCGTACGCGGGATTACGTGCGCGATGTCGACCGGATGGTGTCCCCGGCGGCAACACCGGCGTCCATCTCCCGTACGCCCATGCCCACATCCGTTTCCTCGCGCACCGGGCCCCGGCCCACCCCGCCCGGCGCTGCCGCCCGCGCCCGCCGAACGGGCCCCCGGGGCGCGTCCGGACGCGTGCGGCGGGGCGGTCGCCGATACGGCGGCCCGGACCGGCGGGCGGCACCGGCTCGCCGGGTATCCGTGCGCGCTGGCCTCGCACTTCGCCGCGTTCCCCGAGCAGTTCCCGGGGCGGACGGCGGGGACGCGGCCGCCGACCGGCCGTTCCCTCCACAGCCGACGGCGCGCACCCGGCACCGTGGCCGGCCCCCGCCCGGCATCGCCGTGCCCGAACGCCTGTGACGGGCATGTTTCCCGCACGCTCCCCGGCGTGACATTCGCATGACAAACCAATGTCATCCGGGGATGCGCCCTTGCCGGATTCCTCTGCCTGGGCGAATCTTTCGTGCTGACGGCCTCTGAGCTGTCATGTTCAGATCCACTCAGCGCAGTCCTGCTCCAACTCCCGCGCACCACCGATGAGGAGGACCCCTCGATGACAGTGATGCGTACCACCCGTTCGGCCGCCCTGGCCACCACCGCGGCACTCGCCCTCGGTGTCGGCCTCGCCCTGCCCGCCGCGGCCGACGCGGAGGGCACCGCCACCGACGCCCGCGCGCTCATAGCCAACGCCGACGCGCCCGGCACGATCGACGACAGCTACATCGTTCTGCTCGAAGAGTCGGCACTCGACGCCGGCTCGGCCCGCGCCGAGAGACTGGCGGATCGTTACGGCGCCGAGGTCACCGACACCTTCGAACAGACCCTCAACGGCTACGCCGTGACGGCCACCGAGGCGGAGGCCCTGGCCCTCGCCGCCGACCCCGCCGTCGCCGAGGTCGTGCAGAACGAGACCGTGCGGGTCGCCGCCACCCAGACCGACCCGCCGTCCTGGGGCCTGGACCGTATCGACCAGGCCAACCTGCCCCTGGACGACTCCTACACCTACCCGGACCACGGCGGCGACGGCGTGACCGTCTACGTCGTCGACACCGGAATCCGCTACTCGCACGTCGACTTCGAGGGCCGGGCCTCCTTCGGCTTCGACGCCTTCGGCGGCAACGGCAGCGACGGCCACGGCCACGGCACCCACGTCGCCGGCACCGCGGCCGGCGCCTCCTACGGCGTCGCCAAGGACGCCGACCTCGTCTCCGTCAGGGTCCTGAACAACTCCGGCTCCGGCACCACCGCGTCCGTCGCCGGCGGCGTCGAGTGGATCACCGCCAACGCCGAAGGACCCTCCGTCGCCAACCTCAGCCTCGGCGGCGGCGCCAACACCACCATCGACGCCGCGGTCCGCGCCTCCATCGCCTCCGGCGTGACCTTCGCCGTGGCCGCGGGCAACAACTACGGCGCCAACGCGAGCAGTTACTCCCCGGCCCGCGTGGCGGAAGCCATCACCGTCGCGTCGAGCACCAGCACCGACGCCAGGTCCAGCTTCTCCAACATCGGCTCCGTCGTGGACATCTACGCCCCCGGCACCAGCATCACGTCCGCCTGGAGCACCGGCGACACCGCCAGGAACACCATTTCCGGCACCTCCATGGCCTCCCCGCACGTCGCCGGGGCCGCCGCCCTCCACCTCGCCGAGAACCCCGGCGCCTCACCGGCCGCCGTCCGCAACGCGCTGGTCGCGGACGCGGCGGGCACCATCAGCAACCCGGGCAGCAGCACCACGAGCAACCTGCTCCAGGTCGGCTGACGTTCCACCTCCCCGCTCCACCGGCGGGTCCACGGCGCTCCCGCCGCCGTGGACCCGCCGCGGCGCGTTCAGCCGGAACGGCCATCCGAACGGTCGCCCCGCAGCGCGCGCGCAAGCTCGCGCGCCGGTGCGCGTCGCAGCGCGTTGCCGGTGCCGCGCTCCCGCGTCGGGTGCACCCGGTTCGCCAGCAGCACCAGAAGCGCCCCGTTCGCCGGGTCCGCGACCAGGCTGGTACCCGTGAAGCCGGCGTGCCCGAAGGCCGTCGGGGAGGCCAACTCCCCCATCCAGTCCGGCTGGTTCAGCTGCCAGCCCAGACCGCGCGCCGTGCCGGGGCCCAGGCCCGCGTTGTGGTCGGACAGCATCTGCCGCACCAGGTCCGCGCCCAGCAGCCGCGCCGGGCCGTAACGGCCGCCGTTCAGCATCGCCTGCCCCAGCACCGCCAGATCACGCGCGGTGGAGAACACCCCGGCGTGCCCGGCGACGCCGCCCAGGTGGTACGCGTTCTCGTCGTGAACGGTGCCGCGCACCACGCCACGCCCCGTCCACGGCTGGTACTCGGTGGCGGCGACGCGCGGCCACACCGCGCGCGGCGGCCGGTACCCGGTGTCGTGCATCTCCAGCGGCCCGGTGACCAGTTCGGCGACCAGCCGGTCAAGCGGCCGGTCCGCCGCCGCCTCGGCCGCGGCCCCCGCCGCGATCAGGCCCAGGTCCGAGTACCGGTAGCCGGGCGGGCCCGGCGGACGCGCGGCGATCGCCGCCAGCCGCGCGGCGCGCCCGGCGAACGGCCCCAGGTCCATCTCCGGCTCGAACCGCCCGGTGTGCGTCAGCAGATCCCGCAGCGGAACGGCCGGGAAGCCCGCGAGCCAGCGCGACACCGGCGCGTCCAGGTCGAGCAGGCCGCGCTCGGCCAGCGCGACCACCACCACCCCCGTGAACACCTTCGACAGCGACGCCACGTCGAACACCGTGTCCCGCGCCATCGGGACCCGCTCCGCCGCGGGCAGCGGCACCGCCCGCCCGTCCCGTTCCCCGAAGGCCACCGCCCAGCCGCGCGCCGCATGCTCGACGATCACGCCGCCGCGCGCCGCGAGCAGAACGAAACCCGCCGCGGACGGCTCGGGGCCCGCAAGGAACGGCTCGGCCGCGGGCACCAGGCGCGCGACCCGCCCGGCGTCCAGGCCCGCCTCGGCCGCCTCCCCGTACCGCAGACCGGCCGCCGCCCCGCTCATGCCTCCCGGTGCACCTTCGTGTTCGACGCCTGGGCCCGCGGGCGCAGGACGAGCAGGTCGACGTTCACGTGCGGCGGCCTCGTCACCGCCCACGCGATCGTGTCCGCGACATCCTCCGCCGTCAGCGGCTCGGCGACCCCCTCGTACACCTTCGCCGCCTTCGCCTCGTCCCCGCGGTACCGCACGAGCGAGAACTCGTCGGTGCGGACCATGCCGGGCGCGATCTCGATGACGCGGACCGGCCGGCCGACGATCTCCAGGCGCAGTGTCTCCGCCAGCGCGTGCGCGCCGTGCTTGGCGGCCACGTACCCGCCGCCGCCCTCGTACGCGCCGAGCGCCGCCGTGGAGGACACCACCAGCACGGTGCCCGCGCCCGAGGACTCCAGCGCGGGCAGCAGCGCCTGCGTCATGTGCAGCACGCCCAGCACGTTCACCTCGTACATGGCCCGCCAGTCCGCCGGATCGCCCGCGGCCACCGAGTCCATGCCGAACGCGCCGCCCGCGTTGTTGACCAGCACGTCGCAGCGGTCGAGGCCCGCGGCGAACGCGTCCACGGCCGCGCGGTCCGTCACGTCCAGCGGCCGCGCCTCGGCCGCGTGCCCGGCCGCCCGCAGCTCGGCGGCGAGCGCCTCGATCCGGTCCGTCCTGCGGGCGGCCAGCACCACCCGGTTCCCGGCGGCGGCCAGCCGCCGCGCGGTGGCGGCCCCGATGCCGCTGCCGGCCCCGGTGATGACGGCGGTGGGGGTGGACACGTGCGCCTCCTGACGTCGGTGTGCTGCGGTCAGCCCTCGCGTGGCACGTCCATGATGACGGCCGCCACGGCCGGACGGCTCAGCGCCCCGGCACCGGCGGCCGGACGGCCCTCACGCCCCGGCACCGGCGGCCGGACGGCCCTCACGCCCCGGCCGCGCCCAGCCGCTGCGCGTACTCGGTCGCCCAGTAGGTGAGCACCAGATCGGCGCCCGCCCGCAGAAACGCGGTCAGCGTCTCCTCGATCGCCCGCTCCCGGTCGATCCAGCCGCGCTCGGCGGCGGCCTCGACCATCGCGTACTCGCCGGAGATCTGGTACGCGGCCACCGGCACAGGCGAGGCGTCCGCGACCGTGCGCAGGATGTCGAGATACGGCAGGCCCGGCTTCACCATCACCAGGTCCGCGCCCTCCGCGAGGTCGAGCTCCAGCTCGCGCAGCGCCTCGCGGGCGTTCGGCGCGTCCTGCTGGTACGTCTTGCGGTCGCCCCTCAGCGAGGAGTTGACCGCCTCGCGGAACGGGCCGTAGAACGCCGAGGCGTACTTCGCCGTGTACGCGAGCAGCGCCACGTCCTGGTGGCCCGCCGCGTCCAGCGCCCGGCGCACGTGCCCGACCTGGCCGTCCATCATGCCGCTCGGGCCCAGCACCTGGGCCCCGGCCTCGGCCTGCACGACGGCCATCTCCGCATACCGCTCCAGCGTGGCGTCGTTGTCCACGCGGCCCCGCTCGTCCAGCACCCCGCAGTGGCCGTGGTCGGTGACCTCGTCCAGGCACAGGTCGGACATCACCACCAGCGCGTCACCGACCTCGGCGCGCACCGCACGCAGCCCGGCCTGGAGAATGCCGTCCGGGTCCGTGCCCGGCGAGCCGACCGCGTCCTTCTTGCCGTCCGCCGGCACCCCGAACAGCATGATGCCGCTGACGCCCGCCTCGGCCGCCTCGGCAGCGGCCTTCCGCAGCGACGCGACCGAGTGCTGCACGACGCCGGGCATCGAGCCGATCGGCACCGGCTCGTCGATGCCCTCCCGCACGAACGCCGGCAGGATCAGATCGGCCGGATGCAGCCGGTGCTCCGCCACCATCCGCCGCATCGCCGGTGTCGTGCGCAGCCGCCTCGGCCGCATCTCGGGAAAACTCATGGCGTCCGCGCCCTCCTGCGCTGCGGCCGCTTCTCGCTCGGCCGCTTCAGTACCTCACCGGCCTCGAGGGCCGTCGTCCGCCGGTCCGCGCCGAACTCCGCGAGCGCCTCCGCCAGCTTGTGCACCGACGGCTCGGGCGCCATCACGTCCACCCGCAGACCGTGCTCCTCCGCGGTCCGCGCGGTGGCCGGGCCGATACACGCGATGACCGTGACATTGTGCGGCTTGCCCGCGATGCCCACCAGATTCCGCACGGTGCTCGACGAGGTGAACAGCACGGCGTCGAACCCGCCGCCCTTGATCGCCTCCCGCGTCGCCGCCGGCGGCGGCGAGGCGCGCACCGTTCGGTACGCGGTCACGTCGTCGACCTCCCAGCCCAGCTCGACCAGGCCCGCCACCAGCGTCTCGGTGGCGATGTCGGCGCGCGGCAGGAAAACCCGGTCGATCGGGTCGAAGACCGGGTCGTAGGGCGGCCAGTCCTCCAGCAGGCCCGCCGCGGACTGCTCGCCGCTCGGCACCAGATCCGGACGCACCCCGAACCTCAGCAGGGCGCGCGCGGTCTGCTCGCCGACGGCCGCGACCTTTATCCCGGCGAACGCCCGCGCGTCGAGGCCGTACTCCTCGAACTTCTCCCGGATGGCACGCACCGCGTTGACCGAGGTGAACGCGATCCACTCGTACCGCCCGGTGACCAGGCCCTTGACCGCGCGGTCCATCTGCTGCGGAGTACGCGGCGGCTCCACCGCGATCGTCGGCACCTCGCTCGGCACCGCACCGTAGGAACGCAGCTGGTCGGAAAGCGACGCGGCCTGCTCCTTCGTACGCGGCACCAGCACCTTCCAGCCGAACAGCGGCTTGGACTCGAACCACGCCAGCTGCTCCCGCTGCGCCGGCGCGCTGCGTTCGCCCACCACGGCTATCACCGGCCGGTCCCCGTCCGCCGAGGGCAGCACCTTCGCTGACTTCAGGGCACGCTCGACGGTGCCGAGCGTCGCGGACCACGTCCGCTGCCTCGTGGTGGTACCGGCGACGGTGACGGACACCGGGGTGTCGGGCTTGCGGCCCGCGGCGATCAGCCGGGTCGCGGTGGCCGCGACGGACTCGAGCGTGGTGCTGACCACGGCCGTCGCGTCGCTCGCGCCGACCTCCGTCCAGCAGCGGTCGTCGGCGGTCAGCCCGTTGACGAACCGCACGTCACCGCCCTCGGGATCGCGCAGCGGCACCCCGGCGTAGGCGGCCACCCCGACGGCCTGCGCGATGCCGGGCACGACCTCGAACGTGATGCCCTCGGCGGCCAGCGCCAGCATGTCGGCGGTCGCGTCGGTGTCCATGCCGGGGTCGCCCGCGACCGCACGGACCACCCGCTTGCCGCCCCGCGCGGCCCGCATGACAAGATCGGCGACATCGCCGGTTCCGCAGGGCTCCGCGCCCTTCCCGCCTGCGGGGGAGCCGGACGCGTCGGCGTCGTCCGCGCTCTGGAGCGGAGTGTGGGTGCCCGGCCTGACGTGCCCGCGCACCACTTCGTAGGCCTCGGTGTCGGCGACCAGGACGTCGGCCTGCGCCAGCACGTCGACGGCGCGCAACGTCAGCAGACCCGGGTCGCCGGGTCCGGCACCGAGGAAGGTGACGTGCCCGTGAACAGTGCCGGACGGCTGCGCGCGTGCGGCGTGCGTGGTACGTGCGGTGGTGGGGCTCAATGTGCTCGCTCCCCCATAAGACCGGCCGCGCCCTTGGCGAGCATCTCCTCGGCGAGCTCGCGGCCGATGGCCGCCGCCTCGTCGGCGGACCCCGGTACGGGGCCGGTGGTGGACAGCTGCACCAGCGTGGCGCCGTCGGGGGTGCCGACGGCGCCGCGCAGGCGCATTTCGGTGATGTCCCGCCCGTCGGCCGAGAGGTCGGCGAAGGCGCCCACCGGGGCGCTGCAACCGGCCTCCAGGGCGGCGAGCAGGGTGCGCTCCGCGGTCACGGCGACCCGGGTGTGGGGGTCGTCGAGAGCGCTGAGCGCTGCGGTGAGGTCCGCGTTCGACGCGACGCACTCGACCGCGAGTGCCCCCTGGCCGGGGGCGGGCAGGACGAGGTCGGGCGCGAGGAGGTCGGTGATCTCCCCCTCCCTCCCGAGACGGTGCAGCCCGGCGGAGGCGAGCACGACCGCGTCGAGCCCGCCGTCGCGCACGTACCCGATCCGGGTGTCGACATTCCCCCGGATCGCAACCGTTTCGATCTCGCAACCGAGCGCGCGCGCCCAGGCGTTCAGCTGCGCCATGCGGCGCGGCGAGCCGGTGCCGATGCGGGCCCTGCCGCGGGCCACGGCCAGCTTTTCGAACGTCAGCCGGTCGCGGGCGACCAGCGCGTCCCTGGGATCGGCGCGCCGCGGCACGGCGGCGAGCGCCAGGCTGTCGGGCTGCGCGGTCGGCAGGTCCTTCAGGGAGTGGACGGCGAAGTCGATCTCGTCGGCGAGCAGCGCGTCCCGCAGCGCCGAGACGAAGACCCCGGTGCCGCCGATCTGCGCCAGCGCTTCACGGGAGACGTCCCCGTAGGTGGTGATCTCGACCAGCTCGACCGGTCGCCCGGTCAGCCGCGTCACCTGCTCGGCCACGCCCCTGGACTGCGCCATGGCGAGCTGGCTGCGCCGCGTTCCGAGCCGCAGGGCACTCATGACCGCTCCTGTTCCGGGTTGCGGACGGCGGCCACCGTCCGGGGTTCGAGGTCGAAAAGCTGCCGGAGGGCGGCGGCGTACTGATCGCCGCCTGGCTCCCCGGCCAGCTCCTTCACGCGCACGGTCGGGGCGTGCAGCAGCTTGTCTACGACACGCCGCACGGTCCTGGTGATCTCGCCGCGTTCCTTCTCGTCGAGGTCGGGCAGCCGCCCGTGCAGGCGGGCCAGCTCGGCGGACACCACGTCGGAGGCCATGGCCCGCAGCGCGACAACGGTCGGGGTGATGTGCGCGGCGCGGCGGGCGGCGGCCAGCGCCGCGGCCTCGTCCGCGACGAGCTGCCGGACGGTGTCCACGTCGGCGGCCATCGGCGCGTCCGCCGAGGCGGCGGCGAGCGACTCGATGTCGACCAGCCGGACCCCCGGCAGCCGGTGCACTCCGGCGTCCACGTCCCGCGGCATCGCCAGGTCGAGCACGGCGAGGTCCTCGCCCTTCCGCGCCCAGGGCGCGTGTGCCGACGCGTCCGCGACGGCGTCGGCCGTCAGCACGAGACCGGCGGCGCCGGTACAGGAGACGACGAGGTCCGCGAGGGCCAGCTCGGCCGCCACCGAGATCGCGTTGATCGGGACGGCCCGCGCCTTCAGGCCCTCCTGCCCGAGCGCGGCGGCCAGCCGCTCCGCACGGTCCAGCGTCCGGTTGGCGATCACCAGTTCGGCCACACCGGTGCGGGCCAGCGTCGCCGCGGCCAGCGACGACATCGAGCCCGCGCCGATGACGAGCGCCCGCTTGCCGCGCAGCCACTCCGGCACGTCGCGGCCCGCCGCCAGCTGCTGGAGCCCGAACGTGACCAGCGACTGCCCGGCCCGGTCGATGCCCGTCTCGCTGTGCGCCCGCTTGCCGACCCGCAGCGCCTGCTGGAACAGCTCGTTCAGCAGGCGGCCCGCGGTGTGCTCGTCCTGCGCGTGCGCCAGCGCCGACTTGATCTGCCCGAGGATCTGGCCCTCGCCCACCACCATCGAGTCCAGGCCGCACGCCACGGTGAACAGGTGGGCGACGGCCCGGTCCTCGAAGTGCACGTACAGGTACGGCTGGAGCTCGTCCAGGGGAACACCGCTGTGCCGGGCGAGCAGCGCGGACAGCTGCGAGACCCCGGCGTGGAAGCGGTCCACCTCGGCGTACAGCTCGATCCTGTTGCACGTGGAGAGCACCGCGGCCTCGGCGACGGCCGCGCCCTCCACGACGGCGCTCACCGCGCCCACCGCGTCCCGCAGCAGCTTCCCGCGGGTATCCTCCTGGAGCGCGGCGCGCTCCAGGAGGCTGACGGGCGCGCTGCGGTGGCTGAGTCCGACCACGAGCAGTGTCATGCGGGCATCACCGCCGGGATGTCCCCGTCCGGGCCCTGGTCGCCGCGGCGGCCCTCGGACGCGGCCGGCAGCCCGGCCGCGGACGGCGGCTCCTGCGCCAGCTCCTCGGCGGCCTTGCGCTGCTCGTGGAACGCGAGGATCTGGAGCTCGATGGACAGGTCCACCTTGCGGACGTCGACGCCCTCGGGAACGGTCAGCACCGTCGGCGCGAAGTTGAGGATGGAGGTCACGCCCGCGGCGACGAGCCGGTCGCACACCTGCTGCGCGGCCCCGCCGGGGGTGGTGATGACGCCGATCGAGACGCCGTTGGTGTCGATGATGGTCTCCAGGTCGTCGACGTGCTGCACGGCGATGCCGGCGACCTGCTTGCCGGTCATGGACGAGTCGGCGTCGATCAGGGCCGCGACGCGGAAGCCGCGGGACGCGAAGCCCCCGTAGTTGGCCAGCGCGGCCCCGAGGTTACCGATGCCGACGATGACCACGGGCCAGTCCTGCGTGAGACCCAGCTCGCGGGAGATCTGGTAGACGAGGTACTCCACGTCGTAGCCCACGCCCCTGGTGCCGTAGCTGCCCAGGTACGAGAAGTCCTTGCGGAGCTTCGCCGAGTTGACGCCGGCGGCCGTGGCCAGCTCCTCGGAGGAGACCGTGGGCACCGAGCGCTCGGAAAGCGCCGTCAGCGCCCGGAGATACAGCGGAAGCCGGGCGACGGTCGCCTCGGGAATTCCCCGGCTGCGGGTCGCCGGTCGGTGGTTTCGGCCAGTTGCCACGGTGCTCCTGCCGGTCGGGCCAAGCGGAAGGCGGCTGTGCGCGGCGCGTACGCCGGGACCGCTCCGTCGCGCCCAGGCTATGTCTTTGTGAACGCGTGCACAAAGATGGTGTCCGTTTTGCCCGCCCAAAGTGACCGGTGCCACATACAACAACAGGGACACCGGGCCACGCTCCTCACGTATGCACCCTCGGGCGGAAAGTCAGGGGGAAACCCGGGCGGAAGCCCGGGGCAAACGACCTCGCATCGTAATCCAAACCGGGTCAAGCCCCCAAGGCCCGGCGCAACCGCTCCGCGTCGACCCGCCAGAAGTCGTGCTGTTCACCGTCCACCAGGACGACGGGGATCTGCTCCCAGTACCTGCGGTGGAGCTCCGCGTCCCGCGTGATGTCCTTCTCCTCCCAGGCCGCCCCGGTCCGCCCGCACACGTCGGCGACGATCCGGCGCGCGTCGTCGCACAGGTGGCAGCCGGGCTTGCCGATCAGCGTGACCAGACGCTCCTCCGGCGGTCGGCGGCGGCCGGGCGCCTGAGCCTTGCGGGACATGCGGGGCAACGGTGTCATGCCGCCCATTGTGCCGCCCGCGGCCACTCCCGCGTCATTCCCGCGCAACCGGAAGCACCGCGGGCACTGGCTATGCTCGGAGCATGGCCAGGCCACGCCCCTCCGCGCCCGACTCCGCACCGGCCGGCGCCCGCCGGGCCTGGTTCACCGCCCGCAAGCAGGTGCCCACGGAACGCAGCGAGCTGGCCGGCCAGGCGTCCGCCCAGGCCGCCCGCGAGGCCGTGGCGGAGCCGGAGTTCCCGGCTCCTGGTGACCCGAAGGCGGCGGCGTTCTTCGACCTGGACAACACCGTGATGCAGGGCGCGGCGATCTTCCACCTGGGCCGCGGTCTGTACAAGCGGAAGTTCTTCCGCAAGCGCGAGCTGGCGAAGTTCGCCTGGCAGCAGGCGTACTTCCGGCTGGCCGGCGCGGAGAACGCGGGGCACATGGCGGACGCGCGGGACAGTGCGCTGTCGATCGTCGCGGGGCACCGCGTCGCCGAACTCATGGAGATCGGCGAGGAGATCTACGACGAGTACATGGCCGGCCGCATCTGGCCCGGCACCCGCGCGCTCGCCCAGGCCCATCTGGACGCGGGCCAGCGCGTGTGGCTCGTCACGGCCGCCCCGGTGGAGACGGCCACCATCATCGCGCGGCGGCTCGGGCTGACCGGGGCGCTCGGCACGGTCGCCGAGTCGGTCGGCGGCGTGTACACCGGCCGGCTCGTGGGCGAGCCACTGCACGGCCCGGCCAAGGCGGCGGCCGTCGAGGCCCTCGCCGCGGCGGAGGACCTCGACCTGGAACGCTGCGCAGCCTACAGCGACTCGGCCAACGACATCCCGCTGCTGTCGCTCGTCGGATATCCATACGCGATCAATCCCGACCGCGCACTGCGTGCCCATGCCCGCGAAATGGGCTGGCGCCTGCGGGACTACCGGACGGGCCGCAAGGCGGTGCGCGTCGGGGTGCCGGCGGCGGCGGGCGCGGGCGCCGTTGCCGGTGGGGCCGTGGCCGCACTGGCGATCCAGCGCCGCCGCAGGTAGCCGCGGCAGCCGGGGCGTCCGCCTCCGCGAAACAGTGCGATCGATCAAACTCGGTCAGCACGTTGGCAAATCACATCATTATGCGATCAACCTTGCCATGGCGTTTGCGTGGCGCGACGGACACAACCGGTAACACTCCAAACCGAATCGGCGATTTTCGCAACTGGGCGTAGCACTCCCAGCACGAAGGGTTATTCTCCTCAGACGCATGTGACGGAACCGCCACTGCACGTGTTGAAGCTCTGCCTCTGGGAGTCCCGTGTACCCACACGTCGGGGTTGACGCCTCGGGCCTGGCTACGCTGCGCACGTCGGTCATCGACTGGCTGCGCACCCTCGTCCCCACCGCGTACGCCGTCCCCACCCTCGCCGCACCTGTCCCCGCAGGCCCCGCCTACACCCTGGCCAACAGCGCCGCCGGCGCCGCCACCATGGGCAGACGCGCCCGCTCCGGCGCCGCGGGCGCCTCCGCGGCCCGCCCCACGGCCCCCAGCGACAGCCGCCGCATGATGGATCTCGTGGAGCGCGCCCAGGCCGGAGAGGCCGAGGCGTTCGGCTGCCTCTACGACCACTACTCCGACACCGTCTACCGGTACATCTACTACCGCGTGGGCGGCCGGGCGACCGCGGAAGACCTCACCAGCGAGACCTTCCTGCGCGCGCTGCGCCGCATCGGCACGTTCACCTGGCAGGGCCGCGACTTCGGGGCATGGCTGGTCACCATCGCCAGGAACCTGGTGGCCGATCACTTCAAGTCCAGCCGCTTCAGGCTCGAAGTGACCACGGGCGAAATGCTCGACGCCAACGAAGTGGAGCGCAGCCCCGAGGAGTCCGTTCTCGAATCCCTGGCCAACTCAGCCCTCCTCGACGCCGTTCGCAAACTCAACCCTCAGCAGCAGGAATGCGTCACGCTCCGATTTCTCCAGGGCCTCTCGGTGGCGGAGACGGCGCGTGTCATGGGAAAGAACGAGGGGGCGATCAAGACGTTGCAGTACCGGGCGGTCCGCACCCTCGCCCGGCTGCTGCCGGACGACGCCAGGTAAGTGCACCCTTAGTGAGCGCCTTCTTCCAATCAGTCACATAATCTGCCAGCCGTAACCCGAGTGCGTGTCCGCTCGTTGTCGGGTTCGCAGGCTCCCCACGGCCAGGTTCCGCCCAGGTCTCCCGCCACTCGATCGGGTGCACTTGGGCAGCGCCAGAAACTTCTATCCGTAGTGGGGAGTCCTTCGTGTGACGAGAGGAGGTGCCGCCCGTGATCGGTTCCGCATCGGCAAGCCGCCGGGCCAACGCCTTCGCCCATCTCCTCGACGAGTCGCGGCCCGCTCGGCCGCGGCCCGCCGACGGGGACACGGCGGTGGCCCCGGCCGGGGACGGGGGCGAGCACGCCGCCCTGCTGTCGGTGGTGGACCGGCTCGCGGCCGTGCCACGGCCCGAGCTGTCGGCCGAGACGAGATCGACCCAGCGGGCGCTGCTCGTCGCCGCGATGGCCGCGGCGGGCACGGCAGGCGCCGCCGCCCCGGCGGACGACACCGGCGCACAGGGCGCGACCGGGAGCGGAGGGAGCGAGGGGGCGGCTCCCGGCCGCACCCGCGCACCCTCCGGCCCGGGCTCACGGGACACCGAGCGCGTGCCGGAGCAGCGCCGCGCCCGCGGCAGCAGGGGCACGCACCGCGCCACCCCGGGCAGCGGCCTCGGCCGGCTGCGCCCGAGGACCCGGCTGACCAAGGGCCTCGCCGCGGGCGGCCTGACCATGGGCGTGGCCGCCGGCGCCTTCGGCGGCGTCGCGGCGGCCAGCACCGACGCCCTGCCCGGCGACACCCTGTACGGCCTGAAGCGCGGCATGGAGGACCTGCGGCTCGACTTCACCAGCGGCGACGCGGACCGCGGCCGGGTCTACCTCGACCACGCCTCCACCCGGCTGAGCGAGACACGTCGGCTGCTGGAGCGCGGCCGTTCCGGCGACCTGGACCACGAGGACCTCGACGCGATCCGCAGGGCGCTCTCCAGCATGCGGGACGACGCCGCGGAGGGACACCGGCTGCTCTCCCTGGCCTACCAGGCCGACGGCTCCATCGACCCGATGCGGTCACTCTCCGCCTTCTCCGAGAGCCACCGCGCCACCTGGGCGGAGGTGCGCGAGCGGCTGCCCGTTCAGCTGCACGACGTCAGCGAGGAGGTCACCGGGGTCTTCGACGCGATGGACGAGGAGATCGCGCCGCTCCAGCCGCTCCTCCCGGAGGACCGGGGCAGCGCCTCGTCCGCCGAGGCCCCGCCCAGCTCCGCCGCCCATCCGCGGCCAGGGCCCGAGGACCGGGCCCCGGCCCCCGCCGCCTCCGACCGCGACACGGACGGCGGCCAGGAGGAGCCCGGCGAGGACGCCTCCCCGCCCGAGGAGACCCCCGAGGAGCGCCGCGGCCTGCTGGACGGCGGCCGGGGACTGCTCGACCCGGCGCTCCCCGGCCAGTCCCCCGAGGAGCGCGACTCCCTGCCGCCCGCCTCCCCCGAAGCCCCGCTGCCCGAGCCCGACATCACCATCCCGCCCCTCGTGGAGGACCTGCTCCCCGGACTCGGCCTGGACGTGGACGAGGAGCGCTGAGGCCGGGTCGGTGTTCTTCCGCGGCCCAACACGGCCCAACACGGCCCGTATTCAGAAGAACACCGACCGCCGGGCCACCAGCAGCTTGTACAGCGTGTGCTGGATCGTCTCCCGCACCTGGTCCGTCAACTGGAACATCAGCATCGGGTCGTCCGCCGCCTCCGGCGGGTGGTCCTTCGTCTCGATCGGCTCACCGAGCTGGATCGTCCACTTCGTCGGCAGCGGCACCGCGCCGAGCGGCCCGAGCCACGGGAACGTGGGGGTGATCGGGAAGTACGGCAGGTTCAGCAGGCGGGCGGCGACCCGGGAGTTGCCGAGCATCGGATAGATCTCCTCGGCGCCGACGATCGAGCAGGGCACGATCGGCACCCCCGCCCGCAGGGCCGTCGCCACGAATCCACCCCGCCCGAAGCGCTGAAGCTTGTACCGGTCGGCAAACGGCTTGCCGATGCCCTTGAAGCCCTCCGGCATCACCCCGACCAGCTCACCGCGCTCCAGGAGCTCCTGGGCGTCCTCCGCGCACGCCAGCGTGTGCCCCGCCTTGCGGGCCAGCTCGTTCACGACGGGCAGCTGAAACACCAGATCCGCCGCGAGCAGCCGCAGATGCCGGTCGGCCGGGTGGTGGTCGCGCACGGCGACCTGGAGCATGAGCCCGTCCCACGGCAGCGTGCCGGAGTGGTTGGACACCAGCAGCGCCCCGCCCTCGGCCGGCACGTTTTCCATGCCGCGCACCTCGACGCGGAAGTACTTCTCGAACACCGGCCGCAGCACAGTCATCAGGACCTCGTCGGTCAGGTCCCGGTCGTAGCCGAAGTCGTCTATCTCGTACGCGCCGCTGAGCCGTCGCCTCAGGAACGCGAACCCGCGCGCCAGCGCCCTGTCCAGGCCGCCACCGGCCACCCCGGCCACCTCGTCCTCGTGCCCGGCCTCCTCACGCCCGGCCGACGGCGACCCGGCCGACGGCGGCGCGGGCGGCTCCTCACGGCTCCGGCCCCGCCGGCCGCCCTCGCCGATCGGAATGACCTTCGCGTCAGCCATGGCGCACCACTTCCTCGATCCGGTCGACGGCCCGCGCCACGTGCTCGGGCGGCAGCGCACCGGGTCCGTGCAGCGCGGCGAACTCCGCGAACGTCTCGCCCGTCGTGTACGCCAGCGGCCCGCCCATGGCCTGCCGCAGCCGCGTCGTGCGAGCCACGCGGCCGTGGACCAGGGACCGCAGCTGCTCCGCGGAGGCCCCACCGAGCCCGAGCGTGCCGAGCGCCGAGCCGAGCCAGGGCGCCAGCGCCCGCACCACCGGCACCGTGGGCCGCCCGATGCGCCGCGCGGCCTGCGACAGCAGCAGCACGCCCTCGCCCGCCACGTTGTACGTGTCCGGGGCCAGCGCATCCGGCGTCCCCGGCTCGCGCGCGGCGCGCGCCAGCACCTCAAGCACGTCGTCCTCGTGCACGAACTGCAACCGCGGGTCGTAGCCCAGCACCGTCGGCAGCACCGGCAGCCGGAAGTACGCGGCCAGCCGCGAATCCGCGGCCGGGCCCAGCACATGCGCGCAGCGCAGCACCGTCACCCGCACGTCGGGGCAGCGGCGGGCGAAGCCCCGCACATAGCCCTCGATCTCGATGACGTCCCGCACGAAGCCACCGCCGGTCGGCGCGCCCACGCGAGTCGTCTCATGGAAGACCGCGGGATCGCGGGCCGCGGTGCCGTAGATCTGGGTGCTGGACTTGACGACGACGCCGCGCAGCCCCGGCACCTTCTGGCAGGCACCGAGCAGTTGCAGCGTGCCGAGCACGTTGACTTCCTTCACCGCGGAACGGCCGCCGCCCGCGGGGCCCGGCGTGCCGTGCACGTCGAGGTGGACCACCGTGTCCACGGCATGCTCGGCGAGCACCGTGACGATCGACGGCTGCCGGATGTCCGCCCGGACGAACTCGGCGCCGCCCAGCGGATGTGCGGGCGGCCGGCTGTCGACGCCGATGACCCGGTCGACGCGGGGGTCGCGCCGCAGGTGCCGGACGAACCGCCCGCTGAGCTGCCGGGCGGCACCGGTCACAAGCACGGTTTTGCCCACGACCCTCCCTGGCGACGCGCAGGCCCTCCCGTCGACGTACACGACGGGAGGGCCGATCAGCGGCGCTCGCTCACTTCTTGTTGCGGCGCTGGACGCGGGTGCGCTTCAGCAACTTGCGGTGCTTCTTCTTCGCCATCCGCTTGCGCCGCTTTTTGATCACAGAGCCCACGACTACCCTCGCTCACTTCGCTTACTCGGTGCGGGGCGTCCGAGCCCACACGACCTACATGCGGGTCAGCCTACCGGTCACCGGGTGATACGGGTTAATCGAGGGTCGAACCGGGAGCTCTTCCAGCCGTTACGCGCTTTCGACGCCCACGAACGACTCTCGGAGGTACTCATGGACGGCCTGCTCGGGTACCCGGAAGGACCTTCCCACCCGGATCGCGGGCAGATGACCGGCGTGCACCAGGCGGTACACAGTCATCTTGGAGACTCGCATCACCGCGGCGACCTCCGCCACGGTCAGGAACTTGGCCTCGCTCAGAAGCCTTTCACCAGCAGCCATGTCACACCTGACCTTCCGCACATGTCGGACACCGGCTTCCCCTCCGGTGACTCCCTCTCGCATGTGCGCTCCTCCCCAGATTAGGGGCGGGTGATGCGAGTGGGGAAGAGGTGCCTCAACCGGCCTTTTTCAGCGACCATGCTCTTACCGTGACAGAGAAGCCCGATTGAGCACATAGCGCGTGAGCGGCCGGGGGCATCCCGCCGGCCCGGCGCCCCGACCGGACGCCGCCGTCGCGGCCGCACCGCACGGCCCGCCCGGCGGGCGCGCGGGGCATCGCCCGCTCCGATCGGCCCGATGGCCTCCCTACCCAGCTGACCTGCACCCCTAAGCGTCCCGACGGCGGCGGCGGCCTGCCCGGATCGCACCGGACGGGCACCGGGCGCCGCGCCAACGGCCGCCCCCTGCGGGGCTGCTGACACCGTGTGGAGACCCGGCGGGACGAGGTGAAGAAGCAGTGACCGGATCATGGGCAACCTGCCCTCCGGAGCCGCGAGGAGAACGTCGGAGGCGTAGGCGGAATCGGGTCGTTATGTCGATAGATCGGCCCGCAGCCTGCGGGAGGCAGGCCCGGTCCGCCGCCGACGGTCACCCCGCAATGTGGCGTAGGAGACCAGCAGTTGACGGTGGCTCCGCGGCCAGGCGAACGGCGCCCGACTTCCAGAACCGCGCCAGGACCGCTCAGGGCAGCAGCCCGTGCAGCGGGTAGACGGCCCGCCGGGTCGCGAGGACGGCCTGGTCGACGGCATCCGCCGGATCGTAACCGTCCTGCCAGCTCCGCCACTGCGGAACGCGCCCGTCCGTCATCCGCCGCGGCCCCTGCTGCCGGGTCAGCGCGTACACGGTCTGCCGCCACGTCTCCGGCACGGGCGCCTGCGGTTCGACGGGGGCGTGCGCCGCGGTGGCGACGAGGTGCGCCCAGAGGCGCGGCACGACGTCCACGACGGCGTACCCGCCGCCACCGAGGGCCAGCCAGCGCCCCTCCGCGTGCTCGTGCGCCCAGGAGTGACAGGACTCCACGGCGGCGCGCTGGGCGTCGAGGCTGAGCGTGAGGTGCGCCAGGGGGTCCTCGAAGTGGGTGTCCGCGCCGTGCTGCGTCACCAGCACCTGGGGCCGGAACGCGGCCAGCAGCTCGGGAACGACGGCATGCAGCGCCCGCAGCCACGCCCCGTCCGAAGTACCGGCCGGCAGCGCAACGTTGACGGCGCCCCCGGGCGCGCCCCGGCCGCCGGTCTCCTCGGGCCACCCGGTGCCGGGGAAGAGGGTGCGCGGGTGCTCGTGGAGGGAAATGGTGAGGACACGCGGGTCGTTCCAGAACGTGTCCTGCACGCCGTCCCCGTGGTGCACGTCCGTATCGAGGTAGACGACGCGCTCGGCTCCGCGCTCGAGAAGGCGGGCGATGGCGAGGGCGGCATCGTTGTAGACGCAGAAGCCGGACGCCCGGCCCGGCATGGCGTGGTGGAGGCCGCCGGAAAAGTTCACGGCGTGCCCGGTGACGCCGCGCCAGACGTCGTCGGCGCCGGCCACGGACTGGCCCGCGATCAACGCGGACACCTCGTGCATGCCCGCGAAGGCGGGGGTGTCGCCGGCGCCGATACCGAACCGCTCGTCGGCCTCGGTGGGCCGGCCCGAGGCGTGTCGCACGGACGCGAGATAGTCGGGGCGGTGCACGAGCCCGAGCGTGCCGTCCCCGGCCGCCGGCGCGGCGACGACATCGATGTGCTTGTCGAGGCCCAGCGCCTCCACGAGCCGCATCGTCAGGGTCAGTCGCACCGGGTCCATGGGGTGCCCGGGCCCGAAGTCGTACCGCGTGACGCCCTCGTCCCACATCAGTCGTGCCTCAACGCTCATGAAGAACACGGTAGCGGAACGGAAGTGGGCCCCGGGGGAAGGAAAAATCCTTTCCCCGGGGCCCATTTACCAATAATTGTCCGGCGGTG
>NZ_LZNS01000001.1:4375969-4485021 GCF_001984575.1 Streptomyces sp. MP131-18 | reverse complement strand
ATAGACCCTCGCGGGCTCCAAACAGTAGTGGAGTGTGCGCTCTCCAAGAGCGCTCGGGCAACATTACGCGCCACGCCCAAGGCCGTCAACTTGAGCCCGGGAGGGCGAACTCCGCCCACACGGCCTTGCCGCCCTCGGGGAGGCGGCGGGCGCCCCACTCGGCCGCGATGGTGGCGACCACGGCGATGCCGCGGCCCGCCTCGTCGGCCGGCCGGGCCTGCTGGCGGCGGGGCAGGTGCTCGTCGCCGTCCGTCACTTCGACGATGAGACGGCGGTCGGTGCGGCGCAGGCGCAGGCCCATGGGGGCGCGGCCGTGCTTCAGCGAGTTGGCCACCAGCTCGCTCGCGGCCAGCACCCCGAGCTCCCGCAGCTCCTCGGGGAACCGCCAGCTCGCCAGCACGCCGTCGGCGAACGCCCGTGCCCGCGGGGCCGCCTCGATGCCGCCGAGGAGGTCGAGGGCCGCCCCGCGGAACAGGTCGGCCTCCTCTCCGTGGCGCTCGGGGCAGGACAGGACCAGCACGGCAACGTCGTCGTCGTGCTCCTCGGTGATGCCGAGGGCGCGCAGCAGCCGGTCGCACAGGATCTGCGGGCTGTCGGCCGCGCCGCCCATGGCGCGCTCCAGCGCGTCGAGCCCTTCGTCGATGTCCGCGTCGCGCCGTTCCACGAGGCCGTCGGTGCACAGCACGGCCGTCGAACCGGGGCCGAACGGGACGGTGCCGGAGGCGTGCACCCAGCCGCCGGTGCCCAGCGGCGGGCCGGTGGGCTCCGAGACCCGGTCGACCGTTCCTTCGGCGTTCCTGATGAAGATGGGCAGGTGGCCCGCCGAGGCGTGGGTGAGTGTGCCCTCGTTGGGGTCGTAGACGGCGTACAGGCAGGTCGCGATCTGGGTGGAGTCGATGTCGATGGCCAGCCCGTCGAGCAGTTGCAGCACTTCGTGCGGCGGAAGGTCGAGGCGCGCGTAGGCGCGGACCGCGGTGCGCAGCTGGCCCATGACCGCCGCGGCGCGCACGCCCCTGCCCATGACGTCGCCGATCACCACCGCCGTGCGCCCCGCGCCGAGGGTGATCACGTCGTACCAGTCGCCGCCGACCGCGGCGTCCAGGCCGCCGGGCTGGTAAGTGGCGGCGACGCGCAGGTCGTCCGGCTGCTCCAGGCGCTGCGGCAGCAGGCTGCGCTGGAGGGTGACCGCGGCGGCGCGCTGCTGGCTCTCGCTCTCGCGCAGCCGTTCCGCGGCGACGACCTGGTCGGTGACGTCGGCGGCGAAGACGAGCACTCCGCGCTGCGCGGGCTTGCCGCCGGCGCCGGCCAGCTCGACGGGGGTGCAGGTGAAGGTGAAGTAGGTGTCGCGGCCGCCGCCGGGGACGGCGGAGGGGACGCTGCGGGACTTCAGGGTGCGCGGGGTGCCGCTGCGCTGGACCTGGTCCATGAGGGGCAGCAGGCCGATGCTGACCAGCTCGGTGAGGGCCTCGCGGGCGGGCTCGCCCGGCGTTCGCGGGCCGAAGAGTGCCGCGTAGGCGTCGTTGACATAGGCGACGCGGTGGTCGGAGCCGCGCACGACGGCGACGGGCGCCTGGACGTGGCCGAGCAGCTCGTGCACCGCGAGCGCGTCCACGCCCCGGCCGCCGGTGGGCCGCCTCGACGCGGGCTCCTGGTGCTCGCCCGAGCGGGCCGCCGGCACGCCGCCGGGCTCCTCGACCCGGCCGCGATCGGTGGCGGCGGCGTGGCGCCGCTGTGTTCCGGGCAGCCGGATACCCCAGCGCGTCAAATTCACAGCGTTCCGATCCGAATCGTTCTGGTCTCTATGTCTCTGGTTACGTCGTAAGTGTTTCCGCGTCTACGCTTCGCCGAGCGGCTGCCCACCCATGGTCACATGCCGGGCCGCGGTCATGTGTCTTCGGGGTGGCGCCGTGATCCCGCGGCCAGCTCGAACTCGGCACGTGGATGTTCGAGAGAGCCGAGTGAGACGATCTCACGTTTGAACAATCCCGCAAGGGTCCATTCCGCGAGTACGCGCGCCTTTCGATTGAACGTCGGCACGCGGCTGAGGTGATACGCGCGGTGCAGCAGCCAGGCGGGGAAGCCCTTCAGTCTTCTGCCGTAGATGCGGGCCACCCCCTTGTGCAGTCCGAGTGAGGCGACGGAGCCGGCGTTGCGGTGCCGGTAGTCGGCGGCCGGGCGGCCGCGGACGGCGGCGGCGATGTTGTCGGCGAGGCGGCGGGCCTGGCGTACGGCGTGCTGCGCGTTGGGGGCGCACAGGGCCGGCGGGTCGGCGGGCGGCGCGGTGAGGTCGGGCACGGCCGCGGCGTCGCCCGCGCTCCAGACGTGCTCGACGCCCTCGACGCGCAGGGTCGTCGTGCAGCGGACCCGGCCGCGGTCGTCGAGGGGGACGCCGCAGGCGGCGAGGACCGGGTGCGGCTTCACGCCGGCGGTCCAGACCAGGGTGCGGGCCGGGTGCCGGGAGCCGTCGCTGAGGACGGCGGTGCGGTCCTCGCAGGATTCGAGACGGGTGCCGAGGCGTATGTCGATGTTGCGCCCGCGCAGCTCCCGCTGGGCGTATCTGCCCATCTCCTCACCCACCTCGGGAAGAATGCGGTCCGTTGCCTCGACCAGCATCCACTTCTGCTCCTCCGGGCGGATGTTGTGGTAGTAACGGCACGCGTAACGTCCCATGTCCTCCAGCTCCGCCAGGGCCTCGACGCCTGCGTAGCCGCCACCGACGAAGACGAAGGTCAGCGCGGCGGAACGGACCGCGGAGTCGCGGGTGGACGAGGCGATGTCGAGCTGTTCGAGGACGTGGTTGCGCAGGCCGATGGCCTCCTCGACGGTTTTGAAGCCGATACCGTGCTCCGCCAGACCGGGGACGGGGAGCGTGCGCGAGATGGAACCGGGAGCGAGCACCAACTCGTCGTAAGCGATCCGGAGCGGTTCGCCACCGGCTTCCTCGCCGGCCACCGTCCGCACGGAGACGGAGTGCCCTTCGGTGTCCACGGCGGTGACCACGCCGGGCACGAAACGGCACTTGGCGAGCACGCGGCGGAGGGGGACGACAACGTGCCGGGGAGAGATGGACCCGGCCGCGGCCTCGGGAAGGAAGGGCTGGTAGGTCATGTACGGCTCGGGGCTGATCACGGTGATCCGGACGGTGCCGCGCCCCAGCTCACGCCTGAGTCTGCGCTGGAGGCGGTGTGCGGTGTACAGACCGACGTAGCCGCCGCCGGCCACCACGATGTGCGCGGGTTGCTTCGTCACCCGTCCATAAGGCACCTCCGGGACGCCGTTTGTCCACAGGTTGGACGGCGCGCTGCTCCGAACGGGGCGCCAGGGCGGGCACGGTGCGGGCCGCACGGGCTCCTTCTCACTGTCAGTGCCCTCAACTATGTTCGTACTCGACACCAGCGGCGCGTCTTTTCGGGGGGCGTCCGCAGCACCGGGGGAAATGAATATGCGGATCAAAGGGTCCGGGGACGGCGCGGATATGCCCTCCTCGGTGAAGCGGAGCCATGCCGAAGGGCGTGCCGGGAGTGCCGGGACAAAAGCGCAGGGGTCTTTGCGGGTCGATGCGCAGCGCAATCTGCGGCATGTGCTGAGTGCGGCGCGGGATGTGTTCGGCGAGCAGGGCTATGGCGCGCCGATGGAGGAAGTCGCGCGCCGGGCGCGGGTCGGTGTGGGCACGGTCTACCGCCGTTTTCCGAACAAGGAGGCGCTGGTGCAGCACATCGCCGCCGAGGAGACGCGGCGGCTGACGGACCGGGCGCTGGAGGCGCTGGCTTGGGACGGTGAGCCGTGGAGTGCGCTGGCGGGTTTCGTGGAGCGGTCCGCCGCCTCGGGGGCGGGGCGGCTGCTGCCGCCCGAGCTGCTGGCGGAGCAGGCACCGGCGGGTGGCCACCCGGCGGGGTCGTGGGGGCGGGTGCCGCAGCAGCGCGGTGCGGCGGCGGTCCAGGGCGAGGCGCCGTCCGCTGCCGCCGCTTCCGTTGCCGGGGCGTCTTCCGGTGCGGCGGCGGCCGAGGACGGGCGGGCCGGGACGCGGGAGTTGCTCTCCGTCGTCGGCGAGCTGGTGGAGCGGACGCGTGCGGCGGGGGAGTTGCGCGCGGACGTGACGGTGGCCGATCTGATGCTGGTGATAGCCACGACGCCGCCGAGGTTCGACGATGCGGCGCGGCAGACGGCGGCGGAGTCCCGCCTGTTGCAGCTGCTGTTGCAGGGGCTGCGGGCCGGGGGGCGTTGACGCGGCGGTGACCTCGCGCCCTCGGCGCCCCTCGGACGAGTGGTTCTGGTCGAACTGCCGTGGTCGTGGGCCATTCGTGTGGCAGCCTGACCCTCGTCGCTGACACCGATGTACAACGAGGGCTAACGAGGGCTTCGGTCTATGGGAGTTGAGGGGCAGGACGGCGACTCCGACGAGTCCTTGGTGCCGCGGCAGCGCGTCAGGGCCGGGGAGGCCGCGGATCTGGAGCTGGTCGAGCGGATGCGTCGCGGCCACTCCGAGGCGTACGACGAGCTGTACCGGCGCCATGCGGACGCCGTGCGCCGGTACGCGCGGACGTGCTGCCGGGACGCGGACACGGCCGACGACCTGACGAACGAGGTGTTCGCGGCCACCTTGCAGGCCGTGCGCGCGGGCGCGGGTCCTGAAACGGCCGTGCGGGCCTACCTGTTGACGTCGGTGCGCCGGGTGGCGGCCGACTGGGCGCGCACGGCCAGGCGCGAGCAGCTGGTCGAGGACTTCGCGGCGTTCGCGGTGTCGGCCGCGGCGGTGGTGCGTTCCGGTGGGGACGCGCACGATCCGGGCGCGGACGTGCGGGCGATGCGCGCGGCGGAGCGTTCGATGGCGGTGCGCGCGTTCCGCAGCCTGCCGGAGCGCTGGCAGACGGTGCTGTGGCACACGACGGTCGAAGAGGCGTCGCCGCGCGAGGTGGCGCCGCTGCTCGGGCTCACGCCGAACGCGACGGCGGTGCTCGCGCACCGGGCGCGGGAGGGGCTGCGGCAGGCGTTCCTCCAGGAGCACGTGAGCCGGGCGCTGCGGGACGGCGGGGAGTGCGGCCGGTACGCGGACCGGCTAGGGGCGTACACCAGGGGCGGGTTGCGGATGCGCGCGGAGCGGGGGCTGCGGAAGCACCTGGCGGAGTGCGCGAAGTGCGCGACGGCGGCGTCCGAGGTGCAGGATCTGAACACGCACATCGGTGCGGTGCTGCCGGTGGCGGTGATCGGCTGGTTCGCGGCGGAGTCCTCGGCGAAGGGCGTCGGGTTCCTGATGGGCACGGCGGGTGTCGGGGCGGCCGGTTCCGCTGCGGCGGCCGGCGGCGCGGGCGGTGGCGCGGCGTCCGAGGGGCTCGGCGCCCCGGTGAAGGCGGGAATCGCCTCCGGTGTGATGGCCACGGCGGTGGCGGCGGCGCTCGCGTTCGCGTTGATGGGCGGTGAGCCGGACGACGATCCGCAGGCCGTGGCGCCGCCGGACGAGAGGCCGGCCGATCCGGCGCCGCGGGAGCCCGCGCCGCCCGACCCGGGGCCCGGTCCCGGTCCCGGGCCTGAGCCAGAGGCCCGGGAGCTGCCCGGGCCCGAGCCGAGTCCTTCGCCGGAGGAGCCGGCGCCCGAGCCCGAGTCGCCGCCCCCGGCGGAGCCGGAGCCATCCCCTTCGCCGGAGCCGACGCCGACGCCCGTGCCGCCGTCCCCGGCGGAGCCCGATCCCGAGCCGGAGCCGGAGCCGCCGGCCGAGCCGTTCGAGTTACGGGAGCTGGCCTACGACGTGACGGGGAACGGGGAGGACCCGGCGGTACGGCTGCTGGGCAGCAGTCCGATCTGGCAGCGCGACGAAGTGAGCATCAACGGGGAAGCGTTCTCGCACGGGATCACCGTTCAGGCGCGTTCGTCGGTCACGATCGATCTGAACCGTTCGTGTCTCGCCTACGAGGCGCGGGCCGGCCTGGACGATCTGACGCACGGCATCGGCGCGGCGGTGTTCCGCGTGGAGGGCGACGACGAGGAGCTGTGGCGCTCCGAGGTGGTCGCCGGGCGGGACGCGGCCGTGCCGTTGAACGTTCCGCTGACGGGCGTGCGCACGCTGCGGCTGGTGGTGGAGCCGCAGGGCGTGCTGGGGGCGGCGGCCCTGGCGAACTGGGCGGAGTCCGAGATCTTCTGTTAGATCGTGGCGGCCGGGTCCGGGTCCGGGTCCGGCCGAGGTGGACCGGACAGCCCCGTCCCGCCGGGAGCCGGCGGGCGTCGTCACCGTCGACGTGTCCCCGGGCGACGGCGTCCGCGCCCGTCCGCACAGCGGAAGCGGTCGGGGCCGTACGCGCGGAATGTCCCGCCACCGCATCGATGGCCTGCGCCGGGCGGAGTCCTGGGCCGGGCGGGCAGCGGTGGACTCAGGCGGGGTCTGCCCAGGCGAGGTGGCCGTCGGGTCGGACCAGGAGGTCGGCTTTGAGCGGAAGGGCGGAGACGACCTCGGTGACCGGGCCGTGCCAGGGGTGGCGTCCGGCCTGCCGTCCGCTGCGGACGAGGACGAACCGACCGCCGCGCAGTGCGGCGTACAGACGTCCCCGGCCGGTCAGGGGCAGGTCGGGAACGCGGCGGCCGACGGCGGGATGCGCGCCCGGAGGGGCGGGGTAGCGGATGCCGGTTCCGGCAACGGCAGCGGCGACCGGTTTCGGGGCCGGCCACCGGCCGGACAGCCCGCCGAGCCTGGCCAGACGCAGTGCCCGCAGCCGGGGCGATGCCGTCAGCGCGGCCCGCATCAGGGCGCCGCTGCCGCGAATGACGCGGGCCGCGACGGGGTGCCGTTCGCGCTGGTAGCCGTCGAGCACTTCGGGCCCGGCATGGCCGCGGAGGCCGGCGGCGAGCCGCCAGCCGAGGTTGGCGGCGTCCTGGAGGCCGGTGTTCATTCCTTGCGCGCCCGCGGGGGTGTGTACGTGTGCGGCGTCGCCGGCCAGGAACACGCGGCCGATGCGGTAGCGGGCGACTTGCCGTTCGTCGGCACGGAACCGGGACAGCCAGCGGGTTTCGTGCAGGCCGTAGTCGGTGCCGAAGACCCGGCGGAGCATGGTGCTCACGTCGTCGGGGTCGAGCGGTGCGCCGGGCGGGCGGTCGTCGGCGCGGTTCCATGCGATGACGCGGTGCCAGCCGTCGCCGAAGGGGACGTGGAAGGCGAAGCCGCTGCGGTTCGCGTCGGAGCGCAGGACCGCGTCCGGGGGGTCGGTGAAGCGCACGTCGGCGAGCATCATCGACCGCACCGCGACCCTGCCCGGGAACGGCTCGCCCACCGCCTCCCGGACCGTCGAGCGGCTGCCGTCGGCGCCGACCAGGTAGCTCGCCTGCCACTGCTGACCGGACGCCGTCGTGACCCGGACTCGCGCATCGTTCTGGGACAGCCCGGTGACCTCCGTCCGCCACGCGAACCGGACCCCGGTGCCGACCGCCCGAGCGCGGAGGACGGCCTCGGTCTCGTACTGCGGCGTGATCAGCTGGTAGGGAAATCGGGTCGGAATCGGTGCGAAGTCGATCCAGAGCCGGCGATACAGGCGCATCGACGTGAGCCGGCTGCCGGTCGCCACCAGCTCGTCGGCGATCCCGCGCGCGTCGAACTGCTCCAGCGTGCGCGGTCCGACGACGAACGCCCTGGTCAGGTTGGACTGCTCCGGTCCGCGCCGGTCCAGCACCACGACGTCGATGCCGGCCTCCGCCAGGTCCGCGGCCACGAACAGCCCGGTCGGGCCCGCGCCCACCACGATCACGTCCGCCGTCTCCATGGCCGTTCCACCTCATCAGCGTCAACGTCTGTTGACTTACGTCGGCACCCGCCCGGCCGGGTCGTCCCTCCAGCAGTACCCGACCAGGCCCGCTCCCGCAGCCCGACCCGCGCGGTGGCTTCCGCTCCGCTGCCGGTCCCGCCGCTGCTCAGAGGCTGACGCCGCCGGTCAGAGGCTGACGCCGCTGGTCACGGCCCGGGGGTCGCGGTTGCCCTCGGCGGTCCAGCAGGAGCCGCGGCGGGTGAGGAGGCGGCGGAGCCAGATCTCGGTGGAGACCAGCTCGGCCAGGCCGTCCAGCGGCAGCAGCTCGCCCTGGGCGGCGGCGCGGACGGCCTTGCGGACGACGCGGGCCTCGATGAGCCCGGCGTCGGCGAGCAGCGGCGCGTCGAACAGGCCGACGATATCGCTGACGTAGGCGCGCAGCCCGGACCGCACCGAGTCGGTGTGCGAGCCGTGGGTGGTGGCGCCCCAGCCGGGCGGCAGGCCGCGGACGCCGGCGCCGTCGAGGACGGTCCGCAGCACCTCGGCGCGCGCGCCGGGCTGCACGCGGAGGCTCTCCGGGAGCGCCTGGCAGGCGCGCACGACCTGATTGTCGTAGAACGGGGCGTGCAGCCGCTGGTGGCGGACCTCCGCGGCCTGTTCGAAGACGCGGTGGTCCGCGGCGTGTCTGGCGAGGACGGCGCGGGCCAGCTGCTCGCCGGGGCGGCCGGTGGTGGCGCCGCCGCGGGGGCGGGCGGCGACGGCTTCGAGTCGGATCGACACCTCGGCCAGGGCCTCCCCGGTGAGCCAGCGGGCCGCGGGTCCTGGCCGGCACCAGGACAGCGCGGCCAGGGAGGCGCCGAGCGCGCCGTCGGTCGGGGCGGTCTCGTCGAGCTGGCTGCGCAGCAGGACGGCGGCGCCGGCCAGGCCCTCGGGGTAGGAGGTGCGGGCGAGGCGGCGGGCGGCACGGTAGACGGTGAACGGCACCCGCATCGCGCGGCTGCCGCCGCCGCTGGCCTTGGCCAGCGCCGTGACGGGCCGCAGGAGGTGGCGGCGCCTGCGGTCCAGGAGCAGGTCGGCGAGGCGGGCGGGGTGGGCGTCGAGGACCTGGCGGGCGCCGTGGCCGGTGAGGTGGTCGGCGCTGCCCGCGGCGAGCCGGTGGCGGTGGCGTGCCGCGGTGACCAGGGCGGGGCCCGGCTCGTCGGTGAGCGGCCCGTTCTCCAGCTCGGCGTAGGGCAGCGCCTCCTCGCCCGCGGCGACGACGACGTGGTGCAGGCGCGGGTTCTCGGCGATGATCCGGGCCCGGTCGAGCTCGGCCGCGCCCGCGCCGCCGGCGGCGGTGCCCGCGGCGGTCAGGTCGTTGAACGTGACGGCGAGCAGCCGTTCCCCGGCGAGGGTGGCGCCCGTGCCGTAGACGGTGCCGGGCATGCCGGGCAGTCCGGCGGCGAGCAGGGCGAGGGTCGCGGAGGCGCTGCCGCCGGAGAGGTCGGCGCCGACGCCGGGGGCGGGCTCGGGCCCGACGCGGGCGGCACGGCGGTCGGCGGGGCCCATGCCGGGGACGGGGCCCGCATCGCGCGCGGGGGCGTGCCTGGGGGCGGCGAGGCGGGTGCGGACGGCTTCGACGAGGGCGTCGCGGACACCGGCCACGGCGGCCTCGCGCTCGACGGGCGGCGCGGCGACGACGAGCGGCGCGGTGGGCTCGTAGCCGAGGACGTCGCGGCTGCCGCCCTCGCGCAGCCGCAGGGCGTGGCCGGGCGGGACGCGGCGGACGCCGCGGTAGGGGGTGCCGTCGCCGACGGCCTCCGGCGCTTCGGGGCAGGCGAGTTGGGCGGCGAGGTGGGCGACGTCGAGCTGGGCCTCGGTGAGGTCGGCCAGCGGCAGGGCCGCGGTGGCGTACGCGGTGCCGCCGGCCCATGCGGTGTGGAACACCGGCCGGGTGCCCGCTAGGTCGGCGGGGATGACGGTGCGGCGGCCGAAGCGGGCGACGGCGGTGTAGCTGCCGGGCCAGGTGGTCAGCTGGCGCAGGGCGCCGGCGCGGGCGGACACCAGGGAGCGGCGGAGCGTTTCGTCATCGGCGCCGCAGTAGCCGAACACGGCGAGGTGCGTGTCACCGTCGGCGTAGACGAGCCGGATCTCGTCCGGCCGCCAGTCGCCGACGGCCCACAGGGGATCGGGGCCCTCCCACAGGAGATGGGCGCCCAGGGGCTGGATATCTCGGGCAGCGCTGGCAGCGGCCCCGGCCCACCCGACCAACCACCGCATCGCCGCCTCCCCACTGAGAAACCACGGACCGCCGCCTGGGTGTGTGCTGACAGGCCCATGCTGCCACGGGACCGGCGGGAACGGGGCATGACGGGGGAGTAGTTCGCCCGCGTGGCGAACTACCCGGTGTGTCGGCCGAGTTTCCTGGGGCTGAAGGGACGACGTGCAGAAAACCGGCGATTTTTGGCCAAAGTCTGGCCGAGGAACGGCTCATGGCGCGGCCGCCCCGGGGCAGAAGGTCTGTGGTCCGGGAGACGCTGGCCGCCTCCCGGACCAGGCCGCCGTCCGCGGGGAATGAGACGGCGGCTTCCCCCGGCCCGCCGTATCCATCAGGACAGCGGGCCGACCCACGCGGTTCCCATCGAAGCGGCCGGGCCCGGCACTGCCCAGAGCGCACGGCCGGGCGCACGGCCACATGCCCGGAGCACAATCCCGGATCGGGGAAGCGCTCGTACGCATGTACGGTCATAAATCCGCCATCCGGGATTCACCCCCTTAACCGTCAGCAGGCGCCGAACTACGCTGGGTTGGCGGAGGCACGGAAAGCCCTGCGCTGGTCGCAGGGCTGCCGTTGGTGTGTCAGGGGTGCGCGCATGTCCAAGGAGCCACGCGGGCCGAACGAGAAGCTAGGTGCGGTTCTCGCTCTTGCGGGAATCAGCAATGCCGGACTCGCCCGCCGGGTCAACGACCTCGGTGCACAGCGGGGATTGACACTGCGATATGACAAGACGTCGGTTGCCAGGTGGGTGACCAAAGGCATGGTGCCGCAGGGCTCCGCCCCCCACCTGATCGCCGCCGCCATCAGCAGCAAGCTCGGCCGTCCCGTGCCGCTGCACGAGATCGGGCTCGCCGACACCGACCCGGCCCCCGAAGTGGGCCTGGCCTTCACGCGCGACGTACCGGGGGCGGTGGACTCGGCCACCGAGCTGTACCGGCTTGATGTCGCCCCCGGCAAGGGCATCTGGCAGACACTCGCGGGCTCGTTCGCGGTCACCGCCTACGCCACACCCGTGTCGCGCTGGCTGATAAGCCCGGCGGACGCCTCGGTCGCGCGGCAGGCGCCCGCACCGCCGAAGGAGGGCGGCTTCGGCCGCGTCGGGCACTCCGACGTCTCCAAGCTGCGGGAGGCCGCGGAGGAGGCGCGCCGCTGGGACTCCAAGTACGGCGGCGGGGACTGGCGTTCCTCGATGGTGCCCGAGTGCCTGCGGACGGATGCCGCCCCGCTGCTGCTGGGCAGCTACAGCGACGAGGTCGGCCGTTCCCTGTTCCGGGCCACCGGGGAGCTGACCCGGCTGGCCGGCTGGATGGCGTTCGACACCGGCCAGCAGGAGGCCGCGCAGCGCTACTACATCCAGGCCCTGCGGCTGGCGAGGGCCGCTGCGGACGTGCCGCTCGGCGGGTACGTGCTGGCGTCCATGTCGCTCCAGGCCATCTACCGCGGCTTCGCCGAGGAGGGCGTGGACTTAGCCCAGGCCGCCCTGGAGCGCAACCGCTCGCTGGCCACGGCCCGCACCATGAGTTTCTTCAAACTGGTCGAGGCCCGCGCCCTGGCCAAGGCGGGCGACACGGCCGGCTGCGAGTCCGCGCTGAACGCGGCGGAGGGCTGGCTCGAACGTTCCCGGGACGGCGACGGCGATCCCGGCTGGCTCGACTTCTACTCGTACAACCGGCTCGCCGCCGACGCCGCCGAGTGCTACATCGACCTCGGCGTGCCGGGCCAGGTGCGGCGCTTCACCGAGAAGGCGCTGTCGGAGCCGACCGAGGAGTTCGTCCGTTCCCACGGGCTGCGCCTCATCGTGGCCGCCGTCGCCGAGCTCGAGGAGGGCAATCTGGACGCCGCCTGCGCCGCGGGGGCGCGCGCCGTGGAGGTCGCGGGGCGCATCTCCTCGGCGCGCACGACGGACTACGTGCGCAACCTGCTGCTCCGTCTCGCGCCCTACGGAGACGAGCCGCTGGTCAAAGAGCTTCAGGAGCAGGCCCGCCCGCTCCTGACTGCTCCGGCATGATGTGACACATGACACTGGCAGGGTACGACTGCGATGTGCTCGTGATCGGCGGCGGCATCGTCGGCCTGTCCACCGCCCATGCGCTGCGCGCCGCCCGGCCCGGTCTGCGGGTGACGGTGCTGGAGAAGGAGCCCGCGCCCGGCCGCCACCAGACCGGGCGCAACAGCGGCGTCATCCACAGCGGTGTGTACTACCGGCCCGGGTCGCGCAAGGCGCGCTTCGCGGTGCGCGGGGCGGCCGAGCTGCTCAAGTTCTGTGCGGAGCACGGCATTCCGCATGCGGTGCCGGGCAAGCTGATCGTCGCCACCGAGCCCTCGGAGCTGCCCCGGCTGCACGAGCTGGCGCAGCGCGCCCGCCGCAACGGGGTGCCCGTGCGGGAGCTGGGCACGGCGCAGATCCTCCAGCACGAGCCGGCGGTGCGCGGGATCGCGGCGCTGCGCGTGGAGTCCACCGGGCAGTGCGACTTCGCCGCCGTGGCCAGGGAGCTGGCCCGGCTGGTCACGCTGCGGACGAACGCCGAGGTGGTCGCCGTCGACCGGCGCCGGGGCCGCGGGGTCGCCGTACGGACGGCGCGCGGCGAGGTGCTGCGGGCGCGCGCCCTGGTCAACTGCGCCGGTCTGCACAGCGACCGGATCGCGCGCCTCGCGGGGGACGAGCCGGGCCTGCGGATCGTGCCGTTCCGCGGGGAGTTCTACCGGCTGCGGCCCGAACGGGCCTGGCTGGTGCGGGGGTTGGTGTACCCGGTGCCCGATCCCGCGTTCCCCTTCCTCGGCGTGCATCTGACGGCGGGACCCGACGGTGAGGTCCACATCGGGCCGAACGCGGTGCCCGCGCTGGCGCGCGAGGGCTACGACTGGCGCACGGTGCGGGCGCGCGAGCTCGCGGACACGGTCGCGTACCCCGGCGTGTGGCGCATGGCGCGGCGGCACTGGCGCTACGGCGCGGGCGAGATGCACCGTTCGCTCTCCCGGCGCGCCTTCGCCGCCGCCGTGCGCCGGCTGCTGCCCGAGATCACGGAGGACGACCTGCTACCCGACCGGGCGGGCGTCCGCGCCCAGGCGGTGCTGCCGGACGGCACGCTGGCGGACGATTTCGAGTTCGCCGAGGGTCCGCACACGGTCCATGTGCTGAACGCCCCGTCCCCGGCCGCCACGGCCTGCCTGCCGATCGGCCAGGAGGTCGCCGCGCGCCTGCTGGCGTCGGCCCCGCTGGACTGACTGACGACCGGGCGGCCGCAGGCGGGGGTGCTCAGCGTTCGAAGGCGCGCAGCCGCAGGCCCGTGGTGCCGTCACGTTCGACCGGGGCCAGCACGTAGAGCTGGTTCGCGTCCCAGGCGACGTGCCGGGTGTCCGCCGCGCGGCGCGGGTCGAGGGGGAGGGTGCCGACGGGGGTGTCCGCGCCGGTGGCCGGGTCGAGGCGCAGCAGGCGCAGCAGCCCCGCCCCGCTGTCGGAGTGGCCGAGGACCGGCTCGCCCGTGGCGTCCACGCCGTAAAGCTCGGTGTTCTCCGGCAGCTCGGTCTGCCACAGCCGCTCCCCGCCGACGAGCCCGTAGCCGGTGAACGAGGTGCTGCTGTACTGCGTGACCAGCGCCTCGCCGGCGACGGCGGACACGCTCGGGTTCAGCTCGACCGCGGGCAGGCGCCACAGCTCGTCCCCGGTCTCCGAATAGGCCACCACCTCGTGCTCCTGGAGGAGCAGCACCGGGTCGCCCGCCAGGATGCCGGTGACGGCGAATCCGGCGTCGGCGGCCGGGTGCGTCCACTCCAGCTGGCCGGTGTCCGCGTGGTAGACGCTCAGCTCCGGCGCGTCGTCGCAACGGGTCAGGACGGCGATACGCGAACCTGCGTGGTGGACGCCCACCGTCTCGCGGCCGCTGACGCAGTCCCAGGCGGAGTCCTCCGGCGGCGCCGGCAGCGGCAGTTCCTCGCCGGTGTCGGCCGCGAAGCGGTGGAACGCGCCGACCGTTCCTGCCGCGTCGAGATTGACGGTGACCGTCTGCTCGCCGACCGTGACCGTCGTCTCCTCGGCCGTGACCGGCCCGCCGAACCGTTCCGACCACAGCAGGTCGCCGGTCGCCGTGTCGAGTACGCCGAGGACCGAGCAGCCCTCCTCGCCCGTGCCCGCGGTCCACAGGACCGCGCCGGTGCCCGCGGAGTTGATCGTGTCCGCCGCGGCGCACGGCCGGCCCGCGCCGGGCGGGGCCTCGGCCACCCACAGCCGCTCGCCGTCGACCGTTCCGTACCCGGTCACGCCGGCGGTCGAGACCAGCGTGACCGTGTCCTCGTGCACCCACAGGCGCGTCGCGCGCGCCCCCACCCCGTCGATGGCCGCGGCGACGGCGGGCGCCCGCCACACCTCCGCCAGCTCCCCCGGCCGGTTGCTGGGCGCGGTGCTGGTGGCGGCCACCAGATCGTCCGCGTCGTCGATGGCCTGGCCGCCGCCGTCCTCGCGGCTGAAAACCACCACCCACACCGTGAGCAGCGCGAGCAGCAGCACGGCCACGGGCAGGGCGATCAGCCCGGTCCTGCCCTCGCCTTCCGCCATGGCGTATCCCCCGAAGTCCCCCGAGTCACAAACGTGTGGTCGTCCCTGGCCGCCGTTGGCCAACCATCATGTGGTCAACGAGTCCGACGTCGCACGGCCACGGTCCGGTTCCGCTCCGAATCGCCGTAAACTCGGACGCATTGTGACCGACTTCGACAGCCGCCTTACCCTTCCCACGTCCGAACGCCCCCGGATGTTCCCGCCGGGCGCAGGTCCGGCCGCCGACCCCGCCGGCGACCGCCACGAGCGGACCATCCGCAGCTTCCAGCCGCGGCGCAGCCGCGTCACGGCCGCGCAGCGCGACGCGCTGCTGCGGCTGTGGCCGCGCTGGGGCCTGGAGATCGACGGGGACGGGCTGCTGGACCCGGCGGCGCTGCTCGGCGGGCTGCCCGTGGTGCTGGAGATCGGCTTCGGCATGGGCGAGGCCACGGCCGAGATGGCCGCGGCCGACCCGGGCACCGGCATCCTCGCCGCCGACGTGCACACCCCGGGGCAGGGCAACCTGCTGCGCCTCGCCGAACGCGCCTCGCTGACGAACGTGCGGGTCGCGAACGGCGACGCCGTCATCCTGCTGCGCGAGATGCTGCCGCCGGCCTCGCTCGCGGGCGTGCGGGTGTTCTTCCCCGACCCGTGGCCGAAGACGCGGCACCACAAACGGCGGCTGGTGCAGCCGGAGTTCGTGGAGCTGGCCGCCTCGCGCATGGCGCCGGGCGCCGTCCTGCACTGCGCGACGGACTGGGAGCCGTACGCGGAGTGGATGCGTCAGGTGCTCGACGCGAGCCCGTCGTTCGGCAATGCCGCGCCCGGCGGCCCGGACGGCTTCGCGCCCAGGCCGACGGAACGGCCGCTGACGCGCTTCGAACGCCAGGGCCTCACCAAGGGCCACCCGGTCCGCGATCTGCTGTACCGCCGCCGCGGCGGGCAGGGGGACGAACGGCCGGACGGGCGCGGCTGAGAACGCGCGGGGCGCGCGCCCGGGGCGCGCGGTCACCGGCCGTTCCCCGGCGGCCCGTTGCCGGGCAGCGTGGCGGTGCGTTGCCGGGCAGCGCGTGGCGGCCCGTTGCCGGCGGTGCGTGGCGGTGCGTTCCCGCGGCTGGCCTGTCCGCGGGCGAACGCCAGGCCGTAGAGTCATCGGCGTGCGCCCCTCACGCTCCCCCACCGCCCTCTTCGGCGTGCCGCTGGTGTTGTGCGGCCTGGCCGTCATGGTCATGGTGTGGCGGGAGGCCGGCGCCGCGGGCTTCTGGGGCGGCTTCGGACTCGCCCTGCTGCCCGTGCCGTTCCTGATCGGCGCGTTCCACTGGGTCGACGCGCTGGCGCCGCGCCCCTGGCGCACGCTGGCGTTCGCCTTCGGCTGGGGGGCGTGCGCGGCCACGCTGTTCGCGCTCCTCGCGAACGGGCTGCTGGTCGAGTTGCTGACCGACGAGACGGCATCCCTGCGCACTTCGCAGGCCGACCGCCTCGAACTGACCGTCATCGCGCCCGTCGTCGAGGAGACGGCGAAGGCGGCGGCGGTGCTGCTGCTGTTCCTCCACCGCCCCCGCGCGTTTCACGGCGTGCTGTCCGGCATCGTCGCGGGCGGCCTCGCGGGCGTGGGCTTCGCGTTCACCGAAAATGTCGTATACCTGGCCAACGCCGTCGCCCGCGACCAGCTCGAAGGCGTCGGCGGCGTCGACTCGGCCACCACCGTGACGTTCTTCGTACGCATCGTCGTGGCGCCGTTCGCACACCCCATGTTCACCGTGCTGACCGGCGTCGGCTTCGGCCTCGCGGTAACGTGGGCGCGGCACCGCCCCGCCTGGCGGCGGGCGCTGCCGGCCGCCGGACTCGCCGCGGCCATGGTGCTGCACTCGGCGTGGAACGCGTCCGCCTCGATGAGCCTGGTCGGCTTCGTCCTCGTCTACGTGCTGCTGATGCTGCCGGTCTTCTGCCTGATGTGCTGGCTGGCCGCCTGGGCCAGGGACGAACAGCTGCGGGCCGTGCGCAGGACACTCCCCAAGTACGCGGCGGCCGGCTGGTTCGCCGAGGCCGAGCCCTCCGCACTCGGCTCGCTGCGGTCCCGCTCGCTGTCGCGGCGGCTGGCACGCCAGCGGCACGGCCCCGCCGGGCTGCGGGCCGTCGTCGCCTACCAGGGCGCGGCCACCGCGCTGGCCGTGCTGCGCGACCAGGCCGAACGAGGCACCGTGGGCTCCGACTTCGCCGCCATGGAACGCGCACTCCTGCTGCGCCTCGGCCGCCACCGGCCGCTGGCCGCGGAGCCCGTCAGAACGGCCGCCACCGCGGGCGGGAGCGCCCGGTGACGCGCTGAGCGGCGGTCGGGGGCTCTCGATCCGTCAGCGATCCGTCAGCGATCCGTCAGCGCAGGGAGATCCGCATGCCGTCGCGGCGCCGCGCGTGCCCGAGGACCCACTGGCGTTCCTCCGCGCGCAGTTGCCCCGGCTGCGTAAAGCCCACGAGGTCGATCTGCGGGCTGACGTCGAGGAAGTCGAGCAGCCGCGCCACGACGAACGCGGTGCTCGGATCGGCCGCCCAGCGGACCTCGCCGATCAGCGCCGGGTCGCGGACCGGACGGCTCAGCGACCGGTCGCCCACATACGCCTGCGCGCCCGGCACCAGGCGCTGCCGGATCGCCGCGCGCCACTGCGCGGGCTGCTCGCCGAAGACGAGGCGCGTCCGCGCCCGCCGCCGCCAGCCGGGGCCGCCGCTGCGGTGCGAGACGGCGTGCACGTCGACGCGTTCGCCGGTGCCGTCCTGATGCGTCTGGAACGAGTCCACGCGGATCACGACGTCATAGCCGTCGATCCGCCCGCCTAGCCCGCTCGCCGCGATGTCCTCGCCGTTGGCCACCACGCACACGCCGCGCCCGGCCAGCTGCGTGCGGAACGCCGCCACTCCGATCGGCTCGCCGCCGTCGAACGGCAGGTCGTCCAGCCGCTCCCCCGCCAGCGCGGCGTACCTGCCGTGCGCGTGCACCGCCTCCGCCGCCCGGCCGTCCGCCTCCAGCGCCTGCGCCCGCAGCCGCCAGGCACCCTCCGACGAGGCGCGCAGCGCCACCCCGGAATCCGCGATGCGGCGGGCCAGGCGCACCTCGCCGGCGTCGAGCGCGAGCCGCCCGACGTTCAGCAGGGCGTCGAGGGAACGTTCGCGCGAGGGTTCGTACGCGGTGTGTTCGGCGACGAGTGTGCCGATGGCGGCCACCAGCTTGGTGTGCTCCGGCGCCGCCACGTCGTCAAGCGCGGCGAGATAGCCCGCGCACTCCCGTACGCACGCGGTGGTGAGATCCTCGGCGCGTGCGACGCTTCCAGGGCGCAGCCTGACCTTCATGCGTCAGAGAGTGCCCCGCCGGCGGGCTCGGGACATGACTCGCAGGCACCGGTCAGGTGAACGTTGCCTGTCTAGCGCTTCGTCCGAACCGACCGTAGTGTTCCCCTCACACTACGCGTGGGTTGGAGCGCGATGTTCACCGAGTACGAGTTGCAGCTCCGGGAGCGCTTTCTCGCCGCCCCCGTCACCCCGGCCCCGCCGCCCTGGCAGGCGGTTTTCCGACCCCGCACGGGCCTGCCGATCGGCGGCCTGCTCGGCATCGGGTTCGCCTCACACCCGCAGGAGAGCCACGACCTGGTCATGGTGATCTCACAGGGCGGCCACGGGGTGTTCGACACGGTCACCGGCGCGCTCCTGGCCCGGGACCGCGACCCGGACGCCGACATCTGCGACCCCACCGGCCCGTTCCTGACCTGCCCCGGCATCGGCCCGCTCACCGGCACGCAGGTGCGGATCGCGGGCCTGCACGGCGGGGGCCTGCACTCGACGACCGAGGACGGCTGGTCCGTCGACGTCGTAAGCCCGGACTGGCCCCACCACCGCGTCCTGCTCTCCATCGACGGCGGCCTGTGCCACGGCCCGGCCGGCGGCGACTGGTGGCTGATCCACCACGCCACCCACGCCCCCCTCCGCACCACAGGCTTCTCCCCCAGCGGCCACACCCTGGCCGTGGCCACAAGCACCCACCTGACCCTGCTGACCCGGGTGCCCTCACCCGTGGACGAGCCCCCAATCGACGGCCGACCGCGAACCCACCCAGCCCTCGGCCGTCTTCCACACTGACCCGATGCCGAGGGTTTCCAGGTAGTCGGCGTAGGCCTGAATGTCCTCGGTGAACAGCGCGAGGAGATGAGGCGGGTTTTTCCGATCACTGAAGAAGTGCCGATACTCGAAGAGCTGCCCAACCGCCTCGCGCCCGGCATCCATTACGTTACCCACCCGGACGACCTTGGCCTCGACCAGCCATTCGTCGTCACCCCGGCGCAGGACCAGGTCCTTGGGGTGGACTTTCGTGTTACGGATGAAGCCTCGCAGCTTGACGTATTCTCCGAACTCGGCGACGAGCGTTTCATGACGGCGCGTCTTTCGTAGAGTTCTCGCCGTTATATGAGCCACATAGTCGGCGTCGTTCTTCGGGCGGAAGTAGTCCAAGGTGTCCTGCGATGCGTGCGAGTGCGAATCATCGGGCTGGTACTCGACGAGAAGTTGTTCCGGTCCATCCGAGTATCGGACCTTCTGCTCGACGCGAGCGGCGAGTTGAAGAATGCGGGCGGCGTCCCACAAGTCCTCCCGTAGGGCCATTTCGGAGGGTGGGGCGGGCAGGTCGTACCGCCGGGCCGCGATACTGCCCGCCTCGTAGGCGAGGGGGCGCTTGTCCGCGGAGCCGGCTTTGAGGTCGAGCGGCTGCTTCCAACCTGCCAACGCGTCCTGGAGCATGGCGGACTGCAAGCGTCGGGCCTTGCCACGCAACAGATCACGCCCGGCCTGCGTCTTGTACCCACCCCGCCCCTTCAGGTCCTCGACGCCCTGTTGCAGCGTGAGGGACACGGAAGACATATCGGTGGCGAAGATGTACGCGAGGTAGAGTCCTTCTCTTGCCTCGGCGCTGATGTCCGGATCGAACACACCGACCCACGGGCAGGCTGCGGGGCCGCCCTTGCCTCCATTCCCTTTGGCGTGCAGCCCTGCGGGGAGCGGCAGCGACATGTTACGAATGCCGCGCAGGAAGTCCTGTGCTGGCACGCCGGTCTTGGGCTTGGCATTCCGGTCGTACGTCTCCCTGATGTACAGGAGCACGTCTCGCAGGTCCGTGGTGGGCGTCTCCATGGGCCCATATTGTCAACAAACGGTTGACCTGTGTACTCAGGAGACCTCAGCGGCATCCTCACACTTGCCGCCCCATCGGGGGAGATGCCCTCAGGCGCGGGGAGACGCGGCGGGCGGCCCACAGCACCGTGGCGCGCCGCATGGTGAAGCTTTCGCCGGAGGTGAAGAGCAGCCGCTTGCTGCCGTGGGCCATCGTCACCATGTCCTCGACGGTGAAGCACTGGCCTCCGACCATCAGTTGATCCCCACGCCGGACCGTCCCCGCATCGACTTCAACCGCAATCCGCACGCCGACCGGCTGGTTCATCGCGGCACCGCCGACCGTTTCGCCTCCGTGGAGACACCGACCGGTAACGGCACGGCTGCCGGGCACGTCACGGGCTGCACACGGCATGACGTCATTGTTTCTCGACCTCCTGGCCCAGGTGTTCGCGGATAGCACGGTCGAGTCGCTCGACCTGGACGTGCAGTTCGTCGAGCGTGGGGCTGTCGGCTGGCGGCGCCGATGAGGGGATCACGGCGTCGGGGCTGGGGCCGTCCTGCTCTGCGGGGCTCGTCATTGTGGTTCACCTCCGGTCCTCCGAACGGCTCTTCGCGTACGTACAGTCAACGCGGCACCCGCCCCCCGGGGGTACTGTCGAAAGGGTGGCGAAGGGTGTCGTTCGGAACACCCTGCGTGGCAGGAGGGTCTGATCATGAAGACGCCGAACGACAGGCTTGCGCACTGGTTGGAGCGTTCCGGTCTCAGCCGCGGGGAGTTGGCCAGGCGGGTGCAGTCGAACGCCGTCGCCCGGGGAGAGCCGCACATCGCCCCGGACACGACGCGTGTGCGCTGCTGGCTCGTTGGGGAAAGCCCGCGGGACCCGGTGCCCGACATCCTGGCGGACGTGTTCTCCGAGCACTTCGGCTTCCGGGTCACTACCTATGACCTCGGCCTGGGTGATCGGGGCGGCGCTCGGGCCGCACTGGTGTACAACGCTTCCTACGCGGCTACCGTGGAAGCTGTCGCCGACCTGGGGAGAGCGGACGTGGACCGACGCAAATTCCTTACAGCGGCGCCGTTCACGGCCGTGGCCGCCGTGGGTCCATCGCGGGACTGGCTGGTGAACACTCTTGATCAGACCCCGGCCGCCGGACCGCGCGTGCGCCTGGAGGACGTCTCCGCCGTGCGGAACATGTTCACCACGTTCCAGCGCATGGACATCTTCCAGGGCGGCGGGTCCGGCCGCCTGGTGCTGGCCGAGTACATGACGCAGCACGTCTATCCGCTGCTGCGCCGGACACATACCGAAGACGTGCGGCGCGCTCTGTGCGAAGCCGCAGCCGAACAGACCTACCTGCTCGGCTGGATGGCCTACGACAACGGCGAACACGGCACGGCACAGCGCTACTTGATCCAGTCGCTGCGGCTGGCCGAGGAGTCGAGGAACGCGGCGCTCGGCGCGCACGTTCTGGCCGGGATGGCGGATCAGACCACACTGCAAGGCGATCCGACCGAGGGTCGGCGGCTCGCGCAAGCAGGGCGGCAGGGCCTCGCCCGGGCCACGTCCCCGGCCTGTCTGGCAGACCTGTGGTGCCTGGAGGCGCGGGCGCTCGCGCTGCTGGGCGACCGGGCGGGGGCGGCGCACGCCGTGACCGAGTCGGAACGGGCGCACGAACGCGTGCGGCTGGACGAGGAGCCGGACTGGGCGGCGTTCATCGACGTGGCCTACCTGCACGGCGAGCACGCCAACACCTTCAGGGACCTCGGCGACGCCGACGCCGCCCAGGAGCACGCACGGCGGTCCATCGGCCACGCGCGGCAGCAGAAGCGCGCCCGGCGCGGGTCCATGTCGCAGGCGGCCCTTGCCGTCTCGCACCTGCAACGACGCGACCTGGAGGCCGCACACGGTGCCGGACTGCGTGCCGTGTCGCTCGCCGGTCAGGTGAAGTCCTCGCGCTCCGTTGAGGCGGTGCAGGATCTCCAGCGGCGCATGCGCCCGTTCGGCCGGCACCGGCTCGTGGCCGACTTCAACGAACGCGCCGCCCAGCTCGTTTCTGCCGCTTAGCTCAGGGCCGAGTCAGTCCGGAGCAGGCGCGTCCCGGCATCGCGGCGGGCCGCTCGGCCGGGCCGGCCGTGAGGTCCGCATGCCCGGCCGAGGGCGGCCGGGCCGCCCGGGTCATTTCGCGGCGCTGGGGGTGCGGTGCCGGGAGTGTTCGTCCGGGGTGGTGTCGCGGTCTTCAGGCGGATGCCGTGGTGAGCAGGGCCAGTTCGGCGTTCGTCAGGGTCAGGTCGGCGGTGGCGAGGAGGGGTGGGAGCTGGTCCGCGGAGCGGGCGCTGGCGATGGGGGCGGCGACCGTGGGGCGTGCGGCGAGCCAGGCGAGTGCCACGGTGGCGTGGGCGGCGGAACGGTTGGCCGCGATCTCGTCGAGTGCCGCCAGGACGCGGCGGCCGCGTTCCGTCTCCAGGTGCCGCGCGGCCCCCGCGGCGCGCGGTCCCGTCGGGGCTGCGCCGGGGCGGTACTTGCCGGTCAGGAAGCCCGCGGCCAGCGCGTAGTAGGGCAGTGCTGCCAGGCCGTACTCGGCGGCGAGGGCGGCCCGTTCGCCTTCGTAGGTGTCGCGCGAGACCAGGTTGTAGTGCGGCTGAATGGCGACGTAGCGGGCGGTGTTCTCGCGGACGGAGAACTCCAGGGAGGCGCGCAGGCGGGCCGGGGTGATGTTGGAGACGCCGATCTCGCGGACCTTGCCCGCCCGCACCAGCTCGTCGAGTGCGGTGAGGATCTCGTCCACCGGCACGGTTTCGTCGTCGAAGTGCGTGTAGTAGAGGTCGATGTGGTCGGTGCCGAGGCGGCGCAGCGACTCGTCCGCGGCGCGCAGAATCGTCGGGGCGGACAGACCCATCGCGTCGGGGTGGCGGCCCACCTTCGTGGCGATGATCACGGAGTCGCGGTTACGGCGGCTCGCCAGCCAGCGGCCGATGACGGTTTCCGACTCGCCACCGCGGTGTCCCTCGACCCAGGCCGAGTACGAGTCGGCGGTGTCGACGAAATTGCCGCCGGCGGCGGTGTAGGCGTCGAGTACGGCGAACGAGTCGGTTTCGTCTGCGGTCCAGCCGAAAACGTTGCCGCCCAGGCAGAGCGGCGCGACCTGGAGGGAGCCGATGGCGTGGCGGGTAAGAGTCATGCCGCCAGCGTAGACCGGCGGCCCTGGCGTCGGGGGAGTCGCCAGGGCCGCCGGGGTCTGGACGGGCCTTCGGGAAGGCTCGGCGTCAGATCGAGAGGCCCTTGCCGCGCAGCCAGGGCAGCGGGTCGATGGCGGTCTCGCCGTCGGGCAGGACCTCCAGGTGCAGGTGCGGGCCCGAGGAGTTGCCGGTGGAGCCGACGCGGCCGACGGACTCGCCGGTGACGACTTCCTGGCCGGCGGAGACGCTCATCGAGGACAGGTGGCAGTACCAGATCTCGGTGCCGTCCTCCAGCTCGACGATCACGCGGTAGCCGTAGGAGCCGGCCCAGGCGGCTTCCTGAACGACGCCGGTGTGCACGTTCTTCACGGGGGTACCCGTGCTCGCGGAGAAGTCCGTGCCGGTGTGCGTGGACTGCCACATCGCGCCGCTCTGGCCGAACTGTGATGATATGCGGTAGTCGGAGAGCGGCAGGGTGTAGCTGGCGCGCAGTTGGCGGAGACGCTCCTCCTCCTCGCGCTGCCGGCGTTCCTCCGCTTCCTGGCGGCGCCGTTCCTCCTCCGCGGCGCGCTCGGCCTCGGCGGCCTCCGCGGCCCGCTCGGCGGCGCCGGCCTCGGCGGCCTGGACGGCGGCCGTCCTGGCCTGCGCGTCGGCGCCGGCCTCGGCCTGATCGGCCTGCTGGAGGATGCGGGCGCGCAGCGCCTCGCCCGCGTCGGTGTGCCCGGCCTCGACCTCGTCGCCGGTGATACCGGCGCTGGTGAACGGCGTGGCGGGGGTGGTCTCTTCGGCGCCGGGGCCGCCGAGCAGGCTGCCCAGGACGGGAATGGTGCCGACCTTGTCGGCCGCGGCGTCCATGCCGGGCACGGTGGCCGCGCCTTCCTCGTTGGCCGTGGCCATGCCGCCCGCGCCGACCGCGGCGATGACGCCCACGCCGAGCACGGCCCGGCTGCGGGCGATGGTGCCGCCGCGCTGGCGGGCAACCCGGTGCCTGCCGCGGACCGGGCGAACGGTGTCCTCGCCGGGGTTCCACTCGCCGTAGGACTCGGTGCCTGCGCCCTTCGGGCCGAAGTACGCCGGGTACGGGCCGGGCGAGCCGGGCACGCCCTGCGGGCCGTACGTGTCCTGGTGCGTGTCCTCGAGGGTGCCCTCGAAGGAGGCATGCCGGTTCGACGCCACGGAGGCGCTCTCCTTTCCTTCCTCTCGCCTACCGGGTTAGCTGACGGGTTCGGAGCAGGAAGGTCTCCTACGAGCGGCCGGCCGCGGGTGGCTGCCGGCTTCCCGATTCACCCCAAGTGGTGGTTCCCCGGTTCCTTAGGTGCAGTTGTTTCCCACACGCCGGATTCGGCGACGGAGCGCGGTGCCATCTCTTGCGACGGCGGTGACGGCCGCGCTGCGTTATCGAACGTTAATAGACGCCCCCGCCAGATTCCAAGTGGCTACGGGAAATAAACGGTCGCCCCGACCAGGACCTAAACCCTTCAAGTCCTGCAAATCGGGCATAATTTCGCACCGCAGAGCCGCACATCATATCTGACGGTGCGTCAATTGTTATGCGCAGCGCCGCCTCTCGCTCACCCACGGTGACTTGCGCCGGGGCGGGTCGGGTCGGGGCGGGCCGGGTCGGGCGGGGTCATGCCGGGTCGTGCCGGGGCAGGTGGGTCACGGCGAGCAGCGCCATGTCGTCGTTCAGCGCGCCGCCGGTGTGGGCCACGACCCCGTCGACGAGCAGATCGAGGAGTGCCGCCGGGTCCGTGAGCGTCTGGCCGTCGAGCCCGGCGACCGGGTCGTAGAAGGCGCCGGCGGCGTTCCTGGCCTCGCTGACGCCGTCCGTATAGAGCAGGAGGCGGCTGCCCGCGGGGAAACGGGCGGTGCGCGGCCGTTCGGGCGCCGGCGCGAGATTGCCGAGGCCAAGCGGCAGCGCGGGCTCGGTCGTCAGGTAGTGGGCGCAGCCGCCGGGGCCCATCACCACCGGCGGCGGATGCCCGCGGTTGATGAGGCGGACCCGCAGCGGCGGCTCGGGCGGTACCTCCACCAGAACGGCCGTCGCGAAGCCCTCGACCGGGTCGAGCGTGCGGCGGGCGCGCTGCTCGCGCACCAGCGCGGTCTCCAGCCGGTCGCACACCTCGGCCAGCTGCGGCTCGCACTCGGCGGCCTCGCGGAACGCGCCGAGCAGCACCGCAACGGCCTCGGTCGCCGCTAGACCCTTGCCACGCACGTCGCCCACCAGCATCCGCACGCCGTACGGCGTCTCGCGGACGGCGTACAGATCACCGCCGATCAGCGTGTCCCGCTGCGCCGCCCGGTACCGCGCCGCCACCCGCAGCGCGCCGACGCGCGCCGGCGGCTCCGGCACGACGGCCCGCTGCACCGCCTCGGCCACGCCGCGCGCCGTGGCGACCCGCTGGTCCCTGCGGGCGACGATGCGGTTGATCGCGACGGCGAGGAACGAAATCAGCGCGACGGTCACGACCTTGATCGCGGACTCGCCGAGGCCCGGCTCCGTCCGCAAGTGCATCTGGGCCGCCACGGTGCCCGTGGCCAGCACGCCGTAGGCGGTCGTGGCCCATAGCGGCAGCACGGGCGCGGCCAGCAGCGGCGCGGCGACGTAGAACGGCGTCAGCGTCACGTGCGGCGGGCTCGCGAGGTCCAGGAACGTTCCGACGGCGATGAGCACCGCGGGCAGCCAGGCCAGTACCCGTGCCCTGGCCCACCACGGCGGTGCTGATGTCTGCACCGTCCCAATCTCCCGCCGCTCCGCCCGGGCGGCGAGTCGATCTTGGGCTGAACGGACCGGTGCCGTGCGGCAACGAACCTGCGTTCGACCGAAGCCCGGCGGACCGACGGGCTGGCAGACCGACGGACCGACGGACCGACGGGAGTTCGGCTGCTGTTCGGCGCCAGGACGCGTGGGCCTCACCGGTGGCCGGAACAGTCGCGTCGGATCGCGGCCCCGGAGCGCTGCGACAGCGGAACCACAGGTGAGGAGCATCATGAGGGGTGTGTCACGACGAGGGGTTCTCGGTGCGGCGGGCGCGGCGGGCGCGGCGGGCGTGTCCGGCCTCCTGGCCGCCAACGACGCGGTCGCCCAGGGCGCGGTCGCCCAGGACGCGCGCGGCGAACGGCCGCTGATCGGTGCGGCGCGCGGCGACCGGCTGCACGTCATGGCGTTCAACATCCGCATGGACGCGAACGCCGAGCCCGGGACCCCGGACTCCTGGGCGGACCGCAGGCCGGTGCTCGCCCGGTTCCTGCGGCTGGAGCGGCCGACGGTGTTCGGCGTGCAGGAGGCGCTGTACCACCAGGCGAAGCAGGTCGGCGGCGACCTGCCCGAGCACTACGACTGGATCGGCCTCGGCCGCGAGGGCGGCGGCCGGGGCGAGTTCATGGCCATCTACTACGACACCCGCCGCCTCGAACCGCTCGACTACGACCATTTCTGGCTCTCCGACACGCCGAACGTGATCGGTTCCGCCTCATGGGGCAACACGGTGATCCGGATGACGACCTGGGTGCGCTTCCGCGACCGCCGCACGGGCACCGAGTTCACGCACGTCAACACCCACTTCGACCACCGGTCGGAGCCGTCGAGGCAGCGGAGCGCCGCGCTCATCCGCGACCGCATCGCCGGTTTCGACCCGGCGCTGCCCGTTCTCCTGACCGGCGACTTCAACACGCCCGCCGGGGACTCCGAGTCCTACCGCATCCTCACCGCCGACGGCGCTCTCTCGGACACCTGGCTCTCCGGCGACCGCCTGACGCCCGCCTGGGGCACGTTCCCCAACTACCAGGACCCGGTGGAGGGCGGTCAGCGCATCGACTGGGTGCTGGCGAACCAGCACGTCGAGGTCCGGGCGGCGGCCATCAACACCTACCGGCACCGCGGCCGTTACCCCTCCGACCACGCCCCGGTACAAGCCCTCGTACGGCTGCGCGTCTGACGGGCACTAGTCTTCGCCGATGCCGACGAACCCAGCCGACCGGAACGCGCCGGCCTACGCCACCGGCGCACCCGCCGGAACGGCGCGCCTGCGGCTGCGCCGCCTCACTCCGGCGGACGCCGACGCCCTGGCCGCGCTGCACGGTGACCCCGCCGTCATGCGCCACATCGACGACGGCCGCCCGGTGCCGCCCGATGTCGTCGCCCGGGAGACGCTGCCCGCGCTGCTGCGCGAATACCGCGAGCTGCCGGCGGGCCACGGCTGCTTCGCGGCCGAGGAACGGGCGGGCGGTGCGTTCGTCGGCTGGTTCGCGCTGCGCCCCGCGGTGACGCGGGGCGTTGCGGGCGGCGGAACGGAGCTGGGCTACCGGCTGCGGCCCGCCGCCTGGGGGCGCGGATATGCCACCGAGGGCGCGCGGGCGATGGTCGCGCACGCCTTCGCGGAACTGGGCGCCGACCGCCTCGTCGCGACGACGATGACCGTGAACACCGGCTCGCGGCGCGTGCTGGAGAAGGCCGGCCTCGTGCTGGTGCGGACCTTCTTCGAGGACTGGCCCGAATACGTCGAGGGCGCGGAACACGGGGACGTCGAGTACGCCCTGACCCGCGCCGAGTGGGCCGCCCGCCCCTGAGCGCCCCCCGGCCGTCGGGGGACAGCCGGGGGACAGCCGGGGGACGGGGGCCCGGCGGGGTCAGGCCGGCGCTGCGGGCGGGGCGAGCAGGCCGGTCAGCTCGGGGTGCAGGGTCGGCCCCGCGGCGGCGACCCCGTTGCCGAGCGGGGTCACGACCGCGCCCGCCTCCGCCGCGATCAGGGCGCCGGCCGCCCAGTCCCAGCGGCCCAGCTCGTCCTCGTAGTAGGCGTCGCACCGCCCCGCCGCCACCCAGCACAGGTCGAGCGCGGCGCTGCCCCCACAGCGCAGGTCCCGCACCCGCGGCAGCAGCGCCGCGGCGGCGGCACCCTGGCGGGCGCGCGCGCCGGAGGAGTAGGCGAACCCGGTGGCGACGAGCGCGGAAGCCGGGTCGACCGGGTCGTTCACCCACAGCGGGCGGCCGTTCAGACAGGCGCCCTGTCCCAGGGCGGCGGTGAACGTCTCGCCGCGCGCCGGGTCGTGCACGACTCCCACGACGGCGTGCCAGCTTTCGCCGGAGCGCTGTTCACAGGCCACGCTGACGGCCGTGTGCGGAATGCCGTACAGGTAGTTGACGGTGCCGTCCAGCGGGTCGATCACCCAGCGGAAACCCGAGGTCCCGGCGCGGTCGGTGCCCTCCTCACCCAGGAATCCGTCCTCGGGCCGCTCCGTGCTCAGCAGCCCCACCACCGCGGCCTCGCCCGCCCGGTCGGCGTCGCTGACCGGATCGGTCGCGGTCGACTTGAACGCGATGCCGGTGGCGTGGCCGGCCCGGTGGACCAGCTCGACGCCGCCCGCGCGGGCGGCGGCCACGGCCAGGTCGAGCAGCGCGGCCCGCTCGGCGTGCCCCGGCGGGGCAGGTATGCGGGGCGCTCGTGGCGCCCGGGATCCCGGAGGGACGGGCGGCGTCCGTCGTGACTCGGTCATGCGGCAGTTCCCCTTCCTGGCGGCCGAGGCGGTCGGGCTCGGCCGGCAACGCCTCTCGGTATACCCGATCGGACCGATCGCACCGGCCCGTTCGGCATGGACGCCGCGGGAAATGCCGGCGAGCGGGGCCGGCCGTTCCGGCAACCATGGGGCGACAACCTGCCGAACGCGGCCGGGAATTCCCTCGGCTTCGGAAGGAAAAAGCCGGCGAAACGAACGGCGCGGACCGCGTGACGGCGGCACCCGCGCGCGGGCGCGACCCCGCTGGTCCGCATGCCGAACGGACGCCTCCGGAAGCCCGCTGACCTGGCGGGACGTCCTCGGTCCCGGCCGGATGCACGCAAGCCGTATCCCAAGAAAAGGTAAATCGCTAAATGCCCGGTCGCTTGTGCGCATCGTCACATCGGTTTTCCTGTCTTTCCGTGCGTGCCGTGCGCGGGTCCGGGTAAGCCCCCGCCGCGGGAAAGACCCGTTTCGGAAAACCTGGGGTGAAAGGCATGACCGTGCAGGGAACGGCGGGGAAGCGCGTCGGCGTGATGTTCGACCGGGACCAACGGCCGGAAGACCTCGCCGCCTTCGCCGCGGGCGCGGAGGCGGCGGGCGCCGAGGACTTGTGGCTGGTGGAGGACCTGGGCTGGGCGGGCGCCATGTCCTCGGCCGCGCTCGCCCTGGCCGCCACCGAACGGCTGCGCGTCGGCATCGGCATCGCGCCGGCCCCGCTGCGCAACCCGGCGCTGCTCGCCATGGAACTGGCGGCGCTCTCCCGCGTGTTCCCCGGGCGGCTGATCGCCGGGGTCGGCCACGGCGTGGCCGACTGGATGTCCCGCGTGGGCGCGGCTACGCCCGAGCGGCTGTCGCTGCTCGGCGAGACGATCACCGCCGTGCGGACCCTGCTGGCCGGCGAGACCGCGCACATCGACGGCCGCGCGGTGCGCATCGACGGCGTGCGCCTGGTGCACGCCCCGGCGCAGCCGCCGCCAGTCGTCGCGGGCGTGGTGCGCCCGCGCTCGCTCGCGCTGTCGGGGCGCGTCGCGGACGGCACGGTGCTGTCCGAAGGCCACGGCCCGGCCGCGGTACGCGCCGCGCTCGGGCACATAGCCCCCGACCGCCCGCACGAACTCGTCGTGCTCACCCACCTGTCCCTCACCGACCCGCTGCACGACATCGCGGGGGAGACGGCGCACTGGCTCGGCATCCCGCCGGATGACGTGTTCCTCGCGACCGGCGGCCCCGCGACCGCGGCGTCCCGGGTCCGAGAGCTGTGGGAAGCCGGGGCCGCCACCGCGGTCCTGCGCCCGGTCGGCGGCGACCCGCTGGGCCAGCTCGGGGAAACCCTGGCCGCGCTCGGCCGCCGCCCCGGCGGGCCGTCAGCGGGGTGACCCGCCGGGCCCGGCGCGCAACCAGGCGCCGACGGCGGCGACCAGCCGCCACACCGCGTCGATGAGGAAGACGAAGACCCATATCCGCCCGGTGCCGTAGCAGAAGGCGCGCACGCCGTCGACGTCTTCGGGGGCGCCGCCCGACAGCAGGACGTCCCAGGTGTCCCCGGTGCCCAGCTCGACCAGCCAGGAGGCGCCGATCAGCACGAGCACCACCTGGACGGGCACGAACACGGCACCGTGCTTCCCGATCTCCACAACGGCACGCCACACCAACGGCCGCCCGGCCTCGGCGGGAACGGGGGCAGGAGCGGGCACGACGGCGGGGGCGGGCGCGGGGGCAGGGGCGGGCGCGGGGGCAGGGGCGGGCGCGGGCGCGGGCGCGGGCGGCGGATGATTCTGGACGCCGAGTGCGCGGACGGACAGCGGGACGATGGCCGCGCCCGCCAGGATCACCGCGGCACACACGACGCACGCCGTCGTCCATGAGCTGGTGTCGTACAGAACGCCGGCCGCGAGCGTGCCCACCGCGCCGCCGACCAGCGCCGCAGCCTCGTAGAGCCCCATGCCCCGCCCGATCCGCTCGCCGGACGCCTCCGCGACGACGGCCTCCTGCACCGGCATCACCGCCGCCCACGCGACGCCGCTGAGGACCCAAAGCCCCGCGATGACGTACGGGTTGGGCGCCCACGCGAGGCTCAGCGCGAACACGGCGCTCGCGACGGACGCCAGGGCCAGAACCAGCGTCCGGCCGAAGCGCACCACGAAGCCGTGCAGATACTCCGGGAGCACGCCCATCACGATCGCGCCGGGCAGGAACACGAAGGCGGTCTCGACGACTTCGAGGTCGAATCCGCGCTGGAGGTGCAGCAGCAGGAGCATCGCGACCGCCGCTTCCGCGGTCATGGTGAACGCGACGGCGAGCAGCATCGGGCGCAGCCGGCGACCGAGGCCACCGAAGCCACCGAAGCCCCCGGGCCCGACACGGTCCCCGGCCCCGGACCCGGCCCCGGGCGGAGCGGGGTCGCGGCGCGGGCTGCGCATCAGCAGCGCGGCGGCGACGAAGCAGGCGGCCGCACAGCCCAGGAAGAGGCCGCGGAAGTCGAGGGCGCCGAGCAGGGTGAGGCCGGCGACGAACGCGATCCACGAGCCGTTCTCCCTGGCCGCCATCAGCCGCGGGTACACCCCGGAGTCCTCGGCCAGGCGCTCGCCGATGATCGCGCGGACCGACACCCACAGCAGGGCGCCGCCGACGCCGCTCACCGCCGCCGCGCCGTAGGCCACGGCTATGGAGTCGGCGAACGCGTATCCGGCGCAGGCCAGCCCGTAGAGCGCGGCGCCGGAGGCCGCGACGTGGCGGCGTTCGCGGCTGTCGGCGAGGACTCCGGCGAACGGCCGGACGACGACGGAGACGGCCATCTCCAGGGCGACCAGGATGCCCACCTCGGTCGCGCTGACGCCCAGGGCGATGCCCGCCCACAGCGGCAGCAGGAAGTCCACCAGCTCCGCAGGGCCGTTGGTCAGGGCCGAGGCGAGCAGCGTCCGCTTCTCGCGGCGCTCGGCCGTCCGCAGGGGCACCGTTGAGGTCGACATGCACTGAGCGTAACAGAACAACTGATCCACTACGAGGGGCCGCCTATGATGGGCCGGTGCCCCGTCACGTCGATCCCGCGGTACGCCGCCGCCAGGTGGCCGAGGCGTTGTGGCGCGTGGTGGTGCGTGACGGTCTTGAGCGCGCGACCGTGCGCGCCGTCGCCGCCGAGGCCGGTCTTTCGCTCGGCGCCGTCAGTCATTACTTCTCCAGCCAGGAGGAGCTGCGGCTGTACGCGCTCGACCTGGTGAACGAGCGGGACAACGCCCGCCTGGCCGCCATCCCCCAGGAGGGCACGGCGCGCGAGATCGTCGAGCGCCACCTCTGGGCGCTGCTGCCGGTGGACCAGGAGACGCGCGAGTCGATCCAGGTGTTCTACGCGTTCATGGTCCAGGCCCGCACCGACCCCACGTACCGCGAGGTCACCGCGGAGATCAACCAGGAGGTCGTGGCGCTGTGCCGTTCCGGCATCGAGCTGCTCGCCGCCCACGGCCAGGTCGCCCCCGGCCACGATCACGAGACGCTGGTCGCCGAGTTCCGCGCGCTGACGGAGGGACTCTCGTTCCAGGCCGCGATGTGGCCGGACACCACGACGCCGGAGAGCATCCGGGCCGTCGTCCGCCGCTGGCTCGACTCCCTCGCGACGCCGCCCGTCACCTGACGAGCGGGAGCGAACCAGAGCGAACGGGAGCGAACCCGACTGTCTCACTCCGGCCCCGACCCGCCGATAGAACCGTCAACACAACTCCCCAGATCCGCACGGTTCGCCGTGCCCGTCGCCACCGCCGTCGGGGCGGCGCTGCTGCTCACCGCCGGCAACGAGGAGGAGTCCGAGGGCAGCGGCCCGCAGGAACAGGACGCGGAGTTCGGAGGCTACTGGCAGTCCGGCACCGAGCCGGACGCCAACCTGCTGCTGATCGGCCGGGACGACCTGGCCGGCCAGGTCACCTACCTCAGACCGGTGCACGGGCACGATCGACGGCTTCCAGCTGAGCCTCACCTGCATGCGCGGCACGAACGCCCACACCGCGGGCCTGGCCCAGCGGTACGACGACGGAACGCTCGTGATCGCGTGGGCGGGCGGCCCCGCCGAGCCGTTCGTCCCGGCGGACAACCTGGCGGACGGCCTGGCGGACGGCCTGGCGGACACCCCGATGGAGGAACTCGCGGATCAGTGGTGCCCCGTGGCGGGCGCCGCTGAAGCGGCGGCGGCCGCCGACAGCAGCCAGGTGAGATCGTGGGCCGCCCGTTCGCGGGAGCGGGCGGCCAGTTCGTCGTTGATGCGCTGCCGGACGGCCGGCGCGACGGCGGGGTCCGTGAGCAGCGCCTCCAACGCCGGGCGGGTGGCGTCGAACGATTTCCGCACCGCGGAGGACACCAGCAGCATCGCGTACTTGTCCGGCAGGGAACGCGTCCGCAGCCGTTCCCACAGCCGGGCCTCCGCGGCCGGCGCGTGCCGGGCGAGAACGCTGTCCATGGCGCCGCGCAGTACGTTGGCCAGGTGATTGTGGGCGGCGCGGCCCAGGTCGAGCGCCGTGGCCCGGTCGATCACCCGCAGCAGCAGGTCGGTTGCCCGCTCAGCACCGCGGTCGGCGGCGACGCGGCGCACGAGCTGGCCGAGACGGCTCAGCAGCCAGGCATCGGTCGGCGGCGCGCAGGCCAGCGCAAGCGCCAGGTCCTCGGTGGCCCCGTCGGGCGGCCCCGACTCGCACGCGGCGCGCAGCAGCGCCGCCCGCGCCGCGCTGCGCGTGCCCTCCGCGCCGCCGCGCAGCGGCACAAGTGCGCCGTCGGGCGCGACGATGAGTGCGGCCAGGAAGGCGCGCGCCGCCGGGTAGCGCGCCGGGGCGCGCACCGCCGTGGTGCCGAGCAGCCCGAGCAGGGCGGCGCGCGACTTCTGGTCCGACAGCCGCGCGTAGCGGCCGGTCAGCGCGGCCACGTCCGGCGGGTCGAGCACCCGCGCCTCCACCAGGCGGTCCCACAGCGTCAGGGCCCGCCGGAAGACCGTGCCGCTGTCCCGGTCCAGCTCCGCGGAGATCATCGCGAGCAGCGCCGCGGCGCGCGCCGTCAGCTCCGCGAGCACCTGCCGGTGCACGGGCGGCGGCAGCGCGTCCGCGTGCTTCTTCGCCCGGCCCGTGACCAGCGCTTCGAGCAGCACGGTGTCCGCGTCGGCGAGAGCCAGGTCCACCAGCGTGCCCGCCCACGCGCCGGCGCCTGGCAGTCCACCGGGCAGCCCGTAGGTGAGGGCGCGGTGCAGCGACCTGCGGATGAAGCCGCGGGCGTCCGGCGGCGCCGACGCGGCCCGCGCGACGGCGCGCCGCGCCGCGGGCAGGCCGCCGGCCGCGGCGGGCAGCAGCACGGCGGCCAGGCCGTCCGGGCGCAGCCACAGCGCGGGGTCGATACGCCGCCCGGCGTGTTCGAGGGCCTGGCGGACCCGCGCCGGGGGCACGGAGGGCTGGGCGAGCACGTTGCGCGCAACGGCCGCCCAGCGCTCCGGCGCTTCCGCGGGCCGGTTCTGGGCCGCCGGCAGCCCGCGCGTGAGCCGGCCGAGCCGGCGCACGAGCGCGTCGGCCGCGGGGCAGTCCGCCCGCAGCAGCAGCGGAAACGCGCCCCGCTGGAGCGTGAACGGCGCCGCGGGTCCCGTCATGGTCAGGCAGGTGTCGAGCGTTGCCTCGATGGCCCAGTGGCCGGGCGGCAGCTCCGCCAGGACCAGCGCAACGGCGATGAGCCCGGCGTTCGCGCGGGTGTCCTGGTCGTCGGCCTCAAGAGCGGCCACGACCGCCGCCAGGTGCCCCGGCCAGCCGGGCGCGGCACCGGGGCCTTCCCCCGGCAGCCCGAGGTCCGCACGCCACGACGCGGCCAGCACCCGCCCGAGCGCGGTCCGGACCGGCTCGGCGTCCCGCAGCCCGGACGCCCGCTGCGCCCGCGCCACCCGCGCGGCGACGTCGGCGGCGGTCGCGGCCGAGCCCAGCAGCTCCCACTGCCGCGCCCAGCGGGTCAGGACGGCGCAGGCCAGTTCGGACAGGTTGTCCGCGAGGGCGAACGCGAGCACGGTCAGCAGTCCGGAACGCGCCGCCGCCGGGTCCGCCGGTGCGGTCAGGACCAGCAGGCGGGGCAGCACCTCCACCCCGGCGCCCGGCGCGCGGCGTTCGGTGATCTCCCGCACGCACTGCCACTCCGCCAGAGCGGCGTGCACCGCGAACGGGTTCTGTGCGGCCAGCCGTTCGAGCGCTTCGAGCACCGCGCTCTGGATACTGGCCTCCCGCCGCTCCCACAGTCCGCGCAGCCGCGGCAGCAGGGCGCCGACGTCCGCGTTCCCGACCGTGGGCGCCAGCACGGCGTACCGGCGGGCGATGGCGTGCGGGGCGGTGCGCAGCAGCCCGCCGACGGGCACGCCCACCGCCGGGTGCTGGGCGGCGACGGCGACGGCGATGCCGTGCAGGACGACGGCGTCCGGCAGCGCGGCCATCCGTTCCAGCGCGGTCCGCACGGCCGCCCGGTGGCGGCCGAGGGCGGCGCACAGCATCAGCAACTGTTCCAGGATCGCGCCGACGAAGAAGTCCCGCGGATGTTCCTCGACCCAGCGGTGCAGCAGGTCCACCGCGCCGCGCCCGGCCCCGCGCAGCAGTCCGCGGGCCGCGGCGTACTCGAACATCGTCTGGTGGAAGAACCGCAGGCCGCCCGAAGCGCCACCGGCCAGCACACCGCGGGCGACGAGCCGGTCGAGGCCCGCCGCGGCGGCGCCCGCGGCGGGCCCCACGCCGGCGCCCGCGCCCGCGCCGCCGAGCGCGGCGATCCGGTCGAGCAGTTCCTCGCGCCCCAGCTCGGTGCGGCCCGCGGACATCAGCGCCACGGCCGCCGCGCCGGTGACCTCGGAGAGGTCACCGGCCGCGTCCGCGTCCCGCGCGCCGCCGGCGTCCTGACGGCCGTGCAGGCGGCGGTCGGTGACGACCCGGTGGTCCCAGTAGCGGCGGTACAGGCCGGTCACGTCGATCTCGGCGCTGGGGAACGCCCCGTCGTCCCTGGCCAGTTCGAACAGCAGCCGCAGGTGGAGCGGGCTGCGGCACACCTCGCGCACCGGCAGCCCGCGGGCCACCGGCTCCATCAGCCGCCGCACCCGCACCGCGTCGTCGCGCGGCGCCGCGTCGGGGCAGTAGTGGTCCGCGTGGCCGCGGATCGCCGCCGGAATCTCCGCATCGTCGTACGGGCCGAGCGCCATCCGCGCGAAGCCGCGCCGCAGCCGCTGCGCCTCCTCGGGCCGGCAGGTCACGACCAGGCGCACCCCGGCCGCGTCCAGGTCCTCGCACAGGTCGAGCAACGCCATCTCGTGCCGGTCGTCGTGCAGCAGCAGGTCCGCGGTGTCGAGCAGCACGACCGGGGCGCGGGCCAGCGACAGGGCATGCGCGGCCCCGGCGACGATCGTCTCCTGGTCCAGCAGCGGCCCGCCCGGCCCGCCGCCCGGACCCCCGGCCTGTCCCCCGCCCGGGTGCAGCAGCCACGCGCCGTTCACCAGGAACGGCTCAGCCCGCGGCTGCGCGTCCAGGTCCCCGGCCAGGCCCCACAGCAGGCTGCTCTTGCCATGCCCGGCCTCGCCGGTGACCAGCACCGCGGCGGACGGTGCGGCGTCGAGCGCCTGGAGGACCCGGTCCTGGAGGGCCCGCCGCACGTACAGCCCGCCGCTGAGCTGCGCGGGCGGAACGGCGGCACCCGGTCGGGTCCTCTCGGAGTCGACGACGTCCAGGTCGTCGCGGAACCGCCGTGCCCAGCGGCACAGTTGCCGGTACGCCGCGGCGCCGGCGGGCCCGGCCGGCCCGGCGGCGCCGCCGGGGCCCCCGGCCGCGGGCCGCGCCGCCGGAACGGCGGCCTCCGCGCGCCGCTCCGCGTCGGCGGCGCGCCACCGTTCGTGCCAGGTGTCCAGCTCGGCCCGGGTCAGCACCGTCGGCCAGGCGAGGGCCGCGGTGCGCAGGGCCCGCTCCAGCGTCGGCCAACTCCGCGGCACCCGGCCCGGATCACTGCGCCAGCTCAGCACCGTCGACGCCGGAACGGGCGCCGGGCGGCGCGCCGCGGCCCGCTCCCCGCCCAGCCGGGTCCAGTCCCCCGGGGTGCGCACCCCGGACCGTTCCAGAACCTGCTCCCAGGCGAGGTGGAACTCCTGCCGTCTGCTCCTGACGCGCCCCGTCACCCGCACCATCCTGCCCCGAACGGCCGCACCGGCACCCACGTTCCGCCGAGTCGCGCCGAGTCGCGCAACCGAATTCGAGCCGCCCACCTGCGCGTTCGTCTCCCCTTCGGCACCCGCCGCTGGTCCCGCACCAACCGCGCACGGTCGAATCCGGGCATGGACCGCCACATTCCCGCCCCGCCCCGCCGCCCCGGCCCCCCGGCGCACGCCGGACCGCTGCTGCTCCTCGCCGTCGTGATCCTGCTCGTTCCGCTGACTGTTCTCGGCATCCTCTGTGTGACGCTCACCACCGCGCAGACGCCGCACGCGCCCGGCGCGCGGCTGCTCGCGACCGCCGTCTGCCTGTCGCTCGGCCTGCTGGCCGCCGTCATCGCCACCGGCCTGTCCCTCCTCGACGGCACCTCGCCCTGGGCCGCCCTCCTCCGCGGCGGCGCCGCCTGCGGCGGCACGGTCACGGCCGTGGCCCTGCTCATCGGCCGGCTCGCGCTCTAGGCGTGGTGTCCGGGCAGCAGTGTGGCGCGGCGGCCACGGGCCGCCGCGCCACAGGTGCGGTGTTCCCTGTCGGTGGCGGGCCGCGGCCCGCCACCGACAGGGAACGGAAAGTTACCCGCTCACCGAGAGGTTGGAGTTTCCGCTGCTCTGATACCCCTCCGTCGCGAGGATCATGTAGTAGCTGAAGTTCCCCAGATTCATCCCCGCACGGCCCCACGCGTCGAAGTGGTTGCCGGTGGTGATGGTGCCGCCGGTCCGCTTCGACTGCCGGACGCTCCAGAACTGGGGGAACGTCTTGGTGCCTTCGACGGACGGGGCGTTGTACCGCATCGTGTGGTAGATGTCGTACGTGCCGCCGTCGCTGTTGACGGTGCCCCGGTGCGTTCCCGTGGGCCGGTAGTTGCCCCAGCTGTCGACGACGTAGTACTCCACCAGGGGGTTGGACGTCCACCCGTAGAGGCACAGGTAGCCGTTGCCGGACGGGTTGAAGCTGCCGGAGTAGTTCACGTTTCTGCGTCCACCGTTGCTCCAGCCCTTGCCGCAGACGAAGTTTCCGGTGTTGCGCCACGAAGTGCTGTAGTTGCCGCCGGACCCCAGGGTCATGGAGACCGTGCCCTGGGCGTCGGTCCAGAACGAGTAGTAGTACCCGTTGTGGGTGCCCGTCTGGTTCTGGTTGATGGTCTGGGCGTGAGCGGTGCCGGGCAGTACCACCGCGGTTGCGCCCAGCGCCAGGGCGCCGGCACCGATGAATGTCCTGCGGCTGACCGCCCGGGCGGGGGCGTTGTCCATGTCCATGCTTCCTCCTCGTGAAGGCTGGCGGGAGGCCAGGCAGCGCGACGAGACCCGGTGGGCCTGTCGGTGGGGGGTGAAGCCGACCGCACGTCAGCGTCGTCCAGCGCTGCGGCGGTTGAACGGTCGTCGCGGAAACGACGACCGGAGGACCAGGTCTTCTGGCGAGTGACCCGGATCGACAGCGGTGCAGGTCTGTCGATGGCAGAAGTGTTGGTCCGGCTCCCGGAGTTGTCAACAGTTCCCGCAATGATTCCGGAAGCTCTGCCCCCGCCGGGATTTCCCCCGGAAGGCATCAGACCTGTTCACTGCCCATGACCGGCCGATTGAACCCGGCCACCCCAAGGGAAGCGCCACCCTGAAGATCGCATTCCGGGCCAGCATCTCCGAAAATTATCGGAGACCTTCCGGATCATGCCACCGCCACGAAGGCAGCACTGTCCGCGCCACGGGACAGGAACGGTGGACGGTGAACGGTGCACGGCGGTCTGACGATCGGGAGACCGGCACGCGCGAGGACACCCTCGCGCGCAGACAGCAGTCACCCCCGGCCGTGATGCGTACGACCGGGGGTCTTGACGGTAGGCCGTGTGGGACTCGAACCCACAACCAAAGGATTAAAAGTCCTCTGCTCTGCCAATTGAGCTAACGGCCCGCACCGAGCAGCATAGCCCGGCGCACGGCCGGGCCTCGAAGGCATTGTGCGCCTCCGGGGCCCGGCCGTGCCACGGCGTCGGATCAGCTGTCGCGCTTCCAGCGGGGCTTGTCGGCCCGGCGGTCGTACGACGAAGGACGGTCGTCCCGCCGCTCGTACGAGGTGGGACGGTCGTCCCGGCGGAACTCGCCGCCACGGCGGTTGTCCTCACCGTTGCGCCGGAAGCCCTCACCACCGCGGTCGTCACGCCGCGGGAACGGCCGACGCTCGTCACGCCGGAACCCGCCACCGCGGCGGTTGTCCTCACCGTTGCGCCGGAAGCCCTCACCACCGCGGTCGTCACGCCGCGGGAACGGCCGACGCTCGTCACGCCGGAACCCGCCACCGGGCCTGCGGTTGCCGTGCTCGTCGTTCTGGCGGCCCGTCTCCGCACGCACCGCCTTCTCGGCGCGGCGCGCCTCGCGGGCCGCTTCGCGCTCGGCCTCGCGCTCCGCCTCGGCCAGCGCCTGCCGGCGCGCCTCGGCGGCCTGTGCGATGGCCTCGGCCGGGTCCTCCCCGCGCTCCCTGGCGGCGCGGCCGGTGAGCCGTTCCGCCTCGTCGCGCAGCTCCGTGGCCCGCTCGCGCGCCTTGTCCAGCTCGCGGGTGAGGCGGGCCACCTCGCGCTCGGCGTGCGTGACGGCGCCCATCGCCGACTCGGCCTGGACCTCGGTCAGGGACCGGGCGCCGATGATGCCGGCCACGTCCTCGTCGAAGAGGTCGCCGCGGCCGATGATGTGCCGCGAGGCGTTCACGCCCGCGTCCTCCATCAGCCGGAAGATCGTGCGCCGCTGGTGCGGCAGCGCCAGCGAGACGACCGTGCCGGAACGGCCCGCCCGCGCCGTGCGGCCGGAACGGTGCAGGTAGTCCTTGTGGTCGGCGGCCGGGTCCACGTTCAGCACGATGTCGATGTCGTCCACGTGGATGCCGCGGGCCGCGACATCGGTGGCGACCAGGACGGCGACGCGGCCGTCCTTGAAGTCCGCGAGCGTGCGGGTGCGGGCCCCCTGCGTCATGCCGCCGTGCAGCGCGTCCGCGCGCACGCCCGCGTCGCGCAGCTGCCCGGCGACGCGGTCGGCACCGAGCTGGGTGCGCACGAAGACGATGGTGCGGCCGTCGCGCCCGGCGATGGCGGCGGTCAGCGGCGCCTTGTCCCGCGGCTTCACGACCAGCACGTGGTGGGACATGGTGGTGACCGCGCCCTGCGCCGCGTCGACCTCGTGGCTGACGGGCTCCACCAGGTAGCGCTTCACGAGCGTGTCGATCTCGTGCTCGAGCGTCGCGGAGAACAGCATCCGCTGCCCACCGGGCGGCACCTGGTCGAGCAGCTCGGTGACCTCGGGCAGGAAGCCCAGGTCGGCCATCTGGTCGGCCTCGTCGAGCACCGCGACCTCGACATCCTCGAGGGAGCAGGCGCCGCGGCCGATGACGTCGCGCAGGCGGCCGGGGGTGGCCACCAGGATGTCGACGCCACGTTCGAGGGCGTAGATCTGGTTGCCCATGGACGTGCCGCCGCAGACGACCTTCAGCCGCAGACCGAGCACGTGGCCGTAGGGCTCCAGCGCGTCGGAAACCTGCATGGCCAGCTCGCGGGTCGGGGTGAGGATCACGGCGCGCGGGCGCTTGGGCGCGGTGCGGGCGCCGGTCAGGCGGGCCAGCACGGGCAGGCCGAAGCTCAGCGTCTTGCCGGAGCCGGTGCGGCCCCGGCCGAGGATGTCGCGGCCGGCGAGCGCGTCCGGGATGGTGGCTGTCTGGATGGGGAACGGGGTGGTCACCCCGTTCTCGGCGAGCTTGCTCACCACGTTCTGCGGCAGGCCGAGGTCGGCGAAGGTGGTCGTGGGCTCGTCCAGGGGAAGAATTGCCTCGGGCGTCGAGACGGACATGCGTAGTAAGAACCTTCCGGAGTCAGGTGGTCGGCACGCGCCTTAGCTCCGTAGGTGCTGTTGACCGCCTGGATGCGATCAGCCACGGCTAGACGAGGAACGCGCCACACGGCGCGCTGCTTCTGGGCGCCGGGCAAGTGGGATCAAACGATCTACAAGCATACGCACCGTGTGGGCTCCCATGCAAACGGCTCATCCCCCGCCTTCCGGCGCGGGCGCCGAGGGCTCCGGCTCCGGGCTCGGCGAGGGCGGTGGCGGCTCGCTGGGCGTGGACTCCGAGGGCGGCGGCGCCGGAGCCGGCTCGGGCGCGGGCTCGGGGCCGGGCTCCGGCGCGGGCTGCGGCTCGGGCGGCCCCGCGTCGCCGGGGGCGGACGCCGACGGCTCCGGCCGCGGGGGCTCGGGCGACGCCTCGGCGTCCGGGGCCTCGGCCGGTGGGGCGCCCGGCGCCCCGGCGGGCTCCTCGCCCGGGACGGCGCGCTCCGCCGCCTCCCCGCCGCCCGCCCCACCGGGGCGCTCCTCGCCCGGGGAGGCCGCCGCCGAAGGCGCCGGCCTCCCCGGGCGGTCCTCCGGCTCCACGGTCAGGCAGCCACCGACCGCGGCGAGGGCCGCGGCGAGGGCGGTGGCGAGGGCGGCGGTCCTGGCGAGGCGGCGGGGGCGGCTGCGAACGCGGCGCACGGGCGGAGTCCTCCGGAACGGGGGCGGGGCGGGCACTTCCGCGTGACTCAACTCCCGCACCCGGACGGAGGACACGGACCGCACCGGACCGAAACAGACCGGACAGGAACGAACGGAAACGGCTCACCCGTAGCCGAGCGCGTGCAGCCGTTCGTCGTCGATGCCGAAATGGTGGGCGATCTCGTGCACGACTGTGATCTCCACCTCCTCCACCACCAGCTCGCGGTCCCCGCCCTCGCGCCTGCACAGGCGCAGCGTGGGCCCCATGTAGACGGAGATCCGGTCCGGCAGCACCCCGGCGTACCACTCGCCGCGCTCGGTCAGCGGCGTTCCCTCGTAGAGGCCGAGCAGCTCCGGGTCCTCGGGGGGCGGCTCGTCCTCGACGAACACGGCGACGTTGTCCATCAGCCGGGTCAGCTCGGGCGGGATGCGGTCCAGCGCCTCACTGACCAGTCCCTCGAAATCCTCACGCGTCATCTCCAGCACACAGCCATTGTCCGCTGGCGAAACGGTTTTGGTGATCCCCCGTGCGATCCCATATGCTACTGCCGTTCTCACCTGCCCCCATCGTCTAGTGGCCCAGGACGCCGCCCTTTCAAGGCGGTAGCGCGGGTTCGAATCCCGTTGGGGGTACCGACAGCCTGCACGACATCCGCTCCCGGTCTGAACCCCGGGAGCGATGCGTGCGGGCTTGGGCATGGTGGTGTCGTCGATCCGCTCTGCCATGTCGGCGGTCCCGGACAGGCAGTCCGTCGGCAGGGTGATGGACCGGCTGACATCGTCGCTGTCCTCGTGGAGCTGGATGGTGAGCTGGGTGAGCTCGAACAACCTCTCCAGCAGCTCTTCCGGTGCTTTGCCCAGGTTGACGGTCAAGCAGGGCAGCGCGTCGAGCAGGTAGCCGACTCTGCGGATGGCCGGGCTGGAGCTTCGCCACCGTCTGCGCCCGAGGGCCGAGGACCGGACCCGGGCCACCGGCCTGTGCACGACACCGCCCAGAACACGGTGTGGCGGGAGATCATCCCGATCGCCCAGATCGCCCTCGACCCGCTGGCCTGGATGCCCATGCTCGCCCTGACCGGTACCGCCGGGCGCTGGGAGCCCCGCCATCTGCGGCTCCGCCTGTCCACCGCCGCCGCCCAGCTCATCACCACCGGCCGCCGCCGCATCCTCCGCCTCGCCGGCCACTGGCCCTGGACCGATGTGATCACCACCGCCCTCGACCGGCTCGCCCTACTACCCAGCCCCGGCTGACCAGCACATCTCCCCGCCCCTACGAGCAGCACCACGCCCACCGGAGCAGTGGAACCCGGCGCCCACCCCACACAACAGCCGGACCACCGACACGCCCGCCATCAGGCCCAGAACACGAAACGACCCGCCGACTCCGTCGGCAGACCGCCACGAAAGATATGACGGCCTCCGACGACCAGCCGCACCGACGTCTTCGGGCTCACGCCCGCGGAGTGCACAACTCGTCGGAGATCCCTCTGGGCCGACGGCACCGCCGTACGCGGCGGGCCGCCGCTTCGCAGGAGGTCGTCCGTCCACGGCGGACGGCCAAAGGCAAAGGCAAGGAGATTACGCACTCCTCGCCATGCTCAACTTATAGCGCACCGGGGGGCTTGCGGCAAGACCCCCGGCGTGACGCAGAATCGCCGGTCAAAACCAGAATCTGCCTACGGAAACGGGTCGCAAGTGCGTGTGTTGTTGTCGACGTATGGGTCGCGCGGGGACATCGAACCGCTGGTGGGACTCGCGGTGCGGTTGCAGGAACTCGGCGCGGAGGTACGGGTGTGCGCGCCGCCGGACGAGGACTTCGCGCGGCGGTTGGGCGGTGTGGGCGTGCCGCTGGTGCCCGTCAGCCGGTCGGCGCGGGCGTGGACGAAGGAGGCCCCGCCGGCGTCCGGCCTGCCGCAGCGCGCGGCCGAGGTGATCGCCGCCCAGTTCGACACGGTCACCGCGGCGGCCGAGGGATGCGACGTGCTGGTGGCGACGGGGATGATGCCGGCCGCGGCCGGTGCGCTGTCGGTGGCCGAGATGCTGGGCATCCGGTCCGTGTCCGTGACCTTCCAGCAGCTCACCCTGCCGGCGCCGCACCGTCGGCCACTGGCGTATGCGGGGCGGCCGTTCCCGCCGGAGGTGACCGACAACCGAGTGCTGTGGGAGCTGGACGCCCAGAGTATCGACGCGCTGTTCGGCGAGGCGCTCAACACGAACCGTGCGGCGGCCGGCCTGCCTCCGGTGAAGCACGTCCGCGACTACGTCATCGGCGACCAGCCATGGCTGGCGACGGACCCGATCCTGGACCCGTGGCAGAAGACACCCGACCTCGACGTCGTGCAGACCGGCGCGTGGACCCTGCCGGACGAACGCCCGCTCCCTGCCGAGTTGGTGGCGTTCCTGGACGCCGACGCGCCACCGGTGTACGTGGGCTTCGGCAGCATGCCGATGCACGCCTCGGCGGACGTCGCCCAGGTGGCCATCGAGGCGGTCCGTGCGCAGGGCCACCGCGTCGTCATCGGGCGCGGCTGGGCGGACCTGGCGCTGATCGACGGACAGGAGGACTGCTTCGCCGTCGGCGAGGTCAACCATCAGGCGCTGTTCGGCCGGGTGGCCGCTGTCGTGCACCATGGCGGCGCGGGTACGACGACCACGGCCGCCCGAGCCGGCGCCCCCCAGGTAGTGGTCCCCCAACTGGCGGATCAGCCGTACTGGGCCGGCCGGGTGGCCGAGTTGGGCATCGGCGCGGCACACGACAGTCCAACTCCGGCCTTCGAGTCCCTGTCGGCCGCGCTGAGGGCGGCCCTGACACCCGAGACCCGTGCACGAGCGGCCGCCGTGGCCGACACGATCCGCACCAACGGGGCGACGGTGGCCGCGAAGCTGCTGCTCGACCCGGTCAACCGAAAAAGGCCAATGCCCGCGTGAACCACGCGGGATCGCCGAGCCAGGAAAAGTACCCGGCGCCGCCGCACCGAACTCCACGACGCCTTCATCTCCTTCGCCCGCGGCCTCGTCTGCCGGCGACACCTCGAACGAACCCAGCCATGATCGTGTCACCAGCTCGTAGTTCAGAGAAGCCGTGCACGAACGCGGACGGGAGCAAGTGCAGGTGCAGCGCGAGCGTCGACGTCCCGGCGTGCTCCTTGTCTCCTTTCATCGGGTCGGCCTGGTCCGCCAGTGGCCTGAAGCTGGCGGAAGCCCACGGCTGCGTCGGTCTGCGGTGCGCACGGCCCGAGGGCGTGGACGGCACGATCGCCAAGGCAATGGAGATCAACGATGTACCGGTGGTCGTCGACTTCGTGGTCCACGAGGACGCCATGGTCCGGCCCATGGTCGTCGCCGGGACCAGCAACGACGACATCAAGATCGCCCGGGACATGGCTCCGAGGTGGGAGAGCGACGGCTCAGGAGCACACACACGTTGTCGGTCCTCGTAGAGGACAAGCCCAGCGCGCTCACCCGGATCACCGCCCTCTTCAGCCGACGCGCTTCAACATCGGTGACGGAGCAGGGTGAACCCGGCTCGTACATGCATCTGCCGCATGATCCGCTTGGTCTTTGCGTACATGCCCTCGGTGCCGCCGTTGTGGAAGGGCAGGGTCGGGGCCGCTCGGACGGCGTCTAGAGGGCTGAGACGTGATCACTGATGGCGACCACGGCTGCGCCGCGGGCCCATTCGTGGAAGTCGTGCTGCATGACGGTGATGGTGATGCCCTCGGGGCTCCCGCGTCGGGCAGTGATGCCGCTTTCCAGGTCCGCCCGGGCCGCGTCGGCGATGCCTGCGGACTCCCCGGCGAGGGTCACGCTCTTGACCATGGTGCTGGCGGAGATGTTGGCGATCAGTACGCCCAGCGCCCATGCCGCTTGCCGTACGGCCTGGGAGCAGACGGGGTCTCCGGCAGCCGCGAGGTCGAGAACCTCCTCGTAGGCGGGGAAGCGTCCCAGCCCCTGTGCCGCCGCCATCACCACCGCGCGTGTGGTGATGTAGGAGACCGCGCAGCCGCGGTGCCCGGCGGGGCACAGCGGTCCGTCCTGCGCGAGGCGCTGGTGGCCGAACAGGCCGATGTCCGCCTCGGTGATCCGCACGGGTCGGCCGTGGATGGTGAGGGCGTACCCGACGCCGTCGCCGATGCTGAGCAGTGCGAAGTCGGGGGTGTCGTCGGCGTTCCCGAACCACTGCAGGTGGGCGAGGGCGGTGACATCGTTCTCCAGCACGCAGGAGATGCCGAGGCGCTCGCTCGCCAGACGCCGCAGCGGCACCTGCTCCCAGCCCAGGAGTCCCGAGTCGAGCAGTTCGCTCTCGCCGACCGGCGTCGGTGCGTAGCCGTCACCGCCCAGGGCGAGGCCGGCGGCCACTGGCGGCCTGCCGCGGGGGGCGGCGAGGGTGTCCGCCAGCTCGCCGATCTGCGCGATCACGGTGGCCGGGGAGAAGTCCCTCAGGGGCGCACTCTCCCGGGCCACCACACGGGCTCGCAGGTCGGTGATGACTCCGTACACACCGGCGGACGTGATCTTGAAACCGAGGAAGTGCAGTCCCTCGGCCACCACTTCCAGGGGGCGGGTGGGCCGACCGTGGACCGGGTCGTGGGCAACGGCGCGCTCTACCACCAGCCCGGTTTCCACGAGCGGCTTTGCCAGCCGGGTCATGCTCCCGGGCGACAGCCCCAGCCTGCGGGCGAGCGCCGTGCGCGACTGCGGTCCTCGGATCACCAGCTCCCGCAGCACCGGCTGCGCCGCCCGGGGAACCGACCGCCATGCGTCGAACGCCGGTTCCTGACTGTCTCGCCCCCGCACCACTCCCACGTGAGCAGCATACGGCGGCGGCAGACGATGACGCGTTCCGTGGAGCGGGCGCCGCCCATCGAAGCCCGGGGCGGCTGAATTGCCACCGGGCATACACACCTCCCGAAAGATCCTTCAAACAGAAGCATCTCGCGCTTGATGGGCGTGTTCAGCCGTCAAATCACCCCGCTCGCACGCTGGATGGTTCCATTCCAGAAAGAAATCGGGTGCAAAGCGGTTCCGTTCATTGACGCCCTTCCACTACGCTCCCAGCTTGGGAGCGCTCCCAAACGGTGGTGGCCACCACCGCGCCACGGCCCCGGCGCGACCAACCCGCGACCGGCTCGGTGCCATTCCCGGACCGTCACCGCTTCCCGGGACCGTCGGCCGGACCATCGCTGTCATCCACGCTGTCATCCATCCAGGGACAGGAGATGAGGATGCCCTCCTCGACCACCCCCGCCCTCCGCCGGGCCTTGAGCGTGTCGGCGGCCTCCCTGGCCCTTCTGGCCACCACGGGAACCGGAAGCGCCTCCGCCCACGGAGCAGTCAACGACCCGCCCGCACGCCACTTCAGCTGCTACGAACGGTGGGCGCCCGTCTTCTGGCAGGACACCTGGGCCGACGAGGACCCCATGTGCTACCAGGCATGGCGCGCCGACGCGGGCGCCATGTGGGGCTGGAACGGCCTGCACCGCGACGGTGTCGGCGGCGACCACCAGGGCGCCATCCCTGACGGGCAGCTCTGCAGCGCCGGGCTGACCCACGACGGGCGTTTCGCCGCCTTCGACGAGCCGGGCCCCTGGCAGGCCGTGGACCGCCCCAACTCCTTCACACTGAACCTGAACGACACCTCCTCCCACGGCGCCGACTACATCCGCGTGTACGTCACCGAGCAGGGCTTCGACCCCACCAACGACTCCCTGGGCTGGGACGATCTGGAACTGGTCGCCGAGACGGGCCCCATGCCCACCGGAGGCACCACGCCCGTCCAGGTCGACGCGCCCGGACGCACCGGTCACCACATCGTCTACACCATCTGGCAGGCCAGCCACCTCGACCAGTCCTACTACTTCTGCAGCGACGTCAACTTCACCAGCTGACACAGAACCCTTCGCCCTCCGCCCGGTTCGGCACGGTACGGCACGGCACGGCGCGGCACGGCAGCCGACGGGTGCCACGAGGTCCTGCGTGCTGACGCAGTCATCGATGTGACCGCTTGGAGGCCTGTATCCCGCCGGCCGGCGCTCGCGTGGGCGTGATCAATCACCTACATGTATCGAGGGAGAGTGCAATGGGCAGGCGACGAGCCTTGCGGGCTTTCGGCGTCGTCGGAGCGCTGGTAACGGGTTCGGTGACCGGACTCGGCGTCCCGTCCCCGGCGGTCGCCTTACCGACGGTCGCACAAGCCGCCGCGGACGACCAGACATCGGCGGCAGCCGCGGCACCGGAGCTGCAGGTGTCGGGCAACCGCCTGGTCACCGGGTCCGGTGCCACGTTCCGCCCCCTGGGTGTCAACCGGTCGGGCGGTGAGTTCGGCTGCGTCCAGGGCAAGGAGATATTCGACGGCCCGGTGGACCAGGCCGCCGTCGATGCGATGCTGACCTGGAACGTCAACACTGTTCGCGTTCCGTTGAACGAGGAGTGCTGGCTGGGGACGGAGAACCTGCCCGCGACGGCACCCAGCGCGGCGGAGTACCAGCAGGCGGTCGAGGAGTACGTGGACCTCCTGGTGGCCAACGGCATCAACGTGATCCTCGATCTGCACTGGACCTGGGGCGAGTACACGGGTCCCGGCACGGGTTGTCCGGACGTCGCGGCCACCTGCCAGAAGCCGATGCCGAACATGCGCTACACCCCGACGTTCTGGTCCGAGGTCGCCACGACGTTCAAGGGCAACGACGCGGTCATCTTCGACCTGTTCAACGAGCCCTACCCCGACGCGGCCAACAACTGGTCCGACGCCACCGCCGCGTGGACCTGCCTGCGCGACGGCGGCACCTGCGCGGGCATCGGCTACGAGGTCGCGGGCATGCAGGACCTCGCCGACGCGGTGCGCGACACCGGCGCCACCAATGTGATCATGACCGGCGGGCTGGAGTGGACCAACAACCTCAGCAGGTGGCCGGAGTTCAAGCCGTCCGACCCCACCGGCAACCTGATGGCCTCATGGCACTCCTACAACTTCAACGCCTGCGTGACCACCTCGTGCTGGGACAGCAACATCGGCACGGTCGCCGCCGAAGTGCCGGTCCACATCGGCGAGACCGGTCAGGACACCTGCGCCCACGACTACATCGACCAGGTGATGGCCTGGGCGGACACCAACGGCATCGGCTACACCGCCTGGACCTGGAACCCGTGGGGCTGCGGCCACGGCAGCGTGCTCATCGAGGACTGGAACGGCACACCGACCAGCACCTACGGCGAAGGGTTCAGGGAGCACCTCCTCAGCCAGCACCCGGGCGGCCCCCGGGGATGACACCGAGGCACCGAGGCACCGAGGCACCCGGCCCCCCACCGCCTCGGCGGTGACCGCGCCTCGGCGCCCCCAGCCGGAGACTTTCCACGGACAATGTGAGGGCCTCCGGCTACGACGTTGTCGGTGTCGACGGCGGCACCGAGACGCAGGTCACCGGCTCGGTCTCCCGCCGCGTCACCGTCTCCGGCCTGACCGCGAACACACCCTCCGCGTTCGCGGTCTATGCCAGGGACGCGGCTGGCAACCGATCCGAACGCTCGGGCGCCGTGGCGGTCACGACCACCGGTGGTGAGACGCCGGGCACCTGCTCCGTCGGGTACCGGGCCGGTGGAGGGCTGGGGGAACGGCTTCCAGGGCGAGACGACCAGTCGCAACGGCGGATGGCCGACGGGCTGCCGGCCTCGATGAGGAACTCGCGGGCGGCGCGGCAGGGTCATCGTCGCGGAAACGACCAGCTCACGAGGGGGTGCCGATGTCGTGCATGCTGCCGGAATCCCGTTGGGGGTACCCGGAACGAGGGACGCTCCGGTCGGCCGGCTCGGCTGGTCGGCCGGAGCGGTTCCGCCCGCCTGGCCGGTGTTGACCTTCGAGTTGGTCGAAGCCCGACGATGGCGGGGTGCCACACGCCGAGCTGATGCCGATCGGGGTCTTCGTCCGACGCACCGGGCTGACCCCGAGTGCCCTGCGCTTCCACACCGACTCCGGGCTGCTGCGAGCCGCCGCCCCGGGCCCCACCCGGACAGGGTGCCGCGAAGGTCAGTGCGTGTAGCGACTCACGGTCTCCGGGTGGATGACGATACGAACCTGGTCCGCTGCCAGGATTCCGGCGAGGTCGTCGGCGTGGACCGGGTCGTCGAGGTCCCAGTAGCGCGCGGCCAGGCGGGTGCACAGGTCGTGTGCCCCTTCGGGTTCCACCGTGGTGCGGCCGGCGACCGACAGCCAGCGCTCGCGTTCACCCACCGGGGCGGCGACGACGATCGAGGCGCGGGGGTCGCGGCGCAGGCGGCGCACTTTGAGCGAGTCCGGGCTCGTGAACAGTTGGATCGTGCCCTCGGCGGTGGCCTCGAACCACACCGGCCGGGGCTGTGGCGGGAGCGGCCCCCCGGCCACGGACAGGAACCCGTGCAGGGGGCGTCGCAGGAACTCGATGTCCTGAGTGGTCAGCGAACTGGTGTCGGTGCTCATGACCCCGATTGAACATGGCCGACTCGGACGATCCCATAGGCAAGAAGCCTGATCGCCTGCGTAATCGTCTGAATCGTCTAACCTCGCTGAGATGGACGTGTTCAGTGACCTGATCCGCGGAGTGCGAGCCCACGGCTCGTCGTTCGGCAGCTCGGCCCTGTCCCCGCCCTGGGCACTGCACTTCGTGGACGGCGCGCCGCTGACCCTGTGCACCGTCCTCAACGGGGCGGGCTGGATCGTGCCGGAGCACGGTCCGCCCGAGCTGCTCCGCGCCCGCGAGACGATCGTCGTGCGCGGCCCCGCGACGTTCACCTTCGTCGACGAGATCGGCACCCGCGCCGAACCGATCGCGTGCGGCGAGCACTGCGCGACGCCCGAGCAGGGCGGGACCCGGCACCGGCGCGGCTGGCACGACCGCGGTGGGGACGCCGGTGACGGCCGCGGCGCGACGACCCTGATCGTCGGCGCCTATCCGGTGCGCGGCGAGATCAGCCGCCGCCTGCTGGACGCGCTGCCCGTCGTGCTGCGCGCGGCCGCCGGGGACACGGCCGACGCCGTGCTGGACCATGTCGCCGCCGAGGTCGCCGTCGACACGCCGGGCCAGCAGGTGGTGCTCGACCGGCTGCTGGACTGGATGCTTGTCTGCACGCTGCGCGAGTGGTTCGACCGGCCCGGCGGCGAGCCCCCGGCCTGGTGGGCCGCCCAGCGGGACCCGGTGGTCGGCGACGCGCTGCGCCTGCTGCACGCCGAGCCGGCGGCGCCCTGGACGGTCACCGCGCTGGCCGAGCACACCGGGGTGTCGCGTTCGACGCTGGCCAAACGGTTCGCGGACCTGGTGGGCGAGCCGCCGCTGACCTACCTCACCCGCTGGCGCATGACGCTCGCGGCCGACCTGCTGGTCGAGCAGGAGGCCGCCACCGTCGCCCACATCGCCCGCACGGTGGGTTACTCCGACCCGTTCGGGTTCAGCGCGGCGTTCAAACGGGTCAGGGGCACCAACCCGAGCGAGTTCCGGCGGACCGCGGCCACGGCCTCCCCCGCGACCGAACGTCCCCTCCCGGCCCACCCCGGCCCACGCCCGGTCGCCGGCCCGCTCCCCGGCCCGCGCCCCGGTGGCGGCCACCACCAGCACCCCCGCTCGCGGTCCTCGATCCGCTCCCCGACGCAGGCCTGAGCCCCGGCCCCGACAAGGCCGGGACCGCCCCTGCCCGCGGAAAAACGATGCGCACGGGTGCGGGACCCACATCAGGAGCCTCGCTCGGAAGACGCGGTTCTCCGAGGTGGTCCGAGTGGACCGCGCGGACGGGACCGAACCGGCGGAGGCGTCCGGCCTGGCGGAGCGCGGCCTCGGCGTCCCCAACCGGATGGAGACCCGCTTCGCCCTGGCCGGCGCGACGCGGTCCTCCAGGGGGCTCGACGCGGGTGTGTCCTTCCGCAGCGCGCACGGCCGCGACAGCGGCACCACGTTCACCGTGGTCCCGAACACCACGTACGGCGCCTGGCCGCCGGCCCGCAGCCTGGCGGCGACACTGCCCGGCTGAGCGGCCTCCGCCGAAGCCGAACGCGTCCCGCATTGAACGTTTCAATCAGATGACGGCGGGGAAAAGTCCCTCCATCTGGGAGCGCTCCCAACCCCGGACATCCACCCCCTCCGGACGAGGAGTCGCAGTGTTAACGCTGAGACATAACCGCACCGACGCGCGCGGCTGGACGCTCCGCGCCCTCCTGGCGGTTCTGGCCGCCGCCACCCTCCTGGTAACGCCCTGGTCCACCCCGGCCGCGTCCGCCCACGGTTCGACCGCCGACCCGCTCTCCCGCAACTACGGCTGCTGGCAGCGCTGGGGCAGCGACTTCCAGAACCCGGACATGGCGCAGGAAGACCCCATGTGCTGGCAGGCGTGGCAGCACGACACGAACGCCATGTGGAACTGGAACGGCCTGTACCGCGAAGGCACCGGCGGCAACTTCCAGGCCCATATCCCCGACAACCAGCTGTGCAGCGCCGGCCGGACCGGAGACGGCCGCTACGACTCCATGGACACGCCCGGCGCATGGAAGACCTCGCAGATCAGCAGCAACTTCACGGTCGACGTGCTCGACCAGGCGTACCACGGCGCCGACTACCTCCACGTCTACGTGACCAGGCAGGGCTACAACGCCCAGACGGACGCCCTCGACTGGGGCGACCTGGAGCAGGTGGCCTCGACCGGCAGGTACGCACCCGCGAACCACTACACCGTTGACGTCCAGGCACCCGGCCGTTCCGGGCACCACATCGTGTACACGATCTGGAAAGCCTCGCACGCCGACCAGATCTACTTCTTCTGCAGCGACGTGACCTTCTGAGCCTTGTGAGCCGCCCGGCCCGGTGCCGCCCGGACGCGCCCCGCGCGTTCGGGCGGCATGCCCGCCTCAGTCCGAACGGATACGGTCGCGGAGGCGCCGCGCCACCTGCCCCATGAGGGCATCGGCGGCGGGTTGGCTGCTCGCGGCCACCCGCGACTCGGTCAGCACGGCCACGGCGTACGCCTGGCCGTCCGCGTGCTCGACGACGCCCGCCTCGTGGCGGAGGTTGAGCAACGTCCCCGTCTTGGACGACCAGGTGGCGGCGTCGGAGACGAAGTCCGGGGCGAGGCGGTGGCGCAGGACGTTGTCGGCCATGAGCGTCCGCAGGCGCGCGGCGACGCCCGGGTCCACCGCCGACGGCCGCGACCACAGCGCCTGGAGCAGATCGACGAACGCGCGAGCCGTACCGGCGTTCGCGCGCGAGACGTCGAGCTGCGGCACCCGGTGGCCGCGCCCCGCCGTGCCCGCGTCGATCGCGAGGGCGTGCGCGAGGTGCACGTCCGCCGCGTCGAAACGTTCCACCGGGGTGTCGGTCAGCTCCCGCATCGTGTGGCGCACCGCGATCCCACGCAGCCCGAGCCGGCGCAGGATCGCCGCGACCTCGGACGGCGGGGTGAGCCGGAACAGTTCGTCCGCGGCCACGCCGTCGCTGATCGACGTGCTGAGGTACAGCAGGTCGTCCACGGCGATGCGGGCCGCGTGGCGGAACCGGCTCAGGCCCGTCGGCCCCGGCGTCGTGATCCGCCCGGGCGGCACCTCCACCACGTCCGCGCCGTTCAGCTCGCCGCGCCGGATGCGTTCCAGCGTCGCCAGGGCGAGCGGCACCTTCACCAGGGAGGCGAGCGGGAACTCGGTGTCCGGATCGATGCCCAGCTCCTCACCCGTCGCCAGATCGCGGACGAGGAACGAGCCGTGCAGCCCGCCGTCGTCCAGCATCCGGCGCAGCTCCGCCAGCAGCGCGGCGGCGTTCACCGGGCGACTCCGGCGTCCGCCGCCGCATCCGCATCCGCCGCCGCCGCGTCCGCATCCGCCCCGAGACATCGCGCGATGCCCGCCGCGCAACTCTCGCGGATGCGAACGGCGTCGGCCTCGTCGGCAGCGGCCAGCGCGTAACCCCGGGCGAGGCCGGCGGCCAGCTCGCCCAGCGGGCGCCAGTGCAGCCCCAGCTGCCCGGCCTGCGCGGGCGAGCACAGCAGCGCGTCGCCGTGGCTCAGCACATCGGCCGCCGCGGCCGCGAGGCCGGACGCGAGGGCGAGCTGCGTCGGGCGCAGACCGACGGCGTCACGCAGCCGCACCAGGCAGTCCCGCACATGCGGAACGTCGTCCTCCGCCTGGAGCCAGACCCGCCGGGGCCGCCGATCCCGGTCGGCGCGGCCGGGACGCAGGGTGTCCAGGTACATGGGCCCTTCCCCGGACTCGGTCCCGGCAGGCCCCCGGCGCGGGCCGTGCGCGACGGCCAGGCCGAGCGGAACGGTCCAGGACGCCTCGGCCGGCGGCAGCGCCAGCAGCGCCGCGCGCACCTGCCGGGACTTCACGAGACCGGCACGTTCCTCGGGTGCGGCCGGGCGCGGGTCGAGGAGCAGGCCGTTGCCGCGCGCGTCCGCGATGAGGCGGGCGAGCGCGCCGGTGGGGCAGGTCGCGGGAACGGCCAGCCGCAGCGGCCGGTGCCGGGCGGCCTCCGCCTCGTGCTCAAGGCGGTCGGCCAGCCGCACGAGGTCCGCCGCCAGGGGCAGCATGTCCCGGCCGAACGGCGTCAAGGTCGCGGCGCGCGAGGACCGTTCGAGCAGCCGCTGGCCGAGGTGCCGCTCCAGCGCGGCCACGCGGCGGCTCGCGACGGACTGGGCCATCCTGGCCGCCGCCGCGCCGACCGTGAAACTGCCGCGCTCGCTCACGTGCACGAACGCGCGGCAGGCCCCTACAAGATCCACCGTTCCACTATGCCAAATCAGCATGGGAACGTACGCCCGTGTCTTGGACGGCAAGGGGCCGCGGGCCGCAAGGTAGCGGCAGATGTTCCGCGAAGGCTTGGAGGTTCTCCCCATGACATACCTGCTCGGCATGCGCCGCGGCGCCGCCTGGGCGGCCGGCGCCCTCGCGCTCGCGGCGCTCCCGGCCTGCGGCCACGAGACCACGCGGTCGGCGCCGACGGCGTCGGCCACGGCACCGGCCGTGGCGTCGTCTTCGGCGGAGTCCGCCGAAGAGGAGTTCCGCGAGCTCGAGCGCGAGTTCGACGCGCGGCTCGGCGTTTACGCCCTCGACACGGGCACGGGTCGGGAGGTCGCCTTCCAGGCGGACGAACGGTTCGCGTACGCCTCCACGTTCAAGGCCCTGGCGGTGGGCGCCGTGCTCCAGGAGTACGGGCTCGACGGCATGAACGAGGTCGTCACCTACTCGGACGACGACCTGATCGCCAACTCGCCCGTGACGGAAAACTTCGTCGACACCGGGATGAGCCTGCGCGAACTGTCCGCCGCCACCCTCTGGTACAGCGACAACACGGCGGCCAACCTCCTGTTCGACGCACTCGGTGGACCCGAGGGGCTGGAGGCGATCCTGGAGGAACACGGCGACGACGTCACCGAGATGGACCGGTACGAGCCGGACCTGAGCGAAGGGCGGCCGGGCGACATCCGTGACACGAGCACTCCGCAGGCGATGGCCGGCAGCCTGAGAACGTTCCTGCTCGGCGACGCGCTGGACAACGACGAACGTCAACTGCTCAGGCAGTGGATGGAAACGAACACGACCGGCGAGACCCTGATCAGCGCCGGCCTCCCGGACGACTGGACCGTGGCCGACAAGAGCGGCACCGCCGGCTACGGCGGACGCAACAACATCGCCGTGGCATGGCCGGACGACGGCGGCAACCCCATCGTTCTGGCGGTCATGTCCAGCCGCGACGAAGAGAACGCCGAACGCGACGACGCCCTGATCGCCCGAGCCGCCTCCGCGGCCACGGAGGCACTGAACCGATAGCCAGGGCGGCCCCCGGCGCCGCAAAAATCTTGAGCCGACTTATTGCCGTATAAGGGCCCCGGCTGGCATGGTCTAGACCTAGCGGAGAGTGAAGGCCGTTGCCAGCCCCCCGCGTTGACGGACTGCGCGGCTCATCACCTCCGCAACCCCCCCGTTCCCCCCTTCTCGCCGCCGCGGATAGCGCCGGACCTCCAGCTCGGCGCCATCCACACAGGCGGCACCAGGAGTTGTCATGCACAGGAAAACGCGACTGGCCGCCGTGCTCGGCGCCGCCATCGCCCCACTCATCGCAGTGAGCCTCCCCGCCTCCACGGCGAGCGCCCACGGTTACATCAACTCACCGGCGAGCCGGCAGGCCCAGTGTGCCGCCCGCGTCGTCCCCTGCGGCGACATCCAGTGGGAGCCGCAGAGCGTGGAGGGCCCGAAGGGCCAGCGCAACTGCCACGGCGGCGTGGCCCGCTTCGCCGAACTGAACGACGACAGCAAGGGCTGGCAGCGCCACAGCGTCGGCGCCTCCACCACCTTCAGCTGGACGCTGTCGGTGCAGCACCGAACCAGCACCTGGCAGTACTTCGTCGGCAACACCCTGGTCGCCGAGTTCGATGACGGCGGCGCCGTCCCGGGCACGACCGTGACCCACAACGTCAACTTCGGCAACATCCGCGGCGACCAGAAGGTCCTCGCCATCTGGAACATCGCGGATACCGCCAACGCCTTCTACGCCTGCATCGACGTCAACATCCGCTGACACGCTCCGGCGAGCCGCACTGCGGCCGCGCCGTTCCGGCGACACGACCGCCTTCCGCGCCCCGGACGCCGTGGCGCTGACGCTGTTCGACCAATGGTTCGTCCGCGCACGAGGTTGACGTTTCGGAACCGGAGTTCGGGCAATGCGGCGACATGGCACTCCCGTGCCGGTGGTACGGCTGCCCTGGAGGCGTTCCGCGGCCTGGCAAGTGGCCGGCGCCGTCTGCCAGGACACATCTGGCAGACGCAGCCCTGCCGATGGGTTGCAGCGGGGCGTTACCGAGGACACGAGAACCTCCGGCGGCATCGGTACTGATTTCGCCTTCCGCACCGATGCCGCCGGCGGGTCCCCGCCCGCCCGCCGCGGCAGACCGCAGCCGGCCTCGCCAGCGATCGGGAACGCGTGATCGGCTTGCTGTGGGTAGGGCCTTCGCGTTTCGCTGCGGCTGCGCCAGGACCCACGGCCCACGGCCCACGGCGCGGGCAGGGCGATCAGCCGTTGCCGGCCGACAGGGAACGCCTTTACCCAGGCCCGGTCGCATCGATCCGCAAGAAGCGGCGATGGGCGTGGGCGGCGAGGCGTAGGGGCAGGTGGCAGAGGGGCCGGATCGTCGTTGCCGTGCAGGGACAGGAGCCATGGCCACGTGTCGAGGGCGGCAGCGAGGTTTGCGGCGAGCGTCCAGCCGCGATTGACCTCCCAGGAGGCGGAGGGCAAGTTGCGCAGACCTATCGCCCTGGCTGCGCGTATCCGGTCTTCCATCTCGGCGTACGAACGGTGGAGCACGTCGAGGAACAGCGCCCTGCCCGGAGCCGGAGCCCGTACTGCCCCGCATGCGGTGGATGTCGGTCGCGGTGACGCGATAGCGCCAACCGGCCTTCCTCTCAAAAGCGGTCAGCTTCTTGGGTTGCCAGCGGCGGGGGCCGACGGCGGGGTGGACGGTCCGCGCGACCACGGCACTGGCTTCTCTTCGGGCTGCGAAGCATCAGAATGCCGGACGCGGCTCCCAGCTCGGCGGAACGCCATGGCCGTCCGCGGGTCACCGTCGCCGCCCTCCGCAAGAAGCAGCCGCTCGCCGAACCATTCCGCTTTCGGATGATTGCGATATCGCTCAAGGGCGGGATACTGCCCGAGCAGTGACGCGCGCTCACCGCGAAGGAACGCAGCCTGTGACTTGACTCACGGGAACCGGCCCCCGTGGCCCGGACAGGGCTCGGAGTATGGAGACGACACTACGGGCGCGCATACGCGACGGCGACGAGGACGCCTTCGGGCGGCTGTTCGACGCGTATGCACGCTCCGTTTACAACCACGCGTTCCGCCTGACGGGGGACTGGTCGACCGCCGAGGACATCGTCTCGCTGACGTTCCTCGAAGCCTGGCGGCTGCGCAGGCGCGTCGACGCCGAGGGCGGATCGCTGCGTCCCTGGCTGCTCGGGATCGCCACGAACACCGTCCGCAACACCCGCCGCGCCGCCCGGCGTCACGCCGCGGCGCTGACCCGGCTGCCGCCCGCCGAGGCCGTGCGGGACTTCGCGGACGAGGTGGCGGGCCGGGTCGACGACGCGGAACTGCTGGCCGTCGTCCGGCTCGCCCTCGACAGTCTGCGGCGCAACGAACGGGAAGTCCTCGCGCTGTGCGTGTGGGCGGAACTGGACTACGCGGCAGCCGCCCAGGCGCTCGGCATCCCCGTCGGCACCGTCCGTTCCCGGCTGTCCCGCGCCCGGAAGAAGCTCGCGGCCGCGGCACGAAATCTGGAACCGCGCCACCGCTCAGGACAGGTGAGAGATAGCCGCGCACCAGCGGTCAGGCCCGCCCAGGAGGGAAAATGATGAACGCACTTCCGTCTCTCCCCGAGAGGGAGCTCCCGCCGGGCCGTCACCGACAGCTCAAGGAGCACCTGATGCAGGAAATCCAGCAGGACCCCGTGCGGGAGGAAACTCCGTCCCGCCGCCGGTGGCGGCTGCGCCCGGCGATCGCCGTCCCGGCCGCCGCGGGCGCGCTGGCGATCGCCGTGACCGCGGGGCTCATGTCGTGGAGTTCGGACGATTCCGAACGGCCGGTCGGCAGGAACGGCGAGGCGACGTACTCTTTCGCCCCCAACGTGAACGCGGACACCGAGGGCAGCGCCGCCGAGCTGCTGACCCAGGTGGCGGCGGCGGCGGCCGGGACCCCGGCTGCCGAGGACATCCGCGAGGACCAGTACGTGTACATCCGCAGCCTGGTGGCCACCGCGCCGGTGGGCGACGACATCGAAACCGAGCTCTCGGAGCCGATCGAACGCGAGGAGTGGCTGACCGTCGGCGGCGCGGACATCCCCGCCGGCGAAATGGGGTCCGAGCGGAACACCGGCTACGACCATCTCCAGACGCTGCCCACGGACCCCGGCGCGATGCTGGAGTGGCTGCGCTCCCACCAGGATGTGGAGTCCGAGGGACGGAACTACGACCAGGACGCCTTCGTGCTCGCCGGTGACCTCCTCCGCGCACCGCTGATGCCGCCCGACGTCGGCGCCGCGCTTTTCGGCGCCCTCGCGCGGATTCCGGATGTGCTGGTGGTTCCCCACGCAGTGGACGCGGCCGGCCGGGACGCCATCGCCGTCGTCCGCTACGACTCCTACAACCCTGGGCTGCGCGAGGAGCTGATGTTCGACAAGGACACGCTGGAGCTCATCGGCTCCCGCAGCGTCGCGACCCAGGCCACCGACACCATCGAGGCCGGCCAGGTCCTGCACACCATGGCCGTTCTGGAACGCGCCGTGGTGGACGAGGACGGCGAACGTCCGTAGCACTTGGCGGCTCCGCCGGCGCGGCGGGGACACCGCTCGGGCCACGACCGCAACCAGCGGCCGGGAAGACGCACTCCGGCCGAACGGGACCAGTGTCCCTTCGCCGACTGCAAGGTCCAACTTGCCGCGGCAGAAGAGATGGCGTGCCGGTGCGAGGCACCGGCACGCCATCCGGATCGGCGAGGGCGGCGCACACGCTGGACGCGCCCGCATGCTCGGGCGCCTTCTCGGCAAGGACGAGACGAAGCGGGTCCTTCCCGATGTGATTCCCCCGGGCGTACGCCGTGGCTCCGTACGCGCCATCGCGGCCGATCTGATGCGGCAGGACCGGACTCTCCCCGGTGTACGGAAGTTCGCACTGCCGGTACCCGACGGGCAGTGTGCTGTCGAGAGGCCCTCGCGCCTACTCGACCGTGCCCCCCGAGTCCTTGAGGTACGTCAGCACGGCGCGCACCCGGCGGTTGTCGTCGTCCGAGGTGGGCAGGTCGAGCTTGGTGAAGATGTTCGAGGTGTGCTTGATGACCGCCCGTTCGGTGATCACCAGCCGCTTCGCGATCGCGGCGTTGGAGCGGCCCTCGGCCATCACCCCGAGCACCTCCAGCTCCCGGGCGGTCAGCCGGGTGATGGAGCCCTCCCGCGCCGTACTGCCGCCGCTGAACAGCCGCGAGATGACCTCCGGGTCCATCGCGGTGCCGCCGCGCGCGACGCGGTGCACGGCGTCTATGAACTCGTCCGGGTCGAACACCCGGTCCTTGAGCAGGTAGCCGATGCCGCCGTTCCCATCGGCCAGCAGCTCCTTGGCGTACAGCTGCTCCACGTACTGCGACAGCACCAGCACCGGCAGTCCGGACAGCTCACGGCGGGCCTGCAACGCGGCCTGAAGGCCCTCGTCGGTGAACGTCGGGGGAAGGCGTACGTCCACCACGGCCACGTCGGGGCGCTCGTCGACGAGGGCTCGGAGCAGAGCCGGACCGTTGTCCACCGCCGCGACGATCTCGAAGTCGTACGCCCGGAGCATCCGGATCAGGCCGTCCCTGAGGAGGAACTGGTCTTCGGCGAGGACAGCACGCAAGGCAGCTCCATGGTGAGTGTTGTCGGGCCGCCAACCGGGCTGGTGAGGGCCAGAACGCCATCGAAGGTAGCAAGCCGCCGCTCCAAACCGCGCAGCCCGGTGCCCTTCGCGGGGTCCGCGCCACCGGTGCCGTCGTCCGTCACCTGGGCACGCAGCGTGCCCTCGGAGTACCAGACGTCCACCGTGACGTTCCGGGAGGAACCGTGCTTGGCCGCGTTGGTCAGCGCCTCGGAGATGGCGAAGTACATCGCGGACTCCACGGGCGCCTCCGGCCGGCTCGGCAGCTCTGCATTCACCGCTACCCGGAGCGGGCTGTCCATCCCGAGGGCGCGTACGGCGTCGGCCAGGCCGCGGTCGGCCAGCACCGGCGGGTGGATGCCCCGGACCAGGTCGCGCAGCTCGTTCAGTGCCTTCGCGGAGGCGGTGCGGGTGTCGGCCAGGATCGTACGGGCGGCCTCCGGGTCCTTGCCGAGCAGCCGCTCGGCGACGCCCAGGTTCATGCCCATCGCGACCAGCCGGGCCTGCGCGCCGTCGTGCAGGTCCCGCTCGATCCGGCGCAGCTCGGCGGCGCTGGTGTTCACGGCGTCGCTGCGGGTGGCGGTGAGGTGGTGCACCTTGCGCGCCATCTCGGTGGGGCCGAGCAGGCTGTGCGCGAACCGTGCGTGCACCCGCAGCATGGCCGGGCCCATCAGGTAACCCATGAGCATGAGGGGGACGCCCAGCACGGCGGCGGTCAGCGCGGTGCCGCGGTTGTTGACGTGCACCAGCAGGTACCAGTCGTTGCCGCCCGCGTCCACGATCGGTTCCCAGAGGAAGGGCATGATGACGCCGAAGAGGCCGTAGGCGAAGACGGCCAGCGGCAGCACCAGGATCAGCACGCCCACCACCGGGTTCACCAGCATCCACAGCAGGTCGCGCCAGGTGGCCGGGTCGCTGAGGATGCCCATGGTGCGCTGGAGCCAGCTCTTCGCGCCGGGCCCGGTGCCCCGGATGGAGAGGTACGGGTCACCGATCTCGACGCCCGACCAGTCCCGGGCGCAGCGACGCTGGATGTTCATCGCCCCGCGTGCGGCGATCACGACCGCCGGTACGAGGAAGACACCGACACCCACGCTCAGGAGGGAGATCACGATCACCAGGATGGTGAGGAGCAGTACCTCCACCGGCGCGAGCGCGAGGAGCGCCAGCGAACGGCCCATCGCACGGAAGGCACTGGAGGGCCGCAGGTCGTCCTTGCGGCTGCCCCCCGGGCCGCGCTGCTTCTCGTCGCTGACGATGCTCATTCCGTGTTCCCCTCGACTGGCGGCCGGTTACCGCTGTGCAGATCCCAGTCTGCGGACGGGGGCGGGATTCCTCATTGGACCTCAGTGGCGTCTCCCAGGGTGTAGTTAAGTACCCTGCCGAGACTACAAAGGGCCATGGCACGTACGGTCCGCGAACAGTTGGCTTGCCGTCATCGGAACTTTCCGAGTGCGGCCGAAGGAGCCAACAGATGACAGCCCGACGAGTCCTTGCCCCCGTGACCCTGGTACTCGGATTCGTCCTGGTGCTGCTGAGCGGACTCACCCCGGCCTTCGCGACGTCGGAACACCAGGCGTCGCCGCAGCGGGTGCCGAACGCCCCGTCCGATCCGGACGATCCGGATGATCCGGACGAGTTGGGCGCGCGTCTGGACAGGCTGCTGAGGCAGCAGTTGGACGAGTACGACATCCCGGGCGCCGCCGTTTCCGTGGTATCCGCTGACGAGCAGCTGATGGCGCGCGGTTACGGCGTGCCGGACTCGGATCACGAGAACCAGCGGGTGGAACCGGAGCGTACGGGGTTCTTCATGGGCTCGGTCGCCAAGGTCTTCACCGCGGTCGCGGTGCTGCAACTCGTCGAGGACGGGAAGCTGGACCTGCATACCGACGTGAACAGGTACCTGGAGAGCTTCCGGATCGAGGACACTTATCCAGACAAACCGGTCACACTCCACAACCTGCTGACCCACACCGCCGGTTTCGACTTCAGCATCGTCGGCACGGCCAGTGAGGACCCGCGCGACGCCGGGGACCTGGGCGAGAGCCTGGCGGACAACCAGCCGGACCGGGTGCGCGAGCCCGGCGAGGCCGCGGCCTACGACAACTACGGTGTGGCGCTTGCCGGTTACCTGGTCGAGCAGATCACCGGGCAGCCCTTCGAGGAGTACGTCCAGCGGGAGATCATCGAACCGCTCGGCATGTCCCGTACGACCTTCGAGCAGCCGCACCCGAAGGAGCTGGAGGACGCGCTCGCCCGCGGGCACCGGCCGTCCGACGGCGGGCAGGAGACCACGAGAGGGCAGTACGGAGCGTGGACCCCGACGGGGGCCGCCGCCGTCTCCACCGTCACCGACATGAGCCGGCTGATGCAAGCCCTGCTGGGCGACAGCCGGCTGACGGACACGCGGGTGCTCAGTGACAGGTCAGTACAGCTCCTGGAGCAGCGGCACTACGGCAACGACGAGCGGCTGCCGGGCATGGCCTACATCCTGGAGGAGCGTCGGCACGGCGAGCACCGCTACCTGGTCAAGGACGGCGACATGCCGGGCTTCCACTCCAACATGGTGCTGTTCCCGGACAGGGACCTCGGCGTGTACGTCAATTACAACGGCGACGGCGACGGCGGCAAGGCCGCCCTGGCCGCCGACGAAGTCGCGGAGCTGGCCGCCGATTTCGTCTACGGCGGGCAGGCGGAAGGCACGTCCCGGCCGACCGTTCAGGAGGACGTCGGCCAGTACGAGGGCAGTTACCGCTCCAACCGCACCAGCCACTCCGACTTCACCCGCGCCTCCGCGCTGACCGGCTCGATCGAGGTCTCGGCCGGCGACGACGGCATCCTGACCACCAACGGCCCGCTCAGCGCCGACCCGGACGTCACCGAGCAGAGGTGGCGGCAGATCGAACCAGGCGTGTTCCAGGAGATCGACGGCGACGCCAGGATCGCCTTCGAGGACGGTCAGCTCACAGTGAGCAGCGATGTCGCGGTCGCCTTCGACAGGGTCCCCTGGTACGAATCGCCGAAGCTGCACATGCGGTTGCTCATCGGCGGGCTCATCCTGATCTCGCTCACCATGATCTGCTGGCCGATCACCGCGCTCGTGCGCCGCTCCCGTGACCCGCGCCCCGGGCCGCGCACGGCCCGGCTGCTGGCCTGGGCCAACAGCCTGCTGCTGGGCGGGGTGGCGGTCTGCTTCGCGCTGCTGGTCGCGGACGCCAACGTAATGAACGAGACAGTGTTCCTGGGCGACTCACCGCTGCTGACCGCCGTACCGACGCTACTCGCCGTCTCCGGGGCGGCCACCGCGGCGATGCTCTGCTGCGCGGTGCTGGCCTACTTCCGCCGCTGGTGGGGCTGGGTCTCGCGACTGCACTACGCCCTGACCGGATTCGCGGCGGTGATCGTGCTGATGCTGGCCGGGAACTACGCGCTGTGGGGCTGACTCCGCGGCCCCGGCCAGCTCGTCGCGGGACCACCGCGAGCGGCAGGAGGCCGAGCGGGCGGTCTCCACTCAGGAGGACGGCTCCTGCCCGCACCCCGGCAAGGTGAGCGATCTCTTCGAGGCAGGCCGAGGACAAGAAGAAGGACAGGCCGAAGAAGCCCAAGAAGCAGAACTCGCGGCCCCTCCGCTCACACAAACCACTGCACGGCACCCCGGCCGTATGACGCGTCATGCCCCGAGCAGTAGAAAACCCAGGTCAGACGCTATCTGACCTGGGCTGCCGGAGCCGCCTAAGGGAATCGAACCCTTGACCTACGCATTACGAGTGCGTCGCTCTGGCCGACTGAGCTAAGGCGGCTTGGCCCGCCTGCCAGCGGAAATGCGCCCTGACCAGGGTATACAGCCGCGGGCGCGCCCCGTAGGCAGTTCGGTTCATCCAGCAGAGCGAGCCTCGGAGAGGTTCATCCAAGGGCGTCCGCTCACGCCACGCTCACGCCACACTCACGCGCAGACCAGCTCTGACCTGCTTAGTTTGCTGGCGTAAAGCAAAGAGTGTTTGGCGCGCCACCACGATGGACGTCCGTGGGCAGCACAGGCCAGACAGGGAGTGCCCGGCGATCAACCGCGGCCGACGCGTCGTCCAGCCGCCCGACCAGGCGGGCATGTCGGCGAAGCCTTGGCGTCCTGACGGAGGGGAACGCCCACGGTGTTGCCGAGGAAGTCACAGCTCCCCCGTCTTCGGGCTCCCCGTCTGACGCCGGCGTGGCAGCCGCGGGAAGAGGAACGGCTGAGCTGAGCGGGCAGGGTCTGGTCAGGACGTTGGCATAGACGATGGGGAGACGTGATGGCGAAGCCTGACGAGTTCGGGGGCTCCGGGCTCAGCTCGGGTTCGGAGATCGCTGCGGAACTGGTGCGTCGCAGGAACATGGACCAGGAGGTGCGCGGGTTGCTCCCGGGGACGCGGCCATGGCCTGCCGAGTTGCTTGAGCGTCTGCGCATCATCGACGCCGAGAACACCGCCTTCCTCAAACGCGTCGTCGCCATGCACGGATGGCCCGGCATCACCCTGGTGGGCGCGGAGGCGGCCGAGGCGGCCTGGCTCCTGGCCCAGCACGCTGATGCCGATGGAGGCTTCCAATGCCACGCGCGAGAACTCCTCGCCGAGGCCGTGGCATGCGGTGACGCCTCTGCCTGGCACCTGGCCTACCTCACGGATCGATGCCTCGTGGCACAAGAACGTCCTCAGCTGTATGGAACTCAGTACTTCGACAACGGGGACGGCGCAGGGATGCGTCCGCGCCCCATCGCCGAGATCGACAAGCTGGACGCACGCCGCGTTGAGGTCGGCCTGGGACCCCACGCCGACCACGACGCACACATGCGCGGTCGCTGAGGCGCCGCCCTGGCCCTCGCCGAGGCCGCCGCCAACGCTTCAGGCACAAAGGGCGACTTCTGAGCTTTTCCTCAGCTGGCGGCGAAACGACCCCATCCCGTCCGGGCACAGCCGTGGTGCCCCCATTCAAGAAGTGACCCCCCACCTTCATGGAGGCGAGGGGCCAGGCGCCGGGGGCTCGGAGGGCGGCTGCCGATACGCGCTCCCGACCAGGCCATATGCGCAAGGCATAGACCCGAGCAGGAGGCTACTAAGCAGTACTTTTAACCTCAACTGATTATCCGCGCGGTATCACGGACGAAACACCCGAGCGTAGGTGTCGTGACCTGCTACGCAGCTGGCCGAGCGCGACGGCGCGGACGGCGCAAAGCCGCCAGGCATGTGGACGGGCCGTCAACGGCTTTGGACGGCTGTTCAAGACTGCGGCCAGCAGGCCGCTCGTCGCCGGGGAAGCCATGCAAGCAGAGCTTTGAGTCCGCGCGACGCAACCATGCCGGCGCAGCCAACCTCCCGTGCCTCATTACTGTTTTCACTCGGGGAGAGGACACTGCGTGACTACACTTCATCCCATGACTTCAGACTCCGCCTCCGATGCCGCCGCACTGCGGAACCAGATGGTTGACACGATCCTGGAATCGCGTGCCGCGCTTAACCGGTCGCTGTCGGGTCACGTCGAGGCGGTGATGCGGAAGGTTCCCCGGCACGCGTTCCTCCCCGGGTTGGCACTGAAGGATGCATACGCGCAGGACGCGCCGGTCATGAAACGGGATGACGACGGTGTCGTCATCAGCTCAGTCACCGCCCCCAAGATCATGGCCGGGATGCTTCACCAGCTGGACATCGAGCCTGGCCACCGCGTGCTGGAGATTGGCAGCGGGGGGTACAACGCGGCGATGCTGCGTGAGCTGGTCGGTCCGGACGGTGAGGTCACCACGATCGACATCGACCAGGATGTGATCAATCGGGCCCGTACATGTCTGGCGACGGCTGGCTACGCGGACGTGCGGGCACTGTGTGCCGACGGTGAGGTCGGGGCCAAGGAGTACGCGCCGTTCGACCGGATCATCGTCACCGTGGATTCCTGGGACATCCCCCCGGCCTGGGTGGAGCAGCTCGCCGAGGATGGACGCCTGGTCGTCCCGTTCCGGGTTCTCGGCCTGACCCGATCGATCGCGTTCGAACGCACACGTGATCGTCTGGTGAGCGGAAGCTACGAACTGTGCGGCTTCGTGCCGATGCAGGGTGCCGGGGCACGCGGACTGAAGGTTGTCCGCCTTCAGGAGAAAGACGTGTACCTTCGGGTGGACCGGAAGCACGATTTTGACGCCGAGAGCCTTCGTGCCGCGCTCAAGCAGCCGAGGGTGGAAGCCTGGTCCGGGGTGACGGCCCGCCGAGGCGAACTCATGGATGAACAGGACCTATGGTTGGCTACCGTCGAGGACGAGTTCTGCATCCTTAAGGCGACACAGGAAGCGATCGCGCAGGGGCTGGTTCATCCGTCCTGGCGCGTCGCTACTCCGGCATTGGTTCAGGGCGGCAGCTTCGCCTATCGCGCCTTTCCCCGAGCGGTTGATGAGAAGCAAACCACGTTCGAGTTCGGCGTATATGCCCACGGCCCGGATGCCGAAGAGGTCGCGAACCGATTCGCCGAACATCTCCGCGTCTGGGACCGTGATCACCGCCAGGGGCCTGGAGCACGCTTCGAGGTCTATCCGGCTGACACGCCAGATGACCACCTCACCCAGGGACGTGTCGTCAATAAACGACACACGCGGGTCACAATCTCCTGGCCCTGACGGACAACAACACCCCACCCTCAGGACAGGTTCCACCATATCCCTTCCCACAGGAGGAAATGAATGGACGCTCTGATAACGGATGACGTGGAATTCGACCTTGATGTCAGCTTCATCGCATCCGAGCCGGATGAAGAAGAAAAGAATCCCGACACAGATGACAACTGCGGCGGGCCCCAAGACAGCGCCGGTACCACCTGCCCGAGCGCCGGCTAAGACGACGACAATCGGTTAACCAGACCCGGCGTCGAAATACCCCTCTCCCCCGGTTTCGGCGTCGGGTCCTCCGTTACGTGCGAACCCTGGGAGAGCGTTGCGGTTGTACGAATTTGTTGATGCGGCCCACGCTCGGGCCGCCACCCACACACGCCACCTCGAACTGCCACCCTGGCCAGACCTGAACGGCAACACCAGCGCGGACGCGGAACGGTGGCGTTGCTGGCTCCAGCGAATATGGTCGCTGACCCCAGTCGCGGAAGCCATCGAGGCAGCGAGCCCGGTCCTGACTCGTCGCGTGAGTGTTCTGTGCGAGGGGGCCCTTCAGCAGCCACGCCAGGTGCGCCGCGTCGTGGTCTCCGTGGTCCGCTATCTGCTGCGGATGACGAGCCGGGCGACGCCCTTCGGACTGTTCGCCGGAGTGACCCCGGTCCGGTTCGCTGCGTCTCCACGGGTGCGATGGGGAGAGAATCACAGCGCCGTGGCGCGCGTGGATGCCGTCTGGCTGGAGAACACGATCAGGCGCTTGGAACAGTGCTCTGAGCTGCTACGCCGTGTCCCGGTCATGGCGAGCAACCTGTGCTTCGTGCGGGGCAGCCGATTGGTGCTCCCCTTCCAGCAACAGGCCTCTGATGCCTCCCGACGGTCGACTGGCGAAGTGTCGGTGCGCTACACCAGGGCGGTGGCAGCGGCCATGCGGGAAGCGGGGGCGCCGGTCCTGTTCGGCGATCTGGCAGACAAGCTGGCCGCCGACTTCCCCCGGGCCTCGCCGGGGGTCGTGGACCGGATGCTCGCCGAGCTGGTGGCCCAGCGCATCCTGCTCACCAGCCTGCGCGCTCCCATGACCGTCACCGACCCGTTGGGCCACCTCGTCGAACAGCTCACCCTGGCCGACGCCGACTCGATCGGTGCCGTGGTAATGCGCGAGTTGCGCGAGGTCCGCGGGGAGCTGTCCCAGCACAACGCCGCGCCCGCCGACGAGCGCCGCAGCCTCAGCGCCTCCGTCGTCCGGAGGTTGACCGCGGGTTCTAGTGAGGTCTCCCGATCGTTGGCGGTGGATCTTCGACTCGACTGCGGGCTGATCCTGCCGGAGCTCGTCGCGCGCGAAGCCGAGCGGGCAGCTTCGGCCCTGGCCCGCCTGACTCCGTATCCGTCGGGATTCCCCGGCTGGAAGGACTACCACCGTCGTTTCCTTGACCGGTACGGAAGCGGTGCGCTGGTGCCGGTCCGCGAGATCGTGAACCCGGACACCGGGCTGGGCTTCCCCGCCGGCTACCGAGACACGCTCAACCACCCGCCCGCCCAGGGCTTGCCCGATCGGGAGGTTCACCTCCTGGCGCTGGCGCAGCGGGCCGCGACGGAGGGCGGCGGCGAAGCCGTCCTCGATGACGAGGCGATATCCATCCTGGCCGGCCCGGAGATCGCGCACGCTCAGTGGACACCCCATGCCGAGTTGTCCTTCCACGTCCATGCTCGGACCGCGGAGGCGTTGGACCGCGGAGAGTTCCGGCTCGTCGTCGCCAGCGTGTCCCGGGCGGCGGGCACCATGAGCGGTCGGTTCCTCGACCTGTTCGACGACGCCGACCGGCACCGGCTGGTCGACATGCACGCCAGCCTCCCCACCGTGGACGGAAGTGCTCTGCCGGCGCAGGTCTCGTGCCCACCCCTCTTCATCCGGACGGAGAACGTCACGCGCAGCACGGCGGTCCTTCCGTCCGTGATCTCGCTGGCGGAACACCAATCCGGCGACGGTCTGGTGCCGCTTGACGATCTGGCGGTGGGCGGTGATGACCAACGGCTCTACTTGGTGTCGCTGTCCCGTCGGCGAACGATCGAGCCCATCGTCTTCAGCGCCGTGGAGTTCCCACGCGCCGCGCATCCGCTTCTTCGGTTCCTGTGCGAAATCCCCAAGGCACGGGTCGCTGCCCTGGCGCCGTTCTCCTGGGGAGCCGCAAGCCGGCTTCCGTTCCTGCCGCGCGTCCGGTACGGCCGCACGGTGCTCTCTCCTGCGCGGTGGCGGCTGACCAGCACTGACCTACCAGGGCGGACGGCGACGTGGGCGGAGTGGGTGGACGAGTTCACCGCCTCGAAGCAGCGGCTCCACTTCCCCGGCAGCGTGTACCTCGGTGAGGATGACCGCCGCATCCTCCTCAACCTGAATGAGTCCGCCCACCTGTTCCTGCTGCGATCCCACCTGGACAGCAAGGGGCACGCCACGTTGACCGAGGCGCCCGCCCCGGAGGCGTACGGGTGGTTCGACGGGCGCGCACACGAGATCGTCGTTCCCCTGGCGGCCACCGCGCCCCGGGCCTGGCCACCCCCGCGCCTGACCGCGTCCATCACCGCCGACCGAGAGCACGGGCGTCTGCCGGGAACCTCGGAGTGGCTGTTCGTGAAGCTCTACGGTCACCCGGACCGGCAGGGCGACATCCTCACCAGCCACGTGCCCGGCCTGGTTTCCGACTGCGACGAGATCCGCCAGTGGTGGTACTTGCGGTACCACGTCCCTGAACACCACATAAGACTGTGCTTCCGCCTGCCCCACCCCGAGGCGTACGGCCCGGCACTTCAGCGGATCGGTGCCTGGGCAGCCGACCTGCGACGGCTCGGGCTGCTCCGTGACATGCAGGTGGACACCTATCGTCCGGAAACCGGCCGCTACGGACATGGCGCGACGATGGCCGCCGCCGAGGACGTGTTCGCCGCCGACTCGATCGCAGCCACAGCCCAGCTCACCCACGCCTCAGCCACCGCCGGCACCCACCCCTACGCCCTCACCGCAGCCAGCTTCGTCGACATGGCGGTCAGCTTCACCGGAAGCGTCCATAGCGGAACGCGCTGGCTGCTCACCAACGTCGCCAACGACCCTGTCCCGGCGCCCGCCCGTCACCTTCACGACACGGCCGTGCGGCTGGCCGACCCCGCCAACGAATGGGCATCCCTCCGAGACGCCCCAGGCGGCGACGAGATCACCGGGGCGTGGACATGCCGACGACGGGCACTCGCCACCTACCGCGACCGGCTCTCCGACACCGGCGACGCCGATCCCGACACCGTGCTCGCTTCCCTGCTCCACCTTCACCACCTCCGCATGAACGGAAGCGACGAAGACGCCGAACGCCTCTGCTACCGACTGGCCCGCTCCGCGTCCCTCTCCCGGACCGCCCGCACGGCAAGGCGGAACCAGTGACCGAGTGGCACCAACAGCGCGCCCAGGCCGCAGCTGACACCATCGCCGACCGACTGACCACTCCACCGCGCCGCACCCCAGACCCGGCAGAACAAGGGCGTCCGCAGTCTCTCTCCAAGGGCGCCGCCGGAGTCGCCCTGCTGCACATCGAACGCGCCCGCGCCGGCCTCGGCAGGTGGGACACGGCACACGCCTGGCTTGCAACCGCCGTGCGCGCCCCGCTCAACACCGGTCCCAACGCCGGCCTGCTATTCGGCGCCCCCGCCCTCGCCTTCGCGATCCACGCAGCAGCCGAATCCGGCAGATACGCCAAGGCCCACGCCGCACTGCACGCCAGCGTCGAAGCCCTCGCGCGCCGCCGCCTCGCCCAGGCCCACGCCCGAATCGACCGAGGCGACCAGCCCGCGTTCCGGGAGTTCGACACCTTCTACGGGCTGACCGGCATCGGCGTCTATCTCCTGCGCACCGACCCGCACCACGATCTCACGCGGGAGGTCTTGGCGTACCTCGTCCGACTCACCGAACCGCTCGCCACCGACCGCGAAGACCTGCCCGGCTGGTGGACTGACCTCGCCCCTACCGGCCGGCCGTTACCTGTGTTCCCCGGCGGCCACGGGAACTTCGGCATCGCCCACGGCATCACCGGTCCTCTGGCGCTCCTGTCCCTCGCCCTGCGAAGCGGCCTCGTCGTTGAGGACCACGCCGGCGCCATCGGACGCATCTGCACCTGGCTGGACACCTGGCGCCAAGATCACCCCTTCGGCCCGTGGTGGCCGGAGACAATCACTCGAGACGAGGTGCGCAATCAGAAGCCTGCGCAGCCGGGCCCCTGGCGGCCTTCCTGGTGCTATGGCACCCCTGGCCTCGCTCGCGCACAGCAACTCGCGGGCATCGCCACCGGGGACCTCGCCCGTCAGCGGATGGCCGAAGATGCTCTCCTCGGCTGCTTGTCCGACCCGGACCAGCTCGCCCACATCACGGACCGCAGCCTCTGCCACGGCACGGCCGGCCTGTTCCAGACCGTCTGGCGCGCCGCCGCGGACACGACCACCCCCACTCTCGCCGCCCACCTCCCGCGCCTGCTCCACCTCCTCCTCGATCACCACCAGGCGCCGAGCGAGAGCTTGGGCCTACTCACCGGAGACGCCGGCCTGGCCCTCGCACTCCACACCGCCGCCACCGGCACGGCGCCGGCCTCCGGCTGGGACGCCTTCCTCCTCCTCACCTGACGCATCCGAAGGGACGAGCCCGACATGAGCGAGCCCAACGACCAGCGCAACTCCTGGCAGCAACGGATTCTGACCTTCGCCGAACACCACCATGTCGAGCCGACAGCAGTCGCGCGTCTGGGCCCGGGGATGAAGGCCGCGGAGACGCCCGGGCCTATCAACAGCTGGTTCTTCATCCGCAAGGGCAAGCAGCTCCGCCTCCGTTACCGCCCCGCAGACAGCTCCTCCGCCAACGAGGCGGACCTCCACGTAGAGAACCTGCTGGCAGAAATGCAGCGGCACGCCGCCCTGAAAAGCTGGATCTCCACCATCTATGAACCCGAGACGTACGCCTTCGGCGGCCCTCAAGGCATCGCCACCGCACATGAACTGTTCCATCAGGACAGCCGCAACATCCTTGACCACCTGGGACGAGACACCAGCGATCACGACGACAAGCGCCGTGAGCTGTCCGTACTCCTGTGCAGCGCCTTGCTGAGGAGCGCAGGTCTGGAGTGGTTCGAACGCGGCGACGTATGGGACCGCGTGGTCGGCGTCCGCCCCCATGGTGATGGCTCCCCACCGAAGCCGCTGCCTTCGATCACAGGCGCGTTGAAGAAGCTCATGACCGTCGATACCAGCTCCACAAGCACTTTGGTCAACGGCGGTTCATTGGAATTCGCCGGCGAGTGGATAGCCGCCTTCGAGTACGCGGGAAAAACCCTCGACAAACTCTCACGTTCCGGCGTTCTCACCCGAGGTCTACGCGCCGTGCTAGCCCATCACGTGATCTTCCACTGGAACCGCATAGGTCTGCCCTCCGCCGTGCAGGGGCGCATGGCGGCGACAGCCAGGCAGCTCATCTTCAGAGACTGAATTCAGGTCGTCCGAGCTGCTGTACCCTTCCCTCATGGCACGAAAGACCGTAATCATCTACACGGACGACCTCACCGGCAAGGAGTCGGACGAGGCTCGCACACACAGCTTCTCCGTTGACGGGGTTCAGTACGAGGTCGATCTGGCACCCGAATCCTTCGACCGGCTCTTGGAAGTGCTCGGGCCTTTCATGGAGAACGGACGGAAGCTGGGACGCGGCCGGCGAGCTGCCGGCGGCGCTCGTCAGGTGACGCCGGTCGAAGACTCATCCAAGATCCGCGAGTGGGCCAAAGAGCACGGCTACCAGGTGAGCGACCGCGGCCGAGTACCTTCCGACGTCCGCGAGGCGTACCAGAAGGCTCACTAACCTGGAAGCACTGTCGGTCTCTTCCCTCAGAGCCTCGCGCTATAGCGAGATGACAAACCGGGAGTAGCGCCTGGTGACGATCTGACCTCGTGGGATCTGATCGCCAGGGGTGCTGATCGGGTAGGCGCGGACGGTCGGCTCCACCGAACCCCGGTGCCCTCCGGCGTCCCAGGCGCGAATGCGGTCTGCGAGCCGTGCGGCGAGCACTTCGCGGTCGGGGCCGTAGGCGTGCACGCCGAGTTCGGAGCCGCCGCTTGTCGGGTCCGGGCGGATGGTGATGTACGCCAGGGTGGCACCCTCCCAGGTCGCGATGGTGGCGACGTTCCAGCCGGACAGGCCGTGGTGCACAGCCTTGGTGCTGGCGTAGAGCGACCGCGCGCTGGGATCGAGGGTGCCGATCAGCCACAAGTCGAGGGAGGGCAGCACGCCTTCGTTGCCACGCAAGATCGCCTCCGTCCACACGGTGTACTGCGGGGAGGAGGCAACAGCGGAGCGCAGCGCCTCGGCGTCGGCCTGCTGGTCCTCATCAAGGCCCAGCCGCAAGTCCTCACCGCTCAGATCGATAGTGCGCCCGCCGTGGCGGTTGTCTCCCTGCATACCGACGAAGCCGCACGACGTCCGCCCACGACTACGCAGATGTCCACCCTCGTGCTCGAAGGCCCACACGTAGTAGGTACCTCGCAAGCTGAGCGGGACCACCAGCCGTCCCCTCTCGGCGAGTTGATCAAACCATGCAGGGGGCAGATCGGGCGCCTGGGCGGTGACGATGATCGCATCGAAGCCTTCCTCCGGGGCGACCTCGCCAGCTCCGTAGGTGCCGTCCCCACACAGCACCCGCACCCGCTCGTTGTAGCCGGTCTCTGCCAGCAGCTTCGTCGCGCGGTCGGTGACCTCCTGGTCGATATCAACACTGACGACCTCGCCGTGTTCACCGACGACTTCGGCGATCAGGGCGGCATTGCAGCCGCCGGACCCGATCTCCAACGCCCGCATTCCAGGCCCCAGCCCAGACAGCTCCAGCATCCTGGCCTGCACCCAGGGCGCGGAGACGGAGCTGATGGCCTTGCCGCGCTCATTCCGCTTAGTCGTCACCGCGTCGTTGACGTACGCCTCCTCCAACGGCACCTCGGGAATGAAGCAGTGCCGCGGCACCGCGGCGAAGGCTGTCGCAATCCGGCCGGTGCGGATGTCCTCACACTGGCGTAGCTCGCCGATCAGTCTCTCGCGCAGTGCTGACGCACGGGATTCATTGTCCTCCATCACGATGGTCTTCTGTTCCCTTGGAGTGTTGGCGACCTTAATTCTCGACCGTGCTCGCGACCGAAGGCCAGGAGATGGTGACCCGCGTGTGCCGCTTCTCCACGACACGTCCTTGGGTGAGCTGGTCATCTGGCGTGCCGGCCGGGTGGACCTCGAAGCGCGGTCCAGGGCCGGAGCGGCGGTCGTCCCAGGCGCGGATCTGCGTGACGTACTCCTCGGCGATCTTCTCGGCGCTCGGGCCGTGGGCGTGCACGCCGAACTCCGACAGGCCGTCCTCTGGGTTGATGCGCCGCAGCATGAGGTAGCCGAAGCTCTCCTCGTTGTAGATCGTCGGAGCCCGGTGGGAGCGGGGAATCAGGCCCTTGTCGATGGCCGCGTCCGATGACGCGAGCTGGCAGAAGTTCGGCGCGGCGAAGGCCAGCCACAGGAAGAGGTCATCGAACGGTGTCATGCGGGGAACGGTCACTCCCGACCACGCCTCGACCTTCGGCTGGGCGAACGCCTGGCGCAGCAATTCGGCGTTGACCTGCTGACCGTCGTCCACCCGCAGGCCGACCTCCTCACCGTGGAGAGGGATCAGCAGTTCCCGGTTCTCCCCTGCGCCCTGCATGGGCACGCAGCCGCAGAGCTCGTACCCCCGGCTCACCAGATGGTCACCGTCGCGCTCGAACGCCACAGATCGGGTTTGTCCTCGCATGATCCGGAAGGGAGCGACGAGCCGGCCGCCTTCGACGAGCTGCTCCACCCAGGCCGGGGGGACGTCCCAGGTTTGGACGGTGACGATGATCCGGTCGAATGGCGCGAAGTCCTCGGCACCGAACTCTCCATCGCCGCAGACGACGTTCACGTCGTCGTAGCCAGCCGCGGTGAGCCCCTTGCGGGCCCGGTCGACGACGTCCTGGTCGATGTCGAGTGTGGTGACCTTGCCGTCCGGGCCGACCAATTCCTTCAGGAGTGCCGCGTTGTAACCTCCGCTGCCGATCTCCAGCACCCGGTGGCCAGGCTCTACACGGAGCTGGTCGAGCATGAACGCGATGATCTTCGGCGCAGAGACCGAGCTGATGATGGTGTCACGTTCATCCCGTTTCATGACTGGGGCATCTTGCGCGTATGCCTCCTCAAGAGGCAGTCCAGGGAGGAACACATGTCGGGGCACGGCGCGGAGCACGGACTCGACCTGGCTCGACAGAGACAGCTTCAGCAGGGCACGCCACTCAAGGACCTCGTCAACCATCTTGCCGCGCAGCGCAGCAGCTTGGGCGGACTCGGAGCTGGAATCAGGGATCACGAGCCCGCAGTCTAGTCACATAGCGTGCCCTCAAAGGGTGGATGTGTAGTTGTCCGGCTGAGGTGGGACTACCACATGGCTTGTTCCGAGAGGCCCAGTCGGGAAGGTCCACGCCGCTGATTGACCGGTGGGGCGGAGAAGCTCTCCGGCGGTCTCCGGGAAGCGGTTCTCCGACAGTTCTCCGGAAGCCGAGTCCTCTCCGCGAGCTCTCGGGCCAACCCAGGGAGCGGGCGTGCGGCGAGCAGATCCTTGCGGAACGCGGAGAGGGAACTCGCGTCGAGCACGTTGCTCGTCTGCTGCCAATCGACGTCCGCGGCCGGGTGACGTCCCGCTGGTCCCGTCGTGAAGTCTCCCCCGCTCCTCCGGGTTTTCCGGTGCGCGGAGAACAGGCGTGACGGCCGAGGCGCCGCGAGGTGGGGCCCGGGTGCCTGGCTGATCTGGCCGACGGGTCGGGAGCGGCGGACGTCACCATCGCCTCCCGTACGGCTCCCATGTGTTGCGGACCTCGGCGAGGCCGACGAGCAGCGTCCGGCCCTCGGCCGCCGTGTCCAGCAGACGGCCTCGGTCCGCTGTGGTGCCCAGTTCGGCCGTCGGCATGTCAGGCGACCAGGTGCCCGGCGGTGCCAGGGCGAGGACGACGCGGCAGCGTGCGGCTGCCTGCTGCCAGCCCTGGGAGACCGGCTGAGGGTCGCACAGCACCCGGGAGCGTCCGGTGTGCATCTGTATCAGGTGGCCATTCACGACGGTGATGGTGCATCGGGTGGGAGGCCACAGACCGGCGTGCCACTCTCGGGCGCTGCTGCGCTTGAGTCCGGCGACCTTGAACCGGACAGCGAGTTCGCCGTGCTGGGCTTCGTCGTCGGGCTGCATGACAGCGGTAGCCCAGCGGTCGCCGTCGTTCAACTCGACGACGCCCAGGCTCCAAGAGGCTGCGGCCACTGGCCGGTCACCTCCTCGGCGACCTTCAGGTGGGCCAGAGACGGGTCGGCGGCATCGGAGAGTTCGGGGCGGATCAGGCGGAGGGTACGGGCGCGCGGCTCGCACTCACGGGTCGTCCGTGCGGTGCGGGGAGGTTCGGCGGAGGTGTGCATGTCTCCTCGTCGTTTCAGGTGATGGAGTCGAACACCCAGACCACTGCTGCCAGGATTCCAATCACGAGCACGAATACGAGCTGGCGAGGGTTGTCCGCGACCCGTTCCGCGTTGGAGGTGAAGCGCTCCTTCGCGGGGGCTTTCCCTCTGTGGGCTGTGTCGTGGTGCTGGTGGCGGACGTCTTCCACGTCAGCGCGCCCCATCCATGTGGTGCGCCTGTCGCAGTCGCCGCACTCGTAGCGCCAGGCCATCGGCTTCTCCTCCTGGTGTGTGCCGCCGTGTTCTGACGGTAGCGGGGAGGGGTGACAGCCGGACACACGACGCCTGGATTGTCCTGGTAAGCGTGGTAGTGGAGAGGTAGAAGGTAGGGCTACGGGGGTGGATGGGACGGGGGAGGGGAGCGGCCCATGCGAGGTCCGCGGGACGGCGCCGTTAGGTTGCTCCCTCTCACTCCCCACGCGGGGGGGCGTTCTGGACCGGGAGGGGGGCCGGCGAGGAGGTGGGTTCTACAGCCTGTACGGGGGTGAGGTCGGGCACGAGATGCGCGGGCAGGAGTGGTGCGCGACCGAGGTGTTCGGTCAGGTCTTCTACATGCACGCCGGGGTGGTTTGTCTTTTCTCCGTTGATCTTGAAATACATTTGGTCGCGGATGGGGATTCCGATGCTGCGCAGCAGCTCTCGGAACGGCTTTTCCTCCCAACCGTGGAGGCCGCCTCGAGCCTGGAATGCGGCCAGGATGTCCAGTGTGCGTGCGCCCTTCTTACCCTCGTGCACGGCGGCGGCCACGAGCTCCTCGACGCGGTCCTGGATGATCCTGATACGCCGCTCTCGCTCACCGGCCGCCGGGGCGTCGTGCTCGGCTTCCTGGTACCCCTCCCCCGATTCCGCCATTTCATGATCGTTTTCGGTGGCGTGCTCTTCGGAAGTGTCCGCCCCCTCCTTCACCGGCGCCGTCGAGGCCTTCTCCGCCTGCGGCCGACGCCTGGCGGACTTCTCCGCCGGCACCTCGGAGGGTCCGTCACCGCGTATGGCGGCGATCATGAAGCAGCCGAATAGCCAGGCGCCGCCGTAGACGTACCACAGCCAGGGCCGTTCGCCGGTGAGGTAGATCAGCACGTATCCGGGAAGCACCACCAGGAGCAGCAGTCTCGCGGTGAGTTCTCCGGCTCCCGCTCCCCTCTTCGTGGGCGTCTTCGTCTCTGTGCCGGCGTTCTTCGCCGCCGCCTTCGTGGGCCTGTGGGAAGGCATGGCGGGGGCACGTTCCGCCACAGCGGCGCGCACCTTCTCCCCCCGCGCCACGGCCGCGACGACCACGGCCATGACGCGGGTGGAGCGCACCAGCATGGGCGGGACTTCGCTCGCCCCGCGGAAGATGTTGATCTCTTCCCACAGGCTCACGGTCAGGCTCCGAGGAGGCCGAAGGGCACGGAGAAGATGCTGACGATGGCCTGCCAGATGCTTCCGTCCGATGCTTCGAAGGCGGCGCCCATGAGCAGTCCGATGAGGGCACCGGAGGCGGGCACCAGACGTGCGAAGAGGGACAGGACGATCAGTACGGCGCAGACGGTGGCCATACCGGGGTTGCCGAGTTCGGCGTTGGTGGAGATGCCGGTGGGTATCGACTGGATGGCTTCGCCGATGTCCCGCCAGAAGGAGTTGGCGCGCAGGAACGCGAGCTCGGCGAAGATCCCGATGGCCTGTGCCGGGCCCGAGGCGAGCCTTCGCCTCCCCTTTCCGATGACGCCGTAGATCAGGGTGATGACCAGGATCAGGGCGATGCCGGAGGCGGAGATGGCGCCCACAGCTTCGGTGAGGTCTCCTTCGGCGGCGAGGGGGGTGACAGTGTGCGGCATGACGGTGGTCCTCACGCTTCGTAGAGAAGGATGGCGGTGACGGCAGAGGCGACGGGGACGCGGACCAGAGCCCAGTGCAAGGCGGCGCACAACCGCGGCAGTTGAGCAACCCAGCGGCTGAGGGTGGCGCTGACGATCCCGCCGACGACGGCGGCGGTGAGGGCGACCAAGCCGCCGAGGATCAGGGGTGTGGCCGGCTCGTCGCTGGAGGCGGCGGCGTCGTGCATCCAGGCCAGAACGGTCTGCGGCAGACCGACGTCCCACTGTCCGGTGAAGGCCCCGTGGGAGTAGGCGCCGGTGGCGGCGGCCGTTCCGTTGAGAAGCACGAACCGCTGACGTCGGTCGCGGCGACCCCACCAGTCGAACAGGGCGTCCTGGGTGGGGCCGTGCCATCGCCGATGGGGCGCGGTGCCGGAGAGCACGCGACCCAGCCGTGGCCTGTGTTCGCCGTCTCCGGGCGGTGTCTTCTCCGCCGGTGGGTCTTCGGTCGTGTCCGGTTGCCGCGGCGCCTCATCCGTCTGTTGTTCTGTCGCCGGGGGCTCGGGCGTAGCGGTGAAGGTGTCTCCGAGAGCGTCGTCGTACACCTCCCCCCACCAGCCGGGCGCCGACTCCGGCGGAGTGGGGGTGCTCGACTTCTCCGGCGCAGCCGGCGAGGCGTACGGTGTCGGCTCCGCCGCCTCCCCGGCGGTCTCCGGGACGGGATTGCGCATACGCCACCAGTCGCCACGCAGCGTGCGCGTGCGCTTGTGGATGTCCGGCTCGTAGTCCGGCTGGGGAGGCGGCTGTGGAGCCTGAGGGGTGGTCGGAGTCTCTTCTGACGATGTTGGGCTGTGTGGTGGTGTGTGCTGATCGGCGGTCATGGTCACCACCCGCCTCCGGGTTCGGGGGCGATCCGGATGCCCAGGAGCCGCAGCAGCTCGTCGCGGACGGCGGCCTCGTCCCAGCCGGGCATCGACGAGTGCACGTCGATGGGCCCGAACTCCGGCGGCAGCGGGGAGAGGCTCGGGTCGCTGTGGTGTTCCGGTTCGGGCGAAGCGGGGAGTGATGCCGGGGCCTGCTGGTGGGGCAGGAACGTGACGGTCATGATGAGACTGCTCCTTTGGGAGGGAGCGGTCCCGGCGCGGCTGCCAACCTACTACCGGGACCGCTCCACATTCGATCGAATTTTCGATTCATGTGGCGCTCTGGGAGAGCTCGGCGATCACGGCGTCGTGAACCCGTTTGGCCCGCTCCCAGCGGCGGTTGATGGCCTTGGCCACGACGTTGACGGGAGGCCGGGTGCCGGACCTCTCCGCGTACTCGGCGAAGAGCCGCCGGGCGGTGTCCAGTTCGGCCGAGGTGTAGGCCTCGCGCCCGTTGGTGAACCGGAAGATCGTCAGCTTGGGCTTCTCGGCGTTCTCCGAGGTGTCTCCGCCGTTCTCCGGGGACTCTTCCGGATTCTCCAGGCCGTTCTCCCCGTTCTCCCCGTTCTCCGCGTCGTTCTCCGCTGGCTTCTCCGGGAGCTCCGGGCTCTCCGGCGCGTCGCCGGTGGCCGTCGGCTCCGCGTGCACGGCCGGTTCGGTGGATGAGGGCACCTCAGCTAGGGCGGGCCCGCCGGTCAGGCCGAACAGGTCGCGCGGGACAGGGGCGTTGGTCTCCACAAGATGGGGAGCGGCGGCGCGCAGGCCGATGTGATCCATCAAGGTCAGGGCACCGCCTTCGCGGGTGAAGTCGCCGCGTGCGGCGGAGCGGATGAGGCCGCGTTCGGCACGCAGGAGGGACCAGCGGCGTGCCGGTCGGCGGCGGCGCTTGGCGCGCACGATGTGGCTCGCGACCTGACCGAGGCGGCGGGCGCGGGCGAGCACTGCCAAGTCAGCTTCCTCCGGATCGGCCAGGCGCAGCGCGACGGCGACGCGGCGCAGGCCCAGCCGCCAGTGGACGGCGGGCTTCTCGCCCCGGTAGGCGCGGCGCTCGGGGGCGAGTCCCCGCTCCCACATCCAGGCCGCGACGACCGGGGCACCGGCCTTGACCAGGGCGCCGGTCAGGCTCTGGGCCTGGGTGGTTGCGACGACTGCGGAGAAGGCGACGATGATCCACAGCGCGGCACCGTCCACGCCGGTCGAGCCGGTGACACGGACGTTGGCTCGGGCGCGGCGGCCGGAGGCCAGCACCGCGGCCTCCAGGAATCCGAGCAGCGCGACGGCGGCCGGGGTGTGGAGTACCTGCGGCAGGCCGGACTCGGCAACCGCGACACCGACAACGGGCCACATGCCCACCAGCGACAGCCCGGAGGCGATGACGGCGGCGGCGTAGGTCGTCATGTCCGCGCGGCGCCGGTCTTCCCGGGTCCGCAGCTCGTCTATCTGCTCGGGGGTCATGGCGTCGAGCTGTCCCGCGCGGCGAGTGCGGCGTCGAGTGACCTGCCGCACCACGAGCGAGACGGACCAGATCAGCGCCAGGGTCAGCAGCGTGCCGCAGACCAAAGCGGCCACCGTGACGGCGGTGGGGTCCAGCCGGTTGGTCAACGTGGTCAGGTCAGACATGGACGGCTTCCTCGGCCAGAGTGTTCTGGAGGGTGGAGCGCCCAGCCCGCCGCGCGGAAGCGACGGCGGACCGGACACGGACGGCGGCGGTCACGAGCGAAACCACCGGGTGATGGATCGGGCGTTGCGGTCGGCGAAGGCTTCGCCTCCGCCGGTCTCGGAGTCGCTGGGGATGTGGCGCCTGGCCCTGGAACTGCGCCGGGCGCTGGCGTCGGCCTGCCTGCGGGCGCGGCGGCCGTTGGGCGTGCGCCGGAACGGGATCGGCATCACCTCTCACCCCGCCCGGGGCCGGGGTGTGCGACGCGGAAGCCGCAGCCGGCGTTTACCGGGCAGCCGTCGCAGATGGAGGCCGCCTCTCCCTGGTCCCGGGGGTCGACCTTGCCATCGTTGTTCGCGACTCGGTCGAAGAGGGCGAGGTCGTCCGCGCAGGCGGCGCGGCCGGCATCGCTGGTGGCCACCGTGCGGATGGCTCCCTTGGAGCGCTTCTTCATCGCCGTGAGCCGCGAGGCGTTGTCCCTGCTCATCGGCTGCTCACGGCGTACGCCCACGCCTGGTCCCACTCCGCGCACTCGACGCAGGTGACGGCCGTGCGGAAGGTCGTGGATCGGGGCACGGGGGTCTTCGCGGCCCACTTGCCGCAGGCGGTGACCACGTGGCCCTCGACCGTGTCGGTGGCGAGGTGGATGGGGTTGTTGCTCTCGTCGGTGGTGGCCGTAGTGTTGGCCATGACTCGCTCCTCAGTGCTGTTGAGGTAGGCGGGTTTCAGGCCCCTGGCCAGCGGTTAGGGTCGCTGGTTGGGGGCCGCTGCGTGTGGCAGCTAACGAAACAGAGGGATGGAACCCGGTCTGGTGGCGCTGCGTTCATACCATTTTAAGCGTGCAGATAACCGGTTGTCAACATTCTAAATGTGCCACACCTGAGCCCGCTGGATGACGAGACCGCTCCATGGGCCCACCAGGAAAGAGTCAGCATTCCAGACCCATCGCGCGCACCAGGACTGCTGCGGGCATCGCGGCATCGCTGCGATCTCGGCTCTGCGCCGCCCGGTGCCAGGGAGACGCAGAGCCGTGGAGGGGCAGGGGTACCTCGGGCGTCAGCTGTACCACCGCTGGGCGTAGTACCGAACGAGGTCGTCAACGACCTTGTCCGTGGCCGCGCTGATGGACATCCCAGCTTGACGCGCCTGGCCGTATACCACCGTGGCGCGAACGGCCGGCCCGAGCATGGTTAGCCGTTGGGTCACGACGTCCGGGTCGTGCCACGGGCCCCGCTGCGTGATCTTCCCGACGGCCAGGCCGATCGCGTGCGGTACGGCATTGCCGTCGGTGACGTCCTTGTAGCCAGTCATACATACCCCCTCGTGCGCCGGTGTCGAAGTGTTGACAGGCCCAGCTTAAGGGTACAGATAACCGGTTGTCAACATTCTTAATTGGGGGTGGCGCTGATGAGCGTCGCATAGAATGGAGGCCCGCCAGTTGAGCGGGATGGTTGACCGGCAGGGGCGCTGCGAGGGGCGCCGCGGGCCCCATGGACCCGCACACCCGGCCCCTGCCGGTCGTAGTTGCGCAGCTCAGAGAGTGTGGCGCCCCCCGGCTGGCTGCCGGGGGGCAGAGGCGTCTACTCCTGCTGGCTGTCGAGCCAGGCGGCTACGACATCCACGTCCTCACGGCACTTCGTGATGGACGCCGTGACAGCGCTCACCCTCCAGGGGGTGTAGTCGCCGCGCAGGCGGAGATAGGAATCGGCTGCCGCGAGCCACATGCAGCAGGCGTCGTAGAGCGCGCGCTGCTGGAGGCCGGGCATCGGTTCGAGTTCCGCGAGTTCCGCTGCTCCCGACACGGAGTCGATGCGGTCCTGGATGGACGGCACCTCCGGGAGGGTGATGTCGATCGGCAGACGTCCACACTGCCTGAGCAGGTAGACGTAGGCCATGTCGAGCATCATGAGCAGCATCCCGACGCGGCGTTCCCGCTCGTCGGACATTGCTGTCCTCACTCTCTGTTGAGTTGGGATGGTTCACGAGGTTCGGAAGGCTGCGAACCCCCGACCTCGTGATGCACACTCTACCCGTAAAGACTGACGATATGCAAGTCTTTTTGAGAAGAAAAGTCTTGCGATTCGTCAGTCTTTACGGGTAGAGTAGGCGACGTCAGCGAGACGGAGAGGAGGTGAAACAACTCAGATGGCAGACCGGATGGACGCTCTCCTTGCTGCCTTAGACCGCCAGGGCTTCAGGTCCTGGCAGGCCGACAGCGGCATGTGGATGTTCTCCCGCGGCTACGTGACGATCACGTTCCACCGCACGCCCGTCACCGCGGGCGAGTGGCTGGACCTGCTGAACGTCCTGCGCGGCGCGGGTCTGGACTTCCCCCAGGAGTAGCAGGCGGGGGCCGCAGACCTAGTGCGGCCCCCGCCCATCCGGCCGCACCACCGCATCACGACGGCAGTACAGCACCGGAGGATTCCACGATGGCACACACGACCTGGCGGGCCCGGGTCACCGCCGACAACATCACCAGCCCGCCTAGACCCGAACAGTACGAGCAGATCCAGCAGCACATCGCCGGAGCCACCGTCCACGACGCGGCAACCGGGCGACTCACCTTCACCTTTCGCCTAGAGGCCTCGACGCTCACGCAGGCGAGCGCGTCGGCACTGCTGAGGGCCAGAACTGCGCTCCGCGAGGCCCTGGACAGCAGAGCCGAGCTGACGGGACTGGAAGTGATCAGCGCCAAGGAAGCGGACGCCCCGGTCACCGGAACCGGCCTGATGGGCCGGAAGGAGGCCGCCAACGTGCTGCACGTGTCGCCGCAGCGCATCAACGAGCTGTTGAAGAAGGATCCGGCCTTCCCGCGGCCGGTCGCCGTGCTCTCGTCCGGCCTGGTGTTCACCGCCGAGTCCATCCACACCTACGCCGGGCGCCCCCGCCGGACTGGGCGGCCGCGCAAGGACGCGGGTCGGTAGCGAACGTGATGCGGGTCCGCCCAGCCGTGAGCGCAGGGCGGACTCGCGTCACGGACGGATCTACGGCAGGCGCCAGTTCGTCAGCTCCTCCCGCTCGTCGACGTCCGCCAGCAGACGCATCCCGGCCAGTTCCTTCACCGGCACCCCCACGGCCTCCGCGATCGGCGCGGCCGGGTAGAACACCGGTTCCTCCGCATCGGAGGCGTCGGCCTTGATCTGCGCCTGGTCGCCGAACAGCAGGACCACGCGCACACGCACCGTCTCAGTCATGGCACCACTTCACCATCCCCGAGGACTCGCGCCGTAGCGTGGCGCCGGTCCATCCGCACGAGGCTGACAAGGCCAACGGATTCCTGGCGCCGACCCGCGGTTGCGGTCGCCCGGTCGGTAGAGATCCCGGTACGGGTGGTGAACGGCGAGCACGGCGTCTGTGTCCACGACCCCCGGCAGGTGGAACAGCTCCCAGGCGATGTGCTCGGCCAGGTCCAGGCGGGCACGGCCCCTGGGGGCCGGCACGGGTTCGGCGTAGCTGGCGCCCTCGGCTCGGGCGCGCACCCAGGCGTCGGCCTCGACCTCGATCGCCCAGAAGTCCTCGAACCGGAGGCGGCCGTCGAGCTGATCGGGCAGCTTGGTGCCGCCCCGCACGCGTGGGGTGGCCTCGGCGGCGTCGATCATCGGCAGATCCCCCATGCAGGCGGACAGGTACATGGGCAGTTCGGGCCAGCAGTCGCCTGGGTCGCGTTCAGCGCTGCGAGCCCAGCTCTCCGGGTCTACGTCCCAGGCGAACTCGAGCCGAGCGATCACCGTTCGGTTACCTCGATGGGGGACGGCAGGCCGCAGTGCACCGCCCAGGCGCGGGCTGCCGCGTGGAGGCCGCGGAAGCCCTGGGGCCAGACGGGGTGTTGGTCGTCCTCATGGCCGTAGACGTAGGTGAACGCCGTGGGGCCAAGGCCGTGGTCGGTGACTAGGAGGCCGCGAAGGTGCGGGTGGTCGGGGCATCGGATGGTGTACCGGCCGAGGGCGTCCACGCCTTCCTCGAAGACGTTGGCGTGGCGGAGGTGGAGGTGGGTGGGTTCGGAGGGCTGCGGCGCGGTGGCCAACAAGCCTGCCCGGGTGCGCACGATGTCGTGGAATCCGGCGTCCATCAGCGTGGCGGCGAGGTCGTCGCGGGTGGCGAGCCAGCGTTCCTCGGCGGCGGTTCCTCGACGCGGGCGCTCGTCGTGGACGGTGCGTCCGGTGTCGATCTCCATCCACACCGTCACCCGCCCCTCAACTTCGGCGTGGAGCAGCGAGATGCCGATGCCGCCGGGCTGCATGTCCTTCCTGTCCGGGAAGTGGCCCTGGGGCAGGGCTTCTCGGGCGGCGCGTATCCACCATGCGGGCGCTCCCGGGTAGTAGCGCTGGCCGATGTCAGAGGTGTTGCTCACGTGGTGGTGCTCCTTGCGGGACTGAAGTGAGGGGTGCGCGACGTGCCGTTGAGTCGGGGAGGTGCGTGGTGCTTGTCTCGCCGCCGTCGGCGGGCGGGCCGTGTGAACAGGGGCGCGCGGCGGCGCAGCGGCGTCATCGACCGTTCTCACCATCGGCCAGGGCGGCGATGTGCCGGTAGGATGCGATCCAGCGGCGTCGCGCTGCGAAGTTGTTCAGCAGGTCGTAGTCGGCCGTGTCCCGGTAGCGGTTGTAGGCGGCGGTGACGTCATAGCCGGGGCCGGCGGCAGGGGAATCCGGCGGTGCCATAACGGGGTCTGTGTGCGCCAGGTAGTAGGCCACGATGTGCTGTTCGCGGCTGGATAGGCTCATGGCATGCGCGCCGCGCTTCGCGAGGAGACGGTCCAGCCGGGAGAGCACGTCCGGCGCCTCTTCCTCCGCGTGGGTCGGAAAGTTGCCCAGATCGGGTCGACGGACGACGAGCTGGTCGTCCGGCCGGTACACCCGCCGGCGGGAGTCCGGAGAGCCAGGACCGGTGAGGATGAGTTGGGTGACGCCCTCGCGGTGGTCCGTCGTCTCCCTCGTGTGCGCGGAGTAGACGTACCGCCACGGGCCGAGGGGCCCGCCTCCGAGCAGTTGGACGCCGGGGACCACGAGGCGTGCCTCCACCCACACGCCGTCGTCGGGCGTCTGGAACTCGCCGTCGTCGGCCTCCGGGACGTCAGGGCGAGCGATCGTGATGTGGGTGGGCCAGTCGGCGCGGCGTCCATGCACGGTGCGCGCGTAGGCGTGGGCGGCTGTGAGCACATCGGTGGCGATGGCGCGATGGATCGTGGGAGCCAGAGGTATGGGGGTGCCATCGCCGTCGCCCGGGAGAGGCAGCAGCTTCGAGCGTCCGCCGTTGTTCAGGAAGCGCAGCGTCGTCGCTCCCCGGGCGCAGCGATCGACCTGTTCGAACACGGCGCGGGCGGCGGCACGCTGGTCGGCCTCACGCATCGAGCCTCCAACCGAGGTTTGCTGCCAGGGCCTCGATGCGTGACTTCATCGCTCGCAGGCTTGACCGGTCGTTGCCCGGGAGACCTGTCCGGTTCAGGGCGAGGCAGGTGAGCCGGTATGCCTCCGCCAGGGCGGCTCCGGCGTCCTCCCCCACCAGCACCACGCGGTACACCGAGGACGGCCCCTTGGGAACACGTTCGCCGGTGGCCATGACCCGGCAGTAGGCGCAGGGCTGGAGTTTCGTCTCTTCGGTGCCTTCTTGGGGCGCCGGGGGTTCCACGATGTCGCAGGAATGGTCGTCTTCCGCGTGCCTGCTGTAGCCGGAAAGGAAATCGATCAGGGGAATGCTCATGAGATCTTTCTCGCGAGGGTGAGAGGGCCTGGACGGTGAGTGGCGAGGTGCCAGGTAGCGCTGTTGCCGCTGGTCAAGCTGGGGATGGGGCAGCCCGGCTCCAGCAGGTATCCGCCACAGGGCAACGAGAGGCGGCTGCGGCCGCGTGTCCATGCACGTGGGCGTGGACATCGTGTTCGGGCTGGGGGAATTCAGTTCTCATCGTGCGGGGCCACGTGACCGATCCAGAGGCTGGGTCCGCGCTGGTTGAGTTCCTTCTTCATCAGGCGCCAGTAAGGTATCGCTTCGGTCATGCGCGCCTGCCATTCGGGCCCGTGGGGCTTTCCCGGCGGCCGGGTGGCATGTATGAGCTCGTGGACCAGGACGTACTCGACGAGGTGGTCGGGAAGCTGGAAGAGCGGCCAGTGGAGTTCCACGCGATGGCCTTTGCGCCGGTATACGCCCCAGCGACGTGTTCCGAGGTCCCTGGTCTGGATGCTGGGAGCGTTGCGACTCAGCCGAAGGCGGTCGAGCCACGGCGCTGCCCGATCCTGCGCCCAGCGTGTTCCCTCGCGCTGGTACCAGGAGATGAGGCTGCGGCCACGCTCTCCATGCGCCCGTATCCGCGGCATGTTGAGGTACTGGATACCGCCGAACATCCGTGGGTCGATAGAGGTCGACGTCGACGCGGTGTTCAGTCGCAGGCGGTAGGCGTTTCCGAGGAAGAAGACGTCTTCCTCTTTTCCGTCAGCAAGGGAGAGGACGCGGGGGGTTGCCTTGTTCGCCGTGGACTTGGCCACGTTCGTCTTGATCCAGTGACGCTTGGCCTCGATGAACTTCAGAACCTTGTCGGTCGGCGCATCGGGCGGGACTGCGATGACGATGTGTCCGCCGGGCTTGATGGTGAGGCCGAGGCTGCGACGACGCGTCCGGAGTTGGAGCGTCCAGTCGTAGCCGTCCAGAATTCCGCTGCGCTGGAGGGCAGCGGACTGAGTCCGCTGGAGATCGCTGGTCATACGTCGGTCCCTGTCGTGGGTGTGCTGGGGATTGCTTGTCGGAGGGGCGTGGGTCGTGCGTGGGTTCTGGCCGCTCGCCGCGGCGATGCTCCGGTCGGCGGGCAATGTCCGGCAGTTGGTTCAGAAGGGGGGCTCGATGTCGTCGATCTCGTCTTCGACTTCCTGGGCGAAGCGGCCACAGGCTTGGCGGAGCAGTGCGTCGACATCGAGCTCGTACAGAACCGCGGCGGCCGTGAGCGCGGCAGCAGCGGTCTCCGCGACGACGTAGGTGCCCGGCGCGGTCTTGGTGAGGAAGGCCAGATCGCGGGCGGCGGTCGTGCGACCGGGCCGGATGAGTGAGAGCACGGCGGCGGCAAGGTCTTCGGCCTGGGCCCGCTCGTCGGCGGCGCGGAAGAGGTGGAAGAGGTCTCCGACCAGGTCACCGATGACCTCGCAGGCGTGCTCGGCGTCAAGGAGCGTGTGTTCCTTGGGGCTGCGGCGGGTGGCCTGGGCGAACCGTTCGGCGGCGTGCTGTCCTGCCAGTGCGAGCTGCCATGCGTCGTTGCCGGGACGGCTGGTCAGGATGGTGGAGGTGTAGGCGGTGACGGCGTGGCGGGCTCGATCCGCTCGGTCCTGGTTGGTGATCTCTCGCATCGCGGTGACCTGCTTCGGTGAAGGGCGTACTCGGTGAGGTGGCTGTGTCAGCGGCTCGGGGTACGTGCATCCCGGTTCGGTCCGGCTGACGGGCCGGGCGTCAGAGGTCGTCGGGTATCGGGTAGGCGTCGATCGGCTGCGATCCCTGGCTGAGGAGCACGGCGGCTTGGTCGTGGGCGCGAAGCTCACCGGCGGTGAGCGGGTCGGCATATCCGGCGCGCAGCGCCCAGGCGCAGACGTGGCGCATGTCGTCCAGGGCGATCAGGCCGCCGTCGATCGCGGTGGAGCCCAAGGCGCAGACCACGGTGAGTGCCGCCATGTCCTTCTGCTCGGCCAGCACACCCTGAGCGGTGATGTACACGGCCGCGCTGTGGAGAACGGTGCGGGGGCTGCGGATGGCAACCACGGTGAGGACGTGGGCCGTCCGCGGCGCCGGGTGCAGCAAGTGGAGGAGGAGATGGGCTGCGCGGTCGTGCTGCTGGTTGAGGTCGGTCATCGGGATGCAGCTCCTGTACGAGCAGGTCTAGACGCGGGTGAGTTCCAGTTCACGGCGGGCGGGATCGACGCAGCGGGGGCACCACTTCTGTCCCGCTGCGGGGTTGGGCCAGTCGGCAGGGGTGTCCAGGCCGGTGCCGCACATGGCCCAGGCGCCGTGGACGGTGCGCGGCTCGCGATGTTCGGGCCAGAGCGATTCGGGATGACCGGGTAGGTCACGGGTGCTCCAGCCCTCCGGACTGACGACGTGGACGAGGACGCGTCTGGTGTCATCTGTGGCGAAGCCGTATGGGCTGTCGGGGGTGGTCATGGCGGTGTGCCTCCTGCCGGCCAAGGGTGGGGCCGTGTTCGCGGATCGGCGCGCACCGGGCCGTCGCGCAGCCGTGAAGCCGTGCCCCTCCGGCGGTGGTCCGGGACCCGCCCGGGGGCTGGTGGTTCAGTCGGTGATCTCGGTGACCTTCTCGGCCGGTAGCGGGCCACGCCGGTGGCAGTCACGTCGGTGCGGTCGAGTTCGACCTTGATGGAGAGTCCGCTGGCATCTCGTCCACGGAGATCACGGCGGCCGGGCCGTCGGGGGTGTTCACGCGGGCGTGCTTGCTGATCATCGTGACTCCTGCTCACTCGGCAGATGCTCCGGGCAGGCGACCGACCCGACGACCCTACATTAAGAGTGCAGAGAACCGGTTGTCAACACTCTTAACACTTTCCCCCGAGGGGGAATCCCAGCAGATCAGACGCCACCCCGACACCCCAACCGAGAGGCCGATCGCCAATCTCGCCACGCATACCCTAACCCCTTTAAGGATGTTGACAACCGGTTCTCTGCACGCTTAAATGAGGCTGGCCATCACAGGTGATGGCAACAGAATGGCGGCCGGGGACTGATCTTCCCCGGCCGCCGAATCCCTTGAGTCCACGTGCGATGAACAGAAGGGGACTTCGAGTATGCCGCACATACCGCAGCCTGGCACCACGCCAGAGCGGCTGGCAGGCAAAACGACGGCCACCACAGTCATCCTCCCCAGCGCCGTCGCCAACTACCTGGCGACGGCGGCCACCACCGACTCCAGCGCACCGCACACCGCGCTGGCCACCCTGCGCCGTCTGAAAGGCGTGGAGGGACGCGCCACTTACACCTCCACGATCGAGATCAGCCTCGAGAACCGGGACTGGTTCCGCGAGGAGCTCGGCCAGCTCGAATGGCTCTTCCGCAAGCGCAACTGCCTGCGCCCACAACACCTCCTCCACCGAGAGGTAATCGAGTCGCTGATCGCGCTGCTCGGCGCGTGGCTGCGCCTGGACGAGGCGCCGGCGGAGAGCGCGTGAGCAAACCGATGGGCTGTGACGGCACGGGCTGCGCCGACAACGGCAGCTCCCACAGCGACGACTGCTCGCTCCAGGTGGTCCAGGCCGCCGAGGGCCACGAGGAGAAGTTCGACGACGCCGTCGAGACGTGGCTGAGCGCCCGCCGCGACCCCGAACGCTGACCGACCCTCGCCCTGTGTCCAACCCGCCCCGCCCCGGCCGCTCGCGGCCGGGGCCTTCCGGAGACCTTGATCATGACCATCGCGCTCTCGTTCCCGCCCACGACCGAGACCGTCATGTCCTGGACCGTGCACGTCCAACAGCGTGACCCCCAGGACCGCACACGCGGCATCGGAGCCGAGCACTCCTCGACGCACCTGGCCGCCGCGCGCGCGGTGCGCCACCACATCGCCCACACGGCGGACCACGTTCTCGTCACGCGCGTCGTCGAGCACACAAGAGTCGTCACCACCAGGTCCATCGAACTCGCCGATCTTCCCGGCCCCGGCCAGCCGACCCCGCCACCCGCCGTCCCGGATGGCGCCTACCAAGCCCTACGCCACTACCGCTTCCTGCGGTGCGGACCATATGCCCTGCTCAACCCCGACGCCGTTCGCCACTGGCACGAGCAGGCGGAGCACAACCCTTACATCCGCCGCGAGTTGCTGAGGCTGCTGGAAGTCACGACCGTCCGCTACCAGCGGTCGGTGGTACCACGAAACCTCCCCGCGTGCCCGTGCTGCACCCCATGAGACCGGCTTCCGTCTCTCCCTCCCCACCCATCGACGCCCGCGAAAGGACCCTTGTTATGCCCGCCGTGACCAACCCGGTCGGCTCCCTCGCCCTCCCCGCCGAGCTGTACGCGCACAACATCTCCCAGTACTGCCCCTCCCAGGACTACCCGACCGTCCGGGCGATCCTCGACGACGCCAAGCCGATGGAGGGTGAGAGCGCCTACCACCTGTGTCACCGCCCCGTGCACGAGACCGGTGCCGGATACGGCGACGGCTTCAACCTGGGTTACGAACTGGGCTGCGTGTCTGTCGCCCTGTCCAACCTGCTGCGCGAGGTGAGCGGCGGATGGAACACCGGCGAGTTCACCGAGGCGGGGATCACGAAAGCGATGGTTCGGGACGCGCAGAAGGCGCTGTCCAACGCCCGGGACGCCTGGGACGCGCAGCGCGCCGAACAGTGCGCCCGGGGATTCGCGTGCGTCGAGCTGGCCCGCTACAGCGTCGACGGCACGATCGCGCTCCGACTGGTGTGCACGTGCGGATGCTCCCACGAACCACGCCGCCTGTTCTACGGCGCGACCAGCTTCGACGCCGCCGAGACCGACCGGCGCCTTGCCGCCAACCTCGAACGATGGGGCATGCGCCTGACCGGCCCCTGGAGCGACCACCGATACGAAACCAACTGGTTCGGAACCACCCGCCGAGCCCCTGTCGCACCCCGTTGACATCCGCACCGAGCCCCTGAGCGGCGCTCCCGCCTCAGCGGGCGCTCAGCCTTCGTTCGAGTTCTCACCCAAGGAGAAGCCGTGGACACAGGCGACATCGTGCGCGTGGTCGTGGACATCGACGGTCACACCGAGCATCACTTCGGCGTTGTCGAGCGCCTCGTCAAGAAGGACGGGACTCCGTGCCGGCGGAAGACGTCCACTCCCTACGCGGCCGTCGTCAGCACCTTCCACGCCGGCACCTACCGGCGTCCGCTGTCCGAGATCACCCCGGAGATCACCGACTTCGAGATCATCACCGACCACGCGGAAGTCCACCGCGGCGGCCCGGAGCACAACTACGGGATCTTCCACTGCATGGGCTGCCCGCGCCCGTTCCCGATGCCCGCCGACCTCATGGTGATCCACAAGCCGTCCGGCAACCGGAGGCGCCTTTGCACCACTCACCACACGCCCTACAACCGGGCCCAGTTGGGAGCCCAGGCCCTGTTCGAGGAGCGTGGCTCCCGGCAGAGCGTGGCCCAGCTCACCGAGCAGCCCGACCTCATCACCGGACCGCTCGACGACTACGAATCCAACTCGCTTCGCAGTTGGGCCGACACGTTCCCCCGCCTCGTTCCGGACGAGGCCGCCAGGAAGTACGCCGCATGGAAGGAGAGCCGCACGTGAAGACCAACCAGAGGGCCGGAGAATGGACGATCGTCCACCAGCGGCGACAGGAAATCCGGTCCGGCCAGTTCGAGGGCATCTTCCTCGGCAACGACCGCGACCGCTGGATGGCGGGCCGGATGTACACCGGAACAAGCCGGCGCGACGGGTTCTCCCCCACCGGCGAGTGGTGGTACTCCACCTACTGCGACCAGAAGAACGCCACCGAGAACATGCGCGAAGCGCGGGCCGCCTATCTCCGCCTGTCCCACACCGCCGAGGTCTCGGACAGTCTATTCGAACAGCGCGCCGGCGAGGCCATCGACCGGCACCTGGCCGGCCTCGTCTCTCTCGACGGCGTCCACGACCTGTCGGCCGGGTGGCACGTCACCGACTACCGGCCACCGCTGGACCCCGTGGGCGGCAACACCTACCTGCTGCCCGCCCAGGAGGCCAAGTACGAGCTGCTGGTATACCTACGCCGCACGGAGAGCAGCGCGGGGCTCGCCATGATGCCGCCCGGGATGACGCTCACCCTGCATGAGGCGTATCAGAAGGTGATCCGAGCGACCGGACCGATCACGTTCGAGCTGGGCCGCTACACCTACTCGCTGGTCCACCAGGGCTCCTACTGCGACATAGGGCGCTTCCCTCGCAATCCTCACCCCGAGCGGGGGGCCGGCAGGTGATCGGCCTCGACACCGGGCACGACCTGCCGTTTCGCGGCCACACGACAGGCCGCGTCCGCATCGTGATCACGTCCGGGCCGTCATCCGGGCCCCGAGGCGTCCCCGGCCCCCGGACGGGCAGACGACGAGAACAGCGTCCACTGGCGGCTCGGGTCGAAAGCGGCGAGTATCGATCGCTGGGGCCGGTGATCACCGGTCGCAGTTTCCGGTTTTCTACTTCCGTATGCCACTCTGTGCACATGCTGGAGGACCCGCTCAACGACGCGATCAAGGCTGCGCGCAAAGCGGCGAAGCCCATCAACGACCTCGTGGAGCCGATCGACGCCGCGCGGGATCGTCTCGACGGGCTCGTGGCTGACGCGCACCCGGACGCGGGGACGCGGTCTCCGCGCGGGCTGCAGCAGAAGATCGCACAGGCAGCGGGATTGAGCGATGACTGGGTGCGGCAGTTGCGCGGCCTGGTTCGGGCCAAGCGGGAGAAGGAGGGGGCTCCTGCTCGGGAGACCTCGATGGAGGAGGCACTGGAGCAGCTGCCGGAGGCGGCGCGGGAGTACCAGCGGCTGCTGCGGACGCGTACCCGGCTGATCGCGGAGTTCATGCCGCCGCCGAGCCCTCCCGGGGAGCGCGTCTCCGGCTGGGACCGCGAGCTCGTACAAGCCTTCTCGGCGGAGCTGGGATTGAGCGTCAGCGCCCTGCGCCGCATCCAGTCGGACTGGGAAGCGGAGCGACAGGGGAAGCAGCCGAGAATGCGCGGCAGGAGACTGCATCCCAGGGCTCGGTAATCGAGATCCCCGTCCGGCGCGTGGCGCGTAGCACCGCGCGCCAGCCCCGGGTCCGTGCGGCAGCCGGAAGGGCGCTGGAGCGCCCGCGTCTGCAAGCAGAGGATGCTCAGGCGGGCCGATGGACGTCGAGAACGCCGGTGCCATAGTGCTCACCCTCGACAACGTGGCCGGCGTGCCGCAGCAGACGCGCGAGTTCGTGCCACTCCCGGTCGGAGCCGCGGAGAAGGATGATCTGCGCGGCCTCCTCCCGACCGGGCACGGAGATGACGGAGAACCCGGAACCCACGGGTTGGTCGCCACGGAGCAGCAGGGGGAGCAGCCCGTGCTGGCACAGCACGGACACCAGGGTGCGGACGTAGGGGTGGTCGTGGTCTTCGAAGCGATAGCCGAAGCACAGCGGGATGAAGCGCACGAACCGCGCCCAGTCGCCGCGGCCGTCCCGCTTGCCGAGCACGATCACCGGGCCCGCCGGGAGCACGGTGTCGTACCGGCCGCTGCGCAGGTCGTCGCGGATACGGCCTCGCAAGGCGTCGCCACCGTCGATGAGGGTGCCGGGCGTGGTCAGCTCTCCTGAGCTGTGGACTTCCTCGTAGGTGTCGACGGCGATGGGCGGCAGGCACGGCTCGTCGGAGCTGGTCATAGCGCGTCCTTCAGTCGGCCGGGGGGTGGGGTTCTGGCTCGGCGGCCCTCGCTGCGCCGGGCGTCGAGCTCGGCCTGCCATTGCCGGAAGGTACGGCTGCCCTGGCGGCGCCGGTACTGGGGGATGTTGTTGGCCGGGATGCCGACCGGGGCGGGGCCGAGAACGGCCAGGAGGTCGTTCTCGTCCTGGGAGTGCCAGCCGGCCGCGTGGATGGCGTTCTCGTCGGGGAAGACGTCGGCGACTCGGTCTTCTGGTCGTATCAGGTGGTCCTCGCGTCCGCCGAAGGAGTACACCCAGCGGAAGTTGGCGGGAGGAGCGGGCTCGACCAGGCGGCGGAACCTGGCCACTTCCTTGGTGTAGCAGTAGAAGTTCACCGCGGGGCGGAAGGCGATGATGCGCAGCCAGGCGGCGAGGTAGTGGTCGGAGAAGAAATCTCCTGCGTCATGCACCCGCACCCAGCCGCCGCGGAATCGTTCGTGGCTGAGTTCGGCGGCCATCTGGCGCTGCCAGCCGCCGAGGTCGTCCAGCACGTAGGCCAGGTTGGCCTGGTGGCGGGCGAGCACGGCCGGGAAGTTGTAATGGCCGCTGCGGGCGTAGCATGCCTGGGAGCAGACGCCGGCCGCAGGGCAGGTGCGGACGGTGCGCCCGTCCGGGAGCCGGGTGGCGAGTGCGGGGAGGGTCCAGCTCCACACTCCGGAGCGGCGAAGGTCGGTGTTCTGGCCGAGGAGTCGCCGGGGGCGCTGGGGCCGCCGCGGACGCAGGGACGGCGGTGGGGAAACACAGGTGGTCAACGCTCGCCTCCGTGCTGTTCAGGTGGCGGATCGGGATGTCGAGTCCGCGCTGGTGGTCGTGAGCAGGTCGGAGGGGGTGACCGTGCTGTCCGGGCTGTCGCGGGCGTGGAGGACGGCGATCAGCGTTTGCAGGGCACGCAGCACGACGGCCGAGGCGTTAAGGTCTGTTCCGAGCAAGTCGCGGGCGACGGTGATGAGATGGCCGGCCTCCGCCCGGTCCTCGGCCGTGAAGGTGAACAGCATCTCGACCGGGCTCGGGGTACGGAGGGCCGTGTCACCGGTCTGGTCGCTGGCGGGGGGCTGCGGGGTGGCGTCGAGGGGATGGTCCCCAGCGACGTCGGCCGTGGGGCGTTCGGTGGCTCCCGTGGTCTCTGGCGCGGCTGGTTCTGGGGTGTCCTCGGGGTTCTCGAGCGTGAGCACGTCTGGAACGGTCTCGTCGGCCAGGGGCTCGATCGGCTTGAGGAGGTCCTCCAGGTCGGTCTCGGTGTAGCCGGTGCCGCCTAGGTCGTCGTCGAGCCCGGCGATCAGTTCCGCCAGGGCATCGGTGTCGTAGGTGCCCAGCTCCGGAGCGCGGTTGTCGACCAGGTTGATGCGGGCGGCGGTGTCGTCGTCGCAGGAGACGATCTCGCAGCGCGCCACGGGATCCCACGGCTGGTTGTGGCAGATGCCGCAGGGGCGCTCTTCGCCGGCCACCGTGACGGTCAGGCCGCAGTCGCCGGGGCCGTGTGCGGCGAGCGCCTGCAGGGTGTGGTTGCCCGCCAGGACGATGAGGGCGGGACCCACCTCGCGGATGACGAGGCTGCGGTACTGTCCGTTCCGGCACAGGCTCTCCAGGATAGTCGGTACGTGCCCCCTCTTCGCGTTCCCCGGAAACGGGGTGAGGTGGTCGAGCGGGAGGTCGACCGTGCGCTGATACCTCGCCTGGGCCATGAGTAAATCCCCTGTTCGCGGCTGGTGCAGCGCGGAAGGGTAAGCGTGCGTACGTCTGCGTTTCCGAGGGCCTGGGGGAGGTCCCTCATGGATGCGAGCACCAGCAGGAGCGCGCTGGGCCGGGAGGAGCACAAGCCCTGGCGCGTTGGGCGTCGGGTGGCCGTCACGTCGTTGCTGTCTCGAGGACGGCTCGGACGGCGATGAGCGCGTATACGTACACGCAGGACGTGACTCGCCGGTCGCCGTCCGCTGGTTCGAGGGCAACGGCCATGACGCGGATCTCCGGTGCGGCGGCGAGAGCGGCGCGCGCCAAGGGCTCGGCCGCGTCGAAGGCGTTGATCTGCTCCTCGGTGTCGCTGATGTTCGTCGCCGTGACGGCGGACCGGCCGAGGAGTTGGTTCACTCTGCTCGTCGTGGTCAGGGCGGTGAGCGCGTCCGGCTGTGGACGCGCGAGCAGCCGGCTAGCGTCGGGGCGGCGGTCGGGGCCGAGAAGCCTGAACGGGCACTCCAGGTGGGCGTAAGCCAGCAGGCAGGCGGAGACATGGAGCAGGCCGCGCTCCGCGTAGAGGTCGTGGACGGTCTGGGCCGCTCGCATCACGTCGACGGTGTCGTCCAGGCGATGGACGACGGCGGCGGCGACGCGCGTCATCTGGTCCCAGTAGGCGGGAGTGCCGTGCGCGAAAGAGCTCATGATGAAGTGATCCTTCGGTGCATTGCGGGTCGGCGACGGGGAAAGCCGGAGTCCTACGGTCAGTGAGGTCTGGACGCGGTGTCCGCGCTCAGAGGGGTGGTCCGGCGGCGGTGGCGTTCCTCGTCGGTCACGGCCCGCTCAGGTGGGCGTTCGGGTTGTGACAGCTCGGATCAGCGCACCAGTGGGCGCCGAGCCATGTGACGCCCCCGTCGGCGGTCAGCGCGGCGGCGGCAAGACCCCGGGCGAGGGCGTTGAACGCCTCGCGGCAGTGCTTGCCGCCGAACTGAAGTGCGTCACCATGCGAGCCGAGCACGGTGGCCGCGTTGCTGGCTATGGCGAGTAGCTGTTCGGACGGCAGGTCACGGAGTTCCTCGCGGTGAAGCGGCACGGCGAGTTGGAGGGTCGTCAGCAGAACGTCGCGCTGGTCCATTGAGGCCACCGCCTTCACGCGGACGCGGAGGTGACCTGGCGACGGATGCCGCGCAGGGCGGCCGCGAGCAGGTCGGCAGCATCGGACGCGTCGCTGACCATCCTGTCGATGAGGCCGACGCGGATGAGGCTGACCATCAGCCGGGTCAGGATTTCGCGCTGCTGATCGGTGTCCTCCGGCAGGTCCCTGCCGTGGAAGCGGCGCAGGACGGCGCGGGCCGCGGAGGCGTCCTGGTCCTGGCCGGCGCGGGAGCTGGGCGAAGTTCCCTCGATGTCTCCGTCGCCGGTGGCGTACAACAGCCAGCCCTCGGCCATGATGAGGTCCGGCCGGTCACCGTTGACGTGTCGGTCTACCTCAGCGAGGTGGAGAAGTTGCCGGATGGTGTGGGCCACATCAGCGTTTCGCTCATACCTTGTCAGGATGCCGAACGGGTGGCGCGCGAGATCGGCATGCACGTGAGCGGCCTGCTCTCGGGTGAGGCCGCGGGTGTTGTGGGAGCGGTACATCTGGTCTCCCTCCTGGGCCGGACCCGTGAGGGCCCGGCCCGGTGGTGGCGTGACGGGTGGTGGGCTACGGTTCGAGGTCGAGGAGCGCGCGGAGCTGGCCGAGGAGGGCCTCCGCCTCCGGGGGAAGCGCCGCCTGGCGCAGCAGACGCTTGCGCAGCACGGGCACGTCCAGGGCGATGCCTGCCGGGGCGCTGGGGTTGTCCTTGCCGGGGACGAGCCGGTAGTGCTCGAGCGCGATCATCCATGCCTCGTAGCGTTCGACCAGCTGTCCGCGGCGGGCGGCCTCGTCCTTCCCGGGCTTGACCTTGTCCGGATAGGGGCAGGTAGGGTCGCCGCAGGGTCGGAACGCCGGGTGCGTGGCAAGCACGGAGCGGTCCCGGTAGTGGGTTGCGGAGCCGTTGAGAACCGGGCACTGTGCGTGCGCGTACCGGAGACATTCCGGGTGAAGCGCTGGCTCGACCGACCGTCCGTTCGCCTCGTCTGCCGGGCGGACGATCACATACAGTCGCTCGGTCAGCGGCTGGGCGCAGATCTGGCAGAGCCGGTGGCGGAAGGCTTCGCGTACCCGGGCTGCGTCGAGGTTGCCGAAGACGGCGTGGCCGTTGTGGACCAGGGAGACCGCTGGGACAACCAGGCCGCCCGAGGTGGGACGGTGTGCGCAGCGCACGGGTATCCCGCTCATGACGTCTCTCCGTGCGTGCCGTCCGGCTGGGGGTGCTCTTGCGGGGCTCCGTCGCAGTCCACGACTTTCGCGTTCAAGGGCTTCCCGCACAGGCCGCGGGTGATCGTCAGCCGCATCCAGGCGTGCTGCTGGTGCGGGGTTCCGCACCTGCTGCACTCGGTGATCCCCCACAGCAGCGTGGCGTTCTCGGCGGAATGGAGGTCCTTCCTGGTCAGCTGGACGATGTCGGTCTGACCGGGTGTGTGGCGGACGGCGTTCGCGTACTCGTGGTCGGTCACCGGCGCACCTCGTCGCGCACTCGGCCGTGCGGTCGGTCGCCAGCGGGGCGCACGATCAGGTCGCGGGCGGTGAGTCCGTGCTTCTGCCGGTCGATCGCGTCGGGGACGTACAGTTCCGCCTCGGCCGGGAGGGCGTCGGAGCGGCGCAGGCCGTCGAACCATTCCAGGGCCTCCCTGGGGGTGTCGAACTCCAGGTGCAGGCAGTACTTCTTGCTGGTCACAGCGCCTTTTCCTCGCATTCGTTGCACGGGTCCGTGCAGAGTTGGGCTTCGCTGGGTGTCTGGCCGGCGCCGCACGCGCATTCGGCTCGCTGGCCGGGGGTGAAGGTCACCTGGTCGCTGCCGCAGGAGATGCAGCGAACGCCGTGCGTGCGAGCGCGTGTCTGGGGGTCGCAGTAGCCGCTGAGCCGGACGTGCGGGCTGAGCATGTCCACCTCGGGGACGTCCGGCCGCCAGCGGTTGAGGTACAGCCACACCTGGTGGGCGAGGGAACGCTGACGATGTCGCGGGTGAGCTTCCAGCGTGGTCACCCAGCAGTGGCCGCTCGGCTTGCGTCCCTCGCCGTCCGGGTTGGCTTCGTAGAAGGTGACCTCCCAGATGGCCCAGAGGTCACCGAGCCCTTCGCGTACGGCGTTCGCGGTGAGTGTCATGTCCTGCCGTTCCTTGGGTCGTTGCCGGTGAGCGGGCCGACGTGGCCGGGGCCGCCTCCAGGGATGCCGGTGGCGGCCCCGGCTGCGGTCAGAGCTTTCGGACGCGATCGCCGTCGCCGAACCACATCGACAGCTTGGAGCCGCTGTCCCAGTCCACTTCGAGCTGCTGAAGCTGCTCGTTGTAGGAGCTGACGGTTCCTTCGTCGCCGGGCTGGAGGTGGGTATAGGCGTCGTCCGTGTAGACGAGCGCCACGCGGTCGCCGGGCTGGTACGTCATCGCGTCTCCCGTTCCGAGGGGGTGGAAGGTGCCGTTGCGGGCGGCAGGGTGGGGCCGAGTTCGGCGAGCAGGGCTTCGCGGGACAGACGGCGCCAGGCCCACTGGCCGGAGGGGGTGAGGTGGGCTTCGTCGAGGTGATCCGGGCCGCAGCCGGAGGCTTGCGGGTAGTACTCGATGAGCCGGATGGCGTCGGCCGGCCACACGGCCTGCATCGCGAAGTGCACGTGGTGGATGGCGTTGGTGATGCTCATGCCGTCGCCGAGTTCCGTCAGTAGCACGGTGACGTGGCGGGGGCCGGTGCGCCACACCGTCATGGGCCGGGTGGCGGGGATGCCGTTGGACGGGGTGTACGTCAGTGTGTCGGCCTGCAAGACCGGCGGCCAGTTCGTCGGTGGCGGCATGACGTCCCTCTCGTGCGTTGGTGGTGGTTCGCCCAGGGTGGGGGTGTGGACGACGCCGAAGGGTTGATCCGGTGGGACATGGGTGCTCGGCGCTCTCCTGGGCCCGGCGCGGGACGGGCCTGAGACCGGGGGGTTGGTCTCGACGTCGCTCCCGCGCCGGGCTGTTGGGCCAGGGCTCCAGCGAGGCTGGCGGCTGGCCCAACAACCCATATTTAATCATGCTGAAAACCGGTTGTCAACATTCGTAATTGAGTTGGCTTGCTGTCTGCCCGCCTTCAACGCGGGCCCGGATCAGCCGCTGTCGGCGTTACGCTCCTGGGCCGCCCTGCGCTCCCGGGCTTCCACGCGGTCGAGGTAGACCTGCATCTCCATCAGGGCGTTGTTGACCCTCTGCCGCTGCTTCGAGATGGAGTACTTGAAGCCGGGGATGAGCTTGCGGCATTGGCGTGCGATGGCGAGCTTGCGCTGGTGCCTGGTGTCCTCGTCGAGACGGTGATCGCGGGAGTGCTTGAACCAGTCGAGCACCAGGGTGTCCAGCTCCTGCTGGTCGACCTCCGGGTAGCGCACCTGTGGGCGCGCCCACGCCCACCCCGGTAGAGCCTCCAGCAGAGCTGCCCGCTCCCGGGCCAGCAGTCCCTTGGTGAACGCCATCTTCTGGGCGGCGGCGAACCGCCCGAGAGGATCGCCTCGAGGTGTCACGTAGGAATTCTTCGGCACCCTGCCGGTGCGCCGCATGTGTGCTCTCAGCCGGCCGTAGCGGATGTGCCACGGTTCGGTGGTGTGGTTCAGGATGTGGATGTGGAGGGCGTCGCGCAGCTTGTGGCCCGTGACCCCGGAGCCCAGGAGGTCGATGGCGTCCGGAAGGTTCACGTTGCCGTCGCCGGTCACGTCCCGCTCGCCGAGCTTCTGGCTGGCGGCGACAAGCCGGGTGTCGAGGCGTTCGTCGAAGTCGCGCAGCGCCGACAACACGGCCCAGACATGCCGGAAGTCACTGCTGGCCAGCGCCTGTTCCGGGCTCTCGTCCGGGGAGAGGTAGACCGGCAGGACGATAACCGAGGGGCGCTCCTTGCCCGGAGCCAGCCTCAGTGCGCGCCCGACCGCCTGAGCGATGGCGATCTTGCTCGTCTTGGGATCGGCGAAGATCACCCCGTCCACCGCCGGCACGTTGACCCCTTCGGTCAGGGTGGCGACGTTGGAGAGCACCGTGGCGCCGTCGCGGCCCGGGTTCTCCAGCCGCTCAAGAGCACGCAGACGTTTCTCCGCGGGCGTTCCGGCGTCGATGTGCAGGGCTTCCACGGGAACGCCAGTGAGACCGGCAGCGGTACGGGACAGGGTCTCGGTGAACAGGCGGCTTCGTTCCACGCGGCCGTGGAAACCGATGATCCTCCGCAGCCCGTATTCCTCGACGGCCCGCGCCACGGCGATCTGCGCGGCGATCTGGGCGAGGCTGAGCCGGTCCCCCCGGGACGCAGCGGTCTGCTGCTGGAGAACCTGGTGCACTTCGGCATCGGTGACCAGGACGACGGCGACGCGGTAGTCGGACAGCAGCTTGTGGCGGATGGCGGTGCCAAAGGTGAGTTGATAGACCCGCTTGCCGTACAGCTTCGGGTTATCCATGGCCACGGCATCGGACGTGCCGTCTCCGAGCTCGTGCACCTTGGCTGTCGCGGTCAGCGACAGACGTGTCCGCGCCGGTATGTGGCTGTCATGGAGGACACGCGAGTAGCGGCCGCCGACTTTGCCCACCGTGTTGTGCGCTTCGTCCAGGATCATCACGTCCAGGGCGGCGAGCGACGGGTCGGCCGCGTACGCCTCGGCGACGCGGGCGGCCGACTGATAGGTGCAGAACAGCAACCGGGGCCTGTCCGTGGGATTTCGCAGGAAGGTGCGGATCGTGGTGGGGTCGGTGGTGGCGCGGGCGTCTGCGACCGGGGGGTCGGAGAACACGAGAAGGGCGTCGACGTTGCCGGGGATGTCGGCGCGCCAGTCCAGGTAGGTCTGGCGTAGCAGCGCCTTGCGAGGCACAAGGACCATCACGACGCCGCGGTCTCCTGCGCGCTCGAGTGCGGCGAGAAGGCCGACCAGAGTCTTCCCGGTGCCGCAGGCCATCACCACAAGGGCGCGCCCGGCCGGTCCGATGCCGCGGATGGCGGACAGGGCCTCCTCCTGGTGTGAGCGAGGCTTCTTCCCGACCCGGAGCAGGTTGGTGTTGGTCATCGGGTGTCCGCCCTGTGGCGGAAGACGACCCGCTGGTCGGAGGCTCGCTGAAGGTAGGCGTGTTCGGACTGCTGAGCGGTGTCGATGGCGAGTTGCTGCCTGTCGTCGCAGAAGCCGGGTCGGAGCTGCCAGTAGGTGCACTCGTCACCATGCTCGCGTGCGATCCGGTGGAGGTCGCCCGCCCGGTGCTGGCAGACATACAGCTCGTAGCACTGGCGGTGGCCGGCGTGGTCCGCGAGTAGCTCTCCGTTCCGCACCAGGGGATGATCGCAGCGGTCCGTGTGCAGGCTGGATGGGGCGGTTCCCGTACGGTGGTGAACCGTCGCCGAGCGCAGGTGCGCCAGGTCGACGAAGAACCGATACGGAATCCTGCCGTGCATCCGCCGTTCCGGCGGCCGTGCCACGTATCCGTCGATGCCGCCCGTGGACGGGGTCATGTAGCAGTCCACCTCGACCCACAGGCGCCGGTTCGGCACGTCGAAGCCGTACGCCATGTACCTGGCGTACTCCAGCGGCTTGCCTGAGAGGTCCGGTCCATCAGCCGCCGAGCCGATCGGAGACGACTGCTCGTGGAAACCGTCCGGGTCGAACGGCCAGTTCTGGAAGTGACAGGGCGGTTGCCGCGGCACCGGCGGGCGGGTGTACTGACGGCCGGGAAATGCGACCGGGCCTAGGTGTTCAGACATCACAGATTCCTTGGGCGTTGGACGCGTGATCAGGAGCAGTCGCGGCAGATCCGTGACTTGAGGCGGCCGTGCTGCACCATCTCCAGATGGACTTGGCCGGTCTGCTTGCACACCAGGCAGGGGACGTCGGACCAGATCCGGTTCATCCGCATCGGCTGGAACAGCTCCGTTGCCCGGAACGGAACCGGCTCGGGCAGGCCGTAGATGACGAAGGTCCGCCAGCCGGGCCACCGGTGCGGATCGATGCTGAGGATGAACAGGTTGTCCTCCGGTCCCTCCGGCAGGCGGAACACGTCGCTCACGCTGAAGTTCTCCGTCGCCAGCAGGGGTGGCAGGTCGACGGTCAGCAGTAGTTCCCGCTTTCCCGGGACCTCGTCCGGCTTGGCGGTTTCGGTGGTGCTCACTGCACGGTTCTCCTTCTTGGGCTCTTCGTGGGGGACCCGGCACGGGACGCGATCAGTAAGGCCAGTTGAGGGGGTGGGAGGGGGCTGACCTTGATCGCGCGTCCCGCGCCGGGGGCTTGGCGGGAGTGCCGGGGCACGCCGCTCTGGCCGCCTCCGGTGCTCATCGCGCTCACGCATTTTAGAATGCAGATAACCGGTTGTCAACATCCTTGATCTGTCGAAAATGGCGGTCCTTCTCAACAGGTGGGCCGATCAGCGTCAGTCGCGCCGATCCGGACAAGCACGGTGTGGCCGCGCCGTTCCTGCACCGCTCTTCCGGCATGACTCCGGGAGGGTTCACCGCAGACGCGCGCTACTTCTCCAGCGTGTCGTCGGTCGGCACATCGAACGTGAATGTGGTGCCACCCTTGACGCGCAAGGGCTTGTCGGCCGGCCCCTTGATCTTGAACGGCATGACCTCCTCCCTGTGCTCGTGATACTCGCGGGCGTCGTCACTGAGCTTGTGGTGGAGGTAGGGGTTGGTGCAGGTCCACCGTCGATAGGGGGGCACCGGCCACCGGCAGGACCACTCCACGGTGCGACGGCCGTCGGACCGTTCCGCATCGCGATCTGAGCTCTTCGTCGACGGGCGCACCGGGGCGGCGAGGTCGACGACGCGGACCACGCCGTCTCCGACTCTCTTCTTCCCGGCCCTCTTCACCTCCTCCTTGGCCTTCTTCCTCACGGCCGGAGGCAGGCGGACCTCCTCGATCTCTACGAGCTGGTTCTTCCCCGACCGCTGCTGCATGATCTGCCAGGCGGTATAGACCACGCTGGCCCACTGCTGCGCCGATCCGGGCCTGGGGTGCTCTGCGAAGACCTCATCGACGCCCAGGATGATTTCCTGGTGCCAGGCCAGCGGCCCCCAGCGGTCCTTGCTGGCCCGCTCGAAGCGGGCGTTCGCCAAGCGGGACTGACTGGCCGTGATGGGAACACCGTCCGAGTCCACGGCGACGATGTCATCCGGCGCCCGGCCGATCGTGTCAGCGGTCCGGGGCGCGTAGAACGTCATCCAGATACCGTGGAAGTCGTGCGGGACGGGGCGTGGCCGGTCGTAACCCGCGCCGTTCCGCAGCCACATGAGCTGCTCACCCTCGCCAAGCAGCTGGTAGTCCTTCGGGCTCCACTCCGACCAGGAGACAGCGACGATGGGCGTGTGGATCTCCGCCGTCGTGCCGTCGCTGAGGGTCAGCTGCTCGACATCCGATCCTATGGGGTCGGCGAAGATCATGAGCCCGGCCGGGGACGGCAGACGGTCTGTCGTGATCTTCTCCCTGGGGGCCGAGCCAGCGACAGCGGCCACGGCCAGGCCCGTGCCGTTCGACCTGAGCGAGTAGGTGCGGGCCTTGGCAAGCCGAGAGGCCTCGGTCACGGCGAGGACGTGAGCAGACATGGCCACCGGATCGACCCCCGACGCGCCGGGGAGCAGCGGCAGCGGCCTGACGGTCCAGTGCCCGGCCTTGATGGAGGCGAACAGCGAGGCCACGCAGTAGTCCGTACGGCTGTACGCCTCTTGACGCAACAGCCACTCGGGGACCGTGATCGGGGCCGGCGGCCTCCAGCGCAGCGGAGCGGTCATCGCGCCCTCCCACCAATAAGGGCGCCGACCGTCGCGCCGCCGGGGACCTCCGGCGAGCAGGCCCGCTCACGCAGCGGGCGCACCTTGTGGCGCGGGGTACGCCCGTTCTCCCGCCGGAACCCCTTCTTCAGTCCCCCGCGCCGGTTCTTACGACGCGCAGCGCTGGACATGTTCGCTGCCTCCTCACCCATCAGGGGATCGGCCGGATCATCCGGCCCGACAGACCTATATTAAGCATGCAGAAAACCGGTTGTCAACATTCATAAAGCGGGGAGTGTGACCCGTCTCCGGATGCCCCGCCCTCGATTAGCAATATTGACAACCGGTTTTCTGCATGCTTAAATGCCTTCTGCGGGGCCCGGGGCGGCACACACCACCTCCCCGACGAAGCACCGACCGACGAACTCGCAGAGGACTGAAGAGGGCGCCATGAGAATCACAGCGCGTCAGGACCGCACCCGTACCCTGACCGACCTCTGCCGCGCGCAGGACCGTCGCCGACCGGTGACGATCAGCTACATCAAGGTCGGAGGCGAGGAGGCGGTGCGGACCATCGAGGTGCACGACATCGCCACGACTGCGCTGGGCGATCTGATCGTCACGGCTATGGACCGAGCGTCTCGCGAGCTGCGGACCTTCCGGCTTGACCGCATCGTCGCCTACTCGGTGCACCGCGGGCGCTACACGCTACATCCACCTCACCATCTCGACAGCGCTCGCGTCGTCATCACCTCGGTCGCCCAGCTGATAGCCCGGGAAGTCGCGCGCGAGGACCCCACCTACCGCCACGACGTCTTCGCCGAACTGGCCGCCTGACCACCACACCGCCCCCGGAAGGAAGGGACTCGTGACCAACCACGCGCAGTGGGTCGCCGCCCAGTACGAGCAGGCCAGCCACCCCCTGTTCCCCTCCCGGTCGGACGAATTCGAGGCCCTGCGACGCAGGGCCGAGCACTTCAACATCGAACTGACGGAACAGGACTTCGACTGGGGCATCGCGATGCGCTTCGGAGGCGGCATCGAGTACGACGGCTGGACTCGGCTCTGAGGAGTTCGGACCGATGCGCGAGCCAGCCCTTCCCCCCGCCCGTACGCAGAAGGAGCGACGGTGAACCGCTACGTCGTGACCATCACCGCCCGTGTCGGGGATCTCCCCGTCGAGATGACCATGAGGCTCGACGAAGAGTCCGAGCACCGAGCGGAGACGCTGGCAAGGGAAGCCTTCCGCGCCCTCCTCGAAAGGCCCATCGGCAACTGGGCTATCGAGTCGGCAACCGTTCGCGACGGGCGCCCAAGGTGGCAGGTCGATGTGCCGTATCACCGCTCGGGACAGGACGAGATGGCGATCGCCACCTTCGTCCTCCACGCGGAAGATGAACAGGCCGCACAGGCAGAAGCGCTGATCCGCTTTCAGCAGACCCACACGGGATTGGGATGCCTTCCGGGCCAGACCAACGTCGTCCCGGCCTAGCCCTCGCCGGCCAGGGGGTCAGCCCTCGGCCCGCCATGCGTTCCGATGACGCGCTCTGTGGAGAACAAGGTGACTGACGCGCTGTACTGCCTCAACTGCCGCACCAGTGAATGCCCGCAGGAGGTCGAGCGGCACGCCGTTCCCTGCCTGCTGTGCAGCTCCGACGGGCACGCCGCCTGCCAGCACGCGGGCCCCGTGGCGGACCCTTCACCCTCGACGCCGGAGGAAGTCGCAGCGGCCAATTCCCTGTTCGTCGAGGAACTCGACGGATCTACACTGACCCCGGACGAGCTTCGGCAGGAAGCGGAAGTGGAGCAGAACTGGAGGACCGAACAGTACATCGCCCGCAACTTCGGAGATGGCGGGCAGTCCCTCCACACCGCGTTCAGCCCCGAAGAAGGTGGTTACTAGGTGCCCGTACACGTCCGGCAGCGGCCGACCCCCTGGCGGCCGGCTGATGTTCGTGCTGACCACCTACGCGCCCTCCACCACCCTCGGCGAACGCTCGGTCCTCGTGGCTGACGTCCAGGGCGCGTTGAGCGTGGCCACTCCGGACGTCGCCTTCGACGGCGTCCTGGCCGGCCGGCTGCGGCTGCTGGCCACCAGAGCCGACCTGATCGACGCCGGGCTGCGCGTTTCCCACCGAGACAGGCGACTGACCGGCCCTGTTCTTGAAGTGTGCACGGCCGAGGCCGCGTCTCTGGCCGCATCAGAGCGGAGGAATCCAGCATGAGCAGGAGCATCGAGAAGGGCCAGCTCTACCGCGACCTGGACCGGTACATGGCCAACCGTGACCGCCGGCTGCGCGTGACCGGCGTCGGAGACACCCGAGCCGAATGTCTGATCGAGCACGACCTGGGCGGCACCGTCGGGCGCACCACGCACATCCAGCTCAAGGCGCTGGCCACCCCGAGCAAGTACGAGCTGCTGGAGGAGGCGGAGACGCTGGGCGCGGACCCGCGGTACGCGGCGCTCCTCAGCGCAATGGCGAAGGTGCACGGCGCCGGCTCAGCAGCCACCCCGCTGGACTATGCGAACGCTGCCTGGGACGCCCTCGGACTGGCCCAGCAGGAGACGGCTCGCGTCGCCCCGGAACAGCCGTGAAGGCCCAGGGCGGGGCAATGATGATCGCCTATGACGTCGAGGACGAGGTGCATGTCCTGGCGCACGTCGACGGGACCGCGCAGACCGAGACGTTGACGGTGCTGCCGGCACCGGGCGGACGGGAGGCGGCGCTGGCCGCCGCAAACTTCCGCCGCACCGGGGCGTGGCAGGAGCGCGAACCGGTTGAGGGCACCCGAGTGGTGCTCGCCGGAGCAGAGCAATGGTGGTCCTCCGAGTGCGTGCTGCCCGCCGCGGCGGTCGAGCGCACGGTCCCGCCGCCGTCGGCGCGGGACGAGCCAGCCGCGGGTGAGCGGCCCCGGCGCGGCACCGTGGTGTGCCAGCGTCCCGGAGATGACGTATGGGGAGTGACCACCGTCGAGATCAGCGGCCGGCCACGGGCGCGGAAGACGGTGTGCGGCGGGGAGATTCCCTGCCCATGGCGCCGCGACGCCCCGCCCGGCCAGTTCCCCGCCGAAGTCTTCAGGATCTCCGCTCCCACCTCCTACGACCAGGGCACCCGGGGCTTCGCCTGCCACGGCCACGAGGCGAAGAACCCCTATCTGTGCGCGGGGTGGCTGCTGCGCGGTGCCAGCGACAACCTCATGGTGCGCCGGTACATGGCCGACCGCACCCTGCTGCCTCCGACACTGACGCCCGGCATGGAGCTGTACGACTCGTACCGGGCCATGGCGATCGCCAACGGCGTCGCGTCGGATGATCCGGTACTGGCCCCGTGCCGGGGCGAAGGCGTCCTGTGGGGAACAGGTGCCGACGGCCTGGTCCCGCTGGACGTCTCGCGGTCTGCTCTCGAGCGCGAGGATGCTGCGCTTGCCCCCTCCGGGGTGGGGGAAGGCTCATCGGACTGAAGCGCCTTGCGGACGGAGGATCGGATGCCGGAGAGCGGCACCCTGCGTACGTTCCCCAGCACCTCCGTGGAGGAGACGCTGGGCTTCTGGGTGGACGATGTCCTGCACTCGGTCGGCTTCATGATCTACAGGGAGCTCGATCACGACTCATTTGCCATCGAGCTGGCTCACCACACGGTGCGCAAGCTCGCAGACGGCCTCCTGGACCTCGCGCAGGAGGACGCATCGGACCACCGGAACGCCATCAGCAGATTCACCGGCGTGTCCCCCGAGGCCGCCCTGACCCTTCGCGCCGGAAGAGACGCCGGTTCGGTCCGCGTCGAGATCGAGATGGGCGACGACTCTCTTGCCGCGGAGCTGTCGGGCGAGACGGCCAGCGAACTCGCCGCGCAGCTCCTGTCCATCCCGCTGAACGTCTAGGCCGGGCGTGGCCGAGCTGGGCACTGCCGCGCTCCTCGCCACGAGGCCGCTCAGCCGGGCCGTGGGCGAGGGAGCGCCAGGCAGCGACGCGAGGGGTGCTACTGACCGTTGTCGACGATCACAGCGTCCGGGCTCCAGCCGTTGTCCTTGCGGAGCGCGACCGCCCTCACGCTGAAGGCGTTCCCGCCCTCCAGGTCGGCGTCGGCAGGGACGCGGACGCTCCCGATGTAGTAGCCCTTCGCCGCGTTGTTGCGACGGCGCACCTCCGGGCTGCGCGCCTTGGACGGGTTGAACCACCCAGCGCACCGCCCGTGCTCGTTCAGCAACATCCACGACAGGCCGTAGCGGCCCTCGACCTCCTTGGCAGGGACGAGATTGCCGTCGAGATCGAACAGAGCGGGAAACTCCCACACACCGCCCGCCTCGGCTATGTCCGCTTCGAGGCGCCTGAGACCGGCCATCTTGCCGGAGGCCCACTGCGACAGGAAGCCATCGTTGTCGCAGCTCTGGAAGCTTTCGTAGGCGTCGGCTTCGTGGCGCGCGGCCTCGGCACGCAGCTTGTCGGCGTCGGCGGTCATGGTGCCCCTCCTTGCGGTGCGGTGTTCCAACAAGACCAATAATATCGGGTACCCGATAAAAGTTCAATCGGGTACCCGAATTCCCTTCGACCGAATCAGTCCCTGGAGTCAGATTCGGCGCTGCGCGGGTCACCGCTCCGCAGCAACGGCGGCGACGGACGGCGCGCGACTGACGTCGCTGACCGCGAAGGCGCGGCGGTCGCCACCCGGAGGCAGCACGGGGCCGCCAGGCCGGCGCCACCACCTCGGCCGCCCGGCAGCCCAGGTTCCCGGTGAGCGCCGACGCACCTCGCGCGCTCGGGCGGCTTCGCACCCCTGGGGCATCCGCGCCTTAGAACCAGCCCGGAGCGTCCAGTTCATCGAGTTCATTCAGAGTCTCGCTGGACAGACCGAGGTCTTCTTCGACCTCGGGAGGCAGGTTGCCGTCAGCGTCATGGGCCGTGATCCAGATCCAGTCCCCGGACCCCTTGAGCACGATCGGAACCTGCTCCACGGGGCAGTGGGTGGAAGGGAGGGCGAGCCGAACATCCGGATTGACCGACGTGTGGCGCCCCCTTCGCGCGGCTTCCTCGTTGCACTTGTTCAGGATGTGCTGGAGGGCATGGATCATGGCCATAGCGTTGGGGCTTTCCATCGAGGCGCTCCTCTTTCGGTTCGAAGGAAATCAGAGATTTCCGGTTGGCCCGACAGGGCCAGTGTATCGGGTACCCGATAATCTGTCAATCGGGTACCCGATACATCGCAGGGGGTCGGTCACG
>NZ_LZNS01000001.1:4372789-4375381 GCF_001984575.1 Streptomyces sp. MP131-18 | reverse complement strand
AAATGTTCACGCACCCAGCCACGAGAGGCGAGATTGACAGCAAATCGGGTACCCGATAAGATTGCGTGGCGTGACAGCCGAGACGAAGCCACAGACCAGCGTCCTTCCCGAGATCTTCAGCGCCCTGGAACCGCTATTCGCTGATCCCCACACCATCGACCGAGCCAAGCGTCTGGGCGAGGTGCTCAACGCCATCCCCGAGTTGCAGAAGGCCCTCCGCGACGCCCGCTCGGAGGACGTCAACCACCTCAAGGACTCAGGGCAGATGACCTACGACGAACAGGCCGCAGCTCTCAACCTGACGTACGCGAGCGTGGCCCGCATCGCCAACGGCGGCCGCAGCGGCAAGGAGTACGCCAAGGCCAAGAAGCAGAGCGGCGGGTAGCGCGATCAGCGTTTGTCCGTCCGCCATCGAGCAGCGACCGGCCACCGAGGACCTACCGTGCTGGACAGAAGCACCGGCAGCCAACAGCCCTCGCCCGTGCGGCGAAGCGGCTCGCTCTGAACACACCTCCATGCCAAGAAGTCGTCCTTCGTGGCTGAAGTTGCAGACGGCCGCGGCAAGGGCCAGCCTCCCGGGCCAGGGCATCGTGTCTCACGATCTTGTCCCAGCTCGTGGCCAACGGCGTGCTTGCCGAGCGGTCTCCGCAACGGCGGCTCCGGCCGTCGTGATGGCTCCGCATGGCCCGGAGTCCGCCAGGGCATTTCCTATCCTTCGGCCGGACCGCCCCGACCCGGTGGTGCTGGTCCTTGCGCGGTGGCAGAGTGACGTGCGACGACACCGACGGAGGGTGAGGGTGAGGGTGTCCTGGATCAGAAGGCTCCGGCCCGCGGGAAGCCGGGGCGCGGAGGCACGCGCCGCGGCGTGGAAGGCCCAGGTGACGATCGCTCTCCGTGCGCCGGTCAGTGCGAACGGCGTGGACGGTGACGACGAGGACCGCGTCATCGGCGCCTCCGTCGAGCACAGCATCCATGTAGACCGGGCCTTGAGCGATCTACTCACCGCCCTCGAACCGAATCACCCGCTGGCCTTCCCGGTGTTCGAGGCTCGCAGTGCCGTCTTGGAGCTGTCCTTGCTCCGGGAACACTGGGTCACGTATTGCGGTGAGCGGGCGCGGCCTGACGCTGACGAGACTGGCCTTGGCCTCGATCGGGAGTTCCCCGCCCCTGCCCGCGTACGTGCCTGGCCGTTGTACAACACGGCCCGGCGCCGGACCGAGCGGCTGAACGCGCATCTGGTGCGTCTCCAAGCCGAGTTGGCCGACTTCACGGGTCACGACATCACCGGGCGGCAGCGGCCAGCAGCGTAGACCGCGCGCCTACGCACGTGCCACGTGTTCCGCCAAGAACAACGCAGCCACACTCCCGGCTTCGGTGATCCGGCCGGCTCGAACCGCCTCGACGGCGGCCGTCAACTTCCACCGCTGCACCGTCATTCCGATCTCGGTCTCGTCGCGATGCGTCCGCCCTAGCCGCAGAGCCGTGGCCAGGAAGAGATGGGTCCTTGCGCCCGTGGTCGCCGGGAGGGGGTCGATAACGCCGAGCGGACGCATCTCGCCCGCGACAAGGCCGGTCTCCTCCCCCAGTTCTCGGATGGCGGCCGCCTGTGGGTCCTGTCCCCCTCGGCCGCCGCCGGGGAGGTGGAGGACGCGGCGCTGTTGGAGATAGAAGTCGTCCTCGACCAGGACGACCTGGCCGTCGTCATCGAGAGCGACGACGCGCACGCCGTCCTCGACGACGACGTGCTCGTACGTGCCAGCAGCGCCGTCCGGGCGGAGCACCGAGTCTCGGTACAGGGCCACGAATGGCCCCTGGTGCAGCAGTTCTCTCGCCGTCTGAACCCACCCCACGTCGTCCCTCTCCGAATGGTCGTCTCGCCACTCTGCCCTTTGGGCCGGTCAAGGGTCCCCCGCCGGGTGTGCCGGTGCAGGGGAAGGTCTACCAAGCTCGCCCTGCGCCGCCGTGAAGGACAGCACCAAGATCGCAGCCGATACGTCTCTGATCTGGGCGCTGAAGTCTTTCATGCGATGCTTCAGGTCTCGATTGCCCGCACGAAAGATTGCAGCGTGCAGGTCAGGCTGCGGTCAGCGCGTCACTCTCCATCGAGCCCAAGCTGACGCGCGGCGCCTTCAGGATCGGCTCGGACAGCATCGGCTGCGATCCGCATCCCTGCTGCGTCCATGGCGTAGTACAGGCCGTGCTCCCGGGTGACGAACGTGGGGTTGGTCAGATTGTCACGGGGGGCGAGCCGGTACCCAGGAGGTAGCGGATCGCTGTCGGCGGGCCGCTCGACCAGCCACAGTCGCCAGACGGCGCCGTGCGGATCCCCGGCCTCGAAGGTGCCGCTGCCGTAGCCGCCGACCGCATCCCATTGCGGCAGGGGTCCGTGTGTGTAGCTCAAGGGGCGTTCCTCTCTTGCTCGCCCGCACGTCGGCGACCAGGGGCGGACTGAACTCTTCGGTGCCGCAAGAAGAACCTACTGAAGTCTTGCCCGCGGAAGACGACCTACCGCCCGGCTCCCTGGGACAGCCGCGCCGTATCCGTGTGCAGCTACCCGTGACGCGCCAGCCAGCCGACCAGAGGAAGGGGAGT
>NZ_LZNS01000001.1:4319678-4371803 GCF_001984575.1 Streptomyces sp. MP131-18 | reverse complement strand
AGATGTTCACGCACCCAGCCACGAAGACGTCAAGGCACCAGGTCCGGGGAGTCGCCTCCTGATGGACATCTCGAAGCCCGGTCTCCTTCCCGCTCAGGAGGCCACGGGCCCATGAGAAGCGGCGGCAACCAGGGGGTGGGTTACCGGTCCGGCGACCCATCTCGGGGATCTTGCCCTCCCGCCCGGTACGCGGGCGGAATGAGTGCGTACGGGTCGCTCGGCAGGGGACGGGGGTGGCCCAGTTCGGGCCCGGCTCCATCATCGATGAGCCGGACCAGCTCGCTGGCGTAGCGGCTCCACAGGCGGGGCATCGGAACACCGAAGCCAGCGCCTTCCTGCTTGCGGTTCTTGAAGTCTCCCCGCATCGCGATCATCAGCAGGTAGTCCCAGCAGACACCGGTCTCCGGATGCTTGGCCTTCACCACGATCGGGTCGGTCGTCTTGCGGTAGTGGCGACGGATGATCAAGCGCAGCCGGTCGGAGACCTTGGCCTGGGCCTCGGGAGTGAACTTGGCGACGTAGTGGGCCAGGAAGTCCGGCCAGGCCATGCCCACGGGCTTCTCGGGCCGATCCCGGTAGCAGTACAGCTCGGTCAGCGCATAACGGTGGGCAGCGCCGATGCCAGGCACGCGCTCGGACATGCGTTCCCAGACATCAGGGAAGCAGGTGGCGTAGGTGTGGATCTTCTGCAGCGGCTCCTCGCCGAAGGCGGGTGAGCAGCGCTGCTGCGAGGCGGATACCCCGGCCATCTCCATCCGGTCGTAAGCACGGTTGTAGTCCCAGCCCCGGAGCGCCGGAGCGGTCCACACGTCCTCTGTTCTCCAGTCGTAGACGGTGTACGCCTTGGACAGGTTGCCGTTGGAGGGGCCGTCCTTGTACGGGATGATGTAGTTGTCCACGGCTTTGCGGCTGACTGCGCGGGTCCGGGTGATGGATTCCTGCGCGCGGATACCCATGAGCATGACGGTGGACGCCTTGCCGGGGGCGAGGAGACCGTTCATGGCTGGTGCGGAAGGGCGGGCTTCCGGGGGATTCAGGGGAAAGCCGTCGAGGTGGGTGATGGCCTCGGGAGGAAGTGGTCGGCACCACTTGTCGCGGTCTTCTGGAGCCCAGGGCCACCAGTAGGGATGCGTGCGTGAGCAGGCGTTGCGGTGCTGTACGGGCAGGCAGAACCAGTCCAGTGCCACGTCGTCGCGCTGGGCGATGCGGCGGACGTACTCCTCGGTCTCGTACGGGATCGCCTCCTCGTCCCAGTGCACGACGCGCAGCGGCAGGTGCCGGCGGTAGCGCGGGCTCGAGTGCGCGACCTCCAGGGCGATGTTGAGCACCGCGGTCGAGTCCTTACCGCCGGAGAAGGCGACGATGGGTTCGTCGAAGACATCCATCACATAGGCGGTGCGCTCCAAAGCGAGGTCGTAGACGTTCTTATCGAGTTCGATCCGGGGACGTACGTGAGAGGTGCCGCGCATCGGTCATTCCTGGGTGATCGTGTTCTCGGGCGTGGGGGTGGCCTCTGGGGTGAAGCGGCCGGAGGAAAGGTAGATCCCGTCCGTCGTGGTGCATCGGAACAGCGGCAGCCGGTGCCGATGGGTGAGCACCTGGCCTGTGCGGTCGAGGATGACCAGTGCCCAAGAGCGGGCGCGGGCGACCTCGAGTACAGCGGATAGGGCGGCCCGCGTCCCCTCGCCGGAGGCGCGGTGACGGGCGTAAGCACGGGCCACGGCGATGGTGTCTGTCGGGCACAGCTCAGGAGCAAGGTCGCCGGGGTTGGTGACGGTGCCGTTGTACGCGATGAGGTGGCCGTCGGCGTCGATGGGCTGGATGCCGTCCACCAGGGTCGGAGGGCCGACCGTGGCCATGCGGGCGTGGCCGAGTACAGCACGGCCGGTGATCTTGCGGCAGTCCTCGGGGTCGAGTGGCCCGAGAGCCCGGTGCGGAGGTGTGTCCGGGCCAGCCCAGCCGTGGGCGTGCGGGCCGCGGCGGGCAGCGTAGCGGGCGGCCTCGGTCAGCAGCTCGACGTCCGGTGCCCGGCGGCCGGTGTAGGCGAAGATCCCGCACATGATCACGCCCTTCCGGTGCGCGCCAGCCAGTCAGCTGCCTGGGGCAGCGTCGGTGCCGCCTGGCGGATGACCTCCGGGTCGATCTGCCACACCTCGTCGAACCCGTGGTCGACGGAGGTGGTCCACTGGCGGGCGGGCCAGGCTCCGGTGCCGACCTGGTAGCCGCGCGGCCAGTCGTAACAGGGCGGCAGCACGACCTGGTGGCGCTCCAGCAGCGCGAAGACAGCCTCGTGCGGCCATGCCGCCAGCGGTGAGTAGCGGGTGATGCCGCGGCTGTTGGTGTAGATCATCGAGCCCTTGGGGCCGGTGTAGTTGCCGTCGGCGTGCCGGCGGCCAAGGAGCAGCAGGTCAAGGTTCTGGTCGCGGAAGTATCGTTCCTGGCCGCGATGGTTGACGATCGTGAACCAGCGCGTGCCGTAACGCCCTTGGGGGAACAGCATCTCCGGGTGGGCTGCGAGCCAGTCGAGGTCCTGGCCGGTGGAGACCACCGTTAGGCCGTCCGGCATGTAGTCGGTCACCCACTGCAGGAACGCCGGATACTCCAGCTCGCTGATGGCGAGCACCGCCTCGGTGATCCCGGCCTGTGCGGCGACGAGTTGGAGCGCGAGGGAGTCCTTGCCGCCGGACCAGGCCAGGGCGGTGCGCTTGCCGCGGATCGTCCGCGTGATCTCCGCAGCTGTGCGGTCCACCAGCGCGTCGAGGCGGTCATCCGGCCACAGCTCGCGGGCTGTGGCACGGGCCTGGAGCCAGGCGGCCGGGTCCGGGATGCCCTGCTTGCGTCGCAGGGACGACGGCGAGGAGGTCACGGGTGCCGCCGCCCCTCGCTGACGTCGTCCTGGTGGAAGTACGCCTCGGTGAGCGGGTTGCCCTGCCAGTCCGTGTACATCAGGCGCTCCGGAGAATCGACAGGGAAGTGTGGCGCGCCGATGGCGAGCAGGATGTGCTCGTCGTTCTCCGCGGCGCCGACTGCGTGCGGGACCGTGCCCGGCACCATGTACAGGTCGCCGGGCCCGACGGTGTAGGTGGTGCCGCCCACGCTGATGGTGCCGGTGCCCTTCACGCACAGCAGCAGGTGATCGCCCGGGTGCGTGTGCACGGGAAAGGCATCGCCGGGAGCCACCCGCAGCATGTCCGCGCCGAGCGCACCGTTGGTATGCAACGGCGTGAAGGTCGCGTCCGCTCCGAAGGCGGCGAGCCCTTCAGTGAGGATGCGCAGGGCGGTCTTCTCCAGGTTGACGATCTTGAGCGGCACGGGTTACTCCTGGCGCTGGGTGAAGAAGCGGACGACGGCGAGAAGGGCATCGGAGGCGGTGGCGAGCTGCCAGTGGCCTTGAGCGGCACGCAGGGCCGCGCGGATCTCATCGCGTTCGGCGACGCTGACTGTCCACGAGACCGGCACGTAGAGGTTCTGCTGCGCTGGTGAGTCCGGGGTGCCGTCGGGCTCGGTGGCCGTGTCGGTCCCGTCCTGTGGTGAGGCTTCCGCAGAACGGGGCTGACCGCTGGAAGTGTCTGGACCGACGGGTCGCGTGGCTGAGCCCGCTGCTGGGGCAGCGGGGGCGGCCGGCGTCAGGAAGGGCGTGAGGAAGTCGGTGGCCGAGTTGCCGATGGCGTCGGTGGCGCGCAGCAGCGCTTCGACGTCTTCTTCGGCATAGCCGGTGGCGGACAGGTCCGGAACGTCTTCCAAGAGCTGAAGGAGCAGCTTCTCGTCGTACCCAGTCGCCAGGTCGTTGGACCGGTTGTCGATGAGGTTGATCTCGCGGGCGCGTACGTCATCCACATCCACCCACTGGACCGCTATCTCCTGCCAGCCTTGGTCCTGCGCGGTCAGATAGGTGTTGTTGCCGACGAGGATGTGGCCGGTAGAGCGCTGGACGATGACCGGCTTGTACTGGCCGAGTTTGCTCAGCGAGGTGCCGATGACCTTCCGGTTCCCCAGACGGGCGTTCCCCGGGTAGGGGCGTATAGCGTCCATGGCAACCGTCTCGATCGCCATGGTGAGAATGCGACCCGCTGGTTCGTTCGTTCCGGTGTTCTCCTGCGCGCGCTGACTCGACACCCCGGCCTCCTTCTGCCGATCTGCGGCCAAGGAGGGTAGGGGTGTGTACGGAGCCTTCGGAAGACGAAGGCAGCCGTGAACGGTGGGAGCGCACGACGCAGGCCCTGGCCTTCACCCTTTCGGTCTCGGTCCCCGCCCTGGCCACGTCATCCGGTGCGCGTGGTGCTGGAGGCCACGTTCGGGAAGCCGTGCATCGAGCTTGGCTTCCGGCCACCGAAGCACGCTGGGGAGACGGCGAGTCAGCCACGGGTAACTCCTGCGAGACTTCCCGGTCATGTGTGGGAGGACTCGGGGGTGCGCGCGGCGTTAAGCACTCTGGACTTCGGCCTCCTCAGCCGTCTGCTGCGTCAACGATCTTCGCTGAGCTAAGAGGACCTTGGGGATCGTGCAGCGCCTGCTGGACCCTCTGCCCTCCGGCTCGGCGCTGGCCGTGAGCCACTGCACGCCCGATTTCGATCCGAAGACGTGGGCGCGCGTTGCCGGAATCTACCGCGACGGGGCACGCCGGCGCAGGTACGCGCCCGCAGCGAGGTCGAGCGGTTCTTCGAGGGACTCGACCTGGTCGACCCCGGGTTGGAGGTTGCGCACCGCTGGCTTCCGAACCTTCAGGTTCCGGAGGTCAATGACGCCACCGTGAGCTTGTGGGCTGGCGTCGGCTTCAAACCCTGATTCGCCTCGGGAAGCGATCGCCAGCTCGCTCTTCGACTGGCCGCCGGGGAAGCTCCGGTCCGTGCCCGCCCCCGTCGGGGACGGACCAGGTGTGCAATCCCCGGCGTCGGGGCGCCGTCAGGCGCGGTCACGGCACGTCGCCTTCCGCCGGTAGTTCGGTGATCGGCTGCGGTCTGGCGGCGGGCAGGTCAAGATCGGTACGGGCAGCACAGCCCTCCTCCGACTCTCCCTCGCGGGCCGCCGCCCGGTCATCGCCGGATCCTCCCTTCCCACCAGAACCACCGAGCAGCACGGCACGGCCGTCCGCCTGCACGGGCGCTGGGTTGGCAGGGGCTCCTGGTTCGCATGCCAGGAGAAAGATTCCCGCGCACTTTTACAGCTTTTACGCCCCAGCCTTCTGGCAGCAGTCGTCGGCGACACGATCTGATGATCACACGGAGCGATCATTCGTTTCCGCTCCGCCTTGCAATGGATTCCCGTATGTCCCTTCTGGAAAGAGGAGTGAACCAGTGAACGAACTGCTGAACACCGAGACGACCACGATCGACGAGGAACTGGTCGAGATCGGCGACGCCACGACGCTGACCCGGGGCGGCGACGGCTTCGGCCGGGAGAACAAGCGCCGCATCTACGGCTGACTTACCCCGAGACGTGGTGCGGCCCCCGGGCGCTGGCTCACTGCTGGCCCGGTGGCCGCACCACCGCAGGTACGACACGCACTCCCCCTGTACGGAAGGAAGTTCATGGCTTTCGGCGGTTTCAGCGCCGCTCGCGGCGCCTTCCCGCGCCCCAAGGGCGCCGCGCCGCTCGCGCCGCCCGTGTCGTCGGTGTGGCAACTCGGCGACGCCCCCGCCCGCCAGATTGAGGCCCCCAGCAGGCGGCTGATGCTGTTGGGCTGGTGCGGTGCCTCCACCGACGAACTGCGGCGTGCGGCCGAGGCCCCTGCGCTGCCGACCGATGTCGCCTGGCGCTGGCCGGGGACGTACACGGCGGTGGAGGAAACAGCCGACCGCGTAGTGCTCCACACCGATCCCGCTGACGCCGCGCCGGTGTATGCGACCCGCTGGGGTGACGGCTGGGCGTGGTCCACTTCCGCCCGCCTGCTGGCCAGGCTCACCGCAGCGAGTGTTGATGTCGAGCGGCTGGCCTGCTCGATCCTCGCGCCTTCTGTGCCCGCTCTGGCCGAGACCCGCAGCTTCTTCTCCGGTGTGCAGCACCTCCCGGCGGGCAGCCGGATAGAACTTCCCGCCGACGGCAGCGGCCCGTACTGCAGCACGCGGTGGCGTCCCGATCCGGTGCCCGGCCCGCCGGACCACCGCCTGCGCGAGGCCCTGGCGGCAGCAGTCGCCTTCCGCGTGGACGCCGGCCCAGACTTATCGAGCGACCTGTCCGGGGGCCTGGACTCCACCAGTCTTACTGTCCTGGCCGCGACCTGCCGCCCCCGGCCCCAGCCCCTGACTGCGGTCACGATGCACCCCGACGGCGATGACAGCGCCGCCGACCTGCGCTACGCCCGGCTGACTCAGGAGTACCACCGCGACCGGATCGACCACCAAGTCCTTCCGGTCACTGCCGAGCACTTGCCGTACAGCGACCTCACCGCCGTCCCTGCCAGCGACGAACCGGCCCCTTCCACTCTCAGCCACGTTCAACTGATCAGGCAGATGCGTTTCGTGCACCAGACGGGCAGCCGTCTGCACCTGACCGGCGACGGCGGCGACAGCGTGATGGGCATGCCTCCAGTCCACCTCGCCGACCTGATACGCAAGGGCCGGTGGCTGCGGGCCGTGACCGAGGCCGTGGGTCTGGCCCGCCTGCGGCATCGGCCGCTCGCGCCGCTGCTGCGCGAGGCTGCCGCACTGGCCCGCACCGGTCGCCGTGATGCACTGGCCGCCCTCTCCCCGATGCTTTCGTGTTCCCTCGGCCATGGCCCCCACCTGGGCGACCTGAGCTGGTTCTCCCTCTCGCCCGCGCCCAGCTGGGCCCGACCCGAGACGCTACGGCTGGTGGCCGGCGCGGCACTCGGCGCGGCCGAGAGGGACGAGGAACTGCCGGGCACGGACATCGCGGTGCGCACCCTGGTGGACGAGATACGGGAGACCGCCCGTTCGGCCGTCGCTGATGCGGCGCTGGCCGCATCGGTCGGCGTCGACCTGCACAACCCGTTCCTCGACGGGCTCCTAGTGGACGCCGTGCTCCGTACATCGATCGACCACCGACCGGCGGTCCACGCCTACAAGCCGGTCCTGCGCCGAGCCATGGCCCCCTGGCTGCCGCCCGCCCTCGCCCGCCGCACCACCAAGGACAGCGCCACCGCCAGCCACTACGCCGGGCTCCGCGCAAACCTCTCTGTCCTGATGGAGCTGGCCGACGGCCGTCTCGCCGCCCTCGGGCTTCTCGACCCGCCGCAGTTGCGGCGCCACCTTCGCGAGGCCGCCGCCGGCATCCCCACCTCGCTCGGTCCCGTCGAACAGGCGCTGAGCGCCGAGGCATGGCTGCACGCCCACCACACACACCCCGCCCCAGCCTGGACCGACGCCCCCGTCGGGAGCGTCCGGTGAGTGACCTGCCCACCAACCTCACCTGTCCCACCCACGTCCGTGCGATCGACTTCAGACACGTACTGGTCCTCGTCGACTACCGCACCGGCCGAGTCCAGTGTCTGCTGCCGGCCGCAGCCGCGCAGTGGACCCGCGCGGCCCGAACCGGCACCTCAGACGGCATGACGCCGGCTCTGCTCCAGCGGCTGCTGCACACGGGCATGCTCACCCCGACATCGACCGCGACGCCGTGGCCGACACCGGCCGACGCAGCCCCAACGGCTCGGCGAAGCGCGGGCACCGAATACCTCGCCGGAGCCAGCCGCCCCCCGCGCGCCCCGCTGCGCGCCAGCGCCGCGGCAGCGACCGCGCTCGCCGCCGTCTTCGCTCTCAAGCACGCTGGGGACGCCGCGCTGGCGATGCAACGTGTCACCACCGCGCTCATGGCCGCCGCAGTGACCGGTGAACATGCGGCCACCGGCGAGCAGATCCACGCCGCTGTCCTCGCCGTACGACGCGTCGGCTGGTTCTCCCCCGGGCGAACCGCCTGCCTGGAAGAGTCAGCCGCCGCTACCCTCCTGCTCGCGTCGCGGCGCCTGTCCGCCACCTGGTGCCACGGCGTCGCCCCCGACCCTGTCCGGCTGCACGCCTGGGTGCAAACAGCTGATGGCGACCCAGTGGCCGAACCACCAACAACCCGTGCTTACACGCCCGTTCTCACCATTGGAGGCACTCATCACCACCAACCCTGACCCGATCCTGTGGGTCAAGAACGCCGTCTGCGGGCTCGGCCCGTACCGAACCGACCTGGTCGAGACCTACTGGCAATGGGAGCAGGACCCCGGGCTCCTGGTCGGATACGGCCGCCAGGCCCCGGAGTCCCTGGAGGCCAGGACCGAGGGCATGGCCGCTCAGCAACTCGGCTCCAACATCCGCTTCAGCATCTACGACCTGACGAACCACGAGAAGCCTGTCCTGGCAGGGGTGAGCACACTCCTGCCTGATGACAGCGTCCGGACCGCGGAATTCGAGATCATGCTCGCCCCCGAAGCCCGTGGCCGAGGCCTGGGCGCCACCGCGACGAAGCTCACCCTCGACTACGCCTTCCACGTCAGCAACCTGCGGATGGTCTGGTTGAAGGTCCTCGCCCCGAACAAGCCCGCCGTTCGCGCCTACGAGGGCGCGGGCTTCCGCCATGCTGGCGTCCTGCGTGAGTCCGGGTACTGGCTCGGACAGGTCTGCGACGAGGTCTACATGGACGCCCTCGCCCGGGACTTCGACGGGCCGTCCGCCATCACACCCGTGCCCAACCTGCCTACGCACCCGTAGCCCGCCCGCCGTGCGCCCCCACCCCGGGGGCGCACACGCACGTGTGCCCCAACTCTGCTTTAACAGCGAGTAGCTGGCGTTACGTGATTGACCTTCCATGGACAGAACAGCTAGCGCGGTGTACAACTCAGGGCTGCCGCTCGTCTGGGGCGGGGACTAGCGAGAGACGGCTGGGAAGGTCACTGCCCGCCGGAGCACCGTGACAGCGGCGTGTGCGGTTGTCAGGTCTGGCCCAGGACCTGATCCAGGTCCGCGATGAACTCCCGTACCGCTGCATTCTGGTGCCGGCCGCGGGCGAGAGCCTTGCGAAGGTCGGTGAGCAAAGAGGCACACCGGGGGGATTCGACATCGCTGAGCCTTTGGGCTGCGACGCGCCCTGCCAAGCACGCCTCCTCCAGCTCGCCCGATGCGGTGTAGCCAAGGGCCAACCAGACCGTGCGCAGGACTCCGGAGCGCTGAAAGCCGCTCGGCGTCGAAGACATCGAGGGAGCAAGGAGCGTTTGTCCTTCTTCCAGAAGTGCGCGGGCGACCCTACGGTTCTCACTCATCTGCGTACGGCCGAGTTGGATGAGTGCGCAGGCGGACTGGCTGGAGAGGTAGCTCCTTGAGACGAAGCTTGCCCAGTCAGGGACAGGCTGGGCGGCAGGTGAAGCTTCCGCCAGGGTGTCCTGGGCACGGTCACGAGCCGCCCGGAAGGCTTGTACCTCGCCGGCTGCGGCATGTGCCGTGGCTAGGCGGCTGGCGACGGATGCGCGCACCGCGGCCGGGGCGGTGCGCGCCGCTCGGGTTGCTGCGTTGGCGAGCTCAACAGCATCGCGGCCGTGCTCACGGGTCGCGGCCTGGTAGGACATGTTGCTCAGGATGCTGGCAGCTAGTGCCGTGTTCTCGGCGTGCTGAGCCGCCCGAAGGGCCGTGATCCAGTAGCGTTGAGCCAGACCGTGCTCTCCGGCATCAAAAGCCATATATCCAGCGAGATCGCCCATTTCGCCGAGGGCGCTCAGCAGTCGTTTTGAGATCGCGTTCTGATGATGGCCGTCACGGACGAGCGCACCGATGGTGAGCCACTGGCCATGAACGTACGTCTTGGCGTGCAGCCCACCGCGGCGGTGGTCTACGTCTCGTAACTCGGGCAATGTCGCCTCGATCTGCGATATCAGGGTGCCGCTCACGGTGTCGCCTCGCAGCGCGGCGGTCAGGCGCGGCAGCTCCAGGTAGGCGTGGGCTGCCGCGGTGAGTGCCGCACCGGATGCGGCGACGAACGTCCGGCGGTCCATAAGACCCCCTTGTACCCAGTCCTCTACCAATTGGACGGTACCCGAGAGGGTCCAGGGAACGTCCATGTCCGGGGCTGCGGGGACGATGTGGGGGGAGTCGACGGCCTGACCGTTCCAGAGCTCCTCCACGGTGATGGTTCGCCCGAGGGACTGTGAGAACACGATCGCGATCATGGCGGGCAGCGGTGCGCGCGGGGCGTTTCCGGCGCGGCGCCAGTAGTACGCCGCGGTGGCTGACACAGTGCCAGCCCCGAAGATGGCGTTGATGCGGGAGGCGAGCTGCCGGGGTGACCACCCCAGCTCATCCAGGTAGCGGGCCAGGACAGTGGAATCGTCGGACACCGGATGTCTCAACCTCGCACAAGTTTTCTGGAATCGGGAACGGGTGGCTGCTGTGCTCACTCAGCTGAAGATGGGTGTTGCCGGGACGTGCTTCCGCGCGGTGGGGCAGCTGGGACGCCGAGGGCAGGCCCTCGTAGCTGCCGGTGGACGTGGGTGGGACAGTTTGGTGTCTCGCTGAGGAAGCAGCGGTCCAACACGAGCCGTCCGGACTGTTCGAGGAGGGCGCGGTAGCGGACCGGTCACGCCCCTTGTCTGTTCATGCGGTCGATGAAGGCGCGGATGGGGGGGCGGTCGGCCCTGAGGGCTAGATCGTCGCGGAGCTGGCCCAGCAGCACGGTGATGCGAGCGGAGGTGATCTCGGGCAGACGGTCCAGGGCCCGCTCGCCGGTCTCGATGGCCTGGTCGAGGTCGCCCGCGCGGGCGTGGGCGAGGGCGAGCCAGGTGCTGTGGCGCACGGCGGAGCGCCGGCTTTCGGGCCGGTCGTCCATCGCGCGGGGGAGTAGTAGTTTCTCGGCCTGGGCCAGGAGACGCTGCTGGAGACGGACGGTGGGTATCCGCCCGGCGAGGTCAGCCAGGCACCGGCCGGCGATGGCGTCAAGCTCGGTGCTGCTGGCGTAGGAGGCCCAGGGAGGAGCGGGTTGCGCGTCTGCGGCCGCTTGGTCGAGCAGGGCGAGGGTGTCGTCGCGGCTACGGCGGAAGCCAGAGAGATCGCCTGCGGCCGCGTAGACCAGGCCGCTGCGCGCGGTCACCAGGGCCTGTACGACGGCGGGCGCGTCGGCAGCGGCTTCCTGGGCGGCGGCGCCCAGTTGCAGGGATTCCTTGGTCTGGGACAGGGCCGCGGCCTGGTTGGACATCAGCGCCAGCACGCTGGCGCCCAACGAGCGGTTGTCGGCAGCCTGAGCGGCGCGGAGAGCAATGAGAAACCACCGCTGGGCCTCGGCGTCTCGCAGTGACTCGTGGGCCATCCACCCTGCGGTCTGCGCGAGGCGAGCGAGGGCGGTGGCCAGGCGCTGGCCGGTGGGGGCGTCGTAGCTGTCGCGGCGCAGCATTCTGGCGACCGCGTGGGCCTGGTCGGTGATGTAGCCGAGAGCTCCGCCGCCCGCTTGGTCGTCAAGTCGCTGCGCGTGTGTCGCGGTTTCCTCAACGAGCCGGACCACGGGCTCGCCGATGCGGCCGACGAGATCCATAGCAGGGAGCAGTGCCGGGCCGGGGGCCGACTGGTCGAGATGCTTCCAGGCCGGTGCGGTGAGGGTGGCGCCGGAGAGTTGTGTGAACTCCCGTCGCCCCAGCATGTCCACCACCCACTGCGTCGGAAGCTGCCTGCTCCAGGGTAGGTCCAGTCCGTGATCGGCCGGAAGTGCCACCGACCGCGTCGAGGACGGCGACGCCGCCGGTGGCCGGCGGGCTGCGCGGCCCGCAACAGCTGTCTCCGCAGTGACGGGCATGGGCTGCGGCGGGACTTCTTCGTCCATCTGACAGGCGAGTTGGATGAGGTGTCCTCCGGCCGCCAGTTCGCGGTCCAGCCGTTCGGCCATGTCGGGAGACGGGCCCCGCAGCCCTACCTCTAGGCGGTAAATGTGCGATTTATGGCAGAATACGCGTTCCCCCAGTCTGCGTTGCGAGAGATCACCGCGCAGGCGCCGCAGTGCCTGGCCGAAGGTCTCCGCCATGATCCCCCCCCGGGTTCACCCCGCCCCCGCTGACCCGCAAGCACATCGCTCTGCTCGCTGGCCGCAGACGCTGACCGCTGCTTCTGTTACAGATGGTATCGATAACATCACCGCCTTGTTGCGGCGGCTGGTTTGCCATGGTGCGTGAGATGGCGGTAAGCGTTACCAGGCCAGGGGCTTTCGCTCGTAGAAGAGCCCGCCGCTTGGTCCGTCGTCGGGGAGGGTAGCCAGCCAGATCGGGGTATCGGCGGCTTCTTCAGGCGTGCGGTCGGTCTCGCGGTAGGCCATGCGTGTGTCGGTACGTCCCGGCGACGCGGCGTTGACGAGAATGCCGCTGCCGTCCAGTTCTGCGGCGAGTATGCGGGTGAGGGCGTTCAGGCCGGCTTTGGAGACGCGGTAGCCGACGTTGGTGTCGGCCATGGTGGTGATCGAGCCGAGGTGGCTGGTGATGGTGACGATCCGGCCGTAGTCGTGCTTGCGCATCTCGGGTATGGCAGCAGCGCAGCAGCGCCAGGCGCCGAGCAGGTTGACCTCCAAGGTGGCGCGTACCTTCTCGAAGTCCGGGCTGCTGGCGGGTTGCCCGCGGTCGATGGCGACGCCGGCGTTGCAGACCAGGACGTCGAGGCGGCCGAGCTGGTTGGCGGTGTCGGCCGCCGCACGGGCGACGCTGACGGGATCGGTCACGTCCAGCTGGTGCGCGGAGGCGGCGAGGCCGTCGGCGGTCAGCGCGGCGGCCTCCGTTTCGGCAGCTGCTTCGGTTCGGGCGCCGAGTACGACGTGCAGGCCGCGTTGGGCGAGGCCGCGGGCGATGGCCAGACCGATGCCCCGGTTGGCGCCGGTCACCAGGGCGACGCGCTGGAGTTCGGTCATGAGGCGTTCGTCAACACCCGCAGGTGTTCGTCCAGGGCGCGGGCTCGCGCGTCACGCCTGTTCAGAGGGAGGCGGTTGCGCACCGTGAACATGCGCCGGATGTTGCGCTGGGAGGGTGCCGAATGGACGAGGGGGATGGTGTCGGTCAGGAGCTGGCAGGCCCGATCGAGGTTGCCGAGCTGGGTCTGGGCCGAGGCGCGGCGGGTGAGGTAGGTCGCGCGGTCGCGCACCTTCGTTTCGGGGAGCAGGCGGAGCGTTTTCGCGAGATAGGTGTCGGCCCGGGTGAACTGCCTGCGGTCGCCGTGCCTGGTGCCGAGGTCGAGGTAGCAGGTACCGATCTGTGCATAGAATTCCGCGTCATCGAAGTAGCCGATCCACGCGGGATCAGGGTCCACCGCGGTGTCCGCCCGCGAGACGGCGCTCTCCGCCTCGCCCAGCAAGCGTTCGCAGGCCGAGAGATCGCCGAGGGCGGCGTGGGCCCGGGCCTCCCGCAGAGCGAACATGGCCACAGTGCGCGGGGTGGTGTCGCTGGCGCCCTCGTAGGCGCTTCGGGCCAAGGCCAGTGCTTCGGCGGGGTCGGCGAAGTCGTAGCACTGAAGGCTCATGCTCTTCATGATGTTCGCGCCCAGCGGACGGTCATCCGCAGCGTGGGCGGCGTGGATGGCCGCCGCCCAGTACCGCTGGGCGGCGGCGTGCAGGCCGGCGTCGAAGCTCGCCCAGCCCGCCATCCGGCCGAGTTCGCCCGCCAGGGCGTACAGCCGCCTGCCGGTTTCGATGGTGTAGGAGGAGTTGGCCAGTACCTCGGCCACCAGGCCCAACTCGGCATCGATCAACCGGCGTGCCTCCTGGCCGCCGCGTTCCGCTTCCAGGAAGCGTAGGCGTGGAAGCCCTTCCTCCAGGCGGTCCACGAATGTGTCGGCCACGCGGCCGCCGCGGAGGGCGGCAACCAGCTCGGCGGGTTCGGCTCGCAGCCAGTCGTGTGCCAGGGCGACCAGGGCGGAACCGGTCAGTTTCATGAATCCGCGGCGATCACGCACACCGTGCTCCAGTACGTCTTCCAAGGCTTGGATGCTGCCCGTCTGCGACCATGCGAAGTCTGTGCGGATGGGGTCCCCATCAGGCAGCCACTGCGGCCAGGGCTCTTCCACAAGCCGGGATTCAGGGATACCGAGTTCGGCGGCCAGCGCCACCTGACTGGGCCAGTCGGGTACGACGTTCCGGTTCTCCCAGAGCCACGCCTTGTTGCGTCGGGCAGAGCCACCGACCCGTTCGGCGATGACGTCAACCACATCTTGCTGGGTCCAGCCCCGCTCGGCTCGTACATAACTGAGCGGGTGCACGTAGATTCCCGAAGTCACCTGCGCAAGGCGCGACATCCCTTCCCCCTTCCCTTCGCGTGACGACTCTAACGCCCTACGTCACGGCTGGTCTGCCGATACGACGCCGTGCGCGAAGAGGAGACAAGGAGAAGACAACCCGGCACTAGCCCCCTTGGCACGCCTCCGGTTAGCTATGAGCCGTCGCGCAGTCACTCCATGTGAGGCGTGGGTTGCGGTGAACAGGCGAGCGTCACACCAGTCAGCGGACAGCAAGAGACGCTCTGCGTCACGACCGCCAACCACCTCCGCCTTCGCTCCGGATGGCTGCCGGGGGATGTCGTCCCCCTGTCGGTTAACGAGGAGGGGAGGGTGCCGTGACCGGTCTCGTCATCACCTGGTCGCAGGTGAGCACCCTGTCCGTGGCGCGAACGCTGGCTGTACGTCCCGGACCGAGAGGCCGCATGGCATCCGTCGTGACGACGGCTTCGGCGGGCCGTCTTGGTTCGACCTCCGACCGGCCGCTGAGACCGTGCTCGACTCAACTGCCTTTCCACCAGGGAACGTCCCGCCGCCAGTCAACACCCCCGTCATTCGCGATCGTGTGAGGACCTTGAGATGAGGCACCACGACCCGGCTGCACCCGGAGGCATCCATCGCCGCAGTGCGGCGACCGGCGCCGCGAGGCTGACAGGGCTGCCGCCACGAGGCGCGGCCGCAGGGGCGCCGGGCAACACCAGGCGCCTGGCAGCCAGGGGTTGCCTGAGGCGGGGCGCCTTCCGGCACTGGTTGGCGCCGGGCAACCGCTTCCGCCCACGGTGCGAGTCGGTAACGCTACTGACCTGGTTTCCGGCCGGTTCGGGCCGGAGCGAGTCACTCCTCACCGTGGAAGGGGCGAATGTGACCAGTGAGAGCGCGGGCCGGGGCGCGGTGGCCCCCCCTCACAAGGTGGTCATCTCGCTGGCGGCCGGGGATAGGCGGCGAAAACGCTGGATGCGGAGCCGGGCGCCGGCACTGAACGCGCTGGACCTCATGTCCGAAGGGCGTGTGTTCGGCACTCCGTTCCCGCAGACGGATCCGTAGCCGGCGAGTAGGCGCAGCACCACCCCGTATGACCGGCCGCCGGGACCGCTCCCAAGTCCCCCTTGGCAGAGCGCCGCACCCCTGTCCCGGCGGCCTTCCCTTCCCTCTCTTCCTTCCTTTTCTAGGGATTTGTTGTGATGAAGCGACACCGGATGCCAGCGCTGAACGCGCGGCCGCTCCGCCGGCGCGGCGCGGCGGTCGGCATCCGTGCGCGCCGAATACCCCCTCTTCTGTCTGGGCTGATTCCTGATGACTGCCATCGACTGGCTTGTTCCGCCCGACTACATAGCGCTTCCGAGCGTGCTGGACGGACGGCAGCCCGAGGTCGTGCACCTGGGCGAATCGGAGGGGATGGTGGCGCTGTGCTGGCTACGCGGGCGGGGCGGGACCGTGGGGCCGGTGCGGCTGTGCCGCAGGCATCGCACGCTGGCAGTACCGGTCGAGGAGCCTGTGCCGGTCGGCCGGTGGCGGAGTCGGCCGGTCCTGGAGTGCGGCGGTGGTCGTCGGTGCGACGCGCAGATGTGGCTGCTGCCTGGACCGGCCAGGGAGTGCCCCGGGCTGACGGAGCCTTACGGCCTGACCGAGGCCCTGTTCGCGACCGGGTCCGAGCGGCAGGCGGAGGCGCGTTTCTTCCGGGGAATCGTGCCCGCTGGATTCGGGCCGCGGTTGTGACTCGTGTGCTGCTGGCGGTCGGGCCTATGCTCCTCCGCTCCCCGGCTCGTGCGGTGCGGCCCGAGCGAGTACCCCCGCCTGCGGCCCACTTCCCGGCCACCCCTCGCGCCGTCGGCTGTCGATACCACGATCACGAAATTGGTACCCGCATGAACGACCAGCCGGACACACCCGACAGCACGCACGCCACGATGCCCCTGGACCTGAGGCTGGACATCCCCCACTCCGCCCGCATGTACGACTTCTACCTCGGAGGCAAGGACAACTACGCCCCGGACCGCGAGGCCGCTCGGCAGGTCGAAGCGGTCTTCCCGGGCATCTCCGTCTGTGCCCGGGAGAACCGTCACTTCATGCACCGGGTGACCCGGATGCTCGTGGCCCAGCACGGCATGCGCCAGTGGCTGGACATCGGCACCGGTATCCCCACCAGCCCGAACCTGCACGAGGTCGCCCAGGACGTCGAACCACAGGTTCGCGTCGTCTACGTCGACAACGACCCGATCGTCCTCGCGCACGCTCGCGCACTGCTGAACAGCTCGCCGGAGGGACGTACCGCTTACATCCAGGCCGATGTGCGTCATCCGGAGCGGATCCTCGCCGCACCGCAGCTCACCGCGACCTTGGATCTGTGCCAGCCCATCGTGTTGAGCCTGCACGCGGTGCTGCACTTCGTGCCTGATGAATCGGACCCGTACGGGATCGTCCGGCGACTGCTGGACGCTCTGCCCTCTGGCTCGGCGCTGGCTCTGAGCCACTGCACGCCTGATTTCGATCCGGAGACCTGGGCGCGGGTCGTCGATATCTACCGTGCCGGGGGCACGCCAGCGCAGGTCCGCAGCCGAAGCGAGGTCGAGCGGTTCTTCGAGGGACTTGACTTGGCGGAGCCCGGGTTGGAGGTCGCGCACCGGTGGCGTCCGGACCCCGAGGAGGTGCCTCGCCGCCATTTCCCGGGCCCGGAGGTCAATGACGCCACGGTGAGCTTGTGGGCTGGTGTCGGCTTCAAACCGTGACCATTCCCGAAGCCTGAAGCGCAGCTCACCTTTCGACCGGCCGCCGGGGAAGAGACGAACTCCTCTTTCCGTGCCCGCCCCCCGTCGGGAACGGGACGGGGAGTGCCCCGGCGGCCCTTCACCCCCATTTTGTAGACGCTGACTGTGAGGACTCGATGACGCCGTATCTCCTGCTCGCGGCTGCTGTGGCCTGTGCCATGGCGGCCGTGTGGTTCGCGTGGGTGGCTCGGCAGCGGCAACGTGCCCTGAAGACGGCACGGGGCGACATCCGTGCACGGGAGACCGAGTTGGCGGAGATGCGCCGTCGTGACGCAGCTTGGCAGCAGGAGAGGGATACAGCAGCCGCGGCGCTGCAGGAGGAGTTGCGGCACCTGGTGGAGGTGCGGCTCCCGGTTGCCGCGGCGGGTGGTGATGTGCCGCCTCAACTGCGGGCCGGTTTCCTGGGTGAGTCTGTGGCCGGCTGGCTGGAGAAGATCCCTGGGCATGTCGTCGCTGTGGTCCACGACCGTGAGGAGTCTCTCCGCCGTGTGACGGTCGCGGTGGGTGAACGCGTGCAGGCGGGTGCGCACCGTATCCAGGAGGCCGTTGCGCCGTTGCTGGACGACCCGGCTGTCGGGGAGAAGGCGGCAGAGGCGGCGCTGCGTGTTGATCACGCGACGACGGTCCAGGCGAGGCTGGCTCAGAGCTTGCGGATCGTGTGCGGGGCGTTCCCGGGGCAGCGCTGGCAGGAGCCGCTGGCGGTGGTGGATGCGGTGCGGTCTGCGTCGGGCCGGATCGAGGCGTATCAGCGGGTGCGGGTGGAAGGGCACCACGAGGTGGGTGTGGCGGCGGAGGTGGTGGAGCCGCTGATCCACCTTCTCGCCGAGCTGTTGAGTAACGCCGCGGCGTGTTCGCCGCCGGCGTTCGAGGTGCGGGCGACGGTGCGTCTGGTGCAGCGGGGCGTGGTCATCGAGGTCGACGACAGCGGTGCGGGGATGGAGGACGCCTCGCTGCAGGCCGCGCGTGCCCGGGTGTCCGGGGAGCGGCCGGTGGATCTGGGCGCCTTGTCCGAGGTGCCGAAGCTGGGCCTGGCGGTCGTGGGTGAGTACGTGCGCCGCCATGGGTTCCGGGTTGATCTCGGGGAGTCCCCGTACGGAGGGATTCGCGCGGTGGTGCTGATCCCGGACAGGTGGGTGATGCCCGTCCCGCCGCGGACGCTTCCCGGGAACGAGCGGGCGATGCCGGCCGCGCCGGTGGAGCAGCGGTCGGCTGCGGAGGCAGGCGGCGCGCACAAGGAGTCGCGGCTGCCGCGGCGCCGGTCGCGGCGCGGCGAAGGCGGCGGCCAGGGGGAGGCGGAGCCTGGGGCTTCCGCTGCGGGTCGGCGGCAGGTGGAGCAGACGCCGCAGGAGGCCGGCGCCTGGATGAACGCGTTCCTCACCGCCGGCCGCGGGCCGGGCAGTGAGGCGGAAGAGACCACGGAGCGGAGTGAGCAGTGAAAAGCATGGACATGGACATGGACTGGGTCATCGCGGGGCTGGATGGTCTCAAGGGAGTCCGGCATGTAATCGTGCTGGCCAGTGACGGGTTGATGCGGGCGAAGTCGCCGTCGCTGGAGCGGGAGGCGGCGGACCGGTTGGCGGCGGCGTGCAGTGGGTTGCAGGCGCTGGGGCTCAGCCTTGCGGAGGAGTTCGGGTCGCCGCCGGGCCAGACGCGGCAGCTGATGTTCGAGCTTGACGGCTGCATGCTGTTCGTTCGCCGGGCGGCGGAGGGCAGCCATCTGGCCGTGCTGGCCGACCCGCAGATCGACCCGGGGGTGATCGCCACCGAAATGCAGTCGCTCGTGCAGCGCATGGGCGAGCGGACGTTGACGACACCGGCCCGGCAGGATCCCCCGACGTCATGAGCGGGCCGGCGGACGGATACCGGGACACGCCGTTGCGGCCGTATGTGATCACGGGCGGGCGGGCCAGGGCCGAGCTCAACCTGGCCCTGGAGACGCTGCTGTCCGCCGCCGATCCGCCTCAGCCCCTGCCGGTGACGGCATCAGCCGAGATGCGCGACCTGCTTCAGATGTGCCAGCAGCGGATCTCGCTGGTGGAGGCCGCCGCCCATCTGAAGCTCCCGGTGAACATCGTCCGGGTCCTGGCCTCCGACCTGATCCGCTCCGGGCATCTGACGTGGCGATCCTCCCCCCGGGCCGAGGGCCCCAGTATCGAGTTGTTGAAGGAGGTGCTCGATGGTCTCCGCAAGTACAAGGTCTGAGCCAGAGCGTTACCTGCCCGGCACGGTCGAGCGATCGACGAAGATCCTGGTCACCGGAGACTTCGGCGTCGGCAAGACCACGCTCGTGGAATCGGTATCGGAGATCAGGCCGCTGCGGACCGAGGCCCTGATGACGAAGGCCAGCGAGGGTATCGACGACCTGTCGCTCCTGCCGGACAAGACGCACACCACGGTGGCGATGGACTTCGGCCGTCGCACGCTGAACGACGAGCTGGTGCTGTATCTGTTCGGGGCGCCGGGGCAGCGCCGGTTCTGGTCGATGTGGGAGGGGCTGGCCAAGGGCGCCATCGGGGTCCTCGTCCTGATCGACAGCCGCCGTCTCCAGGGCAGTTTCGAGGTCCTGGACCAGCTGGAGTTGCGGGGCGACAGCCTCCCCTTCGCGGTGGCCATCAACGAGTTCCCGAACTCCGAGCCACACTCCGACGCCGAGTTGCGCGAGGCACTGGACCTGCTGGAGGACACGCCGCTGGTGCGCTGCGATGCCCTCAAGGACCCGAACTCGTGCATCGACGCCCTGATCGCCCTGGTGGAGCACGCCTTCACCGCCAAGGAAGCTGCCGCCCGATGACCACCAACCCGTCCTCCGCCACCAACGCGCCTGTCCCGCCGCCGGGCTGCCCGGCCCACGCCCCGGCTCGTGACCCGCACACCACCGCGGGCCTGGTCGCGCTGTCCGACATCACCGCCAGCCCCGACCCCCAGGCCATCTACCGCCGCCTGCGCCAGCAGTGGGGCCCGGTGGCCCCGGTGGAGCTGGAGCCGGGGGTGAGGGCGTGGCTGGTGATGGGCTACCGCGAGCTGCTGGACCTGACCCGCACCGAGTACCTGTTCTCACGGGATGCCCGCAACTGGGGGGATTTCCAGACCGGCGTCGTCCCGCCCGATTCGGGTCTGGGGCCGATGATGTTTTGGCGGGCCAACGTGATCGGCGCGGACGGTATGGAGCACCGCCGCCTGCGCAGGCCGCTGGATGACGGCGTGGCCTGGATCGACCAGCGCACGATGCGGCGCGCGGTCGAACGCATCTGCACCGACCTCATCGCCGCGTTCGCCAGCCGGGGCAGCGCGGACCTGATCGCCGAGTACGCCCAGGCCATTCCGCTGCTGGCCATCGCGGACCTGTTCGGCCTGCACGGCGCCGAAGGGCACGAGCTGCTGGCCGCGCTGGCGGCCCTGTTTGGATCCGGCGACGACTCCCAGGCCGGTAACCGGCACTTCGAGGAGATCCTCGCCGATATCCGCGACGAACGTGCCCGGACGCCGGCCGACGACATGACCACCTTCTTCCTCGACCACGCCGATCTCACAGGCGGCGACGAGATCATGCAGAGCATGGTCGTGATGATCTCCGCAGGCCAGGAGACCACCACCATCTGGATCGCCAAGACGATCGAGAAGATGCTCACCGATCCCCGCTTCGCCTCACGCCTGCGCGGCGGACGCCTGGGCATCACCGACGCCCTGGACGAAGTCCTGTGGTCGGACCCGCCCATGACCCACATGCCCGCCCGCTACGCCATGGCCGACACCGAACTCGGCGGCCAGACCATCCGCCGCGGGGACGCGCTCATCCTCGGGTTGGCCGCGGCCAACGACGACCCCCGCATCCACAACGGTGACCCGCACGCCCGCCTCGGGAACCGCGCCCACCTCGCGTGGAGCGCCGGCCCGCACGCCTGCCCGGCCCGCGATCCGGCCCGGGTGATCGCCCACACGGCCGTCCAGACCGTGCTCGAGCGCCTGCCCGGCATCCAGCTCGCCGCCGATTCGGCCGAGCTGACCGCCCGCCCCTCCCCGTGGACCCGCTGCCCCACCACCCTGCCCGTGACGTTCCCGCCCGCACCACACAGCTGAGCTGAAGGGACCGCCCATGCCACAGCCCGCAACCGAACCCGTCGCCCTGGATCCCGTCGCGGCCGACCACCACGGCGAAGCCGCCCGGCTGCGCGCCCTTGGCCCGGTTGTGCGCGTGCAGTTGCCCGGGAATGTGCCGGCCTGGACCGTCACCCGCCACGACCTGCTCGCCCAGCTCGTGACCGACCCCAGGATCAGCAAGAACTGGCACAACTGGCCGGCCATGCGCGACGGGCTGATACCTGACGGCTGGCCGCTGACCGGCATGGTCAAGGTCGACAACATGGTCACCGCCGACGGGGCCGAGCACCACCGGCTGCGGCGCCTGGTCACCCAGACCCTCACCCCCGCCCGCGTCCGCTCCCTCGCCCCCCGCATCTCCGCCCTCACCCGCGACCTGCTGACCGCGCTCCCTTCCCACGCCCGGCCGGACGGAAGCGTTGACCTGCGCGCTCACCTCGCGTACCCGCTGCCCATGCAGGTCATCTGCGACCTGGTCGGCATCCCCCAGCAGGACCGGCCCCGCATGCGCGAGTTGGTCGACTCCATCTTCCGCTCCACCACCGAGCCCGACGAGGTGATCCGGACCCAGCACGACATCTACACGATCCTGGGCCGCATCATCCGCGAGCGCACCCACCAGCCGGCCGACGACCTGACCAGCGCGCTCATCGCCGCCCGCCAGCAGGACCCCGACGCCCTCACCGAGGACGAACTCGCCGGAACCCTCTGGCTGATGATCTCCGCCGGACACGAGACCACCCTCAGCCTCATCGTCAACGGCGTCCGCGCCCTGCTCACCCACCCCGACCAACTCGCCCTCGCCCGAGCCGGCGACCACGACACCTGGGCCGCGGTGGTGGAGGAGGTGTTGCGCTGGGACGCCCCCATCGGGAACTTCCTGGCCCGTTACCCCCTGACGGACATCGAGATCGCCGGAGTCACCATCCCCGCCGGCGAACCCATCCTCGCCCCCTACAGCGCGGTCGGCCGCGACCCTGACCACCACGGCGAAGCCGCCCATCTGTTCGATATCACCCGAGGGCAAGGACGCCACCTGGCCTTCGGCGGCGGCCCCCACGTCTGCCTCGGCGCGCCCCTCGCCCGCCTCGAAGCCACCATCGCCCTGCCCGCCCTCTTCGATCACTACCCCGACCTGACCCTCGCCGTCCCCCTGACCGACCTGATCCCGGTTCCGTCCCTGGTCTCCAACTCCGTCAGCGCCCTCCCCGTCCACCTCCACCCCCGGCCGTGATCCCCCACGCCGCACCGCGTGCTGCCGACCAGCCAACAACAACTCCAGTACTCGCTCCCCTGCCCCGAGCAGCCTCACAGCACCTTCGAGACGTACATGATCATTTCCGCCGCCTGGTTCTCCGGTGAGACCGTCACCCTGCGAACCGGCACCAACTTCGACGCGCTCCAACTGGCCCAGCACCACGGCGAAGCGGTCATCAATCGCCTGCTGAGCTTCGACCTGGACAGCAGGATCGGCCTCATCTCCGCGAAGCATGACCAGTGGTACATCCTTCTCCCGCCCGGCAGCAGCGAAGAGCCGTGGCCCGCCATCGCCCAGCACCTCGGCAAGGGCTCCACGGTCACGCTCCCACCGCCCCACTCAACCGACAGCGACCCCATCGGCCTGCGCTGGATCCGTGCCCCCAGAGACGTCAGCACCTGGTTCAGCGACCCGCCGACCCTGCGAACCCCCCTCGAAGTCGTGGCCGCCAACCGCACCACGATCCAGACCTAGAGACCCGCCGGGAGGCGCTCGACGTTGCCAGTCGAACGCCCCTCTCAGCACCGGCCCATCCAACCGCGGGCAGGCACTACAGCGACGCCCTGCACCCATCAGCCGTCCAGCCGCACGGACGAAGGAGATCACCACCGATGCGTTGGCCCCGGTCGACGAGAGTCACACAGCAGACGAAGACCCCGGTGCACGAGCGCTGGCCGCGCCGTGCCGCCGGCGCTCTCGCGTTGCTGTGCGATTCGGCTGACCGCGTGGCACTGGTGGAGCCCGTCTCCCACGACCAGGTCTGGAACCTCGTCGGTGGAGCGGTCGAGGAGGGCGAGGATCCACGCGAGGCGCTCACCCGTGTGATCCACAGGGACACCGGGCTGGCGCGCGTGGCCGGCCAACTCCTGGTCACCGAGTGGATGCGGCCTGATCCGGCGCGCTCCGAGCCGGAAGGCATGAACTTGATCTTCGCTGTCGCGCCCCTGGTACGGGGCGAGTGGGACAGCGTCCGCTTGCCCTCAGAAAAACTGAAGGCGAAACGGCTCACGCCGCTGGATGACATCGGTCAGTGGGCCTCTCCCCCGCTGGCCCGCCGTATCCGAGTGGCGATGAAAGCTCGCGCCACCGGCGTCCATGAATTCCTCCCGCCCGCCTATTGATACCCGCCACAAGAATCCGTCAGCGCCTGATACCAGGCCACACCACTCGAATCTGCCGCGGTCTCACGGAAACCCATCGGCAGGCCACGACTGCCCGAAACCGTAACCTTATCCCGAGGACTTCAGGATCGGTTCATGCACTCTCTCGCTGTTTCCCGCCTCCCCATTTCCTCCCTCCAGGCCGGTGACCAGGAAGCCGGGCCGCTGGCGACGCGCCCCTTCGGGCTCGACTTGCTGACGGTCCTTCCGGAAGATTCCTGGTCCGAACCGGTGGTCACCGTCCACCCCGTCTCGCAGCTTTCCCAGATCGGCGATCAGATCTGCATCGAGTCGCCCGAGTTCCGATCCAGCGGCTCCCTTCTCACGGACACCAGCGCCAGGCCGGGCGGGCAGGAGGACGAAGACGGGTGACCTGGACCCCGGAGCCTCGCGTGCTCGTCCTGACGCGCGCCAGGGACGAGACGGCCGATTACGTACTGCGCGAACTCAACCGCCGCGGCGTGCCCTTCATGAGAACCGATGTGGCGGATTTCCCCCTCCGAACCGCGCTGTCTGCGGAACTGCGTCCAGAGGGCTCCTGGCGCGGGGCCTTGACCGGTGCCAGCCGGGCGCTCGCGCTGGAGGGGCTGAGGGCGGTGTGGTGGCGCAAGCCCACGCCCTTCGGCTTTCCCAGCAGCATGTCCGGCCCCGAGCGCGCGTTCGCGGAGTCGCAGGCCAGGCGGGCTGTCGGCGGGATACTCGGTTCCTCGCCCGAGGTGCTGTGGGTCAACCGGCCCGAGGCCATCGCTGACTGCACCAAACCGAGGCAGCTGTCGGCCGCGGCCGCCGCCGGACTCACGGTGCCCGAGACGCTCATCACCAACAGACCGGGGGATGTCGCGGAATTCGCCGAGCGGTGCGGCGGCCGAGTCGTCACCAAGTCCCTGGGGAGTATCAGGTATTCAGGGGAAGGGAAGAACGGCCGCCTCTACACGTCTCAGGTGCCGCCTCACCGGTGGAATGATCCCCGGATTTCACTGACCGCACATCTATTCCAGCGTGAAATTACCGATAAAGCCTACGAGATACGGGTAGCGGCAGTGGACGGGCGGCTCTTCCCGGTCGTCATCCGTGCCCCCGAAGGGCCCGGCCGCCTGGACTGGCGTCGCGACATCGACAACCTCAACTACACATCGACCACGCTGCCGACAGCCGTGGAAGAGGGAATTCACACTCTCCTGCACAGCCTTGGACTCGTCTTCGCAACGCTGGACATAATTGTTGACACTCAGAATGTCCACTATCTGGTGGACGTCAACGCCAACGGGCAATGGGGCTGGATCGACCAGACTCACGAACCCATTATCCATGCCCTTGCCGATCTGCTTGAGAAAGGAACTCGATGAGCGTTCATAGCCCTATACAAGCCGTGGCCATCGACTTCGCTGGAACCCTCACCCTGCCCAAGGAGCGCCGCCGCCCCACCGGCCCGCTGGTGCAGCAGGTCCTGCTCCAGACGTTCGGGCTCGAGGTACCCGAGTCGTTCGCGCCCTGCTACGACCGGTCGATGTGGCGGTGGTACGAGGAGTCGCTGCCGGACTCGTTCGCCGAACTGCTGGCCGCGGTCGCCGACGACCAGGGTGTGCGCCTGCCCGGGATGGACGCGGTGGTGAATGCCGTGTGGGAGGCGACCGGCGACCACCCCATCGACCCGGCGGCCGCCGAAGCCGTCCGTGCACTGCACGGCGCCGGCCTGACCTGCCTGCTGGCGAGCAACACCTGCAGGCCGCGCGCCTACCGAGCACGGACGCTGACCGACGCGGGGCTGAGCTTCATGATCCCGGTGTGTTCGAGTGACATCGGGGCGGCAAAGCCCGACGTGGCGTTCTACGACCGGGTCATCGAGCTCGCCAACGTCGCGCCGGCCGCGATCTGCTTCCTGGGCGACAACATGCACCGGGATGTCGTGAGCCCGATCCATGCCGGGATGGCGGCCGCCCATGTCAACACGAAGAGGGACGCGGGCTCGCCGCCGGAGCGCATGGCCGACGGGACGCTGGTCCTCTCACGGCTCTCCCAGCTCACCGTCGACCTGCTCCAACCCCGGACCCGGTAGCCGAAGCCACACACGGACATCCGCTCCGGCAGTGCCGCAGCTGCCTCTTCTCGCCCACCAACGGGCTTTCCCGGCTGCGCGTCAGAGGTGATCAGGGGGGCTCACAAGGTGCGGTCCGGAATTCCACACATGCACGCCTGACACACAAAGAGGGGGATCATGATCCATTCAGGAATAGAAGCGGTTGCCTTCGACTACTACGGGACGCTGACAGGCGATGCCCGGCGCCAGCCCGATGGCGAATTCGTACGGGGCATCCTCCAGCGCCGCTTCGACGTTGCGGTACAGCACGACTTCGCGCGGAGCTTCGACGTCTCGCTGCCGCGCTTCTACGCGGACCCGGTCGCCGACACCATCCCGGACCTGCTGAAGGCCACCGCCGCCCGGCACGAAGTCAACCTGCCGGACATGGAACCGCTGATCACCGCCATCTGGACGGAGTGCGGCGACCACCCGATCGACCCCGAAGCGGCGGACGCCGTCCGGGCCGTCCACGAGGCCGGCTTCACCTGCGTCCTGGCCAGCAACATGGTGCGCCCGGAGACCCACCGGGCGAAGACGCTGGCCGACGCCGGGCTCGACTTCATGCGCCTGGTCTGCTCGTCGACGGTCGGCGCGGGCAAACCGGACCCGCGCTTCTACCGCGAAGTCCTCCACCAGGCCGGCGTGGACGCCCCGCACAAGATCCTGTTCACCGGGGACGAGCTGCCCCGGGATGTCGTGGGCCCGATCCGCGCCGGGATGCTCGCCGCCTGGATCGACCGGCGGGCCACGCCGGGCTCGCCGCCGGGCGTGATGGTCGACGGCACCCTCGCCCTTTCGCACCTCTCGCAGCTCCTCCCGTACCTCGGCATCGAGAAGGCAGGGGAATCGGCATGAGCACGATCGCGCAGGACGACACCATCCGCATGCTGACCTGGAACGTGGAGCATGGCGGCCGTGACAAGGACGGCGCGGTGCACCGTCGGCACCTGGCGCATGACGTCATGGCCTCGTACCGTCCGCATCTGGTGCTACGGCAGGAGCTTACCGGCGCCGAGGCCGACGGCAGGCGCCCGCTGTGGGAGGAGGCCACCCGGCTCGGTCTGGTCGCCTTTCTCGCACCGGCGACGCCGGAGTCCCCCAACGCCACGGGGGTGCTGCTCGACCCGAACGTGTTCGAGGTCCAGGCGGAGTACCACCACGTGACCAACGGGTGGCACCCCATCTGCAACCCTGTCGTCAAGTTCAAGGGCACGGCCAGGTCCGTATCGCTGGCGAGCGTGCACCTGTGCTCCTACGACCCGCCTACCCGGGCCCGCGAGGCACGCAGGCTCCTGTTCCTCGCCGACCAGAACCGCTCCGTGCTGTTGGGAGGCGACTTCAACTCCTACCCGCACCGCGCCCAGGCGGAGACGGTACCGCTCCCCGACTGGTCCCGGGTCGAGAACACCGGCCACTTCGAACGGCGCACCGTCTGGCGCGGCGACGAGCAGGTGTCGGATGTCGAGCCGGACCGGATCCTCGCGAGCGAGCGCGTCCTGGCCGGCGGCCGGGTGCAGCCCGGGGTCTACGCCGAACTCGGCCATCACGCCGCGACCACACTCGGTCAGCCGCAGGCCCTGGACGCGACGGCCAGCCTGTGGCGAGCGGATGAGGGGCACCGCAGCCGGATCGACCGGATGTACGCCACCCCCGACATCGCCGCGGCGCTCACCAGTTTCGAGGTGGTCGCCAGCGAGGACGTCCGCGAGGTGTCCGATCACGCCCTGCTGGTCGCCGAGTTCAGCGCGACGCGGCTGCGCCAGGCCCTGACCCGCGCCGCATGACCAGCCGATCGATCAACAGGAAGAGGGGGACGTGGTGACGTCATCGCTGACGGCGGCCGGGCCGGATGAGCTCGCGGTCGCCTGCTGGAACATCGAGCAGAACGGGATCGACGAGGACGGCGCACGGGAGCGCCGGGACACCGCGCTGGAGGTGCTGGAGGAACTGCGGCCGCACATCCTGCTGCGGCAGGAGGAGACCCGGGCCTGGGACAACGACGCGGATCTCCGCAAGGAGGAGGCCGAGCGGCTGGGCCTGCGGTCGGTGTTGTCCGAGGTCGGCACCGACAGCCGCAACCCGGTCGCCGTCCTCTACGACGAGGAGCTGTTCGCCCCGGTTGAGGAGCGGGTCTGGCAGACCGCGATGTGGAAGACCACGCGGTTCCCCGTCCTGCGCCTGGCGGATGCGCCCACGCCGTTCGCCGTGGTCTCCGTCCACCTGTCCCATTTCAGCCCGCAGCTGCGGCAGATCGCGGCACAGCGGCTGACCACGCTGGCGGACCACGGCAAATCCGCCCTGGTCGGCGGTGATTTCAACTCCTACCCGCACAGCGACCCTCCCGGGACGCTGCCGGACTGGCGGACGGTGCAGGACCCGGTGCACTACGAGCACCGCACCATCTGGCGCGGTGACCAGCGGGTGTCGGACACCGAACCGGACCGCATTCTGGCCGGGGTCACCCCGGGCGGGCGGTCCGTCTACCGGGAACTCGGCCAGTACGCGGCCACCGAGCTGGACCAGCCGGCGGCGCTGACGCCCACCGCGACCCTGTGGCGCACGGACCAGGGCGCGGCGCAGCGGATCGATCGGATGTACGCCACCAGCGACATCGCCAGCGCCCTGAAGCGTCTGGAGGTCGTCACGGACGGCGCGGTGCGGCTGGCGTCCGATCACGCCCTGATCATCGCCCGGTTCAACCTGCCCGGCCTGCGGCAGGCACTGACCCCGGCAGCTTGACCAACGTGAAGAAGGGAAGGGAAAGCGTGAACCAGCACATTCGCATAGCCACCTGCAATTTCGAGCTCAACGGGAACGACGACGTCGAGCTACGGGCGAGGCTGCACCATCGGCTCCGCGACCTGAAGCTGGACCTGCTGATGCGGCAGGAGATGATCGGCTTCGGTGTCTCCGGCCGGGACTCGCAGGCGTGGCTCGATTCCCAGACGGCGCTGGGAATGAAGGGGGAACTCGGCCCCGGCATGGGCGCCACCGCCCTGTACTGGGCCCCGAAGGTGTTCACGCCCCGCCGGAACTGGGCCAACGAGGTCGGCACCAGGTGGGAGATGCCGCCGACGACGCTGAGCCTGGAACTGACCGGCACGACCATCCCGATCGTCTGCTGCTCCCACCACCACGTCTACGACAACCCGGTGCGCCGCGAGTCGGAGGCCAACTGGCTGACGCGGCTCAACGACAAGACGGTGACGCTGAAGAAGCGCCGGATCGTGCTGCCATGCATCGTCGGCGGCGACACGAACAGCTACCCAGAGCCCGGTACACCCGGCGACGTGCCGCTCCCACGGCTCGACGTGCCCGACTCGCACCCGCTGGCCATCCGCAACGAGCCCCACCGCAACCACCGCAGCCGCCTGATCATCCCCGGGCAGCCGCGGGTCCTGGACATCTGGCCGGACAACAACCTGCGCGAGGCGGGCCTGGAGGACGCCGCCCGTCACCTGGCCACCGTGCCGGACCGGGAGACGGATCGGGCCAGGATCCTGGCGCCGACCGTGGACGCCTACCCGACCCACGGGCCAGCCACGCGCATCGACCGGATCTACCTCTCGCGCAAGCTGCTGCCCGCCGTCGCCGACGTCGAGGTCATCAACATGCGCGAGTACAGCGACCACCACACGGTGGTGGTCTCCCTGGACCGCGCCGTCCTGATCAGCATCCTCGCCGACCTGGCCGTCGCGGCCTGACCCTGCGGGCCGGCCGCCCAGGAGGAACTGCCCGGGCGGCCGGGCCGGTGCTCGACACCGGATGAGCCCACTCACGCCCAGTGACGAAGAACGGAGCACGAGCTCGGTGAGCGACGTGGAAACGGAAGCGGCCGCGCTGCGCCGTCGGCTGGCGGATCGTCTGACCGATGCGGATGACCCGTGGCACGACGCGCTCCAGCAGGTTCCGCGCCACCGACTCCTGGAGCAGGAGGCGTTCACGGTCTACGACCACATCTGGCAGATCCCCGAACACCTGAGTCGGGAGTGGCTGGCGTACGTCTACAGCGACGCCGACCTGGTCGCCGACCTCGACGAGCAGGGCCATGCCGTGCCACTGGCGATCCGCCCCTCGGACGTGCTGACGCTCTTCGGCGCACTGGACGCACGCGAGGGCGACCCGGTGCTGCACATCGGTACCGGCACCGGATACGTGCCCGCGCTGCTCGCCCACCGGCTGGGCAGCCACCGCGTCACCACCGTCGAGATCGACCCCCGTCGCTCGCTCCATGCCTGGAGGGCCGTCGCCGGGATCGGGTACCACCCGCACGTGGTCACCGGCGACGGTCACGCCGGCGCCCCGGGCGAGGCTCCCTTCCACCGGATCCTCGCCACCGGCCGGCCGGCCTGGCTGCCGCCGGCATGGATCCGGCAGACCGTCGACGGCGGGCTGATCCTCACCCCGCTCGGACGCGGCATCGCCCGGCTGTGTGTCGACGGCGGCCGGGCAGAGGGCCGGTTCCTGCCCGCCCCCGCCGACATGCCCCCGCTGATCACGCTCACCACCCCCGCACCGCCCCCACCCGAGGCGGCGGTGCGCGGTTCCACCCCTGAACGCACCGGGATGGACGTGAACCGGCTGGTCACCGACCTGGCCATCCCGCTGTCCTTCGCCCTGCCGGATCACATGCTGCACGTCAGGCGTGACGACGAGGAGGGCAAGATCGCCACGGTGCGGATGTGGACCCTGGACGGCTCCACCCTCGTGGTCGACACCTCCGGCGCCGTGTGGCAGGCCGGGCCCCGCCGCCTGTGGCCGACTGTCGCCGAGCTCGACGACCTCTTCCCCGTCCCCCCAGCCCGCGAGGACTTCGGCATCAGCGCCACCCTCGACCGCCAGCACGTCTGGTACCAGACCCCCGACGGACCGAGCTGGCCCCTCCACACACCCGCTGCGGGCCACAGCTGACACCCCGAAGCGCCACCAGCACCACCCTGCGCCAACACCACCGAAAGGAATACCGGGCAAGCATGCACGACGAGTTGGGCTCCGCCAGCCCTCAGGCCCGACCGACCGCCCGCGCCCTGGCCACCGCACCGCGCCTCCCGGCCGAACGGGAGACAGCCCAGTGACCCCGGAAACGGCCGCGCCGCGCCGCGCGACGCCTCGCGACGCCGAAGACCTGACCCGCCTGTACGCCGACGGCCTGGGAAAGCCGGTGGACGGCGCCCGGCTGTCCCAGCGGCTGTTCAGCGTGGACCGGTACTTCCTGGCCTGGGTGATCGACGCCCCTGATCAGCCCGGGCTCGCCAGCGCCGCAGTGGGCTACCTCTACGAGGACCTGTGCAGCCCGATCGGCCCGGACGGCGACGTGGTCCACCTCACCAGCATCACCACCGCGCCGTCGTTGCGTCGCCGCGGCTATGCCCGCGCCGTCGCGCACGCGTTCATCAGCTCCGCGCGGGAGGCCGGCTGCCAACGCATCACCCTCACCACCGCGCCGCCTCCCGAGGCCCGCCACCTGCTCACGGCGCTGGGGTTCGTGCCCGAGCACGCCATGCACCTGGACCTCAGCCGCCCCACGGGCCGGCCTTCGGTGCACCCGGCCTGGAATCCGAGCGAGCCGTGCGGCATGTGAACACCCGCATCCGAATCGACAGCCGCACGAGAATGAAGGGATAGGTGTACGTGGAAGAGCTGATACCGGCGGTGTGCGATCACACCTCGGTCGGGGTGCTGATCAACCGGGACGGGCAGTTGCTGATGTTCGAGCGCGCCACCTGGCCCTGGGGCGTCGCTGCGCCCGCAGGCCATATCGACCAGTTCGGAACTCCTCAGCAGGCGGCGATCACGGAGGCCCGGCAGGAGACGGGCCTGACCATCAACCGGCTCGCCCCCTTGGACGTCGGCCGCTGGCGCGACAACCGCTGCCGCCGCGCCCCCAGTGGGCCTTCGGCAGGGCACCGGTGGAGCGTCTTCGAGGCCCTGGAGGTCTCGGGTGAGCTGTCACCGAGCCGACGGGAGACACGGAATGCCCGCTGGGTCTCCCGCGTCGAGATCGCCGCACTGGTGAGGCGAACGATCGCCTACGCCCACGGAAAGGTCAGTGACGGGCAGTTCGCCGACCGGCCCGGCTGCGAGCCGGTGTGGGTGCGGTGGCTGCACCTCTTCGGCTGGGTGTACTGCACCGACGCCGAGCTGGACGCCGTCGAAGAACTCCTCCGCTCCTCCAAGCCCAGCCGCCCCGGCCTTGATCCCGGTGGCCTGGGGCGCGCCGACTCGGAGGAACGGTGAACGGCTTCCGGCCGGGTCGGCTCACGTCCGGTGGTGCGGCCTCCCCTTCGGCAGGAGCAGACGTGGACCGCAGGGTTGTTCTCCGGCGGCTCCTCGGCGGCATGGCCGGGACCGCGCTGGCCATGCCGCCGCGCACGGCCCATCCGCCCGCCGGGCGCCTGCACGATGTGGAGCGGGCCGTGACCAGAGCCCAACGCGCCTTCTCGGACGGGCGCTACCGCGACCTGGCCGCGAGCCTGCCCGCGCTCATCACGGCGGCGGAAACGGCCGCTGCCCATCCGTCCCCCGGCGCGCACGCGCAAGCACTCCTGTCCCGCAGCTACGTCCTGCTCTGCGAACTGGCCGTCAAGACAGCGGCCTTGGGCGACGCCACGGCGGCCGGTGAACGCGCGCTCGCCGCCGCCCGGGCGAGCGGCCTGGCGGTACCGGTGGCAGCAGCCGCCCGAGCGCGCGCCGTCACCCTGCGGAAGACCGGACACGCCGACGCGGCCGTCACCCTGCTCATCGACACGGCGACCGACCTCGATACCCGGCGCGCCGGTCCCTGGCTGACGGCCACCCGGTCCGGGATGCTGCTGACCGCCGCCTACACCGCCGCGCAGGCCGGTAGCCGGGGAACGGCCCTCGAACTCGCCGGGCAGGCCGAGGAACTCGCCGCCCGGGCAGCCGCCGCGCCGGGCGCCGGAGGGCTGATCACCGCAGGCCCGGCGCAGTGCGCGTTGTACCGGATCGGGATCCACACGGTCCTCGGCGAGCCCGGCGAAGCCGTCCATGCCGTTCAGGGCCTCCGCCTGGGGGACTTCGCGACGCCCGAGCGCCGCGCCCGCTACCACACGGACACCGCCCGCATGTGGCACGGGCTCGGCGAGCATCACCGGGCCTTCGCGGCACTGCTGCAGATCGAGGCCCACTCCCCGGAGGACGCCCGCCGGCCCGCTGTACGGGCCCTGACCGCACGGCTGGTCGGCTCCGCCGCACGGCCGGCCGAGGAGCGGGCGTTCGCCGCCCGCACCGGCGCGGCGGGGGCGTGAGCCGATGAAGACGAACCCTCATCAGCCGCGCCCACCGGCCGAGCCGGCACGTCCCGCGGGCGCGCCACCGGGTGCCAGCCGTCTCGCGCCGCCCGGCGCGGCGCGATCCCAGCCGCCGACGCCGGCACCGCCGGGGGCGTACCGGCCTGACCCGAGACCCGGCACCGGGCGGCGAAGGCCCGGCCGCCGGGCCGCCAGAGGAAGCGAGAGGAAGCGAGTCACGTGACCACGTCTTTGGATGACGAACTGCGCATCGTGTGCTGGAACCTGGAGACGAACGGCCTGCCCAAGAAGGGCGGCGCCGACCGGCGGCCCGTCGCGCTCACGGTCTTGGCCGGACTGCGGCCGCACATCGTCCTGCGGCAGGAGCTCACCGGGGCTCACGAGAACGGCGCCCGGACGCTGTATGAGGAGGCCAGTCACCTGGGGCTCGTCCCGTTCATGACCCCGCCGACTTCGGACTGGCCCCATCCGGCCGGGGTGCTGTTCGACCCGGGTGTCTTCGAGACCGTCGCGTACTACGAACACGCCGGCACGGTGTGGCCCTTGATGTGCAACCCCGTCCTGCGGCTGAGGGGAACCGACCGCCCCATCCCCGTTTCGGTGGCCAGTGTCCACTTCAGTACGGCGGACCCGCTCAGGCGGGCCGGCGAGGCCCGGCGGCTGATCGTGCTGGCCGAGCAGCAAGCGGCGTTGTTCGGCGGCGACTTCAACAGCTATCCGTGCCGCGATCCGTTTCCGTTGCCCGAGTGGGACACCATCGCTGACGCGGGCCACCGCGAGCGCCGCAGCAGCATCGACCACGACGGCCGGCGAGTGGCCGACACCGGACCCGATGACCTCCTCACCCGGCAGGGCCTGTTCACCGAGCTCGGGCAGTACGCGGCCGTCGAGCTGGATCAGCCGCGGGCACTGACGCCCACCGCCAGCTTGTGGCGCGCCGACCAGGGTGCCCCGCAGCGGATCGACCGGATGTACGCGACCTCGAACGTCGCTGCGGCGCTGACCCGGCTGGACGTCATCGACACGGACGAGGTCCGCGCCGCGTCCGACCACGCCCTGCTGCTGGCCACCTTCAGCCTCACGGGGCTGCGCAAGGCCCTGACCCTCGCGGTGTGAAACCCCCGCCCGACAGGCCCCATCAACCCACAGACTGAGGAGTCCCGGTGAAGCCGTTCACCTTCCAGTACGGCGGTCAGCCCTGGCCCGAAGGGCTCAGCGCGCTTCAGGTCTACGCCCTGGTCGATCCGGCACGGGACGCGGGGCTGGCCTCGCTGATACACGGCTGCCGGTCCGCAGGCGCATCCTTCCCGGTCACTCCCGTCGATGACCGTTGGCTGCACATCACCCTGGAACAGATCACGGATCAGCCCGCATCGGACTACAGCCCCGCCGAACTCGATGAACTGGCCGACTCCCTCCGCAGCCACCTGGCCGACATCCCGCCGCTGAGTCTCGTGGCCGGCTCCCCGATCGCCAACCGGGCGGGCGTCCTCCTCGACCTGTCACCGGACGACGAGGTCGACACCCTGCACTACCGCGTACGTGAGGCCGTCCACAACGTCCGCGGCGCGGACGCCACCAACTACCGCGTGCTCCCCGCCCATCTGACGCTCGCCTACGCGCACGAGGAGGCCGACTCCGACCTGCTGCAAAGCCGCCTGCGGCGCGTGCGCCCCAGCCACGCGCCGCTGACGATCAGCGCCGTGCACCTTGTCGCCGTCCAGCCCGACCACCGCACCAAGCAGATCCTGTGGCTCCCGCTCGCCGAGATCCCGCTGGCGGAACCCTCCTGACGCGGGGCATGCGGCGGTATACACCACAGCCTTACCCACCTGTCCACTTTCGGAAAGGAGCCTTCTGATGATCAGCGCGGGCATGTCCGTCACGACCGGCGAGCTGCCGGGGGCCAGCAGCCGTCCCACGGAAGACCGGATCTTCCAGACACCCGGGGCCGTCATCGTGCTCGACGGGGTCTCCACCGTCGCCGACCAAACGCCACGCGGCGGCTGGTACGCCCAGCTCCTGGGCGAACGGCTGGCCGCCGAGTTCACCCTCTCCCCGGGGGCCGACCTGCGCGAGGCCCTGGAAGTCGCCATCGCGACCGTGGCGGATCAGCACGGTCTGGTGCCGGGCGCCTCCCCCGCCGCGACCGTGTCGATCGTGCGCCGGCATGGTGACCGTGTGGACGCGCTCGTCCTGGCGGACAGCCCGGTCATCGCCGTCACGACCAACGGCATGGTGTCGGCACTGCGTGATGACCGCCTGGCACGGCTGGTCACCGGCCTGCCCGAATACGCGCAGTACCGGGCACGGCTGCGGGCCGGCGGCGGGTTCGACGCCCCGCAGCACCGCGAGCTGCTGCTGCGGCTGCGCGAGCACCAGCTGCGGCACGTCAACCGCGACGTTCCGGGCGCCTACTGGGTCGCCGAGGCCGTTCCCGAAGCCGCACGGCAGGCCGTGGTCCGGTCCTGGCCGGCGGCGGACCTGGAAGACGTCCTGGTGATGACCGACGGGGTGAGCGCGGCCGTCGAGGAGTACGGACTGCTGTCCTGGGCCGAACTGGCCCAGCAGTGCCGCACCCGCGGCCCCGAACAGGTCGTGCGGATGGTGCACGACGCCGAGCTCAGCGACCCCAAGGGCCTGCGATGGCCCCGCTACAAGCTGTCCGACGACAAGGCCATCGCCGCCCTGGCCGTCAGGAGCGTGGTGTGAGCGGCAACGGATGCTCCCACCCCGACGACGCGGCCAGCCGGCCCGCGCCCAGCACATTCCGGGCCCCAGCCGCGTACGCGGCCTCGCGCGCGGCGATCTGGCTCGCCGCGAACGCACTGTTCACCGACGCGCACGGCCGAGCCCTCATAGTGGATCCGGATTACCGCACCACCAGCCTGCTGCCCGGCGGCGCGGTCGAGGCCGGCGAGTCGCCATCGGCCGCAGCGGCTCGCGAGGTCCGCGAGGAGATCGGCCTCGAGCTGGAGTTCCGACGCTGCCTGGCGATCGACTGGAATCCTCCCCGCGCCTCGGAGCACGATCCGGCGGTGCGCATCCCCGCCCAGATCGTACAGGTGATGGACGGCGGCACCCTCTCCGAGGACCAGATCCGCTCGATCCGGCCCGACCACGAGATCACCCGCACCCACTGGGCCGAACCGGCCGCCCTGGCCCGTCACATGGGAGGACGCAGCGCCCGCCGTACCCTCGCGGCACTGCGCGCACGCATCAACGGAGCCGGCGCCGCCATCCTGGAAGACGGCTACCCGACGGCGCCCACCCTGCTGGACCGACTGGAGGCGCTGAGCCGGCCACGCACTCCCGAGCGGTGGACCTGGCACCCCGTGCCCGTCCCGGCCGGCGTGCCGATCACGCAGTGCCGGGGCTGGCTGTTCGCCCCCGACGGGCGCGTCGTGGCCTTGATGGACCGGGAAACCGGAGCGCTGTCCCTGCCCGGCGGCCCGCTGGAGCACGAGGACCACGGGGACCCAGCGGCCACACTGATCCGCCAGGCCCTCGCCCAGGCCCGGATCACCGTGCTCGACCCGGTCTTCCCGCCCTACCTCGGCCACCTGGACACCACAGCCCACGGCGCCGCGCGCGAGGCACACGTGCGGATGGCAGCGGTGATCGCCAGCCACGCCCCCGTGCCCGCAGCCTCACCCGGCACGAGCCCCGGCACCGCGGTCCTGGCCACCCCCGAGCAAGTGGCCGAACTCGTCGACTGGGGCCCCGACGCAGCCCGGCAGCTCGACGCCGTCCACCGCGCCCGCGCCGACCTGAACCTTCCCCGGGCCGCACGCCGGCCGATCACCGAACTGGCCCTCGACGGCACCCCTCCCTGACCGGACCGCGGCCGCCGACCCTGGGGTGCGGGCGAGCCCGCGCCCTCCTGATTCCCTTCCGCGCACAGCTGGAGACACGAATGCGCATAGCGAACCTGAACGCCTACAAGCTCAGCCCCGACGCCCGCGGCAGCGCCGCGTGGCGCGCCAGGATCACGACGATCCAGGAGATCAGCCCGGACATCCTCGCACTGCAGGAACTGCTCGTCGATGAACGCACCACCCCCAGGAAGCTGTGGGAGGACCGCGCCGCGAGGGTCGTCCAGGACCTCGCCGAGGAGTGCGGCCTGACGGCCGCCACCGGTGCCACCAGCGGGCAGCCGCACGGCGTCGCCATGGCGGCGAACTGGCACCGGCCCTGGTGGACGGCGATCATGTGGAACCCCAGCACCGTCGACCTCGTCGCCGACAGCTACCGCCCCTACGGAGCACCGGACTTCTGGCACGGCTGCGCGACCGGCCGTTTCGACGTCGGGGCCCGAGAGCCGCTGCTCATCGCCAGCTACCACGGTGACCCGTTCCGCCCGAACGCCCGCGCCGACGAGGCGCTCCGGCTCAAGGGCATCTTCCGCCAGACCGGCGGAGTCAAGCCCGGCTTCTGCGTCGGCGACTTCAACTCCATCTCCGCCGCCGAAGTCGACGACGGCCACGGCGGGCGCCGGTACTACGACGACGAGCCCTACCTCGACCAGCACCACGACGACCTCGAATTCCAGGTACCGGCCGCCTCGATCGGCGGAAGGCAACGGGCGGACCGGGCCCCGACCCACGCTCTGCTGCGCCGCGGCTACATGGCCGACGCCGCCGCCCACCTCAACGCGCCCTGGCAGCCCACGGTCGGCCACTGGGACGACGGACAGGGAGACCCCGACCCCTGGGGACCGCGCCGCATCGACCTCATCCTCGCCACCCGGCCCGTCGCGCCCGCGCTCACCCGCTACACCACCCACCGCAGCGCCGCCGCGCAGGAGGCGTCCGATCACCTCCCGGTCGTCGCCGAGTTCACCCCCCAGGCCATCTGCCGAGAGGCGAACAGCTGATGCGGAAGTTCATGAACCCCGGACGGCTGTGGGGCCGCGAAGGCGGACCGGCCGAGGACTGGGTCCGCCCGCACGTCCTGTGGCTGCCACAGGGCGACCCGCAGGTCCTCGACTACTTCGGCCGCGTGCGGGAGATCGTCTCCCGCTACCCGGACGTGATCACCCCGATCACCGACGACGACCTCCACATGACCATCCAGTCCGTCAACCAGCTCAACGCGACCGGCGCGCGGGTCGACGAAGAGCAGATGGCGACCGCGGCCGCCGCCCTGCGCAGCGAACTCGCCGGCATGGAGCCCTTCGACATCGAGATCGGGCCCGCCAGGGCCTCCGGCTCCGCCGGGATCGTCGAGATCTGGCCGGAGACCGGCCCGGCGGAGCTCTACCGCCGGGTGCGCACGGGCCTGACCGACGCAGGCATGAGCCTCCCTCCCGAACAGCGCGACTTCTGGTGCCACATGTCCTGCGGATACGGTTTCCAGGACACGGACACCCCCGAGCTCGCGGCCCGCTCCGACAAGCTCGCCCCGAACTCGGCAGAGGCATCCGGCCGGGGATCCGCACCTCGGCCACCGTCTCCTCGGTATGGCTCGTCTGGGAGCGCCAGGATCCCGCGCGCAACGCCTACACCTTCCGGCGCGTACACGAAGTCCCCCTGGGGCGACAGCCGTAGCCCCCACGCCGTCGGCACCCCCGCCCCGGGGTGAATCCCCGCGGTTCACCACCCCGCCACAGCCCGCCGACCGCATCGTGACACAGCCGCCTCCGTGCCGCACAGGGCACGGACGGCTGACCCGCGCCGCCGTGACCAGCCCCTTCCCCGCTCCGACCACTGACGAAAGAGAGTGCGTTCGATGGACGAAGTCCTCCCCGGCCCGACAGCCGCTCCAGAGGGAATGCCGCGGATGCCGGATGCCGAGTACGCGCGATCCCGGCACGCGGCGTGGCTGAGCGCCGCGGCGCTGTTCACCGACAGCCTCGGCCGGGTCCTGCTGGTCAAGCCGACCTACCACAGCGACGGCCGCTGGCTGCTGCCGGGCGGCGCCGCCGAGCCGGGCGAGAGCCCGCACGAGGCGTGCCACCGGGAGGTGCGTGAGGAACTGCGCCTGGACCGCGGGCCGGGCGCGCTCCTCGCGGTCTGCTGGCTCGGGCCGGGCCACCCGGCCATCCCGGCGGGAATGGTGCCCTTCTTCCCGGGCGAGAGCCGCCACGTCTTCGACGCCGGTGTGCTGACCGAGCAGGACATCGACGCCATCCAGCTCCCGAAGGACGAGCTGTCCGAGTACGCCTTCGTGGACTCCGCCACGGCCGCCTCCCGGCTGCTGCCGGCCGACGCCCGGCTCATGCTGGCGGCGCTGCGAGCCCGGCTGGGCGGCAGCGGCACCGCGTATCTGGCCGAGAGCCGCCACCACGGAACGCTGCCGGCGCTCGAGCGCCACGGCGTGCACACCCGGCCCCGGACGATGCGGCCCTGGCACCCGGGGCGGGTCCCGGCCGACCTGCCGGTGCCCCACGCCTGGGGCTGGCTGTTCGTGCCCGATGGCCGTGTGGTGCTCGTCGTCGATCCGGACGAGCCGCTGGCGATGCTGCCGGGCGGCAGGATCGAGGCCACGGACACCTCGCCCGAGGCCGCGTTGGAACGGGAGGCATACGAAGAGGCGGCACTGCGCATCGGCGCACCGACCGGGCTGGGCTGGGTCTACGACGAGACGGGAGAGATCTACGGGGGGATCGGCCCGTGCGCCCGGCTCCGGCTGGCCGCCCCGGTGACCGAGATCGGCCCGGCCGCGGTCGATCCGGCGACCGGCCGGACCTTCGCCCGGCTCCTGGCCAGCCCGGACCAGGCCGCCGCCCTGCTCGGCTGGGGCGACCAGGGCTTCCAGCAGGCTGCCCTCGCCGCCGGCACCGCCGCCCAATACTGGGGCATCCCCACCCCGGCGCCCGGCCCCATCACCGAACTGCCCGCCGCCGGAGGTCCGGTGTGACGCTGATGGAACACCAGGCCCCACCACCGGGAAGGTCACCCTCTACAACTGAACCACCGCGGACCGGGTCCTCATGGCACGGCCCACCCGTCAGACTGCTGGCCGAACCATCAGGCACATCGAGGAGGACAAGCATGGACGCGAACAGGGAAGACGCCATGTCCGGGATCGACACCACCGTGCCCCACTCGGCACGAATATGGAACTACTGGCTCGGCGGCAAGGAGAACTATTCCGCCGACCGGGAGGTCGGCGACATCATCAGCGGGCAGAATCCCGGGATCATCACCATCGCCCGCGAGCAGCGGTACTTCCTGGCCCGCGCCGTGCGCTTCCTGACCCGTGAGGTGGGCATCCGGCAGTTCCTCGACATCGGCACGGGTCTCCCGGCAGTCGACAACACCCACGAGCTCGCCCAGCGGGAGGCACCGGAATCCCGCGTCGTCTACGTCGACAACGACCCGCTTGTCCTCGCGCACGCCCGGGCCCTGCTGGCTTCCGCCCCCCAGGGCGCCACCGACTACATCGACGCGGACATCCACCACCCGGACACCATCCTGACCGAGGCCTCGAAGACTCTGGACTTCACCCGCCCGATCGCGCTGATGCTGCTGGGCATCACGGCCCACATCACCGACGACACCGCTTACACCATCGTGGACCGCCTGATGAACGCACTCCCGTCCGGCAGCTACCTGGTGCTGTGCGACGACACCGAGGTCATCAACCCTGAGGCCATGCGCGCGATGATCCACCAGTGGAACTCCTCCAGCGACAACCCGCGGATCAACCGAAGCCCGCAGCAACTCCACCGCTTCTTCGAGGGGCTGGACCTGCTGGACCCCGGCCTGGTATCCATCACCCGCTGGCGCCCCGAACTGTCGCCTCTCACGAACGAATCCGTCGAGATCGACGACTTCGGAGGCGTCGCGCGAATGCCGTGACGACGGCCGCTGGGGGACCGACGCGGAATATCCCGGTCACCGCAGGCCATCGACACCGGTCCGCCGGGAGCTTGGAGGCGTAGAGAGCGGGCGAACCCGGTATGCGCTGACGCCATGAACCGCTCTCGCCCATCGACTGGGCCCGGCCCCCTCACCCCTGCCAGACCTCTGGCCGCATCGGCTGACGGAGGAAACCGATGACCGAACCGTCCGACCGACCGCTCGTTCCGCTAGTCTCCCAACGCGGACCAGCTGCTTGGGGAGGGGATCAGAGTGCCGGGAGCCTTTGACCAGGACAGGGGCGCGATGATCTCCTTCGCCGTGGCCGCGACCGATGCCTGCGGGGCCTGCCGATGAGCTCTCCTACGCCCGCCGCCTTGCAAGTGTTCGACGACGTGTGGACGGCGTGCACCGCGTGGGCGACCGACCTCGTGCGCTGGCACCGCGAACACCACCCCGAAGACTGGACCGACACTCCCGCGGAGCGCGAGCCGCTGGTCCGAGCGATGGTGGCCGCGGCCCTGGGTGACGTGGCCCATGCCGAGGGCCACGATGCACCCGACGGGGCGTGTCTCTACCGAGTCCCGCTGACTCCGGTCCTCGACCGCCTCGCGGAGGAGCTCCCGGGCCCACAGCAGGAGATGCTGGACCGGGCCGCCTCGATGGCCGCCGCCCCCGACAGCACACTGGAGGAGCTGCAGGCCATGCAGAACGGCGCTGACGCGATCCTCGTGCGATGGCAGATCGCTGGGCTCGCGCGGGACATCGCGGCCCGGCACCTTGACAGAGCGCTCGGAGCCTTGCTGCCGGCCGAGGGAGCCCCTGCGGAGTTGCTGAAGTACATCCTGAATCAGCACACCACCGGTGCGGTCCAGCCCCGACTCGGTGACCGCGTCACTGCCCTGCTCCCCGCGGACCAAGCCAGGACCCTCCTGGCTGTCTGGCGGGTCGCCGACCGTCCGGCTCGGCACGCACGGGATGACGGAACGAGCGAAGGGACACGTAGCTGATGGCCGCCAGAGCATTTCGATGCCTCGGGGCGGACGTGGCCGCGACCCATACGTCCCGGACCGACGATGGCTGAGGCTGCCGAGCGCGACCACCGGCAGCGGACCGGCTGGGGCAGGGTATGCCTGACCGTCACCGGATCCCTTCAGCGCCCTGCTTATGATCCGTTCGCCGGTGAGGAGTGGCAGCGGACAGTGGCCTGCCCGGAATGCGGCACCTCGACAGGACTGACCCTGGAAGCGCTGGATGACGTGACGGTCGCCATCTGTCCCCCTGCCGACGCCTGCGGGCGAGCGTGGCTCGCCGACGACGTCTTCTCGGCATCCCAGATCCGGCAGATGCATCACCTCAAACTCCACGGCGAGACGATGACCACACCGGACCGGCACCGGGTGGCGGTCATTCTGGTGCCGGACATGGACGGAGACAGCAGGGCACTTCAGGACGACCCCACTCCGGATCCCGAGATCGACGACCCCTACACCTGGTGGGCCATCAACTCCAGCGCCGTCGTTCGTCAGCACACCCCGCCCCTGGTCGTCGCGATGGGCTGGGCCCGCGGCCTGCTGGCGTGGAGCCTGCCGCACGACGGAGAGATCTACGAGCACCTGTATCCGCCGGCCGGTGGATCCGCCCTGGACGCCCACATGACCCAGGTGGTCCTCGCGCTGGCGCTCCACGAGGCCGCCTGGCAGGAGGAACAGCACGACTTCGGGAAGCTGTCGCTCGAAGCGGCCATGGCCGAGTTGGAGGGCGACCGAGCAGCACGGCTGCGCGGTGTCCGCCCGCTCGGGTTGGGGAACGACGGAGGGCGGCTACGGCTGTCCGACATCACGCGTCTGGAGGCCGCCAGCAACCAGCACTGGCAGCTCTGGTGCCGCCTCGCCGGCGAAGTCCTCGCCGGCCACTCCCAGCAGGAGCGCCTGTCCCGCGTCAAGGACGAACGAGGCAGCACGTTCCCGCCCACGAAACGCACCGCCACCCACCCGGTCCTACTGGCCCGCCGCAGCAGCAGCCTGCCCGGCGCGGATCTGGACTTCACCTGGTACCAGGACCACCACCTGCCCTCGTGAGAACCAAGAGGTGGCGAGGCACGCGACAGAAGCCGTAGTCCTGCGGGCCCAAGTCATGCAGGCCGCCGCCGGTGGCCGGAAACCGGAAGCGCAACCGATCGCCGCGCAGCCAGAATGCGCCAGTGTTCTTCGATCACGCGCCGCCTGGCGGTACTACAGGCGTGCACGGGGCATCGGCGCCGGGCTGATTCCGAGTTGGGCGGCACAAGAGAGTGCGCTCGCCAACCAGACCGGGCCAGCCGTCAACTGCCGCCCGCGGTAGGAAGGTGGAAGTACAGTCGGCCCTCCCGTTCCTCCACGAGCTGTCCGCCGTTGTTCTCGATCACTCTCCGGCTGGCCACGTTGGTGACGCGCGGCGTCACCAGGGCCGGATCAATGCCAAGCCGGGTGGCATGGGGCAGCGCCGCGGCCAGCATCGGCGTCGCGAGGCCCCGTCCGCGAGCGGAAGGGCGCACGTCGTAGCCGATATGCCCCGCCTCGGCCAGCGGTCCGGCCAGCCAGTGCCAGATCGAGACCCGACCCAGATACTCAGCTCCCTCGACCCACCACAACAGCGTCATCGGCGCCATCCACGGCTCAACCTTCCGGCGGGGGTCGTCCCGGAGCCGGGCGACGTAGTCCGCGAAGGCTTTCGGCTCACCCACATCGAGATCGTCGAAGTCCGGGTAACCGCCCTCGCGTTGATACTCCTCGATCGCCCGGAGATACGACCGGCACACATTCACCACGGGCACAGTCAGCTGCGGCACAGCAGGCAACCGTAGCGAAACATGCACAGCGGCGGCACCCGGTTTCTCGGGGTGAATCTTCGGGGTTCAGCGCCTTGCCGCAGCCCGCCAGCAGTGGGCCGTCAACTCCAGTGCCGTCATTCGTCGGCACGCCCCGCCCCTGGGCGCCGCGTACATCGCCTTACGGTGAACGGAAGAACCGAACACATGTTTGAGGCTGCTCATGACTTTGCCACGCCCCGTCGCCCGCCTTCTCGCACTCGCCGGAGCCCTACTCCTTGCCTTGACGGTCCCGGTGCTGGCCGCCCACGGCTCGCCCTCGCACAGCCGCACCCCAGTCGACGTCTTCGCCGCCGTGCCGTACCCGGGCCATCCGGAAGGCATCGCGGTTGAGCGTGACGGCACCGTCTACGTCGGCACGCATCAGGCCATAGACGGCGGACCCCACAGCCCGTCACGCGTCTTCGCCTATGACCGGCATGGTCGACTCAAGCACACCTACGTCATCCGAGGCCAAGCCCCGCAGGGCCAAGGTCTGGTCGGCATGGCCCTGGACGGTGAAGGGCTGCTCTATCTGCTGGACCGGAACCCCGCACGCGTCGTAACGCTCGACCCGCGCACCGGCCGCCAGCGCAGCTACGCCACCTTCGCCGACGTACCCCCTTGCGCCGCTGGTCGACCAGTGACCAACTGCTCAGCGACCTCCGGGGATCGTCCGGCGTTCGCTGACGACCTGGCGTTCGCCCCGAACGGAACGCTGTACGTGACGGACATCGAGCAGGGGCTGATCTGGCGGATACCGCCCGGCGGTGGCGCAGCGGAGGTGTGGTTCACCGACCCTCGGTTGGAATCGGTCTTTGGCCCGAACGGCATCCGGTTCGTCGACCACGGTCGCACGCTGATGTTCGCTCAGTCCTTGCACAACGTCAGCGATCCGGAGGACATCTTCGAGGGCACTGGCCGTATCTACACACTGCCTATCCAGCCGGACGGGGGCCCCGGCCGGCTCGGGCTGTTCTGGGAGGGTGACGAGCCAGGAGAAGGAATCGACGGGTTCGCTATCGGCCGGTCTGGCCGGGTGTATGCCGCCCTTGCCCTCCCCAACCACAACTCCCTGCTGGTACTGGACAAGCACGGTCGTGAGATCGAACGGATCAGTACGGACGAGAGCGCCAGCCATCCGTCGTGCCAGCCCGCGGATATCCCGTTCGACGCCCCAGCCAGCGTAGCGTTCACCCCCGGCCACTCGATCTTGGTCACGAACCAGGCCTACTTCGGCGGCCCACCAGAGAACCAGGTTGTGCTGCGCGCACAGGTCGGTGAGCCAGCACTTCCGCTCTTCCGCCCCTGAGCCTGAGCCTGAGCCTGAGCCTGAGCCTGAGCCTGAGCCTGAGCGGCCAACGCCCCCGGAGGCCTTAGGTGACGCCTCGGCGAACATGTTACGAAACCGCCGCTGCTGCGTGCCTCCGGGTGGGCCGCGCCCACACCGATGTCTATCGATGGGGACGCCGTTGTGCAGTTCCGCCGTCCGCCCCTCGCGGCGGGCGGCCACCGCCACCTGAACCCGGCGGGCCAGCAGCTCGATCAGCCCTTCGCCCACCCGTGCCAGCTCGACGAACTCCAACCCGCCCAGATCATCAAGCAGACGGCAGCTGGATGCCCGCGATGTCCTGCGGCGCCAGCAGCCTGCCGTCGTAGACGTGCGCGATGCCCTCACTACGTCCCGGCCGGGCCCGACCAGTCCACGGCCAGCAGCTGTCCCAGCAGGCGGACGACGCCGAGTTCCTCCTTCGCTTACCGGCCCGCGCCCTCGCAAGGGCTCTCGTTCTCCTCCACCGCGCCGCCTGGAATCTCCCACGGCGTCTTGTACATCAGGTCGACCAGGGCGAAGCCGCACGACAGGGCGCGCCGGCGGGCGGGAGTGGGAGGGGCTGGTCCGCCCACGACGGCGAAGCGCTCCGCAGCGCGCGGGTGAGGGCCCAGGATTACCTAAACTCCGCCTGCTCCACGTCCCACCTGTGATAAGCAGCAGAGTATGGAAGGTAACGGGCTGATCGCGCCCCTCAGCCAGGTCGCCACGGGGGACTGGCGCGAGCTGGACCGTGTGTGCACGGACGTGGCCCATCTGTTGCTGGACGCCGGGAAGGAACCGCCCTTCGACGTCAGGTCGGCGGACTTCGCCGCTGACCCGTATCTACTCTGCGCCGACCGGTACTGGCGAGTGCGGCTCCTTCGTCAGCCCTCCGTCCGCACCGCCGCGGCGTGCGCCGCCTGGCTCGACAGACACCTGCGCGAAGCAGAGGACGGTACCGGGCACGCACACCGGGCGCAGGTGGAGCAGTCCTGGGCGCTGGGCTACGCCGTCATCACCCGCGACAGCGTGGAATCCGCAGCCGAGATCGCCGAGGCCCGCCTTGAGCTCGGTGGCTCGGCCGACGTCGCCTCCTTCGCCGCCCTGTATCACGCCGGGAAACTCCGCGCGGGCCTCCGTTTCGACGACCTGCACCACTTCCTCGAGTCCTCGCCGCTCGTGCTGGCGGCCGGCCCGCGCCGCGCCGAGCCGGTCTTCACCGCACTGCGGGCGTTCGCGGCCTTCGGCAGCCGCAGCCTCACCGTGGAGTACGCCACCGATCTGCTCAATCACGCCTGGTACTCCGGTCCGCGCTCCATGCCGACGACCGATGTGTGCCTGCACGCACTCGCTGCCGCCGTGCCGTTCGACGGCCAGGCCGAGCTTCTGCGTGACCGTGCCCGCGAGGCGGCCACCCAGTGGCCCGAGAACCACCTCTTCGTCTTCCGGCTCGCTTCCGGGCTGTCCCTGTGCGGCGAGCACGACGCGGCCCTGGAGGCGATGGATCTGGCTCTCGCGCTCCTGCCCGCACAGCGCGAACCCAGGAACCTCCGCGAGATCCACGAGCAGCACCTCGCCAAACGCGAAGCGATCCAGGAAGCCCGCCAGCTCGCCAAGCAGCGGGCTGGTGTTGAACGGCAGTGGATAGAGCGGGCGCGTTCCTACCGCCGGGCCCGAGCGAGACTGAGGCTGGCGACGACACCACTCATCTGCACGGCCATTGTCGCTGCTGCGGCCATGGCGCTGATCACCCACCTGCTTCTCCCGCAGGCATCCGGTGGTGATGCTCTGCCGGTCAGCGAGCGGATGGGCCTGATCCTCGGCCAGGGAGCAGCCTTGCTCGGTTTCTCCGGGGCGCTCCTGGTGGGTTCCTGGCTGCTGCTGCGCTACCGCGGGCGCGCGCCGGGCAGTGCTGACCACGCGGAACCGCCAGATGGAAGGGCTCTGGGCTCCGGGCCGGAGCAGACGGCGTGAGGAGCGGGGAAGGAATGCCGGCGTGGCTGCTGTGAAAGGCTGACACCCGTAACCCACTCCGTACCGACAGCAAGCTCTGTGTGACCGGGGGATGTTGAGATGAGCCAGAGGGGGCCTGCAATGGCAGCTCACGAGCATGGGGCGGTGCCACTGCCTGGTGGTCCCACCACCACCGATGGGCACGCGGTCAACGAACCGCTGCTCGGCGCCCTGGCAGCGGCGGCGATCAGGGACTGCACGGAATGCGTGGACCGGTTCCTGGACGAGATCGCCGATGCCCCGGCCAGTGTGGCGCGCCTGGTGGAAGTCGCCCGCCTGGCCGCGCTGCGGCTCCACCGCGGCGAGCTCCCCGGGTTCTTCACGGATGATGACGACCGGTCCGGTCCGGCCATGCCGGAGCTCAAGCACCTGGTGCGGGCCGCTACCGCGGCCGAACCCCTGACCGCGGTGTGCGAGCAGCTGACGACCGCGCAGCGGAGGGCGGCGGCCCGGGATGCCATCGAGATGCTCGTCGGCCAGCTGAAGGTGGCCAACACGTTCGGGCGCGATGAATCACAAACGCTGGCCGAGCTGTGCTGCGCGATCAGCGCGCTCCTGGTGGAGTGGTGCTTCGCGGCCGCGCCGATGGACGGGCGGCACTTCTCCGAGACCTGGCGGAAGTGGTCGTCCGGACGACAGCGGGAAGCCAGACTGCCGGGCAACGGAATCCCCGCCCTGGCGCTGCTGCTCGGTGCCGTGCTCCACCACCAGGCCCGCCAGGACGACGTCCCTGCGGAACAGCTCCAAGATCTCGTCTTCGCCCGCGCACTGCCTCTACTCCAAGAGCCGCCCGAGGTCGGCGACATCCTGAAGGCGTTCGCGGCACCCCCGGAGAACGACAGCATCACCGGTCCCGTCAAACGCCTCGCCCGCAGCGAGCCGCAATTCCTCTCCGACCTGTGCTCCTACGCCCGGCACACGATCATGCTCCACGTCGAGAACTGTCCCCACGGCCTGCGCGAGACCGACCACGCGTGCACGCTCGCCCACCGGATCCCAGCCCTGACCGACAGCACACGAGCCCCCGTCGCCGCACCCACCACAGCCGAGGGGCGGCGCGTGGCCCTGCCCCGCATCGGCATCCGCGAGGAGGAGCCCGTCGAGGGCGCCCCGGCGGGGTTCCCCGCCGACCACATCTGGCAGATCAACGTCGACCGGATCGTGTGGGAGCGGTACGACGCCGACATCGATCGCTTCAACGACGCCATCGCCGAGGACTCCACGATCTCCCATCCGGACTACGAGCACACGACGGGGCTGGAGGCGTTGGCCTGTCCGGCCTGCGGCAGCCACGGCCCGTTCCTTGTCGAAGGGCGCTGGGGCGATCCCCTTACCCTGCACTGCGGCTGCGGCGTCACGGTGATGTCGCCGACCGACAGCCGGCCCGACGACCTGGGACGGCGAGTGCTCAAGCGCCTCATCCTCTGCGAGGCTGACCCCGCCTACGCCGCCCGCCACCTCATCCCCCAACTCGCCAAGTACCAGGAAGACAACCACCGGTCGCGAGCCAACAGCTGGTACCGGGGACCGGACGACGAGGACGTCGCACTGGCCGAGGCCATCGACCCCGCCGCCGAAGACCTGACGCAGGCCCTCACGGCGGCACTTCAGCCACGGCTGCCCGACCGCCACGGCGGACGCGCGCTCACCCTTCTCCTCCTCAAAGCCCAGGACGCCCTGTCCACGCCAGCCGTCCACGACAGCGACGACGGCCGGCGACTGGCCGATACCGTGCGCTCCCTCCTGGACGACCTGAAGGAGGAAAGCGACAGGTGGGCGCCCTCCCGCGAGCCGGTCGGCGCCCGTCTGAGGACCTGGCAGCAAGAAGGCGGCCCACACCTGTGGCAGGCGGCCTGGGGCCGCACCCTGAAGGTAGCCAGCCGTTACGAGGACTACCGCGTCGGAGACGGCCGCCTCTCGGACGGCTGCGCCGCCCTGACACTCGCCCTGTACATCCTTGCCCACGAAGCCAACACCAGCGTCGACCAGATCGAGAAGAACGAAGTACTCACCCTCTGGTCTCCGCACAATGCCGACAACCCCGCCGAAGAACCAGCGGAAGTCCCGCAACGCTGGGGCGCACGGCTCCAGGCACTCGGCCACGACCTCAAGGCCCCCGACGACCCCGTAGCCCGGCTGTGGCGCCACCTGCGCACCGAACACACAGCCAGCGTGCTCGGCGACCGCCGAGAACCCGCCCTGACGCTCGGCCTCGAACACCTCCTCGGCCCGCACTCGCTGAACCGCATCCCCCTGTGAACACCCCGACCACCCGCACGGCGAGCACACGATCATCCCAGCAGGCAGCCCGGAATCCGCAGAGCCTGTTGCCACCGCTCAGTGCTCATCACCCCAAATCTCGGCGAGCCCTTCGAGCTGGCGCCGATCCTGTTCCCCGAGGAGCACATCCCCGATCGTGATGCCACGCTCCCAGTACGGGCCATCGGCGCAAGCGGCCGGGTGGCGCGGGCCGGTGTGCCGCGCCCGAGTGCTTGCCGCGATGGCATCCACGACGGTCAAGGCAGCCGTACGGACGCGATCCCACAGCAGTCGGTCGTCCGGATGGGAAGCGAGCGCGTTCTTCAACAACAGCACGCGGGACGGACGCCCTTGGTTTTCGAGATCAGGACTGAGGACGAGCGCGTTGTACGGCGATCGTCGCAACGTGCCACTGACGCCCTCCTCCTGGGGAGCCGCGATCGGCACGAACACGGCGTCGGTGAAGGACAGCTCCAGCCGACGGACGCGCTCGTGCAATGCCGCCGCGATCAGAAGCGACACCAGGGGGCGATCCACGCCAGCGAACAGGGCGGTGTCCTCCTCGGAGAGCCGGTCTTGGCGGGACTGCTCCAGCGCATCCACATGGAGGTTGATCAGCAAGTCCGCCCATACCAGACAGCACTCCCAGATCGTCTGGGGAGGCGTCTCCGCTGTGGAGAGCTCAGGGGGTGTCATGGGCAATCCCTCTCGTATCCAGGACGCGGACAGCGAACGACCACGGGCTGGTCCAGCCTACGAAGCCGACGGCAGCGGCAGACGTGGAACTGAAGGATCCACAGCCAAGGCGGGTACCGGCCAGCGACGAACCGGCGGCAGTGGCTGGGTTGGGCATGCGGCGCGTTTCCCATGCGTCAGCGACTGGCAGAATCCGGCGGTCGGGCTCCGACTTTGTGCCACCCAGGTCAGTGGCGCGTGCTGTCATTCCCCGTGGGATGTTGCTGTCGTTGTCCACCACCGGAAGGGGGATCGCCATGGCGCAGCGCGTCGGCGGCCAGGCTCGGGAGCAGGCCCGATGGCGCCGATACTCGAAGGGGCGGCCTGCAGTCTTGATGGCCGCCAGCTCAAGCCAGGACCCGCCACAGACCGGCACTCGCTCTACCAGTTCAGCCACCTTCACATCCCATAGCCACCGTGTTCGCTCAGACCGCCAGGCTGAAGTGAAGCAACGTGGGACCGTTGACCGGGTCCGCCACGTCCGAATGCTGGCGTGGCGGGCGGTGTACCGGGGCTCGGGATGGTGCCTGGTCGCGCTCACCGGGTGCCTCTTCGCCCTACTCGCGGGGCGGTGGACGGGCTGGTGGCCCTCGCCGTATGGGACGGTGGTCGACGTTGCCGGCGTGCCGGTGCTCCTCACGTTCGCCGTGTGGGCCCGGCGGCACGTCGACCGCGACGAGTGGGATGCCGCCCGTGCGGGCCAACCGCGGGCCGAGATGTCACTCGACGACCTCGACGACTTGGATCACGCGGAGTTCGAGTTCGCCATACGGGACCTGCTACGACGCGACGGCCTCACGGCAGAGCGCGTCGGCGGAGCCAACGACGACGTGTGCGACGTCCGTGCCGTTGATCTCGACAGCCGGATCTGGGCTGTGCAGTGCAAACACCGCCGAGACGGAACGAAGGGCGAGGCGATCGATGTCCGGGTCGTCCGGGAACTGAAGGGCACGGCCAGCGAGGTGCACAAGGCCACGTTCGCGATGGTAGTGACCAACGGCAGGTTCACCAGAAATGCCGTCCTTTCGGCCAAGAGGCTCGGTGTCCACCTGGTCGGCCGGGACGTGCTCACCCAGTGGGCCTCCGGTCGATCGCTCTGGGAGCTGTTGGAACGCGTCCCCACACCCCTGCGTCACCCAGCGGACGGGCGCCGCGCGGCTGCGCAGGTGGGCCCCCTAGCAGCCACCTCAATACCAGGTCTCCCCGGTGACCGCGGCGACTATGATCGTCGCGGCTAGCTAGGCTCATGGGGCGTTCAACCTCATTGAATTCGGCGTGCTCATCGTCGGTGAGCTGCTCGCCCTCCCACTCCCTGACCGCCTCCCGCCAGACCCAGTCCCGGGCCTCGTCGGCCGAGAGCCCGCTGAGCCGGGTGTACTCCTCGAGCCCGGAAGCATCCAGAACCGGCGGCGCGTACTGCCACGCGTGCAGAATGCGGTCCGCGTACGGCAACACCCCGCGCGAGGCCGGCTCCTGAGCCGACCGCCAGCCCCTACGGGGTGCCGTCGATACCGGAGTCGGAGCCGTTGAGATTGCCCACCTTGCGCCGGTAGCGGCCCTGAGCGGCCTGTTCGGACTCGACGCCGAGCGCGGCGGCGATCTTCTTGAACGTCAGCAGGGGCTTGCCGGTGCGGGTGCTGGTCGAGCGGGCCACGAGCAGCAAGGCACCCTCCAGGCCCTCCAGGTCGGCGCGGGCGACCTGGAGCAGCGCGAGCGCGGCGGCGATGTCCTCCGCGCGGTCCTCGGGCACCTCCGTGACGTCGGCGGTCTCCCGCCAGCGCGGGTCAGACGCCAGCAGGCGGCGGAACTGGTGGGCGTGGACCGTGTGCAGCAGCACGGGCACCGATGCCTCCGGCGTACGGTCCCGAACCCCAGGGAGGGCGTCGGCGTAGTCCTCGGAGAGTCGGGCGAGCAGCCCGGCCTGGTCCTCGTCCATCACGTACGGGACCGGCCGGGGCGGACGAAGCGGCTTGTCGGTGTTCGTCATGCTCCTTACCTTCCCGACACAGCACCACGCTGACAACACCGTGCTGTCAGCGCAGCGTTGTGTTCCGGGGGCGCACAGGCGCACGGCCCCGGGCCGGGGCCCCACTTCTCGGAGCTGACGCTGTAGGAGTAAGTGATCTCCGCGGCCTGGCTGGGGTAGAGAGGGAAGCGGGCCCGTGGGTTGGCGAACTCCAGCCAGACCTCCTTGAAGGCATCGCGGTCGTGCTTGACCGTCCAGGTCATCGGTTCGGTGCCACAGTGCGCGGCGAGGTCCAGTTCGTCCCAGGTCAACGGGTGGGCGCGGTACAGGGCGTTGCTGCGCTCGGGCTCGCCGGGGTAGCAGTCGACGGCGATGCGGAACACGGTTCCT
>NZ_LZNS01000001.1:4134914-4318635 GCF_001984575.1 Streptomyces sp. MP131-18 | reverse complement strand
TCCCGGGGGTGTCGGTCGGGTTGGTCGTCGGGGTGCCGGATGGGCCGACCAGGCCGACGGGTCGGCCGACCCCGGCCGTTGGCGAACGGCCGGAGTCGGTTCAGGACTGCGGGCGGAGATCAGGTCGGATCGGGCGCGCCGCCGGTGCGCTGCTCCAGTTCCCACAGGGTCCGAAAGAGCCCGGGTTCGCGGGTGAGCTGCGCGTACGTGCCTTCCTGGACGAGGCGGCCTTGGTCGAGGACGACGATCCGGTCGGCCACGGCGACGTTGGCGAGGCGGTGCGTGATCAGAAGGATGGCGCGGTCCTTGGCCAGGTCCCGCAGGCCGGTGAAGACGTGGTGCTCAGCTCGGGCGTCGAGCGCGGCCGTGGGCTCATCCATCACCAGCAACTCGGCCTTCCGGTGAAAGGCCCTGGTCAGGATGACGCGTTGCCACTGCCCGCCGGACAGCTGGTGGCCGCCGAACCATTCGCTGGTCAGGAGTGTGTCGAGGCCGGAACGGAGGGCGGGCAGCATGTCCGCGGCTCCGGACGCCTCGCAGGCCGCCATGAGCGCGGCGTCGCTGGTGTCGCCCTGCCCCAGGGTGACGTTGTCGCGCAACGTCAGCGGCAGGTAGGTGAACCGCTGCGGTGCTACCGCTACGTGCTTCCACGCCTCCCACGGCTCCAGCCGCGCGGTGGTCGTGTGGTCCCAGGCCACTTCCCCAGAGGTCGGCAGCAGCAGCCCGCAGATCAGCCGGGACAGCGTTGTCTTCCCCGACCCGTTCTCCCCGACCAGCGCCACGATCTCCCCGCGCCGTACCTTCAGCGACACCCCGGCCAGGCTGTCCTTCTCCGCACCGTCGTACCGGTAGGTGACGTCGCGGACCTCGAAGCGTTCCGGCGGCGCCGGCAGTACCTCGGAGCCACGGGAGGCCACCATCGCCTGCCCGTGCGCGTTGTCGATGAAGTTCTGCCAGTCCTGCACGTACCAGCCGGTGCGCACCAGCCGGGCCCCGCCGTTGATGATGCCGCGTACGGAGCCGGTCGCCGTCTGCAGGGCGAAGACCGCGCCGCCGCCGGCCGCCAGGTCCATCCGGCCGGAGACCAGGAGCCACAGCAGGGTCGCCCAGACCGCAGCCGAGGCGACTCCGCCGGCCGCCGCACCGGCCAGGCCCATCCAGGCCCCGGTGTTCGCGGCCTCGCGCTCGGAGACGTTGACGGAGGCGGCCAGGCGCCGGTAACGGCCGAGGAGGAACGGGCCGGCCAGGCAGGCCCGCATCTCCTCGCTGGACTCCATGTAGGACATGTGCCAGCGCAGCTTGTGCAGCATCCGCCGACGCCCCGACGTCTCCAGGCTCGCGAGATACACCACGCGGGCCGCGCGCACGTACGCGGCGGCCTGCGGCAGGCACGCCAGGAGAAGCAGAGGCAACAGAACCGGATGGATCACGGTGAGGACCGTCGCGCCAGCGGCGAGGGTCGCCGTGGCGGCCAGCACGTCCTGGGCTTCCTCCACGAGGTCGGGGGTGACCTGCGCGCCACGGTCGGCGATGTCGTACTGGTCGTTGTACCCCGGCTTGTTGTTGGCCGCGGCCTCGGCGCCGAGAGCCGCCTCGACCATGCTGACTTCCGCGGCCCGGGCGAGCACCGGCCTCAGCCGCCCGGTCAGCCAGGTCACCGTGACCCCCAGCAGGGCGCGCAGACCCGCGGCCACGGCGATGACGGCCAGTTGCGGAGCCGCCTCCCGCAGCCGCTCGGTGATGTCGCCGGAGGCGATCAGCGCGGTGAGGGTCCCGGTCACGGCGAACAGGCCAAGCGCGGCCAGCACGCCGGTGCCGATCTGGCACGCGAGCAGGCCGGCCGTCGCGCCCCGGTCAACCTGCCACGCCATCCGCAACGACCGGCGCACCAGCACGGGCAGGCGCCGCGCCATCGTGGTCGTCGTCATCTGCGCGCCGGCCTGGAGCCGGGACTCGTCCCGGTACTGGAACTCCTCCTCCTGCGCCGTGCTCCCGCTGTCCGGTGGAGTCCCCTCCGCTTCGTCCGTGCTCGGTTGTGCGGCTGTGCTGCCCGAGGTCAAGTCAATCCCCTGTCGGTCGGTCACGGCTGGTTCGCGAGGTTCAACGACGCCACCCCCGATATCGAACACACGTTTTTCGGTCGGTCCTGAAGTCCCGGGATAGAGCGTTCGAGGAACCGTGGAAACTGCACCGACCCAGCTCCTGCAACGGCGCTGCCACCAAGGGCGGTTGGCCGAATCGCCGAGGTTCCCAAGCGCCGTACGCCAGAGAGGACGTTGGTGCGTGCGGGGTCGGGCGGACTTGTAGAGTGCGGGGCTTCCGGAACGCCACGACCCGTGTGGAGCTGACTGTGTACGTGCTTGGTGGCCGCCTTCGAGCGGCCGGTCTCGACCAGCCCGGCAGCGGGAGGACCGCCCCGCCGCCCGACCTCCAGCACCCACCAGGAACGCGACCATGAAGACCTGCGACAACACCTCGGTCGGCATCGTCATCACCGATCACCAGGGCCGCTACCTGATGTTCGACCGCGCCACCTTCCCGCCCGGCACGGCACCTGCCGCCGGCCATATCGACGACCACGGGACCGCCGAGGACGCGGGCCGCGCCGAGGTCGAGGAAGAGCTCGGCCTCACCGTTACCGGCCTCACCCACGTCACCGGCGGCTGGCGGGACAACCCATGCCGCCGCCTTCCCGGCGCACGCAGCGCCGGCCACCGCCATGAATGGACCGTCTACCGGGCCACCGTCACCGGCGACCTCACCCCGAGCGCCCACGAGACGAAGAACGTCCGCTGGATCACTCCCGGTGCTCTGCAGGAGTTGGCAGACCGGACGGTCGCCTACGCCCAGGGACGCATCACGGACGCCGAGTTCGAGGCCGCGCCCGGCATCGAGCCAGTGTGGATGCAGTGGCTCGCCAACATCGCCGCGATCAACACCAGCCCCGACGACCTGCGCCGGGTGGACCAGCTCACCAGATGATCGCCGCCCGCTCTCCTGACCTACCGCGGCCGCCGCCCGGCTCCATCCCGAGCTCGGCGCGCCGGCCCTGCGCCCTCGGCCGGCCCTTAAGTGCCCTGCTGCTACCGCGGGCCCGGACAGGCGAGTTCGCTGTCCGGGGTTGCGGCTTGCGTGAGTTACGCCGGCCATGGGGGTCATGAACTCAGCGAAGAGCGTCACGCAGGGCCTCCTCCAAGACAGGGAGCCGGTCCAGCAGCATCAGCGCTGCCTCGTGCCGCACCCGCCCGTAGGCCTCAAGTGCGGCGTCGGCGATGTGGGGTCGTTCCACTGGTACCGACAGCGGAAAGGCCGAGCAGAGCATGGCTGCACAGCCGACACGAAGCGAGGACACGAGGTCATCCGCGGATGCCTTCGGGTTGGCGTCCCGGTAGGCCAGGGTGAGATCGGTGTATCCGGTGAGCCAGCTCTCCGCACTGTTGTCCAGCACGCTCTTGGGGTCGCAGCCAAGACGCGCGATCTCCCAGGCGAGGTACCCGGGTGCGGGCGGTCGAAAGTCCACGATCGCGGCTACCTCGTTGTCCTTGAACAGGACGTTGGGGCCGGCCATGTCGCCGTGGAGGACCTGGACGGTCAGCTGTGGAAGCGAAGCGAGGGTGCGCTCGACGTCCCCCAGGATGGCTTGTCGCTCACGCGCCGCCTGCAGCGCCCACGTCTCGAACTCCCCGAGCCTGGGCATGTGCTGGTACGCATGGATCAGGTGCTCGAAGCGGTCCCGTGAGGCGGCCACGTCGCACACCGCGGCACCGGGTTCCAGGGTGGGGGCGGCGGCGGGGTGAGCGGCGAGTCGGCTGTGGAGGCGGCCCATCGCTGTGCCGACGGCTGCCCACCGTGCACCCGTCAGGCCGCCTTCGGCGGTCGCGGTGTGCGGCACGTACGACCACAGGGACATCGGCAGGCGGCCGTGGGTCTCGATGGGTTCGTGCTCGCGCGTGCGGGTTGCCCGCGCGGTCGCGACGCCTCCGTCGGCGGCGTACTCGGACAGTTCGACCGAGGTCCGCTCCAGATCCAGGTGTTCTCGAGTGCGGTAGACCTTGGCGAAGTGCCGCTGGCCCGTTTGATCCACGATCGCGTAATTGTCCGTCGCGGTGCCCTCCGGGATTCGCGTTATGTCTGCCGGGTGCAGCCCGTACCCGAGTACGAGCGTGTCGGCGAGCGCCTCGATCTGCTTCCTCTCCGCGGTGCGGCCGGGTGTGCAAGGCGCGGCGGCAGGCTTGGGGGCGGGCTGGTGAGATGCGGTGGACATGGTCTCCTCGTGGAAGCGCACAGCGATAGCGGTCAGATGATGGGCGGGCGCCAGGTGGTCGGGGCGATCCGGCGGCGGGCACGGACCGTGGCCGCCAGGTCTTCAGGCGAGCCGCGGCGGGCCGCGCCGGGGCCGCAAGGTCGCCGACGGACAACGCTCCGTCACTGCGGTCATCTGATCGCGCCTCCCTCGTCCGGGTTGTCCCTGCACTCGAGCCCGACCCGGCACCGCCACCAGCCTGCTGGCAGGGGACCGGCCGACCAAGCCGACACCGCGGCCCCCTGCCGCGTGACGCGGCTGATCGAGGCGGTGAACGCGGTAACCGACGCCGGCCTTTCGTGGCAAGGGCGACCTGTTCGGCGTCGCACAGGCGGGGCGTGGGGCCGACCGGCGGGCGCCGCGGCACCAGGCAGGAATGCTCGTCGCATAGAGTGCGGGCGCGCGGGTGTCCACGTCGTTCACCAAAAGATGATCTTGGACGCCTTCGTTCTCGTCTCCGCAGGCATCCCTCGGGCCGCACCACCAGGAGGAACCAGTGTCATCCCCGCAAGTGATCACCCCCGCGGACAAGCTCGCCGAGGCGAAGAAGCAGCTGAGTTTCCCGCGTATTGTTGCGATTTGCGGCTCCACTCGTTTCATGGCCGAAATGGCTGAGGCCGAGCTGCGGGAGACCACCGCTCGGCCCGGGAAGATTGTCGTCAAGCCGGGTTGCGACCTGAAGTCGCCGCACGCACTGTGGTCCGATCCTGTTGAGGCTGAGGCGCTGAAGGTTCGACTCGATGAGCTGCACCGGTCGAAGATCTTGCTCGCTGATGAGGTGCTCGTGGTCGGCGACTACATCGGAGACAGCACCAGGTCCGAGATCGCCTACGCCCGGTCGCTGGGCCGGCCCGTGCGGTTCACGCACCCCGAAGTCGACCCCGACGCCTGAGGGCTCGCCCCGCACCCTCCGCCAGCACCCCGTTGGAGTTGATCGTCTGGCGGGTGGCGTGGTGGTGAGAGCGGGCTCAAGGAGCTGCGGAGCGCATCGCGGCCGTGATGGCGGCGGCGAGAGGCTGCTGGTGGTTCGTCAGGTAGAAGTGGTCGCCGTCGTACCTTTCGAGTCCGCGGAAGTGCGTCGTGAACGCTCGCCAGGCAAGGAGGCGGTCCTCGCCGATCAGCCTGTCGTGCACGCCCGCGAATACCGACAGCGGAACGGGCAGCGGCTCGGGGCTGCGGGGAGGAGTCCAGGTGTCCACGAGTTGGAAGTCGCTGCGGAACACCGGGGCGAACTTGCGCCAGACGTCGTCGTTGTCGAGGAGCTGCGGTGGACTGCCGCCGCCGCTCCGCAGCCAGCCGCGCAGTTCGTCGTCGGCCATCAGGTGAGGGCGGCTGTCGGCGCCGGCTTCGCCTCGCGGGGCGCCGTAGGCGGATACCCCCAGCCAGGTGGGGAGCGGCTCCCCCTGGCGCAGGAGTCGGCGAGTGAGCTGGTAGGCGATCAGTGCGCCCATGCTGTGGCCGAAGAACCCGAAGGGCCGGTCGAGCAGTGGAGCGATGGCGGTGTGGAAGTAGTCGACCAGCCGGTCGCAGTCGTCGATCAGCGGCAGTGCCTGCAGGTGGCCTCGGCCGGGGGCCTCCAGGAGGCACAGTTCCCAGTCCTGGGGGAAGTGCTCCGCCCAGCCCCGGTAGAGCAGGTGTGAGCCGCCGGCGTGGTGGAGCAGGAACAGGCGCGCCGTTGGGTCGCTCAGCGGCCTGGGCCGGATGAGCGGGGAAGCCGGCGTCTCGCGGGTGAGCTTGGAGGTGAGGAAGGCGTGCAGCTCGGCGAGGGTGGCGGCGCCGCTGGCTGCCACGGCGTTTTCCGGGACGCCGTACGCGCTCTCCACGCGGGTCGAGATCTCCAGCATCAGCAGCGAGTCGATGTCGAGCTCGTAGGCGAAGTGCGCCCCGTCGGTGACCTCCTCGGGCTCGGTCTCCAGTACGCCGGCTATCAGGGCGCGGAGATGCTCAATGGTCACGCTCGTCGTGGTCATCCGATCTCCTTCGGGATACCCCCGGCTTTAGCCGAGGGAGGAACGAAGTCTCCTGCGGAGTAGGGCAAGGAGGGGGATTTCGCCGTCAAGGCGAAAGACCGTGCTCTGACCCGCGGGTTGGATCAGTCTGTTTGTTCGGGTCGGGTGGTGTAGGCGTAGCCGTCGGCTCGTTGGAGGAGGCGTAGGTGTTTGTGCCGTATGCCTTGGGCGGTGCCGTATCGGGTGGTGATGTTGAAGCTGCCGGTAGCGCGAACGGCCACGCGGCCTGTGTGTGTGCCCGCGTGCTTTCCTGTGGGGACGACGGCGCGCACCAGGTCGCCGGTCTGGAATCCGTAGAAGGTCTTCTGCCGGGGCATGTGTAGGCGGGGGAAGCCGTGTTTGTCGGCACGGGTGCGGGTGTGGGTGCCGCGCCCGGTGCATCCGGCGGCCAGCACCGTGATGACGGTTTCGGTGACCGACTCCAGCTTGCCCACGGCCAACGCGTCGAGGGTGTGGGTTTTGGGCAGCCGGCAGCGGGTGCGGTTCCACTTGGTGCGGCCCCCGGAGGCGGTGTGGGTGGGCAGGAGCGCGTCGAGGGCGCGCCACAAGGCCCAGCGGGTGGACTGCACGGCGGCGGCGTCCCGCAGTGGGGCCTTTGCCTGCGCGAGGAGCTTGGCGAGCTTGGTCTTGTTCTTGACGAACTCCTCGACCGGCCGGTTCGACTTGGTCTGGTTGCAGGGGATGCAGGCCACGCACAGGTTGGAGAGACGGTCGGTGCCGCCGCGTGAGCGAGGGTGGATGTGGTCGATGTTGAGGGGCGTGTTCTGCGCGCCGCAGTAGGCGCAGGATCGCCCCCACTTGGCCAGAAGGTATTCGCGGGCTTCGTAGCCGTGCAGGGTGCCCTGCTGGTACTCCGCCCCTTCCAGCGCGTTGCCCGCGCTGATGGCGTGGGTGTCGAACGCAATGCGCTCTACATGCACCGCCCGCGCGGGCGCCCAGCGGGAGATCCGCTTGACCCATGACATCGTGGTGACGACACGGTGCTGAAGGGACGGCGCCAGCCAGCCGTCCGGACGCCGCCGGTTGAGGAATCTCGGGGCGCGGTAGCGCAGATTCCGGGTGCGGCGTCCGCGCCGGTAGGCGGACCGCTGCTCCAGCTTCCTGCGGATGGCCGCGCCCCGGTGGTCGAGCTGAAGCGCGTAGCGGCCCCGGCGCTGACCGGCCTGCGCGCTGAACACCGCGATCCCGGTGTGTTTACTGCCGGGGTCGATCCCCAGCTCCACACCGTCTACTTCGGATTCGGCGACCGTGCGGTCTTTGAGGCGGATGACGAACGGCGTATGCCGGTGGACAACGGCCCTTCCCTTCTTGAGCAGCTTTCTGGCCCTGGCCGGTGTGCAGGGCTGCAACGGATGCCCGTGCTTGTCCAGCACGAACACGAACGGGTGCCGCTCACGCGGCTTCTCCCCAACCGTGGGGTTGGGGGTGACGCCGCTACCGCCAGGTGAAGCGGTAGCGGTCTCCTCTCGCCCAGGTTCCGCGCCGGGTGCCTTACGGCGCTCGGCCCCCGTTTCGTCCCTGATCCCGGGGTTGTCTGCTGGGTCGAGTTCCAGAGCAAGCTGCTGAGGAAGCACGGCTTGGTCGGTCTTCTCGCCTACGCGGAACGTAGCCAACTTCAGTCACCTCCAATGCGCTTGTTGACTCGGGCTGGTAACACACGGGCCTCAGCCAGCTCGGCTGAAAGCCCCCTCGGTTTACGAGGGGGATCCGGTTACGGGTGTTGTCCTCGTTCCTGCGTGGATGGGCGAGTGGCCGGCGACGGGGTCAGCAGCAGGGCGGCCGTCGCGTCGTGGTGAGGGCCTCCGGCCGTGGCGAGGACGTTCCCGGTGGCGCCGCTCTCCAGATGGGCAGCCGCGGCAGCGCACTGCAGGACGCCGAGCGCCCCGGACAGCGGGCCTAGCTGGGATTCCAGGTCGATCCGGCGCGTGGCTGCGAGCAGATGGCCCGCCCCGGCCCCCGCGGCTTCCGCCTCGTCCGCGAGCCACAGCCCGACGGGCCCCTCTTCGGTCACGCCGGTGGAGGCCAGCGCGGCGGCGAGGTTCCGGGCCCGTGCGTAGCCGGTGATCGTGGCGCGTGGCCGTGCGCCACGGGAGGCGGCTGCGTCCGCGGGTTCCAGTACGACCGCAACCGCCGCGTCGGTGGACTGCCGGCCGAGGACCTTCGTCACCACGTCGTTGGCGGGTTCGACGCCGACGACGACGGCTGCGTCGGCGCGCCCGGTCACGATGAGGTTCCGGGCCCAGGCCAGGGCATCCAGACCGCTCGTGACGCCGTTGCAGACGGTGAGGTTGGGGCCGCGCAGACGGTAGCGGATGGCCACCCAGCCGGCGATGACGTTGCTTGAGGTCTGGGGCAGGCCCAAGGGGCTGAGTCCCATGACGCCTGCTGCGGCGATGGTGTCGGTGGCTTCGCAGACGCTGTCCGCGTTGCCCAGATTGGTGCTGACCACGACGGCCGTCGCCTCGGCCGCGCCGGTGAACGTGGTGTCGGCGTCGGTGAGACCGGCGTCGTGGAGGGCGAACTCGGCGGCGCGCAGGGCGAGCCGGGACGCGCGGTCCTTGTGGCGCAGCTCGCGTCCGATGAGTCCAGTTGCGGGGTCGAAGCCGCCCTCGGCGGGCAGGGGTCCGAGGAGGTCGCGGTACGTCGCGACACCGGGGAGCGCCAGTCCGATGCCCGTGACGACGACCTCCCGGGCGCTCGGGTTCCTCGGATGCGCGGTGCTCGTCGCGTTCATCGAGCTCCCTCCACGATCGCGACGGCGTTGATCCCTCCGAAGCCGAACGCGTCGATCTGCGCGATGGCCAGGTCGTCGGAGGCGGGGGAGCCCTGCACCAGGCCCAGCCCTGCGGCCTCCGGGATCGGATCGGCGAGTCCCAGAACCGGGGGTACCGTCCCTTCCTTCATGGCGAGCACCGCCATCACGAGGCTGAGCAGTCCCGAGCCGCCCAGGGTGTGGCCGGTCATCGCCTTGATGGCGGTCATCCGCGGACCAGGTCCAGCGCTCTGGAAGATGCGGCGCAGCACGCTCGACTCCGTCGCGTCGTTGCGGGGGGTGCCGCTGCCGTGCAGCATCACCAAGTCGATGTCGCGGGCCCGCACCCCCGCTCTGCGGTAGGCGTCCAGCACCGCGCGGGTGATGCCGTCGGCGTCGGGCGCGGTGGCGTGGTGAGCGTCGCAGTTCATGGACACACCGCGCACCCGGGCGTGCACGGGCCCGTTCCCGGTGCCGGCTCGCTGGACGACGACGGCTGCCGCGCCTTCACCCATCAGCATGCCCTTGTGGGTGGTGTCGAAGGGGCGCAGCGCGTCGGGGATGTCGTTCTGCACCCGGTCGAGCGTGCCGAAGCCGCTCTCGGTGGCGGCGTCAGTGCCCGCGACGACGACCGTGTCGGCCATGCCGAGCTCGATCATGTCGGTGGCCATGCCCAGCGCGTACAGCGTGGCGGAGCAGGCGTTGGCGAGGGTGTACGTGGTGGACGCCCCGAAGGCCGCCTTCAGGGCGGTGCCGAAGTGCAGGTCTTCGAGGGCGACTTCCGCGTCGTGGCGCCACCACAGTTCGAGGCTGCGCTGCTCGCGCATGGTGGTCCCGACCAGCACGGGCACCTGGGCCAGGTCCTCGCCCAGTCCCGCGTCCCCGGCTGCCTGACGAATGACGGTGGTGAGCCAGCGGGTGGCGCGCTGCGGTATGTCGCCGCCGCCCTCGGGCCGGTCGTCGATCTCGTAGGCGTAGGCCGCCCTGTACTTGTCGGGGTCGAACGCCCTCAGGGGCGTGCGGCTCTCCTGGCCCGCGCACAGCGCAGCGAAGATCTCCCCGGGGGTGGCGCCGATGTTGGCGACGGCGGCCATGCCCGTAATGTCCCAGGTCACGGTTGGGTAGCCGCCTTCCTCAGCTCGAAGGCGGCCAGCTTGCCGGTCGACGTGGTCGGGAGCTCGTCGAGGAACTCCACACGGGCGGGCCGCTTGTAGGCGGCAAGACCGCCACGGATCGCGGCGATCACCACGCGCCGCACCACGGCCTCGTCGGATCCCGGCCGGGCCACCAGATACGCCACGGCCTGCTCCAGGCCGTCGGCATCGCGGCCGCCGACCACGACGCAGTCCTGGACCCCTTCCGCACCGCGGATGACGCTCTCGATCTCACTCGGCACGACCTTGTAGCCGCCCAGGTTGAGCACGTCATCGGCGCGGCACAGATGGGTGAACATGCCGTCCGGCGCACGGCGCACCACATCGCCGGTGTAGGCGCCGCCGTCGGCGAAGGTGACCGCTGCGGCCTCCGGCCGGCCGATGTAGCCCAGGGCGACGGTCGGGCCGGCGATGTGCAGCCGGCCCTCCTCCCCGGCGGCGACGGGCGTGCCGTCCGCAGCGCGGACGGTCGCGGTGATCCCGGGCACCGGGACCCCGAAGGTGCCCGGACGCTCGTTTCCCGGCGGCGTGCCGACGACGATGTAGAGCACCTCGGTGGCGCCGAGACCGTTGAGCAGATCGGCCTGGAAGGCGGTGCGGATCCGCTCGCTGAGCGGACCGGGCAGATTCTCGCCCGCCGCCACGCACAGCCGCACGGAGTCGGCGGCGAGCGCCGTCGTCTCGGATGCGTGCAGCAGCGCCGCGTACAGCCGGGGGACGGAGAACAGCACGGTAGGCCGGTGGTGCCGGAGCGCGGCGGTGAGTGAGTGAACGTCGGCCGTGCCGCGGATGAGCGCGACGCGGGAGCCGGCCGCCAGAGGGCACAGGATGGAGCTGCCGAAGCCGTAGCCGAAGGACATCCGGGCAGTGGACAGCACGGTGTCCTGCGGGGTCAGTGCCAGTACCGTGGCGATGCCGTCGGCCATGGCCGCGATCGCTCCCGCCGAGTGCCGCACCCCCTTGGGCTTGCCGGTGCTTCCGGAGGTGTACTGCACGAGCGCTTCGCGCCCCGCGCTCCACGCGGCCGGGGGCCCGGCTTCCTGCGGGCGGTGTGCGGGGCCGGGCTCGGCCGTCGCTAGAGCAGCGCGGACGTCAGCGCCGGCGAACCGGGTGGTCGTGGCGAACAGGTCGTCAAGGGTGCGTTGGCGCGTGGGGGAGGCGTCGAGGTGCACCATCGCGGCGGCGCAGTCTTCGGCGATGTAGCGGACTTCGTTGTCCGTGAGCATCGGGCTGATCACCACGGGGACGCAGCCGTGCCACCACAGGCCGAGGACGGCGACGACGGTCGCCACGGAGTCGTCGGCGATCAGGAGGCCGCGGGCGCTCTCGGGCACGCCTGCTGCCCTGAGGGCGCCCGCGTACCCACGTGCTGCCTCCAGGAGGGCGGCGTAGGTGATCTCCCCCGCCTCGGGGTCGAGGTAGCTGGTCCTTTCGCCCCGGCCGGCGGAGACATGACCCGCCACCAGGCGGTCGATCAGGTCGACCCCGCGGAGGCCCGTCGTACGCTCGCCGAGCACGGACACCGCGGCGTCCAGGCTGGTGAGGGCTGCCGCTTCCTCAGCGGACAGGGCTGCGAACTCGCGCTCGATCGCGACCACGATCTCAGCCTTTTCTAAGGAGCTCATGCCGAGGTCCTCGTAGAACAGGGCACCAGGCTCGATGGCTTCCTTTTCCACTTCCAGGACAGACGCCACGATCTCTCGCAGTCTGTCGCGCATTGTGTCGATGTGTTCTGCATCGCGCACCGGCGGGGGTCCTTTCCGTATCTTCGTAGCCAAGGAGTGAGATGTGGGTGGTAGGAGAACGCGGATGAGCCGGGGACCTGCTCCCGGCCCTGCGCCGTTCGCCGAAACGCCGCTTGGTTCCGGTCAGGGGTGAAAGAACGGGACGGGCTGCCGCCAGCGCTCAGCGGCAGTGCTCAGGATTCCAGGCCGACCTCACAGGGGAAAAAGACAGAAACGCCCCGGGGCTCCTCCGTGAAGATGATCCTCTTGGAAAGCGCGGACATGAAGCCGAGCTCGAAGATGGTTCCCTTTCCGACGAGACCGCCGGGGTTGCATACGACGACAGCGTCGGCCTGCCTGAACGCGTCCATGTGCACGTACTTGTGCCGCCACGTGTCGCGGTCGTTCTTCAGGAGGTCCTGGTAGTCGAAGAGGATGAAGTCGGTGCCCGCGGTCTCCGGCTTGATTCTTGTGCTGCGCGGGCTCAGCACTTCGCTGCCGCTCTCGCGCAGGCGGGCGATGGTGTCCTCGATGTGCCGCAGCTCTTGCTGGAAGCTGCCGCAGACAACAATATTCCGGAATTCCCGCCGGATCAGGCCGTCCATCATGTCGTTCGATCCGCACGCGGACATGCCTGTTTCCAGGTAGAACCGCTCCAGCTCGGGCCCGACTATGTTGAAATAGAGGCCGGTGTCGACATAGACGCTATTGACCAGTGCGGCTGCTTCCGGTTGCGGGAGCCGCTGAAAGACTCCGGTGGCGTGCAGGCGCGTTGTCTTGTTGTCAACGACCTCGTTGAACTCCGTGAGTCCGGCGCAGAACTTGCCGACTCCGTCTGCCAGCACCTCGTGGTCGCGGCTGTCCTCGAATGCGAGCCGCTCCTTTTTGAGTGGTTTCAACTCGCCGCCCCGGCGGCGGTAAACGCTCACGCGTTCCGAGTCGAAGTGGACCAGGACCCTGCCTTCTGTCGCCAATGTACTGTTCTCCTTCTCCTTCAGCGCGTTGGGAGCCAACGGCCTTCGCCGCCTTAGCTGAGAGGTTGGCAAGCGTTCCGGAGGACGCAACGACTAATCGCCTTGTCCACGGAAGGCACTGAGGTACTTTTCGGCGAATTCTTCCTCTCTGTCCCGGTTGTATTGAGTGATGAAGCGCGGGTGCTCCAGGGGCACGATCCTTTGGAAGAAGCGCTGGCCCTCGTTTACCTTCGAGAGGAACGCGAAGTTCTCGCCACTGCCGATGCAGTAGCACACCGAGGTGTCAGTTCCGAATGCCAGCTGGCGTTGCAGGGTGTCCACGAGGAAAGAGTGCAGGATTTCGAGCAGCTTCTTGTTCTCGTAGTAGTTGCAGTTGACCTCTTTTCCCTTGGGGTTCTTTCTCACCAGGCCAAGGGGGCACACAAAGCTCATGACGAAGTCGGCGTAGAACTTGTCGCGGCCCCCGTAGCGACTGATGACGTCGTGCAGAAATCCGGCGGAAGGCCGGCTCACCGCATAGCCGTCGACATCGACTCCCGTTTCGCTTTCGAGGAGCTTGGCGTCTTCGAACGGGACCCCGGTCACGGCCGTGCCGCGTCGGGCGGGCGAGCTCCCCAGTACCAGACGGCGCGGCTTATCGTCGTCGTAGTACTTGTGGTAGAACGCAGTCGTGACCTCGCGGACACGCTCCTTCTGGGGGCCGCTGAACGGGTTGATGACCGTGAATCCGGGAGACAGCGCGAGCGTCGTTTCGGCAAGCTCCTCGTTGAACTGCAGGATCCGATGGGCAACAGTCGTACGCCCGTTCATGCAGAAGTCCTTCCTTCGCGCTGATCACTCTGAACAGTCCGGTCGCCCCCGGCCGTCTGCGATTCAGCCTTCCCGCAAAACTGTTGGAACGTCGCGGATGCGGCTGGCTCGAGGGGACGGTGGAGATTTCAGGCGGTGACAGCTGACAGGTAGATCTCGGTGCTTGTTGGGAACATTCGGATATCTTTGAATCCGGCACAGTCGAGCTCCGCGCCAATCAGATTGGCTGTGTCCATCCCGCGATAGATGTCGACGAAGTCAGTGCCGGGGATGATCAGCCCTGGTATGACGCAGCCCCGCTGAGTATACAGAAATCCGTTGGCTACGGAGACGATAATCACCGCGCCGGGCTTCAGTACTCTGTGCGCCTCTGAGGCCGCTGCGGACGTATCGAAGAACGACGAGTTGTATGTTCTCAAGGAGACATACAGATCGAAACTGTTCGCCGGCAGGGCAGACAGGTCTTCGGCGCTGGAGACGACAGTCCTCGACGAGGGAATGCGTCCGCTTATATTCGCAAGGCCACGTTCTGCGATGTCAACGAAAGTGATCTGCGGGCAATCTGCAAACAAAGCTGCTGCTTCGTGCCCGGCTCCGACGCCGACGTTGATGATGTTGACGGCAGACAGAGACCTTGTGGACGACCTCCTGTAAACCGACATGAAGTCGTCGGTCCATCTCAGGTTGGCGGTGCGAGCGTCGTACGCGTAGTCATAGGTGCCGTACTTCGCGTCAAAGGCTTCGGACAGTGCGTCGTTTACGGCGCGATCAGCCTCTTTGTACTCAATCCCATACCTCTGGCAGATCAGCGAAGCGAGCGCGATCCTCCCCCTGTTCGCATTGACATCACTCCTGGCAAGCGCGAACCCCTTCGACTTCAGCCCGGTGGAGACGGCTTCACTAATGCGATGTGTGGAGTAGTGGGGGTTGCACTCGATATTCTGCTCGCTCGCTGCGTAGAAGTCTCGGTTCTGCTCGAGGATCTCGCGCTGCAGATCGTCGGGAAAGCGGTGTACGAGACCTCGTGCAGTGACGGGATCGTCGTCGAGGTAACTCGTCAGCGCGGGGTCTGGCAGACCGATGTAAACCCTGTCGATGCGCACTTCCTTCAAGAGCTCGGCAAGCTCAAACGACTGGTTTACCGACAGGGTGTTGATTGTCAGATATGCGCCGTGTGTGCTGGATATTCCGAGTTCCTGCATCCTGCTCCGCAGAATGCGATACCAGGATGCGCCGCGGACTTCTCCCTCGAAGGCGGAGCAAATCAACTCGTTGTATTCAGAAACGAGCGCAACGCCGACCCGCCGACCTGATTGCGACGCCCTTTGTGCGACGCGAATGGCGTATTTCATCCAGTAGGTACTGTTCGGACTCATGTGGGCCTCTGTCCCTCGGCGGAACTGACCCTCCTGTTGGTTTGCAGAACCAAGCGGGTGATCACCTTCACGGGCATCCTTCGTAGTGACACGGAACGTGATCTTCGGATGAGGTCGCTGCGGCAACGGTTGGAGGACGACGAGCACGCCGTCCTGGAGGTTCGCCGGGGCCGCTGCCTACCACCATTGGGCTTCAATTGGGCAGGATGAGGCGACCATGAGGAGCGCTCACTCACGATCGTCAGCAACTCTCGGAGAGGACAGCCACCTTGGAGAGGGAGGAGCGGGCTACGTTCGCTGCGGAACTCACGCACTGGCGCAGCGTGCGGGGCCTGTCGAAGGCAGCTCTCGCCCAGCGCCTGAACATCGACCCCTCGTACGTGAGCCACCTTGAGGCCGGCCGGGAACACGGCAGCTCCCAGCTCGCCCGCCGGGCGGACACCGAACTCGACGCCGGCGGAGCACTGTGGCGGGCATGGCAGCGCACCGACGCCTCCCCGCAGGCGGCCGAACAGAACGACCCGCCGTCCAGCACTGGCCTGCTGGTCCTGGAGGACGAGGCGGCGCTCCGCTACGACGACGGACGCTTCCACCTCAGCATGCGCAGGCTCCTGCACAACAACGGCACCGAGCCCGTCACCCGCTACCTCGTACGAATCGCCGTCGACCGATACCCCTCCGAACCGGAACGGTCCAACGCCCTCTACCGCCGCAACCCTCTGACCTGGGAAGAACTCCAGCTCACGGCGCATTGCGCGGACGAGCCGATGGGCTGGACCGTCAAACACGACCGGGACGCGTTCAAGGAGGTGTGGCTCCAGTTCCAGAACCCAACGAGCCGCTTCCCTCTCTACCCCGGCCAGGAAGCCGAAATCTCCTACTCGTACTGCGTCGGCGCCGAGAAATGGGGTCCCTGGTTCCAGCGCGCGGTGCGACTGCCCACCAGGCGTTTGGCTGTGGAACTGTCTTTCCCCCGAGACAGTGAACCGTCCGTCTGGGGAACCGAGACTTCCATGAGCGCCGACTTCGCCCCACTGCGCACACCCCCGCAGCGCACGGAACGAGGCGAGCACAGCGTCTTCTCCTGGGCCACCCTCGACCCGCCCCTGCACGCCCGCTTCCGCCTCGAATGGCGCCTGAAGAACGCAGCCGACGAGAAAGCGAACGACCCCGTGAGCACCCTGTCCGCGAGCCAGGCCATGGCCAACGCTGGCATCGTCCAGGACGGCGACCCCGTCCTCGCCCGCGCCGCCCGTCCCTTCGACCTGCCCACCGAGGCTGAAGAGGCCCAGGAGGTCATTACCGAGCTGATGGACGCAGTCGGCCGCGTTCGCCAACTCCACACATTCGGCAAGGGCATGGGCATCGCCGCCCCTCAAATCGGGATCGACCGCTCCGCCGCCGTCGTCTTTCCACCCGATGCCGGGACAGAGCCCATCATGCTGCTGAACGCCCACGTTGCCGAGGCCTCCGAGGACGAAGACGAGCAGTACGAAGGCTGCCTCAGCTTCTTCGACGTCCGAGGACTCGTGCCTCGCCCGCTGAGCATCGTCGTCGCTCACAGCAACCTCGACGGCTCCACCCACCTGTCGCGGTTCACCCACGGCCTGTCCCGGCTCGTCCACCACGAGGTCGACCACCTGGGCGGCGTGCTGTATGGCGAGCGCATGCGACCGGGTGTGCAGCCGATCCCTGTAGAGGAGTACCGCGGGACCGGCCAGCGCTGGACGTACGGCTGAGCCGCATCGAGTTCTGCCACGTCTCGTCCAGCACCGGCCCAAGTGCGGCTGACGGCGTCACGAGCCCATCACCGGCAGCGGGCGGCACGCGGCCAGGGCGCGGACCGGCCCCATCATGGGCTCCACGCCCGGCAGGAGCTTGGCGTAGGAGGAGGTCTTGAGGTTCCCCAGCCGGAAGCGGTCCGGGTCCAGCTTGTACAGCCAGGAGCAGGTGGACAGGTCGCCGTTCGGTGCGACGTGGAACACTCGGCGGCCGGCCGGGCAGCCGGGTGTGTCGTTGGGTTCCGGTGTGCCGAGGCTGTGGTCGATCTGGATGCCGCGCTGGGCGTACTGGTCCTGCAAGGCGGTCAGTTCGTCGAACAGGTCCTGTTGGCGCTCGGAGGGGAGGAGGAGTTGCGGGTGCCGGGCGGCTCGCCCGGCGAGGAAGACGCTGTTGATCAGGAGGGCGTCCACGCCGATGCGGGCCATCGTGGCGCAGAACTCTTCGACATGGTCGACGTTGCCGGGGTGGACGACGTGAGAGACCCGCACCGGAACGTTCGCCGCCAGCAGGTGCTGCACGGCGGCAACGGCACGGTCGAAGGACGACGGCTTTCCGCGGACCAGGGCATGAGCGGCCCGGTCGTGCCCGTCGATGCTGACGGTCATCCGCCGCAGCGCCGTTCCCGCCAGCGCGCCGGCGACCTCCGGCGTGACGTAGTAGCCGTTGGTGTTGCAGTACACCTCGGCCACCCCGGGGTCCACCGCGGCGATGATGTCGCTGAAGTCCTCGCGCGCGAACGGCTCACCGCCGGAGAAGTAGAACTCCGTCACTCCCGCCTCGGTCATCTCCCGGACGGCTGAGATCATCCGAGCCGTCTCCAGGTCGTCCTGGCGGGAGCGCTCCGGTGAGGAGTCCGACAGGCAGTGCGTACAGGCGAGGTTGCAGAAGTCGGTGACTTCCCAGATGACCGTCGCGCCGGTCTCCGGGGGACGGAAGCGGCAGCGATCGCCGAGGGTGCTCGTCACAGGTCCTCTCCTACGGATGCGTCGATGCCCATGCGGGCGTGGTCGAGCACAGCCTGCTCGAAACGGAATGTGCCGCGGTGGCGGCGATGCCATGCCGCACACTGGACGGCCCACAGGGTGATCGCGCCGGCCATCCGGTCGGCCAGCGACAGCCCGGTCTTCTCCTCGACCAGCGCGCGTCCACGTCGCAACGCCGCCAGGCGGATGGCTGCCGGGATGTCCACCGAGGGGGTCAGGCACAGCGCGGCGATGTCGGCCAGCGGATCTCCCGGACCGTAGAACTCGTAGTCCAGCAGCCGCACCCGGACCGGTGGACCGGCGTCGACGAGCATGTTGGACGGGCTGATGTCCCCGTGGCAGGGGATTCTCAACGGGTCATGCAGCGTGCTCCGAAGCGCTCGCACGCTGGCGGGCACCTTCGCGGCCAGAGCCGCGGCGAAGCCCACCTGAAGCTCGTCGAGTTCGGGGGGCGGGTCCTCCGGCCACGGGCCGGGAAGGCCGACCGAGGCGACCACGGTCTCCACAGCCGTGTCCAGCCACTGCGTTGCCTTGCCTGCCGCCGAATCGCCGAGCCGGACACCGGGTACGTCCTCCAGAACCAGCGTCGGCGGCTGCGCGTAGTGCTCAACCACGCGGGGCGCCAGCCTGTCCGGCATCTGCCGCAACGCACGCAGCTCGCGCTCGAACGGGCCGACCGAGGTGTGGCGCTTGACGTACACCGACAGGCTCCCGGCGCGGGTCTCCTGCCACACCGCGCCGCCCCTGGGTCGGCCAGCGCCGACGGCCGTTCGAACGCCGCCTCCAGCAGCTTCCGCTGACTGTCCATCATCTCTGTCGCGCATGAACCCCGACAGCTCTTGCGTCACGTGCTCAAGCACCTGACCGAATGGTGCGGAATGCAACATGAGCTCTCCACCACCTTGGCGCGGCAGCCGACATCCGGTCCTCGCGCCGTACGGACATCCCTAACTGCGGCCCTGCGGGAAACGGGGCCGTCACCACCCGAACAACCTCCGGGCGGAGCACCAGCACACACCGGAAGATCAGCTGGTGGCAGGGAGGATCACCGCGAACGTTGAGAATGTCCCGACGGGACTGCGAAAAGCTGCGAAAACCGGTGCCGTGCAGGGCAGTTGGCGTACCGTGCCGATGTGACGACTGTGCGCGACACATCGACATCAAGGGGAACGTCTCTCGCCACGCGGGGGACCAACCAGACGCTCACCGAGGCCCTCAAACGCGCTGGCTGGTCATCCCGAGACCTCGTACGAGCCCTGAACCCCCGTCTCACCGCGATCGGCGAGCCTATCCTGCACCTCACCGCGGCACAGGGCTGGCTGCGCGGCAGCGCCCCACGGTCGGGAACGGTACGCCGCACGGTGGCCACGCTGCTCACCGAGGCCACCGGCTGCCCGTACACCGCCGCCGGCTTGTGGGGCACCCAGCCGGGCCGTCCGGAACAGCTGAAGACCGCCACAGACGGCCTCGTCGGCCCTCGCCCGCTCACGGACGTCCTGGCCGTCGCCGCAGCGTGGACCACCACCTCTCCCGGTGACCAAGCCGCCTTATACGCCGTCGGCGACAACGATCTGTTCACCGCCGTCTGGGACGCCACCCGGAAGAATCCCCAGGCGCCCGTGCTCCTGGCGGGCCCCGGCGCCGACCGTGTAGACCCCCCGCACACGGACGTCCTCGAAGATCACCTCACGGACCTCCGCCGCCTGGACGACACCGCCGGAGGCGGAGCCCTGTCCCAGCGCTACGTCCGCAACGCACTGGCCGGCGTCCTCGACCTGCTACACAACAGCCGCTACACCCCTGTCGTCGGCACACGGCTGCTCGGCATCGCCAGCGGCATGGCACAACTGGCCGGCTGGATGGCCTTCGACGCCGATCTCACCGCCGCCGCCCAGCGCTACCAACTCCTCGGCATCCGCCTTGCCCGCGCCGCCGACGACGAGGACACCATCGCCAACGTGCTGGGGATGCTGTCCTACCAGCACGCCGCCCGCCACAAAGCCGCCTCCGCGCTACGCCTGGCTGAAGCCGCGGTCGACCACACCGCCCGCAGCGCCCCGGTCGTCCGTGCCCGTGCTCTGGGCCGCCTCGCCACCGCCCACGCCGCCGCCGGCAACGCCGGGGCCTTCCGTGCAGCCACCGAACTATGCCGCACCCTGCTCGACAACCCCGGCACCGAGCACCATCCGCCCGCGCTCTACTACTTCACCCCTGACCAGGTCGCCGCCGAATCCGGCCACGCACTCGTCGAACTCGCTGCCTCCCAACCTCACCGAGCCAATCGCCTCCTTTCCGAAGCCACCGACCTGCTCACCCCCCTTACCGACCACGGTCTCACCACGGGCTTCAAGCGCTCCGCCCTGCTGCACGGTATCCACCTCGCCCGCGCTCACCTTCTCTCCCGTGACGCGACGTCCACCGTGGACACGCTGCACCGGCTCGCGTCTCACCTGGACGAGGTCCAGTCCATCCGCTGTCGCAACCTGCTCGCCCACCTTCGCCGCCAAGCCGGCTCCCGCATCCACACCTCCAGCGGCGCGGATGCGCTCGCGGCTGTCGACAGGGCACTATCAGCCGCATGAGCCACCTCCCCGCGGCACCGGCCTACCTGCCAAGCCCGCACCTCACCGCCGTGCCGTACAGCCACCCCGACGCACGGCGCCTCACCCGGGCACTCCATGAGGAGCAAATGGCCCTCTACGGGTTCGCCGACGATCCCGAGGAAACACCGGAAGACGCCTTTCATCCAGAGCACGGACTGTTCGTCATAGCGCGCTATGAGGGCATCTCCGGAGCGGTCGGATGCGGCGGATGGCGGCTCCTTGCCCCGTGTACCGCGGAGATCAAGCGCATGTACGTAGCAACCACCGCGCGCGGCCGAGGACTGGGCCGCCGCATCCTCGATCACCTGGAGCGGCAAGCCGCTGGTCGCGGGATCTCCCGCTTCATCCTGGAAACTGGCGCCCGCAACGAGGCCGCTCTTGCCCTCTACGAGGCCAGTGGTTACCGGCTCACCGCCTCCTATGTGCCTGGCAGGAACCTAGAGGTGAATCGAGCCATGATCAAATGCGTTCAGCCAACCGAGTCCTGAGCCGACCGGAGGTCCTGAAGTAGACGGAACAGGGTGTCCGTTCGATCATCTGAAGGGCACGCTCGCTGAAGACCGCGTCCCGTCTTGGAGCGAGGGCATTCGTACGGGGTGCGAAGGAGTACCCGCCCCGTCGTCGTGACGCCGCTGGTCAAGGGTGTGGTTCCTCAGTTGTGCCGCCCCTGTCTGGTTCTGTCCCTACGAGGACCGTGGTCACGATGCGCGGGGTCCCGTCGTCCAGCGCGGAGACATCCTCACACGTCAAGCGAGCAGTGTGGCACCGATCACACAGTGCTCGCAGGTGTGTACCGCGCCGGTCACCATGGAAGCGGATACGTCCTGGCCCTCCACAGGACTCACAGGTTCGTTCCGCTTCGACCCGGGCCGCGTCGACGAGTTGTCCCGAGACGTCGACCCAGGTGCCGTTGAACTCGCCCTCGTCGTCGTAGCGGTCCGCGAGGTAGATACGCAAGCCTCCCAGGCGGGGAATGAACTCTTCTACTCGGTAGTCGGGCGCCAGGGCGGTCAGGTGTTCGTGCAAGCGCATCAGCAGTGGATGCCAGCCCGAGCCGACCTCGGTGAGGTGGGCGGGGATCTGCTGATCGGGTTCGCCAACTCCGAACGGGAACGCACGCATAGCGCCCAGCCTCCCCCATGGCACTGACATCAGCCGAGCTCCGGGCGGAATGGCGAGGAGGCGCCCGAGAGGCGACCTCATGGAGGGTGGTGGCCGCGCGGACTCGACGGTGTCGGCGTGGATCTCCGGCGCGTGTTCTGCCACCTGACCGGGCAGCTTGCCCCGCCCCCAGAACGCGAAGGATCGGATTCCGCGCCTGGCAAGGAGGGTGGTATGCCGGTTAGACGGCCGGCCAGTCGCGGAGTATGCGCTTCATGCCCAGGTAGCCAGCGATCCCGACGATGATGGTGGAGTCCTCCCACATAGGGGAGTTGGGATCGGGAGGGCCGTAGTCCTTCCGCAGGTGATGCCACACGGGCACAATCGGATCGGCCGGGTCAGTCATCGCGTGGCCGAGCGCGGCCAGCCGTGTCTCCCAGTCGTCCATGATGCGGCCCTCGGGAACGAGCTGCCCGGACATGATCAGGTCGGACCACTGCTGCTCGTTCCGCATCGCCTGCACCTGTTCCCAGTGCACCAGGTGCTCGAGCGGCTGCCGGGTCACCTCGGAGACGGCGATGCCGTTCTCGCGGGCGATCGTGTAGAACGCGACAGCTAGTGCCGTGCCGCCGTCGACGAGGATCATCGCCTCCCCGACCTCGGCACGGTTGGAGGCTCGCTCTTTCTCCCGGAACGGCTCCAGCAGGCCGTCAACGACGTGCAGGGCCCGTTCCCAGGCCGCCAGGTACTCCGGAGAGCCGCCGCTGCCGCGCCGGGCCTCCAAGTGCTCGATGACCTTTGCGGTGGAGGCCATGTACCCGATGGGATCTGTCACCGGTCTCCTTCCGGGGGACGCGCGGTCCCCATGGTTGATGTCTCGCTTGGTCGTCAGAATGCGAGGTTGCCGAACTTCCCGGCTCGTTCGGCGAGCTCCATCTGTGCGGCTGCGCGGTCGGGTACCGCCTCTGGCTGGTCGTACAGCCAGGCAACGAGGGCTGCCGCCGCGTGGATCGTGGCAATGAGCTGGTCGTCGCTGAGCTGGTCGTTCTGTTCGGGTACGGCAAGGCGGTGCTCGGCCAGGGTCTCGATCTGGTCCAGGCCGGCATCCCACAACTCTGCAGGGCACAGCGTCCCGAACAGCTTCCTGGCCCCGGCCCGCCAGGCTGCGGAGTCCGCCTGGTAGCGGCTGTCGTCGAGGATCTTCGTGGCCTCGGCAGTGAGGGTGGCGATCACCGTGGGCGCCATCGACGGCGTGACCCAGCTCGCCAGCACCTCGGCCACTTCCTCGGCCGCCCCGCCGGTCAGCGCTTTGGCCAGTGCGAGCTTGTGGGCGGCTTCCCGCCGGAGCGCGAACTCCTCCTCGCCTTCATCGTCGTGGCGCGGCGCCAGGAAGTCGTCGGCAGCTTCGCCGGCGTCCCGAGCGGACTCCAGGTAGGAGAGCAAGATCATCCAGGCGGTGACTCTGGAGCGGATCTCCTGCCGGGTCAGGGAGGAGAGTTGGCCGCGACGCTGGTCGCCCATCGTCGGCGTCGTGTTCGGTTCCTTCGCCAGACCCGACCAGCGCGGTGGTGCCGTCTTACGCCGCCGACCGGCTGCTCTCTGCTGCTTGAGCCGCTTTCCCTTGCCCATCGCGCGTACCTCCGATGCTGACCCCTACGCGCCTTCTCATTGTCCAGACCATCAGATCACGCGACCGGGCACGGCGTGCCGCCGATCACCAGTCCAGGTCCCCGGTGATCGCGGCGGTGATCACGCCGCCGATCACCATCATGCGGTGCGAGACGGTGCGCCACAGCTCCATGGCGCCCGACGGCAGGTGGACCTCCTCCCACCGCTGGACGTTCTTCTGGATCAACCAACCGCACGCCCGGTCGGCCGAGAGGGCGAACTGGGCGGCCTCCTCGGCGATCTCCTCGTCTGACGGCTCCGGGACCGGTGCGGCCTCCCATGCCTCCTCCAGCCGAGGCGCGAACTGCACCAGCGGCCTGCCAGCGTTCGCGTACGCGCGCAGCAGGCGCACCATCGGACTTTCGGCTGGCACGCCCGAGTTCTCCTGTACCAGTAGCCGGTCGGTCATGGTGACGACGGACGCACTGTAGACGATCAGCTGTGTCGTCCACAGGCGTTCGGTGTCCTGTGTCGGCATGTCGGGACGCACCCTCTCCTGCAACGCCATGATCTCCTGGGCATGGCGGTTGCCCAGCCGCAGCTCGATCTCGGAGGGCACCCAGGTGCGGCAGTTCAGCGCGATGTCGATGCCGCCGATGCCAAGATCGCCGCTGTCGTGGTCCGTCATGCGCTCCCTTCTCGTCACTGGTGCCGCCGCACAGTCAGCGCTTCCGGCGCGGCTTCCGTTTGGGCTGCGTGCGCTTCCCACTGCCCTTTGCCTTGGCCTTGGGCGGAGCGGTCTGGCGTCGCACACCACCGGCGGCCAGGAGGATGTCGTCGATGAGCGTACGGAGCGCTGCGGCTTGCTCTGGTGTGGTCGCGGCGGCGGGCGTCTCCATCAGGTGGGCCTTGAGGGCGCTGAGGATGTCCCACTCCCACGGGCCACGCTGACCGGGTGACCGGGGGATCAGCCGGGCGAAGCTGTCTCCGGGGTCACTGTCCGCGTAGAGCCGGGCGAGGAGGGCCAGGGCGTCGTCATCGCTGATGTCGAGGATGCGTTCGGCCGTCGGTGCTCCCGTGGCCACGCCCTCGGCGTCATGAACCCGGCGGACGAGATGGAGCCGGGCCGTCTGCGGGACGCCGGAGCTGGTGGCCAGCCAGGCCGCCGCGGCCGCCGCGGCGCACAACTCGACTGGGCCGGGGTCGCCGTCGCCCCGAAGGAGGTCCATCGGCGCGGTGCCGGGCGGCACCTCGCGCAGGATCGTCAGCGCGGCGTCCCTGTACTCCGCCGGGGTGCACCGCTCGATCAGCGGTATGGCACCGGCGGCCACGTCCTCGTTGGGTACTTCCCTGCCTGTAGCCTTCTCTTTGCTGATGAGGAAGTCGTTGACGATGCTCACTACCTGCTGGGTCGCGAACTGGTAGCGGGGCAGCGGGTAGGGCTCGCGGCCGGGGTCGTCGTCCCACGTGCCGATCCGCGTGATGAGAGCGGCCAATGTTGCCGCCTCGCCGTCGAGGTACGCGATAACCGTCCGGAGCACCATGCCTACCATCCGGCCGGTGCGTTCCCTCATTGCCGGCGGCATCAGGGTCATGAAGTCATCGTCCACGGTGCCCCCCTTGGTCAGGTGGTGATGCGCCGAGGCTATCAGCGCCACTTCGCATCCCCTTGCCGTTCCGACGGCGCGAGAACCGGGGCGCCAACGGACCGTTGGCAACGGGGCTGCTCTGCGCAGGGAGGCACCTGCCTGGCGGCCCACACGTTCTCGGTCGCTGCCTGGTCCAGGTCGAGGCGGGCCCAGGCTCCGGAGTGATCGAAGTGCCCGTGGTCGACCAGGCCGCAGGCGACGATGGCGGGGACCAGAGCGTCGCTGAGCCAGATCTGGTCGAGGCGTCGCAAACGGCGGTGGGTCGTAGCAACTCCTCGTGCTTCTCGTCCTGGAGTTGGTGGCGGAGGTTCCCGCGCCCGCAGCCCCGGCTGAGGCATACATCGGCCTACCCTGCCTGGGCTCAGCGCTGTCCAGAAGCGCGGACCGTGGTCTCGATCAGCAGGGAGTCGGCGTGTCAGATCACCTCGACGGGCTCACCGCATCTCAGGAGCCGCGCCTTGATGTCGCGGACTTCTACCTCTTCCGTGGGCATCACGGCACCGTGGCGATCATGAACGTCAACCCGGTCTCCGGCGGGGGAGGTTTTCATCCCGAGGCTCGGTACGAAGTTCGCTTCGATACCGATGGCGATGTGATCGAGGATGTGGTGCTGCGGGCGGAGTTCAGCGGTCAGGGTGTCGTAGGTCGGCAACTGCTGAAGCTGTGGCTGGTGGCCGGGCGCGGTGCTCGGGACCCGGAGACGCGGGGTCGGCTGATCGCGGTCGGCCGAAGTGGAAGCGTCATCCACGGTGAGCGCGGCATTCGCGTCTTCGCTGGCGCGGCCGGTGATCCATTCTTCATCGAAGGAAGCGTGGTGGCCGCAGTACGGACCTCCCTCCTTGAGGGCACGAGGCTGGATTTGAGTGACTTCGATCCGGACACCCCGAGCAACCTGTTCGGTGGAACGAACGTCCAGGCACTGGTTGTAGAGCTCCCTGACCGTCTCTTCGGCCGTCGCACTGTCCATGCCTGGGCGGCGGTGACCGTGCCCACCGACGCGGGCGGCGGGTGGCGTCAGATCGACCGAGCTGGCAACCCGTTGGTCTCGACGCTGTTCGGTTTCAACTCCGCTGACGACTTCAACGCGGCTCATCCCCGCCGCGATCTCAACGAGTACGGCGAGGTCATCCGCGCCCTCGTCGCTCGCGCCGTCCACGTGAACGGCACGCACACCGATCCGGACGCCCATGGTGAGCGAATACGCGATCTCCTCCTTCCTGACGTGCTGACCTACCGGCCCGGCTGGTGGGTGCTTGGTCATCGGGGTGGTCGCAGGCTGATCGAGAACTCGCCGGAGCGGATGTTCCGGCTGGTGTTGAATCGGTCGCTCGCGACGGGACTGGGGCCAGACGATGCCAGCGGGCAGCTTCGTGATGTCTTCCCCTACGTCAGCGAGCCGGTGGCGCCTGACCCCGAGACAGCTCGCAGGATTCGCGAGCAGGTCTCCATCAGTCCCTTGAACCCTTTCACCACGCCGTCGCTTCATACGCATTCGGAGCCGTAGAGGATGAGCGGAATGGAGTTGTCGGCGAAGCACCCGTTCCAGAAGGGCGCTGTACACGCGCCTACCCTCCCACCGCAGTAGCCGCTGGCTGGTGGGCCGGGCTGTGGACGGAAGGTGGTTCTGCTGCCGTGCCTGCCGACGCAATGCGCGCCAAGAGCGGAACGTCCCATCAGCCGGTTGCCACGATCCGCTGGCTCAAGCGGGACGAGCTGTCAGCGAACTCCTGGAACCCGAACAAGCAGGCGCCGCCGGAGCACCGTCTGCTGAAGATCAGCATCTTGGAGAACGGGTGGACACAGCCGATTGTGGCCCGGGAGGAGGACTCCGGGCTGGAGATCGTGGACGGCTACCACCGTTGGCTGGTCTCGGCCGACCCCGAAGTCGCGGCCTTGACCGACGGCATGGTGCCTGTCGTGGTACTTCCGCCCACCGATCCGGTGCTCGCCCGAATGGCCACCATCCGCCACAACCGCGCGAGAGGCACACACCATGTGCTGGGCATGGCCGACATCGTCGCGGACCTGCTCGAGTTGGGGCTGTCGGGCGAGGAGATCGGCCGGCGCCTGGAGATGGACGAGGAGGAAGTCGATCGCCTTGCCGACCGGGGTGAGATGACCCGCCGCCACAACGCGGGCGGCTTCAACACCGGATGGACCGTATGACGAACCCCTTTGCGCGCTGGCTTCATCGCGACAGCCTCTACATCAACGGCCGCTGGCAGCTTCCCTTCGAACGCGGCACCCACACCCTCATCAACCCGGTCACCGAACGACCGCTGGCCGAACCTCCCGAGGCCACAGCAGTGGACATCGACCTGGCGGTCTCCGCGGCCCGCACCGCGTTCGACGCCGGCCCGTGGCCGCGCCTGACCCCGGACGAGCGTGCCGCCGCGCTTGCTCCTCTCGCCGAGCAGTACGCCAAGCACGAACGAGCGATGGCCGAGCTGATCACGATCGAGATGGGCTCCCCCGCGGGTTTCACCTCCCAGACCTCACACCCGCGCCAGATCATCGACTACTACACCACCCGGCCGCAGGAACGGTTCTCCTTTTCCGAGCCCCGAGACGGCTACACCCTGCACCGCGAACCAGTGGGGGTGGTGGGGATCATCACGCCCTGGAACATGCCGCAGAAGACCATCGTGATGAAGCTGGTCCCAGCGTTGATCGCTGGATGCACCGTGGTGGTCAAACCGGCTCCTGCCACCCCGTTGGACGCGCTCGCGCTCGCCGAGCTGCTGGACGCCTGCGACCTTCCGCCCGGTGTGGTCAACGTCGTGCCGGCCGCCTCCGCACAGACGTCGCAGCAGCTCGCCGCGCATCCATGCGTTGACAAGATCGCCTTCACCGGCTCCACCCGCACCGGCTCACTCATCGCCTCGCTGTGCGGTAAGGCCATGCGCCGCTGCTCCCTGGAACTGGGCGGGAAGTCGCCCATGCTGCTGCTCGACGACGCCGACATCGCCGCCGCCGCCGCGACCGTACCCGCCCAGTCGCTGGCCAACTCCGGCCAAATCTGCAGCAACCTCACCCGCGTCCTTGTCCCCGCCCGCCGCCACGGTGAACTTCTCGACGCCCTCGACAAGGTCTTCGACGAACTCACCATCGGAGACCCGACGGACCGGACCATCGACATCGGCCCGCTCGTCAGCAGCCAGCAGCGGAACGCCGCCGTCCGCCAGATCGCCAATGCTGAACGTGCCGGAGCCCGGGTGCACCGAGGCGGGAACCGGCTGGACCGAGAGGGGTACTTCCTCACCCCCGCCATCGTCACCGACGTCACACCGGCCAACCCGCTCTTCAGCAGCGAAGTATTCGCCCCCGTCCTGGCGGTCACCACCTACGACACCGAGGACGACGCCGTACTGCTGGCCAACGCGACCCGCTACGGCCTAGACGCAGCCGTCCACTCCGCCGAACCCGAACAGGCCCACCGCGTCGCCCGCCGTATCCGCGCCGGAACCGTGCGGATCAACGGAGCGGAGACCGGCATCGACGCACCCCTCGGGGGATTCAAGGAATCCGGGATCGGCCGGGAGCTTGGCCCGGAAGGTCTGTACGGCTTCACCGAACCGAAGGTCATCGCCTGAACTGGCCAGCCTTCCACGACCCTGAGAGCAGAAGACCATGGCCCTGAAGCGGATCGCCCTGCACCCGGACCGCGAGGTCTGGGAACGCCAGCCTGGCGAATCCGCGAAGGCCTTCGGACGCTTCTCCCTCTTCCTCGACACCACCCCGAGCCAGCGCAGTTACAGCGAGATAGCAGCAAGTTACGGCTGCTCGGTGAGCGTCATCCAGAAGCAGGCCGCTGTCCACCTCTGGCAGGAACGTGTCGCAGCCTACGACGCGGAGCGGTCGCGTCAGCGCCGCGAGCGGATTCGTGAGCGCGATGAAGAGTTGTGCCGGATCTTGATGGATCTTGCTCGCGCCACCTCCACTCTGGTCGCCCGCACCATCCAGCACATCGCCGAGACCCGAGAACCCCTCGACGCCCATATCGTGCCGCGCTGGGTCGAGGCGATCGAACGGATGCGCCGAATCGCACTGGATCAGCCCGACAAGGTGCTGATGGAGGTCACCGGCAAAGACGGCGGCCCCATCGAGATCAGCGAGTTCGAAGGGCTGAGCGAGGAGGAGAAGCGGCTGCGCGCTCAGGAGATGGCCGAGGGGGTGCTTCGGCTCTACCAGGGCGGCAAGAGTGGCTGACGCGCTTGACCACCGAGCCCTCGCCCGGCTGGCCCAGGCCGCTCGCCAGGCCAACCAGGACGCGCTGAACGACCCCGCGACCATCGCCCGCTACCTCGATGCCCGCTTCTTCCCCCGGCCCCATCTGGAATACATGGCCTTGGAGCTGGCGCGCCTGGCCACCGGAGAGACCACACGGCTACTGCTGATGCTCCCGCCCCAGTCCGGGAAATCCACGCTCGCCGCCGTCTGGACCCCGTTCTGGTGGCTGGCTCGCCGCCCTCACGACCGTGTGATCATCGGCTCCTACGGCCAGCAGCTCGCGATGCACCGCGGCCGCGCCATCCGCCGTCTCATCGACGCACACGGCTGGCGCTGGAACCTCAAGCTCGCCGCCGGCTCCACGATGGTCACCGACTGGCAGACCGAGACCGGCGGAGGCGTGAAGTCCGTCGGCGTCGGCGGAGGCGTGACCGGCTTCCCGGCGAATCTCGCCGTGATCGACGACCCGCACAAGAACAGAGCCGAAGCGGACTCCCGTGCGATCCGGGATCGCGTCTGGAGCTGGTACAGCGCCGACTTCATGACCCGCCTGTCGCCGGGTGCGCCGCTGTGCATGATGCTCACCCCCTGGCACTGGGATGACCTCGCCCATCGCGTGCTCGAGCGGGACGGCCGCCAGGAAGAAGGCGGCCTCTGGCGGGTCATCGCGCTGCCGGCCTTCGCCACCTCTCCTCACGACGCGCTCGGCCGCGCGGTCGGCGACCCACTGCCGCACCCGCAGATCCCGGTGGACGACATCGAAGCGGCCCGCGCGCACTGGACAGCGAGGCGGGCTCAGATCGAGGCGCGGGACTGGGCTGCCCTCTACCAGCTCGACCCTCAACCCCTCGAAGGCGCGCTCCTCTCCACCGACATCCTCCAGCGTCAGCGCCACTTCGACGCCGGTGTCACGCCGCAGCGGATCGCGGTTGCCGTCGATCCGTCCGGCGGTGGCCGGGACACCGCAGGCGTCGTCGGCGGCTATCTCGGCTCCGACCAGCGCCTCTACCTCACCCACGACCACACGAAAGCGATGTCGTCGGCCGAGTGGGCGCGCGCCGCCTGCCTTCTGGCCGCGGAGACCGGAGCGCAGATCGTCCTCGTCGAGCGGAACTACGGCGGCGACATGGTCGACTTGGCCATCCGAACAGCCTGGGACGCCCTCCAGCGCGAGAATGCGATCCCCAGTGGACAACTCCCCCCGTACGTCCAACCGGTCCATGCGAAGGTCGGCAAGGCGTTGCGCGCCGAGCCGATCGCGCAGCAGTGGCGGGAGGACCGGGTGCGCACCGCCGCGTACCTGCCGGAGCTGGAGATGGAGTGGGCGACCTGGCAGCCGGGGTCATCGGAATCTCCGGGCCGGATCGACGCCAGCGTGTATCTCGCCTACGGGCTGCTACGCCCGCCGAACACCGCTCAGGTCATCAGCTCCCCGGCGGGAATCTCTCTGGCCCAGGCTTCTGCTCAGCCGGGCGGGCTGGGATCTGTCCGGCTCGGCCGCACCGGCCCTTGACGACGCTCCGGGCCCAGGTGAGTGCTGGAACGCGCCCTCTGGCCCGTTCGTATCGACGACTTCGCGTGCGTCCAGCAGGGTGAGTCGCCCGTGCCGGACGCGAGGAGTCGCCGAATCCGTCGCCGACCATGACCGCGGGCACCGGCGGTCCGTTCGCGGGCTCAGTCAAGGGCATTGCCGAGAGCCTTCAGCACTCGACGCTCGCACGATCCCGGGCCATCGACCCGATCCACGAAATCGCTGATGAGTGCGAGTGCACTCGTAAGCGCCCGCCGCTCGCTGTCGCCAACCGGGCCAGCCTGATCCCTCCAGGCAACGACGTCGCGTCCCTCGAGGGCGACAGTCACCACCCGGCGAACCATCGGCAGGTCGGCGAGGTCCACAAACTGAGATCGCTTGAGCTTGGTCATCAGCACATCGGTGAACTCCCGGCGGAATTGCTCGGCGCCGGGGGCGTCAACGGCAATCTCAACCAACGCTCCGCCAATCAAGAACACCGTGCCTCGGGCCAACTCGCGCCAGCCGTACTGGTCTGTGGCTGCTGCGATGCGTTCGGCCAGTTCCGCCAGCGCCGCCGGGTTGTTGTCCGCCTGCCGCAGTCCGGTCGCCTGATCCCAAGCCGCTTGCACAGCACCGATGTTGACCTGTGCACCGTTCGCCTCCATGCGGACCAGAATTGCAGGTTCCGTTCAGCGACAGGGGAGGTTCCCAACCGAGTGATCTTCAGCACGCCGCAGGCGTGTCAACGACCACAGCCGGCTCCCCCACCAGCTGTGACCGTAGGTGATCGTTCATTCCGTCCGGATCTCTGCAACCTCCGTGACGGCCAGCCGACCCAGACCGTCAGTCTGGCCAAGGACGGCACCGTGCGCGCCGAGATCAACGGTCCCGGCAGTGCATGGTTTGAGCGGACAGCTCTCTGCACCAGATCATCGGAGTGGCAGCCGCAGCCGTCACCATCTGGCTGGCTACACGCAAGGGAGTTCGGCGCGGCTGCACCCATCGTTGAAGAGGAGATTCAGCGAGACCGCTCGGCTGGCGAAGGTGAAGGGTGCCCCTTCGGATGGGTTCCCGGCGACTCTTCCGGAGAAAGATTCACCAGCGCTTCGCGGAGTTCCTCCAGGTCGCGGTAACAGATCTCGGTGGAGAGGAAAGCACGGTCCGTCTCGTAGTAGACGATCCATGGGCCGCGGATGGAGAGGGCGGGTCCCGTGGGAGTAACGGTCCAGTGTGGGTCTGGGGCTGGGCCGTCGCTGCCCGGCGGGAGCGCCCAAGTGGTGTCCGGCCGCTCGTCCTGGGCCGGGCGCGGCCACTTGCCCCACGACGGGTGACCCGTGACCTGGTCCAGCGCGGAGAGAAGCGCCGGCGCGTCCTCGGACGGCACCTTCAGCTCGTAGCGGCTGGACGCGCTGATCAAGTCCGGTACGGCGTCGGCGCGACTGAGGTAGAACGACTCCTTTCGGAGCTCCACGCGGTAGGGACCCATGGCCGGGGCGGGTTCCTGAATTGCTCCCATGGTCGTCCTTCGAGTTGGCGTCGTAGCGGGGCGGCCCTGTTGCTGGCGGCCACCGTACACATCTGGTCGCCCCCGTACACGCTCCTACCCTCCCGGGGTGACCGAGACAGTTCTCATTGCGTTGCTGACGCTCGGCGCCATCGCGCGCCTGACTCGGCTCGTCGTTGAAGACACCATCACCGCGCCCCTGCGCGCGGTCGTCGAGCTGCGCGGGGTGAAGTCCAGCGGATGGCGGTGGGTGTCCGAGCTGATCCGCTGCCAGTGGTGCGCCTCCATCTGGATCGCGGCCGGTGCGGCCGCAGCTCACTACTGGTGGCATGACGCCGCGCTGTTCGTCTATGCCGCGGGGGCGTTGACCGCCTCCCATCTTGTCGCTCTCGGAGCTTCCTGGCTCGACGCTCCGCCTCCCGTGAAGCAGCACGAGATAGCCCCGGTCCAGCTCGTCCTGACGCTCCGCGATCAGCGGCGGCGCTGACACGCCCGGGAGGAGGCATACAGCATGGCCTGGTGGCAGATCCACCGACGCACCAAGCACGAGGTCGTTGATCTCGGAGACGGCTCGGTCCGCTACCGGCCCGCTGGCACAGCCGTGCTTGCCTCGGCCGCGCTGGTCTCCCGGAGCCAGGTTCGCGCCGCCGTCGGTCGCAAGGAGGGCTGGCAGGCTCAGGCGTGGGAGCTGTACGACGCCGTTCCGGAGATCCATTCCGGCACGCGGTGGGCCGCGAACGCTTGCAGCCGGACGCGGCTCTACGCCGGCAGCATCGATCCGGACGGTTCCTCCGAGCCTGTCCCGGTCGACGCCCAGGACGCGGATGCTGACCCCGAACTGGTGGCTCGTCTGCTGGCCCCGCTGGAGGAATTGGCCGGAGGGCAGACCGGACAGTCAGAGATGCTGCGGCGCCTGTCGATCCACCTCGATGTTCCAGGCGAGTCCTATCTGATCGGCTTCGACGCGGACGGCGAGCGGCGCTGGCACATCGCTTCCCCGGACGAGGTCACCACGCTGGGAGCCGACCGGGTACGGGTACAGCTCCCGGACGGGCCGACCGCCCGGATCGACCTCTCCCCGGAGTCCTCGACCATCGTGCGGCTGTGGCACCCGCACGCGAGACTGGCCTACCGGGCCGACAGCCCGATGCACGCGCTACGCGACCCGCTGCGCGAGCTTCAGGGCCTGTCCGCTCACGTCATCGCGACGACGGACTCCCGGCTCGCCGGAGCCGGTCTGCTGCTGGCCTCGCAGGATGTCGTGCCCGCTGCCCCGACGCAGAGCGACGGGCCCAACCCGATGCATGGTTCACCGGTCGCCGAGGCGCTGCTGGAATCCATGGCCGTACCGCTGAGGGACCGCGATTCAGCTGCGAGCATCGTGCCGCTGCTGCTGACCGCGCCCGGGGAGGTACGCGACAAGCTCCAGCACCTCACCTTCGCCACGCCGCTGGACGAACAGATCCTGCCGCTGCGCGACGCCGCGATACGCCGGGTCGCCATCGGCATGGACATGCCGCCGGAGATCCTTCTGGGGATGGGGAATGTCAACCACTGGGGGCAGTGGCTGATCGAGGAATCCGGGATCAAACTGCATGTCGAGCCCAAGCTCGGGTTGATCTGCGACGCGCTCACCACGAGCTGGTACCGGCCTGCTCTGGAAGCGCTCGGCGTTCCCGAGCCCGGCCGGTACGCGGTCTGGTACGACACTTCCGACCTTCGCCAGCGCCCCAACCGCGGCCCAGAAGCAGCCCAGGCTCATGAGCGCGGTGTGCTCAGCGATGCCGCCTATCTCAGAGAACTCGGCTTCTCGACGGAAGACATGCCGGACGAGGAGGAGCAACGCCGTCGCCTGTTGCTGCAGCTCGCCCTTTCCACTCCGCAGCTCGCGCCAGCCGCGCTGACCGCGCTGGGCATGGCAATACCCGGCCTGGACCAGCCGGCACGGACGGAAGGACCCCGCGCCCCGGTGGCATCTCGTCCCGAGCCGGCCGAGCTTCCCCGCTCCGGCCCGCCTGAACCACCGGCGGTGGTAACCGCCTCCGCCGCTGACATGGAGTGGCGGACCAACTGCCTGGACATGGCTGTACTGCGAGCGCTGGAACGAGCCGGCCAGTGGCTGTTGAACCGAGGAAGCCGCAGCCTGCGCGGCCAGTACCGGGATGTGCCGCTGCACCGCATTCACGTCGTGCTGGGCGCAGAGCAAGACCAGCTCGACCAGATGCTCGCCGGTGCCTACAGGGAGTTCATCGCGGCCACCCCCGAGGAGCACTGCCTCCACCAAGCCATCGATCACTACGTCCGCGCCCTCTTGTTGGCTCGCGAGGACCACCACCGCGACTACCTGGCCCGCGCCATCCAACAAGCCGGATGCGATCAGGCGGCGTGATGCGCGATCACTCGTCGCTGCCGGGCGCATCAGACCGAGAGTCGAAGGAGGAGAAGGTTCATGCGTAGCCCGTGGACATCCTTGAGAGCCGCCGCGCTGCCCATCTCCGTCCAGGACGACGGCACCTGGGAAGGACCGATCACCTGGACGAACACCTGGTCCGCTGACGGCCGCATGCTCACCCCGTACGACGAGGTGCCGGTCCGGCCGCTGCCGCTGAGCGTCGGCGTGCAGTGGCGCATCGATGAGGGTCATCGCGGCGCGGAGGTGGGTCTGATGCGCCTGGATGAAGTCTGGCGGGACGGGGATGCGGTGTGGGGCCGCGGCCAGATCGACATGGAGGACCCTGACGGGCCTCGGCTGGCCCGCAAGATACGCGAGGGGTACCTGCGGTTCGTCAGCGCGGATGTCGACAGCGTTCAGCCCCGCATGGTGTGTGTCGGCGACGACGGGCAGATTTTCCCAGACTGCGACCCGGTGGAGAGCGAGGGCGAGTCCGGCGAGCTGTGGGACCGCTGGCGCATCATGGGCGCGACGTTGCTGGCTCACCCTGCCTTCCCCAACGCGCAGATCGACATGGCCGAGCCTCGCGCCACGCCGGAGGGCCTGCCGTCAGAGGGCCTGGCGGACGCCGTCGCTGTCCCCACTGTGGCCGGTCTGGCGGTCAAAGCGTTGGACACCGGTCGAGTGCTGCTGATCCAGCGCGCTCTCGCCGAGGACGATCCGGCGGCCGGAACCTGGGAGTTCCCCGGCGGACACATCGAAGAGGGCGAGACGCCTCTCGACGCCGCGATGCGGGAATTCAGCGAGGAGACCGGCGTCGCGCTGCCGTCCTCAGCGCCCATCGCTGGTGAGTGGACCTCCGCGAACGGGGTGTACCGCGGCCACATCGCCTTGGTCGACGCCGAGGCGGACGTGCCGCTGAACATGGACCACGAGGACCGGGCTGTGCTCAACCCGGATGACCCGGATGGCGACAGCATCGAAGTCATCGCCTGGTGGGATATCGAAGGACTGTCGGAGATGCCAGCCCTGCGGGACGAGGTGCGTGGCACTCCTTGGGACCTGCTGACGGCCGCCGGCGCGCCGACCGCCCAGAACCCGCCAGAGGCTCCGATCGCGGCGTCCGGCGCTGTGCTGGCGGTGGATGTCACGCTGCCGTGGGCACCGCGGGAGACACAGTGGGACGGCGCGGCCGCGATGAACCGCGTGCGGCAGTGGGCCGCTCCCGAAGGGAGCGACCAGTTCGACCCGGGTCAGATGTCACGCGCGTTCCTGATCGCGGACGGGCCGCCGCAGAACGCGACCAGTTACCGGTTCGGTGTAGCCGACGTCATCGACGGGGAACTCAGGCTGGTCTGGCGAGGCGTTACCTCCGCGCAAGCCGCGCTCAACGGCGCGCGCTCCGAACCGGACATCACCGAGCAGCAGCGGCAACAGGCTCTCAACGCCGTGGCGGACCTGTACGAGGCGGCGAGCATCGCGTTCGACGATCCTGACATCACCATCGGATCAAGCCAAGACGAAGCACGCGTGGCGCTCCTGGCCGCGGCGGTCACTGATCTGGTCGTGATCCGCGAGCCGGAGGGCAACGTCTGGCGCCCACCGCGCCACTGGCTCGCCGACCCGCAGCTCTCCGGCTACACCCGACCGGTGGTGGAAGCCTCCGGGCGCTTGTACGGCCACATCGCCGACTGGACGGCCCAGCACATCTCATATCCCGGACAGGCCATCACCCCACCCCGCTCGTCCAGCGGATACCGATACTTCCTGCGGCGAGCGATAGAAACCGACACCAGCGAGATCATTCGCGTCGGTCAGCTCACCTTCGCCAGCCGGCACGCCCACCAGCGTCTGTCGGCTGCCGCAGCTATCGACCACTACGACAACACCTGCGCCCAGGGAGCGGTCGTCGCCTGTGGCGAGGACGCCCACGGTATCTGGGTCGCCGGGGCGATTCTGCCGCACCTGCGGGTGCCCCAGACCAACGCACTCGGGATCACCGACTGGTCCGGCGACTGGCGCGTGATCAACGGGCAACTGGAAATGGTCGGCGCGCACGCAGTCAACACACCAGGGTTCCTGGAGATTTCGGTCGATCTGCCGGAGGAAGAACGGCAGGCCCTGGCCGCCTCCGCCACCGTGGACTACCAGCCGCTGTTGGCCCCGCTCGAACAGCGCGACACAGCCGGTCGCCCCTGGGCGCTGATCGCCGCCGGTATCCGACCCCGCTCCCTCGACGAGCCGGAGGGCCTCTCCCCGAAGGCGTTCAGCCGACTTGTCGATGCGGTCGAGGCGGAACACGCCCGCCGAGCGGAGTTCCGCCGCCGGGTTCAAGACGCGCATCGATCGATCCAGGCCCTACGCGTTCAGACCGCGTCCCGCCGCGTGCGCCCGCCACGGAGACTCACGCCCACCACTGTCGCAGCCGACTCCAAGGAGGATGATCCAGCGCCCGGATTCGGGGCTGCGGTTCCGTCATTGAACTGGGTGGATGACGTCGGCGGGCTCTCCGCGTACATCCGGGACATTGCCGACGGTTTCATGCGTGAGGAGATGACCGAGTCCCGCGCCTGACGGTGGCGTCGGCATGGGAGCGGTGAGATTGATCATGGTCGAGGCCAGCCGGCTCTCCGGCTCGGGAGCCACCTGTGAGGGCCTACTCTGCTGTGGGTGAGGAACACCAAGGCGTTTAAGGAAGCGGTAGCGCAGACGCTTGCCGAGCTGGCCCGGCGAGGAGTCACTGTGCGGTCTGGGACGGTCGCGGACGTCATCGAAAAGAACGTCAACGCGGTGGCTGAACAAATGGGCATCCAGGTGCGTTCCGCCTGGCGGTACTTCGACGCCGCCGGGCTCGCCGAGACGATCGCCCAGCAGCACCGGGACTTCAAGAGCGGCAGCGCGGCCCACGGGGTGGGGCAGGCGCCCATGCCGCCGATCGACAACCCCGAGTTGGCGCTGATCCTGGGGAGCGTTCCCGATGCCCTGGCCGAGACCGGCGGCGACCTGTACGCGGTGGTTCTGAACGCGATCGTGAATGCGTGGCTGGCTGGTCACATCCACGGTGAGGATGGCTGCCCCGGGTGCGACGGCAGCCGCGGATCGGCCGGCCACGACTGGGACGCGCGTATGAAGGGCATCACCGCGCAGGTGCCCGACATCATGAAGTGGTTCGACCGCGACAAGTGGACCGCTGCTCTCCATGACAGCGGGTTCAACGTCACCCGCCGTTGACAGGGTGTGCAGGTGCTACTTCGCCCTGGCTAGTCGCCGGAAAATCAACAAAGTAGGGCCTGAACTGCGATAATGGCATTCCGCCCCGGTGGTCTCCCCGTACAGCCGGAGCGGTCACGTCTCCGTCGGGCGGGACGGGAGTTCCGGCCAAAGTTCCGGGTTCGGGCGTGTGCGCCGGGCTGCTGGCTAGCGTAATCGTCGTCTGTCTGCTGCACGACGAGAGGACCGCCTGTGCCCGAACTGCCCACCCCGACGCGGCTGTCGCCGATCCGTGATGACCATGCCTGGCACTTCCCGGACATCAACGGCCACCGCACTCACGTGCGGCTGCGGGTGTGGCCGACGAACGACGGCGGTCATCTGGTGATTGCCACCGACCTGGAGCTGGGCGCCGGGCTGATCAACGCGGCGGAGGCCCTGGTGCGGGCCTGTGTGCGGGAGTTCGGCCCGCCGGTGACGGTGGTTCGGCACTACCCGCCGTACGGGGGGCCGGCGCCCGATCACGACACCTTCGACGTGCTGCCCCTGGACGAGAAGGGCATCGCCCGGCCGAAGCGGTGCACCGAGGAGATCCTGGAACTGCTCGGGGCGAGCGTCGTGGGCTTCCCCGGGGACGCTCCGCCTGGCCCGGCTGACGCCGATACCCCTGTGGTGCCGCCGCAGAGCGTCCAACTGGCCAGGCTCGTGGCCGCTGGACTGCGGCTGACCCAGACCCGGGTGACCCAACGCCTCGCCAACGGCTACCCAACCCAGCACGGCCCGGTGGCCGAGCCGGACCTCGACGCGATCAGTCAGCTGCGCCTCACCGCTTCCGTGCTGAACCACCTCGCCCACTTCATCGGCGGAATCGTCACCGACCCGGACAGCACTCCTGCCGGCGCGAAGCGGGAGAAGAAGCTGGAGAAGATCGTCGACACGCTCGTGAAGCAGGCGTGGGAGCTAACCGAGCTGTGCGACGGCCTGTTCGACGAGGAACGCGAGCGGAAGCCGTAGCAGGCCCCGGCCCGGCCGGCGCCCACCGCTACGCCCACGGAGTCGACCTGCCGGGCTGAGCCCCCGCCGAGCGCGCCATCACGTCCTGGTTGTCCCGACGAACACGTACACGCGCCTACCCTGCCAGCCCCGGAAACGAGGAGGCAGGTCATGGCGTGCGGTTGCGGAGGACGTCAAGCGGCCAGGCCGTTGCTGGCCAGTGGTGTGCCCGTCGCCTGGCTCCACACCGATCAGCACGGTGGGCGCGTTCCCTACTACGACCAGAACCTCGCGCTGCTCGCCCAACACCGGAACGGCGGCAAGGTCGAGAAGATCAACACGAGGACCAATGAGGTTCTGGAACTGGTCGTGCCGCCAGCGGGGACCTGAACTGTCGCCTGACCCCTTCGAGAGGCGACGGGCCCAACCCGCCGAGGCGTGACGGGCGCGTACACGCGCCTACCCTTCCCAGCCACGACCTCTGCTCTGCTGGCTGGTGGGCCGAGAGCTCGACGACACCCCTGCGAAAGGGGCTCGCGTGAGCTTCCTCGACAACCTGCTGGCCAGGCTCGCTGATGAACCGGTCGAGCAGCACGCCGACATCATCCGCTCCGCTTTGGCCGAGGCAGCCGATCTCGATCTCGTCGCTCTGACGGCGGACATCCACGCCCGCTTCAACGAGGCCACCGTCGAGGACAGCCTGGTCAACGACGCTGCGGTGGACTCCCTGGAGACACTGGCCCGCGTCGCTGACGGCGTTCACGAGTACACCGCTGCTGTCGAGGAGCGCGTACAGCGGATAGCGGACGCCCAGGCCCGCATCCAGGCCCTCGCGCCCCCGCCTCCCTCGGAGCCTGCTGCCGATCCGGAGCTGGAACCGACCGGTCCGGAGCCGGTAGCTCAACCGGAGGCCCCTTCCGCTGAGGCTGACGCGACCGGTACCTCCGCTCCGGCAGGTCCCTCCGACCCGCAGCCTGCCGCAGCGGGTGCGGAACTCTCCGTCTCTTCCGGCCGAGTGCCGATTTCGGCACCGCCTCGTGTCCCGCTGGGGCTGCGTTCCACGCCGCCGCCCCAGCAGCCGGACGACGCCGAGTCCTGGCAGGACTCCTACACCCTGATCGCCTCGGCCGATGTAACTGGCGGCGGCGGTCGGCAGGTAACCGCCGGGCAACGCCTGGAGACCCTGGGGGCCTTTGGCTCGGTGTGGGAGGAACGGCTGAGGCCGCTGATCAACTCACGCAGCCGGGACCGGCAGCAGATCCCAGTCGCGCGCCTGATCCGCGCCTCCCCGGACGAGGTCACTGTCCTGGACCCGACCAACCATGACGAGGGCCTTTCGAAGATCGACTTCGTCACGGACGAGTCGCGGCTGGAGGGCGGCTCACTGGTCGCGGCCGGCGGCTGGTGTGCGCCCAGCCTCACCCTCTACGACCTGACCGAGCTGCGTATCACCGATCAGGGCATGGTGGATCTGCCGACGCTGACCGCAACCCGTGGTGGGCTGAGATACCCGGCCGAGTTCGACTGGGCCGAAATTTGGGGCAGTGTCGGCTTCCATCAGACCGAGGCCCAGGCTGTCGCGGGAGAGAGCAAAGCGTGCTTGGAAGTCCCGTGCGATGACGACTTTGTCGAGTGCCGCCTGGATGCGGACGGGGTGTGCCTGCGTACGCCGATCCTGACCCAGCGCGGGTGGCCGGAGCGCATCGCGCGCTTCACCGAAGGCGCGCTCGCGGTGCACAGCCACAAGATGAACGCCTGGCAGCTCGCGCGGATGGAGGCATTGTCCAGGCCGGTCGCCCTCCCTGCAGTGGGTACCCCGGACCCTCAGGCGGCAGTCGTGGATCTGCACGGACCGGGCGCGGTGGAGTCGGTGCTGTCGATTCTGGAGCACCAGGTCATGCAGCAGCGCTACCGCGAGCGGCTGGCGCCGAACGCGACGCTGGAACTCATCGCACCGCTGTGGTTGAAAGGGATCTTGAAGAGCGACTTGAGGAAGAAGGCCGGCATCGACAACCGCTGGTCCATCTCTGATCAGCAGCTCGACGCCTACCTCCGCAACGCCGGGGTGGCGCCGCAGTGGGTGTACGACTGGCAGGACGCTTACGCCGACGGCGATGAGGCGGGATTCGGTGGCCGTCTGGTGCACACCGCGTGGCCGACCGAAGTGCGCGTGCTGTTGTACCCGGCCGGCACGTTCTTCCGCCTGCAGGCAGATGTGATCTCGCTGGACGGGGTGTACGACCACGACGGTCTCACGCACAACGTTTTCACCAGCCTTTTCACGGAAGAAGGCGTCCAGGTCTGCATTCGAGGCGGCACCTCCTACGCCCTGACGATCCCGCTGTTCGCCAACGGCCTGTCCGGCGCCTTCCAGTCGGTCACCTACGCCGCCCCCGCTCCTGTCCCCGCCCTGGCGGCCTGACTTCTTCTCAATCCAGCGGCTCGGAGCTGCGCGAGCGCACCTTTCTTCCCTTGTGCTGCTCGGCTCCGTCACCCAGCTCCGGGCCGCCTCGCTGGACCCATCTGGAGACGCAATGACGATCCCGGTCCCGGGAAGTGTGGAAGTCGACCCGCCGCCCCTTGAGACCTACACCTACGGCCTGCTCAGCGTGGCTCGGGTCATCACCGAGGACGGCCGCTGGCAGCTCGACGGCGTCACCTACGCCACCGATGCCTGTGCGCAAGGCGGGCACGTGATCGGTTCCCGCCCGCAGCCCGCGCCCGGAGGCACCAGCCACGACAAGCCTGAGGCCGAGGGGGTGACCTGGGTCAACGGCGGCGGACCGTTCACGGTCTACACGCGGCTGGAGTGCTCGACGGTCGGTTTCGCTGACCCCGAGGGCACCGCGTTGCGCCGCCTGCATCTGATCGAACCGCGCGAGGTGGAGCGCGTCTTCTCGCTTCAGATCGCCGATGTTGACCCGCGGCTTCCCCTGGGCACCGAGCCGGTTCCGCTTCTGACCGCACTCGGGGCGTTGGAGGCTGACGCGGCCCTGCACTATGCCGGGCGGCCTACCGTTCACGCTCCTCGCTGGACGCAGCCGCACTTCGCGGCGGCGCGGCAGGTGACGCCGAACGGACCGATGATGCGAACCGAGCTCGGCAGCCGCATCGCGTTCGGGGGCGGCTACTTCGACGACCCCTCAGAACCCGCCGAGCCGGACCCCGTCTCGGGACGGTGCTGGCTGATCGCCACCGGCACCGTCACCGCACGCCGCAGCGCCCCCTTCGCCCACCAGGCCGTCACCCCGGAAACCAACACCCGTATCGCAATCGCGGAGCGCACCTACGCGTTGGACGCCGACTGCTACGCCGCAGCCGTCCTTCTCCAGCTTCCCTCCGGAAGCAGTGAGTGGTGATGGCGGCCCTCAAGAGCCTGCCGGCTCCTCGAACAGCCGGTAGATCCGCAACCCACCCACCCCTCCCGGGCCCTCGGACAGCTCCCCTCTTGGGCCGGAGGTTGACGACTCGCGGCCGCACCACCCCGGAGAACGACCTCCGCCCGCTGCCGCTCACCACGGCCCTCAATGAAGGAGTACGTCATGCCTGAGGCACGTCTCTACCGTGGCCTCGTCGCCCGTTTTACCAGGCTTGATGTGTGTGGCCGCCCCGTCTACGGCGAGTGCGGCCAGATCGTCACCCGCGGTTTCGTCAGCGTCTCGCAGAGCGCGCAGTTCACTGAGGGTGAAGAGATATCCCAGCCCGCCGCTGACGGCGGGACCTGCCTGAACATCCCCGCCACCAACACATTCTCCCACTACGAGCTGGAGATCGTGCTGTGTGCGGTCAACCCGGTGCTCGCCCAGATCATCGACCCGAGCGTCGAGCTGGTCCACGACGGCGAGGAGATCATCGGCTACGACACCGGCGACAGCTCGGGCCTGTCGACCAATGAGGTCGGATTCGCACTGGAGCTGTGGATGGCGGTCAGCTCCGAAGACGATGTGTGCACCGGCAGCGTCGCACAAGGACGCTGGGGCTACCTGCTCTACCCCCGCGTGGTCGGCGCCTCCGAAGGCGATCTCGAAGTGGCGAACGCTGCGCTGACCACCACGTTCACTGGGACGACCCGCGCCCCGAACGGCTGGCGACGCGGTCCCTACCAGGTCTGGGCGGACGCCAACGGAGTTCCCGGTCCGCTGCCTCAGCCGATGCCGCCCACCAAGCACCGCCGTCTCATCCCCGTCACCACGCTGCGTCCGCCGGAGCCGGAGACCGAGTGCCTGCCGGTGGACCGTCCCGTGCCCGACCCGGCCGACCTGTACGTCACCGGCGTCGTCAACGAGACGCCGCGCCGCACCGTCCGACTGCGGGCGGACAACCATGGCCTCGGCCCCGTGCTGGTGACCTGGGCGGACGGTTCCGAGCCGCAGCAGGTTGCCGACGGCACCTGGGTCACCCACACCTACGAAGGGGACGGCGAGTACCCGATCACCGTCGCGGACGCCCAGACCCCGGTAGTCACCGCCACTCGGTCCGTGACGATCCCGCTGCCGGCCGACGAACCCACCCTCACCCTCAGCGGCGACAACCCCGACAACCCCTTCGAGATCACCGCGACCATCGGCCTGCCCTCGCACGCCAACCGCACCGCCACCGTCGACTGGGGCGACGGCACCGCCGCCGAGGAGGTCACGGTCAGCGCGGCAGGCACCGTCTCTGTCCTGCACACCTACCAGTTCCCGAACATCTACTACGTGGCCGCCCGGCGCGGAGACCTGCCCACCTACCGCACCCGCGAGGCCATCCGCGTACCCGTCGCCCAGGCGCCCGCCGCCGAGGTCGAAGCCGACCCGGACGACCCGACCGGCATGACCGCCGTTGTCACTTACGACAACACCGGCAACGGCCTGGTGGCGATCGACTGGGGCGACGGCACCCCGGTGCAGCAGGTGCCCGAGTCCGGCACCGCCGAGCACGCCTACACCGCCCAGGGCGACTACACCATCCGTGTCGCCTCGGTCGCCGAGCCCACCGCGGCCGTCGAGCTGCCGGTCACCGTGCCTCTCGGCCAAGACGAGCCGGGCCCGCAGGTGACCGCCGCCGCCGACCCGTCCGACCCCAGCGGCATGACGGTCCAGCTCGACATCGACAACACCGGCGCCGGGCAGCCCACCGAGCCGCAGGCCACCGCAGGAGCGGACACCTCCGATCCCAGCGGCATGACCATACAGCTCGACATCGACAACGCCACCACGGCCTGAAGGAGAAGAATCGCCATGGCTGGACCGACCACGATCGACTGGGGCGACGGCAGCCCGGTGGAGAACGGCCCCGAGCAGGGGCAGGTCTCCCACCAGTACGCCACCCCCGGGGCGAAGACCGCCGTCGTCGCCGACGCCGACAACCCCCAGGCGCGCACCGAAGTCACGTTCACCCTGCCCTTCGACGTCGGGGGCGAGCCGGAGGAGATGGAGGTCACCGCCGGCGAGGACACCACCGACGCCTCGCGCATGACCGCCTCCATCACCGTGGACAACCGAGGCCAGGGCCCCGTGACCCTGGACTTCGGCGACGGCACCCCCGCAGGGTCCAACTCCGGTGACGGCCAGGAGGCGACGCCCCACCCGTACGCGGCCCCCGGCGACTACACCGTCACCGCCAGGGACGCCGACGACACCACCCGCACCGGCACCGCTCAGGTGACCGTGCCGTTCGGCGAGGTCGCCGACATCACGCTCACCATCGAGGAGGACACCGCCGACACCACCGGGATGTCGGTGAACGCGCTGATCGACAACCAGGGCAATCAGGCGCTGGTCGACTTCGGCGACGGCACCGAGCCGCAGACCAACCCCGGCGACGGGCAGACGCCCACCGGTCACGCGTTCACCACCCCGGGCGACTACGCCGTTACCGCCACCGACACGGTCGACGCCTCCCGCACCACGAGCCAGCAGGTCACCGTGCCGTTCGACGGCGGCGGGACGGAGCCAACCGCCCAGGCAACCGCCGACGCCAGCGACCCCACCGGCCGCACCGCGCTCCTGTCCTACAGCGGCTTCCCCGCCGACAGCACGGTGGCGATCGACTGGGGCGACGGCACGGCTCCGGAGACCGGGCACCCGGCCGAGGGGGAACTCACCTACGCCTACGCACAGGACGTCACGGGGACGGTGACCATCACCCTCACCTCCGAGACGGACCCACAGCTTCGGGCCAACGCCGCCTTCACCCCCGGTGAGGGGGCTCCCGCCGAGCCGACGGTGACTGCGGAGGCCGACCCGGCGGACGCCACCGGCCGCACCGCGCTGATCACCCTCTCCGGATTCCCGGCCGCGGACGCGCTGACGGTGGACTGGGGCGACGGCACACAGCCGGAGTCGCTGCCGGCCGGCACGGCTGAGGCGACCCACGCCTTCGCCGAGAGCGTCACCGGCGAGGTGGCGATCACGGTCACCAGCCAGGCCGACCCGTCCGTGACAGCCAGCGCCACGTTCACCCCGGGCGGCGGTCAGGAGCCCCCGGAGCCGACCCTGACTGCGGAGGCCGACCCGTCCGATGCCACCGGCCGCACCGCGCTGATCACCCTCACCGGGTTCCCGGCGGAGGCGGACATCGAGGTGGACTGGGGCGACGGCACGCCGGTCACTGTCGTTCCCGCCGGGCAGACGCAGTCCACCCACGCCTACGACGAGAACATCTCCGGCGACCAGACGATCACGGCGACCTCGACCGCCGACCTGGCCGTGATCGCGAGCACCACGTTCACCCCGGGCGGTCAGCAGCCGGGAACCGGCCCGCAGTTCACCGTCGCCCCCGGCCAGGCGGCGAACTCAGCTGTGATCACGGTGACCGTGACCGACAGCGAGACCTACACGATCCAGTGGGATGACCAGCCGGTCGTGGACGTCCCGGCCAGCGGCGTCACCGCGGAACAGGTCCTGGCCCCCGGCGCGCACACCGTCACCGTCTGCGTGTCCGGGGCCGAGCCGGCGCGCTGCACCGAGCAGCAGGTCACCATCCCGCTGCCAGCCGCCGCGCCGCGCAGCCGCCGGTCGAGTCGGCCAAGGAGGCGATAGCCCATGCCCCGTATGACCGGTACCTACCTCGTCGTCCATCCCGACACCCGAGCGGCCGTGCTCCAGCGGGTGATGTGGTGGGCGCAGGAAGACCGCAGCCGCATCCGGTACCACATCGGCAACCCGGTCTCCTACGTCCACATCCCGGCCGAGGTGTTCGCGGGCGACCACGGCGACCTCGTCCTCGCCGAGGGTTCACAGCCGATCGAGCCCGGCATCGACCGCATGGTCTGGGTGGAGCCGACCGTCTTCGAGGTGGACGGGATCCACCCGGATCACGGCATCGAGTACGACATGGTCGTCGAGGGCCTCGGCGCCAAGGGCGAGCCGACCACCGACACCATCGTCATCGCCTGGGACTACTCGGGAAACTCACAGGAGCGTACCGAGCCGGACGGCTGGGTGCTGCGCTACCGGGCCCAGGCCACCGAGGACGAGCCCGAGCACGACTGGCTGAAGAAGGAACTGCGCGGCTACGAACGCGTCGTGCCGATCCGCCGCCTGGAGCCGGACACCACCTACGAGTTCAGCGTCCAGGGCGCGGTCGGCCACGGCTCGGCACGCGTGCTCACCGCTGCGACGGTGCCCATCACCATCGCTACCGCAGCCCCCGACCAGGACGGGAACGAGGAGCCGCAGCCCCCGGCTCCGCCCGCTCCCGAGCCGGAACCTGAGCAGCCCCAGTCCCCGCCTCCGGGCCAGCAGACCCCGCCGCCACAGTCGCAGCCGCGGCCGCAGGCGTCGGCACGCCGCTCCGAGCCGAGACGCGCCAGCAGCCCGGAGAAGAAGGAGACGGAGCCGAAGTAGCTGCCGGTTCGGCCGGCACCACTCGGTGCCGGCCGAACCGCAGACATAGATGGAGAGAGCCATGCCGGATCAGGTGCAGGACGGTCCCTGCGCCCCGTGGCCGGTCGATCCGTCCTGCTGCCCCGGCTGGCCGGACGACCCCGGGGAGTGGACCGAGGATCACCTCGCGGCCGTGCAGGAGGCCACCGACGTGCTCTGGCGGCTGACCGGAGGGCGATACGGGTTGTGCGAGGAGGTCGAACGCCCCTGCGGCATCCGGTGCGCGGCGTCATCCCCCGGCAGGACGTCTCCCGGGCTCGGCGCCGGGCACTGGGGCGAGACGCCCTGCGGCTGCGGACAGACGCGATGCGGGTGCACCCCCCGCTGCGCCATCTACCTGCACGGGCCGGTGCACAGCGTGCTCGCCGTACGCCACGCCGGCACTGAGTTGCCAACCACCGCCTACGCCGTGCTTCCTCGGGCGGTCGGCGCGCTCCTCGCACGTACGGACGGGGCGTGCTGGCCGCACCACCAGGACCTCACGCTGCCGGACACCGCCCCGGGAACGCTTTCCGTCACCTACCTGCGCGGCCTCGAGGTGCCCATCGGCGGACGCCGCGCGGTCGGCCGCCTTGCCTGCGAGATCGACAAAGCGTGCACCCCAGGCGCCACCGGCTGTGCGTTGCCGCGCGGCGTGCGCACCGTTCAGCGCGAGGGCGTGACCTACGACATCGTGCCGGACGGGGACTGGGCCGAGACGCTGCGCACCCACATGCCGCACATCTACTCCTGGGTCCAACTGGTCAACCCCACCCCCGGCCAGCAACGCCCGGCCGTCTACTCCCTCGACCTTCCCCCAGCGCCCCTGTCGCGTCGCTATCCCCCAGGAGCCAAGCGATGACCCAGCCAGTCGAGCACGAGCCTCTCCTGCCCCCGGACGCCGACCCGCTCCTCGGCCCGATCCTGTCCGGCCTGCACGCCTGTCTGTGCGCAACGCTGACCGCAGCCGAACGGCCGGTCTGCTCCTGCTGCCTCACCTGGGGCGAACGCCTCCCCGCCCTGGACTGGTGCGGCTGCGACTGCGACGGCGGCCACGGACAGGCATGGGTGCGCTGGATCCGCCGCGACCCGGTCGCCGACCTCGCCGGAAACCGGCGCACCTCCCGCGGCTGCCTGTCCTGGCGCGGACGCCACGTAATCGAACTCGGCGTGACCCGCTGCGTCGCCGTCACCGCCCCGGACGGCCAATCAGCCCCGGACTGCCAGCAGCGCGCGGCCGAGTTCTGGGGCTTCCTCGCCGACGCCCGCCTGCTCCGCGAAGCGGTGGCCTGCTGCTCAGCCCTGCAGGACGTGACCGTCGAACCCGACACCGAACGCCCCCTTGGCCCCCAAGGTGGCTGCGCCGGAGTCCTGCTGACGATCACCGTCGAGGCGTAGACGAAGGCGATGCGCGGTGAGGGGGAAGACCGGCACGTCCGCGGCTCGGCCGGTACGCAGGTAGCGAGTCGGCCACCACAGGACGAGCAGCAAGAGACTGGGTGATCTGCGATGAGCGAGATCCGCATCGAGCTGGACAACGGCGTGATCGACCGTGAACTGTCCGCAGCAGGCTGGGTCGGCACCATGGTTCGAGAGGTCACCGAGGCGGTCGAAGCCTCCGCACGCGCGCGCTGTCCAGGCAACGGCCCGCTCCGTGCCAGCATCCAGTCCGAGATCACCGACCGACCGGGAGAAGTGCTGGGTGAGGTGTTCAGCGACCTGGACTACGCGCGGTACGTTCATGAGGGGACCGGTGTGTATGGGCCGCGCCGACGACCGATACGCCCCGTTCGACGGCAGGTGTTGACCTGGCGGGACTTGGGCAGCGGCGAACGTGTCTTCGCGCGGCAGGTGGAAGGTCAACGCCCACGGCCCTTCCTGATGGACGGCCTTCTCGCCGCCTCGCCGTGGCCAGTGCGGCGGGATTGACACAGGCAGCACCGATTCCGCTAAAGGAATGTTGAAAACCGGTTCTTTGCACGCTACCGGAGGGTGATTCATTGTGGAGCTCGCCGCCATGAGGGGTTCTGTATCACGCCGGATCGGCGAGGCTGTCGACCTGGGTGAGCCGGAGCGGGAACGAAGCCCAGAGGGGTGTTACCTCGATTGACCGGTGTACGGTCTGACCAGCTGCGAGGTCGGCGAACTCCTCGCCGGTCAGGTGGATCACGGGGCCGGGCGCTACCAGGCCAACGTCGGGGTGCCGCTCCATCCACCCCCCATCACAGAGCCCCAAGGGCCAGCGGCCCATGCCGATGAGGTTCAGGTCCAGAAAGACCGGCTGTCCGGTGCGGAGTTCGGCGACAGTTCCGGACTCCAGAACGGCCACGACTCCGCGGCGACCATCCTCGTCGACAAACTGCCTTCCGACTGCTGATGGCTGCTGTCTCTCCGTCACGCTTCTCCTCCATCTGGTGTGCGCCGAGACGACGCTCACGTCATCGCCGGTCCAGCGGCCGGTCTCATACGTCAGGCCGTCGATGCTCGGAACGTCAGGCCCGTGGTGCGAGGGAGGTGACACCGGCGCTACGCCGAACACCGCCTCTCGCGCGAAGTTAGGACTTCGTCGGCTCACGTCACAGACGAACTCGTGGTGTGAGCGAAGGCGCTGAGCGTCGCAAAGTCGGGGTCACGCAGGCCCAGTCGCGCATCGACATGATGGAGCAGCGCCGGCTTTCGGTGGTGTGCGGCGACGTAGGTTCGGTCGGTGTCGCTCAGCTCGTCGTCAATCCAGGCGAAGGGCCTGTCGGAGGCGTTTACCAACTGGCCTGTGAGTGTTCGTGTCCATCGTTCGGGTGTTCTCTACTGGCGACCCGTGCCGGTTAACCGACTCTCTCCGTTCCTTTCGATACGTGAGGGAGATCGATCGGGGAGGCAGGGGTGGCACGTAGTCGAGTGGTCCTCGGGGACCTGCGGGTGCAGGTGCTCGAGAGGGCTGGTGGTGGCAGGTCGTACACGATCGTGGGGCCGGACTGCACGGTCGACGCGGAGGCGGACTCGTATCTGCGGCCGTTCGAAGGGTCGGGGTCGCAGAAGACGTACGCCTACTCGTTGGTGGATCACTTGCGGTGGCGGATCCGGGAGGGGCTGACCACCGAGACGATCACGATGAGTGACCTGCACCGCTACATGGGGGCGGTGGGTGCCCACGTGCCGATGCCCTACGGGCAGCCGTGGCGGGTGCCTCCTCAACGTCCGTACGGCGCCTCGGCTCTCCAGGTCGCGGCGGCATGTCTCAAGGGCTTCTACCTCAACGCGTGCGCCAGCAAGGGCGTGAACAATGAGCTGAGGGAGGCCCTTGCGGTCACTCGGCTGCCGACGAGGGTGGACCGGGACCGGGCTCTGTTGGGGCACGTGAAGACGTCGATGGCGGCCAACCCGTTGGCTCCGAAGCGGCCGCCGCGTCGTCGGCACCCGAAGATGCTGCCGGACGGGGCCAAGGAGGAGTTGCGAGGCGTGCTGAACACGGCCCGCGACGAGATGGTCCTGCAGTGGCTGTCGGACACAAGCCTGCGACCGGGCGGGCTGGCTGGGCTACACCTGATGGACCTGCACCTGCGGGAGAACGCGGCCTGCGGCGAATGCAAGAGCCCTCACCTGCATGTCTGTCATCGCTGGGGCAACCCGAATCGGGCCGCCGCGAAGATCAAGCCGGACTGGAAGGCGGTCGACGGGGTGATCACCGGCGGGGAGATCTACCGCGCCAGCCCCGCCATGATCAGCAGCTACTTCAAGTACATGACGACGGAGTACGCGGCGTACGCCACGGGGCACGGGATGCTGCTGATCCAGCTGGCCGGCCCGAACCGTGGAGAGCCCTGGAGCGCGGATGCCGCCCGGGGGATGCTGCGCCGGGCCGGCCGTAGGGCCGGGCTGCCCGGGAGGATCACGCCCAAGGCGTTTCGCCACCAGATCACCAACGACGTGCTGGACGTCACGAACGGCGACTCGATGGTGGCCAAGGCCGTCGGGAACTGGGCGTCGGCCAGGATGGTCGATGAGGTCTACGGCCATCCCGACCTGCACTCGCCCGAGTTCACGGCTGCTCTCCAGGCCGTCTGGGGTGAGGACGAATGACGCACCCTGCACCGGCACTGCGGGCCTTGCCGGTCATCGTTCCCGGGCGGGACGGACGCACCACGCGGGACCGGTTGGAACTCCTCACCGCCTTGATGGACGCGCCCACCTTCGACCCGCTGTTCCGCCCGGACGTCATCAAGGTCCCCGGAGACCATCCCGTCTATGGATGGATCTGCGGTGTTCCGGAGTGCCAACGGGGACGGGAGGCCACGGCCGACTTCTGCTTCAACCATGATGTCGAGTGGCGGAACCTGAAACGGGAAGGCCAGGGGCTCAACGCCTTCCTCCAAAACGCCCGGCCTTTGCCGACCGTGTCATGGCACGACCCGCCGGACTGTCTGATCTGTCCGGGGATTCCGGCGGCCAGCTCGATCGGGTTGTGCAAGCTGCACGTGGACCGCTGGTATCAGCACCGTCTGCGGCAGCAACGGCAGGGACAACCTGCCGAACTCGACGTGTGGTTGGCTTCCGAGTCCGCATTCGTGCCGTTCGGCCAGTGCCGGGTCGATGTCTGTCCCGACCAGGCCGTGAGCCCTCTGGGGCTGTGCAGTCGGCACCGCTACCGCTACAAGAGCGAGGGGCGGCCCGGCGGCGCCGATCTCCCGAAGAACTGGGGCAGATGGCTGGCCGACCTCGGCAAGCCCGTCCCGGTGACCTACACCGATGAAGCCCGATTCCGGCGGTGGTGCACCGAGACCGGCCCGATCGCGCGGATGAACGGCTGCCTGAGCCTGCTTCGTCTGCGTCCGCTGGTGAAGCGTGAGATCCAGTGGTCGATGTTCCAGCACACGCAGATGCCCGTGGAAGGCAACCCGTGGCCTGTCCAGTGGCTCCAGCACGTCGCGGAGGACTGCCGTCGGCAGGGGGCCGACTCGCTGGCGGATCTCGACCTCGGACGCTGCCGACAGGTCTCACGCAAGATCGTGAAGACGATGCTGCGCTATCTACGCCTGATCTACTTCACCCGGCAGGACACCAAGGACGCGGGCTTCATCGATCTGGGGCACTTCGGCGTCCGAATCGAGGAATGCGACGGCCTCTTCGACCTCAGCGGCATCTCGCAGCGCTGGCTACGTGACCTGCTCTGGGAGTCTCTGGCAGACCGACTGGTTAAGGCTCCTCCCCGCAGCCGGAACCCCCTCGAGACCAGACGGCGCGGCTGCATGGAACTGAGTGCCTACCTTGAGGCCCAGGCGCCGGAGGGCGGTCACGACCCCACGCTGCTGACCGCGGACCACATGATCGACTTCCTCACCGACCAGCGCCACCGCGCCGAACATGGACTGCCCTCGCTCGCCTTCCCCACCCGAAGAGGTGGCCAGAAGCCGACCAGGATGACGAAAATGTCCGTCGGCCAGCTCCTCAACGGCCTTCGCCAGCTCCTTCGAGAGGCACTCGAGTCGGGCGAGGCCGAACGCGCCGGACTGCACCGCACGTTCACTGTCGCGCTCCCCACCAGCGGCATCAAGTCCGGGCGCCGGCGTCCCTTCCCCGACGACGTCGCCCGTGCCCTCGCCCACCCCGACAACCTGGCCCGCCTGGCGGCCGGCGATCCCGGCGACAGGGGCCTGCGGGATGCCTGGGAGACGCTCGTCTTCACCGGCCGGCGCTGCAAGGAAGTCCTCAACGCCCGCTTGAACTGCATCAGCCGCCACAACGGAGTCCCGCTGTTCTGGCACGACCAGACGAAGGTCGGCAACCTCGACGCCGCGATCCGCATCCCCGAACGCCTCTACCAGACCATCGAGCGACGGCAGGCCACCACGATCGCCCGCTTCGTCCAGCGGCAAGGGCACGAGCCAAACGCCGAGGAGAGGTCGCAGATCGCGCTCTTCCCGCGGCGGACCGCCAACCGCGAATGCCTGAAGGGCGTGAGCTACGGATGGTTCCACCGCCTCTTCCGCACATGGGTGATCTCCCTCGACATCGGACACTGCGTCCCGCACCAGACGCGGCACACCCTGGCCACCCAGCTCCTGCGCAACGGCGCCGACCTCACTCACGTCAAGCGCTACCTCGGCCAGGTCTCCGAACGAATGGCCGAGCACTACGTCCATCTCGCCCACACCGATTCCCGGCTCAACGACGCCCTCAACGCCATCTGGGTCGCCGGTCCGGGCACCCCGGAACCAGGAACCTTGCTGACCACCGGCGAGCCCATGACCAGGGAAGAAGCCGAAGCCATGCTGGTCGATCTCACCCGCAAGTCGACACCGGCCGAAGGAGGCTTCTGCACCTTCCAGCCCGTCGTCGACGGAGATGCATGTCCCTGGAAGCTCAACTGCCACAGCTGCGACAAGTTCGTCATGACCGGCGCCGACCTCGTCTACTGGCACCGCAAACGGGAGCAGTGGCGGATCCTTGCAGAGCGGGCCCCGGACAGCGCGACCGCGGACTACCTGCACGAGGCCTTCGAGCCCACCGCTCAGGCAATCGCCGGCCTGGAAAGAGCACTGGAAGCTGTCGGCCTCCTCGAGGAAGCCCTCGCCCTCGATCTGCGACGGCCCCAGGACTACTTCGGTCGCGTTTGGAGCACCGCGTTCCGGGCCCAGGAACTCGCCCGCGAGGACACTGGGACAGCCGCATGAGCTCCGGACCCGAATCCACCAGGGCCGCTATCGCAGCCCGTCGCCAGCAGACCCAGACCAAGCTCGCCCAGGTCGAGAAGGCTATCGGCCAGCTCCGCCGCGAACGCGGACGCCTGACCGTCCGCGCCATCGCCGAACGAGCCGGGGTGTCCGCCACGTTCCTCTACGAGAACACCGACGCTCGCGCCATCGTGAAGACCGCACTCGCCGATAGCCGCAGCCAGCGCGACCGTCTCGGGCAGGAACAGCACGAGCGGATCGAGGCGTCCTGGCGGGAGCGTGCCTTGAACGCCGAGGCCGAGCTGACCCGCACCCAGAACGAGGTCTTCGCCCAGCGGCAGCGGATCGGTGAGCTCATGGGACAGATCCGCGACTTCGACCAGATGGTCCCCGGCGAGTCCGTCCAGCAGCTGGCCACCGAGAACACCACCCTCAAGCACCGTATCCACCAGCTCACCCAGGAGCACCGCAAGCTCCAGGAACGGATCGAAGGCGCCCGCTCCAACCTCCGATTCGCCGAGAAACGCATCGCCGACCTCGAAGCCCAACTCCTCGAATATGGACAGACATGACCACCTCGACTGGCTTCCCGAACCGACTCGACCGTGAACAGGTGTGGCGGCGCTTGGCCGACCTGGCCGCGGACGGTTTCTGGACTTATCACCTTGGTCTGCCGACTGGCGCGATCGCTCACGAAGCGCGGCGTTCCCCCGTCCTGAACCCGTACAGTCTTGCCATGCAGGAGGCAGTGATCGGAGGGCTAGGCACCATCATAGGTGCCCTAATCGGCGCTTGGGCGGCAACGAAGGCTCGCACCCCAACCAAGGCGCACGTCATGCTCGTTGATGTCGCCTTGGTTGAACCGCGCAACCTTGAGCCTGCGGAACGGGCCAGCCTAGGCCAGCCTCTCCCAGAGTTAATCATCGACGTCAAGCTACTTAATAACGGTGGACAGCCAGCGTATGTTCATGCCCTGAAACTGGAACTCTCCGAAATTATTTACCACACAGGTACGGAGATGCCTCGGCTCCGGGATCCGTCGGAGGACATCCTGAGCAGGGCGAACCTGACAGAATGGTCGGCAAGATACGGGGCTTATGTCCGCGCAGAGCAACTTATTCGCCAACTGCCGAAAGAAGTGCTAGTTCCTATACCACTTTCCCAAGAGTTGAAACCGAGCAGTGTAGACAGAGTGTGTCTAGATTGGTCACCTTCCTTGTCTACGTCGCAGTGGCCGGCCGTTGCTTCATTCAAGGCGCGCGTGACCGTTGTCTATAACGCGACAAGAGTTGCCGCTTTCAATGAAACGCTTCAGTCGCCGGTTCTATTTTATCCCCGAAGGGCAGCCATCAACTACCTCCGCTCCGAACTTGGGAAGCTGCTGGCTCAATGCCAGGAAGCGTGGACATTGCAGGAGTTGGAGGCGTTGAGGAGTAGGGGTTTGTCCTCAGAATCGCCACGGCTCCTCAAATGGCGAGGGCGCGAGATGGAGCCGTTGGAGGCGGTTCGTAGCTGCCTGGACGCGCATGAGCGACATCTTCGTGAGCTGGTCGATGTCTATGCAACTGCAGGTGGGAATGAAAGTGATCAGGCGCCGCAGATCGAGGAGGAGATTGCGGCGATTCCTGATTTGCGAGATGCACTTGGCGTGAGTGGTGGGAGTGGGTCGTGAAGACCCGCTCGCGGCTCACTCTTGCTTACTCGTCGTCTCAGGTAACGTGCCCTTCTCGCTGCCGATCCTAGAATACCTTCTTGTTTTACATGCCCTGCAGTGAACAAATTCCCCTGCCGACTCCAAATTCGTCAGAACCGTGTACGGAACAGCGAGAACCGGCCCGCCAGACTGAATGACGGTCCCCATCCCGCACATGCCCGCGACGCATCTGCGCACCTCGGCATCGAAGCGAACGCCCTAGCAGTCGGTAAAGCCGCGTGCGCGACAAGGTGGCGCGTCTTCCAGAACGTCCCGTCTGGCCCCGCGTCATGCATCGTGGGCCAGTCCACAACCGGCAGCTCGGGCAGCCCGAGGACCGGAGAGATGAACGTGTTCGCCTCGTCGCCCCAAGTGGTCGCCCAGATCAGGTCGTATACCTCGGCCAGTTGCAGAAGTTGTCGGCCGTGGCTGGGGTTGAGCCAGATCCGAAGTGGCTTGATGTACACCCGGGGCTTTCCCGGGTGCTGGGCGATCCAGCTCTCGGGCCTCACCCGGTGTGTCGTATAGCCCTCTGGGCGACGCTCCGGCTTCGCAGCGTACGGATTCAGCGGGCCGTCCACGTCAAGGTAGAGAAGGGGCCGACTCACGACGGTGCTCCTCCCTTGCAAGTTCATCAGGTCGTTCAGCGTAGCGGCGCCCTCCGCTGCTGTCGGATGACGGCTACGGAGGGAGCCGCTCGACCCCCGGCGGTTCCAGACGGGCACCATGGGCGAACCCGCGTCGGCGCCCCAGCCGAGACCGTCTACACCGACCGCAGTCGGCCGGTCCCCCGAGGGGCGCTGTGCGGGGGGGTCTCCCGGGAAGCACGATTACACGCCTACACCACGCCCCTCAGTCTGCGTCCAGAAAGAGACGCCCGGGGAAATAGGTGTGGAAGACGTTCAGCGCCTCAGGCCATTCCCGCATGGAACGAGGGCTCCAATACTTGACCATGGCGAGATACAGCGTTCGCAATGCTGATGCCTCATCGGGAAAATAGATCCGCACATTGGAGACTTTCCTGATTTTGGCGTTAAGCGATTCGACCGGATTCGTCGAACTCACGATGCGACGCACGTGAAAGGGAAGCTCCAGGAACGGACTGATGTCCGCCCAATCCTTGCGCCACAGTTTGACGATGGCCGGGAATCTTTCGCCCCACTCATCTTCAAATTCCTCCAGCGCATCCATAGCGCGCATCATCGTCGGAGCATTAAAAACTCTTCTCAGGGCTGGCCCCACTTTCGCCCAGTGCCGCTGCTTTCCCGCCAGCTCCCAGCTTCGACGCACCAAGTGGACTATGCAGCGCTGGACCAGCGCCTCTGGCCAGACAGTGTTCACAACCTGCGGCAGCCCAGGCAGACCGTCACAAGCCAAGAGGAGAACATCAGAAACCCCACGGTTCTGAACCTCGGTAAGGACCCGTAGCCAGAATCGGGCGCTCTCCGCTCTGCCGTCACCAACCCACAGGCCGAGAATGTCCCTGCGCCCGTTGACGTCGATCGCAAAGACGACATATACCGGCCTGTTCGCCATCTCAGTCCCTCGAATTTTGAGCCGGATGGCATCGACCCACATCACCACATAGACAGAGTCCAGTGGCCGCTGCAACCATTCTGACATCTCCGGGTCGGCGCTGCTCGCCATGGCAGCGATACGTTCCGAGGGGACGACAACTCCATGCTGCCTGCGAAAATGTTCGGCAATCGCCGCATAAGACAGGCCCAGCGAGACGAGGGACAGCACCTCCTCTTCCGGCCCGGCGTACTCTTCCTCGGGGTTTCCCGAGATAGTCATGACCACTTCCTTGAATCAGATTGAAACGTTCCCGGAGGGGCGTGCGCGACGCCATTCGGACGGCCACTTGGTGATCAACGTGAATCTCGCTCGCTCGGTGGACGGTTTGGACAAGCAACCAAGCCGACAGCTCCCATTTTAAGAGTTTTGAAAACCGGTTGTCAACATGCTTATACGCCTTGGGGGCCGCCGGGAGTTGCAACAGAGTGCCAAGAAGTGGTGGTGAGCCAGCGTCGACGGGATGCCTCACTGCTGCTTGGCCGCTCGAGCGCACGGCTCTCCACCGCAGCCATCCAGCGCGCCGCGGCGTACACGCCTCTACCCTCCCGCGCGCAAGCCGCTGGCTGGTGGGCCGGGCTCCCGAACAAGGGGGAAGAGCTGTGCCTACCGACTTCGTCATCGATGCCGATGCTGGCTATGCCCCGGACGATCTACCTCCCGTTCCCGTCCGGATCGACGGGGAGGTGTACCAGGCGCACTGCCCGAAGGACAGCGTCGGCCTGATCCTGGCGGAGCTCCAGGAACGTGCGAGCGACCCGGCCGCTCAGCGCGAGGCGGTCCATCAGATCCTCCAGAGCCTGTTCACACCAGAGGATGCGGACCAGCTGCTGGCGAAGGTGCTCGACCTGGGCAACCGCCGCGTCACCCTGCGATACGTCCTTCACCTGCTCAACCTCGTCAGCGAGCACTACGAGCCCGACCTCCGGGCACAGCGCGAGGAGATGGGCTTGGCCGAGCCGGAACCGAAGCGGCAGGCGACGGCGGCCAAGAACGCGGTCCGGAAGAAGGGCAAGGGAACGCGCACCCCGCCGCGCGCGCGGGCATGAGGTTCGGCCCTGCCGGTGCGGGGCGCCTGTGGTTCACGGTCGACGGCGTCGAGTACGCGCTCGATCTCCCTGACGACGGCAGTGTGCTGGCCGGGATCGCCGCCGCCGGCCAGTGGCCCGAGATCGTTCCCGGCCTGCTGGCCGCTGAATGCCGGGGGGTGTGGATGTCCGAGCTTCGTGACCCGCTCGGTCCGATCAGCTGGCGGACGACTTGGCGGATCGCTACTGGTCTGGCCGAGGAGATCTACGGGATGCCGTGGTGGGCGGCGATCCGGTTGTGTGCCACCGCGCAGTCCCGCTGGCGCGACTTCGCAGCGTGGACCGTGACACACGGGTTCGACCCGGCGGGCGCGCCGGCGCATCGCATCTGCGCGGCCGTGCTGGCGTGGCTGCGTGCGGCATGCCGGGATGAGAAGGATCTCGTGCGGCTGGAGCAGCGGGTCTTCACACCGCCGCCGGAGATGATCCGGGCCGGCGCGCGTCCGCCCGGATTCAGCGACGCTGACCTGGCACAGCAGGCCGCCGAACTCGCCGCTCTCGCCGAGCACGAGGACTTCGCGGACGGCTGACACCCCCGTACACGCGCCTACCCTTTACGCGGGTAGCCGCTGGCTGGTGGGCCGGGCATCAATGATCAGCAACGACGCCCAAGAGGTCCGCATGTCCCCCTTCCTCCGGCGACACCCCTCATTCCGCACCGACGTTTTCGGTCACGTCCCTTTCCCGGGTCACCCGGAAGGGATCGCCATCCATCGCAACGTTGTCTATGTGGGAACGCACCAGGACTCCTCAGGTCTTCCCAACGTCCCCTCTCACCTCTACGCCTACAATCGCCGCGGTGAGATCACTGCCGACTTCACCATTGAGGGGCAGAACCCGACTGGCCAGGGCATTCTCGGGCTGGCAGTAGATCACGACGGCATCGTGTATATCCTCGATCGGGCACCCTCACGGATACTTACCCTGGACCCTCGAACCCGGAAACAGTCCGTCTACGCTGAACTTCCCGGGGTTCCCCCTGGTCCTAGCGAACTCCCGAGCGGAGGTAGCGCCGATACCCCCGCCAATGAGCCGCCCGTTCCGGACGATCTCGTCTTCGCCCCTGACGGCACTCTGTATGTCACAAACCTTACCCAGGGCATGATCTGGCGTGTAGCTCCTGGCGGCGGTTCTGCTGAGGCGTGGTACACCGCACCAGATCTGCGTTCGTTGTTCGGCCCCAACGGCATCCGCTTCCTCGACCACGGACGCACACTGCTGTTTGCGCAGTCCGCCCACGAACTCCGCGATCCCAGCGAGATCCCCAATGCTCACGGACTTCTCTACACTCTGGAGATACGTCGTGACGGGCATCCTGGGCGCCGCGAAATATTCTGGGAAGGGGATATTGGGGAGACACCCGATGGCTTTGCAATCGGGTGTTCTGGAAAGATCTATGTCGCGCTGGCTCTAGCCAACGCCATACTCGTTCTTAGTCCAGAAGGGCGGGAGATCACTCGCATCCCCGCCACCCCTGCCGAGAACGATCGCCTGGATGTTCCCTATGATCTTCCCGCCAGTGTTTCCTTCCTCGGCAAGAAGATCCTGGTAACCAATCAGGCCTACTTCGGCGGACCATCCGCACATCATGCGGTCCTCGCCATTCCCGTGCACGAACGCGGCAGACGTCTGTTCCGTCCGCGCATCCGGCGCCTGTAGCTCGCATCCTGCTACTGGGCGCTGGCGCACGCCCCGCCCGTTCGGAGGTACTGGCTCGGCAGGCCAGCGCCTCCGAACGGGGCGGCGTCGAAGGCCCGCTGACGCCCCCGTACACGCGTCTACCCTCCCGGCCGTAGCCGCTGGCTGGTGGGCCGGGCACACGCCCCCGTCTTTCTCGGGGCGCGCGCTGCCCGGAGGTGCGCCAGGTGTCCACACCGCCGTACGGGCGCGCCTCGGTCCTCGTTGTCGCCGACACCTCGCAGTTCCGCGCGGAGCTGCGGACTGAGCTGTCCAGCGCTGGGCGGGATGCCGGCAGAGCGCTGGATACGTCCATCCGCCGCGCGCTGCGGACCACTGGTGAGCGGGCCGGTCGTCAGATCGCTGACGACATCCAGGACTCGCTCGACCGACTGAGCGCAACGGTCGGTGTCCAGGCGGACACGGCTGGGCTGCGGCAGTCAATCGAGACGGCCCTGGACGGGATCACCGCGACGGTCGATGTCCAGGCCGACACCGCGGCGCTGCGCAGCTCCATCGACGGTGCTCTCGCAGGTCTGTCGGCGAGTGTCCAGGTCACCCCGGACTCACCCGCACAGTTCTGGCTGGATCTCCAGCGCGGCCTGAACCGGTTGCCGCCGCTGAGCGTCCGCGTCACCCCGGACCTGACCGGGTTCGACGCCGCGATCCGGGCGCACCGTCCGCCGTCGGTCACGGTTCCGGTGACCGCGGATGCGGACTCCCTGACCCGCTCGCTGTCAGCGCTGGGCAGCACTGCGGGCAACGTCGGCTCTCTGCTCACTCGCGGCCTGGGGCTGTCGATCCTGGTGGCCCAGGCCGCGGCCAGTGCCGCGGCGCTGGTGCAGTTCACCGCCGCGCTCGCCCCGGCAGCCGGTATCCTGGCCGCCTTCCCCGCCGTCCTCGGCGGTTCGGTGGCCGCGTTCGCGGCGCTGCAACTGGCTCTGTCCGGGGTCTCGGACGCCTTCTCCGCCGCCCTGACCGGCACCTCCGAAGAGTTCACCCAATCCCTTGAACAGCTTTCGCCCGCCGCCCAGAGCGCCGCCCGAGAAGTCCGGGCGCTGCGCCCTGCCTTCGAGGGCCTGCGCAACAGCGTTCAGGACGCCTTCTTCAGCCAGCTCGAAGGCGAGATCACCGAGCTCGCCGCCGCGCTGGGCGGTCCGCTGGAAGCCCAGCTGTCGTCGATTTCCGGCAGCTTCGGCCTGGCGGCACGGAACGTCTCGGACTTCCTGACCACCGCTCAGGGCGTCGATGCGATCCAGGGGATCGTCAGCGGCGCGCAGCAGGCCACTCGCGGCCTGGCTGACTCGATCGCCCCAGTTGTTGAGGGTTTTCTCCGCCTGGGGCAGGTCATCGCGGAGGAGTTCGGCCAGGATGCGCAAGACGCCATTGTCGGCCTGAATACGCGCCTCGCGAATTTTCTCAATGCGGCCGCGAGCGGTGACCAGGCCATCGCATGGGTTCGAGGAGCGCTTGATGTCTTCTCAGCCGCAGGAACGATTCTTCAAAATGTCGGCTCCATTCTGCGGAGCGTCTTCCAAGCGGCAGGGGCGACAGGGGGTGATCTGCTCGGTGTTCTGGGGAGCCTGACCGGCCATCTGGCCGCGTTCTTCAACAGCACCGAGGGATCGCAGGCGCTCATCGGCCTCTTCCAGGGGCTGAACGCGGTCGGGCAGGCGCTCGGCCCGATCTTCACCGAGCTGGTACGCCAGGTCGGCACGCTGGCCCCGGCGCTGGTCCCGGTCTTCCAGGCCATCGGCCCGGCGCTGCAAGGGCTCATCGCCGAGCTCGGCGGGGCGCTCGGGCCGGTACTCCAGGCACTGACGCCGGTCGCGGAAGGGCTCGCACTGGCGCTGGATGCGCTGGGGCCAGCGCTGGAGCCGCTGGGCGAGGCCATCGGCGCCGCTTTGACGGCGTTGTCGCCGCTGCTGCCCCTGGTAGGCGAGCTGGCCGGGGTGTTCGGCGGTGTCCTCGCGGACGCGCTGCTGCTGGCGATCACGCTGCTGGAACCGCTGATCGGCGTCCTGACCGACAGCTTGCAGCCGGTGATCCCGGTTCTTGCGGAGGCGTTCGACAACCTCGCCGTCGCGCTGGGGCCGGTCGCGGAGATGCTCGGCGAGCAGCTCGCCGTGGCATTCGGGGAGCTGCTGCCGCTGATTCTTGCGGTTCTGCCGCCGATCGCGGAGGAGTTGATCCCGGCGCTGGGCGAGCTGCTGGTCGCTCTCCTCCCGCTGATCCCGACCCTGACGCAGCTCCTGCTGGTCGCGATCAACCCGCTGATTCCGGTTCTGCCGCAACTGGCGTCGCTGGTCACGCTGCTGGTCGAGACCATCACGCCGCTGGTGCAGATCGTCGTCGCGCTGATCAACCCGATCCTTCAGGTCACGGCGGCGATCATGGGTTGGCTGCGCACATCCGTCGTTGTCCCGATCCTTGAAGGGATCATCGCTGCTCTCGGCGGTCTGCTGTCGGCTATCACCAGTCTGCTGGAACCGATCGCGAGCTTCGTGGAATCGGTCATCGGTTTCTTCCAGCGTCTCTATAACACGTTGGTCGGGAACTCGATCATCCCTGACCTGATCACCGCCATTGTCGGGCTGTTCCTCGGACTGCCCGGGATGGTTCTCGGTGCGGTCGCCGGGTTCGTCGCGGACATCATCTCCCGGTTCGCCGGCCTGGTCCCTGGCGTCATGGATGAGATCGGGAACGTCGGCTCACGCATCGCAGGTGTCTTCACCGGTGCCGCTGGCACGGTTCTCAACGGAGTCGGCGAACTCATTGGGGACATCGTGTCCGAGTTCGGTCAACTGCCCGGGATGATCCTCGACGCCATCGGGGACATCGGAGGCCAGCTCGCTGACGCGTTCTCCGGGGCCGTCTCGGGAGCGCTGGACTTCATCCCTGGTCTCGCGGCCGGCGCGATCGTCACCGCGCCCACCCGGGCGCTGATCGGCGAGGCCGGTCCCGAGGTCGTCATCCCTCTCACCCGGCCCCGCCGCGCCTTCGAACTGGCCGAGCAGTCCGGTCTGCTGGAGCTTCTGGCCAGACAAGGCGTGGGCGGACCCACGACGATCACCAACCACTGGCACCTGCGATCGAACATGACCGACCCGATGGTGCTCGCGCAGCACCTTCAGGGACAGATCGCCCGCGCCGCAGGGGTGTGACGTGCTGGTGGACTACATGGACCTAGCCGGCACCGAGGTCATCAATTCCGCTCGAGCCCATGCCTATGCGACCGCCAGCGGCATTCCGATCACCTGCGAGCCATGCCCCGAGGTCCCGGCTGCGGTCGGCGACATGCCGTACTGGGATCTCCGGCAGGACCCTGCCCCCTGGTTCGACCCCGCTATCCGGGAGTCCAGCGGCTTCCTCGGCGTGCTCGGCCAGACGGTGGCCGGCTTCGACACCAACCCGATCGAACGCACCCCCTCCCAGCTGGTCGGCGACGGCGCCGCCCTCGGGGTTCTCCGACGGACACATCGCGAGATCGCTTACACCGTTCTCCTGGTCGCCGCCGATCCCGCCGCGCTGTCCTACGGGCTGGAGTGGCTGGCCAGCGCGCTGCGCGGCAGCGCCTGCACGGCGTGCGCAGGGGACGAGATGTGCGTGTTCGCCTCCTGCCCCATCGACGGCACCTCGGAGCTGCGGCATCTGTATGACGTCGGGTTGCTGGACGGCCCGCAGGTCACCGCGACCCTACGCCTGACTGGCGGCGGGCTGATCGCGACCGTGACGTTCGCCCTTGCCGCCGGACGTCCGTTCATCTTCCGTGAGCCGCTGGCCGCCTCCGCGGACTGGGTGGATCTCGGCGAGGGCCTGGTGGTCGATCTCGACCCGGACACGGTGCATGACTACTGCCAGGACCCGCCTCCCTGCACGCAGGACCCGGACTGCCCGCCGCCTGCGCTGCCGCCGCGTCCGCCGGTGCCGGTCGACGCGTGCTATCCGACCGGCGTCGCCACCTTCCGCGCGCAAGTGGTGTCCCTGGGCGTACTCGACCAGCCGCAATGGCTGGAGACCGTGCCGTTGATCGAGGTCATGACCGGCACCAGCGCGATCCGACGTCTGGTGCTGCGCGGCTGGGCCAACCCGCAGGGCATCGACTGCTTCGACGTGTCCGACCCCTGCCAGGCGTGCTGGCACATCACCATCCCCTACCTGCCGGCCCGCTCGATCCTGACGGTAGACGGCCGCCTGCAACGCGCCGTCGTCGAATGCCCCTCTCAAGTCGGCACCGCCACCGACACCCCCACCCTCTACGGCCCGCAAGGCACCTCGTTCACCTGGCCGGTCTTCCCCTGCCCGTCCGGGCTGTGCGTGGAGGTCATGGCTATGGCCGACACGGTCGCCCCCGACGCGCGCGCCCGCGTCCAGCTCATCCCGCGATCGGACATGGGGTGAGGCACTGATGCCGGTCCTGGGAAGCCCGCAGGAGTACCGGGCGATCATCCACTGGCGCGGCGGCAGCCGTCCGTTCGTCTCACCGTCCGTCGACGCGCTCACCGAGCTCTCCTGGTCCCGAACGGTCAACGACATCTCGGAAGCGCAGGTCACGATCGCCAAGGCCGGCGCGGCCGAATGCTGCGCCCAACTCGGCCAGGTCGAGCCCTGGGTGCATGAGCTGTCCTTGTACCGGGATCTGGATCTGGTCTGGCAGGGGCCGATCGCCCGGCAGCCGCGGGAGACCCGCAGCTCCTTCGTCATCGAAGCCCAGGACATGCTCGGCTGGCTGGCGCGCTGCCAGAACACCTGGCTGCTGCGCTATGTCACCGACACGCCGGACGCCGCAGGCCGCCGGCGCGGCCCGGTGCAGTGGATCGCCCAGCACATCATCGAGGCCAACCTCACCTCCCCGTTCTCCGACCCTCCCGACTACCCGAACCTGCTGCGGCACATCGTGCGCAATGACGGACCGACCGCGCGCTTCGAGAAGGACGGCAGCTCGAACGCGGCGGTCTGGAGCGCGAGCGTCCTGGACGTTCTTCACGAGCTCGCGCTGCGGGGACTGGAGTTCACCACCAGCGGCCGGTCGCTCCTGCTGCGCTTCTCCAAGCGAGAGAGCGACCGCGCACAGACCCGGCTCACCCTCGACCACGTCATCGGCGACATCGAAGTGATCAAGGACGGCTCCGCGGCCGCGACGTACGCCTGGGCCACCAGCCAGCGCTCGAACGACATCTCCGACGGCGCCACCGCCGGCACCGGCGAGATCGGCACGCCGTACGGACGGCTGGACTGGCTGGTTGCCTCCGCCACCGACGCCGGCGAGGCCGAGCTGGAGCAGATGGCGCGCGAAGCCCTGCGCGGCCGGTACCCGGCGCCGCTCGTGGTCTCGGTACCGACCGGCTCCCGCCTCGCCCCCACCGCGCCGCTGTCGATCCACCAACTCGTCGCCGGAGAACGGCTGGACCTTACAACCGAGGGCTTCTGCATGGAGACCACCGCCGCCTTCACCCTCTCGGACGTCGAGGTCGGCTGGGGGGCGGCCGGCGAAGAAGTCGCGGTGACCCTCGTGCCGACCGCCGCGCTGCCGGAAGGGATCTGACATGCCCGCCGCCCCCGGACAACGCGCCGGACAACGCCCTCAGCGCGCCGCCGTCGCGGCGCAGCGTGCGCTCGGCCGCGCCGCACTCGGCGATGGCGCCATGGCGGCAGTGATGACCGTGCGCCTGGGCGGCCGCTGGTGGCGGGTGACGCATGACCAATTTGGCCAGGCGTGGTGGGAGAGCCGGGAGACCGGCCAGCGCTGCGCCGATGGCCCTTGCGACGAACAGGAGGTCTGACCGATGGCGAGATGCGGTTGTGCCCAGGGGTGCTTCTGCAACCTGGAGGTCGAACCGCCCCTGGTCAGGGACGGCAACGGCTCGGTGCTGAACCCGTGGACCGTGGGCGTCAACCACGAGGGCCATACCGGCACCGAAGGCGTCGCCGCGAGCGTCGGGGAGCACACCGGTCCCGGGCTCGTCTGGGATGAAGGAACCGCTCGGCTTCAGGCCCGGCTGGAACCCGGCGGCGGGATAACGTTCGGGCCCAGCGGCGGCCTTGCGGTCATCGGCGACGGTGGTAGCGACCCTGCCGCCTGTGTACGGACGATTGCTGCCCTGCCGCCCGCGCCGGATGTGGTCGGCGCTGATCGCCTGGCCGGATACCACAACCCCGGCAACTCCCCTCAGGGCGTCGACTACTGCATCGCCCACCAGATCGACATCACCGGGGTGCCAGTCTGCGCCAGTGCAGACGGCATCGGCGTGATCCTGGAAGGCGACACCACCATCCTTCGCTCCGGGCGGTGCTCGATCTACGAGTCCGCTCCCGCGCTGCTGCTGGACTCCGACACCATCGCCTCCGCCTACGTCTACGCCGGCAGCTCGGACGACCCGTACGTAAGCACCTCCGAACGCGGTGCTCGACGCGGTGGCTGGTACGGCTGGCTGGCCCCGAACTACCACATGATGCTGCTCCCGGCCTTCCTTCAACGGCTGGGCGGGAAGTCCGTGGCACTGCTGGACTGTCACGTCGGCATTAACCCGGCTCCGGAGACCTCCGAGGCCGCGAACGTCGCCGCGGCGATCCGCGGCGTGCTCCAGATATGCGCTCAGGACTGGGCCATCATCACCGCCTCCGAGCTGATCAACGTCTCGACGATCGTCAATGCCGGGCTGACCGCCGGACTGGCCTCACCGCGCCCCACCATCTGGGGCGAAACGGCACTTCCCTGGCCGGTGGAGGACGTGGCCGCATCCGGTGCGCAATGGATGATCCTCGACCGCTACTACGCCGACGAAGTGTTCGCCGCGTACCGGGACGCCGGAATCCAGGTCCTGATGTGGGGCGCCACCCGCCACAGCCACCGCGCGCGCGTGAACCAGCTCGGCATCCGCGGCGGCTTCAGCCTGGACCCGGTCTACTACCGCGGCCCCGAGCGCCATGACTACCGCCGCGGCGAGGACCCCTGGACACACCGTCGGATGGCTGCCGGCCAGCTCACCTTCGCGACCGACGCCCGCGCCATCCTCGGCACGAACGTCCGCGGCTACACCGAAGGCACCCCTGCGACCCCGCCGCTCCACGAGGACGGCCCTGGCCTGGTCATCCCCGGCGAATGGGGCAACAGCCAAGGCCGTCCTGCGATCCTCATCGGCCGCGCCTGCCCACTTCCGGACCCGCAGAATTACCGGATCAGATTCGACCTGATGTTCAAAGAGGTGAACCCGGTAACCCGCAACAAGATGGGCCTGCTGTTCGGAGCGGAATCCGACGACGACCCCTACGCCTGGCCGCCGGATAACCCGGACCTGAACCCTGCTGGATTCCCGGAAGGCCCGCAGGGCATGTACCGGGTATGGCAGCGCGCCAGCGGCGCTATCGGCATAGGGAAATGGGAATCCGAAACCTCCACTCTCACCACGCTCGCAGAGGACACCAGCAGCCCTGCCGTAGCAGCCGGATTCTGGAACACCTATGAACTCGCCGTGACACCCGAATCGATCTCATTCACGAGGACCCTGGCCGGAGGCACAGAGTACGTCGTCACCACCGACGACACGCAGTACCGAGGCCCCTATTTCTTCGTAGAGAAAGAGGAATCCTTCGCCACCCAGAATCCCGCGCCGTTCATCGGTAAAGTCCGCAATCTACAGGCCCTCCCGGGAGAGTAAGCACTATGGCTGAACCACTTTCCACTGACCGGCTTATCAACGCTCTCCGAGACGAGGGCGTGCGGGTGGTCGAGTTCAGGAATTGGCGCACCCATAACCGCAATCACGTCGGGTCCTGGGGCCCGGTTCACGGGGTGATGATCCATCACACGGTTACCACCGGCACCGGCGCCTCCGTCGAACTCTGCTATGAAGGCCGCTCCGACCTGCCGGGCCCGCTGTGCCATGGCGTCATAGCGAAGGACGGCACTGTCCACATGGTGGGCCACGGCCGAGCCAATCACGCGGGAGCCGGCGATGGTGACGTGCTCGCCGCAGTCATCGCCGAACGCGAACTCCCTGCGGACAACGAGGCCGATACCGACGGCAACCGCCATTTCTATGGCTTCGAATGCGTCAACCTCGGGGACAACAGGGACCCCTGGCCTCCCGAGCAGGTCGAGGCCATTGTCCGCGCTTCCGCAGCCCTCTGCCGCGCTCACCACTGGGGCCGGGACGGCGACACCAGCGTGATCGGTCACCTGGAGTGGCAGCCCGGCAAGATCGATCCCCGCGGACCCGGTGTCTCCATGCGTGATATCCGACGCCGCGTCATCGAACGGCTCAAGCACCCCTCAAGTTGGAATCCGAACGAGGAGGAAGAGGATATGCCCGAGCGGGCTATTTACAGCACTACTGCCCAACACGTGCAGACCATTCGGCCAGGCGCGTGGCACACCCTCACCTTCGACCGAGTCTATCGAGAAGGCGAGTGGCAAGAAAAGCACCCCGAGCAGACGGTCCTCCACGGACCGGCCTCTTACACCGGAGCCTTTGCTATCCGAGTTGCTGGGATGACCGAAGGCCAGGAGATCCAGATGCGCTTTGGCCACAACTACCGCGACGACGACGGATGGCACCAGGGCGCACGGATGCCTATCAGCTCGCCTGTGCACTCTGGCGGGGACGGCCACTTCGTTCACAACTGGCCAGCCCACATCGGTGGTTCTCGGGACGACCGTCTCGTCTGTGAGGTTCTTCTACCGGGCGATGTGGAACCGGTCACGATCACTTGGGGCCGGGCCGAGATCCTCTACTGGACAACCTGATCTCGCTCGGACACGGCAACGGGCCTGAGAATCACAGGAGAATCTCATGCACTGCTCTCCGCACCATCCCGCGTTCCAGGTCGAGGTCTGGGCTGAGGTGCCCTTCCCTGGGCACCCCCTCGGAATCGCGGTCGATCGAGACACCATCTATGTCGCAACGCACCGCGACATCACCAACCAACCCGACGTCGCCTCACACATCTACGCCTACAACCGCCACGGCGACATCACCGCCGACTTCACGGTGAAAGGTCAAATCCACCCCGTTCAAGGGATATCAGGTCTGGCGCTCGACCATGACGGCATTCTCTACGCCGTCGACCAGTCGCCGTCGCGGGTCATCACCCTCGACCCCCGCACCGGCGAGCAGACGACGTACGCGGAACTCCCCGACGTACCGCTGTGCGAAGGCGACGCTCGAGACGCCGGATGCTCCGCCGCGACGGCCGACCGGCCGGCCGCGCCGATCAACCTCGCGTTCGACCCCGACGGCAACCTGTACATCGGCGACCTCACCCAGGCCCTGATCTGGCGTGTGCCTCCCGGCGGCGGCACCGGAGAAGTCTGGTACACCGCCTCCGACATGGACTCGCTGTTCGGCCCCAACACCGTCCGCTTCCTCGACCACGGCCGCACCCTGCTGCTCGCCGAGTCCGCCCACGACCTCCAGGACCCCGACGAGCTCGCGAACGCCCGAGGACGTCTGTACACCCTGGACATCGGGCGTGACGGCCGGCCCGGACAGCGGCGCCTGTTCTGGGAAGGCGGCCCTGGCGAGACCCCGGACGGGTTCGCCGTCAGCCGCAGCGGCACCGTCTACGTCGCACTCGCCGTCGCCAGCACGCTGCTCGTACTCAGCCGCGACGGCCGGGAGATCACCCGCCTGCCGGCCGCCTCCCAGGACAACGAGGAGCCGCAGGTCCCCTTCGACCTCCTCGGTGGCGTCGCCTTCCACGACAACCAGCTCCTCATCACCAACCAGGCGTTCCTCGGAGGACCGGCCGCTCATCAGGTGATCTTCTCGGTCACCGTGCACGAACGCGGCAAGCGACTGTTCCGGCCCCGCATCAGGCGTGCCGACCCAGCCTCGACGGGCTCAGCAGCAGATGGCCGGCCCATCTGAAACACCCGCCGCTGTCCACTACGACCAAGGGACGTGATCGCCATGACCAACATGATCCCGTTCAGCTTCGACGGCGCGCGGGTGCGCACGCTCCTCATCGACGATGAACCCTGGTTCGTCGCCTCCGACGTGACTGACATCCTTGGGTACGCCAACGGCCGGATGGCCGTGGGCCAGCTCCCGGACCGGATGAAGAGTTCCGTCACGATTCCTGACGGAACCCCGGGTAACCCTAACCGGAAGATCGTCTCGGAGTCAGGCGTGTACCGGCTGGTGATGCGCAGCAACCTGTCGGCCGCCGAGCGCTTCCAGGACTGGATCGCCGAGGAGGTCATCCCCTCCATCCGCCGGACGGGCCGATACGAGGCAGCCCCAGCGCTGGGCGACCCGCTGGCCGAGCTGGAGCGGCAGACCCAGCTGACCGCCCGCGCGATCGAGATCGCGAAGACCGAACGAGACCGCGCCGACGCCGCAGAGCAGCGCGCCGCCGAACTTGCCCCGGACGCAGCCCGAGCCCGGCAGACCCTCGACGCTGCCGGGCTGGCTCTGGTGGGTTCCGTCGCCAAGCGGTTCGGCATCCAGGAGCGAGCGCTACGGCAGTTCCTCTACGCCGAGGGGCTGCTCATACCTTCCGGGACCCGTAAGAACGAGCCGTACGCAGACCACGTCCGCAGAGGGCACTTCGAGCTGAAGACCTTCGTCATCGAGACCCATCCTGACCGGCCTCCGCAGGCCCGCTCGACCACCTACGTCACTCCCAAGGGAGAGGCGTTGATCTGGCGGCGGCTGTACGCGGCCGGGTACGTCAGCTCCCCAACGCCGCCGCCGCACCAGCTCGCCATCCTCCGCTGACCGGGTACCCCGCACCCCCACCCGAATCGGCGGTCAGGAAGAACGTACTTGCGGTGGTTCGGGTGTGCTCCGAGCCGCTGCTGGCGGAGGCGCGCGCCAGCTTCGTTGCCGGTCGAGTCGCGGCCAGATCGACATCCTCGCCGCGGACGGGAGCGAGAGTGCAGGCCCGCTCCGCCACGCCAAGGCAATGAGCCCAGCGGCCCGGGGAGCGCTTCGGCAAGCAGTGATTCGGCCAGCGGACACGCCGAGGCGGTGAGTCCCATGCCGCTCAAGGCTACGGGCCGGTCTGCTCCTCGGGCACGACGCGCACAGTTCGCGGCTTTCCGGGGACCCGCTCAAGCAGCCCGGTACCCTCAAGCTCGGCAAGGGCTGAGCGGATGGCCGTGCGCGAGCGTCCGAATCGCGCACACAGCTGCGCCTCGCTGGGGAAGGTATCTCCGATCCCCAGGGAGTCCTCAGCGAAGACCGCACGGATGCGGTCCACCAAGGGGCGCGCGTCGTCTTCGCTTCGGACAACGCGCCAGCCGGCGCCCTGAATGGATGTGACGACGCCGTCGCGCTGGAGGCTCTTCAGCGCACGCGTAACCAAGCTCCGCGATACCCCGTGGTCTTCCATCAACCTGCTGACCGGCGGGAGGTCAACGAGATGAGGATCTTCGACGATCCGCGTGCGGATGGACTCGGCGACTTGAAGATATGTTCCCCGCGGGCTGTCCTGTGGCATCCACTCTCCTCTGCCCGGGACGAGCGCGGTCCCTTCTCTGGCTCCTCAGGAGCGGTAACGGGTACCCGGTACCGCCCTCCGACTATGCCTCATCGTGCGCCTGCCGGTCGGTCGCAGCGAGCGCCGGCCGGACATGGGCAGCCCTCTGCCGGGAGTGCCTGGCAGAGGGCTACGGGGACGCCTCGTCGTCAAGGTCAGGGCAGGAGGTCCCTCTGACCGTCCTGGACTCCTCCGATGTAGGCGCGGTAGTCGTCTTCCGAGATGAACAGCACCGTGGCATTGGGGTCACCGACGTCCTTGGAGTCACGCAGGGCGACGACTCCGTCGACAAATGCGACCTCCAAGCAGTTGGTGCCGCCGTTGCTTCGGGCGCTCTTGGCCCAGACCGCGTTGGTGAGGTCGACCTTCTTGATCATGTGTAGCGTTCCTTGATCACTCTGTTGATGTAGTCCCGAGCCGCCTTGGCGGGAAGGGCTTCGCCCCGCAGGTGGTTGAACCCCGTCTCGTAGCGCGCCAAGTGCTTGTCTTCCTCCAGGTAGAGAGAGGTTGTCATCGGCTCGACCACAGCGACGGGTGGGCCCGCTGGGAAGTGTAGGAGATGGAAGCTCCCATCCATCCCAGTGTGGGCCCCGTGATCAAAGAGCAGCACCTGAACATGAACGTGACCGAGCTCCTCGGTCACGTTGAGTAGATGCTGTAGTTGCTCCTTCATGAGGGCATTCCCACCAACGCGCCGCATAAGCGCGGCCTCTTCAAGAATGCACCACAGATGGAGGGGTTCCTGTCTCCTCAGGACCTTCTGCCGAGCCATGCGTAGCTCGACGAAGCTGGCGATCTCCCGCTGGTGCTGCCAGCCGCGACTGCTCTCGACGACGGCGTGGGCGTACGCCTCCGTCTGGAGGAGGCCGGGGATGAGGAAGGCGAACGTCTCGCTCTTGGTTGCCAGTTCCTCAAGGTCGAGGTACTCGGCGAAGGGATCTGGGATGGCGTGTCGGTACTCGTTGATGAGGTTGCTCCGCTTGCCGGAGGCGGCGAGCTTCGCCAGTTGCCTGATGTACTGACGCCGCCCTTCGTCCTCCAGCTCGTAGACCTCGAAGAAACCGAAGATCGCCGTCGGCTGCACCCGCTGCTTGCCGTTCTCAATGCGGCTGAGCGACGGCTTGCCAGGAAGATCCAGCTTCTCGGCAGCCTCGTCCAGCGACATCCCGGTTGCCTTGCGTAGCGACCTCAGCTGTAGACCGAGACGCCTCCTGTGGAGGTTGGGCTGTGCGTCCGTCATGGCAGCTCCTCCCTTCGCGGGTAGCTTACCGCCCTCGGGAACCTCTTCCATCAGGAACCTCCCGACTTCAGTCCATCTCGCTTCGAACAACAGTTGGCGTACAGCCACTTGCGGACAACGTTCCCTCATGGCAGCCTACGAATCAAGCTGCCGTACTGCCTTCTCGGTCATGCGGCGGCTGGCTCAAGCGAGTTGACGTCTCCTCACGTCTCGGGTGAGCAGGCGTTTCGCCCTGAGTCGGCGGCACCCTGCTCTCCCAGCCGGAGGACCCCCATGGCCGTAGCTGAACCGATCCAGAGGTGCACGCCGTTCCGCTGCTGGGACATTCAGTTACTGCCGGAGGGTCGGGACCTCCAGCGCTGGCGTCACGAGGCCGCCGTTGCCGTCGACGAATGGGGATTCGACGAGCACGTCAGGAACGACGTGGTGTTGGGGGTGTCCGAGTTGCTCACCAATGTGCTGCGCCACGCGGGCGATCGGCACTGCGTCCTGGAGTTGCGGGAGGTCGGCGCTGCGGTCTTCGTTCGCGTGACCGACCCCTGCTCGACCTTGCCGGTGATCAAGGAGCCGGACGACTGGACGGCTACCTCCGGACGAGGCTTGTGGATGCTCAAGAGCGCCGTCAGCACCCTCGACTGGTTCAACGATCCCCGACACTTCGGAACCGGGAAGACCGTCTGGTTCCAAGTCAAAGCCAACCCCTCGGGACCCATCGAAGGGGCATACGCGAGAGCCCTCTACCGCATCGAATCCGTGGCGTACTTCTGGAAGCAGAACGACGGATCTCGTCTGCTGGCTCTTGGCGATTGGTGTACCGACGACCCTGCGGTGGCCTTGGGCACGCTCGTCGCCCGTGCAGGTCAGGTCGCCATCGACCTCGAAGACCAAGACCCGCTAGCCGCAGATGCCCTACACGAGTGGATCAGCACCGAGGCTGGCAGCTCCGGGACGCTGGAGCGACTGCGCCGCGGAGAACTGGTGAGCTGCGTGGCCGAAGGCGCCGAAGCAATCTACGAGTTCGTCGCCCGTCCGGTTCCGCTGACGTCGACGTACCCGAGGGTGGTGGCGAGCTGTGCTTAGGAGGGCTCGTACCTGGCTCGGCGCCTGCCACCGGTGGTGGTGTCTCAAGGGCCAGTCGCTGACGGTACGGCTGTTGAGCCGGAAACGACGGCGCATCCACCGGAGCGTCCGCGAACGTACAGCGCAGCCGGGCTACCTCGAGGGAGCCATGAACCGTCTTGCCCTCGACGTTGCCGTGAGACATGCCACCTCGACTCCTCTCGGCCGGGAGGAGGAGTTGTTGGCCAAAATTTTCGGTCCTGAAGGTTCCGATGTCGTCGATCCAGCGCAGCCACGGAACGAAGGGAATCACCCGTGAACGTCGTGCACGAATTCGCCGATTCTCCCGGTCGGCAGATATACACACAAGCTCTGATCTACAGCTCTGATAAGCGCCGTGTCCTGCTGGTGGAGCAGGAGTTCGGCGATCGGCGGGTGCTTGGGCTGCCTGGCGGCCCCGTCGACGCCCACGACCCTTTCCACAAGGCTTGCCAGCAGACGTGTCTGACGATGACCGGCCTGACGATCACGCCCGGAAAGATGCTCGTCGTGCACGAAATGCCCAGCGAGAGCGGGAGTGCGCACGACGGCGTCACCATCGTGTTCGACGGCGGCCCCGTCGAACGGGACACCACGGATATCGCACTGGGAGCGGGAGCGCATTCCCATCTCTGGCTCACCAAGGACGAACTGACCGAACAGGCGGAGCCGTATATGGCATGGCACATCCGCGCCGCCGCAGCCGTCCGGGACGGGGAGTATCCCGCGCCCTGCCTCACTGGTAACCCACCGTCCATCGTGACCTCGGCCTGGAGACGGACCACCCCCTCCGGGTGAACTCAGCCTCGTCGCTTCCCGCCCCGGCTCCGGAGCGGTCCCGGCGCAAACGGCCCCAGCCGGCACCGGGCGGGAGAGCGCCGTCCCTCCCTGTTCACCCCCTTCAAGGAGGGACGGCCCGGCCCGCACACCCCCTTTCGGTGCGGGCCTGCACCCCCCTCCGGGCCGGTGAGCCCCTGCTCCCGGCCCGGAGGGGGCACCGCCACTCGCCGTCCAGCCGTTCTCACGCGATGGCGGCCGGCGCACACTGAGCCGCCGTTCACGCATCCGGGGCACAGGAGCACATCCAGACGGCCCGTCTGAACCGCTCCTCTGTCCCGGCAACTGCTCCGTCCGCCGTCGGCCGGCAGAAATGCGACCGGCAGCGGACGGTACTGCCCTTCCGTGACGTCCTCGACGCGCGGAGGGGAGCACCAACCGCAACAACGCTATCTAGGAGATATCGCCCGAATGACCCTACTCATGGAACGCCCTTCCTTCACCGAGGACGAGGCCCTGGCCGAGCTGGGCCGGTTCTTCCACCTCACCCGCAGCCAGCCGTCGAACAGCGAGATGCCGATGTTCTCCGGCTTCATCGATGTCGCGTGGCATCGGATGCTGGACCACCCCGAGCAGTACGAGGCCTTCTGCCGGACGCACGCCGGCGCTTCCATCCAGCACGTGGAACTCGCCGGCGAGGGCCCGGTGAACTGGATCGCTGCCTACGAGAAGCAGTTCGGCGCACTTCCGGACATCTGGTTCGCCGATGCTGAGGGAGTCGTCGACCAGGGAACGCTGGACACCTACCGCTACACCGGGAACATCGCAACCAGCTGGGACTGCTCGCCTCAGAAGCCGGACGGCGATGACAGCGGTGTGCCCACGCTGCGTCGGGACCCGGACGGCCTCCAGTACTCGCCCCGTTCCTCCGGCGGCTCTTCCTGATGAGCATCACGCAGCACACCGCGGTACCCCGGCAGGCCTCCCGGCTGCCGGGGTACCGCCCCTGCCCGACATTCGAACCCAAGACCCCGTCGAAGTCGGCCTCACGCGGTACGCGGCGGCGGTCGCCCACGCCTGCCCGAATCTCGGTCAGGCCATGGCATCAGGTCAGACCTGGTGGACCCGCTACCGCATGCCGTCAGCGGCCCACGCCGTCGAGGTCGAGACCGCCCTGTTCGCCGCGGGAGCCGAGGCCGCAGAAAGGGTACGCAACCAGGTGAAGGCCGGGCATCGCCTGCCGTTCGAGGTCATCGCGCTCGAATGGGACAACAGTCGCGCCCGCCAGGCCGCCGTCCTGTCCTGGCCCCACTGCGCACTCAAGCGCCTCTACACCCCTATCGGCGTGCTCTTCAGGAAGTTTCCCCCACGGAGTTCCGATGCCGGGACGGCAGCCGAGTGGCGCCGCCCCCCACGCGGATCCTCGCCGTCCGCGCCGCGATCCCCGCACGCGACCCGGACCTCCTGACCGGCACGCCCGAGCTGGCGCGCGCGGTCTCGACGGCGCGCGACGATGGCCGGTCGGTCTGGACGACCGTGCCGGGCCTGACACCCGACGCCGACCCCGTGACCGGCCGTGCGCGCCTGGTCCGGACAGCTCCCTCACCGACCGTAAGCGAAGGATCCAACCACAGCATGACCGCCACACCAGGCGCCAGCGACGAAGAGCTCGAAGAGGTCCTGGACGCCGCTGCCGAGCTGGCTGACTCGTCAGACCCCACGCTGCGCGCCCTGGGCCAGCAGGTCTACGGCCAAGCCGCCCAGGAGTACAAGGCCAAGACCCCGCCTCGGCCGGGTGACCCGCCATCTTCTTAAGGCGCCGCCACGCCCGAACGGCAGCACCGGAGCGGCTGCCACGGCAGAGCAGCCGTAACAGTTCCCATCAGCCGCGCAGAACGATTGGACGACAGGAATGCAGAATGACCTGACGAACGCTCTCCGAAAGCACTTCGGTCCCTTGATCAACGCCGAGGAAGTGACCAACCGGCGTGGCGCGCAGGTGTGGCGTGTGCAGGTGATCAACGGAGTCACGGTGGCGGTGAAGGCCGCAGCCCCCGATGGCGAGGGGGCCGTGCTGCCAGCACGGGAGGCGGCGGTGATTCACGCCATCGGAGAGACCGCAGGCAGGGTGCTGGGCGCCGGGCGTCTGCCGGACGGCGGCTCCTGGATGGCCACGCCGTGGTGGCATGGCCCCTCTCTGTGGGAGGATTTCGCTGGCGTCCGCCACAATCCGCTCCTCCGTGCCGCGCGACTCCACTCGCTCCAGGCAGCAGCCTCCGCCGCCAGCGCGCTCGCTTCTCTCCACCAGGAGGGATGGGCGCACGGGGACCTCCAGCCCGAGCACGTCATCCGCACAGCCGAACGGTCACGGCTCCTGGACCTTGCCCTGGCCCACGGCCCTGGCGACGCTCTCCCCGAAGACGTACGGCTCCCGTACACGGGGATGCTCGTGCACCTGGAAGCACCGGAGATCTCCCAGCAACTGCTGGATGGCCAGCCGACCACACCGACACCCCAGGCCGACGTGTACGCGCTGGGAGGGACGCTGTGGCGGTGCTGGACCGAGATGTGGCCGGTGGATTACGAGGCAGCCGGTGTCGATCCCGCGCCGGGTGATCTCTTGGCGAAGCGCGAGGTGGTCGCCTCCGGGCAGGCACGCTACGCAATCGGTTCGTTCGGCTGGGACGACTTCGGCGCGGTGCTGCGCAGGGCGCTGGCATTCCAGCCGGATGCTCGGCCCTCCGCCCGTGAGTTGGCGGAGGAGCTCGGCGAGCTGGTGTTGAAGGAAAAGAGGAACGCCTGGTGAGCAAGCCAGCGCCGCGCCGAGCGATTCTCGGGGACGTTGGCGAGCTGATACGACTGCACGTGGAAGTCGGCGCTGGCCGGGTGGTCGACGAAGGGTGGCGCTCGACTCTGGGCAACGACCTCTCCCGGCGCCTCTTCCAGCGAGATCCGGACCTGGTGGCCTTCGTGATCGACGCGCCGGACAGGTCCGGGCTCGCCTCGGCAGCCGTGGGGTTCATCCACCGCGGACTTTGCCGACCGGGCCACCGGGCAGGGCTGACCGCCCATCTCTCCAGCGTTACCACCGTTCCTGACTGGCGCAGGCGCCATCGTGGCCGACGACCTCAACATCCTCGAACCCGACCATGCCCCCCGTTACCCCGTCTTCGGCACGTGGGAGTACGACTTCTACCGCTCCTTCGCCGCAGCCGGACTGACCGACGCCTACTGCCACCTCCATCCCCAGACCGTCGAACACTCCTGGTTCGGCCGCGGCGGCAACGGCTACCGTTTCGACCACGCTTTCCTCGCCACCGCCCATCACTCCCGGCTGCTGTCCTGCGGCTACCTCCACCGGCCTCGGGAACTGGGCCTGACCGACCACTCCGCCCTCGCCCTACACGTCACCTGCGCCGAAGGCGCCCGCTGAGCCTCACCTCGAATCGGAGCACCCCATGCACGACACCTGGGACGTAATCGAACGCCTCGCCGCCCGCTTGGAACACCACAGCAGCGCACTCCCGGCAGAGCAGCGCCGCCTCCTCCAGATCCTCAAGATCACGGAGGAAGCCGGAGAAGTCGCCGAAGCAGTCTTCGGAGCGACCGGTCAGAACCCCCGCAAGGGGCACACTCACACCTGGCAAGACGTCGAAGCCGAGGTATGCGACGTGATCATCACAGCCATGGTCACCCTCGCCCGCCTTTCCCCTGAAGCCCGCCAGACCTTCGCCGCACACCTGGAGAAGATCTCCGCCCGCGACCTGACACCAACCATCTGAACCCGGAGTTGGTCGCTGGTCGCCGCGATCTCCTCGGTCCGCTGTTCTGCTTGCGAATCACGCACTGGCCACGCCGTCCGAGGTCCCCCGGCCACGCTCAACGCTCGAACCCAACTCAGCTCTCTGGTGGAAGGAGCGCGCGACGGCGTATGGCCCGAGTTTGCGAGCTCAGAGACCTCGCAGCTGCTCGGCGGTCTGCCGGGCCTCCGCGGCCGTCTCCGGGTCGAGGGAGGCGAGGCGGTCGAGCAGGCCGACGATGGTGTCTCGTGTCTGAGCGCTGATGCTCAGCATCTGTTCGCCGTCGACTGCGGGGCCACCGGACCCGAAAGTGATCGACCCGAAGTCCCCGCCCTGGATGAGACCGGTGATGTTGCCGCTGGCGCTGTTGTGTACGGACATAGTTCAGCTCATTCCCTTGAAGCGTGTTCGATCGAACGGTATAGGCCCGTTGTCGTGTCTTCTCGTGGGGCAGGGCAGTGAAGCTGGTGAAGGTCGTCGCGCGCCTTCGCCATCGTCATCAGGCCGGAGGAGACGACGTCCGCCGGCGCGACACGGGAGTCCCTACTCCCCCAGCCGCTCCTGCAACTGCTCCCAGTTCCTGATCTGCTGGCGTGCCTCCTGGAGCACATCCGGACGCGGGTGCACCCACTCATTGCCCGGTATCTCTGTGGGCCACGAATCCGGCGCGCCCTCGATGAACTGCGAAAACTGGTCATCGCACCATGGCGGCACCCATGCTCCGGAACGGCACACGTACACGGCGTGGTAGGGGCGGTCGATGGTCGTGCCGTCGTCCACGCGCCTGTCAACAGGCACCAGCGGCTCAGGCTCTACTGTGCCCACCCGCTTACGCCATTCCGGATAGATCACTTCCAGCGTGCTGCCCCGGCCGTAATGAGCGAGCATCCAGTCCTCACAGCTCAAAACACCCCGCGCCTGCCATTCTTCAAACGAGATGGTGCGCTTGTATCCGCAGTCGTGGTGCGCATCCCACAGCGATACCGTGCCCCATGCCGGTTGGTCCCATCCGAACGTTGTCGGAAAGATGCGTCCCGCATGTAGGTTGCTGTCCCCGTAGAGCACCGTCACCCCTTCCGAGAAATGGAACCTTCTCCAGAAGTTCTCCCACCCCTCGGTCATGGGAAGTTCCAGTCCATTCCGCTGGAAGGCGGCAGCGCGTGGCGCCCACACGACTGCTGTCTGGAATATCGGGGCTTCCGAATGATCCCAGAGGTACAGGACAGCGTTGTGTCCGAGGTCGGCACTCAGTGTGGGATTGGGAAAGAAGAAGTCCCAATCCACCACGAGCAAGTTTAGTGCACTCATTCCCATCATCCTGTGACTATTCTGGTCGCGACTCGGCTTCAATTCTGCTGGTGCCGATGTCGGGCGTGGTGAACTTCGTTACGTTGCTGGTCAGTGAGGCAGCTACAGCATTTCTCTGTCGGGGAATTGGGGCCGGGCGCTGGGGAGGACCGTTGTGGAGCTTCCCGGACGTCAGGCTGTCGGAGGCGGCTTTCCACGGTCGCTGTCCCGACGACGGCGACGGCGATCGCGGCGGTTGAGAACCCGATTGATGGCCAGCTGAATGAGGAGCAGCGGCCACGCGGCGCAGGCGACGGTCATGATGAGCGCGATCTCCTCCCGGCTGTAACGGTTCATCGCTGCGAGGAAGTCGGGGTCGCGAGCGGCGCGTCGCAGATGCCACGCCAGCACGACCATGCCGAAGGCCCACGAAGCCTCGACGATTGCCAGCACGGGAAGCACGAGGTCTCCTTCGCGACGGACAGCGGGTCTTGGGATGACGGAGCACGATGAGTGATCCGATCCTCAAGCTGGATCACTGAAGACCACCATGGCCTCCGAGCACGGGCAGACATCCGACAGACTGGGTGTCATGGTGTGCTTCTCGATGCGGCCGTTGATGACCTCCACGACCTTGCTGCACGCGGGAAATGGGCACTGCGTGGCCAGCGGTTTGCCGGAAGCATCGGTCAGCGGTTCCCCCCACGCGTGGCCGATCGCCTCGGGCTCGCCGGGCAGGCGCACCTTCCAGGTGACGTGTCCCTCGAAGATGAACTGCTCCAGGCACGAGGCGCAGATGGGGCGACGCTTCGATCGCCTCACCGCTTCGGGATGGGGCTTGACCTGCGCCCCGGTCTCCGGGTCGACGTCCGGGGGAAGGCCGGTCTCCGGGTCGATCAGCAGACTCGTCGCGGTGTGCCGCTGCTCCTCGGTGACGGCCAGCGGGTCGCCGCAGCACGGGCACCTCATCACGTACAGCATCAAGACACCTCCCCCGAAGTCAGCTTGTCGGCGGCCTTGGCGGCCTCGCGCTGCGCTGTGATGACGGCTTCGAGATCGGCCAGTTCGATGTACGCGACCGCGCGGCGGCCGTTGCCTGCGACGCCCCCGACTCCCGCGACGGTGACGGAGACGACCGGTCTGTCGCCCGCGGAAGAGCTGGCAAGCACGGAGCCGATCTCGATGGTGTCGCCATCCCTGTCGGTGTACACGTACGGCAGCCTGGCCTGTGCGTAATCACTCATGGTCGTGTCCAAGATGGTGGGGACGCCCACGGCGGCGCCCTGGGGAGAGATGGGGAGGTCGCGACCACTGGGGTCGGTGGCCCTCAACTGGAGGGCCTGATAAGGGCTCTCTACGCCTGGCCGTCCGCTGGTTGGTCGGGCTCGGGGGTCGGCGAGAAGCCCACGGAGAAGGTGCCGGCACCGTCGGCGGGCCACAGGCCATCCGTCTCCTTCGCCAACTGGGCGTGGAACAAGGGACAGTGGACGTTGGCGGGGTAGAGGTGGTCCGGCATGTCGTCGGGGATGACGATGAGGAGTAGCACTCCGCAGTAGTTGCAGTCGGTGCTGGCTCCGCGCAGCTCCCCAGCTGTCCACTTGGGGTGGCGGCGCTTCCAGGAGTGACCGCAGCCGGTGGTGAACCGGGTGCCGACGAGGGTTCTGCTCATGGAGACTCCTTGAGGGTTCGTTCCCGCCGAAGAGGCGCGGAGAGGTGGCGGGACGGGCGTTCTCCGCGCCGTGGGCTCAGTCCTCGGGGCTCTCGTCGTCCAGGACGAGTGGGGTGTCGATGCCGATCTCGACGGCGAGTTCCTGGGCGAGGACGGCGTTGTTCAGCAGCTTGTCGAGTTCGACCACAAGGCCGTGGGTGCGCAGGTAGCGGGCGCCGAAGCCGTTGTTGTGGCGCGGGAAACCGTTCGGGGCGAACTCGCCGTCGACGACCCAGGCTTGCTCGCCTACCAGCCTGGACATGTGGCGCACGGTGGGGCGCTCTCCGGGCTGCGTCGAGACGTGGAGTCGGGCGTACAGGCCCCGGCGTTCGCCTCCGAAGAGCTCGGGCTCGCTCCGGCGCTCAAGGTCATGGACGGACGCGTAAACGGTGTGGCGGTCGCCGTCCTGCTCGAACTGCACGGCGCGGAGCTGGGTGTAGTCGGTTTCGTGGCTCATCACAATCCCATTTTACGAATGCAGAAAACCGTTTGTCAACACGCTTAAATCAGGGGTGGGGGCCTGCCCGATCTGGACCTTTGGGCGACTGCACAAGGGTTGCGGTTGAGACGCGGTCGGACGGCGGAACAGGCGCTGCGGCCAACGGGCGGGCAGCGAAGTCGTCCGATCACGGGGCTGGTGGTCGTCTTGCTGGCCGCCCGCAGACCGTGAAGCCGGGGAAGCGCCACTCCGGGCATCGCTGACCGCGGGAAGGGGGCGTAGCCGGAGTTGGAGGCGTCGAGCAGCAGGGCTAGTCGTCGAAGAAGATCACGGCTGCGACGCCGCCGAACCAGCACAGGATGGCGACAATGAGTCCGATGATCGCGGCCATCTGGCCGTCGCTGGTGCCGCCATAGGTGATGCCGCCGGAAAGGGCGCCCAGCAGCAAGCCGAGGAAGAACTGACGCATGGCTGATTCCTTCAAGCGATAGGGGTGCGGGGCGTCGTCCGCGTGTCAAGCGGAAGGTGTGAAGCGTGGAGGAGAGGATCGGGCAGCCGGTGCCAGAGGTCTCTTGAGCGGCTCCGACGTCGGTGAACGTCTCGTCGTCCGGTGACTTCGACCGAGGCCAGGGCCGGAACGTCACGGCATCGTCCTCCGGTTGTCCCCCAGCAGCAGGTGGGCAACGGTCAGCGGCCCGGCATACCGCTCCGCCAGGTCCTTCTCCGTCATCTTCGGGTCGTTATCGAAGTCGCCCTGGGCCTCGGATGCGGCCAGCTCCAACAGCGCTGCCACCCCCTGCCCGACCTCGGGGTCCATCAGCGCTATGTACTCCAGGTCGCGGCCTGATCGGGACCGGGAGTGCCGCCCGGTGGACCAGGTCGGCACCTTCACGACGACACACGACTCGCGAAGGCCGGTGGCCGGGTCAACGCCGTCCGTCCATGTGCCGCGCTCGCCATCCGGAAGCGGGGCGAGCACGATGTCCTTGTGCCGAGTGTCCAACGGACGCCACCACGGCCCGTTCGTCGCCTCGGTCGCCCGGCGCCGCAGCAGTCCTGCGGCGGCCAGCAGTTCCTCCACGGCCCCGGCCCGGCCGTCTTCCCTCGCCTTTCGGTGGGGCTCAGCCACGGTGTTCACCCCGCTTGCGCCGGTAGGCGGCCAGTTCGCAGTGAATTCCCGACCACGTCACGTGCCGGGGGGCGACCGACGTCAGCTCCCACTCGGCGTTCAGCATCTTGTAGAAGGCGTCGTCGGCCGTGCATCCGCCAAGTCCCTCGCCCGCGTAGAGCAGCAGGTCGCCCTCGTACACGGATAGGGCGTGGCGGGCGTGCTCGCCACCGAGGGGCGGCCACACCATCAGCAGCGCCCGGTCTGGGTGGCGTTTCACGGCCGACGCGTCTTCAACCAGGACAGTCGTGTACGGGCCGGCCGTGCAGTAACGGTTATCCTCGCCGGGCGAGTGCGGGTCGTAGGCGGCCACGTCCACTCCGGCCTGCTGAAGTTGCCAGGCCCAGTAGCCTGTGCCCGCGCCGATCTCCACGACCGCCCGGCCTTCGAGCTGGGCGACCACCCAGGCCACGTCTCCCGGTGAGATGATCGACCAGGTGAAGCGCGTGGCCAGAGCGTGCCGGGAGGCGCCCAGGACGTCCAGGCGAAACGCGAGGGGCCGGGCGAACGCCTCCGACAGGGACGTGGGGCTCAGCGCCTGGCCGTCCGGCTCGGCCGGCATCCAGCGCACGATCTCCCACAGCGGGCTGCTCCCCCCGCTCGGGATGAGTTGGTCCTCCTCGCTCTCGGCGATGGGCCGCAGCGGCGGGCCGGAGCCGTAGAGCGGCTGGCCAGCTCCCGGCTCGCGCCAGGCGTCCCGCAACGCGGCGACGATGACCTCCGACGGCACCTGCATGGTCGGCTCACTGCCCATGGCGTCCATCACCCTCGGCGTCCTCAGCAGCTGCGTTCAGCGTGGCGACGACCTCGCACGTGGTGCGCTCGGGGCGGTCGTTCCAGGCCGCCACACGCTCGACGGGATCGGAGTTGATCACTGCCGGATCGACCATGGGCGCCAGGCGGCGGATCGCCGCCTCGGCGACCGGGTGGCCATCGTCGTCTGGAGCCACGCCTGCGGCGACGCGGATCGCGGCGACCGTGCAGTAGCACCGCTCCTCAGGGCTCCGCGCTATGCTGCTGAATCCGCCCCTGAACAGCCCGCGCTCGGCGATGAGCTGGGCGGCGGCGCGGTACACCTCGGCCAGCACCGCAGGCGACGGGAGTGCAGTCTGCATGCTCACTGGTCGTCGCCTCCGTCCTCGACATCTGCGGACTGCCAGTCGCCGTACCGGACGATGCGAACGACCAGCTCGGCACGGAGGCCATGTCGGGCGGCGCGGGCGATGTCCCGCTCGGCCGTGGCGCGGTCGGCCGATACCACGAAATCCGGATCACGGGTGGGAAAGCGCACGCCGTACTCGGTGACGGTCCCGGCGTTGGCGAGGTCGTCCAGCAGCGCGCGGCGCTGGTCGGGGTCGAGCCGCAGGATCGCCGGGCGACCGTCCTCGGTGGTGAGCATCAGATCGGCGCTGTCGTCGTCCCCGATCTCGACGTCCTGCGCCCGCCACGTCAACTCGATGACGTCGGCGCTTGGTGCGTGGTCGGGGCACGGGCGCCCTGTGGCGCCCTCCCGACCGCACACGGGCGGTCGGGAGGGCTGGTGCTCCAGCTCGGCGACGCGGGCGCGCAGCTGGTCCTGCTCGGCGGCCAGAGCACGCGCGGTCTCGGGGAGGCTGGGCCAGTCCCGGGCACCAAGGGCTTCGCGGGTGGGGGCGAGGTACTGCGCCCACCGAGCAGTAGTCTCCTCGGTCTCCGCCAGCCGCGCGGCCAGCTCCCGGGCGACGGTGACGGCGTCTTCCAAGTCGGCGAGGGTGACGCGCTGCCGCGCGCGGCGGCTGTTGAGCATGGTCTCCAGGCGGGTGACCTGGGGCAGCGGGGTGATGGGGTCGGGCTGGTCGTGGGTGGCCATCAGTAGACCTCCCCGGCACACTCGGCCTCGGCGGCGAAGTCCTTGTCGCCGGGCAGCTCGGCCAGCAGCCATGACTTCACCAGCCGCACGGGGTAGTAGCCGTCGCGCTCCGGCGTCATGTCCGCGAAGCGGCCCTGCCGGTGCCGCCGGGTCTGGAAGCCCTGGTAGACCTCGAACGTCTCGGCGGTGAGGTCGACGACGTATCCCCACTCGGCGAACAGTGAGTCGGCGGGAAACTCGTCCGCGCTCTCGATGACTCCTGCGCGGATCATCGCTGCCGGGTCGCCCTGCGTGCGACGGAGCAGCTGGTACCAGGACGGCCGCTCGCGCGGGACGTACGTCTCGCCGTTCCAGGCGCTCCGGTCCACCTCGAAGTCGGCGAACCGGCGCAGCCTCTCGATGTCCTCGTCGGTTGGCGAGTCGTCCTCGGTGACCACACGCAGGGCGGTGACGGCCTTGCGGACGGCGTCCAGGTCCTTGGCGGCTTCGCGTGCCCAGGACACGACGGTCAGGCCGAGACCCTCCGGGTAGCTGTCCCATTGGTTGTAGGTGGTCTTGTTCTCACCGTCGACGGCGAGGGTGATGAAGCCCCGGGTTCCCATCAGGACTCCTGCGGAGGCTGGCTGTCGGGAGAGAAGCGGACGTAGACGCGTTGCTCACCCAGCATCGTCCGCGTCTCCACCTCGAACCCGGGGCCGAACGCTCGGCCCGGGAGCTCAGGCGTGCCCCGGCTGATCGACCATGCGTATGAACGTCCGCCGCCGGGCGTCCCGATGTACTGGCCCAGCAGCGCCCACTGTCCCGGTGCCGCGCTCAGCGCCGCCGCGAACTGCTCCAGGGTCTTCTCGTCTTTCGGTACGGGTTCGGTCGGGGTCTCGAAGGAGACGATCACGGTTACTCCTTGTCAGTCGCTGGTGCTCATGGATGGGCATGGTTGGGAGGCCCGGGGCTCCAGCGGTTCCCGGGCTGCCTGCCGGGCGTGGTCAGCTCAAGGGGGCGAAGTCGATCGCCAGCGCGGTCGCGTTGTCGGCGTAGGAACGGTCGGCGGTGCGGCTCTTGGTCACCCCTTCGCGCACGAGGTCGGTGGCAGCTTCCTGCGCGTCGTCGGACAGGGCGAGGATGTTCTCCAGGAGGGGCGTCCTGTAGGTCTCGAGCGGGTGGTAGGCGCCGTCCGTGCACAGCAGCGCTCGCAGCACGCGGTCCCGGTCGACCTCTGCTGTCCCGATCTCCCCTTCCCCCAGGGTGGAGGTGACGATGTTGTGGTCGTACGGCCCCGGTTTTCGGCCCTGGTCGCGGAGCTCCTGGGCGGCGTTGTGGTCACGGGTGGCGCACTCGATGCCCCAGATGCGGCTCAGCCAGTACGCGCGACTGTCACCGGACCAGGCGAAGCGCAGCTTCGAGTCGTCGGGGCGGTAGACGGCCGCGACCGCAACCGCGTCGTGGAGCTCCCCGAGGCACTCGGCTCGGATCTCGGCCAGCGCATCAGCGGGGTTGGGCTGCCGGGCGGTGGCTTCAGCCAGGCGCGGGGCGTAGTAGTGGACGAAGTCGCGTACCGCCGCGCGGTCGCCGATGCCGTCGAGGACGACGAAGGCGTGGGCGCCGGTCGTGTCGTCGCGATACGTGGCCCAGTGGTCGCACTGGTAGCTGCGACTGCCCTGGTCCTGCGCAACGCTGAAGACGGGGAACTTCGTCATGATCTTGCCCCTCCTTGGCCTTCGTCGTGGCCCAACACACGCCACTTTAAGCGTGCAGAAAACCGGTTGTCAACATCTCTAAATAGGGCGCGGCAGACCACCGCACCTGGAGGCAGCTCTGCACAGACCCCAGCCATGGAGCTACGCCACCCTGCTCAAGTTGCGGAGCGTGCCGCGTCGTCGGAGGTAGTCGGCCTCGCCGCTCCAGGTCTGCCGTCGTTGGGAGCGCGGCCTGCCAGCCTCATAAGCGAGCCGAGCGGCGCGGCACGCCTCGCACGTGGGAATGCCGAGGAGGCGTTCCAGCCGGTAGCCGGCCATGCTGCCGCCCTCCGGCCGGGCGTGCTCCGCTTCCAGCCGCTCCAGCCGTGAGCGGCGTACTTCCTCTGCATGGGCCTCCGCACAGGTCTGGCAGTTCTCACGCCGCCGCAGATGCCGCAGGCGGGCGGTGCGGGTGCCACAGGCCGGGACCGCGCCGACGCCTCGTTCTTCGGGTGTCCGGCCGCCCCAGACACCTCGGGACTCTCCGGTGCGAATGGCGTGCTCGAGGCACGCCTCCCGGACGGGACAGGTGGCGCACAACGCCTTGGCACGGCGTACCGACTGCTGCGCGGTGCTCATGAAGAGGCTGCTCTGTCCGAAGCACGGGGTGTGTTCGTTCGGGCCGAGCTGGGCCAGGAAGGCGGGGATGATCGTGTTCATGCCGTGCCGTCCAAGTTCGATGGCTGGGTGGCGGGTTGTTGAGGCAGGGCGCCGCACGGCGGAAGCCGGGCGGGGTACAGCCGGGCCAGCAGGGAGCACGGCTGCTCGCGGGAGCGTCCTCTCCGCGGACTGAAGCGGAGAGAGGGCCCATCGAAGGCACCGGTGAGGCGGCACGTGACCAAGGCAGCCTGAGGGCGGGTTCACCGCGGCCGCCCGGTGGGCGGACGAATGAGTCGCGGGAGAGGCCGGCGGCGCTCGCCGCGTCGAGCGGGCGTGCCCGGCGAGGCTGCGCAGGTCGCGAAGTGCGAGGTGGCCGGCCACTCCGCGCCCTCCAGGGTCGGTCGTTCACGGGTCAGGCCGCGGGAGCGCAGACGGCCGGCGGCGTCCCGATGCACAGCGGTACGCCCTTCGGGGTCGGGTTCGGCGTCGATCGGCATACGTTCACCGCGCGCGGTGGTGGTCCACAGGACCCGCTGGCCGCAGGTGGCGCACGAGACCGCGTCGTGGGTGCTGGGCATGGCAGTGGAGGTCTCCGTTCGTCAAGGTCAGGGCTCGGGCCGGGAGGCAGGTGTGTACGCCGGTGTCGCGAGCGGCGCGGCGGCAGGGGGAGGGCGCGCCGCGGCGAGGTCCTCGCAGATTGCGCAGCGGCGTCCGGTCTCCCACAGCCATCCGGACTCGCAGGCGATCAGGCCGCAGCCCCAGCGAGGGAGGGCCGCGTGCAGCAGCCAGGCGCCGGAGTTGTGTGGACGTCCGCCGTCCAGGCCGGCGCGGCGCCAGGTAATGCGCGCTGCGATCCGCTCCGGGGTGGCGTAGGTATCGAGCTGCGCTCCGATCTCGCGAGCCGCCTGGCGCAGCAAGAAGGCCGAGATGCCCGGCAGCAGGTCCCGTACCGGCTCCAAGGATGCCCAGACCCGCGGCGACAGGCTCAGCGGCGGACCGATATAGGCCGAGCCTGATCGGCGCTGCGCGCCAGCAGCACGGCGGGGAGGCGGCGGGTTATCCACAGCTTCACCACCGGTATCTCGCCTATGGCGGACACCACGAACTACCTGCGTTTTCTCCGGGTCGTTCAGTAGTGGGTCTTCCTTATACGCGAGCGATCCGTCACCCGCGTCCGGACCCGATCCGTCATCGCCTTCCGGGCTGCCGAGCGCGGGAAGAACGGGCTGGCGCGGGCGGTCGTGGACCTCGTACCGGTGGCGGCCGCGGAACCCGGCGCGGCGGTGGACGTTGATCCAGCCAAGGTCTTCCAGCCGGTCGATCAGACCGCGGGTGGTCCGCTCGGTCACGCCCAGGAGGTTGCCGAGTTCGGCGCAGGTGACCGGCAGCCGACGGACGGTGGCGTAGGCGAGGGCGGCGTACAAGCGCAGCAGGCGAGGGCTCAGCGCTTCGCAGGTCGCGACCGGAAGCCACACCCAGTGCTCATGGGGGGTGTCGGCGAGGTCGCGGACCCAGCGTTCGGCGGTGCGCCCGGTGCCGGAGCGATGGTGGGTGCGACGGCGGGTGAAGACCTCGACCACGCCGTCGTCCGGTGAGGCGTTTCCCAGGCGGCGCAGCGCTCGCTCGACCGCGGACTTCGACAGCGCCACGAAGGAGGCGATGGTCTCCACCGACGCGGTGCACATCTCCCGGCGCTGTGCCAGGGCGGCGACCTTGGTATAGACGGTGAGGTCGGCGTCGGCGTAGTGCGCGGAAGCCACAAGGCGCCATGGGATCTGGACCCGCTGCCCACGCCGCCGCCCACGCCCGCCGAGCGCAGGGCAGGCCTCGGCAGCCTGGCCACCCTGCGGGCGGCCAGGCTTCGCGGCGGCGGGCGCGGTAGCCATCAGACGGCAGGCCGGGTCGGCGCGGCTGAGGGCGTCGGTGACGATGGCATCGGCCCGCGCTGGGGCGGCGCCGTGGGCAGCGGCCGTTCAGGCACGGGCGTCTCCGCCCTGCAGGAGATTCGAGATCATCGTGACGGCGGTGATGATCTGCCGTATCCGCTGGTACTTCTCGGCGCTGGTGTGTCCGTCCCAGTGAGCGCGCGGGTCCCCGGGCTCGACGTGTTCCACGTGCTCGAACAACGCGGCGTCGCGGGGGTGGATGTGCCAGGACATCTGATGGCCGGCCGCTGTGATGAACAGCAGCATCCATCCGGGTTCCTCGATGTCCGTCGCCGGAGTGACGACAGCCGGGTGTGTTGCGGCAAGCCAGGCCAGCAGTTCGGCGCGCTCCCGGTACACCGCGGCGATCTCGGGCGTGTCGGGTATCACGAGCTTCCTTCGCGGTGCTGGGCGGTGACGTGCCCCAGGTGGCCGAAGTCTTCGTCGCCCGTGCCGCGCGCTGCGTACGCGAGACATACGAAGCCGCTGTCCGGGCCCATTCCGGAGCTGTCGAAGACCCGGTCATTCCGGCCGCTGGGATCGCGACAGGTGGCGAAGTCCCGAGTGAGGGCAACGCCGCGCTGCGGCCGTACGGTTCTGCCGAGCAGGGTGTGTCGTTCGTCGTGCATGGGTGTCCCGGGTTGAGGAGGAGCCCCGCCGCCGGGGCTGGGGAGGGATCTCCCGGCAGCGGGGCCGTTTGACAGGTCAGTGGCGGCGAGGGCGCTTGCGGCGGCTGGCGGACGGATCACCGGCGGCGACGATCTGGCGTGCCCTGGGTGCGACGCGAAAACGCATCTGCCGTGTGGCCGGAAGCTGGATGCGTTCGCCGTTCTGCGGGTTGCGCGCGGCGCGGGCCGGCCGTTCCACCGCGTGGAAGGAGCCAAAGTTGGTCACTGTGACAGCGCCCCCGGTGGTGACCGTGCGCACCACCACGTCCATGAAGGCGGAGATGATCTGCTCGGTCTGGCGTGGGGGCGCCCCCGTCTCGTCGGCAACGGCGGTGACAAGGGCGTGCAGGTTCAGCGGATGGCGAGGGTCAGACGTGTTCATGAGGAAGTCTCCGGATCGTGTGGCGCCCGTCGAGGCCAGGGCTGCTCCCGGCCGGTCGATCGGCTCTCGTCAGTGGAATCGAGGAGGAAGGGCAGCGGTGGGTGGAGGCTGAGGGTCTGTTCTTCGCTGCCGGGCAGCGGAATCTCAGCCGTGATCTCGCCCACCGACGCGGCCGTTCCCTGCTCAGGCCCAACAGCCGGACGGCGGCGTACGCGACCGGAAACGGCCCGGCCCAGGAAGACCAGTCCGCGTCCAACGCCCACCAGCGCCATGACGATGCCGAAACACCAGGTGGCAGCGCCGGTCAGCAGCAGAAGGAGCGGTATCAGCTCGAAGGGGTTGATCGTCACGGTCACCGTCACCGCGCTCTGTCCTTCAGTTCTCAAGGGTCGGAGCCCCGCCGCCGGGGCCCTGGGGGGAGGGGATCTCCCGGCGGTGGGGCGGCTTAGGGGTTACAGCAGGGAGTGATACGTGTTGCACAGCGCGGCCGCAGGCAGCCCGGCCAGCAGCAGGTAAAGGACGACAGCGGTCACCTCACCGCTCCTCAACGTGGTCGGCTGCCGAGTTGTCGGCTGTGCCGTGGGGCTCGGCCGGCGGCTCCGGCTGGGACTCAAGGGCGTATCCGGACATGCGGCGGCGGCCGCTGCGCGTGACCGCGGAGGCGTGCAGCACCTTGGTCAAGATGCGTCGGGGGCGCGTGCCGGAATCCGCGTCCACGACCGTGGCCTGATCGCCTCCGGGCGCGACCTCGGTGACGCGGATACGGCGATAGTTCTCCATCGGGTGGCAGGCGCGGTAGACCTGGCCGGGGTGGACGGTGGCGTTCAACGGTCGTCACGCTCCTCTGTGTTCGTGGGGGTGGCAGGAGGTCGAAGCGGCGCTGACAGCCTTCGCTGCGCCCGGCGGCGGGAGATGTGCCGCAGACGTTCGAAGGCCGCCCAGACGGCGAATGCGGCCACGGCGATGAGCAGCCATGCCGTTGTCGTCACGCGGTCTCACCCCCCCAGCGCGGCAGGCTGCTGGCGCGAGAGCAGCCAGCAGGATGTCGCCTGGTCCCAGCGGACCTGCGTATCGCTCAGCGGCGTGGTGATCACTCCGCGCGGATGAAGCTCGACCGTGACCCCGCTGTCCGCCAGCGCGTTGAGGGCATCGGCAACGCGCTGCCACAGATCCATGCCGAGCGCCCGCTGGGTCGGCTCAGGGCACCCAGTCGCGGCGAGCAGTTGCTCGGCCTGCCATTCCGCAACCCGCTTCTGCTCGGCCAGTTCCGTACGCAGCAGCTTCTGTCTGAGAGCCAGTGCTACGAAGCGACCGCACAGGTCCACGAACTGGATGAGGGTGATCTCCAGCGAGGCATCCGCGCGCTGAAGGTGCCCCGTCAGGTCACGCAGCTGCGTGTGAAGAGCGACGTTCTCCTCGGCCAGCTCGTGTACTTCATGTCGCTGTCGCCGCGTCATTGCGCCTCCCCGGTGCTCAGCTCCGGGAGACCCAGGTGAGCGAGCTGCCCGGAACGCCATGCGTCGGCAACGGCCTGCTCAGCGCCGTCGGCGAGCCGAATGGCATGACCGGGCTCCCGCCAGGTCGCGACGGTGACGCCGGGTACCTCGTGGACCTCGCCCGTTTCGCCATCGGCGAGTTCGGGCGCTCCGGTCTTGCTCATCTCCTTCAACAGCCGGTCGGTGAAGGACTTCCTGGCTTCGGTGATGGTGCGGGTCACCACCTCGGAGGGGTAAGCGGTGCGTACCCAGGCGAGGAACGCTTCCGGATCGGTGACACGCGCTTCCTGCTTCGGACTGGTACGGCTGGTCGTGGCCAGCGCCGTACCGTCCGGGAGTTCGAGCCGGATGCGGTCGACACCGAGCTCCGCATGGGCTTTGTCCAGGGCTTGCTGGGTATCGCCGCGCGCGTCGCTGTAGGTCTGGGTGACCAAATCGGTCACCACCTTCAGCACCGCCTCCCTTGTGGCGGTCTCTTTCAGTCCCACGTGGTCTTCTCCTTGGTGCCTGCCGGGCGGCGGTCTGGCGTCATCCGCCGCCCGGCAGGAGTCGGGGCAGGCTTAGGCGGCCGGATCGGCAGGGACGGTGGATGATGCAGCAGCAGCGGCCCGTGCCTCGGCGGAGCGCAGCTCGTGCCCGCGCTCGATGACGTAGGTGCCGAGCGTGATCGGCTGCCCGGAAAGGGGATGCAGCATCGGCGTGTACAGCAGCCGCCGGGCCGTCAGCTCGGCGTAGAGCTCCTGCGCGTCGGCGAACGTGGCCAGATCACGGGCCTGATCGATATAGCTCGCCGGATCGCGGACTTCGGCACCGCCGGACAGCCACTCCAGGACCGTCGTAGCTAGCTCGGCACCGGGCTTGGCGATGACAGAGTCCGCGAGGACACTGCACCGGGTCTTGGAAACCGTGAGGACGTGGCCCCAGTCAAGATCGCCGACGATATCGAATTCGTATTCGATCCCATCCCTCTGCTCGGGACGCATGCCGACCTTGCGCGGAGACTTCCGTCCCCGGTCGTCCTCCTCAATGACGTACTCCGTCTTGCTACGCATCGTGGCGATGACATGGCCGGGGTAGGCGAGCATGGCCTCGATGAGCTGGCGCTCCATCGGCCGGGCTTCCTTCCAGCCCGCGAAAGAGTTCCCGCCGAACCTCCTGGCGCCCGCATCGGCCTGTTCGAGCATCCCGCCCGGTCCGCTCCAAAAGTGGCTCAGCGAGTCGACCAGAATGACGGGGTACCGCTGCTGAGCGGCCGTTGCCAGGGCTTCGACCAGGGCCAAGGGCTCGAACGACGTCATGGCGAGGTGATCGAACTCCCATCCCTGACCGTCCTTGCCTTTGGCGTACTTCGCGGCCGAGCCGTGCTCGGTGTCGATCACGGCGACCGGATCTCCCATGGCCGTGGCCATCGTCAAACCCGTGTAGGTTTTTCCGGCTCCGGAGGGGCCGCACAGAGCGATCCGTGCCTTGAACTGTTCGCGAACCGCTGGGGAGAAGGCGAAGCTCATACCGTCGCCCCCTGCCTCAGAAGATGCGTCGGGGACTCCGGTGGCGTCTCGACGGAGATGGCGCCTGCCCAGGGGGGTGTGGCGTCGTTGTACGCCGGGGCGAACCAGGTGTCGTGATCAAGGTCTGAGGAGTACCGCAGTGTGAACGGTCCGCTGATCGGGACCTCGGTCGGGGTCTCGCTGGGGCCTTCCCCGCGAATCTCCCAGGTGCCGAGCGTGATCGGCTCTTCCGAAGCGGGCTGCGGCGCCGAGCCGCTGGCGCTCTTCGAAGCAGCGTCCTTGCGCGCCTGCTTCTCCAGGGCGAGGATGCGATCGAATCGTCGGACATCAGCCTCGATGCACAGCCACAGCGCTGCCAGGGCGGCGACCGAACCCAGTGCCGCGTAGATCGGCAAGGTCACGGTCCTTCACCGCCGGGCGCGGGAGTCACGGCTTCGGCATCGGCACGCCAGGACACAGGACGAGACCAGTCCGCTTCCGGGTGCGCGCTCTGGAGCAGGGACACGATGCGGGTCGGGACGTCGCAGCCGAGGGTCAGCATGGTGCCCTGTGCATCCAGGACTTTGAGGGTGTAGGTGCGATCCACGTCCTGGGTCGTGGACGCGGTTTCGACCGGGCAGACGTTGATCAGATCAGCGCGGGGAGCTATCTGCCGGATGCGCCAGGCCAACTGCCTGCGGCGGCGCTGCCGTCGATGCCCAGACGACCGGCAGACATGACCGGACTCGCCGATGGGGAGCCACGGACGAACGCCCGGGATCTGAACGGGGACTTCGCTCATGCCGCCATCGCCTTGGGCGTGCGGGCGTCGGTCGCCTGAGCCGGATCGGACTCGTAGCCGACCAGCCGTACCGAGGCGCCACGGAAGGTGGTCTGAGCGATCAAGCGCGGCGGGGAATCATTGCGCTGCACCGTCGAGGAGGGCACCTGCAGCGCCTCCCTCCACCGCTCCCAGTCCTCCAGGGAGCTGTGGATGTGCAGCTCGAAACCGCTGGCGTCGAAGTTCGGGAGCACGATGTGCGGCCGGGGGAGGTTCGGGAACATCTCGGTCAGGGCGACCAGAGCCGCCGCGGGAAGCTGCTGATCACCAAGCGTCAGCTCGCGCCGGCCCGCCTTCTGTATTCGAGGGGTACCCTGTTGCATCGGCCTGCCTCCAGTTCTCTGTTGATGGGGGGAGGTCACGGGGTCGTCGGGTCGTGTCCGGCGGCCCCTTCTCCCTGAGACCAGGCGAAGCCCAGGAGCACGGTCGTCACGGCATCTCCTCTCGGACGATGGCGGCGACCGGAACCTCCAGCACCTCCGCGATGCGCCGCAGCCGCGTCTCGTCTGCACCCGCCAGCCCTCTCTCCAGTCGCGAGAGATGGGACGGATCACATTCGGCGAGCCGAGCTGTAGCACGAATGCTCAAACTTCTAGCTTCACGGAAGGCACGGATGGCTGCTCCGTTGGGCGTCACCCATCAGAACTTATCGCTCGGAGGCGACACAAGCAACAACTCGGCTCACAAGTTGTCGCTTCTGCCTTGCCGTTGTCGCTACAGCAGGCCCTGGGTGCTCGCCACCTATCGCCCTCCATGCAACACGTGCGCCCTCTTCGTGCTACCGATGCGCTGGTCATGCACCTCGCAGCGGCTCGCGTTGTTGCATGGGATGCGGCATCATGCCGTGCATGAAGGACTGGGCACGACTCGGCTCGTACCTGCGTGAGAGCCGAGACCGGCTCCGAGATACGCAGGCGACCCTGGGCGCGCGCATCGGTGCGGACCGCAACACGATCCGCCGGATCGAGCAGGGAAAGGCCAGGAGAGTCACCGACACGATCACCAAGTTCGCCCGAGAGGTCGGTTGGACGGCCGGGTCCATCGAGGACGTACTTGCGGGAGGAGAGCCCACTTCCGTAGCCGGCCAAGCGGGAGAGGGTTCCGGCACGGAGGCGACGCGCCAGGACCTCCTTGACCGGCTGCCGGAACGCGTGCTGCAGGAGCTCACCGACGGGGAGGTCATCGACACCGACGTCCTGGACCTCAGAGAGGACGGCTCGACTGCCGTCTTGACCCTGGTGGTTGAGCGCGGCGGAACCACCGCGTCGCGGGATCAAGTCCGCGAAGACCTCAAGGCGTGGGGCCAGGCCCAGCGGAAGATCCGCCGGATTCTGCTGGAGCAGCAGCAGGAAGACCAGTAAACCGGCACCAGTCGTAGATGAAACGTGAAAAAGTCGTGCACTTACGAGAGTCGTACAGTCGCACCCTCCCGGTGTCGCAACTCGCGTGATGTTCTGTCAGTTATGTGGAGGGCGGCTATCTCCATGTAAGGGGGGCGCCGCAGATGCGGGTCCACGTCGTGGCAGTCCCGTTCATCCCCCACAGCGGGAGGATCTACATCGACGGGGCTGACCTGGCGACAGGAGGGCAGGACATCTTTGTGTGGGTCGTCGAGTGGTTCTTAGGAGACGAGGACAACCGACGTCACCTGGAGCGTCATCTCAACCAGTGGATCAGCGACTGGTTCGACCCATCGGCGGACTCTCCGTGACAGAGTGCGTGGGGCCCAATCGACGTGGGCCCCGCGCACTCACACCATGACACTCCGTACCCGTCCGGGAGGAGCCTTCTCTTCGGACAAACTCTCGCCGGTCGAGTAGGCGCCATGACCGCTCACTCGTGCACCCGGTACAGGCCGGTCGGGTAGACGTCAGCGCGCAGGGCCTGTTCCAGCTTCGCGAGAGTGACCAGGTCCGGATACACCTCGCCTTGCAGCACCCGGCTGATGGTGACCTGACCAAGGTCAGCGCGCCGCGCCAGCGCTTCCTGCGTCAGCCCTCTCAGCTTCATCGCCTCAGCGACACGAAGCGCCACCTCCTGCCCGTAGTGAGCCGCGACAGGCGCTTCCTCGTCGAGGACCGCGTACGGCCACTGGCCCTCGATGACGTAGGAGCGGGGCTTCTCGGCCCGCATGTCACCGTCCTCCCACACCTGGTCACCCACAGGATTGCCCTCCTCATCATCTCGCGGATCGCTGATCTTCGACTCAACGCCCCCAGCTTCAACCGTATAGGGTTTGTTCGAATGAGCGACCGATAGGTAGCTCCACCGTCGGGCAGGCGGGCGTACGCCTGTTGAGAACCAGGGAATTGAGCCCTTCCTAGAGAGTGGCGACTCCGCCTGCCGACCCCTCCATCACCCCATGACATTCTGGTCATCATCCATATATGGTTGAGGCGGTGCGGGCCGAGTGAGCACACGCCTGTTGCGATCCCGGCCCTATGAGCCCTCACGAGAGAACGGCGGGCCGCCTGGCCCGCGCTGTGTGGCGCGACGGAGGAGTCATCGGTGACGCGGTGGTGGTGCGGGATCGACTGGTCTCAGAAGTTGAATGACGTCGCTGTGGTGGACCGGGCAGGTCAGGTCGTCGCCCGCGCGCGGATCGCCGAGACCCCCGACGGTGTCGCCGAACTCCTTGACCTGCTTCGGGGCCTCCACCCCACCAGCCACCGCCACAGCCGTCGCCAGGTTCCAGTGGTAATCGAAACCGACCGCGGGCTGCTGGTCACCGAGCTGATGCGCCAGAGGCAGCCCGTGATCATGCTCAATCCGACCGTCGTGGCCCGGTATCGCGGCAGGCTCAGCCCAGCCAAGAAGAAGGATGACAAGAGCGACGCGGAGTTGTTGGCGAACATCGTCCGGATGGACGGCACCCGGCACCGCCCACTGGCCGGCCGCTCGGAGCAGGCAGCGGCGATCAAGGAACTGGCACGCGCCCAGCATCATGCCACGCGGACCCGGCAGTACCACGGGAACCAACTGCGCTCCCAGCTGCGCGAGTACTTCCCCGCCGCCCTCCAGGCGTGGGACCACCTGCCGCACGGGCTGCTCCGGCCCGAGGCACGCGCGGTGCTGGCGCTGGCTTCCACCCCGGGGCGCGCCGCCCGCATCAGCAAGAAGAAGCTGTTCGACGTCCTGGCCGCAGCCGGGCGCACTCGCCAGGTCGACGAGCACGCCGGCCGCCTGCGTGACCTGTTCCGCCAGCCTCAGCTACGCCAGCCCGCGGCTGTCGAGGAGGCCATGGGCCAGCGGATGCTCACCACCCTGGCCATGGTCGACCAAGCCTGCCGCATCCTGGACGAGCTGACCGAGCAGACCACCGAGGCGTTCCTCGACCATCCCCACGCCCCGGTGTACCTCAGCTTCCCCGGGGTCGGGCCGTTGACTGGAGCTCGGCTCCTGGCTCGGCGACGACCTGGGCCGCTTCACCAGCGCCCGCGGACTCCGAGCCTACGCCGGCGTCGCCCCGCTGACCTGGGCCAGCGGAAACAGCACCACAGTCACCCACCGCAAGGTGGCCAACCGGTATCTCAAAGGCACGTGCCATCTGTGGGGCTTTACCGCGCTGCCTCACTCCTCAGCCTGCCGCGCCTACTACGACCGACGGCGGGAGGTCGGCGACGCCTTCGCCGCAGCCCTGCGGCGCCTGGCGGGGAAGCTGCTCAGCTCGCTACACCACTGCCTCATCCACGACGAGTTCTACAGCGAGGAGCGCGCCTTCCCCGCCCACGGCTCCCAGGACGCACCCGTCGAGGAGTCGAACCCATAGACCGGGTGGCCGGAATACCTAGGACATCACCTCGGGCCCAGAGGGAGCCCTTACGCGGGAACGGTACCGGCCGCCCTACTTCACCTGGCACCCACGCATCACGAAGAGGAAGAGGAGCAGATCATGGACGAGACTTACCTCGGCGACCTGTGCCGCCACCTTACCGAGCACCACCCCCGGCACGGCCACTGGACCGTACGTGCTTTGCGCTGGCCGCGCGAGCACGGCGACCGCCAGGGGGTGTTCCTGCGCGTCGCCAATGACCCGCTCCAACTCTATGGGGCAGCAACTGAAGCCGACCTGCCGCTGCCTCCCGACACCGAGGTCCAGCAACAGGCCGTGTACGACACCACCCTCGCCGCCGTGCTGGCCGCCAGCGCGCTCCTCAAACCCCATGCCCCCAACGGCCTAGCCCATCACGTCGACGGTCCGGACATCGGCCAGGTCCTCGGCGCCGCCCGCCAGCTCTCGGACGTCTCGCTGGAGATCACCCTCAAGGAACTCGTCGCACGCAGCAGGCACTCCCTCACGCGTCTGCTGCTCTCGCTGGAACAGGCACGGAACACCCACGTAGACCTGCGCACCGTGGCAGCCGTGGCCTACGCCATCTCCACCAGGGGTGACGGCTCACTCTCCACCAACCCCACGGGTCACTGGACTGCGCTCACATCCACCACGGACTCACGGTGGTATCCCGTGTCGTACGTGGTCCGGTCGGCTTGGAGGACGCGGCACGCACACGCCCCAGCCGCCAACGTCGGCCAGGAGAACGACGAAACCCACGTCTCCGTCGCTTAACGGCTTCTTCATCCAGCTCCGCGTGGTACACGCACCTACCCTCCTCCTTCATCCGCCGAGCCGTCAGGAAATCTCGGCCGAGCAGGTTAGATCGGAGGAGTCCACGGTGACCGACCACGGAGCCGAGGAGACGGAGATACCGGGCATGACGCTCGAGGAGTTGCTCGCCTTGCCGGTTAGTGTGCCCCTCGACGACGCCAATCGCGCCCTCTCTCTGCGCCGTTCAACCGGTTATGCCCTTGCCAGGAGCGGGAGGTACCCGGTTCCCGTGCTGCGGGCCGGCCGCACCTACCGCGTCGCCCGCGCGGCCCTGCTGCGCGTCCTCGGCATCAGCCCAGACACACCGGCCCCCACGGCCGATACGGACAACACGGCCGTGTGATCGCCAGATCGAACGGCCCTCGGCGCGAACTCCGCGGTGTTGCAGCACCGCATCCGCACCGAGGGCCCGATGCCCAACCGACACCAGGCGGCCCTGACGCCTTGCCTACGGTTCCCAGGGCCGTCTTCCAACGACGGAGACACCATGCCCACCATGGCACATGCCCTCCTGCGAGGGTTCGTGAACGCGCACCGCCGTTCCGCTGCGAACGCCCCCCTTTCGTTGACCTTCACCGGCCTCTCAGACGTTGTGGGAGGGATCAGGAGGTGAAGGGCTCGACGTACAGGCGGTGCTTCTGCCGGGACCCGAAAACCCGCAAGCCGTTGGGCAGTAAGTGCCCGAAGCTCAGGCAGAAGAAGCACGGCTCCTACTCGATCCGCCAGGAGCTGCCACCAAGCAAGGAGGGCCAGCGGCGGTCCTTCAGCCGGAGCGGTTATCCCACGTCAACGAAGGCACAGGCCGACCTCGACAAGGTACGTGCATTGCTAGCCCTCCCCAGCGCTGAGGACAACGAGGGGCAAACGCGTATCGGCGACCTGCTCGATTCGGTAGGCGAGAAGGACCCCATACCGGACTTGGAGGAAACCAGGAAGAAGTTCAGCACCGGTCAGTCGTTGATCACCCACATCACGATCGGTGAGTGGCTCGACGAGTGGCTTGCCGGAAAGAAGAAACTCCGCGACGGCGCGAAGACGCGATACGACGTTGACGTACGCGTGCACTTGAAACCTCACCTTGGGCACATCCGACGCGACCGCCTGACCGTTCCGCACCTCGACGAGATGTTCGCCGCCATCGAGGCAACGAACGAAGAGATCCGCGATGCGAACGCCATGCGGCGGGCCGCGATCGAGGAACTGGCCAGCATCCCGTGGAAGGGGGCGGAGAACCGCGCCCGCCGCAGAGGGCTGAAGGATGCCATCGCGGCCATGCCGCCGTTCCGCCGCGTCACGGGCATGGCGTCCCAGCATCGCATCAAGGCCACCCTTAGGGCTGCCCTGAACACGGCGATCAAGCGAGGACAGCTCAGCTTCAACGCCGCGGGTCACGTCGAACTGGAGCCGGCCGAGCGGCCCAAGGCTCTGTTCTGGACGGCCGAGTGTGTCGAGGAGTGGCGGAGGACCGGCATCAAGCCATCGCCCGTGATGGTCTGGACCCCAGAACAAACCGGGCAGTGGCTCGACTTCGTCGCAGATCACTGGCTGTACGGTGTGTGGCATGTGATCGCCTTCCGCGGCCTGCGGCGTGGCGAGGCATGCGGATGCCGGCGACAGGACCGGAACCGCAAGGTCAAGACGCTCACCATCGCCAAGCAACTCGTCCAGACGCGGACCGAGGACGGCTGGGGAGTCCGTGAGAGCGCGCCGAAGACCAACAGCGGCGCAAGGGTCATCGCCCTCGACTCGATCACCGATGAGGTGATTGACGACCAACTCGCACGGCAGGACGCGAAGCGGCGCGAACTGGGTGAGGCGTGGCAGGACACCGGCCGGCTGTTCACGACGGAGGACGGCTCGTGGATCGATCCTCGCTGGCTCAGCGCCGAGTTCGATCGGCTCGTCGAGGCGTCAGGACTGCCGCCGATCCGACTGCACGATCTGCGGCACGGCGCGGCCTCGCTCATGCTCGCCGCCGGAGTTGACGCCAAGATCGTGGCCGAAACCCTGGGGCACAGCGACACCCGTGTCACACGGGAGGTCTATCAGCACGTGCTTCCCCAGGTGGCCCTCAAGGCGGCCGAAGCCACAGCGCGCATGATTCCCCGAGGCGAAGCGGCCAAGCCTGCGCCCAGCCTCTCGGCCATCGACCCCGATCGGCTTCTGAACAGTCCGGCGTTCGCCGCCCGTCTGGCCACGCTGGACCTTCGCGCCGAGACGTTCGTCGAGCAGCTTGCCGACGCCATCCGTACCGCGGTTCAGGATGCCCCCGAGCTGAGCGGCAGCACGTCGTCCCCCGCCGAGATCCAGCGCGGAGCCGCGGCGGCCGAGGCAGCCGTCCGGCTCGTTCCGCTCCGGAGAACAGACATTCTGGAGGAGGAGCATGAGGGCGACGCCCCTCCTGAAAATACCTCCGCTCACGCCACGCTCACGCCAGAGGGGGCGAAGATCATTCCCTTCCCATCCGGGAGGGTTCGGGCGTAAGAAAAAGGCCAGGTCACACCACGTGTGACCTGGCCTTGGGGTGAGCCGCCTAAGGGAATCGAACCCTTGACCTACGCATTACGAGTGCGTCGCTCTGGCCGACTGAGCTAAGGCGGCGGGCGCGTGCGTCCTGCGGGGGCGCAGCGCTCGTCAGTCTACACAGGTTTGGGGGGTGCTCCCGAACGCCTTCTGCGGAGGAGGTCGTCGGTTGCCTCGCGCAGGGCGCGGAGGCGTTTGGACCAGCGGGTGCAGTCGGGGCAGGCGTTCAGATGGGTGAGCAGTTCCTGCTCGGTGACCCCCGGTGGGAGGGGGTCACCTTCGGTGTGCGCCGATATGGCGGTGCGGTAACGGATGCATGGCATGCCGTTATCATTGCAGGTCGTTCAGCAGGTGGTGCCGTCCTCGGGGCTGACGTTCTCCAGGAGGTAGTCGTTGACCGCCGAGTCGACGCACTCGCTCGCGCCGCCGTACGCGCCGTGGCCGTCGCCGTCGTAGGTCAGCAGGATGCCGGTCTCCAGCTGGTCGGCCAGGCCCTCGGCCCAGGCGTAGGGGGTGGCCGGGTCGCGGAGGGTGCCGATGACCAGGATGTCCGTGGCGTCGGCAGCCGGGATGCTGACGGGGGCGCCGGAGGGATCGACCGGCCAGGCGGCGCACAGCAGCGTGGCCCAGGCGAAGTCGCGGCCGAAGGTGGGCGACGCCTCCTCGTACGCGGCAAGTGCGGAACGGACCGCGTCGGCGTCCTCGTTGCCCGCGGGGCTGTCCAGGCAGCTGATCGCGGGGAACGCGAACATGGTGGTGCCGTACGTGCCGTTGGCCTCGCGCTCGTTGTAGGCGTCGGCCAGGTCGAGCAGGGCCGAGCCGTCGCCGTCCTCGATGGCGGTGGCGAGGGCGTCGCGGAGCATGGGCCACAGGTCTTCGGCGTACAGCGCGTAGGAGACGCCGGTGCTCGCGAGGGATTCGGTCAGGGGCCGCTCCTCGTCGCCGGTGGGCAGGGGCTCGGCATCGACCTCGGCGAAGAAGTCCAGCAGGGCCTGGGACGCGCCGTCGGCGCCGTCGTTGCCCAGCGCGCAACTGTCGCGCGGGGTGCAGTCCTCGGCGAAGGAGCGGAACGCCGTTTCGAAGCCGCCGGCCTGCTCGCGGTCGGTGTCGAGGGTGGAGAGCCGCGGGTCCATCGCGGCGTCGAGCACGAGCCGCCCGGTGCGCTGGGGGAAGAGCCCGGCGTACGTGGCCCCGAGCTTGGTGCCGTAGGAGAAGCCGACGTAGTGCAGCTTCTCGTCGCCGAGCGCGGCGCGCAGGACGTCCATGTCGCGTGCGGACTCGATGGTCGAGATGTGCTCCAGCAGGGCGCCGGACCGCTCCTGGCAGCCCTGGGCGAAGTCGTCGTAGGCCGCGAGCAGTTCGTCGACCTCCGCGTCGGAGTCGGGGGTGCGGTCGGTCAGCGTGTAGTCGTCCATGGCATCGCCGGTCAGGCACTCGACGGGCTCGCTCTGGCCGGTGCCGCGGGCGTCGAGGCCGACCATGTCGTAACGGGCGCGGACCTCGGGCGGGTAGAGGTAGGTCGCCGCGTCCTGCGCGAAGTCGACGGCGGAGGCGCCGGGGCCGCCCGGGTTCATCAGGAGGGCACCGATCCGTTCCCCGGACTCGGTGGCGCGGGCCCGGGTGACGGTGAGCTGGATGTCCTGGGCCGGGTCGACGTTCTCGTAGTCCAGCGGAACGGCGAGGGTGGCGCACTGGAAACCGACCGCACCGCACGAACTCCAGGTCAGCTCCTGCTCGTAGTAGGGCTGGAGCTCGGCCGGGATCTCCTCGGGCAGCGGCTCAAGAGCGGGCGCGTCCGGCGCTGGGGAGGAGGCGTCGCTCTCCGGGTCGGACGGCGAACGCTCGTCGGGGCGGTCGTTCGACGAACAGGCGGTCAGGAGCAGGGTGGTCGCCGTGAGAACGGCGAGGGCGATGCGGCCTGTGGTGCGCATGGGTCCCCCGGACTGTGCGGTGCCGTGTGGTCCTGTGGAGCGTAGCCTCTCAGCGCAGGGCCACGGTCATCGCCTCCACGGCCAGCAGGGGGGCGACATTGCGGTCGAGCGCGCGGCGGCAGTCGAGGATCGCCTCCATGCGGCGCAGGGTCTGCTCGGGCCCGGTCGCGACGGCGACCCGCTCGACGGCCTCGGCGCTCTCGCCCCCGGCAAGGGCCACCGAGGAGCCGAACTGCCGGGCCAGCACGTCCCGGTAGAAGCCGGCGAGATCGGTGAGGGCCAGGTCGAGGGCGTCCCGCTGGGTGCGGGTGGCGCGCCGCTTCTGGCGGTCCTCCAGCTCTTTCATCGCGCCCGCGGTGCCGCGCGGCAGCCGCTTGCCCTCGGCGGCGCCGAGGGCGGCGCGCAGCTCCTCCGTCTCCTTCTCGTCCAGCTCCTCGGCGAGCTGCTTGGCGTCGGCCGCGGCGGCGTCGACCAGCTCCTGGGCGGCACGCAGGCAGCCGCCGACGTCCGTCAGCCGCTCGGGGAGCTTCAGCACGGCGGCGCGGCGGCCGCGGGCCTCCGCGTCGGTGGCCAGCCGCCTGGCGCGGCCGATGTGGCCCTGCGTGGCGTGCGCGGCGGCGCGGGCGACGTCGGGCTCGATGCCGTCCCTGCGCACCAGGACATCGGCGACGGCGGCGACCGGCGGGGTGCGCAGCGCGAGATGGCGGCAGCGGGAACGGATGGTGGGCAGCGCGTCCTCGCCCGAGGGCGCGCAGAGCAGCCAGACGGTGCGGGGGGCGGGCTCCTCGACGGCTTTGAGCAGCACGTTCCCCGCGCCTTCGGTGAGGCGGTCGGCGTCTTCGAGCACGATCACCTGCCAGCGGCCGCCGGCCGGGGACAGCTGGGCCCGGCGTACCAGGTCGCGCGTCTCCTTGACGCCGATGGTGAGCAGGTCGGTGCGGATGACGTCGACGTCGGCGTGGGTGCCGACGAGCGTCGTGTGGCAGCCGTCGCAGAAGCCGCAGCCGGGCCGGCCGCCCAGGGCGAGGTCGGGGCTCGTGCACTGGAGCGCCGCCGCGAACGCGCGGGCCGCGGTGGCTCTGCCGGAGCCGGGCGGGCCGGTGAACAGCCAGGCGTGCGTCATCGCCGAGCCGGACAGGTCGGGCTCGGCGCCGCTGTCCACGGCCGCCACGTACGCGTGGGCGTCGCGCGCGGCGGCGGTGAGCTGCTCCGTCACCCGGTCCTGGCCGACCAGGTCTTCCCAGACCGTCATGCCCCCGCTCCTTCCTGCCGGTCCTGCACGGCAACGCCGCCTCTTGCACCGCAACGCCACGGCAACGCCGCGGCCGCGCCGCAACACCACGTCCGCGCCGCAACGGCCGGCCCCAGCCGGGCCGGCCGTTGCCATTCTGCGGCACGCCACTGACAACGACCGGTGTGGGCGGAACGGCCCGGCCGGAAGCGGGGAAAACGACGGGAACGCCGTTCAGCGCCGCCGACCGCGCCCGCCGTCCCCGCCCTCGTCGTCGTCGCCCGTGTCCTCGCTCCCGCGATCGGCGTCCCGGCGCGGGCCGAGCAGCTCGTCCGCGAGCGTCGGCACGTCGTCGAGCGGCGTCTCCTCTGCCCACTGCGGGCGGGCCCTGCGTCCTTCGGCCGCCGGGTCCTCCCGGCCGGGCTGCGGCATCTGGCGGGTGTCCTCCGAGGTCTCGGGGCCCTCGCCGCGGGGGATGATCGCGGTCTGCTCGTTGTCCGGGTTGTTCACGGGCAGCGGCACCTGCACCGTGTCGGTGTTGTCGGCCGCGGCGAGGCGCGCCTGCTCGGCGCGCAGCAGCGCCTCCTCGGCCTTGCGCTGCTTCTCGCGGCGCCGCTCCTCGGCCTGGGCGCGCAGCCGCGCCTCCTCCTCGGCCTCGCGGCGGAGGCGTTCTTCCTCCTCGCGGCGCAGCCGCTCCTCGGCCTCGCGGCGGCGGCGCTCCTCCTCGGCGGCCCTGCGGGCCTCCTCGGCGCGGCGCCTGGCCTCTTCGGCCTGGCGGGCTTCCTCGGCCCTGCGGCGTTCTTCCTCCTCGCGCCGCTTGCGCTCCTCTTCCTCGGCGCGCAGGCGCGCAAGCTCCGCCTGACGCTCGCGCTCCAGGCGCTCTTCTTCCTCCTTGCGCCTGCGCTCCTCCTCCGCACGCCGGCGCGCCTCCTCCTCGGCGCGCTTCCGCGCCTCCTCCTGGGCGCGGACCTCGGCCTCGGACAACGGCAGCATCTGGTCGAGCCGGTGCCTGGCGGCGGTGGTGACGGACTCCGGGTCCTGGCCCGCGTCGACGACGAGGTAACGGGCCGGGTCGGCGGCGGCCAGCGCCAGGAACCCGGCGCGGACCCGCTGGTGAAACTCGTTCGGCTCGGACTCCAGGCGGTCGGGCGCCTCGGTGAACCGTTCACGCGCCGTCTCGGGCGAGACGTCGAGCAGCACGGTCAGGTGCGGCACGAGCCCGCCGGTCGCCCAGCGCGAGATGCGCGCGACCTCGGTCGCGGACAGGTCCCGGCCCGCGCCCTGGTAGGCGACGGACGAGTCGGTGTAGCGGTCGGAGATGACGATGGCGCCGCGTTCGAGCGCGGGGCGGATGACCGACGCGACGTGCTCGGCCCGGTCCGCCGCGTAGAGCAACGCCTCCGCCTGGTGCGAGAGCCCGCCGGATGCGACGTCGAGCAGGATCGTCCGCAGCCGCTGGCCGACGGGCGTCGCGCCCGGCTCGCGCGTGACGACGACCTCGTGGCCCTTGCCGCGTACCCACTCGGCCAGCGCCTCGACCTGCGTCGACTTGCCCGCGCCGTCGCCGCCCTCGACGGCGATGAAGAACCCGGACCCGGTCGCGACCGGGTCGGGCTCGCCGCCGCCGCGCACCGCCTCCACGAGGTCCCGCCGCAGCGGCACGCCGCGCCGGTCGTCGGTGCGGCCGAGCACGACGGCGGCGACGGGCAGCAGCAGCACGCCGACGATCATGAGCGTGAACGCCGCGCCGCCGTGGTCGATGACGAAGTCGCCGCGCTCCACGCGGTGCGGGCCGATGAGCGCCGCGGTCAGCGGCGCGGCCATCGCCATGAGCGCGACGGCGACGCGCACGACCGCGTGCAGGTGCCGGGTCAGCCGCGGCCTGCGGAACTCCTCGGCCTCCTGGTCGAGCAGAACGTGCCCGGTGTGCGCGGCGACACCGGCCGCGATGCCCGTGGCCGCCGCGGTGAACAGCACGGTCGCCGGGTCGGAGATCAGCCCGGTGCCGAACAGGCCGAGGCCCGTCAGCGCGAGCGTCAGCGCGAACAGCCGCCGCCGCGACAGCGCGGGCAGCACCGCTGGCGCGAGGCGGATGCCCCCCGCCACGCCGCCGGTCAGCGCCAGCACCAGCAGACCGTAGGCAACCGGCCCGCCGCCCAGACCCGCAACGTGCAGCACGCCGAGGGCGACCGCGGCGACGATGGCCGCGGCGACCGCGGCGCAGCCGAGGACGAGCACCGGGATCGCGCCGGTGCGCCCCTTGTCAGGGGCGGTGCCCGCGGACGGGCGGCGCAGCCCTTCCAGCGGGGACACGGGACGCCGAGGCTCGCTGCCGGGCAGCCGCAGGAAGTACAGAACGGAGATGGCGGCGGCGAAGAACCCGGCCGCCACGTAGGAGGCCATCGCCGCCTGGTGGTCGGAGAACCAGTCGAGCCTGGTCGCCAGCACATTGCTGATCAGCGAGGCGGCGACGAGCGCGGCGGCGGCCACCGGCACCGCGATGTACCCGCTGCGCAGCCAGAGCCGGCGCAGCGCGTCGTGGTGGTCGGGCAGGGGGCGCACGGCGGCGCCCTCCGGCGGCGGGGCGGGCAGCAGCGCCGGTGCGACGCCGTCGCGGCCGACGGTCCACACCCGTTCGGCCAGACCGGTGACGAAGATGGTGAGCAGGATGTAGACGTAGGCGCTGTCGGGCACCCAGTCGATCCACAGCGGCGCAACGATCAGCAGCGCGGCCCTGAGGCCGTCGGTGCCGATCATGGTCCACCGGCGGTCGAGGGGGCCCGAGGGCGCCAGGAGCCCGGCCACGGGGCCGAGCAGCAGCACGCCGCCCAGCAGGGTGGCCAGCAGGCGCACGGCGAGGGCAACGGTGACAGCCAGGGCGACGCCGCGGTACTCGCCGCCGAAGACGGGCTCGCCGCCGACGGGGACGTAGAGGGCCGCCTGCACCGAGAGCAGGACCAGGACCAGCAGCGCGAGGGCGTCACCGATGCGGCCGGTGAACTGCGCTTCCCACAGCCGCCGCAGCTCGGGTACCTGCAACAGTGCGCGCCTGGCACGCTCGCGGGAATCCGCGGCGAGCGCCTCGTCGGTGGCGCCGCGGGCGGGGTCGACAACCTCTGGTTGCTCTGCTCGCGTCATTCGGCCAGCGTAACCGCCACCCCTGTGGGCGGCGCCACCCGCCCGAACATTTGCGCGGGGAACGGGCGGTACCGCCGCGGGGGGTTACTCGGCTTCCGCCGCCGCCGACTTCCTGGCCGCGGTTTTCTTCGCACTGGTCTTCGCGGTGGTGCTCTTCTTCGCCGACGCCTTCTTTGCAGTCGCCGCAGTCGCCGCAGTCGCCGCCGGAGTCGCGGTGGCCGACGCCTTCTTCGCTGTCTTCTTCGCGGCCGCCTTCTTGGCCGGTGCCTTCTTGGCCGGTGCCTTCTTTGCGGCGGCCTTCTTCGCGGTCTTCTTGGCCGGGCCCTTCGCCCGCTTCTCCGCCAGCAACTCGTACCCGCGCTCGGCCGTGATCGTCTCGGGGTCGTCGTCGCGGCGCAGCGTCGCGTTCGTCTCCCCGTCCGTGACGTACGGGCCGAACCGGCCGTCCTTGACCACCACAGGACGCTTCGTGACCGGGTCCTCGCCCAGCTCCTTCAACGGCGGCTTGGCGGCGGCTCGCCCGCGCTGCTTGGGCTGGGCGTAGATGGCCAGCGCCTCGTCGAGCGTGATCGTGAAGATCTGATCCTCGCTGGTCAGCGAGCGCGAGTCGGTCCCCTTCCGCAAGTACGGGCCGTAACGCCCGTTCTGCGCGGTGATCTCCTGCTCCGACTCGGGGTCGGTGCCGACCACGCGCGGCAGCGACAGCAGCCGCAGGGCGTCGCCCAGCGTCACGCCGTCCAGGGACATCGACTTGAGCAGCGAAGCGGTGCGCGGCTTGACCGCGTTCTTCCCGGTCGTCGGCGTGCCCTCGGGCAGCACCTCGGTGACGTACGGCCCGTACCGCCCGTCGCGCGCGACGATCTGACGGCCCGTCTCCGGATCGGTGCCCAGCTCGAAGTCGCCGCTCGGCTTGGCGAGCAGCTCCTTCGCCAGGTCGGTCGTCAGCTCGTCCGGCGGCAGGTCGTCCGGCACGTCCGCGCGCTTGGCCGATGCGTCCGGCCCCGCGTCCGGCTCGGGCGGCGCCTCGACGTACGGACCGTAGCGGCCGACGCGCAGCACGATGCCGTCGCCGACGGGGAACGAAGAGATCTCGCGCGCGTCGATCGCGCCCAGGTCCGTGACCAGCTCCTTCAGCCCGCCGAGGTGGTCGCCGTCGCCGTTCCCGGCGTCGGCCGCGGCGCCCGCGCCGGGGGCGGCCCCGCCGTCCGCGCCGAAGTAGAAGCGGCGCAGCCACGGCACCGCCTCCGCGTCACCGGTGGCGATGCGGTCGAGATCGTCCTCCATACGAGCGGTGAAGTCGTAGTCCACCAGCCGGCCGAAGTGCTGCTCCAGGAGATTGACCACGGCGAAAGAGAGGAAGGACGGGACCAGCGCCGTGCCCTTTTTGAACACGTAACGGCGGTCCAGGATCGTTCCGATGATCGCCGCGTAGGTGGAGGGGCGGCCGATCTCTCGTTCCTCAAGCTCCTTGACCAGCGAGGCCTCGGTGTAGCGGGCCGGGGGCTTGGTCGCGTGGCCGTCCGCGGCGATGCCGCGCGCGGTGAGCGGGTCGCCCTCGGTCACCTGCGGCAGCCGCCGTTCGCGGTCGTCGAGGTCGGCGCCCGGGTCGTCGGCACCCTCCACGTAGGCCTTGAGGAAGCCGTGGAACGTGATGACCTTGCCGGTCGCGCTGAACTCGCAGTCCCGCCCGTCCGCGCTGGTACCGGCGACGCGGATGGCTACCGACTGGCCGACGGCGTCCTTCATCTGCGAGGCGACGGTCCGCTTCCAGATCAGCTCGTACAACCGGTACTGATCTCCCGTCAAGCCCGTCTCGGCGGGCGTGCGGAAGCGGTCACCGGAGGGGCGGATCGCCTCGTGCGCCTCCTGCGCGTTCTTCACCTTGCTCGCGTACACGCGGGGCCGGTCCGGCAGGTAATCCGCGCCGTAAAGCTGGGCGACCTGGGTGCGCGCGGCGGCCACCGCGGTGTCCGACAGGGTGGCGGAGTCGGTCCGCATGTAGGTGATGAAGCCGTTCTCGTACAGCCGCTGCGCGACCTGCATGGCGGCCTTCGCCCCCATGCCCAGCTTGCGCGACGCCTCCTGCTGGAGCGTGGTGGTGCGGAAGGGCGCGTACGGGGAACGACGGTACGGCTTGGACTCGACCGAACGGACGGCGAAGGCCGTGTCCGCCAGTGCCGCGGCGAGCGCCCGGGCGTTCTCCTCGGTGAGGTGCTGCACCTGCGCCGGGTTCTTCAGCTGCCCGTCGGACCCGAAGTCGCGCCCCTGGGCGACGCGGCGGCCGTCCACGCTGGTCAGCCGGGCGTCGAACGTGCCCTCCGCGGGCACGGTGGCGAACGTGCCGACGAGGTCCCAGTACTCCGCGGACCGGAACGCGATGCGCTCCCGCTCCCGTTCCACGACCAGCCGGGTGGCGACGGACTGCACCCGGCCGGCGGACAGCCGGGGCATGACCTTCTTCCACAGCACGGGCGAGACCTCGTAGCCGTAGAGCCGGTCGAGGATGCGGCGGGTCTCCTGGGCGTCGACGAGCAACTGGTTCAGCTCGCGCGGATTGTCGACCGCGGCGCGGATCGCGTCGCGGGTGATCTCGTGGAAGACCATGCGGCGCACGGGGACCTTGGGCTTCAGCACCTCCTTCAGGTGCCAGGCGATGGCCTCGCCCTCGCGGTCCTCGTCCGTGGCGAGATAGAGCTCGTCGGAGTCGGCGAGCAGCGCTTTGAGCTTCCGGACCTGATCCTTTTTGTCGCTGTTGACGACGTAAAGCGGCTCGAAGTCCGCCTCGACGTTGACGCCGAGCCGTGCCCAGGGCTGGCCCTTGTACTCGGCGGGCACCTCGGCCGCGCCGCTCGGCAGGTCGCGGATGTGCCCGACACTGGCCTCGACCACATAGCCGGGGCCGAGGTAGCCCTTGATCGTCTTCGCCTTGACGGACGACTCGACGATGACTAGTCGGCGGCGTCCGCCGTTCGCGGTCTCGCTGGTCGGGGACAACTTCTGCTCTTCTCTCCAGCCCGGGGGAAAGTACTGACGATGCGGAGTGTGACGGTACATCCCTGCTGCGTGTCAAATGGGAAAACGCCGCAACGCATCTCGAACGGTAACCCGAGATCCGCCATTCCCGCCGCCCGACCGCTCCGGGTATGTTGTCGATGAACAGTCACCGACAGTGTGTCCGAGGCGGTCGCAGGCGGTCACGGCTCACTCCGCGGGCAACAGAAACCCCTGCTCAACGAGCGGTCGCAGCCACTCGCCCGTCCGGTCACGCAACGCAACCGCGTCCTCGCCGAGCAACTGCGCAATCGCGTCCAGGATTGCTCCGGCGACGAGCGTTCCGTCACAGCTTCCCGCAAAGCCCGCGCTCACCGTGTCCATGGCGCGGGCCCGCCGCATGTCCTCCCGCCGCCGCAGCACCACGTGCTCGGGGTCCTCCGCCCCCGGCGCGCCGATCTGCTCCTGCACGATGTCGCCGGCCAGCACGTAGCGGGCGCGCAGCAGCGCGGCGTCGTCCCGGGCGCGCAGGAAGTCCTGCCGTTCGAAGTGCGTCCACACGGCCTCGCCGAGCGGCTGTGCGACGGCGTGCGGCCAGTCCTCGGCGAGCATGTGCGGGCGTTCCGCGCCGCCGCGGCGCACCGCGATCCAGCCGAATCCGACCGCCTCGGTGCCGCGCGTCGCGAACTCCGCGAGCCAGGCGCCGTACGCCGCCTCGTACGCGGCCGGGGAGCCGCGGTGCAGTCCCGCGTCGCGCAGCCACAGCTCGGTGTACTCGGTGACATCCTGCACCTCGCGTTGCACGATCCAGGCATCGCAGCCGGGCGGCACCCAGGAGGCGACCCGCTCCCGCCAGTCCTCGCCCGCGACGTGCTCCCAGTTCGCAAGGATCTGGCACAGGCCGCCCTCCGCGAGGTGCGCGGCCGAGCCCTGCACCAGTCGGCGGCACAACGCGTCGCCCGCCAGGCCGCCGTCACGGTACGTCAGGCCCTCCCCGAGCCCCGCGGGCGAGATGACGAACGGCGGATTGGACACGATCAGCCCGTAACCGTTCCCGTCCTCGCCGGTTCCGGAATCCTCGCTGTGCTGTTCGTCCGAGATCGGTTCGAAGAGGAATCCCTCACGCAGCTCGGCCTCGGGAGCGCCGGAGAGCGCGAGGGTCAGCGCGGCCATGCGCAGCGCACGCGGGTTCACGTCGGTGGCCGTGACGGACCGGGCATGCGTGGTGGCGTGCAGGGCCTGGACGCCGCTGCCCGTCCCCAGGTCAAGAGCCCGGCCCACCGGGCGGCGCACGGTCAGCCCCGCAAGCGTCGCCGAGGCGCCGCCGGGGCCGAGGACCACGTCCCGGCCGGGCTCAGCGGCGCCGGGGGCGCCCGGGGCGGCGGGCGCCGGGCCCGGCCTCGCGTCGCAGACGATCCACCAGCTGCGGCCGTCCTCGCCCGCGTAGGGGCGCACGTCCACGGTCGCGCGCACCTCGTCCCCGTCGCGCTCCAGCCAGCCCTCCCCGAGCGCCGCCTCGAACGGCAGGGCACGACCGGCCAGGCCGCGCGCAACCGGCTCGCGCAGCAGGAACAGCCGTGCCAGCACGGCCGTCGGGTCGTCGTCGCCGAGCAGGGCGCGCCGCGCCGGCACGCTCTCGCCGCGCGCCAGGGCGGCGTCGGCGGGCGCGCCGAGACGGGCGCGGAGCCCCTCGGGGGTGAACGAGGCGGCCAGCAGGGCCTCTTGCAGCCGGGCGGTGCCGGGGCCGGGAACGGGGAGTCGGGGGTAGCTCACGCCCCCATTGTGGTCACTCCCCCTCGTCTGTGGTCACTCCCCCTCGTCGGCCGCCCCGCCGGCCTCCTGCTCGTCCTCCGGCGCCCCGTCCTCCGGCGCCTCGTCCTGCTCTCCCTGACCGCCGTCGGCGTCTGCCTCCCCGGCACCGTCACCGGAGTCGTCGCCTGAGCCGCCGTCGGGCGAGGGGGACGGGGTCTGGCAGCCGTCCTGACGGCCCAGGGCCTCGCCAAGCTCGCCGGACTCCAGCTGGTTCAGCGCCTCGTTGCCGCTCTGGCCGAGCTCCTCCAGACGCGGCACGATCTCGCCGAGCCCTTCGGCGAAGGCCGCCTGGTCGGAGGTGTCCAGTGCGTCGACCTCCTCCTTCAGCCCGGCGAACGAGGTGGAGAGATCGTTCAGCGCGGCGACAGCGTCCTCGCGTACCTGCTCCCCCTCGTCGACCGGCGGGGCGCCCGCCTCGTCCACGACGTCGGCGATGCCCGCGTAGGCCTCCGAAATGTCCTGGTACGCCGCCGAGTCCGCCTCCTGGACCTCTTCGGGCGAGCGGTTGCCCTCGCTGACCTCGGCGATGGCGGCGTACGCGGACTGGATGCGCTCCACCTGCGGCTGGAGCCCGTCACAGACCGACGCGGCCCACCGGTCGACCTCCTCGTTGTCGTCGCCACCGCACGCCGTCAGCGTGAGGAGGAGCGCCGCACCACCGGACAGTGTCACCGCGAGCTTCTTGTTCACCGTTCCTCGTCCCGTTCCTCGACCCGTTCCTCGACCTTCGTGCCGCTAGGGCGGGAACTTACACGCCGGTCATCCCTCTTCCGAGTGATGGCCGAGGCCCTTGTCCCGGATTGCAGCCATTTGCACCAGCGGGTGCAGGGCTTCCCGCAACTGGGCGACACGCCGGTAGTGAAGGCCCGTCATGCCGACCTCGCGGGCGGCCGCCACATGCCCCTCCGTATCATCGACAAAGAGACAACGCGTCACCTCTGCCCCGGCCCGTTCCGCCGCGAGGCGGTACACCCGAGGGTCCGGCTTGGCCACGCCGATCCGCGAGGAATTGACCACGGCATCGCACACGGCCGGCGCCGCGCCGCCGGTGCCGCCCGCGCCGCCCGCGTCGGCGGTGGCGAGCCCCAGGGCCGTCAGATCCGCCTCAAGACGCGTCGTGGCGTTCGACACCAGCACCACGGGCACCCGCCGCCGCACCTGCGCCAGCAGCGCCGCGACCTCGCGGTCCACACGCGCGCCGACCGCCGACCACTCCGCAACCAGGGCGCGCGCCCGCTCGGGACCGCCGCACGCCGCAGCCAGGTCGGCCGCCACCGCCGCCCGCCACTCCCCGTCCGCCACGGCGCCGGTCACGGCGGGCAGCAACAGGTCGGGGCGGAACGCGGCGCCCGCCAGCGCGCCCGGCGGCAGCCCGTACGCCAGGTCGAGATCCGTCATGGCCGCCGGGTCCCATATCCGCAGCACCCCGTCGATGTCGCACAGCACCGCGTCGAACGCCATCCCACTTCCCTCCCCGCCCGGCCGTCAGGCGACGGCCGCGCCGTTCTTGAACACCTCGGCGCCGTGCCAGGCGACGAACTCCGGTGCCGGCCGCGGCTTCCCGCGCCCCGGCGCGGCCAGCGGCCGCCCGGCCAGCTCCTCGACGGCGCGGGCGGCCCCGCCGCCCGCAACGAAGAGGCCGGACACCCGGATGGCGCCCTCGCCGGTCAGACCGAGCACGCCGAGGTCGAACAGCCGGTGGTGCAGCGCGCACAGCGCCAGCCCGTTGCGCACCTCGTCCGGCCCGTCCTGACTGTGCCAGCGGATGTGCGCCGCGTCGATCCCCACCGGCTGGCGGCCGAGCCGCCCGTCGAAGCCGCACATCGCACACGCGTACGCGTAGGCGAGCATCACCGACTCGGCGAACCGCGCGTCCCGGCGGCGCGCCGCGCGCCGCTGCTCGACCAGCAGGAACGCCGACGCCTCGATCGCCGTCAGCTCCAGCCCCGCGGCCTCGCAGATGGGTACGTCGAGCGTCGGCGTGAAGTGCTCGTCGAGCAGCACGCGCGCCGCCGCGGCCAGCGTGCCCGCGTCCGCGAGCAGGCTCTCGACCTCCGGGCGCAGCCGGCCGTGCGCGCCGCGCTCCCGCAGCTGCGGGCCGCTCGCCGCGGTGCCCGGCCCTATCGGCTCCCCGGCCGCGTCCCGCACGTCCCACAGCGCGCGCTCCAGGTGCACGAACGGCATCGCCGCCCGCTGCCTGGCCGCCGCGGCAGTGCTGACCGGCGGGCCGAAATCGTTGATCATGCGGCTCACCGGCTCCTCGGCCTCCGTGTAGCCGACGGCCGTGGTGCCGTGCCGCGCGAACCGCCCCAGCAGCCACAGCACGAGCAGCGGCTTGTGCGGCGCCCGGCGACCGCGCACCCGGGCACGCCGCAGGGTGGTCAGCGCCGTCAGCAACTCCTCCCGCGTCACACCGACCACCCTGCCACACGCCTCTGACAGCGCGTTCGCCGCCGGACTCAGGCCCCGGGCACCGGCGTTGCCCGCTGCTTGCCGCCCGCCTCCCCGGTGTCCCCGGAATCCCCGGAGCCCCCGGCGTTCCCCGCGTCGTCGGCCGCATCGTCGTCCTCGACGGCGATGCCGCGTCGCTTGGAGCTGTACACGGCGCCGACGATGATGAGGATGGCGGTGATGGCGATGGCGGCGCGCGCCGGGGCGCTGGCGTCGTCGCCGTAGGACAGCGTGATGACGGCCGGGGCGATGAGGAGCGCCACCAGGTTCATGACCTTGAGCAGCGGGTTGATCGCCGGGCCCGCGGTGTCCTTGAACGGGTCGCCGACCGTGTCGCCGATGACGGTCGCGGCGTGGGCTTCGCTGCCCTTGCCGCCGTGGTGACCGTCCTCGACGAGTTTCTTGGCGTTGTCCCAGGCCCCGCCGGAGTTGGCCAGGAACACCGCCATCAGGACGCCGGCCCCGATGGCGCCCGCCAGGTACGAGCCGAGCGGGCCGATACCGAGGCCGAAGCCCACCGCGATGGGCGCCATCACGGCGAGCAGCCCCGGCGTGGTCAGTTCCCGCAGGGAGTCCCTGGTGCAGATGTCGACGACCTTGCCGTACTCGGGCTGTTCGCTGTAGTCCATGATCCCCGGCCGCTCGCGGAACTGTCGCCGCACCTCGTACACCACGGAACCGGCCGAACGCGACACGGCGTTGACCGCGAGCCCGGAGAAGAGGAAGACGACCGCCACACCGATGATCAGACCGACCAGGTTGTTCGGCTGGGAGATATCCAGGCTCAGCCCGGTCTCGCCCAGCACCTCGGCCGCGCTCATCTCCACATCGGCGATGGACTCGGCGATGGCGTCCCGGTAGGCCCCGAACAGCGCCGCCGCGGCCAGCACGGCCGTGGCGATGGCGATGCCCTTGGTGACCGCCTTCGTCGTGTTGCCGACGGCGTCCAGGTCGGTGAGGACCTGCGCGCCCTCGCCCTCGACGTCCCCGGACATCTCGGCGATGCCCTGGGCGTTGTCGGCGACCGGACCGAAGGTGTCCATCGCGACGATCACGCCGACCGTCGTGAGCAGCCCGGTCCCGGCCAGCGCCACGGCGAAGAGGGCCAGCATGATCGTGCTGCCCGCCAGCATGAACGCCCCGTACACGCTGAGGCCCACCAGCAGCGCGGTGTAGGTGGCCGACTCGAGACCCAGCGAGAAGCCGGAGAGCACCACCGTGGCCGGTCCGGTGCGCGACGTTCTGCCGATGTCCCGGACGGGCCGCCGGCTCGGCTCGGTGAAGTACCCGGTCAGCTGCTGGATGACGGCGGCGAGCACGATGCCGATGGCCACGGCCGTGAGCGCGAACAGCCGCGGGTCGGAGTCGTGCGACGCGATCTCGGTGTCGGTGACGCCGTCCAGTTCGGCGAAGCTGTCGGGCAGGTAGGCGTAGGCGGCGACGGCGACCAGGACCAGGGAGATCGCCGCGGAGAGGAAGAAACCGCGGTTGATCGCGGTCATGCTCGTCCGGTCGCCGCGCCGTGGCGCGACCAGGAAGATGCCGGCCATGGCGGTCAGCACACCGATGGCCGGAACGAGCAGGGGGAACGCGAGCCCGGCGTCGCCGAACGCGACGGCCCCCAGGATCAGCGCCGCGACGAGGGTGACGGCATAGGACTCGAACAGGTCGGCGGCCATGCCGGCGCAGTCGCCCACGTTGTCGCCCACGTTGTCCGCGATGGTGGCCGCATTGCGCGGGTCGTCCTCGGGGATGCCCTGCTCGACCTTGCCGACGAGGTCGGCCCCGACGTCCGCGGCCTTGGTGAAGATGCCGCCGCCGACGCGCATGAACATCGCGATCAGGGCGGCGCCGAGGCCGAACCCCTCCAGTACCTTCGGGGCATCCGCCGCGTAGACGAGCACCACGCAGGAGGCGCCGAGCAGGCCGAGCCCGACGGTGCACATACCGACGACGCCGCCGGTACGGAACGCGATCCGCATGGCCTGGTCGCGGCCTTGCTCACGCGCCGCGGCAGCCACTCGGACATTGCTGCGCACCGCCAGCCACATTCCGAGGTATCCGGTGGCGGCGGAGAATGCCGCGCCGACCACGAAGAACAGTGAGCGGCCAATGCGCTGGCCCCAGTCATCCGCCGGCAACAGCAGCAGCAAAAAGATCACTGCGGCGGCGAAGACGGAGACGGTACGCAGCTGGCGCGCGAGGTACGCATTCGCGCCCTCCTGAACCGCGGCGGCGATCTTTTTCATGTTCTCGGTGCCCTCACCGGCGGCCAGGACCTGTCTCACCAGGACGACGGCGAGGGCCAGGGCTGCCACGGCAACCACGGCGATCACCAGGATGAGGCCGCGGTTCCCGCTGGTGAGTTCGGCGGCCTCGGCTGCCTGCGTGACATATGGATGAGCCATTCGTCCTCCTTGACGCTCCGGCGCTGATCCGAAACAGACAGACGTGGCCGGAGTGTAGAGAGGTGCGGGGCATCGAAAAAGGGGCCGGGGATGACATTTAACCGGTCTGAGTAAAATACGCAGACGAGGGATGATCTTCTGCGCCCCAGGGAATCATCTTGGAATGATCAGGCGCGGAAAGATCACCGGGAGCGGGAAGGCCGCGCCGACTCAGGAAGATCAAAAAAGATCGGGAAGATCGAAAAGGAGATCACGGCCGGACGAAGTCCGAGCGGACGAAGATCAGGAAAGCGAAGATCAGGAAAGCGAAGCGGTGGCCGTCGGCCAGCTCATCCGGATCTTCCCGCCGCGGGAGTCGGAGATCACCTCGACATCGTCGACGAGCCCGCTGATCACGGCGAGCCCCAGCTCATCGGTCTCCTCGGCGGCCTCTGCGGCGGACTGGTCACGGGGAGCGGGCACGGCGCTCGGCGCGTCATCCCCCACCTCGATCGAGAACGACTTCTCCCCCTCGGTCAACGCCACCCGCACGGGCGACGTCAACCCGTGCACCGCGTGCAGGCCCACCGCACGGCTGCACGCCTCGCCCACCGCCAGCCTCAGCTCGTCGAGCACCGACTCATGGACGCCGGCGCGGCGGGCGACCGCGGCGGCCACCAGCCGGGCGGTGCGCACGTGCTCCGGCGACGCGCTGAAGCGCAGTTCGACGGTGGCCATTGCCATCCCCCTCGATCGTGCGGGCACGCCGCCCCGGCCGCGGTACCGATGCTCTCGGGACCGACGGCGCTCGGGACGGCCGCGGTGATGATGTGACTCTATTCTCCGGCTCTGCTGACAGAGCACGGGGCTTGTCAGTCGTTGGCCGCGATGGCCTCGTCCACCGATTCGTGGATCGGGAACACCTTGGTCAGGCCGGTGATCCGAAAGATCTTGAGAATGCGCTCCTGGTTGCACACCAGGCGCAGCGAGCCCTCTTGGGCCCTCACTCGCTTCAGGCCGCCGACCAGCACACCAAGCCCGGTGGAGTCGAGAAAGTCGACGCGCTCCATGTCCACCACGAGGTGGTGGTTGCCGTCGTTGACCAGCTCGACCAGCTGTTCGCGCAGCTTGGGCGCGGTGTATACGTCAATCTCGCCGCCTACCTCGACAACCGTACGGTCGCCAACGGTCCGGGTCGACAGGGACAGGTCCACGGATCCTCCAGCACCTTGCTAACGAGCGGTCGCCCCCCATGGATCGGCAGCCGCCAGGGCATTCAACCACTTGTCGCCTGCCCAGGACGACGTCTTACAGCCATTGTCCGTCGGACCAGTGACAGACTCGGTGCCGATGTCCCATGAGTGTGCACCGCCTGAAGCGGTCGAGACCGACGCCCACCGCCCGCCGCCACGGGCGGTACTCGAACGTCTGCGCGGACGTTCGGAACGGGCCGCGCGCCTCACCCACATGGAGCAGCTGCCCGCGCGCCCGGGACGTCATGCCTCCTGGCCGGAAGGGATACGCCCCGAGGTGGTGGCGGCCGTGCGGGCCACCGGCATCGAGCGGCCCTGGACGCATCAGGCACACGTCGCGGAGCACGCGCTGCGCGGCGAGTCGGTCGTGATCTCCTCGGGCACGGCGTCGGGCAAGTCGCTGGCGTACCAGGTGCCGGTCCTCAGCACGCTGCTGGACGGCGCGGCGGCCCCCAACCGCCGCGGCGCCACGGCCGTGTACCTGTCGCCGACGAAGGCCCTGGCCGCGGACCAGCTCCGGGCGATACGCCGACTGGCCGCGCCGCTCGGCACCGACATCCGTCCCGCCGGGTACGACGGGGATACCTCATTCGAGGAGCGGGCCTGGGCCAGGGACCACGCGAACCTCCTTCTCACCAATCCCGATATGCTCCACCGCGGGCTGCTGCCCGGCCACCGCCGCTGGTCCTCCTTCCTGCGCGCCCTGCGCTACGTGATCGTCGACGAGTGCCACGTCTACCGGGGCGTCTTCGGCTCGCACGTCGCCCAGGTCCTGCGCCGCCTGCGGCGCCTCTGCGCGCACTACGGAAGCGAGCCGGTATTCCTCCTCGCGTCGGCGACCACGGCCGAGCCCGGCGTTTCCGCATCACGGCTCACGGGACTGCCGGTCGTCGAGGTGACCGAGGACGCCTCGCCGCGCGGCGAACTGGTCTTCGCCCTCTGGGAGCCGCCGCTGACCGAGGCCCGCGGCGAAAAAGGCGCCCCGGTCCGCCGTACCGCGACCGCCGAAACCGCCGAACTGCTGACCGACCTGGCCGTCCAAGGCGTCCGCACCCTGGCGTTCGTCCGCTCCCGGCGCGGCGCCGAGCTGATCGCGCTGATCGCCCAGGAGCGGCTCGCCGAGGTCGACAGAACGCTCGCGGGGCGGGTGGCCGCCTACCGCGGCGGCTACCTGCCCGAGGAACGCCGCGCCCTCGAACGCGCCCTGCACAGCGGCGAGCTCCTGGGGCTGGCCGCGACCACCGCCCTGGAGCTGGGCGTGGACGTCGCGGGGCTCGACGCCGTCCTGCTCGCCGGCTATCCGGGCACGCGCGCCTCGCTGTGGCAGCAGGCGGGCCGCGCGGGCCGGCAGCGGCAGGGCGCGCTGGCCGTGCTCGTCGCGCGGGACGACCCGCTGGACACGTATCTCGTGCACCATCCGGAGGCGTTGTTCCAGCGGCCGGTGGAAACGACGGTCCTGGACCCGGGCAACCCTTACGTGCTGGCCCCGCACCTGTGCGCCGCGGCCGCGGAACTGCCCCTCACCGCGACCGACTTCGATGAGAAGCCCGGCCTGTTCGACCCCGCGGCGGGGGAGCTGCTGCCCAAACTGGGGGCCCGCGCCCTGCTGCGCAGGCGCGGCGAGTCCTGGTACTGGACACGGCGCGAGCGGCCCGCGGACATGGTCGACATCCGCGGACAGGGCGGCGAACCGGTCCGGGTCGTCGAGAACGGCACCGGCCGCCTGCTCGGCACCGTGGACGCCGGCCCAGCCCACAGCACCGTGCACGAGGGCGCGGTCCACCTGCACAGGGGCCGCAGCTACGTCGTCAAGGAGCTCGACCTGGAAGGCTCCGTGGCCCTGGTCGAGGAGGCCGACCCGCCGTGGTCCACGTCCGCTCGCGAGGTCACCGATCTCTCGGTGCTCGAAACCGACATCGACGTCCCGTGGGGCGAGGCCCGGCTGTGCTTCGGCTCCGTCGAGGTCACGCATCAGGTGGTCTCCTTCCTTCGGCGCCGGCTGCTGACCGGCGAGGTGCTCGGGGAGACCCGGCTGGATCTCCCCGCCCGCACGCTGCGGACGCGCGCGGTGTGGTGGACGCTGACGCAGGACCAGCTGGACGCCGCCCGCGTCGGCCCCGACGTGCTGCCAGGAGCGCTGCACGCGGCGGAACACGCCTCGATCGGCATGCTCCCGCTGTTCGCCACGTGCGACCGGTGGGACATCGGCGGCGTCTCCACGGCCCTGCACCCGGACACCCTGCTGCCCACGGTGTTCGTCCATGACGGTCACCCGGGCGGCGCCGGCTTCGCGGAGCGGGCGTTCCACACCGCCGGACGCTGGCTGACCGCCACCCGGGACGCCATCGCGGCCTGCGAGTGCGCGAGCGGCTGCCCATCGTGCGTCCAGTCGCCCAAGTGCGGCAATGGCAACGAGCCGCTGCACAAGGCCGGTGCCCTCCGCATCCTCACGGAGCTGCTGCGTCACCAGGGCCCGCCCGGGCTCTGACCCGGACGCTGTAGGGACCGGCCCTGGCCTCGGCGGTGAGATCGGCGATCTCACCGCCGACATGACAGCGGACCAGCCGGGCCCCCTGGGCCCCGGCGACCCGCCGGGCCAGCGCGCACGCCGCCTCCGCGCCGTCCGGCGCCACGTCGGCGGCGGCGAGCGCCGCCAGATCGGCGGCAGCGGCGGCGCGCTGCCTGGCCCCGGTCACCTGCCCCAGCGTGAGCACCGCGGCGAAGACCAGGCAGAGCAGCATGGCGCACAGCGCCGCCCAGACGGTCGCCGACCCCCGGTCCCCCGCGCCTGCCGCGGCGCGCCGCTCAGCCGCCCTCGGCATGGGCCACCGCCTCCCCGGTGACCGGCAAGGTCAGCGCGCCGGGGCCCGGCGTGGCGGCCGACACGGCCACCCGGTACAGCTCGCCCTCCCGCGTCACCCGCACCTCGGCCCCTTCGGGGGCCGCGGCGCCCGCGATGCGCTGCACTGCCGCGGACGACTCGCCCCGGGCCGCCGCCCGTGCACCGGCGCGGGCGGCGTCCCCGCACTGGGCCGAGACGGCGACCGCGGCCAGGCCCCACAGCAGCAGACCGAGCAGCAGGACCAGCGAGGGAATCACGAGCGCGCTCTCGGCCGTGAGGTAGCCGCGGTCGCCCGCACGGTCACGGCTCCGTGTCCAGCGCCCGTTCGACCAGCCCTTGCAACGCATCGCTCACCGCCCCCGAGGTCACGACCTGGTACAGCACCACGGCGAGCGCGGCGGCCGCGATCGTCCCCACGGCGTACTCCGCGGTACTCATCCCCTCGTCGCGCAGCCACGGACCCCGTCGGCTCCCCGGGCACCTCATCACACTGTTGATCGGCCACATGAACGGTCATCTCCTTCGTACACATCGCTCGTACGTACTTGCTCCTGGGCATTGCGCGTGGGCGTCGCTCGACCGGGCCAGGGCTTCACAGCAGTTCACCGGCCATGCCGATGACGACGGGAGCCACTCCGATGAGCAGGAAGGCCGGCAGGAAGCAGAGCCCCAGAGGCCCCGTCACATGGACCGCGGCCCGTCTGGCACGGATCTGCGCCGCTCTGCGGCGCCGGGCCCGGCTCTCCGCGGCCTCGGCCGTCACGGTGGCCACCACCGGCGTGCCGCCGGCCTCCGCCAGCTCCAGCCGCCGGGCCAGCCCCGCGGCGCCCGGCAGCCGGCCGAGCCCGCCCCATACGGCTCCCGGCTCGCCCCCGAGCCGCAGCTCGCGCGCCGCCCGCCGCAGCCGCTCGCCGAGCGGCCCACCCAGCGCCGCGCCCACCGCCTCCGCCGCGGGGCCCGGCGAGGACCCGGCGATCAGACACGCCGCCAGCAGCTCGGTCGCCAGGGCCAGCCGCGGGTCCTCCGACTCACCCGCGCGTCGCCACGGCGGACGCCAGGCGGGCCGGGGGCGCCGTGGCACCGTGGCCGGCTCGTCGCGCAGCACGGCCAGTCGGTCGTCCAGCGCCCGGCTGTCGCGCAGCCGTCGTGCCGCGGCCAGGGCCACGAGTGCGAGCAGCACCGCCAGACCAACCGCCCACGTGTCCCCGGCGGTCATGGCCCGGCCCGTTCCGCCGCGGCGACGATGGCGCGCACCCAGGCGAGCCCGGCCCATTCCAGCACCGCGCCGATGACGAGACAGACCGCACCGGCCGGGGTGCCGAGCAGTACGCGCAGCGGCTCCACCCCCATGACCGCGCCGAGCAGCAGGCCGAAGACGGGCAGGGTCGCGAGAACCACGGCAGTCGCCCGCGGGCCCGCCAGCTGGGCGCGCAGCTCCTCGTGCTGATGCCGCTCGGCCCGCAGCGCACCCGCGACGCGCTCAAGACCCGCGGCGAACGAGGCGCCCCCGTCCACCGCGACCGACCAGCAGGCCGCCACCCCGCGCAGGCCGTCCGCGCCGGGCCTGTGGGCGGCCGCCCGCAGCGCCGCCGGCACGTCACCGCCGTACCTGGCCGCGGCGAGCACGCCGCCGCCCGGCGGCCCGAGCCCGGCCGTGCCGATGGCCACGACCGCCTGCGCGGGCGGCCGACCGGCGCGGACCTCGCCCGCGAGCCCGACGCAGAACGCGATGACCTCCTCCCGGAGCAGCTCCGCCGCGCGCACGGCAGCGCGCCTGCGCCACCAGCGCACCGCCGCCGGGGCGAGCAGCACGGCCACCGGAAGCGGTAGCGGGGAACGTCCCCACAGGGACAGCAGCGCGCCGACCGCAAGGCAACCGAGCACGATGCGCAGGGTGGTGCCGTCCGGCGCGCGCGGCACCGGCCGCCGGGCCGGGCGGACGACCGCCCCCGGGTCGCCGCCCGAGGAGAGCGCACGGGACCGGCCCCGCCCGGGCACTCCCGCGACCAGCAGCCAGGCCCCCGCCCCCGCGCACAGGGCCGCGGTGAACGGAACGAGCTGCCCGGTCACAGGGCACCGCCTCCCCCGCCCTGGGCGCACAGGGCGGCCAGCCGCGGCCACCCTGGCCCGCGTCCGAAACCGTCCGGAGTCCAGCGGGCCGCAGGCAGGGTGTGCACCAGGCCGGTGTCGTCCTGCCGCAAAACGTGAATCTCCGCGAGCCTGCGCTGTCCGGATTCGCGGTCCCTGACCAGGTGCAGCACCACGGACAGCGCTGCCGCGAGCTGACTGTGCAGAGCTGCCCGCGGCAGCCCCGCGGTGCTTCCGAGCGCTTCCAGACGCGCGGGCACGTCGGCCGCCGCGTTGGCGTGCAAGGTGCCGCAGCCGCCGTCGTGGCCCGTGTTGAGCGCGCTCAGCAGCTCGGTGACCTCGCTGCCCCTGACCTCTCCGACCACCAATCGGTCGGGCCGCATCCGCAGCGCCTGGCGCACCAGGTCGTGCAGCGTGATCCGGCCCGCCCCTTCCTGATTGGCCGGCCGGGTTTCGAGGCGGACCACGTGCGGATGGCTCGGCCGCAGCTCCGCGGAATCCTCGACCAGGACGATCCGCTCGTCCGGTGGCACCAGACCGAGCAGGGCGGCGAGCAGCGTGCTCTTGCCGGAGCCGGTGCCGCCGGTGATCAGGAACGACAGCCGCGCGGCGAGCATCGCCCGCAGCAGCCGCTCCCCACCGGGCGGAAGGGTGCCGGCCTCGCCCAGCTCGCCGGGCGTGAACGCGCGCCTGCGCACCACGCGCAGGGAGAGGCAGGGCGAGCCGACGACGACGGGCGGCAGTACCGCGTGCATGCGCGTGCCGTCGGAGAGCCGAGCGTCCGCCCAGGGCCGCGCGTCGTCGAGGCGGCGGCCCGCCGCGGCGGCGAGCCGCTGCGCGAGCCTGCGGATGGCGGCGCGGTCGGGGAAGCGCACCGCCGATCGTTCCAGTCCACGGCCGCGGTCCACCCACACCTCGGCGGGCCCGTTGACCAGGACATCGGTGATTTCGGGCTCGGCCAGCAGCGGCTGCAACGGGCCGGCGCCGACCAGCTCGGAGCGCAGCGCGCGCACCACCGACAGCACCGCACTGTCGCCGAGAAGCCGACCGTGGTCCCGCAGTGCCGCCGCCACCCGGCCAGGCGTCGGCTCCGCACCCTCCTCGGCCAGCCGCAGCCGCACCGCTTCGAGCAGCTCCGGGAGATCGGCCGGCTCGACCATGCCGGGAGGAGCAACGGACGCGGCGGGTACCGACGGAGCGGCGGCAGACGCGAGCACGTCCCGCTGCGCGGCCCCGGCCGCAGGCGCTCCGGGCGCCTGCCGGCCGCCTGCGACGGTGGACCGCCCGTTCACGGCGCTCATGCGGCGGCCCCCGCGGCGGGCAGGGCCCGGTCGAGCAGATCACGGCAGAACCTGGCCAGGACCCCCTTGGCGTCGGCGCCCGGCGGCTCGCCCGCGTCCGCGGCGGCGGGCAGGCCGGGCTCGTCAGGCAGCTCGCCGGCGAGCTGCAGCCCGAGCAGCCGGGCCAGCTCGGCGCCCGCGAGGCCGCCACCGGATGAGGCGCGGGCCACCACGCGCAGGTCCCGTACCAGCGCGCCCGACATCGCGACGACGCGCTGCGCGCCGGCTGCCGCGCGCAGCTCGCCCGGCACCACCAGCAGGCCTAGGTCGAGCTGGGCGAGCGCCTCGGCAGCCGCCGGGTCGGCCGCTCGCGGCAGGTCGAGCACCACAATGCCGCCGCGGCGCCTGGCCGCCGTCAGAACCGTGCACATCGCCTCGGCGGGCAGCCGCGGACCGTCCGCGCGGTCCCAGCTGAGCAGGCTCACGCCGTGCAGACGCGGCAGCGAATCCTCCAGCGCGGCGCCCGAGAGCCGGCCACGGGCCGAGACGAACGCCGGCCAGCGCGGACCCGGCGTGCGTTCGCCGCCGAGGAGCATGTCCAGGCCGCCGCCGAGCGGATCGCCGTCGATGAGCGTGGTCCGCCGCCCCTCGGCCGCGGCGGTCACGGCCAGGGCGCACGCCAACGACGAGGCCCCGGCACCGCCGCGTCCGCCGAGCACGCCGATGGTCAGCGCGGGCGGGCCCGGGCGTTCGACGGCGTCCGCGATACGGTCCGCCAGCCAGGATTCGTCGCTTGGCAGGTGCAGCACCTGCTCGGCGCCCAGGGCGACGCCGCGCGCCCAGACGGTGTGATCGTCGAGGTCGCGCCCGACGAGGAGCACGCCCGGCCGCCGCCCGGGCCACTGCCCCGTCGCGGTCTGTGCCGCCGCCCGGTCGTCCCCCACCAGGACGAGCGGGGCGCGCTCCCATTGGTCGGCCGCCACCGGGGCGCCGTGCAGCACCTCGGCCTGCGCGCCCGCCGCGGCGCACAGGCGCAGCAGGTCGTCGAGAAGATCCTCGTCTTCCGTGAGAATCAAAATGGATTCGGGCACGGCCATCCCCCTTCGCACTGCGCGTTCGGTCAGTCGCCGAACGCATCGACAGCCACGCCATTCACGGTGCCGTCACTCGTCGCATTTCGGGGGCCTCAACGGAAATCTGTGGATAACTCCGCGATTGTGGAAAACTCGATCACCCTCGCTGCACGCCGTTGACGAACACATACTCGGCAGTTACTTGGGGTTACATACAGTCACGAGCTGGGGTAGGATGGCCCTCGTGCCCAGCTCCCCCGGGGCGCGTTGCCGCGCTGCGCTCGGAAGCGGGGTGATGCCCCCGGACATGCGACGACCCCCGCCGGGGGGGAGAGCGGGGGTCGTCTTCCTCGGCCGACTCGGGGGGGGAGGAGTCGGACCGGGTTAGCACGGTCGCGAACGATCCGTGACTTCCATGGTGTACCCGAGAGCCCTCGGAGGCAAACCACCGCGCCCCAGCGTACGCCGAATGGCGGGCCTTATGCTCGGGGCGTGAAAATACTCGCCCAGCCGCGTACCGCCGCCTTCTTCGACCTGGACAAGACGGTCATCGCGAAGTCGAGCACGCTCACCTTCAGCCGCTCCTTCTACCAGGGCGGCCTCATCAACCGGCGCGCGGTGCTGCGCTCCGCCTACGCCCAGTTCGTTTATCTGCTCGGCGGAGCGGACCACGACCAGACGGAACGGATGCGGGAGTACGTGTCGTCCCTCTGCCGCGGCTGGAACGTCAACCAGGTCAAGGAGATCGTGGCGGAGACCCTCCATGAGGTGATCGATCCGATCATCTACGACGAGGCAGCCTCCCTGATCGAGCAGCACCACGCCGAGGGCCGCGACGTGGTGATCGTCAGCACCTCCGGGGCCGAAGTGGTCGAGCCGATCGGGGAGTTGCTCGGGGCCGACCGGGTGGTGGCCACGCGCATGGTCGTGGCGGACGGCTGCTACACGGGCGAGGTGGAGTACTACGCCTACGGGCCCGCCAAGGCCGAGGCCATCGCCGAGCTGGCCGTCTCCGAGGGCTACGACCTGGCCCGCTGCTACGCCTACAGCGACTCGATAACAGACGTCCCGATGCTGGAGGCCGTCGGCCACCCGCACGTCGTCAACCCGGACCGTGCGTTCCGCAAGGAGGCCACCGCACGGGAGTGGCCGGTCCTGACGTTCGAGCGCCCCGTGCGGCTGCGGCAGCGGCTGCCGACGCTCGCCATGCCTCCGCGGCCGGCGCTCGCCGCGGGTGCGGCGGTCGCCGCGGCGGCCTGCGCAGCCGGGCTCGTGTGGTACGCCAGCCGACGCAGGTCTGCTCGCGCCACGGCCGCCCGATTCACCACTGTTTGACGCTGAAAGTAAAATCTCGCCCGCGAGGTTGGCGTTTTGATCCGATCAGAGTACAAAAGGACGTAACGGTCCTCAGGGGCCGGACACATGACCGCCGGGCACCCACGCGCAGCCGACCCGCCAATCGGGCCGCCGCATCAGGAACGGGCAGCGGTTCCCGACCTGATCGGCTCTGTACGGTGCACGCCCTGATCACCCGACGGCCATGCCCGGCGGCGGCACCGCGCATGAGGCGGTGCCGCCGCCTCATGCGCCCCGGCGCGCACCACGCGCCGTCAGGCGGCGCCCCGCTGCAACGCCTCGCAGACCGCCACCGATTCGCGCGCCCCCAGCTCGACCGCCCGACCGCAGTGGGCGATCCAGCCCGCGACTCCCTCGCCCGTGCCGGAGGCGTAGCCGCGCAGCGCCGACAGATACGCCTCGTTCCCCAGCTCCGCGTGCCCGACCTCGGCAGGCGTCACCCCCTTGGGATCGAGCCCACTGCCCACCAGCACGAGGCGCTCCGCCGCGCGTGCGACGAGCGCATTGAACGTACCGAACGGCCGCAGCGCGAGCAGTTCGCCGTGTACGACGGCGCCGGTCACCAACGCGGGCGCGCGCGAGCCGGCCGCCACCAGACGACCGAGCCCGTCCAGCCGCGCCGCCACCTCGTCGGGCCCGGGGAGCGGCAGGCCAAGCGCCGTGAGTCCCGACTCCGCCACCCTCTCCCCTGCGGTCCGTGGCCGGCCCACCGTGTCCTGCGGCGCGATACCGCCCGCGGCCACCAGGTGCAGTCTCGCCAGGACCCGCAGCGGCGACTCCCGCCAGACGGCGAGCAGCTGACCGGCCTCCGCCGTCAGGCGCAGGGCCGCGCCCAGCGTCCTGGCCTCTTCGGAGGCACCGAAATCGCTCCGGCGTCGCACCTCTTCGAGCGCCCAGTCGGCGCCGGACAGCGCGGCCGAGCCGCGCGCGCCGCGCAGTGCGCCCTCCGCGGCGACCTCCGGGCTGCGGCGGCGCATCACCCGGTGCCCGTACACGCCGTCCACGGCCTTGCGCACGGCCTCGACGGCCGCCTCGACGCCGGGCAGCGCGGCCAACCGGGCGAGCGGATCTGTTGTCGTGTCGGCGTTCATCGCGCGCCGTTCGGCGGAGCCATCGAAGCAGTCAGAGCCATAACACCGAGCCTAGGCCCGGTCCAGCACGCGCCGTCGACACGTTCGAGTGGACTTCTTCACTCGCTGTCCGCGGCCATCCCCCGGACGCGGGTACGCTATTGAACATGAAGATCGCTTTCGTTGGCAAGGGTGGCAGCGGCAAGACGACGCTGTCCTCGCTGTTCATCCGGTACCTGGCCGCCCGGAGAGTCTCGGTGACCGCGGTGGACGCCGATATCAACCAGCACCTCGGGGCCGCGCTCGGCATGGATGAGGCGCAGGCGGCATCGCTCCCACCGCTCGGCGGCAAGCTGCCCCTGATCAAGGACTACCTGCGCGGCGACAATCCGCGCATCGGGTCGGCCGAGACCATGATCAAGACCACGCCGCCCGGCGCGGGTTCCCGGCTGCTGCGGCTCGACGGCGCGAATCCGGTCTTCGACGCCTGTGCCAGGACGGTGGCCCTCGGCGAGGGCGCGTCCGCTCGGCTGCTCGTCACCGGGCCCTTCACCGCGGACGACCTGGGCGTCGCCTGCTACCACTCCAAGACCGGCGCCGTCGAGCTGTTCCTCAATCACCTGGTGGACGGGCGCGACGAGTACGTCGTGGTCGACATGACGGCCGGCAGCGACTCGTTCGCCTCGGGGATGTTCACCCGCTTCGACATGACCTTCGTCGTCGCCGAGCCGACCCGCAAGGGGGTGTCGGTCTACCGGCAGTACCGGGAGTACGCGCGGGACTACGGCGTGGCCCTGCGTGTCATCGGTAACAAGGTGCAGGGGCCGGACGACATCGCGTTCCTGCGGGCGCAGGTGGGCGACGACCTGCTGGTCACGCTGGGGCATTCCGATTGGGTTCGCGCGCTTGAGCGCGGCGAGCGACGGCCGTTCACCGGCCTGGAGGAGGGCAACCAGGAGGCGCTGGGCGCACTGTACCGGGCCGCGGACGCGGCGTACGAGCGCAGGGACTGGGAGCGGTACACGCAGCAGATGGTGCACTTCCACCTGAAGAACGCGGCGAGTTGGGGGAACGAGCGGACCGGAGTCGATCTTGCCTCGCAGGTCGACCCCGGCTTCGTGCTCCGCGAAGTGCCGAGCACGAGTTCCAGCCCCAGTCCGCAGCCCGCCTGAGCTTCACACGGCCAGGCGCACGCGCCGGCCTCCGCGCGGGGCGCTCACGCCCCGCGCAGGAATGTGGCCCAGCCGCCCTCTGGCCGCTCACCGACGCCCAGGGTCCGCAGCCGTTCGAGCACGGCCGGATTCTGGGCGTCCAGCCAGTCGACGAGCTGCCGGAAGGACACGCACTGCACGTCCTCCCGAGGGCACAGTTCCTTGATCACCGCCTCGACGGCCCGCATGTACGCGCCACCGTTCCAGTCGTTGAAGTGGTTTCCGATGATGAGGGGCGCACGATTGCCGTCGTACGCCCGGTCGAACGCCGCGAGCAGCCCGTCCCGCATCTCCGCCTCGCCGGCGCCGTTGACCATGAAGTTGTAGTCCATGGACAGCGTCTCGAACGACCGGCCGGGCACCGGCACGGACTGGAGCGGGATGTCCCAGACCCCCTCGCGCTGCTGCGGCCACACCTGAAGGCCGTTGCCGCTCGAGTCATACCGGAAGCCGAGCCCCGCGGCCGCGGCGAGCAGGTTGTCCTGGCCTTCGAGGCAGGGCGTGCGGCCGCCGATCAGCTCCTTGTCGTAGTCGAACGGCAGAGGTTCGAGGTCGGCGAACCCGGTCGTCGTCCGCCAGTTCTTCACCATCCACTTGGCCTGTTCGACCTCGCTCACCCAGTCCTCCGGCGACCAGGACCCGACCCCGGAGGGTCCGCAGAAGTGCCCGTTGAAATGGGTGCCGATCTCGCTGCCGTCCAGCCACGCCGCACGCACCTGCTCCAGCGTCGCGGCGATGTTCTCGTCCCTGAGGTAGCCGATGTCCGAGGCGCCGGGGGCCTTGCCCGGCGGGTGGTATTCGGTGCGTCTGCTCTCCGGGAGGAGGTAGACGCCGGACAGGAAGTAGGTCATGTGCGCGTCGTATTTCTTGCCCAGTTCCCTGAAGTGGGAGAAGAGGCGGTTGCCGTCCTCGCCCGCGCCGTCCCAGGAGAAGACGACGAATTGAGGGGGCTCCTCACCGGAGGCCAGCCGGTCGGTGCGCGGCTGGTTGGGCTGCCGCCCGGTGACGGCCGTGGAACCGTCGCCGATCAGGCGCGGCGCCCGCTCGGGCGCCCGCTCGGGCGCGCCGGGCGCCGCCGCGGCGGCCTCCTTCCCCTTGTCCTTCCCCTTGTCCTCCGCCGCCGGTCCCTCCTCGCCGCCTGAACAGCCGGCGAGCCCCAGCGCCAGAACGGCGATCACCGCACACGTTGCCTTTCGGCCGCCAGGTCCAGCCGCCATCGTTCCTCCTGCCGCTCGTGAAGTCGTCTTGTCGGTGCTGTGCGTTGCCCGACAAACGTCTCTTCCGGTCAGGAAAGATGGTGGGACGACAAGCCTTTCAAATGACTATTTCCCTCGAAAGGTGTAATTAGAGGGCCAAAAGAGTCTGCGGACTAGTAACGGGCTTTACGTGGCATTACTGTTCATTTACTAGCGCTTGAGAGATGCCATACCGGCCCTACGGACGGAGACGGAAATGTCCGCCCCCCACCGCGCCGATCTGTCCGCCTCAATTTCGGTCTTCCTGATCGCTCTGCCGCTGTCCCTCGGTATTGCGCTCGCCACCGGTGCCCCGTTGCAGGCCGGACTCGTCGCGGCCGCGGTCGGCGGGATCGTGGCCGGCTCACTCGGCGGAGCACCCTTGCAGGTCAGCGGCCCCGCCGCCGGCCTGACCGTCGTCACCGCCGAGCTGATCCACGAGTACGGCTGGCGCACCACCTGCGCCATCACGGCACTGGCCGGGCTCGCCCAGCTCGGCCTCGCCGCGCTGCGCGTGGCCCGTTCGGCGCTCGTGGTCAGCCCGGCCATCGTGCACGGGATGCTCGCCGGCATCGGCATCACCATCGCGTGCGCGCAGTTGACCATCGTTCTGGGTGGCAGTGCGGAAAGCTCGGCCCTCGACAATGCGGCGCAGCTCCCCGAGCTGCTGGCCGACCCGCATGTGACCGCGATGACGGTCAGCCTGCTCAGCGTCGCCGTCCTGCTGCTCTGGCCCCGACTGCCAGGACGCGGCGGCGCGACGGTGCGCAAGGTGGCTCCCGCGGCACTCGCGGCCGTCTCGGTCGCCACCCTCCTGTCCTGGTCGGCCGACCTTGAGCTGTCCCGCGTGGACCTGCCGTCCTGGAGCAGCCACGCCCTGCCGGAGATGCCCGACGGTCCGGTGCTCGGCCTCCTCGCCGCCGTGCTCACCGTCACCCTGGTGGCGAGTGTGGAGTCGCTGCTCTCGGCGGTGGCCGTGGACAAGCTGGCCGCCGCCAGGCAGCGTTCCGGCGGCCCGCGGGTGCCCAGGGCGGACCTGGACCGCGAGCTGCGGGGGCAGGGCGCGGCCAATGTCGTGTCAGGTGCTCTCGGCGGCCTGCCCGTCACCGGCGTCGCGGTGCGCAGCTCGGCAAACGTGGCGGCCGGCGCCGTGAGCCGCGCCTCCACAGTGCTGCACGGGTGCTGGGTGGTGATTGCCACCGGGCTGCTGGTGGCCGTGCTCGAGCTGATCCCCCTGGCTGCTCTGGCCGCACTCGTGATGGTCGTCGGCATCCAGATGGTCAACATCACCCACATCCGCAGCGTCACGAAGCACCGGGAGGTGCTGGTGTACGGCGCGACGGCGGCCGGGGTCACGCTCCTGGGGGTTCTGGAGGGCGTTGCCATCGGTGTCGCCGTGGCCGTCGGAGTCGCATTGCACCGCCTGACGCACACGCGAGTCGTGCACGAGCTGCTGCCGGACGGCACCCATCAGGTGCGGGTCAGGGGCCAGTTGACGTTCCTCGCCGTGCCGAGGCTGAGCCGGGTGCTCGGCGAGATCCCCGAGAGCGCGCCGGTGAGCATCGACCTGGACGGCACGTTCATGGACCACGCGGCCTACGAGACCCTGCACGACTGGCGAACGGCGCACGCGGGCCAGGGAGCACCCGTGGAGATCACCGGGCGCGCCGGGCAGCAGATCGGGGAGCCGAGCGCACACCACTGCCGACCGTGGCAGTCCTGGCACAATCATCAGTGCACGGCAGCCATTCCGAACGGCGAGCCCGCAGGGCCGGGAGCACGGCCGGACGACCAGCTGCTGGGCGGCGTGCGGAACTTCCAGCGCACCACGGCCCCTCTGGTGCGCCGTGAGCTGGCCCGCCTGGCACAGGAGGGACAGCGTCCCGGGCAGCTGTTCCTGACGTGTGCGGACTCCCGGGTGGTCACCAGCATGATCACTTCGAGCGGACCGGGGGATCTGTTCACCGTTCGGAACATTGGGAATCTGGTGCCGCCGCCCGGCGTCGAATCTTCGGACGACTCCGTTGCCGCGGCCATCGAGTACGCGGTGAACGTGCTGCGCGTCACGTCCATCACCGTATGCGGGCACTCCGGCTGCGGAGCTGTGCAGGCCCTCAGCACCACGGACGTCACGCGACGCGGCGCGCCGGGGCCGACGGGGCAGGCCGGGTCCTTGCAGCGCTGGCTGCGGCACGGTCATCCGACGCTGGACCGGCTGGCGCGGCTGGCGGGGGCGGCCCCTCGCATCGATGTGCGTCCGGCCACCAACGCACTGGAAACGCTGTGCCTGACCAACGTGGTGCAGCAGCTCGACCACTTGGCCGCGCACGAATGCGTGGCGGAGCGGATGGCGGAGGGCACGCTGGCGGTGCGCGGGATGTACTTCGACGTGGGGGAGGCCCAGGCTTATGTGCTGAATGGCCGTGAGGGGGCGACGCCCGTGTTCACGCCGGTCCAGCCGGACGTCGGATCGGAGATGCTGGCAAGCTGAGCGATGAGCGGCTGACCGGCCGTTCGGCGCCGCCACAGCGCGCCGATTGCCCGTTCACCGCGGCGCGCGGCCGTTCAGCGCAATAGGTCTACACCAGTCGCCCCGTTGCCCTTGTCAAAGAGGCAACGAGACTGATGAGGTGTGCCGTGGGACACAGCTGACGCCGCGAGGAGATGCCGTGAGTAACGAAAGTCTGGCCAACCTCATGACGGAGACGCGGAAGTTCGCGCCCCCGGCCGAGGTGGCCGCCGATGCCAATGTCACCGCCGCGGCCTACGAAGCCGCTGCCGACGACCGGCTGGCCTTCTGGGCCAAGCAGGCACGCCGGCTCAGCTGGGAGACGGCGCCCACGCAGACCCTCGACTGGTCGAATCCGCCCTTTGCCAAGTGGTTCGCCGACGGCCGGCTGAATGTTGCGTACAACTGTGTGGACCGGCACGTCGAGGCGGGGCACGGCGACCGGGTGGCCATCCACTTCGAGGGCGAGCCCGGCGACTCGCGGGCCATCACCTACGCCGAGTTGCAGCGGGAGGTCGCGCGGGCCGCCCACGCCCTGACGGAGCTGGGCGTCCAGACCGGCGACCGCGTGGCGATCTACATGCCGATGCTGCCCGAGACCGTCATCGCAATGCTGGCCTGCGCCCGCATCGGAGCCCCGCACTCCGTGGTCTTCGGCGCGTTCTCGGCCGACGCCCTCGCCACCCGCATCGAGGACGCGGATGCCCGCGTCGTCATCACCTCGGACGGCGGCTACCGCCGCGGGGCGCCCTCCGCCCTCAAGCCCGCGGTCGACGAGGCGCTGACCCGTCCGGGCGCTGCCAATGTCCGCCATGTCCTCGTCGTGCGACGCACCGGTCAGGACATCCCCTGGACCGAAGGCCGCGACGTGTGGTGGCACGAGCTGACGGAGCGCCAGCCCGACGAGCACACGCCCGAGGCGTTCGACGCCGAGCACCCGCTGTTCATCCTCTACACCTCGGGCACCACCGGCCGCCCCAAGGGCATCCTGCACACCTCCGCGGGATACCTCACGCAGGTGGCATTCACGCACCACGCCGTCTTCGACCTCAAGCCGGAGACGGACGTCTTCTGGTGCACCGCTGACGTCGGCTGGGTCACCGGCCACTCGTACATCGTGTACGGGCCGCTGGCCAACGGCGCCACCGAGGTGCTGTACGAGGGCACGCCCAACACGCCGCACAACGGCCGGTGGTGGGAGATCGTGCAGAAGTACGGCGTCACCATCCTGTACACCGCGCCCACGGCGATCCGCACCTGCATGAAGTGGGGCGACGACATCCCCGCGCAGTTCAATCTGGAGAGCCTGCGCATCCTCGGCTCCGTCGGCGAGCCGATCAATCCCGAGGCGTGGATCTGGTACCGCAAGCACATCGGCGGTGACCGCACGCCGGTCGTCGACACCTGGTGGCAGACCGAGACCGGCGGCATCATGATCAGCCCGCTGCCGGGCGTCACCTCCGCCAAGCCGGGCGCCGCCCAGGTTCCGCTGCCGGGCATCAGCGCCACTGTCGTCGACGACGACGGGGCCGAGGTGGGCAACGGCTCCGGTGGCTACCTCGCGCTGACCGAGCCCTGGCCGTCGATGCTGCGCACCATCTGGGGCGACGACCAGCGCTTCCTCGACACCTACTGGTCACGGTTCGAGGGCAAGTACTTCGCCGGCGACGGCGCGAAGAAGGACGCGGAGGGCGACATTTGGCTGCTCGGCCGCGTCGACGACGTGATGCTGGTATCCGGGCACAACATCTCGACCACCGAGGTCGAGTCCGCGCTCGTCTCCCACCCGCGAATCGCCGAGGCCGCGGTCGTCGGGGCCACGGACCCGCAGACCACGCAAGCCATCTGCGCGTTCGTCATCCTGCGGGGCGGAGCCGCCGAGGAAGAGGGGCTGGTCGAGGAGCTGCGGGCGCACGTCTCCAAGGAGCTGGGCCCCATCGCGAAGCCGAAGCGCATCCTGCCGGTGGACGAGCTGCCCAAGACCCGTTCCGGCAAGATCATGCGCCGTCTGCTGCGCGATGTCGCGGAGAACCGGGAGCTGGGTGACGTCACCACGCTCACCGACTCCACGGTGATGGACCTGATCCAGCGCAAGCTGCCCACCGCGGCAGGCGAGGACTGACACCGCCCGGCAGCGGCAGACTTCAGGGGCGCCCGGCCCGCGGCCGGGCGCCCCTATAGCATTTGCGACATCACTCCCCAGAGCGACGGCGAGGTGTCGCCAACTGACGCCCCACCACCGCAGCACTACTGTCACGTGCACCAATGACATCCGCCCAGGGAGAAGAAAGAGGGAGATCGCGATGAGCGCAGCCGAAGAGGGCCGCAGCCTCGGGGAGCTGGTCGCCTCGGCCACCGCCGAACTGTCCGGACTGGTGCACGACGAGATCGCGCTTGCCAAGGCGGAGATCCGGCAGGACGCCAAAAAGGCAGTGCTCGGCAGTACCGCGGGCATGGTCGGGGGCTTCCTCGCCCTCTTTGCGGTGCCGTTGTTCAGCTTTGCCCTGGCGTTCTGGCTGCGCAACTGGTGGGACATCCCGCTCGCCGTCGCGTGCACGATCGTCGGCGGCCTCTACATCGTTCTGGCGCTGATCCTCTTCGTGCTGGCCAAGCGCAAGTTCGGCGGAGTGTCCAAGCCCGAACGGTCCGTGCGCTCCGTCAAGGAGTCGGCCGCCGTTCTGTCCAGCGTCAAGCCCCATCCGCGTCCCGTCCCCGCCGACAAGGCAGGCTCCTCGACATGACCGCTGCCGATCAGTCCGGGATGCGGTCCTCGGTCATCCTGCGGGACGGCCCGTGGACGCACCGCGACGTCGCCGCCAATGGCGCCCGCTTCCACATTGCCGAAATGGGCGAGGGTCCGCTCGTACTGCTGCTGCACGGCTTCCCCCAGTTCTGGTGGACCTGGCGGCACCAGCTGACCGCCCTGGCCGAGGCCGGATACCGCGCCGTTGCGATGGACCTGAGGGGCATGGGCGGCAGCGACCGCACCCCCCGGGGCTACGATCCGGCCAACCTCGCGCTCGACGTCACCGGAGTGATCCGTTCCCTGGGCGAGCCGGATGCCGCCCTCGTCGGCCACGACCTCGGCGGCTACCTGGCGTGGACGGCGTCCGTGATGCGGCCCAAGCTGGTCCGCCGGCTCGCCGTCGCATCCATGCCGCACCCGAGGAGCTGGCGCGCCTCGCTGCTCCGTGACCCGCGGCAGACCGCGGCCAGCTCGTACATCTGGGGCTTCCAGCGCCCGTGGCTGCCAGAGCGGCAGCTCGTCGCCGACGATGCCGAGGCAGTGGAACACCTGCTGCGGAGCTGGTCCGGCCCGCGGCAGCCGGAGGACGAGGACATCGCCGTCTACCGCCAGGCCATGGCCATCCCGTCCACGGCGCACTGCGCGGTCGAGCCGTACCGGTGGATGGTCCGTTCGATGGTGCGGCCGGACGGCATCCAGTTCAACCGGCGGATGAAGCGACCCGTGCTGGTGCCGACGCTGCATCTGCACGGCTCGCTCGACCCCGTGATGCGCACCCGGAGCTCCGCGGGCTCCGGCGAGTACGTCGAAGCGCCGTACCGCTGGCGCCTCTTCGACGGCCTGGGCCACTTCCCGCACGAGGAGGACCCGGCCGCGTTCAGCACGGAGCTCATCGACTGGCTCCGGGACCCGGAGCCCGACCGCTGAGCCCGGCCCGGAACGCCGCGTCGTATCGCTCGGAGCCGAGCGCCGCGCGCGCCCTCGCCTCGATCCGGTCCACATCCCCGCGCTCCGCCGCCGGAAGCGGCGCGCCCAGCGCGGCACGGCACCCGGCCGCTGCGCCCAGCAGCCTCGCCGCCCGGTCCGGCCGTCCGCCCAGCGCGTAGGCGCCGGCGAGCCCCTCGGCGGCGAACGCCACGGCCCGCGGGTCGCCGGTGAGACGGGCGGCTCTGAACCCCTGAATGTGCAGCGCGAGCGCCTGACCGGCGTCGCCGCGCAACTCCGCGATGAAGCCCAGCTCGGCCAGCGTCAGCGCAATCGGCGTATGGGCCTCGATCCGCTTGTTCCAATCGAGCCAGCGGCGCAGATACCGCTCCGCCACCTCGAAATCTCCGCGGCGCCGCGCGCTGAGGGCCAGCCCGATCTCGGCGAACTGCTCCCCGTTGGTATGGGAGTAACGCGCGGCCAGCTGTCTCGCCCGTTCGTGCAACTCGTCCGCCGCTGCGTAGTCCCCCCGCAGCAGCGCTATGCGGCCGAGGCTGGACAGCTTCTCCGAGACGTGGGGCCGTATGCCCAGCTCCTCGGCGATGCACAGCGCCTCGTGGTGCAGCCGCTCGGCGCGCCCATAGTCGCCGACGATCTCGGCCTCGGAACCGAGCGCCTCGGTGGCCTGCAAGCGGCCCCAGGCATCCCCGAGCTCGATGAACACGGCCAGACTCTCCCTGCCGTTGCGGCCGAGCGTCGCCAGGTCGCCGCGCATGAGGGCGACGGACGCCTGGGCGGCGAGCGCCGCGGCCGTGCCCCAGCGGTCGTGCGCCGCACGGAAGGCGGCCAGCGCGCTCGCAATCCGCTCCTCCGCCGAAGTCAGATCGCCGAAGCCCCACTGGGCGAAACCCACAAACCACTCCGCCCAGGCCCGGCCCCGCCGGCCCGGGCGGGTGGGCTCCGGTGGTGACGCACCGAGCCGGTCGTAGCGCGCCAGCGCGTCTGCGCCACCTTCGAGCGCGCCCGTCTCGTCGGTGATGAGCATGGCGATGCCGGCCCGCCACACCGCGGCCTCGGCGCGCGCGGCGTGCGGCGCGGCGCCGGTGAGCGCCAGGGCGCGGTCGAGCCAGCGGCGCGCCTCCCGCACCCGGCCGCGCAGGAACCAGTACCACGCAAGGGCATTGACCAGCCGGAGCGCATCGCCCGCGGCGCCGCACCGCACCGCGTCGCCCAGGGCGGCCCGCATCCCGGCCGACTCGCGGTCCAACCGTTCCAGCCACTGCCGCTGCCCGGGGCCGTACAGCTCGGGGGCGATCCGCTCCGCCAGCGCGACGCAGAACCGCCGCTGCCGCTCGCGCACCGCCGCCAGCTCCCCGGCGCCGCGCAACTGCTCCAGGCCGTACGCGGCAACGGACTCCAGCAGCCGGTACCTCGGTCCGTCGAGGTCCTCGGTGGCCACGAGGAGGGAACGGTCGACCAGCCGGCCGAGCAGCCGCACGACCTCGCCGGCCGGGACATCGGCACCGGCGCAGACGGCTTCCGCCGCCGGGAGGCCGCACCCGTCGGGGTGGACGGCGAGCCGGCGCAGCACGGCGCGCTCCTCCTCGGGCAGCAGCTCCCAACTCCAGTCGATCATGGCCCTGAGGGTCTGCTGACGCGGCGGAGCACCGCGGTATCCGGAGCCGAGCAGCGCGAAACGGTCATCGAGGCGCGCGGCGAGCTCGCGCACGCCCAGGGCGCGGACCCGCGTGGCGGCCAGCTCAAGAGCGAGGGGGATGCCGTCGAGGCGACGGCACACGGTGGCCACCGTCGCCTCGTTCTCGTCCGTGAGGACGAAGCCGGGCGCAGCGGCGGCGGCCCTGGCCATGAACAGCTCGACGGCGTCCGCCTGGGCGAGCGGGGGCACCGTCCGCAGCTGCTCCCCCGCGATGCCGAGCGGCTCCTGTCCCGTGGCGAGGATGTGCAGCCCCGGTGCGGCGCGCAGCAACCGCTCGGCGAGTGCGGCGGCGGCCTCGACGACGTGCTCACAGTTGTCCAGGAGGAGCAGCAGGCGCCGCTCGCGCAGGGCGTGGGCGAGCGGGTCGTCGGGCGGGCCGGGCGGTCTGCCGGCAAGTCCGCGGGAGGCGGTCTCGCGAATGCCGAGCGTGGCGGCGATCAGCTCGGCGAGCGAGCTTTCGGTGCCTGGCCCGGCCAGTGCGGACAGCTCGACGAGCCACACGCCATCGGGAAACTCGCCGCCGGTGAGCTGCCAGGCGATCTCGAGCGCGAGCCGCGTCTTGCCGACGCCGCCGGACCCGACGAGCGTGACGAGCCGGGCGCCGTCGGCGATCTGGGTACGCGTCTCGGTCGCGGAACGCTTCCTGCCGATGAGCGCGGTGACAGGGGCGGGCAGATTGGTCCCCGGAGAGGTGGGCGGCTCGGCCCTGGGGCCGGCGACCAGGCGCGGGTCCTGAGTGAGGATCGCACGGTGCAGCGCGCTCAGCCGGGGGCTCGGATCGAGCCCGAGGTCCTCGGCCAGGCGGCGCCGCAGACGGTCGTACACCTCCAGTGCCTCCCCCTGCCTGCCGGAGAGATAGAGGGCGCGCATGTGCAGGCCGTGCAGCCGCTCGCGCTGCGGATGGTGCTCGACCTGCTCCCGCAGCTCGGCGACGAGGGCGGTGTGGTACCCGAGCTCCAGACGGGCTTCCGCGTGGTCCTCCAGGGCGTCGAGCCGCTGCTCGGCGAGCCGGTCGGCGGCGGCACGGGCGGCCGGGTGTCCATGGAAGCCGGCATAGGCGTCGCCGCGCCACAGGCCCAGCGCGTCGGACAGCAGGGCGGCGCGGTCCCTGGGGTCCTTCGCGGTGCGGGCGCGGTCGGCCAAGTGCCGGAAGCGGCCCGCGTCCACGGCCTCCGGAAGAACGCGCAACTGGTAACCGGCCGGTCCCAGCACCACCAGCTCCCGGCTGCCCGGCTCGGCCCGGTCGAGGGCACGGCGCAGTTGGGAAACCTTGGTCTGCAGGCTGTTGACCGGCTGCCGGGGCTGGCGGGCACCCCACAGCTCGTCGCAGAGCCGGGACACGGAGACGGGCTGGCCCTCGCCTGCGAGGAGAACGGCCAGCAGGGCGCGCACCTTCAGCTCCGGAACCTTGACCGGGCTGCCGTCCGCCCCCCGGACCGTGAGCGGACCGAGCACACCGAAAAGCATGCGTACACGGTATCCGGGGCCACTGACAACGGAGAGTAACGGGCCGCTCTCCGGCCGGGTACCGGGCGCGGGCGCAGGAACGGGCTTCACGCCCGGTACGCGCACGGTTCACGCACGGCGGCTCCGGGGCGGCCGTGCGTGAACCGTGCGTGAACCATAAGCGGCCCCCGGCACGGTGGTTCCAGACAGGCACGGAAGCCGGGACAGGCGCCGCGAGACCGGGCCGGCGCCCCGCGCGCACTGCGGGACCAGGTGCGCCGGGCCGTGGCTCAGGACTCCTCGCCGCGGCCGCGCGTGTGACGTGCGCTGTCGTGCGCGAGACCAGGAAGCCCAGGAAGCCCAAGCAAGACCAGGAAGAAGGACGCATCCTCATGACCGTCAGTGCCCCGGCCACGGCCGTTCCGCGGGCAGGCCGCCGAGAGTGGGCAGGGCTGGCCGTGCTCGGCCTGCCCACTCTTCTGCTGTCCCTCGACCTCAGCGTGCTGCACCTGGCGGCGCCCCACCTCAGCGCCGATCTCGGGCCGAGCACCAGCCAGTTGCTGTGGATACTCGACATCTACGGCTTCATGATCGCCGGCTTCCTGGTGACCATGGGCACGCTCGGTGACCGGATCGGGCGCAGGCGGCTGCTGCTCATAGGCGCCACGGCGTTCGGCGCCGCTTCCGTCCTCGCCGCCTACGCGACGAGTCCGGCGATGCTCATTGCCGCCCGGGCCGTGCTCGGTGTCGCCGGGGCGACGCTGATGCCCTCCACCCTGGCCCTCATCCGGAACATGTTTCAGGACGCACGGCAGCGGGCCACCGCCGTTGGTGTGTGGATGACCTGCTTCCTGGCCGGCAGCGCGCTGGGACCTGTGCTCGGCGGCGTGCTGCTGGAGTGGTTCTGGTGGGGTTCGGTCTTCCTGGCCGGTGTGCCGGTGATGGTGATACTCCTGATCTCCGCACCGCTGCTGCTGCCCGAGTACCGGGACCCGGAGGCCGGGCGGCTGGACCTGTTCAGTGTTCTGCTGTCCATGGGCGCGATGATGCCGGTGATATACGGCCTCAAGAAGTTGGCGGAGGACGGCGTGCGAGCCGGTCACCTGCTGGCCGTGGCCGCCGGCCTGCTGGTGGGGCTGCTCTTCGTCCGCAGGCAGCGCCGTCTCGCCGCGCCGTTCCTCGACCTCCGTCTCTTCCGCAACCCGGTCTTCGGCGGCACGCTCGCCTTCACGTCGCTGACCGTGTTCGCGTCGGGCGGCATGCTCATGTTCCTCGTCCAGTACCTCCAGATGGTGGAGGACAAGTCGCCGCTGGAGGCCGGTATATGGATGCTGCCGGCGACCGCGGTGATGATCGTGGCCACGCTCCTCGTCCCGGCGATGGCCCGCCGAACGGCTCCGGTCCGGCTGGTGGCCGGTGGGATGGCGGTGGCCGCGCTCGGCTACCTGCTGGCGACCCGCACCGGCGGGGATCATGTGGCGGTGATCGTGGTCACCGGCCTGGCGTTCGCCTACCTCGGTGCCGCACCGATGATGGTGCTCGGCACGGACATGATTCTGAGTTCGGCGCCGCAGGAGAAGGCGGGCTCGGCCTCCTCACTCTCGGAGACCAGCGGTGAGTTGGGGATGGCGATGGGCATAGCCGTCCTCGGCAGCGTGGGCACCGCCGTGTACCGCCGTGAGATCGACAACGGGCTGCCCGACGGTCTGTCGGCCGACTCGGCGGACGCGGCCGCGGATTCGCTGCCGACCGCCCTGTCGGTGGCGGGACAACTGCCGGACGGGGCGGGCGCCCTGGTGTCGGAAGCGGCACGCGCGGCGTTCACCAGTGGAGTCACCACGGTGGCCTGGGTGTCGGCCGGGCTGATGGCCGTGCTGTCCCTCACCGCCTGGGTCCTGCTGCGGCGGCTCGGCGTGGGAACGGAGGCGCGCACGGAGGATGCATGACATGTGCCGGATGCATACGCCGATTGACTTCGCTTCTGGGAGGTTACTGACCTTGCCCCCCGGGCAGGGACGAAGGTATGGGCTGGACGCACGACTACCGTGACGTGGCACGTGATCGAAGCGGCAATGGAGCCGCCACCCGGGCGCAGGGCGCCGTGCGGCGGCTCCAGGGCGGCCCCTTGGAGGATTCACATATCGGTTTCCCGGATATTCTGCGCCGCCGAGCGCGCTGGGTGGGTGCGCGATTGCGGCACCCGCGAGGGTGAAGTCCGGCCCGCGCGGTCGGGCCGGGGCTCATCTCGTTCACATGGCACAAGTCTGGCTGTCGACCCGTTCGTCCGCGGCACGGCCGCGCGTGACCGTTTCGCGCACCTCGTCCGCGGTGAGCGCATAGCCGGTGCGGTCGTCGTCGAGTGACTTGGCGAAGACCACGCCGAAGACCTCGCCGTCGGGTGTGAGCAGCGGGCCGCCGGAGTTGCCCGGCCGGACCGTGGCGTAGAGCGAGTACACGTCACGGCTGACCTCGCCGCGCCGGTAGATGTCGGGCCCGTCCGCCTGGAAGCGCTCGCGCACGCGGGCCGCGCCCGAGTCGAACGGGCCGCTCTCGGGGAAGCCGGCAATGATCGCGTCATCACCGGTGATGGCGTCCCCCTCGCTGAACTCCAGCGGCGGGGCGGGCAGGTCAGGCACGTCGAGCACGGCGATGTCTCGCTCCCAGTCGTAGAGCACGACGCTCGCGGTGTAGAGCCGGCCCTGCCCGCCGATCTGCACGGTGGGTTCGATGACGCCGCCCACGACGTGGGCGTTGGTCATCACCCTGCCCTCGGAGAAGGCGAAACCGGTGCCCTCCAGGATCTTGCCGCAGCCGGCGGCGGTGCCGACGACCTTAACGATGGACCGTTTCGCCTCGGTCACAGCCGGGCTGTCGGCCAGTTTCGGGTCCGGGCGCGGCACGTCCGTGATCGGCTCCGCCGTAAACGGGGAGAAGACCTGCGGGAAGCCGTGCTGCGCCAGGACCGAGCTGAAGCCGGTGAACCAGGTGTTGGCGCTGTCCGGCACCACCTGGGAAACGCCCAGCAGCACCCGCGAGTTACGGACCTCGCGGCCGACCGTGCCCAAGGTGGTCATCGCCAGCGCCGATCCGAGCAGCCAGGCGACCAGCAGCATCGCCAGCACGTTCACCAAGGCGCCGCCGGTCGCGTCCAGGGCCCGGGCCGGCGACCAGGTGATGCGGCGGCGCAGCCGGTTCCCGAGGACGGTGGTGAGCGCCTGCCCGACAGAGGCACACAGGATGACGACCACCACCGCGGCGATCACTCCGGCCTGCCCCGGCTCCGCATCGTCACTCAGCTCGCGCCACGCCACCGGGAGCCCGTACACGGCGAGCAGCCCGCCGCTGATGAAGCCCGTGACGGACAGGACACCGACGACGAAGCCCTGCCGGTACCCGACGAGGGCGAACCACACGGCGGCGAGCAGCAGCAGGACGTCGAGCGCGTTCATGCCCGCTACGGTCTCACGCCCCGTGGTCGAGTGATATCTCCCGGTCGCGGTCCCAGGGCTGCTCCCAGCCCGCGAAGTGCAGCACGCGGTCGATGACACCGGCCGTGAAGCCCCACACCAGTGTTCCCGCGACCTCGAAGCACGGCCCGCGGTATCCGCTGGGGTGCACGGCCGTGCCGCGGTGCCGCCGGTCGGTCAGCTCGGACACCGGCACGGTGAACACCCGCGCGGTCTCCCCCGGGTCCATCGGCGCGACCGGCGACGGCTGCCGCCACCACGCCAGCACCGGTGAGACGACGAATCCGCTGACCGGAATGTACAACCGCGGCAGCGTCGCGAAGACCTGCACGCCCGCCGGGTCGAGCCCGGTCTCCTCCTCGGCCTCCCGCAACGCGGCGAACAGCGGCCCGTCGCCCTCCGGATCGCCGTCCTCCGGGTCCAGCGAGCCGCCGGGAAACGAGGGCTGCCCGGCGTGCTCGCGCAGGCTCGTGGCCCGTTCGAGCAGGAGCAACTCGGGCCCTTTCGCCCCCTCGCCGAACAATACGAGCACCGCCGAGGGCCGTCCCCCCGCCGCCGGGGGCAGGAACGTGCTGAGCTGGCCCGCGGTGATCGTGAGCGCCGCGTCCGCCAGCGGCCGCAGCCACCGCGGCAGCCCGCCGGGGCCGGACCGGCCGAGGTCGGCGGCTCCTCGGGGTCGGGTCATGCCGCACCCAGCGGCGGGGCCGGCTTGCCCGGGAAGTCGGCCGGCGGCTTCAGCCGCTGGCCGGGATGGCCGCCCATCTCGTACTTCAGCAGCTTCCCGGCCTTCTCCGGGTCGGTCTCGCCCTCCCCGTAGGACGGGCACAAATGCGCGATGGGGCAGGCACCGCACGCAGGCTTACGGCTGTGGCAGATGCGGCGCCCGTGAAAGATCACGCGGTGCGACAGCATCGTCCAGTCCTTCTTGGGAAAGATCTCGGCGACCTCGGCCTCGATCTTTTCCGGGTCCTTCTGCTCCGTCCACCGCCAGCGCCGCACCAGCCGCTGGAAGTGGGTGTCGACGGTGATGCCCGGCTTGCCGAACGCGTTGCCCAGAACGACGTGCGCCGTTTTGCGCCCCACGCCGGGCAGGGACACGAGGTCATCGAGCCGTCCCGGCACCTCGCCGCCGAACCGGTCGCGCAGCGCGGCGGAGAGCCCGAGCAGCGCCCGCGTCTTGCTCCGGAAGAACCCGGTGGGCCGGATCATCTCCTCCAGCACCGCCGGCTCGGCCGCCGCCATGTCCTCCGGCGTCGGGTAGGCGGCGAAGAGGGCGGGGGTGGTCTGGTTCACCCGGAGGTCGGTTGTCTGGGCGGACAGGACGGTGGCCACCAGCAGCTCGAACGGATTCTCGAAGTCCAGCTCGGGGTGGGCGTAGTAGTACACCTCGCCGAGCTCGCGGTTGATCTTGCGGGCCCGGCGCACCATCGCGAGCCGGCTCTCCGGCTTCCCGCCCGCCGCACCACTGCCGGCACCGGCACCGGCACCGGCACCGGCACGCGCAACGCCACCGGCCCGCGCCGCGCTCACCCGCCCGGCCGCGCCGCGTTCGCTCTCAGCGGAATCCTGGGTAGCGCTCACCCGTCCGGCCCTCTCATTCGCACGTGCCGCGCGCGCCCTGCCTCCCGCGCGCCATCGGGTCGTTGACCACCCGGCCAGCCTAAACGGCGCCACCGACATTCGCCCGGCGCATGGCGCAATCGCTTACCGAACGGGCCCCTGGCGTGGGCCCCGCTGTCCTGGTACGTCAAACTTGTGACTGATAGCACTGCCGAGGCGTCCGGCATCATGAGGGTCGCCCCGGCCGCCCGGCCGGTCACCGACCCCGGCCGACAACCGCCACCGGCCGGCAACCGCTCCGGCCGACAAGGAGAGGAACTCGTGGACGACGTTCTCCGGCGCGCCCCACTGTTCGCCGCGCTCGACGACGAGCAGGCCGCCGAGCTGCGCGCTTCCATGGCCGAGGTCACGCTTGCCCGCGGCGACACCCTCTTCCACGAGGGAGATCCGGGCGACCGGCTCTATGTCGTCACCGACGGCAAGGTCAAACTGCACCGCACGTCCCCCGACGGCCGGGAGAACATGCTGGCCGTTCTCGGTCCCGGCGAGCTGATCGGGGAGCTGTCCCTGTTCGACCCGGGCCCGCGCACCGCGACCGCCACCGCCGTCACCGAGGTGAGGCTGCTCGGGCTCGGCCACAGCGATCTCCAGCCCTGGCTCAGCGCCCGCCCCGAGGTCGCCGCCGCGCTGCTGCGCGCCGTGGCCCGCCGACTGCGCCGGACCAACGACCAGATGTCCGACCTGGTCTTTTCCGACGTTCCCGGCCGCGTGGCCCGCGCCCTGCTCGACCTCTCGCGCCGCTTCGGCGTGCAGTCCGACGAGGGCATCCACGTCGTACACGACCTCACCCAGGAGGAGCTGGCCCAGCTCGTCGGCGCCTCCCGCGAGACGGTCAACAAGGCGCTCGCCGACTTCGCCGCCCGCGGCTGGCTGCGGCTGGAGGCGCGCGCGGTCATCCTCCTCGACATCGAACGGCTGGCCCGCCGTTCCCGCTGAACGAGCGCACGGCCCGACCGGCGAAAAGCGCCGACAATCGAACGGGTGAGCGACTACATCAGGCCACGTTCCTGCACATAGTCCAGCTGTGCCCGCACGGACAGCTCGGCCGCCGGCCACACCGCGCGGTTCACGTCCGCGTACACGTGGGCCACGATCTCGGCCGGCGTGCGGTAGCCGTTCTCCAGCGCCGTCTCGATCTGCGCCAGCCGGCTCGCGCGGTGCACCAGGTAGTAGTCCAGCGCGCTCTGCGCGTCGCGCAGTACCGGCCCGTGCCCCGGCAGCACGGTGTGGACGCCGTCGTCCACGGTCAGCGACCGCAGCCTGCGCAACGAGTCGAGGTAGTCGCCGAGCCGCCCGTCCGGGTGCGCCACCATGGTGGTCCCCCGGCCGAGCACCGTGTCCCCGGTGAGCACCGCCGCGTCGGCCACCAGCTGGAACGACAACGAGTCGGAGGTGTGGCCGGGGGTCGGCACCACGCGCATGTCGAGACCGCCCGTGGTGATCACGTCCCCGGCCGCCAGCCCTTCGTCGCCGAGCCGCAGCCGCGGGTCGAGTGCGCGCACCGGCGACCTCGTCAGCTCCGCGAAGCGGGCGGCGCCGTCGGCGTGGTCCGGGTGCCCGTGTGTCAGCAGGGTCAGGGCGACCCGCCGGCCGGAACGTTCCACCGCGTCGATCACGCGCCGCAGGTGCCCCTCGTGCTCGGGGCCCGGGTCGACGACGACGGCGGTGGTGGCGCCCGGCTCGGCGAGTATCCAGGTGTTCGTGCCGTCCAGGGTCATCGGTGACGGATTCGGGGCGAGCACGCAGGCGGCGCGTTCGGTCACGGCCCCTTCGCGCACGCGCGGTTCGGGAGCTCCCGGCTCCTCGCCTGCCGACCCGGCGCCGGCGCGCAATGCGGGCGCATCGTTCATATCGTCCGCTCCCTCTTGTCGACCGCCGTCACGCGCTTTTCGAACTCCTCATACCCCGGCCAGCTCAACACCACCTCGCGCCCCTCGACACGCGCCTGCGCCATGATCGGCGCGACGTCACGGTCGCGCGCCGCGGCGAGCGCTTCCGCGACCGTCGGGAACGGGGCGAGCTCGCGCAGCGTCGTGATCGTCGGCGGCATCATGAGGAGTTCGCCGCGCTCGTACGCCGCCACCGCGTCCCCGGGCCGCAACCACAGGGTGCGGTCGGCCTCGGTCGAGGCGTTCCGCGTGCGCTGTCCGGCCGGGAGGGCGGCCACGAAGAAGTGCGTGTCGTACCGCCTCGCCTCGAACTCGGGGGTGATCCACCGCGCCCAGCGGCCCAGCAGGTCCGTGCGTACGACGAGGCCGCGGCGGTTCAGGAAGTCGGCGAACGGCAGCCGTCCGCCGGCCAGCGCGGCCCGGTCCTCCTCCCAGTCCGCGCCGGTGACATCCGCCACGAGGCCGCCGGGCGGCGGGCCGGCCAGCAGCACCCCCGCCTCCTCGAACGTCTCCCGCACCGCTGCCGCGACCACGGCGCCGTCCGCGTTCCCTTCCCCGCCCTCTTCCTCGTTGTCCGGCCCGTCCCGCGGGTCGACCGATCCGCCGGGGTACGCGTACGCCCCCGCCGCGAACGCCATCGATGCGCGCCGGCGCAGCAGGAAGACTTCGACCGCCCCCTCCGCGCCGTCACGCAACAACATGACAGTGGCGGCCCGGCGCGGCGGAACGGGCGTCAACTCGCCGCGGGCGAGTGCGCGGATGCGGTCAGGCCACTCCGGCGGGTACCACTGGCCTCCGGTTGCTCCCATGCCGGGATGCTACGGCCCGCCGCCCCGCTGCGACACAGGCCCTCCCCCGGGCGCACCGGCGCCGCGCCGCCCCCGTTCGCCACAGCCGTCACCGCAGTCGTCAAGCCGTCACCGCAGCCGGCGGCGAGGCGGCCGTTCGGCTCGCGCGCGCGGCCGGGCACGCCCCGGCCGGTCCGGCGGAACGGCGCCCGCGCCGAGCGCACGCCGGGCCGCCGCGGCGGCACCGAGCAGCACCGCCGCCGCCAGGGCCGCGAAACGGGCGTACGAGGCGAGTCCCGTGAGGGACGCCTTACCGGCCACGCCGGCCGGGGCGGCGGCGCGGGTGGCAGCCCCGGTGACGGCCCCGGCGGCGGGGGCGCCGAGCCGTGAACGGCCGCCCGCCGGCTCCTGCTCCGGCACGCCCTCGGGCCGTTCGCCGGCCAGCGCGTCGGCGAGCACCTCGGCCAGGTGCCGCGGCTCGCGCCCGAGGCCTGCCTGCTCGATCTGGGTGCGGCAGCTGAAGCCGTCGGCGAGGATCAGCGTGTCCTCGTCGGCGGCCCGGACCGCGGGCAGCAGGCCCGCTTCGGCGCATGCCATGGACACCTCGTAGTGGCCCCGGGTGAAGCCGAAGTCCCCGGCGAGGCCGCAGCATCCGGCGTCGAGCACGTCGGCTTGGACCCCGGCGCGTTCCAGCAGCGCGCGGTCGGCGTCGAAGCCCATGACGGCGTACTGGTGGCAGTGCCGCTGCACGACGGCCCGCGCGTCGACCGCGGGCGGCTGCCAGTCGGCGGCGCGTTCGGCGAGCAGTTCCGCCAGCGTGCGCGTCTGCTCGCGCAGCCGCCGCAGGTCGGGACCGTCCGGGTCGTCGGAACCGCTAGGACCATCGGAACCGCTAGGGCCGTCGGAGCCGTCGGGACTGTCGGAGCCGTCGGAGCCGTCGGAGCCGTCGGGACCGTCGGAGCCGGGTGGGAAGAGCTCCGTCGCGTCGAGGCGGAACACCGCGGTGCAACTGGGTTCGAGGCCGACGACGGGGATGCCGCGGCGGAGGTCGTCGCGCAGGACCGCGACGGTGTGCCGCAGTACGCGCCTGGCCATGTCGAGTTGGCCGGTGGAGATCCAGGTGAGCCCGCAGCACACCGCGCGTTCGGGGACTTTGACGCGGAAACCGGCCGCTTCGAGCACCGCGACGGCGGCGCGGCCCGCGGCCGGGTGGAAGTGTTCGGTGAACGTGTCGGGCCACAGCAGCACTTCGCCGCGTTCGCCGGTGCCCTGGGGGCCGCCCCGTTCGCGCCACCAGGCGGTGAAGCGCTGCGGGGCGAACGCGGGCAGTTCGCGTTCCCGCGCGATGCCCCCGGCGTTCTTGGCGGCGCGCGACAGCACGGGCATGCGCATGAGCGCGTTGACGGCGCGCGGAGCGAGGGCCGCGCCCCTGGCAATCAACGGGAGCCAGCCCATGGCGTAATGAGCGCGGGGGCGCAGGCGCCCCTTGTAGTGGTGGTGCAGGAACTCGGCCTTGTAGGTGGCCATGTCGACATTCGCGGGGCAGTCGGTCCGGCAGCCCTTGCAGGCCAGGCACAGATCAAGTGCGTCGTGCACCTCGGCGGAGCGCCAGCCCTCGTCGACGGGCGAGTCGTTCCTGATCATCTCGAACAGCAGCCGGGCCCGGCCGCGCGTGGAGTGCTCCTCGTCGCGCGTCGCCCGGTAGCTGGGGCACATCACGCCGCCCGTCAGCGAACGGCACTTCCCGACGCCGACGCAACGCGCCGCCGCCCGGCTGAACGCCCCGTCGTCCTGCGGATAGGCGAACATCGTCGCCGGCTCCCACGGCGCGTAGCCGGCGCCGAGCCGCAGGTTGTCGTCCAGCCGGTGGGGGTCGACGAGCTTGCCGGGGTTCATGCGGTGCCGCGGGTCGAACGCCGCCTTCACCTCCCTGAACGCCCCGACAAGTTCAGGACCGAACATCCGCACGAGCAGCTCGCCGCGCGACTGCCCGTCCCCGTGCTCGCCGGACAGCGAGCCGCCGTACCGCAGCACGAGCCCCGCGGCGCGCTCCACGAACTCCCGCATGCGCGCGACGCCTTCCGCCGTGGTCAGGTCGAACGGAATGCGCGTGTGGACGCAGCCGTGCCCGAAGTGGCCGTAGACGGAGGGCCGGTCGTAGCCGAACTCCTCGAAGAGCGCTGCCAGTTCCCGCAGGTACGCACCGAGTGCCGCGGGCGGCACCGCGCTGTCCTCCCACCCGGTCCAGGTTTCCGGTTTGCCCGGCATGTGGGTTGATGCCCCGAGCCCGGACTCACGCACCCGCCACAGCTGCTCCCGGTGCCGCGGATCGCCATACCAGGTGTGCCCGACATCCGCTGGTTTCGCCCCGATCAGCGCGCGGGCCTTCGCCGCGGCCTCCTCACGGCTGTCACCGGCGAACTCGACCAGCAGGAACGCCCTGCCCGCCGGCAGGGCGTCCAGCGCGTCGGCGTTGAGGTGCTTGTGCCGTTCGGACGTGATCAGCTGGGCGTCCATTCCTTCGAGCGCATGCGGTTCGTGTTCGAGAATGGCCTGCATCTGATCGGCCGCCGTCGCGATGTCCGGGTAGCCGAGCGCGACCAGGGTGCTGTGCCGCGGCACCGGCACCAGCGCCAGCTCGGCCCGCAGCACCGTGACCAGCGTGGACTCCGATCCGGTCAGCAGCCCGGCGACGTCGAAGCCGTGCTCGGGCAGCAGCGAGTCGAGGTTGTAGCCGGACACGCGCCGCGGGATGGCGGGGTAACGTTCCCGCACCAGGTCGCCGTACCGGTCGCGCAGCGCGATCAGCCGCCGGTACAGCTCCGCCTCCGGGCCCTCGCCCGCGGTCAGCCGCGCGAGTTCCGCCTCGGAGGTGCGCCCCACCCACAGCCGCAGCCCGTCGTAGGTCAGGACCTCAAGACGGCCGATGTTGTCCACCACCTTGCCGTACGCCTGCGCCGTCGAGCCGCAGGAGTTGTTGCCGATCATGCCGCCGAGCGTGCAGTTGGGGTGCGTCGCGGGCTTCGGCCCGTACTGGAGCCCGTGCGGCGCCAGTTGCCGGTTCAGCTCGTCCAGCACGATGCCTGGCTCGACGACGCACACCCGCCGGTCGGTGTCGACGGACAGCAGCCGGTTGCAGAACTTGCTCCAGTCCAGCACCACCGCCGCGTTGCAGCACTGTCCCGCCAGGCTCGTGCCGCCGCCGCGGGACAACAGCGGCGCATCGAACTCCCGGCACACCGCGACCGCCTCCGCCGCCGCCTCTGGCGTGCGCGGCAGCACCACGCCGATCGGCACCTGCCGGTAGTTGGAGGCGTCAGTGGAGTATGCGGCGCGGGCGCCGTCGTCGAACCTGACCTCCCCGTCCACCCGTTCGCGCAGCGCCCGTTCCAGCAACGCGCGCCCCTCCGCACCACTCTGCTCTGCGCCCCGCGCGCCGTTCCGCACGCCGTCCGTCTCCATGTGCGCCCCCGCCCTAGGAGCCGGTGTCGAGCAGGGTGTTCAGCTCCCCGGCCGGCAGCTCCGCGGTGTACACCCGGCTCCCCGGCTCGTGCTTGCGCCCGCCCTCCGCGAGACCGCCCGCGTCCACCGGGTCGAAGCCGATGGCGTCGACGAGGCCGCAGACCAGCGACTTGGCCTCCCCGTCGTCCCCCGACACCGGAATCGCGAGGCGCTCCGGATTTCCGCGGGGCAGCCCGCGCTCGCGCAGGTTGGCCGCGTAGATGGCGTTGAACGCTTTGACCAGCCGCGCGCCGGTGAACGCCTGGATCTTCTCGCTCGACGTGGTCGTCCCGTCGTCGAGCTCGGCGTCGTGGCCGTCGCGCTGCGGGTAGTAGTTGCAGGTGTCGATGACGACCTTCCCGCCGAGCGGCCCGGCCGGCAGCTCCCGGTACCTGCCGTACGGCACGCTCACGACGACCACGTCGCCGAACGCGGCGGCCTCCTCGGCCGTGCCCGCCCGCACCCCGTTCCCGATGTCGGCCACCAGGCCGGAAAGAGTCCGCGGCCCGCGGGAGTTGCTGATGACCACCTCGTGGCCGAGGCCGGAGAAGTGCCGGGCGAGCGTTCCGCCGATGTGCCCCGCCCCGATGCAGCCGATCTTCATGCGCGTTCCTTCCGTTCCCGCCGTTCCTTCCGTTGCTGCCGTTCCTTCCGTTCCTTTCCGGCCCTGCCGAGCTGCTGGATGCGGTCCTTGGCGAGCGTGGTGGCGATGGTCGTGCGGCGCGGCTGCCCCTTCGCGAACGCCTCGGCAAACTTCTTCGCCTGCTTGTACTGCACCTTCCCCGGCATCGGCGGCTCGTCCGGGTTGACGTCGACGTCGACGAGCGCGGGCCCGCGGTGCCGCAGTGCCTGCCGGAGCGCCTTAGGCACGTCCTTCCCACGCGTCACCTTGGCCCCGAACGCACCGCACGCCCGCGCCCAGGCCGCGAAATCCGCGACCGGCTCGCGGAACCGCACCCCGTGCTCCGGGTAACCCAGCACCATCTGCTCCCACAGAATCTGGCCCAGCGCATTGTTGTTGTTGATCACCACGGTGACCGGCAGTTTCGCCTGCACGGCGGTCAGGAAGTCCGCCATCAGCATCGAGAACCCGCCGTCCCCCACATACGCGATCACCTGTCTGCCAGGGAACGCGTGCTGCATCGCGATCGCGTACGGCAGCCCCGGTGCCATCGTCGCCAGGTTGCCCGACAGGTAGAACTCCCGGTCGCGCCGAATCGTCCAGTGCCGTGCCGCCCAGGTGGCGATCGTTCCGCTGTCACACGTCAGAATCGCGTCGTCGGCCGCCAGGTCGTCCAGCACGCCGACCACGTACTGCGGCGCGACCGGGCTGCGTTTCTGTTCCTCGAGGGCTGCCATGTCCCGGCGCCAACGAGCCATCTGCTTCTGGTACTTCGCCAGGTGCCTGCGGTCCCGTTTGCGGTCGAGCAGCGGCAGCAGCGCCGCCAGGCCCTCCTTCGCGTCACCGATCACCGGCACCTCGGTCGGCATCCGGGCCCCGGCGCGCGCCGCATCCGCCTCGATCTGCACGGTGCGCACCCGGCCGGGATCGGGCAGGTGATCGGTGTACGGGAAGTTCGAGCCGATCATGAACAACGTGTCGCAGTCGTCGATCAGTTCCTCCCCAGGCCGGGTGCCCAGCAGCCCGATCCCGCCCACCGCGAACGGCGAGTCGTCGGGGATGACGGCCTTCCCCGGCAGCGTCTTGATCACCGGCGCACCCAGCGTGTCCGCAACGGCGAGCACCTCGTCCCGCGCGTGCAGCGCCCCGGCCCCGGCCAGCAGCGCCACCCGCCGGCCCGCGTTCAGCACCTCCGCCGCGGCCAGCAGATCCGCCTCCCGCGGCACGCCCGGCGGCGCCAGGTACACCGGCGCGGTCACCGGCGGCCTGGCCGGTGCGACCCGCTGCCACGGATCGGCGTCCGCGTCGGCCACCTGAATGTCGTTCGGCAGCGACAGATGCGCCACCCCGCGGCGCGCCAGCGCCGTCCGCACCGCGATATCGACGATGCCGGGCAGTTGCGCGGGATTGTCGATCACCAGGTTGTACTCGGCCACGTCCGCGTACAGGTGCTCGACGTGCACCTCCTGCTGATAGCCGGTGCCCAGCACGGACGTCTCCTGCGTGCCGGTGATCGCGAGCACGGGAACGTGGTCCATCTTCGCGTCGTACAGCCCGTTCAGCAGGTGGATCGCCCCCGGCCCGGACGTGGCCAGGCACACCCCGAGCCGCCCGGTCGCCTTCGCGTACCCGGTCGCCATGAACGCGGCGGCCTCCTCGTGCCGCACGAGGAAGAACCGCACCCGCCCCTGGTGCCGCCGCAGCCCTTCCATGAGTCCGTTCACCCCGTCCCCGGGCAGTCCGAACACGGTGTCGACCCCCCAGTCGACCAGTCGTTCCACCAGTACCTCGGCAGCAATACGTCCCATATGCCCACCCAACGCACCCCACCGCACCCCCGCAACACCTGCTGGGCCGACCGGCTTGCGCCCCCCGGCGCCGCGGGCCGCCGCCCCCCGGCGCGCGGCGGCTCCCGGCGGCTCCCGGCGGCGCGCGGCGCGCGGTCAGCCGATCCTGGCGCCGTACACGTGGTCGACCGCCAGCGTGAGGAGCACCCTGCGGTCCGACACCATCACCTGCCGGTACTCCTCCCAGTCCGGGTGCTCCCCGGCGGCGGCGCGGTAGTAGTCCACCAGCGCCTCGACCGCCGGACCGCGCGGGTCCGTCCCCGGGCCGGTCAGGGCCACCGTGCCCTCCGCCGTGGCCCACGCCATGCCGTCGGCGCTCGTCACCTCCAGGGCGGCCCGCGGGTCGCGGCGCAGATTCGCCGTCTTGGCGAGCCCCTCCCTCGTCGAAATGTGGATGACATTCGCCGCCCGGTCGTAGAACGGCTGAACGGGGGACAGCTGCGGACGGCCGTCCGACTTGATCGTCGCCAGGACACCGAGCCGGCTTTCCGCGAGCAGCGCATGCGGACTGAAAGTTGTGGCGTTCATCGTGATCACTTCCTGGGAACGCGGTGTGGCGTGTGACGTCATGACAGAATCATCAACCTTCACACCGGCATGAAGGTCAAGGAGAAACGGGCATGCTGATCGGGGAACTCAGCCGGCAGACCGGAGTCCACACCCACCAACTGCGTTACTACGAGACGCAGGGCCTCCTTGAGCCCGGCCGCGGCGCCAACGGCTACCGCGAGTACACCGACGACGCCGTCGTGACCGTGTCCCAGATCAGGAAGCTGCTCCACGCCGGCCTCTCGACCCAGGACATCGGCTTCCTGCTCCCCTGCGCCACCGGCGCGGTCCCCGACCTCGAACCCTGCCCCGAACTCCTCGACGCCCTCCGCGCCCGCCTGCGGGACCTCGACGACCACATCGACACGCTGACCCGTTCCCGCAAGGCCCTGCACGACTACATCGACGCCACCGAACACCGCATGCCGGACAACCCCCGCACCCACGCCTGCGACTCGCCCGCGCCGGCCACGCCGTCCACGCCGTCCGCGCCCCGGCGCACGCGCCGCCGCTGAACCGAGCGTTCACACGCCGCAGAAAGCCTCGTTCAGAAGCGCGTCAACGGCGTCGTCGGGGTCGCCCCGGAAGTCGGGCGTGAGCGCGACCGCGACCTGCCTGCGCCCATCCTCCGTGGCGAACGACCAGGACTGGTACGCCAGGGCATCGCCGTCGTTGCCGTACACACGGACCCCGCACGAGGTGTCCTGCCAAGCCAGCCCCAACCCGTACTCCCGGTCCTCGACACCCGGTGTCATCATCTCGTCGAGCAGCTGCCCCGGCAGGAGGCGCCCGCCGAGCAGCGCCGCCATGAACCGGTTGAGATCACTTGCCGTGGAGATCATCTCGCCACCTGCGCCCAGCACCGACGGATTCATCTCCGTGTAGTCGACGAGACGTTCCTCACCGTCCTGCCGTATCGGCACGTAACCGCGCGCATGCGGCCCGGGCATGAGCGGCGACGCCCCCGGCAGCGAGGTGTCGCGCAACCGCAACGGCCGGATGACCCGGCGTTCGATCTCCTCGCCGTACGACCGCCCGGTCACCTCCTCGATGATCTGACCGAGCAGGAGGTAGCCGGTGTTCGAGTACGCGTAGTCCGAACCCGGCGGTTCGAACGACGGCGGGTTGGCCACCGCGCGCTGAACCAGCTCGGCCGCGGTCCAGGTCCGCCACCGGTGGTCCAGGAACTCCGGCTCCGGCGGCATCGGCAGCGTGGGCTTGTAGTCGTACAACCCGCTGGTGTGGTTCAGCAGTTGCCGCACGGTGATGCGGTGACCATCCGGAACGACTCCGGGCAGCCACGCTTCGACCGAGTCGTCCAGCCGCAGCCGCCCTTCCCCGACGAGCTGCAGAGCGACTGTGGCGACGAACGTCTTCGAGATACTGCCCACCCGGAACTGCCCGCGAGCCGGCACCTCCCGTGCCGTGTCCAGTTCGGCGACCCCACTGGTCCCGCGCCACACGCCACGTTCGTCACGCACCTCCACCAGCGCGCCCACCGCACCGGCGGCCACGACATCGTCCAGCCGTTCCTGCACGCCGGCTTCCCCCCGCGAGGCAAAAGCAGTGGCCGCCCCCGCAACCACCGCCAACGCCGCCGTCGCAGCCACCAGCACCCGATGCATGCGCACCATCCCGACCTCCCGGTGAAGGACCCGTTTGCAGAGAGCTTGCTGGAGAAGCCGGACAGCCACGATGGGGCTCATCGCCATATCCACCCGGGGGTTACCCCCACCGCACCGAAACGAAAGCGACGCACCGAACGCACACGACCAAATAAGTAGGTGAGACCCGACCTGCTGTCTCTCTGCCGCAGCGGCGGAATGCGAACCCACAACCTCTCCGTCCCGAACTCCGGGCGGGGCGGCCGATGAGGTCTCCCACCCTGGCCAGCACAACGAGGGCGGCGGGGACGCTGGGAGTCACGCATGGCCGCTGCGGTTTCTGTACTCGGCTGCTGTACCGGCATGGCCGCATCCTGGAAGATGTACGGATGTCGGAAGCCATCTGGATCAAGCTGATAGACACCGTTCCCAGTGCGCTCTGGGTGGCTTTCGCGGCCACTATGTACTTCACATTACGAGGAACGATCGTTGGGCGGATGGTACCTCGTATGACAGCGTTTCGGGCGATGGGTATTGAGGTCGAGCTTGCCAGCGAGCTGCTGGATCGAGCTTCTGCCGGAAACGACACCGCTGTCTCCGCGACCGATAGACGTACAGCTCTGGGCAGGCTGGAGCATGCGGCCGAGTTTCTTCGGGGCGGTACGTTGCTTTGGGTCGATGATCATCCGGAGGGTAACGCCCCGCTCGTCGAACTCTTCCGTACCGTCGGTATGACCGTCGATGTTGTCTTGTCGACGGAAGATGCTGTCCCCCGCATCCCTCGTAGGCCATACGACGTCATCATCAGTGACCTGGACCGGGACGGCGATCCGCAAGCGGGCATCAAGATGCTGCGCGAGTTGGAGCGGTATCACATAGCCGTTCCGGTGCTGATTTACACAAGGAGGTTCGATCCCACGAAAGGGGTCGACCGGCGGATCTTCGCTGCCACTACAGCCCCTGTTGACCTGGTTCACTACGTCATTGACCTCATGGAGAGGGCCCGCCTGGGCTCGCTCTGACCGCGTCGATGGAGTGGGTTTGGCTGGTGTCCTGCCTGGGCTGGGATCGGGCATGGTCAGGGGTCCTACGCTGGTCCAGCAGATCGGGCGGGGCGGAGCCCGCCTGACGGAAGAAGCCCGAGCCCTGGGCGGTGGAGGAGCCTGCCGCCTCCTGGAACGGGCCGAGGCGGAACGGGATTATCTCCACGCCGCCTACGTCCTGGTGCTCGTCCTCGGCCTGCGGAAGGGGGAAGTGCTGGGGCACACCTAGTCGGACGTGGACATCGACGCGGGGGAGCTGCGCGTGCGGCATCAGCTTCAGCGGGCCCGGCGTCAACTGATCCATTCGGACGTCGCCAAGACCGAGGCATCGGAAGCCGTGCTGCCCCTGCCGGATATCTGCACCGCCGCCCTCCGGGCCCGGCAGAAGGACCGAGCGGCGGCGCGGGAAACGGCCAAAGAGGTCTCGTCGGGCTCGGACATGGTCTTCACCACCCGGTACGGCACACCGATCGATCCGAGGAACTTCAACCGTGAGTCCGTCCGCCGCTGCGAGCGGGCCGGCGTCCGCGTGATCCGCGTGCACGACACCCGGCACACCTGCGGGTCACTCCTGGCCGCGATGGACGTGCACCCCGCGCATCGCCATGCAGATCCTGCGGCACTCCGAGACCGCGGTCACCATGGAGGTCCACACTCACGTGCCGCAAGGCACTCGGCGGGAAGGGTCAGCGCGAGTCGTAGCGGTTGCTGTACTTCGCTGCTGTACACAACGACAGAGGGGACATACTCACGTGAGTATGTCCCCTCTGACCTCTGTCGGGGTGGCGGGATTTGAACCCACGGCCTCTTCGTCCCGAACGAAGCGCGCTGCCAAGCTGCGCCACACCCCGGTGCAGCGACGACTACTCTAGCCGACCGGGTCGCGTACGGGAAATCAGGTTTCGCGGGGGGTCAGCGTCAGCAGGGTGGCCTCCGGGGGGCAGGCGAAGCGGACGGGGGTGTAGCGGTTGGTGCCGCAGCCTGCCGAGACGTGGAGGTAGGAGGTGTGGGTGGGGGTTTCGTGGGTGGAGAGGCCCTTGACGCGGGCCGGCTCGATGTCGCAGTTGGTGACCAGTGCGCCGTAGAACGGGATGCACAGTTGGCCTCCGTGGGTGTGGCCGGCCAGGATCAGGGGGTAGCCGTCGGCGGTGAACGCGTCGAGGACCCGCAGGTAGGGGGCGTGGACCACGGCGAGGGCGAGGTCGGCGCCTGGCTCGGGGCCGCCGGCGACCTCGTCGTAGCGGTCGCGGCGGATGTGCGGGTCGTCGAGGCCGGTGAGGGCGATGTCCGCGCCGGCCGCCTTCAGGCGCCCGCGGGTGTTGGTGAGGTTGACCCAGCCGGCGTCGTCGAACGCGTCGCGCAGCTCCCACCACGGGTTCCTGGGAACGTTGCGCGCGGGTGCGTTGCCGTTGAGGCCGTGGCGGCCGGTTGCGCGTTCCGCGAGGTAGCGGGCCGGGTTGCGCGGGCGGGGGGCGTAGTAGTCGTTCGAGCCGAAGACGTACGCGCCGGGGAACTCCATGAGCGGGCCGAGGGCGTCCAGGGCTTCTGGGGCCGCCTCGGGGTCGGAGAGGTTGTCGCCGGTGTTGATCACGAAGTCGGGGCGCAGCCCGGCGAGGGAGTGCAGCCAGCGCTGCTTCTTCCGCTGTCCCGACACCATGTGGATGTCGGAGACGTGCAGGACGCGCAGCGGGCGACCGCCCGGCGGGAGGACCGGGACGGTGACCCGGCGCAGGCGGAAGGACCTCACTTCGAATCCGGCGGCGTAGGCGACCGCGGCGGCGGACAGGGCGGTCGCGGTGAGGGCGGTGTTGAGCGGAATGCGGTAGCGGGCGCGCATGGGGCCATCGTTTCAGATGAACGGTGGCGCACAATGGGGGGCATGACCACGTTCAAGTCCCGCCTGCGGGACGACCTGACGGCATCGATCAAGGAGCGCGACGAGCTGCGTTCCGCCACTCTGCGGATGGCGCTGGCCGCCGTTACCACGGAGGAGGTCGCGGGTGACACGGCCCGCGAGCTGTCCGATGCCGAGGTGCAGAAGGTGATCGCGCGGGAGGCGAAGAAGCGGCGCGAGGCGGCGGAGGCGTTCGACAAGGGCGGCAGGCCCGCCCAGGCGGAACGGGAGCGGGCCGAGGGCGAGATCCTGGCCGGCTATCTGCCGAAGCAGCTGTCGGACGAGGAGTTGGGCGAGCTGGTGGCCGCGGCGGTCGCCGAGGCGCGGGCGGGCGGTGCGGAGGGCCCGCGGGCGATGGGTGCCGTCATGAAGATCGTGAACCCGAGGGTCGCCGGGCGGGCCGAGGGCGGCCGGGTGGCCGCCGCGGTCAAGAAGGCCCTGGCGGGCTGACCGGGCGGCCCCTGCGGCCGCCGCGCCTCAGTCGCCGCGGCCGCCCCCGCCGTCCGGGTTGAAGATGTCCGGCGGGAATCCCGGCAGGTCGATGTCGGGGCGCCCGCCGCCTCCGTTGTCCCCGTCGTTGTCGCCACCCCCACCACCGTTGCCGCCGTTGCCGTTGCCACCACCGCCGTTGCCGCCGTTACCGCCGCCGTCACCGGGGCGGTTGTCGCCGGGCCGGTCGTCGTCCTCGCGGTCGTCGTCGTCATCGTCCCCCCGGGGCACCTCGACCGGCGCGAACGTGGAGGGCGGCACGTCGGCGAGCGCGCCGGTCATGGCCTGGCGCCAGATGGGGCCGGCGACGCTGGCGCCGCCCGCCTGCTCGTAGAACTGGCCGGCGATGTTGATGTCGACCATGGCCTGGTTCTCGTTCTCGTTGCCGACGTGCACGGCCGTCGCGACCTCGGGGGTGTGGCCCGCGAACCACACGTCGCGCCGGTCGTTCGTCGTGCCGGTCTTGCCCGCGACCTGCCGTCCGGGGATGGCGACGGAACTGCCCGTGCCGTTGTCGACAACATTCCGCAGCATGGCGTTGATGAGGTCGGCGTTCCGCTCGGAGATGGCGCGCTCGCACTCGGGCTCGGGAACGGGCAGCTCCTCGCCCTCCGCGTCCGTCACCGCCGTGATGGCGGACGGGGCGCAGTACATGCCGCGGGCGGCGAACGTGGCGTAGACGTTGGCGATCTGGAGCGGCGCGATGGTCTCGCTGCCGAGGGTGAGAGACGGTACGGCGGCCAGCGGCTCGTTGTCGCCGCGCTCGACACCCATTTCGGCGGCCGTCTGCATCGTCTCGCAGAGCCCGGCCTCGCGCTCCAGCTCGACGAAGTAGGTGTTGACCGAGTCGGCGAGGGCCTCGGTCATGTCCCAGGTGCCCTCCATGTCGTCCCGCTCGTTGCCCAGCTCGTAGTTGGGCTCGGCCTCGTCGGTGAGCGGCTGGCCGTCGCAGTTCCTGAAGTCGGCCTTGGGAACGGTCAGCTCATTGTCCGTCGTGAACTCGCGGGCCGGTGAGATGCCGCCTTCGAGGGCCGCCGCCGCGGTGATGGGCTTGAAGGTGGAGCCGGGCTGGAAGCCGTAGTTGGAGCCGCCCATCTCCTGCGAGACGTTGAGATTGATGGTGGTCTGGTGCTGCTCCGGGTCGTTGCCGTAGGGGCGGCTCTGCGCCATCGACAGGATGTGCCCGGTGCCGGGCTCGACGGCCACGACGGTGGCGGAGACGGAGTCGTCGGCGAACGCGCCCTCGCGCGCCGCCCCCGCGGCGGCTTCCTGCGCCTGCGGGTCGAGGGAGGTCTGGATGGTGAGGCCGCCGAGCGCCCACAGGGCTTCGCGATCCTCGCGGGTCTCGCCGAAGACCGGGTTGGCCAGGAACTCGTGCTTCACGTAGTCGCAGAAGAACCCGGCGTCGTTGACGGCGGTGATGCAGCCGTTGCGCGGCTGGCTCACATTGAGGCCGAGGTCCAGGGCCATGGCCTCGTCGGCCTCGGCCTGGGTGATGTCACCGGTGACGACCATGCTCTGGAGAACGGTGTTGCGCCGCTGGAGGGCGGCCTGGTCGTCGTTCACCGGGTCGTACTGGCTGGGCGACTGCACGAGGCCGGCGAGCAGGGCGGCTTCGTGGAGGGCCAGGTCGGCGGCGGGCTTGGAGAAGTAGCGCTGGGCCGCGGCCTCGGCGCCGTACGCCTGCTGCCCGAAATACGTAATGTTGAGGTAGTTTTCGAGGATTTGGTCCTTGGTCAGCTCCTGTTCGAGCTGAATCGCGTACTTCATCTCCCGGATCTTGCGCCCGAGGCCCGCGGCGCCGCTCTGGATGGTGGCCTCGGCCACGGCCTCCGGATCGTCGCCCGCGGCCTCGACGAACACGTTTTTCACGTACTGCTGGGTCAGGGTCGAGGCGCCCTGCTCGACCCCGCCGGACTCCACGTTGGTCGTGAGCGCGCGCATGATGCCGCGCAGGTCGACCGCGCCGTGCTCGTAGAAGCGGGCGTCCTCGATGGCGATGAGCGCCTGCGGCAGGTACTCCGACATCTCGTCGAGCTCGATCACCGTGCGGTTCCTGGAGTAGACGTCCGCGATGCGGTTGCCCTCGGCGTCCAGGATCGTCGTCTTCTGGCTGAGCGGGGGGCGCTCCATCATGGCCGGGATCTCGTCGAACCCCTCCATCGTGCCCCTGGCCGCGAGGCCGAACGCCCCCACGGCGGGCAGGGCGAGGCCCGCGAGCACCGCCCCCGACAGCACGCTGACCCCGAGGAACTTGGCTACCTGTTGAGTCGCGCTCAGCCCGCCACCCGGACGCTTCCTACTCATGGCAGCAAGCCTACGTTCTCAAAAGCCGGACAGGGGTCCATCTGTTCGCCTAAGCTACTCACAGTTCACAGAAACGGCCAGCCGTCAAGCGCCCGATCACCCATTGGGGTGAGGCGAGGAGAGGTTGTGCCTCTCCTCGGCGCAGGTGTTTACCAGCCGGACCCTTGTCTCACTCGTGCGGGTGAAGCCCACAGCCCATAGTCCGAACGGGCCATTCAAGAATGGACCCCCTGGGGGTGTTGTGCCGTGCTCGCGTTCCGTAACGTCCTGGACTGGCAAGGGTGAATATGCCACTTGCCGCCGTGGGGGAGCCTCGATTCGGGAGAGGACGGCACCGGCATGAGCTGGGTTACCGACTGGAGTGCGCAGGCGGCCTGCCGCACGACTGATCCGGATGAACTGTTCGTACAAGGGGCTGCTCAGAACAGGGCAAAAGCGGTCTGCACCGGGTGTCCGGTGCGCACGGAGTGCCTCGCGGACGCGCTCGACAACCGGGTCGAGTTCGGCGTCTGGGGCGGCATGACCGAGCGGGAACGGCGCGCGCTGCTGCGTCGGCGGCCCACCGTCACCTCCTGGCGGCGGCTGCTGGAGACGGCGCGCATGGAGTACGAGCGCAGCACAACTCGCGCTGTTCCGGCGTCACATGACTACGAGGAGCTGCCGGTGGGGGCCTACCGGGACTTCGCACAGGCCGGCTGATCCGTCGTCCCCCGTCCCGGTCAATCCCCGTTCCCGGACCCCACGGCCGGGCCGTCCGCGCCCCCCGCCAGCTCGCGGCCGATGGTCCGCAGCCCGGCGAGATCGTGCACGTCGCCGGGCAGCGCGGCCACTTCCACCACGGGCACCTCGGGATGCAGCGCGGTGAAACGGGCCCGAGTGCGCGCCTCGCGCGCGAGCCGGCGCATGCGCTCGGCGTGAACGCGCAGCAAGTCCGCCGTGAGCCGGTCGGCACGGACAGCGGGATGACCGTCAGAACGACCGTCCGAACGGCCGGGGTTTTCGCCGGAATCGTCATCGTCTGCGGAGTCGCCGGAGTCACCGGAGTCGCCGGGCGCGTCGTCGGCCGACGGCATGGGCGGAGCCGCCGGAGACGTGCCTTCGGGAGAGCGGCGGCCGCCCCGTGAGCCATCCTGCCCGGGCAGATGATCCACAATGCCGCCCCCCGCAAGATTCTTCGCGTCCAGCGCCTCGGCCGCCGCGGCGGCACGCTCCGCACCGAGCCGCGCGGCGGCGGAAGTGTGCACGCGGTTGAGCACGAGGCCGGCCAGCGGCATCCGTTCCGCGCCGAGCCGTTCGACGAAGTACGCCGCCTCGCGCAGCGCGTCCCGCTCCGGTGCCGCGACGACGAGGAACGCGGTGCCGCGCGCCTGGAGCAGCTGGTAGGTGGCGTCGGCGCGGGTCCTGAACCCGCCGAACATCGTGTCCATGGCGGCCACGAACGTCTGCACGTCCCGCAGCAGCGCCGCGCCGAGCACCTTGCCGAGCGTGCCGGTGACCATCGAGAGCCCGGCCATGCCGAGGCTCATCACCTTCCGCCCCGCGCGGCCGCCCGCCTTGGCCGGGGCCATCAGCACGCGGATGAAGCGGCCGTCGAGGAACGAGCCGAGCCGCTGCGGCGCGTCGAGGAAGTCGAGCGCGGAGCGGCTGGGCGGGGTGTCGACGACGATCAGGTCCCAGTCGCCGGTCGCGGCGAGCTGGCCCAGCTTCTCCATCGCCATGTACTCCTGCGTGCCCGCGAAGCCCGCGGACAGCGACTGGTAGAACGGGTTGTCCAGGATCGCGCGGGCGCGGGCCCGGTCGGCGTGCGCCTCGACGATCTCGTCGAACGTCCGCTTCATGTCCAGCATCATCGCGAACAGCTCGCCGCCCGCCGCCGGATCGATGCCGGACACGGGCCGCGGCACGTTGTCCAGCTCGGTCAGCCCCATCGACTGGGCCAGCCGCCGGGCCGGGTCGATCGTCAGCACCACGACGCGGCGCCCGCGCTCCGCGGCGCGCAGACCGAGCGCGGCGGCGGTCGTCGTCTTGCCGACGCCGCCGGAGCCGCAGCAGACGACGATGCGGATGCCGCGGTCGTCGAGCAGCGGGTCGATGTCGAGCGCGGGCACGTCCTCACTCACGGTTCGGGCTCCTCCCCGCACCGCCCGGGTGCTGGCGGTGTTCCGACGGCGTCCTGATCAAGTCCGGTGCGGCGGTGTCCGTCCGCACACGGCCTCATGCGGGCCTCATGCGGGCAGCACCCGCTCCGATCGCCTCCACGGGCCTTCACCACTCCAGCTCGCGCAGGCGGCGCGCCAGCCGGTACAGGCCGGCCAGGTCGGCACCCTCGTCGAGGAGCGGCAGCTCGTGAACGGGCAGGCCCAGCCCGTTCAGCTCGGCGCGCTGGGCCTTCTCAAGCGCCAGCCGCTGCGCGTGCTCGCGGCCCTGCGCGAGCAGCGGGGCGGCGAGCGCGGCGGCGTCGGGCAGACCGGCCGTGGCCAGGGCGCGGGCAACGGCGCGTTCGCCCGCCTGTCCCGCCGGCACCGCGGGCAGGTGGTGGGCCGGCCTGACCATGTTGACCACCACGGCGCCGACCGGGAGGCCCGCGGCACGCAACTCCGCGACGCCGTCGGCCGTCTCCTGCACCGGCATCTCCTCCAGCAGCGTGACCAGGTGGACGGCAGTCTCGGCCGACCTCAGCACCCGCATGACGGCCTGCGCCTGGTGGTGCACCGGGCCGACGCGCGCGAGCCCGGCGACCTCGTTGTTGACACCGAGGAACCGGGCGATGCGGCCGGTCGGCGGGGCGTCCATCACGACCGCGTCGTAGGCCCGTTCGCCGCCGTCGGGGCCGCGCCGCCTGACCGCTTCGCACGCCTTGCCGGTCAGCAGCACGTCGCGCAGGCCCGGCGCGACCGTGGTGACGAAGTCGATCGCGCCGATGCGGCGCAGGGCGCGGCCCGCGCCGCCGAGCTTGTAGAACATCTGGAGGTAGTCGAGCAGCGCCTGCTCGGCGTCGATGGCGAGCGCGAAGACCTCGCCGCCGCCGGGGCCGATGGCGATGCGGCGTTCCTCGTAGGGCAGCGCCTCGGTCTCGAAGAGCTGGGCGATGCCCTGCCGCCCTTCGACCTCGACCAGCAGGGTGCGCCTGCCGCGTTCGGCCAGGGCGAGGGCGAGGGCGGCGGCGACGGTGGTCTTGCCGGTGCCGCCCTTGCCGCTGACCACGTGCAGCCTGGTCCCGCCCGCGCTGCCGCCGGTGCCGCCGGTGCTGCTGGGGAGGCCGCCGCTGCCGGGGAGGCCGCCGGTGCCGCTCATGCCCGTTCCGCTCACGTCTGGCAGCGTACGTGAGCGGAGGGGAACGGCCCCTGGGGTGTCAGTGGTGGTCGCTAGAGTGAGGCCCATGAAGAAGTGGGAATACGCGACCGTGCCGCTGCTGGTGCACGCCACCAAGCAGATCCTGGACAACTGGGGGGACGACGGCTGGGAGTTGGTGCAGGTGATCCCGGGACCGAATCCGGAACAGCTGGTGGCGTACTTCAAGCGCGAGAAGCCGCAGTGAGCGGGGGCGGCGCCGTCGAGGCGCGGCTCGCCGAGCTGGGGATCGCGCTGCCCGAGGTCGTGCCGCCGGTCGCCGCGTACGTGCCGGCGGTGCGGAGCGGCCGGTACGTGTACACGTCGGGACAGGTCCCGATGGTCGGCGGCGAGCTGCCGGCCGCGGGGAAGGTCGGCGCCGAGGTCAGCCCGGAGCGCGCCAAGGAGCTGGCGCGGATCTGCGCGCTCAATGCGCTGGCCGCGGTCAAGTCGGTCGCCGGGGACCTGGACCGGATCGAGCGCGTGGTGAAGGTGGTCGGGTTCGTGGCCTCCGCACCGGGGTTCACCGGGCAGCCACAGGTGATCAACGGGGCGAGCGAGCTGTTCGGCGACGTCCTGGGCGAGCGCGGGCGGCACGCGCGCAGCGCGGTGGGCGTGGCGGTGCTGCCGCTCGACGCCCCGGTGGAGGTCGAGATCGTCGTGGAGCTGACGGATGACTGACGACGACGCGGGTCCCGGCGGCGGGGGCGCTTCCCGCGACGCTGCCGGCGGCGCTGCCGGCGGCGCGCAGGAGCCCACGCCCGGTCGGCAGCCCATGCCCGACTGGGAGAAGCGCTTCCGCGCGCCGCGCGTGGGCCTGCCGCAGTGGGCGCGGCACGCGCCGGACCGTTCGCTCTTCGTGTCGAACGCGACGGGCACCTTCGAGCTGTACGCGTGGGACCGGGCGAGCGGCGAGCAGCGCCAGGCCACCGACCGGCCGAACGGGACGGTCGCCGGGACGCTCAGCCCGGACGGGGCGTGGGTGTGGTGGTTCGCCGACACGGACGGCGACGAGTTCGGCGTGTGGATGCGGCAGCCGTTCCACGGCGGGCCGGACGAGCCCGCGGTGCCCGGCCTCCAGCCGTCGTTCCCTGCGGGCCTCGCGCTCGGCCACGACGGGACGGCGGTCGTGGGCCGGATGACCGAGGAGGACGGCACCACCATCCACGTGGTGCGGCCGGGCGGCGAGCCGGTCGAGATCTACCGGCACCGCCAGTCCGGCGGCGTCGGTGACCTGTCGCACGACGGCACGCTGCTGGCCGTCGAGCACACCGAGCACGGCGACGCGATGCACTCGGCCGTGCGCGTGGTGCGCCCGGACGGCAGCACGGTCGCGGAGCTGGACGACACCGAGGGCGGCACCAAGGAGCTGGGCCTGTCCGTGCTCGGCTTCGCGCCCGTGGACGGCGACTCCCGGCTGCTCATCGGGCACCAGCGGCGCGGCCGGTGGGAGCCGATGATCTGGGACCCGCTGACGGGTGAGCAGACCGAGACGGCGTTCGACCTGCCGGGCGACGTGGCCGCCGAGTGGTATCCCGACGCGGCGGGCCTGCTGGTCGAGCACAGCCGGCAGGCGCGCAGCGAGCTGTGGCGCTACGACCTGGCCGAGGGCGCGCTCACGCGCGTCGAGACGCCGCAGGGCACGGTTTCGGGAGCCACCGCACGCCCGGACGGCACCGCCGAGTACCTGTGGTCGTCGGCGGCCGAGCCGCCGCAGATCAGGTCGACGTCCGGCCAGATCGTGCTGGACCCGCCGGGGATGCGTCCCCCGCCGTCCGTTCCGGTGACGGACGCGTGGGTGGCGGGTCCCGGCGGCCGGGTGCACGCGCTGGTGCAGACGCCGCCGGGCGGCGAGGGTCCGTTCCCGACGGTGTTCGAGATCCACGGCGGCCCGACCGCGCACGACAGCGACGCGTTCACGGCGGGGCCCGCGGCGTGGCTCGACCACGGCTTCGCGGTCGTCCGGGTCAACTACCGCGGTTCGACCGGGTACGGGCGTGAGTGGACGGACGCGCTGAAGCACCGCATCGGGCTGATCGAGCTGGAGGACATCGGGGCGGTACGGGAGTGGGCCGTCTCCTCGGGGCTCGCCGATCCGGAGCGGCTGGTGCTGACGGGCGGCTCGTGGGGCGGCTACCTCACGCTGCTCGGCCTCGGCGTGCAGCCGGACGCGTGGGCGGTCGGCGTCGCCGCCGTGCCGGTGGCCGACTACGTCGCCGCGTACGAGGACGAGATGGAGGCGCTGAAGGCGATGGACCGCACCCTGCTGGGCGGCACGCCGCAGGAGGTGCCCGAGCGCTGGGCGGCGTCCTCGCCGATCACGTACGTCGACCGGGTGCGGGTGCCGGTCTACATCTCGGCCGGGGTGAACGATCCGCGGTGCCCGATCCGCCAGATCGAGAACTATGTGGACCGCCTCGCCGCGCAGGGCACCCCGCACGAGGTGTACCGGTACGACGCGGGGCACGGCTCGCTCGTGGTGGAGGAGCGGATCAAGCAGGTGGCGCAGGAGATCCGGTTCGCACAGCAGCATCTGAAGCATCCGCCGTCGTAGCCGTTCCGGCGTCGGACGTAGCCGTTCCGGCGTCGGTGGCGGGCGTTCCGGGCTCCGCGGCGGGCGTTCCGGCCTCGGTGAGGAGGCGTTCCAGCTCGGCATCGTGCTGGGACTCCACCTCCCGCCGGAACAGGCGGAACCACATGAACACGGCGAACGCCGCGAAGACGAACCACTCGGCGGTGTACCCGAGGTTCTGGAACGCGTCCATGTCGAGGCCGGTGCCGGTCGGTGCCTCGGCGGGCACGGCGGCCATCGGCTCCTCGGCGTCCCGCACCGTGATCCAGGAGTCGGAAACGTCGTACGGCAGCACGTTGATCAGCGAGGCGGCGCCGATCACGCCCAGCTGACCGGCGGACAGCCCCGTGGTCGGCGTGGTGACCTTGCTGGGCGACTCGGCGGCCTGAAGGGCCCCGGTGACTGTGACTTCGCCCTCCGGCGGCGCGGGCGGGGCCGCGTCGTCGGCCGCACCCGGCAGCCAGCCGCGGACGACCGGCACCGCCGGGCCGCCGTCGGCCGGCCGCAGCGGGGTCAGCACGTAGTAGCCGCGCTTGCCCTCCAACATGCGCCCGGGCACGAGCAGTTGCTGCTCGACGTCATAGGTGCCGGTGACCTCGGCCTGCCTGCCGACGGTCTCGGTGGTCAGCGGCAGCAGCTCGGCGAGCGGCCGCGGCGCGTCCGTCGCCTCGGCGCGCTCCTGCTGCTCGCGGTGCGAGTCCACCTGGTCCTCGAAGCGCGCCAGCTGCCAGGTGCCCGCAATCAGGCAGACAGGAATCGACAGCACCACGAAAAGGTTGATCGCCCACCAGCGGGGGGTCAGCAGGAACCGGTACACGCGCTCAACGGTACTTCCGCCGGGCCGGGCCTATGCCGTCGGGGCCTATGCCGTCGGGGCCTGGAGCACACCCGTCCGGTAGATCGTTCCCGCACACGTGCCCTCCATCCGGATCTGTGCGGCGGCGGGCTCCCCGGCGTCCGGGGTGTAGCGCAGCAGCACACCGGCGTCGGCGCCCTGGTTCCCCGTGGGTTCCTCGGCCGGGTTCTCGCCGTCGGTGGGCTCCCCGCTGGGATCGCCGGAGCCACCTGAGCCGCCGGAGTCGCTGCCCGGGCTGGTGCTCGGGCCGTCGGTGCCCGGTTCCGAGGGCTTCGGCCCGCCGGTGCCGCCGTTCTGGCTGCCGCCGTTCTGGCTGCCGCTGCTCGTCCCGCCCTGCTCCGCGCCCGTCGTGCCGCCCGTACCTTCCTGGCCGCCGCCGTCCGCAGTGCCGCCCGTGCCTCCCGTACCGCCGGCCTCACCGCTGCTGCCGGTGGTCCGGGGACGCGTTCCGCCTCCCGCGTCGTCGGTGCTCATCGGGGCGGGGGACGTGCTGGGCGACGGGCCGGTACTCGGCGGGGCGCTGCGGTCGCCGCCGTCGTCGACCTCGCAGCTGCCGATGGAGGTCTCCGCGGGCACCCAGGCGAACTGCACCTGATACGCCTCGCCCGGCGGCAGCACCAGCTCCTCGAAGGACTCGTCGGGCGCGGGCAGTTCGGTGGCGCGGTCGCCCTCGGTGCGGTCGACGATCTGCACGTCGGCGGAGCCGCCCTGGGCGAGGGGCAGCGCGGCCAGCTCGCCGTTGCCGCGAACGCGGCAGGGCTGGTCGGAGACGTTGGCGAGGCGGATGAGGCCGTAGATGCGGCCCTGCCCGTCCGGCGGTTCGAGGACGGTCTCGACCTCGCCGAGCTGGCTGCGGTCGCACGTCGGGGAGGTGACGCCCATGGTCACCTCGGGGTCGGGCGAGGCGCCGTCCGACTGCCCCTCACCGCCGGCGCCGCCCGGCAGAGACGGGTCGATGCCGCCCTCGGCGTGCTCTCCGGGCAGCGGCGCCTCGGAACCCGGCGCGTAACGCCCGAGCGACTCGTCCGAGCTGCCGCCGGCGCGGTCCTCGCCGTCCAGCGGGGTGCCGCCGCGGATGTCGCGCGCTTGGTCGCTGCCGCCGCCGGATCCGGCCGCCGCGGTGACGACGATGGGCGCGCCGAGGCCGAGCAGGGCGACGGAGGCTGCGGTGCCGAGCAGCAGCTGCCGCTTCCTGCGGCGCCGGGCGGGAACGGCCTGCCGCAGCTGGTCGAGGGAGTCGGTCGAGGGCTTGATGCCGTCCACGACGTCCCGCAGCAGCTCCCGCAGCCGGTCCTCGTCGTTCAACGGGCCACCGCCGGCGCCGCCGGCCTGCGGGCCTTCGCCGTCCGCCTGCGGGCCTTCGCCGTCCGCCGGCGGCCCGCTGGGGCGTGCGCCGGAGTGCGGGGGCGTGTCGGCGCGTGCGGCCTCGGCGTCCGGCCGGTCCGCCGGGTCTTCGGGGAGGCGGCGGCCGGGGTCGCGGTCACTCATCGGACGGCCTCCATGGCCACACGCAGCGCGGCGATGCCGCGCGAGCCGTATGCCTTGACCGAACCGGCGGAGATGCCGAGCGTCTTGGCGACCTCGGCCTCGGACATGTCGGCGAAGTAGCGCAGCACCAGCACTTCACGCTGGCGGCGCTGAAGGCCGCGCATCGCCTTGATCAGGTCGGCGCGCTCCAGCTGTTCGTAGGCGCCTTCCTCGGCGCTGGCCACGTCGGGCAGGGGCTTGGCGAGCAGCTTGAGGCCCAGTATGCGGCGCCGGAGCGTGGACCGGGACAGGTTGACGACGGTCTGGCGCAGGTAGGCGAGGGTCTTCTCGGGGTCGCGGACGCGCCCGCGCGCGGAGTGCACGCGGATGAACGCCTCCTGGACCACGTCCTCGCAGGAGGCCGTGTCGTCGAGCAGCAGGGCGGCGAGGCCGAGCAGGGAACGGTAGTGGGCGCGGTAGGTCTCCGTCAGGAAGTCGATCGTGGTGCCGGCCGTGCTCTCAGCCATGGCTTCGTCCGCGTCCTCGCCGGAGGCGTGGACACGTGCCGGCCGCGAGGCCGGGAGGGGAGCGGTCACCGGTCCGCCCCCGAGGGCGGGCAGGCGGCGCGGCGGTACCGACGGGAAACCGAGAGCCTCTGCAACCTCTGCCACGTCTGTTGGACACGCTCTCCCCCGCAAAGGTTGTACGGCGCGGGCAGGCTGCCGGCTTTTGCCTCACTTCGTGTCACACCCACCGCCCGCCGTGAAGATCCCAACTGGTCCGCGTCCCGGCCCCGGTAGGGGCACCAAAGACACTCCCCGCACCGCAGTTGGTTTCCAGCGGTGCGGGGAGTAGAAATCGTCTCTCGGCGGATTGGTCCGGAGCAAGCCATGCGGGCCTACGACTTGGTCACGAGAGCTTCACATCTGGCCAACATCGGCCAAACGACGAGCGATCCGACGCACGCCCCGTTGGCGATCCGACGCACGCCTCGACGAGCGACCCGTTGGCGAATCAGCGCCCGGTCCCTCCATACACGACCGCTTCCTCGGACTCACTGTCAAGACCGAACGCGGAGTGGACGGCGCGCACCGCCTGATTCACATCGTCCTCGCGGGTCACGACGGAGATCCGGATTTCCGAGGTGGAGATCAGCTCGATGTTGACCCCCGCGTTCGACAGCGCCTCGAAGAAGGTCGCCGTCACGCCGGGGTTGGTCTTCATCCCCGCGCCGACCAGGGAAATCTTGGCGATCTGGTCGTCGTAGCGCAGCGCGTCGAAGCCGATGAGCGAGCGCCGCTTCTCCAGCGCCTCGATCGCCTTGTGTCCCTCGGACTTGGGGAGGGTGAACGAAATGTCCGTCAGGCCGGTGGACGCGGCGGAGACGTTCTGCACCACCATGTCGATGTTGACCTCGGAGTCGGCGATGGTCCGGAAAATCTTCGCGGCCTCGCCGGGCTTGTCCGGGACTCCGACGACGGTGATCTTCGCCTCGGAGGTGTCGTGGGCGACACCCGAGATGATTGCCTGCTCCATGGGCTGCCCTCCTAGCGGCTGATTGCTGACCCAGGTGCCCTTCAGCCCTGAGAACGACGAGCGGACGTGGATCGGGATGTTGTAGCGCCGTGCGTATTCCACGCAGCGGTGCAGCAGCACCTTGGAACCCGAACTGGCCAGCTCCAGCATGTCCTCGAACGAGATCCAGTCGATCTTACGGGCCTTCTTGACGACGCGCGGGTCGGCGGTGAAAACGCCGTCGACGTCGGTGTAGATCTCGCACACCTCGGCGTTGAGCGCGGCGGCGAGGGCGACGGCAGTGGTGTCGGAGCCACCGCGGCCGAGGGTGGTGATGTCCTTGCTGCTCTGGGACACCCCCTGGAAGCCGGCGACGATTGCGATGTTGCCCGCGTCGACGGAGCTCTGGATGCGCCCCGGGGTCACATCGATGATGCGGGCCTTGTTGTGAACGGAGTCGGTGATGACACCGGCCTGACTGCCGGTGAACGACTGTGCCTCATGCCCGAGCGCTTTGATCGCCATTGCCAGCAGCGCCATGGAGATCCGCTCTCCCGACGTCAGCAGCATGTCCAGCTCGCGCCCCTGCGCGACCGGGGACACCTGGCCAGCGAGATCGATCAGCTCGTCCGTCGAATCGCCCATTGCCGAAACCACGACGACCACCTGGTGGCCGTTCTTCTTGGCCTCGACGACCCGCTTGGCGACGCGCTTGATGCCTTCGGCATCGGCAACGGAGGAGCCGCCGTACTTCTGCACGACAAGGCCCACGTGTGCTCGCTCCTCGTTCTCTTGCTTTCCATGGCCGAAAATCGACCACAGCCGGATAAATTCTACCGAGCGGCCCCGTCGACCCGCCCGCTCAGCGAGCTTCCCTGCCCCGAGGAGGCCGGGGCACACGGAAATGTGCCCGAAACGTAAGAGATGTCACACGGCAACGCGTGTGATCTCGCGAATGAACGGTCCGGACGGTCCGGACGGGCCGGACGGCCGTCGGTCGGAGCAGGTGGAAGTGCCCGCGTGGCCGACCCGGCTTAACGTTCCCTTATGGCCGGTTTGTCACCTTCGCGCGCGGATCTTCTCGACCCGCCGCTGGTCCGGGCCCTGCGGAAGACCGGCGCCTACGGAGCCGGGATCTACCTGCTGGCGCCCGGCGAGCGGGTGCTGCGGCTCGCCGTGACGTCCGGGCTGCCGCGGAGGTTCATCGGCGACTGGCTGCGCGTGCCGGTCGACGCCGGGGAGCCGCTCGGCGACGCCGTGGAGAACCGGCGGCTGGTGTGGCTCGGCGTCCGCGAGATGGAGCGCCGCTACGCCAGGCCGGACGACGTCACGCCCTATCCGCTCGCCGCCGCGTTCGTGCCGATCCTGCGCGGGGACACCTGCTGGGGCGCGATAGCGCTGATCTGGCCGGGGAACCACCCGGACGAGCTGGCGCGGGACGAGCGCGACATCATCGACGACACCACCACGCGCCTGGCCGACCTGCTGGCCGGGGCCGAACGCGAAGGGCGACCCGTTCGCGCAAGTGAAGAGCCGCATGTACTGGTGCGCCCGCGGGCGCGCACGCCGGGGCACGAGGAGGCGCAGGCGGCGGCCGGGTTCGCGGAACGGCTCCCGGAAGGCTGCTGGGCGCTCGACCTGGACGGGCGGCTGACGTACGTCAGCGGCAGCGCGGCCAAACTCGTCGGCGCCGACGTGACCGAGCTGCTCGGCGCGCGGCCGTGGGACGCACTGCCGTGGCTGTCCGACCCGGTGTTCGAGGACAGGTACCGGGCGGCGCTGTTCAGCCGCCAGCCCGGATCGTTCACCGCGCTCAAGCCGCCGGAACGGTGGCTGCGCTTCCAGCTCTACCCCGACGCCTTCGGCATCAGCGTGCGCATCACCCCGGCGTCGGCCGCGCCGGGGGCGCGCGCCGTCTCGGAGGCGCGCGCGGCGCCCACGCGGGCCGGGGCGCTGTACCACATGATGCAGCTGGCCACGGTGCTGACCGAGGCGGTCAGCGTGCGGGACGTCGTGGACCTCGTCGCCAGCCAGATCATGCCCGCGCTGGACGCCCAGGGGCTGCTGATGTTCGTCGCCGAGGGCGGCCGGCTGCGGGCCCTCGGCCACCGAGGCTACCGCGCCGAGGCCGTCGCCCACTTCGACGGCGCCTCCCTGACCCCGGCCACCACCCCCGCGGCCCGTGTCCTCGCGGACGGCGCACCCGCGTTCTACCCCTCGCCGGAAGCGCTGGCGGCGCACTTCCCTGGGCTGCCCGAGCTGTCAGGGAAGTCGGCCTGGGCCATGCTGCCGCTGATCGCGACGGGACGGACCGTCGGCTGCTGCGTCATCTCGTACGAACGCCCGCGCGAATTCTCGCCCGAGGAGCGCGGGATCATGTCCTCGCTCGCCGGACTGATCGCGCAGGCCCTGGAACGCGCCCGCCTGCACGACACGCGTCACCACCTCGCGCGCCGTCTGCAAGCCGGTCTGCTGCCGCGCGTGCTCCCGCGCGTGCCGGGGCTCGACGTTGCCGCGCGCTACCTGCCCGCCTCGCACGGCATGGAGATCGGCGGCGACTTCTACGACCTGATCCGGCTCGACGAGGACGGCTCCGGAACGGTCTCGGTCGCGGCGGCGATCGGCGACGTCCAGGGCCACAACGTGACAGCGGCGGCGTTGATGGGCCAGGTGCGCACCGCCGTGCACGCCACCGCCGGCGAACCGCCGGGCGAAGTGCTCGCGCGTGCCAACCGGCTGCTGACTGACCTCGACCCGGGCCTGTTCACCAGCTGCCTGTACGTCCAACTCGATCTGTCCGCGCGGCGGCTGAGCCTCTCGACGGCCGGGCACCCGCCGCCGCTCGTGCGGTACCCGGACGGGCGGGTGGTGGCGCTGGAGGTCCCGCCCGGCCCGCTGCTCGGCATCGAGCCGGACGCCGCCTACCCGGCCACGGAGACCGGGCTGCCGGAAGGCGCGGTGCTGCTCCTCTACACGGACGGGCTGATCGAGCGGCCCGGCATCGACATAGGCGACGCGATCGCCGAGCTCGCGGCGCAGCTCGGCGGGGCGCCGTCGGGCCGTCCGATGGACGAACTCGCCGATGGCTTGCTGCGGCACGCCCGACAGACGGAGTCGCGCAGCGACGACATCGCTCTGCTGCTGCTCAGCCCGGTGAGCTGAGCAGCAGCACGGATAGGGAGCACGCGAGCACGCGAGCACACTGGGCGGGAGCTGGAGCTGGAGCTGGAGCGGTACGGGAACGGGGCGGGCGCGGCGCGGCCGGTACGGCGCGGTGCCGCCGCCGGTGGCCCCGGTTGTGCGCGTCGCGTTCCGCCGCCTCAGCCGCCGATGACCCAGCCGCCGCCGTCGGAGCTGAGCGTTGCCATCACCACGATCGCCAGCACGATGTCCACCGCGCCGAGCACCATGCCCGCCTTCGCCATGCCGTTCGGCGTACTGCGGTATGCGACCGCGCCGAGCACCAACGCGAGCGTTCCGAGAATGATTCCGGCGAAGAAGAGACCGACAATTCCGCATACCAGACTCGCCGTTGACAGCCCGCTGCTCTCGCGTCTCGACAGCCCCGTGCTGTGGCCTGCCATGTGATCCTCCTTCAGGTCGAGGAGTTGACATGGCCACCGAGTGCCCCGGGGGCGCGGGGCTATTCCTGGCGCGAGCATCCCCGCGAGTGTCCCGGGGCAGGGAAGGACCGCACCAAGCCATGGTGCGCCGGCCGCCGATACGAATGGTCAGCCGCCGACGCAAACGATCAGGAAGGGCCGGAACGCAGACCGAGCGGGGCCGCGATCTCGGCCTCCATGACGCGGCCGGCCTGACGTTCCAGGTCGCCGTCCTCGGCATCGCTGTCCGTGTCCAGACCGTCCAGCTCGGCCAGCGGCGTGTCCAGCCGGACGTGCGCCACCAGCGACTGCAACGCGCGGAGCGCGGCGCTCGCCGTGGGCCCCCAGTTCGACAGGTAGGAGAACTGCCACCACCACAGCGCCTCGCTCACCCGGCCCCTGCGGTAGTGCGCCATGCCGTGCCGCAGGTCGGAGATGATGTCCGCCAGATCATCGGAGATCCGGGCCGCCACCGGGGTGCTGCGCGGCACGTAGGGGTCGAACACCTCCGAGTAGACATCGACCGGCGCGAGCAGCGCGGCCAGCCGCTCGCGCAACTCGTCCATGTCCGGCTCAGGACCGGTGTCCGGCTCGTAGCGCTCCTCGGGAACGATGTCCTCGTACGCGCCGAGCCTGCCGCCTGCCAGCAGGACCTGCGAGACCTGGAGCAGCAGGTAGGGCACGGCGCTGTCCGGATCGTCCCCCTTGGCCACCTCCGTGACCGCCACGATGAAACTCTCCACCTGGTCGGCGATCTGAACGGCGAAGTCGTCCGGGCCGGCCTGGCCCCCGGCCGGACCGGTGGTGGTGCCCTCCACCGGCGTCTGCGGTATCGGCGTCGCTTCGGTCATCACCTGGTCGCCTCCCCAACGGTCGCTACGTCTGCGCCTGCAATGCCTGCATTACACATCAAGCAGCCGCCTACCCTCGAAAGCACGTCCCAAGGTGACCTCGTCGGCATACTCCAAGTCTCCCCCCACCGGCAGCCCGCTGGCCAGCCGAGTGACCCGCAGACCCAGCGAGCTGACCATCCGGGCCAGGTAGGTGGCGGTCGCCTCGCCCTCCAGATTGGGGTCCGTGGCGAGGATCAGCTCCGTGACGGCGCCGTCGGCGAGGCGCGCGAGCAGCTCCCGAATCCGCAGATCGCCGGGGCCGACGCCGTCGATCGGACTGATGGCCCCGCCCAGCACGTGGTACCTGCCGCGGAACTCGCGGGTACGCTCGATCGCCACCACGTCCTTGGGCTCCTCGACCACGCAGATCACCGCGGGGTCGCGGCGCGGGTCGAGGCAGACCCGGCAGCGCTCCTCCTGGGCGACATTGCCGCACTCGGCGCAGAACCGGACCTTCTCCTTGACCTCGGTCAGCGCGTGCGCGAGACGGCGGACGTCGGTCGTCTCGGCCTGGAGGATGTGGAAAGCAATCCGCTGAGCGCTCTTGGGGCCGACGCCCGGGAGTCTCCCCAGCTCGTCGATGAGGTCCTGGACGACGCCCTCGTACATCAGAACGGCAGTCCGGGGAGGCCGCCGCCCCCGCCCAGCCCCTGTGCGAGAGGGCCGAGCTTGGTCTTGGCCAGCTCCTGCGCCGCGTTGTTCGCGTCGCGGACCGCGGCGATCACCAGGTCCGCAAGGGTCTCGGTGTCGTCCGGGTCCACCGCCCGGGGGTCGATCACCAGGGCCGTCAGCTCACCGGAGCCGGTGACCGTCGCCTTGACCAGCCCGCCGCCCGCGGAACCCTCCACGGGCGTCTCGGCCAGCTCCTGCTGCGCCGCGGCAAGGTCCTGCTGCATTTTCTGGGCCTGCTGCAACAACTGCTGCATATCGACCCCACCACCGGGAAACACGGCTCACTCCTGGCTCGTCGACGACGTGTGCGTACCCCTTGAGCCTACGGGCTCGGGCCGCTGCGGTCTCACTCGTGATGAAACTCCTCAATAACTGTCGCTCCCAGCTCTTTCACGATCAGGTCGTATCCGCTGAGCGCCGTATCGTCGAGATCCGCATCGTCCTCGGCGGGGACGTCGTCCTCGGCCGCGACCGACGGCGGCCCCGACGGCTGCGGCTGCGGTGGTGGCGCGGCCGCCGGAACGCCCGCCGCGCCGCCGCCCGCGGCGGGCGGCGGGGCGGCGGGGCGCGGGGCCGGCGGCGCGGCCGCCGGAGCCGTGGGCCGCGGGGCGGGCGGAACGGGCCGCCCGCCGCCGGCCCCGCCCGGGCCCCCAGCGCCGCCGCCCGGGTCGACGACGGCCTCGACCCGCCACTGCCCGCCCAGCGACTCGCCCAGCGCCTGGCGCAACACGTCCTCGCTGCCGCCGTTGACGAAACTGTCCCGCGCCCCCGGCGTCGCGAAGCCGAGGCGCAGCACGCCGCCCTCGACGCTCAGCACCTGGGCGTTCTGGCTGAGGAGAATCCAGGTGTAGCGGCGCTTGCCCTTGACCGCGTCCAGCACGCTCGGCCAGACCTGCCGCACCCGCTCCTGATCGCCGGCCGATGCGGCGGCCGACGCGGCAACCGGGGCGGCCGGGGCCGCCGGCGCGGAGCGCTCCGGCCGCGCCGGCTCCGGCGCCTGCGCCGGCGGCCTGGAGGCGCTGGGCCAGGCCCCGGGCCGCGGCCCGGAACCGGCCGCCGCCTGCGGCTGCGGCTCCTCCGCGGCGGGCGGCGGGGGCGGAGGCGCAGGCGGCGCCGCAGGCGTGACCGCCTGCGGCGGGGGCGGGGCGGCTGCCTGCGGCGGTGCGGGAGCGGCGGCCATCGGCGGCGTCGGCGACGGCGGGGCCAGTGCCGCACCCCGCTCCAGCCGGTCCAGACGGCTCAGCAGCGCCTGCTCGTCACCGTAGGCCGCGGGCAGCAGCACGCGGGCGCAGATCAGCTCCAGCTGGAGCCGCGGCGAGGTGGCGCCCCGCATCTCGGTCAACCCGGTGTTGACCAGGTCGGCCGCCCTGCTCAGCTCTGCCGGGCCCAGGGCAGCGGCCTGGGCACTCATCCGCTCCAGCACGTCCACGGGCACGTCGATCAGGCCCTTGTCCGCGGCATCGGGCACGGCCGCGAGAATCAGCAGGTCGCGCAGCCGTTCCAGCAGGTCCGTCACGAACCGCCGCGGATCGTGTCCGCCCTCGATCACCCGGTCCACGACCTCGAACGCCGCCGCGCCATCCCCCGCCGAGAAGGCGTCGACCACCGCGTCGAGCAGCGCGCCGTCCGTGTAGCCCAGCAGCGCCGTGGCCATCTCGTAGGTGACACCGTCCTCGCCGGCCCCGGCGAGCAACTGGTCCATGACGGACATCGAATCCCGCACCGACCCGGCCCCTGACCGCACGACGAGCGGCAGCACGGCCCCGTCCACCGGAATCGCCTCGCGGGCGCACACCTCCCCCAGGTAGTCGCGCAACGTGCCGGGCGGCACCAGCCGGAACGGATAGTGATGGGTCCGCGACCGGATGGTGCCGATGACCTTCTCCGGCTCGGTGGTCGCGAAGATGAACTTCAGGTGCTCCGGCGGCTCCTCCACCACCTTCAGCAGGGCGTTGAACCCCGCCGGGGTGACCATGTGCGCCTCGTCGATGATGTAGATCTTGTACCGGCTGGCCGCCGGGCCGAAGAACGCCTTCTCCCGCAGCTCCCTGGCGTCGTCGACACCACCGTGCGAAGCCGCGTCGATCTCGATGACGTCGATCGATCCCGGCCCGTTCCGCGCGAGATCGAGACACGAGCGGCACTCCCCGCACGGCGTGGGCGTGGGCCCCTGCTCACAGTTGAGACAGCGGGCGAGGATGCGCGCACTGGTCGTCTTGCCACAACCCCGCGGCCCGCTGAACAGATACGCGTGGTTGACCCGGTTGTTCCGCAGGGCCTGCTGGAGGGGATCGGTGACATGCTCCTGCCCGATGACCTCGGCGAAGGTCTCGGGTCGGTAGCGGCGGTACAGCGCGAGGGAGGACACGACTCCGACGATATCGGCCACCACTGACAGACGAAGGGCCCCTCACGCACCCACCAGAGCTCGCCTACCCTTGCTGCCTTCCGGCCCTGGGGGAGTTCAACGAGATAGCGCCGCGTGAGGGGCTGCCGCCACCCTACCGGATCTCCGCCCCTCCCCCCGCCCCCACCCAACGGTTCGCGACCATCCGAGGATGTCTTGTATCGTGTCCGGCGGAGGATTCGCCTAGAGGCCTAGGGCGCACGCTTGGAAAGCGTGTTGGGTTCACACCCTCACGAGTTCGAATCTCGTATCCTCCGCCCAGCTCTCACCGGGCTGAACGAAGGCCCCCGCCGCCATCCACGGCCGGGGGCCTTCGTCTTGTCTCAGCCACCGTTGTCCTGGTTTTTGTCCGCAGTGGGTGCGGCCGGGGTTTCCCGGAGGTTGTCCGCCCCAGCCCGTGATCGCGTCCGGGACACCGAGGCTGAGCAGGACGGTACCGGCGGTGTGGCGGGCTTCGTGCAGGCGGCCCTCGTGTACGCCCGCCGCCTTGTGCGGTATGCGTCCGGCGTCAGTCGGTCTGTTGGTGAGGTGCTGGGGAGGTGTTCGCGCGGGGCGGCAGCATGCGCAGGGCCATCACGGTGCCGTCGTCGCCGAACGAGACGGGACCCCACTCCGGGACTGTCACCTCGGTCGGCCAGGTTCCGCGCCGCTCGTACGCCCGGTGCCGGTACTCCTCGACCCGGCCTGCCGCCAGCAGCTCGTACAGTTCCGTGGCCATCCCCGAGAACGCCTCGACGCGGCTTCCGCTGAACCGTTCCGGGTTCGGTAGAGACTCGATTCCATGTACGGATTGAGTCATGGCACGCCCTTCCTCCTATCCTCTTGAGCTGCGCAAACGAGCGCTCCGTATGGTCGCCGAGGTCCGCGGTGACTACCCGAATCAATCGGCCGCGCTGAAGGCAGTCGCGCAGAAGCTGGGCATCGGTTCGGCCGAGACGCTGCGGAACCGGGTGAAGCAGGACGAGATCGACTCCGGTCGCCTGCGGGCACGACCACCGAGGAGTCCGCCCAGCTCAAGGCGTTGAAGAAGGAGAACGCCGAGCTGAAGCGGGCGAACGACATCCTGAAGGCCGCGGCGTCTCTCTTCGCGGCCGAGCTCGACCGGCCACACACACGCTCGTAGCGTTCATCGACGAGTACCGGGCCCGCTTCGGCGGCGTCGAGCCGATCTGCCGCGTGCTCGCCGAGCACGACTGCAAGATCGCCCCCTCCACCTACTACGCCCACCGCAAACGTCTCCGGGCCCCGTCCGCCCGCACTGTCCGTGACACAGAGCTGAGGCCCCTCATCAGGCAGATCTTCGACTCCAACTACCGTGTCCACGGAGCCAGGAAGGTCTGGCGGGAGCTGCACCGACAGGGCCACATCGTTGCCCGGTGCACCGTCGAACGCCTCATGCGCGAGCTCGGCGTCACCGGGGCCGTCCGCGGGAAGAAGATTATTACGGCGATCCCGGACAGCTCTGTGGAGCGGGCGCCGGACCTGCTGGACCGCGACTTCGTCGCGTTAGCCCCGAACCGCTGCTGGGTCGCGGACTTCACCCACGTCAGCACCTGGTCGGGGGTCGTCTACATCGCCTTCGTCGTCGACACCTTGCCCCGCCGCATCGTCGGCTGATCCGCCGCCCTGTCGAAAGAGACACGGCTCGTCCTGGACGCTCTGGACATGGCCCTGTGGCAATGCGACCGCGACGAACAGCCTTATCAGCGAGGCGAGTTGATACATCATTCCGATGCCGGGTCGCAATATACGAGTTTTCGGCTTGCCGAGCACCTGGACACCGCCGGCATCGCGGCCTCGATCGGCTCCGTCGGCGACGCCTACGACAACGCCCTCATGGAGTCCACTATCGGCCTGTTCAAGACCGAGCTGATCAAGCCCCGACGGCCCTGGAAAACCCTTTCCCAGGTCGAACTCGCCACCGCCGAGTGGATCGACTGGTACTGCCACCGCCGACTGCACGGTGAAATAGAGCACATCCCACCCGTCGAATACGAGACCAACAACTACCTCACGACCATGAAACCACAGGTCAAAACCACAATCTGAAGTCTCTACCGAACCCGGAACGGTTCACTTTCGTCGGCCTGGACCAGTTGTGCAATCGCCGGGACCGGGCTGCCGCCCGACGAGGCCAGGAGCATCATCGCCCGCCGGAACCGCACCGAACTGGTGCTTCCCCGCCGAACGATCCGCTGCAGCTTCTGCCCCTCCTGCTCGGTCAGTGGGCGAACCCTCACCGGTGATGCCATACCCGCCCCCTGCCACACGCCTTCCTGACATCCAGCACAACGAGCGGCCCGGCAACAGTTTCCGGTCACAGCACCTGGGAGCGCAGGAAGCCCCGTCGGGGCAGGGTGACCAAATGGGTCCCCTGCCCCGACGGAGCTCGGTCGGCCGGGCGGCGGGTTACCGGCTGGCAGAGGCCTGTGCCGTGTACGGTGCTCCCCGGCTCAGCCGAAGTTCACGTCGCTGCACCACATGTAGGCCTGGTCGAGGTGCGAGGCCTGCCAGATCACGAACAGGATGTGGTGTCCGGTGTAGCCGGAGGTCTGGACGGGGAACGAGATGTTCTGCGCCGGGGCGAAGCGGCCGGTCTGCGTGATGAAATCGAGGTTGCCCCAGCCCAGGGTCTGGGTCGTGGGGTTGAAGCCCTGCTTGCTCACGTAGACCCTGAAGTAGTCGGCACCGTGGGATGCCTGGTCGTACAGCTGGACCGTGAAGTTGTTGCTGATGTTGGTCGTCTTCCACGCCCCGGGCCTGTTCAGGCTGGCGTTCCTCGAGAGGTTGTTGCTGCAGAGCGTCCCGTCGGGGGTCCTCGCCTGGAACTGGCCACCGAGGCCGTCGCGGAGCGCGCTCATCCAGTTCCACATGGTGTCGGGGTTGGCCTGGAAGGCCTGCCAACACATGGGGTCTTGGGTCTGCATGGCCGGGTTCGTGTGGTTGCTGCCCCACGTATTCCAGCACTGGTACGCGCGGGAGGCGGGGTTGACGATGGTGCCGTGAGCCTGGGCGGGGGTCGACCAGGCCAGTGCGCCGGCAACCAAGGCGAACAGCATGACGAGCGCCTGGAGAGGCTGGCGGAGGGACGACCGCGAACGCCCGGTTAACGGACTCTGTTTGCGCATGTGGGGAGAACTCCTTGTAGTCGCAAGGCTGCTATGGAGCGCTCCCAGCTCCCAAGAGTAGGTCTTTTGAGCGAAAGGTCAATGAAACAAACAGAGTTGATTACAGGGGTGGGTGGCGAGCAGGGAATCTGCCGTGAGCCGGGAGTCAGAACCGTTCCCGGGACCGGAAAGCGAGGCTGCGGCCTGGACTGGCGTGCGGGGCGATGCCAGGGAGGGGCGTTCGCAGCACGGCAACGCGACCTGGTTCTGGCGTGAGGGCTGTCCAGTTCCATAACACGCGAGATCCCAGGTCCCGCTGGTGCGCTTCCGTACACCCGAGTCGGCCTCGTCGGCCAAGTTGCCTGGTAGGAGCTGTGACTGTATGGCGCCTCGGGCGGGGAACGCGGCCGATGGCACGCAGCGGGAACGTGCGTACTCCTCGGATCTGAACCGACGGCACTGGAGCATGGATGCCGAAGCGAGGGAAGCCGCCGGCAACGCAGATCAGCCTCGGCGCGCTCCAACTCACCTGGGCCACCGCTGCGGCCACAAGACGCTCGCGGACCAGGTGCCGGAACACTTGCCGGTGGACCGTCTGCGCTGGATACGTCGCCGGACCCTCGCCGAGGAACACCACTGGCGGGCGCCCCGGTACGGCGGCCGTTGGACGCCCGTCGCCACCGGGCGTCGAGACGCATGAACCCGCCGTGCTCGCGCCGGTCCATCGGCAGCTCCGCAAGGCGCTTGAGGACAGCCGGAACGAGCCGGGCAAGGCCGACTTCTACTACGGCGAGATGGAGATGCGCCGCCATGACGCCGAGGCGTCCCGCGGCGAGCGGACGCTGCTGCGGCTGTACTGGGCACTCTCCGGATACGGTCTACGCGCCTCGCGTGCCCTGGCCTGGCTGGTCCTGGCCATGACGGCCACCGTGCTCGCGATGATGCTGTGCGGGCTGCCGCAGGCCGACCCGGACCCGGTCAGTGCGGGGACCACCGACGGCCACCGAGTAATCCTGACGACCAGGAAGCCGACACCCGTCAACCCGGAAGGGCCGTAGTACACAAGGCGTCTGTCGACCGCGCGGTTCGAGAAGTCCGTGAGAGCGGTGGTCAACTCGGTGATTTCCCGGGCCTCCGGACAGGACCTGACCACCACCAGGACGTACGTCGAGATGACTGCCCGCCTCGTCGAGCCGGCCCTGCTCGGGCTTGCCGTTCTCGCCGTGCGTAGCCGCGTGAAGCGGTGACGTGCCCCGGTGCCGCCAAGCACGCCGTTGCGTCGGATCAGTGTGCGATCACCGCCTCAGTGCCAATCCCCTGGTTCAGAGCTTGGTCATGGTCCGTGGTCAGCTGTGCTGACCAGGCTCGCCGCTGGCGGGGCAAGAAAGCGGCCCAGCTGATGGCAACTGGTCTCAATTCTGGTCTCGTTCACCCCCATCCGGGCACGTCCGGACCGGACCACCACGAACACTTCTCCGCAGGTCAAAACGCTGCCGAACCCGCCCGAACCCGCGTACGAACAGTTGGAAAGCGTGTTGGGTTCACACCCTCACGAGTTCGAATCTCGTATCCTCCGCCAGCTCTCACCGGGCTGAACGCGGGCCCCCGCCGCCATCCACGGCCGGGGCCCGCGTCTTGTTCAGGCACCGTTGTCCTGTTCTTTGTCCACATCGCTGTTTTCCTGCGGCCCCCAGCTGGCGTCCGCCAGCTTCCGCGCCACGTCCTTCGGCATGGCGTCGGGCACATGCAGGTACCGCGCCCGCATCCGGGCGGAGGTGGTGCCCGGCTCCCACCCCATGATCTGGTCGATGACGCGGTCCGGGACCCCGAGCAACATGAGCACGGTGGCGGCGGTGTGCCGGGCGTCGTGAAGGCGCGCATCCCGCACCCCCGCGTCATGCAGCAGCCGCTTCCAGTCGTGATAGTCCGTGTTCGGACTGAGCGGACCACCGAGGGGCCTGGTGAACACGTACTCCGAGGCGGTCCACAGGTTCCCGGCGGCCTCGCGCTCCCGGGCCTGAGTCTTCTTGTGCGCACGCAGCATCCGGACCAAGGGGGCCCGGGAGGGGCACCGCGCGGCGCCCCGCGCGGGACTTGGTGTTCTTGGTCTCGCGCCGCACCTGCTTCCGTTCGGGGCAGTAGCCGGCTTCCGGCCGCACGGATCGGCGGCCTTGCACCCATGCTCGTACTTCGGGCGCAGCCGGTTCCGGCGCAACTTCAGGTACTCGTGGTCCAGATCGACATCAGACCACCGCAGTCCCAGCGTCTCGCCCTGGCGCAGACCGAGCGCCAACGCCAGCATCCACCGGGCGCTGTTGCGGCGCTTGTTCACCTCGATCAGCAGGCTTTGCACTTCTTCGACCGAGTAGGGCTCTATCTCCTCTTCGTCCTCCTCCACCCGTGGCGGCTTGGCCAGCGCGGCGGCGTTCTTCGCGGCGTGGCCGCGCCGTACCGCTTCCCCGAAGGCTGCGCACGCTCGTCGAGGGCCTGCCGCCGATGCTCGCGTCGGCGGAGCCGCCGCCCGGCCGTTCCCTCGGACACGGACATGAGGGTGGAAAGTGCCTCCGACGGAAGCGGGAACAAGGACCTCGGCATTCCTCATTCTCGCTGGTCGAAGGCACTTTCCGTTCGGCTGATCGTCTATCGGACAACACGCTTCA
>NZ_LZNS01000001.1:3857655-4134889 GCF_001984575.1 Streptomyces sp. MP131-18 | reverse complement strand
ACACCCCCGCGTCACCGCAGACGCACCCGAGGCCGGGGACCGGCCGTCGGTCACAGGCCGGAGTAGTCGACTCCTCTCCTCGCAACTACTACTGCACGACAGCGACTTCACGTCGCACCGAAAGCGCGAGGCTAGTGGCCGGCCTCCAGGGAACGGAGAGAGCCGTGGCACTATGGATCAGTAGGAGCTCGATGACGAGGCCGAGTATCGGCTGGCCGGTGAGCCGGGCCCGGGGGTCCGCCACTGGGACAGCCGGCACCAGGGCATGCAGATCTGCTGTGGGGGGACGAGCTGTGTCGACTATTGCGATCGTGGGGGCGGGGCCGCAACTCGGGTTCGCCATCGGTGCGAAGTTCGCCGAGAAGGGCGGTTTCAACGTCGCGCTCGTGGCGCGACGTGAAGCGCAACTCGCGGCCATGGTCGACAGGTTCCGAGGCGCAGGGGTATCGGCTGCCGCTTTCGCGGCCGATGTCACTGACCGCCCGAGCCTCGAGAAGGCGCTGGCGGCCGCAGAAGAGCACTTCGGACCCATTGACGTGCTGGAGTACTCACCTGCCCCGACACTGTCGGACCTGGCGGACCAGCCGCTCGTCTCCGCGGTCGATCTCACTGTCGAGTCGGTTCTGCCCGGACTCCGGACCAACTTCTTCGGCGCGGTCGCCGCTGTTCGCCAGGTGCTCCCCGGCATGATCGACCGCGCTGCCGGCACCATAATCGGTACGAGCGGTGCCGGATCGGGCCCGATGGTCGTCCCGCAGGTGGCCAACGCGAACGTCGCGAACGCTGCCATGCGCAACTGGCTCCTCGCGCTGAACGAGTCGCTCGCCGACAGTGGAGTGCACGTCGTGCACGTCGCCCTGGGCGCGAGGATCGGGAGTGGCCGGCCGAACTCGGAGCCGGACGTGATCGCCGACCTCTACTGGAAGGCCCACGTCGAGCGCGACGCCCCCGAGGTCTTCCACTACGACCTGCCCGATGAGTTCGAGTTCCAGCTCGCCGACAAGTTCAGGGCCGACTGAGTTCGGCCCGGGGCGTGGACCACGTCGCAGCAATCGCTCCCGGCGGCGTGGATGGCGCCCTGGGCAGCACCGGCTCGCTGCTCGGCCTCGCGACGGCCGCCGGAACTCCGCGGACGGCCGCGAGGGATGCCGATGCGCTCCGTGGCGACGCGGTTCGGCGTGTCCGCGGCCCCGATGACGCCCCGCTCCTGATGCGTGGGCACTACTCGCCACGGATCGGGAGAATGCGCGCGCCAGTGGCCGCCCCCTGCAGCGGCGTGCCGCTCGCCGCGACGTCGGCCGTGTAGGGCCCCGAACAGAGCGGTGCCCCGCCCGGGGAAGGACGGGGCACCCCGCTTGCGTTGGGCTCTGCGTTGGCCGAGCCTGACCGAGTCAGCCTGCGAGCTGCTCCTCCAGGGCCGCGGCGTCGTGGACGGCCGACATGTGCAGAAACTTTCCGTCGCGGACCCGGTAGATGGCGTACTCGACGATCTCGATCGACTTCCCGGTAGGAGCCGCGCCGAGCCACTCCTTGGTGGGGGTGCCGGTGTTGATCGCACGGACGGCGATGCTGTCGTCGTTGATGGCGAGCTCCTGGACCTCCCAGTGGAAGTCGGGGACCGCGTCGACGATGCTGTTCAGTTGTGCGACGAGGGCCGCGCGGGAGCTCGGCTCGCTGTGCATGACGATGGATTCGTGGACGAACTCGTCCATGCGGTCGAACTCGCGCGCGTTGAGCGCCTCGACGTAGCGATGGTAGAAGTCTCGCAGGTCGGTGTCGGACATGATCTTTTCTCTTTCTGTGGGCCCCGAGCCCGGGGCGGGACCGAATGGCGTCTCGTTGTGGGACCCACCGCTGTCGTGCGGCGGATTCAGGAGGTGTGGAGAGCTGAGCGGAGTGTGGTGGTGGCCTGGGTGATGGCGGCTTCGGCGGCCTGGGTGTCGCGGAGAGCGTTGAGCATGACGAAGTCGTGGATGATTCCCTGGTAGCGGGTGGCGATGACGGGGACGCCGGCGGCGCCGGCCAGCTCCGTGCGCCCGGACTCACTCAGCGCGGTGCCGTCCACGGCGTCCAGGCGCCAGGTGTCGTTTGCTCCGCTTCACCAAACGAGAGGGCCGTAGCGGTCGATGATCCGACCGGTTCCGGCGCTGGGGTTCTCGGTGGCCAGCGTCACGATGGCGTCGGTTCCCTCGGTCACGGTCTGGGTGCCGGTGTGGCCGTTGAGGTCGGTTGCGGTGTAGCCGGGATCGGCGGCGTTGAACCGGACGTCGCCGAACGCCTTCGCGTACTGCGTGGTCAGCATCGTGACGGCGGCCTTGGAGGCCGCGTAGGCGGGGGCGATCACCTGTGACTCGACCCGTTCCGGGTCGTGGGTGAGCGCGACGGACCCCAGGCCGCTGGTGACGTTGACGACGGCCGGAGCACCGGAGGCGCGCAGGAGCGGCAGGAAGGCCGCGGTGACCCGCACGATGCCGGCCACGTTGGTGTCGAGCACCAGAGCGGCCTCCGCGCCGGTCAACCCCTCGGCGGACACGACGCTGCCGGTGATGCCGACGTTGTTGACCAGGACGTCGATCCGACCCTCGTTGGCCGCGACGTCGGCGGCCGCGGCCGCGGCCGAGGCATCGTCGGTGACATCGATCCGAACGAAGCGGGCACCGAGTTCTGCCGCCGCACGGCGTCCGCGATCGATGTCGCGGGCGCCGAGGAGCACGGTGTGGCCGAGTTCGGTGAGTCGGCGGGCGGTCTCGAAACCGAGGCCCTTGTTGGCGCCGGTGATGAACGTGGTCTTGGACATGTCCCAACCATTTCCGAGACTGCCGGGACCAGCCAGAGAACGGTTCTCGGTAGGACCAGCAGCACCACCCGGGCGCCCACCCAGACCGATGCGCGGATGCTTACGATGCAAGGGTGAACAAGGGACATGCTGTCGACAAGCAGTTGGGAGCGACGCTTCGGGCCTGGCGGGACCGGCTCTCGCCCAAAGCCGTCGGACTGCCGGTGGACAGGGCCCGTCGATCGCCGGGCCTGCGGCGTGAGGAACTCGCCGAGCTGGCCGGTCTCTCCGTCGACTACCTGGTGCGGCTCGAGCAAGGCCGGGCCGTCAGTCCCTCCGAGCAGATCGTCGGCTCGTTGGCCCGCGCGTTGCAGCTCTCCCAGGACGAGCGAGACCACCTCCATCGGCTCGCCGGGATCGGGCCGCCGCAGGACCAGCGGGTCGTCGACGACATTCCGCCGAGCATGCGACGGCTGCTGACCCTGCTCGAGTCCACTCCGGTCGCGGTCTTCGCCGCAGACTGGCAGCTGGTCTGGTGGAACCTCAGGTGGGCAGCGCTGTTCGGCGACCCCACGCGGATCGGGGCCGAGGAGCGCAACCTGGTGCGGCTGCGCTTTCCGGTCGCCTCGGACCGCGGCCGTTTGACGAGCTGGCCGGTGATCCCGGTCAACGCCGAGGCCGCCGACCGGGCCCTCGTGGCCGACCTGCGCCGAGCCGCGGCACGGTTCCCCGACGATCCGCGTGTGTCCGAGCTGGTGGCCAGCAGGGTCGCCGGCAACCCCCGGTTCGCCGCGTTCTGGGCCGATGCCGCCGTGGGCCGACACGCCGAGGACCGCAAGACCATCCGGCACCCCGACATCGGGGAGGTGAGCGTCGACTGCGACGTCCTGACGGACGGGGACACCGACCTCAAGGTCGTCGCCTATACGGCGGTCCCGGGCAGCGAGGACGAGTCCAAGCTCGAACTCGCCGGCATCATCACTCCTCCGAGGAACGACGCGTGAGGACGATCGGCAACATCGGAGCGGGCGAGGTGGGCAGCCAGCTCGCCCGCGCAGCCGTTGCCCACGGTTACAAGGCAGTAATCGCCAATTCTCGGGGACCGGAAACGCTGGCGCACCTCGTCGACGAGCTCGGACCTCCGGCCCGCGCCGCGACAGCGGCCGACGCCGCCGAAGCGGGCGACTTCGTGATCATCGCCGTCCCCCTCAAGCTGGTCGACAACATGCCTGTGGAGCAGCTGGCCGGCAAGATCGTGCTCGATACCAACAACTACATGCCCTGGCGCGACGGCCACTTCGCGGCCATCGACTCGGGAGAGAAGACCGTGCACGAGCTGCGCCAGGAGCAGTTGCCCGCCTCGAAGGTCGCCAAGGCGTTCACGCACGTCCAGGCTCCGCGCCTCTTCCTCTCCGCGAGTCCCCCGGGCACTCCCGGACGGTACGCTCTCTCGGTCTCCAGCAACTACCCCGAGGCGGTGGAGCTCGTCACACGCCTGTACGACGAGCTCGGATTCGACACCGTCGACAACAGTCCACTCAGCGAGTCCTGGCGAAGCGGCCCGGGACAGCCCGCCTGGCTGTCGCACGCCCACCAGACGCGCGAGCAACTCGCCGCCAACCTGGCCGACGCGCGCAGGATCAGGTACCCCGTCCGAGGCTGAGCCTGGCGTCTGACCTCGCCGGTTCACTCGACCCGCTGATCCCGTGTCGTTGACGGGCACGAAGCCACGAGATCGATGAGCCGTTCCTGATCACCCGTCACCTGCGAACGCCGGGAGATGGGCGCCCACCTCGACGCCCACTGAGAGCGGACGGCGCGAGACGGCTCTGTCGCGACTTCCGATTGCGCCGGCCATCCTGTGCCATGGCGCAGGAACGGGAATGCGGCCGGGGCGCGATCGCGTTGCCGCTTCGGCGAGGGACAGTCGTCGGCGTCCGGCGTTGAGGACGCCGTGGCGTGTCCGGGCTCCGACTGATCTGCGCTGCGGCTCGCGGCCGACGATCACGGCGTGGGGCGGTCTCGTCGGGCGCCGTACAGGACTCGAGGTGCAACGCGGTGGACCGTGATCCGGCGCAGGGGGAGACAAGAAACGATGACTATGCGTCAGTTCGAATATGCGCTGGCTGTGGCCGAGGCGGGCTCGGTAACGGCAGCGGCGGAGCTGTTGCGTGTCGCCCAGCCGTCGGTATCGCAGCAGATTCGCGGCCTGGAACGGGAACTCGGTGTGACGCTGTTCGCCCGTACGCCGACCGGGCTGGTGCCCACCGCGGTCGGTCGCGCGTTCCTGCGGGACGCGGAGGTCGCGGTGAGGGCGGCGCGGCGGGCGAGGGCGACAGCGCGGGCCGGTGCCGATGAGCTGGAGGGCGAGCTGGTGGTCGCGGCGCAGATGGGACTGGGCACGCGGCAGCTGCCGGGCGCGCTGAGCGCGTTGCGCCGCCGTTTCCCGCGGCTGGAGATCACCGTGTTCGAGGAGGCGAATCTCGCCGAGCTGGAGCGGCTGGCCCGCCGGGGCGTGGTGGACCTCGGCCTGATGGGCGGGCCGTGCAAGGACGGCCTGTACGAGGGCCACCACCTCGGCGACGAGGAGTTCGTCGTGGTGCTGGGTTCCGAGCGGGCGCGGCTCGCTGCGGACCGGGTCGAGCTGCGCGAACTGGCGCGGGAGCCGTGGATCAGGTTCGACCACGGCGGTGCGCTCGACGGTGTGCTGCGGGACGTCCTACGGGACAACGAGCTGGCCCCGACCACGGTCGCCCGCGTCTCGCAGACGGCGACGGCGGTGCGCTGGGCCGCCCACGGGCTGGGGGTGACTCTCGTGCCGGCCTCCGCGGTGCCTCCCGGGTTCGAGCACCTCACGCGTCCCGTCCTTCCCGCCGTGTCCATGCCCACCGTCGCTGCGGTCCGGCCCGGGGCGGGCCCGGCGGAAATGGCCCTGCTCGAGTTCCTGCGTCAAGAGACCTGGTACTACACCGGATTTTCCGGTAACGGGTCAGGGCCTGCTCACAACTGGGTGGCGCCTCCGTCCACTACCAGCTCGGCGCCCGTGGTGTAAGTGGCGTCGAAGGCCAGGAACGCCACCGCCCCGGCGACTTCTTCCGGAGTCCCGAAACGGTTCATGGGGTTCTCCGCGACCCGTTCCGCCTTGAACTGATCTGCGGCCTCTTTGGTCATCGTGTTCTCCAGAATCCCCGTGTCGACCGGACCGGGGCTGACCGCGTTGACGCGGATTCCTCGCGGAAGGAGCTCGCGGGAGAGGCTGCGGGCCATGGAGCGCAGCGCTGCCTTCCCGGCCGCGTAGACGCTGGATTCCAGCATGCCCATGACGTTCGCGACGGAGGTGGTCAGGACGATGCCGGCGCCCGTGCTCAGCAGCGGGGCGAGCTTCTGCACGGTGAAGAAGGCACCCTTGACGTTGATCGCGAACGATTCGTCGTACATCTCCTCGGTCGTCGATGCAAAAGGCATGGGGCTGGTGATGCCCGCGTTGACGAACAGGGCGTGCACCGTGCCGAGTTGGTCTCGTACGTGGGCAGCCAGAGCATCCAGGTCGGGTAGTGAGGCCACGTCGCCCCGGAAAGCCAGCGCGTTCTTGCCCAGGCGCTCCGTGGCGGCGTCGAGTGTGGTCTGGGAACGGCCGGTGATCACCACGCGTGCTCCGGCGTCCACCAGTAGCTGCGCCGTCGCGAAGCCTATGCCACTGCTGCCCCCCGTGATGACCACGTTCTTGCCGCTGTACGTGTCGTTCATTTCCGAGATCCTTACTTCTTCATTTCCTCGTTCAGTTCCTTCTTTCACTTCATCGGCGTCACCCCACGGGGAACTCGCCGCCATCCACGGTGAGGTTCCTTCCGGTCAGCCAGCTCGCCCGGTCCGATGCAAGGAACAGCACCGCGTCGGCGATGTCGTCGGGCCGGCCATCGCGCCCCAACGGAGGGGCGGTGTCGTCCTGGCCCGTCCCCTCGTCCAAGCTCGTCTGCTGTTTCCGCGTTGCCTCGCCGCCGGGGGTGGCGGTCCTGCCGGGAGACACCGCGTTGACCCGGACTCCGAACGGGGCCAGTTCCAGAGCCAGTCCCCGGCTGTAGTTTTGCAGCGCCGCTTTCGCCGCCGTGTAGTGCAGGAACGCCGGTGCGGAGGTGGGGACGGCGGCAGTGGAGACGTGCACGACCGCACCCGAACGCCGCTCACGCATCCCCGGAGTCAACAGCGCGTCCAACCGCACCGACGCCAGGTAGTTCAGGTCCAGTTGGTCCTGCCACTCCTCGTCGGGGATGGCCCAGGCGTTCTTGAAGGGGCGCGCTCCACCCGCGTTGTTGACCAGGACGTCCACCCCGCCGAGGGCCTCCTGCGCGGCCTCGGCGACTGCCTTCACTCCGACCCGTGTCCGCACATCGGCCTCCACGAAGGCGGCGCCCTCCGGCACCGTGCTCGTCCTCGACCTGGCGGCCGTGAGTACCTCGGCGCCCGAGCCCAGGAACTGGCGCACGATCGCCGCGCCGATTCCGCGCGAACCGCCCGTGACCAAAACTCGCTTTCCCGTGAATTCTCGCACTCTTGAATCGTTCCTGGGGGTGGTCATGCCGCTTGCCCTCTCAATTGCAGCTCGGTCCGCTCGACCGTAAAGGGGTGACGTGCACGGGGTACTGATTGCGGAGAACCGCGGTACACGTCTCGCCTCGTCGAGATGTTTCACCGTAGATCCGGGAGGGATTGAGGGGCAAAGACGAAAAACGAGCAGGTGCTATAGGAGTTCTCTATAGGCAACCCGGTGACCAGGACGCAGGAGTGGGCGGCGGTCGGCGACACGTGGGCGGAAACCGGGCTGGTCCTCACCTCCCGGGTGGGCACCGCTCTTGAGCCGGACAACCTCCGGCGGAGCTGGTACCCGCTCCGGAAGCGGCTCGGCCTTGCCCTCCGCTTCCATGACCTCCGTCACTCCTGCGCAACATTGCTGCTCGACCTCGGCGTCCGGCCGACGTCGTCCAGCCGATCGCCGGACACAGCGGCATCGAGGTGACCATGAAGGTCTACGCCCATGCGTCGCTGGACGAGACGCGGAAGGACTCCTCATCTCCGCGGCGGCACTCGTCGGCGTTGCTCCGTCGCTCAACTTTCAGGCGCGGCAGACCAGGGCGGCGCAGGAGGAGGCCCCGGGAACCGCGCATCGGGAGTTGGTTCTGCTCTCACTCGCCGATCCTTCGCTCCGGGCGTCTCCCGTAGCTGGCGCCACGGCCGATGAGTGGCAGCGCCTGGCTTTCACCCATCTGATCACACCCGGTGGGAACGTCACCACCGACTACGGAACAGAGCCGCTCGTTTTACAGTCCCCCACCGTGGAGAACTGATTGACCGCAGCCGTCAGCTGCCAGGCCATGGGACCCGGGCCTCCCTGCCGCGACAAGGAGGGCCGTGCCCGGTGGCCGGGGCTCAGGCCGCGCGGGGGGTCAGCATCTGCCCCATCCCTGCGAGGACTGAGGGCTCGACGCGGTAGAAAACCCAGGTGCCGCGCCGTTCCGAGGTGAGCAGGCCGGCTTCCTTGAGCTTCTTCAGGTGGTGGGAGACGGTCGGCTGGGAGACGCCGACGTCGGAGATGTCGCACACGCACGCCTCACCGTCCGGATGCGAGGCGACCGCGGTGAACAGCCGCAGCCGGACCGGATCGCCCAGCGCCCTGAACATCCGCGCGGTGCGCTCGGCCTCCTCCGCGGTGAAGGGACGTTCGCTCAATGGCGGGCAGCACGGCTCGACATCCGGCGGCAGCACCTCAAGCACCCTGCTGTTCGACATACTCCTAGGTTGACATACGTCGAAGCAGACGGGGAGAGCGAGCCCGACCGCCCGGGCCCACTCCGCTTCCCCCGGCGTCACAGGCCGACGGCAGGCGCCGCGCCCCGGACATGGGCCGACAGCGCGGCCACGACGTGAGCGGCGTCCCGCGCCACCCCGCGCAGCGTGTTGGAGGCGAAGGAACGCTGGAACTCCAGCCCCAGGTAGACCAGGCCCGGTTGGGTCAGCGACAGGCCGCCGGCGTGCAGGGGCATGCCGTCGGCGTCCAGCGCCCCCGTCTTGGCGAGATAGCCGAGCGCGGGACGGTAGCCGGTGGCCAGCAGCACGACGTCTACCGCCTCCCGGCTGCCGTCCGCCCACACCGCGCTGTCGCCCTCCAGCGCGCTGAACACCGGCCGCCGGTCGAAGACGCCCTCGTCGAGGGCGCAGGCGTAGCGGCCGTCGTCCAGCACCAGGGTGCCGGGGACGACGCGGGCCAGCCACGCCGGGGGCAGATCGTCGAAGCCGGTGCCGGCCAGCCAGTGGTGCAAGTCCTTGCCGTCGCGCCGCTGCGCCAGGAAGGTCAGCGGAGCGCGGCTGGCCAGCGTCACCCTGGCGGCCCGCGCGAGTTCGTGTGCGATCTGGACGGCCGAGTTCCCGCCGCCCACCACCAGGACCCGCTTGCCCGCATACGCGTCCGGGTTGCGGTAGCCGGCCGAGTGCAGCAGCTCCCCGGTGAACGTCTCCTGGCCCGGGAGCGCGGGGACCAGCGGGTTGGAGAAGGAGCCGGTGGCCGCCACGACGCCGTCCGCGGCCAGTTGTGAGCCGTCGGAGGTGCGCAGAACGAAGCCATCGGAGTCCGGCTCTACCGACTCCACCCGCACGCCGGTGCGGATCTCCGCGTCCAGGCCCGCGGCGTAGTGCGTGAGGTAGTCCACCACCTCGTCCCGGTGCGGGTAGCGCTCGCCGTCCCCGCCGAAGGGCAGGCCCGGCATTGCGCTGAAAGCGGCCGGGGAGAACAGCGTCAGGCTGTCGTAATACGACGGCCACGAACCCGCCGCGCGGTCGGATGCCTCCAGCACCACCGGGACCAGCCCGGCCTGCCTCGCCGCGTGCGCCGCCGCCAGCCCGGACTGCCCGCCGCCGATGACCGCCACCTGTATCCGCTCCACAGCGAACACCCCTTTGCTTCGAGAAACGTCTATGTTGACGGAGATGAAAGCAGATGGGATGCTGACCGCGCAACCATCGACAGACATCGAAACAATGAGGAGTGCTGATCATGCCGGACACCGCCGATCTGCCCGTCGCCGTCATCGGCGGCGGCCCCATCGGACTTGCCGCCGCCGCCCACCTGATCGAGCGCGGCATCGAGCCCCTGGTCATCGAGCGCGGTGACCGGGCCTGCGCGGCAGTGCGGGAGTGGGGACACGTTCGGCTGTTCTCGACCTGGGCCGAACTGATCGACCCGGCCGCCGAGAAGCTCCTGGCCCCGACAGGCTGGACCCGGCCAGAAGACAGCCAGTACCCGACCGGGGCGCAGTGGGCCGGGGAGTACCTCCAGCCCTTGGCCGACGCCCTGGGCAAGCGTGTCCGCTACGGCACAACGGTGACCGGGGTGGCCCGCGCCGGCCGCGACCGCGTGGTGGATGCCGGCCGCACCGACCAGCCGTTCACCGTGCACCTCACCCTCGCCGACGGCGGCGAGATGGGGGCACCTCCCAGCGTTGGCTGGGGGAGGCTCGCGGTGCGCGCGGTCATCGACGCCTCCGGCACCTGGGCCACGCCCAACCCGCTCGGCGCCGACGGCCTGCCCGCCGCGGGTGAGCGCGCCCTGGCCGCCCAGGGCCGCATCACCTACCGCGTGCCGGATCTGCGGGACCCGGAGGTGCGCGCCGCGTTCGCGGGCCGCCGCACCGCCGTCGTCGGCGCCGGCGCCTCCGCCTTCACCGCCCTCGCCGGCCTGGCCGACCTCGCCAAGGCCGAGGACGGCACCGGCACGCACGCGCTGTGGGTGCTGCGCCGGGGCATCTCCGGCTCCACCTTCGGCGGCGGCACCGCCGACCAGCTCCCCGCCCGCGGCGCCCTGGGCCTGGCCGCCAAGGCCGCCGTCGACGACGGCCACGCGGAAGCGGTCACCGGCTTCCGCGCCACCGCCGTCGAACGCGACGGCGACGACTGCCTCGTCCTGGTCGCCGACGACGGCCGCCGCACCGGGCCCGTCGACCACATCGTCGTGCTCACCGGCCTGCGCCCGGACCTCGCCTTCCTGTCCGAGGTACGGCTCGGGCTGGACGAACGGCTCTCCGCCCCCACCGCCCTGGCCCCCCTGATCGACCCCAACGTGCACTCCTGCGGCACTGTCTATCCCCACGGCGTGAAGGAACTCTCCCACCCCGAAGCGGACCTGTTCCTGGCCGGGATGAAGTCCTACGGCCGCGCTCCGACCTTCCTGGCCATGACCGGCTACGAGCAGGTACGTTCCATCGCCGCCGCCCTCGCCGGCGACATGGAGGCAGCCGAGCGCGTAGAGCTCACCCTCCCCGAGACCGGGGTATGCGGCGGAGCCGGCCTCTTCGACGAAACCGCGTCCAAGGACGAGACGGACGGCAGCTGCTGCGCCCCGGCACCGCAGCTTGTGCAGCTCGGCGTCGGAGCCCCGGCCGCCGCGGGCCAGGAGGCCCCGTCGGGCGGCTGCTGCGGCTCGTGAGCGATCTGAACACCCGGACGGACGAGGCCGCGACCGGTACAGGGGACCGGTCGCGGCCCCGTGCCGCCCTGCCCGCCCTGTGCGTCACCCAGATCACCAGCTGGGGCATCGTCTACTACGCCTTCCCCGTCCTCAACCCGCAGATCACCGCCGCCACTGGCTGGCCGACGGGGGCAACCACGGCGGCGTTCTCCTTCGCATTGGCTCTCTCAGCGCTGGCCGGAATCGCCGTCGGCCGTGTCATCGACCACCGCGGGCCCCGAGCCGTGATGACCGGCGGGTCGGCCGCAGGAGCGGCGAGCCTGGTGGTGGTGGCCACAGCACCGAACCTGCCCGCGTTCTTCGCCGGGTGGGCGCTGGCCGGGTTCGCGATGGCCGCCACTTTCTACCAGCCCGCCTTCGTAGCCCTGACCCGCTGGTGGGCGCCCCACCACGTGAAGGCCCTGACGATCGTGACCCTGGCCGGCGGCCTGGCCTCCACCGTCTTCGCCCCCATCACCGCCGCCCTCGCCGACGACCTGTCCTGGCGCACCACCTACCTGGTACTCGCCGCTGCCCTCGCCATCGTCACGATTCCCGCACATGCCTTCGCCCTCAACGCGCCCTGGCCCGCAGCACCACGTGTCCCGGGATACGCAGACGATCATCCGGGGGAGGTGGCCCGCAGCCGGCCGTTCCTGCTGCTGACCGCGGCCCTGGCCCTGTCGGCGTTCACCGTCTTCGGGGTGGTCGTCGCCCTGGTTCCTCTGATGCTCGAACGCGGCTTCACCACCTCCCAGGCCGCCTGGGCGCTCGGCCTGGGCGGCGCAGGACAGACGCTGGGGCGAACCCTGTACGCCACACTCGCCCGCCGCACCGGCACAACCGCCCGCACCGTGATGTTCATCGCCCTGGGCGCAGCCACCACCGCCGCCCTGGCCGTCATCCCCGGCCCCTACGGCTTGCTGGTCGCCGCATCCGTCGCAGCCGGCGTCATCCGCGGCAACCTCACCCTGCTCCAGGCCACTGCCATCACCGACCGGTGGGGCGCCACCCACTACGGACGCCTGTCCGGCCTGCTGGCCGCCCCCGCCACAGCAGCAGGCGCCCTCGCCCCCTTCGCCGGCGCCGCCCTCGCCGCGCCGCTGGGCGGGTACGGCCACCTGTTCGCCCTGCTGTCACTCGTCTCTGTGGTTGCTGCGGTGACCGCGGGGTGGACAAGCCCTTCACGGATCAGCAGGTGAGGGTCAGGTACGGGAGTGGCCGTCTGGGCGGCGGTCGGCCAGCCGTGGCACCCGACGGTGTCGTTCGTCCGGGTTTCTGAGGGCCTGGCTTCGATGAACAGTTCTGTGACGTCCCCACGCGAGAACGCCGTCCGGCCGCGCTCGGCCCCCAGTTCCTCCTCGATGCGCCTGAGTTCCTCGCGAGCCCTCTCCAACTCCCATGCCATCGCCGTCACCGCATCCGATATGGCTTGCCGCGCTTTGACCTGAGCCTGACAGGCCTCGACGAGATCGGGGTGGTGGCAGACCACGTCACGGCGCAGCCCGGATTCGACGGCGAGTCCGGTGGTGCTGAGCATGCCCGTGCTCACCCTCAGCCACGGTCCTTCGGACGCGGGCGCCGAAGTGCTCGTCCTCGGCTGCGCGGGGATGCCGGCCTGGTCGAGCTGCGCCGCCGGGTCGAGGGCGCGCTCGGCCTCCCGGTCCGCCTGGGCCTGCGGACCAGCAGGAGCGGGTCGCACGCAGGGCTCAGGGAGAAGCGGAGGGCGTGGGGCGGTCCCGGCTGACACCCGCTGCCGCGCCGGGGAACGGTTCGCGAGCGCGCGCAGGGGTGGCCGGGCGGTCGGTCGCGTCACCCTGCCACCGGGCCGGGCCTCCCCGGGCGCTCAGTCCTCGGCCCCTTCGGCGAGCGCCGCCTCGTAGGCGATGAACGCCTTGACCACGGCGGCTCGTTCGGTCGGCTCCAGCGGGTCGAGCGCGGTACGCCACGCACGGGCGCCCGGGGAGAGCCACCGCTCCAGTGCCGACCGTTTCCCCGCCGGGACGCTGACGATACGCCGCCGCCGGTCGTCGTCGTCCTCGCGCCGGTCCAGTACGCCCTTTCTGCTGAGTTCGCCGACGAGCAGGCTTGCGGTCGTCGGCGCCACCTCAAGTCGATCGGCGAGCTCGCGGACCGTCATCGGGCCGTCGAGAAGCAGCAGTGACAGCAGCGACAGATGGCGCGGGGCGAGCGCCATCCCCCGCAGTTCCTCGGGGACCTCCATGCGCTTGATCCGCCCGATGGCGCGGGGCATCACCAACAGCAGCGCGCGGATGGCGACGTCCAGATCGCCGGCGTCACGTTGGTCGCGGGAGTCACCGCGGTCGTCGGGTCCGGGGTGGACGGGAGACGAGGAGGCCATTATATTTGATCTCAAATCTATTTTGCTCGTACGGGCAACAGGAGGAAGTATGCCGCACTGCACCGTCACCCTCGCCGAAGAACTTCTGGACGGCACAGTCGAGGAGCGGCTTGCCGGCACCCTCACCGACGCCGTCGTGTCCGTCTACGGCGACTGGGCCCGCCCACTGGTGGTCATCGCCCTGCATGGCATCCCGACCGCGCGGTTCGCGGTGGGCGGCAGGCTCGGCACCGCCCCCGGCCCTGCGGTACAACTGAACAGCCGCGCCGGGCTGTTCGAGCAGATGCCGGACGCCGCGGGTCGCCTGGCCGCCGCTCTCACGGAAGCCGTCGTCGCCGTACTCGGCGAGCACCTCCGGCGGGACATCGCCATCACCCTGGTCGGCGTGCCCGACGACCGTTCCGCAGTCGGCGGCGAACTCTTCGCCACCCGCCACTGAGCCGCCTTCCGGCGGGCAGGGCGGGCAGGGCGGGTGTGGTGTGCCGGTGCCGTGAGGTCCGGCGTCCGACCTGTTATGGGCGAGTCCGACGTGGCCCAGCGGCCACTTGCGACGCGGACCAGTTCCGGCTGCGGCACCTCGGCGGGTGACCAGCTGGACCGGTTGTTCGGCGGATCAGCAGGTGACGGTGCGGGCGGCGACCAGGTCGGCTCGGTGAACGGTGACGATCTTCAGCTCGGCGATGGCCTCGGCATCGGGTCGCACCGGCTCCAGTTCGCGGAAGTTGGCGGCGCATCCTGGGCCCGGTCGGCGATGAGCGCCGCATCCCGGGCATCGGTCCTGCCCGCCCTGCCCGCCCTGCCCGCCCTGGCCGCGATAGCCGGCCGTGGAAGGCAGAACACTCGTCGGCCGTGGCTGGCCAACCGGCCCGGCAGCAGCACGGCACCGCGGTGTGAGGGCGAGCGGTACCGTCTCGTCGTCGGCCACCCGGCGGGAGAGCGGCCGCCTGCCCTCCGCGTCGCTCACCACGCAACGGACCGGGTGGGAGCGGGTTTCGCAAGATCGGTGACACTGGAGCTTCACGTGGACGGTGATCAAGTCGCCGCCTCCGCCGCCGCCGGCCCGGGGCGGCATATCCCGGCATGGTTGCGGGTAAAGGCTGATCGCCGCCGGTCTGCACGAGCGCGTCGGCGGCGGGCAGAGGAGCGACGCACGGCTCCCAGGAGGACCGGGACTGTGTGGGCCGTGGTCCCGATGGAGCATCCATGCTGCGAATCCACTTCACCCCCGATGACATGGCGCGGGTCAAGGTGGCCCGGGGCCCGGACTTCCTGTGGGAGATCACCAACAGCGTGCAGACGCTGCAACGGACCGACGGGGAAAGGGTGTTCGGCACCTGGCGTCGATGGGTGCGCCCACGGCTACCGCAGGGCCGACGGCTGCTCTCACCCCTGTTGCCGCCGTACGGCTACTCCCCGGACTTCCTCACCCCCACATCCGGTGACCGCCCCACCCTCCAGGCGGCCATCGACACCCTGCTGGGAACTCCGCGCCCGAGATTGCGTACGGAGTTGACGCGGCTGGCCACCTCGACACGGCTGCCCCGCTGGACGCGCGCACTCGCCGAAGGTGACGCGGACACACTCGCCCGGCTGGGCGACGCTCTCCGCGCCTACCAGGCACAGGTACTCCTCCCCCACTGGCGGCACGTCCGCGCGGACATCGAGGCGGACCGCGCACGGCGGTTGCAGAGCCTGATGGACGGCGGCACCGAGGGTCTGCTGGCGGGTCTCGGGCCGGACACCCGCTGGTGCCCGCCCGTTCTGGAGGTCACCTACCCGGTCGAACAGCACCTGTATCTGGCCGGCCGGGGGCTCGTGCTCCAGCCCTCGTTCTTCTGCTGGCCGGCCCCGACCACGCTGGCGGACGGGCAGCTGCCGCCCGTTCTGGTCCATCCGATCCACCACACGGCCGGCTGGGCCTCGCGGTCGGTCGGGCCGACGCCGGTGGCGGGCCGCGACCCACTCGGGCGCCTCCTCGGGAGGACCCGTGCGGAGTTGCTGCGGGCCGCCCGTGTCGGCTGCACCACCGTGGAAGCCGCACGGATGCTCCAGGTGACGCACCCGGCAGTCAGCCAGCACATGAACGTCCTGCGCGCCGCGGGTCTCATCACCACGGTCCGCACGGCCGGACGTGCCTTCCACCTCGCGACGGCCGAGGGGCGCGCGCTCCTGACCGCCGAGGACCGCGGCGCCGGTGGCGGACCGGGCGACGCGACACCCATGTAAGCCTGGACTTACGTCACTTGTGCGCGTCCCAGCCGGGGCACCACGCTTGCCTCTCGTACGGTCCCCTCCCCACAAGAGCCCTCATGGGCGACAGGCCTGCCCCGCGCACCCTCGCCGTCCAGGCCTCGCCCGCACCCACCGTCCCGGCCATGAACGTGCCGGCCGTCGCCGCCTACCGTTCCGGCTGATCAGCCGCGGCGGGCACGGTGCCACCACGCGCATCCGAACCCACGTCACCGGAGGTCATGTTGAGCACGCACCGTCCAACCCGCAGAGGTGCCATGAAGGCCGCTGCCGGAATCACCGCGCTGACGGCCCTCAGTGGGGCCGGCCTTCTGGGGTCGGCCTCCCCCGCCCACGCGGCCGACGACGGCTTCGGCCTGCGCATCGTCGAACGCGGCGAAGGCGACCCCAGGATGTGGTACTACCGCTTCGCCACCGCCGAGATCGGCTGGAACCCCGGCGTCAACGTCCTCCTCCCGGACGGCTACCACACCTCGGGGCGCAGGTATCCGGTCCTGTACCTCTTCCACGGCGGCGGCCTCGACCAGGACTTCATCGCCTTCGACCGGCTGGGCATCCGCGCCTGGACCGCCGGGAAGCCGCTCATCGTCGTGATGCCCGATGGAGGTCACGCGGGCTGGTACTCCAACCCGGTCAGCTCCAACGTCGGTGCCCGCAACTGGGAGTCCTTCCACATCGGACAGTTGCTCCCATGGGTCGACGCCAACTTCCGGACCTATGCCGAGTACGACGGCCGCGCGGTCTCCGGGTTCTCCATGGGCGGGTTCGGTGCCCTGAAGTACGCGGCCAAGTACTACGGGCACTTCGCTTCGGTCAGCTCCCACTCCGGGCCTGCCAGCCTGCGCCGGGACTTCGGTCTGGTCACCCACTGGGCGAACGTCTCCTCAGCAGCGGTGGAGCTGGGAGGAGGTACCGTCTACGGCGCGCCGTCGTGGGACGAGGCCCGAGTCAGTGCTGACAACCCGGTGCAGCGCGTGGAGAGCTACCGGAACAAGCGCGTGTTCCTGGTGGCTGGTACCAGCCCCGACCCCATCAACTGGTTCGACACGGTCAACGAGACTCAAGTTCTCGCGGGGCAGCGCGAGTTCCGTGAACGTCTCGGCTCGGCGGGGATTCCGCACGAGTGGCACGAGCCGTCGGGCGGCCACCTCGTGCGCCCCGACCTGTTCCTCCGCGATCTCGACGGGATCGTGGCCCGCCTCCGCAAGGCCTGACTGGACATGAAGACGGAACCGCCGGCAGAGAGCGGCCGGTTCGCCGCGCCCTGGACGGATTTCTGCGTACCGGCACGGTGCCGTGGGCGGTCGGGTGTCGATGAGCTGGGCGGCCTCGCGGCCGTCTGCGCCCGGGAGTCCTGAAGGCCGTGGGGCTTGCGTCGCTTCGCCACCCGCCGCGTCGAGCGAGGGGGCGCGCGGCGTACACTCACCGGCGCGCAGGCGCACGCCAAGGCGAACCCGAGGGGAACACACCATCCGTGCACGACTATGACGAGCCGGCCTGGAGACCGCTCCCCGTCCGGCCGGCCGCACTGCGCTGGCTGCTGCTTCTGCCCCTGACCATGGTGTTCCTACCGCTGTGGTGGGTGGTGTGGGTCTTCCTAGCGGTCTGCTTCTACGGCGTGGCAACGGTGGCCCAGCTGATCGTCTACGTGCTGCCGCGTGCCGAGAACGGCGCGGTGCGGGTGCTGGACGCCACGCTGGGCCGGGTGCCGTTCATCCCGCGCTGGTGCGTGACCCCCGTGGCGCTGGTGCGGGAGGGCGACACGGCGTACTACCGGGCCAGAGTGGACCGGCGCATCAGCAGGAAGACCCGGCTGGTGGGGACCTCCCACGGGTTCGACCGCGAACTGGAACTCGGAGTGCACTACTTCCGGGGCGCGGGCGCCGGTTACGTGCTGCGCGTCGCCTCGGAGCAGGGCTGGAACCTCCATCCGGTACTGCGCTCGCATCCCCGGCGCCGACTCCGGCTGCGCCACGACGGCCGCCCGCGGCCCGACTTCACGAACTGACCGACACCTGAAGACAGTCGAAGCCTGTGATCAGCACCGCCCGGAACCGCCCGGAACCGCCCGAAACCGCCCGAAACCGCCCGAACCCGAAGAGGATGCGGATCTCACTGCTCCCGGCCGGACAGGACTTAGTGGCCGACCCGGCGTCGGCCCTGGTCGTCCTCGGCTGACCCTCGACGCGATCAGGTTCGTCGCCGCTGCACGCTTGGCGACACGCGCCCCGAGGTGAGAACGGTCGAGGCCCAGGTCCATCCGCACCGGACTGCTCGATCCTGCCCGGCGCTTCCCCCAGGGCCGACAAGCCATGGCCGGCCCAGGCGCGCGCACTGCGCCGACTCGGCGTTCCCCACGAAGTGACCTCTCCCCCCGCGGGCCGATGCGTCAAGCGGAAGGGTTGCCGCCGGGCAGTGGGCCGCGAAGCGCGCTACCGGGGCGCGATGCCGTGGAAGAGGCGGTCCAGGCCCCGGCGGAAGAGCAGGTCCGGGTGGGCGTCCGCGGGGTCCGTCCTCAGCAGCGAGGCCATGGCCCCGGCGAGGTGGGGGCGGCTCGGATCGGCGGCGATGCTCTCCACGTGGCGTGCCTTCGCCGCCGCGGCATCGCCGTCCACCGGCTGGATCTCGTGCTGGGCGAAGTTGGCGATCCAGTTGTTCAGCAGGGCGATGAAGTCCACCCGCTCCGGGATGTCGAGCCCGGTCGGTTCGAGGGCGGCCAGCAGAAACTCCATGTAGTCCTGCACCCGCGGGCCCCAGGACGCTCCCGCACTCAGCTGTCCGGCCCAGGGGTGCCGACGGTATGCGGCCCGGCCACGCTCCGCGACGAGGGTCAGGTCGGCAATCCAGTCGCCCGACGGCTCATCGGGCAGGTCGTATTCGGCGGCGACCTCGTCGACCATCAGGTCGTAGAGGTCGTCCTTGCTCGCGATGTACCGGTAGAGCGACGCCGCCCCTGCGCCCAGCTCCGCCGCGACGGCCCGGATCGACACGGCCGCCAGCCCCTGGGCATCGGCCAAGGCCACGGCCTCCCGGGCGATGTCGTCGAGGCTGTGCGCCGGCCGCGGCCCCTTCCTGCCGGCCCTGGCCCGCATCCAGATCACCTCGGTGGTCACAGCACCTCTCAGTTCCCGCGTTGCCGGTCGCCCCCCGCACACTGCATACAGCGTTCGCAGTAGGCTGGGCACGTACTGCGAACATCGATCGCTGAAGGAGTGGCCATGTCAGGACCATCCGCGCCGGCAATCCGTACGGAGGAGTTGACCAAAGTCTATGGTCGGGGCCACAAGGCCATGACCGCGCTCGACGGCATCGACCTCACCGCGCCGGCGGGAGCGGTATTCGGACTTCTGGGACACAACGGTGCGGGCAAGTCCACGTTGCTCCGGCTGCTGTCGACCCTCGCTGCCCCGACCTCGGGACGCGCCTGGGTCGGCGGCCACGATGTCGTCACCCATCCCGCCGACGTCCGGGCCGCGATCGGCATCACCGCACAGCAGACCACGCTCGACGGGCGCCTCAGCGGCCGGGAGAACCTCTTCGTCTTCGGCAGGCTGTACGGGCTCTCCCGGGCAACGGCCCGCCGCACCGCCGGGGAACTCCTGGAGCGGTACGACCTGGCGGCGGCGGGCGACCGTCCGGTCAGCGCCTACTCCGGCGGAATGCGCCGCAGGCTGGACATCGCCTCCAGTCTCCTCCTGGAACCCGCCGTCCTCTTCCTCGACGAACCCACCACCGGGCTCGATCCACACAGCCGCACCGCCATCTGGAAGACCGTGAAAGAGCTGGCCGAGAGGGGCACGACCGTCCTTCTGACCACCCAATACCTGGAGGAAGCCGACCACCTCGCGGAGCGCGTGGCGGTACTGGACTCGGGCCGGGTCATCGCCGACGACACACCGCGCGCGCTGAAGCGGCGGATCGGGCTACGGCTGTCGGTGACCCTCGCCTCGGAGGAATCGCACGGAACGGCGTGCGGCCTGCTCAGCGGCCTCGGGGTCTTTGGCCTCCCCGCCCCCACTCCCCGGGCGACGACGATCACGGGCTCGGTGGCGGCAGGGACCCTGACGTTGCCCTCCGTCCTCGCCGCACTGAACGACGCGGGGGTCGACGTCGCCGACATCGGCCTGCACGAGCCCACCCTTGACGAGGCCTACCTCGCCCTGACCGGAGGACCAGCATGAACGACGCGGTGAACGAGGCGACACCGGCGAGAGAAACCAGGGATACGGCCGACCGGACGCCCCGGAACGGACCGCGCGCACGGCCCCTCGTACGGAAGCGGTGGTGGCCGGCCGATGGCGCGATCATCGTCCATCGCAACCTCCTCGCCCTCAGGCGGAACCCTTCGGTCATCGCGGCGAGCCTGGCCGCCCCGCTCGGCATGGTCGCCATGTTCGGCTACGTATTCGGCAATGCCCTGAGCGACGGCTCCGCCACGGACTACCGGAGAGAGCTGATCCCCGCGGTCTTCGTGCTCGTCGCCGCGACCGGCGCCGTCATGACAGCGGGGTCGACGGCCATGGACGCGCAGAACGGCGTCACCGAACGACTCAAGTCGCTCCCGATGCGGCGCATCGCCGTGCCCTTCGGCCTGGCGGGCAGCCAGCTCATCCTGTCCGTTGTCTCCCTCACCGCCATGGCGCTGCTCGGTCTCGCCGTCGGCTGGCGCGTCGAGGACGGCGCCTTGTCCGCGCTGGCGGGCTTCCTCCTGCTCCTGCTCTTCGGCTATGGCCTGACCTGGGCCGGGGTCTTCCTCGGACTGGCGATCCGCACCATGGAGACGATCCAGCAGCTCGCGCCGCTCGTCTTCGCCTTCGTCATGCTCTCCAACGCTTTCGTGCCGACTACCGGCATGCCGACCGTGCTGCGGACGCTGGCGGAGTGGAACCCCTTCAGCGCGGCAATCAGCGCGGCGCGTTTGCTCTTCGGCAACGCACCCGTGCCCGAAGGACCGCTGCCGCTGGCCCATCCCGTCCTCACCACGGTGATCTGGTCCGTGGCCCTGATCATGCTGTTCGCCCCGCTGACGGCCCGGCACTTCGCGAAGGCGGAGTGAAACAGGAGGAGCAGTCCGCCGGCCGGTCCCCCGCGCGTTCGGAAGGCCGGCCCGCACATCATCGTCTGCTTCACCGGCGGAGAGCCGGCGGTCTCCGCCGAGTCCACCGAACGGGACGGCCTCACCACGCACTTCCTCGAACGTCACGAACGGCCGTATGTCGTCCGCTGGCCGGCCGCGGGTGACCGTGGTCACGCTTGACCTCAAGTGCGGTTGAGTTTGCAGGATCTGGTCCGGTGGACAACGCCAACCTGCCGATCCACGGAGCGAAACCAGCATGAGCAGCGATTCCGGCTTCTACTCGATCATCGACTACACCGTCGACGGCCCCGAGACCCAAAGGGAACTGGCGGAGGCTTTCGCCGAAATCCAGGAGCGGTGGGTGCGCTTCTATCCTGGCTACCTGTCCGCTCGACTCCATGCGAGTACCGACGGCACCCGTGTCTACAACATCGTGCACTGGGCGAGCGAGGCCGACTACCGCGATTTCGTCGAAACGTCCGATACCGAGGGGCGCATGGCGGCCATCCAGCGGGCGCTGGACGGGCTGTCGGGCGAAGCGGAGCCGCGCATGAGCGGAGCCCCCACCTACCGGGTCGTGCGCGAGATCGGCCCTGGGCCCCAGCGGACCGGCGATACCTGATGTCGATCTGTAGCCACGACGGATGCCAGAACGGCCGGGGAATTCACGGATCGTACTGGCCGCGGGCGCCGACGACGACTACGTCGTCAAGCCGTTCGGCGTCAACGAACTCAGGGCACGAACGGGCTGCTGCGGTGACGCGGCTGCGGCGCAAGCTCGACCGGCCCTCCGCCGCCGGCCGATTCCCTCTGCATCCGAGTGACGGGCCGGTGCGGCGGGGCGGGTCGCGCCCCCGGGCCGCCGGACCGCCGGGCCGCCGGACCGGCTCAACGTCGGGCGGTCACGGGGATTTCGGCGAGCACTTCGCCGGTCGTGTCGTAGGCGATGACCCGGAAACCGAGGGTGAAGGCCGGGTGGTGGCCGACGTCGAGGTAGTAGGTGCCCCAGCCCGGCTCGCCTGCCAGGGTGACCACGGTGGCCGGGTAGGTGACGTCCTGGCCGTCGGGCGCGATCTCGATGCGCGCGGGCGTCCTGTCCAGCCGCCAGGAGCCCTCGACCAGCTCGACCACGTCGGCTTCCGCGCGGTAACCGGCACTGAGGCTGTCGGGGTTGATGTTGCTGCCGGGGTACTGCTTGGCGGCCTCGACGTCCTCGTCGAACTGCTCGGGGAAGGAAACCACATAGTTCTGGTTGCCCTCGGGCAGCAGCCCCATCACGAAGGAGTCGTTGATCACCACCCGCTCGTAGGGCTGTACCCGCACGTGGCCGCGGGGGGACGGCGACTCGCGCGTGGCCGCGGGGGGCGCGGGGGGCGCGGTGCCGTCGGGTCCCGCGTCGGCCGGCAGCCATGCCAGACCGGCCGCCAGCGCCGCCGCCAGGACGACCGCCGTTCCGGCGCCTGCCGCCGCCCGGCGGCGGGCGCGGAGCGCGCGGCCCCGGCGGATCATCTCCTCCACCGGTGGCGGCCCGACCTCCACCGCTTCCGCCGCCAGGCGCAGTTCCTCAACGAGCTCCGGCCCGTTCTTCCGCTCCGGCACGGCTCGTCACCTCCTGTCCGTTCTCCGGCTCGCGCAGGTCGAGGACCGCCGGGTCGGCGCGCAGTTTCTCCAGGCCGCGCGCCGACCGGCTGCGCACCGTTCCGACCCGGATGCCGAGCAGCGCGGCGACCTCGGTCTCGGTGCGGTCCTCGACGTAACGCAGCACGACCGCGGCGCGCTGCCGCGGCGGGAGCCGTTGCAGCGCGGCCGTTAACACGCCCCGGGCGAGGACGTGATCGACCCGGTCCCGGACGGTCTGTTCCGGGAACCGGGTCGTCAGCCACTCGGGCACCCGCAGCCGGCGGACCCGGTCGCGATGGGCGTTGATCATGATGCGCCACACGTAGGCGTCCGGATCGGCCGCCTGTGTCACCCGATCCCACCGCGCGTACGCCTTGACCAGCGCCGACTGGGTCAGGTCCTCCGCGTCATGGTGGTTGCCGGTCAGCAGGTAGGCGGTCCGCAGCAGCGGGGACCACCGGCTGACCGCGAAGGTCCTGAAGTCGGCATCGAGGGCTTCGGGTGCGCGAGTCATCGGAGCTGTCGGAGTCGTCGGAGTCGTCGGACGTCGCCTCAGCGGTCGAGGGAGACCTCGAGCTCGCTGAACACCTCGCCGTACCCGTTGCTCGCGGTGATCGTGTAGGTGTCGACGCCCTCGATCTCCCAGTGGGTGGGGTCGAAGTAGAACGTACCCCAGCCGTCCTCGTTCTCCAGCGCCACCGGGTGCGCCCCGTAGCCCCAGTCCTGGCCCTCCGGGGTGACCGAGATGAACGGCACGCCCTCGTCCAGCCGCCAGGCACCCTCGATCAGGACGATCTCGCCGTCCTCGCCGTACATGCCGGCGCTGATGCTGTTGGGGCGGATGTTGCTGCCGGGGTACTGCTTGGCGGCCTCGACGCTTTCGTCGAACTGCTCGGGGGAGGAAACCACGTAGTTCTGGTTGCCCTCGGGCAGCAGCCCCATCACGAAGGAGTCGTTGATCTCCACCCGCTCGTAGGGCTGCGCCTCGATCAGGTCCATCCCGCCGGCCTGGGCCCCCTGCGGGAGGAGCACCACCATCGCGGCGGCGGCAGCGGCGCCGGTGAGCACGGCGCGCCTGAGAGTCAACTTCCCGGTCATGAACCCTCCAAAGGGTCTGTCGTTGGTCGGTCATGACTCAGACGCCGGCCGGCGGCCGGATCTATCCACCGTTCGTCAGGTGTCCGCGGGCGCCGTGTGGTGTCTGCCGATGGGCAGCATCAGGGGCCTGCCGGAGAGCGGGTCCTCGATGATGCGGCTGTCGAGGCCGAAGACGGCGCGGACGCTCTCCTCCGTCAGTACCCCGGCCGGGGTTCCGGCGGCGTGCAGGCGGCCCGCCGCCAGGGCGATGAGGTGGTCCGCGTACCGGGCGGCGAGGTTGAGGTCGTGCAGCACCATCACGATCGTGGTGCCGCGGGTCCGGTTGAGGTCGGTCAGCAGGTCGAGTACCTCGATCTGGTGGGTGACGTCGAGGAACGTGGTGGGCTCGTCGAGCAGCAGCAGATCGGTCTGCTGCGCCAGGACCATGGCGATCCACACCCGCTGCCGCTGGCCGCCGGACAGTTCGTCGACGGCGCGGTCGGCGAGGTCGGCGGTCCGGGTGGCCTCCAGGGCCGACGCCACCGCGGCGTCGTCGTTCTCGTTCCAGCGGGAGAAGATGCCCTGGTGGGGGTGGCGCCCCCGGCCGACGAGGTCGAGGACGGTGATGCCCTCGGGGGCGAGGGGCGACTGGGGCAGCAGGCCGAGGGTGCGGGCGAGTTCCTTGGCCGGCCGGCGGTGCACCTCCTTGCCGTCCAGGACCACGCGGCCTTCGCGCGGCGCGAGCAGCCGGGACATCGAACGCAGCAGCGTCGACTTCCCGCAGGCGTTGGCCCCGACGATGACCGTGATCGCGCCGGGCGGCACGGTCAGGTCGAGGTCCGAGACGACGACGCGGTCGCCATAGCCGAGCGTGAGGTTTTCGGCCGCGAGTGTGTGGGACGTGGTCAAAGCGAGCCTCCCGCCCGGTGGGTGCGGATGATCAGGTAGATGAGATAGGGCGCTCCGAGGACGCCGGTGACGACGCCGACCGGGTAGCGGACGTCGAACGCGAACTGGCCGGTGAAGTCCGCGGTGAGCACCAGCAGGGCGCCGACGAGCCCGGCCGGTACCAGCAGTGAGGTGCCGGGCCCCACGAGCCGGGCCGCGATGGGCCCTGACAGGAAGGCCACGAACGCGATCGGCCCGGCGGCGGCGGTGGCGAAGGCGATCAGGCCGACGGCGGCGACGATCAGCGTGACGCGGGTGCGTTCGACGCGGACTCCGAGGGCGGCGGCGGTGTCGTCGCCGAGCTGCATCGCGGAGAGGTCGCGGGCCCGCGACAGCAGGACGGGGACGAGCACGGCCAGGGCGGCGAGGGTGGGCACGACCTGATCCCAGGTGGTGCCGTTGAGGCTGCCGGTCAGCCAGCGCATCGCCTCCTGGAGGTCCCATTCTGCGGCCCGGGACAGGACGTAGGAGGTGACGCTGTCGAGCATCGCGGAGATCCCGATGCCGATGAGGATGAGCCGGGTGCTGGCGACGCCGTCCCGGAAGGCCAGGGTGTAGACCAGCAGGGCGACGGCGAGGGCGGCGGCGATCGCGAAGAAGGAGACCTGGCTCTCGTTCAGGGACAGCGTGACGATCGCGATGGCCGCCGCGGCGCTCGCGCCCGCGCTGATGCCGATGATGTCGGGGCTGGCCAGCGGGTTGCGGAGCATCGTCTGGAAGGTGACGCCGGCCAGGCCGAAGCTGAATCCCGCCGTTACGGCGAGTACCGCGCGCGGCAGGCGGAGCCGCCCGACCGTGAAGGACGCCCCCGGCACCTGCTCCCCGAGGATCACCCGGATCACGTCGCCCGGCGGGTAGTACGTCTGCCCGTACATCAGGGTGATGGCGAACGCGGCGACGACGAGCACCGCGAGGACCAGGACGATGAGCCGGCGCCGGGCGGCGCGTCGCGTCCGGCCGTGGGTGACGGCCCGGAGCACGGACGACGGCCGGGGCCGGGTGACGGCGGGGGCGCTCACAGGGCACGCACCTTCTGACGGCGGACGATGTGGATGAAGAACGGCGCGCCGATCAGCGCGGTCACGATGCCCACGTCGACCTCGGCGGGGCGGGCCACGACGCGTCCGACGACGTCGGCGGCGGTGAGCAGCGCGGCGCCGGCCAGGGCGGAGAACGGCAGGAGCCAGCGGTGGTCGACGCCGGTCAGCAGGCGGCAGGCGTGCGGAACGACAAGACCGACGAACCCGATCGGGCCCGCGACGGCCGTCGCGGCGCCGCACAGCACGACGGCGCCGACCGCGGCCGTGGCGCGGGCGAGGGCGACCCGTTCGCCGAGTCCCGCGGCGAGTTCGTCGCCGAGGGCCAGCGAGTTGAGGGTCCGCGCCGACAGGAGGCAGATGGCGCAGCCCACGGCGAGGAACGGCAGCACGTGCCCGATGCGTTCGAACGACGCGCCGCCCACGCCGCCGATCTGCCAGAGCCGGAAGCTGCCGGCGATGTCGTTGCGGGGCAGCACGACGGCGGTGACGAGCGAGGCGAACGCCGCCGACGTCGCGGCGCCCGCGAGCGCGAGTTTGAGGGGGGTGGCACCGCCGCGCCCGAGGGAGCCGACGGTGTACACGAACACGGCCGAGACGGCCGCCCCGGCCATCGCGACCCAGACGTACCCGGTCGGCGAGGTGAGCCCGAAGTAGGCGACCGCCGTGACGACGGCGAGTGAGGCGCCCATGTTGACACCGAGGATTCCGGGATCGGCCAGCGGGTTGCGCGTCACTCCCTGCATGACCGCGCCCGCCAGGCCGAGCGCGGCGCCGATGATCAGGGCGAGCACCGTGCGCGGAATCCGCTTGGTGACCGCCGCCTGTTCCAGGGTGTCCTCGGCGCCGCCGAGCGCCGCGAGGACGTCGGAGAAGGGAACGGTGCGCGAGCCGAAGGCGACGGACGCCAGCATGATCAGGGCCAGCGTCAGGACCAGGACCAGGAGCCACAGCAGCCGGACGCGCGCCGGACGCCGCACCATGGCGGCGTCCGGCGGGCGTCGGGTTCCGAGCGCCGTCACCCGACCCTGTCCGCCGCTTCGGCGAGTGCCGCCACGTAGTCCTCCAGCACCCAGGAGATCGACAGGGGGGTGGGGTTCGCCGCGGTGGCGAGGGGGGCGCTGCCCGGCAGGAGGTAGACCGAGCCGCGTTCGACGGCGGGGATCTTGGACAGCAGCGGGTCGTTCCGCATCGTTTCGAGCAGCTCGCCGGTCTCGTCGCCGTATCCGGTGATGATGTCCACGTCGTCGAACACGTCGACCTGCTCCGCGCTGCGCGTCAGGGCGAACTGGTCGGTGCCCTCGGAAGCCGCCGCGATGCTGCCCGGGGTGGTCATTCCGAGGTCCTCGAAGAAGAGGGTTCTGGTGTCGTGCGTGGTGTAGAAGCCGATCTCGCTCACGTCGTTGGGGTCGACGTGCGTCATGAACATCGCCGACTTCCCTTGCAGCTGCGGGTAGTCGGCGACCACGGCCTCGATGTCGCCCTCGATGTCCGTGATCAGCTCCTCGCCCTCGTCGGCGAGTCCGATCGCCTCGCTGTTCAGGCGGATGATCTCGCGCCACGGCGTGGCCCACGGGGAGTCCGGGTACGCCACCACGGGCGCGATCTCGCTCAGGGTGTCGTAGTCCTGCCGCGTCAGCCCCGAGTAGGAGGCCAGGATCACGTCGGGGCGGGTGTCGGCCACGGCCTCGAAGTCGATGCCGTCGGTCTCGTCGAACAGGACCGGGGGCTCGGCCCCCAGCTCGTCGAGCCGCTCGCTGACCCAGGGCAGGACCCCGTCGCCGTCGTCGTCGCCGAAGTTGGCCGCGGCCATGCCGACCGGGACGACGCCGAGGGCCAGCGGCACCTCGTGGTTGGCCCAGTTGACGGTGGCGACGCGCTCCGGCTGGGCGGAGATGGTGGTCTCCCCCAGGGCGTGCTCGACCGTGAGGGGGAACGCGGCCGGACCGTTCCCGCCGTTCCCGCCGTTGCCTCCGTTCCCGTCGCTGTCGTCCTGGGCGTCGGAGGAGCCGCCGCAGGCCGTGAGCCCCAGCAGGACCGCCGCCATGGCAAGCAGGGGAATGCGGTGTGGGCGCATTGATCCGTACTCCACTTCCGGAACTCCTTGGTGTCGGACCTCGCACGTCTGGGTCGCGGAACGCGGTCGTGGAGCGGTGCACCGTACTGACGCAAGCCACTTAGGTAAGGCTTGCCTTCCTTGAGCACCTTAAGAGAGCCGACCCCATGTCGCAATCAGCCTTTCGGGACACGTGTTGTAGCAATCGGGACATACGACCGGCGGGTGAACGCCCGGCAGGCCCGCTCAACGGGTCCGGAAAGCCCCCGGGGTGAGCCCGGTGGTGCGCCGGAAGGCCGCGCCGAACGCGCTCGCCGACCGGTAGCCGACCCGCTCCGCGACAGCCTCGACCTCCCAGCCCCGGGTCAGCAGCCCGACCGCGTGCTGCGCGCGCACCGCCGCGACCCAGCGCCCGAAGCTGGTGCCGGTCTCCGCGGTGAACGCCCGGGTGATCGTGCGGGGGCTCACCCCCAGCTCGGCCGCCCAGTTGGCCAGCGTCCGCTGGTCGCGGGGGTCCTCGCGGACCGCCTCGGCGATGGGCCGCAGCAGGTCGGACACGGGCACGTTGAGCAGCAGTTCGCGCGAAGACGGCGTGAGCACATCCAGCACCATGGCCTCCGTCACCGACCGGGACGCCGCGGAGAGCCGGGACTCGCCCAGTCGTTCGAGGAGCAGCCGGAGCAGCGGGGTGATCTCGACGGCCACGGGGACGTCGGAGATCGAGGTGGTGCCGCTGAGGCCGAAGAAGCTCGCGCGGAACCAGGTGCCGGCTGTCGCCGAGCCGGAATGCAGGGTGCCCGCCGGCATCCACAGCCCCAGGGTGGGAGTGATGGTCCACACCCGCGCGCCCACCACGGCCGTGGACGCGCCGCGCTGGTTCCAGAGCAGTTCGTGGCAGGGGTGGGAGTGCTCGTTCCAGGTGGTGTCGTGGGCGACGACCTCGTCATAGCACCGGATGACGAACGGCACCTCGACCGCGCCCGGGGCGAGGGCGGGCAGCGTACGGGTCTCCCGGCTCGTGCGCGGGCGGGCGGCGGGGGCTCGCATGCCCCCACCCTAGAAGCACGGGAAGCCGGGCGAACCGGCGGATTCCCGTCCTACTCCCGCCACCGCGTGCGCCACCTGTCGAGCGTCCTGCGCAGGGCGAGGATGCGTTCCTGGTCGGCGAGGAGTTCGCCGAGCCCGCCGATGGCCTTCTGGAGTTCGCCCGCCTCGCTCCGGCTGCGCGCGAGCGCCCCGTGGCACCAGGGGCACGTACCGTTCCCTCATATTTGGACGATAGTTCTACTTGTACTATGGTTCAACTTATGACGCAGACGCTGACGCAGACCGGAACGAAGCGCGCGGGAGCGCGGGAATGGGCGGGCCTTGCGCTGCTGGCGCTGCCGACCGTGCTGCTGGGCCTGGACCTCACGGTGCTGTACCTGGTGCTGCCGAGCATGGCCGCCGACCTCGACCCCTCGGCGACGCAGACGCTGTGGATCATGGACGCCTACGGCTTCTTCATCGCCGGTCTCCTCATCACGATGGGCACCGTGGGCGACCGGATCGGCAGGCGGCGCCTGTTGATGATCGGGGTCGTGGCGTTCGCGGGCGTCTCGGTCCTGGCCGCGTTCGCCCCGAGCGCCGACCTGCTGATCCTGGCCAGGGCACTGCTCGGCGTCGCCGGGGCCACGCTCATGCCTTCGACCCTGTCGCTGATCTCCAACATGTTCCCCGACGCGCGGCAGCGCGCCCTCGCGATCGGGGTGTGGGCGACGATGTTCGCGCTCGGGATGGCCGCGGGCCCCGTGGTCGGCGGCGCGCTGGTCGACCGGTTCTGGTGGGGAGCGGCCTTCCTGCTCGCCGTCCCCGTCGCGGTCCTCGTGCTGGCCGGTGCGCGGCTGCTGCTCCCCGAGTACGTCGCGCCCCGCGAGGGCCGGCTCGACCCGGTCAGCGTCGTCCTCTCGCTGGCCGCCATCCTCCCCGTCGTCTATGCCGTGAAGGACATGGCCGCCTACGGGCCCACCCCGCTGACCGCCGTCCTCGCAGCGGCCGGCGGGGCGGCGGGCGCCGGGTTCGTGCGCAGGCAGCGCCGGCTCGCCTCGCCGCTGCTCGACGTGACGCTGTTCACCGACCGTGCCTTCTCGGCCGCGCTGGCGGTCCTGCTGGTCGGGCTGGTCGGCGTCGGCGGCACGATGTACCTGGTCACCCAGTTCCTGCAACTCGTCGAAGGACTCGACCCGGCGGCGGCCGGCCTGTGGATGGGGCCGCCCGCGCTGGCCATGTTCGCCGCGGCCATCGGGGCCCCGCTGCTGGCCGGACGCATGCGCCCGGGACTGGTCATGGCGGCGACGCTGGGGATCTCCGTGCTCGGCTACGCGCTGCTCGCGACCGCGGGACCCGGCAGCAGGACCTCGGTCGTGATCGGCTTCGCCTTCGTCTACCTCGGCCTCGGCGCCATCGCCGCGCTGGGCACGGACATGGTCGTCGGCGCCGCCCCGGCAACGAAATCCGGCTCGGCCGCGGCCCTGTCCGAGACCGTCCAGGAGCTCGGCATCGCGACCGGTGTCGCGCTGCTCGGCAGTCTCACCACCTCCGTCTACCGCAGCCACGCGCCCACGCCCCAGGACGCGCCGCCCGAGATCGCCGATCGCGTCACCGACAGCATCGGCGGCGCCCTCGAAGTGTCCGACCGGGTGCCGCCGGAAACGATCCGCGCCGCCCAGGAGGCGTTCACCACCGGGGTGAACGTCGCCGCCCTCGTCGCCGGGGCCGCCATCGCGGCCGTGACCGTGCTGTGCCTGCTGACGCTGCGGCACGTCCGCCCACTGGGCCAGGACCGGGCCGAAGGGCCCGACCTGTCGTGAACGGCCCGACTACACTGGGGCGCAGGAGGGAGCATGAACGAGGGCGACGCCGTCACCGACGGGCGCAGGGCCAGAGGGCACAAGCGCCGCGCCGAGATCATCGGGGCCACCCTCGCCGTCGTCCGGCGCGATGGCGCCGCCGGTGTCACCCACCGCACGGTCGCCAAGGAAGCCGGCATTCCGACCAGTCTGAGCACGTACTACTTCGCCACCCTGGACGACCTGCTCGTCGCGACCCTCTCCAGCGTCGCCGACGCGTACACCGCCCGCATCCGGGACATCATCGACCACGACGACGACAAGCTCCACGGGCTGGCCGCGCTCATCGCCGAATCCGCCGGCCCGGGGCGCGACCGCGCCCTCGCCGAACGCGAGCTGTCCAGCCTCGCCGCCCGCAGGCCGGCGCTGCGGCCCACCGCCCGTCGCTGGCGGGAGAACGTGGCCGAGCTGGCCGGGCACTTCACCGACGATCCCGGGGCCGTCGCCGCGCTCGTCGCGGCCTCCGACGGCCTGTGCACCGCCATCCTCATCGACAACGCCCCCGCCGACACCGGCTACATCCGCGCCGTTCTCCAGCAGACACTCGGCGGCGAAACGATCATCCGGCCGAGCTGATACGTCAGGAGGGCCGGCGGCGCGGCTTGTCGTCCTCCGCCGCGTCCTTCTCCTGCGCCTTCTCCTTCTCCCTCTTCTCCTTGACGCGCGCCGCTTCCTTCCTCACCTCGGCCTGCGTGGCACGCTCCTGCCGGAGCCACTCGGGAAGGTCCCTTTTCAGCGCGTCGATCTCCGCCGTGGTGAGGGCGCCGGTCACACCCCCGCGCGCGAGGCCCGCGATGGAGATGCCCAGCTTCGCCGCGACCACCGGCCGGGGATGCGGGCCGTTGTTCCGCAGGTCCCGCAGCCACTCGGGCGGATCGGCCTGGAGCGCGCTCAACTCGGTCCGCGAGACGACGCCCTCCTGGAACTCGGCGGGGGTGGCCTGGAGGTACACCCCCAGCTTTTTCGCCGCGGTGGCGGGCTTCATCGTCTGGACGGTCCGGTTCGGGGTCATGGTGCCAAGGGTAACGAGCGCGCGCAGGGCGCCCGACCACGACCGGATAGCCTGGCGTGGTGACAGACGCGGAAGTGCCCCCTTCGTTTCGTCTCGCGTACGTTCCGGGCGTGACGCCGGCCAAGTGGGTGCGGATCTGGAACGAACGGCTGCCCGACGTCCCGCTGACCCTCGCCCAGGTCCCCGCCGCCGAGGTGTCCGGCATGCTGCGGCGCGCGGAAGCCGAAGCGGGCTTCCTGCGGCTGCCGACCGACCGGACGGGCCTCAGCGTGATCCCCCTTTACACCGAGACGACGGTGGTCGTGGTGCCGAAGGACCACGTCGTGGCGGCGGTCGACGAGGTGTCGACCGAGGATCTCGCCGAGGAAGTCGTGCTGCATCCCCTGGACGACACCCTCGACTGGGAACGGCCGCCCGGCCTGCCCGCGCACGAACGCCCCGCCACGACGGCGGACGCCGTCGAACTGGTGGCGGCGGGCGTGGGACTGCTCGTCGTCCCGCAGTCACTCGCCCGTCTGCACCACCGCAGGGACCTCACGTACCGGCCGCTGACGGACGCCCCCGAGTCGCGCGTCGGACTGTCGTGGCCCGAGGAGGAAACCACCGACCTGATGGAGCAGTTCATCGGGATCGTCCGCGGGCGGACGGTCAACAGCTCACGCGGCCGGCCGACCCCGCCGCAGCCGAAGCCCAAACCCAAGCCCAAGCCCAAGCCCAAGCGCCCCGCCCCCGGCAAGAACGCGCGACACGGCTCCGGCGGCCACGCCGACTCCGGACGCGGCAGACGCGGCAAACCCCGCCGCCGGTCGTAGCCCCGCCGCCGGGGGACCGCGCCGGTCATTCGGTGTCGATGCCGTAGTCGGAGATGAGGTCGGCCAGGCCGCCGGGGTAGCCCTTGCCGCCGGCGACGAAGGACCAGTCGCCGCCCGCGCGGCGGCGGAAGGAGCCCAGGACCAGCGCGGTTTCGCCGGGGCGCCCGTCGGAGACCTCCAGCAGGCCGAGCTCGGTGCCTGCGGAGTCGGCCAGACGGATACGGGCGCCGGTGAAGCCGGACAGATCGGCGTCGGGGTCGGCGGCCGGGTCGATGGCGGCGGCCAGCACCAGCCGGTCGGCCCGCTCGGGCAGCGCGTCGAACGCGACCCGCAGCGCGGCCCGGTCGGGCGGAGACGCCGCCACGGCGCGCAGCGTTCCCTCGGGCGTGCGCGAGTTGTTGTAGAAGACGAAGTGGTCGTCGCTCAAGGCCCGTTGCCCCTGGCACACCAGCGCGCACACGTCCAGCGCAACCGCGCCGTCCCACGCCATCCCCAGCACGTGCTCCTCCGACTCGCGCCGGGCGGGCGGTCGCTGCGCCCCGGGCGCCCGGGCCGGGCCGCCGCCCAGGCGGCCGGGGAGCCCCGCCTGCCCCAGCAGCTGGACCAGCTCGGCGCCGGAGATGAGCGTCAGCGGTTTGCCGTTGGCGAACGTGTACGAGCCCGGGCCGAAGCCGGAGGTCGTGACGAGGATGCCCTTGTTCGCCCCCGCGCTCTGCACGGTCCCGTACAGATCGCGGACCGCGCCGGGCGGCACGGTGGCCCGGTAGCGCTTGACCTGCACGATGATCCGGCCGCCACTGACCGGATCGGGGTCGAGTGCCTCCACGTCCACCCCGCCGTCGTTGCTGCGCTGCGTCATGACCGCCTGCATGCCGCGGGCCCGGAACAGCGCCGCGACCAGCCGCTCGAACTCGACCGGGTCCATCTCCAACAGGTCAGGGGCGTCGTCGCCGAGCGACACCACCCCCTGGCCCGCATCCGCGGGCCGCGGGCCGGGGGGCACGGGCGCGTACTGGTCCGGCCGCGCCGAGAGCCGCCCGCCGAGACCGTCCACCAGACAGTCCACGGCGTTGACCCGTGCCAGGTCCAGCTCCTCGAAGGAGGCGCGCGGGACCGTGGCCGTGGCCAGAACGAGCTGGGTCCGCCGTCCGGTGACCGGGTCGTGGTCGTCCACGAACCCGTTGAGCACGACGGATCGCAGCGCGCCGGTCGCGTCCGCGGTGAACAGGTCCCGCAGCACCAGCAGCATCGACTGTGCCAGCACGTCCCGGTAGAGCACGCGGCGCTGGGCGGCGGGCCGCGCGGTCTCCCGTTCCTCGTCGGCGGAGGCGACGTACCGCACCGCCTTCGTCCCGGGGACCACGGCGTACTTCGGCAGCTCCCAGTCCAGCACCAGCCGGCGGCCGGCCGTGTCGAAGGACGCCTCGACCCGGCGGGGGAAGTCGTCCGGCCAGGCCGCCGCCGCGTACAGGGCGGCGGAGAAGAACTCCACCACCGCGTCCGCGTCCCCGCGGCCGAGTCCTTCCCGCAGGCGGCGCACGCCCTCGTTGTGCTGCCGGACCTCCGCGAGCTGTGCCTGCGCCCAGTGGTCGTACTGCCGCTGGTAGTCGGCCAGTTTGCGCTGCCGCTCGGCCTCCGCCGCCTGGGCGGCGTGCCAGTCGCGCTCGAACCGCGCCTGCGCATCCGCCTCGGCCTGCGCCCGCCGTCCCGCCCGGAACGTCCAGCCGTCCCGCTGGGTCCTGTACCAGCCGGGTTCGGGCATCGGGACGGGCTCCCCCAGCGCCCCGGGGTGGAACGGCTCGATGTCCTCCGCCTTCATCAGTGCTTCCGCCCGGAACACGGGCGCGTCGCACCCTGCGGCCAGCAGCCCGGACAACTCGGCGACGCGCGCGTCCAGTTCTTCCGTCAGCCGCCGGGCGCCCGCCTCGCGCCCGCGCCGGTACGCCGCCTGCCGCTCACGTTCGGTGCGTGCCTGCTCCCGTTCCCAGGAACGGCGCTGCCGCTCCTGCTCGCGCTGCTGCTGAACCCATGCGCGATGCGCCGCCTGAGCCCTCAGCTGCTGCTGGCGCTGCGCCTCCGCCCACGCCCCGACCACGCCACGAGAACGCCGACTCATGCCGCCCTCACCCCTTCCCCCGCGGAACACGGCCGTTCCGCGGTGTCACATCTATGAGAGGACCTACGACTCCGCCGCGGGGTTGCCCAACTCGCCGTCCCGGGTGAGGAAGTACGCCGGGGCGTCGCGGCGTCGGCGAGAGCTTGGAGATTTCATCGTCTCCTTGTGAAGGCATCCTCACGAGCGAACCCGCGCCGGTGGCACAGGCGCGGGCCCTCGTAGTCTGGGGGCCGCATCAACCGCCCCGACCCGCAACGCACTTACCCTGCGGCCCAGGAGTGACCTTGGACATCTGGATCTCGCTACTCAACGGCGCTGTGCTGATCGGGCTGATCGCCCTGCTGCGCAAGTCGTTGCAGAGGATTCCGGTCGGGAACGTCGGCCTCGTGGAGCGGCTCGGCCGCTACCACCGCACGCTGACCCCGGGGATGAGCTTCGTCATGTTCGGCGTGGAGAAGGTCGCGCACCACGTCGACACGCGGCTCCAGGTCGTGCCGCTCCAGCCGGTGCGGGTCACCACCAGGGACAACCACGCGCTCAACGCCGACATCACCGTGTACCTCCAGGTCCAGGACCCGGTGAAGGCGGTGTATCACGTGACGAACTACGTCGGGGCGATGGAGCAGCAGGCGTACAACACCCTGCGGGTCACCGCAGGACAGCTGGACGCGGAGCGCGCGCTCGCCTCCCGCAAGGAGATCGGGGCGGCCCTGCACCAGGAGCTCGCCCGGTCCGCGGACGCCTGGGGGCTGCGCATCGACCGCGTCCTCATCGACGCGATCGACCCGTCCTCCTCCTCCCAGGCCACCGTCACATCCCACGCCACGCCGGGGTCCGGGGGCCCCGCCGCGGGCGGGGCCGGGGTGCCGCACCGGCCGCTGCGGGCGGAGGACCCGCCGCGGGTCGGCCCCTACCAGCTGCTCGCGCGGCTCGGCGAGGGCGGCATGGGAACGGTGTACCTCGGCCGTTCGCCCGCGGAACAGCCCGTCGCGGTCAAGGTGATCCGCGGCCCGTTCGCGCAGGACGCGGCGTTCCGGCGGCGGTTCACGCGCGAGATCGAGACGGCGCGGCGCGTGGGCGGCAGTCGCACGGCCCCCCTGGTGGACGCCGACCCGGCAGGTGAACCGCCCTGGCTGGCCACGGAGTACATCCCCGGGCCGTCCCTGCACTACGTGATCAGCCACCACGGCGCGCTGCCCTCGCCGACGCTGTACACGATCGCCGGCGGCATGGCGGAGGCCCTGGCGGGCATCCACGCCTGCGGCATCGTGCACCGCGACCTGAAGCCGAGCAACATCATCATCTCCGAGGACGGTCCGCGCGTCATCGACTTCGGGATCGCCCGCGCCGTCGACGCCACGGCGCTCACCCGCACCGGCCACGTCGTGGGCACGCCGGGGTTCCTCGCGCCCGAACAGCTGACGGGTGCGGCCGTCACGCCCGCCACCGACGTGTACGCCTACGGCATGGTGCTGTGCCACGCGGGCGGGCTCGTGCCGCTGGCGGACGGGCAGCCGATCGAGTCGGTCCTCCGGCTGCTCCCCGAGGGGCTCCAGGAGCTGGTGCGGGGCTGCCTCGCGCCCGACCCGGCGGCCCGGCCCGGCCTGGACGACATCCTCGCCCGCCTGTCGCCGCCCGCGCCGCACGAGACGAACGAGTGGCTGCCGCCGCCGGTGCGCACCATGGTCGACCTGCACGCCGGGACGACACGGGAAACGGTGCGGCTCCACGCCTGAGGGCGGCGCACGGCGCATGCCGAAGCGGCGCACGGCGGTCCGCCGTGCGCCGCTTCGGCGTGCAGAATCCTCTACAGTGCACACAGAACGTGCAATCTCTCAGGGCGGGGGCCTGCTGTGGCACTCTTCGGCAATGCGCACACCGTCGATCCCATGGCCGCGCAACAGGAGTATGCGCGGCTGCTGGGGCATGACGAACGTATCCATGCCGCCTTCCAGTTGATCCGCGACACCATCCTCTTCACCGACCGGCGGCTGATCCTCGTCGACAAGCAGGGCATCAGGGGCAAGAAGGTGGAGTACCACTCCATCCCCTACCGGAGCATCACGCACTTCGCGGTCGAGACCGCCGGGACGTTCGATCTCGACGCGGAGCTGAAGATCTGGCTCTCCGGCACGGACCTGCCGATCGAGAAGACGTTCACCAAGGGCGTCGACATCTACGAAGTGCAGGCGATACTGACCCAGTTCGTGGCGAGGTAGCCGAGGTTTCGTGGCGAGGCAGCCGGGGTCAGGGGCGGCCCGCCGGGGGGATCTCCTCGGCCGCGGGAGGCGGCCCCGGTGGGGTGCCGTCGCCGAACGGGCGCCCGCCGAGCTGCTCGCGGTGGTGCGGGGTCAGCCAGCCGGACAGATCGGGCCCGGCCGGGAGGATACCGGTGGGATTGATGCCGGTGTGCACGAGGTAGTAGTGCCGCTTGATGTGGTCGAAGTCGACCGTGTCGCCGAAGCCAGGTGTCTGGTAGAGGTCGCGGGTGTACGCCCACAGCACCGGGTCCTCGGTGAGCTTGGAGCGGTTGCACTTGAAGTGGCCGTGGTAGACGGCGTCGAAGCGGACCAGCGTGGTGAACAGCCGGATATCGGCCTCGGTGAGGGTGTCGCCGACCAGGTAACGGCGGTCCGCGAGCCGCTCCGACAGCTGGTCGAGGCGGCGGAACACATCGTGGTAGGCCGCCTCGTACTCGTCCTGCCTGGTGGCGAAACCGGCGCGGTACACGCCGTTGTTGACGTCGCGGAAGACGCCGTCCATGACCTCGTCGATCTCGTCGCGCAGCGCGTGCGGGTACAGGTCGGGCGCGCCCTCGCGGTGCAGCGCCGTCCACTCGGTGGCAAGGTCGAGGGTGATCCGCTGGTAGTCGTTGGTGACCAGCAGCCCGGTGGGCACGTCGACGACGGCCGGGACGCTGACGCCGCCCGGGTAGCCGGTTTCGCGGGCGTCGTACGCCTGCTTGAGGTAACGGATGCCGAGCACCGGGTCCTTGCCGTCCGGGTCGAGGGTGAAGCGCCAGCTTCTGTCGTCCTGGATGGGGTCGGTGACGGCGAGGGACAGCGCCGCCTCCAGGCCGAGGAGGCGCCGGGAGATCAGCGCGCGGCTCGCCCAGGGGCAGGCGCGGTTGACGACGAGCCGGTAGCGGCCGGCCTCGACCGGCCAGCCGTCGGCGCCGTCGGCCGTGATGCGGTCGGTGAAGTGGCCCGCGGACCGTTTGAAGCTCTTTCTGCCGTACTGGGTGTTGCCCTGGTGGCCGGCCCCGGCGGTCCCCTCGGCGGTGTCTCCTGCCGGGTCCCCGGCGTGCGCGTCAGTCGTGCGACTCATGCTCGGTCCTCACGTTCGTCATCCCCTGTCGCTGCCCAACTGCCTGTGATTGCCCGCGACGGGCCGTTTCATGCCCGGTGTCACCCGCTTCGCGGACGGCTCGGCGCGGTTCGGTTCGGTTCGGTTCGCAAAATTTCCTGTCCGGCGCGCGGCACGCTGGCGTGGGGCGATTGCCCGGAGTCACGTGCGACGCGCAGGAGTTCGTGCGCGAACGCTTACGCAACGATTCGATGGGCGCTACGTTGCTGTGCGGGAGCGCTCCCACGGGAATTGCGTGCAGAACAACTAGGAGACCCCCCACATGGCTCATCCACACGTCGAACGGAAGAAGGCCCCGTTCCGGAACGCTCGCCTGCTGAGCGTCCTGGGAGCCGCCCTGCTCGGGCTTGTCATGGCGAGCCTGCCGTCCCCGGCATCGGCGCACGGCGTCTCGATGTCGCCCGGTTCGCGGACGTACCTGTGCTACAAGGACATGCTCGCGAGCGGGAACCAGACCCCCTCCAACCCCGCCTGCGCCGACGCGGTGGCCGAGACCGGCACCACGCCGCTGTACAACTGGTTCGCCGTCCTGGACTCCAACGGCGGCGGCAGGACCGAGGGGTACATTCCGGACGGCGAGATCTGCAGCGGCGGCCACAACGGCCCCTACGACTTCTCCTCGTACAACGCGGCCCGCGCCGACTGGCCCACGACCCACCTGACGGCCGGCTCCACCATTGAGCTCCAGTACAGCAACTGGGCCGCCCACCCGGGCGACTTCGACGTGTACATCACCAAGGACGGCTGGTCCCCCACCCAGCCGATCGGGTGGAGCGACCTGGAGCTGATCAACTCCGTGACCGACCCGCCGCAGCAGGGCGGCGCCGGTTCGGACGGCGGCTACTACCACTGGGACCAGGCCCTGCCCTCGGGCAAGACCGGTCAGCACGTCCTCTTCGTCCACTGGATTCGCTCGGACAGCCAGGAGAACTTCTACTCCTGCTCCGACGTCGTCTTCGACGGCGGCAGCGGCCAGGTGACCATGTGACGTCCGCGTCCGGCCGACCGTGACGCCGGAACGAAGTCAAGGGCCCCGCCGGGCGCATGTCCGGCGGGGCCCCTGCGCTGGGTGGCTGTGGCGGGGCGCGCCGCGGGCTCACGGTTTCTTCACATCCGGGTCGCCCCCGCGCTCTGGCGAACGCGCGTAGATGTCGGGCACCATCCTTGTGCACCGCACCGCACCGCACCGCACCTGCACAGCCCACCCCACAGGCCAGCCCGCCCGCCCCGGCCCGGGGCGGAAGGAAGCAGGAGGGTTTCCCATGAAACTGCGTTCCGTCCTCACCACGCTCGCGCTCGCCGGCACCGCGCTGTTCGCCGCGCCGGGGGCCGCGTCCGCCCTGGCGGACGGGTCACCCGCGGCCGCCCCCGCGCCGCTCGTCACCAAGATCAGCCACTCGCAGGCCACGTCGATGTTCCAGTCCTCGGGCATCACCTGGTCGTCCTCGGGAGGCTGTTCCGACCGCAACGTGCCCACCTGCACCTCGTTCGAACAGCTGAACCTGGCCTCGGCGCAGGGCGCGCAGACCCTCAAGTCGGCGAGCGGCTGCGCGCTGAACGTCACCGGTGGCACCGAGACCGGGCACGCGGGCGGCACCTACAGCCACTGGAACGGCTACAAGCTCGACTTCGGGCTCAGCAGCTGCCTCAACTCCTACGTGACCAGCGCGTTCACCTACATCGGCGAGCGCGGCGACGGCGCCGCGCTGTACGAGTCGGCGTCCGGGAACGTCTACGCCCGCGAGAGCAACCACTGGGACGTGACGTACTACAACTGCGGCGGCTGCTGAGCCGCCGCAGTCACCGTGGCCGCGGCCCGGCCCGGCCCGGCCCGGAGCTGCCGCGGCCGCGGCCGCGGCTCATGGACGGTTCGCACGGTGTGCCCGAGAATGGCACCGGCATGAGCGCGACCAGCCCAGGTCGGCATATCGGTCCGATTGATCGGAAGGGCCCCCTCTATGGCACTCGAAGTACGTGGCGTCATCGCGCCGGGCAAGGACGAGCCGGTGCGGGTGGAGACGATCGTGGTACCCGACCCGGGGCCCGGCGAGGCGGTGGTGCGCGTCCGGACGTGCGGGGTGTGCCATACCGATCTGCACTACAAGCAGGGTGGTATCAGCGACGACTACCCGTTCCTGCTTGGCCACGAGGCCGCGGGGGTCGTGGAGCTGGTCGGGGAGGGCGTCACGGAGGTGGCGCCCGGTGACTTCGTCATCCTCAACTGGCGCGCGGTCTGCGGCCGGTGCCGCGCCTGCCTGCGGGGCAGGCCCCAGTACTGCTTCAGCACGCACAACGCGCGGCAGCGCATGACGCTGAAGGACGGCACGGAGCTGTCGCCGGCCCTGGGCATCGGCGCGTTCGCCGATGCGACGCTCGTCGCGGCCGGGCAGTGCACGAAGGTCGACCCGGAGGCGTCACCCGCCGCCGCGGGCCTGCTGGGCTGCGGCGTCATGGCTGGCATCGGCTCCGCGATCAACACCGGCGGCGTCGGCCGCGGCGACAGCGTGGCGGTGATCGGCTGCGGCGGGGTCGGCGGCGCGGCCGTGCTCGGCTCCCGGCTGGCCGGGGCGGCGCGGATCATCGCCGTGGACATCGACGAACGGAAGCTGGCGACGGCGAGGCAACTGGGCGCGACGCACACCGTCAACTCGGCACAGACGGACGCGGTCGACGCGATCCGCGAGCTGACCGGCGGTTTCGGCGCCGATGTCGTGATCGACGCGGTCGGCCGCCCCGAGACGTACCGGCAGGCGTTCTACGCCCGCGATCTGGCGGGCACGGTGGTGCTGGTCGGCGTGCCGACGCCCGAGATGCGCATCGAGCTTCCGCTGCTCGACGTCTTCGGCCGCGGCGGCGCGCTGAAGTCCTCCTGGTACGGAGACTGCCTGCCGTCCCGTGACTTCCCCATGCTCATCGACCTGTACCGGCAGGGACGCCTCGACCTGGACGCGTTCGTCAGCGAGACGATCGCGCTCGACGGCATCGAGGCCGCGTTCGACCGTATGCACGCGGGCGACGTGCTGCGTTCCGTGGTGGTGCTGTGATGGCGGGCGCGCGCGTCGAACACCTCGTCACCTCGGGCACGTTCGCCCTGGACGGCGGCACGTGGGACGTCGACAACAATGTGTGGATCGTCGGCGACGACGCGGAGGCCGTCGTCATCGACGCCGCGCACGACGCGGACGCCATCGCCGCGGCGCTCGGCGGCCGGGCGCTGCGGGCGATCATCAGCACGCACGCGCACAACGACCACGTGAACGCGGCTCCGGCCCTCGCGGAGCGCACCGGGGCGCCGGTGCTGCTGCACCCCGACGACCTGCCGCTGTGGGAGCAGACGCACCCCGGCCGGCAGCCGGACGGCGACCTGGCCGACGGGCAGGTCCTCACCGTGGCGGGTACCGCGCTGACCGTGCTGCACACGCCGGGGCACGCGCCCGGCGCGGTGTGCCTGCACGCGCCGGAGCTGAACACCGTCTTCACCGGCGACACCCTGTTCCAGGGCGGGCCGGGCGCGACCGGCCGGTCGTTCTCGGACTTCCCGACGATCGTCGGGTCGATCCGCGACCGTCTGCTGACCCTGCCGCCCGCGACCGTCGTGCGCACCGGGCACGGCGACGGCACGACGATCGGCGCCGAGGCGCCTCACCTCCAGGAGTGGATCGACCGCGGGCACTGAGGCCGCGGCGGGGAGCGCCCCGCCGCGGGCGTGCGTCGTGACGGGCCCACGGTCCGTCGCGGGGCCGCCCCGGCGGATGGCATGCTGGGGCGTGTCCATTGGTGATCCGTGCCGGAAAAAGGGGGAATTGGCCGACCGTACAGTCGCCGTTCACCGCGTGGTCATCTGAGCGTATCCTGACTCGCTGATCTCGTGTTTACCGTCGCGATCACCCTGCTCACAGCCCCTGGAATACCGGTGCCCAAGCTCTCTGTCATCGTCGCCTGCCACAACGTGCAGGAATTCGTTCCCACCACGCTGCGCAGCCTGGCGAGAAACGCCGGGCCGGATACCGAGTTCATCCTGGTGGACGACCGTTCCACGGACGCGACCGGGGAGATCCTCGGCCGGGCCGAGGGGGAGCTGCCGCGGACGAGAGTGATCAGGCACGACACCAACCAGGGCATTTCCCAGGCGCGCAACACGGGGATCGAGGCGGCGCGGGGCGCGTACCTCACCTTCCTCGACGGGGACGACTGGTACGCACCTGGCTATCTCGACGAGTTGACCCACGCCATCGAGGACCTGGACTGCGACTACGTGCGCACCGACCACGTGCAGTCCAACGGCAAGCGCCGCACCGTCAACCGCGCGCCCGCGCCGCGGCGCGGGGTGGCCATCAGCCCGCGGGACGCGATCACCCCGTCGGACAAGAAGACGATGGTCGACTACCCCTTCGTGTGGGCCGGGGTCTACCGGCGCGAGCTGTTCGAGGACGGCCTGCGGTTCCAGACGCATCTGCGCACCGCGGAGGACCGCGTGTTCTGCTGGCAACTCCAGCTGCGGGCCCGGACGTTCGCCTCGGTGGGCCTGCTCGGCGTGTTCTACCGCCGGGGCGTGACCACCTCGCTGACGCAGATAAAGGACGACCGCCAGCTGGACTTCCTCCCGGCGCACGACCTGATCCTGCGGGAGGTCGAGAAAGACCCGGAGGCGGAGCGTTTCCTGCCCAAGATCGTGCGCACCTACTGCGCCATGATCGCCTTCCACGCGGGGAACGCGGGAAGCTACGAAGCGGAGGCCGCGCGCCGGTTGAAGCAGGAGTCGGCGGCGGCGCTGCGGCGCTTCCCGCCGCAGCTTCTGGAGCGGACACTGGTGGCAATGGGCGACGAGCGCGGGAAAGTGCTCCGCCGGCTGCTCGGCCGGGGAAGGAAGGCGGCCTGAGACATGGGTGTGCGCACACAGATCTTCGAGGTGTCGACGCTGTACGGGGCCGCCACGCTCGCCGCGGCGCTGGACGCCGGGCAGTTCGGCGCGCGGGACGAGGCGCGCCGGGTGCTCCTGGTGTCCAATAATGCGGCCGTTCCCGAAACGGCCGCCGCGCTCACGGAGATGACCGGCTGGGACCGGATCGCGACGCGCTTCGACCGGGTCATCGACTGGAACGAGACCATCCGTCCGCACCACCCCAGCGACTGGGGCCCGGCCGACCGCGACGCCCCGGTGTGGGAGCGGCTGCTGCGCCGGTACTGGAGTCTTGGCGACGGGCCCGTGGAGCTGGCGGTGGAGTCCGTCCACGCGAAGCCGGCCGCCGCGCTGGCCGTGATCTTCGCAGACGCGGACATCCACGTGTACGCGGACGGGCTCATGAGCTACGGCCCCACCCGCGACCGGCTGGCGCAGGACACCGCGGTCCGGATACAGCGCCTGCTGCACCTGGACCTGGTGCCGGGGCTCGCCCCGCTGCTGCTGGCCGAGCACCGGGTGCCGTCCGAGGTCGTGCCGGGAGACGCGTTCCGCGCCGTCCTCGACGAGATCAGCGCCGAGCACACGCCGGCCGACGCGGTCCGGGCCGCCGGGGAGAAGGACGCGGAACGGAACGGCGCGGAACGGAACGACGCGGACGCGGAACGGAACGACGAGCCGGCGGAGCAGCAGGCGCAGGCGCCGGTCGCGGTGCTGCTCGGGCAGTACCTCGCGGCCCTCGACATCCTCACCACCGAGGAGGAGGAGGCGCTGCACGAGCGGATGCTGCGCGGCGCGGCGGCGGCCGGGTTCAGGAACGCGGTGTTCAAGCCGCATCCGACCGCGCCCGTCCAGTACTCCAGGGCGCTGGAGAAGGCCGCGGCGGACGCCGGGGTGCGGCTGACCGTTCTGGACACGCCGATGCTGGCGGAGACGGTGTTCCACCACTACCGCCCCGGGCTCGTGGTCGGCTGCTTCTCCACGGCGATGCTGACGGCCTCCGCGTACTACGAGGTGCCGATCGCCCGCGTCGGGACGGGCCTGCTCATGGAGCGGATCACGCCCTACCAGAACAGCAACCGCATTCCGCTGACCATCGTCGACGCCCTGGTGCCCGACCTGGAGACGCGGCGGGCCGGCGAGGCCGTCACCGCGCTGCCCGACGCGGCGGAGCGGGTCGCGCCGCTGGTGCGGACCGTCGGCTACTGCATGCAGGCCAAGACGAATCCGGGGCTGCGCGGCGAGGCCGAGGAGTGGCTGGAGCAGCACCTGGACGAGACGACCTGGCGGTACTTCAAGCGGGCGCGGCTCACCGCGCTGGCGCTGCCCGGCGGCTTCGCCTCGCACCTCACCCGGCAGCTTCCCGGCGGCGGCACCGCCATGCGCATCGCGCGCAAGGTGCGCAAGGCGACGCTGCGCAACAAGAAGTGACCGGCCGGTCCGGCCCGCCCGTCCGCTTCCGGGGACGGGCGGGCCGGTCCGGGCCGGGCCCCGGTCAGCCGAGCCAGCGGCGCAGGCCGAGCCTGCCCCACAGCAGGCTCGCGGCGTAGGACAGCACGGTCGTCATCGTGACCATGGCCACGAGCATCGCGGTGGCCTCGACGGCGCCGGAGTCCGCGGAGACCCAGCGCTTGACGAGCTCTTCGACGAAGAAGACGTGGACCATGTAGGCGCCCATCGCCGCGGAGGCGAGCTGGGTCAGCCGGGGGCGCCAGCTCTCGCGGATGTGCATGCGGCTGACGAGCAGCAGCAGGCTGAGGGTGAGGATGGCGACGAAGGGGTGCGCGTTCGGGATGACGTAGTGGACCTGCGTGTCCCACCAGATGCAGCCGGCCATGGCGGCGACCATCAGCAGCGCCACCAGGCCGCGGTTGCGCTTGGAAAGGCCCTTCGGGAGGGCGAACAGCAGGGCGCCGCCGATCGCGTACACCACCGAGTAGGTGCCGAAGCTCCAGCCCACGGGCGGCGGCGACCAGCCGGTGAACTCGCTCACGGTGTCCAGCAGGTGCGGCAGGCCCGCGATGACGAGCAGGGCGGCGCCGAGGCCCCAGGGGCGGTGGCCGGCGCGGATCAGTACCACGAAGCCGAGGGCCATGATGATCGGGATGTACGCGTACAAAAACCACAGGTGATAGGCGGGCTGTACGGAGCCGAAGACGGAGTCGACCGCGAGGTTGGTCATGGGCTCGTCGTTGCGGTCGCGCAGGTAGGCCCACACCAGGTAGAGGCCGGTCCAGACGAACAACGGGGTCCCGTTGCGGATGATCCGCGTCCACATGCGGGCGCCGTCCTTCGGCGGGGCGCCCATCAGCACGGCCCAGCCCGCCATGGCGAAGAACATCGGCACCGCGAACTGGTTCGCGCCGTCCGCTATGTGGCCTGCCCAGTAGGAGGCCGCGCCGTTCGACTCGTCCATGTCGACGGCGAGGATGAAGGCTCCCGCGACGTGCCCGAGGATCACGGCGCAGGAGCAGATCAGCCGCATCAGGTCGATGTCGAACCGGTGCTCGTTCTTCGGCGTGGACCGGGGTGCGGGGACCGGCTTCAGACTGTCGCTGTCGGTGGCCGCGCCGGTTTTCGGGGTCGCTGGTGGTGCGCTGTTAGCGGGCATGGGTTCCGATCGCAAGGTGGCTCGTGTGGGTGCCGTGTCGGCAGCGCCGGTGCCGGACCTGGCTCCGGAATCCGTTGCTCGTGAACTTCTAGCCCTTCCCCGATAACGCTCCATCGCTGGAAGGTATCCGCCCGGTGAACTACGGGATACCGTCCGGTGCCCGCGCGCGGCCGGCGACCGGGGTCCGTCAGTGCTCCGACAGGATCTCATCCAAGCTGCTGTCCGGGGGCCCGGGGAAGACCGGTGACGGATCGAATGCAGCCTGATACATCGCCGTGACCGCGCCCGCCATTTCCCGTATCCCGCTGAACACCCAGACCCCGCTGAACCGCTCCGGCACACCCACTCCCCAGGCATCTATACCCGCCGCCTCGCAGAGTGCGAGGGCGCGCCGGATGTGGAAGTCCTGCGAGACGAGCAGCGCCTCGGTGACGCCGAAGACGGAACGGGCACGGGCACAGGAGTTCCACGTGTTGAACCCCGCGTAGTCGGCGACGACGCGGTCCGCGGGCACGTCGAGACCGACGAGGTAGTCCCGCATGGCGTCCGGCTCGTTGTAGTCCTCCGTGCTGTTGTCCCCGGTGACGAGGATCGCGCGGGTGCGGCCGGTGTGGTAGAGCTCCGCGGCGGCGTCGAGGCGGTGCGCGAGCCACTGGGTGGGCGCGCCGTCCGGCCGCAGGCCCGCACCGAAGACGACGGTCACCGGGGCGGCGGGCGCGTCGGCGACGGTCCGCACCCGGCCGTCGGTGGTGAGGTGGAGCCAGGCCGAGGGCAGCAGGCCGAGGACGCACAGTGCCATGACGGCCTGGACCGCCAGGCGCTTGCCGCGGATCGTGCGCGGCAGGCGCGGCCTGAGGGCGCGCAGCAGGCGCCGCGATCGATCGGGGATCACATCGTTATCACGTACCGCGGGGCGGCCGAGTTCCCCGGCTGCCGGGCGCCCTGGCTCCGCACCGGCGGGTCGGGCATGATGGCCAATCGAACAGTTTCCGTACACCGCACAGTTTCCGTACACCCCGGGGATCGTTGACACCCATGCGCGAACGCCCGCCTGCCGTCGACGTCCTTCCGCGACCGGGGCGACCGGGGTGACCGGGGTCACCGGGCTCGGCGGGGCGGATCTCGCGGTCCTGATGACCGCCGCGGTGCTGGTCGGGATCGCCAAGACGGCGATCGGCGGGGTGGGCGCGATCAGCGTGGCGCTCTTCGCCGCCGTGCTGCCCGCGCGCGAGTCGAGCGGGGCGCTGCTGCCGCTGCTGATCGTCGGCGACCTGTTCGCCGTGCACGCCTACCGGCGGCACGTGGACTGGCCCGCGCTGCTGCGCCTCTTCCCCTCGGTCGCCGCCGGGGTGCTGGCGGGCGTCGTGTTCGTGGCCAGGGTCGACGACACCGTCATGCGCCGCACCATCGGCGGCTTGCTGCTCGCGGTGGTCTGCGTGCACCTGTGGCAGCGGCGCCGGGGCGCGCGGTCCGCGGCGGGCGCCCCGGCGCGCGCCGCGGACGCGGCGGGGGAGCCGCGGCGTGCGGGCCGGGGGATCGCCTTCTGCTACGGGCTGCTCGCCGGGTTCACGACGATGGTCGCGAACGCGGGCGGCGCCGTCATGTCGCTGTACCTGCTCGCGGCGGGCTACGCGATGCTGACGTTCCTGGGCACGGCGGCCTGGTTCTTCCTCATCGTCAACGTGTTCAAGGTGCCGTTCAGCGCGGGTCTTGGACTGATCACGGTCGACTCGCTGACGCTCAACGCGGTGCTGCTGCCCGCGCTGTTCCTCGGCGTGTTTCTCGGGCGGGCCGGGGTGAAGCGGCTCGACCAGAGCAGGTTCGAGCGGCTGGTACTGGTGTTCACGGTGGTGTCGAGCCTTAATTTGCTGCGGTGAAACAGGAGCGGTAGCGGAATCGTGGCTCCATCGTTATGGCTGTCGACGCAACAATCCGCCGGGTTCGCGCATCTTTACCTATGAGGTCCTGAGAGATCTGGTAACGCCAGGGGGAACACTGATGCGCTCCGCGCACTTTCGCAGGTATGTCGTGTCGGCCGCCGCGAGCGCCGTCACCACCGCGCTGCTGCTGACCGGCTGTTCGGCACAGGGACAGGAGGCGTCGGACGGTCCGTCCGACGCCGCGTCGCAGGAGGAGCAGGCCCCGCCGGAGGACGACGGCGAGGGCGGTGACGGCACGGACGAGTCCGAGGAGCCGGCCGAGCAGGTCGTGCTCGACTTCGGCGACGAGTCGGACCAGGTACGGGAGTTGCAGGCCCGGCTGTTGCAGCTCGGCCACTTCGCGGCCCAGCCCACCGGGTACTACGGCGACGTCACGCTCGGCGCGGTCTCGGAGTACCAGCGCGCCGCGGGCTTCGAGGTGTCCGGCACGGTTTTCGAGAGCACGTGGTCGGCACTGACCGGGGCGACCACCACGCCCACCGAGACCGAGCTGTACCCGCCGCAGCAGGTGATGGGCTACGGGGACAACACCGAGCAGGTGCGCGAGCTCCAGGCCCGGCTGAAGCAGCTCGGCCACTTCGCGGACAACCCGACGGGCTACTACGGCGACGTCACCACCACCGCCGTCCAGGCGTACCAGGAGGCGGCGGGCCTTGAAGTGACGGGCACCGTCTTCGAGCCGACGTGGGACGCGCTGACCGCGGAGACCACCACGCCCACCGAGGACGAGATGTACCCGCCGCTCGACGTGCCCGACGTGGAGCCCGCCCAGGACCTGGACGAGCGCTGCCTTGAGGGCCGGGTGCTGTGCATCTCCAAAACGTCGAACACGATGTCCTGGGTCATCGACGGCGAGGTGCGGACGACCGTGGACGTGCGGTTCGGCGCCGAGGAGACGCCCACGCGCGAGGGCGAGTTCGAGGTGTACTGGAAGTCGCGCAACCACCACTCGACGCTGTACGACTCCCCGATGCCGTACGCGATGTTCTTCGACGGCGGGCAGGCCGTGCACTACTCCGAGGACTTCGCGGCCAACGGGTACAACGGCGCCTCCCACGGCTGTGTGAACGTCCGGGACGAGGCCGCCATCGCCGGGCTGTTCGACGAGGTGGCCGAGGGCGACCGGGTCGTCGTGTACTGGTGACCCGGCGGGCCACGGCGGCCACAATGGCACCATGCGCTATCTGATCATCGGAGCGGGCGCCGTCGGCGGCGCCATCGGAGGCCGGCTGTTCGAAAGCGGCCATGACGTCGTCCTCGTGGCGCGCGGCGCGCACGCCGCCGCGCTCCGCGAGCACGGTCTGCGCCTGCACACGCCGGAGGCCGTGCTGACGCTGCCCGTTCCGGTGATCGAGGGCCCCGACGCCTACCGGCCGCGGCCGGACGACGTGCTGGTCCTCGCGGTCAAGACGCAGGACTCCGTGGCCGCGCTCGACGCGTGGGCGCCGGTGGCGGGCGGGGCGCCGCTGGTCTGCGCGCAGAACGGCGTGGCCAACGAGCGGCTGGCGCTGCGCCGTTTCCCACACGTGTACGGGATGTGCGTGTGGCTGCCCTCGCAGTTCCTCCGGGCCGGGGAGGTCACCGCGCCGTGTGCCCCGCTGACCGGGATGCTGCATCTCGGCCGTTACCCGGGCGGCGCCGACGACACGGCGCGGCAGATCTCCGCCGATCTGACGGCGTCCCGGTTCCTGTCGCCCGTGGTGCCCGACGTCATGCGGTGGAAGTACGCGAAGCTGCTGGCCAACCTGGCGAACGCGGTGGAGGCGCTGTCGGGTCCCCCCGCCGCGCCGCCGCTCACGGAGGTGGTGGCGGCGGCGCGCGCCGAGGGCGTCGCCGTGCTCGACGCCGCGGGCCTCGCGTACGCGAGCGAGGAGGAGCAGGCCCGGCTGCGGGGCGACCGCATGCGGATACGGCAGGCCGACGGCGAGGAACGGGTCGGCGGCTCGTCGTGGCAGAGCCTGCGGCGCGGCACGGGATCGATCGAGGCGGACTATCTGAACGGCGAAATCGTGCTGCTCGGCCGCCGGTTCGGCGTGCCGGTGCCGGTCAACGAGGCGTTGCAGCGGCTGGCCGTCGAGTGCGCCCGCGCGGGCCGCCCGCCGGGCTCGCTGCCGCCGGCGGAGCTGGCGGCGCGCACGGGCGTGGCGTAGGCCCTGTCGTTCGGATCTTCGCGGGGCCGCGCTGCCGGCTACGGCACTCCCCCAGCCTGGCGGCTGGGAGGTGCCCCCACGCTGCGTTGTCGCATCGCGCAAGTACGTCCCCCAGACTCCTCCCCCAGACTTCGTCTGGGAGGTGCCCCCACCCCAGACTTCGTCTGGGAGGCGCCCCCAGGGAGGTACCCCCACGTACGAGCTGCGATCCTCCGTCATGGGGGCACCTCCCAGGCCCCCAAGGGCCTGGGGGAGCACCGCATCTGACAACGCGACCTGATCCACGAAGATCCAAACGACAGGACCTCGGCGCTCACTCCTCGGGGACGCGGCCGGCGAGCCGGGCGTAGCGCTGGCGCGCGGCCTGCGGGGTGCCCAGGCCGAGACCGAACGCGATCTCCTGCCAGGTCAGGCCGCGGCCCCTGGCCATGGTGAGCAGTCCGGCCTCCAGCTCGTCCATCTCGCCGCGGGCCCGCGGCACCAGCGTCAGCGCGGCGGTGATGTCCGCCCGGTCGATCTCCGGCTCGCCGTCGTCGAGCGCGGCGGCGCCGCTGAGCAGGAACGACACCAGCCTGATGGCCTCGTGCGGCGCGAGCGTGTACGGGTGCACCTGCCGCGCGCGCTGCTCGCCGGTGGTGGCGTGCCGCTCGGCAATGCGGAACAGCGATGCGTACACGCGGTGCGCCCGCGCCTCGTCCGGGTCGGGGGGTGTGAACGGGTCGGCGCCCGGCGCGGGGCTCTCGTTGCGGTCCATACCCCCACCGTGCCGCCGCACACACTCCGTTGTCAACAGGTTGATGTAAACAAACTGTTCACTACTCACTCTCGCCCGGCGGCCAGCCACGCGTCGAAGGTGCGCGGCTCGCGTCCGGTCAGCTCCGCGACCGCACCGGTCACCTCGGACAGGCCGCCCGCGGCCATGTCCTCCCACAGCCACACCAGATCGGCCACGAACCCCGCGGGCAGCCCTCGCGCCCGCAGCCCGGCCGCCGCCTCCGCCGCCGGGACGTCGCGGAAGCCGAGCCCGAGCTTCGCGGCGATCTCCCGGTGGGTCAGGGCCTCGCGCCCGGTCAGCACGTGCGTCTCGCCGGCGCCGCGCCGCCCCGTCAGCAGGACGGCGGCGCACGCCGCGACATCGGCCGCGTCGACGTAGGCCACCCGGCCCGCACCGAACGTCCCGACCAGCGCGCCGTCCCGGACGTAGCCGCCGTCCCCGGTCGTGAAGTTCTGCATGAAGCCGCTCGGCCGCAGGATCGACCAGGGCACGCCGGACGCCTTCAGGTGCCGTTCGATCTCCCAGTGCGCGCCGAGCGACAGCTTCCCGCCGGGCCGGGGGCCGAGTGCCGAGATCTTCACGACGCGGCCGACGCCGGCCGCGCGGGCGGCGTCGATCGCGCCGTTCTGCCTGCGGACCATGGGCTGCGGCGCCCCGTCGGGTACCGGCACGGCGCCCGTGCTGTTCAGGAGCAGCCGGTCCACGGGCCCGAGCCGCGCGAACGCGGCGGCCAGTGAGCCGGGGTCGTCGAAGTCGCCGACGACGTAGCGGCAGCCGAGCGCTTCGCCCTTCGCCGCCGTCCGCACCAGGGCCGCGAAGTCCGCGCCCGCGGCGGCCAGGTGCCGCACCAGATGCCTGCCGATGGAGCCGGTGGCCCCCGTCACCAAGATCACTGCGCACGCCCTCCGGTTAATCTGAGACTGCCTCGACAACAAGCACCATATCGAGGCAGCCTCGACTTATCCGCCCCGCCCCGGGAGGCAGCCCCATGCGCGCCGATGCCCGCCGCAACCGCGACCGCCTGCTCGCCGAGGCCGAGGCCGTGTTCCGCGAGCAGGGCTCCGACGCCTCGCTCGAAGCCGTCGCCCGCCGCGCGGGCGTCGCCATCGGCACCCTCTACGGCCACTTCCCCACCCGCAGAGCCCTGCTCGGAGCGCTGCTGCGGGATCGCCAGGACGCGGTCTTCCGGCTCGGCGACCGGCTGCGCGACGCCGACGGGACCGGGGCGGCCCTCGCCGAGTGGATCACCGCCGTGACCGAGCACGCCGCGACCTACCGCGGGCTGGCCGCCCAGCTGCTCGGCAGCCTCGACGACGAGACCTCGGAGCTGAACGCGGCCTGCCGGCGCATGAGCGAGGCGGGGCAGCACCTCGTCGCCCGCGCCGCCGCGGCGGGCGAGATCCGCGCCGACACGACGGCCGACGACGTGTTCGCCCTGATCAGCGCCGCGGCCTGGCTGCGCGACCAGGTGCCGCCCGCACAGGCCGACCGGCTGCTCACTTTCATGATCGACGGCCTGGCGCGCGGCTGACGCGCTCCCCCGTCCGCGGCCGTTTCGTACAAGACCGCGTCCGGCCGCCGCGGCTAGCTTGACGAGGGTGAGCGAAACGGGACCGACCGGACATGTCTTCCGCCCCGGCGACGAGGGCTACGACGCCGAACGCACGGGCTTCAACCTCGCCGTCGACCACCGCCCCGCCTACGTCGTCGGCGCGGGCAGCTCCGAGGACATCGTCGGTGCCGTCCGCCGGGCGGCCGACCGCGGCCTCGGCATCGGCGTCCTCGCCACGGGTCACGGGCCCTCCGTACCGGCGGGCCAGGACGCGGTGCTGATCACCACGGGCCGGATGACCGGCGTCACCGTCGATCCGGGCGCCCGCACGGCCCGCGTGGGCGCCGGCGCGCGCTGGCACCACGTCATCGAGGCCGCCGCGCCCTACGGCCTGGCGCCGCTGAACGGGTCGAGCCCGCACGTCGGCGCCGTCGGCTACACGCTCGGCGGCGGCGCGGGACTCCTCGGCCGCCGCTACGGCTACGCCGCGGACCACGTGCGCAGCCTCGACCTCGTGCCCGCGGACGGCACCCCCAGAACGGTGACCGCCGACACCTGCCCCTCGCTGTTCTGGGCCCTGCGCGGCGCGGGCAAGGGGAACTTCGGCGTGGTCACCGCCATGGAGATCGCGCTGTTCCCCGTCGCCCGCCTCTACGGCGGCGGCCTGTACTTCCCGGCCGAGCTGTGCGCCGACGCGCTGCACGCCTGGGCCGAGTGGACGCGGGACCTGCCCGAGGAGATGGCCTCCTCCGTACTGCTGATGGCCTACCCGGACGTGCCCGAGGTACCGGGCCCGCTGCGCGGCCACCACGTGACGCACCTGCGCATCGCCTGGTCCGGGCCGCCCGCCGAGGGCGAACCCCTCGTCGCGCCGCTGCGCGCCGTCGGGACCCCGCTGCTCGACACCGTCTCGGACATGCCCTACCGGGACGTCGGCGCCATCCACCACGAGCCGACCGCGTCCGCCGCCGCCCACGACCGCGGCACCCTGCTGACCGGCCTGCCCCCGGCCGCCGTCGACACCCTGCTGGCCACCGCCGGGCCGGCTGCGCGGGCGCCGTTCGTCACCGAACTGCGCCACTTCGGCGGGGCCTACGCCCGCCCGCCCCGCGTGCCCAACGCGGTCGGGCACCGCTCGGCCGCGTTCTCCCTGTACACCGGGGCCGACCCGGCCGCGGGCGACGCGCCCGACCGGCTGCACGTGTCGATGCGGCCCTGGAGCGGCGGCGGCTCGTTCGTCAACTTCCTCGGCAGCGGCGAGACCGAGGCGTCCCGGCTGTCCGCCGCGTTCGACCCGGGCGACTTCGCGCGGCTGACCGAGCTGAAGCGCACCTACGATCCGGCGAACGTCTTCCGCGTCAACCACAACATCCCGCCGGGCGGCGCCCTCAGCCCTTGAAGAACGCGGCGATCACCGGGGCCAGCTCCTCCGGCGCCACCTCGTGGAAATGCCCCGGCAGCGCCCGGAGCAGCGCGCCCGGCACGGCCTCCGCCAGGGCGCGCGCCGAGGCCGCGAGGCCCGCGCTGGTGTCCTCGCTGCGCAGCACGAGCGCCGGAGCCGCGACCGACGCGTACCGGCCGGGGAGGGCCGCACCGGTCACCGTCAGGTCGTAGACGAGGGTGTGCGCGATGGCTTCGAGCCCCGGCCGGAACGGCGCCCCGCGCATCGACGTCACCATTTCCTGCGGCACCCCGATCGAGGTCTGGAACAGCTCGACGGCCTCGCCGCGCCGGTCGTCGGCGACCAGCGCGGCCAGCCGCGGCGCCAGCTCGGCAGCGGCGTCCCCCGCGAGCCCGGGACCCGGCAGCGGCGGCTCGAACACCGCGAGCCGGTCGATCGCCGCCCCGCGCGCCGCGGCCTCAAGCGCGAGGATGCCGCCGGAGGAGACGCCGTAGACGCAGGCGGAGCCGCCCGCCGCGGCGATCACCGCCCGCAGGTCGTCGACCTCGCGCTCCACCGCGTACGGCGCGCTGTCCCCACTGCCGCCGCGTCCGCGCCGGTCGTAGGCGTGCACGGTGAAATCCGGCGCGAGCCGCGCGGCCAGATCCGCCGAGGGGCCGAACTCCCGATGGCACATCGCCCCGTCGACCAGCACGACGGGCGGCCCGCTGCCCGTCCTGGTGATGGCGATGCCGGTGCCGTCCGCCGAGACCGCGGTGGCTTCCATGGTGACGTCCCTCCCGTTGACACACTTCCTCGGAAGGTGGACCGCGGCGGCGGACGGAACTCATCGGCCGGCCCCGGAGCTTCAGGACGCGTCGCGGTAGGCGTGCGGGGCCACGCCGGTCAGCCGCCGGAACACGCGGCTGAAGTAGGCGCGGTCGTGGAAGCCGACGGCCCTGGCCACCGTCTGCACGCTGTCGTCGCTGCGCTGGAGGCGTTCTTTCGCCTGCCTGATGCGCAGGCGCGTCAGGTACTCCCAGAGCGTCACGCCGATCTCGCGGTGGAAGAGGCGCCCGAGGTGGTCCTCGCTGACGCCCGCGGCCTGCGCGATCTGCCAGCGCGTCAGGCGGTGCCGGTAGTGCTGCTCGATGCAGGCCAGGGCGTGGCGCACCGGCGCCGGATCGGCCGCGCGCGGCGCGCGGGCCGTCATAGCGGCGAGCAGCCGGACCAGTTCCGGGCCGGTGAGGATGTCGCGGCCGAGCAGCACGAGACCCGGGTGCGGGTCGGCGCGGCGGGCGTCCGCCGCCGTGAAGCCCTGGTCGCCGATCATCAGCGCGGGCGTGCCCGGCAGCCGTTCGACGAGGTCGAAGCCGTCCATGTCCGGCAGCGCCCGGTTGACGATCAGCAACCCCGGCGCCTCCTCCGCGATCAGCGCGAGCGCCGCCGTTCCGTCGGCCGCGGCCCTGACCTGGTGCTCGGGCAGCAGCCTGCGGAACTCCTCGCGCCGGGCCGCTGAGCCGTCCGCGACCACCACGGGCACGCCGAGGCCCGAGGGCTTCAGCGCGCCCAGCGCATGGTCGAGCGCCTCGCCCGCGGCCTCGCCGTACAGCAGGAACGGGGTGTGCCGCAGCGCCGGATGGTCGTGGAGGCGGCGGACGGCCGACCACTCGTGCGCCGTCGCGTGCCCGGTATCCCAGGCCACGGCCGCCGGTCCTGGCGGCGCGAGCAGCGCGGCCAGGTCGTCGTCCGGGTGCAGCCGGTGCAGGTCGAGCCCGTGGTCCCGGGCCAGGGCGGCGAACTCGGCGGGCACGGCGCCGTCCGCGGCCACCAGCAGCGTGCGGCCCGCCGGGCGGGGCGCGGGCGGCTCGGCCGGGGTGGGCAGCGGCAGCGTGAGGTGGAAGCCGCTGCCGCCCGGGCCGCGGTGCGGGGCGAGGGTGCCGCCGTGCAGAACGGCGAGGCGGCGGGCGATGGCCAGGCCGAGCCGGGTGCCGGGCGCGCCGGTCGCGAACGGGTGGAACAGCTGGTCGTCCTCCGCGGCCGGGAGCGCCAAGTCGGGGCTGGTGACCAGGACGGTGAGCCGGGCCGGCCCCACTCGGACGGTGAGCCTGGTGCGTTCCCCGGCCGCGACGGTCAGCAGGTTGTGCAGGATCTGCCGCAGCCGCCCCGCGTCGGCGAGGACGGCGGGCAGGCGGCGCGGCAGGTGCGGCCGCCCGCCGCTGCCCGCGGCCCGCAGCGCCTCGGCGAGCAGCGGGCGCGGGTCGGTCAGGCGGCGGCGCAGGGCCAGCGCGTCGATCTCGGAGCGGGACAGGTCGAGCAGGTCGTCGATGAGCCGCAGCAGCCGGCCCGCGTCCTCGTGGGCGGCGTCGCCGGGCCGGGTGTGCGCGAGGATCGCCTCAACGGGGGTGCGCAGTTCGTCGGTGGCGTTGTCCAGCAGCCTCGTCTTGAAGCGGCTGGCCCGCTCGGCCGCGTCACGGGCGCGCCGCACCTCGGTGAACAGCCGCACCCCGCCCAGGGCGGCGCTGATCTGGTCGCCGAGCGCGCGGTACAGGGCGCCGTTGCGGGCGGCACCCTCCCGCGGGCCGGCGTCGAAGACGGCGTGGCCGAGGCGTTCTTCGCCGAGGTGCAGGGGTTCGAGAACGGCGGTGAACCGGTGGTCCGCGGGCAGCAGCCCGCCCGCCGCCCGCCCGGCGGGCGGCTCCTCGCCGGCGATGGCCAGGCGGCAGCCGGGGACGCCGAGCGCCGGCAGGTGCCGGTCGAGCGCGTCGGTGAGGCCCGCGGTGTCGGTCACGGCCGTCAGCGCGGTGGCCAGTTCGCGCAGCCTGCGGTCCTGCTGCTCGTTGGTCCAGCGCTCGTATTCGAGCAGCCGGTGGGACTTGTCCGCCACCATCAGCCTCGCCTGCCCGAGCAGCCGTTCGATGCGAACGGCCGACCGCGCCCCGGAGTCCGCTCCGGGGTCGGCGCCGGAGTCCGCGCCCGCGCGCTCCCGGAGCAGGGCGCGGTCGAGGGCGGCGGCGTCCTCGAACGTGTGCACGTGGTCGGCGATGTGCCGTTCCATCGCGTTGAGGAACGCGGCGCCCGGCCGCGTCAGCGCGGCGGCCAGGTCCGCCGCCAGCGGCGGCCCCTCCGGCGGCGGCGCGTCCTCCTCGCCCTGGCTGACCAGCGGCGAGTGGCAGCCGCACGAGCGGCGCGTGACGAGCGTGCCCGGCACGACGCGGCGCGCGGGCGGGGCGTTGCCGCGCAGCCGGGCGAGGAGGGTGTCCACGGCGAGGGAGCCGAGCTCCGCGAACGGCAGCGAGACCGAGGTCAGCGGCGGGTCGCTGATCCGCGCCTCGAGCGAGTCGTTGAAGCCGATCACCGCGATGTCGTCGGGGACGCGGATGCCGCGCCCGGCGAGGAAGCGCAGCGCGTCCGCGGCGAGCACGTCGCTGCACGCGACGACGGCGTCGAAGTCGCGTCCTGGGCGCAGCCCGCGCACGTCGAGCAGAACGCCCATGGCGGTGGCGCCCGCGCCCGCGGCGTAGTCGAGGGAGGCGGAGACGAGGGAGTGGTCACGCGGCAGGCGGTAGCGCGTGAGGGCGTCGGCGTAGGCGCGGAACCGGTCGCGGGAGACCGGGTTGGCGAGCGGGCCGCGCAGGCAGGCGAGGCGGCGGCGGCCGTGGTGTTCGACGAGGTGGCCGACGGCGTCGCGCATCCCGGCGTAGGAGTCGAGGCGCAGCGTTTCGTGGCCGGTGAGGACGCGGTTGAGGCTGACGACGTGGCGGAGCCCGCCGAGACGGCGGGCGAGGCGGGCGGCGGCCCCGCCGGGGTCGGCGTCCTCGTCGGCCGCGGGCACGCCGAGGGTGGAGGACCAGCAGATGGCGCCGTCGAGGCGGGCGGCGTCGATGAGGTCGTACACGGCGTTGCGCGGGTCGCCGCCGCCGGGGCGCAGGGCGTTGCCGGGGAAGCAGACGACGTTGACGTCCTCGCGTTCCGCGGCGTCGAGCACCCCGGACCACAGGGTGGCGCCAACGCCCAGGTGGATGTTGGCCGTGACCAGGCCGACCGTGAGCCGCCGTTCCTGGCCTGGCCCGCGTTCCGCCATGGGGGCCGCCTCGCTCCTCGCACGACGCCGGGGGTGGCGTGGACGATAGCGGCGGTGCGGCGCGGCGACAAGAGCCGGCGTCGCGGCAGTGCCGCGGCGCCGGCCCTCGGCTCTGGCGTGCCGGGTCAGATGTTCCCGACGCCCGCGCCGCCGGTCACGATGGACTTGACGTCAGTCGCCGCGTCCGGGGTGTAGCTGTAGGGGATGTCGGAGACGGAGCCGCCGGTCTCGCCCTCGCTGGAGCTCTCGTAGTGGTTGTCGACGGCCACCAGGCTGCCGGGACCCGAGTCGCCCTCGCCGAGGTGGTACGGGTCGTCGGTGTTCTCGAAGTAGTTGGCCTCGACGAGCACCCCGGCGTCCTCGGTGGACGCGACACCGTAGCTGCCGATGTCGTTGTAGTAGTTGTTGTACACGTGCACCGGGTCGCCGAAGCGGACGCGCGGGTTCCGCTGGTTGACGCCGTCGAACCAGTTGTGGTGGTACGTGACGTTCAGCCGGCCGACGTCCTCGGAGGCGTTGTCGTCGTCGTGCCCGAGGAGCATGTTCTTGTCCGAGTCGTAGGTGTGGTTCCACGACACGGTGATGTCGGTCGACGCGCGCTTGATGTCCAGGGCGCCGTCGTTCGGGTTGGTGAAGTCGTTGTGGTCGATCCAGACGTTCGTCGAGTACTGGACGTTGATGCCGTCGTCGTTCGAGTTGGCGAACACCAGGTTCTGGATGATCACGTTGTCGGCGTCGGCGACGTGCAGGCCGCTGCCGTCGAAGCCGCTGCCGGAGCCGACGCCGATGATGGTCTTGTCCGACGACACGTCGGCCATGTCGTCGAGCTGAATGGTGCCGTCCACCTCGATCTGGAGCGGCCCGTCGCTCGACGCGGCCTCGATGAACGCGTCGGCGTCGGACACGGTGACCGTGTCGCCGCCGGCGCCGCCGGTGGTCGCGGCGCCGAAGCCCGTGGGCGTGCCGACGGCGAGTATGTCGTTCTCGGCGGCGGGCTCGGCCGCGCCGGCGGCGGTGATGCCGCCGAAGGTGGCCGCGGCGGCCGTGACGGCCACGGCGCTGGCCAGCTTGAATCGTGCGCTCGTCCTGCGCATGGGATTCTCCGTCCGGTGTGGGGGGTGTGGGGGGTGTGGGGGGAGAGAGACCGGTGCCGGCCGGCTTCGGCGTGGCCTCGATGCTAGGCCGGGACCTGTGGACGATGCCGGGCCGCGTGTGGACTATTGCGTCCGGATGGGGCTTCGGGACGGGTGCACACTGGAGGCATGTGCCGAAGCATCAAGACGCTCCGCCCGCCGGCGACGCCCGAGGTCAGTGACGACGACATCCGCGCCGCCGCGCTCCAGTACGTGCGCAAGGTGTCGGGATTCCGCGCGCCCGCCGCGCACAACCGCGAGGTGTTCGACGAGGCGGTGGACGCGGTGACCGAGGCGACCCGGCACCTGCTCGCCAACCTGACCGTCCGCGGCTCCACCCCCAGGTAGCGCCCGGCGGCGCGAGGGCCGCGTTGTGCCATGCTCATACCGGACTACCGGACTACCGGACTACCGGACAGCGGACCTTCAGGGGCACACGTGTTCGACGACCTGCTCGGGCGGGAGCACGCGGCCGGCGTGCTCCGCTCTCAGATCGCCAGGGCCGTGGCGAGTCACGGCGGTCTCGTGCTGGTCGCCGGCGAGGCGGGCATCGGCAAGACCGCGCTGGTGACCGGCGCGGCCGAGGAGGCCAGGGCCCGGGGCGCCCTCGTGCTCGGCGGCTCGTGCTGGCACGCGGAGAACGCGCCCGGCTACTGGCCGTGGGTGCAGGTGATCCGCGGGCTGCGGCGCGCGGCGGCACCGCGGGAGTGGGCGGCGGCCGAGGAGGCCGCGGGCCCCGACCTGGCGATCCTGCTCGCCGGAACGGGCGGCGCGGGCGCCGCCGAGAGCTTCGGCCTCCACGACGCGGTGACGACGGCCCTGGTCACCGCCTCGCAGCACCGGCCGGTGGTGATCGTTCTCGAAGACCTGCACTGGGCCGACACGGCGTCCCTGCGGCTGCTCCAGTTCGCGGTCCAGCACACGTGGTTCGAACGGCTGCTGCTGATCTGCACCTACCGCGACACGGAGGTCGCACCGCCGGAACACCCGCTGCACGCGCTGATGATGCCGCTGGTCGCCAAGGCGACGACGCTGGCGCTCGCCGGTCTGAACGCGGACGAGGTCGGCGCGCTCATGGCCCGCACCGCGGGCCGGGACCCGGGCCAGGGACTGGTCGCCCAGGTGCACCGGCGCACCGGCGGCAACCCGTTCTTCGTCGAGCAGACCGCCCGGCTGTGGCACGGCGGCGGCGGGGTCGGCGGCATCCCGCCCGGGGTGCGGGAGGCGGTGCGGCGGCGGCTCGGGCTGCTGCCGGAGCACGTCGTCGCCCTCCTCACCGGCGCCGCGGTGCTGGGCCGGGAGTTCCACCGGCAGGTGCTCGCGGCCACCGCCGCCGCGCCCGTGGCCGAGGTCGACCGGCTCCTCGCCCACGCGGCCGTGGCCCGCCTCGTCGAGCAACGCCCCTCAGGACGCTTCGCGTTCGCGCACGATCTGGTCCGCGAGACGCTGTACGACTCGCTGGACGAGGCCGAGCAGCGGCGCCGGCACGCCGCCGTCGTCCGCGCGCTCGACGGCGCGCCCGAGCTGGCCGACCGCGTGCCCCCGGCGGACCTGGCCCGGCACGCGCACCTGGCGGGCGGCGAGCTGGATGCCGCACTCGCCGTGGAGCTGCTGCGGTCCGCCGCCGAGGAGGCCAGGGGCCGGATGGCGTTCGAGGAGTCGATCGGCCACAGCCGCAAGGCGTTCGAGCTGGCCGCCGCGGTCGGCCCTCGCCGCCGCATCCTGGCCGGGCTCGACCTCGCCGGCCAGCTCGGCCACGCCGGCGGCCCCGTGCACGCGACCGACGTCTACGAGCAGGTGGCCGACGAGGCCCGCCGCCTGGACGATCCGGAGCTGATGGCCCGGGTCGCGCTGTCGATGTACCAGTCGAACGGCCCGATCTTCCGCACCCGGCTCGGCCGGCTGAACACGGAGCTCCTCCAGCACGCCCACCGGCGGCTGATCGGCGAACCGCAGGGCAGACCGCTGCCCGCGGGCGAGGACCCGGACACGCTGGAGCGGATCGCCCGCGAGCTGAGCATCCGTTCCGCCGTGCTGGCACGGCGCGGGCAGGACGAGGACGCCCTCTCGTTCAGCCTGTGGGCGCGGCACGACACCATCTGGGGTCCTGGCACCGCGGCCGAACGCGAGGCGCTGACCGCCGAGATGGCCGAAATGGCGCGCCGCCGCGGCAACGCGGACCTGGAGCACTTCGCGACGGCGCTCGGCTGGGTCGCGCTCCTTGAGCAGGGCGATCCGCGCTACCTGGAGCAGTTCGACGCGTTCCTGGCCTCCGTGGAACGCATGGACCGGCCGCGCTACCACCTGTCGGCGGCCATCGACCGGACCATCCTCGCCACCTTCCAGGGCCGGTTCGCCGAGGCGGAGGAGGCGCGGGCCCGGCTGGCGGATCTGATGCGCCACGACGACCGCGAGGAGCTCGCGCTCTTCCGCAACCACATGTGCTGGGCGCTGCTCCAGGAGCAGGGCCGGTTCGCGGAGCTGGCGGAACAACAGGTGAGTTCGGGCGCGAAGGGACACCCGCACCCGGAGCTGGTCGCGGGCATCGACGCGGCCGAGCAGGGTCAAGTGGCCGCCACGATGCGGCACTTCGACACGGCGCGGGCCGCGTGCTACCCGCGGCATGTCGAGGCGCTGTGGCTGCGCTTCCAGGCGCAGGCCGCCGCCCTGTCCCGCGACCCGGAGCTGATCGCCGCGGCCAGGGCGAAGCTCGCGCCGCTGGCCGGGCAGTGGGCGGTGTCGATGTTCGGGTTCGACATCAGCGGCCCGTTCCTGCTGTGGTCGGGCCTGCTGGACCTCGCCGAGGAACGCTGGGACGATGCGGTCGGGGCGTTCACCGAGGCGGCCAGGTCGGCCGACCGGCTGCTGGCCCGCCCCTGGGCGGCGCGGGCGCGGCTGCACCTGGCCCGCGCGCTGCTCGGCCGCGGCGGCGCGGGCGACGCGGAAGCGGCGCGGGTGCTGCTGCGCGAGACGGCGGAGGAGGCGGCGGACCTCGGCCTGCGGAACGTGGCGGAGCAGGCCGCGGCGGCGCTGTCGGAGCCGCGGGCCGCGGCGCCGGAGCGGAACGAGTTCCGCTTCGACGGGCGGGTGTGGACGCTCCGTTACGCCGGGCGCACCGTTCACCTGCCGGACGCGAAGGGGCTGCGGGACCTGCGCCACCTGATCGGGCAGGCGGGGCAGGACATCGCCGCCGGCCGGCTGCTCGACCCGTCCGGCGAGGTGCAGGTGTTCGGCGGCGATCCGGTGCTCGACGACGAGGCGAAGGCGCGCTACCGGCAGCGTCTTGACCGGCTGGACGACGAGATCGACCGGGCGGCCGGGCGCGGCGACCCGGCGAAGGCGGCCGAGCTCGACCGCGAACGAGCCGCGCTGCTGGACGAGTTGCGCGCCGCCGCGGGCCTCGGCGGGCGCAGCAGGCGGCTCGGCGACGAGGCGGAACGGGCCAGGAAGACGGTCACCGCCCGCATCCGCGACACCCTGCGCCGCCTCGACACCCACCACCCCGAACTGGCCGCCCACCTCCGCGCAACCGTCTCCACCGGCACGGTATGCACCTACCACCCGCCCCCGGGCGAGGAAGCCCACTTCCGGCTGTAGGCGGCGAATCCACGGCCGGGAGCGGTGACTTGAGTGACGGTGATGACGGTCCCTACGAGCTGACCGCGGACATCGCGGAGTTGATCCGGCCGCGTTCCCGTCGGCTCGTGACCGACCGGCGCGGTCCTTCCGTGTGGCGCGTCGCCGGGGCCGATGCTGTCATGCCGTCAAACTCGGGTACCCGGCCGCGCCCACGCACGCCCGGACCGCGCGCGCCCCGGCCCGGGAGGCTCCGGTTCTCCGCCGGCTCGGCCGCGGCGGCATCCGCCGGATCGGCCTCGCAAAGGGCCTGCTCGGGCGATGCGGCAACGCGGCGAGGGGTGCCGGGCTACGACGGTGACGGGCGGTCGCGGTCGCCGACCGCCACCTCGATCCGGCGGGCGATGCCGATGAACGCTTCGACCTCCTCCGGGCTCAGATCCCGCACGGATGCTTCCTCCAGCGTTCGCCACATCGCCGTGAGGGGCTCCCGTAGGGCGCGGCCCTTGTCGGTGAGCCGAACGACCACCGCGCGCCGGTCGTGCTCTGCCGGTTCGCGGGTGAGCAGCCCGGCGTCCTGCATCCGGCGCAGGGACTTGGAGACGGTGGAGTGGTCCAGGCCGACGCCGGCGAGGAGTTCGGACTGGGTCTGGCCGTCCTTGTCCAAGAGCTGCATCAGCAGCAGTTCCTGCCCCGGATGGAGATCCATGGCGCGGAGCATGGCGGCGGCCCGGCTCCGGTGAGCTCGGGCGAGTTGGAAGACCGCGTGGCTCAGGCGTCCCTCGCGGGCGGAGCTCGGCACCGGAGGTCCGGGATCGTTCATCGCTCATGTTCCTCGGGGTGCGTGGGCGGGGGACCGAAGTGCCGCCGCCGCGGAAGAAGACCTGGGTCGGGGAGAGCCGCCCGCCGTGCGAGCCGTGCTGCCCGTCATCGCGGCGGGCCGACGACGATGTTGCCGTACAGCCCGGCGGCCTCCGCCAGCAGGGACGGGGAGATTTCGAAGTCTTCGGGACGCGGCGTGGCGAGGTCCCGTCCGGCGTGGCGGAACATGCCCTCAATGCCGCCGGGCGTGGCGATCATGAGGAGGTCCGCGCGCTCGGAGGTGATGCGGTAGGAGTGCGGGATGCCGCGCGGCAGGTAGACGATCCCTCCCTCACCCAACTCGTGTTCCTCCTCGCCGCACCACACCACGGCGGTGCCCTTGACGAGCAGGAACACCTCGTCCTCGCGCGTGTGCAGATGGAACGGCGGTGCCTCGCCCCGGGGGACGTCGAACCGGCCCACGGTCAGCTTCCCTTCGGTGGCGTCCTTGCCGAGCAGCACGGAGAACGTGCCTCCGTCGAGCCATTCGAGCTTCTGCTGCTGCTCGCGCTGCGCCAGATAGGCCAGGGTCATGTGGTTCTCCTCGGCGGTAGAGGACGGTCCGGGGCAGCCGGCCGCGCGGAGACCGGCCCGCCGGGGCCGATTTATGTGGCCAGCCACATAAACGTATACGCCATTTGCGTGGCTGGCAACATAAATGGGGGCCCACGTTGGCCATCGCCCCCTGGGCGGCCGCGACGACAGCCCGCTCCATTTGTCAACGTGTCGACCGGGCCCTGATGGGCTTAACCCCCCGGCCGCCTGGGGGCCTGAACGGCTCCTCTCGCGAACGCGCCTGGCCCTAACGTGGACAACCGCCACCAACCAGGCGGCCCAGAACGCAAGTTCCCAAAGGAGTACCACCTTGTTCTCTCCCGTGACGACGAGCCGCAGGCCCCTGCGTACCGCCCTGGCGCTGACGTTAGCGACCGGCCTGAGCGGGCTCCTGATCGGCTGCGCGGAGGCGGAGGCGAGCCCCGCCCCCGCGCCGGACAAACGGCTGGCCGAGCTTGCACAGACCGCAGCGGACACAGGCTCCTTGGGCGTGATAGTCCGGGTCGAGCAGGGCGACGGCCGGCTGGTGGAGCTCGCACGCCAGGCCGAGTGGACCAAGGACGATCATGATCTGGCCGCGACCGATCAGTTCAGGGTCGGCTCCAATACCAAGTCGGTCACCGCCACACTCATTCTCCAACTGGTCGCCGAGCACAGGCTCGGCCTGGACGACCCGGTGGAGAGGTGGCTGCCGGGACTGGTGCCGGGCGGCCAGGACATCACCGTCGAGATGCTCCTCAACCACACCAGCGGCTTGGACGACTACCTGCTGACCCCGGACTTCCTGCCCTCCCTCACCGGGCAGGAGCAGCGCGTCTGGCAGCCCGGGGAACTGCTCGCGATCACCCAGCCCCAGGACCCCCCGACCGCTCCTGGCGAGAGCCACTACTACAGCAACGCCAACTACACGGCCCTCGGCCTGATCCTCGAGCGGGCCACCGGGCAGAGCCTGTCCGAGCTGATCGCGGAGCGGATCACCGACCCGCTCGGCATGAACGACTCCTTCCTGGCCACAAGCGGCAGCTGGGACCCGGAGAAGCCGCACGCATCCGGCTACGAGCCGGACGACGAACGTCTCAGGGACATCCTCGCCCCGGTTGTGGACCTGCCGGAGGGGATAGGTTTCGTCGGCCCCGAGCGGCCGCACGACAACGTGAACACCACCGACATCGACCCGAGCTGGTCCTGGGCGGCGGGCGGCATGGTCTCCACCGCCGAGGACTGGACACGCTTCCTGTCCGCGCTGATGTCCGGTGAACTCCTGCCCGAGGCCCAGATGGAGCAGATGCGCACCACCGTCCCCATCCCCGACGAGGACGGCGACTACGGCCTCGGCCTGATGCGCAAGACCACCTCCTGCGGCACCGTCTGGGGCCACACCGGCGGCCTGCCCGGTTACTCCAGCGAGATCTACACCGACGACACGGGCCAACGCAGCGTCGCGGTCCTGACCAGCACCAACTTCGGCATCATGGAAGCCGAGGCCGCCACGGCCAACTCGGCCCTGATCGACGCCGCGATCTGCGACATGCTCGACGAGCCCTTTTCCGCCACCGGGAACAGCGCCTCGCCCTCGTAACGCGCCGCGGGGCGCCGCCACGGCGCCGCGTCCGGGCGGCCACGGCACGGTCAGGCGGCCAGGCGCACCTCGCGGTGGCGGTCCCCGTCAGCAGCCCTCGCCGCCCGGGCGGGCCCGGCCAACTCGCCGTGGGCCGGGGCGAGGAGGTCGGCCAGGCGCAGACCGAGGGCGCGGGCCGCCGCCGCGAGCACCTCGGAGGACGCCTCCTTGCGCCCGCGCTTCCACCTCGGACAGACAGGGCATGGAAATCCTGGCCGCCTCGGCCACGTCCTTGAGGGTCCGCCCCTGCACCAGGCGTCTGCGGTGCGGCACGTCGCCGACGACGTGCCGCCACAGGGGTTCGGGGCGGCCTGGGGCTCCGCCTGTCCCCGTCCGCTCACCTCCGCGCGGCTCGGCGGCCGTCGTCGCCTTGCGCAGCGGGACGACGCGGGCTTGATTCGGCGCGTGGCGGCTCCCTCCGTCAGACCAGGAGGGCCCCGACCCGGCCGGCCGGACGTCTTCGAGGTCTGCGTGGCGCTTTCCTGAGCTGTCCGACCGGCACGGGGAGGGATTCAGCGCTGCGCGCCGCCGAGCCCGGCCCACTCCAGCAGCGACGACGTGGCCACGGCGCGGTCGTCCTCGGTGAGCCGGTCGATGCTGATGCCGACGTGGTTGGTGTCGGGCGCCGTCATGACGTACGTCTCCTCGCTGCCGGCACCCGCCTCGAACGGCTTCGCGCTCCACGGGTCGTCGGCCCCGTTGATGTACAGCATCCGCTCGCTCTCGTCGCGGACCCAGTTGTGGACGTCGACGACCGCGCTGTTGTCGAACGCGGGCAGCTCGACGTTCGGCGGCACGAAGGCGGCCGAGTACATCAGCTCGGGGTACTCCACCAGGTCCGCGATGTGGTCGACGGAGTACAGCGGGTTACCGAGCTGCGTGGCGGCGTGGTAGTAGTGCGGCTGCGTCGGGGCGAGTTCCTGGTCGGAGGCGAAGCCGGTCGTCGCCGTCAGGTAGTCGTAGATCTCCTGGGAGGTGGCGGTCGTCGCGGGGATGTCCGCGCAGTCGGCCTCCGTGTGGACCTGCCAGAACTGCCAGCGCAGCAGGTTCGGTCCCGACTCGAACGAGGCGTCGACGCTGCCGACGGTCTCGAACGTGGCGCCGGTCTCCTCGGCCCACGCCGCATGCAGGCCGACCATCTCGTCGCGGCGCTCCAGCGCCTCCCGTTCCAGCGCCGCGAGGGCGTCGCGGCACTCGGGCGTGCCGACGGTGTTGAGGAACTCGTCGTAGGGCTCGGTGTCTTCGCGGTCCGTGATGCTGGGCGCGACGTAGGCGACGGTCCCCGCCATGTCCTCGGGGAAGAAGTGACGGTAGTAGGTCGCGACCATGCCGCCCCTGCTGCGCCCGCTGGAGATCCACTCCTCGGCGTAAATGTCGTCCAGCGCCTGGTAGATGCGGTGCTGGTCGTTGGCGGACTGCCAGATGTCCAGCGTGCTCCAGTCGTCCGGGTCGGGCACGGACTCGCCGAAGAAGCGGTGCTCCATGCCGACCTCGTTGCCGCCGAGGAGCTGGGTGGGCTCGCTGACCGCCGGGTTCGGGTTGATGTAGTAGCCGTTGGTCCAGAAGACCGTCGGCCGCTCTTCGCCTGTGTGAAGGATCGAGATGCGCTGCTCGAACGTCTCGCCGTCCGGGTCGCGGTGGTCGACGGGCTGCGTGAAGTTGAGGAGGAAGAAGCGCTCGCCGTCCGGCCCCGGCTTCTCCTCGATCAGACTCACGCCCGGAACGGCCAGGATACGGTCCTTGATATCGGCGACATCGGCGTCCCGGCCCGAATCGGCCACCGCGGGACCGCCGATGAGCGTACCCCCGGCCGCCAGCGCAATCGCTCCGGTCAGACATCTCCTGCGAAGACTCATGCCGCGAAGCTAACAACGACCCACAATTGCAGAGAAGTTGAGCGAAGCAGTTGAACATGGCCGCCCGGGGCTCAATCCACGGTGCAGCGGGTGAGTTCGACGACGAGCTGGGAGGCCAGGAACCAGGGGGCGTAGGGATCGCCGTAGGGCAGGCAGCTGTCGGGGTGGGACGCGAGGCCCCCGGCCGGGGTCGGGGAGAAGAACCCGCCGAACACGCCCCAGGTCCGCGGCTTGCGGAAACGGACGGTCACCGGATCGGTCAGGTGCGGGCAGTGGCGGACGGCCAGCGCGGCGCACGGGCGGCAGACCGGCGGCTTGGTGCAGAGCGTCCCCTCGGGCCAGTCCGGTGATCCGGCCATGTCGTCGGGGCGCTGGAGCAGGAACAGCCACCCCTTGGCCGTTCGGCTGGCCTGCCCGCCGCAGACCTGGCACAGCTTGTTGAGCATGGTGTGCCGCTGGCGGTCGGAGTGCAGGGCGCGGAAGTCGGGCCGGCCCTTCCCCGGCGCCCGCCCGATCCTGGCCCACAGCACACTCCGGCCGTCACGGTCACCGGGCGTCTCGTCCCGGTAGGCGAGACCGCTCCGATCGGCCCGGACGGTCAACGAACCGCTCACCGCCGTCTTTTCTGCGGACCACACGACGGCATACGGAACGGGCAGAGTACGCGGCCTCACACTGCGAACAGACATATCAGCGGATGTCCTTCTCAGACGGTGACAAGGTCGGCGACCGGGGCCCACCACAGCGGCCCGCCCCAGCACTCGGCCCGGAGCAGCGCGCGCACGGGCCGCCTTATCCGGCGGGTACTGACCTCCGCGGTGGCGTCCTGGAGCAGAACGACGACGCCCACGCCGTCGGTCGCGACGTCACGGACACGAACGCCCGGCACGAGCCAGGCGGGCGGTGGGGGCGTGCGGAAGGTCGTGGACATTGCGTTCGACTCCGGGTGATCGCGCGGAAACGGGCTGCAACTACGCGCTGGAGAAGGAACAATGCGGCATCAGGAGGCCAACGGGCAAGCTTGGCAGCGGTTTAAGCAAAAGAATGGTCACCCCGTACCTCGCATGCCGCACCCGCGGGGGACTTCCGCGCACCCAAACCTTCTGAACCAGCACCGGAGGAGTGTGAAATAGCACCATGCCGAATGTTCGGGCCATCCCAACATTGCGCAGGCGACGACTCGGCGGAGCCCTGCGGAAGTACCGCAACGAGGCCGGGGTCACCTTGCTGACGGCGTCGCGCGCGATGGGCTGGGACGAGAGCAAGCTGTCCCGCATCGAAACCGCCGTGGCCCGCCTGCTGCCGCAGGACGTCGCCAAACTCCTCGCCCAGTACGGCATCACCGACCCCGAGGTGATCGCCGCACTGGAGGGCCTGTCCAAGGACGCCGGAAAACAGGGCTGGTGGCAGGCGTACGGGGACGCCGTCGGTCTCAGCTACAAGGACTTTCTGACGCTGGAGACCGACGCCGACAGCGTCCACATCTACACGCCTGGACTCATCCCCGGACTCCTGCAAACCGGCCCGTACGCCCGTGAGATCATCGCCGGCATCTCAACCACCCGCACTCCGCAGGAGGTTATGGCCCTTGCCGAGATCCGGAAGATGCGCCAGGCCATCCTCACCACCAGACCGGAGGGCGCCCCGCTGAAACTGTGGGCGGTGATCCACGAGGCCGGTCTGCACCAGCGGTCCGCCGGACAGCCGTTCCTGATGCGCCAGCAGCTCAAGCACCTGCTGGACATGACCGAACTGCCGAACATCACCATCCAGGTGATGCCGCTGACCGCGACGCCGCACCCGGGGATGCTCGGCCTCTTCCAGATCGTGCGCTTCCCGCACCCCTGGCCCACCGTGGTCATGCTGGAGAACATCCGCGGCGGCCACTTCGTGGAGGGCATCGAGGATGTGAAAGTTTTCGATACCGCCTTCGAACGGGTCGTCGCCGCCGCCCTCTCGGTGGACGATTCACAGCAGCTGATCAAGACCTTCATCGAAAGGAACCGGAAATGAACGCGTCCCGCAAGGACGACCTCTACGCCGTCGATCTCACTGAAGCCGTCTGGCGCAAGTCCCCCCGCAGCGACGGCGCGGAGAACTGCGTGGAGATCACCGACCTCCCCGGCGGCGGCGTCGCCATCCGCGACTCCAAGAACCCCCACCGCGCTCCCCTCCGCTACACCGCGGAGGAATGGGACGCGTTCCGCCAAGGCATCCTCGACGGCACACCCTGACCCGCGGCCCGCTCCGCCCCGACGACCGGGGAGAGCGGGCCGCCCTCGCGCTGATCTTCAGGCTCGGGCGAGGGCGGCGGCCAGCAGGGCGAAGGCAGCGATGATGACGGCGACGCGGACGTAGTGGAAGCGGTCCCAGCGGTCCACGTCCATGGAGGTCTCCTTCCACATCGACGACACCGAGAGCGTGGCCACGCCCCTCCCCGAGGACGAAGTCGTCATCGACGAATCCGCGATGGTGACGTACTGGCAGCAGGACATGGACACCGCGCTCCTCTGGTGACCCGGTCCGAGGGCTTCCCGCTTCAACGTGCGGTGCCTCCCCGCCTCTTCCGTTCCTTTCCAATGCAATGTCCAGCAGTTCCGGGCTGATCACCCTTCGGAGGAATCGACCGTTCTCCGCAGCGACGATGTGCCGCGGACGTTCCCGGGAACCGAGGCCAGTTGAGCAAGGCGAGGCGCCGCATAATTCCGTTGCGCCGCTTTCGGCAGCGGGCCGACTATGCCGCTGCGGCCGGAGCACGGCCCGAGCGGTCGTTGTGCCGGCGGAAAGGACCTCATGTCAGCCGTTGTCGTGGTCGGTGCGGGGATCGTCGGTGCCTCAGTGGCCTACCACTTGGCGCGTCGAGGCGTTCCGGTCACCCTGCTCGAACAGGGGCCGGGGCCGGGCACCGGGGTTACCGCGGACTCGTTCGCCTGGGTCGGCGGTTCCGGAGGCGATTGGCCCGGCGGAGCACAGGACTTGCGCGAGTACGTTCTGGCGGACTACGAGCGTTTGGAGGCCGAACTGCCCGACGTCACCCTCCGCCGGACCGGCTCGCTGAACTGGGGAGGCGGACCGGATCAGGAGTCACGGCTGATGCCCGGACAGTTCCGCGTCGGGCGAAGTGACATCACCGCCCTGGAACCCAACCTCCGGCACCCTCCGGATCAAGCCGTCCACGTTCCCGGCGACGCCGGTGTCGATGCGACGGCGCTGACCGGCGCGTTGGTGGCCGCGGCCGAGGCCCATGGCGCCACCGTACGCTACGAAACCGCCGTTACCTCTTTGCAGTTGTCCGGAGAGCGCGTCGAGGGAGTGCTGTCCGCAACCGGGCCGCACTCGGCCGCGACCGTCGTGCTCACTGCCGGAACCAACGTCCCCCAGCTCTGCGAGCCGCTGCCGGCCGATCTGCCCGTTGCTGCCTCTCCGGCCACCCTCGCGCGGGTCGCAGCACCGCCCGGCCTGGTCAGAACCATCGTGGCGCGCCCTGATCTGGAGGTCCGGGAAGTGCGTGACGGCGAGCTTCTGCTGGTCCTGCCGCACGTTGACGGTCCAGCGGCGCTCCGTGAACGGGCCGCGCAGGACGCTCTCCGGCGCCTGCGGACGGCCTTCCGTGGAAGCGACGAGTGCCGCCTGCTGGGCTACCGCACCGGCAGACGCCCCATGCCCGCGCACGGACCGCTCATCGGCTACGCGACACACGATCGGTCCGTCTACGTCGCGGTGATGCACCCAGGCGTCACCCTGGCGCCCACCGTCGGACGGCTCGTCGCCGACGAACTCGTGACCGCCAGACCGGCTCGCGAGCTTCTGCGTTGCCGGCCACGCGTCCACTGACCTCACCGCCCGAACCTACCGCGGCCGTTGAACGTCTGAGCGGCATGAGACATGGACAACTCCGCCCCGTGGTGGCGGTTGCGCTCGCGGCCATGGCCGCCCTGGCCGGCTGCGAGACCGGGCCCGAGCCCGAGCCCGGGACCGGGACCGGGACCGAGGGCGGCACCGGCAACGGCACCCCCGACGGGGCGGAGCAGCTGACGGACTCGCGCTGGCTGCCGGAGCAGGTCACGGTCGACGGCACCGAGCACCCCCGGCCGCCGGGCCTGACCCTCGTCCACCTGGACCTGCCCGACGTCGAGGAGTTCCTCGACGAGTACGGATGCCGCTACGGCTCCGACGTGACGCTCAGCGGCGACACCCTGCTGGTGGACGAGGTGATCAGAACGGACACCGGCTGCGCCGGGGAAGAGGACGCCTTCGAGGAGCACTTCCTCGACGTCTTCCAGGGCAGCCTCACCTACGAGATCGAGGACGAGGACGGCCCCGGCATGAACGACCCCGCCACCCTCACCCTCACCAACCACGCAGGCGGAACCATCACGCTCACCGAAGACCTGCCCATCCCGCTACCCACCACCTAGGAAGGCGGTTCACTCGATCGGAGTGCGTGATCTTGAAAGCCCTCCTGCTGCGGCGAAGGTCCTGAAGGATCGGCTGGCCGCCCGCGTCGGGGGGCAATACGTCATCGATCAGAGAATGGGACTCTTCCATGGCCGAAGTACTCAAGTACGGCGACCGGATTCACCTGCAAAACGCATACAGCAACTGGGGCGGCGGCTACCTCGACACCAACGGCCACAGCACCGCCACCGGCGGCGTCTACGGGGTCTCCACCGCCGACAGCGCGAACCGTGGCCAGGGCACCGGCACTTGGGAGGTCGCCTCGGCCGACGGCAAGGCCGCCGGCACGCCGGTCGCCAGCGGAGACCTGATCACCCTGCGCAACCTCTATTCGGCCGGCAGCTACCTGGACACCAACGGGCACGCCACCGCGGAGCAGAAGAAGGCCGGCGCCAAGTACGACGTCCAGACCGCCAAGAGCGCCGACCGCGGCACGGGCACCGCCGAGTGGCGGATCTTCGCCCAGACCTCCGCCCCGCAGGACGCCAACGTCCACATCGGGGACACCGTTCACCTGTGGAACGTCTACGGCGGCAACGGCGGTTTCCTGGAGACCAACGGCCACGGCCCCGCCAGCGGCAAGTACGACGTGTGCACCAACGCGTACTACAACCGCTCCGCCAACGTAGCCGACTGGCGCATCTCCCGCGCCTGACCCCCACCCGTGGCCCGTTCCCCACGGGGAACGGGCCGCACTCTGCCCCCGGACCGGGCGATGAACGGCACGCCTAGGGCGCGTTGAGAAACATCAGGACGAACAACAGCGCGATGAACGCCACCACTAGCAGCGGTCTCACCGCGGCGGAGGCGGGACGCTCCTGACGCACACTGTCCAGGCCCACGCCGTGGCGGCCGGTCAGGTGCCGGTCCGCCGCGCGTGCTGCGGCGATGGGCGCCGCCTTCCGGTAGCCGCAGGTGTCGCATTCGACGTACCGGGCCCTGCCCCGCATGCCGATGCGCGCCTGGTGGGTCCTGTCGTTCCGGTCGCGGCCGGTGATGACGCGGGCGACGTTCAGCTTGGCCATCGGCCCTCTCCCGGCGCCGACATGGTGGCCGGGCAGGAGAGCCCAGCCGCACCGTCACGCGGTACTCGCTCGGGGGCGCGCAGGCCGTCGGCGATGGCGGTCGGCCAGGCGTCGTACGCGTCGCGGCAGGCTGCGCGAGGACGATCGGCGACACCGAGCAGACGTTCTCCGAGGTTCCCCGGGGTGACCGCCCGGCTGGGCCCGGTGCTCGTCCGGTCGTGAACCGGGCGGGCAACGTGCGGGCAACCTGCGCAGGGCCACCGGCGAGGCGCACCACAGGGGGGTGCGCCTTGCCGGCTGCGTGCTCCGGCGGTTACTCGGCCGGCGGCGTGACCGGCTGCCAGTCCCCGCCCTCCTCGGCCTCTTCGTCGGTCAGCTCCCTGATGTCCATGCTGCCGTCCTCGTTGCGCTCGACCGCAACCCCGTTCTCCGGCAGCTCCACCGGGCCGTCGCCCGGGACGGTGGGCCCGTGCGGGGGAACGTCCTCGTCGCCGCCGCCACCGGAGGCATTGGCCGAAGTGACGGCCAGTGCGGTCAGCCCCAGCGCCGCGATCGACGCCGCCACGATGCCCTTGATCCGGGTCTTGCGCATGAGTTTCTCCTTGCGTCCGCGAACACAACCCCTTGCCGTGTTCCGTGACTTCATCTAACTCCGGGCCCGCGTTCAGCACGGTAAGCGTGCGACCGGTCCTGTTCGCCGTTTCCTTATGCGCTTGTCACCGCGGGCTCGCGGGCTCGCGGCCGAAGCGGACGGCGACCGTGAGCCCGCCGTCCGGGCCCGGTGCCGCGCTCAGTTCGGCCCCGTGTGCCCTGGCGATGGATCGGACGATGGACAGGCCGAGTCCGTGTCCTGTGGTGCCGGTGCGGTCCTGGCCGAGGCGCCGGAAGGGCTCGAAGAGGTCGTCGACGAGGTCGGGGGCGATCGGTTCGCCGGTGTTGGTGACGGTGAGGGCGTCGCCGTGGAGTGTCACGTCGACGCGGCCGTCCTCGCGGTTGTACTGGAGCGCGTTGCTCACCAGGTTGGCGACGAGGTGGCGGATGAGGACCGGATCGCCGGTCACCCGCGCCGGTTCACGGAACCGGGTGTCCAGGGTCAGCCCCTTCTCCTCCGCGACCCGGCGCAGTCTGGTCGTCGCCGTGTCGGCCGTGGCCGCCAGATCGACCTGTTCCGTGTGCTCGAGCCCGCGTTCGCTGCGCGCCAGGAGCAGCAGGGCGGCGATGAGCTGTTCGGCTTCGCGGTTGGTGGTGAGGAGGTCGTCGCGGGTCTCGGCGAGGTGCTCGGGGAGCGGGTCGGCCAGGCCGACTTCGATGCTCGCGCGCTGGGCGGCGAGCGGGGTGCGCAGTTCGTGGGAGGCGTTGGCCACGAAGCGGCGCTGGCTGTCGAAGGCGCGCTGGAGGCGGTCCAGCATGGAGTCGAACGCGTCGGCGAGGTGGTGCAGTTCGTCGTCGGGGCCGGTCAGGTCGAGTCGTTTGTCGAGGCTGGTCCCGCTGATCCGCAGCGCCGTGTCGGTGACCGCGGCCACGGGGCGGAGCGCGCGGCTCGCCAGCCACCGGCCGGTCAGGACGAGCAGGACGGTCATGCAGGCCAGGCCGATGCTCGACCAGAGGAGCATCTGCTGCAACGCGGTGTCCTGAACGGCCTGGACGGTGTCGTCGACGAGCTGGATGGATATCTCGTTCGGCATATCCTTTATGCCTGTTGTCTCCGCTACGCCTGTTTCGCCTCCTGCGCCCGCTGGGGGATCGACGCCGGTCGGCGCCATCTCCTCGGTGGGCGGTGCGTCGTTCTCGGCGAGGCCGATGCCGGAGGTCTGCCAGGCGGTCCCGTAGCGGGCCAGGACGACGACGAACGCCAGCAGTGCCGTGCCCGACAACAGGAACAGGCCGCCGAACGCGAGGGCGAGCCGGGTGCGGAAGGAGAGCTTGGACCAGCGGCGCCGATTCACGGCGTGAGCCGGTACCCGCGACCGGTGTCGGCGGCGATGGTGTCCGGGCCGCCCAGCTTTGCCCGCAGCCGGCTGACGGTGGCCCGGACGGCGCTGGTCCGCGGGGGGAGGTTCTCGTCCCAGACGGTTCGTATGAGGTCGCGGTGGGGGACGGGGCCACCGCGGGACGCCAGCAGCGCGTGGAGAACGGCGAACTCCTTGGGCGTGAGGTCCACCGGCCGCCCGTGGACGAGCACTTCACGGCGCGTACGGTCCATCCGGATGCCCTCGTGCCGCAGCACCACGGGCGGGCTTTTCGGGGCGCGGCGGTACAGGACCTGGATGCGGGCGACGAGCTCGGCGAAGTCGAAGGGCTTCGCCAGGTAGTCGTCGGCGCCGAGTTCTTCGAGTCCGTAGACCTTGTCCGCGATCTCGCCGGCCGCGGTCAGCATGAGGATGCGGGGCGGGTTCTCCAGCTCTCGCAGTCTTCGGCACACCTCGTCCCCGGTCAGCACCGGGAGGTCGCGGTCGAGCACGAGAACGTCGTAGTCGGTCAGCAGGCACATGCGTTCGGCCTCGTCGCCGGTCGCGGCGAGGTCGACCGCCATCGACGCCCGGCGCAGTCCCCTGGCGACGGTACGCGCCAGCACGGCATGGTCTTCGGCTACCAGAACCCTCATGGGCCTTATGACATCAGGCAGTCGATTACAAAGGCATAAGCGTCCGGCGGCCGGGCCGCGGTGCGCCGGGCCACGGCACCGCGGCGCCGCGCACCGTGGCCCGTTCCCCCCGTGAGAACGGGCCACGGTGGCCGCCGCCGGGCTCACTTGCGGTTGTAAAGGCGCATGGTCAGCGTGCCGAAGACGGCGATCAGCACCGCGCTCGCCACGAGCACCCAGCCGATCTCGCCCGTGTCCGTGTTGCCGTCCATGAGGCCGCGGGCCGCCGCCACCAGGTGCGTGACCGGGCTGACGTCGACGAACGCCTGGAGCCAGCCGGGCATCGTCTCGGGCTCGACGAGGATGTTGCTCAGGAAGGTCAGCGGGAAGAGGACCATCATGCTGACGCCCATCACGGACTTCTCCGAGCGCAGCAGCAGACCGAACATGGTCCAGATCCACGAGAACGCGAACGAGAAGCCGATCAGCAGCAGGATCGCGGCGGTGACGCCGAACACGCCGCCGTCCGGCCGGTAGCCCAGGATCAGGCCGACGACGAGGATCACCACCGAGGCCAGGGCGTAGCGCAGCATGTCGCCCAGCAGGTAGCCGACCATGGCCGCGGGCCGCCACACCGGCAGCGTGCGGAACCGGTCGAAGATGCCCTTCGATATGTCGGTGTTGACCGCGACGCCGGTGTACATCGTGGTCATCACGACGCTCATCACCATGATCCCCGGCAGCAGGTACTGGAGGTACTCCGCGGTCGACCCGGCGAGCGCGCCGCCGAACAGGTAGGTGAACATCAGCGTCATCATGATCGGGAAGACGGTGACGTCGAAGAGCTGCTCGGGAACGTGCTTGATCTTCAGCATCGACCGCCAGCCGAAGGTGAGCGAGGCGGACAGGGCGCTCGGCCGCGGCGGGCGTTCCCCGGGGGCGAGCACGGATTGCAAGGACTCCGCGGTCGGCGTGTAGGTGTCCTCCGCGTCCTGCGGCCGGTCCTTGGTGGTACTGGTGCTGGTCGCGGTGGTCATGCCACGGCCTCCTGCTTCGCGTCCGTCGGGTGGGTGCCGCCCGCGGCGGCGTTCTTGCGGTCGGTGAGGGCGAGGAACACCTCGTCCAGGCTGGGCTGTCCGAGGGAGAAGTCGTCGACGACGATGCCGCCGGCGGCCAGTTCGCCCAGGGCGCGGGACGCCAGTTCGGCGGGCCCGGCCTGGCCGCCGGGCATGAGCCGGGCGGTGAGGCCGACCGGGTCGGCGTCGGCCTGCACGCTCGCGCCGAGGACCCGCGTCAGCAGTTCCTGCGCCTCGGCGCGCTGGTGGGACTCGCGCAGCCGGACGTGAACGGAGCCGGAGCCGACCGACGACTTCAGCTGGCCGGGGGTGCCCTCGGCGATGACGCGGCCGGTGTCGATGACGGCGATGCGGCCCGCGAGCTGGTCGGCCTCGTCGAGGTACTGGGTGGTGAGCAGCACGGTGGTGCCCTGGGCCACCACGGCGCGCACGATGTCCCAGACCTGGTTGCGGCTGCGCGGGTCGAGCCCCGTGGTCGGCTCGTCGAGGAACAGCAGGTCGGGCGTGTTGATGATGCTCGCGGCGATGTCGAGGCGCCGCCGCATGCCGCCGGAGTACGCCTTCACCTGCCGGTCGGCCGCCGCGGTCAGCCCGAACGCGTCGAGCAGCGACGCGGCCCGTTCCCTGGCGGCCGGCTTGCGGTGGCCGAGCAGCCGCGCGAGCAGCACCAGGTTCTCCATGCCGGTCAGGTCCTCGTCGACCGAGGCGTACTGGCCGGTGAGGCTCACGCGGCTGCGCACGGCGGCAGCCTGCCCGACCACGTCGAGCCCGAAGACGCGGGCCTCGCCGGCGTCCGGCCGCAGCAGGGTCGCGAGCATTCTGACGGTGGTGGTCTTGCCCGCGCCGTTGGGGCCGAGGACGCCGTAGACGGTGCCGGCGGGCACCACGAGGTCGACGCCGTCGACCGCGCGGTTCTCGCCGAACGTCTTGACGAGTCCTGTGGTCTCGATGGCCGGCTGGCCCCTGTGGTTACTCATCGTTGCTCTCTCCGTGCTCCGCTCGCGTTCCGGTAGTCGCTCGTATGTTCGTAAGACTTCGATTGTCGCCGCGTCTCATCGCTGGTTCCTTCTCTTTTTTCCTCGCGGGTTTCACACCGGGTAGGGCCGTTGGTCCCTGGCCTCGCGCAGTGCGCGGCCCCACCAGACGAGCTGGTCGAGCATGGCGCGGACCGCGCGGGCCCGTCCCCCGCCGCCGTCGGGCCGCTCGGGCTCGCCGGCCAGCAGGTCGAGGCCGACGCCGTTGCGCACGGTCACGGCGTGCAGCTCGGTGAAGACCGGGCGCAGGGCCTCCGCCGCGTACAGGCCGAGCGAGCCCGAGCCGTAGGTGACGAAGCCCACCGGCTTGGCGTGCCACTCGTCGTAGGCGTAGTCGACGGCCTGCTTCAGCGAGGCGGGGAAGCTGCGGTTGTACTCGGGCGTGACCACGACGAACGCGTCGGCGCGGGCCACGGCCGCGGTGAACCGCCGCATCTGCGGCGTCGCCGCGCACGGATAGCACGCGGGGAACTCGTAGTCCGCCAGGTCGAGCACGTCGGGCTCGATGTCCTCGCGCTGCCGCGCCTGGCCGGCGAACCACCGGCCGACGCGCCCGCCCGCCCGGCCCTCCCGGGTGCTGCCGATGATCAGCGCCACCCGCAGCCGCTCCGCGCCGTTCTCTGCCACGGCGGTCACCTCCCGTCCGTCCCTCACCCCAAGGGCGCGAGACGCGAGCGCGCCGCCGCGAGATCGGATCTCGCGGCGCGTGGCGCGGCCCGCGAGATCGCCGCGGGCCGCGGGCCACGGCGTCGGGTGAGCCGGGTCAGCCGGCGCTGACGCGCAGCTTGGACTGGCCGTGCGGCAGCTTCTCCCAGTCCTCCTGGAAGCGGGCGCGCAGACCGTGCCGTTCGGCGAGGGCGACCAGGGTCTCCGTGCGGTAGTAGAAGTCCTCGCGCAGCACGTGGTGCTCGTGGCCCTCGGTGCGGTCGAAGGTGAAGTCGAAGAAGCCGCCGGGGGCGAGGATGCGGCCGACGTTCCCCAGGCACTCCTCGATCACGGACAGCGGGGAGTGGGAGAAGACGCTGTGCGCGTGCACGACGTCGAAGTGGGCGTCGGGCAGGAAGTCGAACGTGAGGTCGCGGGTGAGGGTCAGGTGCGGCAGCTTGTCCTGGAGCTTGTAGGTGACCAGCGTCTTCTTGGCGCTGATCAGGATGTCCGGGGAGATGTCGATGCCGTAGTAGCCGCCGGGGGCGAGGTGGTCGATGAACCGCCAGCCCGCGCGCAGGTTGCCGCAGCCGATGTCGAGCATGCGGTGCTCGGCCCGCAGGCCGTGCTCCTTCAGGTACGCGAACTGCATTTCCCCGAGGGCCAGCCAGCGGGCGTGGCTGGCGCTGCCGACGGCCGCGTCGGGGTCGCGGCTCGTGTCGGAGGCCATCACCGCCCGGTAATAGGCCACGTGGTCGCGGTGCTTGAGCCGCAGCCAGGCGTCCCTGGCGGTGCGCCGCGCGTAGGGCGCGATGCGGCGCGGATTCCGCGCGGCGTAACGGATCTTGTGCGCGATGCTCGCGCGGTTAACGGACAATCCAGTGCTTTTGAGATGCATGGGGGGCAGCTTGGTGCAGAAGCCGCGCCGCGACCAGAAGGCGCGCAGCCGGGCGCCGTTCTTCACGACCGCCGCACACCTCGCGTATACCCCTGGGGGGTATTTGCTTCACCATACCCGCCTGGGGTATACAGGTGGCAGAGGGCATACCACCCTGGGGTATTCTGACCGTTTGAGGAGCACGCCCATGACTGCCACCACATCCGACAGCGCCGAGGTCGAGCTGGCCATCGGCGGCATGACCTGCGCCTCCTGCGCGGCCAGGATCGAGAAGAAGCTCAACCGCATGGACGGCGTCACCGCCTCCGTGAACTACGCCACCGAGAAGGCGAGGGTCGCCTACGGCGACGGCGTCACCGTCGCCGATCTCGTCGCCACCGTCGAGGCCACCGGCTACACCGCCGAGGAGCCGCGCCGGGCGACCGCGCCGGAGCCCGGCGCCGGCGAGCCGCCGGACGAAACGGCCGCACTGCGCCACCGCGCCCTGGTGACGGCGGTGCTCGCCGCACCCGTGATCGCGCTGGCGATGGTGCCCGCCTGGCAGTTCGACTACTGGCAGTGGCTCTCCCTCACCCTGGCCGCACCGGCCGTGGTGTGGGGCGGCTGGCAGTTCCACCGCGCCGCCTGGACGAACGCCAGGCACGGCGCCGCCACCATGGACACGCTGATCTCCGTCGGCACCCTGGCCGCGCTGCTGTGGTCCGGCTGGGCGCTGTTCCTCGGCGACGCCGGGATGCCCGGCATGACCCACCCCTTCGAGCTGACCATCGAACGCAGCGACGGCGCGGGCAACATCTACCTGGAGGCCGCCGCGGGCGTCACCGCCTTCCTGCTGGCCGGCCGCTACTTCGAGGCGCGCGCCAAGCGCCGCGCCGGAGCCGCGCTGCGCGCCCTGCTCGAGCTGGGCGCCAAGGAGGTCACCGTCCTGCGCGGCGGCGCCGAGCGGCGCATCCCCGTCGGGGAGCTGCGGCCGGGGGACCACTTCCTGGTCAGGCCGGGCGAGAAGATCGCTACCGACGGCGTGGTCGTGGAGGGCTCCTCCGCCGTCGACGCCGCCATGCTGACCGGCGAGTCGGTCCCGGTCGAGGTCACCGCCGGCGACCCGGTCACCGGCGCCACGCTCAACGCGGGCGGCCGGCTGGTCGTCGAGGCCACCCGCGTCGGCGCCGACACGCAGCTGGCGCGGATGGCCAGGCTGGTGGAGGACGCGCAGAACGGCAAGGCCGCGGCGCAGCGCCTCGCCGACCGGATCTCCGCGGTGTTCGTGCCGGTCGTCATCGCCCTGTCCGTCGCCACCCTCGGCTTCTGGCTCGGCAACGGCGCGGGCCTGACCGCCGCGTTCACCGCCGCCGTCGCCGTGCTGATCATCGCCTGCCCCTGCGCCCTCGGCCTGGCCACGCCCACCGCGCTGCTCGTCGGAACGGGCCGCGGCGCCCAGCTCGGCATCCTGATCAAGGGCCCCGAGGTGCTGGAGAACACGCGTCGCGCGGACACCGTGCTGCTGGACAAGACGGGCACCGTCACAACCGGCCGCATGACCCTGGTCGGCGTCACCGCCGCGCCCGGCGAGGACGAGACCGAGGTGCTGCGCCTGGCCGGGGCCCTGGAGCACGCCTCCGAGCACCCGATAGCGCGGGCCGTCGCCGAGGGCGCCGCCGCCAGCGCGGGCGAGCTGCCCGTGCCGGAGGACTTCGCGGCCGTACCCGGCCTCGGCGTGCAGGGCATCGCCGGCGGGCACGCCGTGCTCGTGGGCCGCGAACGGCTGCTCGCCGACTGGGCGATCCCGCTCCCCGCGCCGCTGGCCGAGGCCAGGGCGGCGGCGGAGGCAGCGGGGCGCACGGCCATCGCCGTGGCCTGGGACGGCCGGGCCCGCGGCGTGCTCGAAGTGGCCGACGCCGTCAAGGACACCAGCGCGGAGGCGATCCGGCGGCTGCGCGCGCTGGGGCTCACCCCCGTCCTGCTCACCGGCGACAACGAGACGGTGGCCCGCGCGGTCGCCGCCGAGGTCGGCATCGACGAGGTCATCGCCGAGGTGCTGCCCGAGGAGAAGGTGGCCGTCGTCCAGCGCCTTCAGGCCGAGGGCCGCACGGTCGCCATGGTCGGCGACGGCGTCAACGACGCGGCGGCCCTGGCCACCGCCGATCTGGGCCTGGCCATGGGCACCGGCACGGACGCCGCCATCGAGGCGGGCGACCTGACGCTGGTGCGCGGCGACCTGCGGGCCGCCGCGGACGCCATCCGGCTCTCCCGCAGGACGCTGCGCACCATCAAGGGCAACCTGTTCTGGGCGTTCGGCTACAACACGGCGGCCCTGCCGCTGGCCGCGGCGGGACTGCTCAGCCCGATGCTGGCGGGTGCCGCCATGGCCTTCTCGTCCGTCTCGGTCGTCGCCAACAGCCTGCGGCTGCGCACCTTCCGGGCGGACACCGGGCGGTGAGTGCTCCGCACGGGGCGGAACCACCCCGCGGACCGGATACGTTGAGGTTGTTGCACTGAGAAGACGACAGCGAGGTGGCACCGATGTCCATGTGGGACCGGATCAAGGACGCCAAGGGGCGGAGCGGCTCCAGCGGCAGCGGGAGCAGCGGCGGAAGCGGCGGCGGAGGCGCGCAGCTGGTGGGCATGTTCAAGAACCAGCTGTCCTCCATGAAGACGGAGCTGAAGAGCGGCGCGTACCGGGACGCGAGCATGGCGATGTGCGCGCTGGTCGCCGCCGCGGACGGCTCCGTCGACGGAGCCGAGCGGCAGCACGTGGAGTCGCTGATCGTCAGCAATGACGTCCTTCAGAACTTCCCGGCCGACTCGCTGCGGCAGCGGTTCAACAAGCACGTCGACCAGCTGGTGAGCAACTTCCAGCAGGGCAAGACCGCGGCGCTCCAGGAGATCGCCAAGGTGCAGAAGAAGCCCACGGAGGCGCGGGCGGTCGTCCAGACCGGCATCGTCATCGCCGGGGCGGACGGCTACTTCGCGCAGGCCGAGCAGCAGATCATCCGGGAGGTGTGCGCCTCGCTCGGCCTCTCACCCGCCGAGTTCAACATGTGAGAGCGTCCCCGGCGCGCACGGCGCGCACGCCGGGCGCAAGGTACGGCCCGGGCACCGGAGTTGAGGCTTCCCTCACCCGGACCCGGGCCTGCCTTTACCCTTCCCGGCACAGCTCTTGACCTTCGGGAACGACGCTTGCGGCATGCACATCTCCTTGCGTGCCCGTACCGCGACGGCCGTTGCCGCCGCCGGGCTGATGATCACTGCCGCGGCCACCGGCGTTCAGGCCGCCGCTCCCGACGACCGCCCCGCACACTCCGCACAGCAGCGGCAGGCCCCCACCGAGAAAGAGATCCGCGACCTGTTCGCGCTGTGGAACGACGCGCTCGCCACCGGCGACGCCGAGCAGGTCGCCGACCTGTACGCGGCCGACGCCGTACTCGAACCGACCCTCTCCAGCGTGATACGCACCGACCGCGCAGGCATAGTCGACTACTTCGAGCACTTTCTGCGCCAGCAGCCGTCCGGCGAGATCGACGCGTCCTACGTCGAGGTCCTGGGCCGCCACGCGGCCGTCGACTCCGGCGGCTACACCTTCCACCTGACCGACCCGGAAACCGGCGAGCGGCACGACACGCACGCCCGCTACACGTTCGTCTACGAGCGTGACGCGCACACCGGCGAGTGGCTGATCGTCAACCACCACTCCTCGCTGGTGCCCGTGGACTGAACGGGCCGGAGACCCGCGCGTGCGGCGGTCAGGACGGCCGCCGCACGTTCAGGTGCAGCTCCTTCAGCCGGGACTCGTCCACCGTGCTCGGCGCGCCCATCAGCAGGTCCTGCGCATTGCCGTTGAGCGGGAACGCGATGGTCTCGCGGATGTTCGGCTCGTCGGCCAGCAGCATCACGATGCGGTCGATGCCCGGGGCGATGCCGCCGTGCGGCGGGGCGCCGAAGCGGAACGCGCGGAGCATGCCGCCGAATTCGCGCTCGACCTCCTCCGCGCTGTACCCGGCGATCCCGAACGCCTTGATCATGACGTCGGGCTCGTGGTTCCTGATGGCGCCGGAGGACAGCTCGATCCCGTTGCACACGATGTCGTACTGCCAGGCCAGCACGTCCAGCGGGTCCTTGCCCTCCAGCGCGGCGAGCCCGCCCTGCGGCATGGAGAACGGGTTGTGCGAGAACTCGATGGCGCCGGTGTCCTCGTTCCGCTCGAACATGGGGAAGTCCACGATCCAGCAGAAGCGGAACACGCCCTCCTCGAAGTGCCCGGCGCGGCGGGCGGCCTCCACGCGCACCGCGCCCATGATCTTCGAGACCTCGTCGAACTCCCCCGCGCCGAAGAAGACGGCGGTGCCCGGGCCCGCGTCCAGCCGTGCCAGCAGCGCGGCCACATCCTGCTCCGTCAGGAACTTCGCGATCGGGCCCGTCAGCTTCAGGTCCTCCCCGACGCGCACCCAGGCCAGGCCCTTGGCGCCCTGCTCGACGGCGAAGTCGCCCAGCTGGTCGAAGAACCGCCGCGGCTGCGCGGCCGTGTCCGGCACGGCGAGCGCCCGCACGTGCCGGTCGGCGAACGCCTTGAAACCGGACCCGGCGAAGATGTCGGAGACGTCGGTCAGCCTCAGCTTGGCGCGCAGGTCCGGCTTGTCCGAGCCGTAGGCCAGCATCGCCTCGCGGTACGGAATCCGCGGGAACGGCGAGGTGACGTGCCGGTCGCCGCCGAACTCCGTGAACAGCTCCGTCATCACCTGCTCGATGACGGCGAACACGTCCTCCTGCTCGACGAAGCTCATCTCCACGTCGAGCTGGTAGAACTCGCCGGGCGAGCGGTCGGCCCGCGCGTCCTCGTCGCGGAAACACGGCGCGATCTGGAAGTACCGGTCGAAGCCGGCGATCATCAGCAGCTGCTTGAACTGCTGCGGCGCCTGCGGCAGGGCGTAGAAGGTGCCCGGGTGCAGCCGCGAGGGCACCAGGAAGTCGCGCGCGCCCTCCGGCGAGGTGGCCGAAAGGATCGGCGTCGCCAGCTCGTTGAACCCGAGGCCGGTCATCTTCCGCCGGATGGCCGCGATCACGGCGGAACGCAGCATGATGTTGCGGTGCATCCGCTCCCGGCGCAGGTCGAGGAAGCGGTACTCCAGGCGCCGCTCCTCGTTCACCCCGTCCTCGGCGTTGATGGTGAACGGGATCTGCTCGGCGGTGCCGAGCACCTCGACCTCCGTCACCTCGATCTCGATGTCACCGGTGGCCAGCTCGGGGTTGACATTGTCCGCGCCGCGGCCCACGACCCGGCCGTCCACGCGGATGACGGACTCCTTGGCGAGGGAGCCGAGGCGCTCGTCCACGGCCTGGCTGCCCGGGGACTCCGGGTGCACGACCAGCTGGACGATGCCGTGGTGGTCACGCAGGTCGACGAAGAGGATGCCGCCCAGATTCCGGCGGTTGTGCAGCCACCCGGACAGCCGTACATCCTTGCCGATGTCCGCGGAGCGCAGCTCGCCGCAGGTGTGGGACCGGTACCGATGCATCGTTCATCCAAGTCGTCTTGAGAGCCGTCGTCGAGACGTCGCCGGTGGGTGTGCGGGGCGGTCTCTCAGACTACCGCCGCCCGCCGTCCCCACCGCCCCGGCCCAGTACTGGTGGCCGCAGCCGATCACAGCACCATAAAGTAGGGCAATATGCGCACCGAGGACGTGCTGGGCGCCACGGAAACCGGGCTGTGGACATGGGACGGCGCCCGCGGGCTCGTCACCCTCGACGCGGCCGCCGCCCGGCTGCTCGATCTGCCCGCGGAAGAGGTCACCGTCCCGGAGTCCGCGATGCGCTCCCGGGTGCCCGCCGAGGACATCATCGAGATCCAGCGCGTCCTGGCCGCGGCGGAGGCCGAGGGCCGCGTCGCGGAGGTCCGGATGCGGGTGGTCAGCGACGACGGCACCGTGCTGCGGACCGTGCGCAGCCGCCTGCGGCCGGTCGGGGAGGGGCAGGCGACCGTCGAGGGCGTGGTGTCGGGCCTGGCCGGGACGGTGGCGGAGGTGCCCGCGGCGCCGGGCCGGCCGTCGTCCGTCGAGTGGGACTGGCGGCGCGCCCGGGAGGCGTTCCTTCTCGACGCGGGGCAGGCGCTGTCCGAGGCCCGCACCACCCAGGACGTGCTGCGGGTGACCGCCTCGCTCGCGATGCCCGGCTTCTCGCCGGACGGCATCGCGGTGTTCGTACAGGAGGGCGACCAGGTCCAGCTCGCCGACTACCACGGGTACCGCTACGACGAGGTGTCCGCCGGCTTCCCGATCCCCCTGTCGGCCAACTACCCGGCGGCGCAGGTGCTGCGCGACGGCCGGGCGGTGTACCTGGCGACCCCGGAGGAGTACCGCGGGAGCTACCCGGAGCTGTGGCCGTTCGTGAAGCGTTTCGGCCACAAGTCCTGGGCCTACCTCCCGCTGGTCGTCGCGGGGCGCACGATCGGCGTGTGGCTGGTCGCGTTCCGCGCCGCCGTCGGCTTCACCATCGAGGACAGGTCCCTGCTGTCCACCGTCGCCCGCCTGCTCGCGCAGGCCCTCTCCCGCGCCTACCTCCAGGACACGGAACGCGAGCTGTCCGCCGACCTCCAGCACACCATGCGCCCAGGGCCCGCGCCCGGCGTGCCGGGCCTGGTGATCGCCAGCCGGTACGTGCCGGCCGGCGGCGGGCTCCAGGTCGGCGGCGACTGGTACGACGTGATCCCGCTGCCGTCCGGCCGGGTCGCGCTGATCATCGGCGACGTGCAGGGCCACGACGTGCGGGCCGCCGCCGTCATGGCGCAGCTGCGGATCGTGCTGCGCGCGTACGCATCGGAGGGGCACCGGCCGGACGCGGTGCTCTCGCGGGCCTCCCGCTTCCTGGCCGCGCTGACGGCCGAGCCGGAGGCGGCGTTCGGCGAATCCCGCTTCGCGACCTGCCTGTACGTGGAGGTCGACCCGCCCACGGGCACCCTCGACATCGCGCGCGCCGGGCACCTGGACCCGGCGCTGGTGCTCCAGGACGGCACGATGGTGATGCGGCCCACCGCGGGCGGCCTGCCGCTCGGCGTCGCACCCCAGGGCGACTACCCGGCGACCCGGCTGATGCTCCAGCCGGGCGAGACGCTGCTGCTGTGCACCGACGGGCTGATCGAGACCGGGCGGCACGACCTGGACTCGGGCTGGGCGCGGCTGCGGAAGGCGGTGGCCGGGCTGAGCGGCCTCCAGCTGGAGGACCTGGCGGACAGCCTGATCGAGACGGTGCACGGGAACGCGCCGCCGCAGACCTCGTCGCCGATGGCGGCCCGGGACCTGGACGACATCGCGCTGCTCCTGCTGCGCCGCCCCGAGGAACGCAGAACCGGCCTGCCGGGCGCCGCGCCGGTGCGCCGCGTGGTGCTGACCGTGGCGCAGTCGGAGCCGGCCCGGATCTCCGACGCGCGCGGCCAGTTGGCGTCACTGCTGCACGACTGGACCGACCCGGACCGGGTGTTCGGCGCCACCCTGATGCTGTCGGAGGTGATGACGAACGTGCTGACGCACACGGACGGGGACGCGCTGCTGGTCGCCGAGCTGAGCGGGCGCCCGGGGGACCGGCAGCTGCGGGTGGAGGTCAGCGACCCGAGCGACCAGCCGCCGCACCCGAGGCAGCCGGGGGAGCTGGCCTCCTCGGGGCGGGGGCTGCTGCTGATGGAGTCACTGGCCGACGCCTGGGGCTACGCGCCGCGCGGCGCCGGCAAGACGACCTGGTTCGAACTGCGCGAGGAGCCCGCCGAGGACCCGGCCTGAGACCGGCCACGACCGGCCAGGACCGGCCCGGGATTCAGGCGTCGTGAACGGCGGGGATGGTGCCGAGGCGCCCCTGCTGGAAGTCCTCGAAGGCCCGGTGGAGTTCCTCGCGGGTGTTCATGACGAACGGGCCGTAGTGGGCCATCGGCTCGCGGATGGGCAGGCCGCCGAGGAGGATCACGTCGAGGTCGGGGGTGTTGCCGTCCTGCTTGTCGTCGGCACGGACGGTGAGGGAGGTGCCCTTGCCGTAGACGGCGGTCTGGCCGGTGTGGACGGGGCGGCGGTCGGGTCCTGCGGAGCCGCGGCCGGCCAGCACGTAGGCGAGGCCGTTGAAGTCCGCGCGCCAGGGGAGGGTCAGCTCGGCGCCGGGGGTGAGGGTGGCGTGGATCAGAGTGATCGGGGTGTGGGTGGCGCCCGGCCCCTGGTGGCCGGCCAGCTCGCCGGCGATGACACGGACGAGGGCGCCGCCGTCGGGGCTCGCGAGCAGCGCGACGCTGCCGCTGCGCAGGTCCTGGTACCTGGGGGCCATCATCTTGTCCCTGGCCGGGAGGTTGACCCAGAGCTGGATGCCGTGGAAGAGACCGCCGCTCATGACCAGGGATTCGGGCGGGGCCTCGATGTGGAGCAGCCCGGAGCCGGCCGTCATCCACTGGGTGTCGCCGTTGGTGATGGTGCCGCCGCCGCCCTGGCTGTCCTGGTGGTCGAGCACCCCGTCGATGATGTAGGTGACGGTCTCGAAGCCGCGGTGCGGGTGCCAGGGGGTCCCTTTCGGCTCCCCGGGCGCGTACTCCACCTCGCCCATCTGGTCCATCATGATGAACGGGTCGAGGTGCGGGTGGTTGATCCCCGCGAACGCCCGGCGTACCGGGAAGCCCTCGCCCTCGAAGCCGGCCGGGGCGGTGACCACGGCGCGGACGGGCCGGGCGGGGGCGGCCGGCGGGGGCGCGGCGACGCGGGGCAGGGTCAGCGGATTCTCGACGGTGATCGCGGGCATGTGCGGTCCTCCTCGGCGACTGCCCACAGATTAGTTGAATACTTAACAGTCTGTCGAGGGGCGCCCGCGCCCGGGGTCAGCCGTAGAGCCGGCGCATCGTGTAATCGACCATCTCCTCCACGGACTTGGCGTCCAGCACGAGGCGGTGCTCGCCCTCCATGTCGAGCGCGAAGCCGTAGCCGCCCGGCAGCAGGTCGAGCACCTCGCCACCGGTCACCGTGAAGTACCGCGACTCCTTGCCCGCGTAGCGGCGCAGCTCCTTCAGCGAGGTGAAGAGCGGAATCACCGGCTGCTGCGTATTGTGCAGCGCCAGGAAGCCCGGATTCTCGCCCCGCGGGCAGTAGATCTTGGCGCCGAGGAAGACGTCGTGGAACTCCTCGCTCGACATCGCGCCCGAGGTGTACGCCCGCAGCGCGTCCACCAGCGTGGGCGGCGCGGGCGCCGCCGCCCCGGCGGCGGCGGGAGGCTGCTGCTGTTGCTGCTGCTCGGGGTAGAGCTGCTGGCCGCCGTACCCGGCGGCGGCGGGAGGCTGCTGGACCCCGTAGGGCTGCTGGCCGGTGTAGCCCGGCTGGTCGTAGCCGTACATGTGAGAAAGAGTACGGCCCGCTTCTGTCCTGAATCCGCTTGCTTCTTATTACCGATGGGTAGCATCATGGACGTTACTACCCGGTACCCGCCATTTACGGAGTCGCCGCCATGGGGCACTACAAGTCGAACCTCCGCGACGTCGAGTTCAACCTGTTCGAGGTCCTGGGCCGCGGCGCGGTGTACGGCACGGGCCCGTTCCAGGAGATCGATCCCGACACCGCGCGCACCATGCTCGCCGAGATCACGCGCCTCGCGGAGAACGAGCTGGCCACCTCGTACGAGGACGGCGACCGCAACCCGCCGGTCTTCGACCCCGCGACGCACACCGCCCCGCTGCCGGAGTCGTTCAAGCGCAGCTACCACGCCTACATGGACGCCGAATGGTGGCGTCTGAGCATCGGCGAGGAGCTGGGCGGGCTGACCGCGCCCCGTTCGCTGGTCTGGGCCGCCGGGGAGAACGTGCTGGGCGCCAACCCGGCGATCTGGATGTACGCCTCGGGCCCGACGTTCGGCCGCGTGCTGCACGACGAGGCCACCGAGGAGCAGAAGAAGATCGCGCAGCTGATGGTGGACCGGCAGTGGGGCTCCACCATGGTCCTCACCGAGCCCGACGCGGGCTCCGACGTGGGCGCGGGCCGGGCGAAGGCGGTGCGGCAGGACGACGGGTCCTGGCACATCGAGGGCGTGAAGCGCTTCATCACCTCGGGCGAGCACGACCTGACGGACAACATCGTGCACTTCGTGCTGGCCAGGCCCGAGGGCCACGGCCCCGGCACGAAGGGCCTGTCGCTGTTCATCGTGCCGAAGTACGACTTCGACTGGGACACCGGTGAACTGGGCGCGCGCAACGGCGTGTACGCCACCAACGTCGAGCACAAGATGGGACTGAAGGTCTCCAACACCTGTGAGCTGACCTTCGGCGCGCACGGCACCCCGGCGAAGGGCTGGCTGCTGGGCGAGAAGCACGACGGCATCCGCCAGATGTTCAAGATCATCGAGTTCGCGCGGATGATGGTCGGCACCAAGGCCATCGCCGCCCTCTCCACCGGCTACCTCAACGCGCTCGACTACGCCAAGGAGCGCGTCCAGGGCCCGGACCTGACGCAGTTCGCCGACAAGTCCGCCCCGCGCGTCACCATCACCCACCACCCCGACGTCCGCCGTTCGCTGATGACGCAGAAGGCGTACGCGGAGGGCATGCGCGCCCTGGCGCTGTACACGGCAAGCGTCCAGGACGACATCCTGGTCAAGCAGGCCGCGGGCGAGGACACCGCCGCCGAGGAGGCGCGGAACGACCTGCTGCTGCCCATCGTCAAGGGCTACGGCTCCGAGCGGTCCTACGCACAACTGGCCGAGTCCCTCCAGACGCTGGGCGGCTCCGGGTACCTCCAGGAGTACCCGATCGAGCAGTACATCAGGGACGCCAAGATCGACACGCTCTACGAGGGCACCACCGCCATCCAGGGCCAGGACTTCTTCTTCCGCAAGATCGTCCGCAACCAGGGCGTCGCGCTCACCGCACTGGCCGAGGAGATCAAGAAGTTCCTCGCCGAGGCGCCGGGCGGCGAGAGCCTGGCCGCCGCCCGCGACCAGCTCACCCGCGCCGTCGCCGACCTGGAGGCCACCGTCGGCGTGCTGCTGACCGACCTCGCCGCCACCGAGAAGGACGTCCGTTCCCTCTACAAGGTCGGGCTCAACACCACGGCGTTCCTGCTGTCCTCCGGTGACGTGATCGTCGGCTACCTGCTGCTGCGCGGCGCGGCCGTCGCGGCCGGGAAGCTGCCGGAGGCGCCGGAGCGCGACCGGGCGTTCTACGCGGGCAAGATCGCCGCGGCCCGGCACTTCGCCGCCACCGTCCTGCCCGGCGTCGCCGTATCGCGTACCGTCGCCGAGACGACCGACCTCTCCCTGATGGACCTGGACGAGTCGGCCTTCTGACCCCCGGGCTCCTTCGAGCCCCACCCGCCAGGCGCCGGTCGACCGCCCCGTCCGACCGGCCGCCCACCAGGGCCCGGCGCGACCCCCCGCGCGCCGGGCCCTTCCCCCTTTCTCGTCAATCGCTGGTCAGGGGCGACGAGTTCTCGGCACAATCCATGCATGTCTGGACACGCTGAGCTAGAGCTGCGCGACGGCACCTCGGTCCGCGTCCGCCTCGCCCCCGAGGGTGCCGCGGACCCGTACGCCGGTCCCCACGACGCCCCGGAGGACGAGCGGGACCTGCCCGAGGGCTTCGGCGGCAGCGTCCCCGTCGGCCGGGGCCGCGCCGCCGCGCGGCGCCTGGCCACCGGGACCCTGCGCGCCGCCCTCGGCCCGCTCGGCCCCCTTCTCGAAGAGGTGCACGGCGCCGTCTCCGCCACCGAGCACCCCCCGCAGGAGATCACCGTGGAATTCGGCGTCGAGATCGGCAACGATCTCAAGCTCGGCCTCGTGGAGAGCGGCGGCCGGGCCCACCTCACCGTCACCGCCACCTGGCAGCCGGCGGTGACGGCCGCGCCGTGACCCCGTCCCCGTCCCCTTCCACCCCGCGTCCGGCCGACCCGCGCCACAGCGTGGTCTCCGTCCTGCGCACCGACGACGGGAAGGCCGCAGGCGCCGGTGTGCTGCTCGCCGGGCAGCACCTGCTCACCTGCGCGCACGTCGTCAACGACGCCATCGGCCGCGGCCCCTTCGACGGCAGGCGGCCGGGGCGCGTACACGTTCCGCTCGTGTTCCACGGCCCCTTCGGCACGCAGCGCCTCACCGGCCGCACCGTGTACTGGGTGCCGCCGCGCCGCACGGACGGCAGCGACCGGCCGCCGCGCGGCGGCGACCTCGAATGGCTCGGCGACCTCGCCGTCCTCCACGTGCCGGGACTCGCGCCCGACACCGTGGACCCGCCCGCCTGGACCGCGATGCGCGAGGGGCAGGACGTGCGCGCCTGGCACGGCACCGCGCTCCCCGGCTCGTTCTCCGACGCCCGCATCAAGTCCTGCGACGAACGCGTCGGTTACCTGGACGGCGAGCCAACCGGCATGTCGATCGGCCCCGCCTACAGCGGGGGCCCGCTGTGGTCGGGCGGCGACAACGCCGTCGTCGGCATCGTCGCCGCGCACAGCAGGCCGCCCGACGACCCCGTCACCGGCGGGCCGCCGGCCCACGACCCCGGGCACGTCATCCGCCGCAGCTGGTCCATCCCGTGGCAGCGGATCGAACGCGAACTGCGCGCCGTCGGCGCCCAGTCGCTGTTCCACACCGACGTGGCCGGCCTGGACGACCCCGCCTACCCCGACCTGTGCGACCTGCTCGACCGGGCGCTCGGCTCCTCGCTGAACCACCGGGACCTCGCCGCGGAGATCGCGGAACGCTGCGGAACGGCGCCCCCGCGCGAGGGCCACCTCGGCTCCCGCGCACTCGCCCACACCCTGCTGACCGAGCCGCGGGCGCTCGCGGCGCTCAGCGAGATCCTGCACGCCCAGAGGTCCCCCGCCGCGGGACAGCTGGTCGCCACCGGCCAATGGTCCGCCGTTCCGCTGCTGCTCTCGCCCGGCGAGCACCGCCGGCTGCTCGCCCTGCTGGCCGCCGTGCCCGCCGCCGTCACCGCCCGCATCCCGCAGGCCGTCCGCGCCGCGCTGCCGACCATGGCGGCCCTGCCCGCCACCGACGACACCGCGGCCCTGCTGCTCCACCTCGAACGGTTCTCCGGCGACGGCAGATCGCCCGAGGACCGGCCCCGCGTGCCCGCGCTGCTGCGCCTCGCCGAATACCTCGCCGTGGTCTGCCCGCCCTCCCAGCGCGCCGGGCTGCGGCTGTGGTGCGACGGCGTGGGGGCCCGGCTCGGCATCCCGCGCCCCGCGCTGCGCGAACGCCGCGCGGACGCCGACGACTGGGCCGCGCACCTGGCGGCGCGGTCCGGCCCGCCGCGCGTGCTGGTGGGGCTCGCCACCGCCGAGGACGGCCACCGGCTGCGCATCTGGTGCGACGAGGGCGACGGGCCGCGGCAGGTGTCGGGGCACGGCGACCGGCCCCTCACCGCGGCCGCGGTCGCCGAGGAGGTGCTGCGCGTGCTCGAACCGCTCGCCCGCGCCGCCCCCGGGCACGCCCGGCCGCTGGTGGAGGTCCTGGTGGATCGGGCCGCGCTCGACCTGCCCGTCGACGAGTGGGAGAGTCCGGGCCCTGACGGCCTGATCCCCGGCGTGCTCGGCGCCGAATACCCGCTCGTCGTGCACTGCCCCGAACTGCTGCGCCGCCACGAGCGGTTCCTCCCCGACTGGCGGCACCGCTGGCGGTGCCTCGACACCGGCGAGACCATCCACGTCTCGGACGCGGCGGCCGGGGCGCGCGCCGTCTACGGCACGCTCATGGACCGGCTCGACGCCGTCCGCGTCACGGTCGACGTGCCCGCCAGGGTCCGCAGCGAAGTCGTGCAGGTGTGCATCGCCGTCGGGGTACCGGTGGTGGTCTGGGACCGCGGCACCGGCCAGGAGTCCCACGCCGTCCGCCACGCCTCGGCGATCGCGCCGCGCGAACTGCCCGAGGGCGTCAGGTCGTACCGCGCCAAAACGGTCCACCGGCCGGACGAGTACCCCGGCCGGCCCGTCCTGGCCTGGGCCGACGCCGACCGCCCTGTGCCCGTGCTCCACCTCTCGGACCCCATGGAGGCCCCATGAGCAGCGTCCCCCGCGACACCTGGCGCATCTTCCACGGGGACGGCGTACAGCGCGCGGTCACCATGCCCGAGGCCCCGCCGTGGCGCCGGTTCAAGAACGTGCCGGCCGACCGGCCGCTGCCGTACCTGATCTCCCGCGAGCACGCCGACGTCGTGAACGCCGCGCTTCACCTGCGCCGCCCGCTGCTGGTGACCGGCCCCGCGGGCACGGGCAAGTCGTCCCTCGCGTTCGCGCTCGCAGGCGAACTGGGGCTCGGCGAAGTGCTGCGGTGGCCGGTCAACAGCCGTTCCACGATCCAGGAGGCGCTGTACCAGTACGACGCGATCGGCCGCCTGCGCGAGACCACGCTCAGCCGCGACCGCGGCGAGACGGAGCCGTCCATCGGCGGCTTCATCCGGCTGGGCCCGCTCGGCACCGCGCTCGTACCGCGCGAGCGCCCGCGCGTGCTGCTGGTCGACGAGCTGGACAAGGGCGACGTGGACCTGCCGAACGACCTGCTCACCGTCTTCGAGGAGGGCTACTTCCAGATCCCCGAGCTGGTCCGGCTGCCCGCCGAGCAGTCGGTCGTGCGCGTGCTGTCCGCCGACGCGGGCGAGGAGGTCGGCGTCGCGAGCGGGCGCGTGCACTGCACCGAGTTCCCCGCCGTCGTCATCACCAGCAACGGCGAACGCGACTTCCCGCCCGCGTTCCTGCGCCGCTGCGTCCGCCTCGACTTCCCCGTCGCCGACGAGGAACGCCTGCGCGCCATCGTCGCCGCGCACCTCGGCCCCGAGGCGCTGGGCGCGGCCCAGGACCTCATCCAGACGTTCCTCCAGCGCCGCGCCCCCGGCGAACTCGCCACCGACCAGCTGCTGAACGCCGTCTTCCTGCGCACCAGCGGCGTCGACCTGGACGCCGAGGGCCTGCTCGACGCCGTGCTGCACCAGCTCACCGGAACGGTCTGACCCGTGACGGCGGACGGGAACGGGAACGGGCACGGCGGGGACCCGCTGGAGACGGCGCTGCGCGTGCTGCGCCGCGCCGGCTGGGACCCGCAGCCGCACGAACTGCTCGACGTGCTGTGGCTCGCCACCCGCCTCCCCGCCGGCACCGACCTGCGCGCCCGCGACGCGGGACCGCCCGCCGCGGAGCCGGGCGACGACGGCCAGGACGGTACGGAGTCCGCCGCGCACGCCGCCGAGGCGGGCCGGCCCGGGCGCACCACCACCGACCCGCTGCCCCCGGCCGCCGCGCCGGACGACAAGCCGGTGCGGCTGCACGCCGCGCCGGGACCCGGCACCCAGCCGCTGAACCTGCCGCCCCCGCCCCGCACCCCGCGCCGCGCCCTGCCGGTGCGCGTGCCGGGGGAGAAGGCGCTGCCCGACGAGCTGGGCATGGGCCGCGCCCTGCGCCCGCTCAAGCAGCGCAGGCCGAGCGCCCACGGCCGGGAGATCGACGAGGTGGCCACCGCCGCCGCCCTGGCCGAGACCCGGCTGCCCGACGTCGTGCTGCGCCCCACCAGGGAAAGGTGGCTCGATCTCGCGCTCGTCGTGGACGACGGCCCGTCCATGCTGCTGTGGCACCGGCTCGCCGCCGAACTCCGCACCGTCTTCGAACGTATGGGCGCGTTCCGGCTGCTGCGCACCTACGGCCTCGACGCCCGCACGCCCGGGGCCGCCCGCCTGCGACGGCAGCCGTTCTCGCCCGAGCCCGCCACCCTCGCGCCCTCCGTGCTGGACGACCCCTCGGGGCGCACGCTCGTCGTCGTGGTCAGCGACGGCATGGGCGCCGCCTGGCGCGACGGCGCGGTGCACCGCGCGATCGAACGCTGGTCCGCCGCCGGGCCCGTCGCCGTCGTCCACACCCTGCCGCCCGGCCTGTGGGACGGCTCCGGCATCCGCGCGGAACGGTGGAACGCCACCACCCGCCACCGCGGCGGTGCGGGCACCGCCTGGCTGGTCACCGACCCGGTCCTGCCGGATGAACTCGGCACGTTCCCCGGCCTGCCCGTCCCCGTGCTCCAGCCGCTGCCGGCCGCCGTCCGGCCGTGGGCGCGGTTCCTCGCCTCCTCCGGCGCCACCGCGCACCTGCCCCTGCTCCTGCCGCCCCGCGACCGGCCCCCGCCGCGGCGGGAACGCGGCCTCCAGCACTTCCGCGACGCCGCATCGCCCGAGGCGTACCGGCTGGCCGCGCACCTGGCGGCCGTCTCCCCCGTGTCCGTGCCCGTGATGCGGCTGGTGCGGTCCGCCGTGCCGTGGCGCGCGACGACCGCGCAGCTCGCCGAGGTGTTCCTCGGCGGCCTGCTGCTCCCCGCCCACGCCCCGGTGGCCGGGCCGCTGCCCGCGCACCACCGCGTCTTCGACTTCGCCGAGGACGCCAAGACCGCGCTGCTGGACGCCGTGCCCGGCGCCGAACTGCTGCGCACCGGACGCACCATCGGCCGCCGCCTTGAGGAACTGGCGGGCCGCTCGCCCGACTTCCCCGCCTGGCTGGTGCACCCCGCCGGGCGCGCCACGCTGCCGGACCGGGCCCGCGGCTTCACCAGCATCGAGAAGCGGCTGATGAAGCGCTTCGGGATCGCGCCGCCCGGCGCCGAGCGGAACGACGGCCGGGGCCGGCCCGAGGGCGACTGGCCGCCGCTCACGCCCGAGGACCCGGAACGCCTCGGCCGCTACCGGCTGCTCGGGCGGCGGGAGGCCGGCCACGGCACCGTTCGCTACCTCGCCGAGGACCCGGACGGCCACCCGGTGCTGGTGCGCGCCGCGCCGCCGGCCGCACCGCCGTTCAGCGGCGAGTCGCTGGCGGTCGAGGCGGCGGCGCTGACCCGCCTCGGCGGGCGCAACGCGCCCACGCTCCTCGGCAGCGACCTCGACGCCCCCCTGCCGTGGATCGCCACGACCCCGCCGGAGGCCGTCGCGCACCCGGACGAGACGGCCCAGCGGCTCGGCGACCTGCTGCGCACCCTGTCCAGGGACACCGCCGCGCCGCCACTGCACGTGCTGGCCAGCCTGCACCTGGGCTGGCGGCTGGCCAGTGCGCTGAGCCTGTGCCACCTCCAGGACGTCGTACTCGGCGACTTCTCCCCCGCCACCGTCATCGTCACCGAACGCCGCGTGGTGCTCGCCGGCCTCGCGGAGTGCGCCGTCGACGGCAGGTTCGCAGGTCAGGGACCCGCGCCCGTTCGCGAGGACAACATCAGCGACCTCGGCCGCCTGCTCGACGCCATCAGCAACCACCGCAGGCCGGACGGCACCAGGGTCAGGCTGTGGGCGGGCGACACCTGGAGCGCGCTGCGCGCGCTCGTCGAGTCCTGCCTGTACGACGACCCCGCCACCCGGCCCACCGCGGGCGACGTCGAACAGGAGATGGGCAGGTTCGTCGCCATGGCGAGCGGCGCCGGGCCCGCCGCGTCCGCCGCGGCGACCGCACCGGCGGCGTCGGCCTGGGCGCCCGGCGCCGCCAGGCCGCGCCCCCCGGCGCCCGCGGACCCGCCGCCGAAGCTGCCCGGCCGCCTGCGGCGGCTGGCGGCCGGCCCCCGGGAGGGCGCAGCGCGCGCCCGGGAGCACCTCGGCCTCCTGCGCGCCCCGCTCGCGCACGGCCACCGCGTGACCGTGGCCGGCATCCACCCCGGCGCCGGCCGGGCCACCGCGACGCTCGCGCTCGGCGCCCTGTTCGCCGCGGCGCGGGGCGGGGGGGTCCTCGCCGTCGACGGCGTGCCGGGCATGCGCGATCTGGCGGACCGGCTCGGCCCCAGGACCGCGACCGAGACGATGCGCCGCCTGGCCGCGCTGCCCGACCCGGTGACCCACGAGGACGTGCGCCGCGTCACCGCGCGGACCGCCTCCGGCCTTGAGGTGCTCACCCACGGCGCGCGCCACCCGGCCGCGCGGATCAACTTCGCCGCGGAGTACCGCCGGGTGCTGCGCATCGCCGAGCACCACTACGCGCTGGTATTCACCGACTGGGCCGTCGCCTACCCCGCGGAGCGCCCGCTCGACGAACGGGCGCACGCCGTCCTGTCGATGACGGACCGGCTCGTGGTGTGCTGCCCGGACAAGACCGCGTCGGCGGGCACCGTGGGGGCGCTGCTCGACCGGCTGGCCGGGCACGGGTACCGGGACCTCGCCGAGAACGCGCTGGTCCTGCTGACCCCGCTCGGGCAGCGCTGGGAGCAGGACGGGGAACGCACGCGCCGCGGCATCGAGTCCCGCGGGAACCCGACCGTGCCCCTCCCCGCCGATCCCCACCTCGCCGCGCACGGCGACGTGGCGCCCGGCCTGCTGCGTCGGCGCACGCTGAGCGCCCTGCTCGACGCCGCGGCGCTGATCGCCGGGCGGTTCGTATGCTGACTGCCATGACTGCACCGTTCGACCGCGCCCACACCGACGACCTGATGGGCTACCTCGCCGCTTCTCCTTCGCCGTACCACGCGGTGGCGAACGCCGCGGAGCGGCTGGAGAAGTCGGGATTCCGGCGGGTGTCGGAGACCGCGGCCTGGGACGGTGCGCCCGGCGGGCGGTACGTGCAGCGCGGCGGGGCGCTGATCGCCTGGTTCGTGCCCGAGTCCGCGACGCCCGCCACCGGGTTCCGCATCATCGGCGCCCACACCGACTCGCCGAACCTTCGGGTCAAGCCGGTCCCCGACACCGGCCGCGCCGGATGGAAGCAGATCGCGGTCGAGATCTACGGCGGAACGCTGCTGAACACCTGGCTGGACCGCGACCTCGGCGTCTCCGGGCGGCTGGCCCTGCGGAACGGCGAGGCCGCGCTGGTGAACGCCGACCGGCCGCTGCTGCGCGTCCCGCAGCTCGCCGTTCACCTCGACCGCGGCGTCAACGAGGGCCTGAAGCTCGACCGGCAGCAGCACATGACGCCGATCTGGGGCATCGGCACGCCGCGCGAGGGCGAGCTGGTCGAATTCCTCGCCGCGGAGGCCGGGGTGGCGTCCGGTGACGTGCTCGGCTTCGATCTCATGGCGCACAGCGTCGAGCCGCCCGCCTACCTCGGCCGCGACCGGGAGCTGATGGCCGGCCCGCGCATGGACAACCTGCTGTCGGTGCACGCCGCCACGGCCGCCCTGACCACCGCGGCGGCGGCCGGGGACCTCGGCCACATCCCGGTGCTCGCCGCGTTCGACCACGAGGAGAACGGCAGCACCTCCGACACCGGCGCCCACGGCCCGCTGCTCGGCCGCGTGCTCGAACGTTCCGTCGCCGCCCGCGGCGGCGACTACGAGGACCGGGCGCGGGCGCTCGCCGGATCGTTCTGCCTGTCGTCCGACACCGGCCACGCCGTGCACCCCAACTACGCGGAGCGGCACGACCCGACGCACCGTCCGATGGCGGGCGGCGGCCCCATCCTGAAGACGAACGTCAACCAGCGGTACGCCACCGACGGCACGGGCCGGGCAGTCTTCGCCGCGGCCTGCGAGCGCGCCGGGGTGCCGTGGCAGACGTTCGTGTCCAACAACGCCGTCCCGTGCGGCACGACGATCGGCCCCATCACCGCGGCGCGGCACGGCATCGCCACCGTGGACATCGGCGTCGCCATCCTGTCGATGCACTCCGCACGTGAACTGTGCGCCGCCACCGACCCGTTCCACCTGGCCAACGCGATGACGGCATTCCTGCTGCCCTGAGACCCCCGTCCCGCCGCGTTCCGTGGCAGCCCTGACGACGGCTCGTCACGAAGTCGTGAAACGCCGCCACCATGCTGGAGATCACGGGCCGGGCGGTACCGCACTGCACGGCGGACCGCCCGGTCCCCCACCGGCAGCTGCCCACGATGCCCGGTACGGCGGGCAGACCTTGACTGACGCGGCACTAGGATTCGTCCCCAGAAAGCATTCACCGGCTGCGCCCGCGCGGCGTAACGTGTGAGCACACCCAGCCAGCGACGAACCGCCACGAGGGGTCCCGTGACCGTGCACCCGAGCCTTCAGCCGTCCATCGATGCCTGGACACAGTCCATCGAGGCGATATCCGAGCTGGTCTCGTCACTGGTGGACGGCGAGTGGAACCGACCCACCGAGTGCCCCGGCTGGTCGGTACGGGACGTGGTCTCCCACGTGATCGGCGGCGAGTGCGAGGCGCTGGGCGACCCGCGGCCGATCCACACCCTCCCCAGGGACCTGTACCACGTCACCGACGAGACGACCCGCTACCTGGAGGTGCAGGTCGACGTCAGGCGGCACCACACCGGCCCCGAGATGACGAGCGAGCTGGAGTACACGATCATCCGCAGGTCCCGCCAGCTGCGGAACGAGCGCCGCAAGCCCGATGACGTCATCTCCCACCCGCTGCACGGCAAGACGTCCCTGGCGCACTTCCTCGACCTGCGCGTCTTCAACGTCTGGACGGCCGAGCAGGACCTGCGCCGCGCCCTGCGCCGCCCGGGAAACCTGGACACCCCCGCCGCGCACATCGCGCGCGACGAGCTGCTGCGCCGGCTGCCGAAGGTGATCGCGGAGGACGCGGGCGCGCCGAAGAAGTCGGCGGTGGTCTTCGACGTGAACGGCCCGGTGGAGTTCCTGCGCACGGTCCGCGTCGACGAGAACGGCAACGGCACCGTGGAGAGCAGCCCTTCGCTGGGACCGATCGTCACGTTCACCACGGACTGGGAGACGTTCAGCCGCCTCGCCAGCGGCCGGGTGCGGGCCAAGCGGGTCGCCGACAAGCTGAAGGTGGAGGGCGACACGGAGCTGGCGGAGCGCATCGTGACCGGCTTCTCCATGGCGCACTGAGCCCCGCGCACCTCGGGGCGCGGCGGGGGACGGCCGCCTCGGCTCAGCCGTTCGTGGGCTCGTTGCCGGTGGAGACCGTCAGCTCGATCTCGTCCTCGCCCGGCACGTACGGCTCGCCAGGGGCGGGGCTCTGGTCGACGACCATGCCGTCGCCCTTGATGACCTCGTCCTTGTAGTTCAGGTTCTCGTTGTAGGTCCAACCGGCCTCGCGCATACACGCCTTGACCGAGTCGATGTGGAAGTCGTAGAAGTCCGGCGTGGACACGGCGCCGGGGTTCTCTTCCTGGTTGTAGTAGTCGCCGGCCCCGACGCACGCGGACGTCTCGATGGCCTGCTCCGGGTCGCCCGGCGTGTAGCGCGGCTCCCGTTCCGTCGGCTCCTGCGAGGGGTCCGGCTCCTCGCCCTGCCCCGCGCTCTGCCCCGAGGGGTCGCCTTCGGCCTGCCCGCCGCCCCCGTCGTCCCCGCCGCTCATCATCACGACGACGGCGACCACGGCCACCAGCGCGATGGCGACCGCTGCCGCGGTCATCACCATCCACCCGTTGCCGCGGCCGGCACCGCCGCCGCTGCCGCCGTTCCCGCCCGGCTCGGACCCGGCGCCGCCGGGCGGCACCATGGCGTACGGCGGCGGGGTGCTCGGCGCGGTCTGCTGCGGATAGCCGTAGCCGCCGACCGGCGGGGTGGGCGCGTAGGGGGAGGCGTAGGTGTGGCCCGGCGGCGGCGTCGGGCCGCCGAACTGGGGGAACACCGCGTTCGACACGGCCGCGCCGCTGTCCCCCGGGGCCTGCGCGCCCGGCACGATCTGCGGGGCGGCGCCGGAGAGTGTGCCGGCGACCCGCCGGCACTCGGCGGCGAACGCCTCGGCCGAGGGGAACCGGTCGTTGGGGTTCTTCTGGAGGGCCCGCGCCACCAGCGCGTCGACGTCCCGAGGCACCGAGGCGTTGATCGTGGAGGGCGCCGGCGGCTCCTCCTGAACGTGCGCGTAGGCGATGGCGAGCGCCGACTCCGCGTCGAACACCAGCCGGCCCGTCAGCAGCTCGAAGAGCATGACTCCGACCGAGTAAAGGTCGGAACGGGCGTCGACCCCGCGGCCGAGCGCCTGCTCGGGGGAGAGGTACTGCGGGGTGCCGACGACCATGCCGGTCTGCGTCATCGCGGTGACGCCGGACTGCATCGCCCGCGCGATGCCGAAGTCCATGACCTTGACCACATTGCGGCGGGTGAGCATGACGTTACCGGGCTTGATGTCCCGGTGGACGAGGCCCATCTCGTGGCTGATGTCGAGCGCGGCCAGCACGTCCGCGGTGAGGTGGAGCGCCTTGTCGGCCGGCATCGCGCCGAAGCGCTCGATGTCCTGCTCCAGCTCCGTGCGCAGCGGCCGGCCCTCGACGTACTCCATGACGATGTAGGGCACCGGGGCGCCGTCTATGAGGTCCTCGCCGGTGTCGTACACGGAGACGATGTTGGTGTGGGTCAGCTTCGCGACCGACTGCGCCTCGCGCTTGAACCGTTCCCGGAAAGCGTCCTCCCGGCCCAGCTCGGAGTGCATGGTCTTGATCGCGACCTGCCGTTCGAGCACCGTGTCCCAGGCCAGATGCACCGAGGCCATGCCGCCCTTGCCGAGGACGTCCCGCAACTGGTAACGGCCGCCCCCCACGGAGCGCCCCCGGTAATCTCCGGGCGGCTGCACATGGTCACTCATCTGGTCGTTCCCCCTAGGCGCTTTGCTGCGATGCGCCGGTAGGGCGCTCCAGTCCTCCGCCGCGCATAATACGGACCTGCTGTCCGCCCCAAGTCTGCCGCAGGGCCAGGGCACGTCAAGCACGTTGTCCGTACCGTGACCGCCGCCGCCGGCTCAACTTGTCATTGCGGGCCCGGAGCGGGTTTGATGGCCGAGGGGACCCATGCTGACCGGGACCCATGCTGACTACGGCGAGGACTGATGGCACACGAGCGAGGCGCTGCGGGGTCCGGCGAGGACGAGCCCGGGGCGGCCGGCAGCGAAGTGCCCGACTCCCCGGAGCTGTGGGGCAACAACGGACTGGTCGGTGACGGGCGTTACCGGCTGACCTACCGCCTGGGCCGGGGCGGGATGGCGGAGGTCTTCGCCGCGGAGGACGTGCGCCTCGGCCGGCCCGTCGCCGTCAAGCTGCTGCGCGCCGATCTGGCGCAGGACCCGGTGTCCAAGGCCCGTTTCACGCGCGAGGCGCAGTCCGTCGCCGGGCTCAACCACCATGCGGTCGTCGCCGTCTACGACTCCGGCGAGGAGCAGGTGGGCCGCAACATGGTCCCCTACATCGTGATGGAGCTGGTCCACGGCAAGACCATCAGGGAACTCCTGATCAACTCCGAGTCCCCGCCGGCCGAGCAGGCCCTGGTCATCGTCTCCGGCGTCCTGGAGGCCCTGGCCTACAGCCACCACCACGGCATCGTTCACCGCGACATCAAACCGGCGAACGTCATCATCACCGAGACCGGCGCCGTGAAGGTGATGGACTTCGGTATCGCCCGCGCGCTGCACGGCGCCGCGCAGACGATGACGCAGACCGGCATGGTCATGGGCACGCCGCAGTACCTCTCCCCCGAGCAGGCACTCGGCAAGGCCATCGACACCCGTTCCGACCTCTACGCGGTCGGCTGCCTGCTCTTCGAGCTGCTGACGCTGCGCCCGCCGTTCGTCGGCGAGACGCCGCTCGCCGTCGTCTACCAGCACGTCCAGGACATGCCGCGGCTGCCGTCCGAGATCTCCGCCGAGGCGCCGCCCGAGCTGGACGGCCTGGTGATGCGTTCCCTCGCCAAGGACCCGGAGGACCGCTTCCAGTCCGCCGAGGAGATGCGCGGCCTGGTGCAGTACGCGCTGCGGACGCTCCAGGAGCACGGCGGCCACACCGGCGGCCTGTGGAACACGGGCTCCGTCACCGGCGGGGCCACCCCGCCGATGGGCACCCCGGCCGCGGCCACCACCAGGGCCGACACCGACGCGCCGACCAGCCAGTACGCGGCGCCGATGCTCATGGGCAACCAGGGCGGCGGCGGGGACCGCGACGAGCCCGCGGGCCCGTCGGCGAACGGGCGGCGCGGCCGCCTGATCCTCGTCGCGCTGCTGGCGCTCGTCGCGATCGGCACCGGCGTGCTCGTCGCGGCCAACCTCGGCGGCGACGAGGACCCGGGCAGCCCGCCGAGCGAGACGGACACCACCGAGCCGAGCGACCGGGAGACGGACCGGGAGACCGACGAGGAGAGCCCGTCGGAGCCCGATGACGTCGAGCAGCCGTCGGACGACGAGTTGGTCCCGCCGGACGACGACGACGATTGGCCGGAGTCCGAGCCGGGCGAGCCGACCGGTCCTGAGACCGGCACGCCCACCGATCCGGAGACTCCGCCGACGACCGAGCCGGAGACCCCGCCGACGACCGAGCCCGAGACGACCCCGCCGCCGACGTCCACCGAGGGCAGCTCGGAGGGCGGCGAGGACGGCGGGCCTGGCGACGGGGGCGCGGACGAGGGCGGCGGCACCGACGAGGGCGGCACGGACCAGGGCGCGGAAGACGGAGGCGCCGCCGCCGGTGCCGACACTCCCTGACGGCGCGACGGGACCCTCGGGGAACACGCTTTCCGCACTGCTGAGCCGGTACGACGCGGGGGAGCCTGTCGCCTGCGAACGTGTCGCCGAGGGGCTGCTCAACCACGGCTACCGGCTGGCCACCACGCGGGGCGTCTTCTTCCTGAAGCACCACCTCGACGGCGATCCGCAGACGGTGATACCGCTGGCCGGCCGGCACCGCGCCACCGCGGAGCTGGCCGGTCTCGGGCTGCCGGTCGTGCCGCCGCTCGCCGCCAGGGACGGGCGGACGGTCGCCGTGCTCGGCGGCCGTGCCTACGCGCTGCACCCGTGGGTCGAGGGCAGGCACCGGCACGGGGGCCAGCTCAGCCGCGGGGAGAGCCGCCGGCTCGGGGCGCTGCTCGGTCTGGTGCACCGGGCGCTTGAGCGGGTGATAAGGCGCTGGCCGCCGCGCCGCCTGCCGGAGCGGGAGGCGGCCAGGGCCGGGGAAACGTATGCGCGGATCGACCAGTTGCTGGCCCGGGTGCGCGCCCGCGCCCGGCGCACCGGCTTCGACGAGCTGGCGGAGCACCGGCTGCTCGAACGCCGCACGCTGCTGCGCGACCATGAGCAGTTGCGCCCCTCCGCGGAGGAGATACCCGCCGAGGGGTGGGTGCACGGGGACTTCCACCCGCTGAACCTGCTGTACCGGGCCGAGGGCCCGGTGGAGCCGGTGGCGATCGTGGACTGGGACCGGCTCGCGGTGCGGCCCCGCGCGGAGGAGGCGGTCAGGGCCGCCGTCATCTTCTACCTCTGCGCCGACGGGAGTCTCGAGCTGGCGAAGGTCCGCGCCTACGCCCGCGCCTACCGGGCCGCCGCGGGCGCCTCGCCCGCGGAGCTGGCGGCGGCGGTGCACCGCGTGTGGTGGGAGCGGCTGAACGACTTCTGGATGCTGGACTGGCACTACGAACGGGCCGACCGCCGCCCCGATCCGCAGTTCCCCGCCGCCTCCGCGCTGGTGGTGTGGTGGACGCTGAACACGGCGGCGGTGCGGGACGCGTTCTGCGACTGAGCACGGCCGCCCCGAGCATGGCCCCGCGCGCGTTACCGCCCGCGCTCGGCCTGGCGCCGCGCGACGTAGGCCGCGGCCTGCGAGCGGCGTTCCATGCCGAGTTTGGCGAGGAGACTCGACACGTAGTTCTTGATCGTCTTCTCGGCGAGGCTCAGTTCCTGGCCGATCGCGCGGTTGGTCAGGCCGTCCCCGATGAGCCCCAGGATGCGCCGCTCCTGCTCGGTCAGCCGTTCGAGCCGGTCGTCGCCCGCCGCCTGGTCGCCGCCGCCGCGCAGCCGGTCCAGCACGCGCCGGGTCGCGTCCGGGTCGAGCAGCGACTTGCCCGCGGCCACGTCCCTGACCGCCGTCAGCAGCTCCGTTCCCCTGATGGCCTTGAGGACGTAGCCCGAGGCGCCGGCCATGATGGCGTCGAACAGCGCCTCGTCATCCGCGTACGAGGTGAGCATCAGACACTTGATCGACTCGTCCCGCGAACGGATTTCGCGGCACACCTCCACGCCGCTGCCGTCCGGCAGCCGGACGTCGAGGACGGCCACGTCCGGCCGGGCCGCCGGAATCCTGGCCAGCGCGTCCGCCGCCGTGCCGGCCTCGCCGACCACGTCGATGTCCGGCTCCAGCGCGAGCAGCTCGTGCACGCCGCGTCGGACCACCTCGTGGTCGTCGAGGAGGAATACGGTAATTTTTCCCTCTTCGCCCACCCGCACAGTGTCACACAGTCACCGTGGGCCCGCCCCTCGCCGTACTCTTCCCGCGACCCGCGTGCCCGGGTTAACGTGCAGGTGTCCCGACGTCCTGCAAGGCTGGGACCAGTGCCGTTCCACCACACTCCGCCAACTACTTGGAAATCCAGGTAAATCCGCAGGTCAGAGGCGATTTCGTGGCTTGTGGACCCACTGGCTACCGTGCTCTTATGGGGCCGTCGAACGGGACGAGAACGGGACACAGAACCGCTCGGTTCCGTCCGCGCCGCACACACCCCCGTGCGCCGTACGGGACCGGGAGGGCCGCACTGGCCGCCCGGTGGACCCCGGGGGCCGGACCGACGGAGGAGCACGAGTGACCGTGGAAAGCACCGCCGCGCGCGGCAAGCCGCGCCGCCCCGCGGCGAAGAGGACAGCGGGCAAGCGGCAGCAGCCCGAGCCGGGCCCCAAGCCCGAGATGGTGCAGCTGCTGACCCCCGAGGGCGAACGGGTCGAGCACCCCGACTACGCGCTGGAAACCACCCCGGAGCAGCTGCGCGAGCTGTACCGCGACATGGTGCTCACCCGCCGGTTCGACGCCGAGGCCACCGCGCTCCAGCGGCAGGGCGAGCTGGGCCTGTGGCCCTCGCTGCTCGGCCAGGAGGCGGCGCAGATCGGCTCCGGACGTGCGCTGCGCGAGACGGACTACGTCTTCCCGACCTACCGCGAGCACGGCGTCGCCTGGTGCCGCGGCGTGGACCCGACGAAGCTGCTCGGCATGTTCCGCGGCGTCAACCACGGCGGCTGGGACCCGGCGAGCAACAACTTCCACCTCTACACCATCGTCATCGGCTCCCAGGCCCTGCACGCCACCGGCTACGCGATGGGCGTCGTCAAGGACGGCGCCGACGTGGCCGTCGTGGCGTACTTCGGCGACGGCGCGTCCAGCCAGGGCGACGTGGCGGAGGCGTTCACGTTCGCCGCGGTGTACAACGCCCCGGTGGTGTTCTTCTGCCAGAACAACCAGTGGGCCATCTCCGAGCCCACCGAACGCCAGACGCGGGTGCCGCTGTACCAGCGCGCGCAGGGCTACGGCTTCCCGGGCGTGCGCGTCGACGGCAACGACGTGCTGGCGGTGCTGGCCGTCACGCGCGCCGCGGCCGAGCACGCGAGGACCGGTCAGGGGCCCATGCTGGTCGAGGCGTTCACCTACCGGATGGGCGCGCACACCACTTCGGACGACCCCACCAGGTACCGCCGCAAGGAGGAGCTCGAAGTCTGGGAGGCGAAGGACCCGCTGCTGCGGCTGCGCCGCCTGATGGAGCGGGAGAACGCGGCGGACGACGCGTTCTTCACCGATCTCGACGCGGAGAGCGACGCGCTGGCCAGGCGCGTCCGCGAGGCCATCCGGACGATGCCCGACCCCGACGGCATGGCCATGTTCGAGCACACCTACGCCGACGGGCACACGCTCGTCGACGAGGAACGGGCCCAGTACGGCGCCTACGTGGCCTCGTTCGCCGACCACCACGAGGGGGACTGACATGGCCGCCGAGAAGATGGCGCTGGCGAAGGCGCTGAACTCCTCGCTGCGCAAGGCCCTGGAGACCGACCCCAAGGTCCTGGTCATGGGCGAGGACGTCGGCCGCCTCGGCGGTGTCTTCCGCATCACCGACGGACTCCAGAAGGACTTCGGCGAAGACCGCGTCATCGACACCCCCCTCGCCGAATCCGGCATCATCGGCACCGCCATCGGCCTCGCCCTGCGCGGCTACCGCCCGGTCACCGAGATCCAGTTCGACGGCTTCGTCTTCCCGGCCTACGACCAGATCGTCACCCAGCTCGCGAAGATGCACGCCCGTTCCCTCGGCACCGTCAAACTCCCCGTCGTCATCCGCATCCCCTACGGCGGCGGCATCGGCGCCGTGGAGCACCACAGCGAATCCCCCGAAGCCCTCTTCGCGCACGTCGCGGGTCTCAAGATCGTCACCCCCGCCGACCCGGCCGACGCCTACTGGATGCTCCAGCAGGCCATCCAGTGCGACGACCCCGTCATCTTCTTCGAGCCGAAGGCCCGTTACTGGGACAAGGGCGAGGTGGACCCGGCGGGCATCCCCGGGCCGCTGCACGCGGCCAAGGTGGTCAGGGCGGGCGGTGACCTGACGCTGGCCGCCTACGGGCCGACGGTGAAGACGGCGCTCGCCGCGGCCGCGGCCGCGGCGGAGGAGGACGGCACCTCGATCGAGGTGATCGACCTGCGGTCGGTCTCGCCGATCGACTTCGACACGCTCCAGCGGTCCGTGGAGAAGACCGGCCGCCTGGTCGTCGCGCACGAGGCACCGGTGTTCTTCGGCTCCGGAGCGGAGGTCGCCGCCCGCATCACCGAGCGGTGCTTCTACCATCTCCAGGCCCCGGTACTGCGCGTGGGCGGCTTCCACGCGCCGTATCCGCCGGCGCGCCTGGAGGAGGAGTACCTGCCCGGGCTTGACAGGGTGCTGGACTGCGTCGACCGCGCCTTGGCGTACTGAGGGAGAGGCTGAGGAGAGTCGTGACGATGGCTGCTGAGGCACAGCGCTACCGCGAGTTCAGAATGCCGGACGTGGGCGAAGGGCTCACCGAGGCGGAGATCCTGAAGTGGCTGGTCCAGCCGGGCGACACGGTGAGCGACGGCCAGGTCGTGGTGGAGGTCGAGACGGCGAAGGCCGCCGTGGAACTGCCCATTCCGTACGACGGACAGGTGCGGGAGGTCCTCTTCTCCGAGGGCAGCACCGTGGACGTCGGTACGGCGATCATCACGGTCGACACCGACCCGTCCGCCGGCCCGCCGCCGGACGGGGACGCGCCGGCCGGCGAGGAGAAGAGCGCGAACGGCGGGCGGCAGCCCGTGCTGGTCGGCTACGGCGTCTCGGCGCCGGCCACGCGGCGCCGCCCGCGCAAGCCGCAGACGCCCGCAGCGCGGACTTCCGAGCCGCAGGCACCCGCACCGCAGACACCGGAACAGGCGCCGGAGCCGCAGTCGGAGCAGGCCCCGGTGCCGCCGCAGGCCGCGGCGGCGGAGCGGACGCACGAGCCGGCGCACGAGCCGGCGGCGCCAGGCGCACGGCCGTTGGCCAAGCCGCCGGTGCGCAAGCTGGCCAAGGACCTGGGCGTCGACCTCGCACGCGTCACCCCGACCGGCGCGAACGGCATCATCACCCGCGAGGACGTGCACGCCGCGGCCAACGCCGCCACCGCGCCGCCCGTGCCCCAGCCCACCGCGCCCGCCGCGCCGGGCCCCGCGCCGGCCGTGGAGCCGCAGTCCCTCGCCGCCATCCGGGAACGCCGCGTCCCGGTCAAGGGCGTACGCAAGGCGACCGCACAGGCCATGGTCGCCAGCGCGTTCACCGCGCCCCACGTCACCGAGTTCACCACGGTCGACGTCACCCGCACCATGCGCCTGATCACCGAGCTGAAGAACGACCCCGAGTTCGCGGGGCTCCGCGTCAACCCCCTCCTGCTCACCGCCAAGGCGCTGCTGACCGCGATCCGCCGCAACCCGGACGTCAACAGCGCCTGGGACGAGGCCAACCAGGAGATCATCCACAAGAGCTACGTCAACCTCGGCATCGCCGCCGCCACCCCGCGCGGCCTCGTCGTCCCCAACATCAAGGACGCCCACACCAAAACCCTCCCCGAACTCGCCCATGCGCTCGGCGACCTCGTCACCACCGCGAGGGAAGGCAAGAGCACCCTCGCCGACATGCGCGACGGCACGGTCACCATCACCAACATCGGCGTCTTCGGCATCGACACCGGCACCCCCATCCTCACCCCTGGCGAAGCCGCGATCCTCGCGCTCGGCGCCATCCGTGAACAGCCCTGGGTACACAAGGGCAAGATCAAGCCCCGGCACATCACCACCCTCGCCCTGTCCTTCGACCACCGCCTCGTCGACGGCGAACTCGGCTCCAAGGTCCTCGCCGACACCGCCGCCGTACTCGAACACCCCAAGCGACTGATCACCTGGGGCTGAGCCGGCACGGCAAGGGGGGCGGCAGCCGTACGGCTGCCGCCCCCGCGTCATGGGTGGTCCTGACCGGTCAGAGGTAGGGCCCGGACCGCGCCCCGCCACGGGGGTCGTCCTGCTCGGGCGGCTCCTCTCCCATGGCGCCGGGCGGCAGCGCGCGGCGCATCTGCTCCAGCTGCGCGCGGGCCGCCATCTGCTGGGCGAACAGCGCCGTCTGGATACCGTGGAAGAGTCCTTCGAGCCAGCCCACGAGCTGCGCCTGGGCAATGCGCAGCTCCGCCTCGGTGGGCACGCCGTCATCGGTGAACGGCAGCGAAAGCCGGCTCAGTTCGGCCACGAGCTCCGGCGCGAGCCCCTCCTCCAGCTCCTTGACGGAGCTGGCGTGGATCTCTTTGAGCCGGACCCGGCTCGCCTCGTCGAGCGGCGCCGCCTTCACCTCCTCGAGCAGCTGCTTGATCATGCTGCCGATCCGCATGACCTTCGCCGGCTGCTCCACCATCTCGGTCAGGGGCGTCTCCGACTGCCCCTCCTCGCCCTCTCCGTTTCCCCGGGGCGCGACACCGCTGAGCGCCATCCCGTCCGGGCCCACGACCAGGATCTGGGACTTGTCCTGCGGTGCTTCGTTGCTCGGCTGCGTCATAACCCCATCATGCAACGCGGATCACCCGGCCCGCCGCGCGAGGTGGATGCGCGAGCGGGTCAGCAGCGCGGCGAGCAGACAGGCGACCAGCGGCACCACGACGATGAGCTGCACGAACGTGCTCCAGGGCAGGGAGATGAAAAGTTCCGGACGCGGTCCGCCACCCCAGCCCTCCGTCACGCTGCGTTCCCACCCGGCGACATCGGAGCGGTGCCCGGAGAGCAGCAGGCCGAGCGCGGGGACCAGGCCGGACACCGCGCCGAGGAGGACCCCCATGGCGGCGATCAGGCCGCACTGAAGCCCGGAGAGAGTGCGGCGCAGCCGCGGCGTCGCGCCGACCGCGGCCAGCGTGGCGAGGTCGGCCTCCGAATCGGCCTGGGCGAGGCCGGTGGCGATGCCGGCGGCACCGAGCGTGATCACCATGGCCGCGAGGCCGAGGATCAGCAGCCCGAAGGCGGTCTCGCTCTCGAAGCCGTCCTCCACCTCCACGTACGGCGCCACACCGAGGGTGTCGGCGAGCACGCCCTCGAACTCCTGCTGCTCGCCGCTGCTGGGCATGCGGGTGGTGGAGAAGTAGATCTCGGACGGCACCACGCGCAGCCCCGCCGCCTCGGCCGTCTCCGGCGTGATCACGGCGGCGAACGGGATGTTCCCGGTCTCCACCAGGCGGGCGGGGAAGGCCGGCTCGTGGTCGGGCGGCGTCAGCGGCTCGCCGTCGCCGCCGTACTCCGGCTCCCGCTCGTACACCCGCAGGCTCACGGAGCCGTCGGCGATCCACCGGTCCGAGAACGTGATCGCCTCGCCGCGCTCCAGCGCGGCCCGGTCCGCCGCCCCGCCGGTGCCGAGGACGTCCAGCAGTTCAGGACCTGCGACGGCCAGCATGGTGCCGCCTTGGTCCGCATCGCAGCGCGGGTCGTCGACCAGCGCGCGGCGTTCGGCCGCGGGGATACCGGCGGCGTCCGGCTCCCACAGGGGGCACTCCTGGCCCTCGGGCACCACCACCTCGGCCCAGCCGCAGTCATCGCCCGAGTACGGCTCACAGCCGGGCTCACCGGGACTGGGCTGCCCGATGTCGGCGCGGATGTCCACGGGCAGCTCCGCTTCCGCGATCTCCCCGGCGCGGGTGAGGCCCGACGTGTCGTCCGTTCCGGCGGAGCTGATCGACACCGTGCCCTCCGGGAGGTACGCGGTGTACTCGGCGCGCGCCTCGGCGTCGTCGCTGGTCATCACCGTGGACACGGCGACGGTGCCGGCGACGGCCGCGAGCACCGCGGCGACGGCGGGCGCCGTGCGCCCGCGGTTGCGCGCGGCGTCGCGCAGCGCGAGGCGCGGGGACAGCGGCAGCCAGCGGCCGAGACGGCCGAAGACGCCGACGATGAACGGGGTGAGCGCGACCAGGCCGAGTTCGGCGATGACCGAGCCGACCGCGACGACCACGGTGCTGTCCAGGGTCAGGCCGCCGACGATCGCCAGGACGGCACCGAGCACCAGCGCCACGGCGCCGACGACGGGCAGTACCCGCCCGGCGCGGCGCACGCCGCGGCGTCCGGTGAGGGATTCCAGGACGCTGCTGCGGGCGGCGCCGACCGCGGGGACGAGGGCGGCGAGCAGCCCGACGAGGACGGCGAGGAACGCGATACCGGCCAGTTCCGTAATGCGGAAGTCCCAGGCGCCGAAGCGGCTGCCCAGCTGGTTCTCGATCAGCGGACGGGCCGCGAGCGTCAGGAGGATGCCGACCGTGACGCCGATGACGGCGGCAAACGCGCCGAGGACCACGCCGCTGGCGAGCATGACGGCCCGCAGGTGGCGGCGGTCGCCGCCGTTCGCGCCGATCAGGCCGAGCTGGCGGCGGGAACGCCGGGCGCCGACGGCGAAGGCGGGTCCTGCCAGCAGGCAGATCTCCAGGATGATGAGCGAGACGACGGTGATGACGATGGCGACCGCCTCCGCGTCGGCCCCCGGGTCGGTGTAGCCGGACCAGCCCTCCTCGGCGTAGAGCGGCACCTCGGAGTCGGGCGGCGGGGCGGCAAGGACGGCCTTGGAATCGGCGGTGAAACCGTGTTCGTTGGCCGCGACGACCATGTCCCAGGTGACGCCGCCCCCGGGCACGTCGGCGAGGTAGGTGGTCCGGCCGAGGTAGCCGCCCGCGTCGGCGGACTCGGGCAGTGGCAGCACGGCGCCCGGCCGGGCGAGCACCTCCGCCGTCCGCAGCGCGTCGGGGCGCTCGTAGGCACCGGTGATGCGGTAGCTGCGTTCGCCGTCCTTCACGCGCAGCTCCGAGCCCACGTGCAGGCCGCTCTCGTCGAGGAACGCCTGGGTGGCCGCGACCTCGCCCGGCTCCTGCGGGTAGTGGCCGCGCAGCAGGGTGAACAGGCCGTCGGCCACGGGGCTCGTGGCGTCGAACTCGCGGATGGCCGCCGTCATCAGGCCGGTCCTGCTGTGCACGACGCCTTCGGCCAACTCGTTGGGGTGGACGTCGGTGCCGGGCGGGAGCAGCGCGGCCAGGTCCGCGGCGACCTCGTCGGCCGGGCGCTCCTCGGCGCTCTCCCAGCCGTCCCCGTCCAGGTGGTACTCCATCTCGCCGTCGGGCGACTGGAGCACCGGGCCGCTGCCGTTGGCCAGGGTGAACTCCGCGTCGGCCGCGCCCATCTGGCGCGTCAGCTGCTCGGCCTGCGACAGTTCCCCGCTGCGGAAGGCCAGGTCGGCGGCCGTCACGCCGAGGATCGGCAGCGCGATCATGGCGACGACCAGCGCGCTGCGCCCCTTGGCGCGCAGGGCGTCCCGGCGTGCGATGCGCAGCGCGAGCCGCCAGGTGGAGATCCGGCTCAACGGTGGCTCCCGTCGGTGAGGAGCGATTCGGCCGAGTGGGAGACGGACTCGTCCACGATGGTGCCGTCGCGCAGGAACACCACGCGGTCGGCCCACGCGGCGTAGCGGGACTCGTGCGTGACGAGGACGACCGCCGCGCCCTCGTCGCAGCGCTTGCGGAGCAGCGCGAGCACGGCCTCGCCGGTCTCGGAGTCCAGGGCGCCGGTCGGCTCGTCGGCCAGGACGAGCCGCCGGTCGCCGACGAGGGCGCGGGCGATGGCGACGCGCTGCTGCTGGCCGCCGGACATCTCGTCGGGGAAACGGTCGGTCAGCTCCGAGAGGCCGATCTCGGCGAGCGCCGCCTGCGCCTCGCGGCGTGCGACGCGGGCCGAGGTGCCGTCGAGTTCGCGGGGCAGCGCGATGTTCTCGGCCGCGGTGAGCGCGGGTATGAGGTTGTAGTCCTGGAAGACGTAGCCGACGCGTCCGCGGCGCACCTTGGCCAGGGCGGCGCGGCCGAGCGCGCCGAGGTCCTCGCCCTCGACGAGGACGCTGCCGCGGGTGGCCGCGTCCAGGCCGCCGGCCAGGGTCAGCAGCGTCGACTTGCCGGACCCGGAGGGGCCCATCACGGCGACGAACTCGCCGGCGAACACCTTCAGGCCGACGCCGCGCAGCGCGTGCACGACGGCGACTCCGCTGCCGTGGACGCGCGTGACGTCGCGGAGTTCGAGCACGGGGGTGCCGGGGGCAGGGCTGCGGGTCACGAGACACCGCCGCGGGACTTGGCGGGGGACGCGGCAGGGATGCCGGGCGTCTGCTGCGACGACGCCGAACGCTGCGGCTGCGGGCGCCCTTCGGCGAGGCGCACCAGGCGCGTCTCGCAGTGGTCGAGCCACCGGCTCTCCGCCTCGGCGGAGAAGATCAGCTGTTCGAGGACGAGCAGCCAGGCGATGTCGTCGCGCGAGTCCGTTCCCCCGGCGAGCGCGCGGGCCTTGAGGCGCGTGTAGTCCTGCATCGCCTTGAGCGTGTGCCGGCGCTGGGCCTGGATGATGGCCCGGATGTCCACGCCGGGCGCGCCGACGGCCATGGCCAGCTTGATGGCCAGCTCGTCCCGCGAGGGCTGGGTGCGGTCGACGGGCCGGGCATACCAGTCGCCCAGCTCGGCCTGGCCGGCCTCGGTGATGGCGTACAGCTGCTGCTTGGCGTCACCGCCGCCTTCGGGAACGATCAGCCCGTCGCGCTCCAGACGGCCCAGGGTCGTGTAGACCTGCCCGATGTTCAGCGGCCAGGTGGCGCCGGTACGCGACTCGAATTCAACGCGGAGCTGCGAGCCGTAGCGCGGCCCGCTCTCCAGGAGGGCGAGAAGCCCGAAACGGATCGACATACCGAGTATCTATACTCAGTATTTACCGAGTTCGCAAGCGCGGAGGCGCTGCCCGCCGGCCATCACCCCGGGCCGCGACTCCCGCCGCGGCGGGAACAAGCGGACGACATTCCCGACCCGCCCCACCGACCACCCGGCCACGGCGCGGACGCGGCCTCGCGGGCCACGGGAAGTGCCGGGCACTCGGACCTAGACCGACCACGGGTCCCCACCGGAGGCGCACGGCACGGACCGGCAAAGCTGGCGGCCACCCGGGGAATGCGCCGGAGGCGCGCGGTGCGGCCGCGGGCCGAGGACACCGAGGGCCGGACCGCGGCGCGGGGGATGCGCCGGAGGCGCGCTGCCGCTCAGGCCGCGCGGCGCAGCCGCAGGCCGAGGACGCCGAGGCCCAGGCCCAAGCTGGCGAGGCCGGCGCCCAGCGGCAGCACGGGCAATACCTCACCGCCCTGCCGCGCGGCGAACGGCGTGGGCCGCGGCTCCTGCCGTGGCGGGGGCGCGGCCTCGCCGGAGACCGTGGGCCAGCGGCTGGCGGCGCGTTCGCTCCCGGCACCGTGGCCCTCGGCGATGTGCGGTGCATGGCTCCCGGTCGGCGGGTCCCCCGCGACGGCGGACGGGACGAACAGAGCTATGACGGCCGCCGCGGCCATCGCGAATCCCACCCACACCCTCACAGCGCCCGACCCTTCACGCGCGTTCACCGGATACGTGACCAGCGTCACACAGGTGGGCGTTCCCGGCATCTCGGGCGGGCGCCCGTGGTCAGACGGTGAGCACGATCTTCCCCACGTGCTCCCCCGCCTCCATCGCCCGGTGCGCCTGCGCCGCCTCGCTCAGCGGCAGCCGCCGGTCCACGACGGGGCGCACCCGCCCGTCGGCCAGCATCGGCCACACGTGCGTGCGCACCTGCGCCACGATCTCCGCCTTCTCGCCCGGCGGTCGCGCCCGGAGCGAGGCGGCCGACACCGAGGCGCGCCGCGCCAGCAGCTGCCGCAGGTCGAACTCCGCCCGCACCCCGCCCTGGAACCCGATGATCACCAGCCGCCCGCCCGGCGCCAGGGCCCGGACGTTCCGCGCCAGGTACTTCGCGCCGACGATGTCGAGGATGACGTCCGCGCCGCCGGACAGCTCCTCGGCGAAATCCTGCTCGCGGTAGTTGATCAGCACGTCCGCGCCCAGCTCCCGGCAGCGCGCCAGCTTCCGTTCGCTGCCCGCGGTCACCGCCACGCGGGCGCCCACCGCCTTGCCGAGCTGCACGGCCATCGTTCCGATGCCGCTGGCGCCGCCGTGCACCAGCAGCGTCTCGCCCGGTGCGAGGCCCGCGCCCATGAAGACGGTGGACCACACCGTGCACGCCACCTCGGGCAGCCCCGCCGCGGTCACCGGGTCGCAGCCCGCGGGCAGGGGCAGCAGCTGGCCCGCGGGCACCGCGACGCGCTCGGCGTAGCCGCCCCCGGCGAGCAGCGCGCACACCTCCTCGCCCACCCGCCACGGCCCGGCCCCCTCGCCGACCGCCGCGACGCGGCCGGCGCATTCGAGGCCGGGATACGGCGACGCCCCGGGCGGCGGGTCGTAGTGACCCTGCCGCTGGAGCACGTCGGCCCGGTTCACACCGGCCGCGGCAACGTCGATGAGGACTTCCCCTGGCCCGGCCACCGGGTCCTCGACCTCGGCCCACACCAGCGCCTCGGGTCCGCCCGGTTCGGGAACGGTGATCGCACGCATACCTGCGACGCTACCGAATCTAATCGTAGTGCACCGCCCTTCAGGGTGTGGTGAAGCGATTCTGAGAAGTGCTCTGGCCCGTAGGTCAGAGCGGACGATTCTGCTGCTCGATGTACTGACGGATGATCGACAGCGGCGCTCCGCCGACCGATCCGGCGAAGTAGGAGCCGGACCAGAGCCGGTTGGCCCGGTAGTAGTGCCGGACCAACTCGGGGTACTCCTGGCGGAGCCTGCGGGAGCTGACGCCCTTGAGGGAGTTGACCAGCTTGGACAGGGCAACCTTGGGCGGAAAGTTCACGAGCAGGTGGACGTGGTTGTTCTCGCCGTTGAACTCGACCAACTCGCATTCGAAGTCCTCGCAGACGGCGCGCATGATCTCCTCCATGCGCACCAGATGCCGGTCGGCGAAGACCTTGTGCCGGTACTTCGTCACGAAAACCAAGTGGGCGTGAAGGGCGAAAGCGCAGTGTCTGCCTGTGCGAATCCGGGTCATGCCGACCATGGACCAACGGTACAATGCGGGCGTGAAGGCAGACATGGGGCGCAAGTACCGTGCATACCCCACCGAGGCTCAGGACCAAGTCCTGACCGGCTGGGGACACACCGGGCGCGCTGTGTGGAACGTGGCCCTGGAACAGCGCGTGTACCTGTACCAGCAGCGCGGATACACGCTGCGGTCCGTCGAGCAGTGCAAGCACCTCACTGCGGCCCGCGCCGACCTGGAGTGGATGGGAAACTTTCCGGCGCAGGCCGGGCAGCAGATCCTGCGCAACCTCGACCGGGCATACGACAACTTCTGGAACCCGGAGCACCCGGCCGCATTCCCGGCCCGGAAGAAGCGCGGGCACCGACTGTCCATCCCGTTCCCCGGACAGGCGGTCGAGGTCCGCAAACTCAACCGCAAGTGGGCCCAGGTGCGCATCCCGAAACTGGGATGGCTACGTTTCCGGTTGTCCCGAGCTGTAGGCGGGACGATCCGTAACGCCACCATTTCACGGGGCGGGACCGGCTGGCACATCTCCTTCGGCGTCCACATCGGGGCCAGGCTCGCGCCGCCCAACGGGAAACCGGGATGCGGTGTCGACTTCGGTGTCGCCGCTTCGGCGTACGTCTCCACCGAGACCGCACCGCGCTTCATGCCGCCGTCCCTGACGGCGAATGAGAAGGCCCGGATCAAGCACCTGGAGCGGAAGAAGGCCCGCCAGGTCACTTACGCCAGGAAGCATCAGGGCGGCAAGTACAGCCGACGCCTGCGCAAGACGATCGGCCAGATCGGCAAGCTCAGGACCCGGCAGGCCAACCGCCGTCAGGACTTCACGCACAAGCTCACCACCGGCCTCGCCAAAAACCACGGCATGGTCGGTATCGAGGACCTGCGAGTGAAGAACATGACCGGCTCCGCCAGGGGCACCGCCGAAGCGCCGGGGGCCAACGTCCGGGCCAAGGCCGGGCTGAACCGGTCGATCCTGGACAACACCCCCGGTGAACGGCGACGCCAGCTGGAGTACAAGGCCCGCTTGTACGGCTCCGAACTCCGGGCCGTGCCACCGTTCCACACCTCCCAGACCTGCGCCGCCTGCGGCAACGCCGACCCCGAATCCCGCAAGGGCTGCGGCCGGTTGTTCGCCTGTATCCACTGCGGACACGAGGACGACGCCGACCACAACGCCTCGGTAGAAATCGAGGCCCGTGCCCGCCGGACGGGCGGCACGGTCACCAACAGCACGCGCAGCACCCCCAAGGTGCGAGTCCCGGCCACCGGCCGGAGGCGGACGCGTGAAACCCCGAAGCCCGCCAACGCGAGCTGAAGGGAATCGCCCTGCTTCAGCCGGGCGACCATCGTCAAAGATAGATCTGGCGCGCGCATCCGCTGCAAAACGTTTTTCCCTCCCGTCGCTCAAGCTCCCGGTGCTCGCAGACCTGGTGTTCCGGCAGGTCGCGGCGGCGCTGCTCCTCGCGCGCCATGCTGACCAGTTCGGCGATGCACTGCCCGCAGGCGTACAACTCGCCCTCCACCGACGGGGTCCGCAGCGGGCCGATCCACAGCACGCTCACGTTCTCGCGCCGGCAGTACAGCCAGCAGCGGCCGGTGACCCAGTCGTTGCCCTCGGGGGCCCGCTGCGGCAGCGGCCAGCCGCTCACCCCGGAGAACACGATGCCGCGCAGGGCGACATGAACACTCGCGCTCATGCGGAACACCCCGGACTCTCCGGCCTCTCCACGCTCTCCGGGCTCTGCGCCCGCACCCTCGCGCACGTGTGAAGGCTCGTACGCGAAATCGTATGCACTTCTCCGATGAGATCGTCTGCCGTCATGTGACCGCCACCTCCGCCATGGGTATTCACCTTGCGTACCCCAACCATCACCCTCCGGTGTCCGCAAGACACCGGGTTTCGGGTTTCCCACTGGTCCGGAAAGTCAGGAAGACAAACAAGTGAACGAGTTCAGCGGCAGTGAACCGAGCGACGGCTACGCCTATTTCGGACTTGAGGTCAGGGAGGCGCGGCTGCACGCAAAGCTGACCCAGAAGGGACTCGCGGACGAAACGCACTATCAGCCGCCTTATATCAGCAAGGTGGAGAACGGACTGCTGCTCGGCAGTGCGCAGTTCGCGGCGGCTTGCGATCGTGTGTTCAACACTTCTGGGTTTTTCGCGCGAATGCGCGAACGCATCAACCGCCGCGAACACCCCTCCTGGTTCGAGCCGTACGTCAAGTGGGAAGCCCAGGCGGACACGATCCTCGACTACAGCGCCAACCTGGTCACCGGCATCCTCCAGACGGAGGACTACGCATACGCCATCTACCGGCACGCGCACCCGACTTCATCGGAGCAGTGGGTCAGGCGCAAGGTCGACGCGAGGATGCGGAGGCACGAAGCACTCGAACGAGCAAACCCCCCACTCTTGTGGGTGATTCTCGACGAGTCATGCCTCCGCCGTCAGATCGGTGGAATCGCTGTCATGCGCGCGCAGTTGGGTCATCTTCTCAGCAAGTCGGAATCGCCGCAGATCATCATTCAGATCCTCCCGTTCTCCAGCGGAGCGGCGCCTGCGACGGAAAGCTTCATCCTGCTGAGGTTCACCGAAGATCCCCCGCTGCTCTACGAGGAATCCTGGAGTGGCGGCCATGTGATTGACTCATCCGCGCAAGTGGCGCAAGCCGCCGCAACTTACGACCGGCTGCGGGCGGACGCCATGTCGCCTGACGAATCGCGGGCGCTCATCAAAAAGGTGATGTTGGAGGAGTACTCCCGATGAAGAGCACGATCGACCTGGCCGGCGCCGACTGGGTCAAGTCCAGCTACAGCAGCGGCAACGGGGGCGCCTGCCTCGAATACGCGGAGAACATTGCCGCCGCTACCGGGATCGTCCCGGTGCGGGACTCCAAGGACCTGGCCGGACCGGTGCTCACGTTTGCCGCGGCCGGCTGGACCGGCTTCGTCGGCGCCGTCAAGGGCGGCGGCCCGGCCGCGCACTGACGACTCCGCGACACGGCGAACCCCCGCGGCCCGGGCCGGGCAGCGGGGGATTGCTCTGCGGGAACGCGTGTCCTCCCGCGGGCCGTCATTCGGGCCGTCATTCCGGTCCGTGAGTGCTCAGGAGGAGAAGAACAGCCCGGACATGCCGCCCTTCTTGCGGCGCGGGTAGTGGTGACCGCCGTGGTGATGTCCGTGCTGCGGCGCCCCCCAGGCCGGGCCGCCGGCCGGCGGGTACGGCTGCTGCGGCGGTGCGGGGGGCGGCGGGGCCGCCGCCTGCGGTGCCCAATTGGCTTCCAGCTGAGCGATGTGCTCAAGCTCGCCGTAGTCGAGGAAGATCCCCCGGCAGCCACTGCACTGCTCGATCTGAACCCCGCTCCGGTTGAACGTGTGCATCGGTGCACGGCACTTGGGACACTGCATCATCGGCTCCATGGTCGATTTGCTGGCTGTCTCACTCTATGGCAGCGCGGCGATCCTGAGACAGGAAATGAAGAGAGCCTCATCTTCCGGTTCCGGTGGCCGGCCCGTCGCCGCAGCGCGGACCAGGGCGCGCGCCGCGCACTGCGCCGTCAGTACCCGCGCCGGGCCGTCGAGCGCGGGCCACGGGTCCTCGCCCCCGGTGCCGGCCGCCGTCTGGTACGCGTGGAGCAGCCGGTGCCAGTCCTCGGCGGGCAGCAGCCCGGCCGCGAACCACGCGGCGGGCCGGGCGAGATCCCACGCCGGGTCGCCGATGCCGAGGTCGTCCACGTCGATGAGCCGCCAGACGCCCCCGTCGGCCGGGTACCTGACGAGCTGTCCCAGGTGGAAGTCGCCGTGGCACAGGGCAACCGACCGCACCGGCACGGGCGTTGCGAGGATGCGCGCCGCCGCGTCCCGCACCGCGGCTCGCGCGGACGGGAGGCGCGCGGCCCGCAGCCGCGCCAGCGCCCGCGCCGCGCGCGCCGGGCCGCCCGCGGGCGGCAGCGGCCCCGGCACGGCCGGCGGCACCGCGTGCAGCCGGGCCAGCAGCGCACCGGCCGCCTCCCAGGGCACCGCCTCCGGATCGACGGGCGCCCCGTAGGGCCAGACCGTGGCCGGCCTGCCGTCGTGCAGCAGGGACACGGTGCCGGGCGGCAGCGGCGGCAGCGGCGGCAGCAGCACGCCGGCCAGTGCGGGGTGCGCGGCGGCGCGGACGCGCGCGGCGAGCGCCGCCACGTCGGTGTCCTCGCCGTGCGCCTTGACGACCGCGTCGCCGATCCTGACCACGGTGCCGTCCGGCCGGTCGGCCAGCACCACCGGCTCGTCCCCGGTCAGGGCGGCGGCGAGGGCCGCCGCCTCAGCCGCCTCGGACACCGCCCGCACCTGCCGCCGTGGCCCGCGCCTCGATGCCGTCGAGCAGGCGGGCGAGGCCGAACGTCCCCGCTCGCGTGGCCACTTCGCGGGCGTCGCGGCCGAGGCCCCCGGCGCGCCACAGGGCGGCGATGGCGGGGTAGCGCTCGTCGTCGAAGTCCCGTTCCCAGAACGACGAACGGGCCGCCCACCACGACGCGTCGGACTGGCCGGTCTCGTGCTCGGCGCGGTCCGCCGCCGCGGCCGACGAGGCCGCCGCGTCCACGGCCGCGGCGACGGCACCGGCCGCGGCGGCGACGTCGTCGGGCGGCAGGCCACTGTCCGTCAGGGCCGCGATCAGGTACTCCTCCTGCGCGAGCAGGCCGGGGCCGAGCGGCGGGCGCACCAGCGAGACCTGGTGGAGCCAGGGGTGGCGGCGGTGGAGGTCGCCGGTGCGCGCGGCGTACAGCTCGATGCGCGCCCGCCAGCCGTCCGGGCGGGCCTGCCCGGCGCCGGGCAGGTCGCGTTCGGCCAGGACCGCGTCCACCATGAGGTCGATCAGCTCGGCCTTGCCCGGCACGTGCGTGTAGAGCGACATCGTGCCCGCGCCCAGTGCCTCGGCGACGCGCTCCATGGACATCGCGCCGATGCCGTCCCGGTCGGCGACGGTGACGGCGGCGACGACGATCCGGTCCACCGAGATCCGCGGCCTGCGGCCGCGCGCCGGGCGCCGCGGGCCGCCGCCCGACCCCGCGCGCCACAGCAGATCGAGGGTCCGCCTGGGGTCGCCCGCCCCGCTGCGCTCGGCTGCCATGCGCTTGATCCTACATTCCCGTATGCCATACGGTAATTCCATGACGATACTGATGACGGGAGCGACGGGCCACGTCGGCCGGCTGGTGACGGCGCGGCTGCGGGACGCGGGAGCCGACGTGCGGGCGCTGACGCGCGACCCGGCCGCCGCGGCCGACGTGCTGCCCGGGGGAGTCGGGATCGCCGCGGGAGACCTGGCGGACCCGGACTCGCTGCGGTCCGCGCTGCGCGGCGTGGAGCGCATGTACCTCTTCCCCTTCCCCGGCACGGCCCGGGAGGTCGCGGCGCTCGCCGCGCGGTCCGGGGTACGGCACGTGGTGGTGCTGTCCTCCGGGGCGGTGACCGCGGGCTTCGACACCGACTTCCACCTGCCGGTGGAGCGCGCGGTGGCGGAGTCGGGGATGGCGTGGACCTTCGTCCGCCCCGGGGAGTTCATGCTCAACAAGCTGTGGCTGTGGGGCCCTTCGATCCGTTCCGCGCGCGTGGTGCACGAGCCGTTCCCCGAGGTCCCGTGGTACCCGGTGCACGAGGCGGACATCGCCGACGTGGCCGCCGAGGCGCTGCTGACCGACCGGCACGCCGGCGCGGCCCACACGCTGAACGGGCCGGAGCTGCTGACGCGCGGGGAGCAGGTCGCGGCCATCGCGGCGGCGCTCGGGGAGGACATCGCGCTGGTGCGGGTCACCCCGGCCGAGGCACGCGAACGATACCTTGCGCAGGGCGGGTTCGCCGCGGAGAACGCGGACTTCCTGCTCGGCTTCACCGACTACTCGGGCGAGGCCGCGGACCCCGCGGACCCCGCCGAGGCGCCGACCCCGGCACCGGCCGCGCAGGTCCCGACGGCGGCCGACGCCACCGGCCGCCCGGCGCGCACGTTCGCCGACTGGGCCCGCGACCACGCCGCGGACTTCGCCTGAGACCGCCGGCGGCCGGCCGGCACCCGCCCCTTCCAGCACCCCGGCCGCGGCTTCCCCACCGGCCCGGCCGGACCCGACCGGGCGGACCCGCGGCCCGGCCGACGGGCTCGGCAGCTCTGCGGGACACCTGACCGAGCCCGCAATCCGTCCGGACAGGACTCAGCGGCGGGGGATGCGCCAGGAGCCGGGGCCGCGGTCCCGTTCCTGTTTCTGGGTCAGGGGCTTCACGTCCTCCGGCCGCACCCGGTGGATGACCACGAGGCGGTCGGTGAGCTCCAGCGTCTGCGCCGCCTCGTCGTCGAAGCCGAGCAGCCGGTGACCGCGTATCACCGAGACGACCAGGTCCGGGCACTCGCGCGGGGAACGCCCCGCCTCCGCCTTGGTGACCGGCCGCTCGCGCAGGCTCAGGCCCTTGCTGTGCTGGATCAGATCCTCCATCACGGCACCCGAGCTGGGGCTGATCATCGACAGGCCGAGCAGCCGCCCGACCGCGCTCGCGCTGGTGATCACCGAATCGGCGCCGGACTGCCGCAGCAGCGGAACGTTCTCCGCCTCGCGCACCGAGGCCACGATCCGCACCTTCGAACTCAACTGCCGGACGGTGAGCGCCACCAGCACCGCCGTGTCGTCCCGCTGCGTGGAGATGACGACCTGCCTGGCCCGCCCCACGCGGGCCCGCATCAGCACGCTGCTGCGGGTCGCGTCACCGACGACGCCGGCGTAGCCCTCCGCGTTGGCGTGCTCGACGACCGCCGCGCTCGGGTCGACGACGACGATCTGGTCCTGGCTCAGGCCGCCGCTCATCAGCGTCTCCGCCGCGGATCTGCCCTTGGTGCCGAATCCGACGATGACGGTGTGGTCGCGCAAGGTCTTCCTCCAGTGAGCAAGCCGCCATTGGTCGCGGGTGCGCTCGGTCAGCACCTCCAGTGTGGTGCCGACCAGGATGATCAGGAACAGGACGCGAAGCGGCGTGATCAGGAACGTGGTGATCAGCCGCGCGCCGTCCGACGCCGGTACGACGTCGCCGTAGCCGGTGGTGGAGAGCGAGACCGTGACGTAGTAGAGGACGTCGGCGAAGCCGACCTCGCCGTCGTGGTTGTCGGTGTACCCGCCGCGGTCGGCGTAGACGATCACGACGGCGGTGGCCAGCACGGCCAGCGCCATGCACAGCCGCCGGACGACCTGGAGCAGCGGCCCCGCGACGTAGCGCGGCAGCCGGACGCCGAGCGAACGGCCGTCATCGTCATCGTCGCGGCGGGCGGCCCGCCTGGGGAACCTCATGCGGCGGGGAGGTCGAGGAGCCGGACCCGGTCCTTCGCCCGCGCCCCGCCGGCCGGGATCACCGCGAGCGCCGCGGCGGCGGCGATCCCGCGCAGCATCGCGGGGCCCGCGTAGGTCAGCGGCCTGGCCGCGTCCGGCTCGGGCAGCTCCACCGGGACCAGCCGGGTGTCCTCGGGGTGGCCGCGCACCTCGTCCGTCAGCCGCCCGTGCCGCGCGGCCGCGGCCGGCCGGTCGGCGAGCGCGCGCAGCAGCGGCTCGGCCAGGGTCAGCAGGCCGGAGACGGCGGCCAGCGGGTTGCCCGGCAGGCCCACCAGGGGCGTGCCGCCCGGCAGTTCGGCCAGCAGCATGGGGTGCCCCGGACGGACGGCGACGCCGCTGATGAGCAGGTGGGCACCGAGCCGGGCGAGCACCGCACGCAGGTGGTCCATGGGGCCCGCCGCGGTGGACCCGGTGGTGACGATCAGGTCGGCGCGGCTGGTGCTCATCGCCTCGTGCAGGGCCTCGGCGTCGTCACCGAGCCGCCGGGTCACCATGACCTGGGCGCCGAGCGCGGCCAGCCAGGGCCCGGTCATCGGGCCGAGCGCGTCCCGGATGCGGCCGTCGTGCGGCAGCCCGCGGAACAGGAGTTCGTCGCCGAGGACCAGCACCTCCGCGCGCGGCTTCGGCCGCACGGCGAGCTGGTCGTAGCCGGCCGCCGCGGCCAGGCCCAGGGCGGCCGGGGTCAGCGGGGTGCGGGCCGGCAGCAGCTCCGTTCCGCTGCGGCACTCCTGGCCGCGGGGGCGGATGTCGGCGCCGGGCTGCGGGCTCGGGCCGCGCAGGCGGCGGTCCGCCGCGGTGCCGCGTTCTGACCGCAGAACGGCCGTGGCCCCCTCGGGCACCCGGGCGCCGGTGGCGATGGGCACGGCTTCACCGTCCGTCAGCCGCCCGGCGGCCGGGGCGCCGGCGAGCACGCCGGGCTCCCCGGCGGTCAGCCGCCAGGGCCCGGGGCCCGCGACGGCCCAGCCGTCCATGGCGGAGGTATCGAACGCGGGCAGGTCGGTGAGCGCGGTCAGGGGCGCGGCGAGGGTGTGGCCGAGCGCGAGGTCGAGCGGCAGCCGGCGCGGCGGCAGCGGGCGCACCGAGCGGAACGCGGTGGCGCGGGCGCTCTCCCAGGCCGGGCCGACGTGCGCGGCGCCCTCGGCCTGGGCGTGCCTCGGCCGCGCCACGCCGCGGCGGCCCGCGCCGCGCGCCGCGGCGGGGGCGGCGCCCGCCGGGCCGTTGGCCAGGGCGAGCGCGTCGTCGAACTCGTCCGTCATCCCCGCGGCTCTTCCTGCTGCCAGCTCTCCGCGAGGGCGGACACCTTCCGGGCCGCCTCCGCGGGCGACATGCCGTGCAGTGCGGCGGCATACCCGATCAGGAACGTGGTCAGCGGCGCCGCGGGGCGGGCCACGCCGTGCGCGGCATCCCTGGCGGCGTCCAGGAGCGCGGTGGTGTCCACGTCGGGGTCGATGCCGAGTTCGGTCTTGACCGCGGCGATCCATTCGTCCAGCACGGCTCCATCGTCCCTGATCCTGGCGCGGGCCGTGGCGATGTCCGCCCAGGTGTCGCAGTCGAGACCGTCGGGGGCGGGCAGCCGGTGCACGGCGAGCCCGGACAGCGCCAGCTTCAGCGGCAGTCCGGCCAGGGTGCCGAACTCGGCTGCCAGCACGGCGATTTCGCGGCGCAGCGGCTCGGTCCTGTAGACGGCGGTGAGGGGCTGGTCCTGGCCCTCCGCGTCGTGCAGCAGCACACCGTCCGCGGCGTCGGGCACGGCGAGCAGCCGGTGGACGGTGTCCGCGGTCAGGAACGGCAGGTCGGCGGCGAGCACGGCGACCAGGGGCCGGTCGGTGTGCGCGAGACCGGCGTGCAGGGCGGCCAGCGGGCCGCCGCCCGGCGGGTCCTCGCGGGCCCAGCGGACCGGCCGCGCGACTGCCCGCCGCGGCCCGACGACGACGGTGGCCGCCGCGTCGGGGCAGGCGGCGAGCACGCGGTCGAGAAGGGAACGGGCGCCGACGCGAACGGCCGGTTTGTCCGCGCCGCCGAGCCGGCGGGCCGCGCCGCCGGCGAGGACGACGGCGTCGTAGGAAGCCATGCGGGCACCGTACCCGCCCGCGCCGAGGGGCCTACGCCCGGCGCAGCAGGAGCAGCGGCTCCTCGACGAGATCGGCGGCCTCCCGCAGGCAGCCGCCCGCGGCGCCGCCGTCGCAGACGCGGTGGTCGAAGGTGAGGGAGAGCTGCACGACGTGCCGCAGCACCGCCTGCCCCTCGTGGGCCCACGGCTTCTCCACGATGCGGCCGACGCCGAGCATGGCGGCCTCGGGGTGGTTGATCAGCGGCGTGGAGCCGTCGACGCCGAAGACGCCGTAGTTGTTGAGGGTGAACGTGGAGCCGGTGAGCGCGGCGGGCGGCAGCGTTCCGGCGCGGGCCTCTTCGGTGCGGCGGGCCAGTTCGGCCGCGAGCGCCTCGGTGGTGAGCGTGTGCGCGTCGTGGACGACGGGAACGAGGAGCCCGCGGTCGGTCTGGACGGCGAAGCCGAGGTGCACGGCCCGGTGCTGTACGACGGCTCGCGCGTCGGCGTCGAGCGACGCGTTCAGCTCGGGGTGGCGGGCCAGGGCGGCGACGCAGACGCGGGCGAGCAGTGCGAGCAGCGGCAGCCCGGTGCGCCGCTTGGCCTCGATCAGCCGGGTGGCGTCGGCGTCCACCCAGCAGGTGGCGGCGGGGATGTCGGCGTGGCTGCGGGTGACGCGTTCGGCCATGGTGCCGTGCACGCCGCGCAGCGGGACGCGCCGGGCGGCGGCGGCCCGTTCCACGTCGGCGCGGACGATCAGGCCGCCGGGCCCCGAGCCGGTCACCTCGCGCAGGTCCACGCCGCGTTCGCGGGCCAGCCGCCGCAGCAGCGGCGAGGCGACGGCGCCCGTGGCCGGCCGCGCGCCGGAGGGGAAGGGCGGCGGTGGCGGGGGTGGCGGTGGCGGCGGGGGCGGCAGGGGTGGACCGGTCCCCGGCTCCTCGTGCGCGGGGGCGACCTGGCCCGCGCCGGTGGGGGAAGGGGCCGGGGACCGGGGACCGTAGCCGACCAGGACCTGGCCCGGGCCGGGTTCCGCGTCGGCGGTCGCGTCGGCGCCCGCGTCGGCGGCGACGCGGACCAGCGGGCTGCCGACGGGGATGTCCTCGCCGGGCGCGCCGAAGCGGGCGGTGACGGTGCCCGCGAAGGGACAGGGCACTTCGACCTGCGCCTTGGCCGTTTCGACCTCCACCACGGGCTGGTCGATGTCGACGTGGTCGCCGACCTCCACCAGCCAGCGGGTGATCTCGGCTCCGGTCAGGCCCTCACCCAGGTCGGGAAGACAGAATTCGCGCGTCGTCGGTGGTGTCGTCGGAGGCGTCGTCGGTGTCGTCGTCATACGAGGTCCCACTGGAGACGGGCGACCGCGGCCAGGATGCGGTCCGCGTCGGGCAGATGGTGATGTTCGAGCAGCGGCGGCGGGTAGGGGATGTCGAAGCCGGTGACCCGCAGCACCGGGGCCCGCAGGTGGTGGAAGCAGCGTTCGGTCACGCGGGCGGCGATCTCCGCGCCGGGACCCGCGAAGCCGGCGGCCTCGTGCACGACGACGGCGCGCCCGGTGCGGCTGACCTCCGCGCAGACGGTCTCGTCGTCGAACGGGACGAGGGTGCGCAGGTCGACGACGCCGAGATCCCAGCCCTGCTCCCGGGCGGCGTCGGCCGCGGCGAGGCACACCGGCAGGGCCGGGCCGTAGGTGAGGAGGGTGGCGTCGGCGCCGGTGCGGCGGACCGCGGCGCGGCCGAACGGCGCGACCCGGCCGTCGAGTTCGCCCTTCGTCCAGTACAGGCGCTTGGGTTCGAGGAAGACGACGGGGTCGTCGGAGGCGATGGCCTGCCGCAGCAGTCCGTACGCGTCGGCGACGGTGGCCGGGGTGACCACGTGCAGTCCCGGCGTGGCCATGTAGTACGTCTCGGAGGAGTCGCTGTGGTGCTCGACGCCGCCGATGCCGCCGCCGTAGGGCACGCGCACGGTCAGCGGCATCGGCACGGCGCCGCGGGTGCGGTTGCGCATCCGGGCGACGTGCGAGACCAGTTGTTCGAACGCGGGGTAGGCGAACGCGTCGAACTGCATCTCGACGACCGGCCTGAGGCCGTACATCGCCATGCCCGCGGCGGTGCCGAGGATGCCGGCCTCGGCCAGCGGCGTGTCCGTGCAGCGGTTCTCGCCGAACTCGGCGGCCAGCCCGTCGGTGACGCGGAACACGCCGCCCAGGGCGCCGATGTCCTCGCCGAGGAGGTGGACGTCCGGGTCCTCGGCCAGCGCGTCGCGCAGCGCCCGGTTCAGCGCCTGAGCCATCGGTACGGTCACGGCGCGCCTCCGGCACCGCCGCCGAACCCGGCGGCCTGCTCGCGCAGTTGCGGGGTGGGGGTGGCGTAGACGTGGGCGAAGAGATCGGCCGGGGCGAGCGGCGGGTCGCTGCCGAGCGCCGCGCGGAGGCCGGCGGCCAGCTCCTCGGCGTCCGCGCGGGCGGCCTCCGCCGCGTCGTCGGTGAGCAGCCCGTGCCGCCGCAGTTCGCGTTCGAGGCGGGGGAGCGGGTCGCGGGCGCGCCAGGCGGCGACCTCGGCGTCGTCGCGGTAGCGGGTCGCGTCGTCGGCGTTGGTGTGCGCGTCGACGCGGTAGGTCAGGGCCTCCACGAGGGTGGGGCCGCCGCCGGCGCGGGCGCGGTCCAGGGCTTCGGTGAGGACGTGGTGGACGGCGGGTGCGTCGTTCCCGTCGACGAGGCGGCCCGGCATGCCGTAGCCGATGGCCTTGTGCGCGATGCTGGGCGCCGCGGTCTGCTTGGCGAGCGGCACGGAGATGGCCCAGCCGTTGTTCTGCACGAGGAAGACGACGGGCGCGCGCCAGACGGCGGCGAAGTTCAGCGCCTCGTGGAAGTCGCCCTCGGAGGTGCCGCCGTCGCCGACGAGGCCGAGGACGGCGACGTCGTCGCCGCGCAGCCGTGCGGCGTGGGCCAGGCCGACGGCGTGCGGGAGCTGGGTGGCCAGCGGGGTGCACAGGGGCGCGATGCGGTGGGCGTGCGGGTCGTAGCCGGTGTGCCAGTCGCCGCGCAGCAGGCCGAGTGCGGCGGCCGGCGGCAGTCCGCGGGTCACGGCGGCGAGGGTGTCGCGGTAGCTGGGGAACAGCCAGTCACGCGGGCCGAGGGCGAGCGCGGCGGCGACCTGGCACGCTTCCTGTCCGGTGGAGGACGGGTAGACGGCCAGCCGCCCCTGCCGGGTGAGCGCGGTCGCCTGCGTGTTGTACCGCCGGCCGCGGACGAGTGCGGTGTAAAGCCGTGGCCACAGCGCGGAATCGGGCGTGGACTGGCCGAGCATCCGGAACGGTTCACTCTCGGGCAGCAGTGTGGGCAGTTCCGTAACGGTCGCGTCCTGAACGGTCACCGTGGGCACCTCCTCGCGGCGAGCAACCCTCCCTACCGATTGTTCGGTTGACGGCGCAGCTTGGCTACCACCGGGGAGACCCTGTGGACAGCTGGTCCGATGTGACGTGGTATGGGAGCAGGACGTCCAGGGAGGGAGCCGGAAACGCATGCCCGACGACCAGTTGACCACCGACGGCGCGAACCGCGCGGGCTCCGCGCCCCCCGTCCGCCCCCTCGACCCCATCGACACGGCGATCCTGCGGCTGCTGCGCACCGACGGGCGCGCGTCGGTGCGTTCCGTGGCGGAGCAGGTCCACATCTCGCGGGCCAACGCCTACGCGCGCATCAACCGGCTGATCGAGGAGGGCGTGATCCGCGGCTTCTCGGCCCGGGTGGACCACGAGCGGGCCGGCCAGGGGGCGTCCGCCTACATCACGCTGAAGATCGTGCAGGACAGCTGGCGTTCGGTGCGGGCGAAGCTGGAGGCGCTGCCGGGGGCCACCCACATCGCGCTGGTCAGCGGCGACTTCGACGTGCTGCTGCTGGTGCACACGGCGGACAACCGGGCGCTGCGGGAGCTGGTGCTCACCCGCATCCAGGCGATGCCCGAGGTGCTGAGCACGCGCACGCTGCTGGTCTTCGAGGAGCAGGACCTGCTGCCCGGCCGGTGAGTCCGGCCCGCCGGGACCGGTCCGGCGGGACGGAACGGTCAGTGCGCCACCGGACAGCGGCCCTCGCCGAGCGCACGGGCCTCGTCGTCGAGGTAGAAGTTGGGCCGCAGATCGGCCTCGTCGTAGTACCGGTGGTAGACGGGGGTCAGGCCACCGGAGACGGGCGGCACGATCCACGACCAGTCGACGGGCACGGTGCGGCCCTGCGCCTCCTCCCGCTCCAGGTGGGTGAGGAAGCGGCGGGACTCGGTGTGGTGGTCGCTGATCTTCACCCCGGCCGCCTGGAAGGAGTGCAGCACGGCGACGTTCAGCTCGACCAGCGCCCGGTCGCGCCACAGGGTCGTCTCGCTGCCGGTGTCGAGGCCGAGCAGGTCGGCGATGACGGGGAGCAGGTTGTAGCGCCCGGGGTCCACGAAGTTGCGGGCGCCGATCTCGGTGCCCATGTACCAGCCGTTGAACGGGGCCAGCGGGTAGTCGATGCCGCCGATCGACAGCCGCATCTGCGAGATGGCGGGCAGGGCGTGCCAGCGCAGGCCGAGCGCGGCGAACCGCGGGTTGTCCGGGTGCACGATCGGCACTTCGAGCACCAGGTCGCGCGGCACGTCGAACAGCTGCGGCTTGTCGCCGTGCGTCTCGACGACGAGCGGCAGCACGTCGAACCAGCCGCCCGGGGCCTGCCAGCCCATCCGGCGCACGACGTCGGTGAACGCGGCCTGCCCCTGGTCGCCGATCGGCGCGCCGTCCACGGTGCGGTAGCCGGCGTAGCGGATCAGCTGGGCGTTCCACACCCGGGGAGCGGCCCGGTACGGGGTGGCCGGGGCGAACACGGAGACCAGCGGGCGGATGCGGCCGCGGTTGGTGGCCATCCGCAGGTGCTCCATCAGGTGGCCGTGGATCTCGTGCGGCGTGACCGCGGTGCGCCGGTCGACGACGCGCAGGCTCTTCCAGTACAGGCGGCCTATGCAGCGGCTGGAGTTGCGCCAGGCGACCCGCGCGCCGAACTCCAGCTCGGCGTGCGTGTGCCGGTAGGTGCCGGTCTGCTCCAGGTGCTCGCGGATCTGCCGCAGCCGCGTGGCGAACGGCACTGGCTGGTCCGGCTGTTCGGTGTGGAACAGCCGGATGAACTCCTCCGCCTCCTGCCAGTCGGGCACCCGCCAGGCGGGGGCCGCGGGGCGGACGGCTGCGGTGGGGCGCGTGGAGTGCATGGGCTTCCCGGAGTCGTGGACGGCACGGGTGCGTCGTCGGTACGTCGTCGGTGCGTCTGGTACGTGATCCCCGCCGGCGCCAGGGTAATTGATGCCGCGGCCCCGGCGCGGCCCCGGCGCGGCCCCGGCGCGGCCCCGGCGCGGCCCCCGCGCGGCCCCCGCGCGGCCCCCGCGCGGCCCCCGCGCGGCTCAGGACGCGCCGCGGTCCGGCGGGCGCAGGCCGGTGAACGCGAGGGCGACGACGGCCTCGACGACCTCCGCGGAGACCTGCGGTCCCCCGCGCTGCGGCCGGTACCACTCGACGATCGAGTTGATCATGCCGAACAGCAGCCGCGTCGCCAGCCTGGCGTCGGCCCCGGGACGCAGGTCGCCGTCCGCGGCGGCCTGCCGCAGCAGTCCCGCCACGCGGTGGTCGAAGTCGCGGCGGCGGCGCAGCGCCCAGCGTTCCGTCTCGGTGTTGCCGCGCACCCGCAGCAGCAGGGTGACGTACGGCAGCCGTTCCATCAGCACCTCCGCCGTGCGGCGCACGACGTGTTCGAGGCGGTCGACGGCGCGTCCCGTGGTGGCGGGCGGCTCGTCGAGGACGGCGGAGAGACCGTCGAGCGCGTGGCTGACGGCGCGGCGCAGCAGGTCCTCCTTGCCCGGGACGTGGTGGTAGATGGAGGACTTGGAGATGCCGGCGGCGCGCGCCAGGTGTTCCATGGACGTGCCGTCGTAGCCGCGTTCGTTGAAGACCGTGACGGCGACTTCGAGCAAGGACTGCGGTGTGTAGGTCTCGCGCCTGCCTGCCATGGTGGTCCTTCGCCCCGTTCTTCCGCCGGCCGTGCGCCGGTCTTGCACCGACCGTTCGTTCGGCAGCAGTATCGTGCCATGGCCTCTTCGCACCGCGCCACGCTGGACACCGCCGTCGAGACCCTCCGCAGCCGGGCCCACTGGTCCCCGCACCCCGAGCACCCGCGCGCCTACGCGGACGACGGCGAAGCCGCGTTCCGTGCGCTGTGCGACCGCAGATTCGACCTCGGCCAGCCCGGCACCGACGGCTGGGCCGGCGGCGAGGTGTCGCCGTACGGCTTCCCGCTCGGCATCACGTACCCGCACGCGGACCCCGACGTGCTGCTGCCCGCGATGCGGGCGGCACTGCCCGCGTGGCGGGCCGCGGGCGCGGAGCGGCGGGCCCTGGTGTGCCTGGACGTGCTGGCCAGGATCAACGCGCGCACCCCCGAGTTCGCGCAGGCCGTCATGCACACGACGGGACAGGCGTACGTGATGGCGCTCCAGGCGGGCGGGCCGCACGCGCAGGACCGCGGGCTCGAAGCGGTGGCGTACGCGTACGCGGAGCAGACGCGCACGCCGGAGCGCGCCGAGTGGACCAAACCGCAGGGCAAGCGCGATCCGCTGGTGCTCGACAAGGAGTTCGTGCCGGTGCCGCGCGGCATCGCGCTGCTGATCGGCTGCAACACCTTCCCCACCTGGAACGGCTTCCCCGGCCTGTTCGCCTCGCTGGCCACCGGCAACCCCGTGCTGGTCAAGCCGCACCCGCGGGCCGTGCTGCCGCTGGCGCTCGCGGTCCGCGTCGCCCGCGAGACACTGGCCGACGCGGGCTTCGACCCCAACCTGGTGGCCCTGGCCGCGGAACGGGACGGCGAGGGCACGGCCCGCACCCTCGCACTGCGGGAGGAGATCCGCATCATCGACTACACCGGGTCGACGGAGTTCGGCGACTGGCTGGAGGCCAACGCCCGCCAGGCGCAGGTCTTCACCGAGAAGGCGGGCGTCAACACGGTGGTGCTCGACTCCACCGACGACTACCGCGGCATGCTCGGCAACCTGGCGTTCTCCCTGTCCCTGTACAGCGGCCAGATGTGCACCGCCCCGCAGAACGTGCTGATCCCGCGCACCGGCATCGCCACGGACGCGGGCCACCGGACGTACGAGGAGGTGGTGGCCGACCTGGCCGGCGCGGTGACCCGGCTGCTCGCGGACGACGCGCGCGCCGTCGGCCTGCTGGGCGCGCTGGTGAGCCCGGCGGTGCGCGAGCGCCTCGAAGCCGCGGAACGGACCGGCCGCGTCGCCCTCGCCCCGCGTGCGGTCACGCACCCCGACTTCCCCGGAGCGACGGTGCGCACCCCGCTGATCGTCGCCCTGGACGCGGCAGAGCCGGCGGCCGAGAAGACGTATCTGACCGAGTGCTTCGGCCCGGTGAGCTTCGCGGTCGCCGTCGACTCGACGGAGGCCGCGATCGCCCTGCTGCGCCGCACCGTCACCGAACGCGGCGCACTCACCGTGCTCGGCCACACCACGTCCGAAGCCGTCGCCGGGGCGCTGACCGAGGCGTGCCTGGACACCTGCGCGCAGCTCTCGCTCAACCTCACCGGCGGCGTCCACGTCAACCAGACCGCCGCCTTCTCCGACTTCCACGGCTCGGGCGGCAACCCGGCGGCCAACGCGGCCCTGGTGGACGGCGCCTACATCACCCCCCGCTTCCGAACGGTAGAAATCCGCCGCCCGGCCTGAGCCCGCCTGCGGGGCCGGACCCGGCCGCCTGCTGACCGGCCACCGCGCGGACATCGACCTGCGGTGGGACCATATTCGGTTCTCCAGTACCACCCACGATGCCGGCAACAGGCTGACCAGCGCCGGTTTCCACCTGGCCGCCCGTATCGACGACATTGCCGCCGCGCACGGTGCCGCCCCGCCCGAGCCCGCCCGCCTGTCGTCTCCTGGACGATTCAGCCCTGGCAGATCGGCCACCGGCAGAAGCAGGGTCGCAGTCTCCGCCGAGCCGCCTACAGTGGCGAGCCGAGGACCGAAGGAGAGACGATGGAAACGATCACTGGTACCGCGGCCGGAGTACCGTTCACGGCGCTCCCACCGGCCGGAGACGTCGACGGGCCCGCGCCGTTGATCGTCACGTGGCACATGCTGGACGCGCCACGTACGGACGCGGCGTTCGCCGCCGCACTGCCCATGGCCGGGGTGCCTGCCTGGCGGGTCCACCTGGGCATGCCGATGTGTGGCACGCGGATGGTGGACGGCCGCGCCGAAGCCGCCCTCGAGCTCGCCCGCCAGGACGCGGTGCTGGCGTTCCTGACGCCGATCGCCCATCAGGCCGTCGAGGAATTCCCGGCCGCACTCACCGCACTGCGCGAGCAACTGCCGGTCGACGAGGAGCCGGTCAGCCTTCTCGGCGCCTCCCTCGGCGGCGCCGTGGCGCTCCAGATACTGGCCACGGGGCTGATCCCCGTCCGGGCGATCGCCATGGTCAACCCGGCTCTGCGAATACGGTCCACCGTCGGGCCGGTCGCAGATCTCACCGGACAGCCGTACCAGTGGACCGCGGAAGCCGAGAAGGCCGCCGACGAACTGGATTTCGTCGCCCGCGCCGGAGAGTTCCGAGCACAACCGCCGCTGCTGCTCGTCAGCGGGGAGCGGGACCGCCCGGAACTGCGCGCGGACGCGTTCGCCCTGGTCGACGCGCTGCACGAGCAATACGCGGACCCGGACGTGGTCGAACTGATCACTGTGCCGGGCCTGGCGCACTCCCTGGCCGATGAGCCGGGCCTGGAACCGGCTGCCCAACGCCCCACGAGCAGGGCAGTCGACGAGATCCTGACGGAGTGGTACCGACGGCACCTCAGGAGTTGATCACCGGCACTCGGCGGCGACACGTGCCCCTGGCCGTCCACATCACCCCCGCTTCAGCACCGCGAAGATCCGCCGCCCCGCCCGAGCCCGCCGATCAACGCCAGGTGGCCGGCTGCGGTGCCGGAGAAGCTGTCCAGAATCGCCTTGCCCTTGGCGGCGGTAGCCAGAGAGGGCCGCCCGATGATGCCGGTCGTGGTGTAGCCCGCCACGCCCAACGTCAGCAGGTGCGGCCGTTCGGGCGCCGAGTGATCGTCCTCGGCGATGCCTTCGCCGACGGCATGGGGGGCGCCGTGCAGGAGCAGCGATACTTCGAACTCTCCTCCGTGCATGTCCTCTTCACTGCTGCTTTCGAGTCCCGCCGTGGCCCGGGCCCGGCGCCGGTCCTCGTGGGCGGGGAAGAGAGCGACGCGGGGGCCGGTGACGTTGAGCTCCTGGACGACGTTGGAGAGCACGTAGTTGCCGCCGTGGCCGTTGACGATGAGCAGACCTGGTACACCGGAGCCTTCCAGCGAACGCCAGATGTCCTTGATCACGGCGTACAGGGTGCCGGCGGAGATGCTGACCGTACCCGCCATGTGTGCGTGCTCGTGGGAGCAGGAGATCGTAACGGGCGGCAGGAGGAACAGCCCGTGGTCATCGGCGATCCGGCGAGCGATCAGGCAGGCGATCAGGGTGTCGGTGGCGAGGGGAAGCCGCTCGCCGTGCTGCTCGAAACTCCCCACCGGGAGGACGGCGACCGCGCGCCCCCTGCGCCGCTCGTCACCGGAGGTGGCTCCCGTTATCAGCTCGTCCATGACGTCAGCTTCCCTCACCCTGCCCGACCTGCCCAAGCTGCCCAAGTCCGGCGGGTGCCCGGGTGAGCCGGTACCGCTCGGCAAGCTCGGCCACCTCGGGCACGTGCAGATGCCGCTGAGCCGCGCGCAGGACGGCGGCGAGTTCGTTCATGGTGCGGGCCGAACCCGTCTGGCCGGCGATCCCCAGTGCTTTCCTTGCGGCGTCGGCCCCGCGCTCGGGCTCGTCGGCTGCGATGTAGGCACGGGCAAGTCTCGCGAGATAAACGCCGCGGTCGTTGCGGAAGACCTGGGGAACGGCGACGAGTTCGGCTTCGAAGAGCTGCGCGGCGCGACGGGGATCGCCCAGGTCCATCCAGCAGTTGGCCCGTTGTATCTCGACATAGGTCGGCGTGCAGTACGAGGTGTCGAGCGTGCGGCCCGGGTCGGTCGCGTTCGCCCGCGAGGCCAGCGCGTGTGCCTCGTCGAACTTGGCGAGCGCGGCCTTGGGGTTGCCCATGAGCGCGTGTCCTTGGGCCTCCTGCTGGGCGGCGAGAGCCGTGATCCGAGGCGTCATTCCGGGCATGCGCTGCGCGGCGCGAGCGAGGCCCACGGCCCTCTGCGGGTTGGCCTGGGCAATCGCCTGGTTCGCCTTCCGGAAGAGCACGTATGACTGCATAGGATCGTCGGCCGCTTCCTGCGCCCACTCCATGGACCGATCCGACCAGTAGCCAGCCGTTCGGAAGTCGCCCAGGTCCTGGAAGAGCCATCCCAGGAACTCGGCCACTCGGCTGCCGATCCCCAGCAGTTCCTGACGAGTGGGAACGGCGGCCGTGTCCAGCACGCGCATGATGCCGTGGGCCTGGTGCAGCACGGACGGAATGGTCTGACGCGCTCCGAAAAAATTCGCGCCAGCGTAGTGCTTGGGCAGTTGGCTCTCGACCATGCTGACGACGAACGCCGGGTCGGTCGGATCGTCCTCCACAACGGGAGACCAGGCGCCGGGCGTCCCGAACTGCGGGGTGGGGGGCGCCTGCTCGTCCCGTTCCCAGCCGCGGGCGGCGAGTCCGAGCATGCGGCCTGGGATGCGCAAGCCGTCCGCTACGCGCTCGATCACCGAGATGTCCCTGATGACGCGCTGATTCTTGAGCACTTCACCGACGCGGCTCGGTGTCATGTCGCAACGCCGGGCAATCAGAGAGGGGAAGATCCCGGCCCGGGTCCTGACAAGGTCAAAGATGCGTGCGAATTCACGCTGTCGACATGCCTCGATCATTTCGGCGTCGCGCAGCAGCCGGTCCGGAAGCTCGTGGGGCGGTTCGTACTTGGAGGGCATGCGCCACGCTCCGAGACAGGGACGGCTGGGGTGGGTTGGCTCCACTGAGAGAGATCTTATCCACGGTGGGTAATCATGCGGGTCTACATGACGCGCCCCGAAGCCACGACGCTTGTGCTCACACGTACCCCCGCGACCGTGGGACAGCGGTCCGGGGACATAGCGGACGCTGCAGAGGAGCGCTGACATGCCGAACCGTGCCGCCAGAGTCTTCGACCCGCCACTGATGCCTTCCACTTCGGGCCGGCACCAGCGCCCCGGAGCCCATCGGCGGGCGGGGGTGAGGTCATGAGCGAAGCAGGGCCCCCCGAGACCGGATCGCCCGCACGCGACGCTGAGCACGACCGCAGCGGACGAGAGACGGGACCACCCGATGAGGAGGACCTCGGTGCCCAGCTGGCCGGCCTGAACAAGCGGATCGACGAACATCTGAAGCGGTTGGCGGGCACATGACGAGCGCTTTTCCCCAGGCGGGCAGTCCTCCGGTTGGCGTCCTGGTCTCCATAGAGGTTGACGCCTGCACGGTCCGGCGCGGAGACCAAGTCATGGTCGGCGGTCAGGCATGGGTCGTCCTCGATATGGTGAGCATCGGACGGGGCGGCAAGCGTCTGCACTTCGCCGGCGGCGAAAGTCTCACCATGTCCCGTACGACCGTGCTTTGGGCCGCCCGCCGCATCAGCCCTCGCCAGGCACGACGGCGGTAGCGTGGGCTGCCCCTGCGCGAGCCGGCACCGCGGCAGCGCCCCGCACTGCATCACGCACGTCTACCAGCCCACGACCCTCGCCGGTATCGGGCGCCCCTCGGCGACATGCCCCCCGTCACTGAGGAGTGCCGACCTCCGCGAACGGCTGTCCGCCGCGGGGATCGCCCTCGACCGGGTAGTGGAACAGGTCACCGCACGCCCCCCGACCGCCGACGAAGCCGACACCTTCGGCATCACCATCGGCGTATCCATGCTGTCCATCCAGCGCACAGCGATCGACACCACCGGCCGCGTGCTGGAAGCCGCCTTCCTCACCTGTCCGGCGACCGCGCAGAAGCCATCTACACCACAACCCGCGTCAACAGCGCTGTAACACCCCCAGATATCCAACCTGTCCGTCTGTCCGGACCACTCCTTTGGCCCGGACAGACGGAAGGGGGCGACCCCCGCGTGTTACGACAGAAGCCTCTCAGCCGGACGGCTCCTGCCCCCATCGTTGACATCTACGCAGAATACCGCGCCTTCATGGAGTTCGCCGATTTCTCGCCCCCCTCTTCCGACCAGTTTTGATTTTCAGCCAGTACACTCTAGCCATCGTTTTCTCTTCAGGGTGAGTGGCGAGGCGGGCAATTATCCATGCCCTCTGCGACCCCAAGGCGGGGTTTTTTTTAGTGAGACGTAAGGCTTGCCATGTGGTGATTGGTGCGAGTAACCAGCGGCTGATGGTGAAGCCCATTAACCGAGGTCGCCTTTTAGGCAACTTCTACACTTCCCTCGTGCGGCTGATCAAGCTGCTGTTCACGCTTGCGTTGCTCAACACGCAGGAATTCGACTTCCTTGGCCAACTTTGCCAGCCTTGTCGATTCATCCGAATCATCGTAGGGCGAGATCCCCAACTCAAAGGCGGTGATGTGGTGTTCGATGTCATCCGCCGTCTGTTGAAGATAGAAGGCCCGCTCACGCCATTTGTAGTAGCCGGTAAACCCTGCTGCCACGCCGACGGAGAAGGTGATACCCATAGCCCAGTATTTGATGGGAGTCGGGGTATCAGCAAGGGCGGCAACGGCCGTTCCGCTCAGCGAGCCGACGATAATGACAGACTGTGCGATGTTGTGCTTCCTTCTATATTTTCTTCCGTCTTTGCGAAGGCCCTCAAGTTCGACCGGGATAGAGTCCTTGTAGGAGTATTGGCGGTCTGTCACCGGAAGGCCGAGACGGGCGGCGTCCAGGAGCCGAAGCTCCTCTGCTGCTTCGAGTTCAATCTTCAGTTCGCGCGCTGTCTTTTCGTAGTGCCCGCTTGCCTTACCTTCGACAAAACGGATCGTTCCGAAGGTCGCCGCACTGAGCAGAACTACAGGGATAGCGATCTTATTTGCCAGGGCGATGGCCGACCACCCGAACGCGACATTCGCGACCGTAAAACCGAATAATAGAGCGACGGCGAGAGCTGCGGCTAACCATCGAGTTACCGTTTGGATGGTTCGAACCCTGAAGGCGACCCGAATCTCGCCGATTTCCTTCTTGTGCCTGATCAGGGCTCTCACCCTGTCTGCTGTATCCGGGAACGGGGTCGTCATCGTCCTTGAGCCTTCTGTTTGTGTCGATTGAGCAGTCGAGGGCTGTTCTTTCGTAGAGGTTGGCGTGCGGGTCTCAGGAGTCTGCAGTGGTTCGCCATCTGGCGGCTCCCCGGCATTCGATCCACGCCGCGTGGGCGGAGAGTTCCGTTGAGCCGCGATGATGAGGAAGGCACCGCTGATGACGCCTGCGAGTGTCGTCAAGGAGCCCGCGCCTACGGCAGTGAATATCACGAAAGTATCTTTCAATGCCTCCCCTGTTAGCTTCTGGGCGCATTGCCTGGTTCACGGTGCGGCAACCGCTTTGCCGCGCCACAGAAAGTTAACAATAGTTGCTGTCGGTATCGGCAGTGCCCGAAGTGTCAGATTCAGCCACCCAAGCGACCTGTTTTAGTCGGACAACCGTACGAATGTGGCTTCTGTCCCCTGTGTTCTAACTTGGGTATCGCCGATGAGGCGCAGCTCCACACGGCGTCCTGCACGGTCGTGCGGCGGGGCACGGAAGGGGTGAGGGCTCGAAGCCCACACGCGGACTTTGCTGCGCTGGGCGGGTCTTGGTGCAGATGAGTGCCGCTGATCGCCGTCGAGTCCGCCTGCGACGGCTGTGGTGTCGCGGGGAGGCAGGGCTGCCGCAGCCGGGCCGGCCCGGCAGGCATGCCGGATGAGGCCGGCGGGCGTCTGCCGGGGTTCGCGGTAGTGCGCAGGGAGCGCTCCCCCTTGGGAACGTGCCGCCGCCGCGGAAGCGGAACGGGCGGAGCGGCGGCCGGGCTCGCCGCCGAGGCGCGGGGGAGGTCCGGTGGTTACCCGCGCCGCAGGTCGCTAGCCTGCGGCGGGGCGCCAGAAGCGCCAGGTGGCGTCCAGGACGTCGGCGTTCCGCTGCTCCCATTCGGTGGCCGCGCGCACCCGTCCCCGCGGGCAGTCCCATGGGCGGCCGCCGCTGAGCGGCCGCAGGTGCAGGCGGCTGCCGGTGCGGCCGGTGACCCGGCCCAGCCGGCCGCTGCGCAGATCGACCACACATGTCCCGTCAGCCCAGGACATCGCGTCTCCTCTGACGTCCGTCCGTCTTCCGAACGTCCACTGTGCGCGCTCGGCGGGCCGGTGCCGCGCGAGTTTCCTCCGCCTTGCGCAACGGTGAACACGTTCGGATGACATCCGGCCGCGAGACGGGCGCACCTGTTCGAGCCTCGCGAGGATTGAACGAGCGTCCTGAACGTACGTCCAAGACGGGTGTACGGTGGCCCGCATGGGGCATGCCGGAAAACCGTTCACGCATCTGCACGTCCACTCCCAGTACTCGCTGCTCGACGGCGCGGCGCGGCTCGCGGACCTGTTCAAGGCGTGCCGGGAGACGGGCATGACGCATCTGGCCGTCACGGACCACGGGAACCTGCACGGTGCCTACGACTTCTTCCACCAGGCCCGCGAGGCCGGTGTGACGCCGGTCATCGGCATCGAGGCGTATGTGGCGCCGGAGTCGCGGCGGCACAAGCGGCGCGTCCAGTGGGGGCAGCCGCACCAGAAGCGGGACGACGTCTCCGGCTCCGGCAGTTACACGCACAAGACGATCTGGGCCTACGACGACACGGGCCTGCACAACCTCTTCCGGCTCTCCTCCGACGCCTACGCGACCGGCTGGCTGACCAAGTGGCCGCGCACCGACAAGGAGGCCATCGCCACCTACGCGCGGGGCCTGATCGCCTCCACCGGCTGTCCCTCCGGCGAGGTGCAGACGCGGCTGCGGCTCGGCCAGTCCGACGAGGCGCTGAAGGCCGCGGCGGACTACCGCGACATCTTCGGCCCCGGCCGGTATTTCGTCGAACTCATGGACCACGGCCTGGAGATCGAGCGCCGGGTCAGGGACGGGCTGCTGGACATCGGCCGCAAGCTGGGCATCCCGCCGCTGGTCACGAACGACGCCCACTACACGCGCGCCGACGAGGCCGCGGCCCACGACGCGCTGCTGTGCATCCAGACCGGCAAGAGCCTCGCCGACCCGGGCCGCTTCCGCTTCGACGGCTCGGGCTACTACCTGAAGTCGCCCGCGGAGATGTACGCCGTCGACTCCTCCGACGCCTGGCAGGAGGGCTGCGCCAACACCCGGCTGGTCGCCGAACAGGTCGACGTCACCGGCTGGTTCGACAAGCACGACCTGATGCCGCGCTTCGACGTTCCCGAGGGTTACACCGAGGAGTCCTGGTTCCGCGCCGAGGTCGGCAGGGGCATGGCCCGCCGCTTCCCCGGCGGCGTCGGACAGCGGTACGCCGACCAGGCCGCGTACGAGATGGACGTCATCGTCCGGATGGGCTTCCCCGGATACTTCCTGGTGGTCGCGGACTTCATCATGTGGGCCAAGCGGCAGGGCATCGCCGTCGGTCCCGGCCGCGGTTCCGCGGCCGGGTCCCTGGTGTCCTACGCGCTGGGCATCACCGACCTCGACCCGCTGGTCCACGGCCTGATCTTCGAACGCTTCCTCAACCCGGAGCGCGTCTCCATGCCGGACGTCGACATCGACTTCGACGAACGCAGGCGCGGCGAGGTGATCCGTTACGTCACCGAGAAGTACGGCGCCGACAAGGTCGCCATGATCGGGACCTACGGCACCATCAAGGCCAAGAACGCGATCAAGGACGCGGCGCGCGTGCTCGGTTACCCCTACGCGGTGGGCGACCGCATCACCAAGGCCATGCCGGCCGACGCGGGCGGCAAGGGCATCCCGCTGTCCGGCATCACCGACGAGGCGCACCCGCGGTACGCCGAGGCCGCCGAGGTCCGCGGCATGTACGAGAACGAGCCGGACGTGCGGAAGGTCGTCGACACCGCGCGCGGCGTGGAGGGCCTGGTCCGGCAGATGGGCGTGCACGCCGCGGGCGTCATCATGTCCAGCGAGCCGGTCACCGACCACGTGCCGGTGTGGGTGCGGCACTCCGACGGGGTGACCATCACGCAGTGGGACTACCCCAGTTGCGAATCGCTCGGCCTGCTGAAGATGGACTTCCTCGGCCTGCGCAACCTCACGATCATGGACGACGCCGTCACCCTGATCGAACGCAACAAGGGCCTGCGCATCGACCTGCTCGCGCTGCCGCTGGACGACCGGCCCACGTTCGAACTCCTCGGCCGCGGCGACACGCTGGGCATCTTCCAGTTCGACGGCAACGCGATGCGTTCCCTGCTGCGCCTGATGAAGCCCGACAACTTCGAGGACATCACCGCCGTCACCGCCCTGTACCGGCCGGGCCCGATGGGCATGAACAGCCACACCAACTACGCCCTGCGCAAGAACGGCCGCCAGGAGATCACGCCGATCCACGAGGAGCTGGCGGAGCCGCTGACGGACGTCCTCGGCCTGACCTTCGGCCTCGTCGTCTACCAGGAGCAGGTGCAGCAGGCCGCGCAGATCCTGGCCGGCTACTCACTCGGCCAGGCCGACCTGCTGCGCCGCGCCATGGGCAAGAAGAAGAAAGAGGTGCTGGACAAGGAGTTCGTCCACTTCGAACGCGGCATGCGCGAGCGCGGCTACTCCCCCGGCGCGGTCCGCGCGGTGTGGGACGTCCTGGTCCCGTTCGCGGGCTACGCGTACAACAAGGCGCACGCCGCCGCCTACGCGCTGGTCTCCTACTGGACGGCCTACCTCAAGGCGAACCACCCGGCCGAGTACATGGCCGGCGTGCTCACTTCCGTCGGCGACGACAAGGACAAGATGGCGCTTTACCTGGGGGAGTGCCGCCGCATGGGCATCCGCGTCCTGCCGCCCGACGTCAACGAGTCCGACGCCACGTTCACGCCGCACGGCAACGACCGCATCCGCTTCGGCCTCACGGCGGTGCGGAACGTCGGCAGGCCCGTCGTGGACGCGGTGCTGCGGGCGCGCGCGGCGCACGGGAAGTTCGTCTCGTTCCCCGACTACCTGGAGAAGTCGGAGGTGGTCGCCTGCAACAAGCGGACCGTCGAATCCCTCATCAGGGCGGGCGCGTTCGACGATCTCGGGCACACCAGGAAGGGCCTCGCCGAACGCCACGAGGCGCTGATCGACTCCGTCGTCGCCCTCAAGCGCAAGGAGGCGGAAGGGCAGTTCGACCTGTTCGGCGGCATGAACGGGGAAGCGGACGGCCCCGGCCCCACGCCCGGGACGGCGGCCGAGTTCCCGGCCGAGGAGTGGGACCGCGCCCAACTACTCGCCGGGGAACGGGACATGCTCGGCCTGTACGTATCCGCGCATCCGCTCGACGGTCTTGAGGACGTGCTGCGGGCCGGGTCGGACACCGGCATCGCCGCCCTGACCGCGGGCGAGTACACGGACGGCACGGTCGTCACCGTCGGCGGCATCGTCTCGGGCCTGACGCGGAAGGTGACCAAGCAGGGGAACCCGTGGGCCATCGCAGGCGTCGAGGACCTGAACGGCTCCATCGACTGCCTGTTCTTCCCCGCCGCCTACCAGTTGGTCTCCCACCAGCTCGTCGAGGACGCGGTGGTGTTCGTCAAGGGCCGCCTCGACCGGCGCGAGGACGTGCCGCGGCTCGTCGGCATGGAGCTGACGGTGCCCGACCTGGCGTCCGCCGCCGGCACGCGCATCTGCCTAGAGATCGCCGAATCCCGCGTGACGCCCCGGACGGTGGCGCAGCTGAAGGACATCCTGCACGCCCACCCCGGCGGCACCGAGGTGCACCTGCGGATGCGCGGCCGGTCGCGGACCACCGTGTTCCGGCTCGGCCCGCGCGTGGCCGTCCGCCCCGAATTCTGGGGCGACCTGAAGGCCGCCGTCGCCGTCACGCGCGTGTCCTGATCGGCTCGGGACCGGTCACGGCGCGGCCGTCACGGCGGCCACGACGAGCAGCAGCCCCGCCGAGATCCTCGTCAGCCCGCGCCCCGGGCTGCGGACCGCGCCGCCCACGCGGGCGGCGGTGAGCCCGACCGCGGAGTACACCAGCCCGCACAGCAGAATGTGCAGCGCCCCGAGCAGCGCGAGTTGGGCGCCGACCGGCAGGGCCGCACCGGTGTCCGTGAACTGCGGCAGCAGCGAGACGAACAGCAGCAGCGCCTTCGGGTTGAGGAGCGCGGTGAGCATGCTCTGCCGCGCGACGGCCGCGGTGTTCAGCGGCGCGGCCGGTTCCGGCGCCGCGGCCCGCGCGCCACGGCGGGCGGCGAGCAGCATCCGGACGGCCAGCAGCGTCAGGTAGGCGGCGCCCGCGTAGCGGAGCACGGGCAGCACCGCCGGGTACGCGCGGACCGCGGCGGCCAGGCCGGCGGTGACCGCGACCGTGTACACCAGGTAGCCCGCGCACACCCCGGCCACCGCGGTGAGCGCCGCCCGGCGGCCCTGGCCGAGCCCGCGGGCGATCACGTACAGCCAGTCGGGCCCCGGGGTGCACACCAGCAGCAGATCCACGCCGAGGAACAGCAGCAGGGAATCCATGCCTCGGACGCTAGTGCGAATGCCGCGGCAGCCGATTGCCAAAAAGTGCCGAGCCGGACGGCAGCGAGGCAGAATATTGCGCCATGGACCGGATAGACCGCAGCATTCTGCGCGAGCTCCAGCGGGATGGCCGTCTGAGCAACACCGAGCTGGCCGACCGGGTGGGACTCTCCCCTTCGCCGTGCCTGCGCCGCGTGCGCCGGCTCGAACGGGAGGGCGTGATCCGCGGCTACCGGGCGCGGCTGGACGGGGCCGCGCTCGGCCGGGGCTTCCAGACCTTCGTGACCGTGGTGATGGCCAGGGAGGACCGGGCGACCATCGCCGAGTTCGAGCGCAGGGTGGCGGAGCTGCCCGAAGTGGTCGAGGCGCACCGGCTGTTCGGCGATCCGGACTTCCTGCTGCGCGTGGCGACCGCGGACCTCGCCGCGTTCGAACGCTTCTACACCGCCACCCTGTCCGACCTGCCGGGCCTGGCGCAGCTCACGTCGCACCTGACGATGAAGGAGATCAAGCCCGACACCGGCCTGCCCATCGGCCGGGGCTGAAGGGGCACCGGGGGCGGGTCACCGGGGGCGGGTCACCGAGGGCGGCTCAGCCAGTGGAACAGGGCCATCGCCACGCTGGTCGCCAGGTTGTAGCTGGAGACGCCCTCCCGCATCGGCAGGGCCACCAGGCCGGTGGCCCGTTCCTTGAGGGCGGGGGACAGGCCCGGCCGTTCCGAGCCGAAGGCGAGCAGCGCGCCGTCAGGCACCGGGACGGAACGGATGTCCGTGCCGGCCGGGTCGAGCCCGTACAGCGGTCCTGGCGGCAGGGTGTCGAGGCCGCCGGCCCGGTCGACCGCCGTCGCGTAGTGCAGCCCGGCGGCGGCGCGCAGCACCGCCGGATGCCACGGGTCGGCGGTGCCGGTGGTGACCACGCCCGCGGCGCCGGTGCCGGCGGCGAGACGGATGACGGCGCCGATGTTCCCGAGGTGGCGCGGGTTCTCCAGGACCACCACGGGGCCACGTCCTGGCACCGGCGGGCGCGGCGCGGGGCGGGCCAGGGCGGCGACGCCGGTGGGGTGCGGCCGGGGCACGAGCGCCGCGAGGTCCCGCGGCGGCACCGGCGTGAGCAGGGCGGCCAGCCGCGGGTGCAGGTCGGGCGCCAGGTCCCGGGCCAGTCCGAGCGCCGCGGCGCGGTCCGCGGCCACCGCGAGCGGCACCTCGGCGCCGAAGCGCAGCGCGTGCTTGAGCGCGTGGAAGCCGTCCAGCAGAACGGTGTCCCGCGCGGCCAGTTCGTGCCAGGCGGCGGCCGTGTCCTTCGTCACCGGGACTTCGCCCAGGCCGGTGCCCGGTCCGCGGCGGCGGCCCCGGGCCCGGCCGGGCCCACGTCCCGCGCGGGCCGGCCGGGCGCGGGACGGCGGCGCAGGCGCCGGCGCACCGGATCGGTCACCCGCTGGGCGCGCGCGCCCAGCCACACCAGGAAGGCGGTCGGCAGGAAGACGCTGTCCATGGCGATCATGGCCATGGAGAAGAACGGCAGCCCGAGCAGCACGGCGATCCCGATGTGCTCGCCGATCATCAGCACCAGCAGCACGTTCTTCGCGCGGCGGTTGAGCAGCGCGAACGGGAAGGCCACCTGCACGAACACCGTGCCGTAGGTGAGGGCCGTGATGATCAGGCCGCTGCCCACCAGCAGGTCGCTCAGCTCGGGCCAGACGTTGAAGTAGTCCAGCTCCATCGGGTAGTAGACGGCGGTGCCGTCCTGCCAGCGCGAGCCCTGGATCTTGTACCAGCCCGCGGTGGCGTAGATGATGCAGACCTCCGCCATGATCACGAACAGGGCCGCGTTGTGCACGAGATTGGCGATGATGTCGGAGACGATGCGCGGCTCGCCGGGCGCGAAGCGCCGGATCAGCCACCAGTAGCCGTGCACCAGCCACATCCCGGCGAAGAACAGGCTCCACACCGGGCTGTCGATCTTGCCGCTGACCAGCGCCGCCACCAGCACGACGCCGAGCACCGCCCACACCGCGATGCCCACCGGGTCGTCCGTGGCGCGGCGCCCCGGCGCCCGGCGCGCGCCGGCGCGCGTCCAGCGACCAGACCTGGCCGCAGCGGGTGAGGACCAGGTACATCACCATGAGGTGGATGACATTGTCCCCGCCGTCGCCCATGAAGACGCTGCGGTTCTGCACGGACAGCACGCCCACCATGAACAGCACGGACGTCGCGCGCGTGCGCCAGCCGAGCAGCATGCCGACGGCGGCGAGGATCGTCAGGTGGTAGACCAGCTCGAACCAGGCCCCGGAGTCCGACCACAGCAGCAGCGTGAACGCGCCGTTGTTGTCGACGAACTGCGTGGCCAGGTCGAAGCCCCACGGACTGTCCGGACCGTACAGCTCGTGCCGGTTGGGCCACTCGTGCAGCAGGAAGAGCAGCACGGTCGTCGCGAAGCCGATGCGCACGATCGCCGTCTGGTGCGGGCCGAGGGCGCGCCGCGTGATGTGGCCGATGCCGCGCGCGAGCGCCGCGTCGAAGCGGCCCCCGAGGTCGCGGAACGGCGAGGGCGGCGGCCCGTCCGTTCCCCCGCCGGTGGCCGTGCCGGCCGCGTTCGTCCGCTGAGCGGGAATGCTCACCGCTGGTCCCCTTCCCCGGTCCGTTCCGAGGCGAGTGCACCGGTCGGCAGGTCCTCGGTCGTCACCACCCACCAGTCGAGCTCCTCGTGGACGGGCGAGGTGTCGAAGTCCTCCTGCCGCCACTCGGGCGCGGGCACCCGCTGGATCGTGGAGCGCAGCTGGATGCGCTCCACGGTGCCGACGTCCATCCGGTCCGCCAGCCGCAGCAGCGCGATGCGCCGCACGTACGACTCGGACAGCTCGCCCCGCAGGCCCACCGCGTCGCCGTCGTCGTCGTGGGACTTGGTGTAGAAGTCCCAGGCGCGGCGCAGCGTGTTCTGCGCGGTGTGGCTGGGCAGCAGCTGGTGCTCGATGCCCTCGATGTCCATGGCGGTCAGGCTGATCCAGTCGGTGACGCTGCTGGCGCCGTCCTCGTCCGTGACCTCGGCGCGCACGGCCAGACTCTCGTTGCGCTGGAGGGGGTTGGGCGCGAACAGCTTCCAGTTCTGCTCGAACTCCGGGTATATGTAGCCGCGGACGGTGTCGTGGTGCTCCTCGTTCAGGGTGTTCGACGGCGCGACGAAGAGGAACACCATCGCCATGTGCCACGCCGTGAACGCGGCGACGCCCCCCACCGCGACCGCGATGACGATCCGGGCCGGGAGCGACAGCGCGCCGAGGCGGACGGACTCCGTCGGTGTCTCGTCGGCTTCGGCTTCTTCCTGTGCCGTGTCGGATGACAGCATGCTCGGCCCGCTCCCCCAGGGACTCATCTCGCTTGACCCGAGCACGGTACCTGTCTCCCGGCCGCCTTGACACGCCGGAGCGTCCGCAGCACCATCGAACCGAACGATCGGTCGGCGCGGAGGGCTGAGCGGTGGGTACAGCGGTGAGCGCGGAGCCGGAACGGGCCCGCGCCGAGGACTTCGAACGGACCATCGCCGCCGACGAGCGGATCGAGCCACGCGACTGGATGCCGGACGCCTACCGCGCCACGCTGATCCGGCAGATCGCGCAGCACGCGCACTCCGAGATCATCGGCATGCAGCCCGAGGCGAACTGGATCACCCGCGCCCCCTCGCTGCGCCGCAAGGCCATCCTCATCGCCAAGGTCCAGGACGAGGCGGGCCACGGCCTCTACCTGTACGGGGCCGCGGAAACACTGGGCGCGAGCCGCGCGGAGCTGCTCGGCAAACTGCACACCGGCCGCCACAAATACTCGTCGATCTTCAACTACCCGACCCTCACCTGGGCCGACGTGGGCGCCATCGGCTGGCTCGTCGACGGCGCCGCGATCACCAACCAGGTGCCGCTGTGCCGCTGCTCCTACGGCCCCTACGCCCGCGCGATGGTGCGGATCTGCAAGGAGGAGTCCTTCCACCAACGGCAGGGCTACGAGCTGCTGCACGCGCTCGCCCGCGGCACCGGCGCGCAGCGCGCCATGGCCCAGGACGCGGTGGACCGCTGGTGGTGGCCCTCCCTGATGATGTTCGGCCCGCCCGACGACGCCTCGCCGCGCACCGCGCAGTCGATGGCCTGGAAGATCAAGCGGCACACCAACGACGAGCTGCGGCAGCGCTTCGTCGACATCTGCGTGCCGCAGGCCGAGGCCCTGGGCCTCACCCTCCCCGACCGCGACCTGCGGTGGAACGAGGAGCGCGGCCACTGGGACTTCGGCGCCGTGGACTGGGACGAGTTCCGCGCCGTGCTGGCCGGCGAAGGGCCGTGCAACGAGCAGCGCCTCGACCAGCGCCGCCGGGCGCACGAGGAGGGCGCGTGGGTGCGCGAGGCGGCGGCGGCCTACGCCGCCAAGCACCCGGCCGGAGCCGCGCGATGAGCGGCGGCGACGCCGACTGGCCGCTGTGGGAGGTGTTCGTCCGGCCGCGGCGCGGCCTGGCCCACACCCACGCGGGCAGCCTGCACGCGCCGGACGCGGAGCTTGCCCTGCGCAACGCCCGCGACCTGTTCACACGCCGCGGCGAGGGCGTCTCGCTGTGGGTGGTCCCCGCGGCGGCCGTCACCGCCTCGTCCCCCGACGAGCGCGACCCGTTCTTCCGGCCTGCCGCGGACAAGCCCTACCGGCACCCCACCTTCTACGAGGTGCCCGAGGGGGTGCGGCACCTGTGACGGCGCCCGCGCTCACGGAGTCGGAACGGGAGGCCGCGCTCGCCCTCGGCGACGACGCGCTGATCCTGTCCCACCGGCTCGCCGAATGGGCCGGGCACGCCCCCGTGCTCGAAGAAGAGGTGGCCCTCGCCAACCTCGCGCTCGACCTGCTCGGCCAGGCCCGCGCGCTGCTCTCCCTCGCGGGCGACGAGGACGAGCTCGCGTTCCGCCGCGACGCACGCGACTTCCGCAACCTCCAGCTCGTCGAGCAGCCGAACGGCGACTTCGCGCACACGGTCGTCCGGCAGCTGTTCCACGCCACCTGGCAGGAGCTGCTGTACGCACAACTCGCGGCCGGCGGCGGCCCGTTCGCCGCCATCGCCGCCCATGCCGCGCCCGAGACCCGCTACCACCGCGACCACGCCGTGACCTGGACGCTGCGCCTCGGCGACGGTACGGCGGAGAGCCACGCGCGCACGGGGCGCGCCGTCCGCGCGCTGTGGCGCTTCACCGGCGAGCTGTTCGAGCCCGTGCCCGGACTCGCCGGAACGGACCCGGGGGGGCTGCGCGCCGCCTGGACCGAGCGCGTCACCGAAACGCTGCGCGCCGCGACGCTCCCCGTCCCCGAGGCCCCGCCGCCGCCCACCGCCTGGTCGGCGGGCGGCGGGCGGCGCGGCATCCACACCGAGCCGTTCGGCCGCCTCCTCGCCGAGATGCAGCACCTGCACCGCAGCCACCCGGGGGCGGCGTGGTGACCCGGCTGGCCGCGCTCGCGGGCGCGGTCCCCGACCCGGAACTGCCGATGGTGACCCTGGCGGACCTCGGCGTCCTGCGCTCCGTGCGGCGCGGACACGAGGAGGGGCCCGTCGTCGTGGAGCTGGCGCCGACGTGGCTCGGCTGCCCGGCCGTCGAGACCATGGCCGAGGACATCCGGCGCACCCTGCGCGCCCACGGCGTGCCCGAGGTCACCGTCCGCACCGTCCTGGACCCGCCCTGGCGCACCGACGACATCACCGCGGAAGGCCGCCGCAAGCTCGCCGCGGCGGGCATCGCGCCGCCCCGGGCGGGCGGCCCCGTGTTCGTCGGGCTGCCCGCCCCGCCGGTGCCCTGCCCGCGCTGCGGCAGCACCGACACCACCGTGCTCAGCCGCTTCTCCGGCACCCTCTGCCGCGCGCTGCGCCGCTGCGCCGCCTGCCGCGAGCCGTTCGACCACATGAAGGAGCGGTGATGTTCCACCCGCTCAGCGTCGCCAGCACCGCGCGGGCCGCCGAGGACGCGGTGGCCGTCACGCTCGCCGTGCCGCCGCCGCTGCGCGCCGCGTTCCGGCACGTTCCCGGTCAGCACCTCACGTTCCGGCACGGCGCGCTGCGCCGCACCTACTCCATCGCCTCGGCCGCGGCCGACGGCGGCGCGGACCTGCTCACCGTCGGCATCAGGCAGGTGCCGGGCGGCGCGTTCTCCGCCGGCTTCGCGCGGGAGCTGGCCGCGGGCTCGTGGGTGGACGTGCTGCCGCCGCGCGGGCGCTTCACGCTGCGCCCGCGCCCCGGACACTTCGCCGCCGTGGCCGGCGGCAGCGGCATCACGCCGGTGCTTTCGATGGCGGCCACGCTGCTCGCCAACGAGCCCGCCGCCCGCTTCACGCTGCTGCGCAGCGACCGCAGCGCGGCCAGCGCGATGTTCCTCGACGAGGTGGCCGACCTGAAGGACCGCCATCCCGGCCGGTTCCAGTCGCTGCACGCGCTCACCCGCGAGGAGCGCAGCGCCGGCCTGCCCCCCGGGCGGCTCGACCGCGCGCGGCTGCGCGCCCTGCTGCCCGCGCTGCTGCCCTGCGACGCCGTCGCCGGCTGGTACCTGTGCGGACCGGAGGGGCTCATCGACGCGGCGCGCGGTGCGCTGCGCGCGCTCGGGGTGGCGCGCGAGCGCGTGCACATCGAGCTGTTCCACGCCGGAGCGGCGCCGCCCGAGCCCGGCGCGAACGCCGCCGGGGGCACCCCCGGGTCCGCGACGCTGACGGCCACGCTCGACGGGCGCCGCGCGAGCTGGCCGGTCGCGGCGGGCGAGACGCTGCTGTCCGCCGTGCTGCGCAACCGGCCGGACGCGCCCTACGCCTGCCGCGGCGGCGTGTGCGGCACCTGCCGCGCGCGGCTGACGGACGGGCGGGTGCGGATGGACCGGAACTACGCGCTGGAGCCCGCCGAGACCGAAGCCGGGTACGTCCTGGCCTGCCAGTCCCGCCCGCTGACGGACCGGGTCGGCCTCGACTTCGACGCCTGAGCCGGGAGATACGGCCCTCGCCCGCGGCCTATCGTTGAGCGCATGAGGCAGCAGCGCCAGGACAGCGGGACCGGCCGCGCGGCCGGTACGTCCATCTTCACCGAAATGACCGAACTGGCCCGCGCCACCGGGTCGGTGAACCTCGGCCAGGGCGTGCCGGAGCTGGACGCGCCGCCGGCGCTCCTCGCGGATGTCTCCGAGGCCGTCCTCGCCGGGCACAACCAGTACCCGCCCGCGTTCGGCTTCCCCGCCCTGCGCGAGGCGATCGCCGCGCACCAGCGCGCGCACTACGGTCTCGACCTCGACCCGGCCACCGAGGTGCTGGTGACCTCGGGCGCCACCGAGGCGCTGGCCGCGGCCTGCCTGGCCCTGACCGGCGCGGGCGACGAGATCGTCACCTTCGACCCCGCCTACGACGCGTACCCCGCCGGCGCCCGCCTGTCCGGCGCGCGCCTGGTGACCGTTCCGCTGGCCATCGACGGGGACGGCTTCCAGCTCGACCCGGACGCGCTGCGCGCCGCGCTGACGCCCGCGTCACGGCTGCTTGTGCTCAATTCGCCGCACAATCCGACCGGCAAGGTGTTCACCCCGGACGAACTCGTGCTCATCGCGGAGGCCGCGTGCGAGCACGATCTGACGGTCGTCACGGACGAGGTGTACGAGCACCTGGTCTACGACGGCGCCCGCCACGTGCCGATCGCGACGCTGCCCGGCATGCGCGAACGGACCCTGACGATCAGCTCCGCGGGCAAGACGTTCAACGTCACCGGCTGGAAGGTCGGCTGGGTGAGCGGCCCCGCCGCGCTGGTGGCGGCCGTGATGTCGGTCAAACAGTGGCTGACGTACGCCTCGGGCACGCCCTACCAGGAGGCCATCGGCACCGCGCTCGGCGGCGTCGCGGACTGGGCGGCCGGGCTCCGGGAGACGCTGCGCGGCAACCGGGACCTGCTGGCCGGCGGCCTGCGCGCGGCCGGGCTCAGCCCCTTCCGCGCGGACGCCGGGTACTTCCTCCAGGCCGACATCCGGCCGTGGGGCTTCCACGACGGACTGCGGTTCTGCCGCGAACTGCCGGAGCGCGCCGGGGTGGTGGCGATCCCGACCTCGGCGTTCCAGCAGGGCGTGGACACCACCCCGTGGCTGGTGCGCTTCTCCTTCTGCCGGCGCGAGGCGTCCCTGCGCGACGCGGTGGCCCGGCTGGCGGCCCTCACCCCGTAGGCCCGGTCCGGCCGCGGCGGCGGGGGCGGTCAGAGGACGAACGGGTCGTCCCCCTCGCCGACCAGCGCGCGGCCCGACGCCTGCCAGGCGTGCATGCCGCCGTCCACGTTCGCCGCGTCGAGCCCCTGCTGCACGAGGTAGGCGGTGACCTGCGCGGACCGGCCGCCGACCTTGCACACCACGTGGAGGCGCCCCTCGGACGCGAGCTCGGTGATCTCGCCGAGGCGCTCGACGACCTGCCCGATCGGGATGTGCACCGCACCCTCGGCATGCCCCGCGGCCCACTCCTCGGGCTCGCGGACGTCGAGCAGCGGCGCGCCCGCGGGCACGGCGTCGGCCGTCACGGTGGGAAGGGTGAAACTCATGTCCCCGACCCTACCCGGCCAGCAGCCCGGCCAGTTCGGCTTCGCGGGCGGCGACCCGCTGCCGCAGCTCCTCGGCGACCTCGGCCAGCATCAGGTCCGGGTCGTCGCCCGCCATCCGCAGCATGGAGCCGATCGCGCTGTCCTCCAGGGCGGAGGCGGCGTCCGCGAGCAACTCCTTGCGCCGGGCCAGCCACTCCAGGCGTGCGTACAGCTCCTCGCCGCGGCTGCGCTCCGGCTCGGGGCCCGCGCCGCCGCGCGCCCACTCCTCGGCGAGGGCGCGCAGCTCCTCGGTGTCGCCGCGGGCGTACGCCTGGTTCACGCGGGCGAGGAACGCGTCCCTGCGGTCGCGTTCTGTGGGGTCGGCGGCCAGGTCGGGGTGGCATTCGCGGACCACCTCGCGGTAGAGCTTGCGGGCCTCCTCGTCCGGCCGGACGCGCTGCGGCTCCTGCACCGACTGCTCGGTGAGCATGGCGTAGCCCTCCGGGCTGAAGCCCTCGCCGTCCAGCCAGCCCTGGAACAGCTCGGCGACCTGCGGCATCGGTGCTACCGCCGCGCGGGCCTCGGCGGCCCGCCGCTGGTCCGCCGGATCGCCGGTACGGGCCGCGACGGCCTCGGCGATCTCCGCGTCCAGCTCCTCAAGACGCGCATAGAGCGGCCCGAGCCGCCGTTCGTGGAGGCGCGAGAAGTTCTCCACCTCGATGCGGAAGGTCTCCACGGCGATCTCGAACTCGATCAGCGCCGTTTCGGCCGCCCGGACGGCGCGTTCGAGCCGCGCGGTCGTCTCGTCGTAGTCGTCCGTCACCCGCTCAACCCTACGGGCCGTGGCGAGGGCCGGGCGCCGCCCGGCTCAGTCGCGGAACTCGGCGGGGCACTTCCCCGCGGCGTCCTCCAGATGGGCCTCCGCCCAGCGGGTCAGCTCCTGGAGCGCGGGGCGCAGCTCGCGGCCCGCGGCCGTCAGCCGGTAGCTGACGCGCAGGGGCGGGCCCTCCTGGACGTGCCGGCTGACCAGGCCCTCGTTGGCCAGCTCGGTGAGCCGGTCGGACAGCATCCGTTCGCTGATGCCGGGAACGGCCCGCCGCAGCTCGGTGAAGTGCCCCGGGCCGCCCATGAGCGCGGCGATGAGCACGCCCGTCCAGCGCTTCCCGAGCAGCCCGAAAACGCGCAGCACGGCGGCGTCCGGGGCGGTGCACAGCGCGTGCCGCTCGCTCTCCGCGTCGGCCGCCAGAAGCGCCTTGTCCTGGTTGTCCGGTACTTCCAGCATGTAACCACCCTACCCGAGAGGCAGCTGGTGCAGAAAAGTAAGTCACTATGGTAAAACTAGTAGCAGCGGAAGTTTCACTTCCTAATCTAATGCTCAGACCATACGTGGAGGAACCCTCGTGGCCACGCTGCTGCACATCGACAGCTCGTTCAACGGCGACAAGTCCGTCTCCCGGGCCGTCACCGCAAGCTTCCGCCAGGCGTGGGCGGAGCAGCACCCGGAAGGCACGGTGATCTACCGCGACCTTGCCACCGACCCGCTGCCCCACCTGACCGCGGAGGCGTACTACCCCGGCTTCATCCCCGCCGAGGAGCGCACTCCGGAGCAGAAGGCCGCCTTCGCCCTGCGCGACTCCCTGGTGACGGAGCTGGAGACCGTCGACGCCGTGCTGCTCGGCGTTCCGCTGTACAACTACTCGGTGCCCTCGTCGTTCAAGGCGTGGCTCGACCACATCATCGTCGTCGGCCGCACCGCGGGGGAGGCGCCGAGCGCCGCGGGCAAGCCCGTCACCATCGTCACCAGCCGCGGCGGCTCCTACCGGCCCGGCACCCCGATGGAGGGCCGGGACTACAACCACCCGTATCTCCAGTTCGTGCTCGGCCAGCAGTTGCAGCTCGACGTCGAGTTCATCGTCCCGGAGCTGACCCTGGCCCCGACCACCCCGGCCATGGCGTCCCTGGTCGAGCAGTCCGAGGCCTCGGCCGCCCAGGCCCACGAGGACGCCCGCGCGCGGGCCAAGAGCCTGGCCACCCAGCTCGTCGCCTAGGTCCTGTCCTGTCGATCTTGTCGGATCAGCCCGCGGCGTCAGATGCGGTGCATCGCAAGGCGCCGGATCGCAGCTCATACCTGTCCGTATTCGCGCGATTCGGTAACGCAGCGAGGTGCCGTAGCTGGCGTCGCGGGCCCGGCAAGATCGGCCGGACAGGGCCTAGGTCCTGTCCTGTCGATCTTGTCGGATCAGCCCGCGGCTCCCCCAGACCCCGTCCGGGAGGTGCCCCCAGACGCGGTGCTCCCCCAGGCCCTCGGGGGCCTGGGAGGTGCCCCCATGGCGGAGGATCGCAGCTCGTACGTGGGGGTACCTCCCTGGGGGCACCTCCCAGACGAAGTCTGGGGGAGGAGTCTGGGGGACGTACTTGCGCGATGCGACAACGCAGCGTGGGGGCACCTCCCAGCCGCCAGGCTGGGGGAGTGCCGTAGCCGGCAGCGCGGCCCCGCGAAGACCCGAACGACAGGGCCTGAGCCCCGTCCTGCCCGGCCGCCGTGCTACCCGGCCGCCCGGGTCCGACCGGCCCGGTCGGCGCCGCGCCCCGCTCCCTGCCCCGGCAGCCGCGGGGACGCGGCGCCGAGCCGGTGGCGCACGCCCCGGGTGAGCCGGTCGGCGGTGAACGTGACGCCGTGCACGAAGCGCATCGCCGGGCCGAACACGGGCGCGGTCAGCAGCCCGGCGAAGAAGAGGCCCGGCCAGGACGACTCGAAGCACGCGCTCAGCGCGGGCGCCCGCGTGCCGCGCACGGTCCGCAGCTGCTCGCGCAGCGCCGGGTCGAGCAGCCGCAGCCGCCGCAGATCCGGCACGAAACCGGTCGCCGCGATCACGTACCCGGTCCTGATCACCTCACGGCCCGACCCGTCCCGCATGGCCACGTCGAGGCCGACCCCGCCGCCCGGCAGCGCTTCCGCCCGCAGCAGCCGCCGGCCGAGCCGCACCGGAACGACGCCCTCCAGGCGTTCCCGCAGCCACCAGGCACCCGCCGGGCCGAGCGCCGTCGCCGCCACCCGCGCCCGCGTCCCGGCCGGCAGCCGCCGCACCGCCCACGGCAGCTGTGCCCAGGCCCAGTTCGACCAGCCGGTGCCCAGGCCGCTGTGCGGCGCACGCAGCGCCGCCGCCGGACCGCGGCGCAGCGGCTGCGGCGGGGTGTTCCAGCACACGGCGTCCGCGCGCGCCACCACGGTGGGCCGCGCCCCCGCCTCGGCGAGCAGCGCCGCGGTCTCGAGCGCCGCCTGCCCGGCGCCGATCACCGTCACGTCCTGGCCCGCGAAGCGGGCCAGATCGCGGTGGTCGCTGCTGTGGCCGGCCAGCCCGGCGGGCAGCCCGGCCAGCGCGCCGGGGAGCGAGACGAACGGCAGCACGCCGGCCGCGAGCGCCACGTTGTGCGCGGGCAGCGGCGGGCGGCCGTCCCCCGTCTCCACCCGGAAGCCGTCCGCCCAGGGCCGCACCGCCGTCACGGTGCGTTCCTCCACCGGCAGCGGCAGCCGGTCGGCGAACCACAGCCCGTAGCGGGTGAACGTGTCGATCGGCAGCGGTTCGCCGTGCGCGGCGCGCAGGCCGCGGCCCGCGCAGTAGGCGGCCAGCGTGTCCGCGCCGGCCGGGTCGGACAGACTGGACGCCCAGGGCTCCGACTTCAGGAACATGCCGGCCGGCATGTGGTCGCGCCACGACGCCATCGGCCGGCCGAGCACCCGCACGTCGAGACCGGCCGCCGCGGCGTGCGCGGCGATCGACAGACCGTAGGGCCCGGCCCCCACCACTACCAGGTCATGCATCGCGCCACATCCTTCGCTTCCGTCACTCCGGTTTCCCCCGTTGTCCCGTCCCCGTTCCGGTTCCCGTTCGCGTTCCCGTCCTCCGCCCGTGCCCGCAGCGGGCCGCGGCGCAGCCAGCCGCCCGCCATCGCGAAGAACGGCGCCGGGTCGTCGGCCGCGAACCACGCCCACTCGACCTCGCGCCCCCCGCGCCGCCACCGCCGCCCCGCGGCGAGCGCCGCGAGCAGCCCGTAGTTCTCCGCGACGAACACCCGGCCCCGGCCGGGTGCCCGCGGCGCCGCGGGCACCGCGCGCCCCGTCAGGTCCAGGTGCAGCGCGCGCACCACGTCGAGCCCGTCCGGCCCTTCGAACAGCCGGAACTGCGCGCCCGGGCGCGGGTTGAAATCCAGCAGGTACGGCACCCCGGACCCGGCGTCGACGCGGAAGTCCAGATCGAGCACCCCGTGGTAGCCGAGGTGGTCCGCGAACCGCAGGGCCGCGCGCGCCACCGCCGGGTGCGGCAGGCGGCTGCCCACCGCCGTCAGCCCCGCCCCGACCGGCCAGGACAGGTCCTTGCGCCCGGTGCCGCCCGCCAGGAGCCTGCCGTCCGCCGCGAAACAGCCGTGGAAGAACCAGTCCGCGCCGCGGCCCCCCGGCACAAGACGCTGGAGCAGCAGCCTGCTGCCCGCGCGCCCGGCGCACGCGAACAGCCGCCGCACCTGCCCGGCTCCTGTCACCACCGTGGTGCTGCGCAGCGCCCCGCCCGGCGGCAGCAGCCACGGCCGGCTCCACTTCGCCACGGCCGGCAGCCCCAGCCGCCGCACCGCCGCCACCGCGTCCGCCGCGCTGTCCGGGACGGCCGTCCGCGGGTGCGCCAGCCCGAGCCGGCCGCACAGCGCCGCGAGTTCCGCCTTGTCCGCGGCCCGTTCCGCCGGGGCGGCGGGCCCCCGGGGCAGCAGGTAACGGCCGCGCAGCCGCCCGGCCAGCCGGGCGGCGGTGATCGCACCCAGATCGTCCATCGGGATCAGCACGGCCGGCCGGCCGATGCGCCCCGCCACCCGCAGCAGCGCCCGTTCCACCTCCGCCGCCGAGCAGGCGTCCCCGCGGAAGACGTGCCCGCGCCACAGATAACGGGAGCGGACGAGCGGGCTGCGCGCGCCCTCCACGAAGGCGTGCACCTCGACCCCCGCACGCCCCAGAGACCTGACCGCCCCCAGCGAACCGTGGTGGAACGGGTTCCGGTCCAGGCGCAGCAGCAGCGCGGGCACCCCGGCATCGAGCGGTGACGGTGACATGCCGCCGATCCTTCACCGCGGCACCGCGCCCGCCGGGCCACCGGGGCGGCGGACTCCTCGGTCGGACTACCGGAAGCGTTCGCCCGGCGCATTCCGCACACGGTGTGACTTACCCCGTGTCCCGGGCGCCCGACCGATGAGTTCCACCCGCCCGCGCGGTCCACCCACCATGACCACACCTGCCAAGGGCCCCGACCTCGCACCGACCGCGCGGCGGCTCGCCGCCCTGCTCGACGGCGTCGGCGAGGACCGTTTCGACCACCCCACCCCCTGCCCCGACTACCGGGTGCGGGACCTGCTCCAGCACCTGCTCGCCCTCACGCTCGCCTTCCGTGACGCCGCCCGCAAGGACCTCGGGCCCTGGACGAGCGTCTCCCCCGACGCACCCGACGCGCCGCGCCCGACGCTGGATGGCGACTGGCGGGGCAGGCTGCGCGAGCAGCTCGACGAGCTGGCCGCCGCCTGGCACGAGCCCGCCGCGTGGCGCGGCACCACGCAGGCCGGCGGCGTGGAGCTGCCCGGCGAGGTCGCCGGCCTCGTCGCGCTCAACGAACTGGTGTTGCACGCCTGGGATCTGGCGCGGGCCACCGGGCAGCCCTTCGCCGCCGACGAGGACGCGGCCCGCGCCTCGATCGCGCTGCTCGGCCAGGAGACGGACAACGCGGCGCGGAGCGGCACCGGCTTCGGGCCCGTCGTTCCGGTGCCGGAGACCGCGCTGCTCCTCGACCGCGCCGTCGGGCTCAGCGGCCGCGACCCGTCGTGGGCGCCGCCCGTCAGGACGTGATGCCCAGCTGGGCGGCGGCCCGCAGCCACTTGGGGAACTCGGAGAGCACCCGGTCGTACAGCTCGTCGTCCGGCACCTTCGCGATATCGGCGACGGAGAAGAACCCGACGTTGTCGATCTTGCGGCCCGGCAGCGTGTCGAACTTCTTCAGCACTCCGAAATTCGACTTGCCGAGCCCGACGAACTGCCAGAAGACCGGTTCGAGCGCCGCGTCGCGCAGCTGCTGCTCGATCTCCCTGTTGCGGTAGACGCCGCCGTCCGAGAAGAAGAGCACGAGCGTCGGCACGTCGAGCGGCCGGCGCCGCACGAACGTGCGGACGGCCTCGATGACCTTCTGCTCCTCGTTCTGGATGCCGACCATCGCCATGTCGACCTGGCCGGGCTGCCGGCCGGGCGGCGGCCCGCCGCCGTCCTTCTTCTTCCTGCGGAACATCGGCGCGTTGTGGCCCCCGACGCGGACGTGCAGCTCCAGCCACGCCGGCAGCTCGCCGAGGCGCAGGTCCGGCAGCTGCGCCGGGTTCGTCGCGAACGTCCAGGCCTGCATCTGCCCGTCGTCGTCCAGGGCGGCGGCCACGGCGGCCATCCGTTCCACCGTGTCCTTGACGACGCCGGTGCGGTACAGCTTCGTCATCGACCCCGACGCGTCGAGCACGAGCACCACGCGCGCCCGCAGGCCGCCGGGCGCGCCGTGCTTGTCCAGGCAGACGGTCACCTTCTCCTTGCGCAGCGACAGCCGTTCCCGCATCTCGGGCGGCAGCAGCTCCGTGCCCCCGAGATCCGCGGGCGGCGGCGGTGGTGGTGCCGCGGCGGGCGGCGCGGGCGGCGGCGCCTCCTCCTCGACGCTGATGCCGAAGTCGGTGGCCAGCCCGGCGAGACCCGAGTCGTAGCCCTGCCCGACCGCGCGGAACTTCCACTGCCCGTTCCGCCGGTACAGCTCCCCGCTGACGAACGCGGTCTCGCTGTCCGCCGTCATGTCGAACGCGGCCAACTCCGCGCCGCTCGCCGCGTCCTGGAGCAGCAGCCGCAGCCCGGGCAGCTCCCCGAACGTGCCGCCGTCCGCGGAGGCGGCCAGCACCACCCGTTCGATCCCGGGCTCGAGCGCGTTCAGATGCACCTCGACCGCGTCCGCGCCGGGCTGCTTGCCCACGTGCCGAACGGCGCCCGAGGCGTGCTCGGGCTGGTTGTAGAACACGAAGTCGCCGTCGCCGCGCACCTTGCCCTCGCCGGTGAGCAGCAGCGCGGAGGCGTCCGCGTCCGGCGCGTCCGGCCGGCCGGCGGCCCAGCTGAGGACGGCGCGCACGGCGCCGGCGGCGACGGGCACGTTCGCGCCCTTGCCGATGGATATGCCAGTCATCCGGCCAGTCTGCCCGCTTCCGGCCGGTCAGGCACCGAGCCCGCCGACGATCGTCGTCTCCTGCCGGGTGAACTCCCCGGTGAGCAGCGGCATCGCCGCCGCGATGGCGTCCTGCGCCTCGGGCAGGTCGAGCGACGCGTCGTGCGCCTCCTTGCTCTCCCAGACCTCCGTGACCCAGATGACGTCCGCGTCGCTGTCCGACACGCCCACGACGTACGACCGGCACCCGAACGCCCGGAGCGCGTCGGCCGACCGCAGCAGCAGCGCGGCGACCTCGTCCCGCCGCCCCGGCTCGGTCCGCATGCTTCCGATGTATCCGTACACCCCGCCACCTTCCCACCGCGCGCGGCCCGCGGCCACCGGACCGCGCGCGCCGTGCCGGTCAGTCGGTCAGTCGGTCAGTCGGTCAGCGGCAGGTAGACGCGGCGGCCTGCTTCGGCGAACTCCCTGGACTTCGCGAGCATGCCCGCCTCGATCTCCTCCTCGCTGAGCGAGGCGTCCGCGCCGTCGGGCCCGTACTTTTCCATCACCTCGCGACTGATCTTCATCGAACAGAATTTCGGCCCGCACATCGAGCAGAAGTGCGCGGTCTTCGCCGGTTCGGCCGGCAGCGTCGCGTCGTGGTAGGCGCGGGCGGTGTCCGGGTCCAGGGCCAGGTTGAACTGGTCCTCCCAGCGGAACTCGAAGCGCGCGTCGGACAGGGCGTCGTCCCGGACCTGCGCGCCGGGGTGGCCCTTGGCGAGGTCGGCGGCGTGGGCGGCGATCTTGTAGGTGATGACGCCGGTCTTCACGTCGTCGCGGTCGGGCAGACCGAGGTGTTCCTTCGGGGTGACGTAGCAGAGCATCGCCGTGCCCCACCAGGCGATCATCGCGGCACCGATACCGGAGGTGATGTGGTCGTACCCCGGGGCGACGTCCGTGGTCAGAGGGCCGAGGGTGTAGAACGGCGCCTCCTCGCACAGTTCCTGCTGGAGGTCGACGTTCTCCTTGATCTTGTCCATGGGAACGTGCCCGGGGCCCTCGATCATCGTCTGGACGTCGTGGGCCTTGGCCATACGGTTCAGCTCGGCGAGCGTGCGGAGTTCGGCGAACTGCGCCTCGTCGTTCGCGTCGGCGACGGAGCCGGGGCGCAGCCCGTCGCCGAGGGAGAACGTGATGTCGTAGGCGCGGAAGATCTCGCACAGCTCGGCGAAGTGCGTGTACAGGAAGCTCTCCTGGTGGTGCGCCAGGCACCAGGCCGCCATGATCGAACCGCCGCGGGAGACGATGCCGGTCTTGCGGCGAGCGGTCAGCGGGATGTAGCGCAGCAGCACGCCGGCGTGCACCGTCATGTAGTCCACGCCCTGCTCGGCCTGTTCGACGACGGTGTCCCGGTAGATCTCCCAGCTCAGCTCCTCGGCCCGGCCGCCGGTCTTCTCCAGGGCCTGGTAGAGGGGCACGGTGCCGATGGGCACGGGGGAGTTGCGCAGCACCCACTCGCGGGTGGTGTGGATGTCGCGGCCGGTGGACAGGTCCATGACCGTGTCGGCGCCCCAGCGGGTGGCCCACGTCATCTTCTCCACCTCCTCCTCGACGGAGGAGGTCACCGCGGAATTGCCGATGTTGGCGTTGACCTTCACCAGGAAGTTCTTGCCGATGATCATCGGCTCGGACTCCGGGTGGTTGACGTTGACCGGCAGCACCGCGCGGCCCGCGGCGATCTCGTCGCGGACGAACTCGGGGGACCGGTTCTCGCGGATCGCCACGAACTCCATCTCGGGCGTGATCACCCCGCGTCTGGCATAGGCCAGTTGTGTGACGTCCCCCGTGCCGTCGGCGCGCCGCTCCGCGATCCAGCGGTGGCGCAGCGAGGGCAGCCCGTCACGGACGTCGGTGCCGACGGCCGGGTCGGTGGCGGGCCCCGAGGTGTCGTAGAGCGTGACGGCGTTCCCGTCGGTGAGGTGGACCCGCCGCACCGGAACCCTGAGGTCCGGGCGGGAGCCGGTGAGATATGCCTTGTGCGATCCGATGGCGGCAGACGAACGTGTGTCCCGCGTGGTCATGAGACCTACTCCCTACGCCGGCATTACCCGGTAACAGGTTCGGCGGTCGGCGCAGCCCCAGCGCCCTCTCAGCCCCGTGCTCGGAGCTCCCGCGATGTGCAAACTCGCGCTCCCACGCTAACGGCACACCGGCCGGGCTGAACAGTGGGCCTGGCTTTTTACGCGATGATCGGCACGTGACCGAACGCGACGAAGCCACGCTGGAACCCCCCGCCCGCCCGCCTCATCCGCACGGCCACACCCACCACCACGGTGGACCGGTGGCCCCCGTCTCGGGCCATCTGCGCCGGGTGATAGCGGCCGTTCTGATCCCGTTCGCCGGTGCCGTGGTGGCCGGTATGGTGCTGCTGTGGCCGGGCGGCGCGCCCGAGCAGCACGAGCACACCGGCGTCGGGTTCGACCAGCAGCACGAGCAGGCGCGGGTGACTGCTGTCACCGAAGTGCCGTGCGACGAGGTCGGGGTCCAGGTGCCGCGGGGCGTGTCGGGCGCGTGCGAACAGGCGGCGGTCGAGGTGACCTCGGGGCCGCACGCCGGGCGCTCGTTCGAGGAAGTGGTCCCCCCGGACGCGACCCAGCGCTACCACGTCGGTCAGGAGGTGATCGTCGCCTACGCCCCCGACGCGCCAGAGGAGTTGCAGTATCACGTCACAGATGTGAACCGCAAAGCCCCCATGCTGGTGCTCGCGGTGGTCTTCGCGCTCGCGGTGGTCGCGGTGGGCCGGCTGCGCGGGCTGCTCGCGCTCGTGGGCCTCGTGATCAGTTTCGCCGTGCTGACGCTGTTCATCCTGCCGGCCATCCTGCACGGCTCGAACCCGCTGCTCGTGGCCGTGATCGGCGGCAGCATGATCATGCTGGTGACGCTGTATCTGTGCCACGGGGTGAACGCGCGCACCTCGGTGGCCGTGGTCGGCACGCTGGTCTCACTGGTGCTGATCGGGCTGCTCGGCTCGCTGTTCATCGGGTGGGCGGCGCTGACCGGCAACACCGACGACCAGACCGGCCTGGTGCACAGCCTCTATCCGGGCATCGAGATCCGCGGCCTGCTGCTCGCCGGCATCCTCATCGGCTCGCTCGGCGTGCTCGACGACGTGACCGTGACGCAGACCTCGGCCGTGTGGGAGCTGAAGCAGGCCGACCCCGGGGCGAGTTGGCTGAAGCTGTACCGGGCCGGCATGCGGATCGGCCGCGACCACATCGCCTCGGTCGTCAACACGCTGGTACTGGCCTACGCGGGCGCGGCGCTGCCGCTGCTCCTGCTGTTCACCATCGCGCACAGCAGCGTGGGCACCGTCGCGTTCAGCGAGCTGGTCGCCGAGGAGATCGTACGGACGCTGATCGGATCGGTGGGCCTGGTGGCGTCGGTGCCGGTCACGACACTGCTCGCGGCGCTCGTGGTGAACGCCGACCGGCACCCGGCGGCGGCGGTCCCGCCGCCTACCAGCCGCCACCGGAGGAGGAAGAAGAGGTGAACTTCCGCACCACGAAGATCAGGACGGCGACCAGGGCGGCGAACAGCAGGATACGGAACAGCAGCCCGACGACCCACGTGATCAGGCCGATCAGCAGGGTGCCGAAGACGACGAGCGCGATGGCGGGAATGGCGACCCACCGCACCCACCCCGGCAGTGTCATAAAGGCTTCCTTCATTGCCACGGCTCCTGTTCCGCGCGTGCTTCTGCCCCCGGTGTCCATCCCGATGCTATGCGTGCCGGGGCGGCACCGGGAGTCCCACCGGCCCCGGTCCTCCCCTGAACCGCCCCTGACGCCGACCCTGAGAAGCGGCCTGCCGGGGCGGCCCGGGGCCGCGTTCAGCCCTCGGGCGGGGAGAACATGATGAGCACCCGCAGGTCCTCCGTGATGTGGTGGAACCTGGCCTGCACCCCGGCCGGGACGTAGACCACGCTGCCGCGCGCCACCATGGTCGTCTCCTCGCCGACCGTCATCGAGGCCCGCCCGCTGACCACGAAATTGACGACGTCCTGCCGCTGCGGGCGCTGCGGGTCGGACTGGCCCGCGTTCAGCGCGTACAGGCCCACCGACATGTTGCGTTCGCGAAGAAAGCGCAGGTACGCGCCGTCGTTCGCGATGCGTTCCGCCTCCAGCTGGTCCAGCCGGAATTCCTTCATCGGCTCATTCCCCTTGCGCCGCCCGTGCCATCTGAAACGATCTCCTGTATGACAAGCATTCTGGTTCGGTTCCTCGCCAATGCGGTGGCCCTGGCCGCCGCCGTCTGGCTGGTGGACGACATCACCCTGGGGCAGGACGACGCGAGCACCGGCGGCAAGACGGTGACGCTGCTCATCGTCGCGCTGATCTTCGGCCTGGTGAACCTGATCGTCAAGCCCGTGGTGAAGCTTCTGTCGCTCCCCGTGCTGATTCTCACTCTCGGCCTGTTCACCCTGATCATCAACGCCCTGATGCTGATGCTCACCGGCTGGATCGCCGGCGACTCCTTCGAGGTCGGCGGATTCGGCTCCGCGGTTCTCGGCGGACTGATCATCTCCATCGTGTCCTGGGCGGTCAACCTGGTGTTCGACCGTGACTGACCCGCCCGGCACCACCCGCCGGCGGCAGCCGGAGGCCGAGGAGGCCGAGGAGGCCGAGGAGGCCGAGGAGGCAGAATGAACGATGTGCGCGCAACGGACATCGCCCGCCGCGTGGCCGCGCTGACCGGCGCGGCCCCCGTCGCCGCGCACCCCGTCTCCGGCGGCGAGATATGCGCGGCCTACCGCGTAGAACTGGGCGACGGGCGCACCGTGTTCGCCAAGACGCTGCGCCGGCCGCCGCCCCACTTCTTCGCCGCCGAGGCCGTCGGCCTCGACCTGCTGCGCAGCACCGGCGCCGTGGCCGTTCCCGCGGTGCTGGCCGCGTTCCCCGACCTGCTGGTGCTGGAATGGGTCGACACCGCGGCGCCCTCACCCGCCCAGGCGGAACGGCTCGGCCGCGAGCTGGCCACCCTGCACGCCACGGCCGCGCCGCACTACGGCGCCCAAGGACCCCTCTACCTCGGGCCCGTGCCGCTGGACACGCCCGCGCCGCCCGTCACGGAACCGGCCGGCTGGCCCGCCTACCACGCCCAGTACCGGCTGCTGCCCCTGCTGCGGCTGGCCGTCGACAGCGGCGGCATCGACGCGGCCGACGCCAGGGATGTCGAACGGCTGTGCGGGAGCATCGCGGACGTCGCGGGGCCGCCGCAGCCGCCGGCCGTCATCCACGGCGACCTGTGGGCCGGGAACATCCTGTGGACGCCCGACGGCCGCCCGCACCTCATCGACCCGGCCGCCCAGGGCGGGCACCCCGAGGCGGATCTCGCGTTCCTCGAAGGATCGGACTGCCCCCACTTCGACCGCGTGATCGCCGCCTACGAGGAGGTGCGCCCGCTGCCTGGCCGCCGGGCCCGCGCGCCCCTGCACCAGCTGCACCACGTCCTCATCCACGCGGCGCTCTTCGGCGGCGCCTACGGCCCGGAGAGCGGCGCCGCCGCGCGGGCCGCGCTCGCCGCCTGAGATCCGGCGGCGGCGGGGCGGCGGAACCAGCGGGGGCGGAAGGCCCGTTTCCGCCCGATACCCGTACACTTGTGCGGCCGGAGAAGGCGCACTGTGAGGGAGGCACCGCGGATGACCGGGGACGGAACACGAGCCGTGCGGGCCGGGCTGCCCGAGGCCGCGGCGTACCAGCCGCCGGTTCCGGGGCCGGTGCTCGCCGCCCACTTCCACCTGCCGGGCGACCCCGCCGAGGCGCCCTACGGGTACGGCCGCGAGAACAACCCGACCTGGGCCGCACTCGAAGCCGCCGTGGCCGGTCTCGAGTCCCCTGGCACACCGGCCCACGCGGCCGTCTTCCCCTCCGGCATGGCCGCCACCTCGGCCGTGCTGTTCGGCCTGCTGCGCCCCGGCGACACGGCCGTCCTGCCCGCCGACGGCTACCAGTTGCTGCCGCGCCTCCGCGAGCGCCTGGAGGCGTTCGGCATCACCGTCCGCACCGCGCCGACCGCGGGCGACGCCCAGCTCGCGGCCCTCGACGACGGCGTGCGGCTGCTGTGGATCGAAAGCCCGTCGAACCCCGGCCTCGACGTCGCCGACATCCGCCGCCTCGCCGCGGCCGCCCACGCGCACGGGGCGCTCGTCGCCGTCGACAACACGCTCGCCACGCCGCTCGGCCAGCGTCCGCTCGACCTGGGCGCCGACCTGTCCGTGGCCAGCGGCACCAAGGCGCTCAACGGCCACGGCGACGTGCTGCTCGGCTACACCGTCACCCGCGATCCGGCGCTCGCCGACGCGCTCAGGGCGTGGCGCACCACCACGGGCGCCATCGTCGGTCCGATGGAGGCGTGGCTGGCCCACCGCGGCATCGCCACGCTCCACCTGCGCGTCGAACGCCAGCAGATCAACGCGCTCGCCGTCGCCACCGCACTGCGCGAACGCCAGGAAGTCGCCGACCCGCGCTACCCGGGCCTCCCCGAGGACCCGGCGCACGCCGTGGCGGCCCGCCAGATGCGGCGGTTCGGCTGCGTGGTCTCGTTCACCCTGCCGGACCGCGAGCACGCCGAACGGTTCCTCGCCGCGCTCCGCCTGGTGGACGACGCGACCAGCTTCGGCGGGGTGCGTTCCACGGCGGAGCGCCGCGGCCGGTGGGGCGGCGACCCGGTGCCCGAGGGGTTCGTGCGGCTGTCCGTCGGCGTGGAGGACACCGCGGACCTCGTCGCCGACGTGCGGCAGGCCCTCGACGCCGCGAACGCGCCCGCATGAAGGTTTCGCCCCGGACCCGTCGGGCCACATGAATTCCATGACCCCTGCGGAACCCGTGGTCAAGCGCACCGCCCGTGCCATCCTGCTCGACGGGCCCGACCTCATCGTCATCAAGCGCACCAAACCGGGCCGCCCGCCGTACTGGATCACTCCGGGCGGCGGCGTCGAGCCCTCCGACGCCTCGGTGCTCGACGCCCTGCACCGCGAAGTGCACGAGGAGTTGGGCGCCGAGGTCACGGACGTGGTGCCCGCGTTCGTCGACACCGTGCCGCACACGCCGAAGCCAGGCGAACGCACCCCGCCCGGGCTGAAGGTGCAGCACTTCTTCGTGTGCCGCCTGGCCACCATGGACCCGGCGCTGCGGCACGGGCCCGAGGTGGAGGAGCCGCGCGGCACCTACGAGACCGTGCGGCTGCCGTTCACGCCGGAGGGGCTTGCCTCCGTCGACCTGGTCCCGGCCTCACTGCGGGCCTACCTGTCCCGCAACATCGCGGGCGTCCGCGCGCTGCTCGCCGGTGACCTCGCACCGTCGGGCCCCGGCTAGCCCGGCTGGGCCGAAGGACTAACCGAACCAGCCGCCGCCGCCCTCGGTGCCCCCGCCGTGGCTCCTGGCCCGTTCGAGTGCGCGCCGCGCCTCCTCCTGCCACGCCCGCACGTCCGGCGGCGGGGGCACGGACGGTGCGGGGGGCGCGGGGGGCATGGGCGCGGGGGCCAGGGCCCGCGCCGGCAGGGGCGCGGGTGCGGGAGGGACGGCGGGCGCCGGAGCGGGCAGCGCGGGTGCGGGCGCGGCAGAGGCGGGCGCGGCAGGGGCGGCAGGCGCGGCGGGCAGCCCGTTCAGCTCGCGTGTCCTGCGCACCTGCGCCTCGCGGGCCACCCCGAAGAAGTCCCCGCCCTTGCGCTTGTAGTCGTCCGTCCCCCACTCGCGCGCGGTGCGCCGCGACGCCTTGACCAGCTGCGGAATGTGCTTGGCGCAGTGGATGTACGCCTCCACGACATCGATGCGCACCCACAGCTCCGCGCGGCGGCCCGGCACCGTGTCGGAGGGCAGCTCCGGGTGGGCCGCCCGCAGTTCGGCGTCCGGAACGATCCGGGCCGTGCCGTTGATGTGCAGGCCGATCCGCGCCCGGTCGAAGTCCATCAGCAGCAGTCCGGCGCGCGGATTCTCGGTGATGTTGCCCAGGGAGGCGTGCACGCCGTTCCCCCGGTACTCGGGATACGCGAGCGACCGCGGATCGAGCACGTGCAGGAAGCCCGCCGGTCCGGCGCGGAAGCTGTTGTCGCACTCGCCGCGGGCGTCCGAGGTGGCCAGGAAGAACATCTCCTGCCTGGCCACGAACTCGCGCATCCGCTCGTTCAGATGGTCGAGCACCTGCTCGTCGTAAAAGCGCTCCGCGCGCCGCTCGGTACCGAGGCGCCGCTGGATGGCGCGCTCGCCCTCACCGCCCGGCCGCGCGGGAAGAGCCGGCAGGTGCCCGCTCCCCTGGCCCATGCCTGATATTCCTGACATTCCGCTACTTCACTTCTTACCGTTTCGGTCTGCTGTTGCGACTCTGCCGTCCGCTGCCGCGGCTATCTGCCGCCCGAAGCAACGAGTGTGCCCAGGAAGTCGTGCCATATCCGGTCCTGCGGAACTCCCGAGGACACCAGCGCGTCCACGCTTTTTCTGATCATCTGCGGCGGCCCCGACAGATACCCGTCGAACTCCCGCCACGGCCCGAACTCCCGTACCGCTTCCGGAAGCCGACCCGCGAATCCGCGGGTTGCCAGCTCGGCGACGACCGGGCGCACGGACAGCCACGGGAGGCGCCGTTCCAGATCGAGAAAGGAGTCCAGGTCGTACAGGTCCGCGTCGCGGTTCGCACCGAAGAACACCTCCACCGGTCGGCGCCGCCCGTGCTCGGCGACATCTTCCACCAGCGCCTTGATCGGCGCGATTCCCGTACTGCCGCCCACGCACAGCAGCCCGCGGCTCGACGCGTGGTCCACCGCCATCGACCCGGCGGGCGGCCCGAGCCTGATCACGTCCCCGCGTCTCGCCCGGTGCACGAGCGAGCGCGAAACCCAGCCCGCCGGCACGGCCTTGACGTGGAAGGACAGCAGCCCGTCCGCGCGCGGGCACGAGGCGAACGAGTAGGACCGCCACACCCGCGGCCACCACGGCGTCTCCACGCTGGCGTACTGCCCGGCACGATACGGGTACGGCTGGTCGGGCCGGACGGTGACCACCGCCACCTCGCTGGTGCGCCGTTCGTGGGAGACGATCTCCGCCTGCCACCACGGCGGCGCGCGCAGCTCGTCCTCCGCCGCCGCGTCGATCATCGTCTGGCTGAACACCGTGTACGCCCGGACCCACGCGGCCTCGGCCGCCGCGTCCCACGTCCGCGGGGCGTAGCGCTCCAGCGCGTAGATCAGCGCCTCGCCGACGGCCGGGTAGTGGTCGGCCCGCGTGCCGTACTTGCGGTGGCCGCGGCCGAGATGGCCGAGGTAGTCGGTCAGCCCGACCGTGTCGTCGATCTGCTCGGCCGCCGTCAGCAGCGCGCCGAACAGGCGGTCGCGCTGCGTGTCCATCGCCGGGGGGAACAACTCGCGCAGTCCGGGGTTGTGCAGGAAGAGCAGCGCGTAGAAGTACGAGGTGGCCTCGTCCGCATGGGGCTCGATCTCGGCGAGTGTGCGCCTGATCGCGACCGCGTCGGGCGAAGGCGCCCGCTTCCCCTGCCCGTTCGCGTGTCCGCTCCCGGTGGTGGTGGCGCCGTCGTCGGCCGATATCGCGGTCATGACCCTGCCTCGCCTCGATCAACTCCCGGTCGCACAGCGTGTCAGCGCGCTCACCGGGAGCGGGTGGTTAACCGGAAACCCGGCCATCGAGCCCCCCGCATCCCATAAACTGAACGGCTTCACGCCTCCGGGATGCGCAACAGACCCTACCGTTACGCGGCTGAGACACAAGCCCCTTCCGGATACGTGCGGTTCATGGGGTTTCTCCCGTTTCCTAGACTGCCGGCATGAATATCACCATGCGGCGGGCCACGGCGGACGACATTCCCCACATCGTCGCCATGCTCGCCGACGACGTGCTCGGAGCCGGCCGCGAGGACCCGGCCGACCTCACGCCGTACCTCGCCGCCTTCGCACGCATCGACGCCGACCCACACCAGCACCTGCTGGTCGCCGAACGGGACCAGGACGGCCGCGTGGTGGGCACCCTCCAGCTCAGCATCCTCCACGGCCTCTCCCGCAAAGGCTCCTCCCGCGCCCTCATCGAGTCCGTGCGCGTCGCCGCGGAAGCCCGCGGCACCGGCCTGGGCAGCGAGCTGATCCGGCGGGCCGTCGAGGAGGCGGGGCGGCAGGGCTGCGCCCTCGTCCAGCTCACCTCGGACGCCACCCGCACCGACGCGCACCGCTTCTACGAAAAACTCGGGTTCCGGCCGACGCACGTCGGCTTCAAGCTGCCGCTGTGACCCGTCCGGCCCGTATCGCGCCCGCCCCGGCTCACCGGCTCACCGCCAGCCGCCGGGGTCGGTGCCGCCCGGCACCGCGGAGCCCGGCTCGTAGGGCTCCCGGGTGAGGACGAACGAACCCACGTCGAGGTGGTCGGCCGTCCCGTCCTGCCGCCGCACCACCCGCAGCGTCTCCCCCGCGTAGTAGCCCTCGCGTCCCGTCCACGCGCCGTCCCCCGCCGGATCGAAGCGCGAACGCCGCCCGCCGCCCGCCGCGGGGCCGAGCGACAGCACGCCCCCGGCGTGCAGCCGCAGCACGACGGGGGCCGTACCCCAGTGCCACACGCCGGTCAGCGCGACGAGGCCCGGGTCCGCGTCCCGGGCCGGGCGCCACGGTTCCGGCGGTGCCGGCTCGTGCCGGGCGACGAGGTCGAGCAGCCCGGCCGTCAGGGCCGACGTCGCGACGCCCGACGTCGCGTTCGCCAGCGCCACCGCCCCGAGCCGTTCCTCCGGGGCCGCCCACACGCTCGCGACGTAACCGGGCAGCGAGCCCCCGTGCCCGGCGAGCAGCCGCCCCTCGCGCCGCGCCACCTGGAGGCCGAGGCCGTAGCCGGTGTCCCAGTCCGCCGGTTCCGGTGCCGCCGCGGGCGCGCGCAGCTCCGCCACGCCCGCGGCGCCGAGGACCCGCGGATCGCCCGCGAGCAGGAACGCCGCGAACCTCGCCAGGTCGCCGGCCGTCGACCACAGCTGCCCGGCCGCCGCGAGCCGTCCGAGATCCACCGCGGGCTCCGGCTGCCGTACGTCGGCGTACGGGTGCACGGCCCAGCCCGCCGCGTACGGCGCCTCGGGCCGCGCGCCGGTGCGCGTCATGCCCAGCGGCGCGAGGACCTCTTCGCGCAGCACCTCGGCCCAGGGGGCGCCGCGCAGCTTCTCGATCAGCGCGCCGAGCAGGGCGTAGCCGGGGTTGGAGTAGTGGAACCGCCGGCCCTGCGGATGCTTCTGCGGCCGGTCGCCGAAGACGTCCGCGAGCTCGGGGCGCAACTCACCGTCCGTGCGCTCCCACCACGGCCCGCGCGCCTCCGCCGCGAGCCCCCCGGTGTGCGCAAGCAGCTGCGCGACCGTGGCGCCGCCCCCGTGCGGCGTGGACAGGTGCGCCCCCACCGGATCGCCGAGGTCGAGCAGCCCCTCCTCCCGCAGCCGCAGCACCTGCACCGCCGTCAGCGACTTCGTGATCGAGCCGATGCGGTACTGCACCGTCGCCGGGTCCGCGCCAGGCGGCAGCTCGCCGCGGCCGCCCGTCCAGACCGTCCGGCCCTCCCGCACCACCGCGGCCACCACGGACGGGGCCCGGCCCTCCGCCTGGGTCACGGCGAGCCGGTGGTCGAGGGCCCGGCGGGTGGCGGGCAGCAGTTCTGCGTCTCCGTCTGTCATGCCGCCACTCATACCCCGCCGGTGCCGCCGCGCCACGGGCGGACGCCCGACGCCCGTACTCGATCCCGAGTAGCCGCGGATACTCCGCCCGTCAGACGCACCGCCGGGGGCCGGCGCGGGAGCGTGAGGGGCATGTCCACGCTCTCCCGCCCCGCCCGCAAAACGTTCCTCGTCGCCCACATCGTCGTGTCCGTCGGCTGGCTCGGCCTCACCCTGTGCCTGCTGGTCCTCGCGCTCGCCGCGGCGGTCACCGGGTCCGAGGACACCGCGGCGGCCGCCTACCGTTCCATGCGCATCTTCGGCGACTGGCTGCTCGCGCCGCTGGCACTGTCCGCGCTCGCCACCGGCCTCGTGCTCTCGCTCGGCACCCCGTGGGGACTGATCCGCCACCGGTGGGTTCTGATCAAATTCGTTCTCACCCTGATCACCGCAACCGCCTCGGTGTTCGCGCTCCGCGCCGGAATCAACGAGGCCGCCGCCGCGGTCGACGCCGGAACGCCCGTGACCGATCCGGGCGGGCTCGTCATTCCCCCGGCCGTCGCGCTGACCGCCTACCTGTTCATGACCGCGATCTCGGTGCTCAAGCCCTGGGGCACGACCCGCTGGGGGCGGCGCGCCGCGGCGGCGAACCGGCGCCCCGCGCGAAAAACGGTCGCCGCCCCCGGCGCCGGTCGGACAGGCTGAGGAACGTGACGCCTGCCTCCGCGCCCTCGCCGCCGCCCTCGCCTACGCCTTCGCCGCTTTCCTCGCCGCCGTCTGCCCCGCCCGCCTCGCTCCCCGTTCGCGCGCTCACCCCCGCCGACCTGACCGCCTGCCTCGACCTGGCCGCCGAACACGGCTGGACCCGCGAGGAGCACAAGTGGCGGCTGCTGCTGACCGCGGGCCAGGGCCTGGGCATCGACGCGCCCGACCGGCCCGGCACCCTGCTGGCCACCCTCGTCCTCACCTCCTACGGCGAGACCCACCGCTGCATCGGCATGGTGCTCGTCGCGGCCCGCTTCGCACGCCGCGGCGTCGGCCGCCACCTGATGCGGCACGCCCTCGACTCCTGCGGCGCAGCCGCCGTGTTCCTCACCGCCACGGCGAACGGCCGCCCGCTGTACGAGCAGCTCGGGTTCGCGCCCGTCGGCACCGTCACGACCCTCCGCGGCACGTTCACCGGCGCGGCGCCGGCGCCCGCCCCCGCGGGCACGGTGCTGCGGGCGGCCACGGCCGCGGACATACCGGCGATCCTCGCCTACGACCGCCCCGTCTTCGGCGCCGACCGCACCGAACTGCTCACCAGGCTCCCGGCGTTCGCCGACCAGATCCTGGTCGCGCACGCCCCCGGCGGGCGGCTCACCGGCTACGCCGCGGCCTGGCCGAACGAAACCACCACCGTCATCGGCCCCGCCCTCGCCGACGACCAGCCCACCGCGCGCGCCCTCGTCGCAAGCCTGGCCGCCGGCGCGCCGATGCCGGTGCGCTTCGACGTCGACCCGCGCCATCCGGGACTGGCCGACTGGCTGCGCGCCAACGGGCTCACCGGCGACTACGTCTGCACCCTCATGGTCCGGGGCGCCCCTGACCTCCCGGGCGACATCGACCGCCGCTTCGCCCCCTTGTCCGTCGCTCTCGGCTGAGCCGGACGACCACCCGCGCGCCCCACGGCCCCCGGCCGCGGCGACCCGTCCGATTCGTTCAATACCGGCGGGTCCGCCGCTGCCTAGGCTGCCTCGCATGACACCTCGACTCGACCTCATCGGCATCCTCACCGACGACCTCGCGGCCTCGCTCGCCTTCTACCGCCGCCTCGGCCTCGACATCCCCGCGGGCGCCGAGCAGGAGCCGCACGTGGAAACCGTGCTTCCCGGCGGCCTCCGTCTCGCCTGGGACGCCGCGGAGGTCGTCGGCGGCACCGGGCCCGACGCGGTCCCGCCACCGGCCGGGCGGCGCATCGCCCTCGCGTTCCTGTGCGACGGGCCCGCCGACGTCGACCGGCAGTACGCCGCCCTCGTGCAGGCCGGGTACACCGGGAGCAAGGACCCCTGGGACGCGTTCTGGGGCCAGCGCTACGCCATCGTCCTCGACCCCGACGGGAACGGCGTGGACCTCTTCGCGCCGCTCGCCCCGGCTCAGCCGGGGAACTGACCCGAGGTGTCCCCGACCCGGCCCGCCACCAGGGCCGAAAGGGGCGCCCCGGCAAGGCCCTTCACCTCGCGCGCCAGGTGCGCCTGGTCCGCGTACCCGGCGAGCACCGCCGTCGCGGCCAGGGGCGTGCCGTTCCTGGCCAGGTCGAGCGCCCGCTGCATCCGCAGCACGCGCGCCAGGGTCTTGGGGCCGTAGCCGAACGCCGACAGGCTCCGCCGCCGTAGCTGCCGCTCGCTCAGGCCGAGCCGCTCCGCCGTCTCCGCGACCCCGCGGCCCGAGCGCAGCGCGGCCAGCACGGCGGGCCGCCACGCCCCGCCGGGGTCCGCCGCCCGGCGCAGCCGCCCCTCCGCGATCGCCTCGAGCACGGCGCCCGCGCCGCCCGGCGCCGCCGCCAGCCGCTCCGACAGCTCGCGCACCCGCGCCCCGTTCCACAGCACGTCCAGGGGAACGCGCCGGTCCGTCAGCTCGTCCGCGGGCACGCCGAGCACCGCGGGCGCCGCCCCCGGCGCGAAGCGCAGCCCGGTGACCTCCTGCCCGTGCACGACGGTGAACACGTGGGCGCGCGTGTCGGGCCCCGCCACGGACAGCCGTCCCGCGCTCCAGATCAGATCCATGCAGCCGTCCGGCAGCACGCGGCCGGACGAGTCGGCATCGCCCCGGCTGCTCCACACCACCGCGCCGCCCCCGAAGCGCGCAGGACGTTCCCGGTACATGCCCCCAGGATGCACCATGGCACGCTTGTTCCCATGCGGCAGCTGGCCCTGATCACCCTCGTCGTCCCCGACTACGACGAGGCCATCGCCTACTACACCGGCCGCCTCGGTTTCACGCTCCGCGAGGACACCCCGCTGGGGCCCCCGGAGCCCACGGGCAAACGCTGGGTCGTCGTCGCGCCGCACCCCGACGCCGCCACCGGCCTGCTCCTCGCCCGCGCCACGACCGGGCACCAGCGCAGCAGGATCGGCGACCAGACCGGCGGGCGCGTCGGCTTCTTCCTGCACACCGACGACTTCGACGGCGACTTCGCCCGCCTGACCGCGGCGGGCGTCACGGTCGTGCGGCCACCGCGGAGCGAGCCCTACGGCACCGTCGCCGTCTTCGCCGACCTCTACGGCAATCTCTTCGACCTCATCCAGGCCGCCCAGGGGGACGGCAGGCCCTCCGCGTAGGCACGCAGCAGTTCGAGCAGCCGGTTGCCCGGCTGCGCCGACCAGTGTCCGCCGCGTGTGTCGGGCGGGGTGGGCAGCCGGGCGACGGCCCAGGCCAGGTGGTGCGTGAGCACCCCGGCCGTCCACGCCCGCCCGGTGTCCGCGTCCGGCACCCCGTCCAGGTATCCCGTCAAGACCTCGGGCACCCGGCGCAGCGGCACCTTGGCGAACTCCGCCGCCGGATCGGCCAGCGCCGCGTCCCCCCAGTCCAGCAGCGCCACCAGACCGCCGCCCCGCCCACCGAGCACCAGGTTCGCCGCCGACACGTCACCGTGAATCAGCACGGGACCCGGCGGCGCCGGCCGCGCCGCCGCAAGCTCGGCCAGCCACCCTGTGAGCCAAGCCCCGAGACCCGCGCCCAGATACCCGGCCGCCACCAGCCGTTCGATACCGGGCGCCGGGTCCGCCGGCTCGTCCCGCGGAACGCCTGCCGCCACCCCGGACGGGACGGACGCGCCGTGCAGCAGCGCCAGTTCGCGGCCGAGCTCCCGGTACGCCCGCGGCCCCGGCTCGTTCGCCGCGCGCCCGTGGACCCGCCACAGCACGGCCCAGGGGCCCGGCAGGTCCTCGTCCCCCTCGCCGTACGCCACCAGTTCGGGCGTGCGCAGGCCGAGCCCGGTCGCGAACGGCACGACCAGCGCCTCCTTGCGCAGGTCCGCGGCGCAGCCCGGCTCCGGCCTCGCCACCTTCACCACCAGGTGCTCGCCCAGCAGGAAGACCGTACCGGCCACTCCCTGGAACGGCGCGGGCAGCACCTCGTCCGCGCCGATCCCGTGCCGCCGGGCCAGCGCGCGCACCGCGCATGGGACTTGGAGGCCGCCCTGGTTGCCGTCGTTGCCGTCGTTGCCGTCAATGCCGCCGCTCATGCGCGGGGACCTTACCGGCCGCGCTCCGCCCGCGTCCTCAGGGCCCTTACGGCGGCCGGCTCCGCCGGCGCCCGTGGTCGTGCACGAGACCGAGCAGCCGGATCAACTCCCGCCGCTCCGCGGGCGACAGCGGCGCGAGCAGCGCCTCCTGCGCCCGGCCGAGCGCCTCGTCGGCCCGCTCCAGCCGGCCGCGGCCCCCCGGCGTCAGGGTGATCACATTGCGCCGGCGGTCGGCCGGGCCGGGGTTGCGCACCACCTGCCCGCTCGCCACCAGCTCGTTGAGCGCGGCCACACGTCGCTCCGGTCGATGCCGCACCTGCGGCCGAGCGCCGCCTGACTGGCCGGGCCGAACTCGGCCAGCGCGGCGAGCAGCGCGCAGTGGTAACGCCGGGCGCCGATCGAGGCGAAGGCTTCCGTGACCAGCCGGCCCGAGTGCGTCGCCGCGTGCGGGAGAAGCCAACTCGCCCTCCCCCGCGGCCGCTCGGGGGCCCGGTCACCGGCCGCCGCATCCATGGCCATGCCCTGACAACCCCGTGCTCAGAAGCCGCCCTCCATGTTGACGAAGCGCGAGTAGTGCCCCTGGAAGGCCACGGTGATCGTGGCGGTGGGGCCGTTCCTGTGCTTGGCCACGATCAGGTCGGCCTCGCCCGCGCGCGGCGACTCCTTCTCGTAGGCGTCCTCGCGGTGCAGCAGGATGACCATGTCCGCGTCCTGCTCGATCGAACCGGACTCGCGGAGGTCCGAGATCATCGGCTTCTTGTCGGTGCGCTGCTCGGGTCCCCGGTTCAGCTGGGACAGCGCGACCACGGGCACCTCCAGCTCCTTCGCCAGCAGCTTCAGGTTTCGCGACATCTCGGAGACCTCCTGCTGCCGGCTCTCCGGGCGGCGGCTGCCGCCGGTCTGCATCAGCTGGAGGTAGTCGATGACGATGAGCTGCAGGTCGTTCCGCTGTTTCAGGCGGCGGCACTTGGCCCGGATCTCCATCATCGACAGGTTGGGCGAGTCGTCGATGTAGAGCGGGGCCTCGTTCACCTCCGCCATCTGCCGGGCCAGCCGGTTCCAGTCCTCGTCCGTCATGCTGCCCGAGCGCATGTGGTGCAGCGCGACCCGCGCCTCGGCGGAGAGCAGGCGCATCGCGATCTCGTTCCGCCCCATCTCCAGGGAGAAGATCACGCTCGGCAGCTTGTGCTTGATCGAGCACGCGCGCGCGAAGTCGAGCGCCAGCGTCGAGTTGTGCGTGGGGACCATCGAGCGGGTGGCGAGATACAGGTGATCCGCATTGTCCACCTGGACACAGCGGACCGGCACACTGGCGACCTCCCGGACACCGGTGATGACCCGCTGCCCCGGTTTCGCCGTCCCTGGGCGCCTGCGCTCCCCATGGACCCGCCGCTTGCGTTCCAGCGCGAACACGTCATCCGTGGGTGTGAACGTGATGAGGTACGCGGTGGAGGAACCCACGGATCGCCCCTTGACCGGTCCGGTCCGCACCCCGCAGCGATAGCCGAGGCCGACGATCAGCTCACGGCAGCCCTCGGCCAGGCTCCGGCCGGTCACCGCAAGCTGCACGGAGCCGGTGTCCGTGACCGTCCCACCCGTGTCCAGCAGGCCCGCGAGGAGTGCCCTGCGCTGCGCGGCGGACCCGCGCAGATAGCTCAGCGGAATGTGCTTGTTCCGCAGCACGCCCAGCTCCCGCAGCCGCACGAGGAGGCTGCCGTGCCTCCTGGAGCAGGAGGCACAACGAGGCTCGGAGGAGGCCGGGAAGCAGGTCTCGCCGCAATCCACGCACGCGGTGTGGGGCTGGGGAGCCGAGAGGAGCCGCACCCTGCCGCCACAGGAGCGGCCACAGGTCCGGACATGGGCGGGCTCGGGCACGAAGGGCTTTCCGCAGACCGCACACGTCCGCTCGACCGCCTCGGAGGCCCGGACGGCGAAGCGCAGGGCATAGGTGATCGACGCCCCCACCCGGCGGACCTCGAAACCCTCGTCCGCGATGCGGCGGATGAGCTCCGCGTCCGCCGAGGTGATCCTGGCGGCGGCCCTGTGACCGTCCCCGAGCCAAGCGCCCAGGACGTACGGGGGAATCGGCAGGTCCTGCTGGGGCAGGCAGAGCGGGGCCGAATTCCGCACGGTGTGGTTGTGGCGGGCACCGGCCGTGGGGCAGTAGAGGGTTTCGGCGATTTCCTTGGTGGTCCTGACCGCCGCCGGGACGCGCGCGGACCTGCGCGAAGCCCTGGTGTCCGTGGTGTCCGTGGTGTCCGTGAGCCACTGGTGATCCGCGTCGGCAATCACGGTCGTGCCGTCGTCGAACGCCACCTCGTAGCACGGTCGTCCGGTCATCACATTGGTGGCTTCCACCACCCGGGTCGGCTTACCCGCCGCGTCGAGCAGATAGTCGCCCGGCCGTACCTCGCCCATGGTGGTCCACCCGGTGGGGGTGGGCAGCGGGGTGTCGAGCGCCAGCGCCTTGCCCATCGCCGGCCGCGCCGCGATGACGATCATCTGGCCCGGATGCAGCCCGTTCGTCAGGGAGTCCAGGTCCGTGAAGCCGGTCGGCACGCCGGTCATCTCGCCGCTGCGATTGCTGATGGCCTCGATCTCGTCGAGCGCGCCCTCCATGATGTCGCCGAGCGGCATGTAGTCCTCGGCCGTCCGCTGCTCGGTGACCGCATAGATCTCGGCCTGCGCGGAGTTGACGATGTCGTCCACGTCGCCGTCCGCCGCGTACCCCATCTGGGTGATACGGGTGCCCGCCTGCACCAGCCGGCGCAGCACCGCACGGTCGTGGACGATCTCGGCGTAGTACTCCGCGTTGGCCGCCGTCGGCACCACGTTGACCAGCGAGTGCACGTAGCCCGCGCCGCCCACTCTGGCCAGCTCGCCGCGTTTGGTCAGCTCCGCGGAGATCGTGATGGGGTCCGCGGGCTCGCCCTTGGCGTACAGGTCGAGGATCGCCGTGTAGATCGTCTCGTGCGCGGGCTTGTAGAAGTCGAGGCCGCGCAGGACCTCGACGACGTCGGCGATGGCGTCCTTGGACATCAGCATGCCGCCGAGCACGGACTGCTCGGCCGCCAGGTCCTGCGGGGGGACGCGCTCGAAGGCGGCGCGCTCCTCGTCCCCGCCGTCCGGGCTGTGCCGCGGGCGCGCCACGGGCGGCGGCTCCCCGGTGTCGGGTGGCCCGCCCCACGGCCCCGCGTGCTCGTCGAGATCAGCCATCGACCCCGCCTCCCTCCGGCCTCGAACCGCCGCGCACTTCCCATTCCTACGGCACAGCTCTGACATTCTCGCCGAGCGAGGGCCTACGCTACGGCCCACGGACGGCACGACCAACCGGCAGGTCCGGGCGGAGTTATCCACAGGCTATGTGGATGTCAGACCACGCCCTGTGGACTACGGGCCGATTCCTGTGGACAACTCGGCGGACACACCGGCGCGGCCGGCTTCCCGCGCCCCCTCACATGCGCACTGACGTGCACTTTTATCCGCTCGCCCCAAAGCGGCGGCCCGACCGGGCCCGTCTCGGCGGGCTCACGTCAACGACCGCAGACCATCACACCGCAGCCCCGAAGGGTAAGGGCCCATATCCCCTTGCGTCCATTACCTGTGGATGTTTGGATCGGACCATGTCCCCAGCGTCACCGACCGCCGCTCCTCCCGGCCGGAGCCGGCGGAACCGGGCCGCCAGGCAACAGGACCGCGAGATACTCCGGCTCGCCCTGCCCGCCTTCGGCTCCCTCGTCGCCGAGCCGCTGTTCCTCATGGCCGACAGCGCGATGATCGGCCACCTCGGCACCCCGCAGCTCGCCGGACTCGGCGTCGCCGCCGCCCTGCTGACCACCGCCGTCAACGTCTTCGTCTTCCTCGCCTACGCCACCACCGCCGCCGTGGCCCGCAGCGTCGGCGCCCGGGACCTGTCCGCCGCCATCCGCCAGGGCATGGACGGAATCTGGCTCGCCGTCATCCTCGGCGCCGGCCTCGTCGCCTTCCTCCTCCCGGCCGCGCCCGCCCTGGTCGACCTCTTCGGCGCCTCCTCGTCCGCGGCCCCGCACGCCGTCACCTACCTGCGCATCAGCGCGCTCGGCATGCCCGCCATGCTGATCGTCCTCGCCGCGACCGGCGTGCTCCGCGGCCTCCAGGACACCCGCACCCCGCTGTACGTCGCCATCGGCGGCTTCTCCGCCAACATCGCGCTCAACGCCCTGTTCATCTACGGCCTCGACATGGGCATCGCCGGCTCCGCGTGGGGCACCGTGCTCGCCCAGTTCGGCATGGCCGCCGTCTACCTCGTGGTCGTCGTGCGCGGGGCGCGGAAGCACGGCGCGACACTGCGCCCGAGCGCCACCGGCATCCGCGCGAACGCCAGGGCCGGCGTACCGCTGCTGGTGCGGACCGTATCCCTGCGCGGCGTGCTGCTGATCGCCACCTCGGTCGCCGCACGCCTCGGCGACACCGATATCGCGGCCCACCAGATCGCGCTGACCCTGTGGACGCTCCTCGCGTTCGCCCTGGACGCCATCGCCATCGCCGGTCAGGCCATCATCGGCCGCCATCTCGGGGCCGACGACGCCCCGGGCGCCCGCGCGGCCTGTCGGCGCATGGTCGGCTGGGGCGTGGTCGCGGGGGTGGTGCTCGCGGTGCTGGTCGCCGCCGCCAGCCCGTTGATCCTGCGGCTGTTCACCGGCGATCAGGACGTGCGCGACCAGCTGCTTCCGGTGCTGCTCGTGGTGGCGCTGACCCAGCCCGTGGCCGGCGTCGTGTTCGTGCTCGACGGCGTGCTGATGGGCGCGGGCGACGGGCCCTACCTGGCGTGGGCGATGCTGCTGACGCTCGCGGTCTTCGCGCCCGTCGCGCTGCTGGTGCCCGTGGCGGGGGGCGGGATCACCGCCCTGTGGTGGGCCGTCGCGGGGCTGATGATGGGTACCCGGCTGATCACCCTGGCGCTGCGGGCCAGGACCGGCCGCTGGGTGGTCACCGGCGCGGTGCGCGCCTGACTGGGCCGGCGTCCGCGCGGCCGGGCCCCGAGGATCGGGGCCCGGCCGCGGCGGTGCTCACTTGGCGGCTTCCACCTGGATGCCGACGCCGGCGACGACCTCCGGGTGCAGCCGGACCGAGATCCGGTGCGCGCCGAGGCTCTTGATCGGCGTGCTCAGCTCGATGCGGCGCTTGTCCACATCGGGGCCGCCCGCCGACTTGACCGCGGAGACGATGTCGGCCGGGGTGACGGAGCCGAAGAGGCGTCCGCCGGAGCCCGCCCTGACCTTCAGCCGGACGGTCACGCCCTCCAGCTGGGCCTTGACGTCGTTGGCCTGGTCGATCGAGGCGATCTCGCGGATCTTGCGACCGCGGCGGATCTGCTCGACGTCCTTCTCCCCGCCCTTGGTCCAGCGGATCGCCGCCCCGCGGGGCAGCAGGTAGTTGCGGGCGTACCCGTCCTTCACCTCGACGACGTCGCCGGCGGTGCCCAGACCGGAGACCTCACTGGTCAGGATGATCTTCATGACGCTTCGGTCCCCCTTTCCTAGCGAGCGGTGGACGTGTAGGGCAGCAGCGCCATCTCACGGCTGTTCTTCACGGCCGTGGCGACGTCACGCTGGTGCTGGGTGCAGTTGCCGGTGACCCGGCGGGCACGGATCTTGCCACGGTCGGAAATGAACTTCCGCAGCAGATTGGTGTCCTTGTAGTCGACGTAGGAGATCTTCTCCTTGCAGAACACGCAAACCTTCTTCTTCGGCTTGCGCGCGGGCGGCTTCGCCATGGTGTCTCTCCGGTGATGTCAAAAAGAAGTGGGTGCTGGGCGGGGCACGGCCCCGCCCCGCCGCCTAGAAGGGCGGCTCGTCCGAGTAGCCACCGCCGGAACCACCGCCGCCCCAGCCGCCACCGCCGCCGCCCTGCTGGCCGCCTGCCGGGGCACCGGTCGCCCACGGGTCGCCCGCGGGTGCGCCGCCGCCCTGCTGACCGCCCTGCTGACCGCCGCCGGGGCCGCCGCCCCAGCCGCCACCACCGGGGCCGCCGCCCTGGCCGCCGCGGCCCGTGGTCCTGGTGACCTTGGCCGTGGCGTTGCGGAGACTGGCGCCGACCTCGTCGACCTCCAGCTCGAAGACCGTGCGCTTGACGCCCTCCCGGTCCTCGTACGACCGCTGCTTGAGGCGGCCCTGCACGATGACGCGGGTGCCCTTCGTGAGCGACTCCGCGACGTTCTCCGCCGCCTGACGCCAGACCGAGCAGGTGAGGAACAGGCTTTCGCCGTCCCGCCACTCGCTGGTCTGCCGGTCGAAGATCCGCGGCGTGGAAGCGACGCGGAACTTTGCGACTGCCGCCCCGGATGGGGTGAAGCGCAGCTCGGGATCGTCGACCAGGTTGCCGACGACCGTGATGACGGTCTCGCCTGCCATGGGGGTACCTCTCGGCGCGGGTTAACTGCTGATGCTGCGATGATTACTTATGGCACTGACAGTGCTACTCGGCGTCCCGCGCTCAGTGGGTGGCGGGGCGGAGGACCTTCGTCCGCACGACCGACTCGTTCAGGTTGAGCTGCCGGTCGAGCTCCTTGACGACGTCCGGCTCGGCCTGGAGGTCGATGACGGAGTAGATGCCCTCGGGCTTCTTGTTGATCTCGTAGGCAAGACGGCGGCGACCCCAGGTGTCGACCTTCTCCACCTTCCCGTTGCCCTCACGGACGACGGAAAGGAAGCTCTCGATCAGGGGGGCGACGGCGCGCTCCTCGAGATCGGGGTCGAGGATCACCATCAGCTCGTAGTGACGCATGCGAAAACCCACCTCCTCTGGACTCGGGCGGCCACGGACGATCCGTGGCAGGAGGGTCGTGATGCGTTCCGCTCCGGCCGGTCCGCGTGGCCGCGGACCGGAAGGGACGGACAGTACACCGTACCCGCCCCCGGCCTTCCGGTTGAAATCCGGGGCGGGACGGTAGCAATCCGGACAGTCGGGTACACGAGCGGCAACGGGTGGCACGGCGCCGCGCTACCCGTTGCGTTCCGGAGTTCATGAGTCCTGGAGTCCTGGAGGTGCCGTCATGGCTCATCTGGCGCATCCGACGACCTATCTGAACACCGACGGCCGCGCGCACCCGGTGGAGAACCGGTTCGCGACGGCCGCCCTGCTGCTGGGCCTCGTCGCCGTCGCGGCGTCGGTTCTGCCCGGATTGCACCTGGTCAGCAGCTGGGTGGGCCTGGCCGGGATCGGCTTCGGCGCGTGGGCGCAGCTGATCTCCGCGACGACCGGGCAGCGGTTCCTCGCGGTACTCGGCCTGGGGGCCGCGGGCCTCGGGTTCTATCTGGGCATGGCGCACGGCGGCCTGTTCGGCGGCTGGCTCGGCTGACGCAGCCGGGGGGCGGGGCGGCACCGCGGCGTCCCGTGGCGTCGGCCGCGCCGTTAGGCTTCCGGCCAGACCCTGCGATTGACGCCGGAGGAGCCCCCCGTATGAGCCTGACCCTGAGGACCATCAGTCGCGAGCAGCATCTGGCATACATCGGTTCGCTGCCCTCGGCGAGCCACATGCAGGTGCCGGCGTGGGGTGATGTGAAGGCCGAGTGGCGCTCCGAGTCGATCGGCTGGTTCGACCGCGCCGGCCAGCAGGTGGGCGCGGGCCTGGTGCTGTACCGGCAGCTGCCGCGGCTGAAGCGGTACCTGGCGTACCTGCCGGAGGGCCCGGTGATCAACTGGTACGCGCCCAACCTCGATGACTGGCTCAAGCCGATGCTTGCGCACCTCAAGCAGCAGGGCGCGTTTTCGGTGAAGATGGGTCCGCCCGTGGTGATCCGGCGGTGGAACGCCGCCGCGGTGAAGGCCGGCATCCAGAACCCGGACGTGAAGCGGCTACGGGACGTCGAGGCGACGTTCATCGAGCCGCGTGCCTTCGAGGTGGCGGACCGGCTGCGGCGCATGGGCTGGCAGCAGGGCGAGGACGGCGGCGCCGGGTTCGGCGACGTGCAGCCGCGGTACGTGTTCCAGATCCCGCTGCGCGGCCGTTCGCTCGACGAGGTCCACAAGGGCTTCAACCAGCTGTGGCGGCGGAACATCAAGAAGGCCGAGAAGGCCGGCGTCCAGGTCGTGCAGGGCGGCTTCGACGAGCTGCCGGTGTGGCAGCAGCTGTACGAAGTGACGGCGGAGCGGGACAAGTTCCGGCCCCGGCCGCTGATGTACTTCCAGCGCATGTGGCGGGTTCTGAACGAGGAGGACCCGGACCGCATGCGGCTGTACTTCGCCATGCACGAGGGTGAGGCGGTGGCCGCCGCGACCATGCTGATCGTGGGCGGCCATGTGTGGTATTCGTACGGTGCGTCCGCCAATCACAAGCGCGAGGTGCGGCCGTCCAACGCGATGCAGTGGCGCATGTTGCAGGACGCGTACGCGCTCCAGGCGGACGTGTACGACCTGCGGGGTATCGGTGACTCGCTGGAGGACAGCGACCATCTCTTCGGCCTGATCCAGTTCAAGGTGGGGACGGGCGGCGAGGCGGCCGAGTATCTCGGTGAGTGGGACTTCCCGCTGAACAAGTTCCTCCACAAGGCGCTCGACATCTACATGTCGCGGCGCTGACCGTCCACAGGGCTCACGAGAGAAAGGGTCTCACCGGCCATGGCGCTCACCCTTTACGTCGACACCGACCGCTGGCGGGCGCACCAGCGGTCGATTGTGGCTGACTTTCCCGGTCTTGTGCCCGTGTGCAAGGGCAATGGGTACGGATTCGGGCACGACCGGCTCGCGGACGAAGTGTCGCTGCTCGGCCTCGACACGATCGCGGTGGGGACCACCTACGAGGCCGAGGGGATGAAGGACCGCTTCAGCGGCGACATCCTGGTGCTGACCCCGTACCGGCGGAGCGAGGAGCCGGTGCCCCTGCCGGACCGGGTGATCCGTTCGGCGTCCTCGGTCGACGGGGTGTACGGCCTGGTGGGGTCGCGCGTGGTCGTGGAGGTGATGAGCTCGATGCGGCGGCACGGGGTGTCGCCCTCGGACCTGGGGAAGCTCCAGGCGGCGCTCGACGACGTGCGGCTCGAGGGCTTCGCGATCCACCTGCCGCTCGACCGCACGGACGGGACGGACGCGGTGGAGGAGGTCATCGGGTGGATGGACCGGCTGCGCGCGGCGCGGCTGCCGCTGGACAGGATGTACGTGAGCCACCTGACCTCGGAGCAACTTCTGCGGCTGCGGCAGCAGTTCCCGCAGACGACGTTCAAGGCGCGGATCGGCACCCGGCTGTGGCTCGGTGACCACGGGGCGACGGAGTACCGGGGTGCGGTGCTGGACGTGACGCCGGTGGGGAAGGGCGACCGGTTCGGCTACCGGCAGCAGAAGGCGCCGGGGGACGGCTGGCTCGCGGTGGTGGCCGGCGGGACGTCGCACGGCGTGGGCCTTGAGGCACCGAAGGCGCTGCACGGGATGACGTCGCGGGCGAAAGGGATGGCGCGGGCGAGCCTGGCCACCGTGAACCGGAACCTGTCGCCGTTCGTGTGGGACGGGAAGCAGCGGTGGTTCGCGGAGCCGCCGCACATGCAGGTGTCGATCCTGTTCGTGCCGGCGGAGTCGAAGGGGCCGAAGGTCGGGGACGAGTTCAAGGCGATCCTCCGGCACACGACGACGCAGGTGGACCGCCTGATGGACAGCTGAACGGCCCGCGGCGAGACGCGGCCCGCAGCCGAGACGGCGGCAGCCCCGGGATGGGACCGGGGCTGCCGCTTTTCCGTGCGGGCGCCGCGGAGGCGCCACCGTTCCCCTGAACGTGCAGGGGTCCTGGCTCAGTTGTCGCCCTCGCCCCTGATGAACTTCTCGACGTTGTCGCGCGCGACGTCGTCGAAGTGCTGCACGGGCGGGGACTTCATGAAGTAGGAGGAGGCGGAGAGCACCGGGCCGCCGATGCCGCGGTCCTTGGCGATCTTTGCGGCGCGGAGCGCGTCGATGATCACACCCGCGGAGTTGGGGGAGTCCCAGACCTCCAGCTTGTACTCGAGGCTCAGCGGAACGTCGCCGAACGCGCGGCCCTCCAGGCGGACATAGGCCCACTTGCGGTCGTCGAGCCAGGCGACGTAGTCGGAGGGGCCGATGTGCACATTCTTCTCGCCGAGCTCCCGGTGGGGGATCTGGGAGGTGACGGCCTGGGTCTTGGAGATCTTCTTGGACTCCAGCCGGTCGCGCTCCAGCATGTTCTTGAAGTCCATGTTGCCGCCGACGTTCAGCTGCATGGTGCGGTCGAGGATGACGCCGCGGTCCTCGAACAGCTTGGCCATCACGCGGTGGGTGATGGTCGCGCCGACCTGCGACTTGATGTCGTCGCCGACGATCGGGACACCCGCCTCGGTGAACTTGTCGGCCCATTCCTTGGTGCCGGCGATGAAGACCGGCAGGGCGTTGACGAAGGCGACCTTGGCGTCGATCGCGCACTGCGCGTAGAACTTGGCGGCGTCCTCGGAGCCGACGGGCATGTAGCAGACGAGGACGTCGGCCCTGGTGTCCCTGAGGACCTGGACGACGTCGACGGGCTCCTCGTCGGACTCGACGATGGTCTCGCGGTAGTACTTGCCGAGGCCGTCGTGCGTCTCGCCGCGCTGGACGGTCACGCCGGTCGGGGGCACGTCGCAGATCTTGATGGTGTTGTTCTCGCTGGCGCCGATGGCGTCGGTGAGGTCGATGCCGACCTTCTTCGCGTCGACGTCGAAGGCGGCGACGAACTCGATGTCGGAGATGTGGTAATCACCGAACTGGACGTGCATCAGACCCGGGACCCGGGTGTCCGGGGCGGCGTCCTTGTAGTACTCGACGCCCTGTACCAGCGATGCGGCGCAGTTACCCACGCCGGCGATGGCTACGCGAACCGAACCCATTCCGGTTGCTCCCTGTGTGTTCTCGACGTGACCCCGCTTCGTCGCGGGGGTGTTAGGTGGTGGTGTCGTCGGGCGGGCCGGGCCTCGGGCGCTCGGGGGCGCCGTCCGGCGGCCGCTGGTCCCCGTGGTGCGGGGGGTCGCGGTGGTCCCGTCCTTCGCGTTCGCTCTCGATGAGCTCGTTGAGCCAGCGGACCTCGCGTTCCACGGATTCCATGCCGTGCCGCTGGAGTTCGAGGGTGTAGGCGTCCAGCTTCTCCCTGGTGCGGGCCATGGACGCCCGCATCTTGGCCAGACGCTCCTCCAGCCGGCTGCGGCGGCCCTCCAGGACGCGCATGCGCACGTCCCGCGAGGTCTGGCCGAAGAAGGCGAAACGAACGCCGAAGTGCTCGTCCTCCCAGGCGTCCGGGCCGGTCTGGCCCAGCAATTCCTCGAAACGTTCCTTGCCGTCGGCCGTGAGCCTGTAGACGATCTTGGCCCGGCGGTTGGACAGCGCGGTGGCGCGCGGGTCATCCGGGCTGCGGCCCGGCTCCTCGGCCAGCCAGCCCTGCTGCACCAGCGTCTTGAGGCAGGGGTAGAGGGAGCCGTAGCTGAACGCCCGGAAGACGCCGAGCGAGGTGTTGAGCCGTTTCCGCAGCTCATACCCGTGCATCGGCGACTCGCGCAGGAGGCCGAGAACGGCGAACTCCAGGATGCCTGAGCGTCTGCTCACCCGGGAAGTCACCTCCGTTCTCATCCGTCGTGCCGTGCCCTTCGAGCTTAGTGTTGGTGCGATGCATTGAGCCGATGTATCAGCTCGATACATCGACACGATAGAACGGCGGACCGGAGCGGGCAAGCGGCACTTCGGTGAAGGGGGTCACATCTTCGCTTCGTCGAGGGCGTTATGTCCCAATTGTTCGCCACGCAAAGAAAGATGGCGCTTTGGGGCTGCGTAGTCTTTAGCCCGTGCAGACCACCGTGGCCGGGAACCCAGCGATGACAGTCCTCGTCATCGTTCTAGGTGCAGTGCGCCCGGACTCGTGGCCGGATCGCACATCGGGGGACTGGATGCCACCTGAAGTACCTGCCCCAACCAGGCGATTGTGTCTGTCCGAGGAGTAGCTGTCCCATGAGCGAGCACCGTCGCAAGCCACCGCAGTCCCGCGGTCGCCGGGCCGCGGGGTCGTCCGGGCGGCGGGCCGGCCCGCCGCCCGTGCCCCCCGCGGACGACGCCCAGCGGACCGGCGAAACGCCGGAGCGGCCGTACGGCAGCCGTGCCGAGGCCCGCCGCGCCACACAGCGCGGCAGCGGTGGCCGCCGCCGGGCGGCCAGTTCGGCCGAAGGCACGACCAGGGCCGCGCGGCGGCGCGGGGAAGCCCCGTCGAAGAAGCGCTTCATCGACTACCCGCGCTCGGGCTACCGCGGCCTGCGGCGCTGGGTGCCGTCGTGGAAGCAGGTGCTCGGCTCGTGCGTGGCCTTCATGGGCCTGATGATGGGGCTGGTCGGCATCGCGTACGCGATGACCGAGATCCCTGACCCGAATGACGTCGCCACCCAGGAGACCAACGTCTACTACTGGGCCAGCGGCGAGCGGATGGTGGTCTCCGGCGAGAGCAATGTGAACCGGCAGAATCTGGACCTGAGCGATATCCCCGAGGCCATGCAGGACTCGGTGATCTCCGCGGAGAACGCCAGCTTCTATTCCGATCCCGGCATCGACCTCATGGGCATCGGCCGCGCCATGCTCAACATGGCCCGCGGCGGCGACGTGCAGTCGGGCTCGACGATCACCCAGCAGTACGTGAAGAACATGTACCTCACCCAGGACCAGACGATAGAGCGGAAGGCGCGCGAGCTGCTGCTGTCGGTCAAGGTGGGCGCCGAGGTCTCCAAGGACGACATCCTGGAGGGCTACCTCAACACCTCGGACTTCGGCCGCGGCGCCCTGGGCATCCAGGCCGCCGCCCAGGCGTACTACGGCAAGGACGCTATCGACCTCACGGACAGCGAGGCCGCGTTCATGACCTCGCTGCTGAAGGGCCCGGCGCTGTACGACCCGTACGTCGGCGGCGGCGGCGACGAGGTCAACGACCGCAACGAGGAGAACGTCGAGCGTGCCACGGAGCGCTGGTCCTGGGTGCTCGACCGGCGGGTCGAGGTCGGCGAGCTGAGCGCCACCGACCGGCAGGCCATCGACGAGGAGGGCTTCCCGATGCCGGACCCGCCCACCCCGGCGATGGAGAAGGCCGGGCAGATCGGCTACCTGACGAACCTGGCGGATCAGTACCTGATCAGCCAGGGCATCACGACCAGGGAGGATCTGGACAAGGGCGGCTTCCAGATCCACACCACGTTCGACGAAGACATGATGAACCAGATGGAAGCGGCCGTGGTGGGGGTGCAGGAGGAGCACATCGACCCCGAGGAGCGCGACGAGGACCGGCACGTCCAGTTCGGCGGCGCCGCGGTGGTCCCCGGCGACGGCGCCATCGTGGCGATCTACGGCGGCGAGGACTACACCCAGCACTTCGTCAACAACGCGGACAACCCGGCGGCCCAGGTGGGCTCCACGTTCAAGCCCTTCGTGCTCGCGGCGGCGATGAGCGAGGGCGTGCGGGACCCGGAGGGCCCCGCCACACAGGACGAGGACCAACGCACGCCGATCTCGCCGGAGAGCGAGTACCGCAGCGAGGACATGCTGCCGATCATGAATTACAACGGCGAGCCGGTCCTGGTGGAGAACGCGGAGACGGGCGAGGACGAGGAGTGGCGCCAGGCCAACTTCGAGGGCAAGACGCAGGGCGACCTGAGCATCCGGGAGGCCATGGAGATCTCGGCCAACGCGCCGTTCGTGCAACTGGGCATGGACGTCGGCCCTGCCACGGTCCGGGATGTCGCCGAGAGCGCGGGGCTGCTGCCGGACAGTCTGGGCAAGGCCGACGACACCGTGCCGACGTTCGCGCTCGGTGTCTCGACGCCCGGACCGATCCGCATGGCGACGGCCTACGCCACCTTCGCCGCCAGCGGTGAGCAGGCCGATCCGTACTCGGTGACCAGCGCGGAGAACAGCCGGCTCGGCATCAGCTACGAGCACGAGTCCCAGACCGAGCAGGCGTTCGATTCCGCGGTCGCGGACAACGTCACGGATGTGCTGACCGAGGTCGTCGAGGGCGACGAGGGCAGCGGCCGGGACGCACAGGCGCTGGGCCGCCCCGTCGCGGCGAAGACCGGCACCACCGACGACAACAAGAGCGCGTGGTTCGTCGGCTACACCCCCCAGTTGTCGACGGCCATCGGTATGTGGCGCATGCCCGACTCCCAGGAGGAGCTGGTCGGCGACGAGCAGATGGGCTTCATGTCCATGTACGACACCGCGGGCATGGAGCGGATCAACGGTGGTTCGCTGCCGCTGGACGTGTGGCTGGCCTTCATGCAGGAGGCCACCGCGGACCACCCGGTCGAGGACTTCCCCGAGCCCTCGGACATCGGCGAGATGCACCGCGGCACCGGCGTCGAGCCGCCGCCCCCGCCGACGCCGACGGACGATCCGACCGAGGAACCGACCGAGGAACCGACCGAGGAGCCGACGGACGAGCCGACCGAGGAGCCGACGGAGGAGCCGACCGAGCCGGAGGACCCGACGCCGTCGGACGAGCCGACGGAGCCGTGCAACGACTGGGACCCGACCTGCGACGACGGTGGTCAGGACGGCGGCCCGGGCGGTGACCCGACCGACGACCCGACCGACGAGCCGACCGACCCGGGCGAGACCGACGACGGGGGCGCGTGGTTCGGCGGCAGAGCCGGATAGCTGCCCCTGCCGCCCCGGGGTGGGGCCGTGCGGCAGGATGAGGACATGGCGCATCCGAACCCGCGAGCGGACGTACGGCCCACCCGGCACGACGAAGTGGCCGCCGCCGGCAGCGAGCTGATCGGCGGCCCCGCCGGCCGGCGGGCCGTGCCCGCCGGCGGCCGGTGGACGCCGGTCCGGATCGTCGCCCTGGTGATGATCGGAATGTTCGCCCTCGGCATGGTGCAGAAGGCGCCCTGCTACGACAGCGGCTGGTTCAGCGGCCCGACCGACCAGTACACCCACGCCTGCTACTCCGACATCCCGCACCTGTACCAGGGCCGCGGCTTCGCGAACGGCGTCATTCCCTACTACGAGTCCATCCCCGCCGAGCTGTCCGGCGGCATGGAGTTCCTCGAATACCCGGTCCTCACCGGCCTGTTCATGCAGATCGCCGACTGGCTGACCCCGGGCGGCACCACGGACCCGTCCCCGGCACAGACCTACTGGCTGGTGAACGCGGCGCTCCTGATGATCTGCGCCGTCGTCATCGCCGTCTGCGTGACCCGCATCCACCCCCGCAGGCCCTGGGACGGGCTGCTGGTCGCCATGGCCCCGGCCCTGGCCCTCACCGCCACCATCAACTGGGACCTGCTGGCCGGTGCGCTCACGTGCGCCGCGCTGCTGATGTGGTCACGCAGCCGCCCGTTCGCCGCCGGTATCCTCCTCGGCCTGGCCACCGCGGCCAAGCTCTATCCGGTTCTGCTGCTCGGTCCGCTGCTCGTACTGTGCTGGCGGGCCGGACGATGGCGCCCGTTCCTCGCCTCGGCCGCGGGAGCCGTCGGTGCCTGGCTGGCGGTCAATCTGCCGGTGATGATCCCGGCCCCGGAGGGCTGGGCGAAGTTCTACACCTTCAGCGAGGAACGCCCCGTCGATTTCGGCTCGCTGTGGCTGATCATCAAGCAGCGCACCGACACGGAGCTGGACGGCGTGAACGCCTTGGCCACCGGCCTCGTCGTCCTCGGCTGCGCCGCCATCGCGGCGCTCGCCCTCGCGGCCCCCCGCCGGCCGCGGCTGGCTCAGCTCGCGTTCCTCGTCGTGGCCCTGTTCATCCTGACCAACAAGGTCTACTCCCCGCAGTACGTGCTGTGGCTGGTCCCGCTGGCCGTCCTGGCCCGCCCGCGCTGGCGGGACTTCCTGATCTGGCAGGGCTGCGAGGTGCTGTACTTCCTCGGCATCTGGATGTACCTGGCCTATCTGAACAGCGAGGATCAGCAGGGGCTCGCCCCCGGCGGCTACCAACTCGCCATCCTGCTCCACCTTTTGGGCACGCTCTACCTGTGCGCGATGGTCGTTCGCGATGTGCTCAGGCCGGAGAACGACCCGATCCGGCGCGATGGCTCCGACGACCCCGGTGGGGGCGTACTCGACGGTGCCGAGGATGTCTTCACGCTCCGTCCCCGCCATGACCGGCCGCCCGCCCCCACCGCGTTCGTCGACTGGGGCGTCACCGGGCGCACCCTGCCCACCCCCGGCTCCGGCCGCCCGATCCCCCCGGATGACGTTTCACGTGAAACATGAGAGACAGGGGCCCGAACGCTCCTCGGCCGTCGCTGATCTCCGCGCCCTGCTGCGCTTCCCGGGCTTCCGGAAGCTGCTGACCGTCCGCCTGCTGTCGCAGTTCACGGACGGCGTCTTCCAAGTCGGCCTGGCCACCTACGTGGTGTTCGGGCCGGAGCAGGAGACCTCTCCCGCGGACATCGCCGCCGCGATGGCGGTCCTGCTGCTCCCGTACTCCCTCCTCGGCCCCTTCGCCGGTGTGCTCCTGGACCGGCTGCGCCGCCGCCAGGTGCTGTTCCATGGAAACCTCCTGCGCAGCGTTCTGGCCGCGGGCACGTGTGCCCTGGTCGTGGCCGACGTGCCGGACTGGCTGTTCTACCTTTCGGCGCTCTCGGTCACCGCGGTCAACCGCTTCATCCTGGCCGGGCTGTCCGCCGGCCTGCCCCGCGTCGTGGACCGCGAGCGGCTGGTGGTCGCCAACTCCCTCTCCCCCACGGCCGGGACGCTCGCCGCCACGGTGGGCGGCGGCGCGGCTTTCGTCGTGCAGTTCCTGGGCGGCAGCCAGGGCGCGGACGACGCGCTGGCCCTGGGCCTGGCCGGCGTGCTGTACCTGCTGGCCGGTCTGTCCGCACTCCGCATGAGCCGGGACCAACTGGGCCCGGAGGCCGACGCGGTCCAGCCGCGCTTCGGCGCGGCAGTCGCGGGCACCGCGCGCGGACTGGCTGCGGGGCTGCGCCACCTGACCGTCCGGCCGCTGGCCGCGTGGACGCTGGGCGCGCTGGGCATGATGCGCTTCTGCTACGGGGCTCTGCTCGTGACCGTCCTCATGCTCTGCCGCCACGCCTGGTCGGACGGCACGGGCGACGGGGACGGGATGGCCTGGCTGGGTGTGGCCGTCGCCGTATCAGGGGCCGGCTTTTTCGTGGCCGCCGTGATCTCGCCGTGGATGGTCGGCCGGCTCGGCACCCTGGGCTGGTTCGTGCTGTGCGCGGCCCTGGCGGCGGCGCTCGTTCCGGCGCTCGGGCTGTGGTTCCGGCCGGTGCCGGTGATGATCGCGGCCTTCGTGCTCGGGCTGGTGTCGCAGGGCTCGAAGATCGTGACGGACACGGTGGTGCAGTCCTCGGTGGACGATGCCTACCGCGGCCGGGTGTTCTCCCTCTACGACATGCTCTTCAACATCGCATTCGTGGGCGCCGCCGGTGTCGCCGCGCTGATGCTGCCCCCGGACGGACGCTCGGCCGTGCTGCTCCTCACCGTTGCGGTGCTCTACGGCGCGACGGCGGTCGCGGTGCAGGGGCTGCGCCGCTCGCTTGTTTCACGTGAAACAGTGCGGGCGACGACGGGCTGAGAGCCGGCCGCCGCCCATGCCTCATTGCTGGGTGGTCCACCAGTCCTTGAGCGCGGCGACCGCGGCCTCGTGCTCCATGGGTCCGTTCTCCATCCGCAGCTCCAGCAGTTGGCGGTAGGCCCGGCCGATCTCCGGCCCCGGGCCGATGCCGAGGATTTCCATGATGTCGTTGCCGTTGAGGTCCGGACGGATGGCGTCCAGCTCCTCCTGCTGCTTGAGCTGCTCGATGCGCTCCTCCAGGCTGTCGTAGGCCCGGGAGAGCGCCAGCGCCTTGCGCCGGTTCCGCGTGGTGCAGTCGGAACGGGTCAGCTTGTGCAGCCGGCTCAGCAGCGGCCCCGCGTCCCGGACGTAGCGGCGCACGGCCGAATCGGTCCACTCGCCGGTGCCGTAGCCGTGGAAGCGCAGATGCAGCTCGACCAGCCGGGCCACGTCCTTGATGATCTCGTTCGGATACTTCAGCCGCGCCAGCCGCTGCTTGACCATCTTCGCGCCGACCACCTCATGGTGGTGGAACGAGACCCGGCCGTCCTTCTCGAAGCGGCGCGTCTTCGGCTTGCCGATGTCATGGAGCAGGGCCGACAGCCGCAGCACCAGGTCGGGCGCGCCGTCCTCCAGATCGATCGCCTGCTCCAGAACCGTCAGGCTGTGCTCGTAGACGTCCTTGTGCCGATGGTGCTCGTCCCGCTCCAGCCGGAGCGCCGGTACCTCGGGCAGCACCCGCTCCGCGAGCCCGGTCTCGACCAGCAGCGTGATGCCCTTGCGCGGATGGTCACCGAGAAGAAGCTTGTTCAGCTCGTCCCGGACCCGCTCCGCGGAAACGATGTCGATCCGGTCCGCCATGTCCGACATCGCGGCCAGCACGGGCTCGGCCACGGCGAAATCCAGCTGCGCGGCGAAGCGCGCGGCCCGCATCATGCGCAGCGGGTCGTCGGAAAAGGAGTCCTCGGGGGTGCCGGGGGTGCGCAGCACCCGCTGCGCGAGGTCGGCGAGGCCGTTGTGCGGGTCGATGAACTCCTTGCGCGGCAGCGCGACAGCCATGGCGTTGACCGTGAAGTCCCGGCGCAGCAGATCCTCCTGGAGGGAGTCGCCGTAAACGACCTCCGGCTTGCGGGAGCTGCGGTCGTAGGCTTCCGACCGGTAGGTGGTGATCTCCAGCTGGTACCCCTCGTCACCGGCCTCGTCCGGCGCGGCCTTGCGGCAGCCGATCGTGCCGAAGGCGATGCCGACCTCCCATACCGCGTCCGCCCACGGCCGGACGATACGCAGGACGTCCTCGGGCCTGGCATCGGTGGTGAAGTCCAGGTCGTTGCCGAGCCGCCCCAGGAGGGCGTCGCGCACCGAGCCGCCGACCAGGGCCAGTGAGAACCCGGCGCGGGCGAAGCGCGCCGCCAGATCGTCGGCGATGGGGGAGACCCGCAGCAGCTCGCCCACGGCCTGCCGCTGCGCCGTTCCAAGTCCGGGCGCGGCCTGACGGAGCTGAGTTTCATTCCTGTCGTTCGGCACAACAGCACAGCGTACGTGGCCCGGACGGGCCGCGGGCTCCCCCGGGGGGCCACCGGTCCTGGACACTCCGCAAGACCGATCATCGTTACCATGAGGGCCGGTTGCGAACGAGGGATTGGGGCTGGCGCGTGACAGTGTCGGGGAAGCGGCGGCGTGATGCGGCACGCCGCCGACGACAGCGGCTCTCCTCTCTGCTCGCCGTGATCATCGGGTTCCCGATGCTGACCGGGCTCGGCCCCGCGTCGGCGACAGCCGCCCCCTCCGCCCCCGTCCAGGAGATCGGCACCGGCAACCGCACGGCGACCATCTCGATCACCGATCTCGGCCCCGCGGTGCCCGACGAGGACGACACCCTGACCATCCGCGGCACTGTCACCAACGACGGGGCCTCCCCCATCGTGAACGGCACGGTCGACGCCAGGAGCGGCGTGCTGCTGTCCGGTCGCAGCGCCATCGACGAGGCGGTCCCCCGCACCGGCCACGACGCGGCGACCGGCACGATAGTGTCCGGCCACGGCCAGGACCTGCCGACCATCGCGCCGGGCATGTCCGCGACCTTCTCGCTTCAGGTCCCCGTCTCCGCCCTCTCGCTGGGCGCGGACGGCGTGTACGAGCTGGGCGTGGGGCTGACCGGGCAGACCGAGACCGAGCGATGGGACATCCTGCTCGGCGTCGGCCGGACCCTGCTGCCCTGGCAGCCGGACGCGGCGGACTCCGAGGGCGCCCAGACCGACCTCTCCGTGCTGTGGCCGCTGATCTCGACCACGCATCTGACCTCGCAGACGGGCGCGGACGAGGAGCAGACCCCCGCTTTCCGCGACGACTCGCTGCTCGGGGAGATCTCCCCCGGCGGCCGGCTGGACCAGATGGTCTCGCTGGGCGCCGACCTGCCGGTGACGTGGGTGGTCGACCCCGACCTGCTGGCCTCGGTGGACGCCATGACGGAGCCGTACCAGGTCTACGACGGAGATCGGCTGGTCGACGGGGACGGGCAGGAGGAGGCCAGGGCCTGGCTCAGGAAGCTCCAGGAGGCCGTCCAGGGCAACGAGGTCGTCGCGCTCCCCTTCGCCGACCCCGACCTGGCCTCGCTCGCCCACCAGGGGAAGGACGTGCTCGGCGCGCTGGGGCAGCTGGCCAAGGCGACCGAGACCGCCGAGGTAACGGTGGAGACCGTCCTCGACGTGGACGCGAGCACCGACTTCGCCTGGCCTGTGGAAGGAGCCATCGACCCGTCCATCGTGTCCGTGGCCACCTCGGCCGGGGCACACCACGTCATCGCCCGCAGCGACAGCCTGCGTCCCGGAGACCTGAGCTACACGCCTTCCGCCGCACGGCCCATCGGTGGCGGCACCACGGCCGTCGTGGCCGACGCCAGGCTGTCCACCCTGTTCGAGGGCGACATGACCGGCACCGCCGAAGCCCGCCTGGCGGAGCAGCAGTTGCTGTCCCAGACGCTGGCGATCACCCAGCAGGACCCGGCGAACGAACGCAGCGTGGTGCTGGCACCGCAGCGCATGCCGACCGCGGCACAGGCCCAGGCGATGGCCGATGCGCTCCTCGCGCTGCGGGACTCCGCGGACTGGGTCCACTTCACGGATCTCACACAGGCCGCGCAGGCCACCCCCGACCCGGCCGCCAATCAGGAAGTGCCACCCGCGGCGGACTACCCGCAGGAGCTGCGCGAACAGGAGCTGCCCACCAGCGCGTTCCAGGCGATGCGCGAGACGCAGCGCACGCTGGAGGACTTCCAGGTCATCCTGACGCGTGACGACCGCGTCGCGACCCCGTTCGGGAACGCGATACGCCGCGAGATGTCGACGTCCTGGCGGGGCAACGAGGACGACGCCGCCGCGTACCGGGAGACCGTGCAGGACGGTCTGACCGGTCTCACCGAACGAGTGCATCTGATCCCGAAGTCCCCCGTCACCCTCTCCGGGCGCAGCGCGACGATTCCGGTCACCGTGCAGAACAACCTGGTGCAGGACGTGCACAACCTGGAGTTGCGGCTGACGTCGAGCAGGACACTGGGGCTCGAGGTCGGTGAGGAGCAGGAGATCGTCGTCAGCGGCGGGCACAGCCAGTCGGTCAAGTTCTCCGCGACGGCCCGCGCCAACGGCAGGACGTTCCTGGAAGCCCAGCTCTACACGCCCGACAACAAGCCCTACGGGGACCCCATCCAGTTCCAGGCGAGCGTCACGTCCATCACCTCGAACGTCATGATGGTGATTGCCGGCGGGCTGCTGCTCGTGGTGCTGGCCGGAATCCGGATGTACACGCAGCGCAAGCGCGCTGCGCGGGAGCCCGCCGGGGTAGGAGCGGAGGGTGAGAGTTCCACGGGTGAGACCGGCGCCGACACCAGCGCCGACACCACCGGAGGCCGTGCCCGGGGTGAGAGGCTGGACTCCGACGAGTGAGCTGCCGGCCGGGACGTCCGCACCGGCCCGTGAACCAAAGGTGGGGTAGCGATGCATGCGCCATACGACCGTGAACGCGGCCAGGCGCCGGGTGGCGGCGACCCGTCCGGCTGGCAGGGGGACCAGCAGGGGCACCCGGACCACCAGGGGCACCACGGTCATCAAGGCCACCACGGTCATCACCCCCATCAGGGGCACCAGGGGCACCAGGGGCAGCATCCCTATCAGCCGCCCTACGAGCCCCCGAACTATCAGCAACCTCCCGGCTACGATCCGGCCGCGCACGACCCGGCGGGCTACGACCCGGCCGGGTACGGGCCCACGCCGCCCCAGCCGCCCATGTACGATCCGCACGCCTACGGGCCACCGCAGGGCTACGGACCGGGCCCGTACGACCCGCGCGGCTACGGCCCACCCGGGTACCAGCCGCCCGTCTACGATCCGCAGGGCTATGACCCGCAGGGCTATGCCGCGCAGGGGTATGCCGCGCAGGGGTACGACCCGGCGCAGCAGCAGCGCCCCTACGACCCGTACCTCGCGGACAGCTACCACCACGACCCGTACGCTGGCCGGGACCCGCTGGCGCAGGACCCGGTCGGGGACGCGCTGTACGACCGGGCCGCGCACCCGCCGCCCCCGCCGGGCAGCGTCCCCGACCCGTCGGCCCTCTACCACCAGCCGCAGCCCGCGCCCTACGCGCCGGACCCGCAGCGCTGGGCGCCCACGCCCGCGCCAGAGCCCGACGCCGTCTCCCGCCACTTCCCGCACGGGGACGATGCCGCCACCACCCAGTTCACGGGTATCGACGGGCTGATGAACAAGGCGGGCGAGGCGCCAGGACCGTACCGCAGGGGCGGGGAACAGCCGCCGGTGGACGACGCGTTCGCCCACCTGTTCCGCGACCAGCAGACCGGCCCGGCCCGGCACATGCCGCCCGGCGGGCAGCCACCGGAGCGGCGGCCGCCCGAGCCGCGGCAGCAGGAGCCCGCCCCGGAGCCGGTGCCCACGCCGAAGAAGTCCGGCCGGGCCGGCGGGTTCCTGCGGTCCAGCGCCATCATGGCCGCAGGCACGCTGGTCTCCCGGGCCACCGGTTTCGTGCGCCAGCTGGTCCTCGTGGCCGCCCTCGGCTCCGCGGTGCTCGGCGACACCTACACCGTCGCCTGGAACCTGCCGAACATGATCTACATCCTGATCATCGGTGGCGGGCTGAACTCCGTGTTCGTGCCGCAGCTGGTCCGGGCCATGAAGAACGACCAGGACGGCGGCGAGGCGTTCGCCAACCGGCTGCTGACCCTGGTGATGGTCCTCCTCGGCGCACTCCTCATCGTGGCCGTGCTGGCCGCCCCACTGCTGGTGCGGACGATGTCCGCCTCCTTCGCGGACGACCCGGCCGCCAACGAGGTCACGGTCACCTTCACCCGCTACTTCCTGCCCACGATCTTCTTCATGGGCGTGCACGTCGTCCTCGGACAGATCCTCAACGCGCGCGGCAGCTTCGGACCGATGATGTGGACCCCGGTCCTCAACAACATCGTCGTGATCTTCACCTTCGGCATGTTCCTGTGGGTCTACGGCACCCAGCGCACCTCGGGCGTCAGCGTCACCACCATCACGCCCGAGGGCGTCCGCCTGCTCGGCATCGGCACCCTCCTCGGCCTGGTGGTCCAGGCCCTGGCCCTGATCCCCTACCTGCGGGCGGCCGGCTTCCGCATGCGGCTGCGCTTCGACTGGCGCGGCAAGGGCCTCGGCAAGGCCGCCGCCATGGCCAAGTGGACCGTGCTGTTCGTCCTCGCCAACCACGCGGGCCTGATCGTCGTCACGCAGATCGCCACCCGCGCCGGTGAGAACGCGGCCGAGGCCGGGCACCCGGGCACCGGCATCATCGCCTACAGCAGCGCCCTGCTGATCTGGCAGATGCCGCAGGCCATCATCACCGTGTCCCTCATGGCGGCCCTGCTGCCGAGGCTTTCCCGCTCCGCCGCCGACGGCGACACCGCGGCCGTCCGCGACGACCTCTCCCAGGGGCTGCGGACATCGGCCGTGGCGATCGTGCCGATCGCGTTCGCGTTCGTCGCGCTCGGCGTCCCGATGTGCATGCTGCTGTTCGGCACCGCCGACGGGGCCCGGTCGTTCGGCTACATCCTCATGGCCTTCGGTCTCGGCCTGATCCCCTACTCGGCCCAGTACGTCGTGCTCCGCGCGTTCTACGCCTACGAGGACACCCGCACGCCGTTCTACAACACCGTCGCCGTCTCGGCCTGCTGGATCGTGCTGTCCGGGATCTGCTTCTTCGTCCTGCCCGACCGGTGGGTCGTGGCCGGGGTGGCCTTCAGCTACGGCATCGCGTACAGCCTCGGCGTGCGCATCGCCTGGCGCCGACTGCGCAGCCGCATGGCGGCCGACCTGGACGGCGCCCGCGTCGTGCGCACGTACATCCGCCTGGCGGGTGCGAGCGTCCCGGCGGCCCTGCTCGGCGGCGCCGCCGGCTTCGCGGTCCTGCGGGCCCTGGGCGAGACGATGCTGGGCTCCCTGGCCGCCCTGTCGGTGGGCGGGCTGGTGCTGCTCGGCGTGTTCTACGTCGCCGCCCGCCGCATGCGCGTCCAGGAACTGACCGCGCTCGTCGGCATGGTGCGCGCCCGGTTGGGCCGCTGAGCGCCCTCAAGGACTGATCGCCGCAGGACAAGCCCACTGCCGACACCCGACCGCCACATGCCGTACAACCTCGGCCCGTACTCACATGTCGTGCAGGGTGACGGACTACCGGCACAATGAGTCTGGCAGTGTCAAGCATCCGACAGCCGAGAACGGGGAGGCGGGAACGACGGTGGCGGAACGGAGCACGGCAACGAGCTCGTCGCAGCGTCCAGCGAGCGCCCAGCACGCCACGGACCAGGACAGCCAGGAAGCGGCCTCGTCGGCCGCGGAAGAGGCGTCCGGGGCCACCACAACACCCTCCTCACCGCCCGAGCTGCACAGCGGTCACAGACTCGCCAAGCGCTACCGCCTTGAGGAGTGCATCACCCGACTGGACGGCTTCAGCAGCTGGCGCGCCGTTGACGAGAAGCTGCGCCGCGCGGTGGGCATCCACCTGCTGCCCGCCACGCACGAACGGGCCCGCGCGGTGCTGTCCGCGGCCCGTTCCACGGCGCTGCTGGGCGACCTTCGCTTCGTGCAGGTCCTCGACGCCGTTGAGGAGAACGGGCTCGTCCACGTCATCCACGAGTGGCTGCCCGACGCGGTGCCGCTGAGTACCGTGCTGCACAGCGGCCCGCTGGACGCCCACGAGGTATACGCCCTGGCCACGCAGATCTCCCAGGCACTGTCCGCCGCCCACCGTAAGGACCTCGCCCACCTCCGCCTCACCCCGGCGACCGTACTGCGCACCGGCTCCGGCCAGTTCCGCATCCGCGGTCTCGCGGTAGACGCGGCCCTGCGCGGCATCTCCTCCCCGGACCCGCAGCGGGCCGACACGGAGGCCATCGGTGCCCTCCTGTACGCCGCGCTCACCCAGCGCTGGCCCTATGGCGAGGGTGCGTACGGGCTGAACGGCGTGGCAGGCCTCAGCAAGGGCGCACGGGACTCGCCGGCCACCCCGGAGCAGGTGCGGGCCGGTATCCACCGTGGCCTGTCCGAGCTGGCGATGCGCGCGCTCGACAACAACGGGGCCACCGCGGCCAGCCAGGAGCCGCCGTTCACGACACCGCAGGAGCTGAGCGAGGCGCTTGCCGCGCTGCCCCGCATTCCCCCGCCCGACCCGACTCCCAACGGGATCACCGGCTACCAGCACACGACCTTCCAGCGCGGGACCCTTGCCGCGGGCCGGAAGCCCCCGGCCACCCCCGCACGGCCCGCTCCCACACCGCCCGCGCCCCCGGCCCTGCCGGGTCGCACCGGCACCGCGCTGAAGTGGGGCGTGTCCGCGCTCCTGATCGCCGCGCTCGGGCTCGGCAGCTGGCAGCTCGCCGATGCCCTCCTCAAGGGCGATCCCCCCGGCGAGCCCGCGCCCCCCGCGGCCCCGCCTGCGCAGGCGGAGGACCCGCCGGCGGCCGGTCCCGTCCCGGTCCAGAGCATCTCGGAATTCGATCCGGAGGGCACCGGCAGCGGGCAGAACCCGGAGGACGCGCCCCAGGCCATCGACGACGACCCCGCCACGGCGTGGAGCACGAAGAACTACTACGGTCCCTCGTTCGGCAATCTCAAGGACGGCCTCGGTCTCATTCTCGACCTCGGGGAGCCGCAGCCGGTGTCCGGCATCACCGTCGAGGCGCTGGGGTCCACCAGCGTCGAGTTCCGCGCCGCGTCCGCCGAGACCACGTCCATGCCGTCCGGCCTCGACGACTTCGCCCCGATCGACGAGAGCACCGGGGAGTCGCTGACACTCCAGGCGGAGGAGCCGATCGAGACACAGTTCGTTCTCGTCTGGCTCACCGAACTGCCGCAGGGCAATGATGGCAACTACCGTGGCCGCATCACCGACATCACCGTCACTCGATAGCCGGGCCAGGGGACAGGGGAGGTTCCGCCGTGGGCAATGACCTGCCACGCGAGCCTGCCCTTCCCTCCGATCAGGAGCTCCTGGCCCAGCATGTCGACGGCAGCCCGGACGCCTTCGCCGAGATCGTGCGGCGGCACCGGGACCGGCTGTGGGCCGTGGCCCTCCGGACGCTCGGCGACCGTGAGGAGGCCGCCGACGCACTCCAGGACGCCTTTGTCTCCGCCTACCGCGGCGCGCATACCTTCCGCGGGCAGGCCGCCGTCACCACCTGGCTCCACCGCATCACCGTCAATGCCTGCCTCGACCGGATTCGCAAGGCCAAGAGCCGACGGACCGCCCCCATGCCCGAGCCGGAGAAACTGGAAACGCTCCTGGACCCGCACGAGTCCGCCGAAGTACCCGCCGAGCGGCAGGACCTCCGCCGCCAGCTGCACACCGCCCTCGCCCAGCTCCCTGCCGAGCAGCGCGCGGCCCTCGTTCTCGTCGATCTCCAGGGCTACCCGGTCGCCGAGGCGGCCGAGATCCTCCAGACCCCCGTCGGCACCGTCAAAAGCCGCTGCGCCCGCGCCCGTGCCCGGCTGCTCCCCCTGCTGCGCCATCTCCACCCCCGGGCATCGGGGGACGAGCCGACAAGGAACCGGGCACCCGGTACATCCGTCCCACCACCAAGAGATACGGGAGATACCGGAGCCGTGCGGGGAGGAGGCACGCACCCGTGAACGACGTCCATCCAGAGCCCGCGGACCTTGCCGCGCTCGACGAAGATCTGCTGCCGCCCGGCGAAACGGCCCGGCTGCGCGACCACCTCGCCCGCTGTCCCGCCTGTGTCGCGGTGCAGGCCGACCTGGCGGCTCTGCGTCAGGCACTGCACGAGCTGCCGGACCCCGGGCCGATGCCCGACGACATCGCGGCCCGCATCGATGCCGCCATCGCCGCGGAGTCCCGAACCGCCGCCCCGGCCGTTCCTGTTTCACGTGAAACAGCGCCTCAGCGGCTGGCCCGGCGCGACCGCCGCCACCGGCACATGCGTCTGGGGCTGGCCGCGGTCGGCGCGCTCCTCTTCCTCGGGTTCGGCGGCACGCTCCTCTCGTCCATCGATCCGGGGGGCGGCACGAGCGACGACGCCGGCGGCGGCGCCGAGTCGGCCGCCGACAGCGCCGAGCAGTTCAACGAGAGCACCGAGGGCGAGCCCCTGGAGAACCAGGTGCGCGAGCTGCTGGCCACGGCAGAGAGCAACGACCCGCTGCTCGCCGAGGGGAACGAGGAGTCCGACCCGTCCGCACCCGATCGGCCCAGCTCCGAGCCGGAAACGATGGCCGCCCTCCCTGCGTGCGTCGAGGCGGCCATCGGCCGCCCGGAGGCGCCGCTCGCCGCAGAGGAAGAGGACTACGCGGGCGTCGACGCCTATCTCGTCGTACTCCCGCACCCGGCCGACCCGGAGCAGGTCGACGCCTACGTCGTCACCGCCACCTGCGCCTCCGCCTCACCATCGGCTTCCGGAGAGATCCTCGTCCGAGAGAGCTATCCTCGCGAATGACGGTACCGCCGCGCCGGGAATGTCTGGGACCCTAAGAGCCGTTATTGGACTGTGGGCCCCGCCGGGGCCCTGGGCGAGACACCCGAGACAAGGAAGAAACCCGTGAGCGACGTCCGCAACGTGATCATCATTGGCTCAGGACCTGCGGGCTATACCGCTGCGCTCTACACAGCACGCGCCTCGCTCAACCCGCTCGTCTTCGAAGGAGCGGTCACGGCGGGCGGTGCCCTCATGAACACCACCGAGGTCGAGAACTTTCCTGGGTTCAAAGACGGCATCATGGGCCCCGATCTGATGGACGGCATGCGCGCCCAGGCGGAGCGCTTCGGCGCCGAGCTGGTGCCGGACGACATCGTCTCCGCGGATCTGACCGGCGAGATCAAGACCGTCACGGACACCAGCGGCACGGTGCACCAGGCCAGGGCCGTCATCGTGGCCACCGGCTCCCAGCACCGCAAGCTCGGCCTGCCGACGGAGGACGCCCTGTCGGGCCGCGGTGTCTCCTACTGCGCGACGTGCGACGGCTTCTTCTTCCGCGAGCAGGACATCGCGGTGATCGGCGGCGGCGACACGGCCATGGAGGAGGCCACCTTCCTCAGCCGCTTCGCCCGCACGGTCAGCATCGTCCACCGCCGGGACACGCTCCGCGCGTCCAAGGCCATGCAGGAGCGCGCCTTCGCCGATCCCAAGATCAAGTTCGTATGGGACAGCGAGGTCGCCGAAATCCACGACACCGACGGCAAGCTCTCCGGCCTGACCCTGCGCAACACCAAAAGCGGCGAGTCCACGCCGCTGGCCGTCACCGGACTTTTCGTCGCGATCGGCCACGACCCGCGCGTGGAGCTGTTCAAGGGGCAGCTCGACCTCGACGCGGAGGGCTACCTCCAGGTCGACGCCCCGACGACGCGCACCAACGTGCCGGGCGTCTTCGCCGCCGGTGACGTCGTCGACCACACCTACCGGCAGGCGATCACCGCGGCGGGCACGGGCTGTTCCGCGGCCCTGGACGCTGAGCGGTATCTCGCCGCCCTGGCCGATGCCGCATCCGTCACCTCCGACGTGACGGTCTGACCGTCGGCCCTACGAGCCAACGCCACCCAACCCCAAGGAAAGTGAAGGAGAAGCATCATGGCCGGTGCCACCGTGACCGCCACTGACGCCGACTTCGAGGAAGTAGTCCTGCGGAGCGACAAGCCGGTACTGGTCGACTTCTGGGCCGAATGGTGCCCCCCGTGCCGCCAGATCGCCCCGACTCTGGAGGCCATCGCCGCCGAGCACGCCGACAAGCTCACCGTCGTCAAGCTCAACATCGATGAGAACCCGACGACCGCGGCGAAGTACGGCATCCTCTCCATCCCGACCATGAACGTCTACCAGGGCGGCGATGTCGTGAAGACCATCGTCGGCGCCAAGCCCAAGGCTGCCATCGAGCGCGACCTCAGCGACTTCATCGGCTGAACACCGCTCCGGACAGACCACCGGGCACAGGCGGAGGGCCCGGGCCGTTTCACGTGAAACGGCCCGGGCCCTCCGCCTGTCCGGACTACGCGGCGCCCCTCGGGCGTCAGCCGGCTTCCTCTTCGTCCGGCTCTTGCTCATCCCGCTGCTGCTCCAGCACGGGCCCCTCACCCGGCGCCAGCTGGCCGAGGATGCGCTCCAGATCCTCTATCGACGCGAACTCGACGACGATCTTTCCCTTCTTCTGCCCCAGGTCCACCTTTACCCGCGTCTCGAAGCGATCCGACAGCCGGCCAGCCAGGTGATCCAGCGCCGGAGAGATCCGCTTCCCGGCCCGCGGCCCCCGGCCACGGCTGCTGCTCGCCTTCGACCCGGCCCCCTGGAGGGTGACGATCTCCTCCACGGCCCGCACCGACAGCCCTTCAGCCACGATCCGGTGCGCCAGCCGCCCCTGCTCCTCCGGGTCCTCCACGGAGAGCAGCGCCCGCGCGTGCCCGGCGGACAGGACACCCGCCGCCACCCGCCGCTGCACGGCGGGGGAGAGCCGCAGCAACCGCAGTGTGTTCGATACCTGAGGGCGAGACCTGCCGATCCGGTCCGCCAACTCGTCATGCGTGCACTTGAAGTCGCGCAGCAGCTGGTCGTAGGCCGCCGCTTCCTCCAACGGATTCAACTGAGCCCGGTGGAGGTTCTCCAGCAGGGCATCGAGGAGCATCTGATCGTCGTCGGTGGCCCGCACAATGGCCGGGATCGTGTCCAGGCCGGCCTTCCGGCAGGCGCGCCAGCGGCGCTCGCCCATGATCAGCTCGTAGCGCTCCGGGCTCAACTGCCGGACGACAACGGGCTGAAGCAGGCCCACTTCCTTGATCGAGGTGATCAGCTCGACGAGGGCGTCCTCGTCGAACACCTCGCGCGGTTGCCGGGGGTTGGGCGTAATGGCGTCCAGGGGCAGCTCGGCGAAATGCGCGCCCGCCACTTCGGCGGCCTCGGCCTCCCGCACGGGCTCCGGCTCCTCCGCCGGAGCGACCGTTGCCGTTTCACGTGAAACGGCGTCCAGCTCCTCGTCCACCTCGGACAGCGGCCCGGTGGGGATCACCACCCCGCGGTCCGCCGTCAGCACCGGCACCGCGGCCGGCGAGGTGGACGCCGAGGCCTCCGGCCCCGCGTCCCGCTGGTCGGAGCTCTTGGGCGCGGGCGGAATCAGCGCGCCAAGCCCCCGCCCAAGCCCTCTCCGTCGTTCGCTCACTGCGCTCCCTTCACCGGGTTGTGCTGGTCCTGCTGCGGCACTCCTTGCTGAGCGGATGTGCCGCGCAGCGCAATCTCCCGGGCCGCTTCGAGATACGACAGCGATCCACTGGAACCCGGGTCATACGTCAAGACAGTCTGCCCGTAGCTCGGAGCCTCCGAAATCCGGACCGACCGTGGGATGTTCGTCCGCAGCACCTCGGCCCCGAAGTGGCTGCGGACCTCGTCCGCGACCTGAGAGGCCAGGCGGGTCCGGCCGTCGTACATCGTCAGCAGAATCGTCGAGACGTGCAGCCGCGGGTTCAGGTGGCCACGCACCAGCTCAACGTTCCGCAGGAGCTGGCCGAGACCCTCCAGCGCGTAGTACTCGCACTGGATCGGAATGACCACCTCGGCGCCGGCGACCAACGCGTTGACCGTGAGCAGCCCCAGCGAGGGCGGGCAGTCGATGAACACGTAGTCCAGCGGCTGTTCGTAGGCGCTGATGGCCCGCTGCAACCTGCTCTCCCTGGCCACCACCGAGACCAGCTCGATCTCGGCGCCCGCCAGGTCGATCGTCGCGGGGGCGCAGAACAGTCCCTCGACGTCCCGGACCGGCTGGACGACGTCCGAGAGTGGCCTGCTATCGATGAGCACGTCGTAGATGGAGGGAACCTCCGCATGATGATCGATTCCCAGCGCCGTGGACGCGTTCCCCTGCGGGTCCAGGTCGATGACCAGCACGCGGGCGCCGTGCAGGGCCAGCGATGCGGCGAGGTTCACCGTGGTGGTGGTCTTGCCGACGCCGCCCTTCTGATTGGCAACGACCATGATGCGGGTCTGCGCAGGCCGGGGGAGGCTGCCGCCGGAGCGGTACATGGCCGCAACGGCCTGCTGGGCGGCCCGGCTTGGCAACTCCCCGGCGGGCGGCGGCGTCGCGGGAGCGAGGTCGACCGCGCCTCCCGGAGCGTCCGTGGGCTCGGACCGAGGGCCGGGCACCGGATCGGCCGTCGGCCCAGCAATATTGGCGTCGGACCGCAATGGTTCACTCTCCTCGACACGTGCAGCCTTCGTGGGTTCAAAGCCTGCCATGTCCTGGGGGTTACGAACCAGCGAGGAGGGCCTACTTGTGGACAACGGCCCATCTGTGGATACCGGCGACACACTTTTGGGTGTACTTCGGGGGCGACGGTCGCGTGGCTCGGCGGCTGCGCGTCCTCGACTGATGATTCCTTGGAGCAGCGAGCGGCGTTTCACGTGAAACACGATGCCCACCGGACGGCACGACACCGCGCCAGACACTCCGCGTCGTGGATATATTCGGCTCTTTTGGCGTCGCTTCGGGTGAAAAGGAGCGATCCGGCGAGCAAAGCAGCTCGCCGGATCATCAGGCGGGAGTGGTCCGGAGACCGGAGGTCACGGCGCGCGGCGGCCGGTTCGTGCGCCGCGACGCGCGGCCCTGGCCCGCTTGGCGGCGAAGCGCACACCCCCGGGGCTCTCCCCGACCTCGACCCGGACCACCGTGGACAGCGGGTCCACCAGCCCGGCACCCACGTGCAGCACGGAACTGCGCACGACGCCGAGCTTCGCCAGTGCCGCCCGCGCGCCCTTCAGCTCCTGCTCCGCGGTGTCCCCCTTGATGGCCAGCATCTCCCCGTACGGCCGCAGCAGCGGCACGCCCCAGCCGGCCAGCCGGTCGAGCGGGGCGACGGCACGGGCCGTCACGACATGGACCGGGGTGAAGCTGTTCATCACTTCCTCGGCCCGGCCACGCACCACGGTCACCTGGTCCTCCAGGCCGAGCAGCTCCACGACCTCGTTCAGGAAGTTGGTCCTGCGCAGCAGCGGCTCCAGCAGGGTGATGCGGAGATCGGGCCGCACCAGGGCCAGGGGAATACCGGGCAGTCCGGCACCCGAGCCGACATCGCACACGGTCACCTGCTCCGGGACCACCTCGGAGAGCACCGCACAGTTCAGCAGGTGCCGCCCCCACAGGCGCGGCACCTCGCGTGGGCCGATAAGCCCCCGGCCCACCCCCACATCGGCCAGGAGACCGGCGTACCGGACGGCGTCCGGCAGCCGGTCTCCGAAAACGGCATGCGCCTCCCGGGGCGGCTCGGGCACCTCCGCCGCCTCCTCGGGAGCGTCGTCCTGCCTCACGGCAGAACGACCACGCGGCGCTGCGGCTCCTCGCCCTCCGACTCGCTGCGCAGCCCCGCCGCGGCCACGGCGTCGTGCACGACCTTGCGCTCGAAGGGCGACATGGGCTTGAGCTTGACCGGCTCGCCCGTCTCCTTCACCTGCTGCGCGGTCTGACTGCCGAGCTCGGTGAGCTTCTCCCGCTTGCGCGCCCGGTGTCCGGCGATGTCCAGCATCAGCCTGCTGCGCTCGCCCGTCTCGCGGTGCACGGCCAGGCGGGTCAGCTCCTGCAAAGCCTCCAGCACCTCACCGTCGCGGCCGACGAGCTTCTGGAGATCGCGCGAGGAACCCTCGGCAACGATCGACACCGCGGCGCGGTCCCCCTCGACGTCCATGTCGATGTCGCCGTCGAGGTCCGCGATGTCGAGAAGCCCCTCAAGGTAGTCGGCCGCGATTTCACCCTCCTGTTCCAGGCGGGTGAGGACGTCGGTGTCCTCGGCTGTGGTTGAGGTCGTGTCCGTCACGGGTGGGACTCCTTCTCGCGCTCTACTTCTTGCTCTTGGCCGAAGGCTTCGGCTTGCCGGACTGGGACTTCTTCGGCTGCTGCCGACCGCCCTTCTGCTGGCCCGAACGGGACTGCTTCTTCGGCTGCCGTCCCGAGTCGGCCTGCTTCTTCGGCCCCTCATCCGGCTCGGACTGCTGCTGGTCCGGCTCCGACTGCTTGTCCAGCTGCGGGGCGGACTGGGCCTGCTTCTTGGGCTGGGTGCCGCCCGCCTGCCGCTGCGACTTCGACTGGCGCTTGGGCTGGGACCGGTTCATGCGGGCGGCCTCGCCGGCCTTCTTCGCCTCGGTCTCGGCCGGCTCCTCCTGAAGCTTGCCCTTCTTCCGCAGCCGCTCCTGGCGCTGCTTGAAGGCGAGGCTGCCGGGGGTGGGGTTGCGCGTGATGACGTACATCTGCTGGCCCATGGTCCAGACGTTGGTGGTCAGCCAGTAGACCAGGACGCCGACCGGGAAGTTGATGCCGAAGACGGCGAACATGATCGGGAAGATGTACATGAGCATCTTCTGCTGGTTCATGAACGGCGTCTTGACCGTGAGGTCGACGTTCTTCGTCATCAGCTGGCGCTGGGTGTAGAACTGCGACGCCGACATCAGGATGATCATGATGACGGTGACGACCCGCACCGTGCCCTGCGAGGCCTCGAACTCGGCAAGCTTCTCCGCACCGTCCAGGAAGCGGGCCGCGATCGGTGCCCCGAAGATCGTCGCCTGCCGTGCGCTGTCGACCTGCTCGGCGCTCAGTACGCCGACCTTTTCGTCGTTCGCGATGTGGTTCAGCACCTGGAAGAGCGCGATGAAGAACGGTGACTGCGCCAGGATCGGCAGACAGCTGGACAGCGGGTTCGTCCCCGTCTCCCGGTACAGCTTCATCATCTCTTCGGACTGACGCTGCCGGTCGTTCTTGTAGCGCTCCTGGATCTTCTTCATCCGCGGCTGGAGCGCCTGCATATTGCGCGTTGCCTTGATCTGGCGGACGAACAGCGGGATCAGCGCGATCCGGATGATGACCACCAGGGACACGATCGACAGGCCCCACGCCCATCCGCTGTCCTCGTGGAAGACGAGGCTGTATCCCCGATGGAACAGGGCGATGATTTGGGTGACTACCCAGTAAAGGGGACTCAGGATCGAGTTGATCGTGTCCACGGGTCAGGCTCCTTGGGCATTGTTGGGGGCACCCCCGGGTGAGGCGTGGGACAGGCTCCGGGGCCGCAGGCGGCCGAGCAGCCGCTGATGCCACACCGGGCGCTTGCGGGGAGGAACATGATCGACTCCACCGCGGGACCAGGGGTTGCACCGCAGGATGCGCCACGCGGTCAGGGCCGTCCCCTTGACGGCACCGTGCCGGTCGATTGCGCCGTACCCGTAGTGGGAACACGACGGGTAGTAACGGCAGACAGGGCCGAGCAGCGGACTGATGGTCCACTGGTACAGCTTGATCAGCAGCAGCAGCGGGTACTTCATGGCCGTACCCCTCCCAGCAGCCGCTCCAGCGCGGCGTCAAGGTCCCGGGCCAGCTGATCGAAGGCAGCATCCCCCGCACCAGGCAGGGCCCGTACCACCACCAGGCTACCGGCGGGCAGCGCGGTCACCCGGTCCCGTATGAGATGGCGCAGCCGCCGCAGCACGCGGTTGCGGACGACCGCGTTCCCCACGGCTTTGCTCACGACGAAACCCGCACGCGGCGGAGAAGCATGCTCTCCCACCGGGTGCGGGTCCGTACCGCCGCTCAGATGGACAACGAGGTGCGGGCGTCCGGCCCTGCGCCCTCGGCGCATCGCGGTCGCGAAGTCCTCGCGCCGCCTCAGCCGGTTTTCGACAGGCAGCACCGCATGGACCTGGTCAGCCGCTCAGGCCGACAGGCGGGCGCGGCCCTTGCTGCGGCGGTTGGCGACGATGGCGCGGCCGGCACGCGTCCGCATCCGCAGCCGGAAGCCGTGGGTCTTCGCCCGGCGCCGGTTGTTCGGCTGGAAAGTGCGCTTGCTCACTCGGGGGCTCCAGAAATTCTTCGGTGTTCCGGCACGGGCTTGCCGGGACAGGGTGTGGACCGCCGACAGCTGTCACCGTGCGCCCACGAGGATCGCAACGCCCGAGTCAGCCGCCTCACAAACCCATCGGAGGCAGGCGGCAGCATCCGTCGACGACTCGACCTCGCAACGGTACGCGCGAGGCGTCCCGCCGGTCAAACCCGGACGGCGCACCCTTGTACACACCCTGTGGACAATGACTTGATGCGCATACGCCGCGCTGACTACCGTTGCTGAACTCGGAATCCTTTCCCGACCGCATCCGCCGTCACACACGGGGGCGGCTGTCGAAGCCAGCACCACCCCTGCGAGTGAGAGAGCGTGCCTCGTGGCTGACCTACCTACAGACCTTTCCGTGGTCTGGCCACGCGCTCTGACGTCGATGCTCGCGGACGGCCAGCGCCTGGAGAACAAGGACCACCGGTGGCTCCAGGACTGCCAGCCGCTGGCCCTGGTCTCCGGCACGGCCCTGCTCGGCGTATCGAACGAGTACGCCAAGAGCGTGCTCGAGGGCCGGCTCGCCCCGCTGATCAGCGAGACGCTCAGCCGGGAGTGCGGCCAGCCCATCCGCCTGGCGATCACCGTCACCGCGCCGCCGCCCGAGACGCTGCCGCAGCCACGGCAGCCGGCCGAGCAGAGCGGGCCGAGCGGGCCGGTGGCCGGGGAACGGCGCGGCCCGTACGGCGGGGACGGCTATCACGGGCCGCCCACCGCGCGCGCCGCCTACCCAGGCCACCCGATGGCCCCCCGGCCCGTGCCGCGGCCGGTGAGCTGGGGGCAGCGCAGCGACTACCCCGGGTACGGACGCCCGGAACCGTACGAGCAGCGCTACGACGAGCAGTCCTACGAGGACCAGCGGTATGACGAGCAGCGCTACGAAGATCAGCGGTACGAGGATCAGCAACGGTACGCGGCGCCCGGGCCCGCACCCGTGCCGCAGCAGGCCACGCCCGCGAACTCCGGCGGCCCGCCGGAGCCGACCGCCCGGCTGAACCCGAAGTACCTCTTCGACACGTTCGTCATCGGTGCGTCCAACCGCTTCGCCCACGCCGCGGCCGTCGCGGTGGCCGAGGCCCCGGCCAAGGCGTACAACCCGCTGTTCATCTACGGCGAGTCCGGACTGGGCAAGACGCATCTGCTGCACGCGATCGGCCACTACGCCCGGAGCCTGTACCCGGGCACGCGGGTGCGGTACGTCAGCTCCGAGGAGTTCACGAACGAGTTCATCAACTCCATCCGCGACGGCAAGGCGGACGCCTTCCGCAAGCGCTACCGCGATATGGACATCCTCCTCGTCGACGACGTGCAGTTCCTGGCGAGCAAGGAGTCGACGCAGGAGGAGTTTTTTCACACCTTCAACACGCTGCACAACGCGAACAAGCAGATCGTGCTCTCCTCCGACCGGCCGCCGAAGCAGCTGATCACCCTGGAGGACCGCCTGCGGAACCGCTTCGAGTGGGGGCTGATCACCGACGTCCAGCCGCCGGAGCTGGAGACCCGCATCGCGATCCTGCGCAAGAAGGCCGTGCAGGAGCAGCTGAACGCGCCGCCCGAGGTGCTGGAGTTCATCGCCTCGCGGATCTCCCGCAACATCCGGGAGCTGGAGGGCGCGCTGATCCGCGTCACGGCCTTCGCCAGCCTCAACCGGCAGCCGGTGGACCTGGGACTCACCGAGATCGTGCTGAAGGACCTGATCCCCGGCGGTGAGGAGGCCGCCCCGGAGATCACCGCGGACGCGATCACCTCGGCCGTCGCCGACTACTTCGGCCTGACCGTCGACGATCTGGCGGGCTCCTCGCGCAGCCGCATCCTGGTCACCGCCCGGCAGATCGCCATGTACCTGTGCCGGGAGCTGACCGACCTGTCGCTGCCCAAGATCGGCCAGCACTTCGGCGGGCGCGACCACACCACCGTCATGCACGCGGACCGGAAGATCCGCGCCCTGATGGCCGAGCGGCGGTCCATCTACAACCAGGTCACCGAGCTCACCAACCGCATCAAGAACGGCTGATCCGCCCGCCGCGCGCCCCGCTCACCACCCGCTCGCCGCCCGTTCGTTCCCCAGCGCCCCCGAGGACACCTCGGGGGCGCTGTTCGATTACTGCCGGGACACCCCCCGTTCTCCACAGATCTGCCGGATTTTTTCCGTCCACACCCTGTGGGAAGGGCGTGTCGTCCAGAACCTCGTCCACAGGGAGCCGAGAAAATCGGTAGACGCCCAGGTCAGGTGCTTGTGGAAGTGTGGAGGGCCGTGATCCACAGCTGTGGACGGAGCCGAGGGCTCGGCGGCGGGCCGGAGCGTTGTCCACCGCCCGCCCACAGGCAAAGGGCAGTTGTACACAGTCGGTCCACAGGGTTGTCCACTGTTCGGCAACACAACGCGCGCTCTCACCGGGACGAGTGAAACAGGTCACAGTGGGCGCCGCAGGAGCCTGTTGAGAACGGCCCGGATTCTGGGGACGGACCTGTTGAGAAGTACGGGTCTCCTGGGGATGGCCTGTGCACAACGCGGCGGCGTCCACAGGGACCCCCCGTTCATCCACCGGTCCACCCACAGGGCCTGTGCACAAAATCTGGGCGGTGACCTGGGCAAACGAGGTTTTCCACGGTTTCCACAAGCCCTACTACTACGACTACGGATATAAGCCGCTGGACTCGATTCGAAGTGGGCCCTGTGCACAACTCGGCCGGCGACGTCCTACCCGCCTCACATCGATTTGACTCGCGGAAGCCCCTACTGTCAGTGCCGTGCGTCAGACTGGTGGCCCGTAAGAAGCCATCAGGCGAGCAGCCAGCGACAGCAGGAGGCGGCTGAAGTGAAGATCCGGGTGGAACGCGATGTGCTCGCGGAGGCGGTGGCCTGGGCCGCCCGCAGCCTGCCGGCCCGACCGTCGGTGCCCGTTCTCGCGGGCCTGCTGCTGAAGGCCGAGGAGGGGGCGCTCAGCCTCTCCGGCTTCGACTACGAGGTCTCGGCCCGCGTCTCGGTCGAGGTGGACGTCGAGGAGGGCGGCACGGTCCTGGTCTCCGGTCGGCTGCTCGCCGACATCTGCCGCGCCCTGCCGAACCGGCCGGTGGAGATCTCGTCCGACGGAGTGCGGGTGACCGTGGTCTGCGGCTCCTCCCGGTTCACCCTCCACACCCTGCCGGTGGAGGAGTACCCGGCGCTGCCGCAGATGCCGAGCGCGACCGGCGCGATCTCCGCAGAGGTCTTCGCCGCCGCGGTCTCCCAGGTGGCCATCGCCGCGGGCCGCGACGACACGCTGCCGGTGCTGACGGGCGTGCGCATCGAGATCGAGGGCGACTCGGTGACCCTGGCCTCCACTGACCGGTACCGGTTCGCGGTGCGCGAGTTCCTCTGGAAGCCGGAGACGCCCGACATCTCCGCCGTGGCGCTCGTCCCGGCCAAGACGCTGCTCGACACCGCCAAGTCGCTCAGCGGCGGGGACACGGTCTCCCTGGCGCTGTCGGGGGCGGGCGCGGGCGAGGGCCTGATCGGCTTCGAGGGCGCCGGGCGGCGGACCACGACCCGGCTGCTCGAGGGCGACCTGCCGAAGTACCGGACGCTGTTCCCCACGGAGTTCAACTCGGTGGCCGTCATCGAGACGGCGCCGTTCGTCGAGGCGGTCAAGCGCGTGGCGCTGGTCGCCGAGCGCAACACGCCGGTGCGGCTGAGCTTCGAGCAGGGCGTGCTGATCCTGGAGGCGGGGTCCAGTGACGACGCACAGGCTGTGGAGCGCGTGGACGCCCAGCTGGAGGGCGACGACATCTCCATCGCGTTCAACCCCGGCTTCCTGCTCGAGGGCCTGAGCGCGATCGACTCCCCGGTGGCGCAGCTGTCGTTCACGACGTCGACGAAGCCGGCCCTGCTGAGCGGCCGGCCCGCGGTCGACGCGGAGGCGGACGAGTCCTACAAGTACCTGATCATGCCGGTGCGGCTGAGCGGCTGAGGCGGTCGTCCAGGGCGTTGACCAGCTCTGTTGAGCGGCGGGACCCCACAGGTGTGCACGGGGGCGCGGGCGTAGGCTCGGCTTCAGGCCATATCGCTATGAAGGAGTCCCCCATGCAGCTCGGTCTCGTCGGCCTCGGCAAGATGGGCGGGAATATGCGCGAGCGCATCCGCCGGGCCGGTCACACCGTGGTCGGGTACGCGCCGGACACCCCGTCCGCCGATGTCCACAGCCTGCGGGACATGGTGGACGCCCTGGCGGCGCCGCGCGTCGTCTGGCTGATGGTGCCGGCGGGGGCGGTCACCCAGTCGGTGATCGACGAGCTGTCCGCGCTGCTGTCCGAGGGGGACGTGGTGGTCGACGGGGGCAACTCCCGTTGGACGGACGACGCCAAGCACGCCGAGGAGCTGGCCGCCCGGGGCATCGGCTTCGTGGACTGCGGGGTCTCCGGGGGCGTGTGGGGCCTGGAGAACGGCTACGCGCTGATGTACGGCGGTGCGGCCGAGCACGTGGCCAAGGTGCAGCCGGTCTTCGACGCGCTGAAGCCGGCGGCGGACGCCGGTGCCGTGCACGCGGGGAAGGTCGGGGCCGGGCACTTCGCGAAGATGGTCCACAACGGCATCGAGTACGCGATGATGCAGGCGTTCGCCGAGGGCTGGGAGCTGCTGGAGTCGGCCGACACGGTGACCGACGTGCGGGAGGTGTTCCGCTCCTGGCAGGAGGGCACGGTGATCCGCTCCTGGCTGCTGGACCTGGCGGTGCGGGCGCTGGACGACGACGAGCACCTGGACCAGCTGCGCGGGTACGCGGCCGATTCGGGCGAGGGGCGCTGGACGGTGGAGGCGGCGATCGACCACGCGGTGCCGCTGCCGACGATCACGGCCTCGCTGTTCGCGCGGTTCTCCTCGCGGCAGGACGACTCGCCGCAGATGAAGATGGTGGCCGCGCTCCGAAAGCAGTTCGGCGGGCACGCCGTCGAGAGCCCCAAGTAGCCGCCGGGTTGTGCGGGGCGGCGCCGCGCGGCGCCGGGAAGCAGACAGGCGCCGGTCGGGCGCGGTATCCGGGAGGTTGGCCCTAGGTGCACGTCACGCATCTGTCGCTCGCCGATTTCCGGTCCTATGCACGGGCCGAGGTCGCGCTCGGGCCCGGCGTCTCCACGTTCATCGGGCCGAACGGGCAGGGCAAGACCAATCTCGTGGAGGCCGTCGGCTACCTCGCGACGCTGGGCAGCCACCGGGTCTCCTCCGACGCGCCGCTGGTGCGGATGGGCGCGGACCGCGCCGTGGTGCGGGCCGCGGTGACGGAGGGCGGCCGGCAGCAGCTGGTCGAGATCGAGGTGAATCCGGGCCGGGCCAACCGCGCGCGGCTCAACCGTTCGGCGCAGGTGCGTCCGAGGGACGTGCTCGGGGTGGTGCGGACGGTGCTGTTCGCGCCCGAGGACCTGCACTTGGTGAAGGGCGACCCGGGGGAGCGCAGGCGGTTCCTCGACGAGCTGATCACGGCGCGGGTGCCGCGGCTCGCGGGGGTGCGGGCGGACTACGAGCGCGTGCTGAAGCAGCGAAACGCCCTGCTGAAGTCGGCCGCGATGGCGCGCCGGCACGGCGGCCGCGGCGTCGACCTGTCGACGCTCGACGTGTGGGATCAGCATGTGGCGCGGTCGGGGGCCGAGTTGCTGGCGCAGCGGCTTTCGCTGGTGGAGGCGCTGCGGCCGTTGGCGGACAAGGCGTACGACCAAGTGGCGCCCGGCGGCGGCCCGGTGGGTCTCGACTACCGCGGGGTGGCGGAGGGCGCGGTGCCGCGCGAGGAGTTGTACGGGCTGCTGCTGGGGGCGCTCGGGGAGGCGCGTGCGCAGGAGATCGAGCGCGGGGTGACGCTTGTCGGCCCGCACCGCGACGATCTGGTGCTGCGGCTCGGGGAGTTGCCCGCGAAGGGGTACGCGAGCCATGGCGAGTCGTGGTCGTTGGCGCTCGCGCTGCGGCTTGCGTCGTACGAGCTGCTGAAGGCCGAGGGGCCCGAGCCGGTGCTGGTGCTGGACGACGTCTTCGCCGAGCTGGACGCACAGCGGCGGGAGCGGCTGGCCGAGCTGGTGGCGCCGGGCGAGCAGGTGCTGGTGACGGCGGCCGTACCGCAGGACGTTCCCATGGCGCTGATGGGCGCCAGGTTCTCGGTGGCGGGCGGGAGCGTGGACCGTGAGTGAGGGTGCGGGCGCGGAGGGTTCCGCGGCGCGGGAGTCCGGCGGGAGGCAGCCGGAGCCGTCCGGCGTGGACCTGGCGCGGGTGGCGCTGCGCGCGGCGCGGGAGCAGGCGCGCGAGCGCGGGGCGATGGTGCAGCAGCGCAGGCAGGCGCGGCGCGGTGGGCTGCGCTCCGGGGCGCGTCCCGGCGGGCGCGACCCGTTGCCCCTGGGCGCCGCGGTGGAGCGGCTGACGGTGGAGCGCGGCTGGGAGATGCCGCTGGCCGTGGGGGGCGTGCTGGGGCGGTGGCCGGAGTTGGTCGGCCCCGAGGTGGCGCAGCACTGCGGTCCCGAAGGGTACGACGAGGAGTCGCGCGTGCTGACCGTGCGGTGCGATTCGACGGCGTGGGCGACGCAGCTGCGGCTGCTGGCCCCGCAGTTGCTGCGCCGGCTGAACGGGGATCTGGGCCGGGGCACGGTGACGTCGCTGAAGGTGCTGGGGCCCGCGGCGCCGGTGCGGCGGGCGGGGCGGCTGCGGGCGCCGGGCAGCCGTGGGCCGGGCGACACCTACGGCTGAGCGGGCCGCCGAGGGCGTCCCTGAGGGTCCGGAGCGGCGGGCGGACGGGAGTGCCGCGGGGTGCGGGAGTGATGCCGGTCACGTTCCCAGAGGTTGACAGGCCGAAGCGCTGAGCGCCGTTGTGAGCGGATCAGGGGCCCAGGTCGCATATGGGGAGTCATCGGATGGCAGTTCAGGGCGGCACATGCGGACTCAGGGCCCGGCAAACCGTCATTACGGTTGGCGCTACCGGTAGACTGGAGTGACCCGCCCCCGTTGCGGACCATGTCGAACGACACAGCCGCTCCCTTGTGCCGGAGTTGGCTCGTGCTGTGCCAGAAAGGGCGCTTCGTGGCCGATTCCGGCGATGCCAACAACAACACTCCCAGCTCGGCCGCGTCCGCAGACGGGCTTCCCTCCTACGACGCCAGTGCGATCACGGTGCTGGAGGGGCTGGACGCGGTACGCAAGCGGCCGGGCATGTACATCGGGTCGACCGGCGAGCGTGGTCTGCATCACCTCGTGACCGAGGTCGTGGACAACTCTGTGGACGAGGCCCTGGCCGGGCACGCGGACACGATCGCCGTGACGCTGCTGGCCGACGGCGGAGTCCGGGTCGTGGACAACGGGCGCGGTATCCCGGTGGGCATGGTGCAGTCCGAGGGCAAGCCGGCCGTCGAGGTGGTGCTGACGGTGCTGCACGCCGGCGGCAAGTTCGGCGGCGGCGGGTACGCGGTGTCGGGCGGCCTGCACGGGGTGGGCGTCTCCGTGGTGAACGCGCTGTCGCAGAAGGTGGCGGTGGAGGTCCGCACGGACGGCTACCGCTGGACGCAGGACTACAAGCTCGGGGTGCCCACGGCGCCGCTCCAGCGGAACGAGGCGACTGCCGAGACGGGCACGACGGTCACCTTCTGGGCGGACGGCGACATCTTCGAGACGACGGTCTACTCGTTCGAGACGCTGTCGCGCCGTTTCCAGGAGATGGCGTTCCTCAACCGCGGGCTGACGATCTCGCTCACGGACGAGCGGGCGGCGGCGAAGCAGACCTCGGGCGCGGACACGGCGGCCTCGGACGGCGACGACCAGCCGCGTTCCGTGACCTACCACTACGAGGGCGGCATCGCGGACTTCGTGCGCCACCTCAACTCCCGCAAGGGCGAGCCGGTGCACCCCTCGGTCATCGAGATCGAGTCGGAGGACACCGAGCGCAAGATCTCCGTCGAGATCGCGATGCAGTGGAACAACCAGTACAGCGAGGGCGTGTACAGCTTCGCGAACACGATTCACACCCACGAGGGCGGCACGCACGAAGAGGGCTTCAGGGCGGCGATGACCCAGCTGGTCAACAAGTACGCCAGGGAGAAGAAGCTGCTGCGCGAGAAGGACGACAACCTCGCGGGCGAGGACATCCGCGAGGGGCTGACCGCGATCATCTCCGTGAAGCTCGGTGAGCCGCAGTTCGAGGGCCAGACGAAGACGAAGCTGGGCAACACGGAGGCGAAGACCTTCGTGCAGCGGATCGTGTACGAGCACCTCTCCGACTGGCTCGACCGCAATCCGACCGAGGCCGCCGACATCATCCGCAAGAGCATCCAGGCGGCCACCGCCCGGGTCGCCGCCCGCAAGGCGCGCGACCTCACGCGCCGCAAGGGTCTGCTGGAGACGGCCTCGCTGCCGGGCAAGCTCAGCGACTGCCAGTCCAATGACGCGGCGCAGTGCGAGATCTTCATCGTGGAGGGTGACTCGGCGGGCGGCAGCGCCAAGTCCGGCCGCGACCCGCAGTACCAGGCGATCCTCCCCATCCGCGGCAAGATCCTGAACGTGGAGAAGGCCAGGATCGACAAGGTGCTTCAGAACACCGAGGTCCAGGCGCTGATCTCGGCCTTCGGCACGGGCATCCACGAGGACTTCGACATTTCCCGGCTCCGCTACCACAAGATCATCCTCATGGCGGACGCCGACGTCGACGGCCAGCACATCAACACCCTGCTGCTCACGCTGCTGTTCCGCTTCATGCGCCCGCTGGTCGAGTCCGGCCACGTGTACCTCTCGCAGCCGCCGCTCTACAAGATCAAGTGGGGCCGCGACGAGTTCGAGTACGCCTACTCCGACCGCGAGCGCAACAGCCTGATCCAGCTCGGCCGCGAGCGCGGCAAGCGCATCAGGGAGGACTCGATCCAGCGCTTCAAGGGCCTCGGCGAGATGAACGCCGAGGAGCTGCGGGTGACCACCATGGACCGCGCGCACCGCGTGCTGCGCCTGGTCACGCTGGACGACGCGGCGGCGGCCGACGACCTCTTCTCGATCCTCATGGGCGAGGACGTGGAGGCCCGCCGGTCGTTCATCCAGCGCAACGCCAAGGACGTCCGTTTCCTGGACATCTGAACGGCCGGACGCCACCGGTCACCCCCACCAGCAGCTCGAAAGGATTCGGACGTACGTCATGGCCGACGACAACCCCACTCCCCCCGCCGGCGAGGAGCCCGAGCTCAACTCGGCCGGTGCGCTGCGCATCGAGCCGGTCACGCTCGAAACGGAGATGCAGCGCTCCTACCTCGACTACGCGATGAGCGTCATCGTCTCGCGCGCGCTGCCGGACGTGCGGGACGGGCTCAAGCCCGTGCACCGCCGCGTGCTGTACGCGATGTACGACGGCGGGTACCGCCCCGAGCGCGGCTACTACAAGTGCGCCCGCGTCGTCGGCGACGTGATGGGGACGTACCACCCGCACGGCGACACCTCGATCTACGACGCGCTGGTGCGGCTGGCACAGCCCTGGACGATGCGCATGCCGCTGGTGGACTCCAACGGCAACTTCGGCTCGCCGGGCAACGACCCGGCCGCGGCCATGCGGTACACCGAGTGCCGCATGGCGCCGCTCGCCATGGAGATGCTGCGGGACATCGACGAGGAGACCGTCGACTTCCAGGACAACTACGACGGGCGGAACCAGGAGCCGACCGTCCTGCCCGCCCGCTTCCCCAACCTGCTGATCAACGGCTCGGCCGGCATCGCCGTCGGCATGGCCACCAACATCCCGCCGCACAACCTGCGGGAGGTCGCGGCCGGCGCCCAGTGGTGCCTGGAGCACCCCGAGGCCTCGCCCGACGAGCTGCTCGACGCGCTGGTCGAACGGATCAAGGGCCCGGACTTCCCGACCGGTGCGCTCATCGTCGGGCGCAGCGGTATCGAGGAGGCGTACCGCACCGGCCGCGGCTCGATCACGATGCGCGCCGTGGTGGAGGTCGAGGAGATCCAGGGCCGCCAGTGCCTGGTGGTCACCGAGCTGCCCTACCAGGTCAACCCGGACAACCTCGCGCTGAAGATCGCCGAGCTGGTCAAGGACGGGCGCGTCAGCGGTATCGCCGACGTCCGGGACGAGACGTCCTCGCGGACCGGGCAGCGCCTGGTCATCGTGCTGAAGCGGGACGCCGTCGCCAAGGTCGTGCTGAACAACCTGTACAAGCACACCGACCTCCAGACGAACTTCGGCGCCAACATGCTGGCGCTGGTCGACGGCGTGCCGCGCACCCTGTCGCTCGACGCGTTCATCCGCAACTGGGTGGCGCACCAGATCGATGTCATCGTGCGCCGCACCCGCTACCGGCTGCGGAAGGCGGAGGAGCGGGCGCACATCCTGCGCGGCCTGCTCGCCGCCCTCGACGCCATCGACGAGGTCATCGCCCTGATCCGGCGCAGCGCCACCGTCGACGTGGCGCGCGAGGGCCTGATCCGGCTGCTGTCGATCGACGAGATCCAGGCCAACGCGATCCTGGAGATGCAGCTGCGGCGGCTGGCCGCCCTGGAGCGGCAGAAGATCACCGCGGAGCACGACGACCTCCAGGCCAAGATCGACGAGTACAACGCGATCCTCGCCTCCCCGGAGCGCCAGCGCGGCATCATCTCCGAGGAGCTGGCGGCGATCGTCGACAAGTTCGCGAACGACCGGCGGACCGCGCTGATCCCGTTCGAGGGCGACATGTCCATCGAGGACCTGATCGCCGAGGAGGACATCGTCGTCACCATCACCCGGGGCGGCTACGTCAAGCGGACGAAGACGGACGACTACCGGGCGCAGAAGCGCGGCGGCAAGGGCGTGCGGGGCACGAAGCTGCGCGAGGACGACATCGTCGACCACTTCTTCGTCTCCACCACGCACCACTGGCTGCTGTTCTTCACCAACAAGGGACGGGTCTACCGGGCGAAGGCGTACGAGCTGCCCGACGCCGGGCGCGACGCCCGCGGGCAGCACGTGGCCAACCTGCTGGCCTTCCAGCCGGACGAGCAGATCGCCGAGATCCTGGCCATCAGGGATTACGAGGCCGTCCCGTACCTGGTGCTGGCCACGAAGTCGGGCCTGGTGAAGAAGACCCCGCTGAAGGACTACGACTCGCCGCGTTCCGGCGGCGTCATCGCGATCAACCTGCGCGAGATGGCGGACGGCCGCGACGACGAGCTGATCGGCGCGGAGCTGGTCTCGGGTGCCGACGAGCTGCTGCTGATCAGCAAGAAGGCGCAGTCCATCCGGTTCACGGCGACCGACGACGCGCTGCGGCCGATGGGCCGGGCCACCTCGGGCGTCAAGGGCATGAGCTTCCGCGAGGGCGACGAGCTGCTGTCGATGAACGTGGTCCGGGCCGGGACGTTCGTGTTTACCGCAACGGACGGCGGGTACGCCAAGCGGACGCCGGTCGACGAGTACCGCATCCAGGGGCGCGGCGGTCTCGGCATCAAGGCGGCGAAGATCGTGGAGGACCGCGGCTCCCTGGTCGGCGCGCTTGTGGTGGAGGCCACGGACGAGATCCTGGCCATCACGCTGGGCGGTGGAGTGATCCGCACGCGGGTCAACGAGGTCAGGGAGACGGGCCGTGACACCATGGGCGTCCAGTTGATCAACTTGGGGAAGCGGGATGCCGTCGTCGGCATCGCCCGCAACGCCGAGGCCGGCCGCGAGGCCGAGGAAGTCGAGGCCGAGTCGTCCGGAGAGGCGGCCCCGGCCCCGGGCGATGAGGAGTAAGGCGTGAGCGAATCCAGGGGCTCTGCCGCGGACGGCGCGGGGAACGACAAGCAGCCCCCGGAGCGTTCACCTTCGGGTCCGCCGGTCGCGGGCGCCACCGGTACCGACTCCGGCAGCTCCCGCTCCCGGAGAACATCCCCAGAAGACACGACTCGTGGGGGGACCACGATGACCAGTGCAAGACCCGTGGAGCCTTTTGCGCAGGGCTCCGGCGGTTCCGCGCAGGACCCGCAGCACTATCACCCCCCGCAGGCGTACCCGGCCCCGCCGGGTGCCGCGCCCACGGTGGGGCAGCAGTCCCAGTCCCAGCAGCAGCCCCAGGGGCCGCCACAGGGCGGCCAGCAGGCCACGCAGGCTCAGCAGGCGCAGCGGACGGGCCAGGCGATGCGCCGCCCCCGCACGGGGGCGCGCACCGTGCCGAGAACCCGCAAGGCGCGGCTGCGGGTGGCGAAGGCCGACCCGTGGTCGGTGATGAAGGTCAGCTTCCTGCTGTCCATCGCGCTGGGGATCTGCACGATCATCGCCGTCGCCGTCCTGTGGATGGTCATGGACGCGATGGGCGTCTTCGCCACGATCGGCGACACGGTGACCGAGGCCACCGAAACGGACACCGACAGCGGCTTCGACCTGGTGGCGTTCCTCTCGCTGCCGCGGGTCATGCTGTTCACGTCGGTGATCGCGCTGATCGACGTCGTCCTGGCCACGGCGCTGGCCACACTTGGCGCGTTCATGTACAACCTGTCGGCCGGTTTCGTCGGCGGGATCGAAGTGACGCTGGCGGAGGACGAATAGCGATTTGGGAGCCGGGGTGCACATGCGCTAGCCTTTCTGTGCACCACGCGGGGCTATAGCTCAGATGGTTAGAGCGCATCCCTGATAAGGATGAGGCCACAGGTTCAAGTCCTGTTAGCCCCACGGCACGGCTCGGTCCGGTCGGAGATATCCGGTCGGACCGAGCCCTTTGTGTCTTCAGGTCGTTGGGTATCATCGGGCGCCAGATGGTCCGATCACGTTCAAGAAGGACGAGGTAGCGCGGTGAAGAAGCTCCTCCTGGTCGCCCTGGCCGCAATCGGCGGCCTCCTCGTGTACCGCCAGATTCAGGCGGACAAGGCTGAGCAGGACCTGTGGACGGAGGCGACCGACTCCGTGCCCTCCGGCTCCACGGGTGCCTGACCCCGAAGACACGCACCACATCGAAGGACGGAAGTCCCGGACCCCCGGCCGCGTGCGACGGACGGGGGCCCGAGGGGCCTTCGTGTGCGTTCGCAAATCCTGGCCCGCCGGGGTGTTTCAGCCCTGGTGGCTCTCGTAGTGCTCCACGGCTTCCCGCGTCCGCGCGACGCCGTAGACGCGCAGGAATTCGGCCAGTTCCGGATGGCTGTCCGCGAGCAGCCGTGACGCGTTCTGGATCTCGGTCGCGTCGGACACGGAGCGCAGCAGTGCCTGGATCTCCCGTACCACCCGCTTGGTGGGGTTCGCGGGTACGCCCGTCGAACTGGTCCTCGCGGGCGTCGAGCCCGAGCTGAGCACGTTCCCCCCGGACGTGCGCCGGATCTCGTCCATGGCCGCGGTGGCTTCCGCCGCGCTGACGCGGCCGGCCCGGACCTCCCCCGCCAGATCCTGTAGTGAACGGACGCGCTGCACCACGGCCGGATTGCCGATCTTCGCCCGCTGACCACTCATCAGCTGGGACAGCATCGGCGCCGAAAGCCCGAGAACGACCGCGAGCCGCGCCTGGTTGAGGCCCAGGTCCGCGATGAGCCGGCGGAACAGCGAGCCCAGTGGCTCCCCGTACCACGTCGTCTGTTGTTCTCTGGCTTTTTCGGTGGACTCCTGTTGAGCTGCGTCCATCGTGTCTCCCCTGTTCTCCCCTGATCGCTTCACCTGAGCGAAGTTGCGCGTCATCCTACGGAGGGACCCGTACCCGGGGCGATACCCGGTCGGTATCCGGCAGGAAGATTGGGTAACCTTGGCTCTGGCCCGCTACCGGGCCCCGGGGCCTTAGCTCAGTTGGTAGAGCGCCGTCTTTGCATGGCGGATGTCAGGAGTTCGACTCTCCTAGGCTCCACCCCCGCCTCCCGCCTCCCGTTCGTACGGTGGCGGGAGCGCTCATATTCCGGCCTGTCGTCGCCCTGTTGTGGTCATTCTGTGCAATCGCTGGATTCCCGCCCGTGACCGCTGGTACTACGGATCCGTGGACATCGGGGACATGGTCGGAGGCCGCTATGTGCTGGAAGAGCGGTTCGACGAGGGCGGCCAGGGCGAGGTGTGGCGGGCCGCCGACGAACGGCTGCGGCGCACCGTCGTCCTGAAGCGGATTCTGCTCGAAGGGGAGCAGGGCCGGCGGTACGCCCAGCGCGAGGCGAAGATCCTCGCCGACATGCAGCATCCGAACGTCGTGGTGCTCTACGACGTGCACGAGGCCGAGGACGGCGGCACGGACCCCGGCAAGGGGACCGAGTGCTGGCTGGTCATGGAGTACGTCGAATCGCGGAGCCTCTCTTCGGTGCTGCGCGGACTTCCGGACCGCCGGCTGCCGGACACGGACGCGGACGGGGTGCCGGCGTGGCGGCGGGCCGCGGGCATCGGCGCGCAGATCGCGCGGGCGCTCCAGGCAGTGCACGCCAAGGGCGTGGTCCACCGCGACGTGAAGCCGGGGAACGTCCTGGTCACCGCGGACTGGCACGCGAAGCTGGGCGACTTCGGCACCTCGGGCGGCGGTGACGGCGAGGACACCTTCGGGGACACCGGCCGGTGTCCGTACACGGCGGCGTACGCCGCGCCCGAGGTACACCGGGGCGGGCGGGCGACCGCGGCCTCCGACGTGTTCTCGCTGGGCGCCGCGCTGTTCGCGGCGCTGGAGGGCCGTTCCGTGTACGGCCGGGACGGCGAGGACGGGGTGGACCCGGAGACCAGGGCCCGGGCGGGCGTGCCGCTCGGACCGCGGCGCGCCGGGCCGCTCACCGAAGTGCTGGCCGGCATGCTGAAGCCGCTGCCGGAGGACCGGCCGGACGCGGCCGAGGCGCGCCGGCTGCTGGAACGCGCGCTGGCGGGCCGGAGCGGCGCCGCGCGGCGGCGGAGGTCGCGGACGGCCACCCTCGCCGCGGCCACGGCCGCGCTCGCCGCCGTGGGCTGGCTGGGCGGCGACGTGCTGGTCGACGGGGACGCGAGCGGGGACGGCGGGGCGCGGGCGAACGGCGGCGGGGCGCCGCACATCGAGGACCAGCGGACCGCGGACCCGTGCGGCCTGCTGTCGCCCCGGGCGCTCGCGCGCTTCGGCGCGGTGCGGCTCGACCGGGACTACGGCAACTTCGACCGGTGCGACCTGCTGGTGGAGCCCGCGGCGGGCGGCGAGGTGGACGTGCTGGTGGATCTGAACACCGCGCCGTCACCGGAGATCGCGGAGCGGGTCGAGCAGGACGGCGAGGCCGGCGTCGTGCGCTTCCCGGCTGACGAGTCGGCGTGCGAACGCTTCCTGCTGCTGCCCGACGGCAACTGGGCCCTGGTGGCGGCCAAGCACTCCTACGAGACCGACCCCGACCTGTGCGGCATGGCCGACGCGGCCACGGACCACGCCCTCGCCGTGCTCAACTCCGGGGACCCGTTCCCGCGCCGCCCGGCGCCATTCCCCGACGCCTCCCTGGCGTTGCACGACGCGTGCGGGCTGCCCACCACGGAGGCGCTGGTCGCCGCGCTGCCCGGGGTCAGGGCGGCGGAGGCGGACGTCGGGTTCGGCGACTGGTCGTGCGGCTGGCACAGCAGCATGGACGACTCCTGGATCGACCTGCGCTTCGACCGGGACGGCCCGCTGACCGCCGAGGACGGCGAGCCTGTGCGGTTCGGCCGGTACTCCGGCGCTCTGGAGGCGGATGGCGACGGGCCGAAGACCTGCGTGGGGCACCTGGAGTACCGCACCTACTACGACTCGGACAACGCCCCGGCCGTGGAGAAGCTGCTCCTGGTCGTCTCCGGGCCGAGGGAGCCGGGCGTACTGTGCGAGACAGCGGGCGAGTTGATGGAATCGATGGCCGCGGAACTGCCCCCGGCCGCCTGAGGGGCCGGGCAGCGGCCCGTGGACGGGGTCCGCGACCGGTCGCGGGCCGCTGCGGAATCATGGCCGCGGGCCCGGCGGCGGGCGGGTCCGCCCGCCCATGGCACGGAGTGCAGAAAGGTCGGTGTCCCATGGCATCAGCAGCGTCGAACCGGGCCAAGGCCAGCCTGGCCCTCGGCGTGCCGCCCGCGCAGCGCGGCACGATCCACGTCCGCTCCCTGGGCGGCGACTTCCGCCTGCGGCCGGGCGAGGGCCGGGAGATCCTCTTCGGCCGGCACCGCGAGAGCGTGCACGTGTGCATCGGCGAGGACGACGGGCGGGTCAGCCGCAAGCAGGGCACCGTGGTGCACCGCGCCGACCGGTGGTGGGTGCGCAACACCGGGCGGCTGCCGATACGGCTCCCCGGCTCGCTGCTGCTCTTCACCGACGAGGACCCGGTGCCGCTCGGCGAGGGCTACACGCCGCTGTTCGTCCGCGGCTCCAGCAGCCGCGAGCACCTGCTGGAGCTGTTCGTGTCGGGCGCGGACAGCAGTTTGCCCAAGCCGAGGCCCGACGACCCGACGCGCCCGCCGAAGACGTGGCCGCTCTCGCCGGAGGAGCATCTCGCGCTGACGGTGCTGGGGCAGCGGTACCTGCTGCACGAGGCGTGCCCGCAGCCGCTGACGTGGAAGCAGGCCGCGGCGCAGCTCCAGGCGCTCCAGCCGGCCGCGGGGTGGACCGTTCCCGTGCTGGCGCACCTGGTCGCCCGGGTCCGCGAACGGCTGTCCCACGGCGGCGTGTTCGGTCTGGTCGAGGCGGAGGTTCCGCAGCCGGTCGGCAATGCGCTGAACGACAATCTGATCCGGGAGCTGATGATGTCGACGACGCTGGTGCCGCCGCATCTCGCGGCGCTCGACGGGGCGTTCGCCGACTGACGGGCGGGCTCAGCCGCCGGCGGGCGAGAACGCGAGGACCGCGACGCTCTCCTCCACCGAAACCACCTCGGACAGCAGGCCGTTGACGGTGCCGACGCCGCTGGCCGTGACGTGGCCGGGGCCGGTGGTGACCATCACCGCTCCGTCACCGCTCCGTCGGCGATCCAGGAGACGCTGACGGAGTCGGCGCCGAACCGGCCGTCCACCGGGATGCCGGTGGGCGCGGACACCGTGACCTCGCACGTGCCGTCGAGGCAGGCGCCGATGTCCGAACCGTTCGCCGCCTCCCCCGGCGCCGACGGCTCCGGCGTCGACGGCTCCCCCGGCGCCGACGGTGCCGACGGCGCCGGCTCGGACTCCGGTGGCGCCTCGCGTCCCACCGGCTCCTCGTCCGAGGCGCAGCCCAGGGTCACCGCGGCAGCTGTGGTCAGTGCGAGAGCGGTCGTGACGGTGAACGCGCGCAGGCGGGCCGCGGGCCGGATGTGAGAATCCATGGAATCCTCCTCCTTCGGGCGGCAGCCCGCCCTTTGTAGCATCCCGCCCGGTGAGGGGGCGCCCCTACGCCGGGCCATCCTCGGCCACGATCGTCAGCTGCGGAACGGCACGCACGCCGCCGCTGCGGATCAGCGCGGGGTCGCGGCCCTCGATCGCGCAGTACATCACCTCGTAGGCGCCGCGGGCGCCGGCCAGGATGCGGCCCGGGTCCACCTCGTGGCGCTTCACCTGCGGCATCCACGGCAGCGGCGCGAGGTCGAGGACGAACGGCGCCTCCTCGCCCGGCGCGCTCATCCACCGCTGGAGCGCACGGCGTTCGTGCCGGTAACGGCCGATGGCCGCGGCATAACCGGCGCCGAGACCGGGCCGAATGCGGTTGAGATGCCGGATCGCGTACCGCTGCGAGAGCAGCAGCTTGTCGTTCGGCGGGCTGATCGGCCGCGTGCTCAGCGAGAGGACGTGCGTGCAGCCGTCGTCCAGCGCGAGGCGGTAGGGGTGCTGGGTCAGGACCCCGCCGTCGACCGCGCGCCTGCCGCGGAACTCGGCGGTGCCGCGCACCGCGACCGGCAGCCAGGCGCTGGCGACCAGCGCGGACCGCAGGTCAGCGCGCGAGGTGAAGTCGCTGACGGCCTCGGTGCGCATCTCGTCGACGAGCGTCACCGCCACGTTCAGCGTCGTGGGTGAAGCGATGACCCCGTCGTAGTCGAGCGGCTTGACGCGGTCGACGACCTCGAAGGCGTAGTCGAGGTCCAGGATCTGGCCGCGCAGGGCCCGCCGCACGTCGACGAACTTCCGCGTGGCCAGATCGTCGTAGTAGATGGACAGCGGGTACCAGGTGTGGCCGTTGAGGAAGTAGGCGCTGTTGATCGCGCCGGAGGACGCCGAGTAGACGGCGTCGAAGGCGTGGGTGAGGTCCAGGTCCTCCAGCGCGGTGAGCATCGCCGCCGACACCACGCCCCTGATGCCGCCGCCTTCGACAGCGAGCCCGACCTTCAGGTCGTCCGCCGGGGCGTGCGGCGAATGTCCCTTGTCGCGCCTGCGGCGCAGGACATCGAGCACCGGATGGTCGTCCGACCACGGAGCGCTGTTCATGAACACCCCCAGACGGGTCGAGGCGGGCGGGCCGCCGGCCGCGGGCTGCCGAACCGGGCGGCCGTGGGTCAGTCGTCCTGGAACTCCAGCAGCTCCTGCGGCAGGTCGCGCTGGGCATTGACGTGCTCGGTGCGCTCCAGCTCGCCCCACACGATGTAGCGGTGCTCGGAAGTGTAGACGGGCGTGCAGGTGGTGAGCGTGATGTACTGGCCGGCCTCGGTCTTCCCCGACTCCTCGGGGATCGGGTCGAGGACCGCGGTGTTGTACCGCGACGTCTCCGGGAGGATGGCGTAGGCCCGGTAGATGTACCAGGTGTTCTTCGTCTCGAAGACGATCGGGTCGCCTTCCTCGATGCGCTGGATGTTGTGGAACTTCGCGCCGTGACCGTCGCGGTGGGCGGCGACCGAGAAGTTGCCCTCCTCGTCCCACGGCATCGCCGACTGCACCGGCTCGTCGTAGTACCCGGCGACGCCCCCGTTGAGGATGTCGAGGTCGATGCCTTCCTTCACGAGGATGTCGGCACCCGTCATCGTCGGAACGTGCAGGAAGCCGAGGCCGTCCTCGGGCTCGAACGTGGCGGGCGACGTGCGGTCGTCGCCGTCGTCGTCCTCGGCGGCGGCCCAGTTCTCGCGGACGGCGTTGCCGTCACGTTCGGCCTCCTGGTTGGCGAGGACGTTCGTCCACCAGAGGGAGTAGACGACGAAGAGGGCGAGGACGGCGCCCGCCGTGATCAGCAGCTCGCCGAACACGCTGACGGCGAGAGCGAGCCGCCGCCGCCCCACACCGACCCGGCCGGCGGCGCGCCCCTCGGGCTCCTCGGTGTCGGTGGTGTCGGTGGTGTCGGTGGGTTCGGCAGATTCGGTGGTGTCCGCGGATTCCGTGGTGTCCGTGGTGTCCGCGGATTCCGTGCCGTTCTCGGCTTTCGCGGTCTCCTCGGCGGCGGGCTCGGGCTTCTCCGTCTCCGCGCTGTCCGCGGCTCCCTCGGCGGGGTCCGGGGTCCCCTCCTCCTCCGGCGTCGCCGGCGTGCTCCGCTCAGTTGACGAGGGCATCCGGCTTCCCTTCGCTTCGCGGACGTTCTTCCACCATCTGACCCCAGACAATCAGACGGTATGTGGAGGTGAACTCCGGGGTGCAGGTGGTGAGGGTGATGTAGCGGCCCGGCTCGGTGAAGCCGCCCTGGTCGGGGACCGGGTCGAGCACGGCCGTGTTGGAGGGCGAGGTCGAGTCCAGCCGGCTGGCCATCTCGTAGGTGTAGAACGTGTCCTCGGTCTCCACGACGATCGGATCGCCCGGCTCCAGGCGGTTGATGTAGCGGAACGGCTCGGCGTGGGTGTTGCGGTGGCCGGCGATACCGAAGTTGCCCTCCTCGTCCCAGGGCATCGCGGTCGGCAGCCGGTCCTCCTCCGAGTAGTGCCCGACCATGCCCTTGTCGAGGACGTTTTCCGGATTGACCGTTTCGGCGATCGGGACGCGCACGTCGAGGGACGGTATGTAGAGGATCGCGAAGCCCTCGCCCGCGGAGAACGTGCCCGGGTCGCGGTTCTCCTCGCCTCCCGCGCCGCCGGAGCCGTTCCCGTCCCACTGCTCCGTGAGCCGGTCGGCCTCGTCGTTGGCGTGCGCCCTGGCCTGCACGTTGGTCCACCAGAGCTGGTAGACGACGAAGAGGAGCAGCAGCACGCCGGTGGTGATGAACAGCTCGCCGATGACATTGCTGATGGCGGTGCCGGTCTGCTTCGCCGCCTTCGCGGCGGTCTTGGCCGCCTTGCGGCGCGCCGCGCGGCCCCCGCCGGCCGCCTCGGCGGCAGCGGGCGGACCGCCCGCCGCCGCCGCTTTGCGGCGTGCGGCGCGGCCTTCCGCGGGAGCCGGCTCGGTGGCGTTGGCCGCGCGGCGGCGTGCGGCGCGGCCTTCGGTGGGGGCGGGTTCGGCTGCGGCCGCCGCTTTGCGGCGTGCGGCGCGGCCCTCGGCGGGAGCCGGCTCGGTGGCGTTGGCCGCGCGGCGGCGTGCGGCCCGGCCCGGGCCAGGACTCGGGGCCGGTTCGGTCGTGCGCAGTGCCGTGGTGTCGGCCTCGCCCTGGGCGTGCCGGCCGCCGGTGTTGAGGTCCGCGGGGCGGCGCAGGCCGACCGTTTCCGGGTCGTACTCGTCGTGGGCCGCGTGGTGCTCGGGCGCGTACGCCTGCTGCTCCTCGGGGTAACGGCCGCCCGGCAGCGGGTCGTTCAGCGGATCGTCCAGCGCGCCGACCGCGGTGGCGTAGGGGTCGGGGTCGCCGTGGGCGTCCGGCAGGCCCGTGGCGTAGGGGTCGGCGTAGACGTCCGGGTAGACCTCCGGGTAGGCGTACGCGTCACTGCCGCCGCCCCACCCCGCACCCCCGTCCGGGTGCCCTGCGGTCACGCCGCCGGCCCCTGCTGGCCCATGCGCCCCACGACGGGGGCGAGGCCGTGCGAGCGGGCGACCGCCTCGGTGTCGCCGCAGCGCGCCAGCCAGTTGGCCAGCATCCGGTGCCCGCCCCTGGTGAGAACCGACTCCGGGTGGAACTGCACGCCCTCGACCGGGAAGCTGCGGTGCCGCAGGCCCATCAGCACGCCGCCCGTGCGGGCGGTGACTTCCAGTTCCGCGGGCAGCGTCTCCTCCCGGGCGGCCAGGGAGTGGTAGCGGGTGACCGTCAGGGGCGAGGGCAGCCCGGCGAAGACGCCGCCGCCCTCGTGGTGCACCTCGGATGTCTTGCCGTGCAGCAGCTCGGGGGCGCGGCCCACGACGCCGCCGTAGGCCACCGCCATCGCCTGCATGCCGAGGCAGACGCCGAAGACGGGGGTGCCGGTTGCGGCGCAGTGCCGCACCATGTCGACGCTGACACCGGCCCGTTCGGGCGTGCCGGGGCCGGGGGACAGCAGGACGCCGTCGAAGCCGCCTTCGGCGACGTGATCGGTGCCGACCGTGTCGTTGCGCCGGACTTCGCAGGTGGCACCGAGCTGGTACAGGTACTGAACGAGGTTGTAGACGAAGCTGTCGTAGTTGTCGACGACCAGGATGCGCGTTGCACTCACGTGCCGGTCTCCTCCCCTCCGTCGTCCACCGTCACGTCGTTGAACGGGAGCAGGGGCTCGGCCCAGGGGAAGATGTACTGGAAGAGGAGGTACACCACGCCAAGCACGAGCACCAGCGAGATCAGTGCCCGCACCAGCACGTTGCCCGGCAGGTGCCGCCAGATCCACCCGTACATGGTCTCTGCTCTCTACCCTTCGTCCGACGCGTCAGCTGACGCCGCGTGCCCCAAGCGTACGACGCGCCCGCGACGCGCTGGAGGGGGAAGAGGGATTCGCGGTCATTCCACGGGCCTTGCGTGCTGGAGCGCGACGCTGCCACCGTAGCCGGGCAGGGTCACCGCGGAGTGATCCTCGACCTCCCAGCCGAGGCCGTAGGCGGTCACGTACTGCTGGTAATTGCCGATCTCGGGCGAGGCGTCGAGCGCGGCGCGCAGCCGGTCGCGGTCGCCGACCGCGGTGATGGTGTAGGGCGGGGAGTAGAGGCGGCCCTGGAGGATCAGCGTGTTGCCGACGCAGCGGACCGCGCTGGTGGAGATGAGACGCTGGTCCATGACCCGGATTCCCGTGGCGCCGCCCGTCCACAGGGCGTTGACGACGGCCTGGAGGTCCTGCTGGTGGATGACGAGGTCGTTCGGCGAGGGCTCGGGGACGTCGGGTACCAGGGGTTCCGCGTCGGGCGGTGCGTCGGTGAGCGTGACGGTCAGCCCCGGGCCGGTGAGGTCGTCGAGGCCGGCGGCCGCGGTGAGGTCGTCGAGGCGCTGCTGACGGCCGGGATCGGGCGGCCCGTCACGCTCGGCGAGGGCGTCGACCTCGGCGCGCAGCTCCGCGGCGGAGGACTCCAGGGACTCGTTCTGCCGGGCCCGCTCGCGGATGAGATCGGACATTTGAAGCAAGGAGTCATCAGTGCGGATGTTGTTGCCGCCGGAGACGTTGAAGCTGAGCCAGAATATGAGGCCGGCGAGTCCGAAGACGGCGACGGAACCCAGGCGTGCCGGGCGGAAGCGATTGATGCTCACCGTACCCCTGGTCTCCTTAATCGGCCGATGAAGCACTACGCTAACGGACGATCCCTTAGTTACGCGCTGTCCGGCGCGATCAGGCAGCGCATCGACAGGAGAGCCTCTCGTGCCGAAGTCACGCGTCCGCAAGAAGAAGGGCGACGCCTTCACCCCTCCCGAGAAGGGGCAGGCGACGAAGATCGACATGAGGTCGGGCCGCCGGTGGGTGGCGCCGCTGATGCTGGCGATGTTCGTGATCGGCCTCGCCTGGATCGTGGTGTACTACGTCACTCAGGCCGATCTCCCCATCAAGTCCCTCGAGGACTGGAACATTGTGATCGGTTTCGGGTTCATCGCCGTGGGTTTCGTGGTCTCCACACAGTGGAAGTGAAGGGCGCGGCGCCGTCACGAAGGTTATCCACAGCTCGCCCGAACATCACAAGATCTGTGGATAACTGAGCGAGAACGGGAACGCCCGTCCGATCCTCCCGCTGTCCCGCACCCCTGTTCGCCTGCGGAAACGCGGTCGAACGCGGAGGCGGCCGACCGTCATCCACAGCCCGCTCCTGTGCGGGCACCTGCTGTGGATAACTTCGGGTTCCGAACGGTCGGAGCAGCGCCGGAAGCCAGGAGCGCCGCGGTCAGCCGAGCAGCTGCGCGGTCCTGACCACACAGGCCACGACGATGACCAGCAGAACCACGACGCACGTCCCGGTCTGCACCAGCGTCCTGCGCTCGCGGGGCGCGTTCACCAGGCCGAAGGCAACCGCCGCACCCGCGACGAGGCCGCCGATGTGCGCCTGCCAGGCAATGTTCGACCAGGTGAACGTGATCACCAGGTTGACCGCGAGCAGGATGGCGATGGGGCGGAAGTCGTAACGCAGCCGCCGCACCAGCACGGCCGTCGCACCGAAGAGGCCGAAGACCGCGCCCGAGGCGCCGAGTGACAGCTGATTCTGCTCGGCCAGCAGGTAGGACAGGGTGCTCCCGGCCAGCGCCGAGATCAGGTACAGCGCGAGATAGCGGGCGCGGCCCAGCGCCGCTTCCAGCGGCGGCCCGAGGAACCACAGCCCCAGCATGTTGAACCCGAGGTGCCAGATCTGCTCGTGCAGGAACGCCGAGGTGAGCATCCGGTACCACTCGCCGTCGGCGACGCCGATCCACGTGAACGTCTCGCCGTCTATCGCGTAACCCAGCATGCCGAGATCGGTGACCATCCGGTCTCCGCCGGCCAGGACGGCGAAGAACACCGCCAGGTTGATCCCGAGCAGGATCTTGGTGACCAGCCGCGGATCGGCCGCCACACTGCCGCCGGCGATCGTGCGCGGGCGGGCGGCGCGTACGGCGGCCGAGCCGCCCTGGACACACTCGGGGCACTGGTAGCCCACGGGAGCCGAGATCATGCAGGAGGGGCAGATGGGCCGCTCGCAGCGGGCGCAGCGGATGCCGGTCTCGCGGTCCGGATGCCGGTAGCAGTGCGCCAGTCCGGCGCCGGGCTGCGGCTGTCCGTACGGCTCCGCCATGACTCCCCTCCTGCGCGTCCCCAGCAAGCCTTCCGGCCCTCTGCATCCTACGGACAGAGGGCCGGAAAGGTTCCCGCGCGGTCAGCCCTGGCGGGTGTCGATGACGACCGACTCGATGACGACGTCCTCGACCGGGCGGTCGGTGCGGCCGTCCGTCGCGGTGCTCGCGATGGCGTCCACGACCTGCTGGCCGGCCTGGTTCGCGACCTCGCCGAAGATGGTGTGCTTACCGGTCAGCCAGGTGGTCGGCGCGACGGTGATGAAGAACTGCGACCCGTTGGTGCCAGGACCCGCGTTGGCCATCGCCAGCAGGTAGGGGCGGGTGAAGGCGAGGTCGGGGTGGATCTCGTCCTCGAACTTGTAGCCGGGACCGCCGGTCCCGTTGCCGAGCGGGTCCCCGCCCTGGACCATGAAGCCGCTGATCACCCGGTGGAAGACCGTGCCGTCGTACAGCTTCTCGGCGGACCGCTGGCCGGTGGCGGGGTGGGTCCATTCGCGGGAGCCCTCGGCGAGCTCGACAAAGTTCTTGACCGTCTTCGGGGCGTGGTTCGGAAAGAGCCGGACCTCGATGTCGCCTCGGTTGGTCTTCAGGGTGGCATAGAGCTGCTCGGCCACGATGTACCTTCCGTCTACGTCAGTGACGGTCCCCGATCCTGCCATGCGCCGACGACACGCCGTGCCCCCGGATGGCCGTTTCGCGTGCCTCACCCCGTCCTACCCGGCATGATTTGCGCACAAGTGGACAAGACGAATGGGCAGCGAGAAATGGCCATCAAGAGTGCAATCAAGGAGTAATCAGTGAGCCACAACGGGAAGTCGGGGGTGCGGCACGCCACGGACATGGTGACTCCGTACGCCGCGACGGCCAAGGACAACGCTGTGCACTACGCGCACCAGGCGGGCACCTATCTCAAACCGCGTGCCCATAAAGCCGCGTCGGAAGCCAGGCTGCGCTACGCGACCCAGGTCGTGCCGCGGGTGGCGCGGGCCAGGGCCGCCGCGGGACCGGCGCGGGACGAGGCGTCGGCGCGGTCGGCCGCGGCGCTCGCCGCGCTGCGCGGCGACATCACGCCGCGGGAGATCGCCTGCGCCGTCCGGCGGCGCGAGCGCCGCCGGCGCACCGGGCGCATGGCCAGGCGGATCGGGCTGCTGACGCTGGTGGCCGGCGGCGCGTTCGCCGCCTGGCGGTGGTGGAGCGGCCAGACCAATCCGGACTGGCTGTTGGAGCCTTCGCCCGCCACCGAGGTGACGCCGTCATCGCCCGGCACGGCCGAGGAGACGGAGGCGGAGGAAAGCACCGCGGGGTGAACCCCGCGGGCTTCGAGGCCGCGGGGTCCACCCCGGTGGTCGTGGTGCGGGGCGCGGTGTGGTGTCAGTCACCGCCGCCGAAGATGTCGCCGAACGCACCCTCGTCGCCGCCGGGGCCCCCGTTGCCCCCGCCGCCGTTTCCGTTGCCGCCGTCCTGGCCCCCGTCCTGACCGCCGAGGCCGCCCGGCTCCTCGGTGGTGACGGTGACGGTGCTGTTCGGCTGGACCTGGGTGCCGCCGCCGGGGTCGGTGGCGGTCACGACGGCGGTGATGGTGTCGGGGCCGTTGATGGAGACCGTCAGGCCCAGGTCCTGGAGCCGCTGCCGCACGTTGACCAGCGGCTGTCCGTTGAGGTCGCCGGGGATGGTGACCTGCGGCGGGGTCTGCGAGTGCACCGCGACGTGGAGCGTGACGACCGTCCCGGTCTCGGCCGTGGTGCCGGCGCCCGGCTCCTGGCGGATCACCTCGCCGACCTGGCGCGAGTCGTCCACCTGGTTCTGCGTGACGACGGTGAACTCGGCGGCCTCCAGCTCGGCCGTGGCCTGGTCGACGTGGTCGCCGACCACGTCGGGAATCGCGACGCCGTCCGGCTCCGCGGCCACCGTCAGCGTGATCACCGACTCCGGCTCGGCCTCCTCGCCGCCCTCGGGGCTCTGCTCCAGGACCGTGCCCGCCTCTTCGTCCGAGGTCTGCTCCTCCTCGCGCTCGACCTCGAAGCCCAGCTCTTCCAGCTCGGCCTCCGCGTCCTCGAAGGAGTCGCCGACGACGTCCGGCACCTCGACGGGCTCGGGGCCCTCCGACATGATGATGGTGATGGTGCTCTCGCGCTCGACCTCCTCACCGGCCGCCGGATCGGTGCGGCAGACGGTGTCGGCCTCCTCGGCGCACGGCTCGCTGCCGCCCTCCTCGGGCACGAAGGCGTCGTTCTCCAGCTGAGCCCGCGCCTCTTCGAGCGTCGAGCCCGTCACGTCGGGCACCGCCTTGTTGCCCGCGGGCGGATCGCTCGCGAACAGGGCGCGGCCGATGAAGACGGCGCCGATCAGCACGAGGATGCCGGCCAGCACCAGCAGGATGGTCGAGGTGTGCCGATTGCGCTGGCGCCGGTCGCCCCGGCCGCCGTAGTCGTCGTAGTCCGGGTCGGCGGCCGGCGGCATCATCGTGGTCGCCGGGTCGGCGGCCCGCAGAGCCGTCGTGGGCCGGTCGTCGTAGCCGTACGGCACCGCCCCGAGCCCCGCGGCGGCGCCGACCGGGCGCCCGTCGAGCGCGGCCTCGATATCGGCCCGCATCTCGTCGGCGCTCTGGTAGCGGTAGTCCGGGTCCTTCATCAGGGCCTTGAGCACGATGGCGTCGGTGTCCGGGGTGATCTCCGGGTCGTAGACGCTCGGCGGCTGCGGCTCCTCGCGCACGTGCTGGTAGGCGACGGCGACCGGGGAGTCGCCGATGAACGGCGGCCGGACCGTCAGCAGCTCGTACAGCAGACAGCCGGTGGAGTAGAGGTCGGAACGCGCGTCGACCGTCTCGCCCTTGGCCTGCTCGGGCGAAAGGTACTGGGCGGTGCCGATGACGGCCGAGGTCTGCGTCATGGTCATGCCGGAGTCGCCCATGGCACGGGCGATGCCGAAGTCCATCACCTTGACCTGGCCGGTGCGGGTCAGCATGACGTTCGCCGGCTTGATGTCCCGGTGGACGATGCCGTTGCGGTGCGAGTACTCCAGTGCCTGGAGGATGCCGATGCACATTTCGAGGGCGCGCTCGGGCAGCAGCTTGCGGCCGGAGTGCAGCAGCTCGCGCAGCGTGGAGCCGTCGACGTACTCCATGACGATGTACGGGATGGAGATGCCGTCGACGTAGTCCTCGCCGGTGTCGTACACGGCGACGATCGCGGGGTGGTTCAGCGAGGCGGCGGACTGTGCCTCGCGGCGGAATCGGGCCTGGAACGTGGGGTCGCGGGCCAGGTCGGCACGGAGCGTCTTGACGGCCACGGTACGGCCGAGGCGCGTGTCGTGGGCGAGATAGACCTCGGCCATTCCCCCGCGGCCGAGCACCTGGCCGAGTTCGTACCGCCCGCCGAGGCGACGCGGCTCTTCCATGTTTCCAGCCCTCTCCGTTCGGTCCCGGGCCGTGCCCCCTGGCCGACCCGCGGGGCTAAGGGTCCAAGCCCTGGATTACGGTACCCGCCGGGCGTCCCCCGCCGGGCGGCGGTCGTGGGCCGATACGCAACCGGTATCGCCCGGTACCGCGACCCGCAGGGAACGTGCGGTCGTGTGTATGACGTGTGACGGGGCCCGGGTGGTTGCCGGACTGCCGTTCACCCGGCGTCCTCGTCGGCCAGGACGGCCTCCATCACGTCGAGGGCGATGGGCGCGGCAAGGCCGCCGCCGGACACGTCCTCACGGTCGACGTTGGCGTCCTCGACGACCACCGCGACGGCGACCGGGGAACCCTCGTCGGTCATGGCGTAGGAGATGAACCAGGCGTAGGGGATCTCTTCGTTGTTCTCGCCGCGCTGGGCGGTGCCGGTCTTGCCGCCGACACGGACGTCGCCGAGCGCGCTGGTGTCGATGGCGTCGCTCTCCTCGACCATGGTCTCCATGGCGGACTGGATCATCTGCGCGTTCTCCGCGGAGAGCGGCTCGCTCATCTCCTCGGGGTCGTGCTGCTCGATCACATTGAGGTTGGGCGCGACGAGCTGGTCCACCATGTAGGGCTGCATCAGCGTGCCGTCGTTGGCGATCGCGCCGGCGACCATGGCCATCTGGAGCGGCGTGGCCCGGTTGGACGCCTGGCCGATGCCGGCCTGCGCGTTCTGCGGGCGGTTGTCCTCGGGATAGGAGCTGGCCTCGGTCCTGATCGGGACGAAGTGCTCCTGGTTGAACCCGAACTCCTCGGCGGTCTCCCGCATCTGCTCGTTGCCGACCTCGTCGCTGAGCTTCGCGAAGACGGTGTTGCAGGAGTACTGGATGGCCGTGCGGACGTCGGCGTCCTCGCAGGGCGAGGTGTCACTCAGGTTGGGCAGCTCGACGTTGTTGGTCTCGGGCAGGTAGTACGGGTCCGGGGTGTCCGTCTCGGTGTCGACGTCCTCCACCGCGCCGTGCTCAAGAGCCGCGGCGGCCGTGACGACCTTGAACGTGGAGCCCGGCGGGTAGGTCTCGCGCAGCGCCCGGTTGAGCATGGGCTTGTCCTCGTCGGACTCCAGCGCCTGCCACGCCTCCTGGTCGTCCCCGTCGTTGCCCGAGAAGGATGACGGGTCGTAGGAGGGGGTGGAGGCCAGGGCCAGCACCTCGCCGGTCATCGGGTTGATCGCGGCGACCGCGCCCTTCGCGTCGCCCAGGCCCTCGAACGCGGCGCGCTGTGCGTCGGCGTTCAGCGTGGTGACCACGTTCCCGCCGCGCTGGTCCTCGCCGGTGAACATGTCGATCGTGTTGTTGAAGAACAGCCGGTCGTCGTCGCCGGTGAGGATCGAGTCGTGGACGCCCTCCAGCATGCTCGTGGCGTACGCCTGCGAGGAGTAGCCGGTGACCGGCGCCCACATCTCACCGTCGGTGAACGTGCGCTGGTACCGGTAGTCCGGGTCGTCGGCCTCCTCGGAGCCCGTGATCGGCTCGCCGTCCACGATGATGTCGCCGCGCGGGTGGGCGTACCGCTCGATGTTGACCCGCCGGTTGTTCGCGTCGTTCTGCAACTCGTCGGCCTGCACGAACTGCACCCAGTTGACGCGCAGCAGCAGGGCGAGGATGAGCAGGCCGCAGAAGACGGAGACCCGCCGCATCGGTTTGTTCATGCTCGGACCACCTGAGTCTGTTCTGCGTCGGGGCTGGGGGCGGGGGCCGGGGCCGGCCTGCGGGCAGTGTCACTGATCCGCAGTAGGAGGGCGATAAGCGCCCAGTTGGCGATCACGGACGAGCCGCCCTGCGCCAGGAACGGCATGGTCATGCCGGTCAGCGGGATGAGGCCGGTGACCCCGCCCGCGACCACGAAGATCTGGATGGCGAAGATGCCGGAGAGCCCGACGGCGAGCAGCTTGCCGAACGGGTCGCGCGCGGCGAGCGCCGTGCGCATGCCGCGCTCGATGAGCAGGGCGTACAGCAGGATGACGGCCATCATGCCGGCCAGGCCCAGCTCCTCGCCGACGGTGGCGAGGATGTAGTCGCTCTTGGCGCCGATGCCGCCGATGAGCCGCGAGTAGCCCTGGCCGAGGCCGGAGCCGAACAGGCCGCCGGAGCCGAAGGAGTACATGACGTTCGCGGTCTCGGTGATGCCGCCGTTGGCGTGTACCTCCAGCGGGTTCAGCCAGTTGTGGACGCGGTCGCCGACGTGGGCGTTGGTGCTGGCGACCAGCACGGCGCCGGTCGCGGACAGCAGGAGGCCGAAAATGATCCAGCTCGTGCGCTCGGTGGCCACGTAGAGCATGACCACGAAGATGCCGAAGAACAGCAGCGAGGTGCCGAGATCCGTCTCGAAGATCAGGATCATCAGGCTGATCGCCCAGATGACGAGGATCGGGCCCATGTCGCGCCCACGGGGCAGGTAGATGCCCATGACGCGGCGGCTGGCCAGGGCCAGCGCGTCGCGCTTGACCATCAGGTAGCCCGCGAAGAACACCGCAATGATGATCTTGGCGAACTCGGCGGGCTGGAGGGAGCCGACGCCGGGGACCTGGACCCAGATGCGGGCGCCGTTGATCTCCTCGCCGATGAAGATGGGCGAGGCCAGCAGGATCAGCGCGACGACCATCGAGATGTAGGTGTAGCGCTGGAGGATGCGGTGGTCCTTCAGGAAGACCAGCACGCCGAGGAACAGGGCGAGACCGACCGTGGACCAGATCAGCTGGTCCGCGGCCATCGGACCGCCGAGCGCGTCGGTGGTGATCTGCGGCTCCTGGTCGAGCCGCCAGATGAGGACCAGGCCGAGACCGTTCAGCAGGGTGGCGATCGGCAGCATGAGCGGGTCGGCGTAGGGCGCCCAGCGGCGCACGACGAGGTGCGCGACGCCGGCCATCAGGCCGAGGCCGAGGCCGTACCCGAGCATGCCCGCGGGCAGTGACTCGTCCTTCGCCAGGCCGACGTTGGCGTAGGCGAACACGGGGATGAGCACGGCGAACACGAGCATCGCCAGCTCGGTGTTCCGGCGGCTCGGAAGCCCGCCGGTGGAGACGGTGGTGTTGCTGCTGCTCATGCCTTGGTCTCTGCTGGAAGTCCGGTGGTCTCTAGATCGACACGGCCTAGCGCGTGCACTGTCCGGCCAGCTCCCGCTGGCGGTCGGTCAGCTGGGTGGACTCCGGGTTGGCGCCGTCCCCCTCGGTGCCGCCCTTGCCGTCCTTTCCGTCGCCGGGCTCCTGCCCGTTCTGCCCTTCCTCTCCGTTCTGCCCCTCCTGCTCGGCGGCCAGCAGACGGCATGCCTCGGCCTGCTCGGCCAGCTCGCCGACCCGCTCCTCGGCCTCGGCGAGACTGCCGGCCGAGATCGAGTCCTCCACCTGACTGCGCTGGTACTCGGGCAGGAACTCCAGCTGGATGTCCGGGTGGTCGCGCTCGACGCTGTGCAGGCTCAGGGGGCCCAGATTCTGGCTGACGCCCTGGTAGAGGGCCACGTGGTCGCCGTTGGCCGCGACGTAGTACTGCGTCTGCGTCCAGCGGTACCCCGCGTAGAGACCGCCGCCCACGATGGCCAGGGCCAGCACGATCAGCGCGGTCCGCTTCAGCGCGCGGTGGCGCGGCGTCCGCGCCGGCACGTACTCGTCGTCGGCGAACGAGCCGAAGACGCCGGTGGGCGGGCCCGCGACGCCGGGGGCCTGGCCGCCGCCGCCCGGGGCCGGCGGGCGGCCGAGCTCGGCGGCGCGCGAGGCGGGCGTCTGCTTGTCGCCGAAGCGTTGGTTCTGCGACTCGGCGACCGCGCCGACGACCTGAGGGGCGTCGTACAGCTGGCGGGCGAGCGTGTCGCCCTCCTGGGTATCGACATCGAGGACGTCGGCGACGATGCAGGTGATGTTGTCCGGGCCGCCGCCGCGCAGCGCCAGCTCGATCAGCTCCCGGACCGTCTCCTCCGGCGGGGCGAACGCGCTCAGGGTGTCGTAGAGGGTCTCGTGGCTCACGACGCCGGACAGGCCGTCGGAGCACAGCAGGTAGCGGTCGCCGACCCGCACCTCACGGATCGACAGGTCCGCGTCGATGTGGTCGGCGCTGCCGAGGGCCCGCATCAGCAGCGAGCGCTGCGGGTGCGTGGTGGCCTCCTCCTCGGTGATCCGCCCCTCGTCGACCAGCCGCTGCACCCAGGTGTGGTCCTGCGTGATCTGCGTCAGCTCGCCCTCGCGCAGCAGGTAGGCGCGGGAGTCCCCGACGTGCACGAGGCCCAGGCGCTGGCCGGTCCACAGCAGGGCGGTGAGGGTGGTGCCCATGCCGTCGAGGCGCGGGTCGTCGGTGACCATGGTGCGCAGCTGCTCGTTGGCCCGCTGCACGGAGTGGTCGAGCGAGGTGAGCACGTCCGAGCCGGGGATGTCGTCGTCGAGCTGGACGATCGTGGAGATCACCTCCGAGCTGGCGACCTCCCCCGCCGCTTGGCCGCCCATGCCGTCGGCGATGGCGAGCAGACGCGGGCCCGCGTAGCCGGAGTCCTCGTTGTGGTCGCGGATCATGCCGGTGTGGGACCCCGCCGCGAATCTCAGTGACAGGCTCATGCGCGCCTCTCCCACCCTCCGGTCGTCATAGTGGTCGGACCTACTTCCGCAGCTCGATGACCGTCTTGCCAATGCGGATCGGCGTACCCGGCGGAATCGGGACCGGGGTGGTCAGCCGTCCGCGGTCCAGGTAGGTGCCGTTGGTCGACCCGAGGTCCTCGACGATCCACTGGCCGTCCCGGTCGGGGTAGATCCTCGCGTGACGGCCGGAGGCGTAGTCGTCGTCCAGCACGATGGTCGAGTCGTGCGCCCGGCCGAGCGTAATGGTCTGGCCCTGGAGGGCGACAGTGGTTCCGGCGAGGGAACCTTCGGTGATCACGAGTTTGGTGGGGGCGCCGCGGCGCTGCCTGCCGCGCGGCTGCGCCTGCGGCTGCTGGCGGCGCGGCTGCTGCGGGGCCGGCTCGGGGCGGCGGGCGACGGCACGCTGGGTGACCCGGGTGCCGAACAGGTCGCTGCGGATCACCTGGACGGCCACGATCACGAAAAGCCACAGGACGGCCAGAAAGCCCAGCCTCATGACCGTCAGGGTCAGCTCTGACATTGCCCCCCGCTTACCCTTCGGCTTGCCGGTAGATGACTGTGGTGCTGCCCACGACGATCCGTGAGCCGTCGCGGAGCGTAGCGCGTTTGGTGTGCTGTCCGTCCACCACGATGCCGTTCGTCGATCCGAGGTCCCTGACGCTGGCGGGCTCCGTGGCCTGGATCTCGCAGTGCCGCCGGGACACCCCGGGGTCGTCGATGCGCACGTCGGCCTCGGTGCTGCGGCCGATGACGAGGCTGTGGCGCGCCATCTGGTGGCGGGTGCCGTTGATTTCGATCCAGCGGCGCATGCGGCCCTGGGCCTGCTGCCCGTAGGGCGCGGCCGGGGGGCGGGGCGGCATGGCGGGCGCGGCGGGCGGGGCGCTCGGCGGCCTCGTGGGGTAGCCGGCGGCGGGGGCCTGCGGCGGTGCACCGTAGGGCGGCGGGGCGCTGTGCGGCGCGGACGGCTGCTGAACGGAGGTGGAGGAGGCGAGCGTGCGGCTGCGCACCCGGTACAGGCCGGTGTCGAGCGTGTCCGCCTTCTCCAGGTGGACCTTGATCTCGCCCATGAACGTGTAGCGCTGCTGCTTGGCGTACTCCTTGACCATGCCGGCCAGCTCGTCGCCGAGCTGGCCGGCGTACGGCGCCAGCCGCTCGTAGTCGCCGGCGCTCAGCTCGACGATGAAGTCATTGGGGACGACGGTCCGTTCGCGGTTCCAGATGGTCGCGTTGTTGTCGCATTCGCGCTGAAGTGCGCCGGCGATCTCCACCGGCTGCACCTCGGACTTGAAGACCTTGGCGAAGGTGCCGTTGACGAGGCCCTCCAGCCGCTGCTCAAAGCGCTTCAGTACTCCCATGTGCACCTCCTTCTCCGAGGTCCCGGCGCGCGGCTGAAGTGGTACGGCTTACTGATCGTATCCACGCGCGAGACGATCAGGTGGTTCCCGTCCGGGCACCGGTCCTCCGCTCCCCGGATCGTAAGGGGGAGCAAGGAACAGTGTCGCGCATGTGCGGAGGGAATGCGGAGGGGATGCGAGGAGCGGGCCGGGCGGGCGCGGAAGGCGGGTGAAGGCACCGTCCGGCGCGTGTTAGCCTTCTGGATGTCGGCAGAGGCCCGGGAGCCGCAGGCAGATCCGGGCCGACGCTCTCGGCGGTGCCCATGCGCGGGTGGCGGAATAGGCAGACGCGCTGGATTCAGGTTCCAGTGCCCGAAAGGGCGTGGGGGTTCAACTCCCCCCTCGCGCACCACGAGATACTGACAAGACGGGTCTCCCGTGATCGTGATGATCAAGGGGGCCCGTTTTTTGTGCTGCCATTTTGTGGGGTTGTTTCTTGTGTGAAAATCACAGAATAGAGACTTGTGTCCGTTCTGTGCGTTTTGCGTGATTTCTGATTTGGTTTCTGTCATGGTTTTCACCGCCTGCCGGAACGTTGCCTGCGGAGGGTGAGCCATGGGCAGTGACGTGCTGCATCTCGTCCAACCCGCCGACGGGGGTGTGGCGCGGGTCGTTGCGGACCTCGTGCGTGCGCAGACCGCGGCCGGGCTGCGGGTGGTCGTCGGCTGTCCGCCGGGCGGGCCGCTCGCCGGCGCGGTCGGCGCCGACGTGCTCCCCTGGGAGGCGGAACGCGCCCCGGGGCGCCGGTTGCCCGCCGAAGTCGCGGGCGCCGCCCGCGTCGTGCGGCGCGCCGCGCCCCGCCTGGTGCACCTGCACAGCGCCAAGGCCGGGCTCGCCGGCCGGCTCGCGCTGCGCGGCCGGCTGCCCACCGTCTACCAGCCGCACGCCTGGTCGTTCGAAGCCGTCGGCGGGCCGGCCGCGCGGCTCGCCACCGCGTGGGAACGCCTCGCCGTGCGCTGGACGGACCGCGTGCTGTGCGTCAGCGAAGCCGAGCGGGAACGCGGCCTCGGCGCCGGGATCGACGCCCGCTGGGCCGTCGTTCCCAACGGCGTCGACCCCGGCCGCCACCCCGTCGCCGACGGCGTCGCCCGCCGCCAGGCGCGGGCCGCGCTCGCCGCCGTTCACGCCCTGCCGCAGCGCGCCCCGCTCGTCGTGTGCGTGGCGCGGCTGTGCCGGCAGAAGGGGCAGGACCTGCTGCTGCGGGCCTGGCCCCGGGTCGCCGCCCGGGTACCGGGCGCGCGGCTCGCGCTCGTCGGCGACGGCCCTCAGCGCGCCGCGCTGCGGGCGGCGGCCGGGCCCGGCGTCCTGCTCGCCGGGCACACCGACGACCCCGGGCCCTGGTACGCCGCGGCCGACGTCGTCGTCCTGCCCTCCCGCTGGGAGGGCATGGCCCTGGCGCCGCTTGAGGCGATGGCCACCGGACGCCCCGTGGTCCTCACGGACACCGGCGGCGCCCGCGCCTGTCTGCCGCCGGGGCACGCCCCGCACTGCCTGGTGGCGCCGGGCGATGCCGACGGTCTGGCCCGCGCGCTCGCCGCGCTCCTGGACGACCCGGCGCGCCGACGCGCGCTCGGCCGCGAGGCCGCCGCCCACGCCCGGGCAGCGCACGACGTGCGGCGTTCCGCTGCCGCGTGCGCCCTGCTGTACCGCGAGCTGCTGACGCCGCACGCGGCGGAGAGCACGAGGGAGTTGTGCCGGTCATGACCATGGAAGGCACGATCGGGGTCCGCCCCGCCGCCGTCGGCCCGCCGCGCGGCCCGCGGCCCGCGCCGCCCCCGCCGCGCCGCGGGCGCGCGCCGCGCCGGCGGGACGCGGGGCGGCTGTTCGCCGCCGACCTGGCCGCCGTGGCGGTCCTGGCCGCGGCGGCCCCGGCGGCGGCGCCCGCGGGCCCCGCGGTGCTCGCGCTGCTGACCGGCCTGAACGCCGCGGCCGGCCTCTACCGCCCGCCGCCCGCCGCCGCGGCACTCGACGAACTGCCCCGGCTGCTCGGCCACGCCGCGCTGGCCTGGTGCGCGGCGGAGATCCTGCTCGGCGTCGCCGGCTCCCCCGCTGCGCTGCTGCTTCTGCTCGCCGCGCAGACCGTGCTGTCGGCCGCCGCCCGCGCCCTGGCCCACCACCTGGGCCGCCGCGCCGCCCGCGCCAGGCCGCGGCCCGCGCTCGTCGTCGGCACCGGCCGCACCGCCCGCCGCGTGGCGGCCGTGCTGGCCCAGCACCCCGAGTACGGCATGCGGCCGGTCGGCATGGTCGGACCCGTTCCGCAGCGGCTGCCCGAGGCGTCGCCGCTGCCGGTCCTGACCTCGCCGCGGGACGTCTCGCGCGCCATCGTGCGGAACGCCGTCTCCGATGCCGTCTTCACCCACCCGCCCGAGGGCTCCCTGCTGCGGCTGTTCCATGCGCACGGCTGCACCGTGTGGCTGGTGGCCGCCGAGCCGTCCGCGGCCGGACCCGCCGCGGCCCGCGGCCACCTGTGGGGCTTCGCCTGCCTGCGCATCGCGCCGCCGCCCGGCCGCCGCGCGGCCCGGCTGGCCAAGCGCGTCCTCGACGTCGCCGTCGCGGCCGTGGCCCTGCCGGTCGCCGCGCCGCTGCTCGCGCTGTGCGCGCTGGCCGTGCGCCTGACCGACGGGCCGGGCGTCCTGTTCCGGCAGACCCGCGTCGGTGAGGACGGCAGGCCGTTCGTGATGCTGAAGTTCCGCACGCTGCGGCCCGCCGACGGCCTGGAGGCCGCGACCCGCTGGAGCATCGCCGACGATCCGCGCCTGACCCGCACCGGCCGGCTGCTGCGCCGCACCTCCCTGGACGAGCTGCCCCAGCTGTGGAACGTCCTGCGCGGCGACATGAGCCTGGTCGGCCCCCGGCCGGAACGCCCGCACTTCGTCGAACGCTTCAGCCGGGCCCACCCCGGCTACGCCGACCGCCACCGGATGCCCGCCGGGCTCACGGGTCTCGCCCAGGTCAGCGGGCTGCGCGGCAACACCTCGATCGAGGACAGGACCCGCTTCGACAACCTGTACATCGATACCTGGTCGCTCTGGCGGGACGTGCAGATCATGCTGCGCACCACCGCGCTGTGCTTCCGCGCCGGGGGCGGCTGATGCCGGCCCCCCGGACGGCGTTCCGGCTCCTGCGCGGTCGCGCGCACCTGCTGCCCGCCGTCGCCGTCGTGCTGCTGCTGTCCGTGCCGGGCCGCTGGACGGCCGCCGGCGGGCGGATCGCCGCCGCCGACCTGGCCTCGCTCTGCCTGGCCGGTCTGTGCGCGGTCCTGGTGGTCCGGCGCCCCGTGCCGCGGCTCTCGCGGCGGGCCGCCGTCGTGCTGGCCGCGCCCGCCGCGGCGCTGGCCGCGGCCACCATGGCGAGCGGCGACCCGCTCGCCGCGCTGCCCGGGTTCGTGCGGTTCCTCCAGCTGTTCGTCCTCGTGCCGCTCGCCGTCCTGCTCGTGCTGCGCGACCGTCGTGACGCCAGGCTGCTGGCCGCCGCGATGGTGGCGCTCGCTCTGTTCCAGGGCGCGGTGGGCGCCGCGCAGCACCTCACCGGCACCGGCGCCTCGTACATGGGCGAGAACGTCCGCGCGGTCGGCACCTTCGGGCCGCTGCACGTGATGGGCATGGCCACCGTCGTCTCCTACGGCCTGATCGCCGCGCTGTGCCTCGGCCTGGCGCCGCCCCGCGCCGCCTCCCGGCTGCGGCGCCCCGCCGCGCTCGGCTGCGCCGCGCTGCTCGCGCTGCCGCTGGCGTTCTCCTTCAGCCGCGGCGCGTGGCTGGCCACCGCCGCGGCGGTGGCGGTCGTGCTGGTGGCCGTCGCATTCCGCCTGACGCGCAGGGCCCTGGCGGTGCTGCTGCTCGGCGGAACGCTCCTGGCCGGGGGAACGCTGCTGGCAGGCGGGGGAGTCGGCGGCGGCGCCGTCGGCGAACGGCTCGGCAGCATCGGCGAGGTGACCGGTACCCCCGACCAGTCGGTGACCGACCGGTACGCCATGTGGGACGCGGCCCTGTCCATGTGGCGCGACCACCCGTGGACCGGAACCGGGCCCAGGGGCTTCGCCGGACACCGGGACGCCCACGCCTCCCTCGCCCTGTCCGGCGGCAGCGACACCGCGGGCGCGGGCGAGGAGTTCCGGCTGCAGGAGCTTCAGTCCCCGCACAACATGTACCTGCTGGTGCTCGGCGAACAGGGGCTCGTCGGGGCCACCGCCCTGGTCGGCGGCTGGGCGGTGCTGCTCGGCTGCTGCCTGGTGCGCCTGCGCCGCGCCGGCGCCCCGGACGTCGGGCTCGCCGCCACCGGGCTGCTGGTCTGGCAGGCGGTGAACTTCCTGTACGCCGACGTCGGCGGCCCGCACAGCGTGCTGACCGCCGTGGCGCTCGGCCTCGCCGCCTGGTGGGCGTTCTCCCCGACGGCGCGCCGGGAGCCGCGGTGAGCACGGGAGCCGCGGTGAGTACGGGGTCCGCGGTGAGTACGGCGGTCGCGGTAACGGGCCGGGCGCCCGCGGGGGAGCGGTTCGTGGCGCGGGCCGCCGCCGCGACCGCCGTGCTCACCGCGGCCGGGGCGCTCGCCGGGCTGCTGCGCGACCAGCTCGTCGCCTCGCTGTTCGGCGCCGACGGCGCCACGGACGCGTTCCTCGTCTCGTGGACCGTGCCCGAGGTGGCGGCCACGCTCCTCATCGACGAGGCGATGGCGCTGGTGCTCGTGCCCGCCTTCAGCCTCGCCCTGGCGCACGGCACCCACGGCGGGGTGCGCGGCCTGATCCGCGCCACGCTCCCCCGGCTGCTGCTCGCGCTCGCCGTGCCGACCGCCGCGCTCGCCGCGGGCGCGCCGCTCGTGGTCGGTGTCCTCGCGCCAGGACTGCCGGACCCCGCCCTCGCGGTGGACTGCACGCGGCTGACCGCAGTGACTCTTCTCACCTTCGGCGTCGCCGGGTACTTCAGCGCCGCGCTGCGCGCGCACCGCAGCTTCCTGCCGCCCGCCGCGATCCACCTCTCCTGCAACGCGGGCATCATCGGCACCGCGCTGGCCTGCCACGCGCTGTGGGGGGTACGGGCGGCGGCGGCCGGGGTCGCGTTCGGCGGGCTGCTGATGGTCCTGGTGCAGCTGCCGTTCTTCCTGCGGATCCGGCTGCGCGCGCCGCGCCGCCGCCCGGCGCCGCACGCCGTCGCGGTGCCCGCGCTGCTGTCGGTGGCCCTGCCCGTCGCGCTGTTCGCGCTCGCCCGCCAGTCCCAGGTCCTCGCCGAACGCTTCCTCGCCTCCGGGCTGCCGCCGGGCGCGATCTCCTGCCTCAACTACGCGCAGAAGGTCGCTCAGCTGCCCATGGTGCTGGCCATGATGATCTGCACGGTCACCCTGCCGCTGGTGGCCCGCGCGGTCGCCGCGGGCGATCTTGAACGGGCCAGGCGGCGCGTGGAGCGCGACCTCGTGGCGGCCGGGGTCGTGGTCCTGCTCGGTGCGGCCTACGTGACCGCCCTCGCCCCGCAGATCATCCGGCTGCTGTTCGAGCGCGGCGCGTTCGACGCCGAGGCCACCGCCGCGACCGCCGCGGTGATGCGCGTGTACGCCCTCGGGCTGCTCGGGCACACGCTGACCGGCGCGCTGGTGCGGCCGTTCTTCTCGGCCGGGCGGCCGACGTGGTTCCCGTTCGCCGCCATGCTGCCCGGTCTGCTGGTGACGGTCGCCGGCGGCCTGGTGGCCGTCGGGCCGCTCGGCGCGCCCGGCATCGCCGCCGCGAACGCGGCCGGCATCACCCTGACCGCGCTCCTGCTGCTGCGCGGCCTGGCCACCCGCACCGTTCCCGTCGACGCCCGGCGGCTTCTCGGCCGCTTCGCGCGGCTCGCCGCCGCGGCGCTGGCCGCGGCGGCGGCGGGCTGGGCCACCGCGCCGCCGGGCCCCTCGCCGCTGCCGGCCCTCGCGCTCGGCTGCCTCGTGGTGCCCGCCGTGTTCGCCCTGGCCGCCCGCGTTCTGCGGGTGCCGGGTGCGGTGCTCCTGCCCGCCGTTCTCACCACCCGCATCGGAAACCTCAAGCAAAGGTCTCACCATGCCCGTTGACGCCGCCGCTCCCGGCCCGCTGTGGCTGCTGATGTATCACTCGGTCGCCTACGCCGACCACGACCCGTACCGGATCACCGTCACCCCCGACCGGCTGCACAGCCAGCTCGGCTGGCTGCGGCGCCGCGGCCTGCGCGGGGTGTCCGTAGGCGAGCTGCTGCGCGCCCGCGCGGCCGGCCGTGCGGCCCGCATGGTCGGCCTGACCTTCGACGACGGCTACCGCGACTTCCTCGACACCGCCCTGCCGCTGCTGCGCGGGCACGGCTGCACCGCCACCGTGTTCGTGCTGCCCGGCCGGCTGCACGGCAGCAACGCCTGGGACGCGGACGGGCCGCGCAAACGGCTGCTGAACGCGGACGGCATCAAGGCGGTCGCCGCGGCCGGTATGGAGATCGGCTCGCACGGGATGCGGCACGTTTCGCTGCAAGGCGCCGCGGACGACGTGCTGGAGCGCGAGGTGGTGGACAGCAGGCGGCGGCTCACCGACCTGACCGGCGTCCCCGTCCAGGGCTTCTGCTACCCCTACGGCGCGGTGGACCGGCGCGCGCTCGCCGCGGTCGAGGACGCCGGCTACGGCTACGGCTGCGCGATCAGCCCCGGCCGGCTGACCGGCCGGTTCGCGCTGCCGCGCGTGCACATCGGGGAACGGGACACCGGCCTGCGGATGCGCCTGAAGCAGGCGCTGCACCCGGTGCGCCGCCGCAAGGTGCCGCCGCTGCCCGCGCCCGCGGCGCCGGCCGAGCCGATCGAGGCCAGGTGAACGCGGCGGCGCGGGCGCCGCGCCGCGCGCTGCACGTCATCACGGGGCTCGGCACCGGCGGCGCGGAACGGCAGCTGTGCGCGCTGCTGCGCCGCCTGCCGGTGGCCTGCGACGTGGTCACGCTCACCCACCCGGGCCCGGTGGCGCGCGAGCTGCGGGCCGACGGGGTGCGCGTCGCGCACCTGGGGATGGCGGGCAACCGCGACGCGGGCGCCGTTCCGCGGCTGGTGCGGCTGATCAGGCAGGGGCGCTACGAGCTGGTCCACACCCACCTGTACCGGGCCTGCGTGTACGGCAGGGTCGCGGCGCGGCTGGCCGGGGTGCGGGCCGTGGTGGCCACCGAGCACTCGCTGGGCGACCACCGCATCGAGGGCCGGGCACTGAACCCGGCGAACCGCGCGCTGTACCTGGCCTCGGAACGGCTCGGCGCCGCGACCGTGGCGGTGTCCGCCGCGGTCGCGGGGCGGCTGCGCGCGTGGGGCGTGCCGCAGGAACGGATTCACCTGGTGCCGAACGGGATCGAGCCGTGCCGGTACCGGTTCGACCCGGGCGCGCGGCGCGCGGTGCGCGCCCGGCTCGGGCTGCCCGCGGACGCCGTGGTGCTCGGCGGGGTGGGGCGGCTCGTGGCGGGGAAGCGGTTCGGCGTGCTGCTGCGCGCCGCGGCCAGGCTGCCGGCGGACGTGTGGCTCGTGGTGGCGGGCGAAGGCCCGGAACGCGCGGCCCTGCACGCCCTCGCGGTACGGCTCGGCATCGCCCGCCGCGTGGTGTTCGCGGGCGACTGCCCCGACGTGCCTGGGCTGCTCTCGGCGCTGGACGTGTTCGTGTCGCCCTCGGCGGAGGAGACGTTCGGCCTGGCCGCCGTGGAGGCGCTGGCGGCCGGGCTGCCGGTGCTGCACGTCGCCTGCCCCGCGGTCGAGGAACTGCCGCGCGGCGAGGCGCCCGGCGCCCGGCGGGTCGGCGCAGGACCCGGCGAACTGGCCGGCGCGCTGGAGGCCGAACTAGCCCTCGGCGTGCGGCGGCTGCCGGTGCCGCGGGCGGTGCGGCGCTACGGCATGGACCGGGCGGCGGACCGGCTGATGGACGTGTACCGCGACGTTCGGGAAGAGGTGCGGGGACGATGAGGGAATTGCGGGAACGGGTGTCCTGGCTGCCCTTCTGGTGGCCGGCCGCGTGCGGGCTGCTGCTCGGGCTGCTCGCGGGCGGCGGGCACGCGCTGTGGGCCGACCGGGAGTACGCGGCGGAGGCGGCCGTGGTGGTGACGGCCGGCGACCCGGCGTCGGCCGTGGGCTTCGCGCAGTCCTACGGGCGGCTGGCAGGCGGCGACGCGGTGCTGCGCACCGCGCAGACGGACGCGGGCGTCCCGGCCGCGACGCTGCGCACCCGGGTGCGGGCGGTGACGTCGCCGGACGCGCCGGTGATCGGGATCACCGGCACGGGACCGCGCCCGCAGGACGCGGCGCGGGCCGCGGGCGCGGTCGCCCGCGCCCTGGTCGCGCACGCGGCGGGCGCCGAGGCGGACACCGGCGTCGCGGTGATCCCGCTGACCGAGGCGGTGCTGCCGACGGCGCCGGCCACGCCGGTGCCGTGGCTGTCGGTGGCGCTCGGCGCGTGCGCGGGCGCGGTGGCGGGCGGCACGGCCGTGCTGGTCCGCGGCGTTCCCGCGCGGCGCCCGCTGCGCCCGCTGCCCGTTCGGCCGGATCAGCCCGTTCGGCCGGATCAGCCGGTGCAGCCGGTGCAGCCCGTTCGGGCGCTCGGCGCGGCCGCCGGGCCGAGCGCCGCGGCGGGCGTCAACGGCCTCGCTCCGCACCCCCGTTGACCTGTACGGACTGGGCGGTGACGTGGCCGGCCGCGTGCGACGCGAGCCAGTGCAGCGTCTGGGCCACGTCGCCCGGGGTGCCGGGGCGGCCGTTGAGCGTCTGGCCGACGAGGGTGGCGCGCCGTTCCGGCGGCATGCCGCCGCCGAAGAACTCCGTGTCCTCGATGTAGCCGGGAGCCACCAGGTTGACGGTGATGCCGCGCGGGCCGAGGGCCCCGGCGAGGTCGTACGCGTACGGGTGCAGCGCGGCTTTGCTCGCGGCGTAGGCGCCGGAGCCCGAGCCGCGGTAGGCGGCGATGGAGCTGAGGAAGAGCACCCGGCCGCCGGGGGAGGCCAGCCGGTCGCGGAGGGCCTCGGTGAGGAGCACGGCGGACAGGGTGTTGATCCGGAAGTTGACCGTCCAGGCGTGCGCGGCGGCGGCGAGCGGCTCCTCGCTCCCCGGTCCCGGCTCCGGTCCCGGCTCCAGACTGCCGTTGCCGCCCGCGGCGTTCACCAGCACGTCCACGGTCCCCCAGCGTTCCGCGACGACGGTGGCGACGCGGGCGACGTCGGCGGGGTCGGTGAGGTCGGCGGGGAGGGCCACCGCGTGGTCGAGGCGGTCCGCCGCCCGCTCGACGACCGCGGCGCGGCGGCCGACGAGGACGGTGGTGTCGCCGTCGCGGTCGAAGCAGTCGGCCGTCGCGAACCCGATCCCGGTGCCGCCGCCGCTGATGATCACTGTGCGTCCTGTCATGCCCGGAAGGTAACCCGCGGGCGGGGAGCCTGCCAGACCAGCTCGGTTCCGTTGCCGCCGAGTCCCGGGCCCGTGCCGGACCAGCCGCCGAGGGCCGCGGCGCGGTGCGCGAGGTTGGCGAGGCCGCTGTGGCGGGTGCCGTCCGGCGGCAGGCCGACGCCGTCGTCGGCGACGGTCAGGCGTACCGCGTCGCGGCCGTCGGGGAGGTGCGCGGTGGCGTCGACGGTGACTTCGACGCGGGAGGCGCGGGCGTGGCGGGCGGCGTTGGACAGGCCCTCGCGGAGCGCGGCGACGAGGTTGCGCGCGATGGCCTCGCCGACGACGCTGTCGACCGGTCCCGTGAACGTGGCGGACGGCGTGAAGCCGAGGGTGCGGGCGGCGGCCCCGGTCTCGCGCAGCACCCGGGCGCGCAGGCCGGCGGGCGCCTCGTCGGGCTGCTGGCGCAGGGCGAAGATCGCGGTGCGGATCTCCTGGATGATGGCGTCGAGCTCCCCGGTGGCGGTGTCGATGCGGTCGTGCAGATCCTGCGAGGGCGAGGCGCGGCGGGCGCTCTCCAGGCTCATCCCGACGGCGAAGATCCGCTGGATGACGAGGTCGTGCAGGTCGCGGGCGATGCGGTCGCGGTCCGCCAGCACGGCGAGGAGCTCCCGGTCGCGGCGCGCCCTGGCGAGGACCACGGCCACCGCGGCCTGCTGCGCGAACTGCGTGGCCAGCACGCGTTCCGCCACCGAATAGGGCGTGGCGCCCGCGGCGCGGGCCAGCGCCAGGGCGCCGAGCGCGGTGCCGTCGCCGGCCAGCGGCAGCAGCATGCCGGGCCCCGGGTGCGGCACCAGGCCGGCGACGGGCCCGGCCGCGTCGGCCGGGTCGGCCGGGTCGTCGACGAAAACCGGTTCGCCGGCCAGCACCTGGCGCACGGCCGGGTTGTCGGCGGGCACGGTGGTGCCGATCAGCCGGCCGGCGCCGTCGGCGGCGGCGACGACGACTTCGAGGCCGCCGTCCTGGTCGGGTTCGAGAACGGCCGCGGCGGCCGCGCCGGCCAGCCGCCGCGCCTGCTCGGCGACGACGGCCAGCGCGTTGTCGTCGTCCGCGGACAGCAGGGCCGTGGACAGCTCGAAGCTGCCGTCCATCCAGCGGGCCTGCTGGCGGACCGCCTCGTGCAGCCGGGCATTGCCGATGGCGATGCCCGCCTCGCCCGCGAGGATGTGCAGCAACTGCCGGTCGGCGGGGGTGAACACGCCGTCCGCCTTCCCGGCGAGCAGTAGCGCGCCGAACCTGGCGCCGTGCACCAGGACCGGCACGCACAGCGTGCCGGGCGCGTCGGGGCGCGGCCGGCCGCCGTCGAGCAGCGTGCGGGCGAGCCGTTCCGCGTCGGCGGGGTGGTCGGTGCCGTGGGTGACGAACCGGCCGATGGTGTCGCCGTCCTCGCCGAGCACGGCCAGCGCGGCGTACCGGGTCCCGGCCAGCTCGGCGGCGGTCGTCACGATGCGGTCCAGCAGGGCGCCGGGCTCGATATCGCCGCCGATGGCCTCCATGGCCTGGAGCAGCCGGGGCATCTCCTCCATGAACCGAGGGTAATCAGTCCCGATTCATGGCGAAAGTCGGGTTTCCGTTACCGGTATCGACCGGGGCCTGTCGCGCGTCCTGTGCGTTCTCCCGGTCGAGGAGACGGCGGAACGGGCCCTCCGCCGCGGCGAGTGCCACAGGGGACCCGCGCTGCACCACGCGCCCCTCGTCCAGGACCAGCACCTCGTCCACCGCCACGAGGCCGGTCAGCCGGTGCGTGATCAGCAGCGTGGTGCGGCCCTGGGTGGCGGCGAGCAGATCGGCGGTCAGCGCGTCGGCGGTGGGCAGGTCGAGGTGTTCCGCGGGCTCGTCCAGGATCAGCACGGGGAAGTCGGCGAGCAGCGCGCGGGCCAGCGCCAGGCGCTGCCGCTGGCCGCCGGACAGGCGGGCGCCGAACTCGCCGACCTGCGTGTCCAGGCCTTCGGGCAGCTCGTGCACCCAGTCGAGCAGCCGGGCGGCGGCGAGCGCGGCCCGCAGGGCGTCGTCGTCGGCCGCGGGGGCGGCCAGGCGCAGGTTCTCGCGCAGGGTGCTGTCGAAGAGGTGCGCGTCCTGCGCGCACAGACCGACGCTGCGCCGCACCGTGTCGCCGTCCAGCGCGGCGGCGTCGGTGCCGCCGAGCGTGTAGCTGCCGGCCTCGGCGTCGAGGAAGCGCAGCAGGCAGTGCGCGAGGGTGGTCTTCCCGGCGCCGGAGGGGCCGACGACCGCGACGCGGCGGCCCGGCAGGAGGTCCAGGTCGATGCCGTCGAGGGCGGGGCGGGCGCCGCCCGGGTGGCGGGCGGTCAGCCCGCGCAGCCGCAGCGGGAACGGCCCGGCCGGGGCGGGCGCGGGGTGCGCCGGCTCCCGGACGGGCGCCGGGGCGTCGGTCACCTCGCGAATCCGGCGGGCCGCCTGCCCGGCCCGCTGCCGGTGCTGCACGGCCTGCGGCAGCCCGGCGACGGCCTCGAAGGCGGCGAGCGGAACGAGCACCACGGTCGCCAGCCACACGCCCGCCAGGCTGCCGTTCGCCACCGCGGGCACCCCGGCCCAGGCGGCGGCGGTCACGGTCAGCCCGGTGGCCAGGGTGATCAGCGCGCCGCCGAGCGCGGTGGCCGCCGCGGAGCGGGCGGCGAGCGCGGTCAGTTCGGCGTCCGCGTCGCGGACCGCGGCGCGGCGGGCGGGCAGGGCCCCGGCGACCGTCAGTTCCGCGGTGCCGGTCAGCAGGTCGACGGTCCGGGTGGCCAGGTCGCCGCGGGCGGGCGCGAGGCGCCGTTCGGTGCGGCGCCCGACCGCGCCGGTCAGCGCGGGCACCGCGGCGCCCGCGACGAGCAGCCCGGCGGCGAGTGCGGCGCCCGCGGCGGGCAGCAGCCAGCCGGTGAACGCGACGGCCGCGGTGCCGACGGTGGCCGCGGCGGCGACCGGGAGCAGCCAGCGGAGGAAGTAGTCCTGGAGGGTGTCGACGTCCGCGACCACCCGGGAGAGCAGGTCGCCACGCCGGGCGCGGCCGAGACCGGCCGGGGCGAGCCGTTCGAGACGCCGGTAGACGGTGACGCGCAGACCGGCCAGGATGCGCAGCACCGCGTCGTGGGACAGCAGCCGTTCGGCGTAGCGGAAGAACGCGCGGCCGATGCCGAACGCGCGGGTCGCGGTGACGGCGATCATCAGGTAGAGCACGGGCGGCTGCTCCCAGGCGCGGGAGATCAGCCAGCCGGAGGTGGCCATCAGGCCGACGGAGCTGCCCAGCGCGAGCGCGCCGAGCACCGCGGACCAGATCAGCCGCCACCGGCGGGCGGCGCCCGCGGCCCGGACCCACGCCAGCGGCCCCGGCATCCCGGGCCGCGGGTCCGGCTCCGGCTCCGTCCCCGGCTCCGTCCCCAGGACGTCGGCCGCGGGGGCCGTCGCGGGCCAGGACGCCGCCGCGGGAACGGCGTCGGTGGGCCGTTCTGGCGAGAGGCCGGCGGCGGGGGCGGGGCCTGGTTTCACGTGAAACACCCGGTCTGCCGCCGCGAGGAGGGCCGGCCGGTGGGTCACCAGCAGCATCGTGCGGCCTGCCGCGAGGCGCCGCACGGCCGCGGCGACGGCGGCCTCCGTCTCGCCGTCCAGCGCGGCGGTCGGCTCGTCCAGCAGCACCAGCGGCCGGTCGGCCAGGAAGGCGCGGGCCAGCGCCACGCGCCGGCGCTGGCCCGCCGAGAGGCCGGAGCCGCCCTCGCCGAGCCGCAGGCCGGGGTCGACCTCGCCGGCCGCCGCGGCGCGCAGGGCCGCGGCCACCGCGGCGTCGTCGGCGTCCGGACGGACCAGACGGACGTTGTCGGCGACGGTGCCCGCGAACAGGTGCGGATGCTGCGGCACCCAGGCGATCTGGCGGTGCCAGGAGGCCGGGTCGAGGCCCGCCAGGTCCCGGCCGTCCACGAGGATGCGGCCGGCAGCAGGGCGGACCAGGCCGAGCAGCGCGGCCAGCAGCGTGGACTTGCCGCCGCCGGAGGGGCCGGTCAGCGCGACCGTCTCGCCGGGGGCCACGGTCAGGCGCACCCCGGCGAGGGCGTCCGTGCCCCGGTCCGGGTAGCGGACGACGACGTCCTCCAGCGCGATCACCGCCCGCCCCGCATCCGGCGCCGGGGCGGTGCCCGGGACCGGCGCCTCGGTCTCCAGGACGGCGAACACCTCGTTCGCCGCCGACAGGCCCTCCTGTGCGGCGTGGTACTGGGTGCCGATCTGCCGCAGCGGCAGGTACGCCTCGGGGGCGAGGAGCAGCACGACCAGGCCGGTGTAGAGGTCGAGGTCGCCGTGCACCAGGCGCATGCCGATGCCGACGGCGACCAGGGCCACCGAAATGGTGGACAGCAGCTCCAGGGCGAACGACGACAGGAACGCGATCCGCAGCGAGCGCAGCGTGCTGCGCCGGTAGTCGTCGGTGATGCGGCGGATGTTTTCGGCCTGCGCCTTGGCGCGGCCGAAGACCTTCAGGGTGGCAAGGCCGCCGACCACGTCGAGGAAGTGCCCGGACAGCCGCGCCAGTTGACGCCACTGCCGGTCCATGTGGGTCTGGGTGGCCCAGCCGATCAGCGCCATGAACAGGGGGATGAGGGGGAGCGTGGCGGCGATGGTGGCGGCGGAGACCCAGTCGTCGGTGACGATCCGCGCCAGCACGGCCACGGGGACCACGACGGCCAGGCCGAGCTGCGGGAGGTAGCGCGAGAAGTAGCCGTCCAGGGCGTCGATGCCGCGGGTGGCCAGCGTCGTCAGCTCGCCCGTCGACCGGCCGCCCGGCGCGGCGCCGCCGAGCCGGGTGGCGTGGTCGAGCAGCTTCAGGCGCAGCTCGGACTTCACCGCCGCACTGGCGCGGTGGGCGGCCAGCTCCGTGAGGTAGGTCACCAGCGCGCGGCCCACGGCGGTGGCGGCGAGCAGCAGCAGGGGCGTTCCCAGGTCGCCGAGGCCGCGCCCGGCGGTGAACGCGTCGGTGACGATGCGGGCGATCAGCAGCGCCTGTGCGATCACCAGGAGGGCGCCCGCCAGGCCGAGCACCACCGAGGCGATCAGGAAGCCCCGGGTGGCGCGGGCATGGCGGAGCAGCCGCGGGTCGACGGCTCTCATTCCCCTGGCCGGTCGCGCGGCCTGCGTGGTCCCTGATGTCACCGGGAGATGCCTCCTGCTCGGCGGTTCGCCTGTCCGTGTGCGCTCCCGCGGCTAGGACGCCGGGGCATGCCGTTCCGCCTGTCCGGCGATGTGCTGCGTTCCGATCCGCTTACGGAAGACCCAGTACGTCCAGCCCTGGTACAGCAGCACCACCGGGGTGGCGAACGCGGCGCACCAGGTCATGATCCGCAGCGTGTAGGGGGTGGAGGAGGCGTTGTCGACGGTCAGGCTCCACTCGGGGGCGGTCGAGGAGGGCATGACGTCGGGGAACAGGGCCAGGAAGATCATGGCGACGGCCGCCACCACGACGAGCCCGGACCACAGGAACGCCCAGCCCTCCCGGCCGCGCCCGTTCGCCGCCAGGGCGGCGAGCAGGGCCGCGGCGGCGACGGCGAGCGCGGCGAGGCTGCGGCCGTTGCCGTTGTCCGCCTGCGTCCACAGCAGGAACGCGGCGCCCAGCATCCCGGCCGCGAGGCCGAGCCCGGTCGCGGCGCGGCGGGCGCGGACGCGGATGTCGCCGACGGTCTTCAGCGCGGTGAAGACCGCGCCGTGGAAGGCGAACAGCGCCACGGTGGCGGCCCCGCCCAGGAGGGCGTGCGGGCCGAGCAGGTCGAACAGCGTTCCGGTGTACTCGTGGCCGGCGCCGATCGGCACGCCGTGCACGATGTTGGCGAAGGCGACGCCCCACAGGAACGCGGTGGTCAGGGAGGTCCAGAAGATGGCGTGCTCCCAGTTCCGCTGCCACCGTTCCTCCGGGCGCTTGTGGCGGTACTCGAAGGCGACGCCGCGCACGATCAGGCAGACGAGGATGAGCAGCAGCGGCAGGTAGAAGCCGGAGAAGAGGGTGGCGTACCACTCGGGGAAGGCGGCGAACGTGGCGCCGCCCGCCGTGATCAGCCAGACCTCGTTGCCGTCCCAGACCGGGCCGATGGTGTTGATCAGCACGCGGCGTTCCGCGCGGTCGCGGGCCAGCGTCCCGGTCAGGATACCGACGCCGAAGTCGAAGCCCTCCAGGAAGAAGTAGCCCGTCCACAGGACGGCGATGAGGACGAACCAGAGCTCGGGCAGATTCATCGCGGACTCCTCACGTGGGTCAGTAGGAGAAGGCCATCGGCCGGTCGGCGTCCGCGTCGGCGCCACCGGCGCCACCGGCGCCGCCACCGCCGCTGTCGCCGCCGATGCGGGTGGGCGGATTCAGGTCGGCCTCGGTCAGCTCGGGCGGACCGGCCTTGGCGTACTTGACGATCAGCCGGACCTCGATCACCGCGAGCACCGCGTAGAGCAGTGTGAAGACGACCAGCGAGGTGATCACTTCGCCCTGGGAGACGCCGGGCGAGACGGCGGCGTCGGTGCGCAGCAGGCCGTACACGACCCAGGGCTGGCGGCCGGTTTCGGTGAAGACCCAGCCCCAGACGTTCGCTATCAGCGGGAACAGCATGGTGAGCAGCGCCAGCCGCCAGTACCAGCCGGTGAGGGCAGGGCCGAGTTCGCGGCCGGGGGTGAGGGCGAGGCGCGGCCGTTCGTCCTCGCCGGTGCGCAGCGCCGGATCGAGCAGGAAGCGGCGTCGGGTGAGCCAGAGACCGATGGCGCCGAGGGTGGCCGAGGCCATGCCGAAGCCGATCATCCAGCGGAAGCTCCAGTAGGCCAGCGGGATGTTGGGCCGGTAGTCGCCGGGGCCGTACTCCTCGGCGAGCGCCTCGTTCATGTCGTTGATGCCGGGCACGGGCTCGGAGAAGTTGTCGTGGGCGAGGAAGGACAGCAGCCCCGGGATCTCCACGGCCACCGTGTTGTGCCCCTGCTCCACGTCGCCGACGGCGAAGAGGGAGAACGGCGCGGGCCCCTCGGTCTCCCACAGCGCCTCGGCGGCGGCCATCTTCATGGGCTGCTGCTCGTACATGATCTTGCCGAGCCGGTCGCCGGTGAACGCGGTCAGCAGCCCGGCGGCGACCATGGTGACCAGGCCGAGCCGCAGCGAGGTGCGCATCACGGCGACGTGCCGGCGGCGGACCAGGTGGTAGGCGGCGATGCCGACCATGAACGCGCCGCCGGTGAGGAAGGCGGCGGTGATGGTGTGGGCGAACTGGGCGACCGCGGTGTTCTGCGTGAGGACGTGCAGGAAGTCGGTCAGCTCGGCGCGGCCGGTCTCCTCGTTGATCCGGTAGCCGACCGGGTGCTGCATCCAGGAGTTGGCGGCGAGGATGAAGTAGGCGGAGATCACCGTGCCGACGGCGACGGTCCAGATCGTGGCGAGGTGGAGCTTGGGCGGCAGCTTGTCCCAGCCGAAGATCCACAGGCCGATGAACGTGGACTCGAAGAAGAAGGCGATCAGCGCCTCGAAGGCCAGCGGAACCCCGAAGACGTCACCGACGAAGCGCGAGTAGTCCGACCAGTTCATCCCGAACTGGAACTCCTGCACGATGCCGGTGACCACGCCCAGCGCGATGTTGATCAGGAACAGCTTGCCCCAGAACTTGGTGGCCCTGAGGTACTTCTCCTTGCGGGTGCGCACCCAGGCGGTCTGGAGGCACGCCGTCAGGGTGGCGAGGGAGATGGTGAGGGGGACGAAGAGGAAGTGGTAGACGGTCGTGATGCCGAACTGCCACCGCGCCAGGGTCTCCGGGGCAAGAGCGAGGTCCATGGTTCTGCTCCTCCGCAGGGTCCGCGGATCGGATCTTGTGAACGTATTCACATTCACAAGCCATTATGGACCACCTCCTCCCGAGCCCGTGACCAGGGGGTGTGTGCGGAGGGGTGCCCTGGCGGCCCGGGGCACCCCCGGCCGTCAGCCGCCCGTGGCCTCGGCTTCGGCCCCGGTTTCCGCTCCGGCCTCGGCTCCGGCCCGAAGTTTCGCGAATTGCGCGGCAGTTGCCAGCAGGACGTCGTTCGCCTCCGGCTCCGCGACCGTGACCCTGACCCCCTCGCCCGCGAACGGCCGCACCGTCACGCCCGCGCTCTCGCACGCCGCCGCGAAGGCCGACGTGGCCTCCCCCAGCCGCAGCCACACGAAGTTCGCCTGCGAGGCGGGCACCCGCCAGCCCTGTGCGGCGAGCCCGGCCGTCACCCGCGCCCGCTCACCGACCAGCGCGTCCACCCGCGCCAGCAGCGCTGCCTCGGCGCGCATCGAGGCGAGCGCCGCGTCCTGCGCGATCTGGCTGACCCCGAACGGCACGGCCGTCTTGCGCAGCGCCGTGGCCACCGGCTCGTGGGCCACCGCGAAGCCGACCCGCAGCCCGGCCAGCCCGTACGCCTTGGAGAAGGTCCGCAGCACGCACACATTGGGCCGGTCCCGGTAGATCTCCAGGCCGTCGGGCACCTCCGGATCGCGCACGAACTCCCGGTACGCCTCGTCAAGGACCACCAGCACATCCGGCGGCACCCGCGCCAGGAACGCCTCCAGGGCGGCCCGGCCGATGCCGGCCCCGGTCGGGTTGTTCGGGTTGCAGACGAAGATCAGCCGCGTCCGTTCCGTGATGGCGTCCGCCATCGCCGGCAGATCGTGCTCCTCGGTGGCGGTCAGCGGCACCTGCACCGGGGTCGCGCCGGAGATCCGGGTGATGATCGGGTACGCCTCGAAGGAGCGCCAGGCGTACATCACCTCGTCACCGGGTCCTGCCGTGGCCTGGAGCAGCTGCTGGGCGACCCCCACCGAGCCGGTGCCGACGGCCACGTGCGCGGCCGGCACCCCGTAGTGCTCGGCGAGCCCGTCGATCAGCGCGGAACAGGCCATGTCCGGGTAACGGTTGAACGAGCCCGCCGCGGCCACCGCGGCTTCGAGCACGCCGGGCAGCGGGGGATACGGATTCTCGTTGGAGGAGAGCTTGAACGAGCGCGGCCCGGTGCCTGCGGGCCGGCCGGGGGCGTAGACCGGGACGCCGTCGAGCGCCGCGCGCAGCCGGGGGCCCAAGGCCGCGGGCACCACGGGTCCCTGAGAAGATGTGCTCATCCTCCTCACTTTATGGGGAACGCCGGTCTCGGCGTAGCCCTCCGCCGAACGGCGCATGCCACGATGCCCACGCCCCTGGCGAGCGCCGTGGCGCGCTACACCCGTGAGAGTGACGGCCACGGTGTTGAACGGCCGTGGGCCATACGGAGCAGCCGCTCGCACATCGGTTCTGTTGAGTCGAATCTGGTCGAATGATCTTCGTATGCAAGGTGAAATGGGCACATGACCTTGCAGAAACGTACTGCCACACGCGGGTCTTGATCCAGCCGCCCGCCGGTTCCTCCGGGCCTACCATCAGGTCGCCATGACAGCAGCGAAGCATCAGATGACCCGGGCCACCGGTCGCCGCACGGGCGGGCGAGCGGGCATCCGCGATGTCGCGGCAGCCGCCGGTGTCTCGATCACCACTGTCTCCGATGCGCTGAACGGGAAGGGCCGGCTGCCCGACACCACCCGGCGCCACGTGCGCTCCGTCGCCGACCGCCTCGGCTACCGGCCCTCGGCCGCCGCACGCACCCTGCGGACCGGGAAATCCGGGCTGATCGGCCTCACGGTCACCACCTACGGCGAGGAGCCGTTCACCTTCACCGAGTTCGCCTACTTCGCCGAGATGGCCCGCGCCGCCACCTCCGCCGCCCTCGCCCGCGGCTACGCGCTCGTCATCCTGCCCGCCACCTCGCAGCGCCGCGACTTCGACGTGTGGTCCAACGTGGCGCTCGACGGCACCGTCGTCATCGACCCCTCCGACCACGACCCGGTGGTCACCGAGCTGGTCCGCCAGGGCATCCCCGTCGTCTCCGACGGCAGGCCGGGCGGCAGCCTGCCCGTCACCGCCTGGGTGGACAACGACCACGAGGCCGCCGTCACCGGTCTGCTCGACCACCTCGCCGCGGCCGGCGCCCGCCGCATCGGCCTGCTGACCGGCACCAGCACCGACACCTACACCCGGCTGTCCACCACCGCCTACCTCGACTGGTGCGCCCGCGCCCGCCAGGACCCGGTCTACGAGGCGTACCCCGCGCACGACCCGTGCGCCAGCGCCGTCGCCGCCGACCGGCTGCTGGCCCGCGCCGACCGGCCCGACGCCGTGTACGGGCTCTTCGACCCCAACGGCACCGACCTGCTCGCCGCCGCCCGCCGCTACGGGCTGCGCGTCCCCGACGACCTGCTCCTCGTCTGCTGCAGCGAGTCCGGCGTCTACGCGACGACCGAGCCCCCGATCACCACGCTCTCGCTGAAGCCGGGCCGTATCGGCACCGCCGTCATCCACCTCCTCATCGACGCCATCGAGGGGGCCGCCGGCCGGGCACAGGGCAGCCACCAGGTGATGCCGACCGAGCTGATCGTGCGCGCCTCATCCCAGCGCGCGAGGTGTCCCGCACCCCGTCTCCCGCACGCCACATTGGCAGCCCCTCGTACACCCCCTGCCGTCGACCAGTAGTTTCGGGTAGACAGTTATCCGGCAGCCGACGGTGCCCCGGGTGTGTCAACGCCCGGCACCGGGATTCCTATGATGGGCGAATGGCACCGTGACCTGGCCGGACGGTCAGGTCGTGAAGGCGAGGCGGCGCGTAGTGGTGGAGGGGTCGATGACTCAGGGGGCCGGCCAGGGACCGGATGCGTGGCAGGGCGAGGAGCGGGACGGCTCGGAGGAGCCCGACGCCGTCTACTCCCCAACGGTGCCCGACCTGCCCGTGATCGACGGGGCCGGACCGCTCTACGTCGTCGGTGACGTGCACGGATACCTCGACGAGCTGCGCGTCGCGCTGCGCGAGGCCGGGCTGACGGACGCCGAGGACCGGTGGGCCGCGGGCACGACGCGCCTGTGGTTCCTCGGCGACTTCACCGACCGCGGGCCCGACGGGGTCGGCGTGATCGATCTGGTGATGCGGCTTTCCGCGGAGGCCGCCGCGGCCGGCGGCTACTGCAAGGCGCTCCTGGGCAACCACGAACTGCTGCTGCTCGGCGCCAGCCGGTTCGGCGACACCCCGGTGGACTCGGCGGCGGGGACGGCCACGTTCCAGGCGGCGTGGCTGCTCAACGGCGGGCAGCGGACGGACATGGAGCGGCTGCGCGATCACCACATCCAGTGGATGTCGCGGCTGGACTCGATGGCCCTGGCGGACGGCCACCTGCTGCTGCACTCGGACACCACCGCCTACCTGGAGTACGGCGGCACGGTCGACGACGTCAACGACGCGATCTGGCAGGCACTCCAGCGCAATGACGCGGAGGAGACCTGGGACCTGTTCCGCAAGTTCACCAAGCGCTTCGCCTTCCGCGACGAGGGCGGGCCGCAGGCCGTGCGGGAGCTGCTCGACACCTACGGCGGGCGGCGCGTGGTCCACGGACACAGCCCGATTCCCTACCTCACCGGCGAGACCGGCGGGGCCGACTCGGACGCCCAGGGCGAGGCCGGGGCGGACAGCACACCACGCGTGGAGGGGCCGCACGTCTACGCCGACGCGCTCGCCATCGCGATGGACGGCGGCGTCACCATGGCGGGCAAACTCCTGGTCGCACGGCTGCCGTTGGCGGAGTGAGCCCCATCCGGAGTCTTCTCCTCACGGTCAACTCGGCGTCAACCCGCGTGCGAACGAAGTCAGCGGGAAGGGGGGACGTAATTGTCGAGCAGGGCTGAAGGTTGAGAAGATTCCGGTAATTCTCTGTCACAACACGCCGGATGGGCTCTACCATCATGGCCCGCTCACCAGCTCTCTGCCGGAGAAGTATCTGGGGGACGCCTATGAGCAGCCTTGACGGCTTGTCACCGGAGGACCGCACCGAGTACGAGCAGATCCTGGACCATGCGTTGCGTTCGGCCCGGCTCACCACGCACGCCGACACGGATCGCATCGAAGCGCTGCGCGGCCTGGCGGTCGACGCGCTGCCACAGATCACGGCCGCCGCCGCGCCCGAGTACGAACGGCTGGTGCGGCTGCGCCTCCAGCCGCGGACCGAGGGCCGCGCGCCCGGGCCCGCGTCCGGGCGGCCGGACGGGCCGGACGGGCCGGACGGGCCGGGTGGCGGGAGCGGCGTGATCACGGTGTTCTTCGCGCTGGTTCCGGTGCTCGCGGCCATCGCCGCGGTGGTCTTCCTGCTCCTGGGCTACGCGCTGCGCGTCGCCGACCCCGAGCCCGCGATGGCCGCGCCGATGCGGAGTGCCGGCTGGGTGTTCGCCGTGATCGCCGCGGCCGGACTGCTGGTCGCGGTCGGCGGTCTGGTGGTCGCCGCCGTGCGGAACGGCGCGACGTCGATCCGCGCCACCGCCACCGGGCAGGACCAGCTGGCCCGCGCCCGCGAGGAGTGGCGGCGCGCGCTGCTGGAGCGCGGCATCGCGCCGTTCCTGCGGGAGCACGCCGCGGGGGCCGACCACGAGCGGCAGGGGCGCAGCCCCCGGCTGCGGTTCTCCTCCCCCGACTTCAGCTCGCCGGAATTCTCCAGCCGCGGCGGCGGGTCGTCAGCCGCCCCGCGCTACGGCAGGACCGAGTTCTCCTCGCCGGACTTCTCCTCGCCCGACTTCTCCAGCCCGGCCGACGACGATCAGGACGCGGCGCAGCCGGAGTTCTCCTCGCCCGATTTCTCCAGCCCGGCCGACGGCGGGGACGGCGCCAGGCCGCGGTTCGGGCACCCGGACTTCTCAGGTCCCACGTTCTCCTCGCCCGCGGAGGGCGGCGCCGACCGCGACTGACCGCGGCGGCGGGGCGGGCGGCCGGGCTCAGGCCGTGCGGCCGAGCAGGTCCTCGATGACGACCGCGACCCCGTCCTCCTCGTTGGAGACGGTGTGCCGGTGCGCCGCCGCGAGCACCGCGGGATGCGCGTTGGCCATGGCGTAGCCGGTGCCGGCCCAGCCCAGCATCTCCAGGTCGTTGGGCATGTCGCCGAACGCCACCACCTCGTCGGGCCTGATGCCGTAGCGGCGGCAGCGCTGCGCGAGCGTGCTGGCCTTGCTGACGCCCGGCGCGCTGATCTCCAGCAGTGCGGTGGGGCTGGAACGGGTGAACTCGCCGTGCTCCCCCGCGGCTTCGCGGCCGAGCCGCAGGAACTCGTCGGGGTCGAGGCCGCCGTGGTGGGCGAGGAGCTTCAGCACCGGGTGCTCCTGGCGGTCCTGCGGCGGCGCGAGCAGCTTCTCCACGGGCGCCACCTCGGAGGCGGGGTCCATGCTCAGCGGAGGGTAGGCGGGCTCGTGGTGGATGCCGCCGGTGCGTTCGACGGCGAAGCTCACGCCGGGCGCGGCCCGGCGCAGCGCGTGCACGACCGCCAGCGCGTTCTCCGGGGCGAGCGGGCGGGTCTCGACCAGCTCGCCGCCGCGGTGCAGGTCGGCGACGGCCGCACCGTTCCCGCAGATGGCCAGGCCGTGGCCGTGTACGTGCGCGCTGACCACGCCCATCCAGCGTGCGGGCCTGCCGGTGACGAAGATGACGTGGATTCCGGCGCGCTCCGCCGCGGCGAGGGCGGCGACGGTGCGGGGGGAGACGGTCTTGTCGTTGCGCAGCAGGGTGCCGTCGAGGTCGGTGGCGATGAGGCGGGGAGAGGGAGGGGAAGGCGGAGTGGGAGGGGGCACAATCCACCAGCATATGCGCGCACATGCGTGCGGAGGAGCACTCAGCTGTGCCCGCGCCCCGGCGTGCTTCGTGAAGCGGCGGAACACTGGCCGGAAAGGGCCTACGCTTGCTGCCCATGGCTGCCTCTCCCGAGCTTCCGCTGCGGCTCTCCACCGTGATCCTGCCGGTCCACCGCTGGTCCCAGGAGGGCAGAAGGATCTGGCAGCGCGCCGAGGAGCTGGGCTTCCACGCCGCCTACACCTATGACCACCTCTCGTGGCGCAGCTTCCGCGACCGCACCTGGTTCGGCGCGCTGCCGACGCTGACGGCCGCCGCCGCGGTCACCGAGCGGATGCGCCTGGGCACGATGGTCACCTCGCCGAACTTCCGGCATCCGGTCACGCTGGCCAAGGAGCTGATCACGCTGGACGACGTGGCGCAGGGGCGGGTCACCCTCGGCATCGGCTCCGGCGGCACCGGCTTCGACGCGACGGCGCTGGGGAACGAGGCGTGGCCGCCGCGGGAGCGGGCCGACCGGTTCGAGGAGTTCGTCCGGCTGCTCGACCGGCTGCTGAGCGAGGGCGGCAGCGGCGGCATCTCCTACCGGGGCGAGTTCTACTCGGCGCACGAGGTGCGCACGGTGCCCGGCTGCGTGCAGCGGCCCCGGTTGCCGTTCGCGGTGGCGGCGACCGGTCGGCGCGGGCTGCGGCTGGCCGCCCGGCACGGGCAGGCATGGGTGACGACGGGCGATCCGCGGACGTTCGACGGCTCCGCGGCCGACTTCATGGCCGGACTCGCGCGGCAGATCGAGCACCTGGAGGGCGTGTGCGAGGAGGCGGGCCGCGAGCCCGCCGGGCTCGGCAAGGTCCTGCTCGACGCCAGCAGCACCCCGCCGGGCATCGACCCGCTGGCCTCGGTCGCCGCGTTCGTCGACTACGCCGGTGCGTGCGCCGATCTCGGCTTCACCGAGCTGGTGCTGCACTGGCCGATCCCGGACTCGGTGTTCGCCGCCGACCTGGACGTTTTCGAGCGGGTCGTCACCGAGGGCCTGCCGCAGCTGGCCGGGTGACGGCCGACCGCCGCGTGGATGATCAACGTCCGTGATCTTCGGCGAAGTTGAACGCCGGGTGAAAAGTGTTCCAGGGCCTTGTTCCGTTCGGATGATGTGATAGCCGAATGGCCCGGCGCGCATTAGCGTCGGACCATGAGTCTCCTCCGCAGAACCGCTCGCCCTGTCCTCAGGCGTATCGACCAGCGCATCGACCGGAAGGTACGCAAGGAGCTGCGCGATACCAAGGACGAGCTGAAGCGCCTCAAGGAGCAGCAGCACAGCATCGAGCTGCTCCTCGGCAGTGACGGCCGCCGCTTCAACCGCCACCCGGGGCCCGCCCAGCTCGGCGCCGTGGCCAAGCAGGTCGGCGAGGTCACCGGTGAAAAGCATGCGCGCCGTGCCGTCATCCAGGCGTACCGCACCCTGGTCGAGGTCGAGAACCGGGGGGTCGGGCGGCTCGCCGGCGGCACCTCCAACATCCTGGGGAAGCTGGCCACGACCCCGCTGCTGAAGCCGCCGAACGGGGACGTGCTGGAGATCGGCACCCTGTACGGGCTGTTCGCGGGCTGCCTCGCGCGCCAGATGCTGCGGGCCGGCATCCCGTACCAGCTGACGATCGTCGACCCGATCGCCCCGGTGCAGCTCCAGGAGGGCATGGAGATCACCGCGGACGCCTCCGCCACGCCGATCAACGAGGAGATCGTCCGCGCCAACCTCCACTTCGCCGGGGTGCTGCCGGACCGCGTGCGGCTGCTGCGCGGCTACTCCACGGACGCGGACATCCACGCGTCGCTCGCCGGCGGCAAGTTCGGTGTCATCGTCGTGGACGGCGACCACTCGGCGAAGGGCGTCAAGGCGGACCTGGAGTGGGTCGAGGAGCTCGCCGCGCCGGGCGCGGTCGTGGTCATCGACGACTACGACGACCACGTGTGGCCGGGCGTGAAGGAGGCCACCGACGAGCACCTCGCGAGCGGCAGCACCCGGCTGACGAAGATCGGCAAGGTGACGACCAGCGCCTTCCTGCGGGCCGAGTGACTCTCCCCTAGGGGATCGACCCGGGGCAGGGCCCTACCAAAGTTCGCCACTGCCCTACCAAAGTGTGACGCGCGCTCCCGCACAAAGACACTAGCGTCACCCGGGTGAGCGTGATTCAGACCGAGAGCCTGACCAAGCGGTACCCGAGGGTGACCGCGCTGGACCGGCTGACCGTGGACATCGGGCCGGGTGTGACCGGTCTTGTGGGTGCCAACGGGGCCGGAAAGTCGACCTTGATCAAGATCCTCCTGGGACTGGCCCCGGCCAGCGACGGCACCGCCACCGTGCTCGGCAGAAATGCCGCGCACGAGGGCGGCGCCATCAGGGAGCAGGTCGGCTACATGCCCGAGCACGACTGCCTGCCACCGGACGTCTCGGCGACCGAGTTCGTCGTGCACATGGCCCGCATGTCGGGGCTGCCGCGTACCTCGGCCCGCGAGCGGACCGCCGACACGTTGCGGCACGTCGGGCTGTACGAGGAGCGGTACCGGCCGATGGGCGGCTACTCCACCGGCATGAAGCAGCGGGTGAAGCTCGCCCAGGCGCTCGTGCACGACCCGAAGCTGGTGCTGCTCGACGAGCCGACGAACGGCCTCGACCCCGCGGGGCGGGACGAGATGCTCGGGCTGATCCGCCGCATCCACGCCGAGTTCGGCATATCGGTGCTCGTCACCTCGCACCTGCTGGGCGAGCTGGAGCGCATCAGCGACCACGTCGTCGTCATCGACGGCGGGAAGCTGCTGCGCGCCCAGAGCATCGCCGGCTTCACCGAGGCGACCGCCTCCCTGGCGGTCGAGGTCACCGACAGCGACACCCACCCGGACGGCACCAGGGCCCTGCTGGACGCGCTCGCCGCCCGCGGCCTCACGGCCACCGCGGGCACCGGCCACATCGTGCACATCGACGCCCCCGAGCCCGCCCCGGCGGCCGGCCCCGGACCCGAAGCCGCGCAGGAGGCGGTGCAGGACGTGGTGCACGATGCCGTCCGCGACGTCGTCGCGGACCTGGGCCTCGGGCTCATCCGCATGGAACAGCGCCGCCACCGCATCGCCGAGGTCTTCCAGGACGGCCGGGAAGAGGTCCGCTCATGACTGCCCCCCCAGCGCCCGACGCACGCATCCACGACATCGGCTACCGCCGCTACGAGGGCGAGCGGCTCGGCGCCATGTACGCCCGGTGCTCCCTGTTCGTCCACTCGCTCCGCGGCGCCTACGGGCTCGGCCGTTCCGCGCGCTCCAAGATGCTGCCCATCGGCCTGTTCGTGATCATGTGCGCTCCCGCGGTGGTGATGGTCGCGGTCGTGATGACCACGGGGCGGGACGAGCTGCCGATCGAGTACACCGCCTACGGCGTGTTCATGCAGCCGATCTTCGGCCTCTATCTCGCGCTCGCCGCGCCGCAGATGGTGTCGCTCGACCTGCGGTACAAGACGATCCCGCTGTACTTCTCCCGCCCGATCGAACGCGGCGACTACGTGATCGCCAAGTTCGCCTCGCTGACCGCTTCGCTGTTCCTCTTCGTCGGCATTCCGCTGCTCATCTCCTACGTCGGCAGCCTCCTCGCCAAGCTGGACTTCGCGGACCAGACCACCGCGTTCGCCCGCGGCCTGGTCGCCACCGCGGTGTTCGCCGTGCTGCACGCCGCCATCGGCCTGCTGATCGCCTCGATGACCCCCCGGCGCGGCTTCGGCGTCGCCGCGATCATCTCGGTGCTCACCATCCCGTACTTCGCCGTGATCTCCCTCATGGTCGTCGCGGACGAGCAGGGCAGCCCCGACGCGGTGGGCTGGATCGGGCTGTTCTCGCCCGGCTCCCTGCTTGAGGGCTTTCAGGCCAAATTCCTCGGCGGCGAGCTGGAGTTCCCCGGCGACCAGATGCTCACCAACGCGGCGGGCGCCGCGTACGTCGTGGTCATCGCCGCCATCATCGCGCTGTGCTACTTCCTGCTGACGCGCCGCTACCGGAAGGCGGGCTAAGTGACCACCATCCGCATCACCAAGACCTCCCGCTGGTTCGGCAACGTCGTCGCCGTCAACGACGTCACCATGGAGATCGCGCCCGGCGTCACCGGGCTGCTCGGCCCCAACGGCGCCGGCAAGTCCACCCTCATCCACATGATGAGCGGCTTCCTCGCCCCCTCCTCGGGCACCGTCACCCTCGACGACCGCACGATCTGGCGCAACGCGCCGGTCTACAGCGAGATCGGCCTGGTCCCCGAACGCGAGGGCATGTACGACTACCTCACCGGCGGCGAGTTCGTCCTGGCCAACGCGGAGCTGCACGGCCTGGCCGACCCGGGCTCGGCCGCCCGCGCCGCCCTGGACACGGTGGACATGGCGCACGCCGCCGACCGCCGCATCGCCACCTACAGCAAGGGCATGCGCCAGCGCGTCAAAATGGCCTCCGCCCTCGTCCACGAGCCGTCCGTGCTGCTGCTCGACGAGCCGTTCAACGGCATGGACCCGCGCCAGCGCATGCACCTGATGGAGCTGCTGCGCAAGATGGGGAACGACGGCCGCACCGTGCTGTTCTCCTCGCACATCCTCGAAGAGGTCGAACAGCTCGCCACCCACATCGAGGTCATCGTCGCCGGTCGCCACGCGGCCTCCGGCGACTACCGCAAGATCCGCCGCCTGATGACCGACCGGCCGCACCGCTACCTGGTGCGTTCCAGCGACGACCGGGCCCTGGCCGCCGCGCTGATCGCCGACAGGTCCACCAGCGGCATCGAGTTCGACACGGCGGAGAACGCACTGCGCGTACAGGCCGTCGACTTCGGCCGCTTCACCACCCAACTGCCCCGGCTGGCAAAGGACCACGGCATCCGGCTGCTGACGGTCTCCCCGTCCGACGAGTCGCTGGAAAGCGTCTTCTCCTACCTGGTCAGCCGTTAAGGACTCGACACGATGCTGTACAACCACACCGTCGCCCGGCTCACCTACCGTGCCCTGCTCGGGCGCCGCCGCGCCCTGATCCTCTGCGCGCTGCCCGCCCTGCTGCTGGTCATCGCCGTCGCCGTGCGCGCGTTCGCCGGCGTCGACGACCGGGCCGCGACCGAGATCCTCGGCGGCCTCGCGCTCGCCACCCTGGTCCCGCTGATCGGCGTCATCGCGGGCACGGGCGCCATCGCCCCGGAGATCGACGACGGGTCCATCGTCTACCTGCTGTCCAAGCCGCTGAACCGGCGGACCATCGTCACCACCAAACTGTTCGTGGCGATCGGCGTCTCCCTCGCGTTCACGGTCGTGCCCATCCTGATCGCCGGCATCATCCTCAACGGCAACAGCCAGCAGATCGCCACCGCGTTCACCGTGGCCGCCATCGTCGCCTCCGTCGCCTACAGCGCGGTCTTCCTGCTGCTCGGCACCCTTTCGCGGAACGCGGTGGTCCTCGGCCTGATCTACGCCATGGTCTGGGAGGCACTCTTCGGCAACCTCGTCCCCGGCGCCCGCGTGCTGTCCATCCAGCAGTGGTCGCTCTCCCTGGCCGAGCGCATCGCCGCCGACGGCGCCGACATCTCCTCCGACGTCGCCCTGCCCACCGCGATGATCCTCCTCGTGGTCGCCACAGTGCTCGGCACCTGGTACGCGGGCGAACGCCTGCGAAGCCTGAAGGTGGCGGGCGACGACTAGGCCCTGTCCGGCCGATCTTGCCGGGCCCGCGACGCCAGCTACGTCACCTCGCTGCGTTACCGAATCGCGCGAATACGGACAGGTATGAGCTGCGATCCGGCGCCTTGCGATGCACCGCATCTGACGCCGCGGGCTTATCCGACAAGATCGACAGGACAGGACCTAGGCCCTGTCCGGCCGATGGCCGGATGGCCGGGTAGCCGGGCGGGCGGTCCGGTGCGGGCCGCCCGCCCGGCCGGTTCACCGGGCGGTGCCTGCGTCCCGGTCCGCGGCGGATGCGGGCGGTGCGCCGCCCGGTCCGGGCGGCGCGCCCCGCGCGCGGCGCCGGAGGAGCAGCACGGCCAGCTCGAACAGCCCTGTCACCAGCAGGTGTGCCGGTTCGGCGCCGGCCTGGTACCAGACGACGGTGCGGGCGGCGTACCGCAGGACGAGACCTGAGAGTTCCCTGGACATCTGGTCTTGATCCCCTTCTCTGCAAGTGGAAAGGAAGGCGCCGACTTCGATCGAAACACGCCTGATGCGGCGTCACCCGGTTGTCACCCGGTGGTGATTCGGGGACCATCGGGATATGCCGGAGGAATCGAGGGGGCCGGACTACCCCCGGCTTGTCGCCGACCTGAAGAAACTGCGGGAAAAGGGGCTCACCCAAGTCCGCAGACACCGATTCGACGCTCTGGAAAAGGCCGCGCGGCTGAGCGGCCTCGTTCCCTCGGCAACGCCTTCGTCGCAGACCGCCATCGAAAATCTGCTCAGAATGGCGGTGTCCGGCATCGGCGGCGGCGAACTCGGTGATGCCGCCGAGTACACCTTCGGTCTCGCTCCCGGGACCCGCGCCTGGCCGGCGCAGCAAAGGCGGAAGAAGGCCGCCGAGCAGTGCGGGGTGACGACGGACCATTTCCGGAAGACCTACGAGGTGACCATCTGCGAGCAGGTGGCCGAGGAGATCCTGGCCGCTTTGGCCGCCCGAGCCCCGGCGCCAGAACCGGACCGCGCGCCGGCCCCTGCTCCGCAGGCGGAAGGCGCCGTACCGGTTCCCCTGCCCGGCCCCGCTCCCGAGGCGGGCGGCCGTGCCGTGCACACCGCCGTGGGTCCTGGGCTCCTCCTCGACCGGCTCGCCGACGCCGTGCGGGTGGTCATTGTCGACCCCGTCCACCGTGACCTGGCGGAGCTGCTGGAGCGGGCGCTGCTGCGCAAGCGCGAGCGGTACGGGGAGGCAGCGTTCTGGGACGAGCTCTGCGTCGTCTTCCTGACCGACGATCTGCTCCACCTCGTGCGGGACGATCTCACGGCCCAGTTCCCCGACCCGGAGGCGGCGGCGCGGGAACGCAGGCAGCGCGCGGCACTCGCACGACGGACGGTGATGTCGCTGCTCCTGCGGCGCGGTGTTCCCGGGCGCTGGAAGGTGTACGCGCACCGCGGGCTGATGCCGCTGCAGGGCGCGGTCCTGCGCATGGGTGACGGCCGCGTCTTCGTCCAGCTGGCCGCCTCCCCCTCCCACCTGGCAGGCCCGGAAGCACCCCGCGTGGAATTCGAGGACCTGCCCGATCAGCGCTTCGAGTCGATATTCAACGAGATCGTGGAGCACGGCGAAGAGGACCACGAGGTCGTGCTCGTGGGGCGCCCCACCTGGGACGGCGGGAGTTTCTCGTGCTACGGCGCACGGTTTCGCAGGGGCGTCATGATTCCCCACCAGAACACCCACGACTGGCTGCCCGCTGTCATCGTCATCACCTGGCGCAGGCGCGAGGATCAGGTCGAGCCGCTGCTCGAAATAAACACCCCGAAGAATTCGACGCGGGAGCTGGGTAAGGTCTCCCACCTGAGCGGGTACATCAACCAGCGGGATCACGGTACACGCGACCGCGCGGACTCGGGCCGTGCACCGTCGCATTTTCTGCTCGGACGGGACACGGCGGAAGCCGCGGTCCGCCGCGAACTCATCGACGAATTGGGCGTGCACCATCCCAGGGGCGCGCCGCGCCTCACGGGCACGGTGCCGTTCTACTATCCGGACAAGGAGAATCTGTACTTCTACATATTCGAGACAGAATTGTCCGCGGAGACGGGATTCGTGCCGAGCGTTCAGATGCATGCGTGGACGGTCGGGGACCTGCTGCGGGTCCGCGAGCACCAGGTGCTGGGCAATGCGGTGCTCGCTCTCACCGACGAGCACCTCACGGCCGCCCAGCGGGCCATCGCCGGGAGAATCGCCTCGCTGAACCTGCTCCTGCACGGTCACGCGGCGCTCGCGGAACGCGTCGCGGAATGCCCGCCGCGGGAGCGTGCGCGGCAGCAGCTCGCCGACGAGCTGCGGCCCCTCGTGGACGCGTCGGAGCTCAGCCGCTACTCGGCCGGGCGCGAGCTGCACCTGGCCGGACTCGCCGGGCTCCAGTACCGCAGCTTCTTCACCGACATTCTTCCCGTGTACGCCGCGGTCGGCGTGGCATCCGCCGCCCGCGTGCTCTCCGAGCTCGCCGACGACCCCGTGCGGCGGCGGGCCGTCCTCGACCTCAAGTCGTGCTATGAGAGCGAGGACATGGTGACCGCCCTGCCGATCGAGGTGTGAGAGGAACGCTCCGGATGGAAGTCAGGGAATTCTTCGACGCGGCCTATGGCGCGACGGAACGGTACTGGTGGCGGAAACAGCGGCGGTACTCCGCCGATCCGGCCGACCACCCGGCCTCGCTGATCACGCAGGTCGTCCTGCGCCATGTCCGCGGGCTGCCGCCGGGGCGGGCCCTGGACCTGGGCAGCGGCGAGGGTACGGACGCCATCCGCATGGCGCTGCTGGGCTGGGAGGTCGACGCGGTGGAGATCAGCGACGTCGGGGCGAAGAAGATCGAGCGGTTCGCGTACGAGGCCGGTGCCCGGGTGACCGTGCACCGAACCGATGCGCTGGCCTTCGACTCCGCCGGCGGTTACGACCTCGTCGTGTGCAACGGCCTGCTCCACTACGTGGCGGCCAAGGAGCAACTGATCGCCCGCATACAGGAGATGACCGCGCCCGGCGGGTGCCATGCCGTCTCCTCGTGGAGCACCTTCACGCCCGTCCCGCCCGGCCACCAGGTCGTGCCCACGTTCCCCGACGACGAGGACGGCGCCATCACGCATGCGTACCGCGACTGGGACAAACTGCTGCACTACTACGAGCGGAACCGCCTCGAAGTAGCCCACCAGGACATGGAGACGCACGCGCACAGCCACATCAAGATGGTGGCGCTGAAACCGGCGCAGCCCTCGCGCGGCGCGCGTCGGCCCGCGACCTAGCCGAGCTTCCCGTCGATGAGCGGCAGCGCCCTTTCCAGGAAGCTGGTGACTTTCATGCCGGGCATCTCCTGCCGCAAGCGTTCGAGAGTGAAGAAGTCGATTTTCTCGATCTCATGACGCTCGATGTTGTAGGGGCCGTCGTGAAAGGCGAGGAACGAGGCCACCATCTCCCTGTCCTCCGCCGAGAAGTGCTTGCCCAGATAGCGGAGGGGGGCGGTGACGCCCAGCTCCTCCTTCAACTCCCGTGCCGCCGCCTGTTCGTACGTCTCGCCGCTGTGCACATGGCCGGCCGCGGCGCCGGACCAGTAGAGGGGGTACGCCTTCTTGCGGGCGGAACGCTGCTGGAGGAGGAGCTCCTGCGCAGAGTTGACGATGATGACGAACGCGACCCGGCAGATCAGCTTTTTCTGCTGGATCTCCTCCTTCTCGGCCTGGCCGATGACTTCGTCATTTTCGTTGATTACATCTCGTAGCGCCACCTGGTCCTCCGGGTGTGAGCGCGCCGGCCGGATCGTCTCTGAATTCCGGGAAAAACAATGGAAATTGTAGGCCGCCGCGGGCAACGGGGTCAACAGAATCCGCCCGGCGCTGGAGCGCCGGGCGGAATGCCGGGACCCGGCCCGGCCCCGGCCGGATGGCCGGGGCCGGTGACCGGCTGTTACGGAAGCCGGCGTTCCTGGAGGGTGGCGAGGCGCTCGCTCATCGCGCAGACGACACGCTCCGTGTTGTCCACACGCCTTTCCACACGCTCCAGTCGAACGGACATCCTGTGGATAACCGGCCCCAACTCGGCCAGCACGCCACCGATTTCCCGAACGGCCCGCGAGACGTCACCGCCCGGACGCATGCCGGTCTCCTCCGCGTCGAGCAGGTACCTCCGCACCCGCCGCGCCACGGCGCTGTCGCGCAGCAGCATCGCGATGTTGAGCACCGTCCGGCGGGTGTAGAGGGTGAGATGGGCCCTGCCCTGTGGATAACTCTGCTTTGAGAGTGACATGTTGTCACTCTCAAATACTTGCAGGTCAGAGCCCCGGAGCACGGTCAGGCCGTTCTCGCTCAGCTCCTCCCGGTGGCGCTCGACGACCTTGCGGATGACCGACCTGTGGATAACGAAGTAGGCCGCCACGGCCTCCGTCGTCACGTGCAGTCCATCGGGCAGCAGTGCGAGTGCCTTGACCTTGTCGAGCACTTCCACTTGCTCTGTGTAACGGTCGCGCAGTGTGCGCGACTCCAGCAGCACTTGTTCTTCGTGCATGACGGAGAGACCCCTTCCGGTCTCGTACGGGCATGGTGGGATTCGCCCGTATCCAGGGCCCAGGAGCGGAGATCTGCCCTACGCGCCACTCACTGCACTACCGGCGCGGACTCGCCGCCGCCGGCTACCACCACTTCACGAACCCTCGACGTCTCGTACTCCAGTCGCCTCCGCGCACCCTGCCCAACGACGGGGATAGTCATACGGTCACGGGAGGCGGCCGAACGGCTGCCTGTGGATAACTCGCTTTTTGAAAGTGACAAGTTGTCCCTTTCAAAGAACCCCTGGTCAGAGCGCTGCGCGTTCGTCCGTTCGCGAGCCGCGGGCCGTTGTCCACAGGTGCCCTGTGGGTAACTTTGGGGGCGTGCCAGCCATGCACACAAGCCGACGCGCGCCCCTCCCGCGCCCCTGCGCTAGCGGCGCCGCAGCCGGGGGGAGACCCGGCGGGCCGCCCACAGGACCGTCGTCCGGCCCATGACGAACGACTCCCCGGACGCGAAGTCCAGCCGTTTGCGCCCCGGCCCCATGGCCGCCATATCGAAGACCGTGAATGACTGGCCGCCGATCATGACC